>NZ_CM142685.1:0-3559965 GCF_054889485.1 Clostridium sp. JNZ X4-2 | reverse complement strand
TTTGTATCCTCCAGTCTTAGAAAAATAAATCCCAGTTTAAATACTTCATTATTATATTTTGTTGACATATGTGTATAAAAATATTCACATGTGTATAATTAAGTTTATAATTTAAAAATAAAAAAAGTGTAAATTTAATTATAAAAATAAATATTAACATTATTTACAACGAATAATGTTAGTGAAATAGTCAAAAAAATAAAAATAAATATGATTTAAACAAGTTATGCACATTTTTGTCCACAGCTGTGGATAAGTAGTATATATTTTTAAAGTTATTAACAAGCCTCTATTTATAATATCAAAACCTAACAACCTATTCAAGAAATTATCCACAAAAATACATATAAAAAATATTGATTACAAATTATACTTTTTAATTTGTATTGACATTGTAAGTTAGTGAATATATAATTTAATAGTAAAACTTTAGAATGTAGACTGAAAATAAATTAAAACTTTTAAGAGTATACTATTTATAACTTTTGGATTTTATATTTTTAAAAAGTTAAAACGATTATTTTGGGACTGTTTATTTAATAATGAGAATATTAGATTCCATATATAAAAACTGGACCTAGAAATTAAATGTTAAATTTAGAAAGGAGTTGTATAGGATTATGTGGATGACTTACCAGCCAAAAAAGAAACAGAGAAAAAGAGAACATGGCTTTAGAAAAAGAATGAGAACCCTATCGGGAAGAAATGTTATTAGGAGAAGAAGACAAAAAGGTAGAAAGAAATTAACAGCATAGGCCGCTTTTGTGGCCTTTTTCTGCAAGCAGAAAAAAAGGAGCAAAAATGAAAGTTTACAGAATAAAAAAAAATGCAGAATTTCGTGTTGTATATAAAAGAGGAAGATCTTTTTCTAATAATTTGCTAGTTTTATATATCTACAGAAATAAGAAGAATATAAATAGATTAGGTATATCTATAAGTAAAAGAGTAGGAAAGAGTGTTGAGAGAAACAGAATAAAACGATTGATTAAAGAGATATGCAGATTAGATGTCAAGGATATAAAAATAGGCTATGATTTGGTATTTATAGCTAGAAATTTATCAAACGGTAAAAATTATATAGAAATAGGTAATTCCATAAAAAATTTAATTAAAAAAGCAGGTTTATATAATAAATGAAAGATTTTTTAATTTTCTTAATTAGACTATATAGAAAATATATATCACCTCTAAAAAGACCATGTTGTAGGTTTTATCCTACTTGTTCACAATATGCATTGGAAGCATTACAAAAATATGGTACCATAAAAGGTGGATTTATGTCCATAAAAAGGATATTGAGGTGTAATCCATTTTTCAAAGGCGGATATGATCCAGTTAAATAAATTTCAGGAGGTTTAATATTTTGCAATATTTAAATAATGCTTTTGTTCGGTTTTTTAATTTTTTACATAGTAGTGTAACTTCGTTTGTACCTAATCAAAATCTTTCCTATGGTATAGCAATAATTTTAATGACTATAATAATTAGGATTATAATACTTCCATTGGGAATAAAACAATTAAAATCTTCATTTGCAATGAATGAAATTCAACCGGAAGTTAAAAAACTGCAGGAAAAATATAAAAAAGATCCACAAAGAGCACAAAAAGAAATGATGAAATTATATAAAGAAAAAGGAGCAAGCCCTTTTAGTGGATGTTTACCACTTCTTATTCAGTGGCCTATTTTAATAGCTCTCTACTATGTTTTTAATAATTTATCCGGAATAAATGGTGTTAGTTTTTTATGGGTGAATGATTTAGCTAAGACGGATATATTTCTTGCTATTATTTCAGGAATAACTACCTATTTATCAGGGTTTTTAGTAATGCCTTCTACAGGTGAACAGGCAAAGCAGAGCAAGATGATGAATATAGGAATGTCTGTATTCATGGTATATATGAGTATGAAATTTAAATCTGCATTGGTATTGTATTGGGTTGTTAGTAATTTAATTCAAATAGCACAAACTTTAGTTATTAAAAAGATTGAAATGAGTAAAAAAACTAGTAAGGCTTAGGGGGTGGCTATGTGGCATGAAGGTTATAGAAACCACAGGAAAAACTGTTGAAGAGGCACTTAAGAATGCACTATTAGAATTGAAAGTTGAAAAAGACAAAGTGGAAGTTGAAGTATTGGATGAAGGCAATAAGGGCTTCTTTAATTTTATAGGGGTAAGACCGGCTAAAATAAAGGTTAAATTAAAGAGAGATTATATATATGATGCAAAAATATTTCTGAAAAATATTTTAGATAAAATGAAGGTAGAAGCTGAAATAAAAGTAAAAGAAGAAAATGATGTAATAAAAATATACTTAACTGGTTCAGATATGGGAATACTTATAGGTTATAGAGGAGAAACTCTGGATGCACTTCAATATCTTTTAAGTCTTGTAATAAATAAGAATCATGAGATGGAATATAAGAGAGTTGTTTTAGATACAGAAAATTATAGAGCAAAAAGAGAAGAAACATTAAAAAGACTTGCTAGAAGGGTAGCTGAAAAGGTTAGAAAAACAGGAAGAATAGTTAAGTTGGAACCTATGAATCCTTATGAAAGAAGAGTAATTCATTCTGCTCTTCAAAATGATTTTTATGTAAATACCTATAGTGAAGGACAGGAGCCTTTTAGAAGAGTTGTAGTTGATTTGAAGAAAGCCTAAAGGCTTTCTTTTTTACATATTTGATAAAATTGATGAAAAGTTTGATATATCTTATGTATTAGAGATTAAAGGGAAGTGAAATGATGGAAAAGGGCAATACAATAGCAGCTATAGCCACAGCATTAGGTGAAAGTGGCATATCCATTGTGAGAGTTTCTGGTGAGAATTCTCTTACAATAGTAAATGAAATATTCAAGGGAAAAGACAATAGAAAACTGCTGGATATAAAACCTTATTCAATGAGATATGGTTTTATAGTAGAAAAGGAAACTGAAGAATTATTAGATGAAGTACTTATAAGTTTTATGAAGGCTCCTAGAAGTTATACGGCTGAAGATACTGTTGAAATAAACTGCCATGGTGGAATTCTAGCTGCTAAAAAAGTACTTGAGGAAGTTATTAAATCTGGAGCTAGGATGGCAGAACCAGGTGAATTTACTAAAAGGGCATTTTTAAATGGAAGAATTGATTTAAGCCAGGCAGAAGCGGTGATAGATATAATTAATGCAAAAACTGAAGTCTCAATGAAATCTGCAGTGCAGCAATCAAGAGGAAAAATTTCCAATGAAATTAATTCATTAAGAGAAGAGCTCCTAAAAATAATTGCATCTATTGAAGCTGCAGTGGATTATCCAGAATCTGATTTGGAAGAAGTAACAGCTGATGAAGTGTCTATAAAATTAAATAAAATATTAGACAGGATAAATTTTATATTGAATACTGCGGAAGAGGGGAAGATAATTAGAGAGGGCTTAAATATAGTAATTGTAGGAAAACCAAATGTAGGCAAATCATCTCTCTTAAATTCATTGATTATGGAAAATAGAGCTATAGTTACAAATGTACCAGGTACAACAAGGGATGTTATAGAAGAATATATGAGTATAGATGGAATACCTGTAAAAATAATTGATACTGCAGGAATTAGAGAAACTAATGATTTAGTAGAAAAAATTGGAGTCAAAAGATCAAAAGAGAAAATAGATGATTCAGATTTAATCATACTGATGCTGGATTCAAGTAAAAAATTAGATGAGGAAGATAATAAAATTATAGATTATATAAATAAGAAAAAATATATAATCTTATTAAATAAAACTGATCTAGGTGATAAAATAGATTTAGATGGTATTTGCAAATTGAATTCAAAATTTATAATAAAAACTTCAATTAAATCCGGTGAGGGATTAGATAAAGTTAAAAGCTGTATTAAAGATTTGTTTTTTAAAGGTGAAATTAAATCCACGGATCTATTTATAACTAATATGAGACATAAAGAGGGTTTAATTAGAGCTAAAGAAAGCTGTATTGAAGCTTTACAAGCATTGAAGAACACTTTAGCTATAGATTTAGCCTCTATAGATATAAGAAATGCTTGGATTAATCTTGGTAAAATAACCGGAGATACTTTAGAAGAAGATATAATTGATAAAATATTTTCACAATTTTGTTTAGGAAAGTAGGTAGTTAAGATTGGAATACTTTTCAGGTAATTATGATGTAGTAGTTGTTGGAGGGGGCCATGCTGGTTGTGAAGCAGGGCTTGCCGCAGCTAGAATGGGATGTAGGACTTTAATGTGTACCATGAATCTAGATAGTATAGGATTTATGCCCTGCAACCCTAATGTTGGAGGAACAGCCAAGGGACATTTAGTACGGGAGATAGATGCATTAGGCGGGGAAATGGGTGTAAATATAGACCATACATTTATACAATCAAGAATGCTCAACACTTCAAAAGGACCGGCTGTACATTCATTAAGGGCTCAGGCTGACAAAAGAAATTATTCAGGGAGAATGAAAAAGGTACTTGAGAGGCAAACTAATTTATATTTGAGACAAATAGAGGTAATAGAAATAAGGACAGACAAATATGGAAAGGTTATTGGAGTGCTTACCAAAAATGGAGCATATTTTGGAACGAAGGCCGTGGTTTTAGCTACAGGAACATATTTAAAGGGAAAGGTAATTATAGGTGATGTAAGCTATAGTTCAGGCCCAAATGGATTTATGCCATCTAATGATCTTTCACAAAGTTTACTTAATTTAGGAATAGAACTTAGAAGGTTTAAAACAGGTACACCAGCTAGAATAAATAAGAGAAGTGTAAATTTTTCAAAAATGATAGAACAGCCTGGTGACAAAAATATAATTCCATTTTCTTTTATGAGCGAAAATATAGATAGGGAGCAGGTGTCTTGTTATTTAACCTATACTACAAAAAGTACATTGAAGGTTATAAAAGATAACATAGAAAGATCACCACTTTACAATGGATCTATTAAATCCGTGGGTCCAAGATATTGTCCATCCATTGAAGATAAGGTAGTTAGATTTCCTGATAAAAAGCAACATCAAATATTTATAGAACCAGAAGGAGAAAATACAGATGAATTGTATGTAGATGGTGCATCTACATCAATGCCGGAAGATGTACAGATTGCCATGTATAAAACTATAGAGGGACTTGAAAATGTAGAATTTTTAAGAAGTGGCTATGCTATTGAATATGATTGCATAAATCCGCTTCAGTTGAAACTTTCACTAGAGTTTAAGAAGATTGAAGGCTTATTTGGAGCAGGTCAGTTAAATGGAAGTTCTGGATATGAAGAAGCAGCATCTCAGGGAATAATTGCAGGTATTAATGCTGCCCTTAAAGCTATGGAAAGAGAACCTTTTATTTTAAAAAGATCTGATGGTTATATAGGTGTTTTAATAGATGACTTAGTTACAAAGGGAACTGAAGAGCCTTATAGGATGATGACATCCCGTTCTGAATATAGGCTGATACTTAGACAGGATAATGCGGATTTAAGACTTACGGAGATGGGACATAAAATAGGACTAGTTAATGAAAAACGATATGAGAAGTATTTAAATAGAAAGCATAGTATAGAAAAAGAGTTAGAAAGGATAAAAAATGTTCAAATAACACCAAAAAAATGTGTAATTGATTTTTTGAATTCGTTGAATTCTTCTGAATTGAAAAAAAGTGTTAGTTTGTATGAGTTAATTAAAAGACCTGAGCTTGATTATTTTAATATAGAACCTTTGGATGTGAATAGATCTGAATTACGTCAAGATGTTCAGGAAGAAGTAAATATTATTTCAAAATATGAAGGGTATATAGACAAACAGCTTGAACAAGTTAGCCAATTTAAGAAATTCGAAGATAAGGTTATACCAGAGAATATAGATTATCATGAAATTAAAGGATTGAGAATAGAGGCCATACAAAAATTAAATAAAATAAGGCCTATGAATATTGGTCAGGCTTCTAGAATTTCTGGAGTTTCACCGGCGGATATTTCTGTTTTGCTAATTTACATGGAAAAAATGAGCAGAGAAAAGAACTTGTCCCATGGCTAGTATTTTCTAAGATCCCGCCTTTATAAGACAAGGGATAATTGATGATATGCCAGTGGATAATTTCTTTTCCTAAGGGATAATGTATTTTGAGCGCTAAAGACACTAAGAATACTGTTAATATGGTTCAGGATAAAAAGGTGTTTCTTATGAGAAAACTCCATCTGAAACCAGGAATTACTTGATAGTTGTTAAAATAATAATAAGTTTGGAGAAATATTATGAAGTATTTTGAGAGTATGAATGCAGCGTGTAATGATGTTGGGTTGAGTTTTAATGAAGAAAAGTATAATAAGTTTATGAAATATAAGGATATACTTAAATCATGGAATAATAAAATAAATCTTACTGCAATAGTTGAGGATGAAGATATTGTAAAAAAGCATTTTATAGATTCTATAGAAATATTTAAGTTCTCACCTATAAAAGACATTTCAAATATTATTGATATAGGAACAGGGGCTGGATTCCCGGGTATTCCCATAAAGATAGTTGATGAAGAAAAAAAAATCACACTTTTGGATTCATTAAATAAAAGAATAAATTTTTTAAATCAAGTTGTATTGAGTCTTGAATTGAATAATGTAAATTGTATACATGGAAGAGCAGAGGATTTTTCTAAAGAATTGGAATATAGACAAAAGTTTGATGCAGCTGTATCAAGGGCAGTGGCAAATTTAACAGTTTTAAGTGAATTTTGTATTCCATATGTAAAAATAGGTGGTTATTTTATAGCTATGAAAGGTCCTGCAGTAGAAGATGAAATAAAAGAGAGTAGAAATGCAATTAATATTTTGGGTGGTGAAATAGAAGATATAATAAAAGTAGAAAATAATAATTTTAATCACAATTTAGTCATAATAAAAAAGATTAAAGAAACTCCCAAAGCGTATCCAAGGAAGCCGGGAATGGTTTCTAAGAAACCATTAAAATAAATGTAGCAATTTGTCATACGAAATTTATATAAGTTAGCAGGATTTTATAAAAAAATAAAGAAATGTTAATAATAGGAAACATAAGAGGGATGGTTAAATATGCAAAAAAATGTTAATTATATACCTGTAGATTTAATTTTACCTAATGTATATCAGCCAAGAAAACATTTTGATGAAGAGAGTTTAGAAGGATTAGCTCAATCTATAAATGTATATGGAGTAATTCAGCCTTTGTCAGTGAGAAAATTAGGTGAAAATAAATATGAGTTGGTTGCTGGGGAGAGAAGACTTAGAGCGGCAAAAAAGGCGGGGTTAAGTGAAGTACCTGTAATAATAGTAGATATAAGTGATAAAGAATCTGCGGCAATAGCACTTTTGGAGAATTTACAGAGAGAGGATCTTAATTTTTTAGAAGAAGCAGAGGCATATTATAATTTAATAAAGGATCATTCATATACTCAAGAAAAATTAGCCGAAGTTATAGGAAAGAAACAATCTACTATTGCAAATAAGATTCGATTACTTAAATTGGATAAGGAAGTTAAAAATGTATTATTGGACAAGGGTTTGACTGAAAGACACGCAAGAGCGTTGTTAAAACTTCCAACAGTAGAACTTCAGAAAAAAGTATTAAAAGATGTAGTTAAAAAAAATTTAAATGTAAAAAAGACAGAAGAGCTTATCAACAGGGAATTAGATAAAATTATAAGCAGTAAGGCAAAAAAAAGTAAAACAAAAAAAATAAAGGGTATATTTTCTCCTAAAGTTTATATAAATACAGTTAAACAAATATTTGACAAATATGGCCTAAATGCAAATTATACTTCTCAGGATCTTGATGAAGAAATACAGATAATAATTACTATTCCTAAAAAGTAAGATGTTTCATGTGAAACATTTAGTATCTGAAGATTAAGTTTAATTGAATAATGAAGATTATTAGACCGTATGTCTGAATTAAAATGGTGTACGGTTATTTTATGTTGTTTGAAAGTACTTTATTTTTAAATTAAATTTATATGAAAACTCTTTTATTATTTTGAATAAAAATATATAATTAAAAATAAGGTAAAAGTAAGTCAAGGGGGTGATTAAGATAAAAGTAATATCAATATTTAATCAAAAGGGTGGAGTAGGAAAAACTACTACATGTATTAATTTAAGTGCATACTTAGCTATGCAGGGATATAAGGTATTGGATATAGATATTGATCCACAGGGTAATACCACCAGCGGATTGGGGATTGACAAAAGGACTGTGGAAGGTTCTATATATGATATATTAGCTTCAGAGGCTGATATGGATGAAATTATAAAAAAGTGTGAACTAATAGATAATTTTTATATAATTCCTTCTACTATGGAATTAGCTGGAGCTGAGATAGAACTTATAGATAGAAGAAGCAGGGAAAATATACTAAAGAATAAATTAAAAAATTTAAAACAGAAGTTTGATTTCATATTTATAGATTGCCCTCCATCATTAGGTTTATTGACTATAAATGCACTTACGGCATCTCATAGTGTGATTATTCCTATTCAATGTGAGTTTTATGCATTAGAAGGAGTTGGACAACTAATAAATACCATACAATTGGTTAGAAAATCATTAAATAGTGGTCTAAAGGTAGAAGGAGTAATTATGAGTATGTGTGATATGAGGACTAATTTGTCCACTCAAGTAGTTTCAGAAGTAAAGAAGTTTTTTAAAGATGAGGTATATGAAACTACTATACCCAGGAATATAAGGCTGGCAGAGGCTCCAAGTTTTGGACTGCCTGTAATGCTTTATGATGATAAATGTAAAGGTGCAGAAGCCTATGAACTATTGACTAAGGAGTTTCTACATAGGCAGGAGGAGTGACAAGAGTTTGAGTAAAAAATATGGATTAGGTAAGGGGCTTAAAGCATTAATACCTGATAATACTTTTCAAAATGTAGAAAAAGGTGAAGGCAGCATAAATTATATTAATATTGATTTCATAGAAGCCAATAGAGAGCAGCCTAGAAAAAATTTCGACAAAGATAAGATTATACAGCTTTCTCAATCAATAAAAGAGCATGGTATAATACAACCACTTATACTTAATAAAATTGGAGATGATACATATAGCATAGTAGCAGGTGAGAGAAGATGGAGAGCTGCTAAACTTATTGGTATTAAAGAGGTACCTGCCATTATAATGAATTTGTCAGGTGGTGAGGTTTTAGAAATTTCTCTTATAGAAAATATACAGAGACAGGATTTAAATCCTATAGAAGAGGCCTTAGCTTATAGAAAATTAATTGATGACTTTAATTTAACTCAAGAAGAATTAAGTAGTAAAATAGGAAAATCCAGAACTGCAATTTCAAATTGTATGAGACTTTTGAATCTGGATGACAGAGTTCAAAGATATCTTATAGATGGAGTCATAAGTGAAGGACACGGAAGAGCACTTTTGAGAATAGAAAATGGAGAAATGCAGTATAAATTAGCTGAAGAGATAGTAGATAAGGATTTAACAGTGAGAGATATAGAAAAAATTATTAAAAATTTAGGTTCTAGTGAAACACCTAAAGAAAAGGTTATTAAGAAGCAAAATATTTACTATTTAGATATAAAAGAAAAATTGGAAAATTTGTTTGGGACTAAAGTTTTGCTGATGGATAAAAAAAATAAAGGAAAAATAGAAATAGAATATTATTCTCAGGAAGATTTACAGAGAATATTGGACATACTAGAAATTTAATAGGTTTTTAATGTTTCACGTGAAACATTTATATAATGGGAAGGGAGAAAAATATGCAAAATATCATTAATTTAATAAATAGTTTACAGCTGTATGTTGTAATTGGCTTATTTGTAGTGGCAATAATACTGATAATTATGAATGTAATAATTTTTAAATCATTAAATAGATTGGAAAAAAGATATAAAAGGCTTATGCGAGGTTCAAATAATAAAAACTTAGAAGAACTTATTATAAAATATCTGGATAATGTAGATAATGTTAAAAAGGGATCTGAAGATATTAAAAAATTATATGATAACTTAAGTTTAAGGATAAAATACTGTATTCAGAAAATATCAATTATAAGATATAGGGCTTTTGAAGATGTAGGCAGTGACTTGAGTTTTTCAATTGCATTGTTGGACGAAAAAAATGATGGCGTAATAATTACTGGAATATATGGAAGAGATGAAAGCACCACTTATGCAAAGCCTATAGACAGTGGAATGTCCAGATATGAATTATCTCAAGAAGAGAAGCAGGTTTTAGAAGAATGTATAAATAAAAGAATATAATGTTGTTTACATAAAAAAAACTCCTTAAGGGAAAATTATTTTCTAAGGAGGTTTTTTATATGAAAATATATATTCCAAGTGATTTAAATTATATAGGAAATGAATTACAAAAAAGAGGATATAAAATAATAAATGACAGTGAAGATACAAAATATGATGCTATAATTTGTAAGTTAAAAGATAATGGACTTGCAAATTTACATATAAAAAATAAAGATACTTTAATAATAGATTTAGGAAGAAAAAATATAGAAGAAATAGAATATATACTTAAAGATAGAGCTTTTTAAGACATTAAGCTTCTATATTTTGGAGAAGGTTATTTGAATTTTTTCCTCCAACAGTTTTCAATATGGAATGATATACTCCTCTGGAGATTGTGTCAGCAAGCTGCATGACAGTAAATAGCCTGGTATTTTGCAGCACCATAAATTCCATAGCACCACATATATTTACAATACCTGTAATACTTAAATCTCCTACCTGTGGAAGAGATTTATTCATAGCAGATCCAGGATGAAGCGGTTTGGTTTCTATTATTATTTTACCGACATTTTGTGTTGCACCTAGACAGGCATCAATTGCTATAATAAATGGATTATTATATTTAGAATGTATTTCATTTATAACATCTGTAATATTTTTTGCATGTACTGGATACTGTAAATTACCGTATAATTCAACCTTATTTCGTATTAAAAATTTCAATTTATCTCCCACTATAGGTCCTAAACTGTCTCCAGTAGATCTGTCTGTACCTATGCAGAGTATTATTATGGTTTTCCCAGATCTCATAACAGGATATATTTCATTGCTTATGACATCTCTTAAAGTAAATATTGAACTTGAAGATGATGGATCTATTACCGTTTTTTTAATCATAATAAAACCTCCTATAATGTAGTTATTACCATAAGGAGGTTATTTATACATGTAATTATATGTTTTGACTTAAAATCCTACAACATATCTAATTTTCTAAATATGTTAAAAAAAATAACTAATGATATACAGAATATTACTCCTAAAAGTCCATTGATTTTTAATCCAATAAATAAAGATGCTAAGACTGCTACAGGATGTATACCTAGAGAGGAGGATACTATTTTAGGTTCAATAATTTGTCGTATAATTGATACTAAAAGATAAGATATAATTAGTCCGATGCAAATAACGTAGTTATTGGTTGCAAATAAATAAATAAGAGCAAGAGGGATATATATAATTCCAATTCCTATAATGGGAAGTATATCTGCTATAGCACAGATACTGCTTAGTATTAAAGCATATTTAATTTTAAATATTGAAAATACCAGCAAGGTCTCTATAAAGGTAAGAGAGATAATAATCATATATGATAATAAATAATTTCCCAGCATTTTTTTACTTTCATTATATATTCTTAACACTTTAGTAGTTTTATTATCAGGCAGAAGATTGGATATGTTCATTTTGGATGAAGTCATGTCTTTTGTGAAAAAATACGTGGTTAATAGTGTAAAAAGTATCACCATTAATAAATATGGTATTGTGGCTACTAAATTCACCAGATAACTTACTAACTTACCAGAAAAACTTACTGCCAGATTCGATGCTTTATTAATAAATCCTGCAAAGTTTTTTTCAATAGAATTTATTATATATGGATCTAAATTATTATAATATTTTTGAAGCCTATATAAAGAGTTCTCTATATTAGAGGAGTTGCCGGATATATATACCTGTATGTTCTTTCCAAATTGAATAGCTTCTTGAGTTAATACTATTATACCAAAAGATAGAACAATCAATATTACTGAAAAAAATACCGTGGTTGTAATTAAGGAAGCAATGCCATTCTTTATTTTAAGCTTTCTTATAATAAATAAAGTGGGCTTTCTGAGTATCAAAGCACATATTAAAGCTAGAATAAAAGGTAATGTGTAGTTAAGAGTGCCAAAAAATAATAAAAAAATTATTGTATAAATTATAAAAAATAAAAGAAATTTATCCATTTTGTTTATCAGTTCTTTCACAGTAGTAATAACAACTCCTTTTTTTATTTATTCGCTGGTTATTAATTGCATACAAAAATAATTGTAAATTAGAAGGGGTTTTGTAAAATAATTATAAACATCTTATAAAATATTTTATAAACTTGTAGTGATATTTCTGCTATAATAAATATAAAATAGTAGATTACCTATATAATAATTATAAACTAATAAATTATTGTTGTATATAATAATAGTAAAATTTTACAGGAGGTTACAGTCTTATTAGAACTGTTTTATGATTATGAGGGAATATTATATAATAACATTTAAAAATACTCATGGAGCAATAAATGGTGAAAAACTTTTAAAAGAAAAAGGTATAAAAGTTAATGTAATGCCAACTCCAGCGGTTATTACTAAGAGTTGTGGAATAAGTATAAGAATTGATGCTGAATATATAGAAATGATATTACAATTAGTTAAACAAGGACAATTAATTATTAAAAATATCTATAAAAGAACTGATACAGGATATACGCAGTTGTAGTTTTGGAGGTAAGATATGTTGGGAAGTAGTATTTTTTCTTTTTTGAAGATTGTTGTAGAAAATGATGTTATTAAAATAGGAAGAATATCCATATATAAGGAAAGTATTTTTAATCTTGTGGAAGTAATCTTTAAAATAATATTTATATTGATAATTATGTATTTAGTTATTAAGTTGGGAAGCAGAATTATAACCAAGTATGTTTCCAGACAGAAGGATTTTAGGATTTCATTGAATGATAAAAAGGCTAAGACAGTTGGAGCTGTTTTAAAAAGTATATTGAGATATTCAGTATATTTTTTAGGAATATTTACTATAATCACAGTGATATCGCCAAAGGCAGGTGCTACCGGTTTGACTTTTGCGGGGATAGGAGGGGTGGCAATTGGTTTTGGTGCCCAAAGCTTCATAAAGGATGTTATCAATGGTTTTTTTATACTGTTTGAGGATCAATTTTCAGTTGGAGACTACATTAATATAGATGATAAAAGTGGTGTTGTGGAAAGCATAGAGCTTAGAATTACAAAAATAAGGGACTTTAATGGAGATTTACATATAATTCCCAACGGACTTATTACAAAAGTTACTAATCATTCCAGGGGAAATATAAGAATTATTGTAGATACAGATATTTCTTATGATGAAAATATTAGTGAGGTTATGAAATTAATTTCCAATTTATGTAATAAGTTTAAGGAAGAAAATAATGCTATTACAGAAGGGCCTATTGTCCAGGGTATTACAAATATAGAAGATGATAAGGTAACAATCAGAATATCCGGTAAAACTAAACCAATGACACAATGGAATATGGAAATGAAGCTTAGGAAGGAAATTGGAGAAATGCTGAAATCAAAAAATGTAAAAACTCCTTGTTTATCAATAAAATTATTAAAGGAGGGATAAAGTATGGAAAAGGTTTTTTATATGGGTGATATAGTAGAAATGAAGAAGGGTCATCCCTGTGGAAGTAATGAATGGCAGATAATAAGGCTTGGAGCTGATATAAAAATTAAATGCTGTGGATGTGGAAGGATAGTAATGCTGCCAAGAAATAAATTTTCCAAGAATGTAAAAAAAATTATTAAACAGAATGATGCTGATACAAAAACTCCGTGAAAGTCAAATATAAATTGATTGATTTTATATTTCATGAGTGGTAAAATAAGAAATTGTAGTCCCTGCTGTGAAAGTTACAGCCATTAGTCCAGAGGGAGGAGGTGGAATCAATGAAAAAATACGAAACTATATTTATATTACATCCATCATTAGATGAAGAAGCTTTTAAATCTAATGTAGAAAAGTTCAAAGGTGTAATAGAAAATGGTGGAGGAGTAATAGAAAACGTTGATGTTTGGGGTAAGAGAAAACTTGCCTATGAAATAAATAAGATTAACGAAGGATATTATACCTTAATAAGTTTTAATGGCAATTCTGAATTGCCAAAAGAATTAGATAGAGTGTTTAGAATTACAGATACAGTTATAAGACATATAATAGTAAAGGATGAAAAATAGGTGGTGTTTTAATTGAATAAAGTTGTTTTAATTGGAAGATTAACTAAAGATCCAGAACTGAGATTTACACCAGGAATGGGTAAAGCAGTTACCACCTTTACTATAGCCGTTGATAGAAGGTTTTCTAAAGATGGACAGAGAGAGGCAGATTTTATTCCCATTGTTGTGTGGGGAAAACAGGCTGAATCTACGGCGAACTATATGAGTAAAGGAAAACTTATAGGAATTAGCGGTAGAATCCAAACTAGAAGTTATGAAGCTAAAGACGGTAGTAGAAAATATGTTACTGAAGTTATTGCAGAAGAAGTTCAATTTCTTGAATGGGGAGAAAAAACTGCAAGAAACTCACATAATGAGAATTTAAATGAAAGTTCATCTGCAGGTTCAGGTAAAAATAAAGGTTTTAATGAAGAGATTTATGGAGAGGATATTACACCGGTTGATGATGGGGATATCCCATTTTAAAAGTAAGGAGGGATAAGCTTATGGCAAATAGAGAAGGCGGAAGAAAAAGCTCTGGAAAAATGAGAAGATCCAAAAGAAAAGTTTGTGCTTTTTGTGCGGATAAATCTGAGTTTATAGATTATAAAGATATAAATAAATTGAGAAAATATGTTACAGAGAGAGGAAAAATTCTTCCAAGAAGAATTTCTGGAAACTGTGCAAAACATCAAAGAGAGCTTACTGAAGCTATAAAAAGAGCTAGGAACATAGCGCTGTTGCCTTTTACAACAGAATAGGTTTAAAAAGTGAAGAATGTTTATTCTTCACTTTTTTATATTTAAATAAATAATAATTTTTAAATTACTATTTTAGCTTAATATTATATTCTAACTTATGTATAATATTATTATACATAAGTTAGAATTATAGAATAGAATTTATTGTATAAGAATAGTAAAGAAGCTAAAATGGAATCAGAGGTTGGGGGGCGATTGTATGAATAAGGAGAATTTTAACATAATGTATAATGTTAAGATAATAGAAGATTTAAAAGCAGACCTTTTGTGTATAATAGGAGATTTTTTTAAATTGCTTACAAAAGGAAGTAATGTAGCGCAGGAATCTATACTGGATTGTATTTCCGGGGCAATAATAATTTTATATTTACTTGCAGAAAGACTGGGGTATTCTCATACAGCAGTAGATGAAACCATGAAAAAGAAATTAAAAATTGGTATAATTGAAGAAGATAAAATAGAACAGCAGGGAAAAGATTTAAGTAAATTATATAATCATCTTAAAGAAAAGGATTAACGGAGGTAAAAATGCAAAAAAAGATGTATGATACAAAAGCTCTAATTGAAGCTAGTTTGACCACAGCACTTACAGTAGTAATAATGCTCATAAGTATATATGTACCTGTATTTTCCGTATTTGCTAATTTCGTATTGCCAGTACCTATAACAGTATTGTATATTAAACAAAATTATAAGGTTACTTTGATTTCTATCATAGCAAGTGGTATATTGATATCAATGCTTTATAATCCTATAGCTGCATTATCTTTAACAGTGTCCATAGGATTAACGGGAATGACTTTGGGGTATTGTATAAAAAACAAAAAAGAATTTGGGACCACCATAATATTTTTATCTATATCAATGGCCCTGGGAATGATCTTTTATCTGGTTGTCTATGTAACGCTCATGAGTAAAGGAGGATTATATGGATTTGTCAGTAACATGGTGGAAACTTTTAAGCAATCGATGAATTTAAGCAAAAGTATGTATGAAAAAGCCGGTGTATCCAGCGGTCAACTTGCTTCCGTGGAAAATATGGTGAAGGTATTTACACCAGAATATATTATGAAACTTATTCCTGCGGGAATAATAATTGTATCATTTATTTTATCATATCTAAATTACATAATAACCAGAGCCATACTTATAAAGTTAAAATATGAAGTTAATGAGATTAAACCTTTTAATCAATGGTATATGAATACCAGATTGGGTACTTTAGGGGGATTAATGCTTGTTATAGGAATATTGCTTAACAGGAAAAATATGGCTATTGGACAATATATGATTACCTCTTCAGAGCTTATATTACAGCTTATCTTTTTTATAGATGGATTAGCACTGATAACATACTATCTAATGAAAAAATTTAAAATGTCTAAAAAAGTTACTGCTATCGTTATAGTATTGACGGCTTTATCCAGTTTATCATTATTTTATGTTTTAGCAGGATTTATAGATATGATATTTGATTTTAGAAAGCTTGACCCTTATAAAAAATTAAAAAAACAGTAACTGGGGGCTTATTCAATGGATAATAAGTACAATTACTTTATAAATAGTAGTAAAGTATACATGGTAATAATTGCAGTGCTTATTTTAATGTTAATACTATATGGAAATAGAATTATAGGAATTATAGCTACTTGTCTATATGTATTTCTTGTGATCTATAATATAAAGAATACCAGATCCAGAAAAGACAAATGGAAAGAATTCATAGAAAATTTTTCATCTAAACTCGACATAGCTACTAGAAGTACTCTTGTAAAATTGCCATTTCCTCTTGTTATAATAAAAATGACTGGTGATGTACTCTGGTATAATCAGAATTTTTCATTTATATTGAAGGGAAAAGATATATTAGGTCAAAATATTAAAAATATAGCCAGAGATTTTAATGTTAAACAGGCTGCCAACGGAAGGGAAAACATATTTAGATACATAAAGATTAAGGATAAACATTATGATATATATTCTAATATAGTTGATACTTCTGAAAACTCCAAAGATAAAATTATGATATTATATTTTTATGATGTGACAAATTCATATGATATTATGACGTCCATAAATGCAAATAAAAGTACAATAATGCTTATGGAGGTTGACAATTTTGACGATGTTATAAAAACTATGGAAGAGGATGATAAACCTCTTATAATAGCTGAAATAGAGAGAACTATAAATATTTATGCTCAAAGTTTAAATTCCATGGTAAGAAAATATGAATCAAATAAGTATGTGTTCTGCATACAGAATAAATATATAGAAAAGGAAATGGAAAAAAGATTTGAGATACTTGATACTGTAAGAGAAATAAACATGGGAAACAGGCTTTCAGTAACACTGAGTATTGGTGTGGGAAGAGGTGGAGAAACTCCTCAGCAAAATGAGGAATTTGCAGTGTCAGCTAAAGAATTGGCACTGGGAAGAGGTGGAGATCAAGCGGTAGTGAAAAGTAAGGATAAGTTATTGTTTTATGGAGGAAAAACTAAGGAAGTGGAGAAAAGAACTAAAGTCAAGGCAAGGGTAATAGCGCAGGCACTTGTAGATATAATAAAAGACAGCAGTAATATATTTATTATGGGACATATCAACCCCGATATAGATTGTCTGGGTGCATCAGTTGGACTCCATAGTGTAGTCAGCCAATTGGATAAAGAATGTTTTATAATACTGGATAATAGCAATGAAAGTATAAAGATTATATTAGATAAAATAAAGGAGGAAGAAGAGTACCATAATGTTTTTGTGCACAGTAAGGATTGTGAAGATAAGATAAATGAAAATAGCCTTCTCATAATTGTAGATGTTTATAGTGAAGGATATGTACAAAACATGGATTTAGTCAGGAAGTTTAATAGAATGGCTGTAATTGATCATCATAGAAAAGCCCCAGATTTTATAAAAGATTCTCTTCTGAATTATATTGAACCATATGCCTCATCTACTTCTGAGCTGATTACTGAGATGTTACCTTATATGATAGAAAAACCGAAAATAAAGGTAATAGAAGCAGAAGCTCTTCTTGCAGGAATATGTGTGGATACTAAAAACTTTTATTTTAAAACTGGAGTGAGAACTTTTGAGGCCGCATCATTTTTAAGAAGATTGGGAGCGGATACTATAGATGTAAAAAAATTTTTTTCTGATGATCTGGATACCTACTTGAAAAGAGCTGAAATTATAAAATCAGTTAAAATATATAATAACATTGCTATAGCAGTGTGTCCTGAAAAGATAGGAAACATGTTATTGACTGCTCAGGCGGCAGATGAACTGCTAAATATTACAGGTATTCAAGCATCTTTTGTTTTTGTTAAAATAAAAGATGAAGTATTTATCAGTGGAAGATCTCTAGGCGATATAAATGTACAGATTATACTTGAAGCCTTAGGGGGTGGTGGTCATATGACTATGGCAGGAACAAAATTAGAATCTGTAACTATAGATGAAGCCTTGGAAAAATTAAAAAATGCCATAAAGAAATATGTTGAGGAGAGTGAAGATTAAATGAAAATTATATTGTTGAAAAATGTAAAATCCTTAGGAAAAGAAGGAGAAGTAGTAAAAGCCTCAGATGGATATGCAAGAAATTATTTAATACCTAAAGGACTTGCAGAAGAGGCAAATGAAGTGAATCTTCATATATGGAACAATAAAAAAGAAGCAGAAAGAAAACAGAAACTTTCAGAGGTAGAAACAGCACAAAAACTTGCTGAAAGCTTGAAGGGAAAAGAGATAAATTTAACTGTTAAGTCAGGGGAAAATGGTAGACTATTTGGCTCTATAACTGGTAAAGATATTTCAGATGAACTTAAGAAGAAATTTAATATAGATGTAGACAAGAAAAAAATAGTAATCAATAATATAAGACAACTTGGCATCTATTATGTAGAAATCAAATTATATCCTGAAATATCCACTAAAATAAAGGTAGTTATTGGAGAAAAATAAGGAGGAAAGTCTGTGAAACTACAATTTGTTGATGGATTAAATAAAGAGCTTAATAATTCTATACCTATAGATACCCAAATAAAAGTATTGAATAATTTACTAAAGAAAATGATAGATGAGGGTACTATAAAATCCAGAATAGTGAAATATAAGCTTCAGAATTATATAAACAGTAAAAATTCATTTGAAAGGCTATATGCTTTAAATAAAATAGTAAGTGATGGAAAAGGCATAGAAATTGTACCAGATCAATCAGATGTACATGATGCACTGGAAAATACTAATAATTGGATTGCAGAAGTACTGGCAGAAAGATATGTTAGAAATAGCATTGAAAAAGAAGTTGAAAAAAATCTTACAGAACGTCAGGATAAATATATGGATGACATCAGGCTTAGGATTATAAAAAAGCAAAAGGGACCTGAAAATGCAAAGACCTTAAAGAAATATGCAAAGCTGGAGGTATTGGATTCCAAAGTATTTAGTAAAAATATCCAGGAACTTTTAAGACCTGAAACCTTTGAAGAAATTGTAGGTCAGGAAAGAGCCATAAAGTCAATACTCTCAAAAACAGCATCACCATATCCACAGCATATAATTTTATATGGACCACCAGGAGTGGGTAAGACTACAGCCGCTAGAATTGCACTGGAAGAAGCTAAAAAGTTGAAGTTTACACCTTTTAGCAAGGATGCCAAATTTGTAGAAGTGGACGGTAGTACTTTAAGGTGGGATCCTAGAGAAATTACAAATCCCCTTCTAGGTTCTGTACATGATCCTATATATCAGGGTACAAAAAGGGACTTGGCAGAAGGTGGAGTACCAGAGCCCAAATTGGGGCTTGTTACAGAAGCCCACGGAGGAGTGCTTTTTATTGATGAAATAGGGGAACTGGATGAAATGCTTCAAAACAAGCTTTTAAAAGTACTGGAAGATAAGAGAGTTGAATTTTCATCTTCATATTACGATCCTGATGATGAAAATATTCCCAAGTATATAAAATATTTATTTGAAAAGGGGGCTCCGGCAGATTTTTTGCTTATAGGAGCTACAACTAAGGATCCAAGTGAGATAAATCCTGCTCTCAGATCCAGATGTACTGAAGTTTATTTTGAACCTCTTTCTGCAAAAGATATAAAAAGAATAGTAGAAAATGCAGCTGTAAAGCTCCATATAGAAATTGAAGATGGTGTATCCGAGCTCATAAGTAAATATACCATTGAAGGAAGGAAAGCCGTTAACATATTATCTGATGCCTATGGTTATGTACTTTATAACAGTGGAGTCAGGGACTTAAAAGATGAAATCAGTATTTCAGTAGATGATTTAAAAAAAGTTATATCCATAAGCAGACTTGTTTCCTTTGAAGAAGTGACTTCAAAGAAAAAATATGAAGTAGGACATATTTATGGATTAGGTGTAATGGGGTATGTAGGTTCTACTATAGAAATAGAATCAGTGGTGTTTAAGGCTAAAGAAAGTGGAAAGGGAATTGTAAGGTTCAATGATACGGCAGGGAGTATGGCAAAGGATTCAGTGTTTAATGCCGCTTCAGTCATAAGAAAGGTCACTGATAAAGATATAGGTGATTACGATATCCATGTAAATATAATAGGAGGAGGAAAAATTGATGGCCCTTCAGCAGGAGCTGCCATTACGGCATGTATTATAAGCTCTCTTTTGGATAAACCTTTAAGACAGGATGTAGCTGTGACAGGAGAAATATCCTTAAGGGGTAATATAAAACCTGTAGGAGGTATTTTTGAAAAGATTTATGGTGCAAAAAGAAATGGAATAAAAACTATATTGGTGCCTGAAGAAAATTTAAAAGAAGTACCTGCGGATATGGAGGATATAAAGGTCAAAGCCATATCCAATATTGAAGAACTTATAAAAATAATATTCAAGTAGATATTATGGGTATTAGAGAGTTAAATAAATTTACTTATTATTAAAATCTGAGGAGTGAAATTTCCATGGATATACCTTTTAAAAGCATACCCCATAATATAGAAGCTGAACAAAGTGTAATTGGTTCTATGCTCATTGATAAAACTGCCATAGTTGAATGTATACAGGTTTTAAAAATTGAGGATTTTTACAAAGATACCCATAAAGTTATATTTGAATCCATACTTGATCTATATAGAAAAGATACAGCTGTAGATATAATCACATTAACAGAAAATTTGAAATCAAAATCTAAACTTGAGGCCGCAGGCGGAATAACCTATATAAGTGAACTAAGTGGGTCCATCGTGTCCACAGTTAATTTGCAATCTTATATAAAAATTATAAAGGATAAATCTACGCTTAGAAAGCTTATTAAAGCTTCTACGAAAATAATAGAAGAAAGTTACAATGCTCAGGATGATGTAGAAAAAACTATAGATATGGCTGAAAAATCTATATTTGATTTATCCAATAATATGAAGACTTCAGATTTTGAATCCATGAATGCTGTGCTTGAAAGAGGATTTTTAGAAATAGAAAGATTATTTAATAATAAGGGAGAGACTACAGGGATAGCTTCAGGATTTAGGGAACTGGATGCTAAAACTTCCGGTTTTCAAAAGGGAGACATGGTTTTGGTGGCAGCAAGACCTTCTATGGGTAAAACAACTTTTGCATTGAACATAGCGGAATATGCAGCTTTAAGAGAAGGAAAAAAGGTAGCTATATTTTCTCTTGAGATGTCAAAAGAGCAACTGGCATATAAATTATTATGTTCGGAGGCTCATATAGATATGCTAAAGCTTAGAACTGGAAATCTAGAAGATAAGGATTGGGAAAATATAGCCAGGGTTTCAGGACCTCTGGCTGCGTCGAAGATATTTATAGATGATACAGCGGGTATATCAATTATGGAAATGAGATCCAAGTGCAGGAGATTGAAAATAGAACAGGGTATAGACATCATAGTTGTGGACTATCTTCAACTTATGAGTGGGGGAAGAAGTTCAGAAAATAGACAACAGGAAGTATCGGAAATATCAAGATCAATTAAAGCTCTTGCCAAGGAGATGCAATGTCCGGTTATTGCATTATCTCAATTATCACGTGCCCCTGAAGCAAGGACAGATCATAGGCCCATGCTTTCAGATTTAAGGGAGTCTGGTTCAATAGAACAAGATGCAGACATAGTTATGTTTTTATATAGAGATGAGTACTATAATAAAGAAACAGAAGAAAAAAATATAGCTGAATGTATTATTTCAAAACAGAGAAATGGTCCTACAGGCACTGTAAAACTGGCATGGATGGGGCAGTTCAGTAAGTTTGGAAATCTTGATGTAATTCATCAGGAATAGGATAATAAGCCATTATAAAGATTATTTATAATGACTTATTATCTTGATAGTTATTTATGGACAACAATATTATAAAATAAATTAATTTATATTTGATTATAATCAGGATTTGTATTAAAATAATAATGTACATTTGCTCCTATAGCTCAGTTGGTAGAGCAACTGATTCGTAATCAGTAGGTCGGAGGTTCGACTCCTCTTGGGAGCACCAAGAAAAGATATATGAAGGGTTTGCAGGCATTTTGAAATATTGCAATGCGAAAATCACTCACTTGTTTACTATCTAAAATATGGTAAATAAGTGAGCAATTTTTTTATGAGAAAAGAGAGAATTGAGTTAAATAAAATTAAGCAAGATAAAACATTTCAAAAAAGTTTTGAAGAATTTATTTTATATTGTAGAGTTAAAAATTTAAGAGAAACCACAATAAGGTATTATAAAAATATGATGCGTCACGTTATTTATAAATTTTTTAAACCATTGTTATTGTCAATAAAAATTCCCCGAAAAAGGGAAGAGAAGGGCAGTTGGGGGGTATAATATCAATGGGTGTTTGTGTTTTGTCCTTCCCAGGTCCAATCCTGTTCAAAATACTCTAATTCAGCTTGTGATGAAAAAGAAAAATTTCCTTATGATATGGCACTTTATATGATTACCTCGAAATATGAAGTGTTTTTTCTTTCAAGATCATTATTATTATGATATAAATTATTGACTTTCTTGTAACTATTTTAAAAGTTTTACATAAGATAAATTGAAGTGCTTAATTTGGAGGATATTATGTATTTTGATCAATATGAATGCCCTTTTCTAAATTATAATGACTGCGGATATAGAAATGATATGAATGTCCCTGCCAGAAAGGCTGTAGCTCATATAGTGGGAGGCCCTCTGGCCCCTGGCATAAGAGGTACTGTTACCTTTACTCAAGTACGTGGAGGAACTGAGGTCTCTGCAGAGGTCAGTGGATTACCCCCGTACAGACCTGCCATGGATGGAAATCCTCAAATTGGACCTCATGGATTCCATATACATCAGAATGGTACATGTGCTGTAGGTGATCCTGTGGAACCGTTCAATCCTGCTGGAGAACATTGGAATCCAACTAACCAGCCCCATGGCAATCATGCAGGAGATTTTCCTGTTCTCTTTTCTAATAATGGTTATTCCAGAATGACCTTTTTTACAAATAAATTCAATGTTTCTCAGATTATTGGAAAGTCCCTGATTATACATGAAAGCCCGGATGATTATAAAACTCAACCTTCTGGAGCATCTGGTAAAAGGTTAGCTTGTGGTGTTATTAAGGCAGTGATGTAATCTTGTATAAAGATATATTTTAACTTTTACCACTCCACAAATATTTTCCCATATCTATGCTCCCATCACTTTTAAAGATAATTCCCTCCGAATCCAAAAGGCATCTCTGTACATCGGAACTTCCAAACACATAATCCGGTGACAGTTTGCCGGATTTGTTCACAACCCTGTGACAGGGAAGGTGGAGGTTTTTAGGAGCCTTTGTCATGGCCCATCCAACTATTCTGGCACTTCTGGGCTCTCCCAGCATCAAGGCTATCTGACCGTAAGTGGTAACTTTACCTTGTGGTATTTTGGAAACTACAGCGTAAACCCTGGAAAAAAAATTTTTTGACAAATCAAATCACCTTTCAGTATTTATAATTTTTATATATAACGTTTATATTGTTTAAAAAAACAAAGAGTATAAAATGGATTATATCATATGAATTATGTACAAGGCAATTTTAGGTTGGAGTGTATATATCAATGATGCAAGAAATATTATGAATAAAATTGGAGAAATTAAGAATAATACAGAAGTAATCATATGATCAATTACAAAGGGGATATGACTTATGAAAAATATTGTATTTGCAGGAGGATGTTTCTGGGGAGTTCAGGCATATTTTGATGGTAAAAAAGGAATCCTGAATACAAAAGTGGGCTATGCCAACGGAAGGGGAGAAAGCCCCACCTATGAGGAAGTATGCAGTGGAATCATGGGATTTGCGGAAGCCTGTTTCTTAGAATATGATCCTGAAATTGTGGGACTTGAAGAATTGCTTGAAATGTATTGGAAGATAGTAGATCCTACTCTTGTGGATAGGCAGGGAAATGACAGGGGAAATCAATACAGGAGCGGAATCTATTATATAGATGACAATGATGTGAATATTATAGAGAAATCCACACAAAGTCAGCAGAAAAATTACAAGGAAAAAATTGTGACAGAAATTCTTCCTCTTAAAAATTTTTATGATGCTGAAGAATATCATCAGAAGTATCTTGAAAAAAATCCAGGCGGTTACTGCCATATATCAAAAGAGCTGATGAAATAAAATAGTTGCACATCCATAAAACTAGCTGAATTTAAGCTAGTTTTATGGACGTCCATACTAAAAAAGCTTGTTTAGTTATTTACAAGAGACTTTAAATATACAAGCACTTTTGATTTATCGAGTGCCTTTAGAAGTATATACCCAAGAGTTGCTCCCATTAGGGATGCTGGAATGAAAAAAGGTATATAAGTGAAAATTGAAGTTTTTGGAAGCCCGTAAAATGCTCTCATAAATGGATATGAAATAATTGCACTTAAGATTCCCGTTCCAATTACTTCTCCTACTACTGCCCAGATGAATTTATGAAACTTTTTATACAGCAGTCCTGAAAGAAATGCCCCTACTACAGCTCCTATCACCGCCAAAATTGTACTTCCGTTCAATATCATTCTCATAAGACCTGTCATAAGGGCACAGTTGAATCCCCACAGGGGCCCCAGAAAAACTGCACCTATGACATTCGCAAAGTGTTGAAATGGAGCCATTCTTGGAAAGGATACAAAGGTGCTGAGTACGTAGGATATACTTGCCAGCAGGGCTGTAAAAACTTCCTTTTTGATAATGGATTTTTTCATTTTCTTTACCTGCCTCCATTCATTTCAGGGTGATGCTTTTTGGTTTTTTTCTCAATACTCCAGACACCTTCTGGGTTGTAGCTTATTTTAACATAGGACATTACACTTGGTGCTCCCTGTTCTATACAGATGATCTGGCACTTTTTTACTATATCCATAAGCTGGTCATAATCCCCTTCAATTGTGGTTTCAAAAGGGCCCACAAATATGTTCAACCCTGTACTCCTGATATAGTCAATAACTTTGTCCACAATAGGGATCAGATCTTTATCCTCCACTTTTGGCAGTACCTGAATTGCTACACTTGCATTCATTTTATCAATCCTCCTAGATATTATTTATAAATAAAAAAAGCATGAAAAGTAAATACGCCCGCGGTGGTGTACCCCTTTTCATGCTTTTTAAATTTGCATAAAAGTTATGTATTGCTATTTATTTTGTTTATTAATAACAGTATAAAAAAGCTGTTTCAATCGTATAGATTTAAAACAGCTTGATTTCAATATCAGAATGATGTTTTGACTTCCTACGACAGTATTAACTGACAGGTTCTAAGGGTCAGGCTTTTAATCCTTCTCAACTATATTAGTCCCCCTGTAACTTTTATTAAATTTTACTTTAGTATACTACTAATTTGCTGTGAAGGCAATACTTGTAAGAATATTTAAGATAGTAAATTTTTATCTAGTTCTTTAAATGTTATGTGAAAAAATGGATATTCAGTGGACAGCATAAATTCGACTATATAAAAATATAATCAGTATAATAAGAAATAATATATAAGAATAAAGAGGCGATTAGAAGTATGATTAAAACTTTGAATATTGCGCACAGGGGTTTTAGTGGATTGTATCCTGAGAATACAATGCTGTCTTTTAAAAAGGCAGCAGAGGCAGGTGCAGATGGAATAGAAACGGATCTGCATGTAACAAAAGACGGTATTATAGTTATATGTCATGATGAAACTATAGACAGAACTACAGATGGAAGTGGGTTTATAAAGAACTATACTTATGAAGAAATAAGGAAATTTAGCGCCGGAGAAGGAGAAAAGATTCCCAGTTTGGATGAATTGTTAAGTTATGTGAAGGATAGGGATCTGTTTTTAAATCTTGAACTTAAAAATGATATTATTTACTATGACAACTTGGAAAAAAATACTATAGATAAAATATATGAATATGGATTAAAAGAAAATATTATAATATCTTCTTTCAACCATCAGTCTATGCAGAAAGTTAAACATTATGACAGCAGCATAAAAACAGGACTATTATATGGATCAGCTATTTATAAACCGGAAGAATATGCGAAAAAAATGGGAGCTGATGCACTTCATCCACTTTTTTCATTGGTTATGGATGCAAAAATAGTTCAGAATATCAAAAAAAGCGGTATACTCATAAACACTTATACGGTGAATAGAAGAAATGATATGAAAAAGCTTATAGATTTAGGAGTAGATGGTATCATAACAAATTACCCCAATATACTTAAAAAGTTTATTTAAGGAATGGTATTAATAGAAAGGGAGCATGGTAAAGTGGCAAACTTATCATTAAGACATATATGTAAAATATATTCAGGTAATGTTGAGGCCATTAAGGATTTCAATCTGGAAATGAAAGATAAGAAATTTATAGTATAAATTTAATATGAGCAGCTTCAATTTCCATCATAATTAAAATATCATTGACAAGGAAAGAAAAGATTCATATAATGTATTTAACATATGAAATAGCATTTCATATATAAAATGATGAGGTGAATTGTTTGAATAAGGCAATTTTGAGAGGATTGGATATTTTAAAATTTATCGGGGAAAGTGAAGAGCCTGTTACCATAGCTGAATTAAGCAGGTGTCTGGAGATACCTAAAACCAGCGTATTTAATATTGTAAATGCATTGGTTGAAAAGGATTTTCTTTCAATAGAAGATAAAAAATTAAAAAGTTATGAATTGGGAATTGGGGCATTTAAACTTGGAAGTTTATATTTAAATAAAACTGAGTTGGTTAACATTGCAGATCCTATTTTGAAATGGGTGGCTGATAATGTTTTGGAAACTGTATTTTTAGCCATAGTAAATAATAATGAGCTCGTATATATAGACAAGAAGGAGTCAAAAAAGGCCTTGAGAACAACTGCCAATTTGGGATCAATAATGCCCCTTTATTCCACAGGATTGGGCAAAGCTGTTCTGGCAACCTATAGTGAAACAGAGATGAATGAATATTTATCCAGCATTAAATTGCTGCCAAGGACAAAGAACACACTGATAAATCCAGAGGATTTATTAAGGGATTTGGAAGCAACAAGACGAAGAGGGTATTCTATATCTGATGAAGAGAATGAAGATGGTATATTTTGTATAGGGGTTCCAGTATATGATAATACAGGAAAGGCCATAGCTGCAGTATCCATATCAAATTTAAAAATAAAGAAAAATAATGAGAGCACGGAAAAACATAGGAAATTTGCAATAAAGGCAGCCCTGAAAATTTCCAAGAAACTTGGCTATACAAAAGAAACATTGTTTTAAAACTTTTAGTTGACTTAATTTTAAGTCAGCTAAAAATATAATCTACATATAAAACGTTATTCCAAATAAGGAATAGACTAAGGAGGAAATTGTGATGTTCAAAGGAATTTATACACCAATGCTCACTATTTTTAATGATGAAGGAGGTATTGATAAAGAAGCTACTAGTGCTTTAATTGAAAAACTAATTTCTGACGGTGTTGATGGTATTGTGGCATTGGGAAGTACGGGAGAATTTTTTAGCTTATCTCTTGCTGAGAAAAAAGAATATGTAAAGTTTGTAGGTGAAGTTATTTCAGGAAGGATTAAATTCTTAATTGGTACAGGCTCTAACAATATAGAGGAGGTCATAGAACTAAATCACTTTGCTGAGGAGATAAATGCAGATGCTGTTTTAGTTGTAACTCCATACTATTTTAGCTTAAATGAACAACATCTCTATGAATATTATTCAATTATAGCCAGGAATACAAAACTACCTATAATTTTATACAATTTTCCAGATAGAACCGGCACTAATTTATCAGCGGATTTTATATACAGACTGGTTGCCGATTTTAAAAATATTGTTGGTGTAAAGGATACCGTGGATTCTATAAGCAATGTGAGGAAGTTCAGTGAAAAAATCAGAAAGATTCGCAGTGATTTCTCTATATTTTCAGGATTTGAAGAATACCTGATACCTAATCTTCTATCACAAGGTGCTGGAATTATAGGCGGTTTAACAAATGTGAATGCAAAGGTATTTATAAATACTTATAAGGCTTTTCTGGATAAGGATGTTGATAAATTATTGACCTGTCAAAATAAAATAAATAGACTAATGGAAATGTATAGTCTGATGGATCCTTTCATAATAACACTGAAAGAAGCAGTTAGCATACGTTTGAATATGAATATAAATACATCCTTAAAAAATTATAGTATTAAGGCAGATGAAGATATCAGAAATAAAATAAAGGTTCTGATAAATATAGAATAAAGAGGATGATTGTATATGGTTTATACTCAGAAATGTAAGCATGCAAGACAAATTTGGTCACAACACGATGCATTACAGCTAGGAATGGATTGGGATGAGGAAGACTTAGAAAAGCCTCAAGTACTTATAGATGATGTGTTTGGGGAAAGTCATCCGGGAAGTTTTCATCTATCAAAACTGGCCAAGGAAACCAGCATAGGAGTATATGAAAAAGGTGGTCGTCCGGCAAATTTTCATGTAACAGATATTTGTGATGGATGGGCTCAGGGACATGATGGTATGAATTATATTCTGGCTTCAAGGGAAATTATAGCAGATATGGTGGAACTTCATGCTTCATGCTCGCCATGGGACGGGCTAATTCTTATTTCTTCTTGTGATAAAGCAGTGCCGGCACACTTGAAGGCAGCAGCAAGATTAAATTTACCCACAATTTTTATTCCAGGGGGAAGCATGAGACCCGGGCCTGATATGTCCACATCTGTAAAAGGCGGAGAAGTTTCATTAAGAGAAGAGGAAAATGATATCTCGGAACAGGAGATTATGAATTATAAATTAACAGGATGCCCTTCATGCGGATCCTGTCAGTTCATGGGAACTGCAAGTACTATGCAGTGCATGGCTGAAGCATTGGGTCTGGCTTTGCCTGCTACAGCATTATCACCTGCAACTATGAGGGATATTATAGCAATGTCTAAAGTGGCAGGCCGTCAAATTATGAATCTAATTGAAAAAGATATTACAGCCAGAGATATATTGACACCGGAAGCTTTTAAAAATGCTATTATTGTACATGCTGCTATTGGTGGTTCTACTAATGCATTGATTCACCTTCCGGCAATTGCATATGAAATGGGCTATAAGTTAAATCCTGCAATTTTTGATGAAACAAATCATAAGATTCCCCATATCTGCAATATAGCGCCCAGTGGAAAATATCCTACTGAAACATTATGGTTTGCAGGAGGGATTCCAATGGTTCAATGGGTGCTTAGAGATTATCTGGATTTAAATGTTATGACAGTTACGGGAAAAACACTGGGGAATAATCTGGAAAAGTTACATAGGGAAGGTTTTTTTGATAGAATATATGGATACCTGCGTAACTATGGGCTTAAAAGAGAAGATATTATAAAACCTGTAAATGAAACAAAAACCTATGGATCTGTAGCTGTACTTAAAGGAAATTTGGCACCAGAAGGAGCAGTAATTAAATATTCCGCAGTATCTAAAGATATGATGCATCATATAGGTCCGGCAAAAGTATTTGATTCAGAGGAAGATTGCCATGAGGCAATTGTAAAGGGAAAAATAGAACCGGGAATGGTATTGTTTATTAGATATGAAGGACCACGTGGTTCAGGTATGCCTGAAATGCTTATGACTACAGAGGCTATGATGTGTGATCCTAAAATAAGCGGTTCCACCGTATTGATCACAGATGGGCGTTATTCTGGTGCTACAAGGGGGCCTTGTGTGGGGCATGTATCTCCTGAAGCTGAGGTTGGAGGTCCCATTGCATTGGTGCAGGATAATGATTTAATTGAACTGGACATAGATAGCAGAAAATTAAGCATAATAGGAATAAGGGGAAAAGAGTGTTCAGCAGGAGAGATTGATGAAATATTGGTGAAACGTAAAGCTAGCTGGCAGCCGCCTAAGCATCATGAACGTTATGGAGTTTTTAAACGATATACTGAACATGCTGCATCAGCAATGAGCGGGGCATATATGGAATAAAAAATGTTATAAAATCCTAATTAAATAATATTGTCAGGAGGAGGATAATGGATAAACCTAAAGTATTTATAGCGAAACCTATTCCAGAAAAGGTAGAAGATCTTATTTCAAAATACTGTGAATATAAAAAATGGGATTCTGATGAAAGAATACCTAAGGATAAACTTATTGAAAATTTAGCTGATGTGAAAGGTCTCTTAACTTCAGGTACGAAAATTGATGAAGAAATATTGTTTCATTCACCTGAGCTTAAGGTTGTCAGTGATATTTCTGTTGGTTATGATAATTTTGACATAGAGGCCATGAAGAAAAAAGGTGTCATTGGAACTAATACTCCTTTTGTATTGAATGAAACGGTGTCGGATTTGATTCTTGCACTGATGATTTCATCCGCCAGAAGAATTACAGAGTTGGATCAATATGTAAAACAGGGAAGATGGAAAAAAGAAATTCAAAGTGATAATTTTGGAGTTGATATGAATCATGCCACTTTAGGGATTATTGGTATGGGAAGAATAGGTGAATATGTTGCCAGAAAGGCAAGACTTGGATTTAATATGGATGTTCTGTATTACAATAAAAATAGAAGAGTAAATATTGAAAAAGAGCTGGGAGTAAAGTATGAAAATTTTGATGATTTGCTGAAAAAATCAGATTTTATTTCAATTATGGTTCCTTATAATAAGCATACCTGGCATATGATTGATTACAGGGAATTTGACATGATGAAAAAATCAGCAATTTTTATAAATACTTCTCGAGGACAAGTGGTTAATGAAAAGGCATTAATAGATGCCCTCAATAACAAAAAAATATTAGCTGCAGCATTGGATGTTTATGAAACAGAACCGATAAATCCTGACAACCCTCTTTTAAAAATGTCAAATGCTATAACTGTGCCACATATTGGTTCAGCTACAGCAAAAACTCGTTTTAATATGGCAATGCTTGCCGCAGAAAATCTAGTAAAAGCAGTGCGTGGTGAAGTCCCGCCAAATATAGTACCTGAATTAAAAGATATATTGTAGATTTATCATGTTATTGTTTAAGTATATTTAAAGCTTAAAACAAAAAATGCTTCAGGTTGTTTTGAAATTTCCATGATTATTAGGATTTTTCAACAATTTGAAGCATTTTTTATTTAAAAGGTATAGGATGATATTATAATGTAAATGGAAAAGGTTTTATTCAATAATCCCAATCATCAAAACCTCCAAATGGAAATACAATTGGGAAAATTATTGGGCCCACTCCAGGGAAAAACGAGTTTCTGCGTCTTCTCCTGCGTCTTCTTCTGCGCCTTCTGCGACCATGCTGTCTGTAGGCTGAATCAGGATCACCTGCTTCCTCTGCGCCTTCATCATCATATTGATCCATCATTGATGAGCTATAGGGGCAATTGTACAAAGGGCAATAGTAAGGTGGATAAGTATTCTTGGAATAATCATAATCTTCAATGAATTCTTCATTGATGTCTTTACTGTCGTTGTTCATTAGGTACCTCCATAAAATTTACTACAATATATATTATGAAAGTAAAATCAAAATGTTAATAAAATTGTATTATAATTTTACAGATTATAGTGAAAAGTACAATATATGTTTTGATGCAATTTACGAATTTTGACACGAAATTTATAAAAAATATTCGCATTTTTTATTGACTGAAACATTTAATTTTGATACCATATTGAAGGAGGGATGCTACTTGAAAGAGAAATATGATGTTATAATAGTTGGAGCTGGTCCTGCAGGAATATTTACTGCCTTAGAGCTTACAAAACTTAAAAAAAGAATGAATATATTAATAATTGATAAGGGCAGAAATATAGAAAGCAGGAAATGTCCTGCAAGAATAACTGGGAAATGTGTAAATTGCAATCCATGTGGTATTACTTCTGGCTGGTCTGGTGCAGGAGCCTTTTCTGATGGAAAACTTTCTTTAAGTCCGGAAGTGGGAGGAAGAATTCTAGAATATTTTTCAGAAGATGAATGTAAAAAGCTAATAAAATATTGTGACGATATATATTTGGATTTTGGAGCTAATAAAACCATATATGGGTTGAACAATGAGAAAATAGATAAAATAAAATATGAGGCAAGTAAATACAATATAAGGCTTATAGAATGTCCGGTTAGACATTTGGGAACAGAATTGGCCTATGAGATATTAAAAAAAATGTATTATCATCTTTTAAATAATACAAACATGGAATTTAGTGAACTCACAATAGTAAAGGATATATTGGTTGAGAATAATAAGGCTGTTGGAGTAACTGTCAAAAACAAGGATGGAGAGAGAAATATTCTGGCAGATTATGTAGTAGTTGCTCCAGGTAGAGCTGGTGCAGAATGGTTTACAGTTCAATCCAAGAAATTAAACCTAAAAACCACCAATAATGCTGTAGATATAGGCGTAAGAGTGGAAGTCCCAAATTCCATAATGGATAATTTAACCAGGGATCTATATGAGGCAAAACTTGTGTATTATTCAGATACATTTGATAATAAAGTTAGAACTTTTTGTATGAACCCGGGTGGAGTTGTATCGGAAGAACATTATGACGGTACAATAGCAGTGGTAAATGGTCATAGCTATGAGGAGAAAGAGCTCAGAACAGAGAATACAAATTTTGCCATGCTGGTTTCTACATCTTTTACCAAGCCCTTTAATCAGCCCATAACTTATGGCAAATATATTGCAAAGCTTGGTAATATGCTTACAGGAGGAGGCATAATGGTTCAGAGATTAGGGGATTTATTAAACGGAAGACGAACGGATTATTCCAGGCTTAAAAAATCAACTACCATACCCACTTTAAAATCTGCAGTACCTGGAGATTTAAGTTTTGTTTTGCCTCAAAGATATTTGACATCTATAGTGGAAGCATTAAAAGCTTTTAATAATGTTGCACCGGGGCTTTATAGCAAAAATACACTGCTCTATGGTGTAGAAGTGAAATTCTATTCCAGTAAATTTGAAACAAATGGGAAATTTGAAACATCTATAAAAAATTTATATGCAATGGGAGACGGTGCTGGAATCACAAGAGGTCTTATGCAAGCTTCAGTAACAGGGGTAGTAGTTGCCAGAGATATACTTGGATTATAATATAAATACCTATTGCTCTTGCAATTACAAATATTTATCAAATATTAACCTATATAAAAAGGGGAGGAAATTCTTATGTCAGCATTTATTGTTTTAGGAGCCCAGTGGGGCGACGAGGGAAAAGGCAAAATTACAGATTATCTTGCTAAAAGCGCAGATATGGTTGTTAGATTCCAAGGTGGTAGTAATGCAGGCCATACAGTTGAAGTGGAAGATAAACAGTATAAACTTCATCTTGTACCATCTGGGATACTTTATAGGGATAAAATTAATGTAATAGGAAATGGAGTAGTGCTTGATCCAAAGGCTCTATTTGAAGAAATAGATTATTTAAAAAAATTAGGTGTGCATATTTCACCTGAGAATTTGATAATTAGTGATAGGTCTCAGCTTATTATGCCCTATCATAAAGTGTTAGACGGTATTAAAGAGAGAGCAAGAGGTAAAAAGGACATAGGAACCACAGGAAAGGGAATTGGGCCTTGTTATACGGATAAGATGGAGAGAAGCGGTATAAGAGTATGTGATCTCATGCATCAGGATGTATTCCAGGAAAATTTAAGAGAAAATTTAAAAGTGAAAAATGATATAATAACAAAGGTTTATGGAGAAAAACCTTTAGACTTTGATTCAATATACAATGAATACATTAATTATGGAAAGGCATTAGCTCCTTATGTAAGAGATGTATCTGTAAAAGTTTATGAAAATATAAAAACCGGCAGAAAAGTGTTATTTGAAGGAGCGCAGGGAACCCTGCTGGATATAGATTATGGTACCTATCCTTATGTTACTTCTTCCAGTACCATTGCAGGAGGAGTTTGTATTGGCTCGGGAATAGGACCTACTATGATAACAGGTGCGGTAGGTGTGGCCAAAGCTTATACTACTAGGGTAGGAAAAGGACCATTCCCTACAGAACTCTTTGATGAAACAGGAAATTGGATTAGAGAAAATGGGCATGAGTATGGAGTTACTACAGGAAGAGCCAGGAGGTGCGGATGGCTGGATCTGGTAATACTCAAGACCAGCAGCAGGCTTTCAGGACTTACAAGCTTTGCCATTACTAAAATAGATACTTTGGCAGGACTTGAAAAGGTAAAAATTTGTACTGGATATAAAGTTAATGGAAGGATTATAGATTATGTGCCTGCAAGTCTGGAAGACTTGGCTGAATGTGAACCTATATATGAAGAGTTTCAGGGATGGAACAAAAGTATAGAAAAAGCCAGAACTTATGGTGAATTACCAGAAGGTGCTAAGAAATATTTAAGTAGAATAGAAGAGTTTACAAATACAAAAATATCTATAGTTTCTGTGGGACCGGGAAGGGATCAGACAATAGATGTAAGTCATATATAAAATATATATTTAAATATCATCTTTAGATAAGTTCTTACAGTAAAACTTATTTAAAGATGATATTTTATTCTATGGAAAAAATAGAGATTATATTATAATATATAATTATAGTGTACAATTAAAGATAAAAAATAAACTTATACATTATATTTTGAATATTATAATTAAGAATAGGAAGTGAGAGATAATGAACAGATCAATTGCTGAAAAAGAATATGAAGTGAATTACTACGAAATAGATTATGAAGAAAGGCTGCTGATAACCAGCCTTGTAAATTACTTTGGAGATATAGCTACCAAACATTCTCAAGATTTAGGGGGTGGCTTGGGCTATTCAAAGAAAAATGGAGTGGCATGGGTTTTGTATAAGTGGGATATAGATATAGACCAATATCCCAAGTATGGTCAGAAGATTAAGGTAAGGACCAATGCTTGTTCATTCAGAAAATTCTATGGTTATAGAACTTTTGAAGTTTTGGATCAAGATGATAATGTTATAGCAAAGGCTAATTCAATATGGCTTTTAATAGATATCAATAAAAGGAAAATACTTAGAATAACTAAAGACATGTATAAAATTTTTGGATTAACTGAAAGTGACAATAAGCCTCTGCCTATTAAAAATGTGAAGCTGCCTGAAAAGTTTACCATTGAAAAAAGTTTTAATGTAAGATATAGCGACATAGATACTAACAGGCATGTCAATAATGTTAAATATATAGATTGGATTGTAGAAACTATACCTTTGGATATAATACTTAAATATACTATAAAGCATATAAACATAACCTATGAAAAAGAAGCATTATATGGGGAAAAAATAAAGGTATTTACTGAATTAAAAAAACAAGATGGAAACTATGTATCTTTACATAAGATTATTGATGACAATGGCAGGGAACTATCCGTTATAGAGGCTATCTGGCATAGTAATGAAAGATAAAAATAGAGGGAAATGCTGATGAATTATGTTTCAGCAGCACTTTTTCCTGCCATAAATCCGGAACTCCATGCCCATTGTAAGTTAAAACCGCCGCAGTCACCATCTACATCCAATACTTCACCGGCCAGATACAGGTTTTTTATTTTTTTGGATTCCAGGGTATTACAGTTTACTTCATTTGTATCAATGCCGCCGCAGGTAACTTGTGAGTTTTTGAAAGAGTTAGTATCGTATACAATGAATTCCCAGGACTTCAGTAAATTGTATATATTCTTTTTTTCTCGCCAATCCAGTTCATAACAAGGCTTATGAATATCACTTATGGAAGCTTCTTTTAAAAGTATTGGTATGACTTTCTTATTTATTATTCCTATAAGAGAATTATATACACTTCTGTAACTAAATGTTCCCCAATGATTTTCTAAAAACTCCGGTAGTTTTTCCTTTTGTAAATTTGGGAATATATCAAGCCTAATTTTCACGGATTTATTATCTAATAAATTACAGGAAGCTATACGGCTTAGTCCCAATATGGGAGGACCTGATATGCCATAGTCTGTAAATAGAATTTCACCATATTCATGCCCTTTAATTTCATCATTCACTAATATATCCACGTATCCATTGAATTTTACTCCAGATAGAGCCTTTAGATGATCATATCTTAGTTTCAACTGTACCAGGGCAGGAAGAGGAGTTATTATGCTGTGGCCTAATTTTTTGCATATGTCAAAACCTGAGCCGTCAGAACCAGTATGAGGAGCAGATTTGCCCCCAGTGCATAATATGAGCTTGTTACATTCATAGACTTCATTATTACAGAAAATTTTAAAGGATTTCTTGTCATAAAGTACATCAGTAACTTTAGAATTAAAATAAATGGGTATGTTTCTATCTTCAATTGCCATTTTTAATATATCCAATACAGATGAGGACTGAAGGGAAAGAGGGTACATTCTTCCATTTTCCAAGGTTATAAGAGGAAGTCCTAAGGACTCAAAAAATGTAATTGTATCCTTAACTGAAAATTTACTTAAAATATTTTCAGCAAAATGAATATTTTTACTATGATATTTGGCAAGATTTATATTTTTATTTGTTATATTACATCTGCCATTTCCAGTAGATAGTATTTTATTTCCCATTCTATTTTTGAATTCCAGTATTGCTACGCTTTTTCCATTATCTTTTGCAGTAATTGAAGCCATGATACCGGAAGCACCTGCACCAATCACAATTATTTCATAAAACAAAAATATACCCCCTTATTTTAATAAACTTTATAATATATATTTTAACTTACTTATGGTATTTTTAATATAGCTTGCAATTTTAAATTACTGTAAAAAAACATATATATTTACGAAAAGTTGTTTATAATAATATTAGAGATGAAATTATTAAAATTTATTATGAAGTATTATTATGGAAAGAGGAGATAAGGATGAAGGCTTCTAGTTTGCTATATTATAAGAATTGGGCAGTTATTGGGAATGTTTCTAAGGAGGGGAAATATGCATTTAAGATATTAAATTCTCTAAAGGCTGCAGGGTTTAATGCGGTTGGAGTAAACCCCAGGGATATTGCTGGAAATGTTTATGATTCTTTGGAAAAGGTGTTTCCTAAGGTACATGTATTGGATTTATGTATAAATCCTGCAGTGGGAATTGATATAGTTAAAGCAGCTGGCAAATTTGGAATAGATAAAATATTAATACAGCCTGGTGCGGAAAGCCAGGAAATATTGGATTTTTGCAATAATAATGGAATAGATGCCGTTGAGGGATGTGCACTTGTAGAATTATCAAAAAGACATCAAAAGTAGGAGGGCTTATTTATGTTAAAAATATATGCAGTATCCGACTCTATAGGTGAAACAGCAGAACTTGTAGCTAAGGGAACTGCCTGTCAGTTTTATTCAGACATAGAAGTTCATAGAGTTCCATATATAAAGAGTTTTGAAGATGTAAATGAATTTATAAATGGATTAGAAAGTAAAGAAAATATTATGATTATATCTACAATTGTACTTGTAGAAGTTAGGGAATTTTTAATTCAGAGATGTATAGAATCCGGCATACCTATAAGTAATATTCTAGGCCCTTGTATAAGTATGGCCTCCAGATTGTTAAACAAGATACCTGAATACAGGCCAGGTGCTGTATGGGAGATAGATTCTCAGTATTATAAAAAAATAGAAGCAGTAGAATTTGCTATTCGATATGATGACAGCAAGGACAGCTCAGGTATCAAACATGCAGATGTAGTTTTATTGGGCCTTTCTAGAACATCTAAGACGCCACTGTGCATGTATCTGGCAAACAAGGGGATAAAGGCCTTAAACATACCACTTATGCCGGAAGTACCGGTACCGGAAGAATTATTTCAAATTGACAGAAGAAAAATTGTGGCGCTTACCATAGATCCACTACATTTAATAGAAATAAGAAAGCATAGAATGGATAGGTATAATATGATGTCAACAAAATTAAAATATGCCAATGAAGAGAGAGTCCTTCAAGAATTAGAGTTTTCGGACAGGCTTATAAAAAAGCTGCATTGCAAAGTAATAGATGTGACAAAAAGGGCTGTCGAAGATACCGCACTGATAATAATGGAGTATATAGGTTATATGGGCACAAAAAATTATTAATCTTAATATATACAGGCTTGTAAACAAAAAGTTGTATAATTAATTAAAAACCTGGAAATTTTCTTAAAGTGTTGATATATAAGGATTTTAGAGGTAATATGGGGAAATATATTTGGGAATCTGAAAAAAAGGTGTTGACACTTTAACGAATATTTTGTATTATAGACTATGTTAGGTCGCCAGATATGACTTGAAAGAATACATAAGGCCCCTTGGTCAAGCGGTTAAGACACCACCCTTTCACGGTGGTAACAGCAGTTCAAGTCTGCTAGGGGTCACCAATATTATTATATGGGCGCATAGCTCAGCTGGGAGAGCATCTGCCTTACAAGCAGAGGGTCATAGGTTCGAGCCCTATTGTGCCCACCATGTAATATTATTATTTTAATATGGCTCAGTAGCTCAGCTGGTTAGAGTGCCGGCCTGTCACGCCGGAGGTCGAGGGTTCGATACCCTTCTGAGTCGCCATGTATACAGATATATATATATATTTGTAAAATCAATAATTGATTGACTTAAATGAGAAGTCTACTCTAAGGGGGAGATTTACTCATTTAAGTTGGAGATTATGATACTATGTTTTTATTTTTTATAAGGCCCCTTGGTCAAGCGGTTAAGACACCACCCTTTCACGGTGGTAACAGCAGTTCAAGTCTGCTAGGGGTCACCAATTATTATATGGGCGCATAGCTCAGCTGGGAGAGCATCTGCCTTACAAGCAGAGGGTCATAGGTTCGAGCCCTATTGTGCCCACCATGTAATATTATATTTTAATATGGCTCAGTAGCTCAGCTGGTTAGAGTGCCGGCCTGTCACGCCGGAGGTCGAGGGTTCGATACCCTTCTGAGTCGCCATATCTGCTGGCATAGCTCAGTTGGTAGAGCAACTGACTTGTAATCAGTAGGTCGTGGGTTCGAAGCCTACTGCCAGCACCATGGATAAGCCTCATAATCAAAGATTATGAGGCTTATATTTATATGGGTAAAAGGATCCTATGATTATCTATGTTTTCATAGTAATTGTAGAATGTTCCGCGGTTTAAGCCGGATTTCTAGCATAGCTCCCTTACGCTTATTTTGTTTATAGGTTTATATGTATATAGTTCAATAAAGATGTCTTTAAGCAACTGGTTTGCTCTTGAGGTCATGAATGTTCACTTCGCTTTCCCTTGGATTCATGTAATATTTTACATGTAAAGTAAAATAAAAATCAACAAAATCAGAAAAAATGTTTATTATGAATAGCCATTTCTGTAGTATAATCAGCTGTGAGGAGGAATACTATGGAGCATAATTCTTGTAGTGTAGCAGTTGAAAATGTGGATAGGTATTTTGGAAAGCAGCAAATACTTTACAATATAAACTTGGAAATATCATATTCTCAGATTTTTGGTTTACTAGGACCCTCCGGTTCTGGAAAGACAACTCTTGTGAAAATGATTTCAGGCATTGATATGCCCACTCATGGACAAATTTATGTATTAGGTGAGAAAATGCCAAAGCTTTCAATGATGAATAAAATAGGATACATGGCTCAATCCGATGCTCTCTATGGAGATATTACCGCAGAGGATAACTTGAAGTTTTTTGCAGCCATGTACAATATATCTAAAAGGGATTGCACAAAACGTATTGATGAAGTTATGGAATTAGTAAATTTATCTGAGGATTTAAAGAAAAGAGTCAGCCAATATTCAGGAGGTATGAAGCGGCGTTTGTCTCTGGCTATTGCAATGTTAAATCGACCTCCAGTACTTATTTTGGATGAACCTACAGTGGGGATTGACCCCGTACTTCGTAAATCTATATGGGATGAACTTGGTGGCTTAAGCAAAAAGGGAACTACCATTATAATTACAACACATGTGATGGATGAGGCTGATAAATGTGACAACCTTTGTATGATTCGTAATGGAAGGGTAATTGCGGCAGGTACTCCTGAGATGCTGAAAAAAAATACCCATTCCAATACTATAGAAGAAGCTTTTTTGTACTATGGAGGTAAGAGATGAAAGTTATTGCACTCACTATACGTATTTTGCATCAGCTTAGAAATGACAAGAGAACTATTGCACTTATGATACTGGCGCCTATTTTTATACTTACATTGATGTCTTATATTTTTAATGGGAAACAGTATCATCCTAAGATAGGAGTTATAAATGCCTCTCAAGAATTTATAAATAGATTAGAGGATGAGGATGCAGTTGTAGAAAGATATAGTGAAAGTGAAGCAGATATACTTATAAGTGAATCAAAATTGGATGCAGTTATAGATTATAAAGGGGGAATTCCGTATATTACACTTGAGGGAAGTGATCCAGGAAAAAGTAAAGCAGTTATTGCAACGGTTCAAGATAGTATTCAGGGATCAAATTTAGGAATTAAGCCGGATATAACTTATTTATATGGTTACAAAGATATGTCTTCTTTTGACAATTTCGGGCCTATACTTATCGGATTTTTTGTATTTTTCTTCGTATTTTTAATATCAGGTGTCTCTTTCCTGAGGGAGCGAACTCAGGGTACCCTTGAGAGACTGCTTGCAACTCCAGTACGCAGATGGGAAATTGTCCTGGGTTATATTTTAGGATTCGGTATATTTACTATAATACAGGCAGCTCTTATAGCGTGGTTTTCAGTTCATATCATTCATATGATGATGGTGGGATCTTTTATTCTAGTACTTATAATTACTTTTTTAACTGCCATGGTGGCACTAACTATGGGAACTGCACTATCTGCATTTGCAGAAAATGAACTTCAGATGATACAATTTATACCGCTTATTGTAGTTCCACAGGTGTTTTTTTCCGGAATATTTGATATGAGCACAATGGCATCCTGGCTTCAGGTAATTGGAAGATTTATGCCTCTGTATTATTCCGCAGATGCTCTTAAACAGATTATGATACGTGGAAAAAGTCTGAATTCAATTTGGATGGACATCTTTGTTTTAGTAGGAATCTGCATTGCTTTTATTATATTGAATATATTGGCACTCAAAAAATACCGAAAGATTTAAAATAGGATTATTTTAGGATGAGGGGTGGTTTTATGAAGCGAATATGGATGTGCATTTTATTTGCTGCAGTTATATTGACAGGTTGCGGTAACAGGTCTTCGCTAACTTTAAAAGGTGACATTGAAAATAATACTATTTCTGCCAATAGTACTGTCAGTGGGAAAATCATAAGTATGAATAAGAATCAAGGTGAACAAGTGAAAAAAGGTGATATAATTGCCCTTGTAGATAATTCCAATGAAAAATATCAGGTGGAGCAGTTACAGGCGGTAGTTGATATGAAAAAGGCAAAATTATCTGAATTAAATGCAGGTACACGTCCTGAACAAATTGAACAGGCTAGAGCACAAGTTAAGGCCGCAAATGCGCAGGTGGATTTGTTGAAGTCAGGGAATAGACAAGAACAGATAAATCAGTCACAAAACAATGTTTCAATTGCCCAGCAAGATTTAAATATTGCTCAAACTGCATATGATAACTCCGAGTCGGATTATGAAAAATACTTGATCTTAAATAAATCAGGAGCAATATCTCAGAAAGAATTAGATGATGTCAAATCTAAAATGGATACTTCAAATTATACACTTTCTTCTGCAAAGTCAAAGCTTGATAATGCCAAGCAGCAGCTGGATTTAATGAAAGAGGGTTCTACCTCCCAGGCCATTGAAACTGCAACTGCAAACTACGAAGCTGTAAATGCACAGTTAAAACTTCTGGAAAATGGAGCTACCGGTGATGAAATTAAAGCAGCACAAGAGGATTTAAATCAATCTGCAGCTCAGTTGAATCAGGCAAGAAATGAACTTGATAAATACAATATAACTGCATTATCCGATGGAATTATAATAAGTAAGAATTTTCAATTAGGTGATATTGTAACTACTGGAAGTAATATTGTAGATATAGCTGTAAAAAATGATTTGTATGTTATATGTTATCTGCCGGACAAATATCTGGATAAAGTGCATTATAATCAATCTATAACTGTTAAAACTTCGCTGGGCACACAGAAGGGAAAAATAAATTATATCGATTTAAAGAAGGAATATATCCCCAAAGACAAACAGTCAACTTCAGATAAGGATCATATAGCTACAAAAATAAAGGTTTCCATAAAAGATAAAAGCGGGGTGTTAAAGTCTGGTATGACGGCAGAAGTTGAAATTCCACTGAATGAGTAAAAATAAGATTTCTGCATTTTCATGTAAATTTAACAAGTACAGGAGGATGAGCATAGATTCACGTAAAAAATCTAACCTGTACTTGTTCCCTGGATTTATGGTAGGGTTGTTTTTTATTTTAAATTTTTATTTTGTATGTTTTGTTTTATGCGTATATCCTCCCCAAAAAATTTACATAGTGTAAAGTTTCCCAATAATCTGGAGGAAATTCTTTCCGAATAAGATTTTAAAAGTTCTTCTAAATCACAATTAGTTGATATGAGCATTTTTTTTTGCTTTAATAACTTTCTATTTAGGATGTTGAACAATTCAGTTTTAGAGAAGTCCGTTATCTGCTCTGATCCCAAGTCATCTATTATAAGTAAATCACAGTTCATAAGAAAATTTTCCAGATCATTGTCATTTTTAAATCTTATATTTCTTAAATCCTCTATGAGAGCTTCTGAGGTTCTGTAAACAACTAAAAAACCTCTATCCAATAACTCTTTTGATATACAATTTGATAAAAAGGTTTTACCTGTACCGGGATTACCATAAAATAATAAGTTTTCATTGGAAGAAGAAAAACTTTCTATATAATTCCATGATATGGAGGCTATTTTTTCAATATTTTTTCTAGGGCTGGTTGGGTTGTCTCTACCCTTTAAAGAGGAATATAGTTGAAAATTAAAATTATCGAAATTATTTTTATCTAGTATATTTATTAGTTCAGAATTATTATAATATAATTTGATAAGTTTTTGTTTATAACAGCTGCATTTCTTATTTCCCATAAATCCGGTGTCTTTACACTTGGGGCATTGATAATGTATTTCCAGGTAATCTATGGGATAATTATTAACTGCTAAAATCTCAGATCTTTTAATTTTCAAATCCGTAATTTTTTCTTTTAGTTCCTTTAGATATTTATCTTTATTTTCAACATTATTTAATATATTTATTGATAATTTCAAACTTAATTTTCCTATAAACCTTTGAATATCCATTACTTCAGGAATTCTTTTTTCAATTTCCTTTTTACGTACACTTAGGGATCTTTCATCTTCTTCTCTTATTTTTTCATAAATTTTCATTACTTGTGAATGGTAGCCTTTAATCATTTTTATCCCATCCTAACAATTTTTTTTCTAAATCTTTAAAATCATAATCCCTTTCCTTAAAATTATTGAAGGTACCTTTAGATTTTTTGTTTTCTGCACCCTTGTTGGTATTTTTAAAATTAGTGTAATTGGATTTTTTTACATCCTTTTTTTCAATATCCTCCAGTGTCTTAATTTTATCCTTATTCCAGCTGGTTAATATTCCGTCAATGTATTTAAAATCAGCTTTATTTATTCTTTGAAAACATATATCACAAGCTTTATATATTATTTCTAAAGAAAAATTATAGCTTTCAATCCATTTTGAAAGCAATTCCTCCTGCGGTTTCATTACTTCCCCGTCTTTTATACCCAGGTAATTTAAGATTTTTCTTATTTTAATCCACTTGTCCTCATGTTTTTTTATGAAAATTTGAGCATCGTTTATATCTTTTATTTTGGCATCAAACCAGGATATGGCGGTTTTTTCTATATATCTGCTGTTTGTTTTGCCCTTTAATGTACAGTATTGAACCAAAAGAAGTATAATTTCCGGAGAAAAATTTAAATCATTCAGCCAACTTATATACATGGTCATTTCCTTTGAAGAGAGAGGTCTTCCCATGGATTTTTCTATATCTTCAAGCATATCCTTAATAGAATTTTTACTTAGTTCTTCCAATAAGTTTATATTATCTTCTTTTTCCATACCCCTGTCTGTCAAATCCAGAAATTCTATATTGTAATTTCCCATGTTGTCAACTGGAATCATTTTAATGACATTTTCATCATTCCAATAATTCCAGGCATTTAGTACATCAGTTTCTAAAAGATGCAAAGCACTGGCCATGATTTGTGAACTAACGCCAAATTCACCGGATTTGCAGTATTTCAGTCCCAGGATATATACCTTAACAAATTCTCCACGGGCTTTAGGCATAAATTTATCTATAAAAATATTACTTACAGGAGTATAGTTGATTTCTTTGGTTTTAAATAAAAAAGTACTCATATTTTTTTACCTGCCTTTTATAAATTCCATTTTAAAAAAGCTATTCTAATAAACTATTATAGCAAAATAAAAAAAGTATAACAATGAAATGGATGGCTAATATGAAATTTGTTGTATATTGACAAGTATTTTTCGCTATGATAATGTTAAACTGAATAGTTAATCTAATTTTTAGATTATCCATGTATAAATCATAACAGTACTATTTGGAACTGATGTATTTTGTTGAATGTAAGGCTTTTATAATAGGAGGAAAAGGTAAAGATGATATTGCTTAAAAATATTGATTTTGTTTATACTTTTAATGATAGAGATGACATATTAAAAAATTGTAATATACTTATTGATGGTCCCAAGATTATAAAAATAGGAAATGATTTTTCAGTATCTGGACAATATGAAGAAATAGATTGTACGGGCCTTATTGCGCTCCCAGGTTTTGTAAATACCCATCATCATTTATATCAGACCTTATTTAGGGGAATTAAGGAGGTGCAGGAGCAACCTCTTTTTCCATGGCTTATGAAGCTTTATGATTATTGGAAAAATATAAATCCAGAGGCGGTTTATTATGGTGCAATGGTAGGATTTAGTGAGCTTTTAAGAACAGGGTGTACTTTAACTTCTGATCATCATTATGTATTTCCCTCTGATCAGCCAGATACTCTAATTGACACTGAAATAGAGGCTTCAAATAAAATAGGAATTAGATTTCATGCCACTCGAGGTTCCATGTCTTTGGGCAGGGATGAAGGCGGACTTCCACCCATGTCTGTTATTCAAAAAGAAGATAAAATACTGGAGGACTGTGATAGGCTGGTTAACAAATATAATGATTCAGATGACTTTTCTATGATCAGAATTGCATTTGCACCATGTTCTCCTTTTTCTGTAACCAGGAATTTAATGGTTGAAACAAGAAAATTGGCCAGAAAACTGGGAGTTATGATGCATACTCATTTAGCTGAAACCCTGGATGAAGAAAAATTCTGTATTGAGAGGTATGGAAGAAGGCCTTTTGAGCTCATGGAGGATTTGGGATGGGTTGGATCGGATGTATGGTATGCTCATGGAATATATTTAAATGATAGAGAAATTAATAATCTTAATGGTACAGGTATAGTTCATTGCCCTTCATCAAATATGAAATTGGGCAGTGGAATCTGCAGGACCAGTGATATTGTAAAAGCTTCAGGAAAATTGAGCATTGGTGTAGATGGAAGTGCAAGCAATGATGGATCCAATATGTGGGAGGAAATAAAAAGAGCTTATCTATTAAATCATTTGAAATATGGAAGCAGTGGTCTAAGTGCCTATGAGATACTAAAAATTGCTACCAGAGGTGGTGCAGATGTTTTAGGACGACCAGATACAGGCAGATTGGACGTAGGCAAGGCAGCTGATGTCATACTGTTCGATTTGAATAAGGTTGAATATGCTGGCTGTCATGATCCATTGGTATCTTTGGTGTGCTTGGGTAATAGCTGTTTTACTAAAATGACCATGGTTAATGGTAATATTATTTCAATGGATGGTAAAATTTTGACAATAGATTGTGATAAAGTTTTTCAAAGAGCTCATAGAATTGCCGTTGATATGGTAAAAAAATATAATTAAATTATTGACAAAGGTCAGCTATTATTATAAAATTTAATTAACTAGTTAATCTAATATCAGTAGATGTTTAAAGAATTTATTTGGGATATATTTTTAATAAGTCTATAAGTGAATTTAAAATTGGGAGGGTAATTATGTCTGAAATTAAAAATTTAATTCAAAAACTTGGAAGTTTAGACTATGGAAAGATGTATAATAATGATTTTTTCTTAACTTGGGAAAAAACAGATGAAGAACTTCAAGCTGTGTTTACAGCTGCGGATATCCTTCGTGAAATGAGAAAAGATAATATTTCCACTAAGATTTTTGATAGTGGATTGGGTATTTCAGTATTCAGAGATAATTCTACAAGGACAAGATTTAGTTTTGCAAGTGCATGTAATTTACTTGGACTTGAAGTTCAGGATTTGGATGAGTCCAAGTCTCAAATTGCACATGGTGAAACTGTACGTGAGACAGCAAATATGATTTCTTTTATGGCTGAAGTTATAGGTATAAGAGACGACATGTTCATTGGTAAAGGTAATAAATACATGCATGATGTGTCTGAGGCAGTTCAGCAGGGATATGAAGATGGTGTTCTTCAACAACGACCTTCTCTTGTAAACCTTCAATGTGATATAGATCATCCAACTCAATGTATGGCGGATTTGTTACATATAATCCATCATTTTGGAGGAGTAGAAAACCTTAAAGGTAAAAAAATGGCTATGACATGGGCCTATTCACCTTCTTATGGTAAACCACTGTCAGTTCCTCAGGGTATTATAGGGTTAATGACAAGAATGGGAATGGAAGTTTCACTTGCCCACCCTGAAGGATATGATTTAATGCCTCAGGTAGAAAGTGTTGCTAGAAAAAATGCAGAATTGAGCGGCGGTAAATTTGTTAAGACCAGTTCAATGAAAGAGGCATTTGAAAATGCTGATATCGTTTATCCTAAGAGCTGGGCGTCATTTACTGCCATGGAAAAAAGAACAAATTTGTATGGCCAAGGTAAATTTGATGAAATAAAGATACTCGAGAAGGAACTTTTAGCAGAAAATGCAAAACATAAAGACTGGGAATGTACTGAAGACATGATGAAGCTTACTAAGAATGGAAAAGCACTTTATATGCACTGCCTTCCAGCCGATATAAGTGGTGTAAGTTGTAAAGAAGGAGAAGTAGAGGCTTCAGTATTTGATCGCTATCGTGATCCACTGTATAAACAGGCAGGTTATAAACCTTATATTATTGCAGCAATGATATTATTGAGCAAGGTGAAAAGTCCAGTTAATATATTTGATAAACTTTTAAAAGAAAAAACACCTAGATTTTTAGGAAAATAGAAAATTGATATTTTTGTAGAGTGACTCAAGTTTGTTTTGAGACACTCCATATTATATCAAAATTAATGAATGAGATAGTATTGGTGATTTATTTTATTGAAGGGAGAATAAAAAATGAGCGATAAAATGCGCCCGATTTCTTTTGAAAAAATGGTTAATTGGACCATTGAAGAGTTAAATACAAATGGGACTATATTTGGAATTCACAAGAATAAGTTTTATAGAAATAAGGGACAAAAATCTACTATAATATTTAATGAAAAGTTATCTTCACCACTGGGACCAGCAGCAGGTCCTAATTCTCAGCTTACTCAAAATATTGTGGCATCCTATTTGACAGGAAGTCGCTTCATTGAATTAAAAACAGTACAAACTATAGATGGAGAGGACTTGCCTGTGGCTAAGCCATGCATTTATGCCCAGGATGAATGTTATAATGTGGAATGGTCCACTGAGTTAAGGGTACAAGAAGCATTTGATGAATATATAAAGGCTTGGTTTCTGCTTCATGTTTTGATGAAAGAACTTAATTTAAGCGAGAAACGGGATTTTATATTCAATATGAGTGTAGGCTACGATTTGAAAGGTATACAATCTCCTAAAATAGATGCTTATATTGAGGGAATGAAAAATGCATCTGGTACAAAGATATGGAAAGAGTGCAAAGAAGTGCTTTCCTCACACATGAACTTATTTAATAAATTCAATGAGAAGGATTTGAATGAAATAGCATCAAGGGTGTGTTCATCTATTACATTGTCTACGTTACATGGATGTCCTCCAGAAGAGATTGAAAAAATCTCAAATTATCTGCTGAAGGAAAAACATTTGAATACATTTATAAAGATGAATCCTACTATTTTAGGGGAGAAGTTTGTCAGAGATACCTTTAATAGTATGGGTTATGATTATATAAATTTAAATGCCAATCATTTTACAGAGGATTTGCAATATGCAGATGGAGTAGCTATGCTAAAACGTTTAAAGCATACTGCTGCACAATGGAATTTGGAGATAGGAGTGAAGTTGACCAATACTTTACCAGTTAAAATAGTAAATGACGAATTGCCCGGTGAGGAGATGTATATGTCAGGGAGATCCCTTTTCCCGCTCACAATAACTTTAGCGGGTAAATTGTCTAAGGAATTTGACGGAAATTTACAGATATCCTATTCAGGTGGTGCTGATTTCTTTAATGTGGATAAAATTTTAGCTACAGGTATACAACCGATTACATTTGCAACTACTATTTTAAAGCCAGGGGGATATGAGAGGATAACTCAGATGGCGGAAAAAGTGGAAGAACAACTTAAAGGTGCTTTTTCAGGTATTGATACAGCTAAATTAGAAGAACTTGCAAGGGAATCCTTTGGGGATAAACATCACCTTAAAGAATTGAGAACTGTAGATTGCAGAAAGATTTCTATGGAGCTCCCTATTTATGATTGTGCAATAGCGCCTTGTACTATAGGATGTCCTATAAATCAGCAAGTTCCTGAATATACAGCTTTAGTAGGGGATAAAAGATATGATGAGGCATTTTCTGTAATTGTAAAGGACAATGCATCACCTGCAATTACAGGAACCATCTGTAATCATAATTGTCAGTATAAATGTACAAGATTGGATTATGATGAATCGGTTTTAATTAGAAATATGAAGAAGATAGCCGTTTTAAATTCTCAGGATAAATACGTTGAAGGTATCAAACCAGTGGATTTAAAGAGCAGCAAAAAGGTGGCAGTTATAGGTGCAGGACCGGCTGGGCTGGCATCTGCCATGTTTCTAAGAAGAAATGGCATGGATGTAACGGTAATGGACAAAAGAGAAAAACCCTATGGCATAGTGGAATATGTGATACCAGAGTTTAGAATTTCTTCAGATATGATTAAAAAGGATTTTCAACTTGTTAAAAATCAGGGAGTAAAATTTAAGTTTGGTGTAAATGGGGATTTTAATATAGATGGACTGAAAAAGGAATATGACTATATAGTAGTGGCAACAGGTGCGTGGGAACCTGGAAAGGTATCATTAAAAGAAGGGAGAGAAAGGGTTACTGATGCCATATCTTTCCTGGAAAAATACAAATCAGAAGAGAAAAATGTTAAATTGGGAAGGCATGTTTGTGTTATAGGCGGCGGTGATGTGGCAATGGATTCGGCACGTGCTGCCAAGAGAGTAACAGGGGTAGAGAGTGTTTCTATAGTTTACAGGCGGACTAAAAAATATATGCCTGCCAGTAGGGAAGAATTGAATTTAGCTGATTCTGAAGGTATCTTATTTGAAGAACTTCTTTCACCTGCAGCTATAAAAGATGATAAGCTTATCTGCCATGAGATGAAACTGGGAGAAAGAGATGCTTCAGGCAGAAGGAGACCTGTAAAGACTGGCGGCATGAAAACTTTAGATGCAGATACGGTTATTTTTGCTGTTGGAGAACAGATAGACGGGAAGTTATTAACTAATAATGGGATTAGATTGGATGAGAAAGGTTTGCCTAAGATAAGCAACTCATGTGAGACTAATATTTCAAATGTATATGTTGCAGGAGATGTAAAAAAAGGACCATCTACTATTGTGAGTGCTATAGCAGATGGGAAAACAATAGCTAAGGACATATTGACAAAGGAAAATTTAAGCAGTGATTTTGTACAGAAAGACATTTCTCTTGACACAAAAGAATTATATAGTAAAAAAGGTATATTAAAAAATCCTGCTTATAACGAATGTGAATCCAAGAGATGTCTTGCCTGTAATCATATTTGTGAATTATGCATTGATGTATGCCCTAATAGAGCCAATGTATTAGTTAAAGTAGAACAAAATTCTGCATCTTCACATCAGATTGTACATGTAGATGGAATGTGTAATGAGTGTGGGAACTGTGGGATATTCTGCCCTTATAAAGGCAATCCTTATAAAGATAAGGTGACTCTTTTCTGGTTTAAGGAAGACTTTGAAAACAGTACAAATAAGGGCTTCTTAATTTTAGACAAGGAAAAATTTATTTGCAGAGTTAGGGAAGAGGATGGTCAGATTACTGAGTATACACTTGGTGACAAAAATGTGATTTCTGAAGAGATGGAGAATATTATTAGGGCTTGTATAGAAAAATACAGCTATATGATAAAATAAATATTAAAAGTTTGGAGGGAAAATAAATGCTGCTTGTTGGGAATGGTAAGGTAATTACTAGAGATACTGCAAGACCCATTATAAATGGCGGATGTGTTGTGGTTGACAAAAATAAAATTGCTGAGATTGGTACCACTGAAGAATTAAAGAAAAAATATACAGATGCCAGATTTATAGATGCAAAAAACAGGCTTATTATGCCAGGATTTATAAATACCCATATGCATTATTATAGTACTTTTGCCAGGGGTATGGCCAATGATAGTCCGCCTGCTAAAAACCTGGTGGATATACTTACAGGATTGTGGTGGAGACTGGACAGGGCGCTGACATTAGAAGATGTTTATTATAGCGCAATTGTACCAATGATAGATGAAATAAAAAATGGTGTTACTACAGTTTTTGATCATCATGCCAGTGCGCATGCAGTTAGAGGCAGTTTGTTTAAAATTGCGGAAGCAGCAGGTGAGATAGGAATTCGAAGCAACTTGTGTTATGAAACATCTGATAGAGATGGAGAAAAAATAGCAGATGAAGGTATTGCTGAAAATACAGAGTTTATTAAATACTGTAATACTAAAAATGATGATATGTTAAGAGCTATGTTTGGACTTCATGCTTCTATGACTATTTCAGAAAAAACTCTGGAAAAGTGTCTAAAATCTATTGCAGGATTAAATACTGGATTTCATGTTCATACTGGGGAGGGTGCTGAAGACGAACTAGATTCAAGAGCCAAGTATGGTAAGGGAATTGTAGAGAGATGGTATGATGCAGGAGTACTTTGCGATAAAACCATTTTGGTACATTGTATTCATGTTGCAGAAAATGAATTGGATTTAATTAAAGAAAAGGATGTTATGGTAGTTCATAATCCAGAATCCAATATGGGCAATGCTGTAGGAGCTTCTCCAGTACTTGAAATGTATAAGAAGGGTATATTGCTTGGACTTGGAACAGATGGATATACCAATGATATGATGGAATCCTATAAAGTAGGAAATATTATTCATAAGCATGTTAAAAAGGATTCAACTGTGGCATATACTGAAATACCAAATATGTTATTTGAAAATAATAGGAAGATAACTGAGAGATTTATTAATGGACAGGTAGGAATATTAAAGGAGGGTGCACTGGCAGATATAATCATAGTGGATTACAATCCGCCAACACCTATTAATGAAAACAATATTGACAGCCATTTATTATTTGGTATTAATGGACGATGTGTAGATACAACAATTATAAATGGAAAGGTAATTATGGAAGACAGGGAACTTATGGGTATTGACGAAGAAAAAATTATGGCAAAGAGCCGTGAACTTGCAAGTGATCTTTGGAAGCGTTTTTAAAAATTCATATTACTAAGATGAATTCCGGTGAAAATTTTATTTTTGCCGGAATTCATTTTTATGTTGAAATTAAGTCCGTTTTAATTTAAAATTTGGGGTAAAGAATATAATATTATAAGATCGTTATTTAAAATTAAATATATAGCTGCTGGGAAAAGAGAGGTTATGATGATATGACAAAGGATATAAAAAAAAAGATATTGAATGCTGCAATGAAGGTGGTATCCAGAGAAAAAATAAGCGGAACCCGCATGTATATGATTGCAGAAGAGGCTAAAATGAGCCAGGGCAATTTACATTATCACTTTGCTACTAAAAACGATATAATGATATCACTTTTAGATGAGGTGCAGGAGAAATTCTCCACTTTGCGTAAGAATTATATTGATTTAAAAAATAAGGACTCCAAAGAAAACATTAAGGGTCTTTTTGAACAGAAAAAAGATGAAATTATGAACAGAAAAGAATTGGAGTATATTCAATTTGACTATTGGGTCCAAGGTACGGTAAATAAGGAGATAAGAAAGAAGTTCCAGGATACTTTTAATATATGGCGTACTAATGTGGATGAAATATTAGATAAAAGTGAATCTATAGAAAAAGTTGATAACAAACTTAAAGACATGATACCTTTTATAATGGTATCTTTAATGTTAGGAGGATCACTGCAGTATCTCATAGATGAGGGTAAGTTTGATTTAGAGGAATATTTTGATGCAGCAGAAAAATTGATATTTGATGAGATCTTTTAAAAATAGAATAGGACATTTTTAATAATATAAAAAACTGGGGAAAATAAACTCATGTGAATTTATTTTCCCCAGTGAAATAAATATATTATTTTTATTTCAATTGTTTAACTTTCAGTACTCTTTAAGGCTTCTGTACTATTACTGTTTTTGACGGCACTTTCATGTTGCCCGTGATTTAAAAATGCATTGAGAATTACAGCTGTTACTGAGGCTGTAACAATTCCACTGCTGAATATGGAATTAAATATTTGTGGAGTGTGTTTTAATAGATCAGGTATCATAGTTACTCCAAGACCTAATCCTATAGAACAGGCTACAACCAGCATATTTGAATTTTTGTTAAAATCTACGGTGGAAAGCATCTGAATACCTGCAACGGCCACCATAGCAAACATTATAATTGTAGCTCCTCCTATAACAGGCTGGGGAATAATAGTAGCTAAGGCAGCAAACTTTGGAATTAATCCAAGGGCAATAAGAATAATACCAGAAACCACTACAACAAAACGGCTTGTTACTTTACTCAAGGCCAAAAGACCTAGATTTTGATTAAAGGTAGTATAGGGAAAAGAATTGAATATTCCCCCTAAAAGTGAGGAAATGCCTTCTGCCCGGATTCCACGTACTACATCCTTTTCAGTTATATTCTTATCACAGACTTTACCGATTCCAAGATAAGTACCTGTTGATTCAATCATTACCGTCAACATTACAAAACACATCATAATTATTGTACCAATATTAAATTTTGGTATACCGAAACTAAAAGGATATACAAAACTTATCCATTTGGCATTTCTAACTACAGAAAAATCAACCATTCCCATAAATGAGGCAACTATAGTACCTAAAATAATACCATTTAAAATAGAAATTGATTGAAAAAAACCTTTTAAGTACTTATTGGATAACAATACTACAATAATTACAAAACCAGCCAGCAAAAGGTTATGTATACTTCCGAAATCCTTTTCACCACTGCCGCCGCCAATGCTGGTAGCACCTACATTAATTAATGAAAGTCCAATCATTGTGACAACGGTTCCTATTACTACATTGGGAAAAAGTCTTAATATTTTTCCATATAGTGGTGCAACCAGCAATACAAATATAGCAGAGACTATTATTGCACCATAAACCGTTTGCATTCCAAAGTTTTTACCAATAATAATTATTGGACCTACAGCTGCAAAAGTACACCCCAGGATTGCGGGGAGTCTTATTCCTATAACGTTTCCAATACCAATAGCCTGTATTAAGGTTGCAATACCACAAGTGAATAAATCCGCAGCTACTAAAAGTGACAGATGTGTTGAGGTTAGGCCTACGGAACTACCAATTACTAAAGGTACAGCTACAGCTCCAGCGTACATGGCAAGTACATGCTGAAGCCCTAAAGTAGTGAGTTGAGGAATTGGCAGCATTTCATTTACTTTGTCTACTTTTTTTACATTTTTTTCTGACATATATGATCCTCCTTTATAAAATAGCTTTTATGGTAATGTTAAAAATTATAGTTTTAACATTAGATAGTATGGGAAAATATTTTCATTAAAAGCAAATAAATTTCAACATAAAACTAATTAACTAGTTAGTCAAATAAGTACTACTTTTTGATCATACAATATTAAAAAAATATTGTCAATATTTTAGCAATGAAATTATTTTTTTTAAAACTATTTTTTAAATAATGTATTTTAATTGGATTTTTATAAAACTATATGGATATAATAGGAAGTGACATTAACTTTCTTCTTAAAAACTATAGACATATTAAAGTTTTTAATATATACTTTGATTGTCAAAATATTTGATAATCAAAAATTTAAAAGGGGAGAATTGCAATGAAATTACCTCCATTGATCATAGGGAATATAAAAGCTACCGTACCCATTATTCAAGGTGGCATGGGTGTGGGAATTTCTGGATACAGATTGGCACAAGCAGTGGCAAATGAAGGTGGCATTGGTGTGATTTCTACAGTCCAAATAGGATATAGGGAGCCAGACTTTAAAATAAATACTAAAGAAGCAAATATAAGGGCTCTGAGAAGGGAAATAAGAAAGGCCAGAAAACTAAGTCCTAAAGGTATAATTGGAGTAAATATCATGGTAGCTATAAATGATTATGATGATATGGTGAAAACTTCTGTAGAGGAAAAAGCCGACATAATAATATCAGGAGCCGGTCTTCCACTTAACCTGCCTAAACTTGCTTCAGGCAGCAATATAAAATTAGCACCTATAGTTTCTTCCGGGAAAGCAGCTTCTATTATAATTAGAAACTGGATTAAAAGATATGCTAAAATGCCGGATGCAATTGTGGTAGAAGGACCAGAAGCAGGAGGACATCTTGGATTTCACCTGGAACAGCTTCAAGAGGGAAAGGAATGCCTGGATAATATAGTGTGTGATGTTATTAAAGTTGCAGGCTCTTTTGAAGGTGGGGAAAATATTCCCGTAATAGCTGCAGGAGGTATATATACAGGACAGGATATTGTGAAATTTTTAAAATTAGGAGCAGATGGAATACAGATGGGAACACGTTTTGTGGCCACTGAGGAATGTGATGCCCAAATGAGTTTTAAAAGGGCATATATAAATTCAAAAAAAGAAGATATAAAAATAATAAAGAGCCCGGTAGGGCTTCCTGGAAGAGCTATAAGAAATGAGTTTATAAAAAAAGCTGAAGGAGGCAGGATTATACCTGGCAAATGTTATAATTGTTTAAAAAAGTGTGATCCTGCTAAGACTCCCTATTGTATATCTGAGGCCTTAATTAATTCTGTTAGTGGAAATATAGATGAGGGATTGATTTTTGTTGGAAGCAATGCTTACAGGATAGATAAAATAGTTAAAGTTAAAGAACTTATAAAAGAACTTGTTATGGAGGCAGAAAAATTGTAACATAAACGATAAAATACTAAATTTATTAAAGTGGTGATCTAGTGAACAAGGGTATAAATATTGTAAATGAATTATTAGTGGATCTTTTTAATGATATTTTGGTAATAGAACAAAAGTCTCTTCAATATTCCGTATTTAAAGATTTGTCTATTACAGAAATACATACTATAGAAGCTATAGGTATGTATAAACCTAGAACCATGACAGAAGTGGCTTGCCAATTAGATATAACACTTAGTACTTTAACTACAGCTATAAACCATTTGGTAAAGAAAGAATATGTCCTAAGGGAACGCAGTGAACAGGACAGGAGAATTGTATATATAAAATTATCAAAAAAAGGAAAACTGGCTTTTAGAGTTCACCAAAAGTTTCACTCCGATATGGTTAGGGAAACTATAAGTGGATTGACGGAACAAGAAGAGACAATTTTAGTTGAATCACTGGAAAAACTAAATAGTTTCTTTAAATCAAAATATAATCTTAAGGCTGGACTAAAGGAGAAAAATAATGAATAAAGTTAAAATTATAGGTACAGGAAGTTATGTACCTTCTAAAATCGTGAATAATGACGAACTGAGCCATATGGTAAATACCAGTAATGAGTGGATAACAAGCAGAACGGGGATAAGACAGAGGAGAATATCTGAGGGAGAAGATACTTCAGATATGGCTACAAAGGCCGCGATAAACGTAATAGAGAGTGCAAAATTAGAACCAAAGGACATTGATCTTATAATACTGGCTACGGCTACTCCAGATAGTTTTATACCATCAACATCCTGTATAGTGCAAAAAAATATAAAGGCTGTTAATGCAACTTGTTTTGATATATCGGCAGCCTGCTCAGGATTTATATATGGTATGGATATTGCCGCACAATTTATAAGAACAGGAAGGTTTAATACAGTGCTTGTTATAGGAGCTGAAACTCTTTCCAAGATAATTGACTGGCAGGATAGGAATACCTGTATTTTATTTGGAGATGGTGCTTCAGCTGTCATCCTGCAAAGTGGAAATGAAGAGGAAATACTGTCCATATATACGGGTTCAGATGGTAGTAAGGGAAAGGCATTAATTTGTCCAGCAATACCAGTAAATAATTTTTGTGCAAATCAGGGGATATCTCTAAATAAAAGCACAGTGAGTATGGATGGAAAGGAGATATTTAAATTTGCAGTAAAAGTTTTAGTTGAATTGGTGAATGTGCTGCTTGCTGAATCACATTGTGATTTAAAAGAAATTAAATATATAATTCCTCATCAAGCCAACTCCAGGATAATAGAATGTGCCGCTAAGAAGTTAGGAATAGATTCAAATAAATTTTACACTAACCTGGATCTCTATGGAAATACTTCAGCTGCAAGTGTTGGAATAGCTTTAGATGAAATATATAAAAAAAATCTAGTAAAAAGTGGAGATAAGGTTCTTGTTGCAGGTTTTGGAGGAGGATTGACTTATGGCGGACTTGTAATTAAGGTAATATAAATTCATATGGGATTTTGGAGGATGACAATGATAGGTGAAAAAATAAAAAAAATTATAATAGATCAACTGGAATTAAAGGAAAAAAACATAGATATGGAAACTCCTTTTGAAGATTTAGGAATAGATTCGCTGGAGCTATTTCAAATAATAATTGAGGTAGAGGAGGATTTTCAAATAGAAATAGAAGATGTAGAAAATATAAAAACCATAGATGATTTGGTGCAGGTTGTAAATGACAAAATTAAAGACAGGAGGGTTGATTTATGATTAATTCTGTATTCCTTGACATGATTGGCATAAAGTATCCAATTGTTCAAGGGGGTATGGCTTGGATTGCAGACAGCTCTCTGGCAGCGGCAGTTTCTAATGCAGGTGGACTTGGAACAATTACGGGAAATGCACCTCTTAATTGGGTGAGAAGCGAAATCAGAAAGGCAAAGCAGCTTACAGATAAGCCTTTTGGTGTAAACATAATGCTTTTATCGGAATCAGCAGAAGAAGTGGCTAAAATGGTGTGTGAAGAAAATGTTAGAGTTGTAACTACAGGAGCAGGAAATCCGGGAAAATACATAGATATGTGGAAGAAACATAATATAAAAGTCATGCCGGTGGTAGCGTCTGTAGCATTGGCTAAAAGGATGGAAAAAGCAGGAGTGGATGCGGTTATTGCAGAAGGTTATGAATCAGGCGGACATGTGGGGGAACTGACTACAATGTCATTGATTCCTCAAGTAGTTGATGCTGTGAACATTCCTGTAATTGCAGCAGGAGGTATCGGAGATGGAAGGGGAATGGCAGCAGCTTTTATGTTAGGTGCTCAGGGAGTTCAGCTTGGAACTAGATTTTTGGTGGCTAAAGAATGTACAGTTCATCAAAATTATAAAAATAAAATATTAAATGCAAGGGATATAGATACTCAAGTTACAGCTAGAGTTACAGGGCATCCAGTACGGGTTATCAGGAATAAGCTGGTGAGGAAATTTCAGCTGCTGGAAAAAAACAGGGCTGATTTAGAGGAGTATGATAAGCTTGGGAAAGGAGCTCTTTCCAAGGCAGCCCGTGAAGGTGATATAGACAACGGATCCGTTATGGCAGGACAAATAGCTGGACTTGTATGTAAGGAACAAAGCTGCAGTGAAATAATGGAAGAGATACTTAAACAAGCAGATTTTGATATTAAGAGTGTAAAAAATATATTTGGAGGTAAATCATGGGAAAAATAGCTTTTTTGTTTTCAGGTCAGGGAGCTCAGTATGTGGGCATGGGAAAAGATCTTTTTGAGAATATAGACGTCTGCAGAAAGGTATTTGAAGATGCAGATAGCACATTGGGTTTTCCTATAAGTGAAATGTGTTTTAAAGGTTCCAAGGAAGAACTTGATAAAACTGAAAATACTCAGCCTGCAATTTTAACTACAAGCATAGCTGCATTGAAAGCCCTGGAGAGCTTTCATATTGAAGCTGATATTGCAGCAGGATTAAGTTTGGGGGAATATTCCGCACTTGTCTGCAGCGGTTCCATGGAGTTTAAAGCAGCTGTGGATTTAGTGAAAAAGAGGGGCAAATACATGCAGGAAGCAGTACCTGAAGGTGTGGGAAGCATGGCTGCTGTTATGGGATTGGATTATCTAGAGGTGAAAGCTGCCTGTAAACATTGTGAAACTTTAGGCATAGTTGAGCCATCAAATGTAAATTGTCCAGGTCAGGTGGTAATTGCAGGAGAGATAAAAGCGGTAAAGGCTACCTGCCAGCTTTTAAAAGAAAGGGGGGCACGCAGGATAGTGGAACTTTCAGTCAGTGCACCTTTTCACACATCCATGTTGAAACCAGCAGCAGAAAAATTGGAAGTGGAGTTAAATAACATCAATTTAGGAGAATTCTCTATTCCAGTAGTGACAAATGTTACAGGAGAGATAATTAAATCAGTCCAGGATATAAAGGCCTATTTAAAAACACAGGTTATGAGTACAGTGCTGTTTGAAAAATGTATAAATACCATGCTTGAAGCAGGAGCTGATACCTTTGTGGAAATAGGTCCTGGAAGGGTATTAAGCGGATTTGTAAAGAAGATAAATAGAAAGGTTACTGTATTAAATGTTCAAGATATTGATTCTTTAAATAATACAGTGCAAATATTAAAAAACAGATAGGAGAAATAAAATGGATATTGCCAGTAAAAATGTGGCTGTAATCACAGGGGCGGCTAAGGGGATTGGAAGAGCTATTGCACTTAAATTGGCAGATGACGGGTTTGATATAGTAATCAATTATAGGAATAGTTCAGGTAGTATAGAAGAACTAATAGGTGAAATTGAAAGTAAGGGAAGGAGGTCCATTGCAGTACAGGGAGATGTAAGTGTATTTGAAGAGGCAAAAAATATTATAAAGCAGGCTGTGGGTTTTTTTGGAACAATAGATGTATTGGTAAATAACGCAGGAATAACTCGAGATGGGCTGTTGCTCAGAATGAAAGAGGAGGATTTTGATAAGGTAATAGAAGTAAATTTGAAAGGAACTTTTAATTGCATAAGGCATGTAAGTCCTGTAATGCTGAAACAAAGGAAGGGAAAGATAATAAATATATCTTCGGTGGTAGGTGTAACTGGCAATGCAGGCCAGGTAAATTATTCAGCAGCAAAAGCTGGAATAATAGGGATTACCAAATCCACAGCCAGAGAATTGGCATCAAGAGGAATAAATGTAAATGCAGTGGCACCAGGTTTTATAAAAACAGATATGACAAACAGTTTATCAGAAAAAATAAGAGAAAATACATTGCAGGCTATACCGCTGAAAAGGTTTGGAACTGTTTATGATGTAGCAGATGCAGTATCATTTTTAGCATCATCTGGTTCAGATTATATAACGGGACAGATAATAAATATAGATGGCGGAATGGTAATGTAAATTTTTAAAGGTCAGGTGAAATTTATGAAAAGAAAAGTTGTAATTACAGGACTGGGAGCAGTTACACCAGTGGGAAACGATGTTGATACTTTTTGGAATAATATAAAAAATGGAGTTTGTGGAATAGATTTTATTAAAGCATTTGATACGGAAAATTTTAAATCAAAGCTGGCAGCTGAAGTAAAAGACTTTGATGCTGATAAGATCCTGGGAAGAAGAGAAGCAAGGAGACTTGACAGGTTTTCACAATTTGCCATGGCTTCCGCAGAAGAGGCAGTTAAGGATTCAGGGCTTGATTTGGATACCATGGATAAATATAAATTTGGGGTTTTAGTAGGATCCGGCATTGGCGGAATAGGCACCATAGAAAAAGAGCACAGCACTCTTATAGAAAAAGGTCCTAATAAAATCAGGCCTCTGTTTATTCCAATGATTATAGGAAATATGGCAGCAGGAAATATAGCCATAAAATTTGGAGCTAAAGGCATATGTACTACAGTGGTATCAGCTTGTGCTACAGGTACTAACGCTATTGGAGAAGCCTATAAAATTATTGAGGATGGAAGAGCTGATGTAATGATTGCAGGGGGAGCGGAAGCCTCTATAACACCTCTTTCCATATCGGGATTTATATCATTAACTGCCCTTAGCAGAAGCAGTGATCCTAAGAGAGCTTCCATTCCTTTTGACAGGGAAAGAGGAGGATTCGTCATGGGAGAAGGTTCAGGTATTGTTATAATGGAATCCTTAGAACATGCCCAAAATAGGAAGGCCCATATATACTCTCAAATAATTGGATACGGTTCTACTTGTGATGCCTATCATATAACATCTGTAGCTCCCGACGGAGACGGACCGGCAAGAGCTATGGAAATGGCAATAGAGGAAGCAGGAATAGATAAAAAGGAAGTTTCTTATATAAATGCTCATGGAACAGGCACCATAAGTAATGATAAATCTGAAACTAAAGCTATAAAAAGAGTATTTGGAGATCTTGCAAAAGATATACCAGTGAGTTCCACAAAATCCATGACTGGACATCTCTTGGGCGCAGCAGGGGCAATAGAGGCTATAATATGTGTTAAATCCATGGAAGATAATTATCTTCCACCTACAATAGGTTATAGTGAAAAGGATGAGGAATGTGATCTTGACTACATACCTAATAAAGGCAGAGATGTAGAAGTTAAATATGCTATGTCTAATTCCTTGGGATTTGGAGGGCATAATGCGGTTATTCTATTAAAAAAATGGAGTGAGTAATGTGGATTTTAAAGCAATTGAAAATATTATAAAAACTATGGATGATTCAAGACTTGGTTACTTGGAAGTTAATTGGCAGGATATATCTATAATAATGAAAAAGGAGGGAGAGAGAGGAAATATAAGTCAGGTGAATTTTGTAAAAGGAAATGAATCTAAAGAAAATGATATATTAAAGAAATATGACAGTAAAAAGAAGGATAAAGATAATGGCATATTAGGTGAATTGAGCTCGGATAAAAAAGAAAAAAGTGTTGTAGGAGAAGATAATAATATAAAGAATGTTATATCACCTATTGTAGGAACTTTTTACAGTTCACCTAACCCGGGGAAACCTGCTTTTGTAAGTATAGGATCTAAAGTAAAAAAGGGAGATACTCTTTGTGTAATAGAAGCCATGAAGCTTATGAATGAAATTCAAACTGAAGCAGATGGAGAGGTAGTGGAAATTTTAGCCAAGGATAAACAAATGGTGGAGTATGGAGAAACACTATTTAAAATAAGAACCAATATTTAAAATCAACCATATTTTTCAACTGATTGCATGAATGTAAAGAGTTATGGGAGGAAAAGATGCATATGGATGAAGATAAATTTAAGGTGAATTTTGGATTAAAAGAGATAAAAGCAATTATCCCACATAGATATCCATTTTTACTGATAGATAAAGTTACGTATATGGAACCAGGAAAAAGAGTTACGGCTTATAAAAATGTTACCGGCAATGAATATTTTTTTTCAGGACATTTCCCGGAAGAACCTGTGATGCCGGGAGTGCTTATAATAGAAGCCCTGGCTCAAGCTGGAGCTGTAGCTATATTGACTAAAGAACAATTTAAAAATAAAATAGCCTTTTTTGGAGGAATAAACAGAGCAAAGTTCAGAAAAAAGGTAGTACCTGGAGATACACTGAAGTTGGAAGTTGAGATTATAAAAGTTAAGGGTCCTGCAGGAATAGGAAAGGCAGCAGCATATGTTGAAGATAAAAAGGCTGCAGAAGCGGAATTGATGTTTATGATAGGGGACAAAGACTAAATTGTCAGGAGTTGAGTTTTAAAAAATGTTTAGTAAAATTTTGATTGCAAACAGGGGGGAAATAGCGGTTAGAATAATTAGGGCATGCAGGGAAATGGGCATAGAAACTGTAGCCATATATTCTGAGGCTGATAGGGAAGCCCTTCATACACAATTAGCGGATGAAGCTATTTGTATAGGACCTGCTGCTCCAAGAGAAAGCTATTTAAATATGCAGAACATAATAAGTGCCACAGTTTTATCCGGTGCTCAGGCTATTCATCCTGGATTTGGATTCTTATCTGAAAACAGCAAGTTCGCCAGTATATGCAGAGAATGTAATATTGCTTTTATAGGGCCTGTTCCAGAGTGTATTGAAGGAATGGGCAATAAGTCCAATGCCAGAGATATAATGAGCAGGTATGGTATTCCAATTGTACCTGGCTCAAAGGGAGCTGTGACTTCAGAGGAAGAGCTTTTGCAAGTTGCCGGAAGTATAAGGTATCCTGTTATGATAAAAGCTTCAGCAGGTGGTGGAGGAAGAGGCATAAGAGTTGTATATACAGAAGGTGAGCTTATAAAAAATTATGAGAATGCTAAGGCAGAGGCTAAGGCTGCTTTCGGTGATGACACCATATATCTGGAAAAGTTTATAGAAAGACCAAAACATATAGAAATTCAGATACTGGCAGATAATTTTGGGAATACAGTTTATCTGGGTGAAAGAGACTGTTCAATGCAGAGAAGAAATCAAAAAGTTCTGGAAGAAGCACCCAGTAAAGTTGTTACAGAAGAACTTAGAAGATCCATGGGAGAAACAGCAGTAAAGGCTGCTAGTGCAGTACATTATAATAATGCAGGAACTGTGGAGTTCCTTTTAGATAAAAACAATAATTATTATTTTATGGAAATGAATACACGTATTCAGGTGGAACATGGTATAACTGAGATGGTAACTGGAATAGATCTTATAAAGGAACAAATAAAAATTGCAGCTGGAGAAAAACTTGGATTTTCTCAGCAGGATATAAAAATTCAAGGTCATTCTATAGAATGTAGAATAAATGCAGAGAATGTAAAAAAGGGATTTATACCTTCGCCAGGGGAAATAAAGGATTTATATGTGCCAGGTGGTTTTAATGTAAGGGTAGACAGTGCAGTTTATTCAGGATATAATATTCCTCCATATTATGATTCCATGATAGCAAAGCTTATTGTATATGGTAAAAATAGAGAGGAGGCTATATGCAGGATGAAGAGAGCTTTGGGAGAATTTATTATAGAAGGTGTTGACACCAATATAGATTTCCAATTTAAAATCATAAACAGTGATGAATTTATAAATGGAACTTATGATACAAAATTTATAGAAAATAATTTAAAGCGCTGAATGATGTTTTTCTCCCATGGTTCAGCTAATATCCCCAGCTCTGTAAAATGGAGGATAAGCAGCCTGAATAAGTTTTTCCAAGGTTCAGGCAGAGAAAAACATTATTTAAAAGAGGTGGTAAATCTTGTTGAATAAATTGTTTAAAAAGACAAAGTATATTACAGTAAGTCAACAGGCTTTAAGTGACGTTCATGATAATCTAAATAAAAGACCCAGCATACCAAATGGTATGTGGGTAAAATGTGACGGCTGTGGTAGGATATTATACAAGAATGATCTGAAAAATAATTATAACGTATGTCAGTACTGTAACCATCATTTTAGGATAAGTGCCAAAGAGAGAATTGATCTTATAATTGATAGAGAAAGTTTTTGCGAATTTGATAAGAATATGACTTCAGTAAATCCCATAGGATTTAAAGGATATGAAGATAAGGTTAAAGATATGCAGAAAAAAACAAATATGACAGAGGCAGTAATAACAGGGCGAGGTACTATATTGAAAGAAGAGACAGTAGTATGCGTTATGGATAGTAATTTTATGATGGGAAGCATGGGTTCTGTAGTAGGAGAAAAGATAACTAGAGCAGCAGAAAAGGCTATAGAGTTAAAACTTCCGCTGATTATTTTTACAGCTTCTGGAGGAGCAAGAATGCAGGAAGGGATCTTTTCCCTTATGCAAATGGCTAAAATAAGCGGAGCCATTTCCAGGTTAAATGAGGAAGGACTTCTTTATATATCTGTACTTACAGATCCTACTACAGGAGGGGTCACAGCTAGTTTTGCCATGCTTGGTGATATAATATTGGCGGAACCCGGTGCACTTGTGGGATTTGCAGGGAAAAGAGTAATAGAACAAACTATAAGGCAAAAACTTCCCCATGGATTTCAAAGTTCGGAATTTTTATTGCAGCATGGATTTGTAGACAGTATAGTTTCAAGAGAAAATTTAAAAAACACTTTAGGAAAAATATTATCAATTCATAATAAAAATAGATAATATTTTTAAATTTTTATATAAATTTTCTAAATGAAAGGAAGCTTTTACATGGAGAAATTAGGAAAAATCCAAAAGGTTTTAAATAAAAAACTTGATAGCAAAGATGTATGGAAAAAAGTGACCCTGGCAAGGATGATAGAAAGGCCTACTTCCTTGGATTATATAAAAAATGTGTTTGATTCTTTTATAGAACTTCATGGAGACAGATACTTCAGAGACGATCCATCTGTAGTAGGCGGTATTGGGCTGCTGGACGGGGAACCAGTGACGATAGTGGCCCAGCAAAAAGGCAGAAACACTGAAGAGAATATTAAGAGAAATTTTGGTATGCCGGAACCTGATGGGTATAGGAAAGGCATAAGGATTATGAAGCAGGCTCATAAGTTTGATAGGCCTATTATATGTTTTGTAGATACTCCCGGGGCTTTTTGCGGCATGGAGGCAGAAGAAAGAGGACAGGGAGAGGCTATAGCCAGAAATTTAATGGATATATTTAAATTAGAAGTGCCTATAATATCTCTCATAGTGGGAGAAGGCGGAAGTGGGGGTGCTCTGGCTTTTGCTGTGGCAGATTCAGTATGGATGCTGGAAAATTCCATATACTCTATTTTGTCTCCGGAAGGATTTGCAGGTATACTTTGGAGGGATGCCTCCAAGGCCAAGGAAGCAGCTGAAGTTATGAAGATTACAGCTGAAGATTTAAAAAAATATGGTATAATAGATAAAGTATTAAAAGAACCTGCAGGCGGAGCACAAAAAGATGTGGAAAAGATGTCCAGGGTTATAAAGGAGCAGCTTATAGAAAAAATAGGTATACTTAGAAAGCGATCTAAAAAAGAATTACTGGAAGACAGGTATAATAAATTTAGACGTATTGGAAAATTTGAAGATTAGATAATTAAATTATCATATTTTAATAGGGGTGAATTTCATGAAGATCAAAATGCTGTGTACTCGTAATTTTGGTGATGAGAATATGGACAATATAAAAAAACTGGGATATGATATAAAGACTGTAAGGGAGAGGGAAGCATGTTATACAGAGGAAATGAAGGATACAGAGGTGCTGCTTTGCTATAATCCATTTAAAACCTTAGATATAAGTAATATGAAAAAGTTAAAGTGGATACAATTGTTTAGTATCGGCATAGATCAGCTGCCCATAGATGTAGTTGAGAAAAATAATATATTGATTACTAACAATAAGGGCGGATACAGCATACCCATGGGTGAGTGGATAGTATTAAAAACACTGGAAATGTTAAGGCACAGTAGGGGATTTTATGAAAAGCAGCAAAAAAAATTGTGGAAAATGGATGTTGATATACTGGAATTATGGGGCAAAACTGTAGGATTTATTGGAACTGGCAGCATAGCTAGGGAAGCTGCAAAAAGACTGGCAGGATTTGATGTGGAAATTCTAGGGTTAAATACAAAGGGCAGAGAAGTACCTTATTTTAATAAATGTTTTCCATCAGCAAACATGGAGGATATGCTGAGACTATGTGATATAGTTGTAATAACTATTCCTTATACTGAAAAAACACGGCATTTGATTGATGAAGCTGCATTTAGGTCCATGAAGAATGGAGTTTATATTATAAATACAGCAAGAGGATCAATAATGGATGAAAAGGCTTTTATAGAAAATATAAAAAATAAAAAAATAGCTGCAGCTGCACTAGATGTAGTGGAAGAAGAACCCTTGGATAAGAATAGTCCTTTATGGGAATTTAAAAATGTAATAATAACACCACATAATTCATGGATATCCGAAAGAGCAGATATCAGAAGATTTAATATGATATATGATAATTTAAAAAGATATGCATCAGGTGATAAATTAAATAATTTGGTGGATGTATACAGAGGCTATTAAGAAATGTAAAAGTCTTTAAAATAAAAATAAACTACAAAGAATAACAAGGTATATTCTTTGTAGTTTATCTTTATTAACCTAGAAATACTGTTAATTTTGATTTGCAGCCGAGGATGTAGCTGCAGGTGGTACAAAAGTTCTTGCTGCAAGTTCCTGATCGTATAAATAAAGTGCAGCAGGATTATCACCTATTCTTTTTAAAGTTTGAATGGCATTATTAAAGGTATCTTCTTCCTCCACCTGTTCATTTACAAACCATTGAAGCAAAGCTATTGAAGCATAATCCTTATCTTCACTGGCTATAGACATTAAGTTATTAATTCTTGAAGTGACAATTTGTTCATGTTTTAAAGCAGCTTCAAAAACTGAAAGCGGTGATTCGTAATCATTTTTAGGATCAGGGAATCCTTTTATGGTAATATCGGCGCCTACTTGATTTAAGTAGTCAAAGAATTTTGATGCATGAAAGTTTTCCTCTTGTATCTGAACTTTAAAAAAGTTGACAAAGCCGTTTAAATTTTGTCCTGCAAAGTACGCTTCCATGGCTAAATAAATATTAGCAGAATAATATTCAAAATTTATCTGATCGTTTATAGCTTTTTTTAATCTTTCGCTTAACATTATAAAACCTCCTAAATAAATTATTACTATATAATAGTATATATTATATAATAGCATATAATAATAGAATGTCAAATATTTAGAACGGCTTGAAGACTTTAATATTATTTAAGGAAGCAACCTATCTATATTAAGCATACCAGCGCCTTGATACCATTTGGGAATATTTAAAAGATCACATGATATTTTGAGAAGTGATGTTAAATCATTAAAAGTAAGCGCAGGATTATTTTCATATATAAGAGCACATATTCCGCTTATATAGGCAGCTGCACAGGAAGTACCGGTATAACAGGAATATGGATTTTCCAAAGGTTTTGGATATATTTTAGCACCATTTCTTTCGGATATATATTCTGCATTAGAATTTGTAGAACATATATTTACGCAGCCAGCAGTTAAATTAGGCTTTTCCATTTTGCCTACAGGCCCACAGGAAGAATAGATATATGGCTTGATAATTTTGGAGCTCGTGTCTATTCCAGCTACGGTTAAACAATTGTCAAGAATGGCTATACCTCTTATACTGCCTTGAACATTACCACAATGCCCCGAAGGTACTACAACAGTTATATTCATTTCTACTGCCTTTTGGAAGGACTTTTTGAATAGGGATAGTATAAAATAATTGTTCACACATAATTCGAAAGGAAGACAGATTACCTTTATGTTCTCATTTTCACTTTCATTTAGAAGAAGCTGAATTGAAAATAAAATATCTGACACGAATCCTTTTCCCAGGGAATTGAAAGCCTTTATAGAGTAAATAGTGCTGTTTTCAGCAATACCCTTGTATACTCCACCGGATTCATTTCCATTTCCGCATATAATTCCACTTATAAAAGTACCATGTCCATTATCATCATAAGGATACTTGTATTCTCTTATTAAGTCTATAAATTTTTTAATTCTATTTTTGGGATTTATAAGATCGGGATGAGGATAAACACCTGAATCCACTACCCCTATGCATATACCCTTTCCAGTAAGCTTATATTTTTCCTGGAATACTATGCCGTTTGAAGCAAGTATACTTTTCCCAGCACATAACAGGGCAAAACAATCATTTGAGATATGACTTACTTGGGGTAATTCTATTATCCTGCTTATGGCATTAGGTGTTAAAATAGCACTTATACAATTTATAACTGGGATAGAATGCAGTACATTTCCTTTGTATGCTCTTATTTTTTTTACTATAGTTTCGGGCAGAGAAGTATATTGTATTATTATTCTATAACTTTTGTATAAGTTTTTATCCATTGATGATCTTAAATTAGGTTCCAGTTTATTTTTAATGGAAAACATATTATTCCCCTTAAGATTATTTATAATATATTATAATAGTTATTATAATATATGTGACATGGTTGAAAATAATTAAAGGCCAAGGGAGTTATGTTACAATAAAATCAGTCGTCCTTGATATTAAAAGTCTTTTTGCATAAATTGAAAAATGCTTTTGCAGTTGGAGTAAGAGTTCTCTTGGAACTTAAAATTAAATATATTGATCTGTTTAGAGATATATTGTCCAATTTGCTTTCCTTTATGAGTCCCAAAGATATATAATCTCTGAATACTTGATTTGAAACTACAGATATACCCAATCCTTTTTTTACAAACTGAATAAGAGTATCTAAATTATTTACTTCAAAATATGAGTTTATATTGGAAGTATTGTATCCATTTTGTTGAAGAATATCCTCAAAAGTTTTTCTAGTGGCAGAACCTTTTTCACGTAATACAAAATTGTATTTAAAAAGCGAAGCTATGTCTATAATATCCGGAACATTAAGTGAAGGATGGGATATGATAACTAATTCATCCTTAGTTAATTTATAACTTTTGATTTTTTCATCTCTTACTTCTTCCCCCACCAAGCCAATTTCATAGTCAAATCTTATTATGTTTTTAATTATCTGAGCTGAGTTTAATTCTACCACATCAAAAGCCACGTCAGGATATATGTCATGAAATTTTTTTATTAAAGAAGGAACTATAGCGTTGCAAGGTGTTGTGCTGGCAGCCAATTTGAGCTTGCCGCTTATAGTTTCATTAAAAGTTACTAAGGTATGTATGGCTTTATCACGGGTGTTTAAGATTTCTATGGCGAATTTTAAAAAAGATTCACCGGCGGGAGTTAACACTACCTCTTTTGAAGTCCTGTCAAAAAGTTGCACTTTTAGTTCTTTTTCAAGGGTAGCAATATGAGAGCTGATAGCAGGCTGTGATAAAAATATAGAGTTTGCAGCCTTTGAAAAACTTTTAAACTTAGCTACATTTATAAAAGCATCTATTTGTTTAAAATCCATTTTAATATCCCCCCAAAATAAGCTGTTTTATTTAATGATTTAAAGTTCCTTTATTAATTATATAGTTAGCTTTAAGATTAGTCTAATATATTTATTAACCTTTCCATTTTAACACTAATATACCTATAATCATAATTATTACTCCTGCTATTTTATTTAGAGTGAAGTTGATTTTGGGGGAATCAAACAGGCCAAAAAAATCAATTAGGGCTGCTGCCAGCAGCTGAGATACAAGTATTATTGCAATAGAATGGGTTGTACCCAGGGATTTAATTCCCTGCATTACAGTAAAGGTTATAATTACTCCCAGGACACCTCCAAAAAGATATAATTTTCTGCAGTGGGTTATATTTTGAAAACTTCCTTTTCCAACTAATAGAACTACTATGAGGGTTATTATAAAACCAATACCTTGAACTATTGCATTGGTAGCCCATAAACCTATTTTTTCGCTAAGCCTGGTATTGAACACTCCTTGAATACTCATACTTATTCCAGCTATTATTGAATATAATATGCCAAACATAAATTATCACCTCCCAGAGGTTAGTTTAACCATAACAAATTTATTTATGAAAGGTGGAAGTATTAAAAAATATTGTATAATGGACTAATTTTTAGATTCAGGTGGAGTTTAGTTATAAGCAATGGTATCCATTCAATAAAAAATATTCTCAAGATATAAAATCTTGAGAATATTTGAGACTAATAACATCCAGATTTTTTTATTAAAGAATTATTATTATAATAATAAGCATTTTCTATTTCTTTTAAGGAAAAACCCAGCTTGTTTCCTAAACTTATGAAATCTTCAAATAAAGTTATGTAGTGATCTTTAGAAGAAGATATTACAAAATCGTTTATATCAATATACAGGTTTAAAAATTGAGCTGTTATATCATATTCATTGGGCTTTATTTTTATTGAAATATCCGTAAATTCTTTCTCAATGCCTAAAGTCAACATAAAACATAGAGAATTTATATAGCTTTTTAAAATTAAGTCCTTATTTATAGTTTCGTCATTACTCCAAAAATTAAAACATCGGGTTTCATTAGCTAGTTCAGCCATTTTCACTTGAAGAGCAAGGGTTTTCTTTGAAATTAAAGAAGTTTTATCAATAGAAATGTCTTTTCTAATTTGTTGATCCAAATTTTCTTGTAATTCAAATAATTTCATAAGATTCATAAATAGGCTTCCTTTCTATATTCATGTGATAATTAAAAAGAATTTTTATAATTACTTTTCCTATATATTATATTTTAACTAAATTTAATAAATATTGAAACAATGTGCAACCGGTTACAGCAAAAAAATTAAATATTTTTTTAAAAAATTTAATACATAAGTACATAAATAATAAAACTCCTACAATTTTATGAAAAATTATAGAAGTTTTATTATTTTAAAATTATCAAATTATAAACTATATTATTTTTTAGTTATAGCAGTTTTTACTGTTACACCGCTTATTTTGCCCAGTTTTCCAGTCATGGAACTTATTTCATCAGAGCTGCCATCCACTATTGTGGAGATAATGGAAACATTTCTTTCTCTATAGGGAATGCCCAGTCTTCCGACTATGATACTTGCAAAAGAATGAAGTATATCATTCACTATTGAGGCATTTTCAAGATTTTCTACTACTATAGCAACCACGCCAATTCTTTTATCCATAGAAGTCCCTCCTTAAATTAAATATTTATATGCATATTAAAATTCAGCAGAACCAGTTGTCCTAGGGAATGGAATGACGTCTCTTATATTCGACATTCCAGTCATATACATGAGTATTCTTTCAAATCCCAAGCCAAAACCTGAATGTTTCGTTTCACCATATTTTCTAAGTTCTAAATACCACCAGTAATCTTTTTTATTAAGGCCAAGCTCCTCTATTCTTCTTTCAAGCACATCATATCTTTCTTCTCTCTGACTTCCTCCAACTATTTCACCTACCCCTGGTACTAATAAATCAGCGGCAGCTACTGTCCTGCCATCTTCATTTTCCCTCATGTAGAAAGCTTTTATCTTTTTTGGATAATCAGTGACAAATATAGGTTTCTTAAATACTTTTTCAGTTAAGTACCTTTCGTGCTCTGTCTGAAGATCAATTCCCCATTCCACGGCATACTGGAACTTCTGTCCGCTTTTTTTGAGAATATCTACAGCTTCAGTATAGGTTATTCTTCCAAAGCTTGAGTTAGCTACGTTATTTAGTCTATCAAACAGGGTTTTATCTATGAAGGAATTAAAGAAAGACATCTCCTCAGGACAATTTTCCAGTACATAATGTATTATATATTTTACCAAGTCTTCGGCTACATCCATATAATCCTTTAGTTCGGCGAAGGCCATTTCTGGTTCTATCATCCAGAATTCAGCGGCATGTCTTGCTGTATTTGAGTCCTCAGCTCTAAATGTAGGACCGAAAGTATATACATTTCTAAAGGCTAGAGCCATGGTTTCAGCAGACAGCTGACCGCTTACAGTTAAATTTGTTTCTTTACCGAAGAAATCCTTGGAGAAATCTACAGTACCATCATCTTTTTTTGGTATGTTATTTAAATCCAGTGCAGTTACTTTAAACATTTCACCTGCACCTTCACAGTCACTGCCTGTTATTATGGGAGTATTTGCATATACGAAATTTCTTTCCTGAAAAAATTTATGAACGGCATAAGCTGCAACAGAGCGCACTCTAAATACTGCAGAGAAAGTATTGCTTCTAGGCCTTAAATGGGATATAGTTCTTAAGTATTCGAGAGTATGCCTTTTCTTTTGCAGCGGATAATCCGAGGCTGAATTACCTTCTAGTACTATTTTATTAGCTCTGAGTTCAAAAGGCTGTTTTGCATCTGGGGTAAGAACCAATACACCTTCTACGGAAAGTGATGAGCTAATGGCCAATTTTGATATTTGTTTAAAGTTTTCAAGTGTGTCGTCAAAGACTATTTGAATATTTTTAAAAAATGATCCATCATTTAATTCTATAAAACCAAATGATTTGGAATCTCTTATAGTCCTAATCCAGCCTGAAATTTGAATTTTTTTATCTGTAAATTTTTTAGTTTCTCTATAGAGAGATTTTACTAATGTGGTTTCCATAATTTCCTCCTCCATAAGTATGTTGTATTTTTAAATTGTTAATAAAAAAGTCTCTCATCCTCAAAGGGACGAAAGACTTTATGTTCGCGGTACCACCCAATTTGTCATTAAACATGACCAACTTCAAGATAAAAAATGTACTTCATTATCTTTCACATTAAGGTGTTGAATACCTCTAAGCCTACTTTCCCAAAGAATTTCGGTTAGAAACTCCGAGATGTTCTTCAATATAGATTCATATTGGACTTTCACCATGACCAATTCGCTTTAAATAGTTTCTATATTTACTCTTCTCTTCATAGCTTTATAAATTTAAATGATTTTATCTATGCAAAATTATGAATCTTCATTTTAAAATTATAATGTTTATAAGATATATTGTCAATAATTATAAAATATAAAATTTTAAATGATTCAAAAAGATCTGTATTTAGATCAATTTCTCACCTCAAATTCATCTATAAAGGTATAATAGTTTGGTCTAGTAATGGAAGTAAGCTTTACATATCGGACATTTATAGGTTTATCTAAAGTCAGGTATATTGGATACTTTGAACCATGTCTGTCTGAAAAAGGTATGGAAGGTATTCTTAAAAGCCCTACCGGAGTAAAATTTATCCCATTTTCAGATACGGCAATGGAAGCTCTTTCAGGAAGTTCAGCCCAAGGTATGGGGTCTCTAAGGTAGCTTACCATAAATTGCTGTACTGATTTTATTTCACCCAAATCTATATCTATATCTATAGGATCATTATACCATCCTACAAAAGCCTTGTCTTTTACTGAATTTACAGAGGAGTATTTACCATCCGTAAGTTTGGTAAGGCTTATGTCATTATATTTTTCATGAGGTAAGGGTATAATGGAGTACCTGCAATTTTTAGAAACTAAATGGGGCAATTTATTGATGGCATCTACTTTAACTGCTGCTGAATTTGATGGTTTTGAAACATTACCGGAAAACCCCAGGGACTTTACTGTATAAGTATGGGATTTTATATTTTCTTTTAGTAGAGGTGTGTCTGTAATGGTTTTGGAGAAATCTTTAGGGTTGCCGCCGTATTTCCTCTGAACCATGATTCTTGAAATTAAAATATTATCCCTGTATATTTCATAGCCGCATAGGTTATCCGTATGTTTGGGAGATGACCAGGTTATCTTGAATTTATTTTTTTCTATGACTGCCACAGTTAGATTCTGAGGGCTGTCCAGTCTTTTATAAGGCAGCTTTCCCTTTTTTACATAATATGAGTATGCCTCATTAAATCCGCTGTCTATATTATCAGGACTGTAATAATGACTATAGGAGAAGCTTATTATATTGTCTACACAAGGACTTTCTAATGTAAGCTGTTTTAAAAATCGATTTAAAGGTGCACTGGAATTATTTACATAGTCAAAACTTTCGGCATTTGCCCAAAATAACATACCGGATTTTTTATTTACAGCTTTTCTCAAGGAAGTATACCAGGAATTCACTTCATCCAGGTTCAATCTTCCGCTGCCTACACAGTCCTGGGGACAAAATATATCCCCACTTTTAAAATTGGTTTTTGAAAATAAATACTGCCAGTCAGCAGAATACTCTTTTGAAGTACCGGCAGATGAATTCATAAATGGAGATAATAAAACAGGCAGATGTTCTCCCTTTGAATCAAGATAATTTAAGTGAATGTTAATGGCATTGGCCAGATTGCCGAATTCACTGGTTTTATTAAATCTGGCATTGTCAATTTCATAGGGGAAGTACCATCCATAGAAAGCATCTGGATATTTAGAATGATATTTTTTATATAGATCATCAGCTATAATATTAGAACGTTCCATCTGAGAATTTAGCCAAAGATAATTATCCGCCGGTATCTGCCACCAGTCACTATTGAAATTGGGTTCTATAAAAACCTTCAGATTTAAATCTTCTGCATTTTTTAAACACAATTCTACAGGATCTGTATTTCCGTATATCTTTTTATATCCTGCGATATTATTTTTATAACAGGTTTTGGTTATATTTCCTTGAGTTTGAGAAACATTTGTTATTACGATGTATCTCATTTTGTTGTCTTTAAGATAGTTTAATTCCTTTTTCCAATGAGCATTGTCCCAGTGTTGTGTCATATCCAACTGTATAAAGGAGCCAGTTACTATTGGATAATTTTTATTGGATCTAAGAGGACTGTTAAAATAAATAAATGTAAAAATAAAAATTGCTATAATTAAAGTTATAGATATATGTTTTTTATTCCACATGATAATAGATTTCCCTTTCTTAATTTTCAAAATAATGAAATGTGTTCTATATTCAAATATTAATATAATAACATATAAAATAAAAAAGAGTAAACCTTTAAAGGGCATACTCTCCTGCAGGTAAGAAAATATTTTATTTATAAGTTTATCTTTTTTATATCTTTCAAATGTTTCAGTGAACCCTTGTTTTTAATCAATAGTATTTCACTTAAAATGCTAAAAGCTATTTCCTCCGGCTTTTCTGAGGCAATATTAACTCCTATGGGAGTATATACTTTTTCCAATGTATCTTTTGGTACGCCCTCTTCAATTAATTTATTTAGTATGAATAGGATTTTTTTAGTGCTCCCTATCATTCCTGTATAAGCGGTATCCTTTAGAACAACAGCTTTTAGCGCCTTGAAATCATCTTTATGTCCTTTAGTGACTATTATAACATAAGTTGATTTATCCATGGGGTATTTAGATAGGTTTTCACCTATGTTTCCCTGTATTATTTCATCTGAATCCTTAAAAAAGTCATCATTCGTAATCTCTTCTCTGTCGTCAAATATTGCAGTGTGAAATCCTAATAACTTACCAAATTTAAATAGGTATTTTCCAATATGTCCTGCGCCCGCTATGATAAGCCTGGGTTTAGGTGTAAATAATTTTATAAATCCATGAAGTTCTCCTCCACATCGCGCATCTAATTCTCCATTTTCAGTTAGATTGTAGGAAAATTCCTTTTGTGTATTTTCTTTTATACATTCTATGGATTTTAATATTATTTTATGTTCCAGGGATCCTCCGCCTACTGAACCTGAAATCTTTCCATCTTTCCATACTGCCATCATTGAGCCGGATTTTCTTGGAGTAGATCCTCTTATATTTGTTATAATGGCTAAAGCTACTTGTTCTCCTCTATAAAGGCTTTCATAAATTTGCTTTAATATTTTGTCTTCCACAATAACTACCTACCTTCAATTTATTATTTTTCAGGTATAAAATAGCTTCCAATACTCCTCCTGCAATATTTCTTGCTTTATCAGAAATTGTAAAGCAGTTTTTTTTCTCTGCAGCTCTTGGATCCACATCTGCTATTTTAAGTCCCTTGATTACAGTACTATTATTTCTTATAATTCCCCTAAGCACACCAGTCAATGGAGTCTTGATTTCTACATTATCTATAATAGCTATATCAGTATCTTTTTTTACTAAATCTCCAATTTCTTTAATGTTCTTTATGATCCCGCTGCAGGGGCTATATATTACCCTTTCTTTAGAAAATCCCATTATGTTCCCGGGGCATCCTGTGTTTGGCATAGCACCTCCACTATAAATAACTCTTCCAAGATTATGGCCTCTCATGGTTTCAATAACTGCATTTACATCTTGACCTGCTTTAAACCCAGGACCTAAAGCTATAGTTATATCTGCCATATTTATATTTGTACCCAAATTTTTCTTGGCCAGTATTGCATCAACCAGGATCTTAGGTTTTATGGTATTTAAACAATTACAGTGAGGATCTGCAATTACAGGAATTTTATTATTTATCCATGCCTTATATATATTTTTTATGTCTTTTATATATATAGCTGTAATTCCCTCTATTGTAACTTCACCTTCATATATTGCTTCGCCATAAGATACTAATCTTCTGATGGAAGTAGGTTTTTTCACTTCCAGGACCAGTACTTTAAAACCACATCTATGAAGCTTTTGGATGGTACCTGAAGCAATATCCCCTCCTCCTCGAATTACGACAATATCAGTATACATGATAAACCACCTTTATTTTATATTTAACATAGTTTTATAATCATCTGGTGTATCAATGTCAAAGATAGGATATTTATTTTTTAACTTAAGAAAAATCACTTTATCAATATTTTTATTTATTATAGATTTTCCACCAGTGTCTTCAGTTAAACTTAAAAGTTCATTTATATAATCTTTGGAAAAAATAACAGGAGAACCAGGTTCAAGTTTAAACCTAGGCACTATAATAGAATGTTTATGAATTTTAAAACATTCTATTAAGGCATTTATAATATCCGAAGTTAACATAGGTTGATCACCTGTAAAAAACATATATCCGTCAGCAGAAGGTGAATTTATAATTCCAAGCTTTATGGATTGGCTTTGCCCAATATAAGCTTTATGGTTTTTTACAATCCGTAAACCTTTTTTTTCAGCCAAGCTTATCACCTTTGCATCTTTGGCAATTAAAATGATTTGGCCAAAAGTACAATTCGTTATGGCATCAATGGTATGTTCAAGCAGGGGTTTACCTTTGTACGGTAAAAGCAGTTTATTAGTACCCATTCTAGAAGAATATCCTGAAGCCATTATAATAGCATTAATCATCTATAACCTCCTTATAAAGCATGATTTAAAGTATTTGATAAGTCCTGTTTTTTAAACTGCCTGTGATTATCTTATTTATATAATTGTGAGTTTTAATATTTTCTGATAATATTTTTGAAAATACTGTTAAACTTGTATTCTCAACCTTATTAATAAATAAAATTTTTTCACCCAATGCTTTTTTAAATAAACCATTAGGATGAAGTATAAGTGAAATCAAATGATTTAATGAAAGCCTTTCGTTTAAGTGAGAGTGAGTTATTTCCAGGAACTTATCTACTCTATGAATATTATTTGAATTAATTTTCTTACCTAAGCAGGTTATATCAATTATCCCCACAGTCATATTTGTGCCCTTAAAGATCACAGGTTCATTTTCTCTCCAGCCTTTAAGGGGTTTGCCTTTTGAACCATCTGCTTCTATTAGTATATAGTCAAAATCATAAAGCTTTTTTAGCAGTACCTCTTCATCTAGTGCTGTTATCTTTGTTTCATTATTTATAGCATTGCCATAAATATAAATACCTTTTTTAGAAAATGTGCAGCAACGCAGAAAGCTTTTTTTACCAATGGACATAAAGTCATATTGTTTTACAGCAGGAACATAAATTTTTGTAGTAGTAGATAATAATACTTTATTGTCCGTTTTAAGTTCCTGTGCTAAATTAAACATAAAAGAGGTTTTGCCTCCAGCCCCAACTATTGATATAACGCAATTTTTATATATACCTAATAAATCTTTCAACAATATTTTTAACACCCCGATTATCAGCATGGTAAATATATATTTTGATTTTTATTAATTATAAGCAATAAGTATACCCAAAATACTGCATTTAACTATTAATATGAAATCATACATGGTAAGCCGGGATAAAATGAAGGGTTGTTGGTAAATTGTAAATACAAATTTATAATTATGGAAAATTAATTTGTAGCGAACCTTTAACAGGGTTTTATTATCAAACTGATAATTGCATATATATTTAATAAATTTGGTTCTGCTATAGTGTATAATATAATTAAATTATATTTTTAGTATAAATTTATATCAAACTGGTAATTCTTGCTCTATAGGAGTGGGATTTTTAGATTTGCGAGGGATTAATATATGAAGGAAGCTTCTGTTTTAAAACAAATACAACCTACAGTTGTTAAGTATGCAAATATAATTTCAAATACAATAAATGTAGATGTGGAAATAGTGGATAAGGACTTTTTAAGAATTGCAGGTACAGGCATATATGGTGAAAAAACTAATGAAGATATTTCAACAGAAGGATATGCATATGATCACGTTTTGAAAACTGGAGAAAGACAAATAATAGAAAATCCAGGTAGGAATTTTTTGTGTAAAAATTGTGATAATAGAAAACACTGCATTGAGAAAATGCAGGTGTCTATGCCTATAATTTATGAAAAAGAGATTATTGGGGTTATAGGGTTTATATGTTCAGATGATGAACAAAAACACAGGGTAAAAAAGAATATAAAGTCTTATCTGGAAATTTTAGAACAAATTGCAGATTTTATAAGTTCCAAAGTATATGCTCATTTTGAAAATAAGAGAAACAATATGATGATAAACCTTCTAAAGCAGATTATGGATTCTGTGGATAAGGGTGTAGTAGTTATGAACGATAAAAATGAGATCGTCCATATGAACAGTAGTGCAATGGATCAGCTTGATGTAAATCTGGGAAGATTTAAACATAGTATACAGATAACTGCTACCAATGAGTATATAGCAGGTACGGAAGTGTACACAGTTATAATAAATGAAAAAAAACTGTATCTAATGGGACAATTGATTCCAGTTTCCCCAAGACTGCCCTTCTATGATAAGATATTTATATTTGATAAAATACGAAAGTTAAAGACTGAGATGTATAAAGTGGCAAAAACACAGAAAATTAAAGTTGATGATATTATAGGAAAGTCCAAGTTGATGATTAAATTAAAAGATAAAATAAAGAAAATGGCTTTTTCCAAATCAACGGTACTTATAACAGGAGAAAGCGGTACAGGAAAGGAACTGATTGCTAAGGCTATACATTCTGAAGGTGATAGGAGAGACAAACCTTTTATAGCAATAAATTGCGGAGCCATACCAGATACTCTTCTGGAAAGTGAGTTGTTTGGATATGCAAGAGGTGCTTTCAGTGGAGCAGATCCTAGGGGAAGAATAGGGAAGTTTGAATTGGCCAATGGAGGCATAATATTTTTAGATGAAATCGGAGATATGCCTTTGTATTTACAAGTTAAAATATTAAGGGTTATTCAAGAAAAAAAAATAGTCAGAATAGGATCCAATCAGCTTATGAATTTGAATATACGTGTTATAGCTGCTACTAATAGAGATCTAAAAAAGCTTATAAAGGAAAATAAGTTTAGAGAGGATTTGTATTATCGTCTTAATGTTATACCTATGGAGGTACCGCCCCTTAGGTATAGGAAAGAAGATATAGAAATGCTTGCTATGAACATAATTGAAAAATATGATTATATTTTTAGTAATGGTACTCATACTATTGATAATAAAGCAAAGAGGCTTTTGATAAACTATCCCTGGCCAGGTAATGTAAGAGAGTTAGAAAATGCTATAGAGTTTATGATAAATATGGCGGGTGAAAGTGAAGTTCTGACTGAGGATATGCTTCCTGAAACCATATTGAATTATAGGGGACAATTGGATAGCAATGATTCATCATGTAAATTAATAGAACCAATTAAAGAAGTTGAAAAAAAATATATATTAAGGGCTCTGGACATATATGGATCTGATACAAAAGGTAAACAAAGGGCGGCAAAGAAATTGGGCATAGGTATTGCAACCCTGTACAGGAAGTTAGAAAATATAAAGTGAATTTTTATCAATTATCATTATGAAAAAAAATATCATAATGATAATTGATATTTTTTTTAAGATATTCTGTAGTTTGGATCTGTTGGATTTTAGGTATGGATTTATATAAAGTCTTTCTTAAATTGTTATGGAATGATTATTGCTTTTATTTTAAGTTATATAAAAAAGTTATTGTGAAGAGGAGAGATAAATAAAATGAATAAGAAAATATTATGGAAAAAAAATACTATTGAAGTAGAGAAAAAAAAGTCCGTGGAATTTTTAGGCCAAAATGAAATTAAAAAGGTTAAAGAATTTCATGAAAGCTTCCCTCAATATTCAGAAACGCCTTTAGTTAATTTGGATAATCTGGCAAGGAAAATTGGAGTAGGCGGTATATATGTAAAAGATGAATCCTATCGCTTTGGACTAAATGCATTTAAAGTTCTTGGAGGATCTTTCTCAATGGGAAGTTATTTGGCTCAAAGGCTTAATAAAGATATTTCAGAGCTAGGCTATAAAGAAATCACCTCTGATAAAATAAGAAAAGAACTGGGAGAAATAACTTTTATAACTGCTACTGATGGAAACCACGGACGTGGAGTTGCATGGACAGCATCTCAATTAAAACAAAAATCAGTTGTGTATATGCCGAAGGGCTCATCTGACAACCGTTTTCAGAACATAAAGAATGAGGGTGCAGATGTTACAATTACTGATTTGAATTATGATGATGCTGTTAGGCTGGCTAATAAAAATGCTGAAAAAAATGGATGGGTTATGGTTCAGGATACTGCCTGGGAAGGTTATGAAAAAATACCAACATGGATAATGCAAGGTTATGGAACTATGTCAATGGAAGCTTTGGAGCAATTGAGAAAATTAAAGGTTGAAAGACCTACGCATATATTCATACAAGCCGGAGTTGGATCCCTTGCGGGCTCGGTTCAGGGTTTCTTTGCCTCTGTATTTGGAGATGATTGTCCTAAAACAGTTGTAGTGGAGGCGGATGAAGCAGCTTGTTTATACAAATCTGCGGTGGCAAACGATGGAAAAGTAAGGTCAGTTGGCGGGGATATGCCAACTATAATGGCAGGACTTGCTTGTGGAGAAGCAAATACCATAGGCTGGGAAGTCCTAAAGTCTTATAGCAGTGAATTTGTAGCATGTCCAGATTGGGTTACCGCCAAGGGAATGAGAGTTCTTGGAAATCCATTGAGAGGAGATAATAAAGTTATTTCAGGAGAATCAGGAGCTGTTACAACAGGTCTTTTATGCTCAATAATGACAAGAGATGATTTAAAGGGACTTAGGGAAGAATTAGGATTGGATGAAAATTCAAAAGTACTTTTATTTAGTACAGAGGGCGATACGGATCCAGATAAATATAGAAAGATAGTATGGGATGGAGACTACCAGAGTTTGTAATCCATAGAGATTGTATATGTTTTTAAGGGTGCCAAAGAGGAGAATAATATGTATAAGTTCATTTTAAATGGAGTTGAAAAGGTTGTAAATGAAGATAAAAAGCTATTAGATTATCTAAGAGATAATGAAAGGTTGACGTCAGTAAAAAATGGGTGTGGTGAAGGTGCCTGCGGAGCTTGTATGGTATTAATCGACCATAAAGCCGCAAGGGCATGTTTATTTACTTTGTCTAAAGTAGAAGGCAAAAATGTAACAACTATTGAAGGGTTCACCCAGAGAGAAAAAGAAGTATTTGCATGGGCCTTTTCCGAAGCCGGAGCAGTACAATGTGGATTCTGTATTCCTGGAATGGTTATAAGTGCTAAATCCATTATAAACAAAAATTTGAATCCAACGCCTAAGGATATAAAAACAGCTATTAGTGGTAATATATGCAGATGTACTGGATATGTAAAAATAGAAAAAGCTATAAGTATGGCAGCAAAAGCTTTCAAGGAGGGAATTGAGCCCCCTAAAAGAAATTTTAAGGGACTTGTTGGAGAACGGATATACAGAGTTGATGCAAGAAATAAAACATTGGGTACAGCACAATATGTAGGAGATATGCATGTAGATGGAATGTTATATGGTTCGGCTTTAAGAAGCAAATACCCTAGAGCTTTAGTAAAATCTATAGATATAAGTGAGGCAGAGAAGTATCCTGGTGTTGAGGCAGTGCTTACAGCTAAGGATATACCAGGCAAGAGATATTCAGGTCATATAATAAGTGACTGGCCAGTTATGATTGCAGTGGGAGAAGAAACCAGATATTTGGGTGATTCCATTGCCTTGGTTGCAGCAGAAACCAAAGAAGCTGTACAAAAAGCCCTGGATTTAATTCGGGTGGAGTATGAAGAATTAGAGCCATTGATTTCTCCAGAAAAAGCTATGGAAGAAGATGCTCCTAAGGTGCACTCTAAAGGTAATATACTTTCAAGAGAAGTCTTGAAAAGAGGCAATGCGGATGAAGTTATATCAAAATCCAAGTATGTAGTTACCCAAAGGTATTCAGTACCTTTTACAGAACATGCCTTTTTAGAGCCGGAGTCCTCACTGGCTATGCCTTATGGTGATGGAGTTAAAGTATATACCGGAACGCAGGGAGTATATGATGATCGCAGGGAAATCTCCAATATCTTAGGTTTGGATCCTGAAAGAGTGCGGGTAATTAGCAAATATGTTGGCGGGGGATTTGGCGGAAAGGAAGATATGAGCGTTCAACATTATGCAGCTCTTCTAGCTTGGTATACTAAAAAACCAGTTAAGGTCACTTTAAGTCGTAGAGAAAGTATCATCACACATCCTAAAAGACATGCTATGGAAATGGAGTTTGCAACATCATGTGATGAGAAAGGAGTTTTAACAGCTTTGAAAGCAAAGATTATATCTGATACCGGTGCCTACGCCTCTCTTGGAGGGCCTGTGCTTCAAAGAGCCTGTACACATGCAGCAGGACCTTATAATTATCAAAATGTAGAGGTTGAGGGAATTGCAGTGTATACAAATAATCCTCCAGGAGGGGCTTTTAGAGGATTTGGAGTCACCCAATCTGTATTTGCTATAGAATGTAATTTGAATTTACTGGCAGAAAAGGTTGGTATATCACCTTGGGAGATCAGATATAAAAATGCCATTGAACCAGGTCAGGTACTTCCTAATGGACAAGTGGCAGAAGATGATGTAGCTTTTAAACAAACTCTTCTGGCAGTAAAAGATGAATATGAAAAATATCCTTATACTGGAATAGCCAGTTGTTTCAAAAACAGCGGCATAGGCGTAGGACTTCCGGATATAGGCAGATGTAGGTTGACTATAATAAATGGGAAGGTGCATATAAGAACTAGTGCAGCTTGTATAGGTCAGGGTCTTGCCACTATGGTTACCCAAGTGCTTTGTGAAACTGCAGACATATATCCATGTGATGTAACAGTGGACTTTCCAGATACTGAGATTACACCTGATTCAGGTACAACTACTGCCTCCAGGCAAACTGTTTTTACAGGAGAAGCCACTAGGTTAGTAGCATTAAAACTTAAGAAAGCCTTGAAAAGTAAATCAATCAAAGAGTTAGAGGGCAGGGACTTTTATGCAGAGTATTCAGGAGTTACAGATCCAATAAATTCAGATAAACCTAATCCTATAAGTCATGTAGCATATGGTTATGCAACTCAAGTGGCAGTTTTGAATGAAAAAGGAGTAGTTGAAAAGATAATAGCTGCTCACGATGTAGGGAAGGCCATAAATCCAACTAATATTGAAGGCCAGATAGAAGGTGGAGTTGTAATGGGACTTGGATATGCACTTACGGAGGATTATCCATTGAAAAATTCAGTACCTGCAGCTAAATTTGGGACTTTAGGACTTTTTAGAGCACCAAAGGTTCCTAAAATAGAAACTATAATAATAGAAGGTAATAATTCTTCCCTTGCATGCGGAGCCAAGGGAATAGGAGAAATAACCTGTATTCCAACAGCACCAGCCATTCAAGGAGCTTATTTCAAGTTGGATGGGAAATTTAGAACTAAACTGCCGCTGGAAGATACAGCTTATAGAAAAATAAAAGATATTAGAGGCAAATTTTAAGCTATAACGAAATCCTTACACAAATTAAATTGTGCAAGGATTTTTTACTAATTATTTTTTCCACAGCAATTTTTATACTTTTTACCACTTCCACATGGGCAGGGTTCATTTCTACCTATTTTGTCTTTATTAATTATTGTTTTAGAAGCAGCCCAGCTTTTATGAATTTCCCTTCTTTTTTCTTCCGAAAATATGGAATTCCATTGGGGAAGTTTATATAGGTAATCAGCCTTGGCATCTAACATATTATAGTATAGTTTTTCAAAATCAACTTCTATGTCAATAGTGGAGATTTCCTCCAAGTTTTCCAATTCTAAAGGTTTTTTAATACTTTGATTTATTCCATCTAAAAATCCTGTAAAAAATATTGATGAAGTTTTAAATTTTTCAGCCAGATCTTTTATTGTTCCACTTATGGCAGAGTCATGTTGAGATAATATTTCTGTATAAATACTTTTTTCAACCGAACCGTATTCCCGCCAGAAAGCAGCTTCACCTTTTTCCTTCACAAAATTTACTACCATGTCTGTCCATTCTTTATACAAATTCATATTTTATCCTGCTGCATGTATTTAGCCGCAGTACCTCCTCTCAAAGTTTGAAAATAAATTTTAAATAAGCAGTATTTAGTTTTTGCCTGAATGTTCTATGTCACTTTTCCCCATGGGTTTAGACAAGTCGAAATTGTTTCCCCAAAGGTTGGAGTCCTTATTATCTATAAAAATTTTAACTTTTTTTATAGTAGGGAGCTGTTCAAGAGAAAAAATTATGCTCTTCAAACAAGCCTCCTCTCTAGTATAGGTCATTTTGACATTAGCTTCTTTACTTAGATCCAAATAAGCAATATTATCTTTTATTGAGATACTTATAATTCTGCTGTCTTTAGGAAGTATAGGAGTTAATTTGCTGTTCACAGAGGGACCTTTTATCAATTCGTTTACTATTGTTTCAGCTAACAGCTCATCTTTTTTTATGACTCTGCTTTCTTTTGTAATTTTAACACTGTTTGATTTATCTGAAGAATTGAAATAAATATCTAAATCCAATAAATTAGTTTTTTCTTTTGAAAGAACTATATCTTTTTCCTTCTGCTTATTGTTCATGCTTAAATTATCTTTTTTTTCACAGGCAGTCAGTGTTAAGCTAGAAAACGCAATTGTAGAACATAGTAATATGCTGAAGATTTTTTTCATATCTTATCACCTTTTTATTAAAAATTTATAAAATTGCTAGGCCCATCACGTTTCGCCATAGATATATTTACATCTATATTTAATTTAACACCAGCCTCGTTTAAAGTAGTTACTACAGTTTGATAGGCTAACTCAGGATAATTGTTTATCTTGCTTAAATGTCCTAAGATAATCCTTTTAAATCTGCTGTTTAAAATATCCAATATAGCTTTTCCACAATCGTCATTGGATAAATGACCTGTTTTACTTAAAATTCTTCTTTTCAGTTCATAAGGATATGGACCAAATTTTAGCATTTCTACATCATGATTGCTTTCTAGAAGTAATACATCTGAGTCTTTTAATATAGATTTAGTTTTTTCCGAAATAAATCCTAGGTCTGTTGCTACACAGGCTCTTTTATTGCCGCAGTTAACGGCATAACCATAAGGATCTACAGCATCATGAGATATAGAGTAACTTGTTATATCCATGTCCTTTATGCTTATATAATTAGTAGAAATTATTTTGATATTATTTTCTCTTATTTTACCAATACACTTTATCATAGCCTTCCATGTAAGAGAATTTGCATATATAGGTATATTGTATTTTCTGGATAAAACACCTACTCCCTTGATGTGATCAATGTGTTCATGGGTAACTAATATTGCATCTATTTCACTGGGATTGTAGCCAATTCTTACAAGAGCCTTTTCTATACTTTTACCGGAAAGACCTGCGTCTATTAAAACTTTAGCATTATGAGATGCTAAAAATACACTATTTCCACTGCTGCCGCTGTACAAAGGACAAAAAATCATATTAGAATACTCCCCGTAATATTATTTAGAATAAGATACTCTTCTTATATCAGCACCTAAGGCCCTGAATTTGTCTTCTATATTTGGATATCCTCTATCAATGTGTTCAATACTTAAGACTTCGGTAGTACCCTCTGCAATAAGGCCAGCTATTACCATTGCTGCGCCAGCTCTTAGATCTGTGGCTTTGACTATGGCTCCACTTAGTTTGTTTACGCCATCTATAATTGCAGTCCTACCTTCAACTTTGATATTAGCGCCCATCTTTTTTAGTTCATCTACATGTTTAAATCTGCTTTCCCATATGCTTTCATTTATGATACTTCTGCCTTTGGCTACGGTTAAAAGTGCACTGAGAGGTTGTTGTACATCAGTTGGAAAACCAGGGTAAGGCTGAGTTTTAATATTTACGCCCTTCAGCTTTCCATTAGATTTTACAGTTATGGAATCACCATCTTCCGTTATTTCGGCACCCATTTCGATAAGTTTTGCTGATATGGATTCCAAATGTTTAGGTATAATATTTTCCACCACAACCTCTCCACCGCATGCTGTGGCAGCAATCATATATGTACCTGCTTCTATCTGATCCGGTATAACGCTGTAGGAACATCCTTTCAGTTCCTTTACGCCCACAATTCGTATTGCCTCAGTACCTGCACCCTTGATATTTGCTCCCATGCTGTTTAAAAAATTTGCCACATCTACTACATGAGGTTCCTTTGCCACGTTCTCCAAAGTAGTGATGCCGTCGGCAAGTGTGGCAGCCAGCATCACGTTTATAGTGGCGCCTACACTTACTACATCAAAAAATATACTAGTTCCAATCAATTTGTCAGCCTTTACCACTACACATCCGTGCTTGATTTCCACCTTGGCACCCAGTGCTTCAAAACCTTTTATATGCTGATCTATAGGCCTAACGCCTATGGGACATCCCCCGGGCAGTTCAACTCTGGCCTTCTTAAACCTGCCAAGCAATGCACCTATGAGGTAATAGGAAGCCCTCATCTTTCTTACGTCATCAGTATTTGCATCTATGCTATTTATAGTAGTACTATCAATTACTACTGAATTTTTACCTGTCTTTATTTTGCAGCCTAAGCTTGCAAGAATTCTCTCTATACAGTGAACATCTTCTATATTAGGAATATTATCAATAGAGCAAATGCCGCTACTAGCCATTATTGAGGCCGGTAATATTGCAACAGCAGCATTTTTTGCACCATTAATTTCTATAGAACCGGAAAGAGGATTTCCACCTTTAATTACCAATTTATCCATTCATATATCCATCCTTATCACAAATTTATATTTATATAAAGTTTAGAAAATCTCAAAATTTAATTCATATTACACAAAATTTATTATATCATAATTTTATATTATTTTAACACAAAATTTAAAAATATGGGCAGAAGGTTAAAATAATTATTCCCAGAATAAGAACCCGGTTTTATTTTTAATAAAACCGGGTTCTATGGGTATATTATTTTAGATGGATAAATCTTAAAGTAACTAGTCTTTCATAAAGCTTCCGCAATCGGTACATTGAACATCTTTTGCCATTGCCTCATGTTTTGTAACTTCTATTTTATCGAGTGTACAATGGTTGGTATCCTTTGCATGGTATTTACATTCATTAACTATACAGCCAATACTGTTATTGTGATTAGTATTCATAATAACACCTCTTCTTTTATAAATTTTATAACAATACTAGTATTTCATTATTAAATGCTTTATATACTAAAAACTATTGAAAAAATTTAGCATTATTAAAGATGATGGTTCTATGATATAATATTATAAAATGAAGTATATATTTATAATATTATTTGGGGGAATGATAAAACAATGAAGTACTATTTAGTGGCCTTGTTTGATAAGGATTCTTATTCATATATTGAACATATACAAAAAAATATATGTAGGAAATACAGGTTGTATAGAAATATGCCAGTTTTACATATAACTCTGGAGGTTGTGGAAAATCCAGATATAGATAAATTTGATAAAATTGTTTCAGAAATAATAAAACCATATAAAAAGTTTAAAGTTGAGATAAATGGGGCTATTTGTTTTGAACCTCCTTATAAATCTGTGAATTTGAAGATAGAAAACAAAGGATATATTATAAGGCTGGCAAGACAAATAAATGAAAAGTTAAAATTGTATAAATTTGATGTCAGGAAAGATATAAATAATTGGGATTTACATATTTCACTGGCCAATACCAATTATGCTATGAGAGAATGGAGTTCTAAAGAATATTCAGCAGCTTGTGAAAGCGTTAAAAGAGAAGAAGTGCACAAAATGGCTAAGATTGATAGGATAGCGCTCTGGAAACCAATAAATAACAAAAAAGAAATGCTGATAAAAAATTTCCCCTTAAAGAGTTTTTAACATTTCATAAAATGAGAGTAAGCTTAAAGCTTACTCTCATTTTTTATTAAATATCTAATAAATTTTTTTTGTATATTGAGTATAAATTTCTTAATTCTGACATCTTTTCTTCAGCTTCTATTTGAAGTTTGGAAACTTCCTCATAATTTTTGTTTTCAGATGCAATTCTTATTCTTGAAAATAAACTTTTTTTAGAATAAGAATCTTTCATCAAATAATATCTGAGTTCTTCTATTTTCATCCAATTGGCTACATCCAGATCCAATGCTTTATCTATAGAATGAAGCATTTTACAGTTCCTTATTTCATTACAGAATTCATTTATGATTCTGTGATTTATTTCTATGAGCCATCTTTTTGTAGCACCAAGTTTAAAACTGTTTATTAATTTGTCATTCAATATATTATCCTTAACCAACACAGCCTTCTTCTCAGGATATTTATCAATAGCAGAGAGATTGTCGTATACAGTTGCAGGAGCTTTACCGAAGAATTTTTCTCTTTCCTCATCGGTAAAATCCTCAAATATATTTTCTTCAGTTCTATAGGCTCTTTCCTTTTCCAAATAATCTGCATCTTCTCCAGGTTTTTTAGAAAGTTCAGATAAGAGCTCATCCTCTGTTTTATTATTTTTTAAAGCGTAATTTATTCCATCCATCATGGCCATATATATTGCAGACACAGCCAAATAAGTATTGGTACGAGGATTTGGAGCCCTGAGCTCAAATCTTGTGGCTAAAGGATTTACAAGATCCCTTATAACACCTATAAGGACTGTCCTATTCCTTGAAGGTAAATCAACAGAGTGTCCTATAGAGGTTACAATACAAATTGGAGCTTCAAATCCTGGCTTTAACCTTCTAAGGGAATCAGTTGTAGAAGATACAAAAGGATTAATGACTTCATAATTTTTAAGTATACCCATTACAGAAGAATATCCGAAAATACTTAAAAAGTGGTTTTTAGTAGAAGAAAATAAATTTATTATCTTATTATTTTTTAATTTCAAGGCCAATCCTATATGAGTGTGTTCACCGCTGCCGGCAACTCCATCTATAGGTTTAGCAAGAAAAGTAACTTCAAGTCCGTTATTCCTGAATGTTTCTTTGACTATACTTTTTACAAGAAGTTCATTGTCAGCACATTGTACAGCAGTAGAATATTTCCAATCTATCTCCAATTGTTCCATTATGTGATTGAAATTTCCGGATTCATCAATTTGAGCTTTTACTCCGCCTACTTCCTTATGACCCATTTCCGGTTCCAGACCATAGGTTTCCATAGTCAAAATAGTTTGCTCTAAAGCTGTCCTAACAGCACCCTTTGTTCTCGTCCAGTATTGCTCCTGGAGTACCTGAGATGTAGAAAGTTCTTCAATTTCAGCTTCATCATTAGGTGTTTTTACCCAAAATTCCAATTCTGTTGCACAGGTGGCAACTACATCATCTATATCCTCATATTTTATTTTAAAAGAAGATAAGGAATCCGGGTGATCCTTGAATAAATTCAGAAGGTTTGTTTTGAAGTGTTGTATACAATTCTTTAAAGTGTATCTTGAATCTACAGCTTTGTTTTCGTGATATAAAAAGCAGGGAATTCTCAGGGTTCCGATGGGTTTTCCTGTTTCGAAATCCTCATTGTCTTTATTGTATTCTACGTACCAGTTTACATCCAAGTCGCATATCATATCTACTTTTGCATTGTTTAAGCTGGCAATTCCAGGAAGAACTACAGATGAGCCGTCAGTTTGGATTGCACCCTTTAAAAAGGCGGTTATGTCCTCTAAGAGAATTTTAATGGGAATTTTTTCATCAGTGTCATTTCCAGAAAGGTCTATACCTATCAGGGATACGAATTTTATTTCTGGATGGGAAGTTAAGATTTTTTTTAAGTTTTCTTCCGAGTGCATTTCCTTAGGCACTATATAGATCAGATCTTTTAACATGGTTTTCCCTCCTACTAAATAGTTTAGAAGAGTAAATTAATACTCTAATCATTGTGCATAATAAATCTATAATTTATATTTTTAAATTTTATATATCTATGATTTTATAATTAATATGTGTATATGTCAATATATTTTGAAGGAATTTATAGTTGAAATTGCAATATTGTTAAAATATAAGTACCTGGCATTTTATCAAGAGTATAAAATAAAAAAATAATGTATATTTATGCAGTATTTTTAAAATTTGTATACTTTAAATCTATAATATATAATATATATAATAAAATAACATTTATTGATTAGAATTAATGAGGTGATAAAGTGGAGTCAGAGGACAGACCAATTGGTTTTTTTGATTCTGGAATAGGCGGCATAAGTGTTTTAAGAGAAGCTGTTAAGGTTTTACCAAATGAGGATTTTGTATATTTTGGGGATTCAAAGATGGCGCCTTATGGAATAAGGGATGTAGAAGAGGTAAAAGGACTTACATTTAATGCTGTAGAATTTTTGTTGAAGAAAAATATAAAAGCATTGGTTATTGCATGCAATACTGCTACTAGTGCAGCTATAATAGATTTAAGAAAAAGATATAGCAAGTATATGCCGGTAATAGGCATAGAACCAGCTTTAAAACCAGCAGTGGAGTTTAACAGAAAAGGGAAAATAGTGATAATGGCAACTCCTATGACATTATCAGAAAAGAAATTTAATAATCTTATGAGAAGATATGATAAAAATTCAATAATAAAGCCACTGCCCTGCCCGGGACTTGTGGAGCTTATTGAACAGGGCATAATAGAAGGAAAAGAGATTGAGGATTATTTAAAGGTGAAATTGGATCCTTTAAAGGATAATGGAATTGCAGCTGTTGTATTGGGTTGTACTCATTATCCATTTATAAGGAAGAGTATATCTAAAGTATTGGATGATAATGTACCAATAATAGATGGGAGCAAGGGTACTGTAGAACAGCTGAAAAGGCAGCTGATTAAGTATAATATTGTAATTAATAACAGGGATAGAGTGGGAAATATAAAGATATTTAATTCTATGAATAGCCAGGATATTATAGGATTAAGCTATAGGCTTTTACGGGCAGAAGATTAATTGTAAGATTAGATTACATATACTGATGTTTTTTGTGACTTTTGCAAATTGATTTTAGTAGTCTGAGAAAGGATGGATGATGATGTCTTCCCAGGACAATAGAACTATACTCATGTATGGTTTTGACAAAAATACTGAAAGGATTATAGAAAAAATAGGTAAGGATTTCAATGCTGATAATTTTAGAGTAATAAAAAATCATATGACAGGAATGAAGATAAGGGATATATTGGAGGGAAATTTAAAAGCACAGGATAACTTTGATGATGTACAGGAGAAAGTAGTGCTATTCAATAATCTGACAGATACACAGATAAGCGGCATTATGGGGGAATTGAAGAACAAGGTTAATGAAAGGCCTATTTTAGCTGTGGTAACTGAAACTTCTATTGATTGGAGTTTTAATTATTTATTAACTCATCTTCTACAGGAAAGGGAATGGTTTGAAAAAAATAATAGTAAGGTTTCTGAATAGCATAATGTTAAGTCAAATTAATTATATTATGCAATATAGCTAAGGTATTGGAGGGGAAAAATGAGTAGAATAGGAGAAAAAATAAAATCTGCAAGAATGGAATCAAAAATTAGTCAAAAAGGACTTGCTAAAAAGTTAGGAGTTTCTGAAGGATTCATCAATGAAGTGGAAATGGGAAAAAAAATAGCCAACCAAGAAATAATTGATAGAATCTCTAAGATCTTAGGTAAAGATATGAATGATATAACCATGTCTTTTGAGGAACAGGTATATGATGAAGGGAAAAAGGAGAAATTTTCTCCAGTGCCCGGTAAAAATGAAAAGGTAAAAGATATCTGGGATGAAGCCTTTGGATCGGTTCTAAAAAAAATACCTGTTTATAAATATAAAATGGATAGGCCTATTGGATTCAAACAGCTTCCCCTGGTTGAAAATAAAATAGAAGGATATGCACAGGATAAGGTATTGTATTTAAAGATAGAAAGTGAGGATATGGAAGGTTTCAGAATACACAAGGGGGATTTGGCCTTTGCACATATTACTAGAGAAATTAAAAGCAATTCCATATATTTAGTAGAATATGATGAAAAGAGGGAATTAAGACAAATAAAAAAATTGGATTCTAATAAAATGCTTCTTATAAGCGGTAAAAATACTATAAGAACCGAAACCGTTCAAATTAAAAATTTGAAGGTAATTGCAAAGTTAGATAAAGTGGAGATTATGTTATAAACAGGTTCCTTGTAATAAATAATAAGGGAGTCTTGTGTATATAATAGCCAATAGGGGGGATAAAGGAATGAAAGGTACTGTGATTGCCACCTGGATGAGAACTTGCAGAAAGCTTTATGGTGATGAAACTGTCAATATTGCCATGGATAAGGTGGGATGGGGAGCATCCAAAATATTTTCGCCAATTGAAAATATAAATGATGAAGAAATAAAAAGGGCAATTCAGATTATAGCAAAAGATAATAATGAGGATATTAAAATTTTATGGAAAAAAATAGGACTGGATAATATAAATGCTTTTTATAAAGATTATCCGGCTTTCTTTAAGCATGAAAACTTGTATTCATTTTTAAGGTCAATGTTTGATGTGCATGTAGTTATGACTAAAAAATTTCCAGGAGCAAAACCACCTCTTGTAACAATAAGTCCCATATCATCTAGAACTGCTGTATTTGAATACAAATCTGAAAGAGGCATGTTTGATTATCTTATGGGAATGATAGAGGGAAGTGCTAAGTTTTTTGGAGAAAAACTTGACATAGAGAAGATTGATCAGACAGATAATTCTGCAAGATTTAAATTTACTTTTGATAGGGATATATATTATAAGAAAGACTATGTTTTTAGCAAGGTGCTTTCTCTTGGATTTATAAAAGACATTGGAGTAAAAATTGGGGTATTTAGTTTTATACTATGTTTGATAGTGTCTATTCCCATGTTTGGATTAAATAATTTATTTAAATCTGTGATAATTTCGCTGATAGCTTTTTTAGGAGCCTATGTATCGGGTTCCATGCTTATGAAACCCCGCTCTATTATAATAGATACCATAAAGAAAATTAATGAGAATGATTATATTGAGGATGGAGATATAGAAACAAATGACTTTTTTGAATATATATATAATCTCCTAAAAGAACATAAAAAGACGGTTAAAACGGATTTTGTGGGGTTTAAAGGGGTAACTGATGAGATGAATACATTTGTGTTCAATATAAATAAAATATCAAATTCTATGAATAATACATCAAATGAGATATCTGACGTGGTAGAACAGGTAGCAGATTGTGCAGTAAGTCAAGCGGAGAATACTGAAAAAGTAGTATCTGTGTTAAATGACAACATTCAAAATTTGAAGGGTATAGTAAAAAGTGAAAACAACAATAAATTAGAACTTGAAAAGTCAATGGATAAGATAAATAATAGTTATGAAAATGTAGACAATACAAGCAGAAATATACTAAGTACTTTGGAAAGCTTTCAAGGGGTAAAGGATAAAGGTTCTGAGCTTCAATCAAAGGCAAAGGATATTACGGGTATCGTTTCTATAGTTTCAGGAATTTCAGAACAAACTAATTTGTTGGCACTCAATGCATCTATTGAAGCTGCCCGTGCAGGAGAACAGGGGAAGGGATTTGCAGTGGTAGCTGAAGAAATAAGAGATCTGGCAGAACAATCTCAGGGAGCGGTGAAAGATATAAATTCCAATCTGGCTAAGTTCATAGAAGATATAAGGGTATTGGTGGAAAAGATAGGAGCACAGTTTGATATACTTCAAGGAGAAAGCAGCAAACTTCAAAATGTGAGAGATGTAAATTATGAAGCAACTACTTCTATAAAAAAAGTGGCTTCTTCCATGATAAAAACCATAAATAAGCTGACTGAGGAATCAGATTCTATATCCGGAATATATGATAACATGGAATCCTTAGCAGCCATTGCAGAGGAGAATTCAGCATCTTCCCAGGAAGTCAGCGCAAATGTATCCAATTATACAAATGACATTAAAAATCTTATGACTAGCATAGGAGAATTTAAAAAGATAACAGAATCCTTTAAGTCGGAACTGGATAAATACAAGATATGATAATTTAAAAACTGACTGAGAGATAAATATTCAAGTATTTCTTTTAGCCAGTTTTTAAATAAAAGAAATCAAACACCCTGCAAATCAAAATCAGGTACAAAGTTTTCAGAACATGTACCCTTTTCTTGAACAAATGCATTTTTTATTCCAAGGGAAATACAATAGTTTATAAAAGAATCATAGTGCTTGGGGTTTAGAACCTTGTTTATTTCTGGAAACTTATAAGAGTTATACATAGGAGTATATTGATTCATAATGCTTATATATACTGAATCTCCAAAGGTATTATAAATATAATCTATTATTTTTTTTGAATCAAACAATAAACCTGGAAGCATAAGATGACGTATTATTAAACCCTTTATTATTAACCCATTGCTATTAAACTTGGGACTTCCTACCTGAGCGTACATTTCTTTTATAGCTTTTGAGGCACAATTAAAATAGCCTGGAGCATTGGAATATTTCATGGAGTATTTATCGTTAAAATATTTTAAATCAGGAAGATATACATCTACATATCCCTTTAAAGCTTTTAATGTATCTATGGTTTGATAAGCATTGGTGTTAAAAAGTATAGGTAAAGTTAGTCCTTTCGATTTAGCTATATCAAGAGCCTGGATTATCTGAGGTATATAATGAGTTGGAGTAACTAAGTTTATATTATGAGCACCTCTTTTTTGCTGTTCTAAAAATATATGGCTGAGCCTTTGTATTGATACTTCTCTGCCTGTATTTCCAGCACTTATACTGTGATTCTGGCAAAAAACACATCTTAAATTACAATGAGAGAAAAATATGGTACCTGAACCGTTACTTCCTGAGATGCAGGGTTCTTCCCATTTGTGAAGAGAAACTTTGGCTATTTTTATGGTTTTACCAGCTTTACAAAAACCAGTATATCCTTTTAATCTGTTTATATTGCAATTTCTTTGACATAACTTGCAGCTTTCGAGAAGCTTTAGCATAAAGAATACTTCCTTTCCATATTTAGTAAACACTATCCCATTAAAATAAATTATAAGTTAATGGGACTTAATTGTATAGTTCACCATAAAAATTATATTCTTCATTATCAAAAAGATAATTTTTTATTAAAATGATAATGAGGCTTTTATAAAATAGGATTAAAATATAGCTAGTATAGGATTGTTTTTGTTCTATGGCTGCCGTTCAGCACACCGATTTTTCAAAGTGTGATTTTACTGGATGAGTTCTTCCCCTAAAGGATAACGTATTCTAAGTGCTAAAGACACTAAGAATACTGTTAATAAGGTATGATGGAGAAAAGCACTCCTTGTTGATGAGTAAACTTTAACCCACATAAGAATTGCTTGATTTTGTGAAATGGAATGGTTCTTGCTTTTATTTAAGAATAATCAAAATCATGTATATGATTTTAGGAGGTGGTACACATATCTATTTTAATAAAAAATGGAGTTATTGTAACAGCAGAAGATATGTATAAGGGTGATATATATGTGGAAAATGAGATAATAACAGAAATTGGTCTTAATATTTCAAAGAAGGCCGATGCTGTTATTGATGCAGAGGGGAAATATGTAATACCGGGCGGCATTGACATACATACCCATCTCAATATCCATGTTGGCAAGGTAACAGCAAGTGATGATTTTTACACAGGTACGGTAGCAGCTGCTTGTGGCGGAACTACATGCATAGTGGATCATATGGGATTTGGTCCCAAGGATTGTGACCTGATGCATCAGGTGAAAGTTTATCATGGATATGCGGATGGAAAGGCTGTCATAGATTATGGATTTCATGGTGTCATCCAGCATATTGACGATAATAAATTAGAAGAGTTAAAAAAGTTAGCCATAGAAGAAGGGATTCCAAGCTCTAAAATGTACCTCACTTATGATTTCAAGTTAAGTGATTATGAAGCCTTAAGACTTTTGAGTACACAAAAAGAACTGGGAGGGATTACTGCCGTACATTGTGAAAATAATGATTCCATAAGATACCTTAAAGAACGTTTCATTAAACAGGGAAAAACACAACCAATATATCATGCGTTAAGCAGACCGGCTGAAGCAGAAGGAGAGGCGGTAAACAGGATGGTAAATCTTGCTGCAATTGCAGGGGATGCTCCTCTTTATATAGTGCATCTTTCTACGGAAATTGGACTGGAATATATTAAAATGGCAAGAGATAGGGGGCAGATGGTATATGCAGAGACTTGTCCTCAATATCTTTTTCTAACGGAAGATAAACTTAGACAGCCTGATGGACTTAAATATATTTTGAGTCCGCCTCTGAGAAAGGAAAAAGATTCAACTGCACTGTGGAGTGGAATTAAGGATGGATATATACAAACCATAGCCACAGATCACTGCCCGTTTTTTTATAAGGGGGAAAAGCAGTTTGGAAAAGACAGCTTTGCTGATTGCCCTAATGGGGGACCTGGCATTGAGGAAAGGATACCTCTTATGTTTTCTGAAGGTGTTGTAAAAAGGAGAATAAGTATCAATAAGTTTGTTGATATATGTTCAACAGCTCCTGCTAAAATTTCAGGACTTTATCCTAAAAAGGGACATATTGCAGTGGGTTCAGATGCAGATATGGTTTTAATAGATGCTAATAAAGAAGTTACTATAACTAAAAATATTCTTCATGAGAATGTTGATTATACAATGTACGAAGGCTTTAAAGTTAAAGGGTATCCGGTTTTAACTATGGTTCGAGGAGAGATAATTGCACGGGATGGCCAGTTCGTAGGAAAAAAAGGTTATGGAAAATTTATAAAAAGACATAAGATAACTGAACTATAGTTAAGTTAAAAGTTAAAAATTTTGGATGATTTTCGGTATTCATGGAAAACACCATTATTTTCCATGATCCCTTACATAAAAAGCTATGCATTGAGTTATAAATATAAGGCTGATTACTCCAAATGCCGGGTATAAAAAGGAAATGAGATTTATAAAACCAATTTGGGATATGGGGATAGTAATTAGAATGATTACTATTACGGATTTATTGTAGGATATATTGAATATTTCTTGAAAGTTTTTCCCTACACTGTATATATCCGATACTTCTGTAGAAAACATTTCAAGCCAGATTACAAAAAGGAGCATTGTTTGAAGTACCTTGCCAAATCGGTTGGCTATGTATAATAAAGGAATTTCATATTTAAATATATAAGGTATGTTTAGAATCAACAAAAAATTTATTATAAGAGCCAGAACTGTAAGCCCCAGGGAGCCTATAACAGAGCCAGCTATAAGGCTTTTTTCCTTGCGTATTGAAAGGCTAAGAGGTACGAGTACACCGCTGCAGCATAATATATTGAATCCTGAATATATTAATGAAGACAGAATCCAGTTATTTTTAGAATAAGGTATGTTTTTTATAAAAGATAAATTTATGCCTTTATAAAAAACTAAATGAAGTATAAATAAGGTTGATATAACAAGTATAAGAGAAGGTACTATTACTGAATTTATTTCAATTAGTCCCTTAGTATCTCTGAATAAAATGATTATGGATATAAAAACCATAAGCAATATACCTATCCATCTTGATACACCAAAATATTGATGTATCAAGGCTCCACTTCCAGCCAGTATGATTGAAGAACCGCCGATTAAAAAAAAAGTAGTTAAAAAATTAGTAACTATACCGAGAAATCCAGGGCTTACTAAAAGTATAAGACCATCGTAGGAGTTTAATTTATATTTTATACTTATGTTGATTATTATAATAGACATTATTATGTAGATAACACAGCAAAGTAATATACCAAAAAAACTTTTATAGCCATACTGAGTAAAAAATTGACTTATTTCCTGTCCGGATGCAAGTCCTGCCCCAACTACTGTGCCTATAAAAACAGCAGATATCTGGAAAATTAAAAATAATTTTTCTTTCAAAAATATCCCTCCTTGAACAAACTCCTATTAATATAAGTATATAAATGACATATAAAAATAATGAATCATAAATTAAAATTTTATTTAGGGGAAAAATATAATTTATAAAATAGTATAGTGGGTTAAATAAATTTGAAAGGGGTGAAATTCCTATTGCGGATAGACAAATAAATGTGTGCAGTAGGAAATGCATGAAAAAAAAGAATCTATTTAAGTTTATTCTGCTTATAATTTTTTTCTGCAGTGTAATATCTGGATGCAATTTGAGTAAGAAACAGGATACGGAAAGTATAAATGAAAGTTTTGACATGAAATCTGCTACTAATACAGCGGATACGTATATGAAGTACCTTATGAAAAATGATATGGAAAATGCTAAAAAAATGTATTCTAAAAATCTTTTAAAAGGATCTAATAAAGATGAAAATAAAAACCTGCAGATTTTAGGATATAATTTAATAGACAGCAGTGAAGTTGGAAAATCCGGTATTCTAAAGATGAAAGTGGCGAGAGCTGATTTAAGCAAGCCCTTTGCAACTTTAGACGAGTATTCTATAAAGATAATAAAAGAAGGCAATGATTACAAGGTGGATGAAACAAATAATGTGGAAAATAGAGAGGCATTTGTTGAAAAAAACAAATTAAAAATGAGAAATCAAAATGACGTAAGCTTAAGTGTAATAACGGACATTAGAAGTATGCCTAATTATGTATTTAGCAAAGATGATAAAGCAAATGTAGACAAAATCCCTGTTCCCAAAACTAATTTCGGTATAATCAATTTTTCTTATGACGGTGATCGGTTAGCTGTGGTTACTTATTCCAAAGATTCCTATATAGGAATAATTAGAATAGATGAAAGCATGCAAGTACAGTCTCAAGATTCAGGAGAGCAGCAGGGAGGCGGAGGAAGTGGTGATGCTGGTGGTTCAAGCGGTGGCGGACAGGGTGGCCAGCAAGGAGAAAATAAATCTATAGGTAAGGATATAACTGATTTAGATATTTTAAAAAATTCTAAGGTTGAATTCTTGACTTTCTCTCCAGATGAAAAATTTATTGCGATTCAATATACCAATGACAACATAGGACATTGCATACGAGTTTATAAGGCAGATTCTGGAGATATGATAAGTTATAAGTTTGAAGAAAATTTTCCTCTTGATAAAGTGGATGTGATTTTTTCTTCTTTTGATGCAGGTATATTAAATTTTGACATTGTATCTAAAATTAATAATAAAGGTGTACTTCCCCAGACCATTGGAAAATGGGAATTGAACTTAAAGAATTTTAAAGCGGTAAAAATGTGATATAATTGCTGTATGTTGGTTTCAATACTTATATTATGGAAAGGATAGGACTTGGAAATGCAGTGGGGAGATAAGGCATATTACAGTTTAAACTATTATTTGAGAAAAAAATTTGGATGCAAGGTGTTTAAAATATCCTTGGATGGAGGATTTTCTTGTCCAAATAGAGATGGAAGCATAAGTGTAAAAGGGTGTGTTTTCTGTAGTAAAAGGGGAGCTGGAGATTTTGCAGGAGACAGAAAAAAATCTATAACTGAACAATTTGAGGATATAAAACAAATGATGAAAAAGAAATGGAAATGCGGGAAATATATAGCATATTTTCAGGCATACACTAATACTTATGCTCCGATAAAAGTTCTTAGGGAGAAATATGAAGAGGCTATAAATCAAAGAGGAGTAGTAGGGCTGGCTATAGCTACTAGACCGGATTGCCTTGGATATGAGGTGTTGGAGCTATTAAAGGAATTCAATAAGAAAATTTATACCTGGGTGGAACTTGGCCTTCAGACTTCCAATGACTGTACGGCAGAAACAATAAATAGAGGGTATAAATTAAAGACTTTTGAGAAGGCCGTAAGTGTACTTAGAGAAATAGGAATTGATGTAGTAACCCATATAATAATGGGCTTACCTGGAGAAAATAAAGCTGATATGATGAATACAATAAAGTATATTTCAAATCAAGATATACAGGGAGTAAAATTTCACTTACTTCATTTAATGAAATACACTCCCCTTGTGGAGCTGTACAATAAGGGACAACTAAAATTTATGACACAAGATGAATATGTAGATATGGTATGCTTGGCCTTATGCAGTATTCCTCCTAATATGGTAATTCATAGATTGACTGGAGATTCACCTAGAAATTTGCTCATAGGACCTAAATGGAGCTTAAAAAAATGGGAGGTCCTAAATGAAATTGACAGGACTATGAGAGACAAAAAAATATATCAGGGAATATATTTTTCAAAATGAAGGTATATTAGTTGAATATATAGACCCTGTATAAATAAAAGGTAAAGCCACATAGCTTTATTACTTGCCAAACTCCAGTTATATAATATTGGAATTTGGCAAATTCACTTTTATACAGTTTGATTTTATCCACCCTTTAGAGTTTATTCTGGTGTTTTCAACAAGAGAAACTTCATACCAGAACTCATTCATAATTTCAATACCATCATGGATTCTTATATGAGTGTTTTTTTCTAAGGTATTTATTACAGCGGAGTTTAAAACAGGAGCCAGATATATATTGCTTTTTATAGTGACCATGGCATTTACGGATTGTGGAGTAATATATTTTACATTTATTTTTCTGGGAATCTGTTTTGATATTCTTGACTTTAAATTGTCATTTTCATATTTTAAAGATAGTATCTGCCTTCTTTGTGATGAAATTTTACTTTGAAAATTATATAAGATCACAGAGATGCAAACTACAAGTATTATGAACAAAAAAGCTAGCATTTCATTTCTCCATATTTATTATTTTAATACTAGTATATTCAATACATTCCTTAAAGATGAAAACTTATGTTATCTTATCTTACAGAAGAAAATATTTCTTATAAAAAGATTCTGCCCTGCCCAAGAATCATTTGATTAAGTCGGTATATTTAAATATATTCATATCTGCACAAGCCATTATGTCTTTCCATTGATAATCTGAATAGGCATCATGTACTCCGATTACAGTCATACCTGTGGATTTAGCCACCCTAATAGCAGGTAGGATGTCCTCGAATACAGCACAATCACTGGGAGCCAGGTTTAATTTATCAGCAGCTAAAAGATATATATCAGGGAATCCCTTACCTCTAGCTGTATCTTCTGTGGTTATTATGAAATCAAATAGATTGTATATTTGATTTTTTTTTAAACTTATTTCCGCTATCTTTCTATAATTGCTGGTAGCAAGAGCTATTTTTATTTTTTTCTTCTTTAATAGAAGTAAAAAATCTCTGGCACCTGGTTTTAAACAAATGTTTTTGGAATATTCATCCAGAACCATATAATACCACTCTTTTTGTATCTCATAAATACTTTCAGTCAGATTGTATTTGTTTTTAAGGTAGTATGCAGTTTCATTAAAGGTCATATTTTGAATAGCATTCTTTAACTTCATAGTGAAAGGTATATTTTTTTTATCTAAATATCGGCTATCAATACTTTCCCATAACCACATAGAGTCCAGAAGGGTTCCATCCATGTCGAAAATAGCCCCCCTGATATTTTCAAGCATAGTAATCACCTCATATTTAAGTATAATATAAAATGCTGGATTAATTAAAATTTCTTTCTAATAGTTTTATTTTATTTTCATCTTTGAAGTCTTCTATGGAATGAACACCAATCATATCCAATATTTTGTTCATGCAGTCACTGTCTATGGAAACTTTTATTTTAGAATTTTGTGCAAATTTATCCACATGAATTTTACCTTCCTCTTTTGGTATAAGTGCTTTAGGGCCTCCAACGCATCCCCCGATACATCCCATTCCTTCAATAAAATTAGCTTCTATTTCACCATTTTGAGCTTTGGTAAGTATGGATTTGCATTCTTTTACTCCATTTGCTTTGATTGCCTTGAATAATTTATATTTTTCTGGGAAAATCCTCTCTACAGCTTCACTTACTGCAATTGATACTCCACCTGTACGAGCATACAGCCTTCCCCCTCTAGAAGCATATTCCATAGAAGGTTCTCCCTGTAGTTTATAGGGATATATATTAAGAGTATCAAATATGTCTTTTACCTCAGAAAAGGTCAATACAAAGTCTATGTCATGAATTATATCCTTTTCTTTTGCTTCTGACTTTTTAGCAATACAGGGTCCTATAAAAACCACCTTGCAATTGGGGTTTAATTTCTTTAGTATTCTTCCTCCGGCAGCCATGGGAGAAACAGAAGGTGATACATATTTTATCAAGTTGTTATAAATTTTTTTTAACATACCAACCCACATAGGACAACAGCAGGAAGTTATCATAAGGTCCTTTTCGTCTTTCACATAATTGTCAAATTCTATGGCTTCCTTTAAAGTAAGCATATCTGCAAAAAATGCCACTTCAATCATGTCTGTAAATCCTAATTTTTTGAAAGCACTTCTAAGTTGATCCATGGATACATTATTTCCAAATTGTCCTATTATGGCCGGAGCTACTATAGCTATTACTGGAGAATTACTTTTTAATATGCTGGCCAGTGGAAGAAATTGAACCTTATCCATTATGCCTCCATTAGGGCAAACATTTACGCAAAAACCACAGTCAGTGCATTTGGTGTTATCTATGTATGTACTATTTTTGTCAGTATCCACTAAAATAGCATCAAACGGACAGGACTTCTGACATAAGGTTTGGCCATCCCCATCTGTGCATTCCATAGAGCAATGTTTAACCTTATTGACTATTTTCTCATCTGAACTGTAAGATTTTATTGCCCTTTTTAAATCATCTATGAAATTAGAACTGCAGTCTAGATCAGTACCACATAGTGAAGATATGATTTTGCAGAGTTCCTGCTTGTCAATTTTACTCTGTGATAAAATAAGTTTTACTTTATCTTCGAAATTTCCATTATAATATGAGTCTATTATAGATTTGAATAGATCCCTATATTGATCTTTCATGTTATTTATTACAACTCCTTTTTATATTTTTACCACCATATATTACCTTAGTTTTTACGTAATTAAAAGTTTTATTCTATACTATAATAACATAATAACTATTATCAGGCTAATCCTGTAATTAAAATGTTAATATTAATAAAATGGGAAGAAGAAATTATTAGGTTTTTGACAAGTTCCATAATTACAGCCAGCCTACGGATCAGGATAATCCGCTGTGGTGTTATCCTGATAAGTCCGAAAACAGACTCTGCTGAACCATAAAAGCAAAGGAAAAAATAACTTGATTTGTTTAATAATATGTGTTATACTTAATCAAAAGCTTAAATGAATCGTAATTAATTTAAACACAGATATATTTCAATAAGTACTTAAAATAATATGTATTTTATTATCGAAATTTTATTTAGTGTATTATGGTTGTTACAAAGAGTTTAAGAAATAAAATTTTGGAGGTACTTATTATATGACAGGTACAGTTAAATGGTTTAATGGAGAAAAAGGATATGGATTTATTACAGGAGAAGATGGAAAAGATATTTTTGCACATTTTTCTCAAATAAATTCAGATGGTTATAAATCACTTGATGAAGGTCAAAAAGTTTCTTATGATGAAGGTAAGGGACAAAAAGGACCACAAGCAGAAAATATTACTGTTCTTTAATCTAGTAAATATTTATCCCTTAGATATATATATCTAAGGGATTTTTTGTATTATAAATTTGGAAAAGGTGGGTATTATTAAAATATTAATAAACTTAAATCACATTAAACCCACCTATATCAATGGTCGGAGTGACAGGATTCGAACCTGCGGCCTCTTGCTCCCGAAGCAAGCGCGCTACCATCTGCGCTACACCCCGTTTATATAATGTATTATAACATATATTATATAAACGTTACAATGAAAATTTATATTGTGCAGTATATTATTTTGCAGTTATATTAGAATTATCACCTTCACCCCTTGTAGGAACTGTAGACATTAGAAAACCTACTAATATGGATACTAATGCTGGAGATATTATGTTTATATAAGCTATATAAGAGGTCCTGTATAGTATCAATGCACTTAAACCTGTTATAAGTAAGGTTGTGAAGAACAGGTAAATTATAAATTTAGCAAAGGATCTAAAAAATTTTTCATATAGCTTGTGTCTTGTAGGACCGCTAATTATTTTTACAAATAGGAAATAAGATAATAAAATTAAAAATATGTCAACTGACGCAGATATTAAAAAGTTCTTCAAATTAAAACACCTCCAATGGCTTATCAATTATAGTATTACCTAATTAGAAGTGTTTTACACCTGATTATAGATTTTATCCCATGGGCTTGTTAAGACTTTCACCTTATAAAGTGCGGTATAAGCAGGGTTACGATACTGGATAAGTTCTTACTCTAAAGGATAACGTATTCTAAATGCTAAAGACACTAAGAATACTGTTAATAAGGTTTCGGTGGAGAAAAGAACTTCTTATGATCTCCACCTGAGTCTTAGAGGAAGTTGGTAACATACTTTTATTGCAGGTACATCTCACCTATTTTAAAAACATCTCCTGCGCCTATAGTCAAAAATAAATCACCTTCATCCAAGGTATCTTTTAAATATTGAACTATTGAATTAAAATCTTTAATATTGCTGCATTTTGTTCCCCTTTTTGAAATAGCCTGGGCCAGCATAGCGGAACTTACTTCTCCAGTATCTTTTTCTCTTGCCGGATATATATCTGCAAGTATCAGTTCATCTACATTGTCAAAGGCAGAAGTAAATTCCTTAAATAAGTTTATGGTTCTTGAAAATGTATGGGGCTGAAAAACACAAACTATTCTTTTATGAGGATAGTTTTGGGCAGCACTCAAGGTTGCCTTGATTTCAGTGGGGTGATGAGCGTAATCATCCACTACTGTAACACCATTTTTTTTACCTTTAATTTCAAACCGCCTGTGAGTGCCTTTAAAACTTTCCAGACCTTTTTTCATATCTTCAATTGATATATTTAAAATCAAGGAAACAGCTATGCTGGCTAGAGCATTTAATACATTGTGTTTGCCGGGAATGTTTAAGTGTAAGGAAAATACAGCTTTATTATCCCTGTATACTTTAAAACAGGCACATCCCTTTTTATCAAAAAGTATGTCCCCGGCTGTAATATCGCCGCCATCTATTCCGTAGGTAATTACATTGCAGTTTACATTAGACATTACTTTTGCCATCCTCTTATCGTCATTGCAGCATACCAGGTATCCATTATGAGGGATCAGCTTGGCAAACTTTACAAAGGCGTTCTGCACATTATCTATATTTTTGTAATAATCAAGGTGGTCAGCATCTATATTTAAAATTACACCTATAAATGGAAAAAATTTTAAGAAGGATTCCTTGTATTCACAAGCTTCTGTAATAAAATATGGGCTGTTTCCTATTCTAACATTTCCATTTATTATATCCAGATTGCCTCCTACTAATATAGTGGGATCTAAGTTGGCATTTAGTGTTATAGAGGATAACATAGAGGTAGTAGTAGTTTTGCCATGGGTTCCGGATACTGCTACATTGTATTTGTGACCTTTCATTATATTTCCTAAGAATTCTGCTCTGGTCATCATAGGAATGCTAAGAGCCTTAGCTTTTAAAAGTTCCTCATTATCTTTGGAGATGGCAGCAGTATATACGATCAAATCTATATCTGGAGTTATATTTTCAGCAACTTGGCCTATATATATTTGAGCACCTATTGATTTTAACTTATCCGTTGAGGGGGAAGACTTAACGTCAGAACCTGATACTTCAAATCCTTTTTCAAGTAAAATTTCAGCCAGACCGCTCATGCTTATTCCACCTATACCTACAAAGTGTACTTTCTTATTTTTTATAAAATCAAATGACAATTCAAATCACTCCTTCATATTAACTAACCTATCAATAATTATATACAAAAATTAGTTAAAAAACACAAGAAAATTATATTTCTATGATAAAATATGATTTTTTCACAGAGATGTTTTATGGATGAAGGTTATGATAAATAAGTATTGATTAAAAACAATTTTTAGAATACAATATGAATAATAGAATAAGATCTTAGAGTATTATTCGTAAGATCATGTAGATAGGTGATAAAATGCAAAAATTTAGTAGAAATCATAGAATAGCGGCAATAACGAAAGTATTACTTGAAAATCCCAACAAGATAATGGGATTAAATAACTTTACTGATATGTTTAATACTGCCAAATCGACAATAAGTGAAGATATAGTGGTAATTAAAGATACTTTAAGTAAATTAAATATGGGGAGAATGGACACTGTGGCAGGAGCAGCAGGCGGGATCAAATATATATGCGGTATATCTCCTGAAAAGACTAGAAAATTTGCTGAAAAGTTATGTATTATTTTGAAAAATAGAGAAAGAATAATACCAGGTAATTTTTTATATATGACAGATATAATGTTTAATCCTAAGATAATACATACAGCGGGAGTGATTTTAGCATCTATTTTTATAGAAAAAGGTGTAGATTGTGTAGTTACAGTGGAAACGAAGGGAATACCGTTAGCATATGAAGTTGCTAGAATGCTTGGAGTTCAGCTTGTAGTTGTAAGGAGGGAAACAAAGTTTACAGAAGGATCTACTTTGACTATAAATTATGTATCTGGTTCTACAGGAAGAATCCAAAATATGTCATTATCTAAAAAAGCACTGAAAAAAGGAAGCAGATGTATCTTTATTGATGACTTTATGAAGGCAGGGGGAACTGCCATGGGTATAATTGATCTTTTAAAAGAATTTGAAAGTGAACTTTTAGGCATAGGATTCTTAATAGATAATGTAGGAATTCCTAAGAAGTTAGTGCAAAATTATGTATCAATAGTGGATTTTAAAGGAATTGATGAAAATGGGAATGCCTCATTATCCCCTTCACAAAGGTTCATCTAATAAAATTTTCAAAAAATTTTATTAGTTTTTAACAAAATAAGAAGGAAAAATATAAAATATAGAGAATAGTATATACATAAGCATCTTGGAGGTGGATTTATATGCAAATTACAGACGTTAGGGTAAGAAAAATTGCTGCCGAGGGTAAGATGAAAGCTATTGTTTCAGTAACCTTCGATAACGAATTCGTAGTTCACGATATAAAGGTTATAGAGGGACAAAATGGTCTTTTTATAGCAATGCCAAGCAGGAAAACTCCTGATGGAGAATTTAAAGACATTGCTCACCCAATAAATACTCAAACAAGAGAAAAAATACAAAAAGCCATTCTCGATGAGTACGAAAAAGTAAAAAGCGAAGAAATTGCTACCGAGCAAAAGACGGAGGAATAATAAAAAGGAGTATTTACTCCTTTTTATTATTCCTCCGTCTTTTTTGTATTTAAATATAGTTGAAAAATACTTTTTCAACTACCATTCCCAAAATTTAAAATTACCTATAAGGTTGCAAATAATTTTTATATAAAATATAATATTATAGGATGTTTTAATAATATGGTGTAGAAAAAAGTGGATTTATACCACGAAGAGGTGTTAAAATGTATAATTGTGCTATAATATTAGCGGCTGGCCAAGGGAAAAGAATGAAATCTTCTACTCCTAAGGTCTTGCATAAGATCTGTGGAAGAGAAATGGTGAACATAGTTATTGATGTTGTAAAAAAGGCACAAATAGAAGACATAGATCTTGTAATTGGAAATGGTGCAGAACAGGTAAGGAAAGCTACTGAAGGTTGGAATGTGGGTTATTCCTTTCAAAACAAGCAATTGGGTACTGGGCATGCGGTTTTATGTGCGGAGAATTTTTTAAGGGACAAAGAGGGAACAGTAGTTATATTTACAGGGGATTCACCTTTGATAAAGGAAGGTACTATAAAAAAAATGCTGGATTTTCACAATAAGTGTAGGTACAAAGCTACCATATTGACATCTGTGATTAAGGATCCTACCGGATATGGAAGAATTATAAGGGAGAAAAATGGAGATGTACTCAAGATAGCTGAGCATAAGGACTGTTCAGCGGAAGAATTAAGAGTTAATGAAATAAATTCGGGGATGTATTGTTTTAATATAAAGAGCCTTGTTGAGAGCTTAAATAAATTACACAACAATAATGCTCAGGGCGAGTACTATCTGACAGATGTTATAGAAATATTAAAGAGTAAGGGAGAAAAAATAGGTGCACTTCCAGTAAATGCTCAGGAAATTATGGGGGTCAATTCCAGAATACAGCTTTCAGAAGCTGAAAAGGTTATGAGGAACAGAATAAATAGAATACATATGGAAAATGGAATTACACTTATTGATCCTGCTACCACTTATATAGGTTTGAATGTTGTAATAGGCAGGGATACTGTAATATATCCTGGAAATGTGATTCAGGGAAATACTACTATAGGAGAAAATTGTATATTATATCCTAATTCCCGCATAAAGGACAGTTTAATAGATAATAACGTCACAGTACAAAGTTCGGTTATATTGGATAGTAGAATAGGTGAAAGTGTTACTATAGGGCCTTTTGCTTATATAAGACCTGAAAGTGTAATAGGCAAATCCGTTAAAATAGGTGATTTTGTAGAGATAAAGAAATCTACCATTGGAGATAAGACGAAAGTATCTCATTTGACATATATAGGTGATGCCAAGGTGGGAAAAGGATGTAACTTTGGCTGTGGAACTGTTGTGGTGAACTATGATGGCAAAGTGAAAAATAAAACTTTAATTGGAGATAATTCATTTATAGGATGCAATACTAACCTGGTGTCACCAGTTAAGGTAGATGATGATACATATATAGCAGCAGGATCTACTATAACGGAAGAAGTACCTGAAGGTTCACTTGCCATAGCCAGGGCCAGACAAGTGAATAAGGAAGGCTGGGTATATAAAAAAGGATTAAAGAAATAAATTTTAGGAGGGCTTTACATAATGATAACCCATGGTAAAAATATTAAGATTTTTGCAGGAAACTCCCATCCTGAGCTGGCTAAAGAAATAGCAAATATTTTGGGAGCCACAGTTGGAGATTCAAAGGTTTCAACTTTTAGTGATGGAGAAATATCTGTAGACATTAATGAAACTGTAAGAGGAATGGATGTATTTATAGTTCAATCTACCAATGATCCTGTAAATGATAATTTGATGGAACTTTTGATTATGATTGATGCATTTAAGAGGGCATCTGCAGGAAGAATAACTGCAGTAATGCCTTATTATGGATATGCCAGGCAGGACAGAAAGGCTAAAGCAAGGGATCCAATTACAGCAAAGCTTGTAGCAGATATATTGACAGCAGCTGGAGCGGATAGAGTTCTTACTATGGATCTTCATGCAGCACAAATACAGGGATATTTTAATATACCTTTAGATCATCTTCTGGGAGCTCCTATTTTAGCAAAATATTTTATACAAAAGGGATTCGATGAGAGAGAGGATATAGTTGTGGTTTCTCCGGATCTTGGAAGCGTAACAAGAGCTAGAAAATTTGCAGATAAACTTCATGCAACCATAGCTATTATAGATAAGAGAAGACCAAAAGCCAATGTATCGGAAGTAATGAATATAATTGGAGATGTAAAAGGTAAAACTGCTATATTGGTAGATGACATGATAGATACAGCTGGGACCATAACAAATGGTGCTCAAGCACTTATGGACAGAGGGGCAAAAGAGGTTTATGCATGTTGTACTCATGCTGTGCTGTCGGGGCCGGCAATAGAAAGGATAAAAAATTCTGTTATAAAAGAGTTGATAATGCTAAACACAATAAACCTGAAGGAAAGCAAAATGCTGAATAAATTTAAAATATTATCTATAGCTCCAGTGTTTGCAGAAGCCATAAGAAGAATATATGAAGATATTTCAGTAAGTAAATTATTTGAAGATTAGCTAAAGAAGAGCATGTGGAATTCATTTTCCATATGCTCTTCTTTAAAAATATAGACTTATTTTGTAACTTATTTGTAACTTTTAAAATAAGAGCAGCATTTGTATAAAAATATATGATAGATTTAATATAAATAGCAGTTAATTTTTTAATAATTATAAGAAATTATAAATATTAGTGTAATGAATTAAGAAATATAGTTGATAATAAATAGATAATATAGATAAAAAAGATTGATTAGGAGGATAATGATGGAGGGCTCAATAGGCAAGATCTTGATTGTAGATGATGATGAGAATATTTGCGAAGTAATAAAGATGTATTTAGAAAGTGCAGGATATAAAACGCAGGTTGCAAATGATGGCAAAACAGCAGAAACACTATTTTTGGAGTATAAACCGGATTTAGTATTACTGGACATAATGCTTCCAAATATAGACGGTATAGATGTGCTTAAATGGATACGAAAAGAATGCGAAACTCCTGTAATTATGCTTACTGCAAAGGGAGAAACTTTTGATAAGGTTTTAGGACTTGAGCTCGGAGCAGATGATTACATAGTAAAACCTTTTGAACCAAAGGAGATGCTGGCTAGAATTAAAGCAGTGCTGAGAAGATATAGTGTGGATAATGACAGCAAGGAGGTGCTGAAATTCGAACAGTTGACTATTGATATAAATTCATATACGGTTGTTTATAAAAATGAAGAAATAAAAATGCCCCCCAAGGAATTTGAACTGCTGTATTATCTGGCAAGCAATAAAAATAGGGTATTTACCAGAGAGCAGCTGTTATGTGAAGTCTGGGGATATGATTATCCTGGAGACTCCAGAACAGTAGATGTGCATATTAAAAGGCTTAGGGAAAAACTTCAAGGTGGACTTAGCTGGCAAATAGAAACAGTATGGGGTGTGGGATATAAGTTTGAGGTGAAATAGATGAAAAAGGGTTTATTTTCAAAACTTATGGCTGCATTTATTGCAATTATTATAGTAAGTTTTGTAATGACAGCAGCTTTTTTATCCTATTGGTTTGAAAGTTATTATTTTGAACAGAGGGAAAGTGAATTGCTTAAAGAGTCTCAATTCATAAAGTATAAGGCAATCCAATATTTAGATGGAGATTTGACACGAGATGATATAAATGAAACCTTAACTTATATAGGAAATTACTTATCGGCAGATATATGGCTGGTGGATAACTACGGCTATGTATATTCCGTATCAAGAAATGAACACAAAAAGTTGACAGGTACTTCAAAACAGATAGTTACTAGTGATTTACAGGAACTTAGAGAAAATAAAACAGTAGACAAAACCGGGACTTATTCAGATATATTTACAGCTCCAGTACATACCTTCGAGGTACCAATTTTTTCGAATAAGGTCTTTAAAGGTGCTATAATGATGCACACGTCCATAAGTGAATTAAGAGGGCCTTTAAAAAGGGTATATGAAATAATATGGATATCAGCAGTTTTTGCCATTATAATATGCTGCGTTGTAATTTATTATTTATCTCAGAGGATAATTATAAAACCACTTAAGGTAATTAACTATGCAGCAGATAAAATATCTAAAGGTCAGGTTGAAAAAAGAGTTGAAATTGAATCAAATGATGAAATCGGGGAACTTGCAAAATCTTTTAACAGCATGGCAGATTCTCTGGAACAAGTGGAAAAGAACAGAAGGGAATTTATATCCAATGTATCCCACGAGATAAGATCTCCTATAACATCTATAAAGGGGTTTATTGGAGGAATGATTGATGGTGTTATTCCGGCAGAAAAACAAAATTATTATCTATCTGTGACCTACTCTGAAATACAGAGACTCACTAGGCTGGTAAATGACCTTTTAGATTTATCAACTATTGAATCAGGGCAGCTTAAGCTTAGAATAGAAAAAGTGGATATAAATGAAGTTATAAGATTATGTGTTATAAAGTTTGAAACTAGAATAAATGATAAAAGGCTTAAGGTAGATGTACTTTTAGAAGATGATAAACTTTATGTAGCAGTAGATAAGGATAGAATAACCCAGGTGGTTACAAACCTGATAGACAATGCTATAAAATATGTAAAAGAGGATGGAAACATAAAAATTTTTACCAGGATAAAGGGTGAAAAAGTATTTATATCCATATATAATGATGGTTCCAGTATACCAGAACCTGATATGAAACATATATGGGATAGGTTTTACAAACGTGATAAATCCAGAACTTCAAAGATAAGTACAGGACTTGGACTTCCCATTGTAAGGAGTATACTTACCCAATTAGGTGAAGACATATGGGCTGAGAACAAGAAACCTAATGGAATTATGTTCACATTTACTTTGAAAAGAGTTTAACAAATTATTTTATTTTGTTCATATTTGTGTAAAACTTTTTTATTATAATAACTCTAGATTTCAGATATTATGAGGTGTATTTAATGAATAATAACAACGGATATGATAACATAAAGGATGTTTCATGGGAGAACGTAGAATCCGATAAAGCAAAAATAAAATTTGTAAACAGCAAAAGAAGATCAAATATGATAAGATTAGGAAAAGTAGTTTGCTTTATACTGGTGGCAGCTGTTTCAGGAGGTGTATCCGGAGCCTATATGAGCAGCAAAAAGGAAGCCACTAAAATTTATACGCCTAATAATCAAATAGTAGTTGAGTCACATGAGAGTACTGGTAAAACTAACTTGCAAAATACATCAGAAAATTCTATAACGGAGGTGGCAGAAGCTGTTAGTCCCGCAGTAGTAGGTATAAGCAATAAGGCAGAAGATTATTTTGGACTGCAGGACTTAGGAAGTGGCTCTGGGATTATAATCGATTCAAATGGATATATAGTTACAAACTATCATGTAATACAGGGAGCAGATAAAGTTATGGTTAAACTGTCCAGCGGGAAGATACTGGATGCATCTGTAGCTGGAGTGGATGAAAAATCAGATCTGGCTGTAATAAAAGTGAATGCAAAAAACCTTCCTATAGTTAAGTTGGGCGATTCCTCCAAAGTGAAGGTGGGGGACATTGCAATTGCTATAGGAAATTCCCTAGGCGGAGAATTTCCAGGTTCAGTTACAGCTGGCATAATAAGTGCACTAAATAGAAAAATAGAGTATAATGGAGTTATATATAAGGTTATTCAGACAGATGCAGCTATGAATCCAGGAAACAGCGGGGGACCTCTTTGCAATATACAGGGTGATGTTATAGGTATAAACAGTTTGAAACTAGGGACTGATTCTAATATAGAGGGAATGAGTTTTGCCATAACTATAAATGAAGCAAAGAATATAATAAAGTCACTTATGAGCAATGGCAAAGTTTCAAGGCCTGATTTGGGTATAGGCGGAGAAAGTGTAATATCCAAGGATAATAAAATTCAGGGAATATATGTTGAACAAGTGGAAAAGAATAGCGGGGCTTCAGCTGCCGGTATAAAACCTACGGATATATTAATAGAATTGGATGGAAAGAAAGTAAAGAGTGTATCAGATATAGAAATTATATTAGAGGGACATAAAGTTGGAGAAAAAGTTCAGAGTAAGATCTGGAGAGATGGGAAAGTTATAGAAACGGAGATAACCTTATCTGAAATTAAATAAGATAATATAGAGAGAAGTTTAAATTATGATATCAATACTGGGATTGGAGCAAATTAATGTTTTTGATAGTTGGTTTGGGAAACATAGGTACGAAATATGAACACACACGACACAATATAGGATTTGATTCTGTGAACTTACTGAGCGATAAGTATAATATTCCCATAAATAGAAAAAGATTTAAAGGATTTTGCGGAGAAGGTATAATAGAAAACAACAGGGTGATATTATTAAAACCAAGTACTTATATGAATTTAAGCGGGGAAAGTGTTGCAGAAGCTGTAAACTTTTATAAAATAGACAGCAATAACATAATAATAATGCACGATGACATAGATATTCCCATGGGGAAACTTAGAATAAGAACTCATGGAAGTGCAGGAGGACATAATGGAGTGAAAAATATAATACTGAATTTAGCTACAGACCAATTTTTAAGGATAAAAATAGGTGTAGGTAAACCTGAGGGGCAGCTTATATCTCATGTTCTGGGTAAGTTTTCCAAAGATGACAGAATTCATATGGAAAAGGTTTTAGCAGTTAGCGAAGAAGTAGTGGAATGCATTTTAAAAAGTGGTGTAGAAGAAGCCATGAATAGATTTAATGGATTGACCCTATAGGTTTGTATAATTGAAGTGCTGGATCTAATTGGTTTCTACATAAATAAAATAATTTGGTGAAAGAACCGTATAATCTCTCTAAAGGAAAGAGATTGACGGTTGTTGTGCGTTTAATTAAAGATGTTTAGGGTTGAAGTTTATAGATGAATATTATGGTGAGTAATTCATTGGGTCATAATGGATGAATAAATTTATAGGGTGGTTGTTAAAATGAGATTAGAAGGGCTTATGAAACCTATCAAAGAAAGTAATAAGTTTAAAAGTATTATAAATGAAATAGAGAGAAAGAAGTTTCCGGTGGGAGTATATGGACTTTCAGAATCTGCCAGAAGTTATTTGATATATGGAGTATATGAAAGGCTGGATAGACCGGTTTTAATTGTCACTCACAGTGATGTAGAAGCTAGAAAACTGTATGAAGACTTATCTTTTTATTTACCACAAGTATATTATTTTCCCGCTAAAGAGGTGGTATTCTATAATATAGATGCTATATCTGGAGACTTGAGATGGGAAAGGCTGAAAGTAATAAGAGAAATATTAAATTCACATAAAAAGATTATAATAACTTGTGTGGAGTCATTGAGTTCTGTGTATATTCCTGCAGAATTATATAGAGATTACATATTTAAGATATCAGTGGGAAACAATCTGGACTTAAAAAGTATTACTGAAAAACTAATTCAATGTGGATATGAAAGAAGTGAAGTTGTAGACTCAAAAGGACAATTTTCTATCAGAGGAGGTATAATGGATATTTACTCTCCTATCTCGGAAGAACCATACAGATTGGAGATGTTTGGAGATGAAGTGGAGTCTATTAGAAGCTTTAATTTGGAATCTCAAAGAAGTATTGAAAAGGTGGATAGTATAGAAGTTTTTCCTGCCAGAGAAATTATACTTGATAAAGATAAAATTGAGATGGGCAAAAAAGGCATACAAGAAGATTTGACAGTGGTAGTAGAGAAATTAAAAAAATTAGAAGATAATGAAGCAGTTAAGAGAATAAAAGAGATCACGAAGAAAAACTTAGAAACCCTTGAGCAAAGCTGGAATTTTGAGACTATTGACAGTTTCCTACCGTATTTCTATAATAAACCTTCTACCTTTTTAGACTATGTAAAGGATTATTTTATAATCATGGATGACGTGCAAAGATGTGAAGGTAAATTAAATAGTGTATATTTTGAGTTTGAGGAAAATTATAAGAGTTTTTTGCAAAGAGGGAATATACTGCTTAAACAGAGCAGAATGCTCATTGATAGATCCCAGCTAACGGAAAAGCTCAAAGACAGGGAAAGTATTATATTGGATCCTATAGCCAAGGCGGTTAAAACATTTCTACCTGTTTCCATAATAAATTTTTCACAAATAACTCTTAATAATTACCATGGACAAATGGATCTGCTTATTGAGGATATAAGGGATAAAAAATCCAAAGGCTTTAAAATATTAATTTTATCAGGCACAAGACCTAGAGGAGAAAGGCTGGTTGATACTTTAAGGGACAGGGATATAGACAGCAGTTATAAGGATGTAATACGTGAAATTAAACCTGGAGAAATAGTTATAACTTTTGGAAGTCAGCTAAAAGGATTTGAATATCCAGAGCTTAAATTAAGTGTAGTTTCAAGTAAGGAGGTTTTTGGAGAGGCCAGAAGAAAAAATATAAAGAAAGCTGCAAGAAAAGGAGCAAGTAAGATCAAAAGCTTTACGGAATTAAAACCAGGTGATTTTGTAGTTCATGTCAACCATGGTATAGGTGTGTATAAAGGAATAAAACAGTTGGAGCTTCAGGAACATAAAAAGGATTATCTGGAAATCGTATATGAATCTGATGATAAATTATATGTACCGGTAGAACAGCTTGATATGGTACAAAAGTATATAGGCTCCGAAGGCAAGACGCCTAGAATAAGCAAATTGGGAAGTTCGGAATGGGCAAAGGTCAAAAAGAAAGTAAAAAAGTCAATAGAGGAAATAGCAGAAGACCTGGTAAAATTGTATGCAATTAGATCTACTTTGAAAGGTTATAAGTATTCAAAAGATACAGTATGGCAAAAACAGTTTGAAGATGAATTTCCCTATGAAGAAACACCAGATCAATTGTCAACTATCCAGGATATAAAGGAAGATATGCAATCAGATAAAGTCATGGATAGACTGCTTTGCGGAGATGTGGGTTATGGTAAGACCGAGGTTGCCGTAAGAGCTGCTTTCAAAGCTGTAATGGATGGAAAACAAGTTGCCTTTTTAGTTCCAACTACAATATTAGCACAGCAGCATTATAATAATTTTATTCAAAGATTTTCAGATTTTCCTGTAAAGATAGATATGATAAGCAGGTTTAGAACTCCTGCTCAGCAAAAGCTTACAATAAAGGCTGCGAAAGTTGGAAATGTAGATATATTAATTGGAACTCACAGAATACTGCAAAAGGATGTTCAATTTAAGGATTTGGGCCTTCTTATAATAGATGAAGAGCAGAGATTTGGTGTTAGTCATAAAGAAAAAATCAAAAAGATTAGAAAGAATGTAGATGTATTGACTTTAAGTGCAACACCTATACCGCGAACTCTTCACATGTCCCTGGTAGGAGTCAGGGATATAAGTGTTATAGAAACACCTCCAGATGAAAGGTATCCAATACAAACTTATGTGGTAGAATATAACGATCAATTGATGAGGGATGCTATACTGAGGGAAATAAGCAGAAAGGGGCAGGTCTATTTTGTATACAATAGGGTTGAACATATAAGAGAAAAAGCCTCTTACATATCAAAATTAGTTCCAGAAGCCAAGGTGGCGGTGGCTCATGGTCAAATGCAGGAAAGAGAACTTGAAAATATAATAGTGGATTTTATGAATGGCAAATATGATGTTCTTGTATCCACTACTATTATAGAAACTGGTATGGATATACAGAATGTAAATACCATGATAATATATGATGCAGATAAAATGGGGTTATCCCAGCTCTACCAGCTGAGGGGGAGAGTTGGCCGAACCAATAGGATAGCTTATTGCTATTTGACTTATAGAAAGGATAAGGTTCTTACAGAAGTGGCAGAAAAGAGACTGAAAGCTATCAAGGAATTTACTGAATTGGGATCCGGATTTAAAATAGCCCTGAAGGATCTGGAAATAAGAGGGGCAGGAAATATGATGGGGTCATCACAGCACGGCCATATGGCAGCTATAGGGTATGATTTGTATTGTAGAATGTTAGAGGATACTGTGAAGTTAATAAAGGGTGAAATACACGAGGAACCGGTGGAAACTACTGTAGAATTAAAGGTGGATGCCTATATACCAGATAGTTATATAAAAAATGAAGTTCAGAAGATAGAAGTATATAAGAAAATAGCGGCCATAAATTCCTATGATGACATGTTGGATGTAAAGGAAGAATTAGAAGATAGATTCTCTGATATACCAACTTCAGTGCAAAATCTTATGGACATAGCTTATATAAGAAGCATGGGCAAAGAACTTGGAATAGAAGAAATAAAAGAGGCAAGGGGGGAAATTGTATTTACATTTGAAAGTGAAGATAGAGTGGATAAAAATGTAATGAGAGGTCTCTTGAAGAATTATTCTAGAAAAATAGTTTTGAAAATGAATAAAAAACCTGGTTTTGGATATAGATTAAAAGATGTGAAAAGAGAGAATATTTTAAATGACATTAAGGAAATTGTTAATTATATGCTACAAATATATGAACAAAAATAGCTTTGTAGTAAAAATATTTTTATGTTAAAATGAATCTGTATTTTAACATAAAAAGAGTGGGGGAATAATTGTGAAAAGTATAAAAAAGTTAGTGACCGCTGTGCTTATGATGATATTTACATTTTCAATTGCCGGTTGTAATATGATAGAAAAGACACCAGAAGCCATATCTAACAGTGTTGTGGCGGTAGTTAATGGAGAAAAAATCACCAGAGGGGATTTAGATAAAAATCCCAATACCATGCAGCTGTTAAGCCAGGCTAAACAGCAATATGGCGAGGATTATGCCAAAAATGAAGATGCCGTCAGTGCCATAAAGAGTCAGAAGGAACAGATACTTGAGGACATGATTACAAATAAGATAATTGAGCAAAAAGCTAAGGAATTAAAACTTTTGCCAGATGAAAAAAAACTGGAGACAAATATGAATAATCAAATTGCTCAGATAAAGAAGCAGCAGTTTGGAAACAGTACTGAACAATTTGATGCAGCATTAAAAGCTCAGGGTTTTACTGAAGAATCATTTAAAAGTATGTATTTATCTCAATTGAAGGATCAGGAGATACAGCAAAATGTAAGCAACAGTCTTACAAAGAATGTAAAAGTAACTGATAAACAAATAACAGACTATTATAATGCAAATAAAGATAAGTATACAGAGCAGACTGATAAAATGCATTTGGCACATATCCTTGTAAAGACTAAGGCTGAAGCTGTAAAAGTAAAGGCAAGGCTGGATAAAGGGGAAGATTTTGCAAAAGTTGCAAAGGAAGTTTCACAGGACACAGCTACTAAGGATAAAGGCGGAGATTTAGGAACTATAAGCTATGATGATTCCCAGTATGATGCTCAGTTTATGGCAGGGGCAAAAAAACTGGCAAAAGGAGCCATATCGGATCCTGTTCAAAGCAGCTTTGGATATCATATAATAAAATGTATAGATAAACAGGAATATCCTGTCAAGGCTCTTAGCAAGGTTAAAGATCAGATAAAAAAACAATTGGAAGATGATCAAAAAAGTAAATTGGTTTCTCAGAAAGTTCAAGAATGGAAAAAAGCTGCAACCATAACTAAAAAGGAAAAAAATATTATGTAAATATAGTTTTACATACAGGCACTCTAAGAAGAACTATGACAACTTATATCATGGTTCTTTTTTAGTTTTTATAATTTAAAATAACAATTGTGTATAAAATTTCATATTTAGAAAGATAATATTAACACAAGTAATATACTATTATTTTTGAGGAGGAATTCTAAACATGAAAGCAACAGGAATTGTTAGACGTATAGACGACCTAGGTAGAGTCGTGATACCAAAGGAAATAAGGAGGACACTTAGGATAAGAGAAGGGGATCCTTTAGAAATATTTACAGATAGGGAAGGAGGAGTCATATTAAAAAAATATTCGCCTATTGGTGAACTGAGTGATTTTTCCAAGGGATATACAGAATCCTTACAGCAAACTATAGGTCATGTAATTATGATATGTGATAAAGATAGTGTGGTATCAATAAGTGGAGCTCCAAAAAAAGAGTACATGGATAAAAAGATAAGTTCCGAGTTGGAAAAATTAATAGATGATAGAAAAACAGTTTCAACTTCCGAAGGAAAGGAGAGCGTACCTATATATGATGATGAAGATATTCAGGGAAAATATTCTGCTCAGGTTATATGTCCTATAATATCTGGAGGAGATGCCATTGGAGCTGTAATAATAGTATCTAAGGAGGAAGCTAAGTTTGGTGATGTAGAAATCAAATTAGCTGAAACAGCATCTTCGTTTCTCGGAAAGCAGATGGAACAGTAAACAATGGCAGCAGTAGCTGCCATTTGCTTTATACATATCTTATTCTCATCTTTTCCAAAGCAGAGAATAAGAATAAGCAATGCTGTATACCTGGATAATTTCTTTTAAGGTTCACCCAGGAAGGGTATTTCTTATAGGCAAATGCTATCTGAACCTAAAAATTATTTTATACACTAAAGCATTATTGACTATAATATAAAAAATATTCATTTAAAGTAATAATACCTTTGAATTTTAAATAATTATAAACATGGAAATAAAATGTTTGCAACTATAGTAATTCGGAGGTATTTTTATGAAAAAGCAGTCACTTATAAAAGCTACAGTAATATTAGGAGCAGCAGGTATAATATCCAGATTTTTAGGGCTATTTTTTAGATGGCCGCTTCAAATGCTCATAGGAGATGAAGGAGTGGGATATTATCAGATGTCTTTTCCTCTTTATATGTTTTTTATTGCAGCGGCATCAGGTATACCCGTAGCGGTATCAAAGATGGTGTCCGAAAAAAATGCTGTTGGAGATTATGAAGGTGTTATTCAAGTACTTAGAAAATCTTTGCTTTTAATGTTCATTTTAGGAACGGGTTTTACTGCTGTGCTTCTTACATTTTCAGAACCCATCATACATTTTCTGAAATGGGATAGAAAATCCTACTATTCATTAATAGCAATAGCATTTGCACCTATGTTTATATCTATAATGAGTGCATTCAGAGGCTTTTTTCAGGGACTTCAAAATATGAATTATACTGCTGTATCCCAGATTATAGAGCAGATAGGAAGAGTAGTAGTGGGGGTGGGGCTTGCATACCTGCTTTTACCTAGAGGAATAGAATACTCGGCAGGAGGGGCAGCGCTGGGGGCAGCTGCAGGAGGGCTGTTCGGAGGAATATATTTAATAATAAAATATATTCATGTAAGAAAAGAAATAAATGTATTTAAAGTGGCGGATAATAAGGATATACTGAGCAGGTTGTTGTATATAGCAATTCCAGTATCTTTAGGAGCGGCTGTAAGCAGTATAATGAGCCTTATAGATTCAGCTTTGGTGCCCCAGAAGTTATTAGAAGCAGGTTTTACATACAAAGATGCGGCAATATTATATGGACAGCTTACGGGAAAGGCATTTATATTGATAAATGTACCGCTTACCATATCAGCAGCATTATGTGCCTCTTTAATGCCTATAATTGCAGAATCCCATATATTAAATAAGAATGTGGATGTAATGAATAAGGTGGATTTATCATTCAAACTTTCTATGGTAATTGCACTTCCATCTATGTTTGGATTATATACTTTGGCCTATCCAATTTTAGATTTGATATTTCCAGGCCAATCTGCTGGCTCCAGTATACTTCAGTATTCAGCACTATCAATTCCATTTATAATACTGGTGCAGACATCTACGGCTGTACTGCAGGGTGTAGGACATTATATCAGACCTGTATTTAATTTAGCTTTAGGATGCATCGTAAAGGTAATTATAACCTTATTTTTGGTGCCAATTCCATGGGTAAATATTTATGGAGCAATTTGGGGAAGTACAGCAGGTTACATTTTGACCTGTGTTTTAAATGTAATATTTCTGAATAAAAGATTAAAAATAGAAATAAATTACTTTCAAACTATGATAAAACCGGCCTTTGCTTCCATTTTTATGATAGCAGCTGTTGAAATTATTTATTTGTACGTCTATAATTATACAGTAAGCAGCAGAATGGCATGTTTTTTAGCCATGATTTCAGGTTTGGTCATATATGTTCCACTTGTAGTTGTATTTGGAATATTTAAATATAATTATTTGAAGGATAGATTCTTAAGAAAATAAGGAGGTTTACGGATGATTAAAATAGTAGGCCTAGGCCCGGGGTCAGCGGAGTCCCTTACCTTGGGCGCTATAAATATACTTAAAAACTCAAGTAAAGTTTACTTGAGAACGGAAAAACATCCTACCGTAGATTATATAAGACAATTGGGCATAAATTTTCAGACATATGATAATATGTATGAGAGTAAGGAAAGATTTGAAGAGGTTTATGAATGTATTGCCGAGGACTTAATACGAGGAGAAAAGAAATTTAAGCAAATAGCATATGGAGTGCCGGGTCACCCTTTAGTAGCAGAGAAATCAGTGACATTACTAATAAAGTTATGTAAAGAAAGATCCATAGATATAGAGATAATACCATCAGTCAGTTTTATAGATACTATTATAGAAAGGCTGAAGATAGATGTGAGTGACGGGATAAAAATAATAGATGCCTTTGATATAAAAGATCAAATCTTTGATAAAAGGACTGGTGTAATAATAACTCAGGTATATGATAAATTAATTGCATCCCAGGTTAAATTAGCTTTGATGGAGTATTATGGAGATGATGCTGAAATATATTTTGTAAGGTCTGCAGGAATTAAAGGCAGTGAGAATATAAGAAAAATAAAGTTATATGAATTGGATAGGCAGGATGACATAGATTATTTGACATCAATTTATATACCTAAGAATTTAGAAATTACATATGATTTAAAGGATTTATTGGATATAATGAAGAAATTAAGAAGTGATACAGGATGTCCTTGGGATAGGGAACAGAATCATGACAGTTTGAAAAAATACCTTATAGAAGAAAGTTATGAGGTTATAGAAGCTGTAAATGAAAAAGATGATGCAAACCTTGTAGAGGAGCTTGGAGATGTATTGTTTCAAGTGATATTTCACTGTCAGATAGGAGAGGAAGAAGGATTTTTCAATATCAAGGATGTAATCAACGGTATATGTGATAAAATGATAAAGAGACATCCCCATGTATTTGGATGTGAAAATGTGGATGGCACCAGTCAGGTGTTGATAAATTGGAATACCATGAAAAGGAAGGAACAGGGGCTTAAAACATATACAGATGAGCTTAAGCATGTAGCTAAAACTTTACCGGCATTAATGAGGGCTTCAAAAGTTCAAAAAAAAGCCGCAGGAGTGGGGTTCGATTGGGACAAGGTTGAATGTGCTCTGGATAAAGTGTTAGAGGAGTATTATGAAGTAAAAAATGTATATAAAAGTGAAGAAAAGGTAAAAATAGTAGAAGAAATAGGAGATTTAATATTTGCATGTGTAAATGTAGCAAGATTCCTTGACATTGACCCTGAGTTTGCATTAAATTATACTATAGAGAAATTTATAAAGCGTTTTGCATATATAGAGAAAAATGCTATGGACCATGGTTTAGATATGATGAATATGACATTAAATGAAATGGATAGACTTTGGGAAGAAGCTAAAAGTAAATAAATTTGAGTTTTATATGCAAAAAAGAAGGAGTTTATAAATTAGTGCAGAATATGGCTAATATGTCTATTATATTTAAAAGCTAGTAAGTAATAAATAATTCTGTTATGTATGCAAATATACATAGTCTATAGTTAAATAATTTGTATGAATATATGAATATTTATTACTTCCTATAAAATCTTAATTATTAAGTGATTCTTGTGTTCAGATGGGGTTTTCTCGTAAGGAATGCTTTTGTACTGGACTTTAGAAGAACTTATTCAGGGGTATGACATTATTTATTCTATACTTTTAAAAAGCTGAAGGCTTTAGTAAGTACAGTTATTGCTAAGAATTTAATTAAGATTGATTTATAAAGATATTTTGCATAGTCTTGCACATTGTCTATGAAAATAAGAGGAGGTAAAAAAGGTGAATAAATCAGAATTAATTGCTGGTATAGCAGAAAAGTCAAAATTAACAAAGAAAGATGCAGAGGCAGCTTTAAAAGGATTTATAGAAAGTGTAGAGGAAACGCTTGAAAAAGGAGAAAAGGTTCAATTAGTGGGATTTGGAACATTTGAAGTGAGAAAAAGAGCTGCTAGAATTGGAAGAAATCCTAGAACTAAAGAGGAAATAAATATACCAGAGTCAACAGTTCCTGTATTTAAGGCTGGTAAAGAATTTAAGGATAAAGTTAATAAATAACATATTTTTCAGAAAACCTGGATGAAAATCTGGGTTTTCTGTTTTAACAAGGAGAGTTTGTATGAGATTAGATAAATATCTTAAAGTATCTAGAATAATAAAAAGAAGAGCTATTGCTAAAGAAGCATGTGAAAGCGGGAGGGTTACTGTAAATGAAAAAGTAGCTAAACCTAGTACTGAAATTAAGGAGGGAGATGTAATAGAAATAAAGTATGCAAAGAACTCTTTAAAAGCAAAAGTTTTAGATGTTAAAAATTATGTTAAAAAGGAAGATGTGCAAAATATGTATGAGATAATCATGGAAACAAAAGATATGAAATAGAAAGTAATATAAATTCTTTTTGCCACATATATTTATTATAGGTGGAGGGGATGTTTTATGGAGAAAAGAGAAATAAAGGTGGAAGATAAAAAAAGTTTATTGAGTCTTGAAAATAGAAGAAGGCTGGTACTGACAGGTATTATTGAGGTTATAAATTTTAACGAAGATCAGATAGTCTTGAATACTAATCTTGGGACTCTCAATATTAAAGGCAAAGATTTAAAAATGAATAAATTAGATGTCCAAAATGGTGATGTTATTATAATAGGTACCGTAAATTCCTGTGTATATATAAATAATGAGCCTAAGAAAAAAAAGCATAATTTAATATGGAAAATGTTTAAATAGTTTTTTAACTACGTGGAATTTAAGCTTTTTATAAAAATATATTATTGGAAAGGGTTATTATGATTATATCGATAGGCGATCAAATTCGGCTTATAATATTTAGTATTATGGCGGGAATAATAACTGGGGTACTATTTGATTTTTATAGATTGATAAGAGGATTCACCGGCCTAAATAAAATAGTTATATTCATAGAGGATACTTTATTTTGGATATTTGCAGCTATAATTGTATTTATATTTTTGATGTATGTTAATTATGCTTATTTAAGAATGTATGTATATATTTTACTGGCAGTAGGTATATATTTGTATTTAAAAATTTTTAGCCCTATATTCATTGATTTTCATAAAAGGTCATTTAAAATATTGGGGAGAATATTTAGAGTGATTTTGAACATGTTTATATATGTTTTTCAGTACGTTACTTATATTATTAAGAAAAAAAATAAAAAAAATTATAAAAATTAACTTGAAGAAAGTTAGAAATCAAATTACAATATAAATATAATGTTATTTGTGATAATTAAAAATAAAGTCATGTTCTCATAGATATACTATAATTTATAGAAGAGTTTTAATTAAAGAAACTGGTGATTAGTGGTGAAGATAAAAATTAAGTGGAGTAATATATTCTTTTTATTATTGATTCTATACATAGGCTATATATTTATAGGCCAACAGGTTACTATGCAGGATATAAAAAAGCAAATAGCTGAAAGAAAAACTGAGGAACAAAGGGTAAAGGATAAAAACCAAAAATTACAGGATGAAGTTAAGATGTCTGCATCTGACATATATATAGAAAAGTTGGCCAGAGAGAAATTAGGTCTTATTAAGCAAGGTGAAGTTCCTGTAATAGACAACAAAAATTGATAGCTAAGTTGTATTATAAAAAACTATCGCAGAATTTTAAGATTATATCTGCGGGATGATGGAGGATAAATAGTTGTGGAAGCAGGAAAATTTTTTGGGCAAGATCCAAGAAGTCCTACTCTATTAAAATTAAAAGAGTAAAAGTTTTAGTATATAGTATTATTTTTAAGGAGGAATCTTTTTAATATGACCTTAAAGGCAGGAAACATCCTAGAAGGTACAGTAGTTAATATCACTAGTTTTGGAGCTTTTGTAGAAGTTGAGGGTAAAACTGGATTAGTTCACATATCTGAGGTTTCAGATACTTATGTTAAAAATATAAGGGACTATTTAAAGGAGAAAGACAAGGTAAAAGTTAAGGTGATTTCTATTGACGATAATGGCAAGATAAGTCTATCCATGAAGCAGGCAGAGCAGGATAAGAGAAGTGCAAGACCATTGGAAATAGATTGGCAAAAAGAGAATAGCAAACAGAATCAAGGTAGTTTTGAAGATAGATTGTCTAAATTTTTAAAAGATAGTGAAGAGAGGTTTCAAGACATAAAAAAACATCAGGATTCCAAAGGGAAAGGTTATAAAAAGTCATCTAACTATTAATTGAGTGATTTGAAGGGGCCTATATAAGGCCTCTTTTATTAATTGTAATATAAATTTTATTTAAAGTTGTTGACAATATGTTATTTATCATATATAATAACTTATGTCGTCAAATTGAGAAATTGTTAGGTAATGCTGGAGTGGCGGAACAGGCAGACGCACAGGACTTAAAATCCTGCGGGCTTTAAAACCCGTACCGGTTCGATTCCGGTCTTCAGCACCAAAATAAAATGACGCGGGGTGGAGCAGTTGGTAGCTCGTCGGGCTCATAACCCGAAGGTCGTAGGTTCAAGTCCTTCCCCCGCAACCAAAATTGCATATGATGTGGTGGAATAGTTGGGATGGCGAAAGCATCTGATTTATATCTGAAGGTTATAGAATATCCTGTTTGTGGTATTGATTTATTTACGGGAGCGGTGAAATTGGTCTTCAGCACCAAAATGAAATGACGCGGGGTGGAGCAGTTGGTAGCTCGTCGGGCTCATAACCCGAAGGTCGTAGGTTCAAGTCCTTCCCCCGCAACCAAAATTACATATAATATGGCGGAATAGCTCAGATGGCGAGAGCATTCGGTTCATACCCGAAGGGTCATAGGTTCAATTCCTATTTCCGCTACCAAACACTAAAGGCTTGTAGAATTCTACAGGTCTTTTTATATTTTAAGTTTTTAATCTAATAAACATTTATACACAAAGTTTTACATTGGGTTTTTGTATTTTAGGCTATAGGCAGAATTATAAACATTGTGGATAAATATTGAAGATAATATGTGGATAAAAAGTACTTGATGATAAAATAAAATCATATATGACATATATGAAGACAGGGGATGTGAATTTTTTAATCTAATTGTCTAAAATAAAAATTATAGAAAAAACATAGGATTTAATGTCCTAAAAAAAATATGAACACGTTTCACTTTATGACATTTATTTCCATCACACACTGCTATAATAAAGAAAGTGATTTTATGGGGTGGGTGATATTGATGCAATATGGAGTAGAAGTTTTTCCTTATCAGCGAACGAAAAAATTAAAAGATGAGGGGAAGAAAAGTGGATTTAAAAATTTAGACGTTATAATTAAATTGGCATTTTACTTTTTAGCAGGTTTCTTGGTGGGAAGAGTTATGATGGTAAACCTTATGGCACCTTTTGGGATAGCATTTTTCATATCAATAGCAGTATGCGAAAAGCAAGTGCCCTCATTGGCAGCCGCTTTTGGCACCCTGCTTGGGTATATATCCATATATGGAAATGTAAAATATCTACCGGTGTATTGCATAATAACTCTTACATTAACTCTTTTAAATTATATTTTAAAGAGTATTGATAGGAATAAAAAGTTGATTTTCTTATTTTCAGCTGCATTTTTAGAATTCTTTTTCTATAAGCTTATTATTGTTAAATTAACTGTTGGAGTAGCTGCTTTTAATTCTGTTTTTGAAATTATGTGCATCTTCTCATTATATTTTATTATTAATTATTCTATAATATGCTTTAAAGAATCTAAAACAAGACACTTGTATAACAGTGAAGAAATAATCAGTATGTCTATAACTATTTCATTAATTATAGCTGGAACTTGGGGGACAAGCATAGGAGGAGTGTCTTTTAGAAATATAATAGCTTTAACTTTTATTCTCATATTGGGTTATGTAAGAGGCAGTGCTTCAGGTGCAGCAGCAGGAGTGGCAATGGGAACTATTATAGGAGTTACTTCTAATGACATGATTACTTACACTGCGGTTTATGGATTGTGTGGACTTATATCGGGTGTATTTAGAGAAACAGGGAAATGGGTCAGCGGATCGGCTTATATTGTAGCATTTGCCATATTAAAAATGTATTCCAATATAGGTAGTCAATTTAAAATTATAGAAGTAATTATAAGCTGTATTGTATTTTTGGCAATACCTAAAGGAATATATAAAAAGATGGAATTGGAATTGGATTGTGAGAAGAAGCAAGAATATTTAAAAGAAAATTATGCGGATAAAATTAAATCCATCTTTGTAAAAAGGCTGGATAGCTTTTCCAACGTGCTTACTAATATGTCGTCTGTTTTGTCCAAGCTGGCAGAAAACGACAAATTGGCCATGAAAAATAAAAGCAGTGCTCTTGTAGAAAACTTAGCGGACAGAGTTTGCTCCGCTTGTGATATGAAATCCATGTGCTGGAGGAGAGAAACTTTTTACACTTATAATGGATTTGCCGAATTGATACAAAATTATCAGGAGAATAAAAAGCATATTCCAGAAGAACTTCAGAGAAAATGCATTAAAAGAACCCTTCTCATGAAGAATACCGAGGAAATTGTAAACAATTATATTGTAAATGAGATGTGGAGAATAAGGCTGGGAGAATGCAGGGAGCTCCTAGCATATCAGATAGAAAATATGGGAAAAACGGTGACGGAAATAGCAGAAGATTTCCACTCTGATATAAAATTTAATCCTGAAGTGGAAAATAACATTCGCAGAATTTTAAATAAAGGAAAAATACATTATAAAGATGTATTCTGTTTTAATGACAGAAATGATCATTTAGTTGTAAATTTATCTATGGAAGCCTGCGGAGGAAGGCAGGAGTGTATTAAAGATGTGTTGCCTCTTATAAATAATGTGACTGGCAAATTGATGTGCGTAAACGATAATGGATGTAATATAAATTCTTCCATGGGAAGCTGTAGTATAACATTTGAAGAAACACCTAAATACCATATATCAGCTTATGTCAATGTGAACTGCAAAGATGGGGAAAAATATAATGGAGACAGTTACAGCCTTGGCAAGCTGCCGGATGGAACATATATGACAATAATAAGTGATGGCATGGGGTCAGGGCCTCAGGCAGGGCAGGAAAGCAGTGCTACTGTGGAGCTTATAGAGAAGTTTACTAATTCCGGATTTAATAAGATGACTGCCATTAATACGGTAAATTCTATTATGGGCATTAAATTTACAGAAGATGAAAAGTTCTCCACGCTAGACTTAAGCAGTGTGGATTTATATGAGGGGGAAATAGATTTTATGAAGGTGGGGGCAGCAGCCAGCTTTATAAAAAGGGGAGATGATATTATAGTTATAAAATCAAAGACTCTTCCCATAGGAATACTGGACAAACCGGATATAGATATAACAAGTAAAAGAATAATAAACGGAGACTTTATAATAATGGTCAGTGATGGAGTGGTGGATTATGATAATGAAAATACGGGAAATTTTCAATGGATAGTGGAATTCCTAAAAAAATTGGATTGTACAGATCCAAAAGAAATGTGTCAGAAGATTATTGATAAAGCTAAAGAGTTATCTGGAGGAAAAGTAAAAGATGACATGACGGCAATAGTTGAAAAAGTATACACCCTTTATTAATAAAAATTAGGCTGCTGATAATTCATATCATCAACAGCCTAATTGCGGGTATTATAGCATTTGGTCACAAAAAATAATACATTTATGGTATAATATAATAATATATTATACCATAAATGACTTTTAGGCTTAGGAAGTGCTTGTTTTGATAGAATCTGTATTAAATACCATAAGAAAAAATCAAATGTTTAAAGCCAATGACAGGGTGATAGTAGCTGTATCGGGAGGACCTGATTCTATATGTCTATTGCATATATTATATGTTTTACGTGAAGAATTAAATATAACTTTGTTTGCAGCTCATGTAAATCATTGCTTAAGAGGTATGGAAGCAGATAAAGATGAATTGTATGTGGAGAGCTTTTGTAAAAATCTAGGTATTGAATTTAAAAGTTTAAAAATAAATGTAAATGAGGTGGCTAAAGAGAGAAATATATCCTGTGAAAGTGCAGGAAGGGAAGAAAGGTATAGGTTTTTTAAAAAACTTAAAGTTGAATTAAAAGCTCAGAAGATAGCCATAGCACATAATGCCAATGATCAAGCTGAAACCATCCTGATGAGAATTATAAGGGGAGCTGGATTAAATGGTCTTATTGGAATAAGGCCTGTAAGAGATAATATTTTTGTAAGGCCACTAATACATAATACCAGAGATGAAATTGAAAAATATTGTGATGATAATAATCTTCATCCTAGAATTGATAAAACTAATTTTCAAACTGTATATTCTAGAAATAAAATAAGATTGGAACTTATACCATATATACAAAAAAACTTTAATCAAGATATAATTGAAGTTTTAAATAGATTTTCGGATATAATAAAGGTGGATAATGACTATTTAGAGTATATTTCACGAGAAAAATTCAAAAAATATTGTGACATAAAGCTAGAAAAGGTTATAATATCTAAGGAGGCATTTTTAGAGCAAGAAGCTATATTGACTAGAATAATTAGATTTTCACTGGAAAGTGCAGCTAAAAGTTTAAAAGATTTTGAGAAAGTTCATATTTTTAATATAATAGACATTCAGAAACATTCCACAGGTAAAGAATTGATGCTTCCACATAATATGTTGGCGGTAAATGACTATGGAGATATTATAATAAGAAAAAATGTGACAAAAACTGAAATAACTTGCTCAAGGCAATATAAACTGAAAATTGGATGTAATTATATTTCAGAGATTAAACTCAAGGTCTATGTAAAGCTAACTGACAATAAGGAATATATATACTATAATCAAAATAAATTTATTCAATATTTTGATTATGATAAAGTACGAGGAGATATAATACTGAGAAATAGGAAGAAGGGAGATAAGTTAATACCACTTGGAATGTTTGGAAATAAGAAATTGAAAGATCTTTTCATAGATTTAAAAATATCAAAAGATAAGAGGGACAGTATTCCATTAATATGTTTTGGAGATAAAATTGCATGGGTAGTTGGATATAGAATAAGTGAAATTTTTAAGGTAGATAAAAACAGCAAGACTATTTTGGCTATAGGATTTGAAAGCGAGGAAACATAAATTATGAGTGCTATAAGTGATGACATTAAAGAAATTCTGCTTGATGAGAAGACAATAAAAAACAGAGTTAAGGAAATAGGGGAAAAAGTAAGTAAAGATTATGAAGGCAAAGATTTAATGCTTGTAGGTATATTAAAAGGTTCAGTTCCATTTATGGCAGATTTGCTTAGAGAGATAACTATCCCATGCAGTATGGATTTCATGGCAGTTTCCAGTTATGGGAACTCTACAAGCAGTTCAGGTGTTGTGAGGATTTTAAAGGATCTGGATTATGAAATGGAGAATAAATATGTGTTAATAGTTGAGGATATTATAGATTCAGGTGTAACTTTGGCATATTTAATTGATTATTTGAAAGGAAGAAAGGCTAAAAGTATAGAAATAGCCTGTCTTTTAAATAAAGCAGAGAGAAGAAAAGTCAATGTTAAAGCTAAATACATAGGATTTGAAGTCCCCGATTACTTCTTGGTGGGATATGGTTTGGATTATGCAGAAAAGTATAGGAATTTTCCATACGTTGGTATATTAAAGGAGGAAGTTTACAAATAATTAGTATTAAAATTTATTGTAAAGGAATTTTACTTATGATACAATTTTACAGTATTAAACTAGAAAGAGAGGGGGGCCTTTAATGAAAAAATTTTCAAGTGCAACGGCCTGGGTTATAGTTTTCATATTGGTAATTCTTGCTGCATTGCTGTTAGTAAGAACTAATGATAATGCAGTATCCATTAGTTTTAATGATTTTCAAAAAGATTGGCTAAGCAACAATATAAAAAGTTTTCAACTTAGGGAAGACAAGATGACAGTTCAGGGCAGTTTGAAAAATGGAACAGCCTATGAGACTGTAGTTCCATCTGAAAGATTATTTCAGTTTATAGGAGAACATCCTAAAGATGGTGAAGTTCAGGAAATGTATGTTAAGCCAGCTACAATGCCTATGTGGGTCCAGTATTTACCTACAGTTCTTGTGATACTTATGCTTGTGGCGTTTTGGTTTATGTTTATGCAGCAATCTCAAGGTGGTGGAGGAAATCGGAATGTAATGAATTTCGGCAAGAGCAGGGCTAAGATGGCCACACCAGACAAAAAAAAGGTAACTTTCGAAGATGTTGCAGGAGCAGATGAGGAAAAGGAAGAATTGGCAGAAATAGTGGATTTCTTAAAACAACCTAAGAGATATATAGAAATGGGAGCCAGAATACCTAAGGGAGTTTTACTTATAGGACCTCCGGGAACTGGTAAGACACTTTTGGCTAAGGCCATATCCGGTGAAGCAGGAGTACCGTTTTTTAGTATATCTGGTTCTGATTTTGTAGAGATGTTTGTAGGTGTAGGTGCTTCAAGGGTAAGAGATTTGTTTGATCAGGCAAAGAAAAATTCACCTTGTATAGTATTTATAGATGAAATAGATGCAGTTGGAAGACAAAGAGGAGCCGGACTTGGTGGAGGACATGATGAAAGAGAACAGACTTTGAATCAGCTTTTAGTTGAAATGGATGGATTTGGTGCTAATGAAGGAATAATAATGATAGCTGCCACAAATAGACCGGACATATTGGATCCTGCGCTTTTGAGACCTGGAAGATTTGACAGGCAGATACTTGTAGGTGCACCGGATGTTAAAGGAAGAGAGGAGATACTTAAAGTCCATTCTAAAAATAAGAATTTAGCTGATGAAGTGAAACTGGACGTTTTAGCAAAGAGGACACCTGGATTTACAGGTGCTGATTTAGAGAATCTTATGAATGAATCTGCTCTTCTTGCAGTAAGAAATAATAAGACTTTAATTGGAATGGATGAATTGGAAGAAGCAGTGACAAGGGTAATAGCAGGGCCTGAAAAAAAGAGCAGGGTTATTGATGAAGAAGATAGAAAACTCACTGCATACCATGAAGCAGGTCACGCAGTGGTTATGAAACTTTTACCTAATTCGGATCCAGTTCATCAGATAAGTATAATACCCAGGGGAATGGCTGGAGGATATACCATGCATCTTCCGGAAAAAGACAGTTCCTACATGTCAAAGGCAAAGCTTGAAGATGAGATTGTAGGACTTTTAGGAGGAAGAGTATCAGAAAAATTAGTAATTGGAGATATAAGCACTGGAGCTAAGAATGATATTGAAAGAGCTACAACTATAGCTAGGAAAATGGTAATGGATTATGGAATGAGTGATCTTGGACCTATAGCATTTGGGTCAGGACATGATGAGGTGTTTTTAGGAAGAGATTTTGGAAAAGGTAAGAATTATAGTGAAGAAGTGGCTTTTGAAATAGATAAGGAAATAAGAAAATTAATAGATGAAGGCTATAATAAAGCTGAAAAGCTTCTTTCACAAAACATGAATAAATTAAAGGCTGTAGCTGAAAGGCTTTTAGAAAAAGAAAAGCTTGAAGCAGATGAATTTGAAGAAGTTTTTAATCAAGCATAATTTAACATGGTATATAAAAAAATCCTGTCACAGGATTTTTTTATATTATCAGGCAAAATGTTTTCAACTGGTAATGTATTTTAAAAGTTAAATAACAGTGATATAATTAATTTATGTGTCTTATAGGATGTAAATTTTATATGAAATGAGATGATTATAATGGAATTCAATGTAAGAGAGGGCATTACATCTACCATGGAAACGCATGTAACTGAGAATGATACAGCAAAAAAAATAGGCTCTGGTGATTTAAATGTATTTGCCACACCGGCTATGACAGCTCTTATTGAAAATACATGTAAAAATTGTGTGGATCTTCACCTTCCTTCAGGATATACTACAGTGGGTATAGAAATAAATGTAAAGCATATTAAACCATCTCCAGTTGGTATTAAAATCAGATGCAAAGTTTTTTTGGAAAAATTCAAGGGAAAAAAATTACTTTTTAAGGCTGAAGTTTGGGATGATACCGGAAAAATTGGGGAAGGATCTCATGTTAGATATATAGTGAATAGCGTGGATTTTATGAAAAAAATACAATAGAATATGTGGAGATATTTAATCTTGACAAATAAGATTTTATTGATACAATTAATTTTGATGGAAATTAATTAATTCTAGAGCAGATTTAAAGCTGCTCTAGAATTAATTATATTATGGACAAAATAAACCTATTGATTTTATTTAGAAAGACGGTGTTGTTTAGTGATTTTGGTTTTGGATGTGGGCAATACTAATATTGTTTTGGGAATATATGATGATGATGATCTTATTTCAGTATGGAGATTATCTACAGATGATAAAAGAACAGCAGATGAATATGGAGTTCAAGTTATGGAGTTATTTTTACAAAATAATTTAAATTTATCCAATATAAAAGGAGCTATAATATCTTCTGTGGTACCAAATATAATGTATTCACTGGAACATATGGTGATAAAGTATTTTCAGGTTATTCCGGTTATAGTTGGACCAGGAGTGAAAACTGGAATAAATGTAAGGTATGATAATCCAAGAGAGGTAGGAGCAGATAGAATAGTAAATGCTGTAGCTGCCCATGAAATATATAAGAGATCTATAATTATCATAGATTTTGGAACAGCCACTACATTTTGTGCAATCACTGCCAAAGGAGATTATCTAGGAGGAGCTATATGTCCAGGAATAAAGATATCTTCAGATGCATTATTCGAGAAAGCAGCCAAACTTCCCAGGGTGGAAATTACCAAGCCATCTAATATTATATGTAAAAATACCGTGTCCAGCATACAAGCTGGTATAGTATATGGATACATTGGACAGGTAGATTATATAGTTAAAAATATGAAAAAGGAAATGATGGATTTAGGGGAAGAGGAACCTTTTGTAATAGCTACAGGGGGCCTGGCTAAGCTTATAAAGGAAGGATCTGAATCCATAGACATAATTGATTCCATATTGACATTAACAGGACTTAGAATAATTTACGACAAAAATAAGGAACCGGTGTCTTAATGAAAATAGGAGAATTAGAGTTTGAAAACAATGTATTTTTAGCTCCTATGGCAGGTGTTACGGATAGAGCATTTAGAGAATTGTGTATGGAAATGCAGTGTGGATTTACCTATACCGAGATGATAAGCGCGAAAGCCCTGTTTTATGGAAATGAAAGAACTAGAGGTATGTTTCTTGCATCTCCTAAAGAAGAACTTATAGGTGTGCAGATATTTGGGAGTGATCCACTTATAATGGCTAAAGCCTGTGATTTTTTTAATGATAATGATCAGATTGCTGTAATAGATATAAATATGGGGTGTCCGGCTCCCAAAATAGTAAAAAATGGAGATGGATCTGCCCTTATGAAAAATCCACTGCTTGCATCAAAAATAGTAAAAGAGGTGAAAAAGGCTTCTTTAAAACCCGTTACTGTAAAGATGAGAATTGGTTTTGACTTTGATAATATAAATGTGGTGGATTTTGCAAAGAGTATGGAACAATCTGGGGCGGATGCCGTAACCGTCCATGGAAGAACCAGTATACAAATGTATAGTGGTAAGGCCAATTGGGATATAATATGTCAAGTAAAGAGTGCAGTTGGAATTCCGGTAATCGGCAATGGAGATATATTTACAGCGGAAGATGCAAATGAGATCTTCAATAAAACACAATGTGATGGGATAATGATTGGAAGAGGAGCTATGGGAAATCCGTGGATATTCAATCAAATACGACAATATATGGAGAAACGTTCTGTTACATATCCTACTCCAAGAGAAAGAGTAGATATGTGTATAAGGCACTATAAGAAATCCATTTATTATAATGGGGAAGACAGAGCAGTAAAGGAGATGAGAAAACATATAGCCTGGTATATAAAAGGTCTTAAAAGCAGCAAGGAAGTAAAAGACAGGATAAATTATGAAAGGTATAGTGAAAATGTATTTGAAATTTTAGATAAATATAAATATCTGTTGTAATTTTTAATTTGACAGGAGAATAAGATATTATTGTAAGTAATTTAAGGGGAATATCAAATGTGAGATCTATTTTGTATGCAAAATCGGATAGAGATGTTTTTTATGATGATAATAGTTTGTGGGGACGGGTAAAAGATAGATTTAAAATAAGAATGGAGGAAAAACTTTTTATAAAGGAATTTGAATTAAAAATTGAAATTATGAAATTTCCTCTAAATATTAATATGAATTCTTATAGAAACAATATTTTAAAGGCTCAAAAAATATCTAAAATAAATGATATATGCTTAGTACCAAAAGTATATAGGTATTTGGACTATAATTTATACAATAAATTTCAAAGGGAATTAATGGCCTTCAGTATTGTAAGAAGTTCAAAAATCATACTTAGAAATAAAAAAAAGAGTATAAGGCATAGCTGTATAGTTATTTATGATGCTTCAAAACCTATTTTATTTGATACTATATGTTTTTTAGCTAAAGAAGCCAAGTTTATAGTTCTGCTTTCTCCGGACATAGTGAAAGCAAATCAGCTTAGGCAATATATTACAGCAAATTATGGAGTAACACCTATAGTTACCTCCGACATAAATTTTTCTTTTGAAAGTGCAGATTTTATTATAACTTCTGAAAAAATCAGTGCAGACAATAAGGAGTATATATGGTATTTGGATAATAGTTATGTACCATGTTATAAAAATAATATTATAGTAAATGATATTGAATATAAAATTCCATGGGATTTTAAGTATGGCAATATATCTCTGGAGCTTTTAGGTTCCATACTTTGTCAGCTGGGAGAAAAAGATGTGGAGAGGTCTTTGCAGGCTAATGGTGTATTTTTAAATAAAATAAAATTTAATAAGAATGAACTGATCTTGTAAAAATATAGGCACCTATAAGATTAGCATAGAGGAGATCTTATTACGTTGACATTATAATAGTGCTGTTTTATAATTACTTAAACGATAATTGTGGATATTGATAAAGTACAATAAATCTGAAAAAATTATGGGGTTATGGGAGAGTTTTATATAAATTATTGAAAGGGGAGAGCGGAATGAGTGCATTAAAAAAATATGTAATGACCTATGAAGGAATAAGAAAACTTGAACAGGAATTAGAAAATTTAAAGACAGTTAAAAGAAAAGAAATTACTGAAAAGATTAGAATGGCTCTTTCATTTGGAGATTTAAGTGAAAATTCAGAGTATGATAGTGCTAAAAATGAACAAGCATTTGTGGAAGGAAGGATAGTTCAACTTGAAAATATGCTGAAAAATGCTACTATAGTAGATGAGGATGAGATCCCACCGGATATAGTGAATGTAGGTTCTATTGTAAAGGTAAAAGATTATGATCTTGAAGAAGAGGTTGAATATTTAATTGTAGGATCTGCAGAAGCTGATCCAATTAATAATAAAATATCCAATGAGTCACCTGTGGGTAAAGGACTGATGGGAAAAAGAGAGGGAGACATACTTGAAATACAGATTCCAGATGGAGTTAGCAAATATGAAATACTGAGCATAAGAAGATAATTGGAGGGTAATGTTAATGGCAAAAGATGAAAAGAGCATTCATTCACTGGAGGAAAATTCCAATGAACTGATAAAGGAGAGACTTCAAAAATTAGCAGCATTAAAGGAAGAAGGGAAGGATCCCTTTGAAGTTTATAAAGTAGAGAGAACTCATACTTCTAAAGAAGTGAGAAATAATTATGAAATTTTAGAGGGAAAAGATGTAACTGTTGCAGGGAGACTGATATCAAAAAGAGTTCATGGCAAAGCTGGTTTTTCAGATTTGTATGATAGATATGGAAAAATCCAGCTGTATATAAAAATAAACGATGTAGGTGAAGATAAGCTTAAAGAATATAAGTCCTATGATATAGGAGATATTTTATCTATAACAGGCAGGGTATTTAAAACTAAAACAGAAGAAATAACAATTCATATTACGGATTTTAAACTTATAGCTAAATCTCTCAAACCTCTTCCTGAAAAGTGGCATGGATTGAAGGATCCGGATTTAAAATATAGGCAGAGATATGTGGATTTGATAATAAATCAGGAAGTCAGAGATACTTTTTTAAAGAGAACTGCCATAATAAAATCAATAAGAGAATTCTTAGATAACAAGGACTATATAGAAGTGGAGACACCAATACTTTCTTCAATAGCCGGTGGGGCTGCAGCAAAACCTTTTACCACCCACCATAATGCACTTGATATAGATATGTATTTAAGAATTGCTACAGAACTATACCTTAAAAGACTTATAGTCGGGGGATTTGAAAAAGTATATGAAATTGGCAAGTGCTTTAGAAACGAAGGTATGGATATAAGACATAATCCAGAATATACATCTATTGAGTTATATGAAGCTTTTGCAGATTATAATGATATGATGGAAATTACTGAAAATATGGTTGCATATGTATGTGAGAAAGTTCTTGGTACTACAAAAGTAGTTTATGAAGATACAGAAATAGATTTTAAACCACCATGGAAGAGAATCACTATGGTAGATGCAGTTAAAAAATTCGCAGGTGTGGACTTTGATGAAGTGAAAGATGATGAGCAGGCTAGAGAAATTGCTAAAGAAAAACATATTGAATTAAAGAAGGAATTGAAGGATTGTTCAAAGGGTGACATATTGGATGCTCTATTTGAAGAGTTTTGCGAAGAGCAGTTTATTCAACCTGCTTTTGTGATGGATTATCCTGTTGAAATATCACCTCTTACTAAAAAGAGAAGGGGTAATCCTGAGTTTACAGAAAGATTTGAAGGATTTGTATTTGGAAGAGAAATATGTAATGCCTATTCAGAATTAAATGATCCTATAGTTCAGAAGGAAAGATTTATGCAGCAGCTAAAAGAAAGAGAATTAGGTGATGATGAGGCATATATGATGGATGAAGATTTCTTAAATGCACTTGAAATAGGCATGCCTCCTACTGGAGGTTTGGGAATAGGTATAGATAGACTGGTAATGTTCCTTACGAACTCTTCTTCTATAAGAGATGTCATACTTTTTCCTACTATGAAACCAAATCAGCAGTAAGTTTGACAATATCATTATAATTGTTATTTTATTGCTGAAATGAATATATATGGCATAGTTGAAACCCAGGGGTTTTTTCTTAATTTAAGAATCCCTGGGTTTTTATAATAGACCTTTAAATTTATTATCCTTTGAATATAAAATTATATTGCAATTTTAAAATTGCATGATATAATTATACATGTAAGTTGTTCCGTGGTAGCTCAATGGTTGAGCATTCGGCTGTTAACCGAAGGGTTGGAGGTTCGAGCCCTCTCCACGGAGCCATTTTATTTTTGTAAATTCAGTGACTTAATATTTACATTTGCATATAATAGGGTATAATAAGAATTATATTGATAATTTAATAAATAGCTGTGATAAAGAATAGTAGCAATATAAATTTTTAAAGAGAAGTTGTGGGTGGTGTAAACAACTAAATTTTTTGTGAAGGAGCTTTTGAGCTGGGTATTTCAAAGATGAGCTTGTGCTAAAAAGGGTGGAACCGCGGAGATAATTCGTCCCTTTGCAGTAGGCCCTTTTTTTATACTCAAAATTGCAGGTCGTATTTTGCTGATAATTTTCTATCGAGTGACTCCTAGGTTCAGGCGGAGCTTGCTCATAAGGAATACTTTTCGTGTCAGAATCTAGAAGAACTTATCCAGGGCGGAGCAGTGCCTATCATTTCATACTTTACAAAGCAGGGAGTGTCAGCAATGACAGCCATGGGATAAAAATTTAATAAATTGTTGAGAGGAGAATATAATATGGCTTTTGAAAAAACTATGGATAAAGTAGTGGCTTTGGCTAAAAACAGGGGATTTGTGTATCCTGGCTCAGATATATATGGAGGACTTGCCAATACATGGGATTATGGACCTGTTGGAGTGGAACTGAAAAATAATGTAAAAAGGGCCTGGTGGAAGAAGTTTGTTCATGAAAATGAGCACAATGTAGGAATAGATTGTGCAATACTTATGAATAGTGAAGTTTGGGTGGCCTCAGGTCATGTGGGAAATTTCACTGATCCTCTTATGGATTGTAAGGAATGTAAGGCCAGGTTTAGAGCAGATAAACTGGTTGAGGAACACATGACGTCAAAAGGAGTGGAAAAGGCCAGTGCAGATGGATGGAGCAATGAAAAGCTAAAGAAATATATAGATGATAACAATATTGTCTGTCCTAGCTGTGGAAAAAAGAATTTTACTGACATTAGACAATTTAATCTTATGTTTAAAACATTTCAGGGAGTTACAGAGGATTCGAAGTCAGAGATATATCTGAGACCTGAAACAGCTCAAGGTATATTTGTAAACTTTAAAAATGTCCAGAGAACCAGTAGAAAAAAAATACCTTTTGGTATAGCTCAAATAGGAAAGGCATTTAGGAATGAAATAACTCCAGGAAACTTTACTTTTAGAACTAGAGAATTTGAGCAAATGGAACTGGAGTTTTTCTGTAAACCGGGAAGTGATTTAGAATGGCATAGTTATTGGAAGGATTATTGTTGGAAGTTTTTATTGAATCTGGGCATGAAAGAGGAAAATATAAGATTTAGGGATCATGGAAAGGAAGAACTTTCCCATTATAGTAATGCTACTTCTGATATTGAATATTTATTTCCTTTTGGATGGGGAGAACTTTGGGGCGTGGCAGACAGAACAGATTATGATTTGACCCAGCATCAAAATCATTCAGGAAAAGACATGACATACATGGATCCTATCACTAAGGAAAGATATATACCTTATTGTATAGAACCTTCTGTAGGAGCAGATAGGGCAGTACTTGCATTTTTAGTTGATGCCTATGATGAAGAAGAACTGGAAGGGGGAGATGTAAGAACAGTATTACATTTTCACCCTGCAATAGCTCCATTTAAGGCAGCAGTTCTCTGTCTCAGCAAGAAACTATCAGAGAAATCCCTGGAAGTTTATAATATGCTGAAAAAAGATTTTAATATAGATTATGATGATGCAGGAAGTATAGGAAAGAGATATAGAAGAGAAGATGAAATCGGAACTCCCTATTGTATAACTGTAGACTTTGACACTATGGAGGATAATACCGTTACTATAAGAGACAGAGATACAATGAAACAATTTAGAATTAAGATAGAAGAATTGAAAGGATTTATACAAGAAAAAATACAATTTTAATGATATGCCCCACTGATTTTGAAATATAAAACCAGGTGGGGCATATTTCATATCTATAAAGAATCCAGCTTAAAAATGGACAAAAAATTCACCGAATAATCGTGATTATTCGGTGAATTAGGGTTTAATCATGGGGATATGTTATATGTTTAATTAAAACTTGGGGAATTATATTAATGTTCCTTACGGCACAAACATAGTATAGCATAATAGAATAATAATTTTCAATAGCCAGCAATAAAGTTGTTAAATTAAATATTTTCTCATAATTTTGACTATACTCGACATATTTTAATTTAACAATGGCTAAATGGTTTGACAGGAACATATTCATGACGGGCAAATTCCACCGTATTCAGGAATCACTTCATAATTGGAAGTATATTATTTTACTATATGTTGTGCTATTATATAATCAAAATATAAATTATTGTAATAAGTCTGGCATGGAGGTAATTTTATGAAAAAGGATTTCGAGGAGTTTAAAAGGTTTATAAAAGGTAAAAAAACAGCGGTAGTTGGTATAGGAATAAGCAACAGGCCTTTAATTAATTTTTTATTGAGTTTAGGTGCAGAGGTTACTGCTTTTGATAAAAAGAGTGAAAGTCAATTAGGAAAAATAGCAAAAGAATTTAGAGAAAAAAATATAGAGCTTGTATTAGGTGAAGACTACCTTCATGATTTAAATGATTTTCAGGTGATATTTAAAACACCTTCTATGAGAATAGATAATCCATATCTTATGAAAGCTAAACAAAATGGAGCGTATATAACTTCTGAGATGGAGGAATTTATTAAATACTGTCCTGCTAAAATATATGGAGTGACCGGAAGTGACGGCAAAACTACCACTGCCACCATTATATATAATATTTTAAAAGAACATGGATATAAGACCTGGATTGGAGGAAACATAGGTACTCCATTATTCTCCAGAATAAATGAAGTGAAAAGCGAAGATAAGGTAGTATTGGAATTGTCCAGTTTTCAATTGATGACTATGAATGTTTCACCTGATGTTGCAGTTATAACTAATATTAGTCCTAATCATTTAGACATTCACAAGAACATGAACGAGTATATAAATGCCAAAAAGAATATATTCAGATATCAGGATAAGGAAGATTTGCTTGTGCTGAACAGAGAGAATGATATAGTAAATTCCATGATGCCGGAAGCTGTGGGCAGGGTAATACAATTCAGCAGTAAAAGAGTACTGAATGAAGGAGGATATTTAAAAGACAATAGTCTGTATATAGATGAAAATGAAGTTTGCAGAATAAAAGAAGTGAACCTTAAGGGAATGCATAATGTGGAAAACTTTTTAGCAGCTTTTTGTTCGGTAAAGAATGATGTGGATATTGAAAATATGAGAAAGGTTGCTGTTGATTTTTCTGGAGTAGAACATAGGTGTGAATTTGTAAGGAGTGTAAATGGAGTAAAATACTATAATGATTCTATTGCTTCGAGTCCCACTAGAACTTTAGCCGGACTTAAGGCTTTTGAAAAACCTGTCATATTAATAGCAGGTGGATATGATAAAAAAATACCTTTTGATATTCTGGCAGAAGAAGGACATTCGAAGATCAAAACTTTAATACTTATGGGAGCTACAAGAGAAAAAATCAAGCTGTCCTTTGATAAATTAAAAAATGAAAAGGGAATTAAGGTACCCATAGTTATGGTGGATTCTTTATCTGATGCAGTTAATAAGGCACAAGAGCTGGCGGATAAGGGGGATATTATTACTCTTTCGCCTGCCTGTGCCAGCTTTGACATGTTTCCTAACTTTGAAGTTAGAGGGAATAGTTTTAAGGATATAGTGAATAACCTATAAAAACCTAGCAGTGAAGCAGATCAGAATGTAAATTTTGATCTGCTTCACTGTTATATAAAGATAACTATTCCTGGTGTGTCAGTATGCGGATATTGGAGAAAAAGATATATTATAAGTGGTAAATAAGAGATAAATTAGTCTAATGAATGTATATTTTAAGGAAAGTAGGACAAAATATGATAGAATATCAAATGTTGTCGCAAATAGATATAAGCCTGACAGGCAGATATCCTGGATGTTTTATAAAATTTCAGAGTTGAAAAAACTCAAAAAGATTTAGAAAACATATTGACAAAGAGAAATACAGATGATATACTATAAAAGCTGTCTAAAGAGATGGCAGGTAATTGAAGATGATCCTTGAAAATTAAACAGAATAAAATATAAGGAAAACTTATATAAGAATAAACCAGCAATTCTTTTGAGCTGCAGCAGCAGCAAAGAAAGTAATTTCGTAATATTTTGTATGTTATGTTCAGTAGTAAAGCATCATTTATGATGTTATACATACTTAGCGTAATGTATCTAAAATTAATAATAACGAGCAGTTCCAGGAAAACCTTGAACCAGGAGCGGAGTTTACTTAAGTAAATGAGCACCGCAGGGTCGGGTTTGACGAAGAAATGCGAAGTTAGTATTAATTTTCTAAAGAGGCAATAAGCCTGAAATTGGCAGTAACGAGTACAGCAAGGAAAAGGCTGAATGAGGAGCAGAGTTTACTTACGTAAATGAGCACCGGAATGAAGCATTTGACGCAGCTGGACGAAGTTAATGGCAATTTTAAACAGAGCCATATAAACTTTTAAATTAAGAGTTTGATCCTGGCTCAGGACGAACGCTGGCGGCGTGCTTAACACATGCAAGTCGAGCGATGAAGCTCCTTCGGGAGTGGATTAGCGGCGGACGGGTGAGTAACACGTGGGTAACCTGCCTCAAAGAGGGGGATAGCCTCCCGAAAGGGAGATTAATACCGCATAACAAGTATGATTCACATGGATGGTACTTTAAAGGAGTAATCCGCTTTGAGATGGACCCGCGGCGCATTAGCTAGTTGGTAGGGCAACGGCCTACCAAGGCAACGATGCGTAGCCGACCTGAGAGGGTGATCGGCCACATTGGAACTGAGAGACGGTCCAGACTCCTACGGGAGGCAGCAGTGGGGAATATTGCACAATGGGCGAAAGCCTGATGCAGCAACGCCGCGTGAGTGAAGAAGGTTTTCGGATTGTAAAGCTCTGTCATCTGGGACGATAATGACGGTACCAGATGAGGAAGCCACGGCTAACTACGTGCCAGCAGCCGCGGTAATACGTAGGTGGCAAGCGTTGTCCGGAATTACTGGGCGTAAAGGGTGCGCAGGCGGACATTTAAGTGAGATGTGAAATACCCGGGCTTAACCCGGGCAGTGCATTTCAAACTGGGTGTCTGGAGTGCAGGAGAGGAGAACGGAATTCCTAGTGTAGCGGTGAAATGCGTAGAGATTAGGAAGAACACCAGTGGCGAAGGCGGTTCTCTGGACTGTAACTGACGCTGAGGCACGAAAGCGTGGGTAGCAAACAGGATTAGATACCCTGGTAGTCCACGCCGTAAACGATGAGTACTAGGTGTAGGAGGTATCGACCCCTTCTGTGCCGCAGTAAACACAATAAGTACTCCGCCTGGGAAGTACGATCGCAAGATTAAAACTCAAAGGAATTGACGGGGGCCCGCACAAGCAGCGGAGCATGTGGTTTAATTCGAAGCAACGCGAAGAACCTTACCTGGACTTGACATCCCCTGAATATCTTAGAGATAAGAGAAGCCCTTCGGGGCAGGGAGACAGGTGGTGCATGGTTGTCGTCAGCTCGTGTCGTGAGATGTTAGGTTAAGTCCTGCAACGAGCGCAACCCCTGTTGTTAGTTGCTAACAGTAAGATGAGCACTCTAACAAGACTGCCGCGGTTAACGCGGAGGAAGGTGGGGATGACGTCAAATCATCATGCCCCTTATGTCCAGGGCAACACACGTGCTACAATGGGTAGGAACAACGAGACGCAAGACCGCAAGGTGGAGCAAACCTCAAAAACTACTCTCAGTTCGGATTGCAGGCTGAAACCCGCCTGCATGAAGCTGGAGTTGCTAGTAATCGCGAATCAGCATGTCGCGGTGAATACGTTCCCGGGCCTTGTACACACCGCCCGTCACACCATGAGAGCTGGCAACACCCGAAGTCCGTAGTCTAACGAAAGAGGACGCGGCCGAAGGTGGGGTTAGTGATTGGGGTGAAGTCGTAACAAGGTAGCCGTAGGAGAACCTGCGGCTGGATCACCTCCTTTCTAGGGAGTCGAAAGATGATTGTAATGATTGTCTTAAAAAAATTGGTAGTAATGAGCAGATCAAGGAAAGGCTTGAGCGAGGAGCAGAGCTTACTAGTGTAAGTGAGCACCACAGTGAAAGACTTGACGAAGAAATGCGAAGTTAATAGCGATTTTTAATGGTTTAATCTATGTAAGGTAATCCGCTTTATTCTGTTTAATTTTGAAGGATCATAAGTCAGTTGACAATTAAGAATTGACAATTGACAATTGAATTCTTTAATTCAATTGTGCAGTGTAAATTATACACTGTGAATTGAAAAAAAATTTGTCCTTTGAAAATTGCACAGTAAATAAGAAATAAAAGAATTGATAGTAACGAGCAGAAATGTGAAGCTAATATCAATTTTAGAAACAAAGCTAAGGTTAGAAATAACCTTTGTAGTATATAAGTATAACTAGTTTATACTTATTTGTAAGTTATGACGTAAGTTATAACTGAGAACCAATGTAATTAAAATTAATAGCAGCGGACAACACAAGGAAAAACCTGAGTGAGGAGCAGAGTTTACTAATGTAAATGAGCACCGAAGGGAAGGTTTTAACGCAGTATTGTGAAGCTGATAGTAATTTTTAAGAAAATTGATAGTAACGAGTACAGCAAGGAAAATACCGAAGGAGGAACGGAGTTTACTAGTGTAAATGAGTACCGGAGTGAGGTATTTGACGCAGCTGGACGAAGTTAATGGCAATTTTAAAACTAAAGGTCAAGCTACAAAGGGCGCATGGAGGATGCCTTGGCACCAGGAGCCTAAGAAGGACGCGATAAGCTGCGAAAAGCTCTGGGTAGGCGCAAATAGCCAGTGAACCAGAGATATCCAAATGGGGAAACCCACCCAGACAACGCTGGGTACTGCATGTTGAATAAATAGATATGCAGAGGCAGACCCGGGGAACTGAAACATCTAAGTACCCGGAGGAAGAGAAAGAAACATCGATTTTCCAAGTAGCGGCGAGCGAAAGGGAAAGAGCCCAAACCAGAAACTTGTTTCTGGGGTTGAGGTCAGGTCATAAAAGCAGGGAAGACTTAATTGAATACAACTGGAAAGTTGAGCCGCAGAAGGTAACAGCCCTGTAAGTGAAAAGGAAGAACTGCGAGACCTGAACCAGAGTACCACGAGACACGAGAAACCTTGTGGGAAGCAGGGAGGACCACCTCCCAAGGCTAAATACTACCTGGTGACCGATAGAGAAGAAGTACCGTGAGGGAAAGGTGAAAAGAACCCCGGGAGGGGAGTGAAATAGAATCTGAAACCGTGTGTCCACAAATAGTCGAAGTACGATAAAGTACGACGGCGTGCTTTTTGTAGAACGAGCCAGCGAGTTACGATATGCAGCAAGGTTAAGTACTTAAGGTATGGAGCCGGAGGGAAACCGAGTCTGAAGAGGGCGGGAAGTTGTATGTTGTAGACCCGAAACCGGGTGACCTATCCATGGCCAGGTTGAAGCGGAAGTAAAATTTCGTGGAGGACCGAACCACAATGGTGTTGAAAAACCATGGGATGAGCTGTGGATAGCGGAGAAATTCCAATCGAACCCGGAGATAGCTGGTTCTCCTCGAAATAGCTTTAGGGCTAGCGTTGAGAGTGAGTAATGGAGGTAGAGCACTGAATGGGGTAGGGGCTGACAACAGTTACTGAACCTTATCAAACTCCGAATGCCATAAACTTGAATCTCAGCAGTCAGACTGCGAATGATAAGATCCGTGGTCAAAAGGGAAAAAGCCCAGACCACCAGCTAAGGTCCCGAAGTGTAAGTTAAGTGGAAAAGGAAGTGTGATCTCTAAGACAACTAGGATGTTGGCTCAGAAGCAGCCATTCATTTAAAGAGTGCGTAATAGCTCACTAGTCAAGAGGTCATGCGCCGAAGATGTCCGGGGCTAAAACTTACCACCGAAGCTGTGGGCTTGAAAGAGCGGTAGAGGAGCATGCTGTCCAGGGAGAAGCCGTACCGGAAGGAGCGGTGGACAGGACAGGAGAGAGAATGCTGGCATAAGTAGCGAGAAATAAGTGAGAATCTTATTGGTCGAAAACCTAAGGTTTCCTGAGGAAGGTTCGTCCACTCAGGGTAAGTCGGGACCTAAGCCGAGGCCGAAAGGCGTAGGTGATGGACAATCGGTTGAAATTCCGATACCGCATATAGATGAAAAAGACCAGAAGGGATGACGCAGGAGGATAGGATGTGCATACTGTTGGAGGTATGTCTAAGCAGTGAGTGAGAATACAGAGGGAAAACCATGTATTCAATTGCGAGCTGTGAAGGGGAATCCGAAAGGAGAAGTATCTGATATCACACTGCCAAGAAAAGTCTCTATGGAATTTATGTGTGCCCGTACCGCAAACCGACACAGGTAGGTGAGGAGAGAATCCTAAGACCATCGGAAGAATTGTTGTTAAGGAACTCGGCAAATTGACTCCGTAACTTAGGGAGAAGGAGTGCCTCGAAAGAGGCCGCAGAGAAAAGGCTCAAGCAACTGTTTATCAAAAACACAGGTTTCTGCTAAAGCGAAAGCTGAAGTATAGGAGCTGACGCCTGCCCGGTGCTGGAAGGTTAAGGGGAATACTAAGCAGCAATGCGAAGGTAAGAACTTAAGCCCCAGTAAACGGCGGCCGTAACTATAACGGTCCTAAGGTAGCGAAATTCCTTGTCGGGTAAGTTCCGACCCGCACGAATGGCGTAATGATTTGAGCACTGTCTCGACAACAAATCCGGCGAAATTGAAATGCAAGTGAAGATGCTTGCTACCCGCGATTGGACGGAAAGACCCCGTAGAGCTTTACTGTAGCTTATCACTGAATTTCGGTATTGTCTGTACAGGATAGGTGGGAGACATGGAAGGAGTGGCGTCAGCCATTTTGGAGTCGATGTTGGGATACCACCCTGACAGTACTGGAATTCTAACCGGGTGCCATGAAACTGGCAACGGGACAATGTTAGGTGGGCAGTTTGACTGGGGCGGTCGCCTCCAAAAGAGTAACGGAGGCGTACAAAGGTTTCCTCAGAAGGGTTGGAAATTCTTCGGAGAGTGCAAAGGCATAAGGGAGCCTGACTGCGACACATACAGGTGGAGCAGGGACGAAAGTCGGTCTTAGTGATCCGGTGGTACCTCGTGGGAGGGCCATCGCTCAACGGATAAAAGCTACCTCGGGGATAACAGGCTGATCTCCCCCAAGAGTTCACATCGACGGGGAGGTTTGGCACCTCGATGTCGGCTCGTCGCATCCTGGGGCTGAAGTAGGTCCCAAGGGTTGGGCTGTTCGCCCATTAAAGCGGCACGCGAGCTGGGTTCAGAACGTCGTGAGACAGTTCGGTCCCTATCCGTCGCGGGCGCAGGAAATTTGAGAGGAGCTGTCCTTAGTACGAGAGGACCGGGATGGACTGACCTCTGGTGAACCAGTTGTTCCGCCAGGAGCACAGCTGGGTAGCTAAGTCGGGAAGGGATAAACACTGAAAGCATCTAAGTGTGAAGCCCCCCTCAAGACAAGATTTCCCACAGCGAAAGCTGGTAAGACCCCTTGAAGAACACAAGGTGATAGGTCAGAGGTGTAAGCGTGGCAACATGTTAAGCTGACTGATACTAATAGGTCGAGGGCTTGACCAAAAACAATATGGATAAATATTTACTGTGCAATTTTCAGAGGACAATATATCAAAGTTCATAGAACAGAGATAGAAGTTTGAAGAATAAAGCTATATAATGAAACTCACTCAGCTAAAGCTGAGGAGTACTGATTCGTTACCAAAATCGAAGATTTTGACAAATCAGCATCTGGTGGTAATAACGTGAAGGTAACACCCCTTACCATTTCGAACAGGAAGGTTAAGCTTCACAGTGCCCATGGTACTGCAGGGGAGGCCCTGTGGGAGAGCAGGTCATCGCCAGATAATTTTATATGGTTCACTAGCTCAGTTGGTAGAGCACATGACTTTTAATCATGTTGTCCGGGGTTCGATTCCCCGGTGAGCCACCAAAGGAAGTATATTATATACTTCCTTTTTTATTAAAAAAATTTACAGCTAATTACTTAATACAAATAATATCTCCCCCCGTTATGTCTTTATGTCTTTTAAAATTTGTGGGGTTAATTTGAAAACTGCATGAGGCGTTCCGGAAGCAGCCCATATTTCATCAAATCTTCGTCAATTAAAGTGGTTAAGGAATTTTTATGGCCAATGGGAGGAATGTCCCCTATGGCAAAACCGGTTTGTTCTAAAACAAAATCTGCACCTGGTCTCTATACTTTTTCTCCAATATATTTTTTGATTGTTTTTTCATTTACTCTATTTATGCCGCTTGCTACTAAGTGATGCCATAAGGTGTTTAGCCGATAAGCCCCATTGCTATAGAAATACTACAAATAATACAGTAAGCTTTCAGACATATATAAAATGAGGACACGTTTATGTAAAAGATAAACATGGCCTCATTTTGAATAGCAAGTATTTGGGGCAATACCAGCAGTTCTGTAATCATGGGCAAAGTAGTTAAGCTTCGTTTCGTAACCGTATGTTCTAAAGCTTAACAGTTTGTGCTTGTCCTAAAGCAGTATAAGTACCTATTGGAATTCTTACATTCATGCCTAGATCAAAATTTCCATATGGATTTACGTGATTATATATCAATGGAGTTAAAGCTCCAAAATCTTCAGGTTCCATCATATCGTACCATTTCTTTTTGGATAATACTTGTTGTATCATTAGTCTATTCACATATACAAGAATATACGCATAGATTATAAAGAAAGTCTTTTTGGGAGGGAAAACTTGACTTTTTATTATCCATATTTAGGTTACAAAACTAAATGTAAACAAGTTCCTGTAGCCTTTCCACCTCAGCATCAACCAGTTCAGCCTGGCCTTGAGTATATTATGCAGCCAAGACCTATATTCGATAATCCAAACTATATTGGTAGTTGTAAGTTAGAAAATAAGGTTGCTTTAATTACTGGAGGGGATAGTGGTATTGGAAGAGCTGTTTCTCTTGCATTTGCAAAGGAAGGTGCTGACATTGTTATTGTCTATCTTAATGAGCATAAAGATGCTAAAAAAACAAAAGCACTTGTTGAAAAACAGGGTAGAAGATGTCTTTTAATTTCAGGAGATTTAAGGGAGGAATTATTTTGTAAAAAAATAATTAAAGATACTATATCAGAATTTAATAAGTTGGATATTTTAGTCAATAATGCTGGTGTACAATTTCCACAAAATAGCCTAGAGGATATTTCTACAGAACAATGGGATGATACATTTCATACAAATATCTATCCATTATTTTATGTAACCAAGGCAGCTTTGTCTTATCTTAAATGTGGAGCTTCAATTATAAATACAACTTCAATTGTAGCTTATCAAGGCAATAAATTATTGATGGATTATTCAGCCACAAAGGGAGCTATTGTAAGCTTTACACGTTCATTAGCTCTTTCCCTTGTTTCAAAAGGAATTCGTGTCAATGGAGTTGCTCCAGGTCCTATCTGGACACCTCTTCAACCTGCAAGTTTCGACGCAAATTATATAACGACTTTCGGAACTGATACACCTATGAAAAGAGCTGGTCAACCTGTAGAGCTCGCACCTACTTATGTATATCTAGCTTCTGATGAATCTACTTATGTTACGGGACAAATCCTACATGTAAATGGTGGAGATTATATAGGCTCATAAAATTCTTATAAGACGTATCAATTGTTGATGCGTCTTATTTTTATGTTAATTTCCATAGTTTTGTTACTTTGCCCCTGGGTGTTATGAAGTGCAAAGTAGTATTGGAGAGCTAGTAAGATAGCCATTTTAAAAGATTACTTATTATTATATTTTCTCAATATTTCCAGAAGTCCATATCTACATGAAAAGGTTGATATTACTACGTTTTAAATTTTACTCTGCACTTCATGACAGCTATGCTGGTATTGGGCCTATTTAGAAATATAATTTTATTGATTAATATAAATTGTATCCAGGAACTGTCTACCGGCAGGAGTTTTGAAATACTTATCTTTCATGAATTTTATATCAGCTTTTTTAATATTATCTTCATAGGCATTAACTAAAAAATCACTTTCAATTAATATTTGAAAATCTATTTTATCAATTTTGTTATAACTATGATGATTACCTATTAAAAAGCATATTCTTTCTATTATGTTCTCATCTAAATTGAGATCTTTCAGCAGTTCTTTAGCTATGGGAGGACCTTCAATCTCTTGATAATTTCCAGCTGAACTATTATATTTTCTTTCACTTTCTTTAATTCCTATATCATGAAGTATAGCAGCTAATTCAAGGATAAGCATATCACTTTGATTTAATTTTTCTATGCCTCCTATGCTTTTACAAAAGCCATATACTTTTAAAGCATGATTTATTCTTTTAATATCATTTCCAAAGTAAGTTATCATTTTCCCTATAACATAACTAGGTATATTTCTCATAATTTCCTCCTTGTATTTTATTTTCTCTGAATTCAAAAATCACTTGATTTTATTAATTCCATTATAAGTAGATCATATTAATATATCAATTTAATTATACAGCATATGGACATGATAATAGGAAGAAAAGTTTCATAATTGAACCTCTTTATTATTTGAAGACTGGAATTTTGTACTTGTATCATAAAATGGGTATTATAAAATTTACAGTTTATAAACTAAAACGTATTTTACATAAAAGCTGAAATTGTTGAAGTGTTTTTTATTTATAAATCGTTATATTAATGTAAGGATAAAAAAGGCGGTGATGACTATTCAAAAAAATGAATTTGAAAATTACATAGCACAATATGAACGTTTAATCATTACCATCTGCTTTTCTTTTACAAAAAATTATTTTGATGCAGAAGACATTGCACAGCAAACTTTTTTAACTGCTTATGAAAATTTGAATAAATTTGATGAAAAGAATTTTAAGGCATGGGTTGCTAAAATTGCAGTGAACAAATGCAGAGATTATATGAAAAGTCCTGAAAGAAGAGTGAGGAATTTTACCTGTGAGGATTACAAATACATAGAGGATAATAGAGATTCCCCTGAAAAAAATATGCTAGACAAGTATAGTGACAAGAAAATATATAATCTGTGTACTAGATTGAAAGAACCTTACAAAACCGTGGCAGTAAATTATTTTTGTAAAAACATGAAACTTTCAGATATGGCAAAAGATACAGGAGAAAATTTAAAAACACTTCAGACAAGATTGTATAGATCAAAAAAACTTCTTAAAATTTTATGGAAGGAGGAGTTGATTTGAATGATGGTTTATTTAATAGGGATGGACATATTAAGGATTTATCTATAAAAAGGTTTAAAGAGAGACGTCTAAGCGATATGGAACTTGCTGTTTTATCAAAACATATAGGGAACTGTGAAAAGTGTGCAGGAAAACTTGCAGACAGCTTTCAGCAAGATGACTTTCTAAAAGTGCCATATGGATTTGAGGAAGAAGTGAAAAATAGAATAAACAGGAAATATGAGAAGAATAGGCAGTTTTTCTTTTACTCACTAAGAATATCCATTGCAGCATGCATAGCACTTGTATTTGTGTTTTCCAGTACCCTCAATTTTATGGCCAATACTACTATGAAGACAATGGAAATAAAATCACCTAAATTTACAGCAGTGAATTCCATAAATATGAAACTGGATAATTTTACAAATAGAATAATTGATATGGAGGTATTTAATAATGAAAACGAAAAAAAGTAATTTTTTGACCATTGTCTTTTCTTTCCTGCCAGGTGCAGGTCATATGTATATGGGATTTATGAAGATGGGATTGTCACTTATGGCGGCATTTTTCTTTGTGATATTTCTCTCCAGCTGGCTTCACATAGGACCTCTTTTGTTTGTTCTTCCCCTTATATGGTTTTACTCTTTTTTTGACTGCATAAATAAACAGAGCTTATCCCAGGAGGAATTTTCCCTTATAGAAGACAACTATATGTTTTCCATAGATAAACTGCTCAAACTGGATAAAAATTTATTTAAAAAACAGAGATTGTTTTTTGGGATACTTCTGGTTTGTATGGGTATGTACCTCATATGGGACAATATAAGGCGTATTATTGAGCCATATATAGATCCTGGAGTTTATAGGGCTATAGTTAATTTCACGGGGACTGCTCCTCAAATAATTGTAGGCATAGCAATAATTGTAGTTGGAGTAAGGCTTGTTATCGGTAAAAGGGAGGAGAGAGACAGAGATGATTAAGGGGAGAAGGGTAGGTACATTCACTTCAGGTATCATGCTTATTGTATTTGGGACAATGTTTTTAATTCATATTGTATTTAAAAATATAGATTATAATTTTATAATTTCATTATGGCCTGTGATTTTAATTTCACTTGGAATAGAAATTATTGCAGCATACGCCATAAACAAAGATGAAAAAATAAAATATGACATAGGGGCCATAGCCATTGTAATGATGTTGTGTATTTTTGCAATGATAATGGGAGCCATTCAGCTTGCCATCACAAATTACCATCAATTTAAAGTTATACTTTAGAAGTATATGGCAATAGGAATAATAGCAATGAGCTTTACGAGAATAATAGCCCTCATAGGAATTTTAAATCTCATAAATATAATGATTACAAGCATATTTACAGGAAAAAGAGAGTATAGAATGCTCCAGACAGTGGGGCTGTCAAACAAACAGCTGGAGCAGATGCTTCAGATAGAGGGTTGTACTATGTTGGTATAAGTTCTTTACTGTCAGTGATTTTTGAAACTGGTTTTGGATATTTATGCTTTAAGCTGTTTAAAAATAAAAAGGCAGGGACCGATTATGCAGAGTATGAATTTCCTCTCATACCTATACTTGCAGTAATTTTAGTGTTTACTTTACTGGGAATACTGATAATCTAACTCATTTATGTCATTAACAGTCCATTTACAAGCAGCGCCTGTCTTTTTATCAAGTTTCTTTTTTCATATTAATTGCAAAAGAATTCATTATTTCAAATATGATTTCTCCATGACTGAAATATTTTATCATACCATATGAACATCCTCCAATTCAATCTGGCTGATTTGATTTTATGAAATTGTCCCTTTTATGGTTTCATGCTGTTTTTACTACTATCTGTCCATCTATGAATTTGCTTCCCTTGAGGTCGTTTCCGATCCTGATTTTTTACGCATTGTCAAAAACAGCGTAGGGATCACTGCAATCACAGCAAAACCGATGGCCCACCAGAATGAAACATCAAAGGAATGAGCAACCGCATTAAGGTCAGTGGCAGCGTGGCCCGACAATTGGTGATCGGCGACGGTGGCAAGAATAGCCGTCCCGAAAGCACCACCGATGGTGTTGAAAATCCTTGTGGCGATGCTGGCGTGAGGAACCTGCTCTTTTGGAAGTCCATTGAGGGCGGATGTCATGATTGCAATAAACAGACCTCCAAGCCCTGCTCCTCTTATCAACAAGGCTATAGACAAAAGGATATAATTCGTATCTGCACCCGCAAAAGCAAATGGAATTGTACCGATTGCAGTAGCGGTGAGGCTCATCAGCACGATATTACGCGAGCCGTTACGGTCTGCCGCTTTTCCTGCCCAACCTCTCGTGAGCAGCATACCGATACCCTGTGGAAGTAGCCACAATCCTGCATACAGGGCGCTTGCCCCACGCACCTCCTGATAATAAAGCGGTAGCATTAACAAGGCTCCGTTGGTGGTAATCCCACTGAAAAGCAGCAGAATATTGGAAGCGGAAAAATTGACGGATTTGAACAGCCGCAGATCCAAAGCAGGTTCCCTTTTCGTATGCAGAGCATAGACAACATAAAACACCATCAGGACAATTCCGATAAGAAGCGGGACATAGACTGCACTACTGTTTAAACCTCCGTGAGTGCTAATCTGGGCGATGCCGTAGATCAGAAGGGCAAGTGCGGGAGAAAGCAAGAGTAAGCCCACCGCATCAAAGGATGCTTTCTTATCCAAAAGTTTGTCGGAGGGTATTCCCCATATGGCCAAAGCTATAGCTACGATACAGATTGGGATATTAACCCAGAAAATGGCATGCCAGCCAGCGGCATTAACGAGAATCCCTCCCAATACCGGGCCGAGAATAGGTCCCAGCAGAGCGGGAACGCTGATGATGGACATGATCCGGCCAAGGTTGCGTCCCCCGGAAGCCCGTACAAGTTCCGTCTGCACTACAGGCATCAATAGTCCGGTGCCGATACCCTGAATGATTCGGAAGACAATCATGCTCCCGATATTCCATGACAGCATCGTGCATATGGAGCCGGCTAAAAAAATCACCAGTGAAAAGATGTAGGATTGTTTGCATCCAAATCGTTTGGTGGCCCACCCTGTAGTCGGGATGACCAGCCCCATTGTCAGAATGTATGCCGTAGTGACCCACTGTACGGTAGAAACGGCTGCTTTCATATCTGATGCAATTGTATGGATGGCCACATTTACCATCGTCGAATCAAACAGCGGCGCAAGCGAACCCACAAGCAGAACAACGGCAATCCTAATCACGACTGGATCGAGTTTTTCTTTTGCCGGGTTTACATTTTTTTTATTCATGAGTAAACTCCTTTCATAGTTACAATAAGAAACGTTTAGTTTCTTTCAAATTATAGTATAATAAATATAGAATTTTGTCAATAGAAAACCTTGAGTTTTCTATATATCTCTCTACCACAAAAATACATTTATTCCGATATAGTAAATAGGGATTATGAAAACAAAAGCTATCCATGGGTTTTCCACCGGGTGAAAAGATAAGTCACTATGCTTAAAAAAATTGCGGTCAATAGTATAATTACAACAAGATTCACCAATGGATGAAATAATACCACGTTATGGTATTCCGGTGTCCCGGCATAGACCACGGTACCTGTGAGATTGAGGCAGTAGGCTGTCGGCATGATGCGGCTTAAAACCAGCAGTACGCTGCTGGAATGGCTGATGGGAATAATAACGCCGGAGAGGAACAGGAACATCTGTGGAAATGTCATAAATGACCCAACTATAAGCAGCCTCGGTATGGTCTACGGAATATAAGCGGAAAGCCAAACAAACTTATTAACGATATTGATAAGTAATACAATGAGAAAAATTATACTGATTGGCACCAGATATCCCTTTGTAACATTAGCTGTAAATGAACTTACTGTAATGACAAACATAGTGAGCAGTGATGTTGCCATAAATACAAGGAAATGTGCAGGATGAGTGTAGCTGTGACGCCGGTCGGGAAGCATCTGCATACACGGCGGGCAATGCCCAGATTTTCTTCAACGGTAAGCCCGGGATAAAAGATTACTTCCTCTAAACAACACTCCTTTTGCGCCTTTAAATTAGAGCAAAAATGGATGTTTTCATATAAAATATAATTATATGGATGGCCACATTGACCATCCTCGAATCGAACAGCGGTGAAAGCGCACTTATGATTAGAATAATGGCGGCTCTGAGCATATCTGGATTGAGTTCTTCTTCCGCTGGTTTTACATTTTCTGCACTTATGAAAATCATCCTTTCATGAGCACAATAAGAAACATTGAGTTTCTTTTAAAGCTATGATATAATACATATAGAACTTTGTCAATAGGAAACTTTGAGTTTTTTATAAATATTCCTACGACAGAGGTATATTTATTGTTGATGTTCGGAGGGAAATAAAACATGAATGAACGAAAGAAAGGTACACGCCGCCGCGGGGAAGTTCTTGAAGAGTCGATCCTGCATGCCGCATGGGAGGAACTCTCTGAAATTGGCTATACGCATATGACTATGGAGAGCGTCGCAACACGGGCGAGGACAAACAAATCCGTCCTTTACCGCCGCTGGTCCGATAAGTCTGAGCTTGTAGTGGCTGCTTTACGTAAATATTATTTTCCAAAAATTACAAATGAGATTCCGGATACCGGGAGCCTGCGCGATGATATATACGCCTATCTGCATGGGCGTGTTGAACCGATGAGAACAATCGGTACGGAGACCATAAGGGGACTTATTATGGCACCGGTGGTGTGGCGTAATATAATTGCATCCATGCCGCAAATGATCGAGCGGAGATCAGAGAACAAGATGACGGCGGCTATGACGGCGATTTTGAAAAATGCGGAACTTCGCGGTGAAGTCTGTCTTGAAAAACTGTCGCCCCGGATCATCTCATTGCCGCTTAATTTGCTGCAGTATGAGTTTATTACAAAGCTGAAACCCGTATCCGATGAAGCCATAGCGGAGATTGTAGATGACATTTTTATGCCGATTATACATGCAACACAGTAATAGCAGAATTTTTCACAAATGCATGATTGAGAAAGCAAATTGAGGACATAAAGACAGAATAACGGAAAATTCTATTATTCAGCAAACTTGTAACCAAATTATAACACTACTTGGATAGACAATAGATGCCCTTCTTGTTGAAGGATAATCTGGATTACATGCTTTTGCTGCAGTTTACATAAGTATTTTTTTAGTTACACCTACCTCAAAGAATTTTTATTGGGAAAATGACTTTAACTGAAACCCTTACGAGTATACTATTTATTGCGGCTTATTCTAAATACTTAAAGTATTGCAATTTTAACTATAACAGAAAAAATAAACATACCTGATAAGATTAGCAGTATTCCATGGGATTTTTTATTTTGCTTATAAAAATGTATTCCATTTAAAATTTGAAAAATACCTAAACAAATGAACATGAAATTCATTAATACTTGAGTGTTAGGTCTATAAGTGCTGCTGTATATCAAAGCAATTATGCATAATATAATTGTTAATATTCCAAATATAAATCTGATTATTGAATATTTGTTTTTCAAATTTATTTCCTCCTGGACTTTTATATTATAATAACATATTTTATCTCTTGCAGAAAGATCATTGTGATTAATTGACAGCAGAGACTGTCTGTGAGAAATCATCAGATTTTATAAAAAGTTTGTGATATATTTAAAATATATAAATACTTTGATTTGTAAAGGCAGAGTTCTACAAACTAAATTGATGATAAAGAGGACAGAAAATGAAATATAATATCGAAGAAATGAGATCATCTGATTGGAAATAGGTATAGCAACATTTCAAACTGAAGCACCTGCTTGGGAAAGTTGGGATAAAGGTCATCTTAATATATGCAGGTTAGTTGCACGGTGGGTAAATGATACATTAGGTTGGACAGCATTAAGTCTCACTTCCAGCAGGGATTGTTACAAAGGAGTTGTAGAGGTTAGTATTTATGTTGGTGAAAAATATAAAAGACAAGGTGTAGGAACAGCTCTTTTGATAAATTTAATAAAAAGATCTGAAAAAAACGGTATTTGGACTTTATAAATTAGCCTGTAAAACCTCGTACCCTTGTGGTCGAGGATGTAAGGGCTTTAAGTTAGGGGAGTTCAATACTCCCTTAACTTAACATTACACTAACTTCTGATTTTGAATGTACCTTTGAATTGTTTCAGTCGATACCGAACCTGCTGTACCAACCTAATAACCTTTGCTCCATAATCCACTACCCCAAAACCTTTGTCGTTTCAGATTTGGAAAGGTTCTAAAAATATACAGTGCAGATACACTTTTCAAAGTCTTAACAATGTCTACTGGTGCAATGGTTGGAGGTGTAGAAATAAATAAATGACAATGGTCAGGCATTATTCCCATTTCTAATAACTCATAACCATAGTTGAAGCAAATCATTTGAAAAACTTTTTTGAGTTCTTGCTCTAAAGTATTCTTAAAAATGCTATGACGATATTTAGGACAAAAGACAATGTGGTAATTAATATTGTAAATGCTATGCTTTGTTTTCAGTACCTTCGTACTTGTCAATTATAAGTTTCATTCCTTCCTCAATTAAGTCATTAGCATTGATTTTAGTTTGTTTTTCAGCACTTACTTTAAGAGCAAGGATTTGAATTTTAGAATATAAATTAACATCTAAAGTTGTATTAATGCTTTTTCTTGCCATGCTATCACCTCATATAAACTATACCATATAGTTGACGCTGCTTCAATGATGTTGTATAATAACTACATGAACTATATGAGAAACGAAGTGATATTGTGGAAAAGGCTTTCAAGTTTAGATTAGTACCAACTAAAGAACAAGAAATAATATTAAGTAAGACTTTTGGCTCTTGTAGATTTGTATATAATCACTATCTTGAAAAGAAGATAGACTTATACAAAAGTGAAGGGAAATCCATGTCTTATGTTGAGTGTGCCAACGATATGAAAAGCCTTAAAAGTCAACATGAATGGCTTAAAGAAATAGACGCAATATCACTTCAACAGAGTTTGAGAGATTTGGATAAAGCATATAAGAATTTCTTTAAGGGTAGTGGCTTCCCTAAATTCAAGAGTAAACATAATCATAATCAAAGTTATAGAACTCAAATGGTTAATGATAACATCAAAATTGAAGGCAATAAAATTAAACTACCTAAAATTGGTTGGATAGAGTTTAAAAAACATAGAGAAATTCAAGGTAAAATACTTAATGTTACGGTAAGTAGAACCCCTTCGAATAAGTGCTTTGTTTCCATTTGTTGCACCAATATTGAAAGTGAAAAACTACCTCAAAATTCTAATGCAATAGGCATTGATGTAGGTATAAAGTCATTTTGTGCTATGTCCAATGAGGAAACTATAGAAAATCCTAAATATCTTCAAAAGTCTTATGAGAATTTGATTAAGGTTCAAAGAAGATTAAGCAGTAAAACTAAAGGAAGTAAGAATTATCATAAAGCAAGGGTTAAACTTGCAAAAATCCATGAGAAAATTGCCAATCAAAGAGCAGATTTTTTGCATAAGGAATCTTTGAAACTTATAAAAGAAAATCAAATTATAATTCTTGAAGATTTGAATGTAAAAAACATGATGAAGGATGAAAAGTTAGCACAAAGAATAGGTGATTGCAGTTGGTCGGAGTTCACAAGACTACTTGAATATAAGGCTGAATGGTATGGTAGAACTGTACATAAAATAGATACTTTCTACCCTTCAAGTCAATTATGTTCGGTATGTGGCTATCAAAATGCAGAAGTAAAGGACTTAAACATAAGGGAATGGATATGTCCTAAATGCGATAGCAAACACGATAGGGATACCAATGCAAGTAAAAATATTCTAAAGCAAGGATTGAAAGAACTAAAAATATCAGTGGCGTAAGCCTGTAGATAAATACGGTAGGAACTATCGGAATTAAGCCTGTGGAGATAGTAGGTTGCGAGGTCGAAGAAGCAGGAAGCCCCATCCCCTTGTGGGTGGGGTAAGTTCACATTCTGCTATTATAAGAGAAAACATAGCCAGTATAGCAATGCATAAAAAATGTGGATTTAGAGAAATTGGTATAAAAGAGAGAGTAGCTAAAATGAGTAATGGAGTATGGCATGATGTAGTTTTAATGGAAGGAAGAAGTAAAATAGTATGCTATAATTAAACTATCAATATATTTGGCTGGAGGTAAGAAAATGAAGGACTTGGATTTTCTAAAAATGATTTGTGAAGCTCATGCACCCAGTGGAAGAGAAGATTGGCTGTATTCTATTATAGAAGATAATTTTAAGGAATTTGGACATATAACCATGAGTAAATTAAATAATATTTATATACATAAAAAAGGTAAAACTTCTAATAAAATAATGATAATGGCCCATGCTGATGAAGTGTTTTTAATGGTTAATGAAATTTCAGATGAAGGGTTTATAAAGTTTAAAGCCTTGGGAATAGATCCTAAAAGCCTTGTATCTCAGGAAGTTATTATTCACGGGAAAGAAGATGTAGGGGGAATTATAGCATTGAAGCCTACGTATAATGATAAAGATAATAACGGAGTCAGAATGGAAAAATTATATATAGAAACTGGATATAGTTCAGAAAAATTGAATGATTTAGTCAAAATAGGGGATTACATCACCTTGAAGAGAGATATGATTGAGCTTTTAAATGATAATGTATGTTGTAAATCCGTAGACAATAGGGCAAGCATTGCAGCTATATATGTATGTGCAGATGAATTGAAAAATGTTAATTCAGATCTGGATGTTTATTTTGTATGCTCCTGCCAGGAGGAAGTGGGTCATAGGGGAGCTAAGATGGCAAGCTATGAAATTAAACCGGACATAGGTATTGCAATTGATGTGACTTTTGACGGTGGAAAATTTGGAGATAGTGACAGGGAGAATAAATTAGGAGAAGGACCTGTTATATGCATAGGACCTAATGTGCATCATAAGCTCAGAAATAGAATAATAAAAACAGCGGATAGGTATAATATTCCCTATCAGGTTGAAGTGGAACCGGGAAATACAGGAACAGATGCCTGGGATATTCAGACTGCTGTTGGAGGAATACCCACCCTTTTAATATCCATTCCCATAAAATACATGCATACTTCTGTGGAGATGGTGAATTTAAGGGATATCAGGAATACGGGAAAGCTTTTAGCACGGTTTATTCAGGAATTAAATGAAAATGAATTGGAGGGATTATTTTGTTCTTAGAAAAGCTCTGCAATTCCATGGGGCCATCGGGTTATGAGAAAGAGACAGGAAAGCTTATAATGAGCGAATTAAAAGTGTTCACTGAAAATGTAAATCAGGATAGAATGGGGAATATAGTAGTTCATAAAAAGGGTGGAAACAATTCCCCCAAAATAATGGTAGTTTCTCATATGGATGAATTAGGTCTTATAATAACGGCTTACAATGAAGACGGTACTATGAGATTTTCAACTTTAGGTACTCTGAATAAAAATTCACTGCCATGCAAAACCATTTTGATTGGACATAAAAAGGTGCCGGGAGTTATAGGAATAAAGCCAATACATCTTCAAAGCAAAGAGGAAGTTAATAAAAGTCTATCCTGTGAGAATATGTGTATAGATATAGGGGTTTCCTCTAAGGAAGAATGTAAAAAGATTATTTCATTAGGAGACTCTGCAGTATTTGATAATAATTTTTTTTACTTTGGAGATAACCTTTTAAAGGGAAGGGCACTAGATGATAGAATGGGTTGTTCCATACTCATGGAATTATTAAAAGAGGATTATAAATGTGATCTATATGGTGTATTTAGTGTGCAGGGAAATATAGGGCAAAGAGGAGTTTATGCAGCAGCTTACAATATTGATCCTGATATAGTCATAATTTTAGATGCTGTAAACAGTACGGATGGATTGGAAGTACCGGGATATTTAAGAACTATTCAATTAACAGGCGGTCCTGCCATACCCTTTAAGGGAGGAGAATCCATATTTGACAAGGATATTGTAGAATCTATTAGAAATAAAGCAGTTAGTGTGGGCATACCCTATCAAAAAGTTGGAGATACCAAGGGGGAAGGGGAACTTAAGGCAGTTCGTCTTACAGTTGGTAGCTGTAAAATTGCGGCAGTACTAATACCTTGTAGATATATGAATTCTAATATTTCTGTGTGCAGCAAAATTGATTACGAAAATATTTTGGTTCTGCTAAAGAGCTATTTGGAAGAATTATAGTATAGGTTATTTAAAATATAGAGAGGTGAGGACTTTGGATAAACTTTTGGTAAAATTAATTAATTCTTTTGGAATCAGCGGCAAAGAGGATGAGGTGAAACAGGTAATAAAGGATCATTTAAATAAGATCAGTCAGGAAGTACATGAAGATAATATAGGAAATGTAATAGTGAAATTAGGATCTGGTGAAAATAAAATTATGTTATGTTCCCATATGGATTCGGTGGGATTTATAGTGAATCATATAGATGATGATGGAATGATCAGAGTGAATAATATAGGCAATTTTAATAAAAAGGATATATCACACAGCTTTATAAGATTTGACAATGGTACATTGGGTAAAATATATACCTCTTCCAAGGGTATGTTTGTTGATATAGGAGTAAAAGAAAAAGAAGAGGCATCTAAGAAAGTAAATGAAGGTGATATGGCATCTCTTGTAGGTCCATATTTAAATGTAGGTGATAATAATGTTATAAGTCCTCTTTTACATAATAAAGTAGGGTGCTATGTACTTTTAAAACTTATAGAGGAAATCAAAGTGGAAGGAGCTGAAATTGATTTTGTATTTGCTTCTCAGGGTGAAGTTGGAGGTATAGGGGCGAGAATTGCGGCAAATAGTATAAATCCTGATTATTGTATAGTTATAGGTACTGAAGATGCGAAAAATGCAGAGAAAGTAAATACTAATGTAAATATAGGGGAAGGTCCTGTACTGAAGATTATGGATAATTCCCTTATAATGCATAAGGATATAAAAGATATATTAGAAAATGCAGCGAGAAAAGTTGAGGTAAAGCTCCAATATAGTATAAGTACAGATAAATCTGAGGGAGAATTAGTTCACAAGGAAAGGATTGGCATAAGAACCGGGGAGATTGCAATACCCTGCAGATATAAGTATTCTACTTCAGAAATGGTTTCTATTAACGATATAGAAAATACTATAAAAGTATTAAATCAATTGGGAAGTTTTAACGAGCTCATATAGAAATTGAGTATATTATTATGAAGGGTAGAGAAAGGTTTTAAATATGATATGAAAAAGTTTAAATGGATTTTAGTAGTACTATGGATGGTGGGCATATTTGTTTTTTCCAGTCAGAAGGCAATTGTATCAAATAGAAAAAGTGAATTTGTCATATATATATTTCAGGTTTTGGGTTTAAATTTAAATAATGTGTTTGGAAATTTAGCTAATTTCATAGTGAGAAAGGTTTCTCATTTTTTGGAATATTTTATATTGGCAGTATTGTTATTCAATGCGGTGAAGGAAAATTTCAAATTTAAAAAATTAGCTGTTTTTTTAATTGCAGTGGTTTTTTTATATTCTTGTTCAGATGAAATTCATCAATTATTTGTACCAGGGAGAACGGGGAGGATAAGAGATGTGATAATAGATACCATGGGAGGAATTACAGGTTTTTTAATATGTTATTGTATTCACAAAAAAAAAAGCAATTAAGGAGCTCTAAAAATTATCTAGAGCATCCTTTAATTTTTCCCAGTCCTTTTTGTATATGGATTGAAAATTTTCATTTCTGTTATAAGTTAAGGCAGAGGGGTGGTACATAGGGAATATGTATCTTTTAAGATTTTCATTAAAATAAACATCTCCGTGGCATTGGCCTATAGAATTAAATTCAGTGAATCTTTTTAGAGGTGTATTTCCCAAAGTTATAATTATTTTAGGATTCACCAATTCAATTTCCTCATTTAATATATGCTTGAAGAGTTGTATTTCAGAAGCTTTTGGAGTCCTGTTGCTTATAGTTTCCCTGCCATTTTTGCCCTCATTTATTTTAATAGGCCTGAAAAAACAGGTATTTGTTATTCTAATCATTTCCCTTTTCAAACCAATTAAATTCAAATACTTTTCAAAGGTTCTGCCAGCCATGCCGACAAAAGGTTTTCCCTGTTGTACTTCTGTTTTTCCGGGAGCTTCGCCTATAAATAATATATCACAGGGAATAGGACCGTCTCCTGAAATATATCCACTTGTTGGACTACCATTGTAGCTTTCACATATCTCTTTAATTTTTCTTGTAAGTGTTTCTTCAATATTATTCATAAGAGGTTTCCTTTCTGACCAAGATTAATTATATTTTCTTATATTTTAGCACAGAGCTGACATGTAAGCAGAAGTTTCTATTATTTTCGATATAATTGCATAAATATATATTTCTCCAATAAAATAAATTATATGCTGGTTAAATAATTGTACTCATACATTTTGTAAATAAAAATACAGATGATATAATTCTAGTAAAATTAATAAGGGAGTGATTTTGTTGAAAGTTCCATATATAATGACACCAGGGCCTACAGAGGTTAGGGAAAACGTAAGATTAACCAGAAGTATGAGATGTACAAATCCTGATTTAGATATTCAATTCTATGATTTTTATAAGGAAACTTGTGAAAATATAGCTAAACTTTTAAAAACTAAAAACCAGGTTAGAATATTGTGCGGTGAAGGTATGCTTGGATTGGAAGCTGCATGTGCCTCCCTTACAGAAAAGGGAGATAGGGTGCTTGTAATTGACAATGGAATATTTGGAGAAGGATTTGCAGATTTAGTAAAATTGTATGACGGGGAAGTTGTATTTTTTAAAGGAGATAGGAAAAGAGAAATAAATGTAGAAGATTTAAGAAGATTTTTAGATAAGGATAGCAATTTTAAATATGCCACAGTTGTTCACTGTGATACTCCTTCAGGGGTATTGAATAATATATCAAAAATATGTCCTATGCTTAAAGAAAAAGGAATATTAACTTTAGTGGATAGTGTGTCTGCCATGGCAGGAGAAAATTTGGAAGTTGATAATTGGAATATAGATATAGTGGTGGGAGCATCCCAGAAGTGTATTTCGGCTCCTCCGGGACTTTCTCTGCTCAGTATTAGTCAGGATGCTTTTCTTGCAATGAAAAATAGAAAGAGTCCTATAAAATCTTTTTATTGCAATTTATTAATTTGGGAGAAGTATTATGAAAATAAGTGGTTTCCATATACCCCTCCTATAAGTGATATAGCTGCATTAAAAACAGCAGTGGATAATGTTTTGGGGGATGAGGACGTTTTGAAGAGACATGATAAAATTGGCAGGAGTGTAAGAAAGGCTATTGAAAAAGCGGGATTAAACTTGTATATAAAAAAAGGGTATTCCAATACTGTAAGTGTTATTGAAATTCCAGAGGGCATAGACGAAAAACAGCTGAGGAAATATATGATAGACAATTTTAATGTTTTAATAGCGGGTTCTTTTGGATATCTAGAAGGGAAGGTAATTAGAATAGGACATATGGGAGAAAATGCAAGAGAAGATATAGTGAGTTATACTTTATATTCCCTCCAGAAAGCTTTAGAGCATTTTGGATTCAAATCTGAATGTGATATGGCATACTGTTTTTTGAAAGAGATTAATGTGTGAGTGTCTTATAAAATGTGTAATGATGAACTTGATAAAATCAACATAACCCGGTGTGTCAGTATGCGGATATTGGAGAAAAAGATATATTATAAGTGGTAAATAAGAGATAAATTAGTCTAATGAATGTATATTTTAAGGAAAATAGGACAAAATATGATAGAATATCAAATGTTGTCGCAAATAGATATACGCTTGACAGGCAGATATCTTGGATGTTTTATAAAATTTCAAGTTTAAAAAAACTTAAAGAATTTAAAAAAACATGTTGACAAAGAGAAATACAGATGATATACTATAAAAGCTGTCTAAAGAGATGGCAGGTAATTGAAGATGATCCTTGAAAATTAAACAGAATAAAATATAAGGAAAACTTATATAAGAATAAACCAGCAATTCTTTTGAGCTGCAGCAGCAGCAAAGAAAGTAATTTCGTAATATTTTGTATGTTATGTTCAGTAGTAAAGCATCATTTATGATGTTATACATACTTAGCGTAATGTATCTAAAATTAATAATAACGAGCAGTTCCAGGAAAACCTTGAACCAGGAGCGGAGTTTACTTAAGCAAATGAGCACCGCAGGGTCGGGTTTGACGAAGAAATGCGAAGTTAGTATTAATTTTCTAAAGAGGCAATAAGCCTGAAATTGGCAGTAACGAGTACAGCAAGGAAAAGGCTGAATGAGGAGCAGAGTTTACTTACGTAAATGAGCACCGGAATGAAGCATTTGACGCAGCTGGACGAAGTTAATGGCAATTTTAAACAGAGCCATATAAACTTTTAAATTAAGAGTTTGATCCTGGCTCAGGACGAACGCTGGCGGCGTGCTTAACACATGCAAGTCGAGCGATGAAGCTCCTTCGGGAGTGGATTAGCGGCGGACGGGTGAGTAACACGTGGGTAACCTGCCTCAAAGAGGGGGATAGCCTCCCGAAAGGGAGATTAATACCGCATAACAAGTATGATTCACATGGATGGTACTTTAAAGGAGTAATCCGCTTTGAGATGGACCCGCGGCGCATTAGCTAGTTGGTAGGGCAACGGCCTACCAAGGCAACGATGCGTAGCCGACCTGAGAGGGTGATCGGCCACATTGGAACTGAGAGACGGTCCAGACTCCTACGGGAGGCAGCAGTGGGGAATATTGCACAATGGGCGAAAGCCTGATGCAGCAACGCCGCGTGAGTGAAGAAGGTTTTCGGATTGTAAAGCTCTGTCATCTGGGACGATAATGACGGTACCAGATGAGGAAGCCACGGCTAACTACGTGCCAGCAGCCGCGGTAATACGTAGGTGGCAAGCGTTGTCCGGAATTACTGGGCGTAAAGGGTGCGCAGGCGGACATTTAAGTGAGATGTGAAATACCCGGGCTTAACCCGGGCAGTGCATTTCAAACTGGGTGTCTGGAGTGCAGGAGAGGAGAACGGAATTCCTAGTGTAGCGGTGAAATGCGTAGAGATTAGGAAGAACACCAGTGGCGAAGGCGGTTCTCTGGACTGTAACTGACGCTGAGGCACGAAAGCGTGGGTAGCAAACAGGATTAGATACCCTGGTAGTCCACGCCGTAAACGATGAGTACTAGGTGTAGGAGGTATCGACCCCTTCTGTGCCGCAGTAAACACAATAAGTACTCCGCCTGGGAAGTACGATCGCAAGATTAAAACTCAAAGGAATTGACGGGGGCCCGCACAAGCAGCGGAGCATGTGGTTTAATTCGAAGCAACGCGAAGAACCTTACCTGGACTTGACATCCCCTGAATATCTTAGAGATAAGAGAAGCCCTTCGGGGCAGGGAGACAGGTGGTGCATGGTTGTCGTCAGCTCGTGTCGTGAGATGTTAGGTTAAGTCCTGCAACGAGCGCAACCCCTGTTGTTAGTTGCTAACAGTAAGATGAGCACTCTAACAAGACTGCCGCGGTTAACGCGGAGGAAGGTGGGGATGACGTCAAATCATCATGCCCCTTATGTCCAGGGCAACACACGTGCTACAATGGGTAGGAACAACGAGACGCAAGACCGCAAGGTGGAGCAAACCTCAAAAACTACTCTCAGTTCGGATTGCAGGCTGAAACCCGCCTGCATGAAGCTGGAGTTGCTAGTAATCGCGAATCAGCATGTCGCGGTGAATACGTTCCCGGGCCTTGTACACACCGCCCGTCACACCATGAGAGCTGGCAACACCCGAAGTCCGTAGTCTAACGAAAGAGGACGCGGCCGAAGGTGGGGTTAGTGATTGGGGTGAAGTCGTAACAAGGTAGCCGTAGGAGAACCTGCGGCTGGATCACCTCCTTTCTAGGGAGTCGAAAGATGATTGTAATGATTGTCTTAAAAAAATTGGTAGTAATGAGCAGATCAAGGAAAGGCTTGAGCGAGGAGCAGAGCTTACTAGTGTAAGTGAGCACCACAGTGAAAGACTTGACGAAGAAATGCGAAGTTAATAGCGATTTTTAATGGTTTAATCTATGTAAGGTAATCCGCTTTATTCTGTTTAATTTTGAAGGATCATAAGTCAGTTGACAATTAAGAATTGACAATTGACAATTGAATTCTTTAATTCAATTGTGCAGTGTAAATTATACACTGTGAATTGAAAAAAAATTTGTCCTTTGAAAATTGCACAGTAAATAAGAAATAAAAGAATTGATAGTAACGAGCAGAAATGTGAAGCTAATATCAATTTTAGAAACAAAGCTAAGGTTAGAAATAACCTTTGTAGTATATAAGTATAACTAGTTTATACTTATTTGTAAGTTATGACGTAAGTTATAACTGAGAACCAATGTAATTAAAATTAATAGCAGCGGACAACACAAGGAAAAACCTGAGTGAGGAGCAGAGTTTACTAATGTAAATGAGCACCGAAGGGAAGGTTTTAACGCAGTATTGTGAAGCTGATAGTAATTTTTAAGAAAATTGATAGTAACGAGTACAGCAAGGAAAATACCGAAGGAGGAACGGAGTTTACTAGTGTAAATGAGTACCGGAGTGAGGTATTTGACGCAGCTGGACGAAGTTAATGGCAATTTTAAAACTAAAGGTCAAGCTACAAAGGGCGCATGGAGGATGCCTTGGCACCAGGAGCCTAAGAAGGACGCGATAAGCTGCGAAAAGCTCTGGGTAGGCGCAAATAGCCAGTGAACCAGAGATATCCAAATGGGGAAACCCACCCAGACAACGCTGGGTACTGCATGTTGAATAAATAGATATGCAGAGGCAGACCCGGGGAACTGAAACATCTAAGTACCCGGAGGAAGAGAAAGAAACATCGATTTTCCAAGTAGCGGCGAGCGAAAGGGAAAGAGCCCAAACCAGAAACTTGTTTCTGGGGTTGAGGTCAGGTCATAAAAGCAGGGAAGACTTAATTGAATACAACTGGAAAGTTGAGCCGCAGAAGGTAACAGCCCTGTAAGTGAAAAGGAAGAACTGCGAGACCTGAACCAGAGTACCACGAGACACGAGAAACCTTGTGGGAAGCAGGGAGGACCACCTCCCAAGGCTAAATACTACCTGGTGACCGATAGAGAAGAAGTACCGTGAGGGAAAGGTGAAAAGAACCCCGGGAGGGGAGTGAAATAGAATCTGAAACCGTGTGTCCACAAATAGTCGAAGTACGATAAAGTACGACGGCGTGCTTTTTGTAGAACGAGCCAGCGAGTTACGATATGCAGCAAGGTTAAGTACTTAAGGTATGGAGCCGGAGGGAAACCGAGTCTGAAGAGGGCGGGAAGTTGTATGTTGTAGACCCGAAACCGGGTGACCTATCCATGGCCAGGTTGAAGCGGAAGTAAAATTTCGTGGAGGACCGAACCACAATGGTGTTGAAAAACCATGGGATGAGCTGTGGATAGCGGAGAAATTCCAATCGAACCCGGAGATAGCTGGTTCTCCTCGAAATAGCTTTAGGGCTAGCGTTGAGAGTGAGTAATGGAGGTAGAGCACTGAATGGGGTAGGGGCTGACAACAGTTACTGAACCTTATCAAACTCCGAATGCCATAAACTTGAATCTCAGCAGTCAGACTGCGAATGATAAGATCCGTGGTCAAAAGGGAAAAAGCCCAGACCACCAGCTAAGGTCCCGAAGTGTAAGTTAAGTGGAAAAGGAAGTGTGATCTCTAAGACAACTAGGATGTTGGCTCAGAAGCAGCCATTCATTTAAAGAGTGCGTAATAGCTCACTAGTCAAGAGGTCATGCGCCGAAGATGTCCGGGGCTAAAACTTACCACCGAAGCTGTGGGCTTGAAAGAGCGGTAGAGGAGCATGCTGTCCAGGGAGAAGCCGTACCGGAAGGAGCGGTGGACAGGACAGGAGAGAGAATGCTGGCATAAGTAGCGAGAAATAAGTGAGAATCTTATTGGTCGAAAACCTAAGGTTTCCTGAGGAAGGTTCGTCCACTCAGGGTAAGTCGGGACCTAAGCCGAGGCCGAAAGGCGTAGGTGATGGACAATCGGTTGAAATTCCGATACCGCATATAGATGAAAAAGACCAGAAGGGATGACGCAGGAGGATAGGATGTGCATACTGTTGGAGGTATGTCTAAGCAGTGAGTGAGAATACAGAGGGAAAACCATGTATTCAATTGCGAGCTGTGAAGGGGAATCCGAAAGGAGAAGTATCTGATATCACACTGCCAAGAAAAGTCTCTATGGAATTTATGTGTGCCCGTACCGCAAACCGACACAGGTAGGTGAGGAGAGAATCCTAAGACCATCGGAAGAATTGTTGTTAAGGAACTCGGCAAATTGACTCCGTAACTTAGGGAGAAGGAGTGCCTCGAAAGAGGCCGCAGAGAAAAGGCTCAAGCAACTGTTTATCAAAAACACAGGTTTCTGCTAAAGCGAAAGCTGAAGTATAGGAGCTGACGCCTGCCCGGTGCTGGAAGGTTAAGGGGAATACTAAGCAGCAATGCGAAGGTAAGAACTTAAGCCCCAGTAAACGGCGGCCGTAACTATAACGGTCCTAAGGTAGCGAAATTCCTTGTCGGGTAAGTTCCGACCCGCACGAATGGCGTAATGATTTGAGCACTGTCTCGACAACAAATCCGGCGAAATTGAAATGCAAGTGAAGATGCTTGCTACCCGCGATTGGACGGAAAGACCCCGTAGAGCTTTACTGTAGCTTATCACTGAATTTCGGTATTGTCTGTACAGGATAGGTGGGAGACATGGAAGGAGTGGCGTCAGCCATTTTGGAGTCGATGTTGGGATACCACCCTGACAGTACTGGAATTCTAACCGGGTGCCATGAAACTGGCAACGGGACAATGTTAGGTGGGCAGTTTGACTGGGGCGGTCGCCTCCAAAAGAGTAACGGAGGCGTACAAAGGTTTCCTCAGAAGGGTTGGAAATTCTTCGGAGAGTGCAAAGGCATAAGGGAGCCTGACTGCGACACATACAGGTGGAGCAGGGACGAAAGTCGGTCTTAGTGATCCGGTGGTACCTCGTGGGAGGGCCATCGCTCAACGGATAAAAGCTACCTCGGGGATAACAGGCTGATCTCCCCCAAGAGTTCACATCGACGGGGAGGTTTGGCACCTCGATGTCGGCTCGTCGCATCCTGGGGCTGAAGTAGGTCCCAAGGGTTGGGCTGTTCGCCCATTAAAGCGGCACGCGAGCTGGGTTCAGAACGTCGTGAGACAGTTCGGTCCCTATCCGTCGCGGGCGCAGGAAATTTGAGAGGAGCTGTCCTTAGTACGAGAGGACCGGGATGGACTGACCTCTGGTGAACCAGTTGTTCCGCCAGGAGCACAGCTGGGTAGCTAAGTCGGGAAGGGATAAACACTGAAAGCATCTAAGTGTGAAGCCCCCCTCAAGACAAGATTTCCCACAGCGAAAGCTGGTAAGACCCCTTGAAGAACACAAGGTGATAGGTCAGAGGTGTAAGCGTGGCAACATGTTAAGCTGACTGATACTAATAGGTCGAGGGCTTGACCAAAAACAATATGGATAAATATTTACTGTGCAATTTTCAGAGGACAATATATCAAAGTTCATAGAACAGAGATAGAAGTTTGAAGAATAAAGCTATATAATGAAACTCACTCAGCTAAAGCTGAGGAGTACTGATTCGTTACCAAAATCGAAGATTTTGACAAATCAGCATCTGGTGGTAATAACGTGAAGGTAACACCCCTTACCATTTCGAACAGGAAGGTTAAGCTTCACAGTGCCCATGGTACTGCAGGGGAGGCCCTGTGGGAGAGCAGGTCGCCGCCAGATATATATGTTATATGGCCAGATAGCTCAGTCGGTAGAGCAGAGGACTGAAAATCCTCGTGTCCCTGGTTCGATTCCTGGTCTGGCCACCAAAAGTTTCAGAGTTTATCTGGAACTTTTAATTTTTATATGGAAAAAACATAAAAATTATGTCATAATTAGTAATAAAGTATAATAATATTAAGGAGAAAATATATGCAAAAAGATGTGCTGGCAATTGTCAATGGTGTAGAAATAATTGAAGATGATTTACAAAATACCATAAAAAGATTTCCTTCGGAAAGACAGCAGTATTTAAATACTGAAAATGGAAGAAAACAATTACTGAATGAAATTATATCTTTTGAACTCATCTATAATTATGCTAAAGATGAACAAATGGAAAAGAATAAAAATTATCTGGCTAAATTGGAAGCAGCTAAAAAGGAAATATTAACTCAAGAGGCAGTGGCTAAGATTATGGAAGATGTTAAAGTCACAGATGATGAAGTTAAAGATTATTATAAGGCTAATAGAAGTATGTATAAAAATCCTGAAAGTATAACTGCAAAACATATATTGGTAGATTCTATTGAAAAGGCTAATGAGGTATTAGAAGAAATAAAGAATGGATTATCTTTTGAGGATGCTGCTAAAAAATATTCATCATGTCCGTCAAAAGCTCAGGGAGGTAGCCTTGGAAAATTCACAAGGGGACAAATGGTGCCTGAATTTGAAAATACAGCTTTTCAGCTGGAAATAGGAATAATAAGTGAGCCTGTAAAAACTCAATTTGGATATCATCTCATAAAGGTTGAAGAAAAGGAAGAAGTCTCAATAAAAACTTTTGACGAAGTTAAAGATGCGATTAAAAGAGGATTGCTACAAGAGAGACAGGCATTTAAATATGATCAATTCACTAAGAATTTGAAAAATAAATATAAAGTAGAGATTAAATAATATTCTATTTTCAACTTTAAATGAACCTATTTAGGATTAACAGGCATATTTAGCAGCAGGCAAATATGCCTATTAATCTTAGATAGGGAAGAAAAGTATTTCCTATAAGTAAATTCAACCGCATCTAGGAATCACTTGATAGTACGCTTTTCAGAACTGTTCCTATTTTATCATGTATTACTATATCTGCTTTATTGTCATAAGGAGTAGATGATTTATTTATAAGAACAAGATATTTGCCCTTAAAATAATTAATTAATCCTGCAGCAGGGTATACTACCAAAGATGTTCCGCCTACGATTAGAATATCTGCCTGTCTTATGTATTCAGTAGATTTATTTAATATACTCATATCTAGACTTTCTTCATATAACACTACATCAGGTTTTATTATTCCATTGCATTTGTCACATTTAGGTATCATATCAGAACTATTTATTACATAATCCAAATTAAAAAATTTATTGCATTTGGTGCAGTGATTTCGATGTATTGAACCATGTAATTCTAAAACATTCTTTGAACCTGCCATTTGATGAAGGCCATCTATATTTTGAGTTACTACGGCTTTCAATTTTCCCATCTTTTCTAATTCTGCCAGAGCATAATGAGCATCATTGGGTTTTGCATCTTTGTATATCATTTTTTTTCGATAAAATTCAAAAAAATCTTCAGTATGAGACATAAAAAATGTATGACTTAACATTATTTCAGGAGGATATGAAAAATTGTTTTTAGTTTTATATATACCTGCTTCAGATCTAAAATCAGGTATTTGTGATTCTGTAGAAACTCCTGCACCTCCTAAGAATACAATGTTATTACTAGCATCTATAGCAGATTTTAAATTTTCATAACTCATAATATCACCTCATATAATATTATAGCACATACTTTTTTATATATCGGTATACTAAATTGAATTTTGTTAATAAGCTTAATAAGCTTGTTTGATCATTAATAAAATTGGATTGACAGGGCTTACATATAATGATATAATAAATCTCGTTGAGTGTTAAAATGTGGCGCTATAGCCAAGTGGTAAGGCAGAGGTCTGCAAAACCTTCACCCCCAGTTCAAATCTGGGTGGCGCCTCCATATAATAAGAAAGTAGTCTGTTTTAGTGAGCAGGCTATTTTTTCCTTTGTATATTTATTTTTCATAATTATATATGACATTTTAGATAAAATTAAATTAGTTAAAGTTGCAAAGGATATTAAAGAGCCATTAACCATGGAAGAAATAAAAAAGTGTAGTATTATTATAAAAGTAATTCCTAATATAAAAGTAAGGCCTCTCATTTTATGATGTGGAAGATAAGCCCATATAAACAGAAAGGGTACACATATGACAAAATCGCAAAACAGAAAAGCCATCAATACTAATTCGAATTTTTTAGCAAAATAATAATAATAGAAAGATATATTCCAAATAGCCAGAGAAATCATGAATAGCAAATATGAAATATTTTTAAATCCATTTTTACTTAACTCTCTGCTAAAATAATTAAGTAATTCATTGTTGTAGAACATACTGATGATTTGAAATAAACAGCCTATAATAAAAATAACAGCTCCTGCCTTGATAAACATTTTTGTAAATACTATCAATATATCCTTCAATTTTATCAATCATAAATAACCTCCATAAAATTATTTAATAATGATTTTAAAAACCTCCATTCTTTTACCCTGACTGAGAAATAATTTATGCCTTTCTCAGTGATTGTATAGTATCTTCTTCTCCCACCGCCGCTACCTTTATCATCATTCCAGTAGCCTTCCAGGTAGTTCTTTTTTTCTAAACGTTTTAAAGATACATATAGGGTAGCTTCCTTCATTTCAAACTTTTCTTTTGATTTTTCTTTTATCCTTTTAGCAATTTCATATCCGTACATATCACCATTTGGTAAAATACTTAATACAATTGTGTCAATATATCCCTTCAGTATTTCCTTATCAAACTGCAAGGTTGAACCTCTTTAACAAAATTATTTTATAAAAAACTATTTTTTTAAGAGGCTTTATGTGCATCTGATAAAGCTGTGAGGATGGAACTAACCTATAAGAAAAGATGGATGATTGGAAGCAGAATCTGTTGTTGATAGTTGAATAAATAGCGTGAAGGTGGAATATTAATGGATTTAACTGCAAAATAAACAGGAAAGCTTAATTATGCTCAGCTCTCCTGTTTATTTATATATTAAGCTATTTTAATTATTCTACCACAGGTTCCAATAAGTGAATTTTACCCTCTTTAAAATTTACTTCTACATTGGCACCAATTGGGAGAGTTATCCTTGGATATGAGTGCCCGGATTGAAAATTAATTAAAGTAGGTTTTTTTAAACTCAATATTCTATCTTCTAATATTTCATCTAAAGTTAAACTGCGTTCATAATGTGGAAGCTGGCAATTTTTAAATTGACCCATAATAAAACCCCTGCATTTTTGCAGATCCCCGCTTAATGTAAGTTGAGTAAGCATTCTGTCAATTCTATAAGGCTCTTCACCTATGTCCTCTATAAATAATATTTTATCTTTGGTATTTACAGCATAAGGTGTACCAAGTAGGCTGCATATTAATGAAAGGTTACCACCTATTAATTTCCCACTGGCATATTCTCCATTGAAATAATTTGTAGGTATATTTTCAGGATTTTCTATGGTAAGAGGAGTGTAACCTGACATTAAAGTATCCAAAAAACTTTTTAATGTAAAATCATCAAAATCAGTATTGCACATGGGGGAATGGAAAGTAGTAATATCACATCTCTGGAATATGCTATTTAACAAGGTGGTTATATCACTAAAACCTGCGAATATCTTAGGATTTTTCTCTATGACATTAAAATCTATGAGATCTAGAAGCCGCATGGTACCATAGCCGCCTCGTGTGCACAATATCATGTCTACTTCCTGATCCAGAAACATATCCATTAGATCCTTGACTCTATCAATATCTTTTCCTGCCAGATATCCCCATTTATCATATATGTGTTTCCCTTCTTTTATTTTAAAACCAAGGCCGTTTAAAAGTTCAATGCTTTTTTTTGTTTTTTCAGGTTTTTGGGCACCTGAAGGAGATATAAGACCTATGGTATCTCCCTTTCTTAACCTTTTTCCAAGCAAATTATCACATCCTAAAATTAAAATAAATCTCTTTTTTTTAAAAATATTATACAGATCACACAAATTAAAGCTGTTATTGCATATATAGCCCAAAAGGCATTTTTATATTGAGCAAAAGGTATGCCGGGTACATTCATTCCAAAAGAACCAAATATTATATTGGGAATAGCCATAACTATGGTTATAGAAGCTAAAAACTTCATCACTATATTTAAATTGTTGGATATGAGAGAGGCGAACGCATCCATGGTACCAGTTAAAACATTGCTGTAGATATTTGTCATTTCTATTGCCTGCTTATTTTCAATAATGACATCCTCCAAAATATCCTGATCCTCAGGATACTTTTTTAAAATTTCTAATTTTAGCATTTTTTCCAGAGTTATTTCATTTGCTTTTAAAGATGTGGAAAAGTAAACCAGGGATTTTTCCAATGATAAAAGTTGGACAAATTCTTTATTTTTCATAGACTTATGAAGCTTTTTTTCTATCATAACACTTTTTTTATCTATCTGCCTTAAATAAAGTAAATAATAACTTGCTATTCTATAAAGTATTTGCAAGATAAATCTGGAACGTTTAAAGGTATAAAAGGATTTGACTTTCCCATCTATAAAGTCTGTAAGAATTTTGCTGTTTTTCAAACATACTGTTATTAAGTTAGATTCAGTATGGATAATTGCCAGAGGATATGAATCGTATGTTAAGGAGTTAACCTCCATTTCTGTAAAAGGTATATCAACTATTACCAGAAGATTATCATCCTCACTGTCTATACGAGATGTTTCTTCTTCATCAAGAGCAGCTTTCAAAAAATCTAAAGAAACACCGGATTTTTTTGATATTAAAAGTAAGTCTTCGTCTGAAGGTGCTACAATGTTAATCCAGCAGCCATGTTCTATAGTGTCCAGGGATTGCAGCTTGTTTGATATATCCATGGTTTTGTAAATTGAAATCATATGACATCCTCCTTGTAAAAATTAGCTTGAGTAAATGGATTAATCTATTATTAAGACTATTTATATTATAACTTATAAAATATAATTTTGAATACATTATCATAATAATCCATAATAATAAAATAATAAAAATTTAATTTATTTATGTGGACAAAACAAATTTAGAGGTGAAATTGAATATTATATATTATAAAGAAAAAAAAGAAACAATAAGAATTGAATATTATATACATTAAAAGGTAAGAATGTAAATAGCAAAAGTTACTTTACTAATTCATAAATAGGACTTGCTAGGAGGATATGGATGAAAAAAAAATATTGTATCATATGTGGAAAGCCTTTAAGTAATGGTATAATAATATATGGCAGGGGAATTTGCCCCCGCTGTGAAGAGAGATTAATAAATTTGGAAAATAATTTGGATTTTTACGAATACTATAGAAAGAAAATAAAAAAGACTATAGTACATTATATAATAAGAGGAGAGACAATGAATTGCCAGAATTACCACTTTTAGAAGGAGTCTTAAAATATATTGAGGAAAATAATATATTATTTTGTATGCCCGGGCATAAGAATGGAAAGGGGTTTTATAATACTTCCATAGGAAGGAAATTTGTAAATAACATTTTGAAATTTGATATTACAGAAGTAGATGGGGTAGACAATCTTCATAATCAAAAGGGTATAATATTAGATGCAAGCAAGCATCTTAGAGATTTTTACGGAAGCAAAAAATCTTATTTCTTAGTTAATGGCAGCACCTCTGGGAATATGATAATGCTATTTAGCAGTTTTAATGAGGGCGATAAGATTTTGGTAGAGAGAAATTGCCATAATTCTATATTTAATAGTATAATTATGAGGAAGTTAAAACCTGTATATTTAAAAAATATTATAAGTAAAAGATTAAATGCTCCTATTTCTATAGATTTGGAGCATTTTTTACAAGTTTTAAAAGAAAATACAGATGCAAAGGGCATTGTAGTTACATATCCTAATTATTATGGCATATGTAGTAATTTGAAATTTATAATGCAAGAGGCTAAAAAATATAATATGAAGGTATTGGTAGATTGTGCTCATGGATCTCATTTTGGAGTTCATCCAGATTTGCCGGAAAGTGCAGTAAAGCTTGGAGCGGATATGATAGTTACAAGTGCTCATAAAACTTTATCAAGTTTAACTCAAAGTGCATATTTACATGTTAATAATGACAGGGATATTGATAAAGCAGATTTTTATTTTGATGTGTTTTCAAGCACCAGCCCCTCTTATATAGCACTTTGTTCTATGGACTATGCCAGATTTTATTTAGAGAAATATGGATATGGGGATTATGGGGAACTTATTAAAAGAAATCAGTATTATAGGAATAGAATAAATTCTATAAGTGGATTGAGCATAATTGGTAAAGAGGATATAGTAAAATTTAATAGGAGTCGTATTAGAGAGAAAAATATGGTGGCAAGTGCTTGGAATATAGATTTAACCAGATATATTATAAACTTAGATAAAAATTACAGCGGCGATTTGTTATTAAAGTATTTGAGAAAATCAGGAATACAATGTGAAATGAGTGATGGCTCTAATGTAATACTTATTTTTTCACCTTTTAATAATCAGGAGGAATATGAAGCATTATATAATACATTGAGAAATTGTAATTTGAAACGTCTTGAATATAAGAGATCAAATATAATCGAGTACGAAATACCTGAAATTAAAATGATGCCCTATGAAGCTGCAAATGCAGAAAAACAGATTGTAGATTTGCAGGATTCCCTGGGGAAAGTAAGCGGGGTAAATATTATACCTTATCCTCCGGGAGTGCCCATATTGTTAATAGGAGAATTAATAAATAAAGATATTCTAGAGACTATTGGATATTATTCCAAAAGTGGAGTGGATTTAATGGGAGTAAAAGATAATAAGATAAAAGTTATCAAGTGATTTTTAGGTGGGATGGATTTTATTTATGTGGAATGTTTTTTACACCACACCTTATTAACAGTATTCTTAGTGTCTTTAGTACTTAGAATAGGTTATCCTTTAGGGGAAGAATTTATCCAGAGTCGTGCATTATAATATTTTCAATTTAAAAAAGTGCAGATGTTAATTAATGTTAGCTATGGCATAAAAAATATATTGGGGGAAATCAAATGAGATCATTAAAAGGAAAACTTATAGTTATAGAAGGATGTGATGGAAGTGGTAAAGCTACACAGACAAAAATGCTTTATGAGAGGCTTCTAAGTGAAAAATATAATGTAAGGAAAGTGGAATATCCCAATTATTCCAGTCAATCTTCAGCATTGGTAAAGATGTATTTGAATGGGGACTTTGGAAAGGATCCTGAAGATGTGAATGCCTATGTAGCTTCTACTTTTTACGGAGTGGATAGATTTGCATCCTATAAGATGGATTGGAAAGAATTCTATGAACAAGGTGGAATAATATTGGCGGATAGGTATACTACAGCTAATATGATACATCAGGCTTCCAAAATTGATGATATTAAAGAAAAAAATAAGTTTTTAGAGTGGCTGTGGGATTTTGAATTCAACATATTTGGCCTTCCAGTACCGGATTGTGTAATATTTTTGGATATGTCCCCTGAATACAGCAGGCAGCTTGTAATTGACAGGAAAAATAAATTTACAGGAAATTCTCAAAAAGATATACATGAAAGTGATTATCCGTATTTGGTTAAGTCATATGAAAATGCATTGTATATCGCACATAAATATAACTGGAATAAAGTATCCTGTGTGCAGGATAAAAAGATAAAAAGCAGGTATGAAATTCATGGAGATATATATTTTACGGTAAAAAAGGTACTGAAATCAAATATATGAGAAGATTAGGAATATACTAAAATTAAGGTAGTTCATGTTCTGAAGTTATATAAGGTAATAAAAAATTATGTTATAATTATTATATTAATTTAAGAATAAATGACTTTAAATAAAAATAAGTGAGAAGGAGTGATACCCTTATGAAATTAATTATAGCTATTGTTCAAGATGATGATGCTGGTGATTTATTGGAGAATCTTACAGAAGCTGGATTTGGGGTTACTAAACTTGCAACTACAGGAGGTTTTTTAAAAGCAGGCAATACCACTTTAATGATAGGTGTTGAAGAAAAAAATGTAGGAGAAGTAATAAATCATATAGAGGAAGTGTGTAAAACTAGAAAGCAGGTAATAACAACTCCTTCATCTGTTGCTAGTTCTACGGGTGTATATATGCCATATCCTGTTGAGGTGGAAGTTGGAGGGGCTAATATATTCGTAGTAGATGTAGATAAATTTGTAAGGGTTTAATAGGAGGAATATTTAGTGGGCTTTTATAAAATAATAGGCCATCAGGGTATAAAGCTCCAGATAGCGAATTCCATAAAGTTAAATAGATTCTCACATGCCCATATTTTAGTGGGGGAAAATGGCATAGGTAAAAGCATGATTGCCAAAGAAATGGCCATGAAGGTGTTGGGCAAAAGTGAATTTAAACAATATGTGGATATAGTTGAATTTAAGGTATCTAAAGGTAAGAAATCTATTGGAATAGAAGAAGTAAAAAATATAATTGAAGAAACAAATAAAAAACCTTATGAATGTGATAAAAAGGTAATAATATTATATAATTCTGATAAGATGACGGAAGCGGCTCAGAATGCACTGCTGAAAACCATAGAGGAACCACCCTCGGGAAGCTTTATGGTACTTTTATGTGAAAAGTTAGATGGTATTTTGGACACAATAAAATCAAGATGTCAGATATATAAGTTCAACAGGTTAAGTCAGAGAGAGATGTTTGTATTTTTAAAAAATAGGTTTCCAGATTTACCTAAAGAACAGGTAAGGTCTGTTTTAGCCTTTAGTGATGGAATACCAGGAAGAGCTGAAAAGTTTATTTCGGATTCTTTTCTGAGCGAAATGAGAAATACTGTTATAAGTTTGCTTAGAGGATTGAATGATAGCGACTTAAATTCTTCATTTAAAATTTCCACTTATCTACTTAACATGAAAGATCAATGGCCGGAAGTACTTACCTGTGTTTTATCATATATACGTGATGTACTTATATACAAGGAAACAGGTAGTGAAGAATTAATTATAAATACGGATAAATTTGAAGATATAAAGATTATAGGAGAGATGTTTTCATTTAATAAATTAAATGATATCATTAATATTGTTAAGGATACTAGGGAAAAACTAGAGAGGAATGTGAGCCCGGCTTTAGTTTTTGACTCTATGTTGGTGAAAATGCAGGAGGTATAAATGAGATATGGTAATGGTAGTAGGTGTACGTTTTAAAAAAGCAGGTAAAATATATTATTTTTCACCGGATAATTTAAATATACAAGAGGGAAATAGTGTAATAGTGGAAACGGCCAGGGGGATAGAATTTGGTAACTGTGTTATAAAACCCAAGAATATAGATGAAAGTGATATAGTTCCACCGCTTAAAAATGTTTTAAGAATAGCTACAGAAGAAGATGTAAAAAAGCATGATGAGAACAAAAGAAAAGAAAAAGAGGCTTTTGAAATATGTATAGAGAAAATACAGCAGCATAAGTTGAAAATGAAACTTATAGATGTGGAATATACATTTGACAATAATAAAGTAATATTTTATTTTACTGCAGATGGCAGAGTTGATTTTAGGGAATTGGTAAAAGATCTTGCCTCAATATTTAGAACCAGAATAGAACTTAGACAGATAGGGGTGAGAGATGAAGCCAAGATGATAGGTGGGTTGGGACCTTGTGGCAGGACTATGTGTTGTGCTACCTTTTTGGGGGATTTTGTACCTGTTTCTATAAAGATGGCAAAAGAACAGAACTTATCTTTAAACCCTACTAAAATATCGGGAATATGCGGAAGACTTATGTGTTGTTTAAATTATGAGCAGGACACTTATGAAAAAATAAGGCAAAGGCTGCCTAAGAGAGGGTCTATTGTGAGTACGGTCTATGGAAATGGGGAAGTTATGAGTAATTCTGTAGTTAAAGAAAGTGTTAAGGTAAAAATAAAAAGTGAAGACGGCGAAGATGTATTAAAGGAAATACCTATAGATAAAATGGAAGTAATTTCTGGAGGATTTGAAGGCAGTATAAATGAGGATGAAATAGAGATTGATGCAGAAAACGAAGATCCGAATGTAATCAAACAGCTGTTTAAGGAAGATTAGGGAGGTAGCATATGAAATCTGTATTTAAAATTTTTGATATGCGTACTGCTGAGGATATTAATAAAATAAGGTGTAGTATTTGTAATAATGAAGGAATAATTGCTTTCCAGATAAATAAAGAAAAGAATGAAGTAAGTATAATATATGATAATTATTTTGTAACAAAAGATGAAATAATTGAATGTCTTGAAGATATGGGGTATACGGTATTTTAAAATTGTCTTTAAAAGTACAGGTAAATATGATAAAATATCAAGGGATAGGATAAATAATATGTGAGATCATAAGGAGGTGTTACGTAAATGGCATATAAAATTACAGATGCTTGTGTAAGTTGTGGATCATGTGCTTCAGAATGCCCAGTTGATGCTATAAGTCAGGGAGATACTCAATTTGTAATAGATGCAGATACCTGTATAGAGTGTGGAAACTGTGCAAACGTTTGTCCAGTAGGAGCACCAGTTCAAGAAGATTAATATTAAAAAGACTACCCGGAGTTATGGTAGTCTTTTTAAATTGGACAAGTAACTTAATGGGTCTGGAGATGAACTGCTATGTTTAGTTATGTTAAAAAATTAACACAACTAAAACGGTTTTATATCCAGGATAATATTATATTAGCATTAAAGAGTCGAAAATTTTATACGAATATTTATATATACATGACAAATGCAAACTAAAACGGGAATCAAATTAACTAGATGGAGGAGAGAAAATGGATATATCTGTTATTGTATTTTTGTTTTTTGGGATAACTTCTGCAGTACTTGGTTACATCCTTGAAGGAGGACAAGCAGGTGGACTTATAGGTGCAACAGCGGCAATAATAGTTTTTGGAGGAACAATAGGTGCTACAGGACTATCATTTCCAATGGATGTATTAAAAAGAATTCCTAAAATTTTCAAGGTTCTTTTTAGTCCCAGAAAGACAGATTTACCAAATTTAATTTCATATTTTAAAGATGTATCCTATAAGACAAGAAAGAATGGACTTTTGAGCTTGGAAACAGAAATATCAAATGATCCTAATTTGGATCCTTTTATAAAAAAAGGCCTCCAGCTTGTAGTGGATGGAGTGGATCCCCAAGCTGTGAGAAGTATATTGGAATTAGAGCTTGAATCTACATCTGAAAGGCACAGAGAGGGTGCAGATGTATTTGAGAGCGCGGGAGGATATGCACCTACCATGGGTATTGTAGGTACGGTTATGGGACTGGTTCATGTTCTGGGAAACTTGGAGGATAGTTCTACATTGGGGCCTAAAATAGCAGTAGCATTTTTAGCCACCTTATATGGTATTGGATCCGCAAATTTTTTATGGCTGCCTATAGGAAATAGATTAAAACAGGCTGATGAAAGGGAGGTAAAGGAAAAGACTCTTATTATTGAGGGAATACTTTATATTCAAGAGGGAATAAATCCAAATACAATAGCGGAAAAATTAAAAAGTTTTTTGGATAAAAACGAATTGCAAAGATATGAGTCAATGGATGGGAAGGCTGAGATATGAAGAAAAAACCAGAGAAAAAACCGGATGGATTAAGGTGGATGCTGACTTATTCTGACCTTATAACACTTCTTATGATATTCTTTATTGTTATGTATTCTATGAGTCAGGTGGATCAGAGTAAATACAAGCAGCTTTCTGAATCTCTTAGTGTAGCTATGGGTGGTGGAAAGACTATAATAGGTCAGGAAAATAGTCCTAGTATTAAAGAAGATGTGCAGAAAATAGATACTCCAGATTCAACTGAAGATGAAGAAAAAAAATTATCGGAGTTAAAGGTACAGTTAGATAAATACCTAAAGGATAATGGCATGAGTAAAGATGTGTCTACTACTGTAGATGAAAGAGGACTTGTGGTAAGTATGAACGATACGTTATTATTTGACACAGGTAAGGCAGATATAAGACCTGAGTTTCAGCAGGAGCTTATGGAAATGGGCAAGATTTTAAATCAGCTGGGAAATTATATTAGAATAGAGGGACATACAGATAATGTTCCTATTAGTAATAGTGAGTATTCTTCTAATTGGAAATTGTCCTGTGATAGAGCGTCTAATGTTACTGAATTTTTTGTAGCTAGAGCTGGGATTCAGCCACAAAAGCTTTCAGCAATTGGATATGGTGAATACAGGCCTATTGCAGATAACTCCAGTGAGGCAGGAAAAGCTAAAAATAGAAGAGTGGATATAATCATATTGAACAGTAAATTTAATGCAGTTGAAGATAATAGTTCAGATGCCGGGTCTTCTCAGAATCAGAAGGCTACAAAAGGGCAGTTAGCAAAATAAAACAAAGTTTACTATTCCCTGGAATGTTTATCTGGGGATTTTTTGTATTTATACTGTAAGTGCCATTTTAGCATGCATTTATTAAACATGGAGCTCAGCTTAATTGACAAAGGCTTATATTTAAACCATAATTATAGATAGCAGGGGATCTTCAGGTATGGTAGAGGTTAATCATTTGAGAAGTGATTTTTATAACGCACCTTAGAAGAACTTATCTAGGGGTTATGTAAATTGAACATTATGTGAGTTAAAAGCGGGGTATTGAGATGAATAATGATTTTTTGGAAAAAGATGAGACTTTAGATGATTTACAATTAAAGGGACTATATGTAATTCAAAAAAAGGATGCTTTTAGATTTGGGGTTGATGCAGTTTTACTTGCTAATTTTGCCACTATAAAAAGAAACACAAAAGTAATGGATTTATGCAGTGGTACTGGTATAATTCCTTTTATACTGGTGGGAAAAACTTCTGCCGGTAAAATAACTGGAATAGAAATCCAGAGTGATATGGTAGATATGGCCAATAGATCTGCACAATTAAATAATGTGCAGGGAAAGGTGGAATTTATTCATAAGGATTTGAGGGATCTTAAGTATTTAAAAACCATGTCAAAGGTTGATGTGGTCACGGTGAATCCTCCATATAAATTGAAAAATTCCGGAATTATAAATCTAAAAAGTAAGGATGCTATTGCCAGACATGAGATTTGCTGTGATTTGGAAGATGTCATAAAGGCCGCTAAAACTGTCTTGAAGGATAACGGGAAAATTTATATGATTCATAGACCGGACAGATTTGCAGATATTATATGTACTTTGAGGCAGTATAAAATTGAGCCCAAATTTGTAAGAATGGTTCATCCAAGCGTAAACAAAGCTCCAAATATGGTGCTTATAGAAGGACAAAATAATGGAGGGCATTTTTTAAAGTGGGGTACGCCTGTATATGTGCATCAGTTGGACGGAAATTATACAGATGAAATCAATAAAATATATGGAAAATGTAAAAAGGAAGTGACAAGTGATGGGAAAGCTTTTTTTAGTGGCAACCCCTATAGGTAATTTGCAGGATATAACTTTACGTGCATTAAAAGTGCTTAGGGATGTGGATTTAATAGCTGCTGAAGATACAAGGCGGAGCTTGAAGTTATTAAATCATTTTAATATAAAGAAACCGCTTGTAAGTTACCATAAATATAATGAGAATGAAAAAGGCAGAGATTTAATTAAAAAACTGGAAGATGGAAATGACATAGCTTTGATAAGTGATGCTGGAACCCCCGGCATATCGGATCCGGGAAGTGTTATGGTACGTAATTGCATAGAATACGGAATAGATTTTGAAGTGCTTCCTGGAGCTACTGCGGTGACTACAGCTTTGGTTTATTCTGGCCTGAATACTTCAAGGTTTATCTTTATTGGCTTTTTACCCAGGGATATTAAAAGTAAAAAGAGTGTTTTAGAGGATATAGCTGAGAGAAGAGAAACGTTGATATTTTATGAAGCTCCCCATAGATTGTTAAATACTTTGAAAACCTTAAATACCATTTTAGGCAATAGGCATACAGCTATTTGCAGAGAACTTACTAAGATTCATGAGGAAATATTCAGATCCACTTTGGAAGAGGTAACGAATTACTATGAGAATAGAGATATAAAGGGAGAATTTGTTGTTATAGTAGAGGGCAAAAGTGAAGAACAATTCTTAATGGAAAAAAGAGAAAAGTGGATAAGATTATCTGTAGAAGAACATATAAAAATGTATATGGATGAAGGATTAAGTAAAAAGGAATCTGTGAAAAAAGTAGCTAAAGATAGAAATGTTTCCAAATCCGACATATATAGGCATTCAATTAGTTTGTAATAATTCAATATAATGCCAGTATAACAATGAACTCCATTTTCATATTATCAATAGAATCAGCTAAAAATAATTAAATTATCAATAAATTCCCGGGTTTTATTGAAAAATTCTAATATTTCCAAGGAAAATTTGTCATAGGCGTTGAGATGTCCTATGGTTTAATGCTATAATAAACATATGCCATTTTTTAAATTTAAGATTATACTTTTAAAAGTATTTTTTTAAATTTATTTAATTTAGGAATCCAAATCTATGATTTGGAGGGGGTAATTTAATATTATATTAGGAGGTAGATAAATTGAATAGAAAAACCTTATCTGTTGCAATTGCTTTAACATTGGCATTATCAACAGGGACAAGCGTTTTTGCAGCACCAAGTAGTTCCAGTTCATTAGCTCAAGTTAAACAGCAAAAACAAGGTCTGGAAATTAAAGTTGAAAAGTTGAATGATCAAATAGTACAAGTTATGCAGCAAATTGACAACAACAAAAAAGACATTAGCAAAGTTTCTGATAATATAAAAAACACGCAGACAAATATAGAATCAACTGAAAAGGATATTAAAAGCCAGCAGGAATTATTTAATCAAAGAGTAAAGGCTATGTACATAAATGGTATGAATAGTTATCTGGGAGTAATATTAAATGCTGATAATTTAAATGACTTTATATCTAGATTGGATAACGTAACAAAAGTGATGGGTTTTGATAAAGGAGTTATATCGGATTTGTCAGATAAGAAAGAAGAATTATCTAATCAAAAGGAAAAATTGAATAATGATAATAATAAGCTTTTGGCATTAAAATCTGACAATGAAAAAAAGTTGTCCAAGCTTAGTAGCGATAAGGATAGTCAGACGGCTCTTATAACATCTTTGGATGCCAAAGAAAAGGAACTTGCAGTAGCTGATACGGAAACTTCAAAAGTAATTGCGTCAGCAGCGAATAATGTTCAGCAGATTAGAAATGCAGCACCAAGAATTACCGGATCTAGTCAAAGTGTTTCAAGAGGCGGTGATGCATCAGTATCATCAAGTGCAGTAGTAGCATATGCCTCTAATTTTTTAGGTGTTCCATATGTTTGGGGAGGAACTTCTCCATCAGGTTTTGATTGTTCAGGATTAGTTCAATATGTATATGCACATTTTGGAATTAATCTCCCAAGGACTTCACAAGAGCAGCAAAATGTTGGAACAGCAGTATCCAGAAGTGAACTTCAACCTGGAGACCTAGTATTTTTTGGCTCACCGGCATATCATGTAGGAATATATGTAGGTGGAGGATCTTTTATAAATGCACCTAAAACTGGAGATGTTGTAAAAATAGCAAGTTTAGATAATAGATCAGACTTCAGCGGTGGAAGAAGAGTTAAGTAATTAATAAAATAAACATATAAACATATTTAAATAAGAATATACATACATAGTTAAATTTGAGTTGTTGTACAAGGTTTAGCTATGTCTTTTTTTTGTATTTGTGATTATATATGGAAATATGAATGTTATTATAAAGTAAATAACCAAAAAAGACCGATACAAAACTTTCATATCGGTCTTTTTAATCAAGTGATCTTTAGATTCAGTGGAACTTTCCAATAAGAAATGTTCTTTATAACGAATCTAATAAGAACTTATTCATGGTTTGCCTATTATACACCACTTTATGAAGCTGATGATATAAGCAGTTTCAACCATTAGATGAACATTATTTACCTTCTCTTAATTCATTTAGACATTTTTTACAGATATTTTTACCCCTGTAATTTACTACATCTCTTGCATCGCCACAGAAAATACATGCTGGTTCATATTTTTTTAGTATGATTTGCTCGCCATCAACATATATTTCCAAGGCATCCTTTTCAGCAATGTCTAAAGTTCTCCTTAATTCTATAGGAATTACAATTCTTCCTAGCTCGTCTACTCTTCGAACAACACCTGTAGATTTCATTTGCGTTCTCCTCCTTTAATTCCATAATTCGACATAACCACAATTAAATAATAGCAAAAATTACATTAAAAGTCAATGCATTTTCATAAAATATTTTACAAATTTCTTATGAAATTCCATCTAAAGTTAATATACTACCAAAATATACAAAAGTCAATAATAATTAAAATGAAGGCTTTCTTAATATATATTATAAAAAACAGGCTAAATATAAAGGTTTATGCATAAAATTAGTAATGAGATTAAATAGAAAGCCTTCATTTTCAAAAATTATTATAACTAAAGTCATAACTAAGATTTATAAATAAAATAGTAATTAAATGGGTAATAAGATATTATATGTCGAAATTATTATATACGTTTAGTTGAATATATTCTTTCACGGTAATTTAAATATAAAGGCAGCACATATATTGAGGTAATTTATTTATATAGTCTTTATTGGTGATTTATTTATGAAAATAAAATATTTTATATGATAAAATGATATAGGAGCAGGTGATTAATTTGAATTATGTAAGAAAGTTTATCTATGATTTAAAAAGAGCAGTAAATGATATGGAATTAGAAGTTTATCTAGTAGGAGGATATATAAGGGATAAATTAATGAATATAAAGTCAGAGCCCAAAGATGCAGACTTTGTAATTGACGGGGATATTCGTAAAGTTATAAAAGAACTTGAAAGAAAAGGATACAGGTTCTTCCCCATAAGGGAGGATGAAGGTATATATAGATGTATGTTGGATGAAAATACCATAGACATATCATCTATGAAGGGAAAGTCTATTGAGGAAGATTTAAAATCCAGAGATTATACTGTAAATGCCATAGCTATGAAAATTATCTATAATAAAGTGATAGATCCGTTTTACGGAAGGAGAGCGTTAAAAAGCAGGATACTTAAAAGCGTAACTGATAAAAGTCTGGAAGAGGATCCCGTTAGAATATTGAGAGGTATCAGATTTTATATAAGCTGCGGGATGCATTTTAACCTGGAAACGGAAAAACAGATTGAAAAAATATGCTCTACAATAATGGATTCACCAGTGGAAAGAGTTTCTAGAGAACTGATGCTTATAATAAAAAATGATCATATGGGAATAGCTTTTGAAACCTTAGATAATTATGGAATATTAAAAAATATAATCCCCTATATAGATGAATTAAAAACAATAGGAAAATGTAAATATCATAGGGAGGATGTATTTACCCATATGAATCTCACCTATGGTATATTTAAAGACATTTTAAGTGGCAAGATGAAATTAGAGGGCTTGGATTTGAATATATTCAATCATAAGTTAGGGGAGTTTAAACTACAGGAATACTTAAGCCTAGCTTGCTTTTTACATGATATAGGCAAATATGAGGCTTATAAAAGAGAAAATAATAGAATAAGTTTTCATGGTCATGATATAAAGGGAGCAAATATATGCAGAAATTTTTGTAATAATATGAGGTTTCCAAAAAGAGCAGAAAAGTATATAGAAAATATAGTGAAAGGACATATGTACCCATTGGGATTATTTAAAAATAAAGCTGTGGATAATAAAAAGGCCTTTTATAAGTTCTTTTACAAATATGACGGGTATGTAGTTGAGATACTCACTACTGCATTTTGTGATAATTATGCTACTAGAATGGATCTTGATAGACAAAATGAAAAGGTAAGATTTAAAATGTTTATTGAAGGTATTTTAAAGGAATATAAATTATACTGTGATATGAGTGAACATAAGCTTTTAAACGGAAGAGACATTGTGAAGCTTTCGGGGAAACAGGGTTCTGATATAAAGGTTGCCCTTGAAGACATTCATAGACTCAGGTATTTAGGAAAAATAGGCACCAGGGAAGAGGCAATTAATTATCTAAAATTACAATCATTTTAGAACACATTTATATGTATATTAACAGCATAAGTTATCCACGGTGTGGATAACTTATGTTTAATCTTCTGTAAGTATAACAATATCAATATATAACTTATCCACAGAAAATGTGTATAAAGTGGTGGCTTCTGTGGACAAGTATTTAAAAGCATAAAAGAAATTTGTGATTTCAGCACAATTATTGGTCTACACTTTGAAATGTAGAAACTATAAAATCAAATTCCTCGGCATTGGAAATTTCTCCATAGCTGTCTTCAGAAATTCCAGGATAATAGTATAGTATAAATTTTTCTTTAGACAATATATTTTGGATTATTATATATTTATTGTCCAATTTTATATCCTGCAATGTGGAAAGAACAATATACCTGTTATTTTCCCCGGTTCTATCATTAACAAGATTAATTGAAAAATTACTATGTTTTGTCACATTTATTTTTACCTTATCACAATATACAATTCTAGAGTCAATTTTACATCCCAGGCAGCTGTCGAATTTACAATCGGCAGTACAGCTTAGACATTCACAATCAGCACATTTTTCAAGCTGTGACAGAGATTCTAAGTGGTCATTTTTATAAGACTCCAATAAGGAAATATACTTATCTCCCTTTAACTTTTTCAAAAATTTTTTTGTATTGAGTTCACTTTCAGCAGATTCTATTAATTCTATATATTTTTTCAAAGTTGATATTTTAGTATTATATTTTCTTGCAGCTAAAATTTTTTTATCTAAAAAGGGAGAAATATTATCTATTGCATAGCTTATATTTACAAATATTTTTCCGTATTTATCCTTCTCCAGTTTTATAAACTGGTGGACTTTATCCATGATATCACCTAATTTTGTTTATATTTTTTTAATTCTTCATCAATATCAACTTCATCTAATTTTTCAAATTCTTTTTCCAAGGTATCTTCTTCTTTTAAATCTCCAAGTCCTTCAGCTAAAGCTTCTTTCTTTTGAATTTTTCTTTCAATATCATCCATGTTTATTTTATTGTTTCCTGTATCCACATTAGACATTATTTCATTTATTTTTTTGCTGGCTTCAGCATTATTAAATCTTGCAGCAGCTTCATCTCTATATACTCTGGTTTTTCGGATTTCCTCTTCTAATTCTTTTAATTTGGCTTTTACCGATTCAGCTTTTTCATAGGCATCCTTATAACTTGCTTCAAGGGACTTATAATTGTTATCAGCCTCTAATTTCCTAGTCAGAGCCTTTTTAGCTAATTCTTCATTTCCTTTGTTTAGGGCAAGTTTTACTTTTCCATCAAATTCAGCAGATATTCTTTTTGATTCTTCCATCTTTTTTTCAATCTCGTGTACATTGCCTAATATCTGTGCTGAGGATAATTTAGCCTTGTTTAAGCTGTCCTCCATATCCCTCAGCTTTTGATCAAGTAGTTCAATAGGGTGTTCCAGTTCATCTAGAGTGTCATTTACCTTTGCTCTAAAAATATTAGATATTCTTTTTAATACTCCCATAAAAATCCTCCTTAAATTATCTTTTCCTTTTAAATTTATTTATCCTGTTAATGATAAATATTAATATTAGTATTAGTATTACAAATTTAGCAAACCCCCAAAAGAAGGTTGATAAAAGACTGTTATTCCCGTAATACCCTGCGTTATGTCCCCAGGGTATGGGAATTGGTATGGGAAAAAAAGATCTCTTGCTGCCGCTGTTATAATTTCCCTCAGGTTGAGAAGTGCTGCTGCTAGCTTTGCTATTGCTAGATTTTGAAGAAGAATTAGGTGCATTGGAAAAACTTCCTGATTTAAAATCTCCACTAGAGCTGTTACCATTGGACCCTTTTTGAAAGGTGGATTTAGGTGAAGAAAAGCTGCCTGATTTAAAACTGCCTCCAGAAGATTTTGGGCTGCTGCTGTGTGAGATAAAACTTCCGGATTTAAATCCACTAAAACTTGAACTTCTGGCATAAACTATATTGGAGTTATTGTTCGCAATCAAGTTAGTTGATTGGGTTTTAAAAATACCTATTGATAAAAACAAAAAGGTAAGTAATAGTGATATAATAAAATATTTTTTATTACGTTTGATTTTAGGCACCTCCTTTAAAACCTTATCTCTTTTATATGGTAACATAATATTTATCCAAAGGCCATATTGCTAATATCCCATTTTTTCAAAGTGTCATTAAACACTGCTGTGCCCCTGGATTGTTTCTTCTAAGGTCTGGTATTGAATCCATTCTTTGCAGAAAAGTTTCGCTAAACCTAATAAGTACCTGATATTTAGTGGACATTAAAAACAGATTATTTTTATATTATTTATTATATAGTATTTAATAACTTATAACAAGTAGTAAATTAACTTATTTTAAACCATCTAATAGGATTTACCTGTAAAAATATAATATTATTATATTTTTTATAAATGTTTAGTTTGTAAACAGTATGTATATGCCATATAATATTAATATGAATTAAGTTTAAAATAAAAGTTTTGATTTAGCACATAAGCATGTTAGTTAGGAGGCTGTAAAGAGTGGATGAGCACAATTTTGAAATGGAATATATAAATAAAATAGCAAAAAATATATCAACTAATACCATAATACCATATGAAGACTTGCCAAGGTATGATTTGTTTTTATCTCAAGTTATAGATTATCTGAATGATAAATTCCAGGAAGAAAACTATACGAATAACATAGTGCAAAATTATATTAAAAATGAAGTTATATCTAAACCGGAGGATGGTAAAAAAAGAGGATACACGAAAGTTCATTTAACTCAACTTATTTTATTGAGCTATATGAGACCCATATTGACTACGGAGGAAATAAAAAAGGTATTTGCGCTGGCGTTTAATGAAATAAACAATGGTGAGGATGATATAATATCCTGGGAAAATGCATATAAGATATTTTCTGATCTGCAAAAAAATAGTCTTGAGGATTTAATGGAAAAGGAATACTTTAATGAAAAAAGATTTCAGAATATAATGAAAGATATGAACTTGAAGGTTAAAGATAAGGAAGAAGAAAGAATAATGGTATTTTTCGTGGTTATGTCTTTAATCTGCCAAGCAAGTGCAATTAAAAAGTTAGTTCAAAATATAGTTAACAGTTATGAGGATAAATAGGAACTTTAAGTTCCTATTTATTATGTATTAAATAATCTTATTTAACAGACATATGCTTTGAACAGCTATACCTTCTTCCTTTCCTGTAAATCCAAGTCCTTCTTCGGTAGTGGCCTTCACACTTATTGCGGATATATTTATATTCAGGGTTCTGGCTATATTTGCTCTCATATCTTCTATGTAGGGAGATAGTTTGGGTTTTTCAGCTATTATAGTGGAATCTATGTTTTCTATAGCATATTTATTGTCTTTAATTAAATTTGATACTTTGGATAATAATTTAAGGCTGGATATGTTCTTGTATCTTTTGTCATTGTCCGGAAAAAATTTACCGATATCACCTAGGCACGAGGCACCTAATAGGCTGTCCATTATTGCATGAATGAGCACGTCAGCGTCGGAGTGACCAAGCAGTCCCTTGTCAAAGGGGATGAGTACACCTCCTAATACGAGATGTCTATTATAAACTAATTTATGAACATCATAGCCAAGTCCAATTCTCATAATCAATCCTCCTAGATTTTTATTCCATGACTGTCATTGTCAATGTTCCACTTCTTCAAGGTGTCATTAAGCAATGCTACATCCCTGGATAGAATACTCTAAAATGTAGTGGAAAAAATATTCTTTATGGGTAAACTCCATCTCATCTAAGAATAACTTCATTATATTTTATCACATATAATAAAAAGGTGCATGTATTTAGCACCTTAAGATATATCCCTGGAATAATAGATTATTTTTTTATTGTTCTTATCTTTTGCTTTATCTGTTTTGGAGGTTTTATTTGCAGAGCTAAATAATTTTGATAAAGAAAATTTTACTGAAGAAAAAAATGACATGTTCTTTTTCTTGTTATTTTTTGAAAAATTTACTTTGATAACGTTATCTTTCATAGAATAGCCCCACCTTTCATGAAAAAGTTTCTTTATTATTATAATATCATAAAAGTAAAGAAATGTTAAGAAAATTGTGAAGAATATTTTTCAATGAATTTTTGCCTTTTGTAGTAACAGTATAAAAATTAAGGGGATAATAAATCCCCTTAATTTTGTGAGATAAAAGGTATATTACTTTGTATTGGGAAATGTTAACTGTAATCTGTGAGCTTTGTAATTGTGTGGGTATTAATATTATATGGAAATTGTTTTAATTTGGTTACTGTAATTTTAAAAGTATGCACATGTTGTCCACAAAACTGTGGATAATGTGTATATATAATAAGGAATTTATAATAAAATGTAAGAAATATAATAAATTTACTATAGATAATATGATGAAGATAAAATAATAACAGGTTATTAACATAAAATCTGTTGATAATGTGTATAACTAAAATTTTTGTTTTATTAATTATATATATATATTATAATAAATGGTAGGATATATATAATATTGAATTATCAGATATGCAGGTTTTATTCTAAAATATGATTACAATCCACAGAATCAATAATATGTAAGGAAAATGATAAAATGGCACATAAGAATATAAAAATTTTAATTAAGGTATCTTTAATATTTTTGATTGTAATTATCATTTATGGTGTTTATAGGGCCAAGAGTTCTCATACCATCTACAAGGGAAAAGATGATAATAAAATAAGTCTTAAATTTAACGACGCTAAAAAAGAAAATATAAAAAAGAATGATAATCAACAGAAGACAGTTAAAGATAGAAAATTTACAGGGGGAGATTTAAAATACAATTCGAAATCTATTCCAATTTTATATTATCATTCAATAGATTATGAAAAGGGAAATGAATTAAGGGTTCCAAAAGAAAAGTTCAGAGAAGAAATGCAATATTTAAAAGAAAATGGGTACACTACCCTTACTATGAATGAGTTTTATGATTTTTTAGTTTATAATAAGCCTGTGCCCAATAAATCTGTAGTTATAACCTTTGATGATGGTTATAAGGATAATTATGAAAATGCTTTTCCCATATTAAAAGAATTTGGTTTCAAGGCCACCATATTTATAATTACAAGTACTATAGACAATGAAAAAGGTTTTTTAACCTCCAGCCAGTTAAAAGAAATGCAGGACTATGGTATAGACATTGAAAGTCATACAGTAAATCATGATAAATTGGATAAGTTAACTTATGATAAACAGCTGGAGACATTAAAAAACTCTAAAGATTTCTTGGAAAAATTGTTACATAAAAAGGTTAATTATATTGCATATCCATATGGGGAATGGAATCAGGATACTGTAAGGGCTACAAAAGCTGCTGGATATAATTTAGCTTTTACTACAGTAGCAGGATGGGCTCATAAAGATGAAGGATTATATGCATTGGACAGAGTATATATAAGTTCCAACCATGGAATGGATGAATTTCAAAGACGTCTGACAAATGTAAATTATGAAAATACAGGTCAATAGGGGAGGTGCCATTATAAATATTTAAAATAATTTACACGAATTTTAATATAAATATATGAATGGGGGAATTTTGTTGAAGAGAAATATAAAAGCTTTTATTATGACAGCATTTTGCATGTTCATGATTTTTCAATTTAAGGTATCTGCGGATTCACAAATAGAAGCTCCTAGAATAAATATTGATACAAACAAAGAATGGACTGTTAAATTCAATACTGATTTGGATCCAAGCACAGTTAACGATGGAAATATAACTGTTACGGATTCGAAAAATAATAAAGTGCCTGTGGCTGTGAGCATAGGAAGTAATGGAAGTACTGTTTTGATAAGTCCTGAAGTATCTGGGTATGCTCCTGGTGAAAAATATTATGTGACAATAGGACAAAATGTTGAATCAATGTCAGGGAAAAGATTATCAAATCCTTTAAAGATGGAATTTACTACAACTAACAGTTATTCAGATGGTACAAGCTATTCAGAGCTTCCAAATATAGTTTCTGATGATTTTGAATTTACTCCTCTTTTGTCATCTGAAAAACAGGGGTTTTATATGAAAAGTGACAGTACATCGGATGTACAATACAGAATTTTTGTAAATGGGCAGTATGATAAAGCCGATGATTATACAGAGCTGACGGATGGATATACCAGCCCTGACAATAATGGTAAAATATCCTCTCTCAAAACCTTAAGTGGAAGTACTAATGGACAAAAATATAAAGTTGTAATCTATATAAAAAGAACAGGAATTAAAGGAGCTCATAGTGATGTGAACACTGATTATGACAATTATACTGTGGATTATTTCAGATGTGTGGACAGTGTGGATAATGAAAATGATGAATACATAAACTATAATGTGTCATTGAATGATATGGTTAATACACAATTGAATATTTCTGATAAAGCTGTATTCGTAGAAACCGATGTTATGAACAATGCAGCTTCAAAAAATCTGATAAAATACTATTCAAACCCTAATAATTTTCTTGACGGCTATGGTAAATATCAATTTTTAAAACTTACATACTCAGATGATGCCACAGCAGATAGTTTAAATAATCTTTTACTTGGCAAAGGAATTCTGGAAGATAAAGGACAAGCATTTCTGGATGCAGCCAAAGCTAATAATATAAATGTATATTATCTTGTTTCACATGCTATGCTGGAGACTGCAAACGGGACTTCGGTTTTGGCAAATGGCGGAGCTAAAAATGATGATGGAACTTATTTATATGATGTTCCGGTATATAATTTTTTTGGAATAAATGCAGTGGATAATAGTTCTGTTTTAAGTGGTACCAGAGCAGCTTATGAAAACGGATGGACAACTCCAGAAGCTGCTATTTCAGGAGGAGCAAAGTGGATATCAGGTAATTATATAAATGGTGTTGAAGCTGGACAAGATACTCTTTACAACATGAGATGGAATCCTGAAGAACCTGGACAACATCAGTATGCCACGGATGTATCCTGGGCTTTTAAACAAATATCAGATATAATTAAAGGAATTCAAAATATGGCATCAGACAATAGCTTGAATTTGGAGTTTGAAATACCTAGGTTTAAAGAATAGTATTGGGATATAAAATAAGTGGAACAGTGTTGAAATAAAAAAATTTATTTCGATACTGTTCTTTTATTTCTAGAAAATAACCTGGATTTATAAGTCAGATACAAGGAAATTTAAGTAAGATATTCTGAATTAATTTAATATGTTTTTTATATTTGCTGTGTCTGCTATATCCTCATCCTCTATGAAAGGAGCACAAAACTGAAATGTCTTTTCATGGCCGCATTCCGAGCAAATGCAGTCACATATGTCATAGGGAATTCCATTAACTACAGCTATATCTGAATCTTTAGCTAGGTAGTCTCCACCACATATTTCACAGGGAGTATCATTTATAACTGAGTATTCACTTTCTATATATTTCATCATATCTTTAATGGTCATTATTAACCTCCAATAAAAAAATTATCATAGTATAAATGGTAACACTCCTAAGAGGTATTTTCAATAGCAGCAAAAGACTTTTAAATGCCAGATACAGGGTCACAAACTTGTACTAATAAATAGGCTTATATGCAGGGTATATATCATATATTAATTGTATAGAAAGTATTAAAATATGGTATTGATTTGTAAATTAGGGGTGAATTATTGTGATTAATATTATATGGTTTTTTATTTTAGCCTTTGGAATATGTTTTGGAATACTTGGAGGAAGAGGAGAAGAAGTATCTAAGTCTATTATTGCATCTTCTGATTCAACAGTAAAACTTGCCATAAGCTTGGTGGGAATAATGTGTCTTTGGTGCGGGGTTATGAAAATAGCAGAAAAAAGCGGACTTACAGATAAAATAGCTAAAATTATGAAGCCCATTTTAAAGATATTGTTTAAAAAGGCAGCCAAAGATGAAAAGGCCATGGGTGCAATAGTCATGAATATAACTGCTAATATGATGGGCTTATCTAATGCGGCTACACCATTTGGTATAAAAGCCATGGAAGAACTTGATAGACTGAACGAAAAAAAAGGTGAGGCCAGTGATGATATGGCTCTATTTTTAGTGCTAAATGCAGCCTGTATACAGTTTATACCTACTACGGTTATTTCTATAAGGGCAGCTGTGGGCTCAAAGAATCCGGCGGAAACAATAATACCCGGTATAATAGCAACTACTGTGGCAGCAGTAGTTGGAGTAATATGCTGCAAAATAATGGAAAAGTATTTTTAACTGAGGTTTTAGAAAAAGAAGGGAGAGAATGACTTGGATTACATAATAAAAGCCATAATACCTATAATTATATTTACAATAATTACATATGGAGTATTCAAAAAAGTTAAAGTTTATGAATGTTTTGTAGAAGGGGCTAAAGAGGGTATTGGCATATGTATTAGGATATTTCCGTATTTGCTGGCTATGATAATAGCAGTGGGAGTATTCAGGGAATCTAAAGCTTTAGATTATTTCATATCCCTTATAAAGCCCATAGTTAAGACTATAGGACTTCCTCCGGAAGTAGTACCCCTGGTTCTTATAAAACCACTTTCAGGAAGCGGAGCTCTTGGTATATTTGCTGAAACCTTAAATAAATTTGGACCTGACAATTATATAGGCAGGGTATCTTCTATAATTATGGGCTCTACAGAAACCATATTTTATACTCTTACAGTTTATTTTGGAGCCGTGGGCATAAAAAAAATAAGACATACCCTTTGGGCTGCAATAATGGCAGATATAGCAGCCATTATTGCAGCAGTTGTAATAACTAGAATTATGTTTTAATGAAGTATTTCTATGAGATCATATTAGTTGTATAATATATAATATAATTACTAGGTATAGTTTGGAGTGAGAATTAAGTTGCTGAAGTGGAAAGAACTATATGAAGAATGTATAAATTGTCATAAATGTGCTTTAGGTGATAATAGAACAAATATGGTTTTTGGAGATGGCAATCCTAAAGGAAAGATCATGTTTATAGGAGAAGCGCCTGGGGCGGACGAGGATAGAACAGGGCTGCCTTTTGTAGGAAGGGCCGGTAAACTTTTGACAAGAGTTCTTGAATCTCTGGAACTGCATAGGGAAAAGGATTATTACATATGTAATATTTGTAAGTGCAGACCAGAAAATAATAGAACTCCTCATGAACATGAGGAAGAAGCCTGTCTTCCTTATTTGAGAAATCAAGTGGCATTGGTAAGACCTAAAATAATAGTCTGCCTTGGAGCTACTGCAATGAACTGTATATTGGGAAAAGATTGGAGAATTACAAGAGATAGGGGAAAATGGGTTGAGAGGAAAGGATTTTATATGACTGCTACTTTTCATCCTTCTGCAGTGCTTAGAGACGAGAATAAAAACCCTATGTTTTGGGAAGACTTAAAAGACATAAAGAAAAAGTATGAGGAATTTTGAAACAAAAAATGTTGACAGTTAAAAGTATATGGCATATTATATTGTTAAATGCCGTGAAGGAAAGAGTAGTAAGTTGATTTGTGCAAAGAGAGTGGACAGGAATTTGGTGAAAGTCGAAGATGAAACAACTTATGAATATGGCTCCAGAGCAGGTCATTTGAAATAATAATAGAATGACACGGCAGCAGCCGTTATATTGCAAGGTGATGAATAATTTCAGATATATAAATTGAGTTACCTAGTGATGTTTTTATTGTGAAATAAAGATAAAATAGAGTGGCAAAGCGTAAATTTCGCCTCTATATGGAGATATTTTCTTCATATAGAGGCTTTTTTTAACTGCATATCTGACCCAAATACATTTTATTTCACTATATAATATTTTGTATTTATATAAAATTAAGAGAAAAGGGAGAGAAAATTATGACTAAAAAAACTTATTATATTACTACACCTATTTATTATCCATCTGCGAATCTTCATATAGGAAACACCTATACTACTGTAGCAGCAGATACCCTTGCCAGATTTAAAAGACTTACCGGATACGATGTCATGCTTTTAACAGGCACTGATGAACACGGACAGAAGATTCAAAGATTGGCGGAAGCCAAAGGAGTTAGTCCTAAAGAGTATGTGGATGAAATAGTGGCTGGAATTAAAGAACTGTGGAAAATCATGAATATAAGTTATGATAAGTTTATAAGAACTACAGAGGATTATCATGTAAGGGCGGTTCAAAAAATATTTAAAAAATTGTATGATCAGGGAGACATATACAAGGGAAATTATGAAGGATGGTACTGTACTCCCTGTGAATCTTTTTGGACTGAAACTCAATTGGTGGATGGAAAGTGCCCTGATTGTGGAAGACCTGTAGAAAAGGCAAGTGAAGAAGCTTATTTTTTTAAAATGTCAAAATATGCACCTAAACTTATAGATTATATTGAAACTCATCCGGATTTTATACAGCCTGAATCCAGAAAAAATGAAATGCTGAATAATTTTTTAAGACCAGGTCTTCAAGATCTCTGTGTTTCAAGAACATCTTTTGATTGGGGAATACCTGTAACCTTTGACAAAAAACATGTAATATATGTTTGGATAGATGCACTGGCAAATTATATAACTGCATTGGGTTATGGCAGTGAAAATCAGGAATTATATAAGAAATATTGGCCGGCAGACGTACATTTAGTAGGCAAGGATATATTGAGGTTCCATACTATTTATTGGCCTATAATGCTTATGGCTTTGGGAGAACCTATTCCTAAAAAGGTATTTGGACATGGATGGCTTTTGGTAAATGGCGGGAAAATGTCTAAGTCCAAAGGAAATGTTGTGGATCCTGTAGTTTTGGTAAATAATTTTGGCGCAGATGCTGTCAGGTATTATCTGTTAAGGGAAATTCCATTTGGTGCTGATGGGTTATTTAACAATGAAATATTTATAAAAAAAATAAATTCTGATTTAGCTAATGATCTGGGAAATTTATTATCAAGAACCTGTACTATGATTGAAAAATATTTTGATGGAATAATGCCAGCACCATCAGAAAGAGAAGATTTAGATAATGAATTTATAAATACAGCTATGGAAACGCCTAAAAAGGTGGAGAAGAATATGAATGAGTTGAGGATACCAGAAGCATTGGATAATATATGGGAGCTTATAGATAAGTCAAATAAGTATATAGATAAAACCACACCTTGGATATTAGCCAAGGATACAAATAAAAAGAAAAGACTGGGAACGGTGCTTTATAATCTTTCGGAATCTTTAAGAATAATAGCAGTATGTATTTCGTCATATCTTCCTGAAACCAGTGAAAAGATGTATAAACAGCTTAATGCGGACCTTACCTCCTGGGATAGTATAGCTTCCTTCGATGGAACTAAAGCAGGAACTAAAATAAATAAGGGAGAAGTTTTGTTTCCTAGAATAGATGTAGATAAAAAAATAGAAGAATTAAATAAATTAAAGGAGCAGCAAAAGGCATCAAAGGGATCTAAAGCAAAACCCTCCAAGGAGGAAATAGCCATAGATGATTTTGAAAAACTGGATTTAAGAGTGGCAAAAGTATTGCAATGTGAACCTATAGAGGGTTCAAAGAAATTACTTAAGTTTCAGCTGGATGTAGGAAAGGAAAAAAGGCAGGTAATTTCAGGGATAGCTAAATACTACAAGCCAGAAGAGCTTGTTGGCAAATATGTGGTAATAGTGGCGAATTTGAAGCCTATAAAATTAAAAGGTGAAATTTCACAGGGGATGATATTGTCTGCAGCTTCAGAGGACAATAGAAAGCTATTTACAGTATCAGTATCAGGAGAGCTTCCTACAGGCAGTACAATAAGTTAAAATACAATTATATATTAAAATTAAGAGGGTAAAATGCTATCAAAAGTTGAATTTTGGTAGTATTTTGCTGTAATTAATATGTATTTATAGACCATAAGGGAGGGAATGATAAATATGAATATAAGTATTTTTGATGCACATGCACATTATGATGATGAACAGTTTGATAAAGATAGAGAAGAAGTAATAGAAGATTTGAAAAAAAACAATGTAGTAGGAGTACTAAATTGTGGTTCTTCCATAGAAGGATCCAGAACTTCCGTCAAGTTGGCGGAAAAGCATGATATATTCTATGCAGCCGTGGGAATACATCCTGAGTATTCAGATAAATTTGACAACAATACATTAAATGAATTGAGAAATCTGGCACAAAATAAGAAAGTGAGAGCCATAGGAGAAATAGGACTTGATTATTATTATGAGGAAAATCCTTCTAGAGATATACAAAAAGCTGTATTTATAAAACAGATGGAATTGGCGGAAGAGCTTAATTTGCCTGTGATTATACATGATAGATCAGCTCATGAGGATACTTTAAATATAATAAAGCAATTTAAAGGTGTTATTGGTGAGATTCATTGCTTTTCAGGAAGTGTTGAATTTGCAAGAGAATGTTTGAAATTAGGATATTATATAGGATTTACAGGAGTAGTGACTTTTAAAAATGTAAAAAGACTGATAAATGTAGTAAGAGAAGTGCCTGCTGACAGGATTTTAGTTGAAACTGACTGCCCTTATATGGCACCAGTTCCCTTTAGAGGCAAGAGAAACAGATCTGAGTATATTCAATCTATTATGAGTAAAATAGCAGAAATAAAGGAAGTGGATATAGGTACAATAAGCAAAATAACAATTTCCAATATAAATCGCTTGCTGAAATTGTAATAATAGTGTAAAATAGGAAGAGGATGTCAACGTACTTGTTTTGACTTGCTTATTTTAGTAATCAAATTTATATTTGCAACATAATTTATATTAAAGCCACCTAAAAATAATAAAAACTGTATTCCAAATAAAAAACTGAATGACTTGTTTTGAAATTTGAATTATTTTTATAATACCGCAATCATAAATAATTATCTTATTTATAAGTTTTATGCATAGGGATGCATTGATATTTTGAGGAACAGTTTTATACAGGGCGATGTTTGACATAAATTTAGATCCCATTTATAATGGGATATGTCACTTTTGCCCGGAGGAGGTATTTTTATGGTGGAGAGGTTTGAAACTTGCTTAAAGAAATATTTTCCCAATGGTCCTAAGATAGAGTTTATTGTATCTATAAGTCTGGTAATTTTGACTTTAATAATGTTTAGTATAAAAAAAACGGTAATAATTTCAGTAGATGGCAGAGAGAGAAAGGTCGTTACATTCAACAGTACTTATGGGAAGGTTCTGACAAGCAATGGAATTAAAATAGGACCAAGGGACAAAGTAACCCCTAGCCTGGACAAGAGAGTGGAAGATAAAGGTAGATTAATAGTTAAAAGAGCAGTAGAAGTTGAAGTAACAGTTGATGGTAAAAAATTAAATATAAAGTCAGTAGAAGATAATGTTGGAGATTTCTTAAAAAAAGAAAATATTAAGACTTCAAGTTTGGATAAAGTGTATCCATCTAGAAACCATTCTGTTGAAAAAGGAATGAAGATAATAGTGACTAGGGTTCAAGTTAAAAACATGAAGGAAAGTAGACCTATAGAATATGGAACAGTTTTAAAAAGTGATTCAAAGATTGCAGATGGTACTAGAAAGCTTTTACAAGAAGGACAAAATGGTGAAAAGGAGACTATAACCAGAATAATATATGAAGATGGTAAAGAGGTTTCCAGAAAAATAATAAGTGAAATTGTAAGGAGGGAACCTGTACAAAAGGTTGTAGCTGTGGGGACGTTAGCTCATAGTACTCCTTCTAGAGGTGGAAGCCTTAATTATGCCCAATCCATTAAAATGAAAGCAACTGCGTATACTGCAGATTATCAAAGTACAGGTAAAAGGCCTGGGGATTCAGGATTTGGCATAACTGCTTCAGGAACCGTTGCAAAGAGAAGCAGCGGAAATTACAGCTCTATAGCAGTTGATCCCAGAGTAATACCCCTTGGTACAAAACTTTATGTAGAAGGCTATGGCTATGCTATAGCTGAAGATACAGGCGGAGCTATTAAGGGCAATAGGGTAGATCTATTTTTCAATTCAGGATCAGAAGCTGTTAATTGGGGCGTAAAATGGGTTAATGTCTACGTAATTGGGTAGGAGCATGTGCTCCTATTTTTTCTTTAAATAAGTGATTTAGATCTATTGATATATGTTCACTAGATCAATTTATTACGAGGAGGAACTTTATGATAAAAGAAGTAATAGTAGTGGAAGGACGAGATGATATAACAGCTGTTAAAAGAGCTGTAGACGCAGAGCTTATAGCTGTAGGCGGATTTGGAATAAATAAAAAGGTTATAGATAGAATAAGGGAAGCTCAGAAAAGGCAGGGAGTTATAGTGTTGACTGATCCGGATTTTGCAGGAGATAAAATAAGAAAAATTATATCAAAGCGAGTTGAAGGAATAAAACATGCATATATATCTCAAAAGGATGGAATAAAAAATGGAGATATAGGGGTGGAAAATGCTCTTCCGGAAACCATAATAAATGCTTTAAATAGTGCAAAATGCCAGTTGAAAGAAAAAAGATATGAATTTGACATAAATGATATGATATTTTTTGGACTTACAGGAAAATCAAATTCTAGGGACAAAAGAGATATTTTAGGAAAAGAGCTTGGTATAGGGTATTGTAATACCTCCCAATTTTTATTCAGGCTGAATAATTATGGAATAACAAAAGAGGAATTTAAAATAGCTGTTAATAAAATAAATAAAAGGATGAACAGGGTGAAATAATATGAGTAATCTGTCTACGGAAGATATAGTGAAAAAATATGGATTCAGGTTTTCAAAAGGGCTGGGACAAAATTTTTTAATGGATAATTCAGTATTAGAGGATATAGTAAATAGTGCAGAAATAGGTAAAGAGGATTTGGTTGTAGAAATAGGCCCGGGAGTGGGAAACTTAACAAGGGAACTTTTGAAGGCCGCAAAAATGGTATATGCCATTGAAGTTGACATGAATTTAATTCCCATTTTAAAAGAGGAGCTAAAAGAGTTTCCCAATCTTCAGTTAATACATAAAGATGTACTAAAGGTGGACTTTTCCGAAATAATAAATAATGAGAGCAGTGTAAAGATTGTAGCAAATTTACCCTATTATGTAACCACACCTATTATTGCAAAACTATTAAATGAGCATTATAATTTTAAAACCTTAACCATAATGATACAAAAAGAAGTGGGGGAAAGAATTGCAGCCAGACCTGATTGTAAGGAATATGGTGCACTATCTATACTTGTTCAATATTATTGTAATGTTGAATTGATAAGAAAAGTAGGAGCTTCTTCATTTATACCAAGACCTAAGGTGGATTCCATAGTTATAAAATTGAGTAAATTGAGTAAACCAAGAGTTGGAGTTAAAGATGAAAAGCTGTTTTTTAAAATTGTAAGATGTGCTTTTAATATGAGGAGAAAGACTTTGTGGAATGCCTTAAAGGTATTAAAGATTCCTAAAGAACATATGGAGGAAGTCTTTAATATGGCTGGAATTGATCCTAAAAGAAGGGGAGAGACATTGTCTGTGGAGGAGTTTGGTAAATTATCTGATTCCATACATGAAATATCCGCTAATTTATAAACAGTGCAGCATGATTTTTATATAGAAGTTAAAACTATTTGTTCACTTTTTGGAAGTTACTTCATATATTATAATGAATATAATATATGGAGGTATAGGAAGTTGGCACAAAAAAAGAGTTATAGTAGATACTTTATAATATTACAAGAAGACGAAAAAGGATACTCTTTAGCTTCTGATAAGATTGCTTCAGGATATGCAAAATTGGAGATGAAAAATGAAAAGTGCAAAATATCATATTATGTACAAAATTTAAAAAAGGAAAAAACACCGTATTATATGATACTTATATGTAATAAGAAGGATATAAAAAATATAATTAAAATAGGTGAAATGAACATAGATGATTATGGAAGAGCGGATGTATGCTATGAATATCCTATGAATGATGTGGCTGGCAGCGGTATATCCATGGATAAGGTATCAGGAGCTGCTATAGTCAGAATGATGGATAATAACATACTGTCTGTAATGAGCGGATTTGCAAGTACAGAAATACCTGAATGGAAAACTTTCAGGATATTAGAGGACAGAAGTAAAAGCTTAAAAGAAAAGGAAAATAAGAATGCTGAAGAAATAAAGACTGTTAAACCAGAAAAGGTTGAGGACAAGAGTATATTTGATAAATATGAGGAAAGCATAGAAAGAGTTAAGGCCAGTAGGGAAAATGTAAAAGAAGATGAAAAGGATACAAAAGAAGTACATTTAGATGGAAAGGAAGAAAAGTCAGGTAATGTAGTACAGGTTGAAGATTCAGGAGAGAAGAAAGTATTGGAAAAATCAGATGATGAAAAAGATATGGATAAAGAAACTTCTAGGGATGATAAAGAGAAAGATAAAGCAGAGAAAAATAAAGCAGAGAAGGATAATACGGAAGTTATTGAGGATATTTTTGAATCAAAAATTAAAAAGGATCTTGAAATGGAAGATGCAGAGGAATATGAAATACCAAAGGAGGATAATTCCAGTTCTATATATGTAGATGATTCCATTACTGAGGCATATGAAAAGGCGGAATTAAATAGACATAAATATAAAAATAAAAAAGACATAAGTGAGTTGGCAGATTACCCTAAGGGACCTGAAGGAGACTTTTTCAACAATCTTATGAATGGATTTAAGGAAACTAAAAACATAAGTAAAGAGTTAAAAAGATGCAAGTGGTATAATGTGCCTGTAAACTCCATGGAAGACATGTATAATATGAACGACTATAATAAATATGCCTTAATATATTATCCTATGATAGGGTATTATCCATATATAAAAAAGCATTGCCAATATTTAACGGGATATAAGTGTGATAAAAGGGGTAAAGTAAAATATTTAATATATGGGATTTTGGGCACTAAGGATAAAAGAGATCAGCCTTATGGTGGTAAATCTGGGTTTGTTACATGGATATCTTTAAAAGATAAAAATAAGACAGGATATTGGCTGATGTTTTATGATTTTAAAACAAACACAGTAATAATACCTGTAAGAAAATAATACTATGGCGTCTTTTATGAAAGTGATATTGATAAATAGAAGAAAGCTTGGAGTTACAATAATTATAATAGGGCTTATGATAATTTTATTTGGACTTGAAAAAAACTTTGATATGAAATTAAAGTTTACAGCTTTAATGCAAAATGATATAAAATCTTTAACTCAGTACAGTGGATTAAAAAATAGAGTAAAATATAAATTGCCCTCTAATTGGATTTGTAGAAATCAGGATATATTTGGAGATGAAATAATATACCATAGTGATTTTAAAAGTGCAGACAGCAAAATAAATGGTTTTGTCCAGGTTTGGAATTTAAATGGAGATTTAAAGGTATTTCTGCAAAACAGCAAAAGTATATCTGAAAAGCAGAACTTATATAAGGATTATAATATAAGAAAAATTAATATAAATGGCAGTGATGGGTATTTGGTTGAGTATACCATTACAAAAGAGATTGGAGACAGTTACAGAGGTATAGAATATTTTCTAGAAAAGGGAAAGCAATTTTGCAGATTTTCTTTTTTTGTAAAGAACAAGGATTTCAAAGAGAACATGCCTACTATATTTGAAACTATTATAAAAACTTTAGAGTATAAATAGTAAAATATTATATTTTATCCCTTTCAGGTTTAATTACCATGGAAGGGGATTTTTTTGTTATAAGTATGTTATAATATTCATAGATTTTTTAGCATAGAGGGGAATTGAATTCCATACTGCAAATGAAGCGCAGATAGGAATTTGTGTGTTGAAAAATTGACAATATTTTATCAGCAGGTGAGAAAATTGAGGAAATTTACTAAAGGAAGATTAAGCATATTTTTAATATTAAGTACACTTATAGCAGCTATTTTATTATGTGGCTGCAATAAGATAGATGAATTGAAAGTTAAAGCTGGATTAAAAAATTCAGATTTTGAGTACATAAGACAGGGAAAGGTTGATAAAATAGTTATTCAAAATATAAGAGATCAGGGATTTAAATTTGTAGTTACTGATCAAAATGCAATTAAAGATTTGTATGATATACTGTCTTCAGGTAAAAAAGTATCAAAAAAATCATCCTTACAGCCGGATTATATATTTGAGATAGATGAAGGCAATAATAAAATTCATAAGTTTAGTTATATAGCAGGTCTTGATAAAAAAGACATGGGAAACCTTTACAGTAAGGATCAGACATATATTATATCAAAAAGAATAGATAGTGATATAATCAATAATTTTTGGAATATAAGAATGCCTCCAAATAATTTTAAACAAGTTTATTATGGTTCAATAATGAATACTTTAAATGAGTACTTTAAAGATAAAGACAGAAATAAAAAAATAGGAATAAATTTTAAAGATGATATAGAGGGCGAAAGATTTATATTATCCACTGAAGTAGAAGAGTTCAAGTCAGATCTCAATGACAAGTTTAAAAATGCTGGTATAGGTAACAATGATAAGGACAAATATGATATATGGGTTACAGTAAAAACTGAAGGGTATAAATCTACGTTATATAAGGCAACTATCACATTTTGGGATAAGAAAAATGAAAGTGAAAAAATTTATTATATATATGATACCTATAGTGGTGGTGGATGGGATATAAACGTATTCCAGAATCAGCCAAAGGATTTTTAGAGTAATATTTTGAGATAAGACAGCCAGTGAATAAATTGGATTTGTAGAAGGAGGAGAAATATGGGTAGTTGTGATAATTGTTCAAGTAAATCTAAATGCAATGGCAGAAGTGGAAATAGGTGTGATTTTGTATTCCCCAAATACGGCAATATAAAGCATATAATAGGTATTATGAGCGGAAAGGGCGGAGTGGGGAAATCAACGGTTACGGGAATATTGGCGGTAAAATTGAAGTCTGAAGGTTATAAAGTAGGAGTACTTGATGGAGATATAACAGGTCCATCTATGCCTAGATTTTTTGGAATAAACAATAAAAGAGCAGATATAATTCAAGTTGATAAGAACCAGGAAATAAAATTTTTACCTGTAGAAACCTCTTTGGGCATAAAGGTAATATCTTTAAATCTTTTAACAGAGGAAGAAGAGCAGCCGGTTATTTGGAGAGGACCTATGATAGCAGGGGTGTTAAAACAAATGTATTCTGATACGGACTGGGGGGAATTGGATTATCTTCTTATAGATATGCCTCCGGGAACAGGGGATATAGCTCTTACTATAATGCAGGAATTTCCACTGCAAGGAGTGGTTATAGTTTCTACACCACAGGACATGGTATCCATGATAGTAAAAAAGGTGGTTATAATGGCAGAAAAAATGAACATAAATATTATAGGTGTAGTGGAAAATATGTCTTATGTTAAATGTAATAGCTGTGGAGAAAAAATAAGGCTATTTAGTAAAAAGTCTGCGAAGGAACAAGCTCAATATCTGGGATTGAAGCTATTGGAGGAAATGCCTGTAAATTCTGAACTGACAGAAAGCATGGAAGATGGAAAAGCAGAGGGTTATATAGCTAATTCTTCTCAGTACAATAATTTATTGGATAATTTTATAATAAAATTGAAATAATTTCAATTTGCATATAATAATCCAGTCTTTAGGCAATAATATAAATCAAAGATAATTTTATTTATATTATTAAATTACAATGAAAGGGGTGAAGTTCCTGTTATTTTAACAGGAGAATAATATGAAAGCAGTAGTTGATAAAGATGTTTGTGTAAGTTGTGGATTATGTCCAAGTACATGTCCTGATGTTTTTAGCATGGATGATGACGGGAAAGCAGTTGCAATTACGGGCAAGGTGCCGGAAGAATTAGAGGACTCAGCAAAGGAAGCAGAGGAAGGCTGTCCGGTTTCTGCCATTACTGTAGAATAAGGAAGTATATCAAGTGATTTTTAGGTTCGGGTTAAGCTTGCTAATAAGGAATACTCTTCCTATCCAAACCTTAGAAGAGCTTGGTTATTAACTCAATGGCAGCTTTAGGATAAACAGACTTTTAAGGTTCAGAATAAATAGAGATTTATTCTGAACCTTAAAAAATATTATAGAAAAAGCTAATTGAAGAAAGAACATAGGTTTTAAATATAAGAGTATTACGATAAAAATCATTGCTTGAAAATAAAATTATAATATATTCAGGGGAGAAATATTTTTAAATTTATCATTTAGCATATATGTGGGGTGAGGGTCTATGTTTATGGCATCCCCTATTTTAATGTTGGAAGGCAAATGAGAAGTACCTACATCAACAGTAGAGCCATCCTGAAAACTTATAAGAGCCTCTGTAATATTTAAATCTATTATTTTGCCAATCATAAAAATTTCCTCCTAAAGTTTAAATTTTTATTAGCTTTATCATTATTTAGATTATTATTCTTAAAATTTAATTTTAAGATTGATTTTCTATATGCGGCATAGTATAATAATCAACGTGGATATACAAGATATAGTAGGTGGGAGGAATGACGTATGCTACATGTTGTAAAAAGGGATGGAAGAAAAGTTGATTTTGATTCTATTAAAATTACTAATGCCATAAAAGGAGCTTCTGACGAAATAGGCTGTGAATTAAAGGAAAGTGAATTTATTGACTTGACTCAGAAAGTCGCCCAGCATATAGAAAAGTTGGATTTGGAAGAAATAAATGTGGAGGATATACAAAATATAGTTGAAGAGATACTTATAAAAAGAGGATATTTGAAAATAGGATTATCTTATTCAAATTATAGAAAAGAGAGAAATAACATAAGAGAGATAAAATCTGATCTTATGAAGGCCATCGACAAAATAGGAGTTCAGACAGACAGGGACAATGGTGCGACAAGTTGCTGTTAGAACCGAAATAACAGCCAACCTGTAAAAAGGTTGAACTACTTGTGTAGAGATGTGGAATGATGGGGTAACGCCTTGAAACGCACAACTAATACTCCCTCATGCACTGGTCTTGTTGTAGCAAGATTGGGGTTAGTAGCAGGGTGAAGAGTTGAGGACAGCAGACCGAAAGATAGATATATGCATGTCAAATATTAAATATAAACAATAATTATAAAAATATACACTATATGTTGTACTAAGACGATAATTATGTCTATACTCGAAACCGTTCCAGAGGTGGAATGTGTCTGCGATACTTATGGTTTCTATAAAATGTCTATGGTGAGAATTGTTTGCGATACAGAGCAAACTGACGAACTTCCGAATGTACGAGTCTATACTCGGAACATACAGAAATGTATGGCACAACTAAGTTTGTGGTCAATGAGGTAAAGTAAGAATCGTTGTTATGAAATACCTTATACTGTTAGAGGCAGTATCCAGTTGACAGGCTCAGAGGAAGCACCTAAGGATATATGATAAAAGATATACGCAAGTGGAACTTGGAAAACTCACTAACATGGAGAACTACAATTCTGTGAAGTGGTAGAAGGGAAAAATACGTAAGTATTATAACTTTCTTTCAATGTGAGTGAGAGCGATGGCATAGTACCTAAGAAACTCTGATAATAAGGAGTGGAGGGATAGCCATTAAGCGTTATTAGTATTAAGAAGTTAAATAATTAGTAAAATTAGGTTCTGTTAAGACTAAAAGAAGGCTATTCACAAAATGATAAATGGAGTGATAGACTGACTAATGATAGCAAAGAAAGAAACAAACATTAAGAAGGCTAAACTAAGAAATAATGAATACTACAACCTACAAGAAACATTTGATGAATTATACAGTAAAAGTAAAGAAGGTAAAGTATTCAGCAATCTAATGCCAATCATATGTTCTGAAAAGAATATCATACTGGCATATAGAAATATTAAAAAGAACAAAGGTAGTAAAACACCCGGAGCTGACCCGGCTAACATAATAGACTTAGGTGAGAAAGACATTGAAAAACTTACAACAGATATAAAAAGAAGGTTAGCAAATTTCAAACCTATGCCAGTTAGACGAAAGCTAATACCGAAAGCAAACGGAAAAATGAGACCATTGGGTATACCATCTATATCCGATAGAATCATTCAGCAAAGCATACTTCAAGTTCTTGAACCAATTTGCGAGGCTAAGTTCCATCCACATAGTTATGGATTTAGACCGAATAGAAATACACATCATGCTGTAAAAAGGTTGGACTCATTAGTTAATAATTCTGGTTTTCATTATGCAGTTGATGTTGACATTAAAGGTTTCTTTGATAATGTAAACCATGCAAAACTATTAAAGCAAATTTGGACTTTGGGAATAAGAGACAAAAATTTAATATCAATAATAAGTAAAATGCTAAAAGCTGAAATTAAGGGTGAAGGAATCCCAACTAAAGGTACTCCACAAGGAGGAATGTTATCACCACTACTCGCAAATATAGTTCTAAATGAACTTGATTGGTGGATTAGCAACCAATGGGAAACCAATTTTACAATGAGGTCAGTTAGGACATCTGAAATTCTAACATCAAGAGGTGGAAGATATAGTGCATTAAAGAAAACTGAACTTAAACCTATGTTCATAGTCAGATATGCAGATGACTTTAAAATAATGTGCAAAGATGCAAAAACAGCACAAAAAGTATTTGTGGCTACTAAGAGTTGGCTAAAGGAAAGACTAAACTTAGAGATAAGCACAGAAAAATCCAAAGTAACCAACTTGAAGAAAAACTACACAGAATTCTTAGGTTTCAAAATGAAGGTACATCAGAAACATAAAAAGTTAATGGTGCAAACAAGAATAAGCAACAAAGCAAGAATAAATATCATTAAGAAACTAAAAGAAAAGGTGAATTATGTATTAAAGAATCCGAATGCGAATGAGGTCAATAAATATAACTCAACCGTCTTAGGAATTCAAAACTATTACAAAATAGCCACATTAGTTAATATAGATTTTCATGACATAGCCTTCAACTTAAGTAGATATATTAAATCAAAACTCAAAGACAACATTACTACTAAGGGTACAAAAAGTAAATTGTTTCAAAAGTATTATGAAGATTACAACTTTAAAACATATTATGTTGATGGTTGTGCTTTATTCCCGATATTAGGAGTAAAATTCAAAATTCCATATGCCTTTAAACAGGAAATATGTGATTATACAATAGAAGGAAGAAAAGAAATTCATAAGAAATTAGAACATGTCGATGCAGATATTTTGCACTACCTAATGGAAAACCCAGTAAGAAGTTTGAGTGTTGAATACAACGATAATAGATTATCTTTGTATAGTGGACAAAAAGGTTTATGTGCTATAACAGGAAACAAATTAGAAATAGGTAACATTGAAGTACACCATAAAATACAAAGAAGTCAAGGTGGAAAAGATAATTACCAAAATCTTATTTTGATAACAAGAGAAGTACACAAACTTATACATGCAAGAAAAGAAGAAACTATACAAAAATATGTAGACATCATTAAACCAACATTCAAAATGCTTGAAAAGATAAATGAGTTAAGAAAACTACTTAAAAATAGAGAACCAATAATCGCTTAATAAAAATTTTGCTATTTAAACTAATTATAATAACTATATAGGCTAATATCGCCGGAACGCCGTATGCAGTGAAAGTTGCACGTACGGTGTGAGACGGGGGAAAAGCCAGAGATAATATCAACAACTTACCTATCGTCATCCAATGTTGGTAATAATTTTAGCGCAAAGCTGTTGCGGATAGCAAGCGAATCCAATAAGTGGCATAATTTGGCCACCATGCCGAAGTACTTGGCTAAGGCACACGAAAATGGAGATATATATTATCATGATTTAGATTCCTATAATCTAACTATAAATTGTCTTCACATACCAACTAAAGAAATGCTTCTAGGTGGATTTAATACTGGGTATGGGAATATAAGAAGTCCTAGAAGAATAGAATCCGCTGCAGAACTTTCCTGCATACTTCTGCAGTCCTCACAAAATGATATGTTTGGGGGGCAGTCTCATCCGGATTTTGATAATGACATGGCTGTTTTTGTTGAACCTACAAGAAAGGAAATAATCCGTGATTTAAAAGCAGTGGGAGTGGAAGAACATAAAATAGAGAAAATTTCAGATAAAAAATTGAGAAGAAGTATAGAGCAAGCCATGCAGGGCATGATCTACAATTTAAATACCATGCATTCCAGGGCAGGATCACAGGTACCTTTCAGTTCCATAAATATAGGTGTGCCAAGATCAGCGGATGCAGCTTTGATATGTGAAATATTTTTACTGGAGTATGAAAAAGGTCTTGGTAAAGGTGAACAGCCAATATTCCCCAATATAATATTCAGAGTTAAAAAGGGTGTAAATAAAGATGAAGAGGATCCATACTATTATCTATTTAAGATAGCCTGCCAGGTGGCTTCAAAGAGGATGAACCCCACATTCATGAATTTGGATGCGGATTTTAACAAGGAGTATTATGACAAAGGCATAATGCCTGCAACCATGGGGTGCCGGACTTATGTCTGCTCTAACATAAATGGGGAGGCAGGTGTAAAGGGCAGGGGAAATATAGCACCTGTAACTATTAATTTACCTCGAGTTGGTATTATTTCCAAGGGGAGTACAGATAGATTTTTTGAACTGCTTGATAAAAGGCTTGAACTTTCAAGACAGTCCCTTATGCACAGATATGATATTTTAAAAAGATTAAAGGTTAAAGACTTGCCTTTTGTGGCTGGACAAAAACTTATGAAAGGAGCTGAAAATTTAGAGGAGGATGACTCCATAGAGCCAATATTAAAACAAGGTACATGGGCAATAGGGTTTATTGGACTTGCAGAAACACTGGTTGCATTAACCGGAAGACATCATGGCCAAGATGAGAATTCAAGAAAACTGGGGATAAAGGTAATTGCTCATATTAGAAATTATGCGGATAAGCTTACGGAAGAAACTCATTTGAATTGGAGCTGTTATGCAACTCCTGCAGAAGGACTAAGTGGAAAGTTCATAGCTCAGGATAAAAGAATATTTGGAGAAATACCTGGTGTAACAGATAAGGAGTATTATACTAACTCCTATCATATCCCGGTAGGTTTCCCAATATCTATAAAGGATAAAATTGATATTGAAGCTCCTTATCATAAATTATGCAATGGAGGGCACATAAGTTATGTTGAAATAGATGATTATCCATCGGAAGAAGTTGTTAGAAATATAGTCAATTATGCTTATGACAATACCAATATAAGTTATATAGGAATAAACTTTCATATAAGGTATTGTAAAGAATGTGGCACTTATTTGCATGGTGAAGATAAATGCCCTAAATGTGGAAGCAGTAATATTCAGGGCATATCCAGGGTTACGGGATATTTATCACTGGATGAAAGGTTTGGAGAGGGAAAGATGGCGGAAAGGGCAGACAGGATATCCCAGGGAAAGGGAAAACACGTGTATTCTTAAGTTATCTTATAGAGGTGAAGTTTAGTGGCAGGAAAAAAAGTCAGATTGGCAGGTATTGCCTATGAAAGCCTGGTTAATGGACCTGGGATGAGAAGGGTGTTTTTTGCTCAGGGATGCAGGCATAATTGTAAAGGGTGTTTCAACCCCTCCACACATGATTTTCATGGAGGAGAGTTAAAGGATACAGATGATTTGATTGGACAAATTAAAATTAATCCACTGATAACTGGAATTACATTTTCAGGCGGTGATCCTTTTGAACAGGCAGAAGAATTTGCCTATATGGCAGATAAAATTAAAAGACTGGATTTGAATATATGGTGTTATACAGGATATACTTTTGAGCATATTCTGTATAACACACAAGATATATATTGGAAGAAGTTGATAAATAACATAGATGTATTGGTAGATGGAAAGTTTGAAGAAAGTAAAAAAGACAGCAGACTCAGGTTCAAGGGTTCAAGTAACCAGAGGATTATCGATGTAAAGGCCAGCCTGATATCTCACAGGATTATAGAAATATCCTATAATTGAAAATTTGTTTTTAAGCAGGTATTGTTGATTTTAGTTGAAAGACTCCAATTAAATATATTATAATACTTCGTAGTGGGGAGTTGATAATGTGAAAGAGAATTCGGGAATCGAAGTATGTTCTTGTACTGAACTTCATGAAGATTGTATAGAGTGTGTTAAAAAAAGTATGCTGGATGAAAAAGTCTTCAGAAATCTTTCTGAACTTTTTAAAGTACTGGGTGACTTTACAAGGATTAAAATAATATATGCACTATTTAAAAAGGAATTATGTGTATGCGACATAGCAGAGATACTTCAGATGAGTCAATCTGCTATATCACATCAGCTTAGAATTTTAAAAACATCTCGGCTGGTTAAGTTTAGAAGAGATGGAAAATCAGTATATTACTCACTAGATGACGAACATATAAACAGGCTGTTTAACGCAGGGTTAGAGCATGTAGAACACAATTAGTATTTCATTAAGATATTCAAGATGATTTCATTCAAAAATTATTTATAATCGAGTATTTTAACTGAATTGTATTCTTGCAGTTTATTTTCTATAACTAGGGAATTGTTCTTAATTCTTTCTGCACCCTTCATATATTTAAGGAATTTTTCCAGACCATCCAATTCAAAAGTTAAAGAGGAAGTTTTATAATGCATTGGAATTACCATATGACTGTTAATGGATCTGGTCAGTTCTGCGGCCTCTTTACCATCTATGGTAAAATTACCTCCTACCGGAATCAACAGCACATCTATGCTGCCTAATTTTTCTATCTCATCTTTGGATAATATATATCCCAGATCTCCAAGATGACATATTCGATAACCATCCATTTCTATTATAAATATTATGTTTTTCCCTCTTTTGGCTCCTCTAACTTTGTCATGATAAGAAGGAATTCCCATAATAGGAATGTCATATAAATTAAAAGAACCTGTTTTATTTATAATGTGGCCGTATTTTATATTTTGTGTGTAGTTGTGATCAAAATGATTATGACTTATTGTAATCAAATCCACTTCTCCCTGGAAAACTTTATATCCCACAGTTTCATCAAAAGGATCTGTCAAAAGCTTATGACAGTTTGAATCCTCCAATAAAAAAGAGGAATGGCCTAACCATGTTATTTTCATAAAAAACATCTCCTTATCATAAAATTTTTTTGCTTTTATCCTTCCAATACCCCAACTCCTTCAAAGTGGGGAATAAACAATAGTATGGTTTTGGGCAGATTCTTTTTAAGAATCACTTAATAGTATTATACCATTACTACAAATATTTTATTAAAAAAATATATATCTTAGATTAATATGTAAATATATCTATTTTTATATACAAAATTAATACCCTTATATTATAATAATATAAGGTGTATATGGAGGTGATTATTTGAAAAATGCAAGAATTTATATGGTACTGTTAATGGGTTTTATATTTATGCTTATAGCATCTGCAGGGGTTAATGATGTGAAAGCAGCTGGATATGATGGAATGACTGTAGGAAAAGATGTAGAAGTAAATAAATCGTGGAATATAAAATTCAACATAAAATTGGACATGAATACGGTAAATGACTCCAATATAGTTGTAACAGACAGTGATGGTAATGTGGTTCCAGTTTCCCTGCAAGTTGGACAAGATGGAACAAATATAGTAATTACCCCTAAAACACAGTATACATATGGAAAAACCTATGACCTAACTGTAAAAAACGGCTTGAAATCTGCATCTGGTAAAAGTTTAAAGGATCAGCCTAAAATGCAGTTCACAGTGAAATCAAATCCAGCTTCTTCTGGAAATGCAAAGTACACCGTTACCATTGATGCAGGTCATGGAGGTACAGATTTTGGAAATGTGAGTCAGTCAGGTCTAAAAGAAAAAGATGTAAATTTGTCTGTGGCATTAAAGTTGGGGAAAATACTAGAGCAAAATGGAGTTAATGTAGTTTATACCAGAAAAGAGGATAATGTAACATGGGACAGCAGTTCGGATTTACAGACCCGTTTTGATACAGCAAATAAGGCAAATTCAGATTTGTTTGTAGCTTTGCGTTGTAATTCTTATGGGGGAAGTTCCCAGGTAAGTGGAATAGAGACTTATTATACTGATTGTAGTGATTCGGCCAAAAATGCTGCTGAGAAAATTCAGAATGAGATGATAAGTTATACCGGACGTACAGACAGAGGAATTAAGGCAGGAGCGTATAAACATACCATACTTAGAGGAACTGTGGCTCCGGCAGTCATGGTGGAACTGGGATTTATGACTAGTACTGAAGAGAGTGCACTGCTTGGAAGTGATGATTATCAAAATAAAAGCGCAGCGGCTGTTGCAAAGGGAATTTTGAAAGCTCTGGGATCTATGGATGGGAATAAAGAAATAACTATAAGTTCCATATCAAATTTGTCTGATAATATAACTGCAGGAGACCAATATTCACTTCCTACTAGTGTACAAGCTACTATGAGTGATGGCACAAGCAAAAAAGTACCGGTAATATGGTGGGCTGACTCAATTGATTCTTCTAAAACCGGCACATTTACTTATAAGGGAACGGTACCTGGTTATAATAGACAAGTACTTTTTACTTTGACTATAGCTTCAAATCCCACTGAAACACCACCGTCAAACGACACACCTGTAATAGTTATAGATCCAGGGCATGGAATGGGAAAGGATATTGGTGCCACAGGAATAAATGGGCTTCAGGAGGATGACATTACTCTAGCAGTAGGATTAAAAACCGGTGCAATACTTCAATCAAAGGGTATAAATGTAGTTTATACCAGAACTACAGATATGCGTTCTGTTCCAATGAGTGTCAATGAAAGTCTTCAAAGACGATGCGATATATCAAATTCCGCCAATGCAAAATATTTTATATGTATTCATGCCAATTATTTTACTGAGTCTTCTGCTCATGGTACGGAAACTTTATATTATACAGGAAATTCAGAAGGAGAAAAGCTGGCTTCAAATATACAAAATAGTATTGTAAAAGAAGTTGGAATGTATGACAGGGGATTAAAAGATGGAAGCTGGCTTTATATTGCTAAAAATACTGATGCAACATCAGCCCTTGTAGAGTTGGGATTTGTAAGTAGTCCCGATGATGCGGCGAAGTTGAGCAGTGATGAATATAGGCAAAAATTTGCACAGGCTATAGCTGACGGAATACTGCAAACACTTGGATATAAATAAAAAAATTAAATAGCAAATATTATAAAATAAATTGACAATAAAAAATTCATATAATATAATAAAGAGAAATTATACAATGACTAGTCTAAAGACATTGAACGGGGAGAGTATCTAAGTTTGTATTGCTTACAGAGAGTGAGGATGTTGAGAACTCATAGAATAACTTGGAGAAAATCACCTTGGAGTTGAAGGGTTGAAAGATATTTTGATTATTTGAGTAAACTCTTACGTAATTCTGCGTTAAGGAAATGTTTGTAACAGTAAAAAGTATTACCATAGGTGGTATAAACGAATAAAACTTCGTCCTATTTGGATGAAGTTTTTTATTGTAAATAATTGATTTTCTGAATCTTAAAATTCTGATTTGTGTATAAAATGTACACAATAGTAAAAACTTAACAGTATAAATAGAAAGGGGTCGAATCCATGTATAAAAAGATTGATAATAACAAAAGTTTTGTACAAATGGAAAAAGATATTCTAAAGCTATGGAAAGACAAAGAAATAGAGAAAAAGAGTTTAAGGGAGAACGAGAACGGAGAATATTTTACCTTTTATGACGGACCGCCAACTGCTAATGGAAAACCTCATATAGGTCATGTCCTAACTAGGGTTGTAAAAGATCTTATACCAAGGTACAAAGTTATGAAGGGATATAAGGTTTTAAGAAAGGCTGGCTGGGATACGCATGGACTTCCAGTTGAACTTGAAGTTGAAAAAAACCTTGGAATTTCGGGAAAGCCTCAGATTGAAGATTATGGGGTGGAGAATTTTATAAAAAAGTGTAAGGACAGTGTATTTACATATGTGAGCCAGTGGAGAGAAATGTCTGACAGAATAGGGTTCTGGGTAGATATGGATAACCCATATGTAACTTATCATAATGACTATATAGAATCTGAATGGTGGGCATTAAAAGAAATCTGGAAAAAGGGCCTTTTATATAAAGGGCATAAGGTAGTGCCCTATTGCCCAAGGTGTGGTACTGCACTTTCCTCTCATGAGGTTTCACAAGGCTATAAAGATGTAAAAGAGACATCAATATATGTTAAATTCAAACTCAAGGATAAAGACAAATATATACTTGCATGGACAACAACACCATGGACACTGCCTAATAATATGGCATTGGCAGTAAATGAAAATTATGATTATGTGGAAGTGCTTAATAAAGGAGAGCATTTAATATTGGCAGAAGCTCTTTTGAAAATCCTGGAAGATGAATACGAGGTCTTAAGAAAATTCAGGGGAAAGGAATTAGTTGGTCTGGATTATGAACCAATGTTTAATTTTGCATCCTTTGAGGGTAAGGCACATTATATTGTTCATGCGGATTATGTAACCTTAACAGAAGGTACCGGAATAGTTCATACTGCTCCTGCCTTTGGTGAAGATGACAGTAACAGCTGCAAGCGGTACAATATACCTATGACTAATTCAGTAGATACCCAGGGAAAATTTAAAGAAGAGGTTACTCCATGGAAAGGAATCTTTGTAAAAGATGCGGAACCTAAAATAATAGAATATTTAAAGGAGAAGGGAATACTTTATAAAACAGAAAAGTTTACCCACTCTTATCCATTTTGCTGGAGATGTGATACTCCTCTTTTGTATTATCCAAGAGATACCTGGTTCATTAGGATGTCTTCCATGAGAGATAAACTGGTTAAAAACACCAATGACACAAATTGGTATCCTGACAATATAAGAACAGGCAGATTTGGAAAATTTGTTGAAGGGGTAATAGATTGGGGCCTCAGTAGAGAAAGATATTGGGGTACACCTCTGCCAATATGGGAATGTGAATGTGGACATAAGGAATGTATAGGAAGTATTGAAGAATTAAAAGAAAAAGGGATAAATGTTCCGGATAATATAGAACTTCATAAACCATATATTGACAGAATTAAATTGAAGTGCGATAAATGCGGCGGGGAAATGAAAAGATCTCCAGATGTAATTGACTGCTGGTTTGATTCGGGTTCCATGCCTTTTGCACAGCATCATTATCCATTTGAAAACAAAGAACTTTTTAAAGAAAATTTTCCAGCTCAATTTATATCTGAAGCAGTAGATCAGACAAGAGGATGGTTTTATACCCTTATGGCAATATCTACAGTATTATTTGACAGGAGTCCTTTTGAGAATTGTTTGGTTTTGGGTCATGTTTTGGATAAGCATGGTTTGAAGATGTCAAAGCATAAGGGAAATGTATTGAGTCCAGAAGTGGCTTTGGAAAATGAGGGTGCAGATGCAACAAGATGGTATTTTTATACTGAAAGTGCACCATGGCTTCCATCTAGATTTTATGAAGAGGCAGTTCAGGACAGTCAGAGAAAATTCCTGGGCACTCTGTGGAATGTGTATTCTTTTTATGTTCTTTACGCAGACTTGGATAATTTTAATCCATTGGACTATAAGGATTTTGTAAGTAAAAATATAATGGATAAGTGGGTAGTTTCAAGATTGAATTCACTTATAAAGGAAACTGAAGCTCATTTGGATAATTATGAAATTACCCAGGCAGCTAATAACATTGGAAGCTTTGTAGATGAACTTTCAAACTGGTATGTCAGAAGAAATAGAACGAGATTCTGGAGTGAAGATTTAACAGAAGACAAAATAAGTGCATATGTAACTTTATATAAAGTATTAAATACACTGATTCTAGTTGCTGCACCATTTGTACCATTTATGACAGAAGAAATCTATCAGAATCTTGTAGTAAATCTCCATAAGGATGCAGTGGAAAGCATACATTTATGTAAATGGCCCCAATATGACGATAGTGTAATTAATGGTGAGCTGGAAAAGGATATGGAAGAAGCTTATAAAATAGTTAGATTAGGCAGAAGCGCTAGAAATGCAGCCAATATAAAAAACAGGCAGCCTCTTTCGGAAATGCTCATAAGTGTAAAGGAGCTTCCTGAGTATTATGAAGATATAATCAAAAGTGAATTGAACATTAAAAAAATAGCATTTAATGCAGATTTATCTGAATATGTAGAGTTTAATATAAAACCGAACCTGCCAGAGCTGGGAAAAAGATATGGAAGATTAATACCTAAAATAAGAGAAAAAATATCCTCCATGGATCAGATGGAACTTGCCAGAAAAATAAATAATGATGAAATAGTAAAAGTGAGGATAGGAGAAACAGAAATAGAATTAAATTCTAGAAATTTACTTATTACAATGGAAGGATTAAAGGGATTTGCTTTTGCAGGAGAGGGAGATATAGGGGTGGTTTTAGAAACCACTATTACGGAACAACTTAAAGAAGAGGGAAACCTGAGAGAAATTTTAAGTAAAATACAGAATATGAGAAAAGAAAGCGGCTTTGAAGTGGCAGATAAGATAAACTTATATGTTTCAGGAAATAAAAAGCTTGAGGCTGTGGTAAAAAAATTTGAAAGTCAAATTCAAAAGGAAACTCTTTCTGTAAATATTACTTATAATGCTGATAAAAAATATAATAAATGTAATATTAATGGAGAAGAATTTGATATAGCAGCAGAAGTGGTAAAATAAAGTAAACCCAATAGATTAATTGTTGAAATTCTAAATAAACATATTTCTTAGTTCCAGGGAGTTTTTGCTTTATCTGGAACTGGGAAGTTGTTAAAATGAAGTTTTATAGGCTAAAATGTAGATAGTTAATAAAAAGATGTAAATTATCTTGTAATAAAATAATTTTATAAGTATAATTATAAAAAACGCAAATTGGTAGGTGATATAAAGTGGCGGTATCAATTAAGGACGTGGCTAGAGAGGCAGAAGTTTCAATTGCTACGGTATCCAGGGTACTTAATGATGTAGACGTTGTGAATGAAGAAACAAAAAAAAGAGTATTGTCGGCTATTAAAAAACTGGGATACAGGCCTAACATAGTGGCAAGAAGTCTTAAAACGCAAAAGACAAGAACTATAGGAATAATAATTCCGGATATATCCAATCAGTTTTACCCTGAAATAGTAAGGGGAGCTGAAGATGTGGCAAATATATATGACTACAACATAATGCTGTGCAATACTGATTTAAATATAGAAAAGGAAATTGAGTACTTAAAAGTATTAAAAGAAAAAATGTCAGATGGAGTTTTATACATGAGCAATTCCCTGGAACCAAAAATCTTAGAGCTTATAAAACAGCTTCAATTACCTATGGTTCTGGTAGAAACCACAAGTAAAGAGGATGATATTCCCAGTGTAACTATTGATAATGAAAAGGCAGCATATGATGGCACTACTTATTTGATAGAAAAAGGGAATAGAAACATAGCTTATATAGGTGCAGGGGAAGATACAGTTAATGCTAGTGCTATGAGGTATAAAGGATATAGAAGGGCTCTTCAGGAAAATAATTTAGAACTTAATAAAGATAAGGTTTATTTTAGCAGTTCTAAAGCAAAAGATGGATATAAAGGCATAAATGAAATATTGAATAAAACGAAAATAGATTCAATATTTTGCACTAGTGATGAAATTGCAATAGGAGCTATAAATGCACTTAGGGATAAAGGAATAAAAGTACCTGAAGATATAGATGTAATGGGTTTTAATAACATATATTTGTCATCTATATTTTATCCTAAATTAACTACTGTATCACAGCCTATTTATGATATGGGATCTGTTGGTATGAGGATGCTTATAAAGTTGATAAATAAACAGGAGCTGGAAGAAAGAAATTATGTGCTGATGCATGAATTAATTGAAAGAGATTCCTGTAAAAATAGTTTTATCTAAAATGACTAACTTTTCTATAGATTATTAGCATTATACATCATATATGGTAAAATATAAGGAGCGCATACATCTTATGTGAAAGAGGAAATAATAATGATAGAAAGAATAATAGAAGCGGTTATTTTTATTTTAGACAAGACCGGATATGCAGGTATATTTATATCAATGGCATTGGAAAGTGCTTGTATACCTATTCCCAGCGAAGCTATATTGCCTTTTGGAGGATATTTGAGCTTTACCGGAAGGCTTAATTTAATATTTGTTATAATATTTGGCACGTTAGGCGGAACAGCAGGATCCATAGGGGCGTATTTTATAGGGAAAATAGGTGGAAGACCTTTAGTTGAAAAATACGCACATAGTCTTAAACTTTCCAAGGCTCATATTGAAAAAAGCGATTATTATTTTAATAAATATGGAGAAAAGATAGTGTTTTTTTCCAGGCTTTTACCCATAATCAGAACTTTTATTTCTCTTCCTGCGGGTATAAGCAAAATGGAAACTAGGAAGTTTATTATTTATACACTATTAGGTTCTTCCATATGGAGTATAGTCCTAGCATATGCAGGCTATAAAATGGGAGAAAAATGGGTAATCATACGTGAATGGTTTCATTTTGCTGATATAACCCTGGTGATCATAATAATAGGATTTGTGTTATACAAATTAATAATAAAAAAGGTGAGGAAGTAAGTTTTTATTTCAAAAACTTACTTCCTTTATTAAATTGTAGAAAAATATTGTCATGAATGTCTGAATTTTGTTTAACGAAAATTTTGAAATATTTACAATCCCATGGTATAATTTAACATAAAAGTAAATATAATATTTAGTTTACCACTATTAGGAGGGGGATTATGGATTACAGGGATAAGATAAAAAATATATTTTCTTATTTATTAAGCCTAAAGAAACTAAATCAAAAGTCTATAAGGAATGTTTATGACTATGAAAAGTTATACTGGGAAGAAGAATTTTCTCATGTACCTGGATGTATTATAAATAAATTATCTGTAAATGAACCTTGGGTTGAAATAAATACAAAATGCAGTAGATTATATGAAGAATTTTTTCATCTATATCAGGAGAGTGAGAAAAATGGAGAAAGCTTTGAAATAGTTTTTGGACATGGTCTAATTGTATGGAAAAGAGAAAGTGAAAAGGTTATTCATCCTGTTTTAACTACGAGAATGAAAATAGAATTTGATAAATTAAGAGAGGTATTCATTTTAACTCCGTCAAGTAAGACTATATTGGAAGTTTCATTATTTGAGGAATTTAAGGAATGTAATATGAAAGGTATATTTGCACTGGCAGATAAAGTAAACAGGGTTAATTTGGATCCGAGAAATATAATTCAGACTGAAGATGTTTTCCTAAAACTATTCTCTCATATAAATGCTCAGGGAAAGTTTAAAAAGGATAATTTCTCAAGAAAAAAGATTAGCTTTCAGCAATATCCTATTATCTATAATACATCTATTATTTTCATAAGAAAGAGCAGTGCTAAGTTATGGCAGGTTGAAATAGGCAGCATAATTAGAGAAATAAACAATGGATGTGAAATACCCGAAACTATAAAAGCCCTAGTAAATGAAAAAAGTACAGATTGTGATGAGAAAGAGAGTCACCAGTGGGATAATATGGGGAAGGATCTGCTTTTTCCACTGCCTGCCAATTTAGAACAGAAGGAGATAATAAAAAAAATAACCCAAAATTATGGAGTAGTTGTTCAAGGACCTCCAGGCACAGGCAAAAGCCATACCATAGTTAATTTAGTATGTCATCTTCTTGCCCATGGCAAAAGAGTATTGATAACAAGTCAAACTAGCAGGGCACTTAAGGTCCTGACAGAAAAAATACCCCAGGAGATAAAACCATTGTGCATTAGTGTTTTAGGCAATGATACCAATTCTCTAAATAAACTCAATGAATCAGTGCGGAAAATAACGGATAATTTATCCATGGATGCTGAAGCTATGCGTAAGGAAGTTGAATTATTAGAAAGGAAACTAAGTTTATGTAAAAAAAACCAGCAGCAGTTATATGAAAGATTCAGAGAGATGCAGCAGGTGGAAAATAAAAATATAAACTACAATGGCAGGGAATATGATACTATTTATATGGCACGATGGGTAAAAGATAATAATAAAAAATATTGCTGGTTAGAGGATAAAATTCATATGGATGATGTGATGCCTTTATCGGAAAAAGAATTTAGTTTATTAATATATTTAAGAGGTATGTTGAGCAAAAATGAAAAATGTAAATTTGATAATATTAAGGATGTAATAGGTAAATTACCTGAGGACGAAGAAATTTGTCATAGAATATCAGAGTATGAAAAGGTAAAATTGAAATACCATGAGTATGTTGAAACTTTAGAGGGATGGCATATACCTTGTAATGACAGGTGCAATCATGATGAATTATTAAAGCTGCTAAATGAATGTAAAAGTAAGATGTCAGTACTTGGAAAAGGCGTCTGGGGGAATATATTTAACAGCTGCTACAGCAGTAATTTGGCAAGACAGACTTTAAAGGATTTATTGTATAAAAGCAATAATTGTATGTTGATATTCAGTAAAATTAAAAATCAGATTAGAAATCACAAAATAGAAATCCCTGATAATATTGATATGGATAAATTCCTGGATAATTTTGATGTATTGTATGATTCCCTTGATAAGAAAGGTAAGGTGGGAAAATTATTTATAATGCTTCATCCTGAATGTGGCTGCATATTGAAAAGTTGTAAAGTAGACGGCATACCTTTAAAGAATATGGGACAAGCAATAATAGTTAAACTATACATTCAACAAAAACAAGTTGTCAATGAACTGAGAAATATATGGAATAATACAATGAGGGATTATGGGTTGAAACCAATAACCTTCCATATGAAAACTTCTGATATAATTGACATTGAAAAAAACTTGAACTATTTAAATGAAATTGTAAATTGGGACTTAAAGTACAAAAAATATATAATGGAAGGACTGGGAAGGATATCAATTCCACAAACTGTAGATTGGCATAAGGAAGAATCCTATGACTATTTAATCAAATGTGTAAAATCCATAAGAAATATCAATATATATAATGAAGATAAGGCTTACATAGAAGTGTTTAAAAAAATGATAAATGGTACAAGCAAATTAAAGGAACTCTATGAAGCTGTAGATAATCTGGATGTAGATGAAGTTAAGGAAATATTACAAGAATTAAGAAAAACTAAGCTGGTAAAAAATAAATGCCTTAAGATAGATGAACTAATAGGCAAATTAAACAAAGTATGTCCTAAGACTGCTAAGAGTATAATGGATAATTGGGAGTATGGGAGAGAGAAGTTTAACGATTGGACACAGGCATGGAAATGGGCACAGTGGAACAGCCTGCTAAGCCATATGTATGGTTTGAATCCAGAGGAAATAGAAGAGAGTATAGAAAAAGAAAACAATAGGGAAAAAGAGATTATAAAAGATATAGTTTCAAAAAAAACCTGGTATAATCAAATACTTAGAACTACGGAAGGTGAAAAAAGAAGTCTGTTTTCATGGATGCAGGCAGTGAAAAGAATTGGAAAAGGCAGAGGAAAGATGGTGCCTGAGTATAGAAAAATAGCTCAAAAAGAGATGGAGAAGTGTAAAAAGGTTATTCCAGTATGGATTATGCCGTTAAATAGAGTTATAGAAAATATAAAGCTTTCTCAAAATATGTTTGATGTAATAATATTTGATGAAAGCAGTCAAAGTGATTTATTCTCCTTATGCGCACTTATGAGGGCCAAAAGAGCAGTTATAGTAGGAGATGATAATCAGATAAGCCCGGAGATTGTAGGTATTGATCAAAGAACTGTACAAAATTTGATAGATAAGTATTTGAAAGATATACCTCAGAAACAGTGGTTTGATTTGCAGACAAGTCTCTATGATACGGCGCTAAGGGTATTCCCAAGCAGATTGATGCTAAAAGAACATTTCAGGTGTGTACCTGAAATAATAAACTTCAGTAATGATCTGAGTTATTCCGGAGAAATGCTGACTTTGAGATATCCTAAAATTAATGAAAGATTTTATCCACCAATAAGTGCAATTAAAGTGGAGGATGGAGACAGGGATTCAACCAAGCCCATAAATGTTAAAGAGGCTGAGTGTCTGGTAGATAAAATTTCAGCCTGCTGTAAGGATAGTAAATATTCTAATATGTCTATGGGGGTTATATCTTTACTTGGGGAGGCCCAGGCACGGCTTATTGAAAATATGCTGAAGGAAAAAATAGGTGTGAAGGAAATTATAAAGAGGAAACTTATATGTGGAGATGCTTATTCTTTTCAGGGAGATGAAAGGGATATAATGTTTTTATCCATGGTGATTTCAAAAAATGTAAAGTTTGCACCTCTTATAAAAGAAAGCGATATCAGAAGATTTAATGTGGCAGCAAGCAGGGCCAGAAATCAAATGTGGCTATTCCATTCTGTAGATTTAAAAGACTTGAATGAAGAATGTGCACGATACCATCTTTTAAATTATTGTTTGAATTACGATAGACATAATGGAAACAACAGAAATGTAGAATATGTATTTCAATCTGAATTTCAAAAAGATGTCTATAATCTTATAAAGAGTAAAGGATATAGGGTCACACCGGAAGTAAAAATAGGCAAGTACAAAATAGATTTTATTGTAGAAGGTATAAGAAATAGAGTTGCCATAATATGTGATGGTGATGTATCATCAGAGGAATATAATTGGAAGGAGGCAATAGAAAGACAATTGGATTTAGAAAGAGTAGGATGGATATTTTATAGAATAAGGGGAAGTGAGTTCTATTATAATTCTGAAAAGACAATGAGAAGGTTGTGGAAGAAGCTGAATAATATAGGAATTGAGCGGAACAAAATGGAAACAGTTAGTACCAAGGATCTTAAGGCAGTATAATTTTGTAATTTAGGTTTAGAAATATATAATTTAACATAATTGATTTGTTTCAGTAAAAAAAACTGTGCTTCAGAATTTTTTGAAGCACTATTTTTTATGGAGATTTAATTATCCCTGAAAATGACTTGAATGCTTACTTAATGTGCAGAATTAATGATAAAATAAATATGAAATGTATATTAAAAAATAAAAGTAGGTGAATAAATGAGTATTTTCGAATTAATTTATAAAGTTAAAGATATAATGACAGATGGATTTATAAAAGTAAATAAAAATGAAACTATAAAAGGTGCTTTAAATAAGATGATAGGATTTTATAGAGATGAAGTCATAATAGTAGATGATGACGGAAAAATGATTGGTATATTTACCATGAAAGATGCGGCTGAAATTAAAAATAAGAAAATATCATTAGAAGATTCCATAATGAAATATGCTGTCAAAAATGTACTCACTATAGATTGTGAATCATCTGCCAGATTTGCCAGGGATCTGATGATTAAAAGACATATCGGGCGATTGCCGGTTATAGAAAATGGTGAGATTAAGGGGATTATAACCAATAACAACTTTAGGGATACATTTTATTTGAAAATGGATGAATTATTTAAACTTCAAAATGACATATTTGACAATTTACATGAAGGAGTATGCATGTGCAATGAAAGAGGAATAGTGAAGTATTGGAATAAAGCTTCTGAGAGAGTATATGGTGTTAAGGTGAAGGACATATTAAATAAATATATAAAGGATTTTTTCCCTAATGCTATGATTTTACAAGTGCTGAAAACAGAAAAGAGAATTGACAATGTATTTCATGAACCCGTAAGGGGAAAGTTTGTTGTATTAAGTGCTTTTCCCATATACAATTCAAAAAAAGAACTGATAGCAGTGGTATCTACAGACAGGGATATGACAGATGCAGTAAATTTGACAAAACAGTTGGAAGATGAAAGGAAAAAAGTAGAATTTTTGGAGTCCGCCTATAAAAGTGAACTTTCTTCCAAGTATAATTTTTCATCAATAATAGGTAAAAATAAAAAGATAATAGATGCAATTTCCATTGCCCAGAAGGTGGCTCCTACCTCTACTAGTGTTCTAATTACAGGGAAAAGCGGAACTGGAAAAGAGGTATTTGCAAAGGCAATACATAGAGCTAGTAAAAGGATAGGCAATTTTGTGGCCATAAATTGCAGTGCTATACCTGTAAATTTATTTGAAAGTGAATTATTCGGTTATGTAGAAGGGGCTTTTACGGGAGCAATAAGAAAAGGTAAAATAGGCAAGTTTGAGCTTGCCAATAAGGGGACTTTATTTTTGGATGAAATCGGCGATATGCCCATGGAAATGCAGGCAAAATTATTGAGGGTGCTGCAAGATGGCGTTATATCAAGATTGGGAAGTGAAAAGCCTATTGTTACAGATACTAGAATAATTTCTGCTACTAATAAGAACTTGACTGAATTAATAGCAGAAAATAAATTTAGAGAAGATTTGTTTTATAGATTGGCAGTAGTGCAGATAAAGCTGCCGCCGCTAAGAGACAGGAAGGAGGACGTGAAAGATTTAGCCAATTTATTTTTTAGGCAGGTATCAAAAGAAGAAGGTATAGAAATAAATAATATTGATGAGAGAATATATAAGCAGTTAATTGATTATAAATGGGATGGAAACATCAGGGAGCTGAAGAATGTTGTTCAGAGGATGGTGGTATTATCCAACGACGGCAGGATAACTATAGAATCAATACCCGAGTATATAAGAAGTGAAAATGTGAAAGATTATAATTATAGTGATGAAAATGAGTATGATCTTGAAAAAATAATAGAAAATGCAGAGCGAAAAACTATAAAGAGTGTAATGAAAATGGTAAATGGGAATAAAAACCGGGCGGCAAAAATATTGAATATAAAAAGGAGTACTCTTTATTATAAGTTAAACAAATTCAAATTGTAATGTCAATAATTTAACATGTATGTCAGTTTATTGACAAAATAAAAAAATCCTATTTGTGTGGTGTTTAAATGCTTTTTAGAAATTAATACCTTTATATAATAAAAAAGTGTCAAAAAATAAAACAATAATCTATAATTATAGACACTATAACAAAAGCTTATAACCTTTAAAGCTAGCATTAGTATGCATTATAGTCAAATATAATATTATAGATCAAATTGGCATGAAGTATGCTTTAAATAGCTATAGGCAGAGGATGTTAGCCTAAATACTTAGGAGGGATAATATGGAACAGGTTTACAGTTTTCCCCTTAAAATGCATGTAGGAGGTCCTGATGTACCTATTGTAAAAGAAAATCAGGACATAAAAAGGGGAGAATGTATAGCAGAGCCAAAGGGACTTGGAGCTAAAATACACAGCAGCGTTTCAGGAAAAGTAATCAAAATAACTGATTCAGAAATTGTAATCAGGCCAGATGATAAACAATCAGAAGAGTATGTAAAAATTAAAAAATGCAGCAGTATAGCAGAATCAGTATTTGAGGCAGGAGTTGTGGGTGCTGGAGGAGCAGGTTTTCCAACCCATATAAAATTAAAAACCAAACTTCCAAATGGATATATAATTGCTAATTGTGTAGAGTGTGAACCAGTACTTCATCACAATATAAAAAGAATAGAAGAAAAGCCTGAAGAAATAATAAAGGGCATAAAATATGCCATGAGTTCTACTGGTGCAAAAAAAGCGTATATAGCAATTAAATCCAAACATTTAAAGGCTGTAAGGGTTTTAAAAGATTATCTAAAAAATGATACTTCTATAGAAGTGAAGGAATTACCAGATATGTATCCTATGGGAGAAGAAAGAGCTATTATTCATGCAATATTTGATAAATGGCTTGAACCTACTCAGCTGCCGGCAGATGCAGATTGTGTAGTCCTAAATGCTGAAACGCTTTTCAATATAACTATGGCAGTAGATTATGGAAAACCAGTAATAGATAAAGATATAACAATTGTGGGAAAATTGAAATCAGGAAAAGAACCAAATGTATTTTTTCAGGTACCTGTAGGAACTACTATAAAGAGCCTTATTGAAAAATGCGGCGGTATAGATGGTGAATATGGTGAATTGATAATAGGAGGACCGTATACCGGTACTTCACAGGATATTGACACTGCAATAGTGACAAAAATTTCAGGGGGAGCAATTGTTACAATACCGTTTCCTGAATATAAGGGACCTATAGGACTGTTGGTATGTGCCTGTGGAGCGAATGAAGCAAGACTTAGAGATGTGGCTTCTAAAATGCATTCCCAGGTAGCTGGCGTAACCAAATGCAAAAATGTAGAGGAAATTAAGGGAAGCAACAAATGCAAGACACCGGGACATTGTCCAGGTCAGGCTCAGGCAATTATGTACCTGAAGAAACAAGGTGCAAAGAGAGTACTTATATCCAACTGCAGTGATTGTTCAAATACGGTAATGTGTTGTGCGCCTAAAATGGGACTGCCAGTATATCATCATACGGATCATGTATTTAGAACAGTAGACTATCCGTTAACAAGAAGACTTCCAATGGAACAGGAATCTTAAAATATAAAAATTGAGGAGGATGATTTAATATGTCAATGAGTGCTGAACATGCAGAACAAGTAAAAGATGAAGTAGCTGTTGTATGCTGCAGAACAGAAGAAGGAACTATTATTGCAGCTGAAAATCTGGAGGATCCGGATATATTCCCTGACATGGTGGATTCAGGATTGCTGACTATACCTGATAATTGTCTGAAAGTAAAAGAAGCAATAGGGGCAAAACTTACTAAAACCATAGATTCCCTTACTCCGCTTACTCCTGATATTTTAGAGGGGATTAAAATTGCAGAAGCTGAAAAGGATGTCAAGGAAGAAACTAAAGAGGATTTAACGGAAGCTAAAGCTCCTCAGATAGATAATATTGTAAGCGAAGGCAAAGCATCCGTATCAGTGGTTGGTGGAACTTTGAAGATACAAATTGAAGAAGGCAGGGGAATAGATATTGAACTTCCTTTTTATATAGGTCAATAGCTGTATAAAGAGGGTTTGAATATAAATTAAGTCTTGAAAAGTTCAATAGAAAATTGAGGATCAAAGAACCTTGAAAAACGAATAAGGAGGTATTATGAATGAATGCTGAAGGAGAAAAAAAGGCAGTTTTGAAGTACAACAAAAAGGCAGGAGACATTATAGGAGCTGCTGATTTGGAAAATCCGATGAATTTTGAAAAACTTGAAGATTCGCTGCTGATTAAATTGGATGAAAATGTGCTTTCAAGAGAAGAAGTCATCGGGAAAAAGCTTAAAGCTGATACATCAGCTTTGACAGCTGTAACTGGAGATATATTGGAAGGTTATACTGAAAAAGATAAAGTTGGTAAGTCAAGTAGTGTTTCCAGCGGAGTTCTTAAAATTAAAATTGCCGAAGGCAGGGGAATTAATATAGAGTTGCCGTTGGGAGGATTAAATTCAGTATCTTCAAATGGAGTATCAGTACCGGCAGCAAGGCCCATGTCTGGTGTGGAAAACAAAAGTGAAAAAGAAGCTTCAGTAGAAGAAAAGGTAATGAGAACACTTACGAGAAAACATTATAAGATTGACAAGGTAGAATTGGGACCAGAAACAAAAATAGAAGGAACAACTCTTTATATAAGAGAAGCCGTATGTAAAGATGCTGTAGCAGAAAGCAAATTAGTTAAGGATATGAAGATTGACATAATAACACCTGACAAATATCACACTTACAGTGAGACTATAATGGATGTACAGCCAATTGCTACAAAAGAGGGAGAATCTAAACTTGGAACAGGAGTTACCAGGGTATTGGATGGCGTTGTAATGATGCTCACAGGCACTGATGAAAATGGAGTTCAAATTGGAGAATTCGGTTCTTCAGAAGGATACTTAGATGAAAATATTCAATGGGGAAGACCAAGCTGCCCTGACAAGGGAGAAATATTTATTAAAACCCAGATGACTATTCAAGCTAAGACAAATATGGAGAGAAGGGGACCTCTAGCTGCTCATAAGGCTACAGATGTATTAACACAGGAAATAAGAGAAGCACTTAAAAAGGTTGATGATGAATCTTTAGTAGTAAATGTAGAAGAATTTAAACATGTTAGAAGACCTGGTAAGAAAAAGGTTGTAATAGTAAAGGAGATAATGGGTCAGGGTGCCATGCATGATAATTTGATATTGCCGGTAGAGCCTATAGGATTCCTTGGTGGAAAGCCCAATGTTGACTTAGGGAATGTGCCTATAATGTTGTCACCACTTGAAGTAGCTGATGGAGGAATTCATGCATTGACTTGTATAGGACCTGCATCAAAAGAGTGTTCAAGGCATTATTGGAGAGAGCCTCTAGTGCATCAGGTTTTGAAAGATGAAGAGTTGGATCTCTGTGGAGTATTATTTGTGGGAAGTCCTCAGATAAATAGTGAAAAATTTTATGTATCAGAGAGAATGGGAATGATTGTAGAGGCACTAGATGTAGATGGAGCTTTTGTGACAACAGAAGGTTTTGGAAATAACCATATTGATTTTGCCAGCCACGTGGAACAAATAGGCATGAGGGAAATACCATGTGTAGCTTTCTCGTTTTGTGCAGTTCAGGGAGCACTGGTTGTTGGAAACAAATACATGAATTATATGGTAGACAACAATAAATCAGAAGCAGGAATAGAAAATGAAGTACTTGGTTGTAATACACTTTGCCCTGAAGATGCAGTCAGGGGTGTCAATATGTTAAAAGCAGCCATGGCAGGGGAAGAAGTAAAAAAGGCAGAAAGAAAATACAATAGAAATGTACTTGAAAACAATTTAGATCTCATAGAAGAAACTACTGGTGAAAAGATAGAAAGAGCTAAGAATGAACAATCACTTCCAATGAGCAAGAAGAGAAAAGAGAAATATTCTTAAAATAAAGAGGGTAAATTAGATGAAATTAAAATACGGTGACAAAATCATCGAAATGCAGGGAATAATCGTTCAGGTTGAAGATGGTGCCGTTGGAATAGATCTCAAGGGAAGGTTGGGATATTTGAAAATACCTCTAAGGATGCTGATAACAGACTACCCATTAGAGCTGGGGCAGGAAGTTGGGTTTAGAATGAGTTTTCCCGAAGTGCTTTCATCCCAAGCTAATGAAAAATATGTAAGTAATATTGATAAAAAGAAAGGAAGGTAATCTATAATGGATTTAACGGTTGTTAAAGGGTTGCAATCAGAAATATATGTGCCCATAACTCCTCCTCCAGTATGGGCTCCGGTAACAAAAGAACTTAAAGATATGAAAATTGCCATTGCTTCGGCAGCAGGAGTACACTTAAAGACAGATAAAAGATTTAATTTGGCAGGAGACTTTACATTTAGAAGAGTACCTGGAGATACCAATACTGATGATCTTATGGTATCACATGGGGGATATGACAATGGAGATGTAAACAAAGATGTAAACTGCATGTTTCCATTGGACAGATTGAGGGAATTGGCAGAAGAAGGTTTCATTGGTTCGGTAGCACCAACTCATATAGGATTCATGGGTGGCGGCGGAAACCAACAGAAATTCAGAGAGGAAACTGGTCCGGCTATAGCTAAAATATTAAAAGATGAAAACGTAGATGCAGTTATAATGACTGCTGGATGAGGAACCTGCCACCGCTCTGCAGTATTGGTGCAGAGAGCAATAGAACAAATAGGCATACCTACTATAATTATAGCAGCATTGCCTCCTGTAGTTAAACAAACAGGTACTCCAAGGGCAGTCGCTCCAAGAGTTCCAATGGGTGCCAACGCAGGTGAACCTCATAATGTGGAGATGCAGACAGGAATAGTAAAGGATGCACTTACACAACTTACTAAAATTACTACTCCAGGGACAATAGTACCACTTCCTTATGAGTATGTAGCAAAGGTTTGATGATTTTTAGGTGTAAGCCGTACAATAAAGCTTGTTATTAAATAGAATGTTTATAGCAATTACAGACTGAGAGGTTTGTAATTGCTATAAAACAATTTAAAATAGGGTGAGGTATATGGACAAAGAAAGGGAAATGAGAAGGCTTGTTATAAAAACCTTTTTTATAAATAAGGCAGAGTTTTCTGACAAGACATATATAGAAGATGAAACCTTATATATAAATAATGATATAGTGAAAAATATAGATATGAAAAAAGATATTATAAAAGAGATAAAAGTGAATATCATTAAACCTGATTGCCATGACGTATTCGTAAATTCCATAATGGATTTTTCACCTATAGCTGTTAAAGTGCTAGGCAGACTTGGAGAAGGTATAACTCATGTCCTAACAGGTGTATATGTAATGCTTACCGGTGTAGATGAAGATGGAATTCAAGTTGCGGAATTTGGTTCTTCCCAAGGAATACTTGAGAATCAAGTAGTATTTGGAAAGGCAGGAACACCTGATAAAAATGATATTATTGTAAATGTAAATGTCATATTAAGATCTAAAAAAGGCAGCAGCAGATCAGGACCCATGGCAGCTCATGAGGCCTGTGACAAAATAATTCAGGAAATAAGAGAGTATTTGAAAAAAATGCATGGTGAAGACTGCAATGAGAAACATGAATATTTTGATAAAATAAGACCTGGTAAAAAGAAGGTTGTTGTAATAAAACAAGTAGCAGGTCAGGGAGCCATGTACGATACAGGAATTCTTGGTAAAAATCCAGGTGGATTCATAGGATGCAGATCCATAATAGATATGGGAAATATACCTATAATATTAAGCCCCAATGAATACAGAGATGGTGCTTTAAGAGCCATGAATTAGAGGTGATAAAAATGGGAATTGGGCCGTCTACAAAAGAAACTACATTACACCACTTCAGAGATCCTCTTTTGGATGTGGTGTCAAATGATAATGATGTGGATATTCTAGGAGTTATTGTTGCAGGGACACCCCAGGAAAATCAAGATAAGGTTTTTGTTGCCCAAAGAATAGCAGCCTGGGTGGAAGCCATGAGGGCGGATGGAGCCATAGTATCCATTGATGGATGGGGAAACAGCAATATAGATTTTGCTACGGCTATAGAAGAAATAGGCAAAAGGAATATACCTGTGGTAGGAATGAGTTTTGTTGGAACTCAAGCTCAATTTGTAGTTACCAATGAATATATGGATACCATAGTGGATTTTAACAAGTCATCAGAAGGTATTGAGACTGAAGTAGTAGGAGAAAATAATGTAACAGAATTGGATGCTAAAAAAGCATTAGCTTTTTTAAAATTAAAAATGAGAAATAAGGAGGAATAATTATGAATATTGAAAGAACCATATTTGCCATAGACTCACATACAATGGGCGAACCTACAAGAGTAGTTGTTGGTGGAGTACCTAATATTCCAGGAAATACAATGCCAGAAAAAAAGGCCTATCTTGAAGAGCACTTGGATTATTTAAGGACAGCTATAATGCTTGAACCAAGAGGACATAATGATATGTTTGGTTCTATATTGACACAGCCAACTACAGATAAAGCTGACATAGGAATAATATTTATGGATGGCGGCGGGTATTTGAATATGTGCGGACATGGATCCATAGGAGCATCCACAGTGGCAGTGGAGACAGGAATTGTAAAAGCTGTAGAACCAGTTACAAAACTTACTTTAGAAGCTCCAGCAGGACTTATACAGGCTTCTGTAAAAGTGAAAAATGGAAGTGCCGAAGAAGTCTCAATAACCAATGTACCAGCATTTTTATATAAAAAGGATGTAGAAGTAGAAGTACCTGATATAGGAAAAGTTGTAATGGATATATCATTTGGAGGAAGTTTCTTTGCTATAGTCAGGGCTGAAAACCTGGGGATAGGAATAGAAACCAAGAATGCACAAAGATTAATAGAAATAGGCATGAAAGTAATAAAAGCAGTAAATGAACAGGTGGAAATACAGCATCCAACTCTTTCTCATATAAAGACGGTGGATTTATGTGAAATCTGGGGACCAGCAAAAAGCAAAGATGCCACTTATCAAAATGCAGTTATATTTGGACAAGGACAGTTGGATAGATCTCCCTGTGGTACAGGTACCAGCGCTAAAATGGCTACTTTGTATGCAAGAGGTGAACTTAAAGTAAATGAGGATTTTGTGTATGAAAGTATAATAAATACAAAATTTAAGGGTAAGATATTGGGATTGACCAAAGTAGGGGATTATGATGCTGTTATTCCTCAGATAACGGGTTCAGCCTATATAACAGGGCATAATCAGTTCTTTATAGATCCTGATGATCCGGTGAAATATGGGTTTATCTTGAAGTAAATTAAAAAAATATCTATAATTATAAGAAAAATAGAGGGGGTCTTTCAGTGGTAAAAATAGTTTTTGGTATACTGCTTGTTTTAGTAATATACTTTGGATTTTTATTTTTTAAAGATTATGCAAAAGCGGTTAAGGAGAAAAAACTGGAAGAGGCAAATTTCTTTGCATTAGGTGGAGTTGGATTCATAGCAAATTTTTTTGATACTCTTGGGATAGGCAGTTTTGCAACCAGTACAGCATTGTTAAAGTTTTTCAATCTTACGAAAGACAGGACTTTACCCGGCACTCTGAATGTATCTTGTACTATTCCTGTAATCGTTGAGGCAATTATATTTATAACAGTTATAAAGGTGGAACCTTTAACATTGTTTGCCATGTTGATTTCGGCAACTGTAGGTGCGGTAATAGGTGCAGGAATAGTTTCCAAACTGAACGAGAGAAAGGTAGAATTGGGAATGGGCATTGCACTGATTGTAGTGGCATTTGTAATGCTGGCAGGTCAGTTAAATCTTATGCCGGTAGGTGGAACTGCAATAGGGCTTACAGGAGCAAAACTTGTAATTGCGGTAATAGCCAATTTAATATTGGGAGCTCTTATGACACTGGGAATAGGACTTTATGCACCATGTATGGCACTGGTATTTGCACTGGGAATGAGCCCTAAGGTGGCTTTCCCTATAATGATGGGCTCTTGTGCATTTTTGATGCCGGCTGCTTCAGCTAAATTTATAAAAGAAGATTCTTATGACAGAAAGGCCTCTATGGCTATAACTATATTTGGCATTATAGGTGTGCTGATAGCAGCATATATAGTTAAGACATTACCTTTAAATATTTTGAAATGGGTTGTAATTGCTGTTTTAGTCTATACATCTGTAGCTATGTTTAGATCTGCAGCAAAGCATAAAGCAAAAAGTGCAGAGGCATAAAATTTACGGTTAAAGGATTAACAAAATAATAAGATTATGCAAAATATCACGCCAATATTAGATGATATGCTAGTATTTATACGAATGCAAATCAGGGTGATGTTCCTATATGACCTCGCTCCCATATATGTGGGATACGAGGCCTTTCTTGATACATTGCAAGTTAAATATTGAATTTATGCAAATTAATATTAAGTGGACGGCATTGTAAACGAATAATTAATTAAGGAAAGGAATGGTGTTGGATGATTAAAATCTTGATGGCCTTACTTATTATTTGTGTGTTATATTTTTTAGTCGTATTTTTTAAAGATTATATTAGTAAGGTAAAAAACAAATCTCTCGATAATAGCAAGTTTTCAACCTTCGCAGCAAGCGGATTTGTAGTTAATTTTTTTGATACTTTGGGAATAGGCAGCTTTGCCATATTTACTGCTATATTGAAAAACTTTAAACTCACTGAAGACAGAACCATACCCGGTACATTAAACGTTTCATGTGCAATTCCTGTAATAGTAGAAGCTATGGTATTTATAAATGTGATTAAAGTGGAGCCTGTTACCTTAATATCCATGATTGTAGCTGCTACTCTTGGAGCTGTACTGGGAGCAGGATTTGTAGCCAGGTTAGATGAAAGAAAGATAGAAATAGGAATGGGTACTGCCCTTTTAGTGGTAGCTTTTATAATGTTTGCCGGACAGGTGAACATTATGCCTTCAGGAGGAAATTCAACAGGACTGACAGGTATAAGATTGATCATAGGTTTAATTGGAAATTTTATATTTGGAGCATTTATGACCCTTGGCATAGGAATTTATGCACCTTGCATGGCTTTAATATTTACTTTGGGAATGAGCCCTAAGATAGCATTTCCAGTGATGATGGGTTCTTGTGCTTTCTTGGAAGTGGCAGCTTCTGTGAAATTTGTAAAAACAGGGGCTTATGATGCAAGAGTGCCTTTGCCGGTTATCATATTTGGCTCAATAGGAGTTTTAATAGCTGCATATGTGGTTAAATCATTACCACTTTCCATATTAAAATGGGTAGTTATAGGGATTATAGTTTATACTTCCGTAATTATGTTTAAATCTGCAAAAAATAAGCTGAATAGGGGAAAAGACCCTATGGTTTAAAATATCAATTTATTCTGTTTCACACTTAGAATGATTTACACATATTATAAAATATAGCAAGCATTATTTGGAGTGAAATTATTGTTATATGCACTAATTCTTGCAGGAGGCAAAGGAACAAGGTTATTTCCATTATCCAGAGCTAAAAATCCAAAGCAATTCTTAAAAATTATAAATGATAAGAGCTTTTTACAAAATACTGTGGATAGAATTATACCTTTGGTGGATAAAAAAAATATATATGTAGTTACAAATGAAGAGTATATAGATAAGGTACAAGAAGAGCTTCCGGACATAAGTACAGAAAATATATTTGCAGAACCGGAAAACAAAGAAACCGCCACATGTATTGGATTTTCAGCGGTAAAATTATTAAAAAAAGATCCAGATGCTACCATGATAATTTTACCATCGGATCATTATATAGAAAATAAAAAAGTATTTTTAGATACTATTTCTCAGGCTGTACAGATTGCAGAAAAGAGAAGGGGCCTTGTTACTATGGGGATTAAACCTACTAGACCCGAAACTGGATATGGTTATATAGAAATGGGAGAAAGAATCAATTTAAACAGCTCTACTTTTAAAGTAGAGAGATTTTTGGAAAAACCGAATATAGAAGTAACTAAAGATCTAATATTGAAGGGCACATATCTTTGGAATAGTGGAATATTTGTATGGAGAGCAGATGTTTTTTTAAGGGAGATGCAAAAATATCTTCCTAAAATGTATAAGTGTATGCTATCTGTATATCAGTACTTGAATACAGAGCAAGAAGAAGAGATTATAAAGGAACAGTATAAGATTATAGATGGCATATCTGTAGATTTTGGAATAATGCAAAAAACAAGAAAGGCCTATGTGATTAAATGTGATTTTTTCTGGGATGATATAGGCACCTTTACTGCACTGGGAAGACTTTTTAAAAACTTTGATGGAAATAATGTAAAAGGAAATGCAGTATTGCAATCCAGTGAAAATTGTACTGTATTTGGGAACGACAAACTTATAATAATGTTTGGAGTCAAGGACTTAATTGTAATAGATTGCAAGGATGTGCTTTTGATTATGGATAAAAATAAAGATCAGGAATTGAAGTATTTAGTAGATATTTTAAAGAATAAAAACAATTTTAAAAAATATCTATGAATTATACAATAAGGATTTATTATTAAAAAACTGATAATAAATCCTTTATTTTATCACTGAAATAAAAGGTATTTTATATATTTACAGGTTCTCCTTCCCACTTATATTATTGATTGCTATTTTAATTACAGTTACACCATGCTGACTTTTGCGTATGTATTCTTTGCCATTTTCAATAAATTCGGGACTGTATTTTTTAACTAGCTGAATTAAGGCATCTTCTTTTTCTTTGTCATAAACCTTAGATGCCTTACCAAAGATTAGAACACTTTCATATTTTGAAGTAAATTCCCCTGGTACAATTTTTGAAGAAGATACTATATTAAAACAGACGGTATTGTTAATTGATATATTGTCTAATTTAGCTCCTTCGTTGGCACAATGAAAATATAAGCTATTATTATAATAAACATAATTTATTGGAACTGCATAAGGTTGATTGTTCTCATCACAAGTGGATAATATGCCATACTCTGATTTTTCAAGTATTATGGGAATCTTAGATTGGTCCATTATTCTATCTTTTCTTCTCATTCTTTTCATAATTCACCCCCTGAGTTAGTGATTTGATTAATCTTAATTTATGTTCCCGACTCATTTTTTTTATCATATATTCTCTATGCATGGCCTCTTTTTTTGAAATGAATTCTTCAAAGTAAACAAGCTTTATAGGGGTTCTGCCTCTAGTATATTTGGCACCCTTTCCATTATTGTGGGTTTCCAGTCTCTTTTCCAGATTATTGGTGTATCCTGTATAAAACGTTCCATCCCTGCATTTTAATATGTAGACATAATTCATTTTATAATCACTTTCATAAAATTATTTAGCAGATATATAAATATTGTTTTCAATGTAAAATCTCCAGGGATACTCAGCTGCCTCCTGAGCATAACTGATGCCTATTCGTTTTGCACTTCTTATATTAAAATCATTAATATGGTCTTTGGCAACATACAAGCTGCTGTTGCAGAGATCCACTTTATTTTCGGCTTTACCTATAGCCAGTGCATTACATAATTTGCCGGGACCATTAGCTAAATTTTTTATCTGGGCTTTATTTAAAGAACAAAATGATTTATTATATCTGTTTAAAGATATTTCATCCAGGTTTTCCAATGGTTCAAGAGCTCTTATTAAAACTGCCTCAGGTATGCCTTTTTTTTCAGTTACTATGTTAAAGCAATAATACATACCATATATCATATATACATATGAAAAACCAGGCTCGCCATACATGATTTCCGTGCGGTTAGTTCGTCTGCCGCCATAGGAATGGGCAGCCTTATCTGTAATGCCTTTGTAGGCTTCCGTTTCCACTATTCTTCCGGATAATCTTTTGCCATTTATTTCGTGAACCAGTATTTTACCAAGGAGATTTTGGGCAACTGACAGAGTATCTTTACTATAAAAATTCCGTTGTAATTTTTTCAAGATAACACAACCTTTTTTATATTATACAAGAAATATATAATAAATTATATACTAGGAAGTTATTTTGTCAAACTTTTATTTTTCAAGACTATCTCTCGAGACTTTCATAAATTTCTTTATAAGATATTAGATATAAAATTAATTTTAAAAAACTGTTATATAAAATATTCATATTTATGGTAAAATTAAATCATAACATTAGTAAAATATGATACAGGAGATTAAAAATTATGAAGATACTCTATTACGATTGCTTTTGTGGAATAAGTGGAGATATGAATATGGCAGCACTGCTGGATTTGGGAGTAGATGAGAAATATTTGATTTCGGAGCTGGCAAAATTAAATGTTGAAGATTACGATATACATATAAATAAGGATATGAAAGGTGGAATTTCCGGTACTAAAGTAGATGTGATTCTAGAAGAACAAGCTCATAAGAAAAATTATAATTGCCGTTTCAATAGAAATTTAAAGGATATAGAAAATATAATAAGTTGCAGCACTCTAAATTCAAAAGTTAAAAATATAAGTCTGGAAATTTTTAAAAAGGTGGCACAGGCTGAAGCCAAAGTGCACAATAAACCTTTGAATGAAATACATTTTCATGAAGTAGGAGCTGTGGATTCTATAGTTGATATTGTAGGGGCTGCTATATGTTTTGATTATTTGGGTGTAGACAAGGTGGAATCATCTAAGGTAGAAGTAGGCAGGGGATTTGTAAAATGCACTCATGGAATACTGCCGGTACCAGCACCTGCTACAGCGGAAATACTTCAAAATGTTCCTATAAAAGCTGAGGTGCCCTTTGAAGCCACTACTCCAACTGGTGCAGCAATATTATCTTATTTTTCTTCAAGATATACAGAAAATAAAAATTTTAAAATAAATAAAATAGGATATGGCATAGGACATAGGGATAATGAGGGTATTCCAAATGTATTGAGGGTTTTTTTGGGAGAGATTCTTCCAGAAGAAAAATATATTAAATACAAAAATTTTAATTGGAATAAAAATCATAGAGTTGAATATATATCAGTTAATGAGGAAAAACTAGACGAATATGATTTCAATGATAAAGACTATAAGGTGGAAGATATACAGGTTATAGAATGCAACATAGATGACATGAATCCTGAAATGTATCAGCCCATAATGGATATGTTACTGCAAAATGGAGCATCAGATGTATATTTGACCCCTATAATTATGAAAAAGGAAAGACCTGCAGTAAAACTGACTGTATTATATAAGTCAAAAGTAGAGGAAAGAATAAGGGATATTATCTTGACTCAAACTACTACATTGGGATTCAGAAAGTATAGAATGCAGAGAAATATATTAAATAGAAATTTTACAAAGGTGACTACCAAATATGGTGAGGTCAGTGTAAAAAATGCTTATTATAAAGGGAAAAAGATAAAAAGTAAAATTGAATATGAAGATTGCAAGAAACTTGCATTAAAAAATAGAATAGGTATTGGCGATGTGTATAGAGAAGCTATGGTTGAATTATTAAAGCAGTGAAGTTTTGAAATCTAAATTGCAGCTGTTTGAACTGAAGAATGTTGACGAATAGATGCTGGAAGCTATAATGCAATGATATATAAATAACATAATATTATTTGCTCATTTTTCTACTATATTATTGTTTATATCCTATGTATTGAAAAAAGAAATGGATGTTTTTAGGCATTGGTTTCTTATACTATTATTATTTAGGGGGAATGCCATATGAAGGTAACTGGAATATTGGAAAAGGCCGCTAAAGATGCATTGGTTAAAGCTGGAGTGGAGTTACTTGACAGAGATCCAGAGGAAAGTCTTGATAAGATATTTGCATTAATTAAAAAAACGGTAAAAAAAGATAAGGACAATCTGGCTAAGGTAGAAAGAGTTGAGAAATTATATAAAACGAATTCTGCCGTTCATGAACTTGCCATTAATGTTGTAACAAATTCAAACAAAAATTGTCTTGATAAATTTTTTACCAATTTTTTTGCAAATGCAGCCTGGTATGGAATACCGAAAAGGGAAAAATTCTTTCAGAATACGGGGATAAAAACTCCATTCACCATTCTTATGAGTCCGTCTATGAGATGTAATTTGAGATGCACTGGATGCTATGCTTCAAGTTACAGCAGAGAAGATGATATTCCAAAGGAAGAAGTAGATAGAATTATTGGGGAGGCTAGAGATCTTGGAATTTATTATTTTATAATTCTTGGAGGAGAGCCTTTTATTAATGACTACATGCTTGATATATATGAAAAATATAGTGACTGTATGTTTACTCCCTTCTCAAATGGCACCTTATTTAATGAAAAGTTAGCAGATAGGATAAAAAAACTTGGCAATGTAATTCCTATGTTTTCTCTGGAGGGATTTGAGAAAGAAACAGATGAAAGAAGGGGCAGGGGAATATTCAGGCAGGTTATGCATGCAATGGATCTCCTAAAGGATCGTGGAGTCCTGTTTGGAGTTTCTACAGCAACCAGCAGATATAACATAGATACAGTTACATCAGATGAATTTATAGATATGTTAATAGAAAAAGGAGCTAAAATGAGCTGGTATTTTATATTTATGCCCGTAGGCAAAGAACCTGATGTAGATTTGATGCTTACTCCAGAACAAAGAATACGCCTGGGAGAAAGAGTGAGAAAAATAAGAACTACAAAACCGTATTTTACAATTGACTTTTTCAATGATGCTCCTTACGTAGGTGGGTGTATTGCAGGAAAATTTTATTGCCATATAAATTCAGAGGAGGAAGTGGAACCTTGTATATTTGCCCATTTTGCAGTTGACAATTTAAAGGGTAAAAAAATTGTAGATGTATTTAAATCAAACTTTTTTAATGAGCTGAGACATAGACAGCCATACAATGATAATTTATTATTACCCTGCATGATGATTGACAATACGGAACAAATTAGGGAAATTGCAAAGAAAACAGGAGCAAGACCTACAGATGAAGGTGCGAGAAGGATGCTGGAAGATCCTGAATTTCAGAAAGAGCTAGATAAGTTGTCGAAGGATTTTAAACCTTATGCGGAAAAGGCATGGAAAAGGGATTTTAACTGTGAGGGCAATTACAAAATGTCTAAGGGTTAAATCTTTAAAACATCCGAAGAAAAATAAATTCTTTGGATGTTTTGATTTTTGGATTTGTAAATGGATATAAGGTGAAGTTGAAATATATGCTTTTATTTGTTAATATTAGTGTGAAATACATATAGTAAATTGCAATTAACGGAAATGTATAGGAGAGTTCTTATGAATAGATGTATAAAAACAGTATTGTTTTTGATATTGGTCTTAACTTCAATTTTTGTAGTTTCATGTAATGAACATCAGGACAATGAGGTCAGTAAAGAATCACTTCAGGGAAATATTGAAATTGTAACCGATGTAGAACATGGCCCCCAGATAAAACTTGCAGCAAGCAGATTTGAGGAAGTACATAAAAAGGTCAATGTGAATGTTATGGTAGTAAAGGATACAGATAATAACATCAAGTCCATACTGGATAATTCTCAGTATCCGGCGGATATAATAACATTGGATGATAGTTATGTAAAGCATATTTTATCTGTATATTCGGATGGAATTTTGAAAATAACAGATTCAGGAAACTTATATAAAAATACTTTACTAAATAATAAGATGAATAATGATATTATGAAAGGGTCGATTTATGCATTACCATGGGATACATGTCCCAAGGCTTTAATATACAGGAAAGATATATTTGCCAAGGAAAATATAGATGTGGATGATATAAAGACCTGGAGTGACTACGTAGAAGTGGGAAGAAAAATAAAGGAGGACACTGGAAAAGTGTTCATGGGAAACATTTCCGATGACAATAACGATATTTTTTTACTGCTTGCAAATGAATTGGGAACAAGTTATTTTAACGAAAGTGGGAAATTAAATTTTCAATCTGAAAAATGGTCCAGAATTATAGAAATGACTAAAATTCTTTATGGGGAGAATTTAATAGAAGATTTTAATTCTAAAAGTGAACTCATAAACAGATTAAAAGGGGATAAAATAGTGTCATTTGTGGGTGATCCAACTTATGCCAAAGCATTAATGAATGATTATCCAAAGGACAGTTATAAATGGGGAATAATAAAACTTCCTTCTTTTGAACCAGGGGGAAATAGGGACGTTTCCCTGGGAGGAATAAATTTAATTATAAATAAAAATACTAAACAAGTTAATCTGACCCAGGATTTTATAAATTTTGCACTTACAGATGATAAATTGCAAATGGATTTATTGAATGATTATGGCAGATTTCCGGTGAACATGGATATATATAATCTTGTGGATTTGAATAAACAAGTCCCGTATTTTGATAGTGAGGCATGGAATTTATTTGCTGGAGTGGAGCAGGGAAGTTTTAGTATAAATTATACTAAAGATTTTCCTAAGGTAAGAGGAAAAGTAAGGGAGATTTTAACTGAACCTATTGTAGAAAATCAAGATTTTAAAACTATATCGGGAAATTTAGAATTATCTTTGAAAAATGAGATTAAAAAATAGAAATTTCTAAATTTAAATTAATAAAACGTTTACGAAGTCTAAAAATTAGAGTATAATAAAATCATAGGGAATTAATCATAGGGATCTTTTAACATAAAGGCAGAACCTTTTAACTAAGTATGGGAGTAGTTAAAAGGTTCTGCTTTTATGGAATAATTAGATGTTCAAGATTTTATTGTAAGCGTTGATAGTGTTTTCCGAAGTTTTTTCCCAGGAAAATTTGGATGCCTGTTTTAAAGCTTTCAAGCTTAATTCCTCTCTTATACTTTCATCATTAAGTAGGGCCTCTATGGAGTACATAAGGCTTTTTATATCAAATGGGTTTATGAGAATGCCGCCATCCCCTACTACTTCTGGAATAGATGATACATCTGAAGTTATTACAGGAGTACCACAGCTCATAGCCTCCAGTGGAGGAAGACCAAATCCTTCATATAAGGATGGATATATGAAGGCATCACAGGCATTATAGAAAACAGGCAGCATTTTTTCTTCCACAAACCCTGTGAATTTAACATTTTCTTTTATATTTAAGTCTATACTTAAATTTTTTAGCATATCCAAATCATCTTTATTGGAACCTACTATAATTAAGTCATAATTTCTATCTAAATTTTTGTGAACTTTAGAAAAGGCAGTAATTAATGAGGATACATTTTTCCTAGGACTGAAACCTCCTATATAAAGAATAAATGGATTCTCTATATTATATTTAATTTTTACTGCATGTTTACATTTGTCCTTTTCCAGAGGTTTGTATTTGTCATCAGCTGCTAAAGGAGTTATAAATATTTTATTTTCATCTATGGGAAAAAATTTTAGGATATCTTTTTTTGAACAATTGGATACGGTTATTATCCCATCAGCTAAATTGATAATATTAGGCATCTCCCTTAAAAATTTTTCCAGGTATCCTTTTCCTACTGTTTCGGGAAGTACATAAGGTATTAAGTCGTGTATAGTGACAATTTTTTTACAGCTTATATTTTCAGATATGCCAATACCGTTTTGAGGAATATGATATATATCTACAGTTTCTTTTTTTAAATTTGCTGGAAAGTAATATTGTTCAAAAAATCTATGTTGTCTTTTAGAAGCCATTATTATTTTAGTATTATCCTGTCTGAAGTTTTTATAATTATTACCTGACCAGTATATATTATAAAAATTCTCCATGTGGTTTTTAATCATGAATTTTAATATTTTTTCTGTATAAGTTCCTATACCGGTACCTTTATACCAATTAATCCCCCTTGCATCAACGGCAATTTTCATTGTTCTCTACCTCCACACTCTAGTAACACTAAACTGATTGAAGCGTTCTAATATATATATTATTAACACTTATATAAAAAGGTGAACGTAACTTTTGAATCTAAAGTTAAATGGAGTTCTATCTATCACATACAGATATAGTTAGACATATACTACGTATATAATAATTTTTGGAGGAAGAAGCTTTTGGATATATTAGAAGTACGAAAATATGTTGAAGATGCCTATGATCTCCATATTGAATTTATAGAAAGAATAAAAAGCATATATAAGATTCACACAAAATATAGTGAATATTGTTTGAAAGTGATAAATTATGACTTCGGACATTTTCTATTTATAATTTCAGCTATAAAGCATCTCCAAAATAAAAGCTTTAAAAACATACCTAAAATAATTAAAACCAAGAATAAAAAGAATTTTATAAGAATGGGGGATTCCTATGCTTATTTGTGTAAATGGGTAAATTCCAGACAATGCAATTATGACAATCCTCTGGATATTTTAGTTGCTACTTCAAAATTAGCGGAGCTGCATAGAAAAAGTCACAATTTTCAACTTACTGATAGAATGAATCCAAGGATAGGATGGTTTAAGTGGATAGACAATTTTACAACCAGAAGAGATGAAATACTGGATTTTAAAAAAAGAATACTGGATAAGTCACATAAGGGAGAATTTGATATATCGTATTTAAAGGCTATGGAAAATGAAATTAATATTGCAGAAAGTTCTATAGAACATTTAAAAAACTCCGGTTATATGGACAGTATGAAAGAAGAAATAAAGGATGGTGGGTTTTGTCACCATGATTATGCAAACCATAATGTTCTAATAGATACTCAAGGTGAAGTGAATATTATAGATTTTGATTACTGCATCATGGATACCCATCTCCATGATCTGTCCAGTCTGCTCATAAGAAGAATGAAAAATGGAAAGTGGAGAATTGACAATGCAAATTTTATCATAGATGCCTACAGTGCAATAAACAGTGTAAGTCAGAAGGATATACCCATTATGGCTGCCTTTATGGAATTTCCGCAAAATTACTGGCAAATTGGGATACAGTACTATTGGGAAAAACAGCCATGGGGAGAGAATTTCTTTATAAAAAAATTAAATAAAATGCTTAAAGACAGTCAGAAAAAATTGGAGTTTATAGATGAGTTTAGAAATGAAAAATATAGTTGATTAAGAAAGGGGAATAAACCTATGTCACATAAAAAATCACACTCTCAAAAGACAGGAGAACTTGAAAGTACTGATTTAGGTTATTATGAAAATAAGGCAGAAAGTTTAAAAAAAACTGTTAAACAATTGGAGAAAATGAACAAGAGAAAAAAAGAAGTTATGAAACTTGAAAAAAAGAAAAAACGTATATTGAGGGAAATGAAAAAGGCTCACAAATAAAATTTGGACAAAAGTAAAATTACGAGGTGATTTAAGAGTGTACTGCCACAATATTGAGTCATATTTTGTAAGATACTTGGAATCAAAAGGGATATTTCTAGTAAAGGAATTTAAAGATAAGGTCAAATATAAAGATTTAACTATGAAGGAAATAAAAGATCAAATATTTGTAATAGGTGAATTTCATAGAAGAACTTTAGGGTATACCGGCGTTATGAATAAGCGATTGGATAATAGTATAGGCAGGACAGTAGAACAGTATAAGATTTACAATAGAAGGTTTAGAAAAGATTTGGATGTAATAGAAAATTTAAAAAGTAAAAGTGGCTTCCAGGAAAAAATAAGTGATGCAGGAAGAAAATATTTGATAAGATCAGAAAAGTGTATTGATAATTTATATAAAAACCATTATATAGAACTGATAGTTAGAAGCATGAACAGAATTGAAATGTGTCTTAGGGATACCAGTTTTGACAACTTGAGAAAAAACAGGAATATAGAGGTGATAAATGTAAAAGGATGTTGCTATAATATGGTGGAAATGGATGCAGTATATTTTTTGAACAGGTTAAAAAGAAAAGGTGTGAATATTGATTTTATTCGTACTGCTGTTGACTTTTGTAAGTGTGAATCTTTAAATGACAACAGCTTGCAATTTATATTATCTATGTTATCTTATCCCTGCGAATTTATGAAATGCTACAGCAGGTATAAATATCATACTAAAAACTGGAATGATGAAGAATATCTAAGTAAGTTAAATAAGGCTATTAATGAAGATGGAGATAGTCTGATTTAAATTATATCAGGTGATAAAGGAGGTCTTCAATTGGTAGATAGATATGGGGAAAAAAGATATTTAGCTAAATATGATCTATGCGTAGAGCTTTTTGATAGATTTGATTTGGAAGTAAATGATATTGTGCCTATAAGAAATGTATATATGGTTTCTACAAATAAAGGGGAAAAGATATTAAAGAAGGTAGAATATACTTTAGATGAACTAAAATTTATTTATGAAATTTTAACTTATGTAAGAAATAAGTTTCCCAGGGTAGTTAATTTCCTGAAGAATAAGAAAGGTGACATATATACAATTTGGAATGGTGATATGTATTGTATAATGGATATGGTTCAAGGGAAAGAATGTAATTTTAGTAATCCCGTAGATTTGGATATTGCATCTGAGGGATTGGGAGAATTTCATCTTGCTTCAGAAGGGTTCAAAAGCAGTATGAATAATAAATATAATAATGGAAGGCTTATTGATGTTTTTAAAAGAAGAGTTCAGGAAATGGAGTTTTTTAGAAGCATAGCAAACATACATGAGAAGAAGACGGAATTCGATGAAATATTTATAGCTAATTCAAGACATTATATAAAAGAGATAAAAAAGAGTGAAAGCTTGCTGGAAAAGTCCTGTTATTATAAACTTTGCAGTGAAGAGGACAAAATAGTGGTATGTCATCATGATTTAGCCTATCATAATATAATGATAAATGACAATAAAGCCTATTTTTTAGATTTTGATTATGCCATTATAGATCTTAAAGTACATGATTTATGTAATTTTATAAATAAGGTTATTAAAAATTTTGCCTTTGACATGGAGAAAACCAAATCAATAATAGAGGGATACTGTAATAAAAATACTTTAAGTGATAGGGAACTTGAAGTATTATATGCCATGCTGAATTTCCCCAATGATTTTTATACTATATCAAAAGATTATTATACTAAAAGAAAGGATTGGCAGGAGGAAGTGTTTTTGGATAGGTTAAAGAGAAAAACAAGATATAAAGAGGACAGAATGGAGTTTTTAGAAGAATTCAAGAATACAATCTTAAATAATTAGAATATGATGCCCTTGAAATAAGCAGTATATTTATTTCAAGGGCATGTGTATTTCAGGGATCATTTTTTACCTATAATTTTATTATATATGCTTATGGTATCACTAGCTGTCTTTCTCCAGCTTAATTTGGAAATCCTTTGAATGCCGGCAGATATAAGTCTCTTTTTAAGATTATCATCTGATAGTACATTTAGCATAGCTTCGCATAATTTATTCTGATCTTCAGGATCTATGAGAAGAGCCCCGTCACCAACAACTTCAGGAAGAGAAGTGGTATCTGAGGTTATTACAGGAATTCCACAGGCCATGGCTTCTATGGGAGGCAGACCAAATCCCTCATAGAAAGAGGGATATACAAATAATTTAGCGGCGTTGTATATGAATGGAAGGTGTTCCATGGAGATAAAACCAGGAAATATAACTTTGTCAGATATATTTAGTGTTTCAGTACGTTCACTGTACGTACTGTATGATTTCCCCTTTGTACCGGCTATTACAAGCTTTATGGGTTTTTTGTACAATGATATCAATCTATTGAAGCTTTCAATTAAACCCAATATATTTTTTCTGGGACTAAATCCCCCAACATAAAGTATATAATCACCGGTTATAGAATAGTATCTTTTAGCTATATATTTACTTATGTTTTTATCTAAAGGCTTATATATTTCTTCGCTGGCCAAATGAGTAACATATATTTTATCTTCAGGAAAATTAAAAGCTTTCATTATGTCCTTTTTGGAGAAATCCGACACAGTAATTATTCCATCACAGTTAGGTATTATTTCAGGAATATATTCCGAAAAAATTTTCAAATATCGGCTGCTTACAGTTTCAGGCATTTTATAGGGAATTACATCATGAAGAGTTATAACAAATTTACAATTTTTATCCGCGGGGAGTCCTACACCGTTTTGTGGTACATGGTATAATTCTATTTTGCTGCATTTTATTTTGTTGGGTATATTTATTTCCTCCCAGAAACTGGCTTTACTTTGAGGAGAAATAGTGTTTAAAGTAAAATTTTTTTTTAAACATATATCATTTTTAAAGCTTTTCGGCATGAAAAGCAAATAACTATTTATATTATCAATATTATTTAAACAGTTTATAAGCTGATAAGTATAAGTGCCTATACCGGTACCTCTGTACAATTTTGCGGCACGACCATCAATCCCTATTTTCATAGAATTATTCCTCTCTAAATTGGTATATTTTATTATATTAAAATCCAGTTAAAAATGTTAATATTCTTCTAAAATAACTTAGCTGTTCATATAGATATATAGGGGTGATTAACATGATGCGAGAATTTGAAATAGAAAGACAATTTGATGTAAAAATTGAAAATATGAGGCCAAACAGGGGAGTATATCTTTTGAAGACTAATAAAGGAATGAAGTGCTTAAAGAAGGTAAATTACGGAACCCAAAAACTTTTATTTGTTTATGGAGCTAAGGAACATTTAATAAATAATGGATTCCCATATGTAGATAAATATTGTGTTAATATAGATGGAAATCCTTATGCTCTTGTAAATGAAGATATTTATACCCTTTCAGAGTGGATTGACGGCAGGGAGTGTGATTTTAGAAATAAAGAGGATGTTATAAGTGCTTCTAAGTGTTTGGCAAATATGCACATAGCTTCTAAAGGATATGAGCCGCCTGAAAACAGTAAGCTTAAGACAGATCTGGGGAGATGGCATCATCTTATGGAAAAGCGTGTTAAAGCTCTGGATAAGATGAGGGATATGGGCAGAAAAAAAAGCAATAAGGAAAGTTTTGATTTGAATTATATGAAAGTTATTCAATTCTATAAGGATTTTGGAAGAAAGGCTATTGAAGTATTAAGGGATTCCAAATATGATGAATTATGTGATATAACAAAAGAGGAAAAAGGATTTTGTCATCATGATTTTACATATCACAATATAGTGATAGATAATGACAATAATGTAAATGTAATAGACTTTGATTATTGTAAAAGGGAGGTAAGAAGTTATGATATATCATCTTTTATGATTAAGGTCTTGAAAAGATCAGATTGGAATATAGAAAATGCTAAACTTATACTTGATTCTTATAATGAGGTAAGTCCGCTTAAGGAAGAAGAATATAGGGTTATATTTGCCTTTTTGCTATTTCCACAGCGATTTTGGAGACTGGCAAACAGATATTATTACAATGAAGTTAATTGGCAGTTGAATACCTTTAATAATAAGTTGGAGGAATTGATTTCTGAGCAGAAAAAATATATTGATTTTATTGAAGAATTTAAAAGTATTTATAACCAAAAATAGATTTAAATTAAAAAGTTCAGGCCTATGTGGATTATTAAATTAAATCCAGTATAGGTCTTATTTTTTGCACTTAAAAAAGAATAAAGTCATATATATATATCATGACTTTTTATATATGGGGATGTTGGATTATGAAAATAGGTGATATGGTAGTAAGAAAATCATATGATAGGGATATAACTTTTAAAATAATAGATATAAAGGAAGAAAGAGACGGCAATATTTATATTTTAAAGGGAATAAATTTAAGATTAATTGCAGATTCCACAGAAGAAGATTTGGAGAGTGTGGATGGGCAGTCTCTTACAAAAGACGAAAAGATATTTAGTAAACAGGTTAATAAATCAATTAGAAATATTTTAATTAGCAGGGGAGGTTTCAGGCATGAAGGGGGAGCTGTACAGGAATATAACATAATGAAGTTTGCATCTCATGATTCTAAAAATGAATTGGCCTTTGGAAGACCGGGAAAGATACTTCATGTAGATGGTGATCCAGAGTATTTGGATGTATGTCTTAAAGTATATAAGCAGCTTCTATTGGATGTAGTTGGTGCAAATATATCTGAAAAGGATCAGCCAGTAAAGGTAGTAGAATTGGTAAAAAAAATAAAACCGGACATAATCGTAATTACAGGGCATGACTCCATAGTAAAAGGTGCTACTGATTATATGAATTTAGATAACTATAAAAATTCCAGATACTTTGTTAAAACAGTATCTGAACTTAGAAATTATGAGTCCAACTATGATGATCTGGTAATATTTGCAGGAGCCTGTCAATCCTGTTATGAAAGAATTTTGGATTCAGGTGCTAATTATGCCAGTTCACCAAGCAGAGTACTTATACATTGCTTAGATCCTGTATTTTTATGTGAAAAAATAGCATATACCAATATAGAAAAGGTTGTATCTATTCAGGAAGCCATAAAAAATACCATAACCAGAACTAATGGAATCGGAGGATTGCAGACAAGGGGAAAGTACAGGGAGGGATTTCCAAAGTCGCCGTATGTATAAAAACTATAAAAGTTGTAAATATTAATGTATATATAAGTGACTTGAAGAAACAGTAATATATCTAGTATAAATAAAACCATGCCGGCTCTGTTCACAAAAAATTAATATTGACAAAATAAATTATTAACTATATACTAAGTAGTTTGGTTGACATAATTAACCTTATGATGTATAATATAAGAAGTAGAGAGAGGGTGTTTAGAGAATGGAAGGAATAAATGTATTAGCTTCTATAAGAAAAAATATTGAAAATCATGTAGGAGACAAGGTAACTTTAAAGGCAAATGGCGGAAGGAGAAAAGTCTTTGTAAATAAAGGAATAATAGAAAAGGCTTATCCCAGCATATTTGTAATTAGATTGGAAAGTGACACCCAAAGGAAAGTGACTTACAGCTATTCAGATGTCTTAACAAAGACAGTTCAATTAGTTTTTTCAGTATAAATAAATCTGACACTTAATTCTTTAAGTATCTATTAATTATCTTAAAAGTTCATTGATTCATTTTTATAAATATAATAATTTTAAATAGTATATCAAATAATAATTAAAATAATTATCATTTAATGTACTATTTTTTGTTGTAATTTATAGGGTAAGAAGAAAGATGGTAAGCTTCCATCTTTCAACTATGGTATAAAAGGGTATTGAGAATTTATGAGAGGTTATATGATTAACAACCAATTTAATATTACGTCAAAATTCTGCAAATGTCAATATTAATAGACATTATAAAAATTATCAAAAACATTGGCATATTTTTTATTTTTGATTTGTATAAATAAATAGTAGGTTTTATGGGGAGGTAATAAATATGAGCATAGATTTTGTTAAAGAAAATATAGAATGTGAACAGCTGATGGCTGAAAATTTTTCTGATACCGTAATAAAAGCAGAATATATAATACCGGATACTAATCCAGATGTTAACCATATTTTAATTCTCAATGCAAAGCCAAGCATAATTAATAAGGAAGTAATGCAGGATAAGGTGTTTGTAGAGGGAAAGGTGGAATACACCATACTTTATTTGGCCAAGGAAGATGAAAACATGGGCATTTATAGTGTGAGCTATACTGGTGAGTTTTCAAATTATGTTGAGATACCAGGGGCACAGCATATTATGCTTTGTGATGCTGACTGTTATGTGGAACATATGAATTGTGCAGTAGCCAATGAAAGAAAGGTATCCATTGAAGGGATTATAAAATTAAAGGCAGAAGTATATAAAAAATATGAATTTGAAGTTATTAAGGATGTAGAAAACTCTGGAGACATACAGATGTTAAAGAACCCTGATACCATAGATAAAATAGTGGGAACAGTATCAGGGGATTTAGTTGCAAAAACTGAAATTCAGATACCTGTAGATAAACCGCAGATAGGTAGTATATTGGAATGTAACGTAAATGTTCACAAAAAAAATGTAAAGGTATTGGAAGGGCAGATATCCATAGAGGCATATGTGCTTATAGGTGTGCTTTACAGGGGAAAAGATACAAGAAACATAGAATATATAGAGGAAGATGTTTATGTAAATAAGGAAGTTCCGTTAGATGGGGTAATTCCATCCATGGACAGCTATACTGATTTTTATGTGGAGGAAATGGAAAAAGGCATAAGGGAAGATGATCTAGGGGAAAGCAGAATAATTGAAATGGAAGTATTGATAAAATCCAATACTAAAGTAATGTACAAAGAGGATATGGATATAATAGAAGATGCTTATTCTCCTTCATCACTTATGCAGATGGACAAAAAGGATTATGAATTAAATGTAATGCATGGACAAAATACTGCTCAAAGTATGATTAAATCCAATATAGAATTAGGGGCAAACTCTAAACCTAAAGAAGTAATTATGTGTTATGGTGAAGTGTGTATAACAGATAAAAAAATAGTAGAAGATAAAGTTGTTGTGGAGGGAATTTTAAATGTCAAGGTTTTATACAGGAATTTGGAAGATGAAATAAATAAGGCCAGCGATGAGATACCTTTCAATTGCAGTATAGATGTACCTGAGGCCAAAATTGACATGCAGTGCATAGCAAAAGTGGCCTTGGAGAGCATAGAGGGAGATATAGAGATAGACACCATAGCTATAAAGGCGGTAGTAGAAGCCTATGCAAGAGTAAATTATATTACTCATAAAGAATTTTTGGTAAACATAGATTCTGCAGAAGGGGAATTCCCTGCTAAAAAGGCCAGCTTAACAATATATGTAATTCAACAGGGTGATACACTCTGGAAAATAGCCAAAAAATATTATACAACCATAGAAGATCTGGTAAAATTGAATAATATAGAAGATCCGGAAGTCATAAAGGTGGGAGAAAAGCTCATCATACCAGGAAGAGCCTTAATATAAGCAGAGAGCCCAAATCTTCGATTTGGTGCGAATCGCTTACTCATTCGACCAAAGAGAGAAGGAGTTTCTTAGATTAGAGCCCAAATCTTCGATTTGGTGCGAATCGCTTACTCATTCGAGCGAAGAGAGAAGGAGTTTCTTAAATTAGAGCCCAAATCTTCGATTTGGTGCGAATCGCTTACTCATTCGGGTGAAGAGAGAAGGAGTTTCTTAGATTAGAGACCAAATCTTCGATTTGGTGCGAATCGCTTACTCTTTGAATATTCATCCCATGGAAGCAGGAGCTTCAGATTAACTTCAGTAATAAACTGCTGAAGTTTTTGTTTTGCGCATAATAATCGAGAATATGGAAAAAATATAAGATATCCGCAGGAGAGGGTGTATGGTATTGAAAGAAAAATTAGAAAAAAATTTAATAATAATAGGAGGAGCGGAAGACAAAACCGGTGAAAAAAAAATATTGAAAGAAGTCTGCAGTAGGCTGAAAAAACAAGAGGATACACTTGTTATTGCAACTATTGCATCTGAAATGCCGGAGGAATTGGGAGATGAATATAAAGGGATATTTCAGGAATTGGGTATAAAAAATATAAAGATATTGACTATAAGGAACAGAAAGGATGCTTTTGATGTAAACAATATAGCCATTATAGAAAATAGCGCATTGATGTTTTTTACAGGAGGAGATCAGCTCAGAATAACAAGCCTTATAGGAGGTACTCCGCTGTATTCAAAAATTCAGGAAGTATACAAAAAAGGATGTACTTTTGTTGGAACCTCTGCAGGAGCTTCTGTTATGAGTGATACTATGATAATAACAGGTCCCGATGAGGAATCCCCTAAAAAGTGTACTTTAAAAATGGCACCAGGACTGGGACTTATAAAGGGTGTGATTATTGATCAACATTTTGCACAAAGGGGAAGAATAGGAAGAATTCTTGTGGGAATAGCAGAAAATCCACAGAGCCTGGGTATTGGAATAGATGAAGATACAGCCATTATGGTTAAAGACGGTGATGAATTTACAGTAATGGGTTCAGGAGCAGTTTATGTAATAGATGGCTCCAATATAGCCTACAGCAATGTATCAGAACAGTACCCTGAGGAAATACTGTCCATATTTAATGTGAGATTACATGTGCTTAAATATGGAGATAAGTTTAACTTAATAAATAAAATGCCTTATAACAATTGAAGAAGTTTGATTTGATAATTTATAAATAAAAAACAATTAAAAATCAAGAAAAGGGTCAAATAGATATAAGGGAGGAGTCGGAGAAAACCGTTAAATCAGTGAATAGCATTAGAATAGATGCTGATATACCGTTAGTTAAACGGGATTTTAAGCCCCTGGAGTATCAGGCCAAATGAAAGTAGCATATAGCAAAATCAGATACTATGAATGGGGAAGTAAACACAATGCATGCAGAATTGCGGTGTTTACGTAACGGGCAGTATACGCAAAAATGAAGATAGATGATTTTAGAGTTTTTGAAGGAAGAAATATATTTGCTCATAAAAAATGTATAAGAATGTCTGTGGATTTGGAAGGATACAGTGAGATCCCAACCAGGGAGATAGATGGATTTAATGAAAGGTTATTAAGAGCCATACCTGAATTAAACAAACATAGGTGTGGAATCGATGAAGAACAGGGGTTTAAAAAAAGGCTGGAAGAGGGAACTTACCTGGCTCATGTTTGTGAACATATTATACTTGCAATTCAAAATAACCTGGGGATTGATGTATGTTATGGAAAGGCAAGAGAAGTAGAAGGAGACAAATATTATGTAATATATGAATATTCATATAAAAATACAGCGCTGGAAGTTGGAAGGGTAGCCGTAAATTTAGTAAATTCTCTGATAAGGGGAGTAGATTATAAATTTAATGAGGATATGATAAAATTAAGGGAGATTTTAAACACAGAACAAATCGGCCCCAGCACATTATCCATAATAGCAGAAGCCAGGAAAAGAGGAATACCTGTAACTAGAATTGGAAGCAACAGTGTATTTCAATTGGGATACGGAAAATACAGTAAAATTATAGAGGCAACTATATCCTGCAATACACGGGCCACCGCTGTAGATATAGCCTGTGATAAGATATTGACTAAGGAAGTGCTGAAAAGTCAATGTTTGCCTGTAGCAGAAGGAGAAAGGGTGGATAACCTGGAGGAATTATCCATACTCGCTGAGGAAATAGGATATCCAGTAGTCTTAAAACCATGTTTTGGAAATCAGGGCAAAGGTGTATTCATGAATATAAAAAATCAGATAGAAGCAGTAAATGCTTATAAAATATTGTCGAAAAAATTCAGCAGTATAATACTGGAGAAAAATATAATTGGAAAAGATTTTAGAGTGTGTGTGGTAAATGGCAGGGTAGTAGCTGCAGCTGAAAGAATACCGCCTTATGTTGTAGGAGACGGAATAAAAACCATAGCCCAATTGATAGAAAATTTAAATATGGATAGTATGAGGGGAGAAGGACATGAAAAACCTTTAACTAAAATAAAGATAGATGATGAGTTAAAAGCTTGTGTACTTAAAAATAATTATAAATTGGATAGTGTTTTGCCTAAAGATAAAAAACTGGTTATAAGAGAAAATGGGAATTTATCTACGGGAGGAACGGCCATAGATTGTACTGATCTAATCTGTAAGGAAAATATAGATATCTGTGAAAGGGCGGCAGATGCAGTTGGATTGGACATCTGCGGAATAGATATATGCTGTATGGACATAGGTAAATCCATGTTTAAAACCGGAGGGGGCATAATAGAAGTAAATGCGGCACCGGGTATTAGAATGCACCAGTATCCCAATAAGGGCAAAAAAAGAAATGTAGCCGGAGCTATAGTGAATATGTTGTTTAACAAGTCTAAATCCATGCCCATAGTTTCGGTTACGGGAACAAATGGCAAGACCACTACAACCAGGCTTATCGCACATATATTGAGTAAATCCGGATATAGGGTCGGCATGACCGTTACAGGAGGAATATATATAGACAATAAGTGTATATGCAGGGGAGATACTACCGGATATTATAGTGCCAGAACCATATTAAGCAATAAGAATGTAGAAGCGGCAGTGCTGGAAACTGCAAGAGGTGGAATAATAAAAAAAGGTCTTGCTTATGATCTGGCAGATGTGGCGGTAATAACCAATATAACTGAAGATCATTTAGGTATGGATGGAATAAATACAATGGAGGATCTGGCTTATGTGAAGTCACTGGTTGGAGAAGCCGTAAGGGAAAAAGGATATGTAGTTTTAAATGCGGATGATTCAGTAAGCCAAACCATAGTCAATAGAATGAAAGGTTCTATAATTATGTTCTCAAAAGATAAAGAAAATACAGCTCTCAGAAAAAACATAAACAGGGGCGGATATGGAATATATATTAATGATCACATTATGTATTTTGAAAGGCAAGGTGCAATAGTCCCCATAATAAAGATAAAGGATATAAGGATATCTTTAGAGGGAAAGCTGACCTATAACATAGAAAATGCCATGGCTGCCTGTGGGGCTGCAATTGGGCTTAATATAGCTTATTCCGCTATAAAAGACGGGCTGAAAAGTTTTTATGGTGATGCGTCTTTTAATCCTGGACGATTCAATATTTACAATTTAAATGGAATAAATGTTGTTTTGGATTATGGTCACAATATAGAAGGATATAAAGCGGTTATAAAGGGTGTTAAAAAATTAAAATATAAAAGATTGGTGGGAATCATCGGTGTCCCCGGAGATAGAACTGACAATAGTGTTGAAAAGATAGGTGAAATTTCAGGAAACAGTTTTGATTATATCTATATAAAAGAAGATAAGGATAGAAGGGGCAGAAAACCTGGAGAAATAGCATCAATTCTTAAAAGTGGTATAATGAAAACTAATTTTGATATAAAAAAAGTAGAAACTATATTTGATGAAGAAACTGCACTGGAGAGAGCAATAAATAATGGAAAGCAGGGAGACTTGATAATAATATTTTTTGAGGAAATGAGTCCCCTGGTAAAATTGATAAATAAAAAATTAAAGGATGAAAACAGAAGAGTGGGGCATGTAGCCATGGTATAAAGCGATTCTTGGGTCAGAGGGAATCTGCTTATAAAAATGTCCTTCTATACCTGAACCTTATTAACAGTATTCTTAGTGTCTTTAGCGATTAGAATACGTTATCCTTTAGGGGAGAAGATTATGCAGGACGGAGCAGTGTCTATCCTGCCAATGATAGCCTTGAAATAAAAATGAAGCTATACTTTAAATAGGTAAAATCGTCAATTGGGAAATTTTAAAAGTATAGCTTTAATTTTAAAATAGTATTATACTGTTTTAGAATTAATAATTAAACAATTTTGGAGGTAGTAACAATTAAAATGCTGGTAAAAGCTTATGCCAAAATAAATCTTTCTTTGGATGTAATGGGGAAAAGAGAAGATGGATACCATCTTTTAAAAATGATAATGCAAACTATAGATTTATATGATGTTTTAAAAATATGTAAAATTAAAAATGGAATACACATAGACTGTAATAAAAAATATTTACCTTGTGATAATAGAAATCTAGCTTATAAAGCAGCAGAGCTATTTATGCGTAAGTACAATATAAAAGATGGAATTAGCATAAATATATTTAAGAATATACCTGCATCAGCAGGACTTGCAGGAGGAAGTGCAGATGCTGCAGCAGTATTGAAAGCTATGAGAGATATGTATGTCCCTGAGGTACATAATAGTGAATTGATTAAAATAGGACTGAATATAGGTTCAGATGTTCCTTATTGTATAATAGGGGGTACTGCTCTATGTGAGGGCATAGGGGAAATAGTAACTCCGCTTACTCCATTTAGAAATCATATATTGATATTGGTTAAACCATTTTTCGGAGTTAGTACTAAAGAGGTATATAAAAATTTGGATATAAATAAGGTGGTAAGACATCCTAATACTAGGTTGTTAATAGATGCTATCCGCAGGAATAAGCTGTTAGTGTTAAGTAAAAACATGAAAAATGTTCTTGAAAATGTGACATTGAGGAAACACTCTATATTGAGGGAAGTAAAAAGAGAATTAATTGACTTTGGAGCTTTGGGAGCACTGATGAGTGGAAGTGGTCCAAGCATATTTGCCTTTTTTGATGATATGTTAAAAGCACAAATATGTTATGATAAGATGAAAATTAAATATAAAGAGACTTTTATAACCAGAACTATATGAAATAAAAAAAGGCTGTCCAATGGTATGCTCCCTTAATAAGTATGCATATTTTAAATTCTAATTAATATTCGGCATTACTGGGAATTTCATTAATGAAATTCCCAGTAATGCTTTTATTTTATTAGTGAAATAAATGTTAATTTAATTGGACTAGTTTTATTAGGAACTTTGGCGCAGAACCTCTAATTACATAATCTCAATGGATAATAATGTTCTAATAAGTATTTTTGGCATAGAGTTTGCTTTTATCATTATTGCAGACAGCATTATAAATTTTTTAATTGGAGGTATTAAGATGTTAAAAGGTATATTTACGCCGATGATTACTATTCTTGATAGAGAAAGGAGGATTGATTTTGAAGGCAATAAGAAAATGATTGAAGGTTTGATAGATGATGGGGTAAACGGAATCTTATTTATGGGCAGTATAGGAGAATTCTTTGCAATGAATATGGAAGAAAAAAAAGAATTTATCAAATTTGTAGTAAAAACTGTGGATAAACGAATTCCTGTATTAATAGGAACTGGGGGAACTGTAGTTGATGATGTTATTGAACTGACAAAATTTGCTGAAGATGAAGGTGCCGATGCGGCGGTTATAGTTTCTCCATATTATTTTAAATTGAATGATAATGATATATACAATTATTACAGTGATATTGCCAACAATACAAAGTTGCCTATTCTCATATATAATTTTCCAGAAAGGACGTCTGTAAATATAAATCCTGAAGTTGTTTTGAAATTGGCTAAAGAATTCAAAAATATAATAGGCATAAAGGATACAGTAGATGGAATGAGCCATACAAGAGAATTAATCAATTTAGTAAAGCATGAAATATCAGATTTTGCAGTATTTTCAGGATTTGAAGAATATTTAATACCAAACTTGATGTCAGGAGGTAATGGACTTATAGGAGGACTTACTAATGTTTTCCCTAAATTATTTGTTGATGCCTATAAGGCATTTATTGTAAACGACCTTCAGAGTGTAAGCAAATTTCAAAAAGAAGTTAATCGCCTAATGTCCGTATATTCAGTAGCACCATATTTTATTACAACTATAAAGACAATTAAGGCATTGCAGGGTCTTGATATAGTACCAATGCCTAAAAAACCATATAATTTGCTTGATGATGCCAGTATAGAAGAAATCAAAAAATTATTAGGAGGTGAGTAAAATGAAAATAATGAAAACAGTTCAAAAAGTTCCGGGTGGAATGATGGTGGTGCCGTTATTGATAGGGGCACTGATTAATACTATTGCACCTAATGCCCTTAAAATAGGATCTTTTACAACTGCACTTTTCTCTAATGCAGCTGTTGCCACTGTAGTAGGCATGCAGATATTCTTCATAGGAACTAATTTGAAAGTTAGGGAAGTCCCAGAAGCTATTAGAAGAGGAGCAATTCTATTAATAGCCAAATATCTTGCAGGTGCACTTTTGGGTATAGCAGTAAGTAAAATATTTGGTAGAGTCGGATTTATGGGAGTGTCGGTTCTTGCGATAATTAGTTCTGTTACAGGAGCTAATGGGAGTTTATATCTTTCTTTAATGGGTGAGTATGGAGATTCGGCAGATGCAGCTGCTATGGGAATAATGAATATACATGATGGACCATTTTTGGCATTACTTACATTGGGTGCGTCCGGACTTGCCAATATACCTATGATATCATTGCTTGCTGCGGTAATACCTCTAATAGTTGGTTTTATATTAGGAAATTTGGATGTTGATGTTAGAAAATTCTTTTCATCTGGGGTTGGGATGGTAATACCATTTATAGGTTTCTCAATTGGTGCAGGAATAAATTTTGGGAGTATAGTTAAAGCAGGATTGAGTGGCATTTTTTTGGCTGCAATGATATTCATTATTGGAGGAGGAGTTGCTCTGTTTGCTGATAAATTTGTAGCTAGAAGACCTGGGTATGCGGGAGCTGCCATAGCAAGTGCAGCAGGAAATACAATAGCTACACCAGCTGCAGTAGCACTAATTGATCCAACATGGAAACCCTTCGTTGCAGCGGCTACTACACAAATTGCAGCAGCGGTAGTAATAACGGCAATAATAGTTCCTCCATTTGTTGACTTTATAGCTAAAAGATACGGATGTCCTAAATTTGATAAACAGAAGGCTTTAAAAACTATTTAAATAATAATCATTATTAATAATAAAATCAACATGAAAGAAGGAAATTTAAATGGAAAAAGCTAAAGCAATTGTAATTAAAGCTGTTGATAATGTAGCAACGGCAACTAGCGAAATTCCACCTGAAACATATGTAACATTAAAAATCAATAAAAAAAATGTTGAAGTACGAGTAACAGAGAAGATATATTTCGGACATAAGTTGGCAATTAAAGATATTAACGAAGGAGAAAAAATAGTCAAATATGGTGAAACTATTGGTATGGCTTCGAAAAATATTAAGAAGGGAGAACATGTACATGTTCATAATCTTAAACCTATCCGAGGTCGTGGTGATCTGAATAAAGATTAATATAGAAAATATTAAGAAATAAAATAAGATTTATATTTATGGAGGATGTAATTATGGAATTTATGGGATATCGCCGCCCTGATGGATCAGCCGGCATTCGTAATCATGTTTTGATTTTACCGACAGTAGTTTGTGCTAATCGTGTGGCCAGAGGTATTGCAGCAAATGTTGCTGGGACAGTATGGGTGGAGCATCAACATGGATGTTCAGAACTTGCACCAGATGCGGAACAGACTGGAAGAGTTTTTATAGGTCATGGGACAAACCCTAATGTTTTCGGAGTAGTTGTAGTGGGCCTGGGATGTGAAGTTGTAAGGGCACAGGATGTAGCGAAGGAAATAAAGAAACAGTGCCCATATAAACCTGTTCATTGTGTAATAATTCAGAATGTAGGTGGATCATACAGGGCAATATCTGATGGTGCTAGTTCAGCCAATAAAATGATGGAAGAAGCATCAAAATTAAAACGTGAACCTATTGATATATCTGAGTTGATTCTTGGAACAGAGTGTGGAGGATCAGATGCCTGTTCAGGAATTTCAGGCAACCCTGCTTTAGGTGAAGCTAGTGATATTTTAGTAGATGCTGGAGGAACTTCAATTCTGGCTGAGACTCCAGAATTAATTGGAGCCGAACACATAATTGCGCGAAGAGCTATAAATGAAGAAGTTTCCAGAAAATGTTTTGAAAAGGTTAAAATATGTGAAAATTCTGCAAAAGCTTTAAATGTTGATATGAGAGGTGGAAACCCATCACCAGGAAATATTGAAGGTGGATTATCTTCAATTGAAGAAAAGTCTCTTGGATGTGTCCATAAAGCAGGAACTAAGCCTTTGGTAGATGTAATTGATTATGCCCAGAAGATAAGTGAAAAAGGGCTGATATATATGGATACCCCGGGTAATGATATAGAACAATTGTCCGGTATGGCAGCAGGTGGATGTCAGATATGTGTATTCACAACTGGGAGAGGTACACCTACAGGCTCGGCTATTGTACCTACTATAAAAGTTTCCACTAATTCGGACATATTTAAAAGGATGAGGGATAATATGGATCTTAATGCAGGAACCATAATTGATGGAGAGGAATCAGTGGAAGATGTAGGTAAAAGGATTATGGAGGAAATAGTAGATGTAGCTTCAGGAAAACTTACAAAAGCTGAAATACTTGGAGAAAACGATTTTGGAATTTGGAGAATAGGACCTACTATGTAGCTTTATACCATAAAAACAGGAATTTTTGATAAAACATAATTTTAGCAAGAATTCCTGTTTTTATAATTTAAAGTCCTATAATATTTTTTTCTGCTTATAGTATATAATTTAAATAGGTGATTGATATTAATTAGGTGGGGGATTTAATATGAATGGTAATATATTATTAGTTGCACCTTATCATGGGCTTGAAATTTTAGCAAAAAAACTTAATGAAAAATCTGATGTAAAGTTGTCTGTAATAGAAGGGAATATGAACCAAAGTATTGATGAAGTAAATTATGCAATAAAGAATGGGACAAGGATTGTTCTAAGCAGGTGGGGAACATCAAATTATTTGAGTGACAGAGTCCATGTTCCAGTAATCGATATATCTGCAACGTCTGTCGATGTGCTAAAATCTGTAAATAAAGTAATTAATGGAGGCTATAAAAAGGTAGCAATTGTTAATGTAGCGAACATTATTGGAAAAAGTGAAAGGCAGTATCTCACTAAAATTTTAGATATAAATTTGCAGTTTGCAGTGTGTCATGAGGTAGGAGATGTTAAGAACAAAGTAAGATACCTTGCTGAAAAAGGCGATATTGATGCCATAATTGGGGATGTAACAGCAGTATATGAGGCAAGGAGAAATGGAATACATGCTGAATTATTGGAGTCTGGTGAAGAATCCATTGTTAATGCACTGTCACGATGTACTAATATATTAAATTATGATTTAATAAGTAGATACAAGAATGAGCAGATTAAAATTTTACTTAACAGTATAAAAGAAGGTGTTGTTCTTACTGGTGGAAATGATAAGTTGTTGTTTAATTCTAACATAGAAAAATTGTTTAGATATTATGAAGTAGATGTTACACAAAAAAATCTTGATAGAATTTTGAACAGCAATATGCACAAGAAAATTCCTGTGAATGTTGACAAAAGATGTATAGGAAATGTTATCCTAATAAAAGAAAAAAATAATAAAGATACTGTGAAAAGTGGAATTGAATTTAAGGCCAAGTATACGTTTGATGATATTATAGGTCAGGAAGATATAAAGGTTGATGCCATTAGATTTGCAAGATCATGTGAAACTGTAATGATCTATGGAGAAACTGGAACAGGAAAAGAATTATTTGCACAAAGTATTCATAATAAAAGCAGACGATCCAATGGCCCTTTTTTATCTGTTAATTGTGCATCTTTAAGTGAATCGTTAATTGAAAGTGAATTATTTGGATACGAAGATGGTGCATTTACAGGAGGTGCAAGAGGGGGAAGAAAAGGCCTATTTGAATTGGCTGATAAGGGTACCTTGTTTTTAGACGAGATTGGAGAGGTTTCCTTAAATTTTCAGGCAAAATTATTGAGAGTACTTCAGGAGAATGAAATTAGAAGAGTTGGAGGAAATAAAAATATTCCAATAGATGTGAGAATTATATGTGCCACAAATAAAAATCTGAAAGAAGAGTGTATGAATAATACATTTAGAAAAGATTTATATTATAGGGTAAATGTTTTGGAATTGAAGCTACAACCCCTTAGATTTAGGAAAAAAGATATAATACCTCTATTTAAGAATTTTATAGGTAAGCAGTGTGCCAAGGAAAATAAATGTTTAATATGGGAAAGTGATGATATTTTCGAAGCTCTTCTGAAATACAATTGGTATGGTAATGTAAGAGAACTGGAAAATTTTGCCAAATTTGTTGTAGCCTGTTCAGAAAATGAGAAATTAGATCAGCGGATTATATTAAATATGCTCAAGTCAAAAAATTTGGGAAACAGCAATGAGATAAATATTAAGTTATCTTACAATATAAAGGAAATGGAAAGTGAAATATTCAATACTTTATTAGATAGATATAATGGAGACAAAGATAAATTGTGTCGGGATTTTAATATCAGCAAGACGACTTTGTGGAGAAAATTAAATATTATAAAATAGAAAAATAGATTCAAAAATAAAATCTGCATTTAAATATAATGGCGAAAGTTAAAAAATGTCATTGGTAAAATTGATCAATGATTGACATTATTTTAACAATTTCAAATTTGAAATTGTACATCCTATTTTTGAAACAAAAAACTAGTTAAATATAAAAATCCTTATGTTATATATATTTTTGTAATCTGTAATTGTTCTGATAAAACCTGTGAATTCAATGCTTTATAATCAATTTGGACAATATTATATTGATTTTATACGAATTGGTATGCTATTTGCTTTTATATAGATTTGAATTTGGTTATTATAAATATTATGAAAGGATGATAAAGATGGAAGATAAAATTAATTCGCTTTTGATCAGCGAAAAGGATAGTGTTGCAGTTGCTTTAGATGGATTAGTGGAAAATAATACTGCCAGATATAAAACAGGGAAAAAAATTGAGCAAATATCTATATTAGAAAATGTACCCATATATCATAAATTTTCTATATGCGATATAAAAGAAGGAGATTTGGTTTATAAATATGGACAAGTAATTGGTAAAGCATCAAAAAATATAAAAAAAGGTCAGCATGTACACTCTCAGAATTTAATAAGTATACGTGAATTTATAGAAGATTAAATAGAGGAGGATTTAGATATGAATTTTTTGGGATATAAGAGACCGGATGGAAAGGTTGGAATTAGAAATCATGTATTGATATTGCCTACGTGTGCCTGCTCCAGTGAAACTGCCAGGGCTATTGCAAATCAGGTGCAAGGAACTATAAACATTATAAATCAGAATGGATGTGCACAGGTAAAAGGAGATTTGAAGATTACAATGGATATATTGTCTGGACTTTCTGCTAATCCGAATGTTTATGGTACCGTATTAGTTGGACTTGGATGTGAAAATGCTCAACCAGATGATATGTATAGACTGATTCAATCCAAAACTAATAAGCCTCTTAAATTGGTGGTTATCCAGGAGGAAGGGGGTACTACTGCTACAATAAAAAAAGGTGTAGAATATGCAAGACAACTTGTTATGGAAGCTTCAATGCTGGAAAGAGAGGAGTGCTTATTATCAGATCTTATAGTGGCTACTAACTGTGGTGGTTCCGATCCAACCTCAGGATTGGCCTCAAATCCAGTACTTGGTAATGCCAGTGATAGATTGGTGGATCTTGGATCAACATCTATATTGTGCGAAACCACAGAATTTATAGGAGCGGAACATATACTAGCACAGAGGGCAGCTACACCTGAAATAAAGGATCAGATCTACGGCATTATTAAAAGATATGAAAATCATTTAAAGAAAGTAGGAGAAAACTTGAGAAATGGAAATCCTTCTCCGGGAAATAAAGCTGGCGGAATAACTACACTTGAAGAGAAATCATTAGGATGTATACACAAGGGTGGACATAGACCTATTGTAGAAGTTACAGATTATGGAGTTGGCCCGAGCAAGAAGGGATTAGTTATAATGGATACGCCGGGATATGATATAGCTTCGGTAACAGGATTGATAGCTGGTGGTGCTCAGATGGTAGTATTTACAACAGGCAGAGGGACACCTACCGGGAATGCTTTAGCACCGGTATTAAAAATGACTGCAAATAAAATAACCCTGCAAAAAATGAAGGAAAATATTGATTTTGATGCAAGCCCTGTAATTGCAGGAACTAAATCCATTGAAGAAATGGGAGAAGAGCTGCTAAGAGAAATAATAGCTGTTGCCAACGGAAAAGTTGTAAAAGCCGAGGCTTTCGGATTTAATGATATTGCTATAAGTAGACTGTGTAATTACGTATAAAGGGTGATCTTATGAGATTTGTAAATTTTATAAAGCATGGTGAAAAGAAATTGGGTATGTACGATAAATCCATGACAAGGGTAATCGATTTCCAGCATATAAAGTTAAATGCTAAATATGAAAATATAAGTGACCTGATAAAGAATCTAAATGAAATTGATCTTAAATTATTGGAGAGGATATATTCTGAAACAATGTATTCTGGAGATGGTGTTTATGATGTATCTGGCATAAAAATAAGTTCTCCCATTGAAAGAACGGAAAGTGATATTATATGTCTTGGACTTAATTATAAAGAGCATGTAAGAGAAACTGCCGAAAGTTTTAAAGATGATTCTATAGATATACCTGAGCATCCTGTTTATTTTTCAAAGAGAGCAGTTGCACCTATAGGACCAAATGACTATATAGACAGTCATCCGGATGTTACAGATGAATTGGATTATGAAGTTGAATTGGCCGTTATAATAGGAAAAGAAGGAACAAACATACCTAAAGAAAAGGCGGAAGACTATATATTCGGATATACCATTATGAATGACATCAGTGCCAGAGATGTGCAGCAAAGGCATGTCCAATGGTACAGGGGCAAGAGTCTTGATACATTTACGTCGTTTGGACCTTGTGTGGTTTATAAAAGTGAAATCAAGTTTCCTGTAGAATTGAATTTATGCAGCAGGGTAAATGGAGAACTGAGACAAAACTCGAATACACGGAACTTTATATTTGATATTCCGACTATAATTCATGAGCTTTCTTCAGGAATGACGCTGAGAGCAGGAGATATTATAGCTACGGGAACTCCATCGGGAGTTGGCATGGGGTTTAAGCCCCCCAGGTTTTTGAAGAAAGGTGATATTGTACAATGTGAAGTGGAGAATATAGGGGTCTTGAAAAATAAGGTAATATAGTATTCATAGTTTTACCACATGTCCTAAAAAAATTATAATAAGAAGATAATTTTATTATATTTTAAATTCAGATAGATGTTATCGTCTTGTTCACAGTATTTTAGTATTTATTTGTAATGCCATCAAGGCAGATATCTTCTCAAAAAGAAAATTTTGAGAAGGTTTCTGCTTTTTTTTAAATGTTTTTCCTATATTAACAAAAAGTGCATATATGTTTATATAATTGTGAAACTCACTGATAAAAATGAATAAAAGATTGATATAGGTTGCAAGAGAACAGTTGGAAACTCAAAAACAACTTTTCCTGATTTGAAATAACTATATTAATAAAAATATGAGAAGGCATGGCATCATAAATTTGCTGGCATATTGGTTCAGTAAATATTAACAAGATTATCAAACATCACTTGCAAGTCCAGAATAAAATTCTGTTTGAGACATGTGAATTGGAAGCATAAAAATGATTTATGAAAGAAACTGAAAATAAATCATCAAGATTGCTGAATGGATAGACAAAGTTCATGATAAGTATCCTGATATGAGATATCGCTGGATTAATAATACCTTAAGGCACGATGATAAAATAATAGTAAATAATAAGAGAATACTTCTTACTTGAAGGGATTTTACCGAAACAGTTTTGCAACACTCCCATTTCATTTTGAAATATATAGCTTTATGAATAAATAGCTTACAATAGGTAGAAAATAATTTAGAGTTATTCTAAATTAAGTGAGAAATGGAAAGAGGTAAAGTATGTGAATGTGATTCGCCTGTTCAATAAATATTTTTTTATACTTATGGTAATTCAGGGAATTTTTTTGACATTTATTGACTCAAAAAAGTTTGAGAGGGATAAATTAAAGAAAACTGCTCTGAAATCTAAAATAATAGGTATATTCTTTTTAATATTTTCGAGCCTGTTATATGCCTTTTCAATTTATTCTTTTTGAAGGAAGTGATGTATATGAAGGAAGAGGTGAAGGATTCTATATTCTCTAAAGTTGATGAAAATATAAAATATTTGAAAGAACTGTTTGAAGATAATTCAGATTTAGTTTTTAGGGAATTTTATATAGGGGAAGTTAAATCCGCAATAGTGTATATAGACGGTATGGGGGATAAGATGATCCTGGATGATTTGCTAAGGGGACTTATGACCAGGGGCAGATATATAAAGCAGGTAAGCTGTATAAAAGACAGGCTGATAACCGTATCCGACATGAAAGAATTGGTTGATTTAAAAAAGGGAGTGGACTTGGTCTTATCTGGTGAAACGTTGATGTTTGTGGAGGGGCTGAAAAGTTTTTATGTACTTGCAACCAGAGCGTGGCCCGTGAGAGGAGTATCTGAGCCTTCAGGGGAAACGGTTCTAAGGGGAGCCAGGGATGGTTTTACAGAAACTTTAAGATTTAATACAGCTTTGATAAGAAGGAGAATAAGGGATACAAGGCTTAGAATTGTACCGAAGCCTCTGGGAGTAAGATCTAAAACTGATGTAGTAGTAATGTACATAAAGGATATAGTGAATAAGGAAGCGTTGAAAGAACTTATGGAAAGATTAGACGGCATAAAAATAGATGCTATTTTGGACAGCGGGTATGTAGAACAACTTATAGAAGACAACAAATGGTCGCTTTTTCCGCAAATCCAGAGTACTGAAAGGCCTGATGTAGTGGCATCCGCATTGTATGAAGGAAGAATTGCAATAGTAGTGGATAATTCTCCTTTTGCAATTATAGTGCCTACTACTATGGCAAATTTATTCCAGTCCCCAGATGACTACTATCAAAGATGGATATATAGTTCAACAATAAGAATAATAAGGTTTATGTCTATAATTATTACATTGATAATGCCTGCTTTTTATGTGGCGGTTACTTCTTTTCATACGGGAATATTACCTACAAAGCTGGCGTATTTTATTGCAGCTTCAAGAGAAGGAGTGCCTTTCCCGGCTTTCATGGAAGCTATAATTATGGAACTGAGCTTTGCTCTGCTTTTGGAGTCTGTGGCCAGACTTCCCAAATCCATAGGTGCAACCACCGGAATAGTAGGGGGGTTAATTATAGGTCAAGCGGCAGTTCAAGCTGGTATAGTAAGCCCCATAATGATAATAATAGTATCTGTTACTGCTATAACCAGTTTTACTACCCCTAACTATGAGATGACTTGTGCATTTAGATTAATTAGATTTTTACTCATAATTGCATCAGCTGTAGCAGGACTTTATGGAATTATGATTGGACTTATATTTACTTTAGTGCACTTAGTGAGATTGAAGAGTTTTGGAGTATCTTACTTATCACCTATGGTAAATGAAAATAGTAATGATTTTAAAGACATGTATATTAGGGCTCCTATTAGATTTTTAAGGAAAAGACCCAGATATATGAATACCGGGGATAAAATAAGACAAAGATAGTTGAATCAGACAACGGTTATTGGTAATTAAGCTGTATTTTTTTAATTTTGAACTAAGGGAGGAGGCCATTGTATGAAAGATAAGGATTTTATAACTGCGTCTGGAGTATTTACCACTATAATAGTAACTGTTATAGGGGTGGGCATATTTTCCTACCCGAGGGAAGTAACAAGTATTGTGGGTACTGATGGGTGGATTGTGACTATAATGGCAGGAGTTGAAACTTATCTCCTGATTTATATAGCCTATAGAACTCTTAAATCCAATGGGTATAATAAATTCAATATAATACTTGAAGATAATTTTGGAAAAATATTAGGAGGAATTTTAGCTGTTATATTTGTTGTATATAATGTGTTTACTATATCAATTGGTATGAGAATATTTGTAGAAGTTATAAAGATGTATTTACTTGAAAAAACACCCACGGAGTTCTTGATAATTATAACCATAATTTCCGGTATTTACCTTGTAAGAAGCGAATTGGAAAATTTAATAAAATTCAACGAAGTTTCTTTTTGGATAATGTTTATATCTATAGGTCTGATATTGCTGTTTACTTTAAATAGGACGGATTTTACCAACGTTTTACCTGTACTGTCCAATAAGCCCCAAACCTATTTGACGGCACTTAAAAGTACAATATATAATTTTGCTGGAATAGAGATAATATATTTGATTGGGCCATTTGCGAAAAATAAATTGCATATAAATAAAACCGCCATGAAAAGTATTGTATTTATAACAGTGTTTTATGTTATAATTGTTGTTTTTTCACTGGCTATTTTCTCCAAAGAGCAGACTAAAATATTATTATGGCCCACAATAACTATGATAAATTCGATAAATATAAACGGAGCCTTTATAGAAAGGTGGGAAGGAGTAGTTATGGCCATATGGGTTATATTCTATTTTACTACTTTCTGTAATATATACTATTTATCATCTGATATGGTGAAGGATGTGTTAAGGCTTGGAGATGTAAAACTTTCATCAGCCCTCATAGCTCCGTTTATATATATAACTGCATTATATCCCCAAAACATAGCGGAGCTTTATAATATAGGCAATAAGTTTATACCTCCGCTTTTTATATATAGCTTGATTGTACTGCCTGTAATCATATTTTTGTCTGGCAAGATGAAGAATAGGGGAAACAGAGGAAAGGCCATATCTCTACTATTAATTTGTGTTATATTGACCGGGTGCTGGGATAAAGTCGAAATAGAAAGAACAGATCTGGTATCTATAATGGGAGTAGATGCAGGAGCGGATATAGGAAAAACAAAAGAACTGAAAAATATAAAACCAACAGATCCATTAACGTCCATAGATTTGAAAAAATTTCATGTGACCTTTGGTGTTCCGGATTTAAGTAAATTGGAACCAGGTAAGGGAGGGGTATCACAGGATAAATATATAGATGTGGATGGATATTCCATTCAGGATGCAGTGAGTAATGCCGTAGCCGAAAGCAGCAGATCCATAAGATTCAGTCATGTGAGGATACTGATATTAGGTGAAAATTTAATGAAATATCCTGATGCAGTAAAGGAAGTTATTGATTATCTTCAAAGAGAGCCTTCTTTAAATAGAAATATATACATAGTTATGTCAGATGGAGATGCAGAAAAATATATAAAGTTTAACACTCCTTCGGAAATCAGTGTTGAAAATTATATATTGGGAATGGTTGAAAGTGACCTTAGAAATAGTGCAGTTTTTCCCGTAACCTTAAATGATTTTTTAGTTGAAATGAGTGAAGATGGAAATAGCATAGTACCTAGGGTTGTTGTGGATAAGGACAATAATAATATAAAAATATCGGGTACCTTTGTCATAAAAAATTTTGCACAGAAAGGAATTTTAAATTCCACCCAGACGTCAAATATAGAACTGTTGAAGGGCAGCTTAAGGGGTGGAAAGAAAATGATATATGCAGATGATCATCCCTTGGATATAAGAATTGACAATACCAGCAGAAAAATAAGGATGCTTCAAAAAGGTGGAAAACTGATATTTAATATAGATTTGGATATAGAAGGTCAGATAAAAAATTATTATACCGGCAATGCAGCTTTTTCAGTGGATAAGTTAAATCAAATTGAACATAATTTTAATGAAGCTATAACAAAGGAATGTAAAAGTGTAGTAAGGTCTACTCAAAGAGAGCTTCAGGTTGATCCTATAGGATTCAGGGAATATGTGGAGAAATATCACCCTGGTGTATGGAGGCAAGTAAAATATAAATGGGATGATACTTATAAAGATGCAGTTGTAAATATAAATGTGGATACAAAAATAAGAAGAATTGGTGTAACAAAATAAATTGATATGGAGTGAATACAACTTGAATATATGTCAATAATTACTAGTAAGTTAGAAGATAATTAAAGAAAGTGGGGATGAGATTATGAAAAAGGTTTTATTGATATTTATTATAAGTATTTTAAGTGTATTTGCTTCATATTCCTTTTTAGATGAAGTAAAAAGTAATGATATACAAAATGATATGGCATCCAGAATTATAAGATTTCATGTCATAGCAAACAGTGATTCAGAAAGTGACCAAGCTCTTAAATTAAAGGTGAGAGATAAAGTGTTAAAATATGTGGCTCCTAAGTTAAAAAATTCAAAAAACATAGAGGAATCCAGAGAAATTTTAAAAGAAAATAATGAAAAAATATTGAAAATAGCCAGCAGTGAAATAAAGAAAGAAGGTTATAGCTATAAAGTTGAGAGCACCTTATCCAAGGTGAACTTTCCCATAAAAACCTATGGAAATATAACTCTTCCCCAGGGAAGATATGAGGCCTATAGGATAGTTATAGGCAGTGGAAAGGGGCAAAATTGGTGGTGTGTTATGTTTCCTCCATTATGCTTTGTTGATATTACAAAGGGACAAGTATCTTATACAAAAACGGAAAAGGAGATGAAAAAGGTTCTGACACCGGAAGAATATAAAATGGTGGATAATAATTCACTGGGATTAAATAAGAAAAAAGATATAAAATTAAAATTTAAGATATTGGAAGTACTGAAAAATATGGGAGTGTAGAATGACATAACATATGGCAGACAATAACCTTAAAAATATAATATATACAAGTGGGCTCTACAGATATTAAATTTTAATTGATAAAGTATATGTAGAATCATGTTCTGATTAGCCCTCACTTGTATTGTGATTAAAGCTGTGATTTATATTAATTAATTTCCTGCAAATAATTTTTGGGCAGTTTTCAAAAAATATTCTTCTGCAGATTTTAAAAATGTCTTAGTGGTATCTTTATTATAGTTTTTCTTACTTCCCACTAAAGTTGTTTTAGCCAAATTATTTTGTATAAGCCAATTAATTAAATCAAATATATTATTTACAGCATATGGTTTGGCAAACTTACTGCAATTTTTACTTATAATTTTCAGCTCATCTTTAGAGTTGAGAAGTTTTTCAATATTTTCTTTACATTTACTTATGTCAGTTAAATTTACGGCCAAATTATTTTTCAATAAAAATTGAGCATTTTTTTCCTCTTGACCGGGTATGGGGGAAAACAATCCAAGAGGTATCCTGCATATTAAAGCTTCGGAAATAGTAAGTCCACCGGGCTTAGTCAAAAGGAGATCACTGGCCTGCATATATTTGTTTACCTGGTCAGTAAAGCCTATAATACGGGTCTCCTTAGAAGAAGACATTTTAATTTTTAAAAGTTCCGAATAAAGTTTCTTGTTTTTGCCAGTTATAATTATTATTTGAATGTCTTCATTGACTCTGTTCAGCTGTTTGTATATGTCTGTTATTTTACCCAGACCTAAACTCCCACCCATAACCAAGATGGTAAATTTTGATTGGGATAAATCTAGTCTCTTCAGTGTATCAGCTTTATCATAACTTATATTAAATTCAGGTCTGACAGGTATTCCTAAATTATAAATGGTGTCCTTAGATATTCCCTTGGATATCATTTTATTTATCATGTCCGTATTGGAAATCACATAGGCATCTATATAAGGATGAAGCCAGGAACTATGAGAATAATAATCAGTAATTATACACAAACAGGGTATATTTATATGGTATTTCGATTTTAATACAGACAGCATTTCTGTAGCAAATGAATGAGTAGATATCAATATATCAGGTTTAAACTCATCTATAAGGGGAAGAAGCTTACAAGTCAGAGCTTCAATAAGTTTTGAACTTATTGTAGTTGTAATTGTATAATCACCTTCTGAATATCTGTAAAGTTTTCCGTATAAAGAAGGAGATACTTTTAGGGACTTTAAGTAACTTCCTATTACTACCTTATCTATTATTGGATTTATATATTTTAAAGTATCAATAATTTTTACCTTTGAAGCCGGATCCCTCAGGGATATGTAACTTTTTAGACCTTCAGCGGCATTACCATGCCCGCCACCGGCAGAAATTGAAAAAAATAAAACTTTCATCTAATCACCTTCTGATTAAGTATGTAATCTTATTATATAAAATGTGGTGAAAATAATAAACTCATTTAATGAACATTTAAGAAAAAATTAATAATAATTATAAAATAGTATTAGCTTTTATAATTATTATTAAACTAAATAATACATAACAATTGGATAAATGCAGATAATATAAATAAAGTAAGAGATTATGTGTTTGATATATAAAATTGTCTATAAGAAAGAGGTGCAGCTCCATGAAAATTGCAAAAAAAAGAATTATATATACAGCTGTGGTAACTCTGATCGTAGTTTTTTCAAGTACTTTTGCAGTTCTTATGACATTGGAAAGAAATGATTACAGGAATTATCTGCAGGGTGAATATGGCAAGAGTATGTATGAATTAATAGATGCAGTTCAAAATATTAGGGTAAACTTGACAAAGGCAGCCATAGTTGGATCAAGAGAACAGTCAATAGTTGTTTTTGAAGAAATATTCAGATATTCTGCCATAGCCAATGATAAGCTGCATTCACTTCCGGTATCCCAGCCCACCATATCCGATACCAGTAAGTTTTTATCTCAAACTGGAGATTTCTGCTATAATCTGGGCAAGGTGTCCAGCAACGGCAAACAATTAACTGATGGAGATTATAATAATATAGAAAGGTTAAAAAAACAATCTGTTATTTTGGAAGGACAACTGAAGACAACTGCTGACGATATAAACAAGGGAAAAGTAAAATGGGGAGAAATAAGGAAAAAAATCACTGGTGCATTTGCTAAAGGAAATGATAATTCCATATCTGAACAATTTCAAGGAATACAGAAGCAGGTAGTTCAATATCCTGCATTGATTTATGATGGACCATTTTCAGATAATGCACTTCAGGTAAAACCTAAGATTGACTCCCAAAAACAAATTTCTCAAGGTGAAGCAGAAATAATAGCCAAGCGAATAATAGGAGAGGAAAAGATAGAGAGTTTAAATGTATCTTCAATTAAAGGAAAAGCTGATATAGATGTATATAGATTTACCGCTGCCCTTAAAGGAAGGACTGGAAAAGAAGATGGGGTTGTATGTGAAATAAGCAAAAGGGGCGGGAAAATATCATATTTAATAAATGATAGAGTTGTAAATAATAGCTCTATGGATGTAAAAAAAGCTGTAAGTATTGGAACAAAATATCTGAAAAACCTAGGATATGACAATATGGTTCCTACATATTCACTTAAATATAATAATATAGCAGTTATAAATTATGTGTATAATCAAGATGGCATATTGATATATCCAGATCAGATAAAATTAAAAATAGCTTTGGACAATGGAGATATTATAGGTATAGAGGCAGACAAGTATTTAATATCTCATAGTGAGAAGAGAAAAATATCAAATCCTAAAGTGAATTATGAAAAAGCTAGAGAAAGAGTTGGCAAAAGATTAAATATAACCAGTAAGAGGCTTGTTATAATTCCTTCAGAAACAAATGCAGAAATACTATGTTATGAGTTTTCAGGCAATTATAATGGTGATAATTTTAAAGTTTATATAAATGCCGACACTGGATATGAAGAGAGGATAATTCAAATAATCAATACTCCTAACGGTCAGTTGACCATATAGTTTATTCCATGGCTGTCATTGCCGGCATTCCAGGTTTTGTAAAGCTGTGGATAGGCAATGATATGCCTCTGGATAAATTATCCTAAGCCTTAAGACAAATAAAGCTTTTATGCATTTAAATATACTAATCGATTTGATATAATAAAATTAGTTTTAAGATTTGCTTTATATAATATAAAATTGAATGGGGCAGGTGAAGATTTAATCATGAAGAAAAAGGCAGTCATATCTGTATCCAGTAAACAATCTGGTGATGATGAAGTCATAGAAGTGGTAACTCCCGGAGATTTTTACAAAAAAAATGATTCCTATTATGCGGTTTATAAAGAAACCCAATTATCTGGAATGGAGGGAACTACTACTACCTTAAAAATAAAAAATAATAAATTTTCTCTTATAAGGATGGGAAGTACTAATGCCAACATGGATTTTAATAAAAATCAAAAGAGTATGTCTATGTATAAAACACCTTACGGAATTATAGAGCTGAAAATAAGGACTAACGAAATGGATATAAATATAAATGAATATGGGGGAGACGTGATCATTGATTATAGTATGAGTTTAGCAGGACAAGCTACACAGGATACGCAGTTAAGAATAAATATAAAAACTCAGGAATAAATAGGATTAAAAATTTAAAGATGGTAATTGTATCCCAGAAGTTAAAAATTGAAAGTGAAAATTAAGAGTAAAGCAGGAATTTTGACGATTTTTGGATATTTACTCTTGGTTTTTAGCTTAAAGTTTATTTTTTTGATTATTTCATGATTAAAAGCTTCATATTGTGGCAATTAATTAAATATATAGATAAGTGTCAAAAAGGAGGATACATATGAGAAAATATTTTAATGACAAAGAAAAGGTGTATTCTAAGATAATTGATATATTGTGCAAATATAAGGGACTGACTAAGGAAGAAATGTTTGAAATTCTAAAAGATGAATCCTGTAGATATTTATTTTTTTTACTTGTCAATAAGTATGAATGTTATGATTTGGAGATATTGAGAAAAGATTTTCCCTCTGTAAAAGGAAACAACATGAAAAATAATATAAAAAGAGCAGAAAAAAAACTGTTATTGAACAAACGTATAAGAGATATGTACTTTGAAGCAGAAGAGGTAATAGATAAAGTGGAATAAAATAAATATTTTTATAAAAGCATAAAAAACCTAGAATATAAATAAAAAATGTGATATTATATTAAGTATGTTTTTAGACAAAACATACTATTTTATATTATAAGGGTAATTTTTATTATAAAACTAATTAAATATTTTGTCAATGACAGATGAAAGACTTTTTTTAATATTATTTATGTTTTTCCAAATAATTTATTAAAAGATATATAATTTAGATTTTACCAGGATAAAAAACAGGGGGTGACACTGCTTTTAAAAGCAGAAACTTATGAATACAAAATATATATTTGTAACTGGAGGAGTAGTATCTTCACTAGGAAAGGGAATAACGGCAGCTTCATTAGGACGACTTTTGAAAAATAGGGGGATTAAAGTTTCAATTCAAAAATTTGATCCATATATAAATGTAGATCCAGGTACTATGAGTCCCTATCAGCACGGAGAGGTTTTTGTTACAGATGATGGAGCAGAAACGGACTTGGATTTGGGTCACTATGAAAGATTTATAGATGAAAATTTAAGTAAAAGCAACAATGTAACCACAGGAAAAATATATTGGTCAGTTATATCAAAGGAAAGAAAGGGAGAATACTTGGGAAGCACGGTCCAAGTAATTCCACACATAACCAATGAGATAAAGTCCAGGGTATATAGGGTGGCAGAGGAAAAAGATATTGATGTAGTTATAACAGAAATTGGAGGAACGGTAGGAGATATAGAGTCATTGCCTTTTTTAGAAGCTATAAGGCAGATAAAATATGACGTGGGCATAGAGAATGTGTGTTTTATACATGTTACGCTGGTTCCTTATTTAAAAAAATCAGGAGAATTAAAAACCAAGCCTACCCAACATTCAGTTAAGGAATTGAGGAGTATCGGAATACAGCCGGACATAATAGTATGCCGTTCAGAAAAGGTAATTTCCAATGATCTAAAAGAAAAGATAGGTTTATTCTGTAATGTGGAGAGAGATTCTGTAATTCAAAATTTAGATGCAGAAAATTTATATGAAGTCCCACTGATGCTTCATAAAGAAGGATTGGATGATTTGGTATGCAGAAAATTAAAGCTAAAAACCAGTAAGATAGATAATACTGAATGGATTGACATGGTAGATAAAATAAAAAAATTATCAAAGAATGTAACTATAGCTTTAGTTGGAAAATATGTAGAACTTCATGATGCCTATATATCTGTAGTTGAAGCGTTGAATCATGGAGGATATGCAAATGGGGCAAATGTGGATATAAAATGGATAAATTCTGAAGATGTTACTGAGGAAAATGTAGAAGGTTATCTGAAAGATGCAGATGGTGTATTAATTCCAGGAGGATTTGGCGATAGAGGAATAGAAGGAAAAATATTGTCCGCAGGATGGGCTAGAAAAAATAAGGTACCTTTCTTTGGTATATGTTTGGGTATGCAGTGTGCCGTAATAGAATTTGCAAGAAATATTCTTGGTTACGAGGGAGCGCATAGTTCGGAGATAAATCCTGATACTAAATATCCTGTTATAGATTTGATGCCGGATCAAAAAAATATAGATGAAAAAGGCGGTACCATGAGGCTGGGGGTATATCCATGCAAACTTTTAAATGAAAGCAACTCTTTTAAAGCTTATGGTGAAAAAGTTATATATGAAAGACACAGACACAGGTATGAATTTAATAATTTTTATAGAGATAAGTTAGAGAAAGCAGGATTGGTACTTTCTGGGGTAAGTCCCGATTCCAAGTTGGTGGAAATTGTAGAAATAAAAAATCATCCTTGGTTTGTAGGGGTACAGTTTCATCCAGAACTTAGATCCAGACCAAATAGGCCACATCCTCTATTTAGAGAATTTATAAAAGCATCTTTAAACTATAAGAATAATGACTAATTATTAAATAAAGTCTATTTTATAATTATATTTGGTACATATATTCTTATGATATGTACCAATTATAATTGTAAAAATAAAATAATATAATGAGTTTTCATGAAGGATTTTGGAGATATTTATAGAAATATAAATAATATGATTTAATTATTCTTAATTAAAACCATATTAAAAAGCTGATGAATATTCATGGGAGGTGAGCTTTGTGATATTTCAAACAAATATAAGTATTGCTGTTAAAAATTTGGAAGAAAAGTATGATATTAAAAATTTCTCCATATTTGATGTGAATAAGATCAATAAGAGTTTCACCTCTTTAAAAATAAACTTTATAAATAACAAAACATTACTTATAGGAGTTAAATGTGAATTCTGTGGGAATGTTCACTACTATAAATATAATATCAATCACTTGATTAAAAAAGATATTATAATTGGGGGCTGCGAAGTGTTGGGTTTCCCAATTTTATATATAGGAAATTATAATACTATAAAAAATAGAATTTCAAGGCATAATGAAATCGTGGAAAAGACATATGCACTTATATGATATTTTAACTGTTTTTGTGATTGTCATAAAATAATATGGATTAAAGTGAAAAAAAGGGGTATAATGTATCCTGAAGTGTAACCTTTCTATATAGGAATTCTTTACTTATAAATATGATATTTTCATATTATATTTTCAATTTTATTTTAAAAATTTCCCAAGATTATGTTATAATATAAAACTAAATAATTGTGAGGTGTTACTTTTTGAACAATAAAGATATAGACAATATGACAGTTGCAAAATTAAAAGATATTGCAAAAACCTTGGAGATAAGGAACATATCTAAATATAAAAAGTCTGAATTAATTGAGGAGATAAAAAAGGTTTCTCCTGCCTATATAAATAAAGGTGGTATTGTGCTTAGAGAAAAAATAAGTCCTAAAAAAGAGGAAGTAATCAAGCACAGGGAACCGGAGCATAGTATAAAGACATCAGATGACAAAGCTCATGAAGCTAAATCCCAGGAACAGAAAACAAATTGTGATGAAAAAAGAGAAAAACTTAAAGAGATGATAAATGAATCAGATAGTGCAAGAGGGGTACTTGAGATAATTGAAAATAATAACTATGGATTTTTAAGAGGGAAAAATTATCTCACAGGTCCTGATGATATATATGTATCACCATCTCAAATAAGGAGATTTAATTTAAAAACCGGTGATGAGGTCTGTGGAAAAGTCAGAATTCCAAAAGAGGGAGAAAAGTTCAAGGCATTATTATATGTTCAAGAAGTAAATGGAGAGAATCCGGAAAGAGCAGTTGGAAGAAAACCTTTTGAAACCCTCACTCCTATATATCCTAATCAAAGATTGAGATTAGAAACTCAAAGTTCAAATTTGTCTACTAGGCTTATGGATATAATATCCCCTATAGGTAAAGGACAGAGAGGAATTATAGTTGCTCCACCTAAGGCGGGTAAAACTACTCTTCTAAAAAAAATAGCCCAGAGTATTTCAAAAAATCATCCAGGAATAAAGCTTATAGTTTTACTTATAGACGAGCGTCCCGAGGAAGTTACTGATATGCAAAGATCCATAAATGGTGAAGTGATTTATTCTACTTTTGATGAAGAGCCGGAACATCATACTAAGGTTGCCTATATGGTGCTTGAGAGGACCAAAAGAATGGTAGAGCAGGGTCAGGATGTAGTAATACTTCTGGATAGTATAACCAGGCTTTCCAGAGCATATAACTTGACTATAACTCCAACGGGCAGAACTCTATCAGGAGGATTAGATCCAGGAGCACTTATAATGCCTAAAAAGTTTTTCGGTGCAGCTAGAAATATAGAAGAAGGTGGAAGTTTAACTATACTTGCCACTGCATTAATTGAAACTGGAAGTAGAATGGATGATATGATATTTGAAGAATTTAAGGGTACTGGAAATATGGAAGTACATTTAAATAGAAAGCTTCAGGAAAGAAGAATATTCCCTGCCATAGATGTGTATAAATCTGGTACAAGGAGAGAGGATTTACTTTTTGAAAGTCAGCTGGAAAGGGAAAGTGCATTTAATATAAGAAAAGTATTATATGATGATAATAATAACACTCAAAATATTACTGAACAGCTAATAAATTTGCTGGCTAAGACCAAGAATAATATAGAGTTTATGAACATTGCCAGTAAAATGGAGTTGAATAAATCCTTTGATAAACGTTAAAACAAAAACCTGCCTTTTGAATTAAAGAGACAGGTTCTATAATAAAATGATACATCTTATTATAATTATTCTTCATTTTTTAAATTAAATTTCTTTAAGAATCTATCAACTCTTCCACCGGCATCAACTATCTTTTGCTTACCAGTAAAGAAAGGATGGCATTTAGAGCATATTTCCACTTTTAACTCTTTTTCTGTTGAACCAGTTGTAAAAGTGTTTCCACATGCACACTTGACTACCGCATCATGATAGTATTCTGGATGTATGCCTTTTTTCATATTGTTCACCTCTTTCAAGTTTAAATGACAAAACTCTAATTTTAACTTCTGTATTATAACATAGGCATGAAACTAAGTCAATAAAAGTAAGCAAGCGGGTAAGCGGGCTAATTTATTTTGTAAAAATGAAATCTGCACTTTAATCTGCGCGCTACCTCTGTTAGAATGTATTTGGTTATATAAAAATTTATTCAAAGGTGGTCATTGTTAACAACCTAAGCTTTGCAGAGCTTGGATAAGCAATACTCTGCTCCTGGATAAGTTCTTCGAGGGCTCGGGTAGAAAGATATTTCTTATGAGCAAATCCTATCTGGACCTGAGAATCACTTGATATTAAAGATTAAAGAGAATTGTAATGAGAGGTGAATACAATGTCAAGAAAAACATCTGTTGGAGGGCAAGCCGTAATAGAAGGAGTTATGATGAGGGGGATGCAGGGTATAGCCACTGCAGTGAGAAAGTCCAATGGTGAAATTGCAGTCAATAGGGAAGAAAGCATACCCTATAGTAAAAAGAATAAGTTTTTTGGACTGCCCATTATAAGAGGTTTTGTATCTTTAATAGAATCGCTGATTATAGGTATAAACACGTTGAATTATTCAGCATCTTTTTTCCAGGATGAAGAAAAGCCTACGAAATTTGATAATTGGTTTAAAAATATATTTAAGGAAAAAAGTGAGGCTGTACTCATGGGTATAACTTTTCTTGTATCTCTTGGTATAGCAGTTCTGCTGTTTTTTATTTTTCCCACTTTTGCAGCAAATATGTTTAAAAAATTTGGGGTATATGGGTCTGTAAGTCTTAATATAGTTGAAGGTATAATCAGAGTAGCCATGTTTTTGACTTATATATTTTTGATAAGTAAGATGTCTGATATAAATAGGGTATTTCAATATCATGGTGCCGAGCATAAAACTATTTTTTGTTATGAAAATGAGAGAGAACTGACTCCAGAGAATGCGGAGAAATTTAGTAGATTTCATCCAAGATGCGGTACAAATTTTTTGTTCCTGGTAATGATAGTAAGTATAATACTTTTTTCACTAACCGGATGGGGTAGTATCGGGCAGAGAATTTTGTGCAGAATAATTTTACTGCCCTTAGTATCTGGAATCACTTACGAACTTATAAGGTGGATGGGCAAAAGTAATGGATTTTTATCCAGGGTTTTATCATATCCTGGACTTATGCTCCAAAAACTTACTACAAAAGAACCTGATTACAGCCAGTTGGAAGTTGCAATTGTGGCATTGAAATACGCAGAGGGAATAGAAGAAGAAAATGAAGAAAGCAAGTACTGTGAAGATGGACAAATAAAAAGTATTATAAACGTGGATAAGGATGGATTACAACTGGAAACATGCAGTAAATACAATAAGGCGAATTCAGTGAAAGTAGAGAATTCTTATGGAGAATAAAATAAATGAACTTTTAAAATATGGATATGGAATTTTAAAGAATAAAAAAATAGATAGTTATGTTTTAGATGTACAGCTGCTTTTGGGAAAAGCCATAAATAAAGATAGGCTGTTTATATTTATAAATGGCAATTATGAAGTTACCAGAGAAGAAGCCGAAAATTATTATAAATATTTAAAATTAAGAGAGAAAAAAATGCCTGTAAAATACATATTGGGAGAGTGTGAATTTATGGGGATGAATTTCATGGTAACTCCTGGGGTGTTAATACCCAGACCAGATACTGAAACTTTAGTAGAACAGGCTTTGCAGGAAATAAAGGGCAGCGGTATTTGCAATATATGTGATTTATGCTGTGGAACCGGGGCAATTGGATTATCTATAGCCAAATTTACAGATAATATAAGTGTGAAATGTTGTGACATATCTCCTGTGGCCCTGAAGGTTACAGCTGAAAATATAAAAAGATTTTCTCTTCAAAAAAGAGTACAGGTAGTTAAAAGTGATTTGCTTCAGTATTTTATTAAAAACAAGATAAAATTTAATATGATTGTATCAAATCCGCCTTATATAGAAAAAAACATGATAGACAAATTAATGGATGATGTAAAAAACTATGAGCCCTATGAGGCGCTTTGCGGAGGGGAAGATGGGCTGGAGTTTTATAGAAAAATAGCTGAAGAGAGTCTGAAGGTTTTAAATAAAGGCGGAGTACTTATGCTTGAAATAGGATATGATCAAAAGGATGAAGTAAGCTGTATATTGAAAAAAAACGGCTTTCAGAATATATCCTGCATAAAAGACTTATCAGGAAAGAATAGAGTAATTAGGGCAGTATGGGGAAAGGCATTGTAGAATAAAGTTTAACAGGTATTTTACTGCTTTTCAGGTTTATTGCTATAGATAAAAATATTATGATATAATAATATATTGTGAAAATACTTATACGGAGTGATAAAAATTATGTTAGAAAGACTTAATTTCATAGAAAATAAATACGAGGAATTATCCATTAAGATAAGTGATCCTACAGTTATGGAAAACCAAAAAGAATGGCAGAAATTGTGTAAGGAACATGCTGAAATGGAAGAAATAGTAATAAAATATAGGGAATACAAAAAAACTGCCCAGGATTTAGAAGACAACAAAGAGATGTTTAAAGAAGAAACGGATAAAGAAATGAGAGATATGGAACAGGAAGAGATAAAAAAACTTACAGAGCATACAGATGAAATCGAAGATGAATTGAAAGTTCTTCTTATTCCCAAGGATCCAAATGATGATAAAAATGTATTTGTGGAAATTAGAGGTGGAGCAGGAGGAGAAGAGGCAGCTTTATTTGCAGCAAACCTTACAAGAATGTATACAAGATATGCAGAACGCAAAGGATGGAAAATAGAAACCATAAGTTTAAATGCCACGGACATAGGCGGGTTTAAGGAAATTGTATTTATGGTGAAAGGAAAAGGAGCTTACAGCAGATTAAAATATGAAAGTGGAACTCACAGGGTTCAAAGGGTTCCAGATACAGAATCCAGCGGAAGAATTCATACTTCTACTGCAACTGTGGCAGTACTTCCGGAAGTTGATGATGTGGATATAGTAGTAAATCCCAATGATATAAGGATAGATGTTTTTAGAGCATCAGGTCATGGTGGACAGTGTGTCAATACTACGGATTCAGCGGTTAGGATCACACATTTACCAACAGGACTTGTAGTATCCTGTCAGGATGAAAAATCTCAGCTTAAGAATAAAGAAAAAGCCATGAAGGTTCTTAAGTCAAGGCTTTATGAAAAGGCGGAAGCCGAGAGAAGTGCAAGTATAGCAGAAGATAGAAAGAGTCAGGTAGGTACAGGTGATAGAAGTGAGAGGATAAGGACTTATAATTATCCTCAGGGGAGAGTTACGGATCATAGGATAGGAATGACTTTATATAAACTGGATGCATTTTTGGATGGAGATATAGATGAAATAATAGATGCCCTTATAACTTCAGATCAGGCTGAGAAGATGAAGGCCATCGGAAACAGCTGATAAATAGTGGTACAGTATAAATATAAATTATTAGACAGAAGGAGCTGAAATAACCGTTAAATTCTATCTGACGGGAAAGCATGAATATAGATAAAACTATCAGAAGGCAAAAAAGAGCTTATAGGATATTTATGCTTTCCGTATGTCTTATTTTTTTTATACTCCCAGTATGCCTTATCTTAACAAGTAAATTTTATACATTTTATATAACCTATCTTGTACTATTGGAAGTGCTTATTTTTTTAGCAATTATTATAAAAATCAATAATTCACTGCTGGACTTTACTTATGACGGCTATAAATTAAAAATAAATATGGGAATAAAGAGTGGAAGGTTAAATATAATATGTGATAAAATCGTATTGGTGCATGTGGAAGAATATACACAGAGAAATACAGGAGAATACGGATTTAGAATTATACTCCTTTCAACCTCTAAATTTAGAAGCGACAGGATGATACCCATACATAGAGGATTTCTCAGGAAGCATGCTTATATTGCCCATGAATATAATAAACTTAAAGTTTTACGCCCTGAGGACAAATTTTATTATACTATAATAAAAAGAGGTGAGCTGAGTAAATATCCATTTTTGAATACAGTTTATAAAAGCTGTGTTTATGCCTGGTTTACCCAGGCAACTATAGAAAAGATAAAATATTATAGGCAGAACTCGGAAAATTATATTATAAAAAATAAAAAATAGAAATATAATTCATATATTATAGAATCTTAAAATAAACATGAAATATAAGTAATAAATATAAGGTGATTTTTTGAGTACAAATCTGATTAACATAGTGGCAATAGGCAGTTTGGTATCTCTTACAGGTACTATGATAGGAGCTTCTCTGGGAGTTGCAGTGAAAGAGCCCTCTAATAAGTTGCTGGGGTTTATAATAGGGTTTGCCGGGGGAATAATGTTATCGGTAGTAGTGTTTGATTTGATTCCCCAGTCTATTGAAAAATGGAGTTTTGGTTTAACTATAGTATTTGCAGTTTTGGGAATTGCAATAATTGCAATAATTGATGAGAAGGTAAATATAAACAGCAGCAATAAGCACATGAAAATGGCATTTATGGCTTCACTGGGTCTCATGATTCATAATTTCCCGGAGGGAATAATAATGGGGTGTGGATTCGCAGCAGGCAGCACTCTTGGCTTAAAGATGAGCATTGTAATTGCAATTCATGATATACCAGAGGGGATTGCTGTATCAGCACCACTTATGGCATCTAGGGTCAGGGTTTCAAAAATACTTTTCTATGCATTTATTACAGCTTTTCCAACAGCCTTGGGGGCCTTTGCAGGTACATACATAGCAAATATATCTGAAAATGTATTAGGTGCATGTCTTTCTGTTGCATCAGGAATAATGCTGTATGTTGTATGCGGTGAGATGATACCGGAGTCCTCAAAATTATGGGAAGGTGTAACAAGTACACTTGGTACCCTTTGCGGTATTATTTTAGGACTTGTAATAATACGGGTATTATAAAATCTAAGCGATCTTAAGATACAATAAACTTATAGTTTTAAATATAAAAGGTGGTTTGTAAGATGGATACAAAGATAAAGATGATAGATGAAAAAAATTTGGATGAAGGCATTATTGAAGAGGCTGGAAAAATAATAAGAGATGGCGGACTTGTAGCTTTTCCAACGGAAACTGTATATGGACTTGGAGCTAATGCTCTTGATCCCGAAGCAGTAAAGAAGATATTTGAGGCAAAGGGAAGACCTCAGGATAACCCTCTAATCGTGCATATATGGGATAAGAAACAGATAGAAACTCTAGTGCATGATATACCTGATATAGCCTATAAATTTATGGAAGAATTTTGGCCTGGACCTATGACTTTAATTCTTCCTAAATCATCTGTTATTCCTGATGTTACCAGCGCATCCCTTCCCAGCGTAGGAATCAGAATGCCATCCAATATAGTAGCTAGAGAACTTATTAAAAAATCAAAAGTTCCAATAGCAGCACCTTCTGCAAACATATCCGGACGTCCCAGTCCCACGGATGTGGAAAGATGTATAGAAGATTTAAATGGGAAGGTGGACTTTATATTGGGAGGAGAAATGTGTCAGGTAGGAGTAGAGTCTACAGTAATAGACTGTACAGTGACGCCATCCTGTGTATTAAGGCCTGGAGGTATAACTCTTGAGATGTTAAGAAAAATAGATAAAGAAGCTTATATTGATCCGGCAGTGATGAAAAAACCAAATAAAAATATAAAACCTAAGGCACCTGGAATGAAATACAGACACTATGCTCCAAAGGCACCGGTAAAAATAGTTAATGGAGATTTGAAAAAAACTATTGCAAAAATCAATGAAATGGTGCAAAATTATATAGATGAAAATAAGGTAGTTGGAATAATTGCTACAGATGAAACAAAGGATTTTTATAACAAAGGATTGGTAATATCTTTAGGCAGCAGGAATAATATGCTGAGCATATCTAAGAATTTATTTGAAACTCTTAGAAGTTTTGATGACAAAAATGTAGATGTTATATTAGCTGAAGCATTTGAAGAAAAAGGTATAGGAGTGGCTGTAATGAATAGATTAAATAAATCTGCCGGCTTTGATATTACAAGAGTATAAAAAATATTTCATCATTTAGCAGACATTAGTTTGTTTGGACACTTCAGCTTTGGGGGGATTGATTTATGAAAAACATACTGTTTGTTTGTACGGGTAATACCTGTAGAAGCTGTATGGCGGAGGCTATATTTAATTCTATGTGTAATACAGACTATATAAAAGCTTCTTCTGCTGGTATGGCGGTATTGGATAACAGTATAGCTTCTAAGAATTCCGCATGGGTTATAAAGAAAAATATAAATGTAGATATAAGCAATAGACGGGCTGTCCAGGTAAATGAATATATGGTGGAAAACTCAATTATTATTTTGACAATGACTTCATATATAAGAAATGTACTGCAAAATAGTTTTCCTGAATTTAGAAATAAAATATATACTTTAAGTGAATTTGTTTCTTTAGGGGAAGACATAAAAGATCCTTTTGGAAAAAGTATAGCCGAATATGAACATACTTATAGCCAGCTGAGAAATAGTGTTTTGTTGTTATTAAACAAATTAAAGGAAGATACGGGCATTAATTAGATGTTATTATCTTCCTTTTTTGCGGGCATATGCTCAGGCGGCGCTGGGATAAAATAATAATATATTTTTGGAGGTGTTTTTATGAAAATTGCTTTAGGCAGTGACCATGCAGGATTTCCCTTGAAAAAGGAAGTGATGAAATATTTACAGGAAAAAGGAATGAGATTTGAAGATTTTGGTACCTTCTCGGAGGATTCCTGCGATTATCCTGATTATGCACTAAAAGTTGCAGAGAAAGTTTCAAACAAAGATTATGACTTCGGAATACTGATATGCGGCACTGGAATTGGAATAAGTATTGCTGCAAATAAAGTACCGGGAATAAGGGCGGCACTTTGTGGAGATACTTTCAGCGCTCATGCATGCAGGGAACATAATGATGCAAATATATTGGCAATGGGTCAGAGAGTAGTAGGCCAGGGACTTGCACTTGACATAGTTGATACCTTTTTATCCGCTGAGTTTCAAGGAGACAGACATCAAAAAAGAATAGATAAAATTACCGGAATAGAAAAAAAATATAATAAATAACAGTAGATTATAACTGTGAACTGCAGCTGTTCACTTATTAAATTGGAGGAATCATAATGAGTAAAGTAACACAAATAGATCATCCGCTTGTATTACATAAATTGGCTTTGATAAGGGATAAAAATACAGGCTCTAAGGATTTTAGAGAACTGGTAGAAGAAGTAGCTATGCTTATGGCTTATGAGGTAACCAGAAATCTTCAGACAGAGGATGTGGAAATAGAAACGCCCATAGCTAAAACCACCTGCAAAATGCTTTCCGGAAAAAAGGTTGCCATAATACCTATATTGAGAGCAGGACTTGGTATGGTAGGTGGAATGTTGAAGCTTATACCTGCAGCAAAGGTAGGTCATATAGGACTCTATAGAGATGAAAGCACATTAAAACCTGTAGAGTATTTTTGTAAATTGCCTCAGGACATAGGGGAAAGAGAAGTAATTGTCACTGATCCTATGCTTGCAACAGGCGGATCCGCTATAGATGCAATAACTATGTTAAAGCGAAAGGGTGCCAAAAATATAAGACTTATGTGTTTGATAACTGCAAGAGAAGGAGTAGAAGCCGTTATAAAAGCTCATCCTGATGTAGATGTGTACACAGCAGCTATAGATGAAAAGTTGAATGAAAATGGATATATAGTACCAGGCCTTGGAGATGCTGGAGACAGGTTATATGGAACAAAATAAATAAACTCCTTGGCTCATTGAATAAAATTATATAACGATTAAGAGCCCACTGCAAGGTGGGCTCTTAATCGTTAAAAAGAGTGGCCGGATTAGGGTTCGTCATAAGGTGAATGAAAGAGGGTTATGTTAAAAAATAGTATCAATTGTTTTAAAATATTATTCAATAGTTTATAATGTATAGTGTATTCTTATAAAGCAAGGAGATATTTGTCAATGAGAAAAGATTGGGATAGTTATTTTATGGATATAGCATTTAAGGTTGCAGAAAGAAGTACATGTCCTAGGTTACATGTAGGGGCAGTTCTTGTTAAAAACAGAAGAATAAAGGGTACCGGTTATAATGGAAGTCCCAAGGGATTGGAACACTGTGATGATGTTGGATGTTATCTTAAAAATAATCATTGTATAAGAACAATTCATGCAGAAGTGAATTGTCTGCTTGAAGTATCGCCGGAGGACAGAGAGGAATCTACATTATATGTCACACATATGCCCTGCCCCGAATGTCAAAAATTGATAATTACCTGTGGCATTAAAAGAGTGGTATATTCTGAAGATTATAAACCTGAAATTAATTGGTTTGAAAAAGCACCACAAATTGAATTAATATGTGTAAAAAGAGCAGAATAACATAATATCTGATAGAACAAAAGATGTGATTAAGGAAGGTTGTTATGAATAATTTATATCTATTTGTATTAGTTTCAGCAGTACTTTCAGCTGTGATTACACCACTTGTTAGAAAATACGCTATAAAATTACGGATTTTGGATGTGCCTAAAGATAATAGAAGAGTACATACTAAGCCTGTACCGCTTTTAGGTGGAATTGCCATATATATTTCTTTTGTAGTCACTTTGCTTTTAAAGGTAGGCAAACTTACGAATTCTGAAACTGGCCTTATATTAGGTTCCACTATAATAGTAATAGGGGGATTTTTAGATGATAAATTCAATATAAAACCTTGGTGTAAATTATTGTTTCAGTTGGCGGCAACTTTGATTCTGATAATTTATGGGGTTAAGATAGTATTGATTACTAATCCATTCAGTGGACTATATCAATTTGTGAATTTAGGGATGATGTCAATTCCCCTGACTTTAATTTGGGTAGTTGGAATTACCAATGCACTGAACTTAATAGATGGATTAGATGGATTGGCCGCAGGCATTGCTTTTATATCCTCTATAACTATTTTTATTATAGCATTGTTAAATGGCAGAAATGAGGCTGCTATACTTACAATTATATTGTCAGGAGCCATAATTGGATTTCTGCCCTATAATTTTAATCCGGCATCTATATTTATGGGGGACACAGGAGCACAATTGCTGGGATTTTTACTGGCAGCCATATCCATTGAAGGAGCTGTAAAATCAGCAGCGGCTTTTTCTATAGCAGTGCCTATTCTTGCACTTGGAATACCCATATATGATACTTTATTTGCCATGATAAGGAGAAAGATAAACGGCAGACCAATTATGCAAGCGGATAGAGGGCATCTACATCACAGGCTCCTTGATATGGGACTTACACAGAAACAGGCTGTTGCAATAATGTATGTTATAAGTGCAGTTCTTGGCAGCTTTTCCATAATAGCTATGGAGATAAATGCACAAAGGTCTTATTTGCTGTTGATTATGGTTATGATTATTTTAGTGCTGATAGCCTGGAAAGCTGGATTTTTTAAACATAAAGAGTGAAATGGAGGATTTTATATGAAGAAAATCAAAAGTATTACAATATTTGGTACAAGGCCTGAAGCAATAAAGATGGCTCCCTTAATTAAGGAATTTGAAAAGATAGAAAAGATAGAAAATAAGGTTTGTGTCACGGCTCAGCACAGGCAAATGCTTGATCAAGTTTTGGAGCTTTTTAAAATTCAGCCGGATTTTGATTTGAATATAATGAAAAACAAGCAGACTTTAACGGGAATAACCACTAGGGTTCTCCAAGGACTTGAAAATATATTTGAAGAAGAAAAGCCGGATTTAGTTATTGTACATGGAGATACAACTACTACTTTTGCAGGAGCTCTGGCGGCCTTCTATAAAAAAATAACAGTAGGTCATGTAGAGGCAGGTCTTAGAACTTATGATAAATACTTTCCTTTCCCTGAAGAAATGAACAGAAAACTTACTGGAGCTATAGCTGACTTGCACTTTGCACCAACTTCAGGTTCTAAAAATAACCTCCTCAGAGAGGGAGTCCTTGAAAATAAAATATTTGTTACAGGAAACACGGTTATAGATGCCATGAATTTTACCGTAGAAAATGGTTATGTATTTAACAATAGTGAACTAAATCAGATAGATTATAATAACAAGAAAGTTATAATGGTAACTGCCCATAGAAGAGAAAATTGGGGAAAGGGAATTCAAAACATTTGTAATGCTCTTAAAAAGATTGCAAGGGATAATGAGGAAGTAGAAGTTATTTATCTTGTACACTTGAACCCTATAGTAAAAGACATGGTATATAAAATATTGGGCGAAGTTCCAAGAATACATTTGCTGCCTCCTCTTGATACCAAGGAAACCCACAATTTGATGAATAAATGTTATATGGTAATGACCGATTCAGGAGGACTTCAAGAAGAAGCACCTCATCTTGGAAAACCTGTATTGGTACTGAGAAATGTGACTGAAAGACCGGAAGCTGTAGAAGCAGGGACGGTAAAATTGGTTGGCACTGATGAGAGTGATATAGTTAAACTTGCAAATGAACTTATATTGAATTCAAATGAATATAATATAATGAGTAGAGCCATAAATCCTTATGGAGACGGCAAGGCATCTAAAAGGATAACAGCAGCTATTTTGCAGTATTTTCATATACAGAATAATGAGTATAAAGAGTTTGAGTAAAATTTCTTTATGTGGAATTGAAAATTAGCTAGAAATTCAGCACTGATTTATATTGAAAACTTTGTGTTTTTTTTAACAAAAAATATTGATAAAAATTTAATTAACTAGTATAATAAAAAGGATGACAGAAAACTTTGTAAATTAAAAAATAGATAATTTAATTAAGGAGGATTAGTTATGAGGGATGTAGTTATTGTAAGTGCTGCAAGAACTGCTATAGGAAAATTTGGGGGAGCGTTAAAAAATGTTTCTGCGGTGGATTTAGGTGCTGCAGTTATAAAAGAAGCAGTGAAAAGATCAAATATTAAACCAGAGCTCATAGACGAGGTTATAATGGGAAATGTGATACAGGCAGGTCTTGGGCAAAGTCCAGCAAGACAAGCTGCTGTAAAAGCAGGTATTCCTGTGGAGATTCCAGCATTTACCTTGAATAAAGTCTGTGGTTCAGGGCTTAGGGCAGTTAGCCTGGCAGCTCAAATTATAAAATCCGGGGATGAAGATATAATTGTAGCTGGAGGAATGGAGAATATGTCTGCTGCTCCGTATTTGCTTCCAAATGCCAGATGGGGACAGAGAATGGGAGACGGAAAATTGGTGGATTCCATGATAAAGGATAGTTTGTGGGAAGCCTTTAATAATTATCATATGGGAATTACGGCTGAAAATATAGCAGAAAAATGGAACTTAACCAGAGAAATGCAGGATGAATTTGCGGCATCATCTCAACAAAAAGCAGAAGCAGCTATAAAGGGTGGAAAATTTAAAGATGAAATAGTGCCAATTGTTATAAAAGACAGGAAGAAGGGAGAAATAGTTTTTGATACAGATGAATTTCCTAGATTTGGCACAACTGCTCAGTCCTTATCAAAGTTAAAACCGGCATTTAAAAAGGATGGAACTGTTACAGCTGGAAATGCTTCAGGAATAAATGATGCAGCAGCGGCATTGATTGTAATGAGTGCAGATAAGGCAAAGGAAATGGGAATAGAACCACTTGCAAAAATTGTTTCCTATGGTACTAGAGGATTGGACCCTAAGATAATGGGATATGGGCCATTTTATGCAACTAAATTGGCATTGGAAAAAGCTAAGTTAAAGGTTGAAGACTTGGATTTAATAGAAGCAAATGAAGCATTTGCAGCTCAAAGTTTAGCTGTAGCTAAAGATTTAAAATTTGATATGAGCAAAGTAAATGTAAACGGTGGAGCACTGGCTCTTGGACATCCAGTTGGATGCTCAGGTGCAAGAATACTTACTACACTGCTTTATGAAATGAGAAGAAGAGATGTTAAAAAGGGTCTTGCTACATTATGCATAGGTGGTGGAATGGGAACTGCCATAATAGTGGAGAGATAAATAGAATTGTATGTTTTTAAAGAGAGGGGGATGGAAACGTTGCCCTCTTTTTTGAAATGATTTAAGAATTATTAGTTTATTGAAATAAATTGTGATATAATAGCCTTATAAATTTTATTTTTAAATTAATTAAAAGCTATTTAATTAGCAGATAAGTATTTAAAAATTATAAAAAATCACGGAATATAGATTATATAAATGCGAATAAGGATTTTATTTATCTTTATTTGAGATGTATAATTATCATATTGTGCTGGAGGAAAAGAAATGAGTAAGGATCTTACATATATGCTAAAAAAGATTGCTTTTTTCGACATAATAATATTATTTATATCCACCGGCATAGGAATTAATTTTAGATTTAGGAATTATTTGATTTTTGCCATTTTAGGGTTTGGAATTGCATTTTTAAATGTTGTTATAAATGTAGTGTCCACAGAAATTGCACTTTTGAAATTTAAAAGTTCCTATAAGTCAATTTCTATTATATGTTTTATGTTTAGGATAGCTGCAGTATGTATTATTGCACTAATCCTCTTTAAATATAATAAAAATAGCATATTTGCTTACATGTTAGGTTATAGTTTACATTTTATATCTCTAATCCTATATGGATTGGATTTAAAAGATGGCTAGAAATGATCTTATAGAAAGGAAGTGATAAGTTGGAAAAATTAGCACCGCTATTTTCTATACCATTGTTTGGGTACAAGTTTGATGTTCCGTCCAGTATATTATATCAATGGATAATAATGGGTATAATAACCATACTAGCAATTTTAGTTACTAGAAATTTAAATAAGGTTCCCGATAAAAAACAAACAATAGTGGAATTGTTGGTACAGACAGTTAATTCTTTGGTAAAGGAAAACATGGGGGAGTCTTATAAAAATTATGTACCGTACATAGGAACTCTGGCAATTTTTCTTTTATCTATGAATCTAATAGGACTTATTGGACTCAAACCACCTACATTAGATATTAGTGTAGTAGCAGGATTGGCATTAATAACCTTTGTTGTTGTTCAAGCTAATGCTATAAAAAGGATAGGATTAGGGCATTATTTTTCAGCTTACTTTTCACCGTATGCACCAATGTTGCCTTTAAATCTTTTGGAAAGAATTATGCTACCTGTATCTTTGACTCTAAGGCTATTTGGTAATATTACAGCAGCTGTGGTTATTGTAGATTTAATTTATGAAAAATTAGGTAATCTAACTTGGGTAGCTCAACTTGCTATACCTATTCCATTTCATGCATATTTTGATGTTTTTGATGGGGTAATTCAAATGGTAATTTTTATGATGCTTACAATGATTAATATTAAAATTATTGGAGAGCATTAGTCCTATGTAATTTTATTTATATAGGAAAAATTAAATTAATTAATAAATTCAAGGAGGAACAAACAAACATGATTGATGGGAATTCATTTATATCAGCAATGGCAGCAATAGGTGCAGGTCTGGCAGCAGTAGGATGTCTTGGTGGAGGAATTGGAACTGGTAATGCAGCAGGAAAAGCTGTTGAGGGAGTTTCAAGACAGCCAGAAGCAAGTGGTAAGATAATAAGTACAATGGTTGTCGGTGCAGCATTTTCAGAGGCAACTTCTATTTATGCACTGTTAGTTGCCCTTCTGTTGGTATTTAAAATGTAAAATATCGCATTTTTATTATTACGTGCCTGAAGGGAGGCTTTTATAGTAGTATGGAGTTTTATTTATCTAGAATTATAGCTACTATTATAAATTTTGCAGTATTTCTTCTTCTTTTAAAACATTTTTTATTTGACAGGGTAAACAGGACCATTGACAATAGACAAAATGAAATTGTAGATAAGATAAATATTACTGAAGAAGATATGAGAAAGGCTCAAAATTTAAAAGTAGAAAATGAAAAACAGTTAAGTGAAACAAGGAAAAAGGGTAAAAGTATAATAGAAGAATACAAAGTAAAAGCCGATAAAGTTTCCTCAAATATTGTGGAAGATGCACAAAATGAGGCACAGCTTATACTAAATAGGGCAAAGACTGAGGCTGAAAGAGAAAAGGAAAAAGCACAGGATGATATAAAAAATCAGGTGGTTGATCTTGCTCTTCTGGTATCTCAAAAAGCTTTGGAAGGTTCTATTGATGAAAAACAGCACAGGAAACTTATTGAGGATTTTATAGCTAAGGTAGGTATCTAAAACTATGTATGAATATTTAGATAAAAGATACGCTCTTGCACTTTATGAAATAGCAGAGGGAAAGGGAAAAGTAAAAGAATATCTGGAAGAATTACAGCAGGTTGTAGATATTATTGATAAAGATACCAAATTTTTAGAAATTATACGGCATCCTGAAGTTAGTACATTTGAAAAGAAAAGGATGTTTATGGAAATATTTAAAAACAGGGTAAGTGAAGACATACTTTCATTTCTGCTGGTTCTTATAGAAAAAGGAAGAATCAGTCAGCTGGATGGAAAGCTTAAAGAGATGAAAAATATATATCTTGAAAAGCATGATACTGTTGTTGCAAAAGTAAAAACAGTTATTCCACTGGAGGATAATGAGAGAAAAGATCTTACACAGAAATTGGAAAAAAAGTTTAATAAAAAGGTTTTGATTGAAGAAGAGATAGATCCAAGTATAATAGGTGGAGTTTATGTGGATGTGGACAATGAAGTCATTGACGGCACTGTAAAATCAAAACTTTCTGAAATGAAAAAAATAATGCTTAAGGGAGAACAGAGGTGAGCCTATGAACGTAAAACCTGAAGAGATAACTTCAATCATAAAAGATGAAATACAAAAATATGAAAAGAAAATAGAGACGGTTGATTCAGGTACAATAATTCAAATTGGTGATGGTATTGCCAGGGTTTATGGTCTTAATCAGTGCATGTCTGGAGAGCTTTTAGAGTTTCCAAAGGATGTTTATGGTATGGCTTTAAATCTTGAACAAGACAATGTAGGTTGTGTTCTTTTAGGCTCTGAAGAGGGAATAAAAGAAGGAGATACAGTTAAAAGAACTGGCAGAGTTGTAGAGGTGCCTGTGGGTGAAGAGCTTACGGGCAGGGTGGTAAACTCCCTTGGTCAGCCTATTGACGGAAAAGGTCCCGTTAAAACAGATGAGACCAGACCTGTAGATTTGGTGGCACCAGGAGTTATAACCAGGCAATCTGTTAAAGAACCACTTCAGACTGGAATAAAGGCAATAGATTCCATAATACCAATTGGAAAAGGACAGAGAGAATTAATAATAGGAGACAGGCAAACAGGAAAAACTGCAATTGCCATGGATACTATAATAAACCAAAAGGGAAAAGATGTAATATGTATTTATGTGGCTATAGGACAAAAACAATCTACAGTAGCTCATATAGTGAATGATTTAGTGGAAACTAGTGCCATGGATTATACCATAGTTGTATCTGCATCTGCGGCGGAATCGGCACCGCTTCAATATATAGCTCCTTATGCAGGATGCTCTATGGGTGAGTATTTTATGAATAAGGGAAAAGATGTACTTATAATATATGATGATTTGTCTAAACATGCTGTTGCTTATAGAGAAATGTCATTATTACTCCGTAGACCGCCAGGAAGGGAAGCTTATCCTGGAGACGTATTTTATTTGCATTCGAGATTACTTGAAAGGGCCGCAAAACTTTCTGATAAATTAGGGGGAGGTTCGCTTACTGCCCTTCCTATAATAGAAACTATGGCAGGGGATGTTACTGCATATATACCAACCAATGTTATTTCAATAACAGATGGCCAGATATTTCTTGAATCAGAGCTTTTTTATGCAGGACAGAGACCGGCAATAAATGCAGGAATATCCGTATCCAGAGTTGGTGGTAATGCACAGATTAAAGCTATGAAACAGGTTGCAGGAACACTTAGAATAGATTTAGCCCAATACAGGGAGCTTGCTTCATTTGCTCAATTCGGATCTGATTTGGATAAAGAATCAAAGAGAAGACTTGAAAAGGGTAAAAGATTGACGGAAATATTAAAACAGCCGCAGTATAAGCCAATGCCTGTAGAAAAACAGGTAATGATATTATTTTCTGCTTCCAGAAATTATATAATGGATATACCTGTCGAAAAAATCTCTCAATTTGAAGAAGAGTTTCTTGACTATATGGATACTCACCATAGTGAAATTGGGAAGGAAATTCTTGAAAAGAAAATTTTATCAGATGAATTGAGTGATAAACTTCATGACGCTATAGAAGAATTTAAAAAAATATTTTTAGCAGAGTAATAATTTTCTCTGCGGGAGGTGAAGTATGGCAGGGGCAGGACTTGTTACAATTAAAAGAAGAATTAAATCAATAACCAGTACCCAAAAGATAACAAAGGCCATGGGACTTATTGCCACCTCTAAACTTAGAAAGGTTAGAAGAAAACTTGAGGTAAATAATAAATATTGTGAACTCTTTAGTTCTATTGTAAATGAATTTGTTTTAGAAGCTGAAGTAAATAATATTTATATAAGTGGTAATAGATCCAAAAACAAACTCTACATAACTTTAAATTCAGATACAGGGCTGTGTGGAGGATTTAATGCCAATGTGGTTAATGAAGCAGATGCCATAATGTCAAAAGACAGGGAAAAATGTCTTTTAATAGCCATAGGCCAAAAAGGCAGAATGTATTTTAAAAGACTTAATTACAGTACAGAGGCAGAATATGTGGATATTCCAGACGTTCCTACAATAAAAGAGGCAGATACCATAGTGTATAAAGCACTGGATCTTTACAGAAGCGGTAAGGTTGGAGAAGTCAACATAGTATATACCAGGTTCATTTCCACAGTGAGACAAAATGTAATTGTTGAGAAATTACTCCCATTGGAGAGCAATAAAGTTGAAAAAAGAAATTTTCTTGTAAAATTCGAACCATCTGCAGATGAGATGATAGATGACGTGGTGGCTTTGCATTTAAAGCAGAAGATACTTAATTGTATGGTAAATTCAAAAGTCAGTGAACAAGCTTCTAGGATGACAGCAATGGATGGAGCTACTAAAAATGCAAATGATCTGTTGAGTAATTTGAATCTTAAATACAATAGGGCAAGGCAAACTGCCATAACGCAGGAAATAACTGAAATAGTTGGAGGGGCGGAAGCTCTGAAGTAAGGAGGGACGTTGATGCCAAATATAGGCAAAGTTGTTCAGGTCATAGGACCTGTAGTAGATATAAAATTTAATACAGAAAGCCTCCCTAATATATACAATGCCATAGACATACAGTCAGGAGATAAAAAAATTATTACGGAAGTTGCCCAGCACCTGGGAGACGATATAGTAAGAACTATATCTATGGAAAGTACAGATGGACTTGTTAGAGGAATGGATGCCACGGATACGGGTTCACCTATATCCATACCTGTAGGGCAGCCAGTTTTAGGAAGACTTTTTAATATGTTAGGCCAGCCTATTGATGAAAATGGAGAAGTAAAAGCAGATAAGTATTATCCTATTCACAGGCAGGCTCCAAGTTTTGAAGATCAATCAGTTAAACCTGAGATGTTTGAAACTGGTATTAAGGTTATAGATCTTATTGCACCATATCAGAGAGGTGGAAAGATAGGACTATTTGGCGGAGCTGGTGTTGGTAAGACAGTTATCATTCAGGAGCTTATAAATAATATAGCTAAAGAGCATGGTGGATTGTCTGTTTTTACAGGTGTTGGAGAGAGAACAAGAGAGGGAAATGATCTATATTATGAAATGCAGGAATCTGGAGTTATAAAAAAGACTGCATTGGTATTTGGTCAAATGAATGAACCGCCTGGTGCAAGAATGAGAGTTGCACTTACAGGGCTTACCATGGCAGAGTATTTTAGGGATCAGGGTCAGGATGTGCTTTTATTTATAGACAATATATTTAGATTCACACAGGCAGGTTCGGAAGTTTCCGCATTGCTTGGAAGAATACCTAGTGCTGTTGGATATCAGCCCACACTTGCCACAGAGATGGGTGCTCTTCAGGAAAGGATAACATCTACAAAACAGGGGTCAATTACATCTGTTCAGGCTGTATATGTTCCAGCAGATGATTTAACTGATCCTGCGCCTGCAACCACATTTACCCACCTTGATGCTACTACGGTGCTTTCAAGATCCATATCGGAACTTGGAATTTACCCGGCAGTTGATCCGCTGGCATCTACATCCAGGATTCTGGATCCTAGAATTGTGGGGGAAGAGCATTATAAGACAGCTTCACAGGTTAAAAATATACTTGAAAGATACAGTGAACTTCAGGATATCATAGCCATACTTGGTGTAGATGAGTTATCAGAAGAAGATAGATTGGTAGTTATAAGAGCTAGAAGAATACAGAGATTTTTATCCCAGCCATTTACTGTTGCAGAACAATTTACAGGCTATAAGGGAGAATATGTGCCTATAAAGGAAACTATAAGAGGATTTAAGGAAATACTTGAAGGTAAATATGATGATTTGCCGGAGGCAGCTTTCCTATTTAAAGGAACTATTGACTCAGTTATTGAAGCCGCTAAAAATATGGCACAGGATTAAGAGGAGATTAATATGTCAGAAGTGTTAAAATTAACTATTCTTACTCCCGACAGGGAATTTTACGTGGGAGAAGCGGTAGAAGTGATAACGGAAAGTACTTTAGGGGGCATAACAATTCTTCCGGATCATATGCCTTTGATAACTACTTTAAAACCTGCTGATACAGTAATTGTTCAAAAAGATAATAAAAAGCTAAAAGCATTTACATCTGTTGGAATATTGGAAGTAAAAGCAAATGAATTAAGGATTTTATGCGATGTTTGTGAATGGCCGGAGGAAATAGACATAAAAAGGGCAGAAGAAGCTAAAAACAGGGCTGAGAAGAGACTGTCCAGCAATAAAGATGGAATTGATGTACAAAGAGCAGAACTGGCATTGGCTAGAGCATTGGCCAGAATTAACCTGAAACAATAGAATTTGAAATAATTTAGTAAAACATAAAAAAGCACTGTCAAAATCATTGGATAAATGAAATTTGACAGTGCTTTTTTATGCGAAAATGTGCACCTTTTATTGCATAAATTTATATATTATTATAAAGTCCTCCCTACGGAATTTTTATTTTTTTGAATATTAATATAAAAGTTGTCCATAATGTTTAAAGAATAAAAAGAAGAGGGGGAGGCTCTGAGATACATTTTTACAGAGCTGGTTAATATGAAAAATATAAAAATATTGTTCTGCTTATTATTATGTGTATTTTCTTTCCAGTATTATGTGAAAGCTTATGGAAGTACCATAAATGACTTGAGTTTCCAAAGAGAAACCATTTCAGATGAAAGAAAAATGGACTTATTTAAATATATACTGGATGATACTGATAGTACTGCTGAGGAATGTGGTGTAATGGCAATTTTTAATACTGGCGAATCAGGGCAGAAAGTTGTAGATAATATATTTAACAAATTACTTAAATACAAGAAATTAAATAAAGATATATTAAAGAATAATGATGTTTATTCCATAGAATTTGATGATAATTCTATAAGCGGCTACATAGAAAGCATTAAATATGAAAATTATAATATTATAACTGTTAATATTGTAGAAAAACATAGTGATTATAAATTACCTTATTTAAAAAATATGATGGAAGAGTGCCTGTCTAATATAGGAGAAAAGTACAAATGCTATCAATATGTAAAGGCTAAAACACAAAGGGGAAATGTTGCGACTGTAAATAAAAAATTAGAAAATATCTTGAAAAACATAGGTACATCTAATATTAAAACCATACCTTTAAATGGGGGATATAGTTCTACTGCAAATACTCATATGTTTGATCCAATACAGAGTGACGGGAATTTTATAGATTTTAATTATTCTGTTGTAAAGTATTCCACAGGAACCTATATAATTATGGGAACCCCGGAAATAATGACAACATACTAATAGAGTAGTACAAAGTAATTAACATATTCAACAATTATAGAATGGAGGAACATTATGAGCAAAATAGTAGTTAGGGGAGGAAACAAACTACATGGTGAAGTGAATATCAGCACTGCTAAAAATTCAGTACTGCCTATTATAGCAGCTTGTATTTTGAGCGGCGATAAATGCATAATAGAAGAAGTTCCCATGCTTGAAGATGTTTTTGTAATAAGTGATATATTGAGGAGCATATTTGCAGATATAAATATAGATAAAAGTACAAATAGAATTATAATAGACACGTCCAATATAAAGGACTGTAATTCCTGTAGTGAACTTGTAAAAAAAATGAGGGCTTCATTTTTAATAATGGGTCCCATGATATCCAGGTTTGGAAAATTTAAATTATCTCTTCCGGGAGGCTGTAATATTGGAACTAGACCCATAGACCTGCATCTGAAAGGATTTAGCGCCCTTGGAGCAGAAGTGAATATAGGGCATGGATATGTAGAGGCCCGGGCTAAAAAACTAATAGGAAATAAGATATATTTAGATTTTCCATCCGTGGGAGCTACAGAAAATATAATGATGGCAGCAGTAATGGCCCAGGGAGAAACCATAATAGAAAATGCAGCAGAAGAACCGGAAATAAAAGATTTGGCAAAGTTTTTAAACAGCATGGGTGCAAGTATTATTGGGGCAGGTTCCGGAACTATTCATATAATAGGAGTTAAGGATCTAAAGGGAAGTACTCATAAACCCATATGCGACAGAATAGAAGCTGGTACCTTTATGGTAGCTGCTTCCATAACCAGGAGCAGGATTAAAATAAATGGTATAAATGAGGAACATTTGAAACCCATAGTTGCTAAATTGACTGAAGCCGGAGTATATATAAAACCGGAGGGAAATAGTTTGATTGTAGACGGGGACAGGGAGCTAAATCCTATAGATATTAAAACCATGCCTTATCCTGGATTCCCCACCGATATGCAGTCGCAGATGACAGGACTTTTATGTACAGTTAAAGGAACAAGTATAATAACTGAAACTATTTTTGAAAATAGGTTTATGCACGCAGCGGAGATGAAAAGAATGGGAGCAAACATAAAGATAGATGGAAGAAGTGCTGTTATAGAGGGCGTTGACAAGCTTACGGGAGCGGAAGTAAGGGCAACGGATCTTAGAGCTGGTGCGGCTCTCATACTTTGCGGACTGGCAGCAGAAGGGGAAACGGAAGTTATGGATATATACCATTTAGACAGAGGGTATGTAGATATTGAAAAAAAACTTAAGGGCTTGGGCGCTGACATTGAGAGGATAAATTGAAAATTTAATATTATAAAAAAAGAGAAGATTAAAACGGATCTTCTCTTTTTTTATAGTATTAAAATGTATTTTTACAGTTCACAATAGGGTTGGAATATTTGCAGCATATTAATAATAAAAATATTATGAGATGGTAAATGGAAGAAGAACAGCAGAGGGGTATATTATGAACTTTTTAAAAAAATTTGTTATATTGGTATTTATGGCTATGGCTTTTATAATTGTACTTTCCCTGTTCATGGCGGGAAAAGGAAGTGGGCAGGATAGTTTGCCAAGGTTTATAATTAAATCAAGAAATATAATATTTAAAAACAGTAACGGGAATGAAGAAAAGATAAAGGTCTATATAACCAAGGAGCATAAAATAAAAGAAATGAATTTAGAGGAATACGTATTGGGAGTAGTTGCAGGGGAAATGCCGGCGGAATTTTCAGAAGAGGCACTTAAAGCCCAGGCTGTGGCGGCAAGAACCTTTGGGGTTGCCCATATGGAGGCATATGGCGGGAAAAAATATAAAAGCACTACAGGTGCAGATGTATGTGATACCGTTTCGTGTCAGGTTTTTCAAAGCAAAGAGGATAGAATGAATGCATGGCCCAAGGCAAAGGCAGAAGAATACTGGAACAAGATGGAACAGGCTGTACAAGCTACCTCAGGGCAGGTATTGGCCTATAAGGGCAAATTGGTTATGGAACCTTATTATTTCGCCGTAAGTGGAGGAAGGACGGAAAATGCAGAAGATGTATTTGGAGAAGGAGAAGGGTATTTAAGGAGTGTAGAAAGCCCAGGAGAAGAAGATGCACATAAATATAAAACTTCCGTGGAAATGTCATATAAAAACTTCATAGATAAAGTAAATCTTTATTATTCCGGTTCAGGATTGAATGAGGAAGATTTGTCTAAAGAAGTAAATATAGAAGGAAGGACCGAAGGAGGAGCTGTCAGGGAAATTAAACTGGGATCAGTCACTGTGTCCGGTACCAGATTCAGATCTATTATGGGATTGAATTCTACAGATTTCACCATATACTTTAAAGGCAAAATTTATATTCAATGTCTAGGATATGGCCATAGAGTGGGAATGAGTCAGTGGGGTGCCAATGCCATGGCCAAAGACGGAAAAAGCTACATACAGATATTAAGCCATTATTATAGTGGCATAAATTTAAAAAGTGCAGCTTCATTTTTAAAGTAAACAAAATATATTAATATATGACAAAGATGAAATAAAAAGTTTCATCTTATTTTTTTATAAAAATTTTAGAAAAAAGTTCATAAAATATGTATTTTTTGTTATTGTCTGGACAAACTACAAAAAGGAGGTGTTCATATGGACAAAAAATTTTCAAATAAAGCAGTTAACTTTTTTAAAAAGGAGGGCTTCTACATAATATTATTTATCTGTTTATGTATAGTGGCTACAGTTGCACTGCTGACTGCAAGAAATAACAAAAATCAGAGTGCTGAACTGCAAAACAGCAAAGCTACAGAACAAAAACAGGTTAAACAAACTGCAAAAGCAGATAATAAGCCTTCTTCAAGTTATGATAACGCACTTCAAGTTAAAAAGAGCAGTAACGCAAATGCCAAGCAGGAAACTTCAAAAGAAGTGTCAAGTTCAGTAAGTACAGTATTTCAAAAACCAGTAGAAGGAGTTATTGCAAGGGGGTTTTCAGAGGATCCGGTGTATTGGGATTCTACGGCAACTTATAGACCAAATTTAGGTTATGATATACAGACTGATTTGGGGAAACCGGTATTTGCAGCAATGGATGGAAAGGTAGAAGAAGTAAATACTGCAACACAAGATGGAGTAGAGATTATTTTAGATCATCAAAATGGATTGAAAACTGTTTATTCCAATTTGGATCCAAATGTTAAGGTCAGTGCAGGTCAAACGGTAAAAAAGGGAGCAGTTATAGGAATAGTGGGTAAGAGCACCCTGAGATCAGCCTATGAAAAATATGGGAATCATTTGCATTTTGCCGTCTTAAAGGGAAAGGAATTTGTTGATCCAGGCAAATATATAAAATATTAATATTCAGCCATTTCTCTGGGTACTATAGAGAAATGGCCCATATATAATGAATTTTAAAATATAAAAGGGCATATTTATATATGAGGGACAAGTTACAGATTAAAAGATTTCTTTGAATAGAAAAATACATGTAAGCATTTACATATATATGGTTTTGATTATTAACTGATATTTGTATAAAGAACAGCTGTAAAAAGTAAACGGAAAATCCAGAAAAAGTTTTGATATAAAAAATGGTATAAGAAATAAAGGAGTTGAATGAATTTGAAAGATTATATTGAAGAGAGAGTTTTAGAGGTTGCCAAATATATAATAGGTTCTAAAGCTACCATAAGAAAAACTGCCAAAGTTTTTGGAGTGAGCAAAAGCACCATACACAAAGATATGACCGAAAGATTGCCTAAGATAAATCCACAGGTTGCACAAGAGGCTAAGAGTATATTGAATTATAATAAGGCAGAAAGACACATAAGAGGTGGAGAGGCCACTAAAATGAAATATAAAGCTATTGAAGGTTAAAAACATTCCCATTATAATTAGAATATGATATGATAATAAATAGTAAATAAATTTACGTTTTTATTACGAAAAGCAAGTTGGATTAGGAGTGAAAAAAGGGATGTTTTTTAATATAGGAACTGATATGGGAATAGATTTAGGTACGGCTACAGTGCTTGTGTATATTAAGGGCAAAGGTGTAATATTAAAAGAACCTTCGGTTGTTGCCATAGATAAAAGTAAAAACAGAGTACTGGCAGTGGGAGAAGAAGCATGGCAGATGATAGGCAGAACGCCGGGTAACATTGTTGCCATTCGACCATTAAAAGATGGAGTTATATCTGATTACGATGTAACAGAGAAGATGTTAAAGTATTTTATAGAAAAAGCTTGTGGAAAAAAAAGAATGTCAGCACCGCGGATAGTTATTTGTATTCCCTGTGAGGCTACTGAGGTTGAAAAAAGAGCTGTAATTGATGCAGCTAAAAATGCAGGCGCAAAGAAGGTGTTTTTAATTGAAGAGCCCCTGGCTGCAGCTATAGGAGCTGGAATCGATATAACTAGGGCAAGTGGAAGCATGGTAATAGACATAGGTGGCGGAACTACTGATGTGGCCATAATTTCACTGGGGGGAATAGTAGTAAGATCCTCAATTAAAGTGGCAGGAGACAAGTTTGATGAAGCCATAATGAAATATATTAGGAAAGAACATAAATTGATGATTGGAGAGAGGACTTCGGAAGACTTAAAGATAAATATAGGTTCTGCATTTAACAAAGATGAAGAAACAAGTATGGAAATAAGAGGGAGAGATCTAATCACAGGACTTCCCAAGAATATGGAAGTATCATCTAAAGAAATGAGAATAGCATTGAAGGAGACTGTAAATTCCATAGCAGATACGGCTAGGGCGGTATTGGAAAAAACTCCTCCAGAATTATCTGCTGACATAGCTGAAAAAGGTATTGTTATGACTGGAGGAGGGGCCTTGCTAAACGGATTAGGTGATTTAATACAGGAGGTAACTCATGTACCTGTTTATGTAGCTGAAGATCCGGTATCCTGTGTAGCTTTAGGTACAGGAAAGGTTCTTGAGTATTTGGACAAAATGGAAGTCATTTTTACTGGTGATGATATAACCTTAATAGATTGAAAATGTTTTATTGGTGTTAAAAAATTTGTCTATATATCTACAATAAGATATTATTATAATAGAGATAATATGAATGAATTAGTGAATAAAGTATTACTTCAGCCATATTTAAAATTAGATTCAAACGTATATTGCTGGTATTGCTGAATATATCCTCATTGCCATTTGAATCAACTATGCCTATTATTGAGGAGTCTCCTACATTGGGAAGAGATTTTCCCACTCCTTTGCCGGGATGAACAGGAAAGTCTCTTGCCTGTATTTCTCCAATGGTTTTGGAATCTCCTAAACAGGCATCAATACCTATAATGTTGCTATGGGGATGAAGCAATTTTATTTCATTTAGTCTACTTTCAATGTTTAAAGCATGTATGGGCTCTGAAATTGTACCATAAACCGGCAGGGGAAAGTGCTTGCACTTTAGCAGGGTACCTACTAAAGGGCCAAGACAGTCCCCTATATATCTATCTGTACCTATACATACGATGATGGTATCCTTGTTGATGTGATCTTTTAAAAAATAGGCTAAATCGTAATATGCCAGTGGATTCTTATAGTTGGATTTTACTTTATTCAATATATTTCACCTTCTTTATGTGTATGCAGTGCCTATGGATAGTATCCAAAGAGAATACTATATATAATTTATATGATGGAATTATGTAAATTATTATGTCTAAATCACAGGTATGTGATTTCTGAAGGAATAACGAGATACATGAAGAAATAAACATTTAACATTAGATTTTAATGTAATATGAAATTTGAAAATAATTGCACAAAAATGTATACTAAACTACGTTAAACGCCTTTATGTTCTATTTTAGTGTACTTATATGAAATAAATAAGCTGGCATAGCTCAGCAGGTAGAGCAACTGACTTGTAATCAGTAGGTCGTGGGTTCGAAGCCTACTGCCAGCACCAAATGTGGAGGAATTCCCGAGTGGCCAAAGGGGGCAGACTGTAAATCTGTTGTCAGTGACTTCGATGGTTCGAATCCATCTTCCTCCACCAAATATTGGGGGCGCATAGCTCAGCTGGGAGAGCATCTGCCTTACAAGCAGAGGGTCACAGGTTCGAGCCCTGTTGTGCCCACCACATTATAACAAAATAAGCTGGCATAGCTCAGCAGGTAGAGCAACTGACTTGTAATCAGTAGGTCGTGGGTTCGAAGCCTACTGCCAGCACCAAATGCGGAGGAATTCCCGAGTGGCCAAAGGGGGCAGACTGTAAATCTGTTGTCAGTGACTTCGATGGTTCGAATCCATCTTCCTCCACCATAAAAAGCACTGTTAGGGTGTTTTTTATTTTATTAAAATTTTTATAATTGTTGTAAATCAATAATATAGACTCTTATCCAGAGAGGCGGAGGGAAAAAGGCCCGATGAAACCCGGCAACCAGTAGAAGTTTTGCCAAGGTGCCAATTCCTGCAAGTTAATTTTGCAAGATAAGAGAGCAGTTAATTATTTAACCTCTTCTTATTTGAAGAGGTTTTTATTTTTTATACAGTATGGAGGTATTGAAAATGAAAAAATTATTTACGTCTGAGTCAGTTACAGAAGGTCATCCAGATAAAATGTGCGATCAAATTTCAGATGCAATTCTGGATGCCATATTAAAACAAGACCCGTATGGAAGAGTAGCATGTGAAACTGCTACTACTACAGGTATGATTTTGGTTATGGGAGAGATATCAACTAAATGCTATGTAGATATTTCTAAAATAGTTAGGAAAACTGTAAAGGAAATAGGATACACCAGAGCCAAATATGGATTTGATTGTGATACCTGCTCAGTGCTGAGCTCAATTGATGAACAATCATCAGATATAGCTATGGGAGTCAATCAATCCCTGGAAGCCAAAAAAGGACAGATGGAGGAAACAGATGCCATAGGAGCAGGAGATCAAGGTATGATGTTTGGATTTGCCACTAATGAAACTCCGGAATATATGCCTATGCCCATAAGTTTGGCTCATAAGCTGGCAAAAAGACTGGCACAGGTTAGAAAGGATGGAACTTTAAGGTACTTGAGACCAGACGGAAAAACTCAGGTGACTATAGAATATGATGATAATAAACCCATTAGAGTTGATACTATAGTTGTATCTGCACAGCATGATGAACTGGTAACTAAAGAACAAATTGAAAGTGATATAATTGAACATGTTATAAAGCCTGTTGTGTCACAGAAGTTTCTGGATGAAAATACCAAATACTTCATAAATCCAACAGGTAGATTTGTAGTTGGCGGACCTCAGGGAGACTCTGGTCTTACAGGAAGAAAGATAATAGTGGACACCTATGGCGGATATGGAAGACATGGTGGTGGAGCATTTTCAGGGAAGGATCCAACCAAGGTGGATAGATCAGCTGCTTATGCTGCAAGATGGGTGGCAAAAAATCTGGTAGCTGCTGGTGTTGCAGATAAGTTGGAAATACAGCTTGCATATGCTATAGGTGTGGCAAAACCCGTATCTATAACTATTGATACTTTCAACACTGGAAAAGTATCAGAAGAGAAAATAGTTAATATAGTAGAGAAGGTATTTGATTTAAGACCAGCTGTTATAATAAGGGACTTGGATTTGAGAAGGCCAATATACAGACAGGTTGCAGCTTATGGGCATTTTGGAAGAACCGATATAGATTTACCCTGGGAAAAATTGAATAAGGTTGATGATATAAAAAAATATATCTAGAATTGTAGAAGCTCTGTATGTAAATTTACAGAGCTTTTTTTAAGCTAAACTTATGTGCTATAATTATATTCAAAGATATAGATTTTATATGTTTGTTAAAGTGGGAGAGAGCTTATGCAGGATTTACAGGGAATTGTAGAAGATATAATATTTCAAAATAAAGACAATGGATATGTAGTTGCTAAGATGAAAAAAAAAGAAGATACAGTAACTATAGTGGGATGCATACCTTATATAACAGAAGGACAAAACTTGAAGGTTTTAGGAGAATGGGTATTACATCCTCACTTCGGGCGCCAGTTTAAGGTCCAGGTTTGTGAAGAAATAGTACCTGATACTGCTATGGGTATAGAAAGGTATTTATCCTCGGGAATTATATCTGGTATAGGACCTGTTACTGCCAGAAAAATAGTTAAAAAATTTGGAGAAGATACTCTTCATGTGCTGGATGACAACATAAACAGACTGAGGGAAATAGAAGGTATAGGAGAAAAAAAGATAGCTTTAATAGCAGAATCTTATTCCAGACAAAATGAAATAAGAAATGTAATGATATTTTTACAAACTTATGGAGTGACTCCAAACCAATGTGTAAAAATACACAAAAAATTTGGAGCTGATTCAATACGCAAAGTAAAAGAAAACCCATATATCCTTACGGAAGAAATAGGAGGCATAGGATTCAAAACAGCGGACAGAATAGCAAGGAGCCTTGGAATAGAAAGAAACTCCCCCTTTAGAATACAAAGTGGAATAAGATATGTGGTAAATCAGTTCTGCACTTTGGGGAATACTTATATGCCCATAGATAAACTTATTAAAGAAGGAGAAGGCATACTTGGAGTAACTAAAGCGGAGTTAGAAGAAAATATATATGAAAACTCTATAAATGGGAAGATAAAGCTGGAGCAATATGATGACAATCTCTGTGTATTTCCAATGACATATTATTATTGTGAATTAAGTGTAACCAAAAAAATTTTAACCCTTGCTTTCAGTGATTACAAGGACATAGGTTTTGATGTGGATGAAGAAATTAAAAATTTTGAAGACAAAAATCATATTGAATTTGCACCTTCTCAGAAAGATGCTATTAGGGGAGCAGTAAAAAATGGTGTAGAAATAATAACAGGTGGGCCAGGCACAGGCAAAACCACCATAATCAATTGTATAATTCAATTATTTGAAAAGGCAAATTACAAGGTACTTATGGGAGCGCCTACTGGCAGGGCGGCCAAAAGAATGTCAGAAGCTACTGAAAGAGAAGCAAAAACCATACATAGATTACTGGAGATGGGGGTGGAGAATGATAAAGAAGCCATGTTTTTCTCAAGAGGAGAGGAATCACCCCTTCAATGTGATGTGGTAATTATAGATGAAGCTTCCATGATAGATATAATGCTTATGAATAATTTATTAAGGGCCATTTCAGTTGGGACCAGACTTATAATAGTAGGAGATGCACAGCAGCTTCCTTCAGTGGGACCGGGAAATGTACTCCGGGATTTTATAGATAGTAATTGTATTAAAGTAGTTAGGTTGAAGGAAATATTTAGGCAGTCAAAAGAAAGCATGATTATAGTAAATGCCCATAAGATAAATTCAGGAGAAATGCCTATCTTGAATAAAAGACTCAAGGATTTTTATTTTATAAGGTGTAAAAAACCTTCAGATATATTGGATACAGTGATAAGCCTGATTAACAGAAGATTGCCAAACTTCAATAAAAACTGGAACAAAATGCAGCACATTCAAATATTATCTCCAATGAGAAAAGGTATTTTGGGAGTGTCCAATTTAAATGCTGAACTTCAGGAGGTTTTGAATCCTAAAATCCCTGAAAAAAAGGAGAAAAAGATTGGAAATACTATTTTTAGATTAGGTGACAAGGTAATGCAGATTAAAAATGATTATACTTTAAAGTGGACCGAAATTTCAGAAGAAAACTCAGAAGAAGGCATGGGAATTTTTAATGGAGATTTTGGATGCATTGACCATATAGATGAAGAAAAAAATACAGTAACGGTTGTATTTGATGAAGGCAGGAGGGTTGTTTACGATAACATGCATTTAGATGAACTGGATTTGTCCTATGCAATAACCATACATAAAAGTCAAGGAAGTGAATTTCCGGTAATTATTTTACCTGTATTTATGGGTCCGCCTTTACTTATGAACAGAAACTTATTGTATACAGCTATAACCAGAGCAAAGCAGATGGTAGTATTGGTAGGAGATTTGAAAGCCTTGAATTTTATGATAAATAATAATAAAAGCTTTGAAAGATATTCATTATTAAAACACAGAATAATGGATATAATGGAGAGTGAAACAAATGTTGTTGTGGAATAAGATGAATTTTATTCATAAGATTAAGGAAATAGAAAAAGAAATAGTGAAATGGGATAGCATTGGAGAAAAATTTTTAAATGTTATTTCTGTCCCATACAATTCCTCTAAGGTTTTTATGGACATTATTATCACATATATTAAACAAAATAGAAATGTAATTTATATTACAGACGAAAATCCTGATAACATTGACATAATAAAAAATATAAAGAAATATACAAGTTTTAGAAATTATGCTTACTTAAGAAATGCAGAAAATAATGTGAATTGTATATTTAAAATATGCAGCTTTCAAAATGCTTTAAGATTAAAAGAAAAGTTTCAGCTGGTTATATACGATGATATAAATAGTTTTTCTATGTATAACAGTTATGAAATAATTTACTTAGTTGACAGATTAATCTATAAGCAGAGCAAGGTAATTGTATATTCAATACAAAATATACTTAAGAATAGAAGGGAATTGTTTTTTCCCATTGCAGAAGAAGGTCCTATAGTAGAGCCTAGAACTATACTTACCAGATTTGACATGAATAAAGATATACCATTTGTAGTATATGACTACTTGAAGTGGTCCTTAAGTCAGGGAAGAAAGGCCATAATATATGTGCCGGATGGACTTAAAGTGGAAAATGTCTATTCCTATATTCATAAGTATTGCAAGAATTTTTGTAAAAGTATTATATATTTTGTAGAGGAAGAATCTAATAAGAAATCTATAAATAAATTCTTACAGGTAAAGAATTCAATATTAATAACTGACAGTTTTCAACAAATCCTATCTAATGGAAAGAATTCAGATATAATGGTGTACTTTGCTGATAATACAAATCTCAACTATAAAAAATTTGTTTATTTATGTGGAAATATGAGAAGAGGTGAAAAAAATGTAAAGGGAGAGGTTATACTGGTGGCAAATTTGGAAACGGAAGATATGGAAAAGGCCAGAAGTATAACTAGAAACTTTAACAGAGAAGCATGGGATATGGGTTTATTGAGAAGTTAGAGTTTTTGTTGGACTGTGTATTGGAGTTGGTATATTGTGGTGATGGAAAATGCGTATTGTGTAAAAAAGATATATATGATGATGAAAACATATGCAAAATGTGTAAAGACAATATAAGAATTTGCAGGGACAGTTTTCAAATTGGAAATTATGATCGTGAATTCATCTGCTACAGCAGTGCATATTATTCAGGTGCTATGATGGAACTTGTAATAAAATTGAAATATAAAAATTCTTTTAGATCTGGAGATATTATAGCTTCATATATGAAAGATACTATCTACAACAGCAATATAGCTTTTGATATTTTAACTTATGTTCCTATGACAAAGAAATCTCTTAAAAAAAGGGGATACAACCAAAGTGAATACCTGGCAAGGACTCTGGGAAAATATGTTGGTAAACCTGTTGTATGCTGTTTGACCAAAACCAGGGATACTAAAGATCAAATAGGATTGAGCAGGGAGGATAGATGGAACAATATACAGGGAAGCTTTAAAGTTCATGATAATTATCATATTAAAAATAAGAAAATTTTATTGATAGACGATGTTATAACTACTGGTGCTACGGCTTTTTACTGTAGTGAGGAACTCTTGAAAAATGGAGCAAAAAAAATTAATATATTGACTGGAGCAAAAAGTAGGGTATAATTTTAATAGTCAAGCTAGGTTTGTGGTTGAAAGTCGATGCCAGTCGCAGGCGAAACGATCCACGTAAGTTAAATAAAATGTTTAATGAGCATGGTGCGGCTTAGAAGTAAGTCCTGCCGTAAGAATACGAGAGGGTTAGTAGTGAGAGGATAATTCCGGGTAGTGAAAATTCCAGCAGGCGAGTGTGGGGTCAAAGACCAGGTCAGCTGGCTTGACATTGCACCAATGGTGCGTCATGGCAGCTCATAAAGGGCTGCTATGTTTTCTTTTGAAAATAAAAAATTCCGACCTATTCCCGACCTAGAAAAATTGAAACACACTAAATTATGTCTTAGATACGGCAAGTTTATGATTTCCTAATAGCAAAGATGCAGTGGGAAAAATTAAAATTAAAAATGTAAATAACATATCAGTAGATTATTTTATAATAGCTATAGTTTCCGGGTTTATGTTAATAATAATGAATAATGACTTTAATATCAAATTGTGTTTTTTATGAAAAAATAATTAATCTGCAAAAAATTTTAAGACCGCAAAAATATGCTAAAACCATAAGGAGGGGAAAATGGGTATTGCTATAATAACTGGAGCTTCAAGTGGATTAGGCAGGGAGTTTGTTCGGCAAATTGCCTCTAAAGAAAAATATGTTAGTGAAATCTGGGTGATTGCAAGGCGAAAACAACGTCTTGAGGAATTGGCTAGCAAGGTTGACGTTCCAATTGTAGTTTTCCCTCTTGATCTTACCAGGAGAGAAAATATTGATGGCTTCATAGAATATTTGAAAATCCGAAAACCTCAGGTAAATATTTTAGTAAATGCAGCGGGATTTGGTAAGATAGGAAATTATAATGATATAAGCCGCCTGGACAGCGATAATATGATAGATTTAAATTGTCGTGCTGCTGTGGACATGACTATAGCTGTATTGCCATACATGAAAAAGAAAAGCCGTATTCTTGAAATTTGTTCAACGTCTGCTTTTCAGCCTTTTCAATACCTGAATGTATATGCTGCTACAAAGGCATTCCTCTATAGATATAGCAGGGCTCTTAGATTAGAATTGCTGCCAAGAGGTATACACGTAACAGCAGTTTGTCCTTACTGGATTAAGGACACTGAATTTATTTCCAAAGCAAAATATAATGGAGATGGAAAAGAAATAAAGAATTTTATATTTGCAAGTAAGGCAGAAAATGTAGTGAGTAGTGCACTTAATGACAGCAGAATAGGACTTCCAGTATCCACTCCGGGACCAATATGTTTTATTCATCGAATAGCAGCTAAATTTATTCCACATGAGATTATGATGCTTATATGGGAGTTAATAAGAAAATTATAGAGGATCAAAAAAACAGGATGGTGATTGTGTAGAAAACACAGAGACAAGTGAGCAGATGGAATTTGTGGAAGAAGTTGATGGTAATAAAGCATGATTTTAAGTTCTAAATATTTACAAAAGCTCACTTAATTACCGGGAATAATTTTTGTAGTAAAGTACAAACTGTAATTGTAAGCAGTAAAGTTTACTATAAAAAGGAGTGAGTATTATGGCATACAGTAATAAACCAGTGGTTCCACAGGCTAAAGAAGCACTGAATCAATTTAAGATGGAATCAGCAAAAGAAGTTGGAGTAAATTTAAAAAATGGATACAATGGGGATTTAACTTCTAGAGAAGCTGGTTCAATAGGTGGAAATATGGTTAAAAAAATGATTGAAGCATATGAGCAAAATTTGAAGTAGTAGATAATATATTGAAAAACCTGTACTTTTAATTTATAAGGTACAGGTTTTTTTATGTGAATTTTTAATGGACAGTTGCTTATCTATTTCATGTTTTCACGGATGAATACGGTGTCACTATAGAAATGTTTAAATAGAGGCACTGGAACTATTCTATTAAGAATGGAAAAAGGTGTAAATCAGTGACTATTGTAATTTATACCAAGTAGTATTACAATAATATTAATAAATATAAAGTAATTTAACCCTGAACATATTTAATTTGTTTGGGACAACAATAAGGAAGGGGCTGAAAATATGAAAATAACTGTAACTGGAAAGAATATTGTGATAACTGATGCATTGAAAAATGTTGTGAGGAAAAAACTATCTAGGCTTGATAAGTATTTCAACCCTGATGTAGAGGCTCATGCTACATTAAGTGTACAAAAAAATAGGCAGAAAATTGAAGTCACAATTCCTTTTGCAGGAGTTATACTAAGAGGAGAAGAAGAAAATGAGGATATGTATGCTTCAATAGATTTGGTTTTAGATAAGTTAGAAGGACAGATACGTAAACAGAAAACAAAACTTTTAAGGAGAAACAATTCTAAATCTTTAAAATTCCAATTCATACAAAATGATGTGGAAGAGGATAATGAAGAACATAAAATAGTAAGAACTAAGAGATTTGCAGTGAAACCTATGTCATCAGAAGAGGCAGTTCTTCAAATGGAGCTCTTGGGTCATAGCTTTTTCGTATACAGGGATGCTGAAAATGGAGAAGTAAATGTGGTTTATAGAAGACGGGATGGAAATTACGGGTTAATAGAACCTGAATTTTAATTAGCAGCGTAGAGGAAGCAAATGCTTCCTCTTTTTATACTTTAAAATACAGCTTATATTATTAAGCTAAAGTAAACTATTACCCATATGAGTTGAATAGCTAATAATTAGATGATATAATTTATAATGCATGAATTTTTATAAAATTTAACGTGGTGAGGATGAAAAAAATGAAACTTTTTCAAAAAATATTTGGATCATACAGTGAGCGAGAAGTAAAAAGAGTTATCCCTATAGCAGATAAAATAGATAGCATGGATTTAATAATGAAGAAATTAACTAATGAGGAACTTAAAGCTAAAACAGCTGAATTTAAGGATAGAATTTCTAAAGGTGAGTCTTTGGATTCAATACTGCCTGAAGCTTTTGCAGTTGTTAGAGAAGCAGGATATAGGAATATAGGTTTAAAACAGTATAAAGAGCAGTTAATAGGTGGAATAGTGCTGCATCAAGGAAGGATATCGGAGATGAAAACTGGTGAAGGTAAAACATTGGTTGCCACTGCACCAGCTTATTTAAATGCCCTTACAGGTAAAGGCGTGCATATAATTACAGTAAATGACTACCTTGCAAAAAGGGACAGAGATTCTATGGCACCAATATATGAAGCATTGGGCCTTAAAGTAGGTGTAATTTTACATGACATGGATCAGGCTCAGAGACAGGAAGCTTATAATTGTGATATAACCTATGGAACAAACAGTGAATTTGGTTTTGATTATTTGAGGGACAATATGGTTATATATAAAGAAGAAAGAGTTCAGAGAGGATTGAACTTTGCCATAGTGGATGAGGTTGACTCAATTTTAATTGATGAAGCAAGAACACCGCTTATTATTTCAGGAGAGGGCGAAAAGTCAACTGAATTCTATAATGTAGCAGACAGTTTTGCAAAATCCCTGCAAAAAGAGGATTACACTGTAGATGAAAAGGCAAATGCGGTAATACTTACGGATACAGGTGTAAAGAAAGCCGAAGATTTCTTCCATTTTGACAATTATGCAGATCCGGAAAATATGGAAATACAACATTACGTGGTTCAGTCCTTAAAGGCCAATTATATAATGAAGAGAGATAAGGACTACATGGTAAAAAACGGTGAAGTATTAATAGTAGATGAATTCACAGGAAGAATGATGGAGGGAAGAAGATATAGTGATGGACTTCATCAGGCTATAGAAGCCAAAGAGGGAGTCAAGGTTGAGAGGGAATCTAAAACTCTGGCCACTATTACATATCAGAATTATTTTAGGATGTTCAACAAGTTATCAGGTATGACGGGTACTGCCCAGACTGAGGAAAATGAATTTAGGGAAATATATGAGCTGGATGTAATAGCTATACCTACCCATGAACCGGTTATAAGAAAGGATTTGCCGGACATAGTCTATAAAAATGCCAAGGGGAAATTTAAGGCTATAGCCGATGAAATATATGAAACATATAAAAAAGGCCAGCCGGTGCTTGTAGGTACGGTAAGTATAGAAAAGTCCGAACTGCTTTCAGATATGCTTAAGAAGAGAGGAGTTCCACATCAAGTTTTAAATGCAAAGTTTCATGAAAAAGAGGCAGATATAATTTCTCATGCAGGCGAAAAGGGAACTATTACCATAGCAACTAATATGGCTGGACGTGGTACGGATATAAAACTTGGTAAAGGCGTAGTTGCCCTAGGGGGACTCAAGATAATAGGTACGGAAAGGCATGAATCCAGACGAATTGACAACCAGCTTAGAGGACGTTCAGGTCGTCAGGGAGATCCAGGAATGTCGAGATTTTATGTATCTCTTGAGGATGATCTTATGAGAATATTCGGATCAGACAGACTTCAGGGCATAGTTGAAAAATTAGGCCTTAAAGATGATGAGGCTATAGAGAGCAAAATGGTTAGCAACGCTATAGAAAATGCCCAGAAGAAAGTAGAAGGAAACAATTTTGACATAAGAAAAACACTGCTTCAATATGACGATGTAATAAATAAACAGAGAGAAATTATATATAGACAGAGATCTCAGGTTCTTGAAGGTGAGGATTTGAGAGAAGATATGCTGAACATGATAAAAGATATGGTATCTTCTATCGTGGATTCTCATATATCTGGTGTAGAAGAGGACTTTGAAGATGAAATAGCAAAGTTAATTGACTATATGGAAGAAGTGTATATACCTAAGGGTTCTGTTAAAGAAGAAGACATTATCAATCTTGCCAATGAAGAAATTAAAGCTAAATTTACAGACATAGGTGTAAAGATTTATGAAGAAAAAGAAAGAGAATTTACTCCAGAGCAGATGAGGGAAATTGAGAGGGTCATTCTGCTGAGGGTCGTTGATACAAGATGGATGGATCATATAGATGACATGGAGCATTTAAAGAGGGCTATTGGACTGAGGGCTTACAGGCAGCAGGAGCCTGCTCAGGCATATCAATTTGAAGGCAGCGAAATGTTTAATGAAATGATCTACAACATCAAGGTGGATACTATAAAGTATTTGCTTCATGTTCAAATAGAGAGAGCACCGGAAAGAGAGAGAGTGGCTAAAAATTTGAGCACCAATCAACAGGAAGACAGTGTGGTAAAGAAAAGACCTGTAAGAAAGGAAAAGACTGTAGGAAGAAATGATCCTTGTCCTTGCGGCAGTGGGAAAAAATATAAAAATTGCTGTGGAAGAACTGCCTAAAATTGTAAATACATGATGGAGAGTGATTAAATGATATTTCAGCTGGAAGAAAGTTTGAATAAGTTAGACGGTTTAGAACAAAATATAACACAAATAAGGGATTCACTTTGACATAGAAGGTTCTAAAAATAGAATAGAAGAGCTTCAAATGAAAATGCAGGAAGCTGGTTTCTGGGATGATTCTCAAAAGGCACAAAAAATATCCACTGAAGAAAAAAATTTAGAGAATAAACTCAGTGAGTACAATAATTTATTGCAGAGGATAGAAGATGCCCGGGTTTTAATTGAAATTGCATCGGAAGATGAGAGTATTTTGCTTAAGGACATTGTAAATGAAATAAAAGATATTGAATTTAACATAGAAAAATTTAAAACGGAAATACTTTTATGCGGTGAGTATGATAAAAATAATGCCATACTAAATTTACATGTAGGTGTTGGAGGAAAGGATGCACAGGATTGGACGGAAATGCTCCTCAGGATGTATACAAGATGGGCAGAAAAAAAAGGTTATAAAATTGAAACTCTGGATATACTTCAAGCTGACGATGCAGGAATAAAAAGTGTTACACTGAGGATTATGGGGGAATTTGCCTACGGGTATTTAAAGTCTGAGAAAGGAATTCATCGTCTGGTTAGGATATCCCCCTTTAATGCCAATGGGAAAAGACAGACCTCTTTTACATCAGTGGAAGTGCTTCCTGAGCTTACAGATAGCCAGGATATAAATATAAGGCCGGAGGATCTAAAAGTTGATACCTACAGATCTTCCGGTGCAGGTGGACAGCATGTAAATAAAACTGAATCTGCGGTGAGAATAACTCATATACCTACGGGCATAATTGTACAGTGCCAAAATGAAAGAAGTCAGCATTATAATAAAGAACAGGCTCTGAGAATGTTAAAGTCAAAACTGGTGGAGCTAAAGGAAAGAGCACATAAAGATAAGATAGAGGATTTAACAGGAGAACTGAAGGACATGGGATGGGGAAGCCAGATAAGATCCTACGTATTTCATCCCTATACCCTTGTAAAGGATCATAGGACAGGTGTAGAAACCGGAAATATATCTTCTGTAATGGATGGGAACATAGATGATTTTATAAAAGAGTATTTACAACAGCAGGCAAATAGATAAAATTAAGATACTGTCCGATGATAAAAATCTGACAGTATCTTAATTTTAAATATTTACGAAAGGATTGTAATAATATGGGTACTAGAATAAAATTTAAGGGCACCTTTGTTTCTCTTAACCACAGGGATTTCAGGTACTTTTTATCAGGACAATTTCTCTCACTTATGGGAACTATGATTCAGAATACGGCTTTAAGCTGGTATGTCTATAAAATAACTAATTCTCCTTTCTTACTTGGACTTATAGGTGTGTTTCAATATGCTCCCGTACTTTTGATAACACTTTTAAGCGGTGTCATAGTGGAAAGACATCCAAAGAAAAATATTCTTCTTATAACTCAGGTGTGTTATATGGTTCAGGCTTTTACCTTGAGTTTTTTTGTATATAGCGGTGATAACAAATACTGGATACTTGCAGCGCTGGCTGCTGTAAATGGAATTATAACAAGTTTTGACATGCCTACAAGGCAGTCCTTTTTTATTGAACTTGTGGGAAAAAGTGATTTACCCAATGCAATATCACTAAATTCCACTATATTTAATATGTCACGTATAATTGGGCCTGCAGCAGCGGGAATACTTATGGATGATTTTGGAGTGCTTCAGTGCTTTCTGATAAATGCTTTTAGCTTCATACCTGTAATATATGGTGTAGTTAAAATAAAGACCAAAGGTAATCCTGTAGTTAAGAATAAAAAATCCAGCCTGTTTAGGGATCTGAAAGACGGTATAATATATACAATGAATAAGAGAATAATTGTATCTACCATGTTTATAATGGCTATAGTATGTACTTTTGCATTTAACAGCAATGTTATTGTGCCTGTTTTTGCAAAAGAAGTGATGAATGGCAGTTCTAAAGTCTATAGTTTACTTCTAAGCCTTATAGGACTAGGATCTCTTTTTGGAGCCATGTTTATGGCAGGTCAGGGCAGGAGAATCAAGAATAAATACTACCTTATTATAGATTCTTTCATAATTGCCATTTTGCAGATAATAACTTTGTTTACAAGGAACTATGTATCTGTAGGCATAATTTTCATACTAATAGGATTTTTTAATCTTACATTTTTAAACAAAGCAAATACCATACTTCAATTTAATACTGAAGATGAGTATAGAGGAAGGGTAATGAGCATATATTCTCTTTTAAATATAGGAAGCACCCCTCTTGGGAGTGCCTTTGCAGGTATAGTAATGGAAAGATTCGGTGGGAAATTTGGATTTTTCAGCTGTGGTTTAGCCATATTTTTAGTCACTATTGGCATAGTGTTTTTTATTCAATCCAGAAAAAATCATTTAAAAACTTCTGCTAATACATAGCTTTGATACTATAATCAGGCTTATGAGGGATAGTATAAATAAATTGCGGCAATATAAAACATAGAAATTATCTTTAAAAGCATAATTTTTAATTTCTTTTGAGACCATGTCAAAACATCTGTCTATGGATTGTGCATTTATATACCGTTCCTTATCTTTGGGGGTATGGATTTTTGACATATCCTCATCTGACAGGGTTACAGCATCTATATTATAAGCTCTGAAATATTCATGGTCACTGCAGTTTTCAAAGGTATATTTAAAGTCCACTTTGTTTTTGCGGCATAAATTAGCTATTTCATTTATAAAATTTGAGTTTTTTGTATCCCATTTGCCCCCCATTATAGTAAGTGGTATCTTTTTATTGCTTCCTATCATGTCAAAATTTATTACTTTACTTCCTTTTAAATCATTTGAATATTTTTGGACAAATTCTTTTGAACCCAGACATCCAAATTCTTCTGCATTAAAAGATGCAATTATTATATTTCTATCTGGTCTTCCAAGAGAGTTTATATATTTTACAAGTCCAAGTAAAAAGGAAGTGCCGGAGGCATTGTCCAGTGAACCACTGTATACTTTTCCGGATAAATCAGTACCAAGATGGTCAAAATGTGCAGATAAAACAAGAGGCGGAAGATTTGGATTTTTTCCTTTTATGTATCCTATTATATTGTATATGGAAGTTGGTTCGTTTTTGAAAGGTATAAAACAACTGATTTCACATCCTGAATCCACATATTTTTTTATATCCCGGGCAGTTTGCTTTTTTATCATTATATACATGTCCTGGCTGGAGTTTGCAATAAAGGAACTTCTGAAATTTAGATTATCATCCTCCGGATTATAGAATATAAAGTATTTGTTATCCTTATGTATTTGAAAGTTGTTCCCTCTTTCCATGAGAATATCAGCTTTTTTAAAAGATATGTTATTGTCTTTAAAATTTAACATGTCCTCTTTATAATCCACACCGTATTTATATTGTTTTACTATGAAACCATTTTTATCCAGAACTTTCAGGTAGGGTGTGCCAGCTGTTCTTTTGGGATAAAGAACATTAAAGCCTTCCAGATAGCTGCCTTTATATGGAGTAAGGTGCTGACTTTCAAAATAGTTTTTTATAAACGTAACTGCTTCGTAGTTTTCCAAAGTTCCGGCAAGTCTGCCTTTAAATGAGTCAGAAGATAAATAGGATATGTTGTCTTTCACCTCATTTGAATTCATGGGAGTTATAAAATAGCAGTATTGAAAGCTTAATGAGCAGATTAAGCACAATACAGTCAGGAGTAAATGCAGTATGAAATTTTTCATTATAAATAAATCCCTTCAATTAATGTCTTTATAAATATATTAATTTGCCAAAATGTATATAACTGTTGTAATATATTTTTAGCCATATTATTTCAAACAAAAAGATATCAGGAGGAAAACATGGATAATATAATAAATACATTGGCTTTAGAGCTGGATGTAAATAAAAAATACATAAATAATGTAATTGAGCTTTTAGATTCGGGTAACACAGTACCCTTTATAGCCAGATATAGAAAAGAGCTCACTGGAAGCATGAGTGATGTGATCTTAAGAAAGCTTGAGGAAAGGCTTACATATCTTAGAAACCTTAAAACCAGAAAGGAAGATATAATAAGAATAATAGGAGAGCAGAATAAACTTACAGAAGACTTAAAAAAATCAATAGAAAAATCCACCACCCTTACAGAGGTTGAAGACATATACAGACCTTACAAACCTAAAAAAAGAACCAGAGCTATTATTGCAAAACAAAAGGGACTGGAACCACTTTCAAAAGTCATTTTAAGCGGAGACTTTAAAGAGGATATAAAACAATATGCAAAACAGTTTATAAATGAAGAAAAGGGGGTAAAGTCAGCAGATGAGTCACTGGATGGTGCTGTAGATATAATAAGTGAAATTATTTCAGACAACGCTCAGTATAGAAAGTGGATAAGGAAATTTGTCCATGACAGCGGCATAATTGAAACCAGAGGTGAAAGCAAGGAACCAACACCCTATGAAATGTATTATGATTATAGAGAGGCTGTAAAGTCCATTCCTGCCCATAGAATACTTGCAATAAACAGAGGAGAAAAGGAAAAGGTTTTATCCGTAAAAATAATCTGTGATATGGACAATATAATTATCTATCTGAAAAATCAATGCCTGAAAGGCAACAGTATAACTGATACATATATAGAAAAAAGTGTGGAAGATTCTCTGAAAAGGCTTATTTATCCCTCTATTGAAAGAGAAATAAGATCAGAACTTACAGACAAGGGAGAAGAAGGGGCAATAAAAATATTTAAGGCAAATTTAAAGGCTCTTTTAATGCAGCCTCCTATAAAAGGCAAAAATGTACTTGGCTATGATCCCGGATTTAGAAATGGATGTAAGATTGCGGTATTGGATGATACAGGCAAGCTGCTTGATACTGCCATAGTTTATGCCACTGCACCTCAAAATGACATAGAAGGTTCCATAAGAAAACTTAAAGACTTAGTCTATAAATGTAATGTGGATGTAATATCCCTTGGGAATGGAACTGCCAGCAGGGAATCTGAAGAAGTCATTGGCAGGCTCATAAAAGAAGTAAAGGAAGAGAAAGATAAAGAACTTTATTATGTAATAGTATCTGAAGCAGGAGCTTCTATTTACTCTGCATCTGAACTTGCAGCAAAGGAATATCCGGACATAAACGTATCTCTGAGAGGGGCCATATCCATAGGCAGAAGGCTCCAGGATCCGCTGGCGGAACTTGTGAAGATAGATCCTAAATCCATAGGGGTAGGACAGTATCAGCACGATGTTGCTCCTAAAAAACTGGATGAATCCTTAAGGGGTGTAGTAGAAGACTGTGTAAACAGTGTAGGAGTGGATTTGAATATAGCAACACCGGCTCTTTTATCTTATATATCAGGAATAAATTCAACTATAGCAGCTAATATTGTGGCTTATAGAGAGGAAAATGGAAAATTTAAAAACAGGAAAGAGCTTTTAAAGGTGAAAAGGCTTGGAGACAAGGCATTTGAGCAGTGTGCCGGATTTTTGAGGGTAATGGAAAGCAGCGATCCTTTAGACAACACCTCGGTGCATCCAGAATCCTATGATGCAGCAAGAGGACTCCTGGAGACCATTGGTTATACTGCAGAAGATCTTAAAAAGTCAGGCATTTCCCATATAGATGACCGGGTTGAGAAAGTGGGAATGGGAACTCTTTCTGAAAAGCTGCAGGTAGGTATACCTACCCTGGAAGATATAATAAAGGAAATAAAAAAACCAGGGAGAGATCCAAGGGAGGAACTTCCAAAACCAGTGCTTAAAACTGGTATTGTAGATCTTAACCAGCTGAAACCTGGAATGGTGCTTACAGGTACAGTTAGAAATGTAGCTGATTTTGGCGCCTTTGTGGATATTGGAGTACATCAGGATGGTCTGGTGCATATAAGTCAGCTTTCTGATAAATTTGTAAAACATCCCCTTGATGTAGTACAGGTGGGAGATATTGTACAGGTAACCGTACTTGATGTTGATGAAAAGAGAAAGAGGATTTCTCTCAGTATGAAATAAATGGAACAAGGGTTAAGTGTATACCATAGATAAAAATAGGATTTAGTGCATTTTAAACACTAAATCCTTTAATGAATATAATCTTCCCTAATGAAGGGACTTTTCAAAAACCTCTTTTATGATTTCCTTGGATGGAACTCCCTCATGAATTTTAGTATTTCCCACAAAATATGTAGGTACATAATAATAGTCATATTTCTTAGCTATTTCAGGCTGCTTTTCTTCGTCAATTATTTCTACATCTACATTTTTATATTCGGGAGTTTTGCTCTGAAGTTCATTCATCCATGAAAGTGCCTGTTTACAATAGGGACACCAGCTTGTAACAAACATGTGTACAGGTTTCATATTATCATCACCCAACTTTATATATTTTTCTAATATTATTTACATTTTACAATTTAATTATATACCAACAGACTATATTTTTCATGATGTGATCTAAAAAACCTATTGCAATGTATAGATAAAAGTATTATAATAAATTTGAAAATTTAAAAGATAATCTTCAGGGCGGGGTGTGATTCCCCACCGGCGGTATAGCCCGCGAGCCACAAGTGGTATGATTCGGTGAAATTCCGAGGCCGACAGTAAAGTCTGGATGGAAGAAGTGAAAATATAATGTTTATTAAGCCCTGATATTCTATTTATCAGGTTTTTTTATTATGCTTATTCACCTGGTAGATTATACTCAATGTTTTAGGAGGGTGTTAACCATGAAAGGTAACAAATTAAATAGGTTGATCAAGGTGTCATTATTAGGGGTAGTAGGGTTTCTGCTTATGTTTATAGAGTTTGCCATTCCAATATTTCCATCTTTTTTGAAAGTTGATATAAGTGACCTGCCAGCTTTAATGGGTACTTTTGCATTGGGACCAGGAGCTGGAATTGCCATAGAATTTTTAAAGAACATACTTCATGGAATATTTGATGGAAAGACTGCTTTCATAGGAGAAGTTGCCAATTTTGCAGTAGGATCGGTTCTGGTTTTTACAGCAGGATATATATACAGTAAAAAGAAGACTAAAAAGTCAGCTGTGATCAGCCTGGGAGCTGGAACCATCACCATGTCCGCAGCTGCTGCGCTGTTAAATTATTTTATATTGCTTCCTCTTTATGAAAAAGTACTTAATTTCCCTATAAGTGCAATGGTAGCAGTAGCAGGAAAGATAAACGGAAGTATAACGGATTTGAATACATTGGTACTATTTGCTATTATTCCATTTAACCTGTTAAAGGGAATAGCGCTTACTGCCCTAACACTTGTCCTTTATAAAAGTGTATCTCCAATATTGAAGCAGGAGCAGATAAAAGATGGGAAACTGGCAGAAAATAAAAATTAACGGATATAATTAATAATAAGAAGATCTGGGATATTCCCGGATTTTTTTATTTATGAAATAGGGGATTTGAACGATAAATTATATATAGATTAAAGGGAAGATTTTTATAGTAAATTATAAAGGGTGATGAATTTGGCAGGAATATGGAATATAAACAGTACCTATAATGTGAACAACAGAAAGATATCCACAAAACTATCTTTTGAAATAGGAGAGAAATTTTCTGCTAGAGTTGTACAGCTGAATAAGTCCACAGGTGAAATACTTTTAAAGCTTTTAGACGGCTGGCAGTTTTCCGGAGAAATAGAAAATTTTCAAAATGTATTGGAAAATCAACTGATAAGATTGGAAGTAGAAGGATTTGAAAATGGAAAACTTAAATTAAGAATTGTGAACCCGGAACAGGAGCATAATAATGGGGACAAGAATCCCGTTAGTCTATTCATTAAAGAAAATGATTTTAATCTCAGTAATGAAGATTATGAGCTCATAGATAAAATGGTGAAGCGTGACATACCCCTTACAAAGGATAATATTTCAAATATAAAGAGTACGTTGGATTTTATAAATAAAATAAGGCAGAACCCAGAGGAAGAAGATGTGTTTATACAGAAGTATTTACTAAGTAAAAACATATCGCTTAACCATCAGGAGGGCAGTTCTATAAGCACTACCCTTAAAAGTTTTTTCAATCAGTTAAAAAGTATGAGCAGGGATGATCTGCTGACTTTTTTGGAAAACAATATGGAATTAAGTGAAAACAATATAAAAAGTTTTAACAGTGTATTTAAAAAACAGGGCACTATATATAATGAGATTAAAAATCTAGGACAGCTTTTACCAAAGCAGATTGTCCAGCAGAATATATTGGAAAATGTCCAATTGCAGAATGAAGCTGAAAATGCCTTAAATAGTTTAAAAGAAAACAATATGGATAGTACTGATAAAAACAGCGTGAATGTTAATAAAAACCAACCAGCCATACAGCAAAGCGGAGAAAACAATGGCAGTGTGAAAACTGATATTTTAAAAAAATCGGCAGATAATCAAGAAATTCATGAGGTGAAAGACTTAAAGGGTGATGGAACTTTAAAAGGAGGGGAAGCCTTAAAAAGTGGCGAGGTGACTTTGAAAGGAGAAAGCAGCATAAAAAATAAACCCATTGAAACGGGTGATGACACACAGATATATAAAAACATCCCGGAGGACAACAGGCAGAAAAATATGGGGAAAGATCATTTAGGCAGTATTTTGACTTCTCTTGTAAAAGACAAAATCATACCTCATATTTCTCATGGCAACAGCATGATAAAACAAAACGATATAGAGCAAATTGAAAAACAGATAAAAGCTCAGGTAGATATAAAGACCAATGATATGAAAGACATCATAAGGGGAATTTTGGAACAGAAAAACAGCGGTAAGAGTGAAGCTAGTGAAGATATAGTCCGCATATTAAACAATAATATAAATGATTTCAAGATATTTAACACCATTTCCAACTCATATTATTATATGGATTTGCCTATTAACCTGAATCATGAGGATTATCAATGCAAGCTTATGATTAAAGATGAAAGAAAAAAGGGTAAAAAAATAGACTCCACAAATGTTAAAATAGCTGCTTCCATAAATACTGAAAACATGGGTGTAGTGGATGCCTATTTGGCTGTAAATAATCATGACATGGATATAGATATTAAATGCAGTAAAAAATGGCTTGGTTTATTGGACAGGGAACATAAAAAAATACTAGAGAGCTTATCAGATGTAGGTTATAATATAGATGTTAAATTTCATGAAAAAGTGGAAGAAATGAACATATCAACCTGCAGGGAATTCTTTGAGGATAATGATATAGGCATACTTAATACCAGAGTCTGATTTAATTCGTTTTTCCAGGGCCAAGACATTTTTCCCTGTACTTCATGGGCGCAGTGAAAAAATGTATCCATCCGGGGTAAGGGAAAGGAGCAAAAATGAATGAGAGAAAAAAAGCAGCGGCTTTAAAATATGAAGAGGGTTATGATGCACCTATAATTACTGCTGCAGGTATAGGCAAGATAGCGGATAATATATTGAATAAGGCAAGAGAAAGCAGTGTACCTATAGTTTATGATAAGGAGCTTGCCGATCTCTTGAGCAATATAGATATAGGGGATGATATACCTGTTGCATTATATGATGCAGTGGCGAAAGTCATAGCATATGTAATAGATATAGATAAAAATATAGGAAGGTGATTATTTGGCTTTATTTGCAATATCGGATTTACATCTGGACATGACTGGCAGCAAGCCCATGGACATCTTTGGGGATAATTGGATTGGGCATCATAAAAAGATAGAATTAAACTGGAATAATAAGATAACTTGTGAAGATACAGTACTTATAGCAGGAGATATATCCTGGTCCATGAATATAGGAAATGGTTTTTTGGACTTGGATTGGATTCATCATCTCCCCGGGGAAAAGATAATGATAAAGGGAAACCATGACTATTGGTGGACAGGAATTACAAAGTTGAATAATCTGTATGAGAATATGAATTTTATACAGAACAATTTTTTCACATATAAAGATTATGCATTGTGCGGCACCAGGGGATGGAACTGTCCTGGCAGTGAAAATTTTTCCCAGCATGATGAAAAAATATATAACAGGGAACTTATGAGAATGAGAAATTCATTGGATTCTGCTGCAGAAGCCGGATATAGTAAATTTATAATTATGATCCATTATCCGCCTATAGGTGAAAAGTTCATGAACTCGGGATTTAGGGATATATTTGAAGAGTATGGAGTGGAAAAGGTTATATATGGGCATCTTCATGGAGAAGCTTCTTTAAAGGCTGTAACAGGAATTTTAAACGGAGTGGAGTATATATTGACTTCTGCAGATTATATAGATTTTGATCCCAGAAAAATAATATGCAAATGAGTTTTGTCCTGTCTTGTAGCCTGAATTTTTCGGTTGTGGAGATTCCTAGACATATTGTATAATCTCTATTATCAAGCATATAAATTTGTAATATAAGCTAGATCTTGTTATTGTTATATCAAAAATTCAGAGAAAATCATAGTTTTGTTGCTTTCCATATTCTTGATATAATAGTATTATTGTACTATGTCATTAATTTTATAATATCTGTTAGGGGTGATTTATGTGGCAATAAGAGAATGGAAAACATTTTTACTACCATATAATCAAGCTGTTGAGGAGCTTAAAGTAAAATTTAAAAGCATAAGAAAAGAGTACAGAAGAAAAAATGAATATTCGCCAATAGAGTTTATTACAGGAAGAGTAAAGGAAATATCCAGCATATTGGAGAAGGCAACTAAGTTTAACATACCATTAGACAGGATAGGATATGAAATGGAAGATATAGCAGGCATTAGAATAATGTGTCAGTTTGTAGATGACATAGAAAAGGTGGTCAATATAGTAAGAAACAGAAAAGACATGCAGATAATGTATGAGAAGGACTATATTACTGATGTAAAAGAAAGTGGTTACAGAAGTTATCATATGGTAATTAAATATCCCGTCAATATGTCGGATGGAGAAATAGAAATACTGGCTGAATTTCAAATAAGGACCTTAGCCATGAATTTTTGGGCTACGGCAGAACATTCTCTGAATTATAAATATAAACATGATATACCGGATGCAATTAAACTGAAACTTAAAAGTGCAGCTGATGCTGCATTTCAACTTGACAAACAAATGCTTGAAATTAAGGATGAAATAAAAGATGCCCAGAAGTTGTTTGAAGTAAAGTCCAGTTTGGTTTCGGATATAATGAACAATATACTGACTTTGTCATCCATGGGTAAATTAGCCGAAGCTACCAGGTATCAGGTACAATTAAACAGATTGACCGAAGAAGGGGAAGTTTTTGAACTGGTAAATTTATTACGTTCCACAGAAAAACTGCTGCAGATTTACAGATAATAGTAAACTTATACTGAGGTAATGAGGGGGAGCTCAGAACTGAATATGATAAGCGGACAGTTAAAATGAGCTGCCCGCTGTTATTGTATTATTTTGCAACTATATTTACAAGTCTTCCCTTTACTACTATGACTTTCTTTAAATCTTTACCTTTCAGCAAAGGTTTCACATTGTCATTTGAAAGAGATAATTCCTTTATTTCTTTTTCATTTAAATTTGTAGGTATATTTATCTTGGCTTTTATCCTGCCGTTTATTTGAATAGCTATTTCCACTTCATCTTTTATAAGTGCATCAGCATTGAATTCAGGCCATTTTTGATTGAATATGGAGTATTCCATGCCCATATTACACCATTGTTCTTCTGAAAAATGGGGAGCAAAGGGAGCCAGGATCTTTATAAAGTCAAGTATGCTGTCTTTTAAAAAGGACAGATTTTTTTTATCCTCCTGGATGTACCTGGAAAGCCCATTTGTAAACTCCATAATTCTGGCAATAGCAGTATTAAACTGAAATTTAGCAGTATCTTCCGATACGGATTTTATTGCAAAATTCCTTATATAATTTAATTCTCTTTCCGCATTATCCATGGAGGTTTTATTGCCATCTTTATTTTTAAGGGCATCCTTTGTTGAATTAATAAGTCTTTCTATTCTATCTATGAATCTATTCATGGACTTGATTCCGTCTTCACTCCAGGCGCCGCCTTCGGAGTAATCAAAGCCGAACATCAGATACATTCTAAACACATCTGATCCGTATTGCTGTATACAGCTGTCAGGAGATATGGTATTGCCCTTGGATTTACTCATTTTCTGACCATCAGGCCCAAGTATTATGCCCTGATGTCTTAAAGACAGGAAGGGTTCATCAAAGTTTAAAAAGCCCATGTCTCTAAGTGCTTTAGTGATAAATCTGGCATACAGGAGATGCATACATGCATGTTCAGGTCCGCCTACATACATATCTACAGGAAGCATTTTATCTATCTTATCTTTATCAAAAGCCTTTGTACTGTTTTTATTATCGGCATATCTCAAGTAATACCAGGAAGAGCATACAAAGGTATCCAGGGTGTCAGCCTCTCTTCTTGCAGGCCCTCCGCAGTGGGGACAGGTGGTGTTTATAAATTCCTTTGATTTTAAAAGAGGAGATTTCCCATCAGGGGAAAATTCCACATTGTAAGGGAGTTCTACTGGAAGTTGATCCTCTGGTACCGGGACTATTCCGCATTTTTCACAATAAACTACTGGAATAGGAGTTCCCCAGTACCTCTGCCTTGATACCAGCCAGTCCCTCAGCCTGTAATTTACTTTTCCGGAACCCAGGCCAATTTTCTCCAGTTCCTCGGTTACGGCCTTTTTACCATCTACGGTGGACAATCCATTGAATTTACCACTGTTAATCATCTTGCCATATTGTACATATGGAAGGGAATCTCCTCCAGCTATAACTCTTTCAATAGGCAATTTATATTTTGTAGCAAATTCAAAATCTCTTTCATCATGGGCTGGAACTGCCATTACGGCACCAGTACCGTAAGTGCTGAGTACATAATCTCCTACCCATATAGGAACCTTTCTCCCATTTATAGGATTTACAGCATAAGAACCAGTGAATACACCGGTTTTTTCTCTTGTAATTGACTGTCTCTCAATCTCAGTCTGTTTTTTAGCCAGTTCTTTATATTTTTCCACCTTGTCTCTGTAGGCTTCTTTAGTTATTTTATCAACCAGGTTGTTTTCAGGAGATATAACTACATAGGTAACACCAAACAGGGTATCAACCCTTGTTGTAAATACACTGAATTCTATGGCAGAATCTACTACCTTGAAGGTAACATTTGTACCTGTAGATTTGCCTATCCAGTGTCTCTGCATGGCTTTTGTTTTTGATGGCCAATCTATTTTATCCAGATCCTGGAGGAGCTCTTCTGCATAGTCAGTAATTTTAAAGAACCATTGTGTTAAATCCTTTTTAGTGACTTCAGTGCCGCAGCGCTCACAGCAGCCTTCCTTCACCTGTTCATTGGCAAGTACTGTTTTGCAGCTGGGACACCAGTTTACAGGTGCATTTTTTCTATAGGCCAATCCGTGTTTATACAGCTGTATAAATAGCCATTGGTTCCATCTATAATAATCAGGATGGCAGGTAATAACTTCATTTTCCCAGTTGAACATTGCTCCCATGGATTTAAGCTGGGTTTCCATGGTTTTAATATTTTTTTCAGTAGAATCTTTTGGGTGAATTCCAGTTTTTATAGCATAGTTTTCAGCAGGAAGGCCAAATGCATCGAATCCCATAGGTTGGAATACATTATATCCCTGCATTTTTTTTAACCTGGCCCAGGAATCTACAGGGGCATAGTTAAACCAATGACCGGCATGTAATTTGCTCCCGGATGGATAGGAAAACATCTCTAAAACATATAATTTATTATCCACATGATTCTCATCAAATTTATAAAGATTTGTCTTTTCCCATTTTTCTTGCCACTTTTTATCAACTTTAACACTGTACATAAAATCTTCTCCTTTGCTTTTAATCTCAGATAAAATTAAAAAAGCTTTTCATCTCTTAAATTTTAAGAGACGAAAAGCCAAGCTCCCGCGGTACCACTCTAATTAAACCAGTAAACTGGTTTCCCTTAAAAAATAACGGCTTTTTACCGTACCTGATTTTTTCAGATAAGCTCTTAAGGTGAGTTCATATCATCCTCACACTGTTTTTCACCTGACAACAGTTCTCTTTTAGTGGTATAAATACTACTACTCCTTCTTCAAAGCTACATATATTGGTTTATTTCACATTTTATAATATTAAGTAATACTTTGTCAAGAAATAATTTAAAAACTTATTTTAAAAAAGAACCCTTTGAATAAAGAGTTCTCTTATGGCTGCCCATGCTGGATTCGAACCAACACATGCCTGTTCCAGAGACAGGTGCCTTACCGTTTGGCTAATGGGCAACATTATGTGAATCTCAACACTCAATATTATATCATCAAAAATTTATATGTCAATAGCATAATAGAGTAAAATTTGTATTATTTAAGTCTTCTTAAGATATATTTATCTATATAATTTATAAATAGGGTTAATAGATAATCATATATCAAAAATACTATCTGTACTCCTATTATAACTATATACAGAGGAAATTTTATTTTTAAAAGCTCGGGAAAAAACAGGCTGTATATTAAAAACAGCAAAGCTATACATAAGTTAAAAAAAATCAGCTTCAATATGATTTCAAAAGGCAGTTTTCCCAATTTTTCAATATAATATTTAACAAGTCCATAAAGGCCAAAAAATATTATATAAGAGATTACTGCCATTTTAAGTCCACATATGAGCAGGGATAAGATGGAAGTGGCAGCATAAATTGTAAAGGCATTTTTCAAATCCGTAATCAATACACCCAGGGGGATAAGCAAGGAAGACAAAACCAGTAGTGAACCTTTGTTTAAAGGAACTATGCCGCTTATATACACCAGAATAACTCCAATAGTAGTTAAAAGTCCCCCTTTAGCTATATTGGAAGCGGTATTTGTTTTTTCTGCCATTTTAAAATCACCTCGTTATTTTATTAACATCCGCCGCAGTCTCCACCGCCGCAAAGACAATCCAGACAGTATAATGTAGCACAAATATTACATATGTCAGGATCTCTTCTTTGATTTCCATAATAAGGCTGTCTGTAGGAATTATTCATTCCCGATAATTTGTTGAATGCACTTTGATACTTGAAATTATTGGGTTCCAGTCTGCAGGCGGTGCTTAAATTATTATAGGCATCATTATACCAGCCCCTTCTCATATTCAAAATTCCCATTAGATAATTCCACTCGGCATCTCTTGTATTTATTCCATTAAGTGTGGACTCGGCATTTTTAAAATTACCATTGGAGATGTCATTTTCCACAGATTGATACATGGTGAAGTTGTCTCCGCTGTAGGTATTGCCATTTGTACTATTATATGTGCTGTTGGAGCCATTTTTCATCAGGTAATCATAGGCTTCATTTATTTCAGCCATCTTGCTTTCGGCCAGATCCCTCAGCGGATTGTTGTCATACTGATCAGGATGGTATTTTTTAGCCAGATTTCTGTAAGCTTTTTTTATTTCATCTTTTGAAGCATTTTGTTTTACTCCCAGTACTTCATATGGATTTCTCATCTTTGTAAACGCCCCTTCTAAAAACTTTATCCATTTTATCTAAAAGTCCATACTGCAGTATATTGTAAAGAAGCTCCTCATTTCTTTTTACAGGAAGTTCATTGAAAGCATTCATGCACTGTGCAGCACATATGCCCAAAATAAAATCTATCCTGGGTTCTACTTCTTTGGAGAATTCTTTGAAATGCAGATTTTTACAGTTAAAACAGTGCTCTATGGCGTTGAATTTTTCATGATACATGTCTGTATTCAAATCATCCAGTGCATCTATAATATATATCCATTTTCCCAGATTATATCCGAGAGAATATATCTTATCCTTAAATTCCCCATCTTTAAAAGAACTCAGTATAAAACCTGTAAGTTCTCCAAAAGGATGTGCCAGTACGTCTATGGACTTATTTTTCGAATTCTTTTCAAGATCGTATAAATTTTTGAGTTTACAGCTCATGTATGTGAAGTTTTTCTTGAAATTCTCCGGCATTTTGTTCAGATATCTTTTTAAGTAAAACGAAAGTATCCTGCTTGAAAAGGACATATCGTCGCTGGCATCGTCCAGAAGCTTGAAATAGACAAGGGATATATTGCAGAAAGCTGCATATTCCAAAGCTTTACTATCCTTTAAAATCACTTTTTTCTTCATGGGATGGAGGACACATCTTTCCTTCTCGTAGTTTTGTCTTCCATCTTCCAGAGAATCCAGAAGTATTGCCAGAAAAGTCATGTCATAGTTTAAAAAAACTCTGGGCACATTTCCAAGGTTGTGCTTTATTGATCTGCATAATCCACAATAATATGCCTTGAATTTTTCGTAATCTTTTATTTTAAGCTCCATTTTATAAGGAGTTACATAACCAAACATACATTCACCTGTTCTTGTATTTTAAACTATAGAGTATTTCATGCCTTGTGCAGTATTTCATATATGGTTTCCGAGGTGGTATCTTCCATGGAATAACCCAGTAAATTCACTATTTTAAAGAGATCTTCGTCATTTTTGGTTTCTATTTCAACGTAGGCAAAAGGACAAAAGGATTTGTCATTTATGTCAATCTCAATTAGGCTGTTCCTGTATCTGTAGCTTTCCCTGTATTTTTTTATGGACTGCAGCAATCTCAGTCCCAGAGATTTAAAAATTTTTTTCCCGGCTTCAGGATTCAATATTTCTGTTTCATTTTCTTCCATTATTTTATATGTATCCTGACTGAGCAGTTTTTTTGTAGTCATATAAAAATGTCTGGAATTATGTATTAGATCCTCCACAACCCTTATACGGGCATAACCCCTGCTGTTTATCAGTCTTCCATCTTCAAAATCATATATATAATTTATCTGATTTTCCATCTTGACCTTTAAGGCGGCAGCGCCCTTTAATTTCATGCGTATATCCTCAGGATCTATTTTTAGTATTCTGGTTTCACACTCTTCCATGAGAAAATTCATCTCCCTGCATAGAACACTACTATTGAATTATACCATAAAAACAAGCTGCAAAAAATTAATTATATGAAAATCATATATATTCCATTTGCAGAAATAGGAGACTTTCTTAAATTAAATGAAGGTCTCCTGATACATTGGGTAATGAGCTATTCTAGAGAATTTTCCGAACCCAGTACATTTTCTATTTTGTATTCCACTACTTTTTGTATGGCATCTCTTCCAGCACCCAGATATTTTCTAGGATCAAAGATTTTTGGACTGTCGCCGAAGGTTTTTCTTACAGCAGCAGTCATGCTCAATCTTAAATCCGTATCCATGTTTATTTTGCAGACTGCCATGGAAGAAGCTTTTCTGAGCATGTCTATTGGAATTCCCTTAGCACCGGCCAGGTTTCCGCCGTATTTATTGCAGGTTGCCACATCATTTTGATCTACAGATGAAGCTCCATGGAGTACTATAGGAAAATTAGGCAGTTTGTTTTGAACTTCCTCCAATATGTCAAATCTCAATTTTGGCTTGAAATTTGGCGGAAATTTATATGCTCCATGGGAAGTGCCTATGGCTATGGCCAGGGAATCTACACCTGTTTTATTCACAAAATCGGCTGCCTGGTCTGGATCCGTATATATGTGTTTGGATGCAGATACATCATCTTCAACTCCTGCCAGTACACCAAGTTCCGCCTCTACCACAACTCCATATTCATGAGCATATTTTACAACCTCTTTAGTCTTTGCTACATTTTCATCATAAGCCAAGTGTGAACCATCAAACATTACTGAAGTAAAACCTGTTTCCACACATAATTTTACAGTTTCAAAATCGGGACCGTGATCCAGATGAAGAGCAAGATCAATTCCTGTTTCTTCTATAGCTGCATCTACCATTGCCTTTAAGTATTTTGGCCCTGCGTATTTTATTGCACCTGCTGAACACTGTAAAATTACAGCGGAATTTTTAGCTTTTGCTCCATTTACAACACCTTGAATTATTTCCATGTTGTTGATGTTAAAAGCACCTATTGAATACTTTCCATCATATGCTTTCTTAAACATATTTTTAGTAGTAACTAATGCCATTTGATATTCCACCTTTCAATATAAGATATTTTATAGTTACAAAAATCAATTAGCTTATTTATCTACTTTATATTATAACCTATTATTTATTATTTTCATATGATATTCAATTATTGCAGTTTAATATAAGTTATAACGGCAGTATAATATTACTATCCAATCTGAAGGCTTAGAATAAATTTTGAATATTTAACCGCTGCATTTCCAATATATGATTCAGTGAATTCTGTATTACATTTACAGATGACAGAGATTCTTCCGAATTTTTATGACTTATATGATTAATAAGTTTCCATGATTCATTGTTGATGTCTTCTATCTCATTATGATTTGAAAAAATGGATAGATTGGAGGAATATTTTTTCCAGTCTTCCATAAAGCTTTGAGAATTTTTATATGCCTCATCCCAGGAATTTGACTGAATGGATTTTTCTATTTGAATATTTGAATTTTCTAATTTTGTACATACAGTATTTAAATAATTTACTGAGAATATTATACAAAATATCATTACTACAAATATGCTGAAAGATATTATTATACTTTTCATGTAATCACGTCCTATTTATTTTTTTCTCTTAACTGATAATAAAATTTCCCTTTTGAATCCAGCATAGCTACCAGTATATCTTTTATGGAAGATACACTGTTTTTTTTCATCATCTGATTTAACCAGCTTTCATCTTTGTTTGCTATGATTAAATTTTTAAAATTCACCTTGCCATCTAACACCAGGGTTATAGGTAAGCTTTCCTGGGCAGGTTTTATCTTCAGATCTATTTTTGTTACAGGTTCAAGTTCCGTTTTGGGTATGACTGAAAGCCGGCCGCTGGTTTCAAGTATGGCATATTCTATATCCGATAAATTGTAATATCCCTGCATCCTCAATTCTTCCATCAAATTATTTATGTTGAATTTTTCATCCTTTAACTTCTTTAGATCCAATTTGCCTTTGTCTATCAATATACTGGGTTTGCCGCTGAAAAGTAATCTCATTTTTTCACTTTTAAGCTGAAACAGCGCCAGCAGAGACTGCAGTGTTAGAAGAGTTATTATGGGTATTACTCCATGAGTTATGGATATCCTCGTATCCTGCATTGGCAGAGAAGCCAGTTCTGATATCATTATTGCTATGGCCAATTCAAAAGGTTCCATTTCTCCTATTTGTTTTTTGCCCATAAGTCTCATGGATACTACTACAAGCAAATATAATACAATTGTTCTAAAAAGCACTGTAAACATAAAATACCACCTTTCAAGTTATATACTGTTAAATTTTTATACTTACTTATATTCTTACATTAATACGAAAAAATATGAGTAAAACAAGAACATTTACAAGTAAATATGAAGTATAATAATAATGACACTAAGTTAGGGGGATGAATTTATGGATAAGCTGATTACTAGTTTAAGGTACAAGGATATTGATACCTTCAGCAGCAGGAAAGATTGCATGTTATATCTTAAATTGGGATTTAAAAATGTTCAAGTCAAATATAATACCATTTTATACAAGGTATTTAAAGACAATTATCAGCCGCAGGATATACCTGTAGTATTGGCCAAAGTAAATGGAGAATATTTTGAGCTTACCAGTCAATTAAAGGAATCTGGAAGTTTTGAAATTGTAGATATAAGAGATACCCTTGGGAATAAGACCTATGTGAGAACTCTTCAATTTGTACTCATTAAGTCTGTATATGACTTATTTCCCCATGCAAAGGTAACTATAGAGCACTCTTTGAGCAAGGGAATATTTGGAGAAATTCATAAAGATACTCCACTTTCAGAAAAAGATATAAAGAGAATAAGTAATAGAATGAGAGATATAATAAAATTGGACATACCTATAAAAAAAATAGGCATGGATAGGAAGAAAGCCATAGAAATTTTTAAGGGATATAAGATGGAGGACAAGATAAGACTTTTAAATCATGTAAATACAGAAGAAGTAAAATTATATGAATTAGACGGAAGATATGATTATTTTTATGGTTCCATGGCTTTTTCTACAGGGGTACTCAAGGTTTTTGATCTTATGTACTATAAACCCGGTTTTATACTAAGATATCCTGTAGAAGACCATCCATATCATCTTCCTAAATTTGTAGAATATAAAAAATTAAGCAGAATATTTTATGAAACGGAACAATGGGGAAATATATTGGACGTGGGGGATGTGGGTTCTCTAAATAACAAGGTGGAAAGCGGGGAAATTGTAGATATTATAAGAGTGGCGGAGGCTCTTCATGAAAAGAAAATAGCAAATATAGCTGATATGATAAGTGAAAGAAAAGATGTAAAAATTGTATTGATTGCAGGCCCCAGTTCCTCGGGAAAAACTACCTTTGCAAAAAGACTTGCAGTTCAGTTGAGGGTAAACGGCATTAAACCAGTCCCCATTTCATTGGATGATTATTTTGTAAATAGAGAATATACCCCAAAGGATGAAAATGGAAATTACGACTTTGAATCCATATATTCCCTGGATTTAAAACTTTTTAATTCGCATCTGGAAGCTCTTATGAAGGGAAGGGAAATTGAAATTCCAGTGTTTAATTTTAAAAAGGGGGCCAGGGAGTGGATTGGCAAAAGGATAAAGCTGCCACAAAATGGTGTAATTATAATTGAAGGGATACATGGCCTGAATGAAGTTCTTACTTCTGCTATTCCGAGAAAAAATAAATTTAAAATATATATAAGCGCTCTCACCCAGTTAAATGTGGATAATCATAATAGAATAGCCACCACTGATGTGAGAATTATAAGAAGAATAGTGAGAGATTATCATTTTAGAGGCTATAGTGGTGAAGATACTCTAAAGATGTGGCCTTCTGTAAAAAGGGGTGAAGAAAAAAATATTTTTGTATTTCAGGAAAATGCGGATGTGATGTTTAATTCCACATTAGTGTATGAACTCTGTGTATTGAAGAACTATGCACTTGAAGAACTGGAAAAAATAAAAAGCTCCAGTCCGGTATATTACGAATCTTTAAGACTTAGAAGTTTTCTTCACTTTTTTAAAGATGTAGATAAAAAGTTTGTACCCCGCAATTCCATTTTAAGAGAATTTATGGGGGGAAGCGAGTTTGAGGATGAATAGTTTATAAATTATAGTTAATAGTTTTAGGTTAGCAGTTCACGGTGATATGTGAACTGTTAGTTATTTTTAAACTCTTATGAACAATTAGTTGAAACTTACAAGCATAATCAATATAATTAAAATCAAAACAGTATTCAAATTTAATATATTTTATGTAAGGGGTGAAAAAATTGGATGAAGCTGAATTAAGAAAATTATTGGAAGATATTAAGAAACAAAAAATAGATGTGGATGAAGGGGTGGAGGCATTAAAGGATTTGCCCTTTAAGGATCTGGGATATGCCATGATAGACAATCACAGGGAAATAAGGGTTGGATACCCTGAAGTCATATATTGTGCAGGGAAAACTGTGGATCAGGTAAGGGGAATAGTGGAATTTATGCTTACCAAGGAAAATAATATATTGGGAACCCGGGCCAATGAAGAAATGTACAAGGCGGTGAAAGAACTTTGTCCTTATGCAAAATACAATGAGGCAGGCAGGACTATAACTATAAGGAAAAAAGAACAGGAAGAAACTGATTCCTATATTGCCATAGTTACAGCGGGCACATCAGATATTCCCGTAGCTGAAGAGGCATTTGAAACTGCCAGCATATTCGACAATAAAGTAAAAAAGGTGTTTGATGCCGGAGTAGCCGGAATACACAGACTGTTCAATAAAATGGATATTATAAGACAGGCGAAGGTAGTTATAGTAATTGCAGGAATGGAAGGGGCACTTGCAAGTGTTATAGGCGGCTTGGTGGATAAGCCTGTTATTGCAGTACCCACAAGTGTGGGATATGGAGCAAACTTTGGAGGAGTAACCGCTCTTCTTTCCATGCTGAACAGCTGTGCCAGCGGAGTAAGCGTGGTAAATATAGACAATGGCTTTGGAGCAGGCTATCTTGCAAGTATTATAAATAAACTGTAATATGGATATATTTGTAAAAAAACTTTATATATGGACATTTTCTAACAAATTATGATAAAATTAAAAATAAGTATAGGCAGTTAATTTAGAATCATTAAAATATTTTTTAAAGGTATATTAAAATTTTATACGTCAAAATAAATTCATAGGGAGTGAACCAAGGATGGATAATTCGGTAATAGCATATATAGACAAGACAGTGGTAAGAATAAAGGGTGTGGATGTGAAAGGACTTAAGCCTTTTGAACTTGAGAAAAAGCTTTCAGAATTCATACAAAGAGGCATAAGGGTAATAGGAGTAACTGGTGAATCTATAGAAATGGATGTCTATAATATAGATCCGGAAGCCATATTAAAAGATGAGACTGGAATAATAAAGGCAATTTCCACAGTGGAGGGAATTACAGCAACGGAACTTACTAAAATTGACTCTGCAAGAAAAATAATGGAGGTAAATGTAGACAGTATTCCCAAGGGACAAAAATATGGATGCCAGAAAGAAAGGTGGAATAATCTTGATAAATAGTGTTGTCATTATACCTACAGGAAATGAAGTGTTAAACGGAGTTGTAACCGATACAAACAGTCCGGCAATAATGCAGCTGATTTTAGATCAGTATCCTAAATGTGAGATAACGCGTTTGAAACCGGTATCTGATAATGAAGATGAAATAGCAGCACGGCTTAGAAAATGTATTGATAAAAATATAGATTTGGTAATTTTTATAGGTGGTTCAGGAGGAGGCCACAGGTATGTATCCACTCTGGCAAAGGATTTTACTCACAGTGCCATAGAAAAATGTATAAGTGAATATAAATATAAAGAGATATACGGGAAAAACGGCCATATGTGGTCTAAACTGGTGGCGGCAAGACAAGGAGACACACTGGTGGTAAATGTACCGGGACCTTATGTAGAGGCAGTTGAAGCAGCCAAAGCCTGTATTCATTGTCTGACTGACAATGAAAAGGATTTAAACATTATAGTTGACAGAATATCCAGTGCAGTTTTATCAAAATACCCTAAAAATTAGATTGGTGTTGATAAGATGATGAAATATTTTAAATATCCGCAGATAAATGATATGTTTGCAGATATTATTAACTCCTTGAATGAGGGAGTAAACGTTGTGGATAAACAGGGGAATCTTGTTTTTGTCAATGAAATATCTGCACAATATGTAAAGTGCAGGCCTGAAAGCATGATAGGAAATCATATATCCAGATACTATCCTCAAGCTGCACTGCTGGAAGTGATAGACAAAAAGACCATGGTGTTTTACGGCAAGGTAAAACACACAAATGGAAGAAAGTATATGGTGAAGGCAAAACCCATATTCATAGATGAAAAGTTGGAAGGCGGATTTGCAATATTTTCTGATATTACCGAGATGGAAAACTTAAATGATAAAATAAGAGATCTCAGGCATAAAATCTCATTAAAAAATAAAAACGATGCATTTTCCAGTATTATAGGCTCCAATTCAAGTTTGAGTACAACTATTGAAAAGGCCAGAAAAACCGTTGGAGCTCTTGGAGGACCCAGACATTGCATCATAACTGGTGAATCTGGAACGGGAAAAACTCTTCTGGCAAGATGTATTTACTATTATGCCAAGGAAATAGGAGTAATAAAGCCGGATGCCCCATTTATTGAAATAAATTGCGCCCAATTCACCAATACTGATATTGCTGCCATGGAGATATTTGGATGCAGTGAAGGTTCTTTTACCGGTTCCAAAGATAAAAAGGGGTTATTTGAAATGGCAAATGAAGGTATCTTGTTCTTAGATGAGGCTCATGCCTTAAACAATTATCAAAACCTTCTGCTTAAAGCCATAGAATCAGGAACTATAAGGCGTATCGGAGGAAATCGTGATATACCTGTAAATGTTATTGTAATAGCAGCTTCTACAAAAAATTTGGAGGAAGTGCTGCTGCCGGAGCTGTATCAGAGACTGGGACAGTATGATTTGTATCTGCCTCCTCTCAGGGAAAGATCAATTGAGGATAAGATTCAGATACTCACTGAATTCATAAATAGATATGAAGCCAATGTATATGATAAGTATAATATAAATTTAAATATAATGTTTTCAGATGAGGCAAAAAAAATATTATTGAATGAATATTATCCCAGGAACATAAGGCAGTTCAGGGATATAGTTAATCAAAGCATAGATTGTTCAGCACCTCTTATAAGCAATGTTACGGATTCCAATTTGAATATTACAGTGGATGTGGAGCACCTGCCCGTTGATTCCATTTATACCAATAGTGCTGATAAAAACAAAAGTTCCGTCAATAAGCTGGAGGTAAATAGTGATTCTGAAATAGTGGATAATATTATTCTGGAACTCAGGAAAAAGGGGCTTGGACCAAGGAAAATAGCAAAAGTCCTTAATAAAAAGGGTATAGATATCAAGTACTATCAGGTGGCATATAAATTGAAACAGAAAGATTTTTGATTATATATCAGATAAACAGGGTTATATAAAAATACGTTAATATCCTTTGGAATATTAACGTATTTTTTGAATATTGTTATTTTCCGTAGGTTATTCAGAATATTTCCTAAAGGACCTTCTTCTGTTAGTATATTGTTATAAAATGTTGGAATTACAACAGCCTGATAAATAAATTTATAGCGGGCTCTATGACTTTTTAATATATTTAACATTCATTCATCTGCTAAAATTGTATTAAGAGGAAAAAGAAATCAAGTTATTTTTAGAATGTTTACAGTTTGGCATTAAACTTGCTACAGTAAAACAGCAAAGTCTAATTTTTATGTTGAATTTTATAAGGGGGTAAACAATGAGTAAGATTATTGAAATCAGGTGGCATGGAAGAGGGGGACAAGGTGCTAAAACAGCATCTTTGCTTTTGGCAGAAGCTGCATTCAATACAGGTAAATATGTTCAGGGGTTTCCTGAATACGGTCCTGAGAGAATGGGAGCACCTATAACTGCGTATAACAGAATAAGTGATCTGCCTATTAAGATACACAGCAATATTTATAAACCGGATTATGTAGTGGTAGTGGATGAAACCCTCATAAATAGTGTAAAGGTTACAGCAGGGTTAAAGGAGTCTGGTGCAGTAGTAGTAAATACATCAAAAAAGCCTGAAGAAATAAAATCATATTTTGATGACTATAAAGGTAATATTTATACCATTGATGCCAGAAAAATATCCGAAGAAGAACTAGGAAGGAATTTCCCCAATACTCCTATGCTTGGGGCAATAGTTAAAATCTCGAAAGTTATGGAAGAAGAAGAGTTCATAAAAAATATGGAAGGATCTTTTAAGCATAAATTTGCAACTAAACCACAGGTAATAGATGGCAACATGGCAGCGTTGAAAAGATCCATGAAGGAGGTACAAAAAATATGAGTGATAAAAATTATTATTCCACAGAATGCGGATGGCAGGATACAACTCCCGGTGGAATAATTCTTGATGCAGGAAATGCCGGTGAATTTAAAACTGGAGACTGGAGAACTACAAAACCAGTGTGGGATGAGGAAAAGTGCAAAAACTGTTTTTTATGCTGGGCTTTTTGTCCGGATATGTCTATATTAGCTGAAAATGGAAAAATAAAAGGTATCGATTATGATCACTGCAAAGGCTGTGGTTTATGTGCTGCTCAATGCAAATTTGATGCTATAAAATTGATTTCAGAATAATAAGAAAGGGTGATGAATATGGCAAAGAGAGTAAGTTTAAGCGGTAACGAAGCTGTTGCAACAGCAATGAAGCAGATTGAACCTGATGTAGTAGCAGCATATCCTATAACTCCATCTACAGAAGTTCCACAGTATTTTTCACAATTTGTAAATAACGGACAGGTGAAGACAGAATTTATACCAGTTGAATCAGAGCACAGTGCAATGAGTGCATGTATAGGTGCTTCCGCTGCTGGCGCAAGAGTAATGACTGCCACATCTTCCAATGGACTTGCATATATGTGGGAACCCCTTTATATTGCAGCATCTCTGAGAAGACCCATAGTTATGGCGGCAGTTAACAGGGCGCTGTCAGGTCCTATTAATATACATAATGACCACAGCGATACAATGGGTGCAAGAGATTCAGGATGGCTTCAAATATATAGTGAAAATGTACAGGAAGCATATGATAATTTTATACAGGCAGTTAAAATTACAGAAAATACTAATGTAAAATTACCTGCAATGGTATGTTATGACGGATTTATAACAAGTCATGGAATTGAAAACATGAATTTGCTTGAAGAAGAGAAGGTAAAAAAATTTGTTGGAGAATATAAATCTGACTACTCGCTTCTCGGGGATACTCCTGTTGCCTTTGGAGCATTTGACGGAAACCAGTACTATTTTGAACATAAAAGACTGCAGGCCCAGGGAATGATAAATGCTAAAAAGGTGATTCTTGAAACTGCACAAGAATATGAAAAAATTACGGGCAGAAAATATGGTTTCTTTGAAGAATATAAATTGGATGATGCGGAAATTGCCATAGTTATTATTGGTTCTTCAGCAGGTACTTCAAAAGTGGTTGTAGATGAACTGAGGGAAAATGGAATTAAAGCAGGGCTTGTTAAACTCAGAGTGTTCAGACCTTTCCCGGCACCTGAAATAGCAAAGGCATTAAAGAATGTAAAAGCACTGGCCGTTCTGGATAAAACCGATTCCTTTGCCACTACGGGAGGACCTCTTTTCAAGGAAGTAAGAAGTGCTCTTTATGGAGGCGGCAGTAACAGGATTGTAAAAAGTTATATTTATGGATTAGGCGGAAGAGATGTAACTACAGACAGCATTAAAGAAGTTTACACAGGACTTCAAAAAGATCTAGCTGCAGGAAAATATGAAATTTACAACTATCTGAGTGTTAGAGAATAGGAGGAGATAAAATGGCAGTAAATTTAAAAGAATTATCAAAAAAAGCAGACAGAATAACTGCAGGCCACAGAATGTGTGCCGGATGTGGAGCGCCAATAGTTGCAAAGTGGGTACTTAAGGCATTAAAGCCGGAAGATAAGGCAGTTGTTGCAAATGCCACAAGCTGTATGGAAGTTTCCACATGTCTGTATCCTTATGTTGCCTGGAAGGATTCGTTTATTCATTCCGCATTTGCCAATGCAGGGGCAACTATAAGCGGTGTTGAAACAGCTTATGATTCATTGAAGAAACAAGGCAAGATAAAGGATAACTATAAATTCATAACTTTTGGCGGAGACGGCGGGACTTATGATATTGGCCTCCAATCACTTTCTGCCACCATGGAAAGAGGCCACGATGTGCTTTATGTATGTTATGACAATGGGGCATATATGAATACCGGAATTCAGAGATCATCTGCTACTCCTTTCGGTGCCAGTACTACTACTTCTCCCCAGGGAAAAGCGGTTCCTGGAAAACAGCAGTATAGAAAAGATTTGACCAGTGTAATAGCTGCTCATCATGTTCCCTATGCAGCTCAGACAGTTGCTTCAAAATGGAAGGATCTTTATGAAAAGTCCGAGAAGGCAATTTATACCAAGGGACCTGCATTTATAAATGTACTTACACCCTGTGCAAGAGGTTGGAGATGTGATACGGAAAAGGAACTTCAGATAGTCGACCTGGCTGTTGAAACTTGTTTCTGGCCACTGTACGAAATAATTGACGGCAAATATGTGCTGAATTACAAACCCAAGAAAAAGCTTCCTATAACTGAGTGGTTAAAACCCCAGGGAAGATTCAAACATTTATTTAAAGCTGGAAATGAATATATGATAGATGCAATTCAAAAAGAAGTGGATAAAAACTGGGAAGAACTGCTTAGAAGATGTAATTAGGTTTTTAAATGGATTTTTAAGCTTTAGAGAAGACTTTCAGGCTCTAAACTTTAAAATCCGTTAGCATTTATAATTTGATAGTGTTATAATTCTAACATGTATCATGGTGAAATCTAACAAAGAATTATCTTATAATTATCAATATATAAAGATTTAATTATTTTAAATATCTATTATGAATGATAGATGGCTGAATTATAAGCAATAGTAACATTTATATATTTGGCATTAAAATTGCTCTTGACATATATGAATCGTATTAAATTATTATTTTAGATGAGGAGATGAGAGTTATGAAACTGATGCATACCAAGCTTCCTGAATTTATTGAAAAAATGAAGAGGGCAGTTGTAAAAAACACTCCAGATAAAACCATTGAAATAAAAGGGCTCGAAAATTTAAAATCTGCAAAAATGCAGTCCCTTAGAACAGGAAGAATTGAGCTTTCAGTAGAAGAACTGGCAAAAAGAGAAGATGTTGAAAAGGTTGAACTCATTGTCATACCAAGAGTTCCTGAAACAATGCACACTGTCATTGTAAAGGGAATTGACAAAAATGGAAAAGCTAAGAAGGCAATTTTAGAAGTTATCAATATTATACATCCTACTGAAGAGGTGGAAACTGCAGATTGTGAAGAAGTGGAAGATAGAAGGCCACCTTTGGGAAAACATTAAGGAGGAGTAATTGTGAAAAAGCTGTTATATAGAATGATAAAGCAAGGTCAGGTCAGAGATATTTTAATTCCATTAAATATAGTATTTGTAGATAAAAAGGATATTGAAAATTCAGGACTTGAAATAGATGAGGCAATTAAAAAAATAGCCCAGCAAATAAAGGGACCAGCAGGCATAAATGTATTTGACATGGAGGCATGTACTACCAGCAGTGATGGAATTGTGCTGGACAGTGCAATAGTTAAAATGGCTGCATCGGATAATGGAAAAATCCATAAGGAATTTGGAATGCTTTCAATGGAAGAGATGGAAGTTACAGATCAGTTGATTTCCGAAGAACCCCATCTTGCACAGTGGAAGAAATATTACAGCGGGAGAAAACTTTTCAGAGGACCTAATCCTGCAAAAAAAATGATACCGGTGCATAATGCAGTTATGACAGGCAGAGCTGTCAACAATAATTCTGCCACTGAAATGATGAATGTGGTTACTATGGAAGAGATATTACTGCCTATTTTTGGACAACTTCAGATAATGAAGGATCAGGATGTACTCATAGGTTATACAGGAGAGTTTATATCTGTTGGAATTGGAATGACTGTTGCCGAAAAGTATGGGAGGGTGTTCCCTACAAGACAATTCAAGGCAGGAGATACAGCTCATGGTTCAGGAGAATATGCAAAAACTCTTAAAAAACATATTCCTTGTATAGTGGCACCTAAAGAAGTCATTGCAAAATATACCATTGATGCATTAAAAGCTGGAATGATTCCGGGAAAACATATCGGATGTTCTCCTGTAGTTTTGACAATTGCCAAGTACTTGGGCATTGACATAGATTTTGATAATATTACTGAAAAAGCTCAGGCAGAGCTTGCAAGTGTAGGTATTACATTTGACTATTTGAAGGCTCCGGTTGAAAAATTGTCTGAAGAAGAGATTATAGCAAAAGCAGATGAGATTGTACCGGGTGTGGAGAAGCCGGTAAAAATAAACAGCAGTGAATTTGTTACAAAGGAAACTCTCCAAGTATAATTTTTTAGGTTAAATGATTGTGTATAGTATAAATGATGTTACTACTTTTATAGTAAAAACTGTAACTGTGGAATCATACCCCATGGTTATATGCGGAATATGTGATGAAAACAAGAAAAAAGAAAGTTTGGATAAGATTTTGGAACTAAAAAAAATCAAATTCAATGGTTTAAAGGATCCATTTTTTATTGATTATAAATTAGCTGACAGAGTGAAAACCATATCACCTGATTATATAAAAGCATTGGGTGTCAGCATCAATATTGATGGTGTTAGACAATCTACTGGAGGAATAATTGGATCACCCGGGGAGGATATATCTTCTTCAGACAAGGATATAGAATGTCTGGAAGGGGGTCTGGTGGTTGTTTCAGTACCTGGAGGACCCGGATTTATAATTGGAAGTGATGAAAACACAGCTAAAAAAATATATGAAGAATCTATGCTGGAGGATAAATCCGTCTCCCATAGAATGCTTAACATACTTTCCAATATGATGAAATACCATGTGAATCTGGGACTTATTGTTACAGATGGCTGTGGACCCAATAGCAGGGGAAGTGCAGTGACAATAGAAAATGACAAAATATCCATGAGAATATTATAGAATAGATTAATTATTATGACTATGAAAGTAAATTTACATAACAGATGCTTTCATAGTCATTTTTTAAGGAGGAACAAACATGAAAATTGCTTACTTTCAATGCACTGCCGGAATAAGCGGAGACATGATTTTAGGTGCACTGGTGGATGCCGGGTTAAAGCTGGATGTTTTAAAAAATGAGCTTATGAAACTTAAAGTACCTTTTGACTTGAAGTCAAAGCATGTATTGAAAAATGGAATAGGGGGTACAAAAGTACAGGTTATTGTAGAGGAAGGCCATGTTCACAGGCATTTAAGCCATATTAGAACTATTGTACAGGAAAGTGAACTTGGAGAAAAGGTTAAGGAAGATATAATAAAGATATTTACAAACCTTGCAGAAGCAGAGGCCAAGGTACATAATACCACCGTGGAAGCTGTACATTTTCACGAAGTGGGGGCAATGGATTCCATTATAGACATATGTGGTGCTGTTATCGGGTTGGATCTTTTAAAAATTGAGAAAATATACTGCTCTCCAATACATATAGGTACAGGATTTACGAAATGTGCCCATGGAATTATACCGCTGCCTGCACCTGCGGTGGTACAGCTGCTCCACGGTATAAAGATATATTCAAAAGGAGTGGAAAAGGAACTTGTAACCCCCACTGGTGCTGCCGTTATTTCCACTCTCTGCAGTGATTTTGGAGAAATTCCACCTATGAATATGGAAAGCTGTGGTTATGGAGCAGGGGACAGGGAACTTGACATACCTAATTTACTTAGAATATGTATAGGTCAATTGGAAGACAATGAAAACAATAACCTGGCAAAAGAGGGGGAGGCTGTAAAAATAGAGGTCAACATAGATGACATGAACCCCCAGTTTTATGAGTATATATCTAAAAAATTATTTTCCGCAGGAGCAGGGGACGTATACCTGCAGACGGCTTTCATGAAGAAAAACAGAATTGCCAATATATTATGTGTCAATGCATGCAGTGCAGACATGGACAGCATCTTAAAGGTTATATTTGAAGAAACAACTACTATCGGTGTAAAAGTGTTCAACTTTCATAAATACATGCTGCCCTATAAAGTTGAGAAGATAAATACGGATTTGGGGGAATTTTCTGTAAAGATAGCGTTTTATGGTGACAAAATTTCAAATATATCTCCTGAATATGGAGAATGCTGTGATAAGGCGGAAAAATATGGCATACCTATTAAAAAGGTATACGATATGGTAAAGCAGGCTGCTGCCAAACAAAATATTATATAGATAATTTTTTGTAAAATATCCTGGGAAAACAAAACCCGGGATATTAATTTTTTTGCACTTTTTATTTAGAAGCTTATCTAAATTGTTCTTTTATCTTAGTAAATTTAACACTCCAATTTGAATAAATAATATAGAGATTATTTATGATATGTACAATAGTTATGCACATTGCATATATAATTTCTTGGCATATAGATTATTTATTTAATTAATCGTTACGTATAAAGTTAGAGTAAGAGGCTGAGGACAGGAGTGAAGACAAATGAAGAATGAGGAATCAATCAATGGACGGGAAATAGGTCATAGAATCCGTGAAAAAAGAGAAGAATTTAGTTTAACAAGAGAAAAGTTTGCTGAAATGGTAGATCTCTCTACGCTTTATATAGGACAACTGGAGCGGGGAGAAAGACAGATGAGCCTTACGGCTTTAGTTAAAATAGCTAATTGTCTCCACGTTACAACTGATTATTTAATATACGGAGAATATAAAGAAGAAACTAGAGATAACCTGATAAAGGAAAAATTTAAGAAATACCAGTTATCTAAAACAGAAGATAATTCTATATTGTACAAGTTGCTTGAGAGGTGTTCCAAAAAAGAATTGAATCTAATAGAAAATATGGTAAAATTAATCCTGCCCTATATCAAATAATTAAGGTAAAAATTCATATTGTAGATCAATAACTTTTATCAGTTCACGGTAAAGAGTTAATAATTTTGAATATAACTTATTGCAAAAAATTAATATTCGAAGAAGTTGATGTTGACTTTGGCATTTTAATATCATATACTTAATATAAAGTAATATAAAAGTCATAAAAATTTAATATTTGATATCAGGTGCTGTTAATTTGACAGTTAAAAGGAAAAGTGTATAAACACTGCAGCCCACCGCTGCTGTATAGAAGATGAAACCTTATTTAAGCCACTGGATTATATCCGGGAAGGCAGGGGAGTAAAATGAATCTGAGCCAGAAGGCCTGCCTGTTATTTTGTCAATTCTTTCGGAGGGGGAGATATTACTAGTTTGTTGAAACTGTTTGTTTCTTTATATTGATGCAGGTAAACAGTTACAATATATGTAAAATTGGAGAGTCCCTTGGAACTCTCTTTTATTTATTCCTAAGCATAAAACAGAACAAATTGCAGAATTCAGGTAAGAGCTGATATTTAATAGTAAATGAAGATTTTGGGCAAAATCTGAAAATTCATTAAAACTATTAATTATGCATTGTAAACTGTACAAGGGGAGGTGAAACTATAAAACTATTAAAAAAGTCAGTTCCGTATTATTCTGTATTGGACTGAAAAAAGGGGACCGGGCACCATCACTATTAGTGGCAATAATAGGAGAAAGTTAAAACTTTGAAGCCGGTGCCAGTGCTGCAGATGGAAACCTTTCGGTTATGTCAGTCATATTAAAGGGCAATTCTGCCTAAAATCAGCAGGGAAATTGTGTAGTAGCCCCTTGAAAGGTGAAAACACAATTGTCGTAACTGTGGTTAATTCGGCAGGAAATCAGGCAGTAAAAAACCTATAATGTGACCTATGAAAGTTCTTTCCGATTTTTATAAACATATCCATAAGCAATGACATTTAGGAATTGATTTCTAGTGGAATTTACAATTGATATTGTCAAATTCAAAATCCGACCTTGAGTTGGATTTACAACAATCCACATGACAATGAATATGAATTAAATCTACTATGAATTAAAAGACAGAATAAAAGCTTCCATGAGGCATATGCCTTGCGGGAGCTTTTTTATGTAAGGAAGATTTTCGGCTGGTACTGAAACCTAAGTTTTGCAGCAAAAACGAATAAAAAATACCCGTTAGGCCAGTAAACATGCTGGTTAGCGGGTATTCTTTTTTGTCAGAGAATCATAGCGTTATAAATCATTTTTTGGTAGATGCTAAAACTTTTTTTATCTCACCTAAACTTCGTATCTTTTTGGAGTAGTCAATGTTAGAAATAACTCCAATTTCATTTAATATATCATTGAAATAATCAAACATGTAATAATTCTGCTGAACATAGCTGCATTCAGCTTTTGACAAAGTTTCTAGTAGTTTTCCAATACTATATTTGTTTCCTGTTTTCATCTCAAGTATCCTTGCAATCACCAGAGCAACGAAACAGATTAAAAAATGTGCTTCTATATGCCCTTGGGTGGATACAAAAACTGGTCTTGCCTCTAAGTCACTTTTAGTTACTCGGAAAGATTCTTCAATCTTCCATAACCCTCGGTACATATCAATGATTTTATCATCAGATTCTTTATATTCACTAGTTACAATGACATAGTAACCATCCAAAGCTTCTTCTTCCTCTAGTTTGTCCATGTCTAATTTTAGAAGTTGTGTTGGTTTCAAGATTTCTCCAGTTTCTTTATCGAAGTTAATGTTTTTTATATATTTAGCTGCACCATAGGAAGTAACCCTTGTATAAGAACCCGGATTTGCGATTAAGTCCTGTGCTTTTGCAAGTGCGGCAGCACGCTCAGCCTTAGCACGTTTATCATATTTTTCGCTGTAGAATACTACCTGTTTTTCATGTACTACTTTTTTTAATTTTTTTCCGTTAGATGATGTTATCTGAATTGTTCTTGGGTATAATCTAGATTTTCTCTTGTATTCTGTGCCTAGCCATTCATATCCTTCTTTTGCTAATACATACTGTTTTAATTCTTTGTCAGAACCGCGAACAGACATACTGAATACATACCCATCTTTTGTAGGAGTATGAGTCGTATACCAAATGTTGTCGCCAGTAGTCATGCCTTTGTCTGCCACCGTTATTACCCTGCCAAGATTATATTCCTTCTTGATACGTGCAAAATTAGGTCGATAGGTAAGGCAGTCATTAGTGTTTCCTGAAAATAGCTCATAGGTAATGGGAAGCCCTTTGTTGTCTATAAATAACCCCATTTGTACAATTGGATTTGGTCGGTGTTCTTTCGATACTCCCTTTTTTCTGAGGTTGTCCATTTTATCAGTTTCAAAGTAGTAGTTGGTTACATCATAGTAAATAAGACTGGTATCTCTTCCATAGAGTTCTTTGATTTTATTGTTGATCCAAAATTGGAGACTCTCTTTATGCTTGTTAAAAAAGGTAAGGCAACGATAAACATCATCAAGAGAATAGTTATCTTTTTCAAAGAACCAATCTTTATTCTCAAAAGTTTTCTTTTTTGAAGCAGGATTCAAAAGCCTTGAATAAACAAGGAGTTTCATGATTGTATCAGCATCATAATTGTCCTTAGTATGACGTTGTCTGTTGGTAAGGAAAGTGTGTATGCCAAGCTCATGATAAATCTTGCTTAACGCAGTATATCCAAAATTTTTACGCAAGGTAACATCTTGCTCGATTGTATCAGCATCATGAAATACAAAAGTGATTGGAGCTCTTTTACATTTCTTTTCTTCCTTTAATTGTTCAACACGTGCAGAGAAGAAAGAGATTGGATCATCATATTCTTTTTCTAATTCGTCGAGAAATCCTAAAGATTCCACAGTTATCTGCCGGGAACATTTTTTAGTTTTATCATAGTAACTATCTACAATGGATAATCGAATTCTGCCATTGCTAGAAGGAGTCTTTTTTAGGTACATAAACAATCATCTCCACACATATAATACTAATTATATCACAATACTACATAAAGCGCTAGTAAAATACGACGAAAAACGAAAATAAAAATCCCCGAATTCGCCAGTAAAATCAATGAATCCAGGTTAAGTTAAGTAAAAAGTTGCTGCAAAACTGTGGAGTTGGATTTACAACAATCCACATGACAATGAATATGAATTAAATCTACTATGAATTAAAAGACAGAATAAAAGCTTCCATGAGGCATATGCCTTGCGGGAGCTTTTTTATGTAAGGAAGATTTTCGGCTGGTACTGAAAATCAGCCAAAGCTATTAATTCTTGATTTTTAACTCTAAATAAATAAAATGTTATAGAATGAGACTTAATTTTCTGATAAAATAGTAGTATAGATAATAGAGAGATACAGGAAAGCGAATTGTATGTTAATAGGAATAGATAATTGTAGTAAATTTAGAGGATGTGATATAATGCCTGGGAAAAAGGGAAAAATACTGGATGATAATTTTATAATGTCACCTAAATATGATTTTGTATTCAAATATATATTTGGCAATGAAAAGCATAAGGATATATTGATGGCACTGCTCAGTGATATATTGGCTGTCCCGGAAGAAGAATTTGAAGGAATAGAGATAATGAATAATGAGCTCATAAAGGAATTCAAAGAAGATAAAAAGGGAATTCTTGATGTGAGGGTAAAAACCAGGGCTGGAAAACAAATAGACGTTGAAATACAAATATTGCCAACAGAATATATGGCAGAACGCACTATATTTTACTGGAGCAAGATGTACACAAGCCAGATAAAACCAGGGGATACCTATGATAAGTTAAAGAAATGTGTGACTATAAACATAGTGGATTTCAAATGTACACCGTTAAATAAATTATACTCAAGTTATCACCTGACAGAAGATGAAACAGGGTATAAATTGACTGACATACTGGAAGTTCACTTTCTAGAAATACCAAAATTATTTGACGAAAAAGTTGAGAGAAGTGAGGATGATCCAATAGTACAATGGATGGAATTTCTGGATGCAAAATCGAAGGGAGTGATAGAGGTGCTGGCTGGGAAGAACAAAAATATAAAAAAAGCTTATGGACTGCTTCAAATAATAAGCCGGGATGAAAAAGCCAGGATGTTATATGAGGCAAGGCAGGCAGAAATCAGTGACCAGCGTACCAGGATAAAAGTGGCAGAGGAAAAAGGCATAGAAAAAGGCATAGAAAAAGGCATAGAAAAAGGCATAGAAAAAGGCATAGAAAAAGGAACAAATGATAAAGCAATAAGGATAGCTAAAAAGATGATTAATCGTGGAGATTCAATAAATGATATAGCAGACATAACTGAACTGCCAAAAGAAAAGGTAGCAGAACTAAAAAAGAAATACCAAAATTAGAGAACAAGGAACTTTGAACTTCAGATTGAAAGGGGTGTTATATTTGGAGGAGAACTTTTTTATTACCCATTGAAGCGTGATTGCCCTTGTGCTTTTGCCTGATAAAATAGAAAAAGATTTAAAAGAAGAAGAAATACAGAAAATGGTGAAAAAACTGAACATTATGATACGATAGGTCAAGCTATGAATGATAAATAGTTCCAGTTATAAATAAAAGGCAATTCTTTAAGAGTCAGCCTTTTATTTTGTGTTTATAATTTTTATTATAAACTTATCCATCAATAACCAGTAGAGTAAAAATAATGTTGACTTTGGTAGATTTATATCCTATACTTAACATAAAAGTCACACAAAGGTCATAAAAATTTAATATTTGATATCAGGTGCTGTCAAATTGACAGTTAAAAGGAAAAGTGTACAAACACTGCAGCCCACCGCTGCTGTATGGAGAACGAAACCTCAATGCGCCACTGGAGTAAATTTCCGGGAAGGCGGGGAAGTAGGATGAACCCGAGCCAGAAGGCCTGCCTGTTATTTTGTCAATTCTTTCGGAGGGAGAGATATTACATAATTTATTCAGGCTGTTTATTCTATTATAATGTTTTTGTAAACAGTTACATAAAAATGTGTAAATTGGAGAGTTCCTTGGGACTCTCCTCTATTTATTTCTGGACATAAAATGCCTTTCGCTGCGGAAGGCATTTTATTATCCGGAAAAACAGGATAAATCTAATTGTGAACTTTGAATTATGAATTATATGAGGGGGATGAGATGAGAAAACTATGGATAAAAACGGGATCAAGTAAATTGCTGGTGTTTGCACTTGAACTTGATTCTGTAAGAGGAATTCGTGCACCACCACTGCTGCTGGCAATAGTGGAAAAATTAAAAATACTATGAGGAGGAATGGATTGAATGAATAAAATAAAAAAATCCGGAAGGGTTTTTATAAATATCTTCCAACTGCTTTTAATTGCCGTGGGTGTAATACTGCTTTCCCCTGCATTTACTCATGTATCTGCAGAAGCAGCAGCACCAACCGTTATTACTGTAAAGGGACTTGCAGATAATGCAGTTGTAAACTTGCCGGATATAAACTTTACGGCAGTAGCTGAAGATGGCAAAGAGGGAAACCTTCCGGTAACTGTCACGTTAAACGGCAGTGCTGTACAAAACCAGCAGGGAAATTGTGAACTGAGCCTTTCAAAAGGTGAAAATACAATTGTCGTAACTGCGGTTAATCCGGAAGGAAATACAGCAGCGAAAACCTATAAGGTGACCTATGTATCCGGAGATGAAAATTCAGAGCCGGTAAAAGACAAGGCTCCACCGGTTGATGCAGGCGGAGTAACCGGCTTGATATCGGCAATTCCATCTTTAGACAACCTTACCTTAAATGATAAGGAACAGGTTCAATCAGCACGTACGGCTGAAATTCCTGTAAACCGAGTGGCAGAAACTGTAGAAGTACCAAGTGAAAATGTCATTGTAGCTATCAATGGACTTAATGATAAATTCACAGAATCTGAGCAGCTGACGGTGCCTTACAACAAATTTAGTGAATTGGGACTAACAGTTACCAATGACGACCCCGGCAAGATCACCCCTCTGCATGTGCTTGCTCAATATTATTTGCAGAAAAAGGGAGCTACAACAGCAACTCTTAAAAACTATATTGACGTCAATGCTGACGGAATTGTAAACACTATTGAAGATCATAATGGCATCGATAAAGGAAACAATGAAAATGCAAAGTGGGTATCAAGTACAGGTTATTCAAATGCTGAGGCCGACTTTACTAAAAGCGAAGTGGATGATTATGGCTCAGTTGCTACAGTTAGTTTTTATGGCATAGACAACTCTCAGGCAAAATTCATTTTAAACACGTCTGTGTTAACTACTATGGGTAAAGGTATGAGCGGAACTCTTCATTTGTCTACAACTCCTTATAATGGAAATGAAATACCGCTGTATGCAGCGGATGGTTCCAGTGTCACAGTAAGGCGTATAGAGAAAGATGGCACTAAAACTGAACTTACCCCTGAGAATGGAAATTATATAATAGGAGCGGTTACTGGGAACGAATTAGAATATACATTTAATGAAATCGGTCAATATGAACTTTGTATACAAAAAATTGAGGAAGATAAAAGGGTTACAAATGCAGTATATCCTATTATAAATGTAAAATCAGTAGATGAATATGGATTTGAAAAAGATTGGGAAACTGTCAACTGGGGTGAAAATAATTCCGTTTTATCAGGTATTGCAACAGGCTATATTACATCAGGAATTACAGTTATCGGAGAAACAGGTAAGACAAAAATAGAATGGAAGAGTACAGATGAAGCTGTAGTAAAAATCGAATCTGACTATGATAAAAATAGATTGGAGTACTCGACAAATAACAGGACTTCTAAAGATATAGAAGTTAAAATTACGGCTTCAGCTGCTGATCCATCTGGCAAAGTATATACGAAGACATTTATACTTACAGTTATAGGATCAGGAACAACAGTTTTGGAGGATTTAACTGTTGAAGGAATTCCCGGATTTAAACTTGAGGAGGGGAAAAGCACATACCGTTTTACTCTGAATAAAGATATAACTGAAATAAAAGTAACAGCGATACCTGCAGCAACGGATTATATCTCATACTTAAAGTTAAAGGTTGATAAAACCGAATATCAATTTGGAGAACCTATTACATTTAAAATTAATCCGGACAAGGTGTTAAATTCATTTAACATTACTGTTGAGCGCTATCATCCAAAAATGTTTGGTGGAGGACTTGTGGTTTCAAAGAGTACATATACAATTCAATTTTACAAATCAGCCACTACACTACCTGTATATGATGCATTTTATGGAATGGCTCGGGTTGATACAGCCAATTCAAGTGTAGTAGATGCCTTGACTCCAAGGAGCACGGATGAAATAGATACAGGAGAAACATGGGAGAAAGTCATTCGCTCCAATGGAGGCGGAATGATGGATTGGGGCAAGTGGACTTATCCAATTGTTGTAAACGGAGATATTTATATAGCAGTGGATAAAGAATTGCGTAAATATGACATGCAAGGCAATCTCCTTGTATCAGAAGATATTGGATCAACAGTACTTGGCGGAGGATACACCGGCTGGCTTGCATATGGTGATGGAATGATATTTGTTCCTATAGGATCTACAGTTAAAGCTTTTAATGCAGATGACTTATCTCCATTATGGTTGGGATCAACAGGTGTTTCGGCTCCACAAAGCAGTTCACCAATAATTTATCATAACGGATATATTTATTCAGGCATAACCACAGGAGGAGGCAACCCACCAACGGGAGGCTTTTACTGTATGGATGTCACTGACGAGGATCCGAGCATTCCTACAGAAACAAAACAAGCAGTATGGGAAATTAACGGTCCGAGCTTTTATTGGGCAGGAGCATGCATTGCAAAAAATTATTTAATTGTTCCTTGCGATACTGGAGATGTATACTCAATAGATATTGCTAAATCCATAAAGCAAAAAAAAGCTGTCATTGTTGACATAGTAAATATGAGCGAAAACGATAATGTTGGGATAACTGATGAAACTGAAAGAATACAAAGAAGCATAATACGTTCAAGTATTTTATATGATGAAAATAGACAGACTATTTATTACCCTTCATACAGTGGTATATTCCATGCAGTTAAACTAAACACTGATGGTACATTTGACAAAGGAGAAAACAATGCAAATGTAAAGAATCTTGATCTGGGTGTTTACAATAACTCAGCGGTTACATACAATGGAAGAATATATATCTGTGGATCTGAAGGGCTAAACGTAATTGATGCTGACACTTTTGAAGTAATCTATACAGCTGATTTTGAAGCAGGAGAAAGTCCTAAACTTGGGTCATTGACACTTTCAAAGGGATATGCAACAGTAGAAAATGGTAATCAGGTATATTTGTACTTCAATACAAATACAAGACCAAATAAAATTTATGTTTTAGCAGATAATGAGAATTCAACAAAGGGTACAATTAAAAAGCTGTATGATGGATCCAAATACGAACAATTCTCCACATCAAATGTTGTAGTGGCTGATGACGGTTCACTCATAGTTGTTAATGACTATGCTGCAATGTTCCGTGTAAAGGGTACTGCCAATGGTGAAGCAAAACCAATAAAGATAACAAACCTGACTGAAGGTGCAGTATACAAGCTTGGTGAAGATGCCAGAGTCTCTGTAAAAGCTGAAAATACTTCTGAAGAAGCAAAAGATGCTTCGCTTATAATAGCATTGTATGACGAGAACAATAAACTTATAAGCTATGCATCCGGGAAACAGACTGTAAAAGCTGGAGATTCATCTGTTTTGACGGGTATGCTGAAACTTCCTGAAGAGGGGGCATACAAGTTGAAGGCATTTGTATGGGACAGCCTTGAGAACATGGTGGCTCTGTCAGATGTTATAGATGTACCGATAGATAATTGACAATTCACAGGGCACAGTGCATAATTCACAATTGAGAATTGATAGTTGAGAATTGACAGTGAATAGTTAATAGTGAAGAGTTGATAGTAAAGGAAGATTTTCGGCAAAAGCCGAAAATCCACCAATACTGTTGGCTCTTGATTTTTAACTTTGAATAATAAAATATTATAGAATAAGACTTAATTTTCTGATAAAATAGTAGTATAGAGAGATAGAATAAAAAGGGAATTCTTGATGTGAGGGTAAAAACCAGGGCTGGAAAACAAATAGACGTTGAAATACAAATATTGCCAACGGAATATATGGCAGAACGCACTATATTTTACTGGAGCAAGATGTACACAAGCCAGATAAAACCAGGAGATACCTATGATAAGTTAAAGAAATGTGTGACTATAAACATAGTGGATTTCAAATGTACACCGTTAAATAAATTATACTCAAGTTATCACCTGACAGAAGATGAAACAGGGTATAAATTGACTGACATACTGGAAGTTCACTTTTTAGAAATACCAAAATTATTTGACGAAAAAGTTGAGAGAAGTGAGGATGATCCAATAGTACAATGGATGGAATTTCTGGATGCAAAATCGAAGGGAGTGATAGAGGTGCTGGCAGGGAAGAACAAAAATATAAAAAAAGCTTATGGACTGCTTCAAATAATAAGCCGGGATGAAAAAGCCAGGATGTTATATGAGGCAAAGGCAGGCAGAAATCAGTGATCAGCGTACTAGAATAAAAGCAGCGGAGGAAAAAGGTATAGAAAAAGGCATAGAAAAAGGCATAGAAAAAGGAACAAATGATAAAGCAATAAGGATAGCTAAAAAGATGATTAACCATGGAGATTCAATAAATGATATAGCAGACATAACTGAATTACCAAAAGAAAAAATAATAGAACTGAAAAAGAAATACCAGAATTAAAGAACAAAGAACTTTGAACTTCAGATTGAAAGGGGTGTTATATTTGGAGAAGAATTGTTTTATTACAATTACAGGATTGAACCATTATTACGATAAAAAACCCTTTGAGATTGACCGTATACTTAAAATTGTAAAAGAGCCTGAAAATGAATATGACGGCGAGGCAATACGAGTTGAGCTTCCTTATATTGGCACCATGGGTTATGTAGCCAACAGTCCCAATACTGTTTTTAAGGGGACCATAAGTTCCGGAAGATTATATGAGCATATAGGGGAGTATGCCTATGCACAGGTTTATTTTATTACCCATTCAAGCGTGATTGCCCTTGTGCTTTTGCCTGATAAAATAGAAAAAGATTTAAAAGAAGAAGAAATACAGAAAATGGTGAAAAAACTGAACACTATGATATGATAGGTCAAACTTGGAAAACTAAGTAATACTTTTATGATGCATTAATACTTAAAAATTTTGATTATAAATAAAGGGTAATTCTTTAAGAGTTAGCTCTTTATTTTATGTCCGCAATTTTTAGTATAAACTATCCATAGTCACAAAAATTTAATATTTAATATCAGGTGCTGTCAAGTTGACAGTTAAAAGGAAAAGTGTACAAACACTGCAGCCCATCGCTGCTGTATGGAGGATGAAACCTTTAATGAAGTGACAATTCACAGGGCACAGTGCATAATTCATAATTCAGAATTGATAGTTGAGAATTGGCAGTGAATTATGGGCAGTGAATTATGGGCAGTGAAGAGTTAATAGTGAAGGAAGATTTTCGGCTGATGCCGGAGATCAATCAAAGCTATTAACTCTTGATTTTTTCACTTAATTTGAACCTTAATATCCGAACTTTGAACTCTGGATGTTTAAATGTAGTTTGAGGCTTTGAGCATAAAATAGAGTGATGACAAATAAATGCAGTATGATATAATAATATTAACATATCATTTTATGGTTAACTTCATAAATCCCAGCAAAAAAATTTCAATTATATATGTAATAAAATAAAATCAAGGTGAAGTGATAAGATTGGCAAATGATAAAATAAAATGGCATCCGGCATTTGCAGCGGCAATACAGCTGGAATTAAAAGAATACAAGGATGATCTGGAATTTACAACAGAATATCAATTGACGGATGAGCCGTTGAGAATAGATGTACTTGTTATAAAGAAACTTAAAGATATACAAATAAATAAATTCATAGGGAAGATATTCAGGAAATATAATATACTGGAATATAAATCACCCACGGATTATATATCAATAGATGACTACTATAAGGTGAAGGCATATGCTTATTTATACAAGTCACTGTCACAGGAGACCAACGGTGTAGGTATAGATGAAATTACAATTACACTGACTTCAAGCAAATATCCCCGAAAACTGATGGATTATTTAAAAAATGAACAGGGTGCTGTAATAGAGGCTGTAGACAATGGTATATATTATATAAAGAATACAGACATAGAGACACAGCTTATAGTATCCAAAAAATTGAAGGATGATGATGCAAAATATCTAAAATTGCTTCAAACCCAGCAGCAGGATAAAAGCTTGATGGAGAGCTGGATGGCAGAATACATGAAAAATATAAAAAACCCATTATATGCAGTGATAATGGATGTATTGGCGAAAGTAAATCCCAATAGAGTAATGGAGGTGTATAAGAATATGGCGAAAATAGAATTGAATGAAGACAACAGGGTATTTTTGATGGATATGCTGAAGAAATTTGAAATTGATAAAAAACTTAAAGAAGAAGGAAAGGAAGAAGGCAGAGAAGAAGGCAGAGAAGAAGAAAAGGAATATACCAGATTAAAGGATGTGGAAAGAGTCTTAAAGCTGCTTAAAAGAAAATTTAATTACTCGGATGGAGCTTTTGATGAAAAGATAAAAAAAGCAAGCAGCAGTAAGCTGAATTTAATCATTGAAAATATTCTGGATATAGAAAGGCTAGAAGATCTAAATAAGTATTTAAATTGAAAATTGCATCAGAAGAAATATTTTTAGCAAAATTCAGCTTAGAGTGTATGGCTGCTTTCTCAGATGTTATAGACATACCGATGATGATAAAATAAAATGGCATCTGGCATTTGCAGCGGCAATACAGCTGGAATTAAAAGAATACAAGGATGATCTGGAATTTACAACAGAATATCAATTGACGGATGAGCCGTTGAGAATAGATGTACTTGTTATAAAGAAACTTAAAGATATACAAATAAATAAATTCATAGGGAAGATATTCAGGAAATATAATATACTGGAATATAAATCACCCACGGATTATATATCAATAGATGACTACTATAAGGTGAAGGCATATGCTTATTTATACAAGTCACTGTCACAGGAGACCAACGGTGTAGGTATAGATGAAATTACAATTACACTGACTTCAAGCAAATATCCCCGAAAACTGATGGATTATTTAAAAAATGAACAGGGTGCTGTAATAGAGGCTGTAGACAATGGTATATATTATATAAAGAATACAGACATAGAGACACAGCTTATAGTATCCAAAAAATTGAAGGATGATGATGCAAAATATCTAAAATTGCTTCAAACCCAGCAGCAGGATAAAAGCTTGATGGAGAGCTGGATGGCAGAATACATGAAAAATATAAAAAACCCATTATATGCAGTGATAATGGATGTATTGGCAAGAGTAAATCCCAATAGAGTAACGGAGGTGTATAAGAATATGGCGAAAATAGAATTGAATGAAGACAACAGGGTATTTTTGATGGATATGCTGAAAAAATTTGAAATTGATAAAAAACTTAAAGAAGAAGGAAAGGAAGAAGGCAGAGAAGAAGGCAGGGAAGAGAAGGTAGGACTGCTTATTAAGCAGTTGAAAAAAAAAGTTCAATGGATTGCCAGAGAACTATGAAGATAAAATAAAAACCATCTCCAATGATAAAATCGAAGCCATTGGTGTGGATATATTTGATATAGAAAAAACAGAGGATTTGAAGAGATATTTTTAGTAGAATCCAGTTTAGGGTTTATAGTGAAGAGTCAACAGTAAATGAAGATTTTGGTAAGAATACACGAGCTTGATGCGGCATGGAAAACTATACTGGAGGATTTTGAAGCCGAGATAGTAGAACTGATTTTTCCGGAACTGTTGATTGTATAGAAAAATTTTGATATAATTATATCAAAATAATGATATAAAAGAGGCGAAAAATATGATTATTAAAGCATCAGCGGCACTTAGAAATGGATATTCAGCAATATCGGCATTAGCTCATGAAACAAAAGAGCCAATCTATATAACTAAAAATGGTGAGGGTGACGTTGTTTTAATGAGTATAGATGCTTTTGAAAAGAGAGAACAGATTTTACAGCTTAGAGCAAAGGTTTTGCAGGCAGAGCAGGAGAGAATCAATGGCGAAAAGACTATGAGCATTTCAGAAGCTAGAAATGGTTTAAGGGAACGTGTAAATGAGATACAGGGTTGAAATTCTGCCTGCTGCCTGGGAGGATCTAAAAGCTATTGAAGATTATTACTGCATTGAATTTAGTGTAGAATCAGCAATTAAAGTGAGTGACAGTATTTTAGATGCTATTGAAAGATTAGAAGAATATCCGGATTCTGGTTCTAAAATACCTGATAATTGGCTGAATGAACAAGGATACAGGATGGTTATTAATGGAAAATATGCGGCAATTTATAAGCATATAGAAGATGTAGTATATGTATATCATTTTGCAAATACACAGACTGAATATACGAAATTGTTTTATTAGTTTAAAGATGAAGTCATTGCAAAAGCTGGATTTGATATGGAGAGGATATAGGATTTGAAGAGATATTTTTAGTAGAATGCAGTTTAGAGTTTATAAAGAGTTAATAGTAAAGGAAGATTTTTGGCCGATGCCAAAAATCAGCCAAAGCTATTAACTCTTGATTTTTAACTTTGAATAATAAAATATTATAGAATAAGACTTAATTTTCTGATAAAATAGTAGTATAGAGAGATAGAATAAAAAGGGAATTCTTGATGTGAGGGTAAAAACCAGGGCTGGAAAACAAATAGACGTTGAAATACAAATATTGCCAGTGGAATATATGGCAGAACGCACCATATTTTACTGGAGCAAGATGTACACAAGCCAGATAAAACTAGGGGATACCTATGATAAGTTAAAGAAATGTGTGACTATAAATATAGTGGATTTCAAATGTACACCGTTAAATAAATTATACTCAAGTTATCACCTGACAGAAGATGAAACAGGGTATAAATTGACTGACATACTGGAAGTTCACTTTCTAGAAATACCAAAATTATTTGACGAAAAAGTTGAGAGAAGTGAAGATGATCCAATAGTACAGTGGATGGAATTTCTGGATGCAAAATCGAAGGGAGTGATAGAGGTGCTGGCAGGGAAGAACAAAAATATAAAAAAAGCTTATGGACTGCTTCAAATAATAAGCCGGGATGAAAAAGCCAGGATGTTATATGAGGCAAGGCAGGCAGAAATCAGTGACCAGCGTACCAGGATAAAAGTGGCAGAGGAAAAAGGAATAGAAAAAGGCATAGAAAAAGGAACAAATGATAAAGCAATAAGGATAGCTAAAAAGATGATTAATCGTGGAGATTCAATAAATGATATAGCAGACATAACTGAATTACCAAAAGAAAAAATAATAGAACTGAAAAAGAAATACCAGAATTAAAGAACAAAGAACTTTGAACTTCAGATTGAAAGGGGTGTTATATTTGGAGAAGAATTGTTTTATTACAATTACAGGATTGAACCATTATTACGATAAAAAACCCTTTGAGATTGACCGTATACTTAAAATTGTAAAAGAGCCTGAAAATGAATATGACGGCGAGGCAATACGAGTTGAGCTTCCTTATATTGGCACCGTGGGTTATGTAGCCAACAGCCCCAATACTGTTTTTAAGGGGACCATAAGTTCCGGAAGATTATATGAGCATATAGGGGAGTATGCCTATGCACAGGTTTATTTTATTACCCATTCAAGCGTGATTGCCCTTGTGCTTTTGCCTGATAAAATAGAAAAAGATTTAAAAGAAGAAGAAATACAGAAAATGGTGAAAAAACTGAACACTATGATACGATAGGTCAAGCTTGAAAAACTAAGTAAAATTTTTTTGAGTGAGATAAACACAAAATGTGTGTTGGCTAATCCATTAATTGTATAAAAAAATTATGATATAATTCTATCATAATAATGGTATAAAGGGAGAAGAAAATATGATTATTAAAGTATCGGCAGCACTTAGAAATGAATATTTGGCAATATCACCATTAGCTCATGAAACAAAAAGAACCAATTTATATAACTAAAAATGATGAGGGTGATGTTGTCTTGATGAGCATAGATGCTTTTGAGAGGAGAGAACAAATTTTACAACTCAGAGCAAAGGTTTTACAGGCAGAGCAGGAGCGAACTAATGGTGAAAAGACTATGAGTGTTTGAGTGTTGAAGAAGCGAGAGACAGTCTAAGGGAACGTGTAAATGAAATGCTGGAGCCTAAAAGAGATGGTTCAGATAAGGATGAAGCTGAAATTACAGGAGGAAAACGTCTAATTAGAGTTATGATGAATATTATGTAGATAATTGTTGTAATATATCCTGGGAAATAAAGCTCGGGATATTATTTTTTTTCACAAACAGTACAGGTATTATATGGAATTACATGCAATAAATGTGCTTGCTGCAAATAGTTTTTTTTATCAGATAGATTGTTTATTTAATTAATTGTTAGGTATAGAGTTAAAGTAAAAGATCAATAAGGGGTATTGAATAATGTATTAACCATAAAAAGAATATTTAGACAAAAAATGACGTGTTATGTAGAAAGTTGTATATAAATAATATAATTCCATTAAGATAAAGTTTTAACAAATATGTTGACAAATACCTATACATGATATATTATCAAGGTAATGAAAATTAAATAATATTTGCAGCAGGCTTCTCAATGAATTAATAGGGAAAGTGGTTAGAAACCACTGCAGCCTCCACTACTGTAAGGAAGATGAAATCCATGTGAAACCACTGAAGGGACAACCTTTGGGAAGGTATGGAGAGTAAGATGATTCCAAGCCAGTATACCTACCTGCTTGCCGGTATATATAGTTCTTTTGGTAGGAAAGACTGGTATCAGATGTATTTCCATTTAAATTGTGAAATATATTAATATGATATGTGAAGACCTTCAAAAGAAGGCCTTTTTATTTATGTTTTAACAAGTTGAAGGTACTTTAGTACCTGAAACTAAAAACCGCCCGCTATGCGGGTGTGATTAAATGCTTAAGCAAAAAAAGTATTACCTTTTTTGTTATAATGATGAATGTTCAAGTCATCAAAATAATTAGAAAGAAGGTAATACTCTATGGCAGAAAGTTTAGCACATAGCAAGTGGTTATGCAAGTACCATATAGTATTTACGCCCAAATATCGAAGAAAGATAATATACTACAAATTGAGAGAAGATATAAAAGAAATAATAAAAGATTTGTGTAAATGGAAAGGTATAAGAATTATAGAAGGACATATGATGCCGGATCATATACATCTTTTAGTATCGATACCTCCCAAAACAAGTGTGTCAAGTTTTATGGGATATCTTAAAGGGAAAAGTTCAATGATGATATTTGATAGGCACTCAAATCTTAAATATAAATTTGGAAATAGACATTTTTGGGCAGAAGGATATTATGTGAGTACAGTAGGACTTAATGAAGCAACAATAGCAAAGTATATTCGAGAACAAGAAAAAAATGATCAAATAATGGATAAGATTACAATAAAAGAATTGGAAAACCCTTTTAAGGGTACAGTTAGGTAATCAATCCACTGAGGCTTGAACAAGGTAAAAGCCAGCGTCATTTAGGCGCTGGAAGTATTACGCCCTTATAGGGCTTGAGCAAGCCACCTCTTTTAGGGGTGGTTATGACTTAAACAGGGCAGGTAAAGAAATACCTGAAAATTATTTTAAGTCCATGGAAAGTAATATCAAAAATGATCCTGATTATTTAATGGATACAAACAAAAGCCCCGTAGTAGATGATGTCGCAAAATGTGAATCCATTGCTGCTGCAGTGATCGCTGACGGTAAAGATCCTACAAATTTTTGGGGAGTTAATCTTATAGAAAAAATATACAATAGTGATGGCATGTCAAAAAATCTTCCGGGAGTAGGAAATGAAGAATATTGTGCATATGCCCTTATACTCTTAAGCGCAGGGGACTTTACCATTCCCGATGATGCAAAATGGACCAAGGATAAATTGATTCAAACTCTGTTAAGTGAGCAGAAATCTGACGGCGGATGGAACAGAAACGTCGTATACCCAACTCCTCAGGCAAATATATCACAAGCTAGTGTTACAGCAGAGGTGATTTCAGCACTGGCACCATATTATAACACAAATGCAGATGTGAAAAAAGCCATTGACAACGCCATTGCCCTTTTACAGGAAAGGCAGGCTTCGGATGGAGGGTTTGGACTTGTTAATAACAGCTCGGATTCAGGAACAGGTGTAACAGCCCCAGTAATAACAGCATTATGTTCACTGGGGATAGATCCTGCCACAGACAGCGGATTTATAAAGGGAGACAATAACCCTATGGATGCGCTATTGAGCTTTGCTTTAAATGACAACAGCGGATTTGGAGGTACAAATAATACATCATTGGATCCTACATCAACAGAAGTTGGTTTTAGGGGGATAACCGCATATAAGCTGTTTAAAGAAGGAAAGGGTTCCATATATAATTTTACAACTGCACAGAGCAGCAATGCAGATCTTTCAAATCTGAGTCTTTCAGGAGTAACTCTCAATCAAGCTTTTGATTCATCTGTAACATACTACACGGCATCAGTTGGCAATGAAGTGTCAAATACTGACATAACAGCGGCTGCAGCAGACAGTAAAGCTCAGATAAAGGTAAGTGTAAATGGAGAGGATGTAAGCGGTCAGCAGGCCAACCTTAATGTAGGGGAAAACAACATAAAGGTTGAAGTCACAGCAGAGGATGGAACTGTAAAGACCTATAACATAGTTGTAACCAGGGCTGCAGAGTCTGTTGTAAATGTGACAGGAATAACTCTTGACAAGACAAGTACAACTGTGGAAAAGGGGAGTACAGATCAGCTTACAGCAGTTGTTGCTCCTGAAAATGCCACTAATAAAAATGTAACTTGGACAAGTGATAAACCTGAAATAGCTGCAGTGGATCAAACTGGAAAGATAACTGCAGAGGCAGAAGGTACGGCCACAATAACAGCATCTACGGAAGATGGAAATAAAACCGCAGCTTGCAGTGTAACAGTTACTGATAATAGTCAAACCAACCTTGTAGATATAAGCACCGATTTGCCTGAAGATGCGTCTTTTAAACTGGGAAGTGATGCCAAAGTAACCATAAATGCTGTAAATAATTCTGATGAAGAGCAGCCCGTTTCATTGATACTTGCACTGTTCAACAAGGACAACAATGCCTTTGTGACTTATACAGCAGCACAGCAGGATGTTGAATCAAAAGGATCCACTGCACTGACAGGTAGTATAAAGTTGCCGGATACGGGAAATTATGAATTGAAAGCCTTTGTGTGGGACGGACTGGATGACATGGAACCCCTCTCCGATGTTAAAACCGTACCTGTTGTGAGCGGTGATACAGGTGAAAATGATAGTGAAGTAACTTTTGCTGACTGGGGTTTGGAGGAAGCAGTGAGGGATTCCATAGGAAAGCCCGAGGGCACCTTGTATAAAAGTGACGTGGACAAGATAACTGAACTGGATGTCACTGGTAAGAATATACTGGACCTTGGTGGTATTGAAAACCTGACTTCACTTGAAACTCTCAATCTGACAAGTAATAGAAAATTAAATGTGGATACCATAAGCAAGCTGAATGAACTGCCCCATCTGGAATACCTCGATTTAAGTAGTACTCCGGTGGATGATTTGAGTGTATTGAGCGGATTGAGCCATTTGCAGTCTCTTAAGTTATATATGAATTCTAAATATGATGGATTTGCTAATTTAGACGGATTAAAAAGTTTGACAAATTTAAAAGAGTTGGATTTAAGTGACAATCCTATTGGTGATATAAATGGGCTAAAAGATCTAACTAACCTGGAAAAGCTTAATCTAGAAGATACTTGTTCAACAAATACTACTATAAGCGATATAAGTGTACTGAGCGGACTGAAAAATTTACAGTATCTTAATTTAAGTAGAAATAATGTAGAAGATGTAAGTAGTTTAGGTGATCTTACAAATCTGCAGTATCTTGATTTAGACAGTAACCCAGTAAACAATATAAGCGCTTTAAGTAAATTGACTAATTTGCAGACCCTTCTTTTGAGTAAATATTCTGGTAATAGCCAGGTTAAGTACGATAAAATAAACGATATAAGTGCATTAAGCGGATTGAAAAATTTAACGACTCTGGATTTAAGTTATAATTCTGGAATAACTGATTTAAGTACATTAAAGGGCTTGACAAATTTAAAAAGCCTTGTTTTATATGGCATAACAATAGACGATGATGGCCAGCAGGATTTAAAAAATGCATTGCCAAATTGTAATATAGCTTTTTAATAATACTTTAACTAAGAGTAATTTATTTTTATGACTTAACAATGAATTCAGGGAGGTCAATATGAAAAAGATTATAAGCAAATTTATTATGTTTCTGTTTGTGTTTGGAATTGCACTTTCAGGTTCAGGAACTGGTGTATATGCAGATACTTCTGCAGTTGCATCTTCAAGCAGAATTTATGGAAATGACAGGATAGAAACTTCACTTGAAATAAGCAAAAATGGCTGGAAGGATGGTGCGGATACTGTGGTAATAGCCCAGGGCTATGGTTATGCCGATGCCCTTTGTGCTGCACCTCTTGCAAAAAAGAATAATGCACCTATAATTCTCTCCAGACAGGATTCGCTGAGTGATAATACAATAAGTGAAATTAAAAGGCTTAAGGCAAAGAAGGCTTTTGTAATTGGGGGAACAGCTTCCCTTTCAAGTAATGTGGAGTCTCAGCTTAAAACACTGGGGATAAGTGATACTGAGAGACTTGGAGGGGCAGATAGGTATGAAACCTCTGTTAAAATAGCCAAAGAACTTGGAAGTGCAGACAGCATTGTAGTAACTTCCGGAGCCGGCTATGCGGACAGCCTTTCTATAGCTCCTATAGCAGCAGCCAAGGGAATGCCCATACTTTTGACTGGAAGCAGCAGCCTTCCTGATGTAGTTGATAATTACATAAAGGGAATGAACGTCAGCAAGACTTATGTAGTTGGCGGCACTGCCGTTATTGAAGACAGCTTGAAAAATTCACTGCCCAATGCCCAGAGGCTTGGAGGAAATACAAGGTTTGACACAAACCTTGCCATACTCCAGAACTTTAAATCTGATCTTGATTTTGACAATGTGTACGTGGCAGAGGGAGATGGTCCTAATGGTGATGAATTTGCAGATGCCCTTTCAGGAGCAGCCCTGGCAGCTCACAAATCAGCTCCTCTGGTGCTCATTTATAAGACCATGACTTCAGGTGCTTCAAGTTTTATAATAGCCAATATGTCTACAAAAACTGTTGTTACAGCACTTGGAGGAACACTGGTAGTTCCCGATGGAGTTGTAAGCGGCGTAGTGGATGAATACAATAAGGGAAATTCTACTCCGGTAAATCCAGGATCTGGAGGATCTGGCGGTGGAGGTGGAAGTACCACTCCTGTTCAGCAGGATACCAAGCTTGTAGATATTGATGGAACGGATAATGGAGGCCTTGCCCTGACCATTACTGAAACCTCAGATAAAGTTATAAATATACAGGCAGCCAGTAAAAGTGCTTCAGATAATATAACCATTACCTTATATGATGAAAGCGGCAATTTAAAATATATAAATCAAGCTGCGGGTTCCATGAATTTGAGTACGGTGCTTTCTTCTGGAAAATATACCGGGTTTGTAAATGCCTCAAGTACAGGAAAGATAACTATACCCGGATTTACAGTTAAATAGGAAATTCTGGAGAATAACTGTATATAACAGTTATTCTCTGTGAAATTTAGGAAATAATTTTAAGGGGGAAAATATGAAAAAAGTTATTAGCAGGATCATAACCTTTTTATTTGTCATAGGTATTGCAATATCAGGTTTTGGAAGCAGTGCATATGCTGCTGATTCAACTTCGGCTTCTTCTACTGGTACTGATGTATCTATAACTAAAGACAGATTGGCGGGAAATGACAGGATAGAAACTTCACTTGAAATAAGCAAAAATGGCTGGAAGGATGGTGCGAATACTGTGGTAATAGCCCAGGGTTACGGTTATGCCGATGCCCTTTGTGCTGCACCTCTTGCAAAGAAAAATAATGCACCTATAATTCTTTCCAGACAGGATTCACTGAGTGACAATACAATAAGTGAAATTAAAAGGCTTAAGGCAAAGAAAGCCTTTGTAATTGGAGGCACAGCTTCCCTTTCAGATAATGTGGAGTCCCAGCTCAAAAGTCTTGGAATAAGTGATACCGAAAGGCTTGGAGGGGCAGACAGGTATGAAACCTCCGTTAAAATAGCCAAAGAACTTGGAAACACAGACAGTGTTGTGGTGACTTCCGGAGCCGGTTATGCAGACAGCCTTTCTATAGCACCTATAGCAGCAGCCAAGGGTATGCCCATACTTTTGACCAGAAGCAGCAGCCTCCCTGATTTAGTTGACAATTACATAAAGGAAATGAATGTCAGCAAGACTTATGTGGTTGGCGGAACTGCTGTTATTGAAGATGGCTTGAAAAATTCACTGCCCAATGCCCAGAGACTGGGAGGCACTACTAGATTTGACACAAACCTTATCATACTCCAGAATTTCAAATCTGATCTTAAATTTGACAATGTCTATATAGCAGAGGGAAACGGCCCTAATGGTGATGAATTTGCAGATGCACTTTCAGGATCGGTTCTCGCAGCCCAGAAATCAGCTCCTTTGGTGCTTATTTACAAGACTATAGCTACAGATACTGCAAACTTTATAAAGTCAAATATGTCTGATAAGACTGTACTTACAGCTTTAGGAGGCACTTTGGTAGTACCTGATACAATCTTAAGTGGAATTGAGGATTTGTATAATGGAAAGACACCTGGTGAAGGCATAGGTGATCCAACTACACCTTCAAATCCTTCTACGGGCGGAGGCGGATCCGGTGGCGGAACTTCCAATCCTGATAGTAATCATGTATCCCTTGTAATTGACGGATACAAGGGCAATATTGTAAGTGAGTCAAGCCTTTCTTTCACTAAGGGAGATACTGTCTTTGATGTGCTGAAGAGAACTCTTGATAGTAAAGGTATCCATTTTACAAATACAGGCAGCGGTGGAACAACTTATATATCCAGCATAAATCATGAGGCTGAAAAGGACAGGCCTCAGGGGGGTGGAAAGTCAAACTACAGCGGCTGGAAATACAGCGTAGATGGTACTTTCCCGAGTTTCAGCTGTGGAGCTTCACAAGAAATACTTCAGGGCGGAGAAAAGATACATTGGATTTATGTACTTGATGTCTGGGATGAGACTTGTTTCAGGGATGTGGATTCAGTAAAACTTAACAAGAATAGTTTGAATCTGAATGTAAATGGTTCCGAAACTCTTGGGGCTACAGTGAGTCCTTCCAATGCCACTGATAAGGATGTAGTTTGGAGCAGCAGCAATGAATCTGTGGCAACAGTGGATGCTAATGGAAAGGTAAAGGCGGTTGGTTCAGGAACAGCAGCTATAACAGCAGAGTCCGTAGACAATGGGAAGTTTAATGGTTATCCTAACTATGATACCTCCAAAAACAAGGATATCTGCACTGTTACAGTTTCAGGTTCCGGCGGTGGTGGCAGCGGTACTAATATTTCAGTAACAAGTGTTACTCTGGATAAAACAAGTACAACTATACAAAAGGGAAGTACAGATAAACTTACTGCAGCTATTACGCCGTCAAATGCCACTGATAAGGGATTAACTTGGTCAAGCAGTGATGAATCCGTTGCAACAGTAGATCAAAATGGACTTGTAACAGGAGTAGGTGCAGGTACTGCAACTATAACGGTTATTACAGCTGATGGCAACAAGACAGCATCCTGTACTGTAACTGTAAATGATGGGACCTTACAGAATAATATTGTAGAAATTCATAAAGAGGGTCTTGATTTGACCATAAGCAAGACTGCAGTTGGTACTGTGAATATAAAGTCCAAGGCTCCAAATGTTTCAGATGATATTACCATCACCTTGTATGATGAAGATGGCAATCTGGCATATATAAATCAAGCTGCAGGAACTATGGATTGTACTACAGTACTTGATTCTGCCAAGAGATATCATGGCTTTATAAAGGCTTCCAGTACGGATAAGATAGAAATATCTGAATTTGGGCTCAATGAAGACACAGTTCCGGTAACCGGGGTCACTCTGGATAAAACCAGTACTACCGTGGAAGCAGGAGGTATAGATCAGCTTACTGCAGCTGTTGCCCCGACAGATGCCACAAATAAAGGATTAACCTGGTCGAGCAGCGACGAGTCTGTGGCCACAGTGGATCAAAACGGTGTTGTAACAGGAGTAAGTGCAGGTACTGCAACCATAACGGTTACTACAGCTGACGGGAACAAGACAGCAGCATGTACTGTAACGGTAAATGCTCAGTCATCTGAAGGTACTGTGCTTGTAAACATTGATGGAACAAATAATGGGGGACTTGGTTTAAACATTACTCAGACTGCAATTGGTGTTGTAAATATAAACTCCAGCAGTAAAAATGCCTCGGATTATATTGCTATCACTTTATATGATGAGAATGGAAATCTTGCATATATAAATCAAGGTTCTGGTTCTATGAATTTCAATACTATACTTGTATCAGGTAAATATCATGGCTTTATAAAGTCTTCAGTAACAAACAAGATAACAATAGATGAATTTACGGTACAGTAAATCTATAAAATAATTTAAAGAATGGCTCTATTTTACAGCCATTCTTTAAACAGCTAAAGGAAGTGAAGAACAAGATGAATAGTGAAAAAGTCAGACATTTTATAGATTTCAAGCAGTATCATGTATTAACTGCTTCCCTGGTGTTTCTCTCCATGATGATAATTATATTTTCCACGGACAACCCTGTGGTGCTTGCTTCCGTGTACGTATTTATGGTGGGAATTATAATATTCTGTAAAGAAAAGAAAAAATTTAAAACAGGTATTTACTATTTTATTCCAATTGCCATTTTGATAATAGGAATAAATATGCTTTTTGTAAGTTCCGGGAGCACCACTCTTTTTTACCTTTTTCACAAGAGATTTACCCTGGAGGCCATAATCTACGCAGTGGTGATGTGCTTCAAGTTTCTGGCGGTAATTTATCTTTTCCTCATACTTGAACTGATGGTTGATTCCGACAGAGCAGTTTCCTATTTCTCTTCCATAATGCCGAAATCCACTCTCATGCTCATGATAAGCTTTAAGCTTATACCCAGCATGAAGGACAGGTTTAAGAATCTGAAAGAGATTTATGAAATAAGGGGAGTCATATTTGACAAGAAAAAGGCAAAGGAAAAGACCAGGAGCTATATCCCTGTAATGTCCGTGCTTTTGGAGGATTCCATGGAAGGTTCCTTTGATATAGGCGAGTCAGCCTATGTAAGGGGATTTTTAAGCGGACATAGAAGCGTTTATGAAAGGCAGAAACTTAAGACCAGGGACTGGCAGGTAATAGTTTTAAGTATTGCACTTATGATATTTTTCGGTATAGCCCAGTTTAAAGAATGGGTGAAATTTAACATATATGACGGTGTAAGCACTGTAAATTTTTTTAATATTGGAATAGCTGTGATTCTGATTTTTATAATAGCAATTACTGTAACTATAATTATAAATAGTGAGGAGAAGGAATATGTCATATATAGAGATCAATAATTTGAATTTCACATACCCTCTGGAAAAGGAAAGATCATTGAAAGATATAAACCTGTCTCTTGAGAAAAATGATTTTCTTCTCATAGCAGGAAGATCCGGATCGGGTAAATCCACTCTTGCCAGGGCTATAGTGGGAACTGTTCCTGATTTTTACGGGGGGACTATAGGCGGTGAGATAAAAATAGATGGAAAAGCTGTAGGGAAGATGACCCATCAGGAGAGGGCAAACAAAATAACCATGGTTTTTCAGGATCCTGAAAGGCAGCTTATGATGAACAAGGTTCACAGGGAAATAGCTTTCGGACTTGAAAATGTAGGGACAGATGAGGCGGTTATAAAGAGAAGAGTCTACGAGGCACTTCAATTTACGGGAATACTTCACCTGGCTGACAGGGACGTGACTTCACTGTCCGGCGGGGAAAAACAGAAGGTGGCAGTGGCTTCCGCCCTTGTATATATGCCAAGCTGTATAATTCTGGATGAGCCCACTTCACAGCTTGATCCGTCATCTGCAGAGGAAATGCTGAATCTGGTAAAGAAGATAAACGAAGAGCTGGGAATAACCATAATAGTCATAGAACAGAGGGTAAACAGATGGTTTGATACTGTGGATTCCATAGCAATCATGAATGAGGGAAGTCTGCAGTTGTTCAATGATAAAAAGGATTTTTACTATAACTGCAGTGAAAAACAGTACATGTTCATGCCGGATTATCTTAAATTCTTTAAAAAACTTGGCTTTGATAATATGCCCCGGGATTTTAAAGATGCCAGGGTGAAAATTTTAAATGCCCCCTTTAAGATGGAAAAATATGAAGAGGCCATAGCGGCCGAAGAAGATGAGCCCACCATACTTTCTGTAAGAAAGATGAGTTGTAAATACGGCTCGAAAGAAGTCCTGGAAGATTTGAATTTTGACATAAAAAAAGGGGAATTCATAAGTATAATGGGGGCAAACGGTGCAGGTAAAAGCACCCTTTTAAAATCCATAATGGGCCTAAAGACTTATGAAGGAACAATAAAACTTTATGGAAGTAATATGAGTAAAATGAATATAAGGGAGATAGCCCAGCATATAGGTTATGTATCACAAAATCCCAATGACTATTTATCTAAGGACAGTGTATATGAAGAGGTCAGATTCACCATGGACAATTATGATATATACGATGAAAAAGTTGTGGAAGATGTACTTAAAGAGCTTCAAATATATGATTTGAAGGATAAGAATCCAAGGGATTTAAGCGGCGGACAGCGTCAGAGGGTGGCCATAGCAACCATACTTGTGCTGCAGCCGGATATGATTCTTCTGGATGAACCTACCAGGGGGCTTGAAAGCGGGCTTAAGGACAAACTTGGGAAACTGCTTCAAAGGCTTAACAGAAAAGGTACTGCTATTGTGCTTGTAACCCATGATACGGATTTTGCCAGCAGTTTCTGCAAAAGATACATGATAATGTTCAACGGTGCCATTGTGGCGGATGGTGATAAGGAAAAGGTACTTGGAGACGGAATATTTTACACCACTTCCATGAATAAACTGCTCAGGGGTAAAGATAAAAGTATATTTACACTGGAAGAAGCTGTAAGAAGGTGTACACTATGAAGAAAGCCATAATTGCTGTTACAGCTGCAATAATTATAGTACTCATGGCACTTACCGTAAAAAGTGATTTCCAGACTGGGGTTTCAGCCATGTGCATGGTGGGGGTATTTGTAATACTGTTTTTGAGTTATTTTTATTTCGAAAAGAGCAATGCAGGTACAAAGGAAATAGCCATTATAGCTACATTAAGCGCCTTTGCCACTGTGGGAAGAATAGCCTTTGCGCCTATACCTAATGTAAAGCCCGTTACATTTCTTGTTGCACTTACAGGTTTTGTCTTCGGACCCTATGAGGGATTTCTGGTGGGAAGCACTACGGCTTTTTTATCCAATATATTCTTTGGTCAGGGGCCCTGGACTCCCTGGCAGATGTTTTCCTGGGGTCTTGTAGGAATTGTAGCCGGGTTCTGGGGAAAGAAGGGCAAAGAGGTTTCAGCTCTTAAGTTTTCAGTGGTATGTTTTCTCTTTGGATTCATGTTTGACTGGATCATGAATCTTCAGTATATAATCGGATTTGTGAAACCTCTGAATTTATGGACATTTATAGGAGGATATATGTCCGGACTTACTTTTGATGTACTTCATGGAGGAAGTTCTTTTATATTTTCCATAATATTCTACAGCAGTTTTTTACCTGTGTTCAAGCGGTACAAGAGAAAACTCATCATAAGTTATATAAAATGATACAAGGAGGGTATGGGTTATGAAAATGAAAGAAAATAAAAAGAAGTATATGATAGCCATAGGAGCTTTTGCCATATTTGCTGTACTGTTTGTTTTGGGACTTAAAGCAAATTCAATATACTCCAACACTCTTACAAACAAGCAGATGAGCGCCCAGAAGGATCAGGGAAAATCTTCTAAAAATATATCAGGAGGTTCTGCAGATTCGGCTAAGAGCGGCAAGGATGCTGCAGGCAGTTCTGCTGCCAAGTCTTCCGCTTCAGGGGGTGCTTCTTCAGGCTCATCATCTTCATCCGCTGGAAAGTCTTCTGCAAGTTCCTCCTCTGGAACCGGAAATTCAGGAAATACTGCTTCAAAAACAGAGAATCCTTCCACTGCAGCTCCAGATGGTGTTGTAAAGGTAAGTGCCACGGATCCCGAAAGCAGGGACACTTTCCAGGTTATTGATACAGTAAACGGCAGCAAGATGATTCTTGCAAAGAATATAGACAGCAGTATGGAGGGTCAGACCGTAGGTTATATAACAGAAAGAATTCTGGATGATGCCAAGATAAACTACAAAGCCACAGGGGCTGTATCCACATTATATTTTGCCGCTATAGACGGTCTTGAAGAAAAAAAGGCGGGAAAGCTTTCCGGATGGTGCTACTATATAAGAAAAAGCGGAGACAGTGTGTTTCACAAGCCGAATATAGGCAGCGGTCAATGGATTTGGCACAAGGGAGATGTGGTTGTGTGGAGGTATCTTGCAGATGGAATTCATGACGGTTATGAGGGAGACTGGGAAACAAAATAATTTTTAATAAATTTGGAGGTAGGAAAATGAAAAAAATTATTGGTAAAGCTATTATACCCGTATTTGCTTTTAGCATTGCAGCATCAGGTTTTACAGTAGATGCACATGCCCAGGAGGTAACCTCTGGTACAGGTACTGCTGTAAGCATATCAAAAAACAGGCTTTATGGAAATGATAGAATTGAAACTTCACTTAAGATAAGTCAAAATGGCTGGCAGGATGGTTCGGATACAGTGATTATAGCCCAGGGTTATGGTTATGCGGATGCACTTTGTGCGGCACCTCTTGCAAAAAAGTACAATGCACCTATAATCCTTTCCAGTCAGGATGCACTCAATGACAATATTATAAATGAGCTTAAAAGGCTTAAATCCACCAAGGCATTTGTAATCGGAGGAACAGCTTCATTATCTGAAAATGTTGTAACTCAGCTGAAAAGCCTTGGGATAAGTGATATAGAAAGGCTGGGAGGGGCAAACAGATATGAAACTTCTGTAAAAATAGCAAACAGCCTTGATAATTCTGACAGCATTGTAGTTTCTTCAGGAAATGGCTATGCAGACAGTCTTTCCATAGCACCTATAGCTGCCGGCAAGGGAATGCCCATACTTTTATCCGAAAAAGATGCTCTCCCGGATGCTGTAAACAGCTATATAAAGAATAAAAGCATAAGCAAGACCTATGTAATAGGAGGAAATGCCTCTATTAGTGATACTCTGGCAGCTTCCCTGCCAAATGCACAGAGAATTGGAGGTGCTACAAGATTTGATACAAATCTTGCCATACTTCAGAATTTCAAATCCGATCTGGATTTTAAAAATGTGTATATAGCAGAAGGAGACGGGCCTAATGGAAATGAATTTGCAGATGCACTTTCAGGTTCTGCCCTGGCAGCTGAAAGATCTGCACCTATGGTACTGACTTATAAAACCATTTCCACTGATACTGCCAATTTTATAAAGTCAAATATGGCAGGAGATACTGTACTTACTGCTTTAGGCGGAACACTTGTGGTGCCTGATACAATTTTAAATGAAATCGAAGATTTATATAATGGGAATTCTCCTGCCGTGAGCTCTTCTTTAAGTTCAGCCATAAATAAAATACTTTCAGATGGAAACCTGGATGACTGGCAGGCACTGGCAGTTGCAAGATATGGTGCAGCAGTTCCATCAAGTTATCTGACAAATCTTGCGGAAAACATAACTTCTGAAAATGGAGTTTTATCACAGCCTACGGATTATGAAAGAACTACCCTGGCACTTATGGCAGTAGGTCAGGATCCTACAAATTTTCAGGGATATAATCTTATAGAAAAGATATACAACAATACCGGTATGGATGATCAGGGAATAAATGCCTATGTATTTGCACTTACTGCACTTGATTCCGGAAGTTTTGAAATACCTGAAGGCTCTGTATGGACAAGAGACAAACTGATAGATAAAGTTTTGGAGAACAGAACTGCCGATAATGGATGGGACTATGCAGGGGACAGTGCGGATCCGGATATGACGGGTATGGCCCTCACAGCTCTGGCACCTTATAAGGACAAAGCTGAAGTAAAAGATGCTGTTGACAAGGCAGTTGATAAATTGTCCTCCATGCAGGACAGTGACGGAGGATTTTCTTCCTGGAAAGTCAGCAACAGCGAGAGTATTTCACAGGTAATAATAGGTCTTTGTGCAAATGGAATAGACCCTTCAAGTGCTGCTTTTACTAAAAATGGAAAGACACCTGTAGATGCACTTTTAAGTTATGAGGTATCTGGAGGCGGATTCAGCCATACAAAGGGAACAGGCTATAATGCCATGGCAACAGAGCAGGCCGCCCAGGCCCTTGAAGCATACAATATGTTTAAGCAAAATACAGGCACTGGCATATATAAATTCAAGTAAACCTTCACTTCACTGGTAAGCGAAATGCCAAAATACTTTAATCAGAGGGGATATGAAAAATGAATTCCATTTCTGATGTTATAGAAATACCAGTTAAATAATATAAAAACACTCTTTACAGCTGTGGCAGGTAAAGGGTGTTTTTTAGGAAAACTATCTTAAGGAAAAATTAAAGTAATAGGATTTGTTACAGCCATATTGATGTTAGGGTGTTCATGTAATAGAATAAATGTTAGTATATAAATGAACTTTAAATTATATAATTCATAGGAGGATCTAAATGAAAAGAGCTATTTTATTTTGTTTAGTTGTAGGGCTGCTTTTTAGTGGATGCAGCCCTAATAAAAACAGCAGCAAGTCCATTACCATAGATGGGCCAAGCACCGGCACCGTATTTATTATGGGCGGGAAAATTGCAACAAATGACAGCATAGATGTTAGTTCAAATATTGCAGGAAAAGTTGCAGACATATCTACGGATTTAGGCAAGAAGGTAAATGCGGGAGATGTGGTTGTGAAATTGGATACTACAGAGCTTCAAAGCAAGGTGGATGAGGCACAATCGGCAGTAAGTTCAGCACAGACAAGTTTATCTGGTGCACAAAGTGCTGCCAATTCAGATACCTCCAATGTCAGCGGATATCAATCCCAGCTTGCTCAGGCTCAGTCGGAGCTAAAGGCTTCCCAGGCAGCTCTGGATGCTGCAGTTATTACAGCACCCATTTCAGGTACGGTGAGTTCAAGAAATGTAAATGTAGGAGATATGGTAACTCCAGGCAAACCGCTTATTTCAATAGTTAACACGGATAATTTATATGTAAATGCATATGCCCCCACCCGTATTCTAAATCAAATTAAGGTGGGACAAAGTGTAGCTGTAAAAGTACCCGATGTATCGGACAATGAATTTTCAGGGAAAATAGCTGTTATTAATTCAAAACTGAATTCACAGAGCTCGGATGTGCTGGTGAAAGTAACCTTGGATAATAAAAACGAGCTTTTGAAACCGGGTATGTTTGCGGAAGTTGGATTGAAGTAATGGAGAAGGTGGGGTTAATATGAAGTTTAATATAATTTCCAGCATGAAAAAAAACCGTAAAAAAATAATTGTCGGGACATTGATAGCTGCGGCAGTAGTTGTGGTCAGCATCATTTCCTATTATGTGTATGAACATATTTACTATGTTTCTACTGATGATGCAAAAGTTACTGCGGATTTAATCAAGGTAAACCCTCAGGTTCGTGGAAAGTTGCTGCAATTTGACGGGGATGAAGGGGATACAGTTGTAAAAGATCAGATACTGGCCCGTCAGGATATGGGAAGTCTTCCTGATTCAAGCATAGATCAATCTTTAATAAGGGCACCTATTGATGGTATAATTGTAAAAAAGCAGGCAAACGTGGGAGAAAATTTATCCCCGGATAAAACCATAGCACTTTTGGCAGATCCGGATAATTTTTATATAATCACCAATATAGATGAAACGGAAACCAGGAGATTACAAGCAGGACAATCAGTGGATATAAGCATAGATGAGTATGGAGCACAAAAATTTACAGGAAAAGTGAAGTCCATAGGACATATGTCCCAGGCTGCACTGACACCCAGTTCTTATTCAGACAAGGGAAAATATAAAAGAACAGTCCAAAAAATACCTGTAAAAATCAAGTTTGACAATTCCAGCAATCTAAAAAGCAAGTTCACCATAGGGGATAATGCATCGGTGAAAATTCATGTGGTAAATAATAAATAGCAGGGTTCAGATATAATGGCAGGTATCTGTCATTGTGTCTGAGCTTTTTATTTAAAAAGATTAGTTAAATTATTGACATATTAAAAATAATTATCTATAATTATCTTATAAGAAATAATATAAAACGCAGTACGATAATATAGAACAAAGTTATATTTCAGCTGAATATGATTTAAGTATATTAGTCATATTATTGTATCTTATCTAGTTTTTTATCAAATGATTCTTAGGTTCAGGTGAAGTTTGCTCATAGGGAATACTTTTTTTATCTAAACCTTATTAACAGTATTCTTAGCGCTTTTAGCACTTAGAATACGTTATCCCTTAGGGGAAAGAACTTTATCCAGAGGCATAGCAGTGCTTTACACCAGCTTTACGAAGTTAAAAGTGTCAGCAGTGATAGCTTTCGTATAAAAGTTAATGAGAACAAGGTCAGATAATGCAGAACAAAATTATTTTATTGAATATAAGGGGGAAACTATGGAAATTCAACAGGATGAAAAAGAATTAAGATTTGAAAAGGGATATAAAATTTTAGATAGCTTAAGAGAATTACCTAAACATATCAATGGAAGTACAATAACAGCTGGTGCTGTAGCTGCAATTTTTGGGTGTACAGGCCCTGCGCTTTTAGTAATAAAGGCTGCTGCTGACGGCGGTTTGACTAATGTACAATCTATTTCGTGGCTATTTTCCATTTATTTTATAGGAGGTCTAGTTAGTATATTTTTAGCCCTAAAATATAAACAACCTATATGTGGAGCTTTCAATATACCTGCCGCTGTTATGCTTGTAACCGTACTCAAAACATTTAATATATATGAAGCTTCCGGTGCATATTTTATTGCAGGTATTATAGTGCTTCTACTAGGCATTTCGGGATTAATTGGAAAGATAATGAGATGGCTTCCACTTCCCATAGTTATGGCAATGATAGCAGGAGCCATGATAAAGTTTGGCACGGGGATAATTACCTCAACTCAATCAATGCCAATAGTAGGATTATTGACTTTAGCAGGATTTTTTATAATACCTAAAGTCACTAAAAAAGTGCCACCTGTATTAGGCGCATTGGTATTGGGAATGATAGCTGTGGCAGCAACTGGTTCATTGCATTTCAAGGCAGAAGATTTCAGATTTATTGCACCTCAGGTTATTATGCCTCAATTTAGTTTAGGAGCTACTTTATCTGTATCAATACCTCTTGCTGTATTGATTATAGGTTCTGAAAATGCTCAGGCAACTGGTGTTTTGATATCACAAGGGTATAAACCTCCAATTAATGTAATGACTGTAGTAAGTGGAATAGGGAGTATGATTACATCTTTTTTTGGAGGACATAATGCAAATGTTGCAGGACCTATGACCGCAATCTGTGCCAGTGAAGAGGCAGGAGAAGACAAGGAAGGCCGTTATGCATCCAGTGTTATAAACGGAATATTATTTATAGTTTTTGGACTTATAGCAAGTCTTGCAATGGCATTTGTTTCAGCTTTACCTGCAGCCTTGACCAATATTATTGCAGGGCTTGCAATGATAAATGTGCTGTATAGCTCATTCCATGATGCCTTTTCAGTTAATAAATTTAAATATGGTTCATTTTTTGCACTTGTTATTGCAATGAGCAACATAACTATATTTAAAATCAGTGCGCCGCTGCTTGCACTTGTAGGAGGAGTAATAATCTCATTATTGGTGGAGAGTAAAGATTTTAAAAAAGAAAAAGCTGCAGTAAAATAGGTGGTATATAATTTTTATGAGAGGGGAAATAATTGTGGAACTTAGAGAATATCTTTTTTCCGATATAAAGGATTATAAATGGAATTTTGAAATAGTTTCCAAGCAGGAAGGCGTTTTTTCAGGAACTGACAGGCTTAAACAATTGGCAGATGAATTAAAAATAGAAATTAAAAGAGTGTGCCCTGAGGGAAATAAAATTAGAACAGGAGATTGTGTATTTTCCGGGGTTGGAAATGCGGAACAGATTATAAAGGCTGAAGAAATGCTTTTAGGAACTATTGGAAAGTTTTCAGGAATTACCACTGCTGCATATGAATTTTTGAAAAAAGCTGGTGACAATATAAAGATTGTATGCGGTGCATTCAAAAAAGTACCTGGTGAAATCAGAAAAGATATTCGTCAATCCATTATTTCAGGAGGTATAGGAGTCCGCATAACAGATAAACCTTTTATCTATTTAGATAAAAATTACGTCAGGCTTTTAGGATGTGTTAAAGAGGCTGTAAGAAAAGCCAGAGAGTATGACAGCAGCAGGATTGTGGTTGTACAGCTTCGGGGGGAAATAGATCCTATAGTGCAGGAAGCAGTTCAGGCAGTGGAAGCTGGAGCAGGAATAATTATGGTGGATACAGGAAATATAGAAGATTTGAAGTCCGTTGTAAATATTTCAGAAAAAAATGGATGGCGTGAAAATATTAAGATAGCATATGCAGGAGGAATTACTTTAGGAGATATTAAAATTATAAAGGATTGTGGTGCTGATATTGTTGATGTAGGAAGGGCAATTATTGATGCTCCAATACTTGATTTTAGCCTGGATGTCATAGAAAATTTGAAAGGATGATTCTAATTGGAATGGGATTTACTTGAAAAGACTACATTTTGGATTGATAATGTAAATTTAAAAAATGCCAATCTTGGCGAAATTGCAGAAAAAGTTGCCAATGTACTTAATATGACAACCAAAGAAATTATGGTTGTAGATGTAAGACCTGGACTTTTGGCCTTTGACATTATGAAACGCAAAGTTAAAGCTGAATCGGTTATAGGAAAAGAAAAGGAAATATTACTTAGACTATCTCAAATTTCTGGAGTGGAGGTAGGAGATAATGCTGCAGTACATTCAGAAGGTATACTTGGGCTTATTGCGCTTGATTCTAAAGAAGCAAAGGATGTCCTAGAAAAATCTGCCGGACTCACTACACAAATTAAAAAGGCAGTTTCAAAACGTGCTAAGGTATTTGCTTCAGGTGCGGAAGTTATAGCTGGCAAAATAGAGGATACCAATTCTCCATATATTATAAATGCTCTGAAAAGCTCAGGATACAAGGTTAAATTTGGAGGCATTCTTAAAGATGATGTATTGGCTGCAGCCAATGGCATAGAGGAAGCGCTGGAAGAAGGGTATGGATTGATTGTAACTACAGGAGGTGTTGGAGCTGAAGACAAGGATTTCAGTGTGGAAGCTATATTGAGAATAGATAAAGAAGCTTGTACACCATGGATTTTAAAATTTAAGCCGGATTATCACAGACATCATAAAGAGGGAGTACGCATTGGGGTAGGAAAAGCGGGCATGAGTTATATAGTTGCCCTTCCAGGGCCCCATGAAGAGGCAAAACTGGGATGTGATACTTTAATAAAGGGAATACAAAAGGGACTTGAAAAGGATTTATTGGCAGAAACTATTGCTGGTGCTTTGCGTCAGCGATGGAGAAATAAAATGAAATAAAAATATATGATGGAGGATTAAAATATGAATTATAAAGAAATAGCAAAAAAACTTTTGACATCAGAGGCTAATAAGACTCCTATAGGGCAGCTTACAGAGGAATATCCTAATTTAAGCATTGAAGATGCATACCATATACAGCTTGCTGGAGTTGATATGAAGCTTTCTCAAGGACGAAAGATAATAGGAAAGAAAATTGGACTTACAAGTCGTGGAATGCAAAAGCTTCTAGGTGTAAATGAACCGGATTACGGTCATCTGCTGGATGATATGCTTATTCTTGAAGGTGACACATTAAATCGCAGTGAGCTTATCGCCCCTAAAGTAGAGGGAGAACTGGCATTTGTCCTAAAGGAAACCCTTAAAGGACCGGGAATAACAATTGCAGATGTATACAGAGCCACTGAAGGAGTTTTTCCTTCTTTTGAGATTGTTGACAGCCGTATTAAAGACTGGCACATTAAATTGGCAGATACTATTTCAGACAATGCTTCCAGTGCCAGATTGGTTTTAGGAAGCAAAATGGCTTCCGTTAAAGATTTGGATTTAAAATTGATTGGAATGATGTTTGAGAAAAATGGTGAGATGGTAAGCAGTGGTGTAGGTGCAGAAGTCTGGGGAAATCCTGCAGCAGCTGTAGCATGGCTCGCAAATAAATTAAGTGCTTTTGATATTGCACTTGAAAAAGGTGAAATAATTCTTGCAGGCGCATTTACAGCAGCAGAAAAAGCTCAGGAGGGAGATATATTTACAGTTTCTTTTCACGGCCTTGGAAGTGTAAGTATAAAATTTGTTTAATGATCAAATAAAATGAGTATATTCCCCTCCTATATTAGAGTCCCACTTTTATATAGGAGGAAAATATAAAACCTAATGAATGATTAGGAAAATAAAATTTATGTAATTTATTTTATACTAAGGAGGGAATTAATACAATGAAAAAAGTTACACTTTTACCTGATGTAGATAATGATAAATGTAAAGCATGTCGTACATGTGAAAAAGTGTGCCCTGTCCTGGCAATAAAAGTTGAAAATCGTAAAGCTGTAATTGATGCTGACAGGTGCAGGGGTTGTGCAAATTGCGAGCAAAGATGTCCATTTGATGCTATAACTATGATAAAAAGGGATAAGCCCTTGGAGATAGGTGTAGACATAAATAGTGTAAATTATGATGACATAATAGATCTTTGTGTAAAAGCACATCTTCATCCAGAGCAAACCCTTTGTTATTGTGTAGGGGTAAGAGCGGAAGAAGCGGCTGCAGCTATTTTAAAAGGAGCAAAAACTCCAGAGGAAGTTTCACTTCAAACAGGTATTCGTACAGGGTGTACCATAGAATGTATACAACCTATATTAAGGCTTTTGGATGCTGCAGGATGTGAGCTCAATCCAGTTGAAGGCGGATGGCAGTGGTATGGCAAAACAGCTACTGCATGGGACTTACCAGAGAAAGTTAAAAAGAAATATTCTTCACGTGGATTTTATTTTGAAGAAGATAGAGAAGTATTAGACAAAATTATTGATGGATGTAAGAAAGGAGAGGATAAATAATGAGATCAGCAATTACTCCCATATCTCCAAAAACATCACAGTATGGTATTGATCCATCCTTGGTGAAAACCAGAGCAGCTGACCTTCCGGGTATGACTTCAATTCACCTGAAAGAGCTTTTCCCTGATTTGCCTGATGTGATTTTTCCGGGAGAAAATGGTATAGAAAAAGTAAGAAAAGCTGCAGAAGCAGCTCTTATGAAAGTTGACATGAGTATGATAAAGCCTGAGCATTCAGTTAATATTCTAGCCTCCCATCATGGATTTACTCTTTTAGGCGGGCAGCCCTATGCAGAACTTTTAAAAACCATCAAGGATGTAATAGAAAAGCGAACTGGATGTAAGGATGTGCGTCTACGTGCAGGTGTTGGAATGCGTTTCCGTGAGACCGAGGAATATATAAAAAGATATGAACTGGATAAGTATTTTAATGGTAAGGCAATAGGGGTGGCTCCGGTAGATCAGGGAATCCCCATTGAAACTGAAATAGGTACATTATATGGACTTAAAAAGGTTTATGATGCAGACTGGATAGTACATGCGCATCACAGTGATGTCCGTGAAGTACATTTTCACCGCCAGGTGGATAAGGCAGTAAAACCTTTTGGAATGTCTTATGCCCGTATTGAAACCAGATCCACCTATCATCAGAATCTTGGACCAAGGGGAGCAAATTTTGTTGCAAGAGCCCTTTTTGATTCGGATTTTGTACAGAAAAAGTTTGCATTTGCAGCTTTTTTGGATGTTGCACCAAATGGTATTGTGGGTGTAGATGTAAACAATGATTTGTATGAATTGAATAATAAAGTAACTTTCATAGGCTGCAAACAATATGGAAAGATAATGACATTATTTGGTGAAATAGATAAGTGTATAGCGGTACTTGACTTTCCTTGTCCTGTTCCCTATGTATTTTCAGCGGGAGTAATATATGCCAATTTTGCAGGTGCCAATACGGATCTCTATGATTTGGATAGGCCTATGGCTCCATATACCTGGTATACTGAAGCTTTCTATGGCAAGAACGGTAAACCTCTATTGGAAAGCATACCTCCTATAAATCCTGCTATAAAAATGTGTATTCATAACTACGCATGGACAGGGTATCCTTCGGCTTTCTTTGCTCAACATATACCTACATTAGTTGTAGGAAGTGAGCAGGCAGAGCTGTTTAATCGAGATCCCCTCAATTTAAATTACATGGATTATGCAGCTCTTGTCAAAGATACCAAAACGGCAATGAGTTTTGCATATGCAGCTACAGGGACCAAGAATGTTATCATATTTGATGGAGCAATGGGAGCATTGAATGTAAGTGAATCCCTTGCAGAGTTACTTATCAAAAAAGCACCTGAAGTTAGTGAAAGAGTTGATAAGGAACTGCTTCCTAAATGGCTTCGTCAAAGGGGTGTTGATATATCCGTATTAAAAGAATAATTCAAAAATAGCTTGATTATATGTTCACCTGTATCTATTTGTTGTAGATACAGGTTGAATGTATAAAGAAATTTCCAGGAGGAATAGAATATGAAGATTGCTTATTTTCAGTGTGCTGCAGGTATAAGCGGAGATATGATCTTAGGTGCATTAGTAGATGCCGGGCTGAAATTGGAGGCTTTAAAGGCGGAACTTGTAAAACTGAATATACCTTTTGATCTGGAAGAAAAAAAAGTAATGAAACAGGAAATATGTGGTACCAAGGTAAATGTCATAGTAAAGGATGAACATGTACACAGACATTTGAGTGACATTGAAGTTATTGTAGAAAGCAGCCAGTTGGATTTAGAAGTAAAAGAAAAAATAATGAAGATATTTACAAGATTAGCTCAGGCTGAAGCCAAAGTGCATAATGCTGCTATAGAATCAATACACTTTCATGAGGTGGGAGCTCTGGATTCCATAGTTGATATATGTGGAGCCGTTATTGGACTGAACTTGTTAAATATTGAAAGAGTATATTGTTCTCCCATACACCTGGGAACTGGGTTTATCAAATGTGCTCATGGAATTATACCGCTTCCGGCACCAGCTGTTCTTGAATTATTGCATGGAATTAAAGTGTATTCAAAAGGTGTAGAAAATGAATTGGTTACTCCTACAGGAGCTGCCATTATATCAACTATTTGCAGTGATTTTGGAGAAATACCTCTTATGAATATTGAAAATTGTGGTTATGGAGCAGGAAATAGAGATTTGGATATACCTAATTTACTTAGAATTTGTATAGGAGATTCAGCAGCAGAGGATGAAAAAGCAAATTGTCACAGCAAGCAGTTGGCTGAAGAAGGAGAAGCTGTAAAAATAGAAGTAAATATTGATGACATGAACCCGCAATTTTATGAGTATATAACAGAAAGGCTATTTTCACAGGGGGCAAAAGATGTGTATGTACAAACCGCTTTTACTAAGAAAAATAGGATTGCCAGCATTTTAAATATAAATGTACAGAAAAAGGATTTAGACGGAGTTTTAAAGACTATATTTGAAGAAACTACTACTATTGGGGTAAAGATATTTAATTTTCACAAATATATGCTTTCCTATAAAATGGAAAAGGTGCCCACTGATTTAGGTGAAATTTCAATAAAGATAGCATTTTACGGTGACAAAATCTCGAATGTATCTCCTGAATATGGCGAATGTTGTGCTAAGGCTAAAGAATATAATATACCCATAAAGAAAGTGTATGATATGGTTAAATTATCAGCTGACAGCTATGTAAAACAAAAGTATAATAAATGTAAGTAGCTGAGATATTATGTGTAAAACGAGAAAGGGATGTATATAAGATGCCAAAAAGTAAATCGAATTTAATTCAATCGGTGGACAGAGCCTTACAAATATTAGAATGTTTTTCCAGAAGAGAAAATGAACTGGGAGTGACCCAGATTGCCAATCGATTAGATCTTCACAAGAGTACTACTTTTGGGCTTCTTAGTACGTTGGAAAACAGAGGTTATTTGAAACAAAATTTGGAAAATGGAAAGTATAAGCTGGGAATAAAGCTTTTTGAATTAGGAAAATTAGTTGAAGATGGTATGGATTTGAGAACAAGTTCACTTCCTTACCTGAAAAAATTAGTATATAAATATGACGAAACCGCTCACCTGGCCATGCGTGATGGAAATCAGGTAATATATATAGACAAGGTAGAAGGGGAAAGCGGTATTAAAATGAGCTCCCAAGTTGGTAAAAGGGCACATGTATATTGCACTGGGGTGGGAAAAGCAGTGTTAGCTTTTATGCCGGAAAAAGATGTAGAAGAAATTATAAAAAATATTAAATTTCATCAATTTACTTATAATACAATTACAGATTCAAATAAGCTGAAAGAGGAGTTAAAGGAAATAAAGAAAAGGAAGTACTGCATTGATAATGAAGAAATAGAGATTGGTCTAAAGTGCGTAGCAGCACCTATAATGGATTATAATGGCGAAGCTGTAGGTTCCATTAGTATATCAGGACCTACAAGCAGGATGAACCATGAAAAGATGAATCTTATTGCAAAAGATCTTAAAGAGATTATTATGAAGATTTCTGAAACATTGGGGTATAAAAATGTATAATTTATTTAAGAATGTAGCTAAAGAGCTTTGAATTTAAATATATAACTGCAGGAGGGGGTTTTATGGAGAAAACATATAATAAAAGATTCATTAAATTTCAGCAGGAACTTTTAAAGTCAGGTATAGACATAGCCGTGTTGGTAGATAGAGAAAATTTAATCTATTATACCGGATTGACGAATATTGAATGTATGGCTCTTGTTGTTCCCGCCAGTGGAGAGTGTGTCTGTATCACTTTAGGTATAGATTTACCATTTATAAAAAAGAACTGTGCTGTTTCAAATGTAGTGGGATATGCCTTCCCTCAAAGTAATTTAGGTGAAAAATTAGTGCAGGTAATAAAAGAAGATATGGGATTTGATTCTCCTAGAGTCGGTTTCAGCAAGTATTTTGTGGAATTTAGTGTATTTGATGCCCTGCGCAAGGGTTTAAGGGGAATGGATTTTGTGGATATAACTGATATATGTTACAGGATTCGTTCTATAAAAGATAAAAATGAAATAGAATGTATAAAAAAAGCCAGTGAATTTTTAGAAAAGGGTATGGAAGCTGCAATAACCTCTATTAAACCGGGAATGACTGAGGTTCAGGTACTTGCCGAGGCACAATATGCTATGCAGAAGTCGGGTTCAGAAGGCTCAACTTTTAGAATGCAGGTTTTAATACAAAAAAGACAGCTTATAATTCATCCTTTTGCAGGCAATTATATTATTGACAATAACCAAGCTGTTGTAATTCATTTAGGAGCTTCCTACAAGGGATATACTTCAAAGATGTGTAGAACTGTAGCACTTGGCAATGTAGATCCTGAAACAAGAAATATATACAATGTTTTAATTCGGGCCCAGAATAAAGCAATTGAAACCGTAAAAACGGGTGTATCAGTAGGAGCTGTTTATGATGCCGCCTTTAAAGTGGTGGAGGATGCAGGATACGGGAAAAATTTTATAGATATTATTGGATACGGAGTGGGATTAAGACAATCCGAATTTTATCCAATTATAAGGCGGGATGGGAAAACCATAATGGAGAAAAATATGGTAGTGGATTTATTATTGCCAACTATATATAAAAAGGAAGTAGGAGGACCCAGGATAACTGATATATTGCAGGTGACAGATACGGGTACGAAGTTGCTTACTGAATTTCCTAAAGAAATGATACAAAAGTAAATTAATTATACAAGGAGAGATTGAAATGTTTAAGGGAATAATTACACCTATGGTTACTATTTTTAATGATGATGGAACAGTAGATACAAAAAATCAAAGTATTTTAGCTGAAAAGTTGATTTCAGATGGAGTAGATGGTATTGTTGCTCTGGGAAGTGTAGGAGAATTTTTTAATCTTTCATTGAAAGAAAAGAAAGATTATGTAAAATTTATAAGTGAAGTTGTTGGTGGAAGAACAAAGCTAATAGTTGGCACAGGAAGTAATGATATAAGGGAAGTTATAGAATTAAATAAATATGCTAAAAAATATGGTGCAGATGCCGTTTTGATTATAACCCCATATTTTTTTAGTTTGAATGAGGAGTATGTTTATGAATACTATTCAACCATAGCTGCAAATACTGAACTCCCTATCTTGCTTTATAATTTTCCTGCAAGGACGTCCACAAACTTATCTCCGGGTTTCGTACTTAAATTGGTAACCGAATTTGAAAATATTGTTGGTATAAAAGATACAACTGATTCTATAAGCAATGTAAGAGGTTATGTACAAAAAGTTAAGTCATATAAAAAAGATTTTTCCATATTTTCTGGGTTTGATGAATACTTGATACCTAATTTGAATTGCGGTGGAGATGGCATAATAGGAGGTCTTACTAATGTAAAAGCGAACCTTTTTATCCATACTTACAAGGCATTTCTCAATAATGATTTGGACAAAATATCGGATTACCAGAAAAAAATAAATGGCCTTATGGAATTATACAATCAGGTAGATCCTTTTATAGTAGCGTTAAAGGAAGCAGTGAGAATTTCATTGAATCTAAATATAAATGTGTCACTAAAAAATTATAATGTAAAAGTGGATGAGAAGATAAAAGAAAAAATAAAAGAGATAATAATATAAAAATAAATTATTAAACGGAGTGCATTTGACTTATAAAAATTTTTAATATATACTACAGTTAAGAACAGATATTTTATAAAAATTTAATATGTACTGTTAGGTGCTGTTATTTTAGAGGACATTTAAATGACAGTTAAAAGGAAAAGTGCAAAAAACACTGCAGCCCACCGTTACTGTATGGATGATGAAACCTTATTTATGTCACTGGTGATATATCCGGGAAGACAAGGGAGTAAAATGAATCTGAGCCAGGAAGCCTGCCTAATAAGTGTTAATTCTTTCGGAGGGGGAGATATTACGTGGCTTAAGCAAACTGTTGCATATGTGAAGGTTAAGGAGCGTTGCCGGAAGGCAGTACGCAGTACCTTGTAGGCTTTTGTGAATTGTGCAGTATATTTTTGATTTGTAAACAGTTGTATTAACATATAAAAAGAGAATCCCTTTGGATTCTCTTTTTTATTTTTCAGCAGAGTAAATCAAATTTTTTAAAGGGTAGTTTTAAAATGATCCCTATGAAATTGGAAAATTTAGTGATGAATTAATAGATGAATTTGAAAATAGATTTAACTGCAGGTATTATAGTAAAAAATATTTTTAGGAGGCATCAATAATGGAAAAGAGATTACAGCAAATTGAAGATGAGGCGGAAGATTGCTATTTGTGGAAAGAAGAAAGAAGTTTTAAAGAGATTTTGTTCGAAAATAAAATGTCCAAACTTACTGAAAAATTGTATAGACAGATGGATGAAAGCAGTAGACTGGATATATCCATAAAACATAATCTGGAGGAACTAAAACATGGAAATTTGTTGGAAGAAAGCTAAACTGGGCAGCGTTTGCTTCAAGATAAGCAGAGGATCAACTGCAATAGGTAATGGAGAAGGTTATGTGGAATCCGGAGTACCTTTTGTAAAAAGCCAGAATATAGGCAATAACAGGTTTAATTATAAAGGGCTTGCATTTATCGAATATAATTTGGCGGAAAAGATGAAAGGTGTAAAACTGGAAAAAGGAGATATATTGATTAACATGAAGTTGAATTCTTCCCTCAGGTTTACTCTGGTGCCTGAAGATATAATAGGGGGAAGGGTAAATCAGCATGTTTCTGTAATAAGGGTAAAAAAATACATTATCCATCCTGTTTTTTTAAAGTATTTTTTAATGTGGGATAAAACACAAAATACGTTATTTTCCATGACTATGGAGGGTGAAAACAGCACATCACTTACAAAAAAAATCATTGAAAATCTGGAAATATATATACCACCCATGGCTCAGCAGAAAAGGATTATATTCATCCTCTCTTCATTAGATGACAAAATTAAATTGAATGATGAAATGAACAAAGTGATGAATGAAATGGCAGATACTATTTTTAAATATTGGTTTATGGATTTTGGACCTTTTAGCCGGGGTGAATTTCGAAAAAGCAAAATGGGAATTATACCCAGTGGCTGGAAGGTTGAAAAAATGGAGGATATAGTTCATGTAACAGACGGCACGCATGAATCACCTAAAAAAAAAGAAACAGGATATAAACTTATAACCTCCAGAAATATAAAAAACAACAATATCCAGCTTAAAAATGTTAATTTTATATCAAAAGATGATTTTGAAAAGATCAATAAAAGAAGCAGGGTGGAAAAATTTGATACGCTAATAACCATGATTGGAACTATAGGCAATACACTGTTTGTTCAGGACGAGTGCATAGATTATGCCATAAAAAACATAGGACTTATAAAAACCTCTTCAAGTGAGAAAATGGCAGAGTTTATTTTTATGTATCTGTCTTCCGATAAAATGAAAGATTATATGAAAACTAGAATAACGGGAAACAACCAGAAGTATATTTCCCTTACGGAACTGAGGAATATCCCTGTGATTATTCCTCCTGACAATGTAATCCTAGGGTTTAATAAATTGATTTCAAAGCTGTATAAAAAAATGGCCCAAAATAATTTTATGAGCAGCAATCTCATAAATATAAGGGATATATCTCTTTCAAGACTGGTTTCAGGCAAGGCACTTTTGGAAGATGATATACAATAGCAAAGAAATAAACAGCTGGGGGCAGTTACCATCCACCAGCTGCTTGTTTTTTACTTGTACATTTTTCCCACTTCGTCAGCAGTGAGTATTGCAGAATACACATCTTCTTTTGTAACTTCAAAAGGCATATTTCCCATAGTATCATTTTTATAGCAGGAAATTTCCGCTACCTTCAATAGTTCATCCTTATTTATTTCTTTAATCCCAAGATCACCTAATGTAATTGGAAGACCAACTTGAATACAGAAATTTATCACTTCCTCTATCTCTTCAATAGGACTGTTTTCAAGAATCAACTGTACTAAGGTTCCAAAAGCCACTTTTTCTCCATGATATAATTCATGGCATTCTTTAATTGCTGTAAACCCATTGTGAACAGCATGTGCAGCTGCAATTCCGCTGCTTTCAAAACCAACTCCACTCAAATAAGTGTTTGCTTCAATTATATTTTCTAAAGCCTTAGTAGGCACTTTGTTTAAGACAGATAATTTAGCCTTGAGCCCGTCTTCTAAAAGTGTATCATAACATAATCTAGCAAGTGTGAATGCAGCTTTGGTGGGTTTTCCTCCAGCCATAGTAGTTACTCCGGATTTAACGCAGGCCCTTGCCTCAAAATAAGTGGCCAATGCATCACCCATTCCTGCAATAAGCAGTCTTGCAGGAGCTTTTGCAACTATTTCTGAATCTACAAGTACAAGGTCCGGGTTTTTAGGAAGCATTAAGTATTCACTGAATACACCTTCATCGGTATATATTACAGAAAGTGCACTGCAGGGTGCATCTGTTGCAGCTATAGTTGGAACGATTACAACTGGAACACCGCCATAATAGGCAACTGCTTTTGCAGTATCAAATATCTTACCGCCTCCTACACCAATTACCACATTGTTGTTGTTATGTTTTAATTTTTTGTGAAGCCTGTCTATTTCACTCTTACAGCATTCTCCATTAAAGATTTCAAAAGATAGAGAACAATTTTTGCCTTTGAGGCTTTCTTCTATTGTTTTTCTTGTTCTCTTAATTCCATTTTCACTGGTTATTACCAAAAAACTATTACCCAGATCTTTAATATAGCTGGATATTTTCTTGAGTTCTCCGTTCCCCTGCACATACTTTCCTGTTGAAATAATAGCTTTTAACACATTGACCATCTCCCTTATTTACATATTTATGGAAATTCGTATTTACATTATAACATTAAAATAGATAATATTCAAAATATAAAGAAAATTATCTATTATCAATTAGATATATAAATATGCACCTCCGTGTGTTTGTTTTTTTATTGGCTGAATAAATTTTATATCATACATTAATATGTTAATATTGAATTGAAAGGATGTGTTGAAATGGTTTCCGTAAAATTAAAAAGTTTATATAAAAGTAAGCTGGTTAATGCTGATGAAGCTGTGTCTAAAATCAAGTCTGGTGATAACGTGGTTTTTGGACATGCAGCTGCAGAACCTAGGATGCTTTTACATGCCCTGGTAAGAAATAAGACAAGATATAGAGATGTGGAACTGTACAGTATGCTGTCCATATCTGAAAGTGAATATGTACAGGAAGGGCTGAAAGGATATATCCACTACACTTCTCTATTTCTCGGAAAGAATACAAGAGAAGCTGTTAACTCTGGAAGGTCAGACTATATTCCCTGCTTTTTTCATGAGGTCCCTAAGTTGTTTAAAGAGAATTATATACCCGTAGATGTGGCACTAATTCAGATAAGCAAGCCGGACAAACATGGCTTTTGCAGTTTTGGGGTGTCCAATGATTATATAAAGCCGGCGGCAGAGTGCGCCAAACTGGTTATTGCAGAAGTGAATGAAAATATGCCCAGGGTTTTAGGAGATTGCTTTATAAACATTTCAGACATAGATTATATAGTTGAAAGTTCCAGACCTATAATTGAAATGGAACCTCCTAAAATAGGGGATGTGGAAAAGAAAATAGGTGAGTACTGTGCTTCTTTAATAGAAGACGGATCCACTCTTCAGCTTGGAATAGGAGCTGTCCCGGATGCAGTGCTTTCATCCTTAAAAGACAAAAAGGATTTGGGCATACATTCTGAAATGATATCCGACGGAGTTATAGACCTGGTGGAATCCGGTGTTATCACAAACAGCAGGAAAAGCATCCACAGAGGGAAAATAATAACTACTTTTCTTATGGGAAGCAGCAGATTATATGATTTTGTAGATGACAATCCCATGGTTGAATGTTATCCCGTAGATTATGTAAATGATCCCATGGTTATAATGAAAAATTATAAAATGGTTTGTATAAACTCCTGTGTGGAGATAGATTTGACTGGACAAATATCTTCTGAAAGTATAGGAGTTAAGCAGATAAGCGGTGTGGGCGGACAGATTGATTTTGTAAGGGGAGCCAGTATGGCTGAAGGCGGAAAATCCATTATGGCCATATCATCCACTACAGCAGGGGGAAAGATATCAAGAATAGTTCCTTTCCTAAATAGGGGGGAGGCTGTTACAACTTCAAGGAATGATATACAGTATATAGTTACTGAGTATGGAATAGCCCAGCTTAAAGGAAAGTCACTGAGAGAAAGACATAAAGAGATTATAAAAATTGCCCATCCAAAATTCAGGGATAAACTTATAGAAGAATTTGAAAGCAGGCTTAAATGCAGATACTGTGAGTAGACAATATATTATGTTAAAATCCCTTGTATAGGTGATATAATATGCAGGAAGTGATTTATGTGAAAACGTAGATCACTTCTTTTTTAGGAATATTTGATTTGAATATGTGTTGACTGTGTAAATCTTATATCATATACTTAACAATAAGATAATAAATGGTTGTAAAAATTTAATATTTAATGTTAGGTGCTGTTTTTTAACAGTTGAAAGGAAAAGTTGAAGAAGCACTGCAGCCCCACCGCTACTGTATGGAGGATGAAACCTTGTTTATATCACTGGTAATGTATCTGGGAAGATAAGGGAGTAAAATGAATCTGAGCCAGGAAGCCTGCCTGACATTTTTGTTAATTCTTTCGGAGGGAGGGTATTATACATTTTGTTAAACTGCGTTTTATTTGTAATATATACGCAAATGGTTACATTCAGATGTAAATAATGGCGATCCGCAAGGGTCTCCTTTTTATTTTGTTCAAAAATTTTTTGACGACGAATTATAATATGGGGGGAAATTATGAAAAAATTGAGAAAAGTCAGTCTGGTTTTATTGTGTGTTATTGTGGCAATGTCAAGTTTTATAGTCGGATGTCAAAACAAGACCAAGGAGCAATCTGCCTCGAGTAATAAAAAAATTAAAGTTGCTTTTGTCTATGAAGGTCCTATAGGTGATACAGGCTGGAATTATGCCCAGGAGCAGGGCAGAAAATATCTGATGAGTCATATGCCAAATGCAGAAGTAACATATGTGGACAATGTTCCTGAAACTGCCGATTCAGAAAAAGTATTTACACAACTTGCCCAAAAAGGAAATAAAATTATATTTGGGACAACTTATGGATATATGGATTATATGGCTGATGTGGCAAAAAAGTTTCCAAATGTAGTTTTTATGCACTGCAGTGGATATAAAACTTCAAGTAATTTAGGTACATATTTTGGACGTGACTATGAAGGCAGATATCTTTCCGGAGTCATTGCAGGAAAATATACAAAGAGCAATGTAATAGGGTTTGTAGCTCCATTTTCCATACCTGAGGTGGTAAGAAATATTGATGCATTTACACTGGGGGCTCAATCGGTAAATCCAAATGTAAAAGTTAAAGTGGTTTATACAAATTCCTGGAGTGATCCGGCAACTGAAAAAACAGCCTCCAACAGTCTTGTAGATGCGGGAGTGGATGTGCTTGCAATGCACCTGGATTCTACAACTGTACCCCAGACTGCACAGGAAAGGGGAGTGTATGCAATTGGATTCAGTTCCGATATGAGATCCAAAGCTCCAAAAGCAGTACTTGGAGGAGCAGTATGGAACTGGGGACCCTATTATGTAAAAGCAGTTAAAGCTGTAGCTGATGGTACATGGAAATCATCACAATATTGGGGTGGAATTGAAGATAATTCAATAATTGACATAGGGCCTTACGGAAATATGGTAGACAGTGATGTAAGATCACTGGTTGCAAAGGATAGAAGCAATATTATAAATGGAAAATTCAATGTGTTTGAAGGACCTGTATATGACCAGTCAGGAAATCTGAAAGTTGCTGAAGGCCAGAAGCTTACGGATGAACAAATGCTTTCACTTAACTGGTTTGTAAAAGGCATTGAAGGAACAATTTCTAAATAAAGTATGTTATTTTTACATACCGGCTTTTTAAAAAAGCCGGTATGCAGATTTTAAAGGTTTGAGAGGGATAGCATGGAAAAAATACCAATAGTTGAAATGATAAATATATCCAAACAATTTTCTAAAATACCTGCCAATGACAAAATTTGTTTTTCATTAAATGAAGGAGAGATTCATGCACTTTTAGGAGAAAATGGAGCGGGAAAGAGTACTCTTATGAATATATTATCAGGGCTTTACAGGCCGGACAGCGGTAAGATAAAAATAAATGGAAAAACTGTGGAATTTAATTCACCAAAAGACTCCATAACCTGTGGCATAGGAATGGTTCACCAGCATTTTGAACTGGTGGATGCATTCACGGTTTCGGAAAATATAATGATGGGCCTTAAGAACTTAAAACAAATTTATAATAAGAGGCTTATAAACAATCAGATTGTAAAATGTGCTGAAAAATATGGGCTGAAGGTAGAGCCGGATGCAAAGATATGGCAGCTTACAGTAGGCGAGAAACAAAAAGTGGAGATTGTAAAAGTGCTGATGCATGGAGCAAAAGTACTTATAATGGATGAACCTACGGCAGTGCTTACAGAAAATGAAATAGAGGCTTTTTATAATACCCTCCATTTGCTTGTAAAAGAAGGAAAATCCATCATAATAATATCACATAAAATGAAGGAAATTATAAAAAATACCGATAGAATCACAGTATTGAGAAATGGTAAATCAATAGGCACATTTAATACAGGAGATGTGGAAGAAAACGAAATTTCAGAAATGATGATGGGAAAAGGTAAAATATATATTTTAAGTAAAAGAGCTGAAATAAAACAGAGAAAAGTTTTAGAAATGAAAAATGTATGCTGTGATTCTCTAAAAGGATCTGTAAAGTTAAAGGATATATCTTTTAGTATACATGAAGGTGAGATATTTGGCATTGCAGGAATCGATGATAATGGGCAGAGAGAACTGGCAGAAGTAATTGCAGGACTTGTTCCCATTGAAAAGGGCGATATAATTTTAAATGGATCAAGCTGTATGAATGAAAACAGGAGAAAACATATAGAAAAGGGGATAGGTTATGTACCCGAGGACAGGATGAGCACAGGACTTGTAGGAAATATGAATATCTCCGAAAATATGATACTTGAAAGTTATAGATATACTCCTGGATTTTATATAAACTGGGATAAAATATGTAAAAAAACAGCCCATGTAATTAAACAATTTGGCATTAAGACATCTTCTATAAATGATAATATCAGCGTAATGTCCGGAGGAAATATACAAAAGCTTCTTCTGGCCAGGGAAATTGAGCTGGATCCCCATATAATTGTCCTTTCATATCCCTTTAGAGGTCTTGATGTAGGTGCTTCACAATATATAAAAAAACTTTTGATAGATGAGAGAAATAAAGGCAAGGCAATTCTCCTTATCTGTGAAGAAGTTGAAGATTTATTACAGCTTTCAGACAGGATTGCCGTACTGCACCAGGGATCCATAATGGGTATAGTAAAACCTTGTCAAGTTAATGTTAAATCAATAGGACTTATGATGTATGGAAATGAAAGGGATGATTATAGTGGCTAACTCAGATTTTATAAGATGGAAGCTGGAAAAAACGAATTCCTGTTCCATGATAAAACAGATAATTGTTCCTGTTGTGTCCTTAATGGGTGGAATTGTATTTTCATCTGTTATAATTGCCATTACTGGAAATGATCCGGTAGATGTGTGCTATCAGATATTTTCGGGAGCCTTCGGATCCTTATATGGTATTTCTGAAACTGTGGCAAAGTCCATTCCGCTTATGCTCACTTCCCTTGGAGTTTCACTGGCATTTCGCATGAAGCTCTGGAATATAGGAGGAGAAGGTCAATTTTTTATGGGAGCTTTTGGGGCTTCCTGGGCTGCGCTTAAGTTTCCGGAACTTCCCATTGGAGAACTTTTAATGCTTATGTTTGTATGTGGTTTTATATCAGGGGGAATATGGGCTCTGATAGCGGCAGTTCCAAAAGCATTTTTAAATATAAATGAAACTATAAGCACACTTCTTTTAAATTATATAGCTATTTTGTGGGTTCAGTATCTGGTATTTGGCCCCTGGAAGGATCCTGAAGGTAAAAATTTTCCTGTAACTGCAACTTTTTCACAAAATGCCACTTTGCCCTCTTTTGGAAATACAGATATAAATGCAGGGCTTTTTATTGCATTTATAATTGCAATGCTGATGTTTTTGATTCTCAAGTATTCCAAATGGGGATATGAAATAAAAGTCAGCGGAAATAATAAAAATACGGCGATTTATGCAGGCATGAATTATATAAAGAATATACTGATTGTCATGTTTATAAGCGGTGGAATAGCCGGAATAGCTGGTATGGTAGAGATATCAGGCGTAATTCACAGGCTTCAGCAGGATATATCTCCAGGATATGGATATACGGCCATTATAATAGCCCTTTTGGCAAGGCTGAATCCATTTTGTATAATAATTGTTTCATTTTTTATGGGGGGACTTTTTGTAGGAGGATATAATCTGCAGACATCGGGTTTTTCGCTGAGCACAGTTTTGATGTTTCAGGGTTCTATACTGCTTTTTGTACTTGGCAGTGAAATATTGCTTAAGTATAAACTGGTGAGGAGGGGAGAGTGATCATATGAACAGTACCTTTATGATTTCAGTGATTGCGGCGGGCATTGTTGCAGGAACCCCGCTGTTATATGCATGCCTTGGTGAAATCCTATCTGAAAAGTCGGGAATTATGAATCTGGGAGTGGAAGGTATGATGCTTGTAGGAGCTGTAGTGGGATTTGCAGTGAGTATTCATACTCAAAATAAGTGGATGGGTTTTATGGCAGGCTGCAGTGCTGGTGCAATCCTGGCATTTTTTCATGGTATCCTTACCATAAAATTGAAGGCCAATCAGGTGGCAAGCGGTGTGGCTCTTACTATATTTGGTACAGGGCTTAGTGCATATTTGGGGAAATCTTATATTGGGGTGCTTCCCTCTGTGTCATTTAAGGAAATAAGTATACCATTTTTAAATGAAACACCTGTAATAGGAAAAATTTTTTTTAAAAATGATGCCCTGGTATATCTGAGTTTTATACTGGTTTTTGTAATGTGGTTTGTACTGTATAAGACGAAAGCAGGACTTATAGTGAGAACTGTTGGTGAAAATCCATCTGCCGCAGATGCAGCCGGCATAAATATTTTTCTTGTAAGATATACATGTGTAATTTTAGGAGGCATGTTGTCGGGAGCTGCAGGAGCATATATATCACTTGCATATTCTCCTTCCTGGAGTGAAAATATGACCGCAGGCAGGGGATGGATTGCAGTAGCTCTTGTAATATTTGCAATGTGGAATCCCATTCGGGGTATGATAGGAGCATATATTTTTGGAATTATAAATTCCCTTGGACTTCATCTTCAAGCTTTCGGCTTTGCTGTTCCTGTATATATACTTCAGATGCTTCCTTATATTTTGACTTTTGCAGTCCTTATTTTTACTACCAGAGAAACAAGAACAAGACGTTCCGTCATGCCTCAGGCACTTGGAATGCCATATTCCAGGGAGGAAAGATAATTATAAGGGCGTGGCAGTTTATTCATTGGGTAAACTTACCATAGTGTTTTTACTCGGTATCCTGTTTAATATGTATTGACTGGATAAAATTTATATCATATACTTAACAATAAGGTAATAAATTGTTTGTAAAAATTTAATATTTGTTGTTAGGTGCTGTTGTTTTAACAGTTAAAAGGAAAAGTTGAAGAAGTACTGCAGCCCCGCCGCTACTGTATGGAGGATGAAACCTTGTTTATATCACTGGTAATGTATCTGGGAAGATAAGGGAGTAGGATGAATCTGAGCCAGGAAGCCTGCCTGACATTTTTGTTAATTCTTTCGGAGGGAAAGATATTATATATTTTATTAAAGTTATGTGCTTTATTGGTAAGATATATGTGAACATTTATGCTGGAATGTAAATAATGGAGACCCTTGGAGGTCTCTTTATTATTGATCATAAGGAGGAATTATGATATGCAACATATGAAGAAAATCATAAGCAGAATTGTCATGTTTTTGTTTGTAATTGGCATTGCTTTATCCAGTTCCGCTGGAAATGTATTTGCGGATTCAAACAGTACCGGCGGCATGACTACCACTGCAAATGAAAACAGACTTTCAGGAAATGACAGAATTGAAACATCTTTAAAAATAAGTCAGGATGGGTGGAAATATGGTGCAAATACTGCGGTTATAGCCCAGGGTTATGGCTATGCAGATGCCCTTTGTGCAGCACCTCTTGCAAAAAAATACAATGCGCCTATAATACTTTCCAGGCAGGATTCACTGAGTGATGAAACTATAAGTGAACTCAAAAGGCTTAAGGTGGACAAGGTATTTGTGGTTGGAGGGACAAGTTCCCTTTCTGACAATGTGGAGTCACAGTTGAAAAACATTGGTGTCAGCAGTGTGAAAAGACTTGGCGGAGCAGACAGATATGAAACTTCTGTAAAAATAGCCGAAGAACTGGGAGATGCTGATAATATTGTAGTGACATCCGGAAGTGGTTATGCGGACAGTCTTTCAATAGCATCCATAGCTGCAAAAAAGGGAATGCCCATATTACTGTCTCAAAGTAATGAACTTCCCCAGATAGTGAAAAATTACTTGAAAAACCGGGATATAGCAAAAACTTACATAGTAGGCGGTACAGCGGTTATAGCCGGCAGTCTGGAATCATCTCTTCCAAATGCCATAAGACTTGGAGGTACCACCAGGTTTGATACAAATTTGGCTGTACTTGAAAATTTCAAAGACGACCTTAATTTTGACAATGTGTACATAGCCAGTGGAGACGGCCCCAATGGGGATGAGTTTGCAGACGCCCTTTCCGGATCGGCTCTTGCGTCCACAAAATCTGCACCTATGGTTTTGGTTTACAAAACCCTGAGTACAAAAACCGCAGATTTCCTGAAATCAAATATGTCCAGCAAAACCATGCTTACAGCATTGGGAGGTGCGCTGGTGGTACCGGCTGTAATCGTGGATGATCTGGTTCATTATTTTAACGGTGAGGCTACCAGCGGAGGCATAGGAGATGATACCAAACCCGGTACAGGGGGAGGCGGAAATTCAGGAACCTTTACGTTGGAAATTACTAAGGATAATAATGAAACTGTTTTAAAAAAGCAGGTGTTAAATATAGATGGCAGTAAAACTGCTTTTGATTATTTAAAATCTATGGTGGACAGTGTAGAAGTGAAAAGTGGATATATAAATTCTATTTCTGTAAATGGACAGAGCTATGTGAATAAGTCTGCTCCCGATTTGTCCCATGGTACCAGCTGGTTTATATATGTAAATGAAGGCTTTGCCACTGTAGGTTCCCAGTCTATAAAGCCACAATCTGGAGATGTCATAAGGTTTGATTATCATAATTGGACTTATGAAAATCCTGGCGGAACTGGAGGAGGGTCCGGTGGCTCTGGTGGAAATAATAATCCTCCTAAACAGGATACCCAGTTGACAACGCTGAATGGAGCTGAGGGGCTTAATCTTGTGATCACGGAAAAAGTGGATGGAACTATAAATATACAGGCTAATAGCAGGTATTTAAGCGATTGTATAATCATCAGGCTTTATGATGATAAAGGTAACTTAAAATATATAAATGAATCTTCAGGTGGGAAGATGGATATAGATACTACTTTAGATCCTGGTAATTATACAGGAACTATAAAGGCATCTTCCAGCATGGATAATAAGATTGATATAGAAACATTTAGTGTATCTTGATTTTGGTATAAGGGGTGAATGTGATGAAAAATTTTAATAGAAAATTTCTATCTTTTATAGTATCTGCATTTATGGTAATAGGTGTTGCAGGAAGTACTACAAGTACTGTATTTGCAGATGAGGGACAAACTACCGGACAGACAGATTATATGGATTCTGTAAATGAACTTATAGATAATATAAGTGCTACGGTGAATGATGAAAATAACAATGGCTGGATAGCTGTGGACAGGGCAATTGCAAATCTGGCACTGTACAAGGCTGACAAAGATACAGTATCGAATTATGTAGATAATCTTAAAGAAGCCTTGAAAACTCCAACGATTGGAACATATGAAAAAGGCGTACTTGGATTATTGGCAGAAGGGAAAGATCCTACCAATTTTGAGGGCGTAAATCTTGTAGAAAATATATATAACTGTGATGAGCAGACTATGAAAAATGGAGGAATGAATATTTATTTATATGCTCTTTTAGCTTTAGACGCGGCAAATTTTTATGTACCTCAAAATGCTGTTTGGACGAGAGAAAAACTAATTGATGCTATATTGAGTGATTCCAGCAGGCAAAATGGTGCCTGGTACTCTAATGTTAACCAGTGGACTCCAGGTGCAGAAGAAAAATATGTTATGGATCCAGATACCACAGCTGTGGCACTTTCAGCTCTTGCACCTTATTATTATAAGAATAGTGAAGTGAAATCTGCAGTAGACAGTGCAGTACAGAAACTTTCCGATGAACAAAATGAAGACGGGGGATTTACATCTTGTTATGGCGGGGAAAACTCCAATAGCACAGAAATGGTCATAATTGGTCTTTGTGACAATGGAATAAATCCTACTACAGATAGCAGGTTTATAAAAAATGAGAATCCTATAGATGCTCTTTTAAGATATGCCGTTAGCGATAAATCAGGATTTGGCTATACAGATAGTAATAGTGTAAATGTATATGCCACAAACCAGGGACTGGAAGCATTAGTATCCTATAAACTTTTAACTGAAGGAAAAGGATCTGTATACAAGGGATTTTATGTTCCTGCAACTAGCATAACTTTAAATGAAAGTGAAGATAAATTAGTAAAGGGTGGAAGTGTACAGCTTACAGCATCTTCATTACCTGGTGATGATAAAATTTCATGGAGCAGTTCTGATAATAATGTAGCTACAGTTGATTCTAATGGTAAGGTTACTGCAGTTGGAGAAGGACAGGCCACTATAACAGCTGCTGCTACAGATAATTCCGGCGTAGAAGATACATGTGAAATTACTGTAGTCAAGGAAATAGTTCACATAGAAAATTTAACTGAAAACACCAGCTTTTCTTTGGGAAATGATGCAGACATAAAAATAAAAGCTGAAAATGTATCTTCTCAGGATCAGCCGGTTACACTGATGGTAGCTCTGTATGATGATAATAATAAAGGTAAATTTATCAATCATGTGAGTGTAAGTCAGTCTATAAAAGATGCTGAATCATCTACAATAGATGCATCTATGCAGATTCCATCTACGGGAAAATATACATTAAAAGCCTTTGTTTTGGATGACAAGGATAATCCACTTTCTGATACTATAGAAATACCTATAAACTGATATTTTGGGGAATACTTAAAGAATGGCTGCTGGATTACAGCCATTCTTTAAACAGCTTAAAGGAAGTGAAAATCCATGACTTATAAAAATAGAGAAAATTCCAGATACTTCATTGATTTTAAACAGTACCATGTGCTTACAGCTTCTCTGGTTTTTATCTCCATGATGATGATAATATTTTCAAATGACAATCCGGTAGTACTTGCATCTGTATATGTATTTGTTATATCCATGATATTATTCTGCAATGAAAAACATAAATTTAAAGTGGCACTCTATTATTTTGTACCCATTGCCTTTTTTATAATTCTATTAAATGTGCTCTTTGTGAGTTCAGGAAGAACGACACTATTCTATCTGTTTCATAAAAGATTCACACTGGAGGCCTTTGTATATGCAGTGGTGATGTGCTTTAAGTTCCTGGCGGTTATATATCTGTTTTTGATATTGGAACTGATGATTGACTCCGACAGGGCCGTTTCCTATTTTTCCTCCATAATGCCAAAGTCAACCCTTATGCTGATGATAAGTTTCAAGCTTATACCCAGCATGAAGGATAGATTTAAAAATTTAAAAGAAATATATGAAATAAGAGGTGTGGTATTTCACAGGAAAAAAGCCAGGGAAAAAGCTGCAAGTTATATTCCGGTGATGTCAATATTGCTGGAGGATTCCATGGAAGGTTCCTTTAACATAGGAGAAGCGGCTTATGTCAGGGGATTTTTAAGTGGAAACAGAAGCGTTTATGAAAGGCAGAAATTTAAAAGCAGGGACTGGCAGGTAATAATTTTAAACATAACTCTCATTGTATTTTATGGAATAGCACAGTTTAAAGGATGGGCAAAATTTGATATATACAATGGTGTAACCATTGTGAACTTCATAAATATTGGTATAGCTGTTATTTTTGCTTTTATAGTGGCTATTTCACTAACAGTAATATTAAATGGCGAGGAGAGGGAATATGGCATATATAGAGATTGAAAATTTGAATTTTACTTATCCTATGGAAAAGGAAAGGTCTTTGAAAGATATAAATCTATCCCTTGAGAAAAATGATTTTCTGTTAATAGCGGGGAGATCCGGATCCGGCAAATCAACTCTTGCCAGGGCAATAGTGGGGACAGTTCCCAATTTTTACGGTGGAACTATAGGCGGAGAAATAAAAATAGACGGCAGATTTTTAAAGGATATGGATCATAAAGAAAGAGCCCAGAAGGTGACTATGGTATTTCAGGATCCGGAAAAGCAGCTCATGATGAATAAAGTTCACAGGGAAATAGCCTTTGGCCTGGAGAATATAGGAGTGGATGAAAGGATAATAAAGAGAAGGGTTTATGAGGCACTTCAATTTTCAGGAATACTTCATCTGGCTGACAGGGATATAACTTCCCTGTCGGGTGGGGAGAAACAAAAGGTGGCAGTAGCCTCTGCACTTGTATATATGCCTAACTGCATAATTCTGGATGAACCCACTTCACAGCTGGATCCTTCTTCTGCAGAGGAAATGCTCAATATAACAAAAAAAATAAATGAGGAACTTGGTATAACCATAATAGTAATAGAACAGAGGGTGAACAGGTGGTTTGATACTGTAGATTCCATAGCCACTATGAATGATGGTACTTTGGAATTATTTGAAGATAAGAGTGATTTCTATTACAATTGTAATAACAGACAGTTTATGTTTATGCCTGATTATCTAAAGTTTTTCAAAAAGATGAACTTTGATAGTATGCCAAGGGATTTTAAAGATGCCAGAGTCAAGATTTTAAACAGTTCTCTCAGTATCAAACCAGAAAATGAAGTCGCTGCCACTGAAGATCAGAACAATGTGAAAGAAGTGCTTTCTGTAAAGAAATTGAACTGTAAATACAGTTCAAAGCAAATTTTAAAAAATATAAATTTTACTGTAAGAGATGGTGAATTTATTGCCATAATGGGAGCTAACGGTGCAGGAAAAAGCACTCTTTTGAAAACTATATTGGGACTTAAGGAGTATGAAGGCACAATAAAGCTCTATGGAAAAGATACTTCGAAAATGGATATAAAACAGATAGCCAGACACATAGGCTATGTATCTCAAAATCCCAATGATTATCTGTCCAAGGACAGTGTTTATGAGGAAGTCAGATTTACTATGGACAATTATGGAATATACGATGGAAAAGTAGTGGAGAATATTCTAAAAGAACTTGAAATATATGATTTAAAAGATAAAAATCCAAGGGATTTAAGCGGAGGTCAGCGTCAGAGGGTGGCTATAGCATCCATACTTGTTCTGCAGCCGGATATGATTTTCTTGGATGAACCCACGAGAGGCCTTGAAAGCGGGCTTAAGTATAAATTGGGAAAATTGCTTCAGAAACTCAATAAAAAGGGTACTTCCATTATTCTTGTAACTCATGATACGGATTTTGCCAGTAATTTTTGCAAAAGGTATATGGTCATGTTCAACGGCAGTATTGTAGCAGACGGCGGCAAAAAGCAGGTACTGGGGGACGGAATATTTTATACCACTTCCATGAATAAACTGCTGAGAGACAAGGACAGCAGTATATTCACACTGGAAGAAGCCATTGGAAGGTGTTCAATATGAAGAAATTAATTATTGCTGTTACTTCTGCTATAATTATAGTGCTCATGGTACTTACAGTTAAAAGCAATTTTCAGACGGGAATTTCACTTATATGTACTATAGGAGTTTTTGCAATACTTTTTATGAGTTATTTTTATTTTGAAAAGAGTCACTCAGGCACGAAGGAAATTGCAATTATAGCTACATTGAGTGCTTTTGCAGCTGTTTCCAGAATAATATTTGCGGTAGTTCCCAATGTAAAGCCCATAACTTTTCTGGTGGCAATTTCCGGTTTTGTATTTGGACCCTATGAGGGGTTTCTAATTGGAAGTACATCTGCATTTTTGTCAAACATATTTTTTGGCCAGGGACCCTGGACTCCATGGCAGATGTTTTCCTGGGGCCTTGTGGGAATTGTTTCCGGAGTTTTGGGAAAAGATGATAGAAAAGTTTCCGCTCTTAAATTTTCAGTCATATGTTTTTTATTTGGATTCATGTTTGATTGGATTATGAATCTTCAGTATGTGCTAGCTTTTGTAAAGCCCATAAAATTTTGGACTATTGTAGGTGCCTATGCTTCCGGATTGACTTTTGATATTCTGCACGGCACCAGTTCATTTGTATTTTCCATTATATTTTACAAAAGATTTTTACCGGTACTTCAGCGTTATAAGAGAAGATTAATTATAAGTTATACGGGTATTAAAGGGGGAGATGGAATTAATGAAAAGTAAAAAGAAAAAGTATGCAGTCATTATATCTGCCGTTGTGGTCTGCGTGGTGGTATTTGCATTTGCAATCAAGGCCCAGAAAATCTATACAAGTACTACTACAAATAAGCAGATGAGTGCTGAAAACACTCAGGGAAAGTCTAAAGATGTGTATAAATCCGATAAAAGTGAATCTGAAGCTAAAAATGGTTCCCAAACTTCTGCAGCATCCGGTAAAGCAGCTGCAGCATCTGATTCAAATAGTTCAAATACGACTTCAAAAGGAAATAGTCAAGCAGGGCAGGCTGTTTCCAGCCAGTCAGGCTCGGCCCAGACATCCGGCACAAATGGTACAAGTTCCCAGAAACCAGCAGAACAATCATCTATTGAAATTATTGATGCCATACATGGAAATACAGTAGTTTTACAGAAGAATCTGGACAACATAGATGGACAAACTGTGGGATATATAACTCAAAAAGCTCTGGATGAAGCTAAAATAAATTATACCACTAAGGGAACCGGGTCTACTGTCTATTTTTCAGATATAAATGGATTGAAGGAAAAAGCAGAAGGCCCACTATCCGGCTGGTGTTATTATGTAAAGAAAAAAGGACAGTCTGAATTCAGCAAGGCAAGTGTTGGAAGCGGACAATATGTGTTAAACAGCGGCGATGCTGTAATCTGGAAGTATGTTGAAAATGGATACAGCAACTAAGTTGTATTTATTAAAATAACTGTATACGGGAGGGAAAAGATAAAATGTTAAGATCAAAGATAAAATATGCTGTCTTGGGGACAGTAATAAGCTCAACATTGTTGGTTCAGCCTTTTTTTGCAAAGGCTGCCTCAGCAGATAAATCCATAACTGACCCGGATAAATCCTGGACCATAAAATTCAATCAGTATGTAGGTTTTGACGATGAGACAAAGAATGCCATAACTGTAACGGATAGTGAGGGCAATGTGCTATCCACCAATATAAAATTGCTTGATAACAACAAGATAGAAGTAGATGCTCCAGAAGGCGGATACAAGCAGGGTGAAATCTATACTTTAAATATAGGAAGTAAAGTTCATTCTGTAGGAAGCAGATATTTAAAAGATGATGCCAGGTATACCTTCCAATTGAGCCCTGCTTCCCAGGATTATAATTATAAATCCCGGGTGGAAAATGCACTTAATACAACTGTAGACAGAATTTTAAAAGATGGAATCGAAGATGATTGGCAGGCATTTGTGGTATACAAGCATGGAAAAGAAGTTCCTTCAAGTTATTTGACCTCTCTGAAAAATACTTTGAGTTCGGCAAAAGCAGATTCTTTAGATCCTACAGACTATGAAAGAATGACAATTGTTCTATCATCCATAGGGCAGGATCCCACGAATTTTGGGGGGGATAATTTAGTAGAAAAAATATACAACAACACAAATATGGACAGTCAAGGGGTAAATGCATACATATTTGGACTTATAGCTCTGGATTCCGGGAATTTTGACCTGCCGGACAATGCGCTGCTGAACAAAGATAAATTAATTGATAAAATAATATCTTCCAAGACAGCAGATAATGGATGGAGCATCACTGACAAAGCGGATACGGATATGACGGCCATGGCTCTCACGGCTCTGGCACCTTATGCAGATAGGCAAGATGTAAAACAGATTATAGATAGTGGAATTGAAAAACTTTCTTCCATGCAGGACAGTGATGGAGGATATTCTTCCATGGGTACAGAAAACAGCCAGAGTTTATCCCAGGTAATAATAGCTCTCTGCAGCAACGGGGTGGATCCTGCAGGAAGTGAGTTCACTAAAAATGGCAGGAATTTAATGGATATGCTTTTAAGCTATCAGGTTGACGGAGGGTTCAGCCTTGACAAACAGACCGGTTATAATTCCCTTTCAACTGAACAGGCTGCTGAGGCTCTGGAAGCCTATAAGCTGTTCAAGGAACAAGGCACTGGCATATATGTATCAAAATAGAAGAATAAGTGCGAAAAGATGATCTCTATATTGTATAGAGGTCATCTCTTTGCATTTCTTTGCATTTCATCTTTTTCAATGAGTTTTATGTTGTAAAGCTAAAAATATAAATCCCAGCCTTCTTCTTTAACCAGGTAATCTGTCCATGCAGTATTATTTTTTGATTCAATTATATATTTAATATCCTTTAATTGATGTGTCAACCATTTTCGAAAATGTCCCAAAATAAGTGAAACATTAGCACCAATAATCAATTGGTGCTCTACTTATTTTAAGTCCTAATTTTAGGTACACTAAACATACCTACTGCTTGATATTTTTTTAAAAAAATGCAGAGGTCGTTTTTGAATCTATTTATTTTAAATTAACATTAGCAAGTCTTACTTGCCCTATGCGCTTGCTTTTCTAGATATGCTTGGAATGATGCTTGCTTCCAAGGGTGACTCATTGGTGGCAGGTAGCGCTTATGTTTTTTAGGGTTATCTTCTACAAAATCAAAATTCTTTGACTTAGTTTCATGAACCTGTAATTCTTCTAAACCATATATTTTATTGCCTACACTGACGTATAAACCATCATTAAAGGCTTTTATAACTAAGGCATCAGTACCTTTTCTAAAGTAAATAGGATGGTTGTTGGCATCAACAAGTTTATAATACTTATTATTGAATTTTACACAATGTCCACAATCAATCTTACGATCTGCTAAAACAGCAAGTGTTAAATTAATTTTATCAATAGATGGTTGTTTTTCAAACACAGATTTGGTATGATTGATTTCAAGAGCAAATTTGGTATTGAATTCTTTTATGTAGTGATTCAAGAATTCATTTGCCTGTTCCAGGCTTGTTACACCTGCTAGCTCAAGTTCTAAGGGTAATCGTGATTGTAATGTTTGGAATAGGCGTTCTACACGACCCTTTGCTTGAGGGACACTACTAGTTTTAATTTCAATACCTAATTGTTTGCAGGCATATCCAAATTGTGTAAAGGTATCCTCCTCTGTAGTTGGAGCTTTCTTTTGTTTGTATTCAAATACAGTTCTTCGATCAGTGAATAACATATATGGGATACCGTATTGTACAAGAATCTGATTCAATACATTGTAATATCCTTTCAGGGTTTCCTGTTCATCAAAGTACCCGCCAACAATAGCACCAGTTGAATCATCAATGGCTATGTGGAGCTGGGATTTAGTGTTTCCAAACCAAAGATGTAAAGATGCATCCATCTGGATCATTTCACCAAAGTAAGCACAACGTGGTCGGCGCGGATGAGCGTCTTCAATAGCAATAATGGATCTATCAATTTCTAACTTATCGTCTGTGGATAAATTGGAACTTTTTTGTTTCTCTAGTAATTCCATTTTCACCCTCATTTTCGTAACACGACAGGCTTTGGGAGATATGATATGTTCAGCCATAAGGATTGTGTTAATAGTGCTAGGAGCAATAGAAATGCCTTCATAAGCAGCTAAAAGCTCAGAGTAGTGTGTAAAGTTTGCTCCATGATATTTAGTTTGATATAAATCAATAATTTTACGTCTAGTCTCTTCTGAAAAGCAATTGATAGGCTTGCGGCCTTTATTCCCGTGGACAAAGAAATCCTTGCCCTTAGCACAATATCCATTTACCATTCTATTCACATGTCTAACAGAACAATCAAGACGAATAGCAGCAGCTTTCTTATTACCATTGGTTTCTACTAATTTTTTAATAATCTTATATTTAAAATCTTCTTTCATACTTAATTCTACCTTTCTAATTATGTCCACCTCATTTCTTATTGTCATGAGGTATATTCTAACATTATTTTTTATTTATTTGGGACATAATCGCAAATGGTATACTAAGACATTATCACAAATCAATCATATTATATATTTAATATCCTTTAATTGATGTTGACAAAAAAGATAAAAGCTTGTATAGTATATACAAGTTATACATAGACTGTTTAGCTGGAAAAGCTGGAGGTCAGATTTTAATTGTGTATTTAATTTAATAGTGGATTCTTATCAAGAGTGACTGAGGGACTGGTCCTATGACGTCCAGCAACCTAAATGCGATTTATTATATTGTATTTAACGGTGCTAATTCCAGCAGGTTAAACCTGAGAGATGAGAAATGGAATTGAGCTTCTCATAGGTTTACTATAAGAGGTTTTTTGTGATTTTAGATATAATTTTAAAATGATGTACTTAGTTGACCAGATATACTAGAGACTATGCAGGTTCATTTATTGAATGCTGCATGGTCTTTTTTTAAAAAAATTTTTTGAAATAAGAAAATAATTTCGGGTATTAATGTGAGGTTGTGGGGAATTGAGATTAAAGAGATAAAATTTGATTTATGAGCTGGAAATTGAAGTGGCAGAATTATTGAAAAGTATAAGAAATTATAAATAACATTTAAATTGGAGGATGATTTTATGAGTAAGGAATTTAGAATAGGGACAAAAGCTGTACAATCTGGATATTTCCCTAAATCAGGAGAATCAAGAGTAGTTCCTATAGTACAGAGCACATCTTACAGGTATGACACATTTGATGAAGTTGGAAATGTTGCAGCAGCAAAAACTCCGGGATATTTATATACAAGGATAGGAAATCCTACAGTTACTGATCTGGAAAAAAAATATGTGGAATTGCAGGGCGGAATTGAAGCAGTAGCAACATCTTCAGGGCAGTCTGCTGTGGTCTATTCCATAATAAACATAGCTAATGCCGGTGATAACATTATTGCAAGTTCCAAATTATATGGGGGAACTTATAATCTTTTTAATGCAATTTTGCCCAAGTTAGGTATCAAGGTATCTTTTGCTGATCCGGAAGCCTCTGAGGAAGAAATACTATCTCTTGCTAAAGAAAATACTAAGCTTATATATGGAGAAACAATAGGAAATCCAGGGCTTAATGTTCTTGATTTTGATAAGTTTTCATCAGTGGCAAAAAAACTGGATATACCATTTGCTGTAGATAATACTATTGCTACTCCTTATTTGATCAATCCATTTGAATATGGTGCCAACATTGTAGTACATTCAACAACTAAATATTCAGATGGACATGCAGTAGCTTTAGGTGGAATAATCATTGATGGTGGTAATTTCAATTGGGCAAATGGAAAGTTCCCTGACTATACAACTCCAACAGGGCCAACTGATTTAATATTTGTAGATGAATTTAAAGAAAGAGCATTTTCCGGTAAGTTAAGAGTAAATCTAGTTGAAGAGTTTGGTGCAGCACAAGCTCCGTTGAATGCATTCTTAACAATTTTAGGATTGGAAACTTTGCATTTAAGAATGGAAAGACACTGCTCAAATGCATTAAGTCTGGCTAAATACCTCTCAAGACATCCTAAAGTTGAGTGGGTAAAGTATCCTTATCTGAAATCGGATAAGGAGTATGATAGAGCTAAAAAATATTTAAGAGGAGGTGCTAGTGGGATTTTGACTTTTGGTGTAAAAGGAGGTATTGAAGCGGCAAAAAAAGTAGGGGAGAGTTTAAAGGTGGCTTCCATAGTTGTTAATCTGGGAGATGTGAGAACATATGTGATTCATCCTGCAAGTACAACACATATTGCACTTAATGAAGAGCAGCAGAGATCTGCAGGTGTAACACCTGAATTGATTAGAGTATCTGTAGGAATTGAGGATATTGAAGATATAATAGCAGATTTTGAACAAGCTCTAGATAAAATCTGACATATGCAGATTAGAAAAATATATTCTCTGGAGGTATATATATTATGTGTAACAGTATAGAATATAAATCTGAAACGTTTTTTTACAGAGATCAGCAGAATGTAAAACTTTTTACTAAAAAATGGTTGCCATGTGATGAATCTAGAATAAAGGGAATTATACAGGTAGCACATGGAATGGGTGAAACTGCTGATTATTATAGGGAATTCAGTGTGAATATGGTTAAATTGGGTTTTGCCGTATATGTTAATGAAGCCCGTGGTCATGGGAGGACAGCGGGAAACATAAATGAACCATCTTATGAAGAAAGTGCAGGTTATATGGGTGAGGATGGAATATCGTGGATGGTAGAAGATATTAAATTATTAACGGATATTATAAAAATTGAAAATCCAGGGTTACCAAATTTCCTTTTAGGACATAGCTTGGGATCTGTGCTGGCTCAGATATATGCATATAAATATGGAAGTAAAGTAAATGGGATTATATATTCTGGAACTACCGGGCCAATTGATGGAAGAAGAATAGAAAAATTGATTGAAGTAGTGGAAGAAGAGGTTGCCCAGGTTGGAAGAAAGGGTAAAAGTGTAAAAACTGCAGATTATTTTTTTAGACATTATAATGATAAATTTCAGCCTGCAAAGACAGATTATGACTGGCTCACCAGTGACTTCACCATGCTTGAAAATACATTAAGCTCTCCTTATGCAGCCATAGATTATAAAGTTGGATATTATGAAGATTTCATCTATGCTTTAAAAAATTTGCATAGAGAAGAAGTTATTAAAAAAATACCTAAAGATCTGCCTATAATTTCCATATCGGGAAATGATGATCCTTTTGGGAACTACGGAGAAAGCATAAAAACACTATTTCAGACATATAAAAAATTTGGAATAAAGGATACAACATATAAAACATATAAAAATGGAAGGCATGAGATGCTGAGGGAAGTGAATAGAGATGAAGTAATCAGGGATCTATATAATTGGCTGTGCAGCCATATATAAAAAATAACTATAAATTGCTCACTGGAAAACCGGAGGCTTTAAGCAAAACATTTAATTGCTTAAAGCCTTTTTTATAAAAAATAATTTATAATATGGAGGAAGATAATATGGTATATGATAATAATTCGGGACTAAAATTGAAGTGCTTGGAATTTAAAGATTTATTTGCACAATCTATCGCAACTATTGGACCGTCAGGTGGGCCTTTAGTAGCAATTCCCATGGTAGCAGCCAGTGCGGGAAATGGAACATGGCTATCTTTTGCTATTGCTGTTATAGGAGTGATTTTTATAGGTAAAAATATTAACTGTTTTGCAAGAGAATATTTAGGAACAGGGTCGTTATATGGATATATCATAAAGGGTATAGGACCGAGATTCGGTATAATTGGTGCATGGGCACTTGTTATTGCATATATTGCTTGTGCTGCTTCAGTTGCACCTTTATTTGCCAGCTACTTAAATGTAATTATAAATCCAATTGGTATTTATATTCCATCGGTATTGATTATTGGTATAGTTTCATTTGCAGCTTGGTTTTTAGCATGGAAAGATATTTCTTTATCATCCAAGGTTATGCTTTATATTGAGATTGCTTCATTGATAATAGGGGTCATACTTGCTTTTATTGTAGTTTTTAAACTAGGCTCAAATGTGGATGCAGCACAATTAAATGTAAAAGCATTTTCTGGTTCAGGAGTTATGCAGGGTACAATTCTGGCATTTATGTGTATGGTAGGTTTTGAAAGTGCAACTATGCTTGGAGATGAAGCAAAGAACCCTTTGAAAAATATTCCTAAAGCGGTGACATTAAGTGCCTTTATTGCAGGACTTTATTATATTGTTAATTCCTATGTGTATATATCGGCATTTAGGTTTTTAAATGATAAATATACCACAAGTCAGGCTCCTGTGACAGAAGTGGCGGCTCATTTTGGAGTATCCGCATTAGCGGTATTATTGACAATAGGTGCCGTTGTCAGTTCTCTTGCAGTGGTATTAGCCAGTATAAATGCTGGTGCCAGAGGATTATATGAAATGTCTAAAAACGGTATTTTAAATGAAAATATATCAAATACACATAAAAAAAATAGAACACCTCATGTGGCAATAGGTATTGTATCTATTATAACATTTGTAGTACCTACAATTTTAACTTTATCAAAAGTTGGGCTGTCGGGAATTTGGGGATTAGTTGGCAGTATAAGTTCCTTGGGGTTTTTAACCACTTATCTATTAATTGATATAGCAGCTCCCATATTCTTGTATCATAAAAAGAAGTTAAGGGCAACAAATATAATTATATCAGTAATTGGAGGCATTAGTGTGCTTATACCGTTTATAGGCAGTGTTTATCCAATTCCAGCATATCCTAATAATCTACTTGTTTATATTTTTATTGTATTACTGGCCAGTGGTTTTATCAGGTTTTTATGGAAATGCAGAAAACAACCGGATATTATCTTAAATATTAACCGGCAGCTTGATGATAATTATAATAGCTCCCAAAAAGAAAGGGAAGGCCAATATAAAGACAAACATAATATGGCCATATAAGTTATCACCTGGAAAGTGTTTACAAAAAAGTCATCACTATTGAGGTGCTGACTTTTTTGCCTATTCAGTGGCCGAACTTGAAAGCTTTCTTCATGCCACTTTTTTGAGAAATTTTATTTTATTTGAGGAGATGTTTTCCGTAAAGATAAGATTAAAAACTATGTAAAGTTATAATTTCATATAATTTTAATATAAATAATATAGTATACTATAAATTTTGGTCAGGGTGGTAAATATGTCTCATAGAAAGGTAATTGAAGATTATTATTGTGATATAAATAACCTGACAGATTTATTGTCTAAATTGACAAACTGTTATAGATTGCTGGTGGGAGGTGCGGGAGAATTGAATTCCATTGCAGCGGCACATAAAAAGGATGTTAAGGATGCACTGCACAGGGCAGATGAGCTGGGTGATGTAATTGACAAGATCATAAATGCAATAGATAAATCTACTGTGGAATATGCTCAGTACTGTAAAATGAGGACTGAAATTATAAAGAAAAAGATGAAATTTGAATATATAGAAACAGAAATAGATGAGGAATTGTTCATCAATAGTCTGGATGAGATAGATAACGACATGAAAGAGGAATAAGTATAAAAGTTTATCTATACTTATTTCTCCTTTATGATTTTATAAATTAAAATTTCTTGAATCTATGTTTGCATATCATCAAATAGGAAAGTACTATAATGAGTAAGATTGTAGCTTCTTGGGGAAGAGGATGTCTTATTGTGATTAAACAATAAAGTGCCATGAACATACCTGCAAATGTTATTGGGATTCCAAAGAATTCTCCGTCAAATTCAGTGACATTAAATCTTGCCAGTCTGTATGCCCCGCATATTGGCAGTAACAATACCAATATATAACCTAGCAAACCCATACTGGAAAAATTATAAAGATTAAAGGCAAGAACCGAAGGCGCCACTCCAAAGGAAACTGAATCTGCAAGAGAATCCAATTCCTTACCCAAATCACTGGATACATTTAGAAATCTAGCAACCCTTCCATCATATCTATCAGCTAAACATGCAAGCAGTATGAATAAACCGGCCCATATATAATTTTCTTCAAAAGACATCATTAGAGACATTATACCGAAACTAAGATTACCAAGGGTAAATGCATTTGGTACAGTGCTTTTAGCTATTTTTATTTTAGCCATAGTAGATCACTCCTTAAAATAACACCAGGGTTAACGCATGAGTAAACAAAGTGTTAAAATGCCTAAAATAGTAAGTTTGGAGCTTCTTTTAAACATATTATTGTGGTATTATAAATCATATAAATTTATATGAGGTAAAATACCATGGTAAAACGTAAAATGTTAACACATTATTTTGGACTTATAACAGATCAAAGACAGGATACAAAAATTAAACATAACCTAACATCAATATTATTCATAGCTGTAGTTGCAACATTAGCAAATTGTGACAGCTGGGTGGCTATAGAAGATTTTGCAAACGACAGGATCGATTTCTTCAAAAAATATCTGACTTTGCCATATGGGATACCTTCTCATGATACCTTGCAAAGAGTTTTTGAATGGATTGACCCAAAAGAATTTAGAAGTAGTTTTATGAAATGGATAGAAGAAATATCAGCAAGTTTGAATGGATCTATTATAGCGATTGATGGAAAGACTGTATGCGGAGCACGTAATATAGCTGAAGAAAAATCAGCAATACATATAGTAAGTGCATGGGCAAGTAAATATAGAATAGTTATAGGACAGGTAAAAACTGCCGAAAAAAGTAATGAAATTACGGCTATTCCAGAACTTCTAAAATTACTAGATATTAATGGATGTATTGTAACTACTGATGCAATGGGATGTCAGAAAGATATAGTAAAAGCGATAGTGGATAAGAATTCTGATTATGTGCTTGCACTAAAAGGAAACCAGAAGCTTTTTTATGAAGAAGTTAAAGAATATTTAGATGATGCAGTAGAAACGGGCTTTAAAGGTATTCCATACAATTATACAATGACAGTAGATAAGGGACATGGAAGAAATGAAGTACGAAAATACTACATTACAGAAAGTATAGATTGGCTCAGTACACGCAGTGAATGGAAAAGTTTAAAAAGTATAGGAATAGCTGTACGAAAGAGTGAAGAAAAAGGGAAAATAACAATAGAGAAAAGATACTATATAAGTTCTCTACCGGCTGATGCTGTAAAATTTTCAAATGCTGTGCGTAAGCACTGGGGAATTGAAAGTATGCATTGGGTACTTGATGTAGTGTTTAATGAAGATTCTAACAGGACAAGAAAGGAACACAGTCCAGAGAATCTATCATTACTTAGGAAGTTTGCACTTAATATACTTAGAAATATAGAAACAGAAAAACCTATGAGTGGCCCAAGGAAAAGGGCTAAAGCAATGACAAATGAAGATTTTCTTGATTCAATTGTAAAGCATACATTTTTGGCTTGATAAAATAGGGCTTATTTTTGATGTCACGGGATATATCCAATAACAAGGACTATCTGGTTAATTAAAAAAAAGCTATTGGTTCATACCACCATATGTGAAAATTTAGCAATGATAGAATTTATTCCAGAGTTTATCTGGGACATAAGAGATTATAACTTTTCATGCGTTTGCCCTGAAAATAACACAATATTTTATTGCCTAAGCTGAGTAAAAAGTATATAATTACATAAGCTAATTATAACTCATTTTATGAAAATAGTTAAGTAATAGATTGCTTTTTTGTGTAAAGTTTATAAATTTTTATTAAAAAAATATGTTTTTTAAGGCTTAATTAAGCTATAGAGTTTTTATAAAAAGGATAGTTGAAGATTTATGAAAAAAAATAAAAAAAATATTGGTAAATATATGATATCTGCATTTTTGATTTTAATTATTATAATACTAGTATTTATTTATAAAGATAAATTATGCTCTATAAATACATATAATATTAGAAGTTATATACAAAGTTATGGAAAATTTTCGGCTCTTATCTTCGTTATCATGTATACTTTAAGACCGCTGCTTATTATATTTCCAGCATCGCTTATGTCAATTATTGCAGGAAACATATTTAATTCTCATATAGCTATTTTACTGAGTATGATTGGATGTTTCGGATCGGCTACAGTAGCTTTCTTTTTATCTAGGTTTTTTGGACGTTCATTTGTCCACAGGATTTTAAAAGGCAGGGCTTTGACATTGGATAAAAATATAGAAAAATACGGCTTTAAAATTATGACCATAATGAGATTGTCTTTCGTATTTCCCTACGATCCTTTAAGTTATGCATCGGGGCTCACAAAAATGAAGTATAGTGATTTTATCCTTGGTACATTGATAGGAACTTTACCGGAAATGGTGACTTACTCATTAATGGGAAAAAATCTGGGGAATCCTTTTTCTGTTAAATTCATATTGCCAATAATGATTTTATGTGCCATAGCCTTTTGTTCTATATATATACATAAGAGGAAATCTAAAAATACCAATAATTTATAAGCAACATAATCCTTAACTTAGGACATAATACACTGTGTAATCTAAATTTAAAGGGGTGTTTTATAAATGAAGGTTAAAGATATAATGACTAAATCTGTAATTAGCTTGAAAGCTGACGATACCATAGAAAGAGCAGCTGAGATTATGGAGCAGAATAATATAGGAGCTGTTCCAGTATGTGAAGGAAATAAAATTATAGGGATTATAACGGATAGGGATATAGCTATAAGGTCAGGAGTTAAAGGTGAGAGTTATAATTCCAGAACAGTAAGGGATATAATGTCTTCAAATCCCGTAACTGCTTCTCCAGATATGGATCTCAGGGATGCTTCCAGAATAATGAGTGAAAGACAGATAAGAAGAATCCCTATAATAGAAAATGAATCTATTGTTGGAATTGTATCTTTGGGTGATCTGGCAACCAATACCGGGACAAATGAGCAGGCAGGAGATGCTTTAAGCAATATATCACGTCCGGGTATATCTTAAAATTAGAATTTAATAATTTATAAATAAATCCACAGGAATTACTAAGTAATCTTGTGGATTTATTGCTTCAGGTGATATAATATCAGGTGACATAAGCAGAGATTTGGAATCTTTGGTTTAATATGAATAGATTAATTAATACATATTTTGTCAAGTTTATATAATAGGAGAGTTTAATATGAATAAAGTAAAATTTATTTATAATCCGTATTCCGGAGAAAATACCATAATATCCGATATAGATAAGGTGATTAAAATACATCAGAAATATGGATATGAAATAGTGCCTTTTAGAATCAGTTTTGAGGTTAATATGAAAGAGGCTTTTAAAGGAATAGATGAAACCTATAAATACATATTGGTGGCAGGAGGAGATGGAACAGTAGATACTGCTGTAAACCATATGAAAAAGTTAAATATAAATATACCCATAGCTATTCTTCCCGTAGGTACTGCCAATGATTTTGCAAAGTTCATAGGTATACCTGAAAATGTTGAAAAAGCTTGCGAGCAGATAGTAAACAGTGTGCCAAGAAAACTGGATCTGGGCAAGGTAAATGACAAGTATTTCATAAATGTGGCCAGTACAGGACTGTTTACAGATGTTTCTCAAAAGACAGATGTAAATTTAAAAAACACAATGGGAAAATTAGCTTATTATGTCAAGGGTCTGGAACAGCTTCATAATCTGAGAAAGCTTAGGATAAAAGTTAAATCTGAAACTGCATTTTTCCATGGAGACATGTATCTTATGATGGTATTTAACGGGCAGACTGCTGGAAATTTGAAACTGGCCTATAAAGCAAAAATAGATGACGGACTTTTAGATGTTATAATAATAAAGGCGGGCATGATAAAGGATACTATTACACTATTTATAAAAATGCTCAGGGGAGATCACCTGGAAAACACCACAGGTCTTATATATTTTAAATCAAATAAAATAGAAGTGGACTGCAGTGAAAATATAGTAACTGATATAGATGGTGAAAGAGGTCCTGATTTTCCTCTTCTAATAGAATGTATAAAAGGCGGAATAGAGGTTTTAGGAGTAAATATGGATTGAAAAGCTAAACATAATACATAGTTTTTGTTTAAAATAGTAATATAAGTTGGGTAATATTAATAAATATAAATTATAGTGCTGTTAAAAGAAGGAGAATATATGGTATTTTACATTTATATTTGTCTGCTGCCTGTTATGCTGATAATGATTATTGAAGGGTTTATATGGATTAAATTTTTACCGGTAAAGGTGAAAATCATGACCTTTTTTATTTTAATAGCCATGATGTTCAGGTATATATCTATTTTTATTTTATTTTTATCCAATAATATTAAATACTTGTATATGCTTAAGATACCCTTTTTCTTAAATCTAATTGCAATTCCCCTAACGGCTCTCACTGTGATGTATATTTTTATGAGGAAGGACAATACAAAATTTTATTATATATTTGCAATATCTGCAATACTATTGGGGTATTATGGCTTTATTATGTATAGCTGCGGAGTCGTTCTGGAGAATGTACAGCAGTACCAGGCTGTACTGGGATATACCATGTATCTTACCAAAGATTCATATGTATATTGGATATATATAATATTTAATACTTTTGTAGTATTTTTGGCACTTGGGTTCATGGGCAAAAACAATCCGAATAAATTTGGAATATACATGATGGTGCTGGCAGCATGCATAACTGCAGCAGAATATATATCCTGGCTCCTGGGAGTGAGAATTTTAGTGCAGACTGTACTTGGTGATATGAGTTGGACTGCTGTATTGATTTATGCTTTAAATAAAGTTAAAAAGAAATCATTTCCTGGTTGTTAATTACAGCTGTGAACCTATTAGGATATTTACCGGGAGTGTTTTCTTCTGGGTGGATTTTTAGAAATCAGACAATTGGGGCCTTTCCCTATTAAATCTTTACGTCCGGCTGCAATTAAAGCTTCTTTTACCAGATTGTAGTTTTGGGGAAGGGTGAATTGTAAAAGAGCCCTTTGCATGTTTTTCTCTTTTTGCTTTTTGGGAACATAGACTTTTTCTCCGGTTAGAGGGTTGGTACCTGTATAATACATAGTTGTAGACAGGCTTCCTGGTGTAGGATAAAAATCCTGAACCTGCTCTGGAGTATAACCCATTTTTTTTATATATAAGGCTAGTTCTATAGCTGCATTTAAATCACTTCCAGGATGACTGGACATGAGGTAGGGTACCAGATATTGCTTTTTCCCCAGTTTTTTGTTTATTTCAAAAAACTTTTTTACAAATCTGTTATATACCTCCATTTGGGGTTTCCCCATCTGTGCTAATACTCTGTCATTTATGTGCTCGGGAGCCACTTTCAGCTGGCCGCTTATGTGGTATTTGCACAGTTCTGTAAAAAAGTCCGTATTTTTATCATTTATCAGATAGTCATATCGTATTCCTGAACGTATAAATACTTTTTTTATGCCGGGAATTTTTCTTATTCTTTTCAATAGGCTTAAGTATTCACTATGATCTATGATGAGGTTTTTACAGGGTTTTGGAAATAAACATTGCCTGTTTTTACATACTCCTACTTTCTCCTGAATCCTGCAGGCCTTATGTCTGAAGTTTGCAGTGGGTCCCCCCACATCGTGTATATATCCTTTAAAATTATCCAGTGTAGTCAGAAGTTCCGCTTCGTTTATTATTGATTCTTCACTTCTGTTTTGTACAGTTCTTCCCTGGTGAAAAGTCAATGCGCAAAAAGAACATCCGCCATAACATCCCCTGTGACTGGTAATGGAAAAACTTATTTCATTTATTGCAGGTATACCGCCTTCTTTTTCATATATAGGGTGATAAGTTCTTGTATAAGGCAGATTATATACAATATCCATTTCCTCTTCCGTTAATGGGTATTGGGGGGGAGTTTGAATTATATAGTGATCTCCATGTCTCTGTACTAATGTTTTTCCTCTTATGGCATCCTGCTCCAAATATTCAAGTTTGTAGCTTTCGGCATAAGAGCCTTTATCTTTTAAAACTTCCTCGAAGGAAGGCACTTCTATATAATCTTTTAAATGATTTTTATCTTTGGAACAATAAACAATACCCCTCACATCTATAATTTTATGGATATCCATACCGTATTTTAACAGGTTTGCTATCTGTACTATGGATTTTTCACCCATGCCGTATACCAGTATGTCGGATTTTGAATCCAGTAGTACGCCTTTTCTTATTTTATCGCTCCAGTAATCATAATGGGCAAATCTTCTCAAACTTGCCTCTATTCCGCCTATTATTATAGGGACATCCTTATAGGCCTCTTTTGCCCTATTACAGTATACTATTAGAGCTCTATCGGGCCTGCAGCCTGATTTCCCGCCTGGAGAATAGAGATCTTCATGCCTTCTTTTCTTTGAAGAAGTATAATGATTCACCATGGAGTCCATATTTCCCGAGTTGATGAGAAATGCCAGTTTGGGTTTGCCTAGCTTTTTGAAGTCATCGTCACTTTTCCAATTTGGCTGAGCTATTATTCCAACGGTAAAGCCCTCCCTTTCTAAAATTCTGGATATTATGGCGGTACCGAAAGAAGGGTGATCCACATAGGCATCTCCAGTTATAAGTACAAAGTCAAGCTGCTCTATATTATTTAACTTCATGTCTTTTTTGCATATAGGTAAAAATTTTTTATTTAATTGCAATTTACATTCTCCATTCTGATCTTATCTGTTAATTTTAATTTTATTCATAGTATAACACAGTTTAAAGAACAGGAAAAAGATAAGAAATAACAGAAAATGATTTGTGTACTAAAATGAATGTATAGTATATAATAAATAAAGGAGTAAAAATTTATCTTAAGTTTGAGCAAATGAAAGAAAAGATGATATTTTAAATTAGAATGAGCAAAATGAGGGAAAAATGCATTAATGAGTAGATAGTAAATAAATATTGATAAATTTAGTATTTACTTATTGCATTTTGGCAAATTTGTAATATAATTATAATGTAAATGCTAATATTTTAGCTAATATTTTATACTGTTGTTTAATATTTGTTATGTTAGGTGAGGCTCCTATATAGACATATGCTGATGCCCGGAAACATCGAGAGATGCCAATGGGTCAACAGATATTACCGGATTAAGGTTTTATCTAATGCAGCTGGACAAAATTTAGTCTAAAGCTATATAGTGCTAAAACTCGGACGATTAAAAAGTTTTAGTTTATATGGAGAGCTCTCAGGGAGGGCTCTTTTTTAAATTTTTTAATTTAGGTGGTGTGGTTAAATGGAAAACGGACCTTATGGAGGCCGGTGTAACTTTGTACAAAATTTAATAGACATGTATAGAGAAGTATCTGAATTAATTTTTGAATAATAATTATCAATTGGTTTTATTAGCTTTTTAATTGGATTTAAATATTTCTCTATAGGTCAAGGGAGGAATATTTATGAAAAAATTAACTAGTTTCTTCTTGAGCAAGGTTCTTTATAAGAAGGTTTATAATGAATTTGATGAATATGTGGGAAAACTTGTGGATATATATGTATCCACTGATCACGGCATGCCCAGAACTATAGGATATAAGATAAAAGACGGCATGGAAGTATCCAATTGTGAATGTAAAAATATAAATTTTTATGAAGATAATAATAATATAATAATCAAGGGAGAAGGTATAAGGGAAATAATACTTCAAAGTTATTCTTATCTTTTGTCAAAGCATCTTCTGGATAAACAGATCGTGGATATAAATGGTAAAAAATTAGTAAGAGTCAATGATCTAAGAATTGCAAAAATGGCAGGCGAATACAGGGTTGTGGCTGTTGATACCGGAGTTTTAGCTTTAGGAAGAAGATTTGGTGTGGAACATATTATAAGAAAAGTTTATGATATACTCAATAAAAAGCCAGAAGACAGCCTTATAATCTGGGACAATGTGGAGTCCCTGGAAATGGTAAATAATAATTTAAAACTTTCTGTACCCTATAAAAAGTTATCAAAACTTCATCCTGCAGATTTGGCAGATATACTGGAGGATATGGATGTGAATTACAGAAAAAAGGTATTTGAGAGTTTGGATGAAGATTTGGCGGCAGATACCTTAGAAGAAATAGAACCGAAAATACAGGCCAATATTCTGGAAAATTTAAGTCAGTCCAAAAGGGATGAGGTATTGTTTAATATGCCAAAGGATGAAATTGCGGATATTCTGGATGAGGTTGATGAAGATACAGCACAAAAAATACTTTTGAACATGACAAAAGGAGATGCTGAAGAAGTAAAAACCCTTATGGATTACAAGGATGAAACCGCAGGGAGTATGATGAAGAAAGATTTTATTTCTTTTAATGTAAATATAACGGTTAATGAAACTATTGAACTATTCAGGGAAATTAAACCGGAGGATGAAATATCCTATTATATATATATTGTTGATGACAAGGGAAGGCTTCAAGGTGCCGTGTCTTTAAAGAATCTGATATTATCCGGTGCTGAAACCAGATTAAAAGACATTATGGTAGATGATATAGTGAGTATAAATCATAATGAAAATATAAACAAGGCCATAGAAGACTGTTCAAAATATAATTTACTTTCTCTGCCTGTAGTAGATGATGAAGAAAAATTGTGCGGCATAGTAGTAATAAATGATATTATGGAAGACATATTGATACCAAACTGGAAAAAGAGATTGAGAAAAGTAGGATAAAATTATAAAGCTGTCATTTTTGACAGCTTTTCTTTATGTATTTTTTATTATATTTGTGCACAAACTATATTAAAGCAAGGATAAATGTAAGTTTAATAAATATTAAAGGAGAGATGGTCTTATGGCTAAAAAAATTATAAGTTTCAAAACAAAAATAGTGCTGATGCTTGCCATAATATTCACATATATATCCACTTCCCTATTTTTGCTTCCTTATAACAATGCAGTAAAAGCTGTGGCCTATTCCTATGGATCCAAAGGAAATATAGTGACACAAATACAGACAAAACTCAAGGACTGGGGGTACTATAACGGCAGTATAGATGGAGCTTATGGATATCAGACCTACACTGCTGTCAAATATTTTCAGTCAAAGAACGGATTGAATTCCGATGGTGTGGCAGGAGATGCTACATTGGCAGCTCTGGGAATAAACGCCTCCGGGGGTAATACTGCATCCAACAGTGAAAGCAATAATCAGAATGTGCTGCTTATAGCCCGCTTGATAAATGGGGAGGCCAGGGGAGAGCCTTATGAAGGACAGGTAGCCGTAGGGGCTGTAATATTAAACAGAACCAGGGATCCGCGATTTCCAGCTACTGTGCCTGGAGTGATATATCAGCCTGGAGCTTTTACTGCCATAGTGGATGGCCAGATACATGCCGATATGGAGCAAAGCTCCATGAATGCAGCCAGGGATGCGTTAAACGGATGGGATCCCTCCGGTGGGGCAGTATATTATTTTAATCCTGCCACGGCAACCAGTTCATGGATATGGTCAAGACCTCTTATAAAAATCATAGGAAAACATAGGTTTTGCAGATAGAAGATTATATGAATATAAAATGAATTTTAGGAAATATAGTTCAGTTTTAGGCAAATTTGATTATTGCGTATATACAAGTGCAGACATATAATTTTAAATTTATAAAAATAAATAGTCAATATATATGTACCTTCGACAGAAAAGTCCAATAAAAAATGTTAATAAATAGTATAAAAGTATATTTATACTTTTAGTTAAGCAAGTGAAAGATTTTTATTGTCATATATGAGGGATAATTTATAATTCAGCTAATCATGAACTGACACATTTTTTTTAAGACCTGTGATAATATATTTTTAAGTCAATAATATTAGCAGGGGGAAAACGTTTATGATAGTTGAGAATTTTACTTTTAGTGAAATAGTAGAGAAAATGAAATATGTATATTTTTACAGGCTGTTAAAAGAAAAACTGGCAATAACATATAAGAATGAGATTATAGAAGTTCAATCTTATGGAATCGAAGTGGAAAGACAGGATATATCAGAGGGGAAATTAGTGAATGTACAAAGAGATTGTGTTGGAAGTATAAGTCCGGAAAGGTATAAGGTACATAATTTACTGAAGCTGCTGTACGACAACAGGGTATCACCTATACATCTAGTTGATGTAATCGGGGATTATGTAGATGAATATATTCTGGATTTTGATAAACAAACCAATAATTATATAGCCTATTAGAAGGGAGGAGAAATCCTCTTTTTTTAATATAGATTTAATTTCTTATTTACTATATCGGCAAATAAATATAATATAAAATATAATAGATATTGATATAATTCAATTGGGGGTGTAGTGTATTTTGATATTTGGAATCGGAGTGGATATAGTTGAAATTAGAAGAATTAAAGAAGCAATTGGTAAACATGAAAATTTTATAGACAGAGTTTTTAGTAAGAATGAAATAGAATATCTTAAAAATAGAAATTTAAGGCCTGAATTTGTAGCTGGAAGATTTGCAGCAAAAGAAGCGGTGGTAAAGGCAATGGGTACCGGATTCAGGGGATTTGATTTAAAAGAAGTGGAAATAGACAGGGCAGCTTCAGGTAAACCAAGCGTAATATTGAAAGGAAAGGCCAAATTAATGGCTAATAAATGTGGGACCTATAAAATACACCTGAGTATATCCCATGGTGTAGATAATGCTATAGCTTATGCAATAATGGAGGTTGATGAAATTGAGGATAGCATCCATAGAGATATGTAGAAATATAGATAACTATGCCATAGGCCAGTTAAAAATACCCGGCATTGTTCTAATGGAAAATGCAGCTTTAAAGGTGATTGAAAATATAGATTTAAAGAATCTCCATAATTTTTGTGTCATATGTACAAAGGGCAATAATGGAGGAGACGGGTTTGCCATAGCAAGACATCTGTATAATTTAAATAAAAAAGTTCATGTGTTTTTAGTGGGGAAAGAAGAAGGTATGAGCGAGGAATGCAGAGTAAATTACAATATATTAAAGAACTTGAATATAAGTCTGGATAGAGTGAACTCTCTGGAAGATATGGTACAGCTTAGGAAAAGCATAGTGGAGAGTCAGGTTGTTATTGACGGAATATTTGGCACAGGTCTTTCAAGAAATATACAGGGGATACAGGATTCTGTTATATCATTGATAAATGAAAACAGCAGGTATACTGTTTCCATAGATGTTCCATCAGGATTTAATGGAAATACAGGGGAAATCATGGGGAACTGCATAAGGGCAGATAAAACAGTTACTTTTCAACTGTATAAGAGTGGTTTCCTGAGATATGGAAGTGATGTGTTTACCGGGGAAATAGTAGTGGAGAATATAGGAATTCCTGAAATAGCTGTTAAAAAATTTATTGATTCTCAATTTATAATGGATGGGGATTTTATAAAGCAGAAGCTGAAAGCGAGAAACAAATTAAGTTACAAGGGTGATTATGGCAGGGTACTTGTTATAGCTGGTTCCAGGGGATTTACAGGAGCTGCTTATATATGTGCTGAAGGAGCTGTAAGAAGCGGTGCAGGTCTTGTTACTCTGGGCTGTTACAAAGATATACAGCCTATACTCAGTTCAAAACTCATAGAGGGCATGACACTTGCTCTTGAAGATGATTTAAAATTGGAAGAGGCTGTAGAGAAAAGTGATGCTGTTGCCATAGGGCCCGGAATGGGATCAAATGACAGTACCCTGAATCTAATTGATAAAATTCTGAATACGTCTAAAAAAAATGTAATAATAGATGCAGATGGAATCAATGTGTTAAGGGAAAACCTCCATATATTAAAGAATAAAAAGTGCCATGTAATTTTAACTCCTCATCTGGGGGAGATGTCCAGAATTACAGGCTTTGACATTGAATATATAAGAAAAAACAGAATAAAAGTAGCCAGAGACTTTGCAGCTGAAAATGAGGTGACCGTACTTTTAAAAGGTTATAATACAGTTATTACTGATGGAAATGTAGTAGCTGTAAATCCTACCGGAAATGCATCCATGGCTTCGGGAGGTATGGGAGACTGCCTTACTGGAATTATAGCTTCCTTTGCAGCTCAGAAATATAATATTTTTGAAGCAGCATGTATAGCTGCATTTATACATGGGTACTGCGGAGAAAAATTATCCCGTGATATGTTCTGTGTAAATGCCAGCCATATTTTAGAACAGCTTCCTTTTTCCATAAAAGAATTTATGAGGTAGGATAGGAGCTAAAAAAAAGTAATATCAAAGGATGTAATGGAATAGATTAATAGTGAAAAGCTGAAAATCAGGAGGCGGGCATGAAAAAAAAACTGTTAATACTAATAGGCATATCCTTTGTTTTACTTATTATATTTTTATTTCGTGGAAGAGACATTCAAGACAGGGAAAAAATAATATATTATTTAAAGGATTTGAATAGTTATAGCTGCAATGTGAATATTAGAATACAAAATGACAAGCAGCAGATAAATTACATTGGTAAACAATATTATGACAACAGGTATGGCAATAGGTTTGATTTGGGAAAAGATAGGATAATTGTCTACAGAGGAAATGAGATTTTCATTAAAGATCTCAATAAAGGCGAGAAATACAGTATGGACAAAAGTTTCAACAGCTTATTTAAATTTTGTTTTATAAATGAGTATATATCACTGCTTTATACCAATGAAAAAATTGAGAGCTCCTTTAAAAAAATAAATAATGAACAGTATCAAATCGTGCATTTGGATATACCGGGCAATAATAAAAATATAAGCAAGGCTGAATTATACGTGAATTTAAAACATAATATACCAACGTATTTGAAAATATGTGATTCCAACGGAAAAAACAAAATAGATGTGGAATATACTGATTTTAAGGCAGATCCAGAGCTGAAGGAGGATATGTTCAAGATAAGTTAGCTTGAAATAAATTATATTCACAATTTTTATGAAAAAGGTATATAATTGAGTTAATATATTAAAATTATTTGTTTTTATTCAATCAATTATGTATAGGGGTGGTATATTATGTTTAAAAATCATAGACCTGTATGGGAGGAAGTCAATTTAGACAACCTTGCATACAATATAGGTCAGATAAAATTAAAAGTAGGCAACAAGAGATTAATTGGGGTTGTTAAAGCTGATGCTTATGGACATGGGGCTGTAGAAGTTTCCCAGGTTCTGCTTGAAAATGGAGTGGAAAGACTGGCAGTAGCTGTTCTGGATGAAGCAGTAGAACTCAGGCAAAACGGGATTAAAGCACCTGTAATGGTACTTGGTATATTACCACCTACCCTTATTGATGACATAGTGGATTATGATATAGAATCAATAGCTCCTTCATATGAATATGCTTGTCAGTTGTCTAAGACAGCTGCAGATAAGGGAAAAATTGCAAAGATACACATTGCGCTGGATACGGGAATGGGCAGAATAGGATTTTTGACAAATGATGACAGTGTAGATGAAATTTACAAAATAAGTCAATTGCCAAACATAGAAATACAAAGCCTGTTTTCACATTTCTCCACAGCAGACGAGGCGAATAAAACATATTCTCATGAACAATTTGAAAAATATAAATTGATTTACAGCAAGCTGGTAGAAAAAGATATAAAGATAAATATGAGAGATATAGCTAATAGTGCTGCTATAATGGAACTTCCTGATACCTATTGTGACTCAGTTAGGCCTGGAATAATAATTTATGGGTATTATCCCTCCAATGAGGTGGATAAAAACCAGTTGAGCATAAAACCCCTAATGACCTTAAAAGCCAATGTAGTTCATGTAAAAACCATGGAAATTGGACAATATGTAGGATATGGAAGAAAATTTAAATCTGAAAGAAAGAGTGTAATTGCAACTTTGCCTATAGGGTATGCAGATGGATACAGCAGAATGTTGTTTGGAAAGGCCAAGGTTATAATCAATGGAAAGTTTGCTCCGGTAGTGGGCAACATATGCATGGATCAGTGTATGGTGGATGTAACTGATGTAGGTGAAGTCAATGAGGGAGACGAAGTCGTGCTTATAGGGGAAAAAGATGGCCTCAGGTTTAATGCAGAGGATATAGCACAAATCCTTGGAACTATAAGCTATGAGGTGCTTTGCATGATGAGTAAGAGAATTCCAAGAGTATATATAAAAAACGGAAAGGTAATAAAAGTTAAAAATTATTTAGTGAAGTGATAAAAATGACTGCCAGTACTTCTATGAGCTGGCAGTATATGCTGCTGAATTGTTAAATCAAAATTACATATATGAAATATAATAACTCTTGTACACAGCCTTTGTGATAATTTATATAATTATGTAATATATGCTGCAAGGTTGTATTTTTTAATAAACCATGTATACATTACTTTCATATATGACAAAATTATGAATATAAATTTAAAATCTGGTACAGTATAATAACATGAATATATGAAATTATATCTATATTTAGTATAGTAGTACATAATTATATATGATTAGTTAATGCCTGATTAATATTGATTTTTCCAGCACAGCATTCATTGCAATATGTATGGGTGCGGTTTATAAATATTATAGATAAATTGATACATACAATATTTAAATTAATATCTGAAAGTTTTTACATATAAATTATAATATGCTTAAGTGAGAATATTGAAAAGCTATATTAGAATAATTATAAAGATAAAAAGCCCTATGTAAAAAAATACAAGTAGAAAAATGATGAAATTGTACATAATTTCTTTGACATGATTGCAGATCTGGTACTATAATTGGATTGTGTATATCTTTTGCTTAGGGTAATAGGAGGTATTAATTTGTATATGTCAAATTCTAAAAGATTAGTAATAAACCTCTCAGAAACACTATATAATGAATTCAACAAGGCACTTAAGGAAGATTGCAAAAAAAGAAGTGAATTTATTAGAGAAGTTATCATATTATATATTAGTGAGAAAAAAAGGTTGAATAGAATATCAGAAATGGAAAAAGGATATAGGGAAATGGCACAACTTAATCTTGAATTTTCAGAAATGGGCTTTGCAAGTGACATGAAGGAATTTAAAGAATATGAAGCGAAGCTTTCGGAGAGTGATTTGCCAGATGACAACAATAGTGAAAAGAGGAGATATATTTTATGCTGATCTAAGCCCTGTAGTTGGGTCTGAACAGGGGGGGGTAAGGCCTGTTATTATCATACAAAATGACGTTGGTAATAAATATAGTCCAACCGTAATTGTTGCAGCTATTACCTCTCAGATAAATAAAGCAAAACTTCCGACTCATGTGGAAATATCTTCAGAGGCCTATGGCCTCAATAAGGATTCGGTAGTATTGCTGGAACAGATAAGAACCCTGGATAAAAGAAGGTTAAAAGAAAAAATTGGTCATATGACAGATAACGATATGAAAAAAGTAGATAATGCACTTTTGGTAAGTGTTGGACTTCAATGAGTTTTCAGTTGAGTCCCAACAGCTTATAATTTTCTATAATTTTAATTTAGACAGGGAACCTGGGTTCAGGTTTTTATTGTTGATTATAAGCCCCGGTGTTAAGAGCACAGGGGCAAAGTTTTATGTCTTTCGTATATTTTAAAATAAGATTTTGTGTTAAAATGAAATTATAGTTTTCATAGTAGTATAGTAGGAGGTTGAAGTTGTGAAGAAAAACATAGAAGAGCTTAAAGAAATTGCGTCAATTATAAGAAAAGACATAATAAAGATGCTGACCAAGGCTGGTTCAGGTCATCCAGGTGGTTCGCTGTCTGCAGTGGAAATTCTAACTACATTATATTTTTATGAAATGAACATTGATCCGGAAAAGGCTAGAGATTTAAATAGAGATAGATTTGTATTGTCAAAAGGGCATGCAGCCCCTGTACTGTACAGTGCTCTTGCCAGAAGGGGATATTTTAACGTAGAAGAATTGAAATCCCTTAGAAAGCTGGGATCAATGCTTCAAGGACATCCCAATATGAATGAGGTTCCTGGAGTTGACATGTCTACAGGATCTTTGGGACAGGGAGTGTCTGCAGCTGTGGGAATGGCATTGGGCGGTAAAATTGATAAGAAGGATTATAGAGTTTATACTTTATTGGGAGACGGGGAACTTGAAGAAGGCGAAGTCTGGGAAGCTTCTATGGCTGCAGCTCATTATAAGCTGGACAATTTGACGGCTTTTGTAGATGCCAATGGACTTCAGATAGATGGTACCTGTGAAGAGGTTATGTCTGCCTATCCTATTGGAGACAAATTCAAGGCATTTAAATGGCATGTTATAGAAGCTGATGGACATGATTTCAGGCAGCTCATAGATGCTGTTGAAGAAGCAAAATCAACTAAAGACAAACCAACTGTAATAGTCTGCAAGACTATTAAGGGAAAAGGAGTATCCTTTATGGAAAATCAGGTAGGATGGCATGGTTCGGCACCTAATATGGAACAATGTGAAGAAGCATTAAAGGATATAGGAGGTGAAAAATAATGCCAAATAAAATAGCAACTAGGGAAGCTTATGGAAAAGCTCTGGTGGAATTGGGAGCTGAAAATGAAAAAATAGTGGTTTTTGATGCAGATCTTTCAAAATCCACCAAAACTGCCGGATTTAAAAAAGCATATCCGGAAAGATTTATGGATATGGGAATAGCAGAAGCCAATATGATGGCAGCAGCAGCTGGAATATCCACCTGTGATAAAATACCCTTTGTAAGCACTTTTGCCATGTTTGCAACTGGAAGAGCTTTTGAACAGGTAAGAAATTCCATATGCTATCCAAATTTAAATGTGAAGATATGCGCTACTCATGCAGGAATTACTGTAGGAGAAGATGGAGCTTCTCATCAGTCCATAGAAGATGTATCACTTATGAGGAGTATACCCAATATGACAGTTATCTGCCCCAGCGATGCAGTGGAAACAGAAGCTGCAGTTAAAGCCGCAGCGGGAATGAAGGGTCCCTGCTATATTAGACTTGGAAGATCCAAGGTATCTGTTATAAATGACAATGAGGATTACAAGTTTCAGATTGGAACGGCTGTAAAACTGAGAGAAGGAAAAGATGCAGCTGTCATAGCCACGGGAATAATGGTTGATGCGGCATTGGATGCCTATAATACCCTGGCAGAAGAAGGAATAAAGGTATCAGTTTTAAATATTCATACCATAAAGCCTATAGATAAAGAGGCCATAGTCAAAGTTGCAAGACAAACTGGTGTGGTTGTAACAGCAGAAGAGCACAGTATTATTGGCGGATTGGGATCTGCTGTATGTGAGGTTTTAAGCGAAAATATGCCTACACCGGTTATAAGGGTAGGAGTAAAAGATACTTTTGGAGAAAGTGGAAAGCCGGGAGAACTTTTAAAAGCTTATGGATTGACTGGGGACCATATAGTGAAGGCTGTTAAAAAGGGATTGACCTTAAAATAGATATGATAAGGGTGTTATATGCAATTTGTATAACACCCCTTTATTAATAATAATTTCATATAATTAACTTTTGGTTTTTTTAATTATTATGATATAATGGTTTTTGTAATGTACAAGCGTAGAAACTTGTTAAGTATAAGGAGAGGTTTAGATGATACAGTTTAAAAACGTGAGCAAGGTTTACAACAGCAACATATTTGCATTGTCTAATATAAATTTAGATATTCAAAAAGGAGAGTTTGTGTTTTTAGTTGGGCCTAGCGGTGCGGGAAAAACTACATTTGTGAAGACTATTTTAAAGGAAATTGAACCTACAACTGGAAGTATTATAGTTAATAATGTAGATATTACGAATTTAAAGAGAAGCCAGATACCTTTATATCGAAGAAAATTAGGAGTCGTTTTTCAAGATTTCAGGTTAATACCCACTCTCAATGTTTATGAAAATGTAGCTTTTGCAATGAGGGTCATTGAGTCTCCTTCAAGAGAAATAAGAAAAAAGGTTCCTATTGTATTGTCATTGGTTGGATTGGCTAATAAATATAAATCCTTTCCACATGAGCTTTCAGGAGGAGAACAGCAGAGAATTTCCCTGGCAAGGGCCATAGTAAATAATCCATCCATACTAATAGCAGATGAACCTACAGGAAATTTGGATCCGGATACTTCAATGGATATAATGGACACTATAAATGATATAAATCAGGCCGGAACAACAGTATTAATGGCAACCCATGCAAGCAATATAGTAAATTCCATGAGAAAAAGAGTTGTAGCAATAGAAAAAGGTATTATAGTAAGAGATGAGCAAAGGGGTGCATACGGCTATGAGGATTAACACCATGAGTTTTTTTATAAAGGATGCATTTAGGAGTTTGAAGAGAAATAAGACTATAAGTATAGCAGCAGCAGCTACAGTGGCGGCTACACTTTTTATATTCGGCATATCCATGCTTACAATGCTGAATATAAAGCAGGGAATATTGGAGATACAATCCAAGGTAGAAGTAAAAGTTTATTTGCAGGATAATGTAACCACGCTGCAAAAAAGAAATATTGAAAATAAGATAAAGAGTGTAGATGGGATAGTTAGTCTGGATTATGAAACAAAATCCCAGGCACTGAGTAAATTTAAAAACCAACTGGGAGATCAGAATAAATCGTTGGTGGAAGGATTGGATAAGGATAATCCAATTCCAAGTTCATATATAGTTAAGGTTGATAATCCGGAAATTATCTCACAGATAGTGAACAGCATAAAGGGAATGCCGGGGATATACAGCATTCAGGATGGCAGAGGCATTGTAGACAAAATTATAACTATAACCAGGACTATAAAGTGGGCAGGAAGTATTATATTTATAATGCTCATTGGAGTTTCATTGTTCTTAATAGCAAATACCATAAAGATAACAGTTTATTCCAGGAGAAAAGAAATAGGCATAATGAAATATATTGGAGCTACGGATTGGTTCATAAGGTGGCCTTTTATTATAGAAGGTATTATAATAGGTGTAATTGGAGCAGTAATTTCCAATGTGGTACTGTATTATATCTACAGGATAGTCTATGCCAAGGCGGCATCTGCATTTATAATGATGCAATTGTTAAGTCCGCAGTATGTAATTACCAGTATTTTGGGCTTGTTTGTCCTGGCGGGTATAATCATAGGTGCAGCAGGAAGTGTAATGTCTATTAGAAAATTTTTAAATGTTTAAATTGATATAGCAGCTGTTAACTTGAGAAGGGTTGTTTCAAAATTTATTTTGAAACAACCCTTAGCTTTATAACTGTATTATAAAGTATTTATAAATATTTCTGCAAATTTATTTTTTTTAGTGTTATAATTATTTAAGATTTACATAAATACTATATAGTGTAGTGAATGTTTCAGAAAACGAGGTGGATAATTTGAAGAATAGGAAAAAGTGGATAATCTGGACTGTGGTTGTTGTACTTGTGACAAATATTCTTACAATGTTTGGAACTACTAGTTTTATAAGAAGTACTCAGGGGAATGTAATAGGAGAGTTTTCAAAGTTATTTGAGGTTAGAAATCAGATATATAAATATTATGATGGACCCATAAATGACAATACATTGGTGGAGGGAGCCATCAAGGGCATGACTTCATCATTAAATGATCCATATACTGTATTTATGAATAAAAAGGAATATGATGATTTTAATGTTCAGACTGAAGGAAATTACAGCGGCATAGGTGTTCAAGTTATAACAAAGGATAACAATATTGTGATAGCAGGTGTATTTGACAACTCGCCTTCAAAAAAGGCCGGAATAATTGTAAATGATATAATTCAGAAGGTGAATGGAACTGCTGTAAGCGGAAAGGATGTGGATAGAGCTGTATCCCTTATGAAAGGTGAGGAAAATACAGAGGTCACTCTTACATTGTATAGGAAAAACAAGGGCAGTTTTGATGTAAAGGTCAATAGACAGAAAATAGATATTTCTACAGTAACTGGTGAAATGCTTCAAGGTAACATAGGGTATATTCAAGTATCCATGTTTGACGAAAACACGGCTAAAAGTTTTAAGAATCAATTGGATAAATTGAAGGATCAGGGAATGAAGTCTTTGATTGTAGATTTAAGAGATAATCCAGGTGGACTCCTGGATCAATGTGTAGACATGGTTTCCAATTTTGTACCGAAGGACAAAGTAATAGTTTCAACTGTAGATAAATATAATAATAAAAAGGAATATAAATCAAAAGGCGGGAATTTTAACAACCTACCTTTGACCATACTTACCAATGGAAATACAGCCAGTGCTTCAGAAATATTTTCAGGAGCAGTGAGAGATTATAAACTTGGAACTTTAGTGGGAGAAAAGACTTATGGAAAGGGAGTTGTGCAGACCGTACTGGATACGGGAGATGGTACTGCACTTAAAGTCACCATATCCAAATACTATACTCCGAATGGTGAGAATATACACAAAAAGGGAATAAAACCTGATGTAAAAGTGGTATATCCGGAAACCCTCAAAAGTTCCCCTTATGATAGAAACAAAGATCCGCAATTTAATAAAGCTTTGGATATAGCAAAAAGTAAAATAAAATAGAATTTGAAATAACTTTGACGATTAATGAATATATAATTATAATATATTTGGGATTTTAAGTTAGGCAGGTAAATTCTGTCTAACTTAGTTTATGGAGAGGGGAATTAGTTTTAATGATATTATTGTACACGTTGAAATCTATAGCTTTTGCACTAACAGAGCCATATCTGGTGTTAGTTCTAGCTATTTTGGTGTTTACATTATATAGGAAAAATAAACAGACAGTTATAATGCAGAAAATGATAATTGGGGAAGGGATTAATTCTCCTTTTGAACTCACAATATCTCAAATTGTAATAGGAATTTTTGGAGGTATACTGGCAAGTGTTATTATGTCCTATCTAGGGATAGTTTTTGACGAGAATTCAGCTGTGGATTTAATATTTTTAGCATCTATAGTTTTTATGTTTTTCAACTTGAGATTTATATGCTTTTCTTATTCTGGAGCAATATTGGGGTTTTTAAGCCTTGTATTGGCAATGTCGGCACAGACCTTCAATATTCCAAGTCTGGATTTTTTAAAAATAGATGTAGTGGCACTTATGAGCATGGTGGCTATACTGCATTTTGTAGAGGGAGTTTTGATTATACTGGACGGGAAAACAGGGGCAATTCCTGTTTTTTCAAGTAAAAATGGAAGTATAGTAGGAGGATTCGCTCTACAAAGATATTGGACAATTCCAGTGGCCATATTTTTTATCATTCACAATAAATCCATGATAGGCAGCTCATGGCAGGTATCTGTTCCTGGATGGTGGCCCCTGATAAATGGTTCCATACCATATAATATTTTAAAAAGTGCAGTATTATCCTTAATACCATTTTATGCAGTAATGGGATATAACAGTGTAACTTTTACAAGAAACACCAAAGAAAAGTCCTTTATATCAGGCGGGCTCACAATGGGATACAGTATTGCCCTGCTGGGCATGGCACAGCTTGCGGTTTTAAATATCTGGTTTAAATTTTTAGTAGTGATATTTGCTCCAATAGCTCATGAGGGAGTCATAATGCTGCAGAGATATCTGGAAACCAAGGGAAAACCAAAGTACATAAGTACCAGTGAAGGCATTATGGTACTTGCAGTGGCACCCAGTTCTCCAGCTAATGAAATGGGAATTAAAAGCGGAGATTTACTGGTGGAAATTAACAATGAAAAAATTGAAGATGAGGATAAAATAGCAGAGGTTATTAGGGAATGTTCAAGTTTTATATGGTTTAAAGTGAAAAAGGCAGCTGGGAATTTTGAACAGGTCAGTTATAGCAAAATGAACAGTGATAAAAAATTGGGAATAGTATTCGTACCAAGAAAAATACCGCCCGACAGCATGGTGGTAAAGCTGGATAAAAATAAATTTTCTGATGTACTGGATAAGATAAAAAATAAAGATAAGGATGATTGAAAAAATGGGAACATTTAAAATACATTCTAAGTTTAAACCTACAGGTGATCAGCCTGAAGCTATAGATAACATAACAAGAGGTATTTTAAAAAAACATAAATTTCAGACGTTGCTTGGTGTAACTGGTTCGGGAAAGACTTTTACCATGGCAAATATAATACAAAAAGTGCAAAAGCCAGCCCTTGTACTTGCTCATAATAAGACACTGGCATCACAGCTGTGCTCGGAATTTAGAGAATTTTTTCCTGAAAACAGCATAGAGTATTTTGTTTCTTATTATGATTATTATCAGCCGGAAGCTTATATACCTCAGACGGATACTTATATAGAAAAGGATGCATCAATAAATGATGAGATTGATAAATTAAGACATTCAGCCACATCTGCCCTTCTTGAAAGAAGAGATGTAATAGTGGTGGCTTCCGTATCCTGTATTTATGGACTTGGTAATCCGGAAGAGTATAAGAAACTGACATTGTCCTTAAGGCCGGGAATGATAAAAAACAGGGATGATGTGCTGAAAAAATTAGTGGAAATACAATATGAAAGGAATGATATAAATTTTATAAGGGGGACCTTTAGAGTAAAGGGGGATATAGTGGATATATTTCCGGCTTCATCTACGGATCATGGAATAAGGGTGGAGTTTTTTGGAGATGAAATTGATAGGATAAGAGAATTTGATGTTCTCACGGGAAAAACCATTGGAATTAGAAATCATGTTTCCATATTTCCTGCATCCCATTTTGCAACTTCCAAGGAAAGACTTGAAATAGCTGTAAGAAAAATAGAGGAAGAACTTGAAGACAGACTTGTGGAACTTACATCCCAGGATAAGCTGCTTGAGGCTCAGAGATTAAAACAGAGAACTAATTTTGATATAGAAATGATGCGGGAAGTGGGATATTGCAGTGGGATTGAGAATTATTCCAGAATATTGGACGGAAGAGCAAAGGGAAGTCCTCCCCAGACTCTCATAGATTATTTTCCAAAAGATTTTTTGCTTTTTATAGATGAAAGTCACGTTACACTTCCACAGGTGAAGGCCATGTATGCAGGAGACAGATCCAGAAAAGATTCTCTGGTGCAGTATGGATTCAGACTGCCATCTGCTTATGACAACAGGCCTCTCAAATTTCAGGAATTTGAAAAGAAAATAAATCAGGTTGTGTTTGTAAGTGCCACTCCTTCAGACTATGAATTAGAACATTCCCAAAATGTAGTTCAGCAGATATTAAGACCTACTGGACTTTTGGATCCGGAAATTATAGTAAAACCTATTAAGGGACAGATAGATGATCTTTACAACAGCATACAGGAAACTGCTGCCCGTGGTTACAGAACTCTTGTCACCACTCTTACAAAAAAAATGGCGGAGGATTTGACGGATTATTTTAAGGATATGAATGTAAGGGCAAGATATCTTCATTCCGGTATAACTACTATAGATAGAATGAAAATAATAAGAGATTTGAGAAAAGGTGAATTTGACGTTTTAGTGGGAATCAATCTTTTAAGAGAGGGACTTGATATACCTGAAGTTGCGCTGGTTGCCATTTTGGATGCGGATAAAGAAGGGTTTTTAAGATCGGAAAGATCTCTCATACAGACTATAGGAAGAGCAGCCAGAAATTCTGAAAGCAGGGTTATAATGTATGCGGATACTGTTACAAATTCCATGGATAAGGCCATAGGTGAGACTAAAAGAAGAAGAAGAATACAAATGGACTATAATAAAAAAAATGGTATTATACCACAAACTATCCATAAGGATATCAGGGAAGTTATAGAATCAACTATGGTTTTAGAAGAGAAACAGGAATATAATAGTTTGAAAGAGGCTGTAAAAGCAGATAATGAAAAAATAGATGAGCTTATAAAAAGCCATGAAAAGCAGATGAGATCAGCAGCTAAGGAACTTAGATTTGAAGAAGCTGCAAAATTAAGAGATATAATAACAACCTTGAAGAAACAGAAAAATAAGAAACCTGTGTAAAGAGAATTAAAATACCTAAGGAGTTAAACCAATGAAAGATAGCATAGTTATAAAAGGTGCCAAAGTCCATAATTTGAAAAATATCAGCTTAACCATACCAAGGGACAAATTAATAGTTTTTACCGGTCTTTCAGGATCGGGGAAATCCTCATTGGCCTTTGATACTTTATATGCAGAAGGGCAGAGAAGGTATGTGGAATCATTGTCTGCCTATGCCAGGCAGTTTTTAGGCCAGATGGATAAACCGGATGTGGAATATATTGAAGGATTGTCACCTGCCATATCCATAGATCAAAAGACAACCAGCAGGAATCCCCGCTCTACAGTGGGGACGGTTACTGAAATATATGATTATCTGAGACTTTTGTATGCACGTATAGGTGTACCTCATTGCCCGAAGTGCGGCAAGGAAATAAGTCAGCAGACTGTGGATCAGATGGTAGACAGAATTATGAGCATGTCTGAAAAAACCAGGATACAGGTACTTTCACCAATAATAAAGGGACGAAAAGGCGAGCATGTAAAAGTAATGGAAAACATAGTGAAAAGTGGATTTGTAAGGGCAAGAATTGACGGGGATATAGTGGATCTTGAAGATGAGGAAGTAAAACTGGAGAAGAATAAAAAACATACCATTGAAGTAGTAGTAGACAGACTTATAATCAAGGAGGAAATAAGGAGCAGACTGGCAGGTTCCATAGAAACTGCACTTAAATTGTCAGATGGTGTGGTTATAATAAATGTTGTAGATGGGGAAGATATGCTTTTCAGTGAAAAGTTTGCATGTCCTGATTGCGGCATAAGTATGGAGGAAATTACCCCCAGAACCTTTTCCTTCAACTCACCTTTTGGAAAATGTGACACCTGTGACGGACTGGGAACTTTACTGGAGATAGACAGCAATCTGGTCATACCTGATAGGAAAAAGAGTATTTTGGAGGGAGCTGTCATACCCTGGGGAGAAGGAAGCTTGAAAGAAGATTCCTGGACTTTCAGCATACTAAAGGCCCTTTCCGGCAAATACAGGTTTAAATTGAATACCCCCATAGAAAAACTCAGTCCCAAGGTTTTGGATATACTTTTATATGGACTGCGGGGAGAGAAGATAAGAGTCAAATATAAAAAGGAAAATAGAATAATGGAATTCAATCATTCCTTTGAAGGTATAGTGAATAATTTAAAGAGAAGATACATGGACACAAATTCCGATTATATAAAAAAGGAAATAGAAAATTATATGAGCGACAATCCATGTCCGGCCTGTAAGGGAGCTCGATTGAATCCAGGTGCACTGTCTGTTACAGTGGGAGGAAAGAACATATTTGAATTCTGCAGCATGTCTATAAAAGATGAGCTGAAATTTTTTAAAGAGATAAATCTGTCGGAAAAGGATAAGATTATAAGTGATCAGGTGCTTAAAGAAATAAACAGCAGGCTTGAATTTTTAATAGACGTAGGCCTGGATTATTTGACTCTTTCAAGAACAGCTGGAACTCTGTCAGGAGGAGAAGCCCAGAGAATAAGACTTGCAACACAAATAGGCTCCGGACTGGTAGGGGTGCTTTATATATTGGATGAACCCAGTATAGGGCTTCATCAGAGAGACAATGACAGGCTTATTGCCACATTGAAGCATTTAAGGGATTTGGGAAACACCCTTATAGTTGTGGAACATGATGAAGATACCATGAAACAGGCAGACTTCATAGTGGATATAGGACCCGGGGCAGGAGAACACGGTGGAGAGGTAGTTGCAGCAGGACCTATTTCAGATATTATGAATTGTAAGAGATCCATAACGGGGCAGTATTTGACAGGCAGAAAAAAAATAGAGGTCCCAGAGTACAGAAGAGAGGGCAGTGGAAAATATATAAAAGTAATAGGAGCCAGGCAGAATAATTTGAAGAATATAAATGTGGATTTTCCACTGGGAATATTTAATTGTGTTACCGGTGTATCTGGTTCGGGAAAAAGCACTTTGGTAAATGAGATATTGTATAAAGCCCTGCATAAGAAGTTGAACAATTCAAGGGACAATCCAGGGGCTTATGAAAGTATTTTGGGAATAGAGAATATAGACAAAATTATAAATATAGATCAAGGTCCTATAGGGAGGACTCCCAGATCAAATCCTGCCACTTATACAGGAGTATTTGATATAATAAGAGAAGTATTTTCAAATACAGCTGAGTCTAAGATGAGAGGATATAAACCTGGAAGATTCAGTTTTAATGTGAGGGGCGGCAGATGTGAGGCCTGCAGTGGTGATGGAATAATAAAAATAGAGATGCAGTTTTTGTCAGATGTATATGTGCCCTGTGAAGTGTGCAAGGGGAAAAGATATAACAGGGAAACCCTTCAAGTAAAGTACAAGAATAAGAATATTGATGATGTACTGAATATGACTGTAGAAGAAGCCCTGGAATTCTTTCAGAATATACCTAGAATAAAGAATAAATTACAGACATTGATGGATGTAGGGCTTGGATACATTAAATTGGGTCAGCCCTCCACACAACTATCTGGAGGTGAAGCTCAAAGAATTAAGCTGGCTTATGAATTATCCAGGAGAAGTACGGGAAAGACACTGTATATATTGGATGAACCTACTACAGGGCTTCATATAGATGATGTAAGCAAGCTTATAAATATACTTCAGAGAATTGTGGATATAGGTAATACAGTGGTAGTTATAGAACACAATTTGGATGTTATAAAGTGTGCGGATTATATCATTGATCTTGGACCTGAAGGCGGGGAAAAAGGTGGTATTGTTATTTGTACCGGTACTCCAGAGCAAATAGCCGAAAATAAGAGCTCTTATACGGGACAATACTTAAAAAAAATGTTATAATTTATATAGAGGCTAGCATAGGCACACTTATAATGCTAGTCTTTCTATGTGTTAAGGAGGATACTTTTAAATGGATCTGAGTAAATTGAGTATGATTTTTAAAATTGTAATCATAGGTATAGTTTATATTATAATATTTTGGGCATTGAGAATAATGTATAAGGATATAAAAGTTGGAAGCAGAAGACCTAGGAGTGCAAGCAGAAAATCCTTTGGACTTGAAGTGGTGAATCCGGGCAAAAGTTCAAATCTTAGAAAGGGTGCTGTGATTCCAGTGAGAAGGGAAATAACCGTGGGCAGGAAAAGTGATAATCAGCTCATATTGGAAGACCCCTATGCATCAGGACATCATGCAAGAATATATATAAAAAACGGAAAAGATTGTATATTGGAGGATCTGGAAAGCACTAATGGTACTCTTTTAAACGGCAAAAAACTTAGGGGAAAACATTATCTGGATTCTGGAGATGAAATCAGAATAGGAAATACATCTTTTAAGGTCATATAATAAATTTATTAAAATAACTTTTATATGCGGTATTCGGTGATTTTATGGATTCTTATAAAATTGCTGTAAATAGGTGGGTGGTGAAAGTATTGGACACTAGTAAGGATGAAAAAAAATTATTGAGGTATACATACCTTCTGTGCTTTATATGTTTTTTTAATTTGGCAGTAATAAAACAACCTTTTGATAAGGGTGCCATGATAATGGCACTGGTAACTTGCTTGCTTATAGGATATTCTTATTTTGTAATAAGAAAATTTTTTTCCGATGGAGATAAATATATATTTATTTTTTCCAGTATATTGTCAGTTATAGGTATGGTTATGCTGTACAGAATAAATATGACAGTTGCAATCAAACAGATAATTTGGTTTGCAATAGGGGTTACAGGATTTATACTCATTGTGGTTCTAATGCCTGATACCAGCAGATTCAGCAAATATAAATACATATACCTGGTGTTTACCATGATATTTATGGGAATGGGCAGTTTTGCAGGAACTGAAGTAAATGGGTCTAGAAACTGGGTGGATTTAGCCGGATTTCAATTTCAGCCGTCGGAATTTGGGAAACTGTTTTTAGTGGCATACTTAGCTTCTGAGCTGAAGGATTTTAAAAATTTTAAAAATCTCATAATGCCTGCACTGGTGGTAATGGCATCTCTTGCATTTATGGTAATTCAAAAAGATTTGGGATCCGCCCTTATATTTTTCGGAATAGCTGTAACCATGCTCTATATAGCCACTTCCAAGTTCAAGTATGTAATAATCTGCTTCTTATTATCTTCAGCAGGAGCTGTGCTCAGTTATAAATTGTTTGCCCATGTGAGAACCAGGGTTATGATATGGAAAAACCCCTGGCCCTATGCAAATGATCAAAGTTATCAAGTTGTTCAATCCATGTTTTCTATAGCATCTGGAGGACTTACGGGAACGGGGCTGGGATTGGGTCATCCTGAATATGTGCCCATAAATACTACGGATTTCATATTTGCAGTGCTTTGTGAAGAACTTGGTATACTGATTGGGTTTGCTATAATAATATTGTATTTTTTATTGTTCTACAGATGCATGAGAGCTGCAGTATATGGAAATGATGAATTTTCGAGACTCCTGGCCGTGGGATATAGTGCCATGATTGCATCACAGGTATTGGTAATAGTGGGCGGTGTGATGAATGCAATTCCACTTACGGGTATAACGCTGCCTCTTGTGAGCAGGGGCGGAAGCTCCATGTTAATAACGTTTTTTTCACTGGGTATAATTCAGAAGATATCAGAAGAGGGTAGGTAGCGTCATGAATAACATATTGGGTAATATAAAAAAAGTAATGCTGGTTTTTTTAATATGCTTTGTAGCACTTATATCCTACATGACTTATTTTGAAATGATAACAGGCCCGCAAATAGTAGACAGTACTTACAACAGAAGACTGTGGATAAAAAGAAATGAAGTGCTTAGGGGAACCATATATGACAGAAATGGAAATGCGCTTACTAAAAGTGAACCAATAAATGCAGAAACTCAAAAAAGAGAATATACAGGAGGGGCAATGTTTGCCCATGTACTGGGATATGTGGACATTAAATATGGGATTACAGGTCTTGAAAGAAAATATGATGAGGAATTGATGTATTCAAATATCCAGGACAGCATAAAGAGTTTTATTGCAAACAAAGGCAAGGTTCAAAAAAAGGTTGGATACAGCCTGAAGACTACACTGGATTTAGATACCCAGCAGAAGGCTTATGATTTATTGGGTGATAACAGAGGGGCGGTTGTAGCTTTAAATCCTAAGACAGGTGAAGTATTGGCCATGGTGTCAAAACCCTCCTTTGATCCCAATGATCTGCAAAATACCTGGAAGCAGTTAAATGAAGATACCACCAAGCCTCTTTTAAATAGAGCCACAGCAGGGCTGTACCCTCCTGGTTCCACTTTTAAGACTGTAACTGCTATAAGCGCTCTGGAAAATATACCTGGTGTTCAGAACAGATATTTTCAGGATACTGGCGAGCTGCCTCTTGGAGGAGGATATTCACTGCACAATTTTGATGGAGAAGTTCTTGGAAATATTAATTTCAAAGATGCTTATACTCATTCCAGCAATGTGTATTTTGGTTCACTGGGAATTGAACTTGGTAATGACAAATTGAAGCAGACTGCAGAAAAGTTGTTTTTTAACAAGGAAATTCCAACAGATGGTATACCTGTAGAACCAAGTAAATTTCCAGCACTTAAATCCTATGAAAAGGGAAGTATAGCTCAAAGTGCCATAGGACAGAGCAGTGATTTGGCAAGTCCCCTCCAGATGGCAGTGATTACAAGTACCATAGCAAACGATGGAATCTTGATGAAACCTCATTTGGTAAGTGATGTACTTACAAGTACGGGAGAAGAAGTAAAAAGTATACAGCAGGAGCAGGTGGGACAGTTGATTTCTACAGGTACGGCAGATACCATGAAGGATCTTATGAGATCTGTTGTAGAATCGGGAACGGGGATTAATGCTTCCGTAGATGGAATACAGGTAGCCGGAAAGACAGGAACCGCAGATAATGAATCTCTGGGGAAAAATTCACCTCCTCATTCCTGGTTTATAGGCTTTGCACCTTATGATGATCCACAGATAGCTGTGGCAGTAATTGTAGAAAATGGAGGACAGGGAGGTAAATTAGCCGCTTCCATAGCTTCGGAAGTTATGGGAACAGCGCTGAGAAAGTAAACTCCAACTATAGCAGTGAATTGTGAGTTGTGAATTGAATAAATTACCCGGGAAATTTTGTTGTAAAATGCAAAGTTATTCTGAATTTAATGTTATAATATAGTCAATAAAGGGGTTATTGAAATTACAGGGATGAAAATTGTCTAATATTATGACAGTTAAAAAGGAGAAAATATGAAGGGTAAAACTCATGCAGGTATGGGGATAATTACTTATTTATCCATTTACAATATGCTTCCGGGAAAATTTAATTATATGGGGTTATTATTGGTGACCTTTGCATCCATACTGCCGGATGTAGATCATCCTAAAAGCATGATAAACAAGTATGTGCTTCCTTTCAAAAATAAACTTACCAAAGTTATTCTATATGGTTGTGTGGGAGTAACACTTATCTGGTATGATTATTTATATACCAATTCTCCAATAATCAAAGCTATTGGCATATCCTTTTTGATAATAGCGGTATCTTCTCATAGAAGCGGTCTGACTCACAGTTTGACTGGTATGATAATGTTCTCTTTTATTGTGGGATATCTGGGTAATATGTATAATATACACTATCTGGTGTATTATTTTATGATAGGCTATGGTATGCACTTGCTCTGTGATATGGTTACAAATAAGGGAGTACCACTATTTTATCCTTTTAAAAGCAAGAAAATCAAATTGCCTCTCACCTATAGAAGCAACTCCAAAGTTGGTTCTGCAATAGAAGAGCTTTTGATGATATTTGGACTTTTGTTTACAATATACAGACTTCCGGTTATATTTTATAAATAGTTTTAGGAGTGAATTCGGTGTTTGATTTTCAATATCAGTTAAAGGTATTACCAGATAGACCTGGAGTATATTTAATGAAAAATTCTTTGGGGGAAATCATATATGTGGGTAAGGCAAAGATTCTAAAAAACAGAGTCAGGCAATATTTCCAGAACTCAAAAAATCATTCTGAAAAGGTAAAGGCCATGGTCAGACATATTTCTGAATTTGAGTATATCGTAACGGATTCAGAGATGGAAGCTCTTATTTTGGAATGCAACCTTATTAAAAAGTACAGGCCGCGGTACAATATACTTCTGAAGGATGATAAAAGATATCCTTTTTTAAAGATAACCGTAAATGAAGATTTCCCAAGGATAATATATGCCAGAACTGTGGCAAAGGACGGATCAAAGTATTTTGGACCTTATATAAGTCCTTCTTCTGTGTATGAGACTATGGAGATTATAAAAAAAATATTTCCCATAAGGACCTGCAGGTTTTCCATAAAAGAAGGGGAGAAAAAGGCAAGACCCTGTTTGAATTATTATATAGGTCTTTGCAGGGCCCCTTGTGAAGCACATATAACTAAAGAAGAATACAGAAGCATAGTGGATGGAGTCATAGATTTTTTATCCGGAAAAAACAAGGATATAATAAGAAATTTGAAAGCTGACATGAATTCTGCTTCAGAAAACCTTGAATTTGAAAAAGCAGCAGAACTGAGAGATAAGATACTTGCTGTACAAAAAGTTATTGAAAAGCAGAAGATAACTACGGTTGGTTTTGAAAATGAAGATTTTATAAACATATACTCTGATGGGAAAGACAGCTGTCTGCAGGTATTCTTTTTGAGATCCGGGAAAATAATCGGCAGAGAGCATTTTATTGTAGAAAATACAGTGGATTTGCCCCAAAGTGAAATAATGGCAAATTTTATAAAGGAGTTTTACGGAGGTGCGGCTTATATAGGCAAGACCATATATGTTCCTGAAGTGGATGATATTGAATTGCTGGGAGATTGGCTCAGCATGAAGAAAGGTTCCAATGTATATATTAAAATACCGCTGAAGGGTGATAAAAGGGCAACCCTGGATTTAGTACAAAAAAATGCCAGAACCATGCTGCAAAATTTCAAGTTAAAATTTATTCAGGATAAAAAACTGTATCATACCTCTCTTGAGGAACTTTCTGAAGTGCTTAAGCTGGAGGACATTCCACATAGAATAGAGGCCTATGATATATCCAATATTCAAGGGGTGGATTCAGTAGGTACAATGGTGGTGTTTGAAAATGGAAGACCTAAAAACAGTGATTATAGGAGATTTAAGATAAACACTGTAACGGGAGCCAATGATTATGACAGCATGAGGGAAATACTTGAAAGAAGGTTTAAACATGGACTGGAGGAAATAGAGAAGATAAAGGAGAGAAATCTGGAGTTAAGTGCGGGGAAGTTTTGTGTATTTCCTGATTTAATCCTCATGGATGGAGGAAAAGGGCAGATAAATGTAGCTCTTGAAGTATTGAAAGGGTTTAATATAGATATACCGGTGTGTGGAATGGTAAAGGATGACAGACATAGAACCAGAGGCCTTATATACAACAATGAAGAACTTCTCATAGGTCACAGTTCTAATGTAATCAAGCTTATTGCCAGGATACAGGATGAGGTTCATAGATTTGCCATAGCATACCACAGAAGTCTTAGAAACAAGAGAGTGCTTCATTCCGTACTTGAAGATATCCCAAATGTGGGAACAGCCAGAAGAAAGTCACTTTTAAAAAGGTTTGGAAGTATAGAGAATATAAAAAGTGCAAATTTGGAGGAACTGGTGGCTACACCATCCATAGATAGGCATACAGCAGAAAATATAATTTTTTATTTCAAAAATAGTAAAAATTAGTATATTTCAACTTAATGGGTAAAATGTAATATACATGAACATGTAGTTCTTGATTAAGGAGTATACATACATTATACTAAATATAATACTTAATTTTAAATTTCGAGGAGAATATTTATAATGAATAAGTTTAAAAATTTTGCTATAAAGCTAGAAAAAATATTGGATGAAGAGGATGTAAAAATAGATGAACCCATGAAGAATCATACTTCTTTTAGGGTAGGCGGGCCTGCAGATATACTGATTACCCCCAAAAGCTTTCAACAGGTGATAGATGTTATAAATTTATGCAAGAAAGACAGCATACCCTTTTTTATAATGGGGAATGGTTCCAACCTACTTGTGAGGGATGGCGGAATAAGAGGCATAATAATTAAACTTATAAAATTAAATAACATTGAAGTTCAGGGAAATAAAATCACATCAGGAAGCGGAACATCTTTAAAAAAAATCTCAACAGAAGCTTTGAACAACAGTTTGACAGGACTTGAGTTTGCCTGTGGAATTCCAGGAAGTGTAGGTGGGGCAGTTACTATGAATGCAGGTGCTTATAACGGGGAAATTTCTAATACAATAGAAAGTGCGAAGATCATAGATGATGGCGGAGAAGTGAAGATATTGAATAAAGAGGAATTGAAATTGGGATATAGGATTAGTTCTATATTAATGTATGGATACACCGTTTTGGAAGTGACATTCAATTTAAAAAACGGAGAATATGAAAAGATAAAAAACCGTATGGATGATTTAAATAGAAGAAGAAGTGAGAAACAGCCCCTGGAATATGCATCTGCAGGCAGTACTTTTAAAAGACCGGTGGGCCATTTTGCCGCTAAATTAATAGAGGACAGCGGGCTTAAAGGTGAAAATGTGGGAGATGCCCAGGTTTCTCAGAAACATTCAGGATTTATAATAAATAGAGGCAATGCTACTGCCAGGGATATTTTAAATTTAATAGGTATTGTACAGCGCAGAGTAAAAGAAAAATTTGATGTGAATCTTTATACTGAGGTTAGAATTATAGGAGAAGACTAAAATACAAAATTTTTGTAAGCAAGTGGAGAATTTTGGTGCCCGAACTGCACTTGATTCTCCTTTTTAAGCCATATTTATTCTTATAATTCATTGTGCTATAATTAAAAAAAAGTAAAAATGCTAAATATTGTTGGTGGAGGGATGCAGCTATGAGATTTGTTATAGTGACAGGACTATCCGGAGCTGGAAAAACTCAGGCAGTGAGAAATTTAGAGGATTTGGGATTTTTTTGTGTAGATAACCTGCCCCCTACCCTTATACCTAAATTTGCAGAGGCCTGTTATCAAACAGATGGCAGGATAGATAAAATAGCTTTAGTAATAGATATAAGGGGAGGACAGTTTTTTGATGATATATTTGAAAGCTTGAATTATATAAAAAGAGAAGGATATAAATATGAAATATTATTTTTAGATGCTTCAGACGAAGTACTTGTTAAAAGATTTAAAGAGTCAAGAAGAAAACATCCACTGGCTCCTGATGGAAGAATTTTGAAGGGAATACTTATGGAAAGAAACAGACTTAGGAATATAAAAGACAGGGCGGATAATATAATAGATACTTCAAAGCTTGCAACCAGGGAACTGAGGGAAGAAATAACAAAAATATACTCAGAGGAAGGTCAGATTGAAACACAATTGATGATAACGGTGCTTTCTTTTGGATTCAAATACGGTATACCCGTGGATTCAGACTTGGTGTTTGATGTAAGGTTTCTGCCAAATCCTTTCTATATTTCTAAATTAAAAAGTTATTCGGGAAAGGATAAACCCGTAATAGATTATATAATGAATTTCACGGAAACACTGGTATTTATAGATAAGCTGGAGGATATGCTGGAATTTTTAATTCCCAATTATTTAAAAGAAGGTAAGAGACAGCTCATTGTATCCATAGGATGCACAGGAGGAAGGCATCGTTCTGTCACTATTGCAAATGCTATTTACAGCAGGTTAAAAGCCAATGGACACAAAGTCAATATAGACCACAGAGACATTGAAGAGGATATAAATAATAAAGGTGGTAAAAAACTATGAGGATTGCAGATTGGCTTAGACCCGGCATAAAGGTTAAAAGATGGGTTATGCTTGGGGCTATGGGGGTGTTGTTTATAATATTTGGAGTTATAGAATTTGTAAATAGGAGGTTTTACAGTTTTTACTATATCTCCTTTTATATATTTTTAATTATATCGGGAATTTTCGTAGTATATATTTCTATAACTCAGGGAATGCGTTCTATAATAGCTTTAATAAATAAAGGATATTTAAGTGTATCTCTGGACTCCAAAAAGTTGGAAAACCTCATATATGAAAAACGTCTTTTGGTGAAGGGACCCAAGATTGTGGCCATAGGCGGCGGTACCGGACTTTCCACCATGCTCCGGGGGCTTAAGTATTACACTTCAAACATAACTGCAATAGTGACTGTAGCAGATGACGGAGGAGGCTCCGGTGACTTGAGGGAGGATCTGGGTATGCTTCCCCCTGGAGATATAAGGAATTGTATACTTTCTCTTGCAGATACAGAACCGCTTATGGAGGATTTGCTCCAGTACAGGTTCAAGGATGGGAGATTGAAGAACCAGAGTTTTGGAAATTTATTTTTGGCAGCTATGGATGGAATATCGGCAAATTTCGAGGAAGCTGTTCATAAAATGAGTTCTGTTCTCGCAGTAACGGGAAAGGTGATGCCTGTTACCCTGGATAATTTGGTTTTAAAAGCAAAACTTAAAAATGGATCCATTGTGGAGGGAGAATCCAATATTCCCAAGCAGGCTATTGCACAGAATAGTAGTATAGACAAGATATTTATAGAACCTGAAAATGCCAGGGCTTTAAAGGAAGCAGTGGATGCCATACTGGAAGCAGACGCGGTAATATTGGGACCGGGCAGTCTTTATACCAGCGTAATTCCCAATCTTTTAGTCAGGGATATAGCTGGTGCTGTGCGAAATACCAGTGCCATAAGACTTTATGTATCAAATATAATGACTCAGCCTGGCGAAACTGACGGTTTTTCCGTGGAAGATCATATAAAAGCTATTTTTGATCATATAGGCAGCGGTATAATGGATTATGTAATTGTAAATGTAGGTAAGATAGACAGGGAACTGGAAGGAAAATATAAAGAGGAAGAATCCCATCTGGTCAAAATAAATGAAGAGCTGATTTCTTCACTTGGAGTAAGGGTAATAGAAGGGGATTTTATAAGTATTAACAATGGATTGATAAGACATAATTCTGAAAAATTAGCTTCTATATTAATAGAAACTATTATGGATAAAAAACTCTTGTATGATAGAAAGAAGATAATAGAATATTTCTATCTATCAGAGAGATTAAAGGAAATGAAGAGATAAATGGGAGAATAGATATGTCGTTTTCATTAAAGGTAAAAAATGAGGTTTGCAGGTATACGGATATGAGCAGAGAAGAAGCCGCAGCAGAATTATCCGCGATAATGAAAGTAAGTGGAACTTTACTTTTAGGCCGCATCAAGAAATTTAGTTTTAAGATAATTACGGAAAGTGCGGCAATTACTAGATTCCTTTTTAAAATATTAAAAAATAAATTCAACATACATACAAAAATATTAGTTAAAAAAAGCAATTCCTTAAAAAAAAATAATGTGTATGAGATAATTATAACAGAAGATGAAAATGTCAGGTCACTGCTGAAAGAAGTGGGAATTTTAAAAGAGGAAGAAAATATATTTTCATTGGATTACAGTATACCGGAAAACATGGTGAAAACTGATTTGCTTAAAAGAGCGTATATAAGAGGGGCTTTTTTGGGAGGGGGAAGTATCAGTAATCCGGAAAAAACTTACCATCTGGAATTTGTAACTCACAATGAGGTATATGCAGGGGATTTAAGTCACCTTATAAATGAATATGGCTTGAATTCCAAGGTAATACAGAGAAAAAACAGTTTTATAGTGTATATTAAGGAAGGAGAACAGATAGTAGATCTTTTAAGTATAATAGGAGCTTATTCTGCACTTTTAAATTTAGAGAATATAAGAATAGTAAAAGAAATGAGGAATAATGTTAACAGGCTTGTGAACTGTGAAACTGCAAATTTAAGTAAAACTGTTAATGCATCCGTAAGACAGGTGGAAAGCATAAAACTCATAGAAAAGAAAATAGGATTGAATAGACTCCCTAGAAATTTAAGGGAAATTGCAGAATTGAGATTAAATTATCCAGATGAGTCTTTAAAGGAATTGGGTGAAATGCTGGATCCCAAGGTAGGTAAATCGGGAGTGAATCATAGATTGAGAAGAATTGAAAAAATAGCAGGAGAACTTAGAAAAGAAAGGTAGGAACAGAGTATATGTCGAAGCATGAAGATATAATAAAGTATATACTTTCACTGGAAGTCGGCACTAGGATTTCAGTTAGAAGTGTGGCAAGTGAATTAGGTGTCAGCGATGGAACAGCATACAGGGCTATAAAGGATTCTGATACTCTGGGGATAGTTACTACCATTCCAAGGGTGGGGACCATTAGAGTAGAGAAAGTTGAAAAGAAAAACATAGAGGCATTAACTTATGGTGAATTGATAAATGTGGTGGATGGAAGTTTGCTGGGAGGTAAAAATGGAATACATAAAATACTTCACAGCTTTATAATAGGGGCAATGACCATAGAAGCCATGAAGGAATATATAAGGAAGGACTGTCTGGTTATAATAGGAAACAGGGAAGAGGCACAAAAACTTGCGCTTTTAAATGATGCAGGTGTTCTTATAACCGGAGGTTTTGAATGCAGCAATGAAATAAAAAGCCTGGCAAATGAAAAATGTCTTCCTATAATATCCACCAGTTATGATACCTTTACTGTAGCTAGTATGATAAACAGGGCAATTTCAGAAAACCTGATAAAAAAGGATATAGTTCTTGTAGAAGATATAGTGGAAGATAATCCCTGTTACCTGGAAATTACAGATACAGTCGAAAAGTGGAAAAAAATAATGCAGGAAGTTAAACATGAGAGGTATCCTGTAGTAGACGGTGACAAAAAAGTGGTGGGAATTGTGTCCTTAAAGGATTTGTCAGATCATCAGACAGATACTGAGCAGATAGGCAGGATAATGCACAAGGATCCCATTACAGTGACTCCTAAAACTACAGTGGCTTATGCAGCACACATAATGGGCTGGGAGGGCATAGAGCTTTTTCCGGTAGTAAAGAGTAAAAAACTGGCAGGCGTTATAACAAGAAGAGATGTGATAAAGGCACTTCAATATATGGCAAGACAGCCTCAGGCGGGAGAGACTCTTGAAGATTCCATACTAAAAGAATTTGAATTCAAGATTGAGGATAATGTGGCACATTTCAGCGGGAAAGTAACCCCCGAAATGCTGGATCCCATAGGTACTGCTTCATGGAGTACACTGAATATGTTGTTGTCAACTGTGGCAGTCATGATTTTGAGACAAAAAAATAATGCCAATATTTTGGTTGACATTATAAATACATATTTTATGAAACCTGTGCAGGTTGACAGTGAAATTGATATATACGTAAATACAATAGATGAAGGCATAAATTATTGTAAAGTGGAAGTTGACATGTTTGATGTCAGTAAGGATATAGTGGGAAAATGTATTTTATCTGCAAGAATGATAAGAAGGTGATTTGATTATGGAGGGAAAATGCAAATGGGTGAGTTTGCACCAACATACGGAATATTCTCTTCTGGATTCTTCAGCCAAGATTCCGGAACTTATAGCAAGAGCCAGGGAGCTGGGAATGGACAGCATGGCAATAACGGATCATGGAGTTATGTATGGATGTGTGGATTTTTATAAAGAGGCCAGGGCTCAGGGAATCAAGCCTATAATAGGGTGTGAAATATATGTGTCGCAGGGAGATATGCATGTAAAACAAAATAACGGCAGAAATGAAAACTATCATCTTGTGCTTCTTGTAAAAAACCAAGAGGGATATGAAAACCTAATGAAGATAGTTTCCACTGCTTCTATAGAAGGGTTTTACTATAAACCAAGAGTGGATCATGATTATTTAAAATCCCACAGCAGAGGACTAATAGCATTAAGTGCCTGTATGAGCGGCGAAGTACAGTCCAGTATATTAAGGGATGATCTGAAGACTGCAAGGGATACGGCACTTTTTTATAAGGATACTTTTAAAGACGGCTTCTATCTTGAACTTCAGTATCATGGCATAGAGCAGCAGCTTAAAATAAATGAGCAGCTTATATCCATGTCTAAGGAGCTTCATATTCCACTGGTGGCTACCAATGATGTTCACTATATAAGGAAAGAAGATTATACAGCTCATGATATTTTGCTCTGCATACAAACTGGAAAAACTGTAGATGAAGAGAACAGGATGAAATATCCCTCAGATGAATTTTATTTAAAATCTCCTGAAGAAATGTATAAGATGTTTTCAAATGTGCCGGAGGCACTGGAAAACACGGTTAAGATAGCAGAGCAGTGTAATTTTGACTATGAATTTCATAAATCCAAGCTTCCTAAGTTTACCCTTCCTGAGGGGACAGATCCCTATGATTATATGAGGAATTTGTGTTATGAAGGTCTTGAAAAAAGGTATGACCACATAACTGACCAATTAAAAAGCAGGCTGGAATATGAACTGGGTGTAATAAAGACCATGGGATATGTGGATTATTTTCTCATAGTCTGGGATTTTATAAGATTTGCAAGGGAAAATAAAATTATGACGGGACCTGGAAGGGGCAGCGGTGCAGGTTCCATAGTTGCCTACACCCTCGGAATTACCAAGATAGATCCTATAAAATACAATCTTATTTTTGAAAGGTTTTTAAATCCGGAAAGGGTTTCCATGCCCGATATTGACAGTGACTTTTGTTATGAAAGACGTGGAGAGGTTATAGATTATGTTGTAGAAAAGTATGGAAAAAATAATGTTTCCCAGATTGTGACCTTTGGAACCATGGCAGCCAGGGCAGTCATAAGAGATGTGGGAAGAGCCATGAGTTATTCCTATGGAGAAGTGGATAGAATAGCTAAAATGATTCCCAAGCTTTCTTCGGGTTTAAATATAACCATAGATAAGGCACTTGAAATGAATCCCGAATTTAAGGAAGCCTATGACAGTGAGCCCAGGACAAGGGAACTTATAGATGTGGCGAAAGTTCTGGAAGGACTTCCAAGACATACTTCCACCCATGCAGCAGGAGTTGTAATAGCTTCAAGGCCTCTTGTGAATTACGTGCCCCTTCAAAGAAATGAGGACAATATAGTAACTCAATTTACCATGAATACCTTGGAGGAGCTTGGACTTTTAAAAATGGATTTTTTGGGCCTTCGCACATTAACTGTACTTAGAGATGCAGTGGATATGGTAAAACAGGATAAGGGTGAAGAAATTGATTTGGATAATATAGATTATGATGATAAGGCCATATACAATATGATAGGCCAGGGAAAGACCACAGGGGTATTTCAGCTGGAGTCTCCTGGAATGACTTCATTTATGAAGGAATTGAAGCCGGATTCACTGGAGGATATAATAGCAGGAATAAGCCTTTACAGACCAGGACCTATGTCTGAAATACCAAAGTATATTAAAAATAAAAATAATCCCCATGAAGTGGAATACATAACCCCCCAGCTGGAGCATATTCTTTCTGTTACTTATGGATGCATGGTATATCAGGAACAGGTAATGCAGATTGTAAGGGATTTGGCAGGGTATTCCATGGGGAGAAGTGACCTGGTAAGACGTGCCATGTCCAAGAAGAAACATCATGTCATGGAAGAGGAAAGGCATAATTTTGTATATGGAATAGTGGATGACAATGGAGAGATTCAAGTTCCAGGCTGTATAAGAAATGGCATATCCGAGAGTATTGCCAATGAAATATTTGATTCCATGATTGACTTTGCATCCTATGCATTTAATAAATCCCATGCAGCAGCTTATGCAGTTGTGGCATTTCAAACTGCCTATTTAATGTATTATTATCCAGTTGAATTTACAGCAGCCATGTTGAACAGTGTAAAAGGTGACAGTGAAAAAGTTGCCTATTATATAAGGTTTGCAAAAAGTGTAAAAATAGAAATACTGCCGCCAAGTATAAATCAAAGTTGTGCTAAATTTACAGTGGAAAATGGAAGTATCAGATTTGGATTGTCTGCTGTAAAAAATGTAGGTGAAAATATAATAGACAGTATAGTCAAGTCCAGGCTGCATCATGGAAAATTTAAGGATTTAACTGATTTCTGCAATAATATAGATGTGAGTTCAATAAATAAGAGGGTTGTGGAAAGCCTTATAAAAGCAGGAGCTTTTGACTGCTTCAATGTGTATAGATCCCAGCTGGTGGCAGTTCATGAGAAAGTAATTGACAGCGTGATAAATTCCAGAAAGAAAAATATAAAAGGGCAGGTCAGCTTGTTTTCGCAAATTGAAGATAATGGTGTAAAAATACATTACCCCAAAATAGGAGAGTTTAGAAAGACGGATATGCTTGCATTGGAAAAGGAAATGACAGGTTTGTATCTTTCAGGACACCCTCTTGATGAATATGCCAGGACTTTAGAACTTCAGACGGATACGAAGATATCCGACATAGTAAGCGTGAAAACTCTGGAAGAGGGTTTTGCGGAAGAAATAAAGGCAAGAGATGGTGACAGGGTTATAATTGGAGGAATACTTTCTGAAGTGTCCAAAAAAATAACCAAAAACAATGATATGATGGCTTTTGCAAAATTGGAAGATCTTTATGGTATTATGGAAATAATAATATTTCCAAAGGTATTTCAAAAATTCAGGAACCTGATTTATGATGATTCCATGATTATAGCAAAGGGCAGGGTAAGTGTCAGGGAGGAAGAACAGCCCAAGCTTCTCTGTGAAACTATAGAACCTCTGGTAAGGGTGGATATAGATAAACTTTATATCTTAATCGGGAACCAGGGGGATTTAAAAAATGCCCTGCAGGATGTTAAAAATATATTTTCAAATTTTAAAGGCAATATGCCCGTATATTTATGCACAAAGAAGGAGAGAAAGAAGTTCAGGCTTGACAGGGAACTCTGGGTAGAACCGGATTCGGAGCTTGTTTCTATTTTGAAAAAAAGATTTGGGGAGGAAAATTTAAAAATTATTTGAAAACCAGTATATTTTTAACGCGATATAAACAAAATATTAGAGAGAAAATTTTCTCCCTTGGTTTTCAAAGCCTAAATCAAGGAGAGTATTATTTATGGGGAAATTTTACTTGAATTTGAGAATTACTTAAATTAAAACCATAATATGGTGAAAAAAACAGGATTGTATGATATAATTAAAGCTGTAGTTATATGAAAGTTGGTTCTAGTCTCGATGGGACATTAAAAGTCCCAGTGGTCATAGGAGGTACTAATATGAAAACAATAGCTGTATTAACAAGCGGCGGAGACGCCCCAGGCATGAATGCTGCCATAAGAGCAGTAGTGAGAACAGCTTTAGATAAAAACTTTACTGTAATGGGAATAGAAAGAGGATACAGTGGATTGATAAAGGGTGAAATAATGCCCATGGACAGAAGAAGCGTGGCGGATATTATACAAAGGGGGGGAACCATATTAAAAACTTCCCGCAGTGAAGAGTTCAAGACGGAACAGGGAAGAAAAAAAGCAGTACAGATGTTAAAGAAGTTTGGTATAGACGGACTGGTGGTAATTGGAGGAGATGGTTCTTTTAGAGGAGCTCAGGAATTGTCCAAAATGTCTATAGCAACTATTGGAATTCCAGGTACCATAGATAATGATTTATCATATACGGATTTTACTATAGGATTTGATACTGCAGTGAATACGGTTTTAGATGCCATAAATAAATTAAGGGATACCTCCACTTCCCATGAGAGGGTAAGTGTGGTGGAAGTTATGGGGAGAAATTGTGGAGATATAGCACTTTATTCCGGACTTGCAGGAGGAGCTGAAAATATAATCCTGCCTGAAAAGGGATATGATCAGGATGAATTGTGTAAAAATGTAATGGAAGAAAAGATAAAAGGTAAGTTGCATAATTTAATAGTTCTGGCAGAAGGTATTGGAGGAGCTGAAAACCTTGCACAAAAAATACAAAAGGTTACGGGAATAGAGGCCAGGGCAACGAAACTTGGTCATATTCAAAGGGGAGGAAGTCCCAGCTGCCTGGATAGAATACTGGCTTCAAGATTTGGATACAGGGCTGTGGAGCTTCTGGAAAATGGAAAGACCTCAAGGCTTGTTGGAATTGAAGGTAGGGAAATTATTGATTTGGATATAGATGAGGCTTTAAGCATACCAAGACATTTTGATAATAAATTATATAAAATAGCAAATGCATTAGCCTGAGCAGTTCTTCAGAATAAATCTTGTATTGAGGAGGAGTTATACTATGCAAAAAACTAAAATGATTTTTACTATTGGGCCTGCAAGCGGCTCGGAGGAAGTTTTATCAAAGCTTATTGAAGCTGGCATGAATGTGTCCAGACACAATTTTTCCCATGGGGACTATGCGGAACATGAAGAGAGGATAAATACTGTAAAGAAATTGAGGAAAAAGTATGAAAGGCCCATAGCAATCATGCTGGACACCAAGGGACCTGAAATAAGAACGGGAAATTTTAAGGAAGATAGTGTGGAGTTAAGGGAAAATGATAAATTTACTATTTATTGCAAAGAAGATGTCCTGGGAGATAATCATAAATGTTATGTGACTTATGATGGACTGAGTGAAGATGTTGAAGAAGGCAACCATATACTGATTGATGATGGATTAATTGACTTGAAGGTTGAAAATGTTGAAGGGAATAAAATACATTGCATAGTTGAAAACAGTGGAACCATCAGTAATCACAAGGGGGTAAATGTTCCAGGGGTTTCCATAGCCCTTCCGGCTATTACGGAAAAGGATGAAGAAGATTTGAAATTTGGGTGTAAAATGGGAATAGATATGGTAGCTGCCTCTTTTATAAGAAAAGCTTTGGATGTGCTGACCATAAGGAAAGTGCTTGAGGCAAATGGAGGACAAGATGTACAGATATTTTCTAAAATTGAGAGTCAGGAAGGCGTTGACAATATAGATGAAATAATAAAATTTTCCGATGGCATAATGGTGGCCCGGGGAGATATGGGAGTGGAAATTCCCATAGAACAGGTTCCATTGATTCAGAAGCTCATAATAGAAAAATGCAACAGGGTGGGGAAACCCGTTATAACTGCCACTCAGATGCTTGATTCCATGATAAGAAACCCAAGACCTACAAGGGCAGAAGCATCGGATATAGCCAATGCCATATTTGATGGAACAGATGCCATAATGTTAAGCGGAGAATCCGCCAATGGGAAATATCCTGTAGAAGCTGCACAAACCATGGCAAAAATAGCCCAGACAGCAGAAGAAAAAATTGATTATGATACTTTACTTAGCAAAAAGAGAGAAACACATATACAAAATGTTCCCAATGCCATAAGCCTTGCTACCTGCACTACTGCTTCAGAATTAAAGGCATCGGCTATAATAACTGCCACTCAAAGCGGACATACAGCCAGAATGGTTTCAAAGTACAGACCTCAATGTCACATTATAGCTGTTACTCCAAGCCATAAAGTGGCAAGAAGTCTGGCTCTGAATTGGGGAGTGTATCCTATACTCACAAAGAAGGTGGAATCCACAGATGAATTAATAGATAATTCTGTTGAAATATCTTTAAAAAGCGGCTATGTAGAAAAAGGAGATCTGGTAATTATAGCAGCAGGTATACCTGTAAGTTATTCAGGAACTACCAATATGATGAAGGTGCACATAGTAGGAGATATATTGGTTCAGGGCAGAGGATCGGGAATCAGACCGGGATATGGTAATGTGAAGATAGTAAAAAGCCCTAAGGAAGCAGATGAAATTGTGGAAAGGGATGACATCTTAGTAGTTAAAAATCTGGATAGGGGATATATGAATGTATTAGACAGGGTTTCAGGAGTTATAGCGGAAAAAGGCGGTTTGACATCACATCTTGCCATTGAGTGTATAACCAGGGAAATACCTATTATATGCAGCGCAGGAGGGGCCACTGAAGTGTTGAAGACAGGTACCTTTGTAACCATGGATGTTACAAGGGGTATTGTATACAACGGCAGAGCCAATATAATGTAAGATATATGATAGGCTCATCCAGTGCTGAATATATCATTGACTTCAGGTACTGCATTGTTTTTGGAAATCCGGCAGTTTTTTTATACAACTGGCAAGAAAATTTTCCCCCGTCTCTTTCTGCTATGATAGAGGTGGGGGTTTTGCGTACACATTAAGTCTTAAATTAAATTTTTTATTATGGCAGTCACAGCTATTTCAGACCTTTGCACATATATTTGCTCTGCAATTTGAAGCATATATCATCATGTGACAACATTGGAGGACTGATTATTTTGTTGAAGGATTTTATACACTGATATAATTGGAGAAAGAGGTATCTAAGGTGTATAATAAAGACATAAAATTACAGGATTTATTGTAAACCTTTTCAGAATATAATTTCAGGCGGTGTGATATTTTGAAGTTTTCATACGTAGTATTACTTGAAGGCAGAGAATAGGAAGGGGAATTTGTATGGGCAAAAACAAAAAACTCATATGGGAAATGTTTCAGAATACCGGCAGTATTGACGGCAGTTTATCTGAAAATATTGCTAAGTCATGGATTCATTCAAGGGAGGCAGGAGTCAATCCCAATAAAATATGTCTGGAGAAAAATATGGTTCAAGACGGGCAATTGAAAGACTCTCTTCATAAAAATAAAAAAATCATACGAATTGTAAAACCTGTTATGAAGGAATTATGTGAGCAGTTTGAGGAGTATAGGCTAACGGTTACGCTGCTGGATACGGATTTGTGTGTTTTAGTTGTGCAAAAAAGCCATGATGAGTTATTGTGCAATACCTTGAAAATAAGCAACAGGCCTGGATTTTGCTATTCAGAAGAGAAAATTGGCACCACAGCAATTTCCATGTGTGCTAAAACCGGTAAAGTTGAAACAATATCAGGATATGAACATTACTGCAGAGAATACCATGATGTGTTTTGTGTTGCTGTGCCAATTTATGATGAGAATAATAATATCTGCTCTATATTAGGCGGTACAGGTATATTGAAAAATAAAGTCAGTAATCTGGATACCATCCTGGCTATATCAAGTAAGATGATAACAAATAATATAAAAATGCAGAATGTTGAAAGGCAGCTGGATACAAAGAGCACTTTATATGGCATAATTTTTGATACTATATCAGATGGCATGCTTACAGTTAATATGGAGGGCATCATCACTTCAGTTAATCCGGCAGGCATGCAGATACTGGGCATTGATAAGTCTTGTATAGGAAAACATATAACAGAAAGTGTGGATTTTGAGCCCACAATACTTGAGGTGATAAGAACCGGAAAAGGATATATTGATAGGGAATTCAGGCTGGAAGGAAAAAATGGAATGATACATTTTGTTAAAACTGCTATTCCAATGAAGGATGAAAGGGGAAACATGATAGGCTGTCTGGATGTATTCCGCAGTATAACACAGGTCAAATCCATGGTAAATAAATTAACAGGTGCTCAGGCCAAATACACTATTTCCAATATTATCGGTAAATGTAACCCAATACAAAATATAAAAAAGATGATAAAAATAGCAGGGAGAAATGACAGTACAGTATTAATTCAGGGCGAAAGTGGCACCGGAAAGGAAATTATTGCACAGGCAATTCATAATCATGGAATTAGAAAAGATGGACCTTTTATTGCTATAAATTGTTCGGCAATACCCCGGGATTTAATTGAAAGTGAGCTATTTGGATATGAGAAGGGTTCCTTTACTGGAGCTCTTAAAGGCGGAAGACCTGGAAAGTTTGAAATGGCTCATGGAGGTACCTTGTTTTTTGATGAAATAGGAGATATGCCTCTTGATATGCAAAGTAAACTTTTAAGAGTTTTACAACAAAAAAGTGTAGTGAGAATTGGTGGATTTAAAGAAATGTTTGTTGATGTGAGAATAATAGCTGCAACAAATAAGAACCTGGATGAGATGATAAGGGAGAAAAGTTTCAGAGAGGACTTATATTACAGAATTAATGTCATAAATATTGTATCGCCTCCTTTAAGAGAAAGGGAAGGAGATATAGATTTACTTATAGATTTCATGCTGAGGCGGCATAATTTGATTAATGCTACCCATAAAGTAATTTCTGATAAAGCCCGTGAAATGCTTGATGAATGGGAATGGCCCGGGAATGTGCGTGAGCTTGAAAATGCAGTAGAATATGCTTATTGTATGGCTGAGAATAAAGAAGTTTTACCTGAACATTTACCAAGTAGAATTTTTAATTCCATGACGAAAGGTGAAAATAATGGAGGTTTTAATATGCATCTCTATGATAATGGAGTCATTACAATAAAGCAGGCAGAGATGATTGCCATTAAGCATGCATTGAATCAGGTAAACGGTAATATGACAAAAGCGTCAAAGATGCTGGGAATAGGACGCACTACTTTATATGAAAAAATTCATAAGATTGGGTTAATTGAATATGGCAATGAATAAATTGCAATAAATATGTTTGGATTACGGATACTGTTTGGATTATGAACAATGTAAAGATTACTAAATATAGAGGATTTCTTAAATAGTGTCCGGTTTCGGAACAAGTAAAATATATTGGAAAGTATTTGGGACAATTTTAAATGTATAAGATTAAATATATTTTAATACAGATAACTGTGGTTTTAAGTTATTGAGGTCATGTATTGAAATATATTTTTTTATGTAAAAATATATTTGGCATTGTATTTGCTTATATATTAGAGTGTGTTATTAAAATAATGAAAATGTGAATTTTAAGAAAGGTGTTGGTTTATTTGGAAGGCAATTGGAAATATTCAAGTGAAATGCTTTTCGATATGTACCAGAAAATGCTGAGAATTAGGAAATTTGAGGAAAGGGCAAGTGAGTGCTTTAAAAAGGGCATAGTAGCAGGCAATCTCCATCTTTGTGTTGGACAAGAAGCAGCTATTGTAGGCACCTGTCAAGCACTGGAAAAGACAGATTTTATTACATCAACTCATAGAGGTCATGGGCACTGTATAGCTAAAGGTGCAAAAACTGATAGAATGATGGCAGAAGTTTTTGGAAAGGAAACAGGATATTGTCATGGAAAAGGCGGATCCATGCATATAGTAGATACTAATTTAGGTATTTTGGGTTCCAACGGTATTGTTGGTGCAGGTATTCCTATTGCTACAGGTTCAGCATTAGCTTCAAAGATAAAAAATACAAAGGAAGTTACATTGGCATTCTTCGGTGATGGTGCATCTAATCAGGGGACTTTTCATGAATCCATCAATATGGCAGCTGCATGGAAGCTTCCCGTAATCTATTTGTGTGAAAACAATCAATATGCTGTTTCTGTGAACATTAATACAGTTACAAATACGGACAATATTTCAGTTCGTGCCAAGGCTTATAACATTCCAGGAATAACAGTCAACGGCAACCAGGTGCTGGAGGTCTATGAAGCTGTAAAGAAAGCAGTGCAGTACACACGTGAAGGTAATGGACCCTGTATTGTGGAATGTATGACCTTCCGTATGCGAGGTCACTATGAAGGTGATTCGGCTAACTATCGTCCCAGGGAAATAACAGAGGAGTGGAAAAAGAAAGATCCTATTAATGCGTTTAAGGCTTATCTTCTTGAAAAAGGTGTGGGGGAAGAACAACTTCTTAAGATGGAAAAGGAAATGGATGATGAAATTCAGAAAGCATATGAATTTGCACAAGCCTCTCCATATCCGGATGTAGATGATGTGTTAAAAGATAATTATTCTTTTGATAATGAAAGGAGTGTTATTAGATGACCAGGATTAGCTTGAGTCATGCAATCAGAGAAGGTATGCATGAGGAAATGATAAGAGATGAAAATGTAATCATGGTGGGAGAGGATTTGGGAACCATGGGCAGCACTTTTGGTATTACCCAGGGGTTTTTAAAGGAATTTGGTTCTAAAAGAGTCATTGAAACTCCAATTTCTGAATCCGGGTTTACAGGCATGTCCGTAGGTGCTGCCATAAGGGGAATTCGCCCTGTAGTGGAGCTTATGTATAATGACTTTATTTCAGTATGCCTGGATCCTGTGATGAATCAAGCTGCAAAGCTCAGATATATGACTGGTGGTCAATTAAAAATTCCTATGGTAATCCGTGCTCCCATGGGAGCAGGAAGAAGAAATGCAGGGCAGCATTCCCAATGTTTAGAAGCATTGTTTACTCACATACCAGGTCTGAAGGTAGTTTGCCCTTCTACACCTAAAGACGGGAAGGGACTTATTAAGGCTGCTATTCGTGATGATGATCCTGTTGTATTTTTGGAACATAAGCTCTTATATGCGGTAAAAGATGAAATCCCTGAAGGTGAATACGTGATCCCATTAGGTCAGGCAGATATAAAAAGAAAAGGCAGGGATGCAACCATTATTACCTGGTCCCGTCAGGTGATTTTTGCACTGGAGGCAGCCAGGGAGTTGGAAAAAGAGGATATAGATGTAGAAGTACTTGATCTTAGAACTCTTGTCCCTTTAGACTGGGAATCCATCAGGGAATCTGTATGTAAGACACATAATGTAGTAGTGGTGGAAGAAGATTGTAAGAGAGGCGGATATGGTGGTGAAATTGCAGCTCAGATTATGGAAGAGCTGTTTGATGAATTGGATTCTCCGGTAGGACGCGTTGCTGGATTAAATACGGTTTCCCCTTTCAGTCCTCCATTGGAAGATGCAGTCTTTCCAAATAAAAATGATATTGTAGAAGCGGTAAAGAAAACAATAAGCTGTATTGTATAGGGGAGGTAAATAAAATGGCTGCTGAAATTAGAATGCCCCAGCTGGGCTTGACTATGACTGAAGGTACAATAGTCAATTGGTTAAAGCAGGTGGGGGATACCGTGAAAAAGGGAGAACCTGTTTTGGAAATTGAAACGGATAAACTGACAAGTGAAATTGAAAGTGAAGCAGATGGTGTCTTACTGGCTGCTTGTGCCAATGAAGGTGAGGATGTTCCTGTTAAAGGTTTACTTGGTGTAATAGGGTCAGAAGGGGAAAAAGTTAATATTGATGAAATCCTGGCAAAGGAAAACAAAAAAGAAAATCCGGATTCTGTTGAAGAGGAGAAGGAACAAACTACACAGCGGGCAGGGGAAAGAATTCCGGCTAAAAGAATAAAAATATCTCCTCTGGCAAAAAAGACAGCTAGAAAAATGAATGTGGATTATTCAGAAATTGTTGGTTCTGGAATTGGCGGGCGGATTATACAGAGAGATATTTTAAATAATGTGGAGAAAGTTAAAAGTGAGGTAATAGATTCAGGAGAAAATATAATTCCATCAGAAGAAGGTATAATTCCAAAGAAAATTGAAAGAAGAGAAAAACTCAGCGGCATGAGAAAAGTTATTGCAGAAAGAATGTTCAAATCCCATAATGAAATTCCTGCTGTAACTCAAAATGTCAAGGTGGATGTTACGGATTTAATGGAATTTAGAAAAAAGATCAATGAAAACAGAGAGCAGAAAATTTCTATTAATGATTTTGTACTTAAAGCTGCTGCAAAGGCATTGACAGCAAATGGACATATTCTGGTAAGCCTTGACGGGGATGAAATTGTATATCACCATCATATAAACTTAGGCATGGCAGTTTCAGTTGATAACGGGTTGATTGTTCCTGTTATTAAAGATGCTGATAAAATGGGAATAGAAGCACTTTCTTTAACTGCAAAGGATTTAGCCAAAAGGGCTCGTGAAAACAAACTTAATATGGATGAATGCAGTGGTTCCACTTTTACAATATCCAATCTTGGAATGCTGCATGTAGAAACCTTCACACCTATTATAAACCAGCCGGATGCAGCTATTCTCGGAGTTTGTGAAATACAGGATGAACTGGCTCTTGAGGAAGATAAAGTGGTGGTAAGAAAAAAGATGAGGATTTCAATGACTTATGATCACAGATTAATGGATGGAGCAACAGCTGCCAGATTTAAGACTGCAGTAAAAGATTTACTTGAAAACCCAATGGATGTTATTTTGTAATAGAGGCATAAAAAAGCTGATGAAGGAGGTACACACTGTGAGTAGTAAAAAAATAAAGGTTGCTGTCATCGGAGGAGGTCCTGGAGGCTACGTTGCAGCTATAAGGGCATCACAGCTTGGCGGGGAAGTTACATTAGTAGAAAAGGATCATCTGGGAGGCACCTGCTTAAACATTGGCTGTATTCCCACAAAAGCTTTGCTCCGCATGTCGGAAATTTATGAGAACGCAAAGAATGGCGGGGGCTATGGTGTTATTACAGACGTAAAGCTGGATTTTACAAAAATGCAGAAAAGGAAAAAAAGAATTATAAAACGGCTGGTGGGCGGAGTAAAAGGCCTGCTTGCAGCAAATGATGTAAAAGTGATTTTAGGTTCGGCATCTTTTGAGAGCAGCAATTCAATAAAAATTAAGACGGTAAATGGAGAAACTGAAATTTTAGAATTCAACAGGGCTGTTATTGCAGCAGGAGCTGCTACCGTTATACCTCCCATAGAAGGAATTGAATCAAAACCATGTATCACAAGTACAGAGGCTCTTGAACTTAAAGAAGTTCCTGAAACAATGATTGTTCTTGGGGGTGATGTAATAGGTGTTGAAATTGCGGCTTTATATAATGCACTTGGCTCCAAAGTAAGAATCATTGAAAGGCAGGGTCAAATACTACCTATGATGGATGGGGAACTGGTAAAAATTATAAGTTCAAAATTAATAAAAAAGGGTGTAGAAATTTATACAAGTTCTAGGGTTATGTCTATTAAAGACAATGGAAGCCAAGCTGATGTAACAATTGAAGCAGACCAGGGTGAAAAAAAAGTGGCTGCTTGTGAAAAGGTTTTGATATCTGCAGGCAGAAAGTCAAATATAAGTGTTTTAGAACTGGATAAGGCAGGTATTATAAGTGATAAAAAAGGAATTATAGTTGATAATAGAATGGAAACAAATGTTAAGGGCATATATGCTGTAGGTGACTGCACAGGACGTAATATGTTAGCCCATGTTGCATCTGCCGGCGGTGAGGCTGCAGCAGAAAATGCCTTGGGTCATGAGAGGGTTTTTGATATTAAGACAAGTCCTTCCTGCGTATATACAGATCCGGAATTTGCTTCTGTAGGATTGACGGAAAAAGAAGCTGAAGCACAGGGAATAGAGTATGCTGTAGCTAGATTCCCATTGGCGGCAAATGGGAGATCCCTTATTATGGGAGGAGAGGAGGGAATGATAAAACTTGTTGTTGGAAAGGAGTATAGAGAAATATTGGGAACTCATATTGCAGGACCCAGGGCTACCGATTTGATTTCTGAATGTGCACTTGCCATTCAATTGGAGGCCACAGCTGAAGACATCATTGCTACAATTCATGCACACCCTACTGTATCAGAAGCTGTTAGAGAAGCTGCAATGGTAGTGGAAAAGCGTGCAATACACATGCCGAATTGATAAAAAGTTTTTTGAAAGTGAGAGGGGGATATTTGATATATGAAAAAAATTGGATTTATAGGACTGGGTATAATGGGACTTCCCATGTCTATTAACATGATTAAAAAAAGCGGCAAGTCCATAATGGGTTTTGACATAGTTGATGAAAAGAAAAAAATATTTAGGGAGAATGGCGGAATACCTGTAGAAAAGGTGGAAGAAATATATAATTGCTGTGATATTATTTTCATTTCACTGCCTACCAATGAACTTGTTAAATCAAATATACAGGGAATTATTGATACGGAAAGAAATGGAATCATAGTGGTGGATTTAAGTTCAACAGCTCCTAATGTTATAAAAGAGATGTATGAAAAGACAAAAAACCATGGCGTCAGACTTTTGGACTCTCCTGTCAGCGGCGGGGAAAGGGGAGCTATTGATGGGACCCTTGTGCTTATGTGCGGTGGAGATAATGAAATATTTGAACAAGTTAAAACATTGCTGCTTTATTTGGGCAGTTCCGCCACTTATATGGGACCAGCAGGATGCGGCAGTGTTGCCAAGCTTGCTAATAACATGATTGTGGGATGCAACATAGGAGCTGCAGCGGAGAGCTTTGCATTTGCTGTAAAGGCGGGGATTGATCCGGAAGTTCTCTTTAATGCCATAAAAGATGGATTTGCAGGCAGTGCAGTGCTGGATTCAAAAATTCCTAAAATTATCAGCCGAAACTTTGATGCAAGTGCCAGAATTGCAATACATCAAAAGGATCTAAAAAATGCAGTAAAATTGGCTGAAGAATTAGGAGTGGAAATACCTCTTTCAAAAATTATTTTAAATTACATGAATGAGATGGAATCATATGGAAAGGTAAATGAGGATCATTGTGCCATTGCGAAAATATATGAAAAAAATATGGGAGTGGAAATAAAAAAAATTCAATAAAATTTTCTGGCGGTTCATATACCATAAGCTGGTCAGATATTTGGAACAGGATTTATTTCATCAATACACAGTATTTAAGATGCTAACTAATGAAGGAGGCAGAATATGTATGATAAAAATATAAATGGGAAGCCAAAATGGCTGAAGGTCAGTTACAATAAAAAGTCCATTGAAGAAATTAGTCTTCTCATGGAGAAACTTTCCTTGAATACTGTCTGCAGAGAAGCTAATTGCCCAATATGGGAGAATGTTATAAAAAACATATCGCCACGTTCATGATTATGGGAAATCAATGTGCAAGACACTGCAGGTTTTGCAATGTTGTACATGGTAAACCATCGGATATTGATCCCAAGGAGCCAAGACATGTTGCAGAAACCGTAAAACAGCTTAGCCTAAAACATGTTGTGGTTACAAGTGTAACAAGAGATGATTTAAGTGATTGTGGTGCTGAACATTTTGCAGAAACGATACAGGAAATCAGGTATTTGTGTCCCAGTACGACTGTAGAGGTTCTAATACCTGATTTAAAGGGCATAAAAAGGAATCTGGACATTGTAATTAAAGCAAATCCTGATGTAATCAACCATAATATTGAAACAGCACAACGTCTATATAATACTGTTCGTCCTGAGGCAGATTATAAGAGGTCATTATCTGTACTTAAATATGTAAAAGACAAGAATCCGGATATTTTAAGCAAAACAGGTATTATGGTGGGTTTAGGTGAAACTGAGGAAGAAATTTATAAGGTTATGGATGATGCTTTGAATGTTAAATACGATATTCTTACAATAGGACAGTATTTATGTCCAACAAAGCAGCATATTGAAGTTGCTGAATGTGTTGCTCCTGAAAAGTTTGAAAGATACAGGCAGGGATGAAAAAAGGATTTTTATATGTGTACAGCTCCCCTTTTGCTGGAAGTTCCTATAAGGCAGAAGAGGCAGTAAAATTTTTCAAAAGTAAAGTAAAAAAATCAAATTCATAAAAAGAAGGTGTTTTAATAATGGGTAAAGTTGATCAACTGCGCTGGAGCAGGATAATACCGGTGGCGTTTATAATGTATATGCTGGCATATATGGATAGAATTAATACTGCAATGGTTCTTCCCTATATGAGCAGCTCTTTTCATTTTACAAGTGCGGATATAGGATTTGCATCAGGAATTTTCTTTGTAGGTTATATGGTTTTGCAGATACCCGGAGGAATTTTGGCTACCAGATGGAGTGCTAAAAAAACTGTGCTGATACTTATGTTCTTGTGGGGATTTTCTGCAATAAGCATTGCATTTGTTCAGACAAAAACTCAATTTTTTATAGCAAGAGTTTTACTTGGAATTTTTGAAGGAGGAGTCTGGCCGGCAACTTTGGTTTTGCTTGCATCCTGGTTTCCGCAAAAGGAAAGGGCCCGTGCCAATGCACTTTGGATATTGTGCCTTCCGATTTCTGCAGTTATAATGTCGCCTTTAACAGGATGGCTTCTATCATTTCTGTCATGGCGTATAGTTTTTGTTATAGAAGGTATGCCTCCTTTAATCTGGTCATTTGTCTGGTATTTCACAGTAGCTGATAATCCAGATCACGCGAAATGGGCTTCTGAAGCCGAAAAAAAATATGTTAAAGAAAGTATTGCAGCAGAAAACGCTGACAAACCTGAAAATATAGGATATTTTAAAGCCTGTACAAATAAAATTGTCATACTTCTTATACTTGCTTATTTTTTCTGGATATCGGGTTTCTACGGATATACCATGTGGGTGCCGGATGTTATTAAGGGTTTTAACGGTATTAGTCCTAGTTTGGTAGGATTATTAAGTGCTATACCATTCTTGTTTGCAGGAATTGCAATGGTTATAAATTCAGTTCATTCCGATAAAACTCAGGAAAGGGAAGCACATATTGCTATTCCGCTTATTGTAGGTGCTTTTGGCTTGATAGGCGGACAGTATTTAGCTCATACACCAGTTATGAAAATGATATTTCTAGTTATTACGGCAATAGGGGTTTACGCGCCATATGGTCCTTATTGGGCAATGCCCACTATGGTTTTAAGGCCAGAGGTAGCAGGTGCGGCAATTGGAATCATAAATGCATTAGGTAATTTAGGAGGTTTTCTTGGACCTTATTTAGTTGGTTATATTAAAAATGTATCATCGGGATATATGGGATTTGTGGTGCTGGCATTCTTTCTTGTAGTTACATCACTGTTGTGTATTCTGATTAAAAAAGCAAACAAGGATCTTAACAAAAAAAATGATAAGTCATTTTCGAAAGTCTGACATCTAAGGTTTTTTAAAAGCATTCTTTATGGAAAAAACCTGTTATGGATAGGCCTATGGATAGATCACCCGGTTTCGGGTTCACAAACTTTTAAAGGTATTCCTTATGAGCAAGATTTCATCTGTACCTAAAATAACCGAAAAACTATGTTTTACTGAAAATCATATAAAAAAATTCATATTATAGTAAAGTTTTAAAAATAAAATTACTGGCTGGAGTTGTTCACAAAAATTTTTCTTTAAAAAATTGGAAATAATCATAAATTTGATGTATAATAAATAAGCATATGGCTAGAATTATATGATAGGAAAGTAAGACAACTGATTCTATATTTTTTGCACCTTTACAGGTGCAATTTTTTTTAATGTGTACAAAGTATTGAATTTATTCTATTGCTGTGCTTTCAGGTTTTTTAAAATACAGGCATGGCAGACAATGGTATGCTGCACTGGACAAGTAGTTCTTCTCAGGTATGGAGAAGAAAGGTATTCTTTATGTGCGATGTAATAATGTTTACTTCACTTGAGAACTACTTGATTAAATGCTGTAGATTCCTTTTGACAGAATAATGTATACTGTATTTAAACAATCAATTTTTTTAGTAGGTGAAAATATGAATGAAAAAATAGAAAAAAATAAAGAATATATATTGCAAATAGATGGAATGGGGTACCAGGGAGAAGGAGTGGGAAAAATAAACGGATTCACTATTTTTGTACCTGGGGCCATAAAGGGCGAAAAGATCAAGATAAAAGCCGTCAAGGTAAACAAGAATTTTGCCTTTGGAAAATTACTGGAGGTCATTGAATCATCTCCTCATAGAGTAAGTCCGCCCTGCAGCATATACAAAAGATGCGGCGGCTGCCAGCTCCAGCACATGTCCTATAGGGCACAGCTGGATTTCAAGAAAAACAGGGTAAAGGACTGTCTTGAAAGGATAGGAAAATTTAATATAGTTGAAACTGCAGTAGATCTTTGTCACAATCAAGGCAAGTCCTGTAACAGTGAAGAGAAATCAATTTACGGAGAAGATAACTTATGGGATAGTGAAGAAAATTTAAGTGACATCCAGGGCAAATCCTGGGGCATTGAAGAGAAATTAAGCCACAGAGAGGATAACTTATGGGGCGGTAAAGAAGAGAATTGTGGCGGCGAATACAATTTACAGCACAATGAAATGAAGCAGCACAGCAGTGAAGAAAATTTAAGTGACATTCAAGGCAAATTTTGGAACAGTGAAGAGGAATTAAGCCACAGAGAGAATAACTTATGGGGCGGTAAAGAAGAGAATTGTGGCGGCGAATACAATTTACAGCACAACGAAATAAAGTTGTGTGGCATTGAAGAGAAATTAGGTAACAGCAAAGGCAGGTTCGACAGCAGTGGGAAAAAATGCATTACCGCTCCTCCCACTCTTCCAGAAGGTGCTTTGAGATTATATGACACCATAGGCATGAAAAATCCTTATAGATACAGAAACAAGGTTCAGCTCCCAGTGAACAGGTCCAATTTCAAATTGAATATTGGATTCTATGCCAAGAGGAGCCATGACATAATAGATATGGACAGCTGTCTTATACAAGATGAGTCTGCAGATGAAGTTGTAAAACTTATTAGAAAGTGGATTGAAAAATATAATATACCTGTTTATGATGAAAAAACCGGTCAGGGAATTATAAGGCACATAATGGTGAGAAAGGCTTTTGCAACCGGTGAAATCATGGTGGTAATTGTGACTTCTACATTAAACCTGCCCGGCAGGCATGAAATTATAGAGGTTTTGACTGAAAATATGTCAGGTATAAAGAGCATAGTCCAAAATATAAACAGCATGAAAACCAATGTAATACTGGGACAAAAATGTATAACATTATGGGGACAGGATACCATAAGTGATTACATAGGAAAGTTCAAATTCAATATATCACCGCTGTCCTTTTTTCAGGTGAATCCTGTCCAGACAGAGATACTTTACAGTAAGGCTCTGGAATATGCAGGACTCACCGGAAATGAGATTGTATTTGATGCCTACTGTGGTACCGGCACTATCTCCCTGTTTTTATCCCAAAAGGCAAAAAAAGTTTATGGTGTGGAGATCATAGAGGAAGCTGTGAAAAATGCCAGGATAAATGCAGTGGAAAACGGCGTCAATAATGTAGAATTTATAGCTGGTAAATCCGAGATGGTCATACCCCAGCTTATAAAACAGGGCATAAAGGCTGATGTAGTTGTTGTGGATCCTCCAAGAAAAGGCTGTGACAAATCTCTTTTGCAGTCTATTGGCAGCATGGCTCCCAAAACAATAGTCTATGTATCCTGTGATCCTGCCACACTTGCCAGAGATCTTGGGGTACTGCGAGACATGAGATACATGGTAGAAAAGGTGCAGCCCGTGGATATGTTTGCACAGACAGCCCATGTTGAGACGGTAGTATTGATAACAAGAATAGATAAATAAAAGTGTGTGAAACACTGATAAATAAAGGATTTCTGAGATTATGAGCAAAACTATCAGTTTTTTGATGGTGTGTTTATGATTCAGAAATCTTTATTTTTATATTGAGAGGGAAGATATCAATGGTTAGTAGAGTTTTAAAGTTGAGTAGGTGGTATAGATGTGAGATAAGTTAAGTGGGCAAGTTGAATGGCTTTTTGAATAAGAATTTTAAATGCTGTCAAAGATTAAAAAGTCAGAGTATGCATTGAGGCAGCTGTGAATATAGTATGTAAATAGGATGATATCAAAAGCTTTGAAAGTTTTTAAGTGAATTTTGAAAAGTGTTTTATGTTTCCTCAGACTGATATTAGACATCCCTTAAAATGTACTTTTAGTTTAGGATTTATAATAAGTATGTATATGAAAATTGAGCGGATTAGATGTTATAGAAAAATGAGTTGCACTTATTCATGAGATTTGGTAAAATGATTTTGACCATGATATAAACCATATACAATATGTATAAAAATGGAGAATGATATGAGTAATAAACAAGCTAATTGTGGGAGACCACCTGGAAGAAAAAAAACTTCAAAAATTGAAATTGCAATTGAACCTAAAATAAAAAAAGAGTTTATGGAATTGCTTTATGATGAAGGGAAAACGGCATCAGTAGAAATCGGGTGTTGGATTAGGGCGTATATAAAAGAACATAAGGAGGACACAAAATAATGGATGTTGTTTCACTATTTAGCGGAATTGGAGGTTTGGATATAGGCTTTTCAGAAGCAGGTTATAATATTATTTGGGCAAATGATTTTGATAAATATGCAGTTCAAACATATAGAGCAAATTTTGGAGATCACATTGTTTTAGGAGATATTAATGAAATACCATTAGAAGATATTCCTAATCATCATGTACTGATAGGAGGATTCCCTTGTCAACCATTTAGTATGATGGGAGAAATGAGAGGCTTTGAGGATACAAGAGGAACACTGTTTTTCCGTATTGTAGAAATAATAAGAAATCAAATTCAAAGAGGTCATAGACCAAGAGCTATTATTTTGGAAAATGTTCGTTCGTTGAGAACACATGATAATGGAAATACCTTTGCAATAATTAGAAGAACATTAGAGGAATTAGGGTATAGAGTCTACGATGAAATATTGAATTCAGTAGAATATGGTGTACCTCAAAAAAGAAACAGAACATATATTGTATGTTTTGCAAATCACGATGTAGATTATCATTATCCACTCCCAGTGCCTCTTAATGGATTGACATTGCAAGACTTATTGGAAGATGATGTTGATGATAAGTATTTTTTATCTGAAAGAATTTTACCTACAATATTATCGGATGGAACTGGAGGTTATAAGGCAAAATCTGAAATAGATTTACAAATAGCCAGACCTTTATGTGCTTCGATGGCTAAAATGCACAGAGCATGCCAAGATAATTACGTTACACAAAATGGAAGGGTAAGGAGACTTACTCCGAGAGAATGTGCGCGGCTACAAGGATTTGGTGACGATTTTGTAATACCTGTTTCGGACAGTCAAGCCTATAAACAATTTGGTAATGCCGTTACAGTAAATGTTTCTAGAGCAGTAGCGGAAAGTGTTAGAACTACATTGACAGAAATTGGAGAGTGGATTGAATAAAATGAAAGTCAATGATGAAGTATTAGAAATAAAGGAATTTATTGAAGCATATATGCCAGAAGGTGCTGTCGGTGATGGTAGATCTTGTGTTGATAGAGTAAGTGCGGAGATTAATGAACAATTTCTTCTGCGTAGGGCTGAAGAAGTTAAAAAGGCATATATCCAACATGAAGAAATAAAAGATGCATTTGGAAAGATGGAAAGCATATGCAATGAAATTAGTCAACAATGCAGTCAATGTCCCATAAAAAAGTATTGTAATACCTATATAAGAATGGTAAGAGAAAATGTAAATGAGGATTCACTTAAAATGATAGATTTATTTTGTGGAGCTGGGGGTCTATCATTAGGGTTTACACAAGAGGGATTTATAACGAGCTTGGCTAACGATATACAGAATTGTTGTGTTGATACATATGCTCACAACCATCCAGAAACACCTAGAGACCATATAGTACTTGGAGATATTCAAGAAATTATTACCAATTTAGAAGGATTACTAAGATATGATACCGTTGATATTGTAATTGGAGGACCACCATGTCAAGGTTTTAGTATGGCAAATAGACAAAGATTAATAGATGACCCTAGAAACCAACTATACCGAAACTATGTTGAAGTTGTAGATATGGTTCAACCACGATTCTTTGTCATGGAAAATGTTAAAGGTATGCTTACAGTAGCAAATCAAGTCATTGAAGATTTTAACAGTATTGGATATTCGGTTACTGCTAAGGTTCTAAATGCCAAGGATTTTGGTGTCCCACAAAATAGAGAGCGATTAATATACATAGGTAATAGAATAGAAGTAAATAATGACAGAATATTTGAAGAGATAGAAGCCTTTGGATTAACAATTCCAGATAATGTGCTTGAAGATGCGCTATTTGGACTTCGTGAATTAAGTGCTTCAAGAATTAAAAATTCCACAAATTTAAACACAGAAGAATCAGGAAGAAGAATAGAAGCTGCTCGAAATACTGAAACAAATCGATATATTAATATGATTAATCAAGGTAGAAATTGTTATGTAGTTTGTAATCATAAAGCAAGATATAATAATGATAGAGATATAGAGATTTTTGGGAGATTAAATCAAGGAGATCGCTCTGATGATCCTAAAATAGCGGACATTATGCCATACACAAGCAGAAATGATATTTTTAAAGATAAATATTATAAACTTGAGAATAGTAAGGTTTGTAAAACAATTACTGCTCATATGAAATTTGACTGCAATATGTATATTCATCCTACTCAAGCTAGAGGGTTAACTCCAAGAGAAGCAGCAAGAGTACAATCTTTTCCAGATGACTACTTCTTTAGAGGAGCGTATACGAAAACTTATATGCAAATTGGCAATTCTGTACCACCATTATTAGGTAGAGCAATTGCTCGAGTAATAAAGAAATACTTAATAAAGTAGACAATATTAAATATTATGCTAACAATAAATGAGTGTGGCTTTCATTTATAGGTTCTTTCTCAGCTTTGGATATATTGCTTCTCTCAATTCTCTGGAATATTCTTTTATGTCCAGAAAATCAGAAGAGTCGCACATAACAAATATCCTAACATGAGAAAGAACCCATTTATAAGCGCACTCATTTTATAGATTTTTAGTGAACATTGCTGTAAAATATTAAGAGTAGTTCAAAAAGGTTTAATAGAAGCTGTGGATTAAGAGATTCAAGTAAAATAAACATAACTTACAGGGTAAAAGGGGGGGTTTAAGTGAATTTTAATGAAGCTATTAATACTATATCAACTGTAATGTCCAAAATTAATATTGATATTAATCAAGAGGATTATGACGGTATAATAGTAAAAAGACTTGAAGCATCTAACACATTAGATGCTGGTCGAACTACAAATCAGACGCATATTGCTATTACTGGTGATCAAATGGATATATTTCCTTATTTACGGGCAGAAGGATATTTTTCGGCTAATTATGGAGAGCAGGATAATGACTTGAAAAAATTTTTTATAACTCAAATACCTGTTTGGTTAAGTAAAACCAATATAGAATATTTGAACGATGAAGGAAATAATATTGGGAATATTTTTGGAAACTCACCTTCGAAAAGAGTAGTAACTAGTATTGTGCGAAGTAGGCGTAGAAATCAAACAGATCAAATACAAATGTCACTAATAAATATGGATAGTCCTAGTTTTGTTAACTTTAGAAAACTCTTACACACTGGAGATTATTTGATTGTTTTAAAAAGAAAAGAAAAACTAGAATATGAGTTTTATGGTGTTAAGCAAAACCGTGTTATACAAGGTGATGGTGGACTACATGAATTAAATAATCAATTCTATAAATTATCAACATACACTGCAGTTAACATTGCAGAGGTTCAAGGAGAATATTCTACAAATATTGAGCGTATTAAAGGGGGGACAAACACCTTGTTATACGGTGTTCCGGGCTCTGGGAAAAGTCATACAATAGAAACTAATTATTGTAATGATTTTAGCTTAATGGAACGAGTGGTCTTTCATCCCGATTACATGAACACTGATTTTGTAGGACAGATTTTACCAACTGTCAAAGGTGAAGGTGATGAAAAAGAGATAACTTATGATTTTACACCAGGCCCATTTACTAGAGTACTGAAGAAGGCAATAAATAATCCAGGAAAACATTACTATTTAGTTATTGAAGAAATAAACAGAGGTAATGCTCCTGCAATTTTTGGAGAAATATTTCAACTGTTAGATAGAGAATCCGATGGGACAAGTTCTTATAAAATAACTAATCATAACATTGCAAGTGAAGTTTTTGGGAAAAAAGAGACCCCAATTTTCATCCCATCAAACCTAAGCATTTTAGCAACAATGAATACTGCGGATCAAAATGTTTTTACTTTAGATACAGCGTTTCAAAGAAGATGGAATATGAAAATGATAGAAAATGATGTAACAAAAGCTGAACATGCTAAAACAAAAATTTTAGATACCACTGTAACTTGGGAGAAATTTAATACAGTTATTAATGAACAAATAATTACTAGTGGAGCAACTACTTTATCATCTGAAGATAAACGTCTAGGAGCATATTTTGTAACAAAAGATATTCTTAAATATTATTCTATTGATGAAGATAAAGATGAGATAGTAGAGAGATATGGCATTAAATCAGATGATATTAAAAAAGTTGAAGGAGTAATTAAAGATTTAAATTCAAGGTTTGGAGATAAAGTTATTAAATATCTGTGGGATGATGCGTTTAAATTTAGTAGGGATGATTTATTTGAATCAAGTTATAAAAGCTTAGAGAAAGTACTAGATGATTTTGGTAGATTTGATGGTAACAGAAGATTTGATATATTTAATCAAGATATCAAAGATAACCTATTTACAACGGAAGAATCTAGGTAACCTAAAATGAGTAAGGATTTTAAGGAAGTTATTTTATCTAAGCCTTTAAGTGAATACTGTAGAAATGCAACAAACCGAGAGGGAGATACATTTGTTGGAATTAAATCTGAAATTGTAGGAGAGAAACATGAAATAAGTGTATATTTCCCAATAGGCTATAAAATATCTGAAAAAGAAGAAACTATTAGAGATGAGATTTTAGACTTATTTAGTGTTCTACAAACATATAATGATAAACAATCTAGGATATCTAAGATAACAGCTAATCAAGTTTTAAAAACTGTAAGATTTCCTGTTCAGGCTTATCTTAGAGTTATTCATTACTATTTACAACATGACTACTACAAAGAGAATGAGGAAATCTATGTTAAAGGTATGTCGGGGCCGATTAATATGAGGGAAACTATAAATAAAGTTCCGCCTATAGTTCAAAAATCTGGTTTTGTTTTTCCTAATTTAATGGTTCGAAAAAATAATGATACAGATAAGCATCTAATAACTGAGATTAATAAGTATTGTGTTTATGAAAGTTTTTTAAAGCTAGGTTGGATTTATAAGTATAAACTTCCTCAACAAGCACATGTTAAAAATCCAAATATTAAGGTATATAGAAGCATATTACAACAAAAGTTAGGACAGGCTAATGATGATACAAGGAAGCAGCTATTTCAAAGTATGTTAGCAATAATTGATTTTAGGAACAGTGCAGATGATCCAGAAGAATTTTATTTTGGGACTAATAATTTTGAATATGTATGGGAAAGATTAATTGATGAAACTTATGGTATAAAAAATAAAGAAGATTATTTCCCAAAAACTACTTGGAAGTTAAATTATGCTGGAAAGAGAGACAACCCAGCCCTAGAACCAGATACTATCATGATAACCAATTACCATATATGCGTTTTGGATGCAAAATATTACAAGTATGGTGTTACAGGGAAACACGGTGATTTACCTAAATCTACTTCCATAAATAAACAAATAACTTATGCTGAATACATAGCTGAAAATAAGAAGTTTGAAAAAGAACGTGAAGAAGGAAAAGATGTATTAAACGCATTTCTTATGCCTTTTAGTAAAGCCAACAATATATTTCAGACTAAGGACAATTATTTTTCTGTAGGAGAGGCTGTGGCAGAATGGAAAGATTGTACTAAGGATTATGAGCATGTTCAAGGTATACTTTTAGATGTAAAGGCATTAATAGCGAATTCTACTAGACCTAATAGACAAGAAATACAGAAACTATCTAAAGCAATAGAGGAAAGTTTGAAAAAGAATATGGCTAAAGGGAGAGAATGATGGAATTATCTATCACTCTCTTTTTTTATACCTATATTTTCTTTGGGAAACAGCATTGGTGCAATCAACACAGCAGTATTTTTTTATTGAATTTGTTTTGGTGACAAGAAAAAACTGACCACAATTAACATTTTGACAAGCCCTATAAGATGCTTGTTTTGAGTCTAAGTAAAATAGTGAAAGGTACATAGCAGATAATAAAGAAGGAAGATTCCAGTTAGGTTGCATAGTTTCTATGTTATAAATCGGTCTTATTTCTGATAAATGATAGTTAAGTTCTCTTTCAATTAATAACTTAGATATTTTATATAAAGATTTAGCCAAAGAGGTACATTCTTTAGATTCTAATTTCGTGTAGCATTCATCTTGGAATGGTATATCTAAAGATATAGATTCCAAATTGATTAACGATACTTGTTGAACAAAATGAAATAGGAATTCTATAGCCAGCCTTTCAATAGTAGTAAAGATAGGTGAATCTTTTAGTACATATAATTTAAATATTTGCCTAATAAACTCCAAAGATTGTTCTTCATCTTCTAAAAGCATATCATAATCATATACATTTATATCCTGATATCCACCCTCTGCAATAGAGTCTTTAGACCTATAGACTATATCATTGCCTCCATCAGATCTTGGTATGTGAACTATATTATTTCCATTCATAAGATTGGTTTTGGTAGCATTTTTAATATTGCTTAGAAACACATTATTATTTGATTTATATATAGTTCTATCATTAATTCTTATTTCTCGATCTTCTCTAAGTAATAAAAATAGGACTGAATCTAGGAGTTTCTTATAATTTATTTCATTTGAACATTGGGCATTTAATAAGTTTACTAAGGCTTCAAGATTATCTTTTAAGTACATTATATCTTCCATATTTACATTAACATATTTATCATAGCCACTTAAATCAAATAAAAAACCATACTTATTAAAAAATGACATGACAGAGTCTATGTCATTTTTTTTTATACCTAAAAATTCACCTAAGATATTATTTTTGTCATTATATTTTCCCTTTTTTATTTCTTTTAAACCTTCACCATATAGATATGCTGCCCTAAAGCTTTTTGAAATATCATTTCTAATTACAATATTTTTGACCTTACTTCCGGTATTTAAATCAACTACTTCATTACAGTCGGTGAAGCATTTATAGCTTTTAAAAATAAATGCACTTTTAAAAGTATCAGAACTACCCATGAACGCATCCTCCAAATTAATAATTAGTAAATATAATATAATTAATTACTATTATAATAATATACCACAAATTAATAGAAAAAGTAATTACTAAAAAAATATATAATGAGTGATTTGTAATATTCTAATTATTACTAAAAAGATGAGAGAATATACCTAGAAAGAAAACTACTGAAAATTTAGATAGTTATTTTTCTGAAGTTAAAAGAGTAATTTATCTCAAAAAATATTAAATGCCTGATTTGCAATAAGGCAAAGGATACATATTAATTCATAGTTGTTCTTAAGAACAATAGTGGAGAAATAGAAGTACCTTACCTTATTGCGCTCATTTTCAAGGTTTGTGTACTTTGTTTAGGCACAAACCTTATTTTTGTATCCTTTGCCGCCAATGCAATCCGGCGGAAAGGATGCACTTATGTTAAGAAATTACAAAACAAGTAAAAAGAACAGAACCAATTATATTTATTACTCAGCTGATGGACAGGCAATAAAAATTGCACCAAATGAAAATGGGGTTACAGATGCTATAATTGTCACTCTACATAGCTTTGACGATGAAGAATACAATGCAGGTAGACGTGAGAAGTACCATGTGCCAGTGCATATGGATGCTTATTGTGACAAAAATGAAGATGATGCAGCAGACCGCAATCCATATTTAGTTGATAATGCTTCCAACCCATTAGAAAGTATTATCAAGTCTATTGAAGTATCTGAGCATGAGGAAAAGATAGACAAGTTAAGAACCACAATTGAAACTCTAAAGCCTAAGCAGAAGGAATTAATCAAAAAAGTATTCTATGAAAATCGTACCAATGTTTCTATTGCTGCAGAAGAAGGTGTTACTGAAGCAGCAATTAGAAATCGTTTAAAAAAGATTTATGATAATCTTCGTAAAAAAATCTAAAAAATAGGGGGTAAAATCCCCCTAAATAAAGTTTTCAAAAAAGGGGTTCGATTCCTTAAAGTTTTTTGTATATGGACAGAGGGGTAAATAAAACCCCTCAGAAAGGAGCAAAAGCTATGAGTTTAAAACATAAAGTATGTATCAACATTGCACATCCAAGTGGTAACCCTAATCCTGTTATCGAGAGTGGTACAATGCAACTCCGAAAAAGATTATTGAATTTTCTTTTCGGTGAAAAAGTGAATGTACTTGTGCTTACACCGGGTGACTCGGTTGAAACTGTGGAAATTCATGAACTTAAAGGAGGTGAAAGCGGTGAGTAAAATAAAGTTGCTGTTTGATGTGGTGTCAGATATGCGTTCTTTGGCAGATAGCTTGCAGGCTGTTTGTGATGCAATGGCAGAAAGTGAACCTACAGATGCAGATAAGAAGCCTACTTCAGTTAAAGGGTCAGAGCCAAAGAAAACAGCAAAGTCAGTTAATAAGAAAATTAAGCTTGAGGATGTAAGGGCTGTTCTTGCAGAAAAGAGTCAAGCCGGCATGACTGCCAAGGTGCGTGAAATTATTCAGAAATACGGTGCGGCAAAGCTAAGTGAGGTTAATCCTAAGCATTATGCTGATATTTTGAAAGATGCGGAGGGACTTATAGATGGGTAGTCATGCGATACTTTCTGCATCAGGATCACATAGGTGGCTCAACTGCCTGCCATCGGCAAGGCTGGAACTTGAATTTGAAGATAAAGAAAGCACAGCAGCTGCTGAAGGTACTGCCGCCCATGCTCTTTGTGAGTATAAACTTCGAAAAGTACTTAGGATGAGGAGTAAAAGACCAGTATCAAGTTATGATACTGATGAAATGGAAGAACACAGTGATGCCTATGTAGATTTTGTAATGGAGCAGTTGGAAATAGCAAAACAAAGTTGCAGTGATCCACTGATACTTATTGAACAGAAGCTGGATTTTTCTTCTTATGTTCCACAGGGATTTGGCACAGGGGATTGCATTATTATTGCTGATGAGGAACTCTATATTATTGATTTTAAATATGGCATGGGAGTTTTGGTAGATGCAGTAGACAATCCTCAAATGAAACTGTATGCATTAGGTGCTTTGGAAATCTATGATAGCCTCTATGATATTAAGGAAGTATCTATGACAATATTCCAACCACGTAGGGAGAATATCAGCACATGGACAATTTCAGTGGAAGAATTAAAGGATTGGGCAGAAAATGAACTAAAGCCAAAGGCTCAGATGGCAATTAACGGTGAGGGAGAATACCTACCTGGAGAATGGTGTACTTTTTGTAAAGCATCAGTAAAATGTCGTGCAAGAGCAGAGGCAAAATTAGAACTTGCAAGATCTGAGTTTATGTTTCCACCTCTTTTAACGGATATGGAGATAGAAGAAATTCTTCATAAAATACCAGACCTAACTAAGTGGGCAAATGAAATTATGGTATATGCCACAGATGCTGCCATCAACCATGGTAAAAAGTGGAGTGGATTTAAAGTAGTAGAGGGTCGATCTAATCGCAAGTATAAAAATGAAGATGCTGTGGCAGATGCAGCTAAGACAAATGGTTATAAAGATATCTACCATCAGAGACTTATCACCATTACTGAAATGCAGAAACTTATGGGTAAGAAACAATTTGAGAAAATTTTAGGTGACCTTATCTATAAACCACCAGGAAAGCCGACACTGGTTCCAATTACAGATAAAAGAACGGCTATGAATACATCAAATGCAAATAACGAATTTAATGAAATTATGGAGGATGAAGATTATGATAAATCAAAACAAAACTAAGGTTATTACAGGGACAAACACTCGTTTGAGCTATTTCCACGGTTGGGAGCCGGTATCAATTAATGGGGGTGCTGAAAAATACAGCGTATCAGTACTCATCCCTAAGACGGATACAGAAACTATCAATGCTATTAATGCAGCAATAGATACAGCAATCGAAGAAGGAATTTCAAAGTTCGGTGGTAAAAAACCAAATAAAGCTACTATTAAACTACCTTTAAGGGATGGAGATGCTGAGCGTGATGATGAAGCATACAAAGGGCATTATTTTGTAAATGCCAATAGCATAACAGCACCTCAGATTGTAGATAAGGCAGTAAAGCCTATACTTGATCGTAATGAAGTGTATAGTGGCTGCTATGCAAGAGTATCTTTAAATTTCTATGCTTTCAACAGTAATGGCAACAAAGGTGTTGCATGTGGACTTGGTAACATTCAAAAAATTAAGGATGGCGAGCCTTTAGGTGGCAGAACAAATGCAGCTGATGATTTCACAACTGTGGAAGATGATGATTTTTTAGCATAAGAAAAATAAATATAAAGACAAGGTGATGGAGGACATTCTTCTGCCACCTTGTTTGCTTTTGAAAGGATGGTATATATGAAATATATTTCAATAGACATTGAGACCTTTTCAAGTGTCAATCTTCAAAAGTCAGGTGTATACCGTTATGCCGAGAGCGAGACTTTTGACATTCTTCTGTTTGGATATTCAGTAGATGGAGGAGAGGTGAAGGTGATTGACCTTGCTAGAGGTGAGAAAATTCCAATTGAAATTATAAATGCTCTTACCGATGATTCTGTTATTAAATGGGCATTCAACGCACAGTTTGAAAGAATCTGCTTATCAAAGTGGCTTGGTATGAAAGCAGGTACTTATCTTTCACCAAAGTCATGGCATTGCACCATGATTTGGTCGGCAACTTTAGGACTTCCATTATCCCTTGAGGGTGTTGGGGCAGTATTGGGTCTTAAAAAACAAAAATTATCAGAAGGTAAAAATCTAATTAAATATTTTTGTATTCCATGTTCTCCAACTAAATCAAATGGTGGACGTACTCGGAATCTACCAAACCATGACATAGAAAAATGGAAAATGTTCACCTTCTATAACAAGCGTGATGTGGAAACAGAAATGGCGATACAAAATAAATTATCTAAATTTCCTGTATCCAAAACCGAATGGCAGAATTACCACTTAGACCAGATAATCAATGACGGTGGTATTAATCTTGATATGGATTTTGTAAAACAGTCAATTTTCTGCGATGAAAAATTCAAAGCAGAAAATATGGAAAAAGCAAAGAAGTTAACAGGTCTTGAAAACCCTAATTCTCCTGCACAATTAAAGGACTGGCTTCTTAAGCAAGGTATGAAAACAGATTCTCTTTCCAAGGCAGTAGTTTCGGAGTTACTTCAAGATTCAGATGGAGAAATACATGAGACGCTTTCAATTAGACAGCAGCTTGCAAAAAGCAGCGTAAAGAAATATACATCAATGGAAAATGTGGTTTGTAGTGACAGCAGAGCCAGAGGTTTAATTCAGTTTTATGGTGCAAATAGAACAGGGCGCTATTCAGGTAGGCTCATCCAGGTGCAGAACCTGCCGCAAAACCATCTTCCGGATTTAAAGCAAGCTCGTTCTTTAGTGAAATCTGGAAACTTTACAGCTTTAGATTTACTTTATGACAGCATTCCAAGTGTGCTATCAGAACTAATTAGAACAGCTTTTATACCAAGGTATGGGAGTAGGTTTATTGTAGCAGATTTTTCTGCAATTGAGGCTCGTGTTATTGCATGGCTTGCTGGTGAGAGATGGAGAATGGATATATTTGCAGGTGGTGGAGATATTTATTGTGCTTCAGCATCACAGATGTTTAATGTTCCTGTTGAGAAAAACGGTATTAACGGGCATTTAAGGCAGAAAGGTAAAATAGCAGAATTAGCCTTAGGTTATGGCGGCTCAGTAGGAGCACTTAAAGCAATGGGAGCAATTCAAATGGGACTTGTTGAAGATGAGTTAAAACCTATCGTCAATGCGTGGAGAAATTCTAATCCTAATATAACTTCTCTTTGGTGGAGGATAGACCGTGCAGTAAAAACTGTAGTAAAAACAAAACAACCAATTGAGATATATGGTATCGGAATTTTTTATCAAAGTGGAATTCTATTTATTAAGCTGCCAAGTGGAAGAAAGCTTGCATATGTGAAACCTCTTATTGGAGAGAACAGATTCGATGGTGAGTCTGTCACCTATGAAGGTGTTGGTGGCACGAAAAAATGGGAACGAATAGAAAGTTATGGTCCTAAGTTTGTAGAGAATATTGTTCAGGCAATTAGCCGTGATATTTTAGCGGAGGCAATGCTTAGATTATCTGCTCATGGATTTAAAATTGTCATGCATGTTCATGATGAGGTGGTAATAGAAGCACCCAATAAAGTATCTTCTGTAGAAGAAATATGTAGGATTATGAGTGAAACACCAGCATGGGCAAAAGGACTGATTCTTAATGCTGATGGCTATGAATGTGAATTTTATAAAAAGGAATAAGGAACAAGAAGAATAAAAAGTTTTCAATATTTAGGGGTTCGATTACATTCAGTTTTTCGCTTATAGGCAGAGGGATATTTCCTCAATAAATTTAATGGAGGTATTCGTATGAGCGAAATACAAATTTTTAAAAATCCAGAGTTTGGCACAGTTAGAACCATTGAAGAAAATGGAAAGGTAATATTTTGTGGAACTGATATTGCATCATCACTAGGTTATACAAATCCACAAAAAGCAATTAAAGATCACTGCCGTGAAGATGGGGTAACGTTTCGTTCAGTCATCGACAATATTGGCAGAACCCAGCAGGCTAAGTTTATAGATGAAGGAAATCTATATCGTCTTATAATACACTCTAAATTACCTGCTGCAGAGCGTTTTGAACAATGGGTTTTTGACGAAGTTTTACCTTCTATTCATAAGCATGGTGCTTATATCACAACACAGAAGATGGAAGAAATTATGAATGACCCAGATTCATGGATAAAGCTATTGACTGCACTTAAGGCTGAAAGAGAAGAAAAAGAAAGTCTAAAAGTACAAGTAACAGAGGATAAGCCTAAGGTTGTTTTTGCTGATGCAGTATCGGTATCAGATGGAACAATACTTATAGGGGAACTTGCAAAAATTCTTAAAGGTAATGGCCTTGATATTGGACAAAACCGTTTGTTTGAACGCTTGCGTCAAGAAGGATTTCTTATTAAACGCAAAGGAACAGACTATAATGCTCCAACGCAAATGGCTATGAAATTAGGTTTGTTTAAAGTTAAAGAAACAGCAATTACACATTCTGATGGTCATGTAACAATTTCAAAAACAACAAAAGTTACAGGCAAAGGACAGCAGTATTTTATTAATCGATACTTAGAGGAGGTTAAGTAGTAGTATGGGGTTTAATAAGTTTAATTCCGAAGGCTATTATGACCCAACTCCTTATGCTGCAATTACAAATGTTATCAAAGAGGAGAAGGCAGAAAGGAATTCTGCTTTTAAGCCTCTTGTGTATATTTGTTCTCCTTATTCTGGCAATATTGAGGAAAATGTAAAAAAGGCACGTGCCTTCTGTAGGTTTGCATTGGAGATGAATTGTATCCCGCTTGCTCCACATTTGCTTTTCCCTCAGTTTATGGATGATGAAAATCCGCAGGAGCGGGAATTAGCTATGTTTATGAATGTGATCTTACTTGGAAAATGTAATGAACTATGGGTATTTGGAAATACCATATCAAATGGGATGACACAGGAAATAGAAAAGGCAAAGAAACGCAAGCAGTTAATCAGATATTTCAATGAGAAGCCGCAGGAGGTAGGAAGTTTATGAAAATTGCAGTCGGCAATAGCCGTATGGATAAAAAGTGGAAAAACACAGATATTTCATGGAAGGATTTTTGCTCCCGCGTAAAAACTACGCAAAAAACAACAGAAACCATAGAAGAATACCGCAAACTAAAAAGGGGACAGCAGGATGATATTAAAGATGTAGGTGGATTTGTGGGCGGCTATTTAAGGCAGGGCAGACGTAAGAAAGGGCATGTGCTTTGCCGTTCTATTTTAACATTAGATATGGATTATGCAGCAGCAGATATATGGGAGAAAATTACAATGCTTTTTGATTTTAAATGCTGTATGTATTCAACCCATAAACATACACCAGAAAATCCAAGATTCCGTTTAATCATTCCACTTGCCCGTGAAATTAGTGAAGAAGAGTATGCCGCTGCTGCTCGTATGGTAGCAAAAGAAATAGGCATTGACCTTTTTGATGATACAACCTATGAGGCAGAACGTCTCATGTACTGGCCTTCCACATCTTCAAATGGTGTATTTGTATATAAAGAAAATGATGGAGCATTACTTGATCCAGATTTATATCTTGCCAAATATGATAATTGGCAAGATACCACTACTTGGCCAGTATCTTCACGTCAATCTGAAATTATTAAAAGAAGTTTAAAAGAACAAGCAGATCCTCTTTTAAAGGAAGGTGTAGTAGGAACATTCTGCCGTACTTATTCAATTCGTGATGTAATTGAAAAATTCTTAAATGATGTTTATGCGCCTTCAGCGATGGAAGGTAGATATGATTATATTCCTGCTGACAGCAGTGCTGGTGTAATAATCTATGATGATAAATTTGCATACAGCCATCATGCTACAGACCCTGCAAGTGGTCTGCTTTTAAATGCATTTGACCTTGTACGTATCCATAAATTTGGTTCTCTTGATGATAAAGCGGCTGTAAATACAGCTGCAGGTAAACTGCCGTCTTATGTGGCAATGTGTGATTTTGCAATTAAGGATACTGCAGTAAAAGAAGAATTTGCAAAAGAAAGACAAGCACAGGCAGAAGATGAATTTTCAGAGGATGATTGGCAGACTGCTTTAGAACTTGATAAGCAAGGTAAAGTAAAGGGTACTCTGGATAATATTGTGCTGATTTTGCGTAATGATGACAGGTTAAAGTCACTTGCTTTTAACTGCCATCGTGATGGTATAGATGCCAAAGGCGGGTTGCCTTGGAAGCAAATTAAGTACGGCTGGAATGATTCAGATAACTCATCTTTAAAGGTGTATCTAAGCAGTAAATATGGAATTTATGCTCCTGCTAAAACAAAAGATGCTGTGCTGGCAGTAGCTGCGGAAAGAGCTTATCATCCCATCAGGGAGTATCTTGATAATTTGCCCAAATGGGATGGTGTGGCCCGTGTAGAAAATCTTCTGATAGATTATTTTGGAGCAGCTGACAGTACATATACAAAAGCGGTGATTAGAAAAACAATGGTGGCGGCAGTTGCACGCATATATCAACCAGGAACAAAATTTGACAGCGTACTTATTTTAAATGGACCGCAAGGCATTGGCAAATCTACATTCTTTGCAAAACTAGCCGGAGAATGGTTTTCAGATAGCTTAACCATTACAGATATGAAAGATAAGGCGGGTCCAGAAAAGCTGCAGGGATATTGGATGCTTGAACTTGGGGAACTTGCTGGAATGCGTAAGACAGATGTTGAAATTGTTAAATCTTTTATTTCAAGAGTAGATGATAAATATAGAGCAAGCTATGGAGTAAATGTAGAAAACCATCCAAGACAGTGCATTATTGTCGGTTCTACTAATGCGGAGAATGGATTTTTACGAGATATTTCAGGCAACCGAAGATTTTGGCCAGTTCGTATCAGTGGCAATTCTGTTAAAAAATCATGGCAAATTACTACTGAAGAAGTGCAGCAGATTTGGGCAGAGACTAGCTATCTATATAAACAAGGCGAAAAACTTTATCTTGAAGGTGATGATGATGTTCTTGCGAGAGGTGAACAAGCTGATGCCATGGAAACTGACGAGCGTGAAGGCTTGGTGCGTACTTATCTTGATATTCTTTTGCCAGAGGATTGGGGCACAATGTCTTTATACGAACGTAGAAATTTTCTTGGAGGCAGCGAATTTGGAGGCAGCACCCGTGTAGGTACTGTAAAACGAAACCTTGTCTGCAACATGGAAATTTGGTGTGAGTGTTTTGGCAAAGATGCATCTTCTATGAAAACAGCAGATTCTTATGCGATTGGAGCCATTATGAGAAAAATCAGTGACTGGAGCAAGTACTGTGGAAACAAAAACGGAACAAGCAATTTTCCTATCTATGGAAAGCAGCGTGCTTATTCCAGAGTAAAGGAACGTTAGCAGGGCTGTACCATACTCTGTTTCTAAATTGGTTCACTTAAAAAGCTAGTGAATTAAAGAAAAATAAGCTATATAGAATAGGTGGAACAAGTTAAAATCTATATAAACAAAAAATAATAAAAAAGAAAGAAGTGAGTGTGTGCAGGTGTATGTATGTGCGCATATAGGAAATTAGTTCAAATTTGTTTTCTTGTTCTAATTTAAAAATTGGGAGGCATTTATGCTTGAAAAATATATTGAAAATAAACTTGTAACAGCAGTTAAAAAGATGGGAGGCATTTGTCCTAAGTTTGTATCTCCTAGATTTGATGGAGTGCCAGACCGACTAGTGCTTTTGCCACATGGCAAGTTCGCCTTTGTTGAATTAAAGGCAAAAGGTAAGAAATTAAGACCACTGCAAGTAAAGAGAAAAAGACAGCTGGAGCAGCTAGGATTTTTGGTTTACTGCATAGATGATGCAAGTCAGATTGGAGGAATTTTAAGTGAAATACAATCCTCATGATTATCAAAGATTTGTAACTAAATTCATATTAGAAAATCCTATCGCAGCAGTACTACTTGATATGGGTTTAGGTAAAAGTGTAATAACACTTACTGCAATATTTGATCTTTGCCTTGATAGCTTTGAAGTTAGTAAAGTATTAGTTATTGCACCATTAAGAGTTGCTAGAGATACTTGGCCTTTAGAAATAAAAAAATGGGGTCATCTTAATGAACTTACTTATTCAGTAGCTATAGGAAGTGAAACTCAAAGAAAATCAGCACTAATGCAAAAAGTAAATATTTATCTTATCAATCGTGAAAATGTGGACTGGCTGATAAATGAGAGTGGTCTGCCTTTTGACTACGATATGGTTGTAATTGATGAATTGTCATCCTTTAAATCTTATAGTGCTAAGAGATTTAAAAGTTTATTAAAGGTAAGACCTAAAGTAAAACGAATTGTAGGACTTACTGGAACGCCAAGCAGTAACGGATTAATGGATTTATGGGCAGAGTTTAGGCTACTTGATATGGGGGAAAGGCTTGGAAGATTTATTACTCATTATCGAAATAACTTCTTTGACCCAGATAAAAGAAATCAGCAGATGGTGTTTAGTTATAAACCTAAAGCAGGTGCTGAAGATGCAATTTATCGCCTTATTTCAGATATTACAATTTCTATGAAAAGTACGGATTATTTGAAAATGCCAGAATGCGTTATAAATGAGGTAGTTGTAACGCTTTCAGAAAAAGAAAGTAAAGCTTATGATGACATGAAGCAAGATTTGGTTCTATCCCTCAAAGATGAAGAAATAGATGCTGTAAATGCTGCAGCTTTATCAAATAAGCTTTGTCAGATGGCAAATGGTGCTGTGTATGGTGAGAACAAGCAAGTGTTTAGGATACATGATAAAAAACTTGATGCACTAGAAGATTTAATTGAATCAGCAAATGGAAAGCCAGTGCTTGTGGCTTATTGGTTTAATCACGATTTAGAAAGAATTAAAAAGAGGTTTAAGGTTCGTGAAATAAAAACTTCAATAGATATTAAGGATTGGAATAATGGAGAAATAGAAGTAGCAGCAATTCACCCAGCATCAGCAGGACATGGACTGAACCTTCAAGCTGGAGGTTCAACTCTTATATGGTTTGGGCTTACTTGGAGTTTAGAGCTTTATCAGCAAACAAATGCAAGATTGTGGAGGCAAGGACAAAATGAAACAGTTGTTATCCACCACATTATTACTAAAGGGACTATTGATGCGGATATAATGAGAGCTTTAAAACGAAAAGAAAAAGTGCAATCAGATTTAATAGACGCGGTAAAGGCTAAGTTAAAGGAGGAGAAAACTTATGAATAAAAATTGCTTTGCAAATAAAAACAGTAGGTGTAAAATCCTTAACGATATACAGTGTGCTAATAATAGTTGTTCATTCTTCAAAACTGAAGAGGAGCAAGAGGAAAGCATTAATAGAGCAAATGCTCGTATTGCTTCACTAGATAAGGCAATTCAAAAAAGTATTGCTGATACTTATTACAATGGCAAAATGCCTTGGATAGAGGGGGACAAGTAAGATGACAGCGAAACAATATTTATCACAGGCATACAGAATTGACCAAAGGATAAACAGTAAACTTGAGCAGATAGTTTCCTTAAGGGCATTAGCTGCAAAAGCTACATCCACATTAAGTGATACACCTCCTAGTGGAACACGTAATGTGCATTCTATGGAGGACACAATAACTAAGATGGTGGATTTAGAAAATGAAATAAATGCGGATATAAACACATTAGTTGATTTAAAGAGGGAATTCGTATTTATTATAAAAAAGATTAGCAACCCTGAATACCAAACATTGCTGGAACTTAGATATCTTTGCTTTAAGACCTGGGAACAGATAGCAGTAGAGATGGGGTATGACTTACGTTATATTCATAAACTTCATGGAAAGGCATTAGAAAATTGTGAGATAAATTTAAAAGAGGACACTAAAAGACACTGAAAGACACCCTAGAAAAATGATATAGTTATAATAGAAAAGTAAAAAGAAAATGCAAAAAGTCATCACAGACAAACTGTAGTGACTTTTTATTTTGATAAAAATGAGGTGAACCAATTGCCAAGAAAACCAGCTAGACCTTGCAGTTATCCAGGATGCCCTGAACTTACAAGTGAAAGATACTGCAGCAAGCATCAAAAAGAAATAGAAAGTAAGTACAACAAAACAAGCAGACCTTTTAAGAAACTCTACAACAGCAGGTGGAGAAAGATTAGAAAACAATTTTTAAAAGAGCATCCTCTCTGTAAAGAATGTAAGAAACAAGGAGTAATTACTGCCGCAGAAGTAGTAGATCATGTTATACCTCACAAAGGTAATGAAGAACTTTTCTGGGATGAGAGCAACTGGCAGTCTTTATGCAAGCATCATCATGATGTTAAGACTGCAAAGGAAGATGGTAGGTTTGGAAATAAGAATAAAGTTTATTCTTATTAAGTTATCAACAGAAACCTGTCAATAACCTGTGAACAACTTGTTGATAACTTTTTTGAAGAGGTAGGGGGTATAATTTCCTCTGTGGTTGTGCTGAAAGGCCGGGTGGCCCCCTTCGTGTAGATTTTCGAGAAATTCCAGAGGGGGGTATAGAAAAAGTTTGAAAATTAAAAACTTTGAATTTAAAGGGATTAGGCGAGGTTATGTCTTTAAAAAGTAGTGTTAAAACATATACTTTTCATGGTGTTTTTTATTGATTTTAAGGAAGGTGAAAAAGTGGACATTCAGAAGATAGCTGTTGAGAAACTTAATCCAGCTAAATATAATCCAAGAAAAGATTTAAAGCCGGGAGATCCTGAATATGAAAAGCTTAAAAGATCAATTGAAACCTTTGGATATGTAGAACCTGTAATTTGGAATAAGAAAACAGGAAATATTGTGGGGGGACATCAAAGATTTAAAGTTTTAAAACAGGAAGGTGCAAAGGAAATTGAATGTGTAGTTGTTGATATAAGTTCAGATGAGGAGAAGGCATTGAATGTAGCTCTTAATAAAGTAAGTGGAGAATGGGATATGCCAAAGTTAGCTGATATTTTAGAGGATCTTGATAAATCTATGTTTGATATCTCTCTTACAGGATTTGATGCGGCAGAGATTGAAGATTTATTTTCTAAAGTTCATGATAAAGATGTTAGTGATGATAACTTTGATGAAGATAAAGCTCTTGAAGAAATAGAAGAACCTATAACAAAAGCAGGTGATCTATGGATTTTAGGAAAACATAGATTAATTTGTGGTGACAGCACTAAATCTTCTGATATTGAAAAACTTATGAATGGGAAAAAGGCTAATCTATGTGTTACTGATCCACCTTACAACGTTAACTATTCAGCAGGAAAAGAAAATGCAAGAGTTATAAAAAATGACAGCATGGACGATAAAAGTTTTCATGAATTTTTATTGGCTGCTTTTAAAAATATCTATTCAGTATTGGACGATGGTGCAGGAACGTATATTTTCCATGCGGATACAGAAGGATTGAACTTTAGAAAGGCTTTTAGAGAAGCTGGCTTTCATCTTTCAAGTGTATGTGTTTGGGTAAAGCAGTCGTTGGTTTTAGGAAGAAGTGATTATCAATTCCAGCATGAGCCTGTACTTTATGGCTGGAAACCAACAGGGAAGCACAGATGGTATTCAGATAGGAAACAGACAACTGTATGGAATTTTGATAGACCAACGAAAAGTCCAGAACATCCAACAATGAAGCCAGTACCATTAATAGCATATCCAATTAAGAATAGCAGCATGACAAACTGTATAGTATTTGAACCTTTTGCTGGAAGTGGATCTACTTTAATTGCCTGTGAACAAACAGACAGGATATGTTATGCAGCAGAGCTTGATGAAAAATATTGTGATGTTATTGTAAAAAGATATATAGAAACTGCTGGAGATGAAGGAGTTTTTCTAATTAGAGATGGCAAAAAGATAGAATATAAAAATGTATTTAAAGTTGAATAAAACCCTTGCTATTACTGTGCTTTAGAGTGATATATAGTATAACAAAAAAGCACATGGAGGGAAAGAAAATGAGAGCATTATTTGGGAGAAAGGTTTTGAATTTAAGGGAACTTGAGGAATTTACAAAAGAAGCTAAAAAGGATGGAATGAGAGGAACAGCTTATGAAGTTATAAAAGAAATAGAATTGAGTGATGATGAATTTGAACAGTTTGAAAAGGAACTTTGGAAGGATCAAACATGGATATCAGAAGAAGATGGCGGCTGCAACGAAAAAGGTGAGTTGAGATGCATAAGGGTAAAAAATACAAAAACAAATAAAAGTATCCTGGTAGATTCAGAAGGATATACATACCCAAGATACACAGCCATGGAAAAATAAAAAGCCTGCGGGGGCTTTTTTTAGTGTATAAATTTAACTGCTGCTAATGTAAAAATTATAATTGCTGAAATAGTTATAAGGGTATCTATTCTTATGAAACTTGATTTTTTCATTGATATCACCGCCTTGGTACTCATATTAGCCTTTATTCAAAGAAAATAAACATTTATAAATAACTTGATATATCTGTGCTTTAGAGTGATTAATGTAATAACAAAAAAGCACAGGAGGTAATTGATTTGGAAAGGAAAGAAACTGTAAAAATATTAGGTGAGCATTTTGGGGTGAAACCGGAATATATGGGAGTACCGAGTTCTGCTTACCAAATTAAATCACCACAAGGAATTATAACTGTTGATAAAGAAGGTGGGATTAAAAATTCAGAAGGCATAGAAGTGAAACTTGAAGAATTGTTAAATAATTTTAAGGAAGAACCAATAAAGGAAAAAAACATAGCCACAGAATTAACTTTTCCAATGGATGGGCATACAGGGATTACATTAAGAAATCTAATAAATATAATAAGCAGTAAGCAGACTCTTATAAAAAAGGCACTAGCAATTGAAACTGAGATTGTTACAGGAGAATTTGTGGAAGGTATAAACAATACAAGAATTGTAAGTATTGAAGATTTTAAAACAGCAGCTTTAGAAATTGGAGCTGAAAAGTGTCCGGGTATTAGTTTTGATTTTGAAAAAGGTGTTTTAGAATTTAAATTTATAAAAGGACTGGAGAATATTGAAATTGCTGCTCAATTTGCTGGGGCACTTAATGAAAGCTCAAAGAAGTTTAGACATTCTTCTCCGAAGGAAAGGCAAACGGATAATGAAAAATACACATTCAGAACTTGGCTTTTAAGGCTTGGATTTATAGGAGAAAGGTATAAAGAGGCAAGGAATCAATTACTTAGTAAGCTAGATGGCAACAGTGCTTTTAGAAAAGTTGTTAAGGAAGAGAGGAAAATAATAAATGGATAAGTTTTTTACTCAAAAAATCTGTAGCCGCTGTTGTGGAAGCCTTAAAAATGGTAGAATAATGTCTATGTATAATCAGGATTGCATATGCTTAAGCTGCAAAGATAAAGAAAAAAAACGTAATGATTACAAAGAAGCTGTAGAAGCTGAACATGAGGAGATTAAGAAAGGAAATTACAATTACAAAGGTATAAAAGGTTAAGATATGATAAGGGGTCTGCAAGTGTAGGCTCTTTTTTAATGGGGGAGGTGAAACCATGGCGACAAGAGGAAGAAAACCAAAGCCAACAGCTCTAAAAGTTCTTGAAGGAAATCCAGGAAAAAGACCATTAAATATAAATGAACCCAAACCTGAAAAGAAAGCTCCAAAATGTCCGTCATGGCTTGAACCGGAAGCTAAAAAAGAATGGAGAAGAATGACAAAGACATTAGAGAAAATAGGTGTACTTACAAAAGTTGATGCAGCTGCTTTTGCAGGTTACTGTCAAGCTTATGCAAGATGGAAGGAAGCAGAAGAATTTTTAACAAAGCATGGTACTATTTTTAAAACACCATCAGGATATATTCAACAGGTGCCGCAGGTTTCTATTGCTCAAACCTATCTTAAAATTATGAAGGACTTTTGCTCTGAATTTGGATTAACACCATCATCCCGTACTAGGATTAGAGTAGGTACAGAAACAGGTAAAACTGATGATCCTATGGAAGACATTCTAAGGATGGTGTAAAGATGTTTGATGAGGAGAAAGCAGAAAGGGTAGTAAATTTCATAAATAATTTAAAGCATACAAAAGGTGTGTGGCATGGAGTTTCTTTTGATTTATTACCCTGGCAGGATAAAATTATAAGAGATATATTTGGAAATGTTAAAGAAAATGGGTTCAGACAGTATAATACTGCATACGTAGAAATTCCAAAGAAAAATGGAAAATCTGAAATAGCAGCAGCTATAGCTCTTTATCTTACCTGTGCAGATAACGAATGGGGTGCAGAAGTCTATGGTTGTGCCGCAGACAGGCAGCAGGCATCTATAGTTTTTGATGTGGCAGTAGATATGGTGGACCAATGTCCGGCACTTAAAAAAAGAATAAAGCCTGTAATATCTCAAAAGAGATTGGTTTATATGCCTCTTGGAAGCTTTTATCAAGTTCTATCTTCAGAGGCATTTAGTAAACATGGACTTAATGTTCATGGAGTAATTTTTGATGAGTTACATGCACAGCCTAATAGAGAATTATATGATGTTATGACAAAGGGCAGTGGTGATGCAAGAATGCAGCCGCTGTTCTTTTTAATTACAACCGCTGGAACAGATAGAAATTCTATATGCTATGAGGTACATCAAAAGGCGGAGGATATTTTAAGGGGCAAGAAAATCGATAAAACTTTTTATCCAGTAATTTATGGTACTGCAGACAACGAAGATTGGGGAGATGAAGCTAATTGGTATAAAGCGAATCCTTCTCTTGGATATACCATACCTATTGAAAAGGTTAGGGATGCTTTTAATAGTGCAAAAGAAAATCCAGCTGAAGAAAATATATTCAGGCAGCTTAGACTTAATCAATGGGTTAAGCAATCTGTAAGGTGGATGCCTATGGATGTTTGGAATAAGTGTTCTTTTGAAGTTAATATTGAAAAACTTAAGTGCAGAGAATGTTATGGCGGCTTGGATCTTTCAAGTACAAATGATATTACTGCCTTTGTTTTAGTCTTTCCGCCAATAACTGAGGATGATAAATATTATGTTTTACCTTTTTTCTGGATACCGGAAGATAATTTGGAACTTAGGGTAAAAAGAGATCATGTTCCTTATGATGTATGGAAGAAGCAGGGCTTTCTTAAAACTACAGAAGGAAATGTCATACACTATGGTTTTATTGAAAGCTTTATTGAGGAGCTTGGTACACAATTTAACATAAAAGAAATAGCTTTTGACCGCTGGGGGGCTGTGCAGATGGTTCAAAACTTAGATGGTTTAGGTTTTACAGTAGTTCCCTTTGGCCAGGGTTATAAGGATATGAGTCCACCAACAAAAGAGCTTATGAAAATAACTCTGGAACAGAAAATAGCTCATGGAGGGCATCCTGTATTAAGTTGGATGATGGACAACATATTTGTAAGAACAGATCCAGCCGGAAATATAAAGCCGGATAAAGAAAAGTCCACTGAAAAAATAGATGGAGCTGTGGCTTTAATAATGGCTCTTGATAGGGCAATAAGACATGAATCTAAAGAATCAGTTTATGAAAAAAGAGGAATGAGAAGTTTACTTGATTAGGAAGTGATGTTTTGAAATTTATAGATAGATGTAAGCTTTTTTTAACTCCACAGAATGCATTATTTGAAGTACTGCAGAAATATTCGCAGGACTTTTTGAGTGGAGAAGAGGTTCCTACAGCAGATAATTCAACTATAGATGCTAATACAGCTATGAGTTTTACAGCAGTTTTTGCCTGCAACAGGGTACTTTCAGAAACTCTTGCCAGTTGTCCTATATTTTTATATGAGAAAGACAGTAAAGGCAATAGAGTTCAAGTTACAGATGCGCAGGAATATCAACTGATGCATTATACACCAAATTCAGAAATGACACCGGGTCAGTTTAAAGAAACAGGAATGAGTAATATGAACTTAGGCGGAAACTTTATAGCTCAAAAGGTATTTAATTTTCATGGTGATTTATTAGAACTTAGACCTATTTTATGGAACAGAGTAAGGATTGATATAGATAAAGACACAGGAAAGCTGCTTTACTTTATTGATGGTAAAACTGAGCCGAAGACAAGAGATGAAATACTGCATATACCGGGTTTAACTTTAGATGGTTATATAGGAGTAACACCTTTAACTTATGCGGCATTAACTATTGATATTGGATTATCTCAAGACAAATTTGAAAGAAATTTTTATCTTAATAGGGCATCGACAAGTGGAATATTTCAGTATCCTAATGAACTAGGAGACGAAGCTTTTAAGAGATTAAAAAAAGACATAAAGAAAAATTATACGGGACTTTCCAATGCAGGAGTACCAATGATACTTGAGGGTGGAGGTCAATTTAAAGAAGTTACTATGAAACTTACTGATGCACAGTTTTTAGAATCCAAGAGATTTAGGATAGAAGATGTATGTAGAATATTTAGAATACCACTTCATTTGGTACAAGATTTAACAAGATCCACGAACAATAATATAGAACATCAGAGCCTAGAGTTTATTGTTTATACAATGCTCCCTTGGTTTAAAAGATGGGAAGAAAATTTGAACTTGCAGCTGCTTTCAAATGAATCAAAAAGAAAAAATAGATATTTCGAGTTTAAAGTGGACGCACTTTTAAGAGGAGATGCACAGGCTAGAGCTTCAGCTTATGCACAGGGCAGACAATGGGGTTGGCTAAGTGTAAATGATATAAGAAGACTTGAAAATATGGACCCGATTGAAAATGGAGATATATATTTACAGCCTTTAAATATGAGTGAAGCAGGTTCTGCTGATACACAAAATGAGAACAAAGAGTTGGCAGAAAAAATATATGAAATAATCTCAAAAGGTGGTGAAAAGCATGAGTAAAGGTAAGAAGTTCTGGACATTTAATGCAAAAGAAAATAGTAATGAAGGAGAACTGCTTTTATATGGAGATATAAGTGATTCCACTTGGTGGGGAGACGAAATCACACCTAAAAATTTTAAGGAAGAATTAGATTCACTTGGAGATATTAAAACCTTAAATGTTTATATAAACAGCGGCGGCGGTGATGTGTTTGCAGGACAGGCGATATATTCCATGTTAAAAAGACATAGTGCAGCAGTTAATGTTTATGTAGATGGACTTGCAGCAAGTATAGCTTCAATAATTGCTATGGCAGGAGATAACGTTAAAATGCCTAAAAACGCAATGCTTATGGTGCACAATCCTTGGTCTTTTGGTATGGGTAATGCAAATGATTTTAGAAAGTTAGCTGATGATTTAGATAAAGTAAGAGAAAGTATGATCTCAGTATATGAAGATAAAACAGGAATGAAGAAAGAAAGTATAGTTGAACTGCTGGATGCAGAAACTTGGATGACAGCAGAAGAAGCAGTAGAATTTGGTTTTGCAGATGAAATTGAAGAAGAAAAACAAGTAGCAGCTTCGTTGAATAATAGAATATTTGCTATTAATGGATTAAAGGTTGATATTACTAGATATAAAAATCTTCAAGTAAGTAAAATTCAATTTGAAGAGCCAATTTCAAGTGAAAATAAAATTAAAGAACATCCTGCTGATATGGCAGAACCTAAAGAAAGAATTATAGATGATAATAAAATCACAGTGGAAAAGGCTGAAAAGCAAGTTCCCATAGATTTATACAAAAAACTAAATGAAATTCATGAGAGGAGATTTAATATATGAGTTTAAAAGAAATATTAAAACAAAAACTTGATTCTCAAGCAGCTATAGTGCAAGGTGCAATTAATGCAGCAAGGGCAATGAATGAAGATGAGCAAAAGTTATATGATGATTTAGAGGTAGAAATTAAAAATCTTGAAAAAACAATAGAAGCAGAAGACAAACTAAAAGAAAGAGAAAAGCTTAATAAGACACCAGTAAATGAGCCTATATATGCAAAGCCTAAAGATCCTAATGATAAAAAGTGGAAAGGCGGTATGGGAGAATTTCTTCAAGCTGTAGCAAAGGCATCTTCACCCGGTGGAATAATGGATAATAGGCTCATATATCAAAATTCAGCTTCAGGACTAAATGAGAATGTAAGTTCTGAAGGTGGATTTATGCTGGAAAATGATTTTATACAGGATATGTTTGATGTTATGATGTCCGAAAGTCAGGTCGCAAACAGAATAAGAATGATTCCAATTGGTGCAAATACAAATAGACTAAGAACTCTTGGAATTGATGAAACCAGCAGGGCTAATGGAAGCAGATGGGGCGGCGTTCAAGCTTACTGGATAGCTGAAGCAGAAACTGTTACAAAGTCAAAACCTAAGTTTAGAGAAATTGATATGGCACTTCAGAAATTACTGGCACTTTGTTATGTCACAGATGATTTACTTCAGGATGCAACGGCACTTGAAGCCATAGTAAAGCAGGCCTATGCAGATGAGATGTCCTTTAAAATTGACGATGCTGTAATAAATGGTACAGGTGTTGGAATGCCCCTCGGAATACTAAATTCAAGTGCACTTGTTTCATCAGCAAAAGAATCCGGACAAACTGCAGGTACCATAAAATATGAAAACATACTTAAAATGTGGAGTTCAATGCCAGCAAGGCTCAGGGCAAATGCTGTGTGGTATATCAATCAGGAAATTGAACCCCAGCTTTACACGATGGCACTTAATATAGGAACTGGTGGGGCACCTGTGTTTTTACCTTCCGGCGGAGCTTCAAGTTCACAATACAGCACCCTTTTAAACAGACCGATAATTCCAATAGAGCAGTGTTCAATGCTTGGTAAAAAAGGAGACATTATACTTGCAGATCCAACGCAGTATATAGGAATAGATAAAAAAGCACCAACAGCAGATGTGTCAATACATGTGAGATTTTTATATGATGAACAGGTCTTTAGGTTTATGTATAAATTCAATGGTGCACCATATAGAAATAAGCCTATTACACCTTATAAGGGAGCTAATGCGTTAAGTCCATTTGTGACTTTGGTTGATAGATAGGAACTCAGGGGGTTATATCAGAAATAACTTGAGAGTGTAAACTAATAGTAGTTTCTGATATAATATCTACAAATGTTATTACGACTTTGTAATTTATTATGACATACTGCTGTCATATTCAGTGTGATATTATATAAAAAATAAAAAGGTAATTATCCATATAAGGAGATGAATAAAACTATGGCTTATAAATTGAGGGAAGTAACAGTAAGAACGAATAATTCTGAAGAAGGAACAAAAGTAGTTAGTGAAATCTGGGAAGATATTGTCAGTGGAAAACTACCCATTCTTTTTGATACCGAGCATATGTTTCAACAAGGCGTCTCTCCAGTTTCAAAATACAGTAATTATTCCAGTGATGAAAGTGGGGATTATGACCTTACAATAATGGCTGTAACAGCTGGCTTTTTTCGAAAAATGGAAACAGCAGTAAGTAAATGCCTATATAAAAAATATGATGAAAAAGATGAAAGTGGAGAGATAGGTGTATGTACAAGAAAGGCATGGGAAAAAGTGTGGCTTGAACAAAAATCAGGCAATATAAAGAGAGCATTTACCCAAGATTATGAGAGTACCGTTCCCGGCGAATATACGAAAGATGGAAAACCACATTGTTATTTATATATTGCCATTAAGTAGAATAAAAAAATAAGATTGTGAACATAGTACAAAGCTGACAAATTCCAATTATTGTTTAAGGCTAAACATGATAAATGGTAATTTGACAAATTTAAAAAATAAGTTGAAATACATTTTAAAGCATTATATGATGAATTCAGGCATCGATGTACTCTATTAAAAAAGAAGGTAAGTTATGGATATTAATATTGAAATGATATCATCACATAAAATTGCTTATATACGAAAAACAGGTCCTTACGGTTCAGAGAATGTACAAATAATGGAACAATTAAAAAGTTGGGCTAGAGAAAAAAATTTATTTAATGAAAGTTCAATTATATTAGGAATAGCCCAAGATAACCCTCAATTCACAGAACCTAAAGATTGTCGTTATGATACATGTTTAGTTGTTTCGGATGAATTTGAGGTTGATAACAAGTATATTAATTTTGGAAAAACTATCAGTGGAAAATATTGCGTATTTAAAATAAGTCATACGATAGATGCTATGCAAAAAGCATGGATGGAGATATTTTCGGAGTTATCAAAAAGAAATTATGAATTTGATGATAGAAGACCTATTCTTGAACGCTATACAATGAAGATGATAAATAAGCATTATTGTGAAATTTGCGTACCAATATTATAAAAGAATATTAAAACAAATTCTAAATTTAAGATTGAGTATTATAAATAGTAATTTGATGTATAGGTTATTTAGTAATCTTTCTGGTAAGACAAAACATAACACAAAAAGTCGGGAATAACCGCTTGAAAAGAGATAAGATATATGTACAGACAGGGGATGATGATTATGGGATGGATTGAAGGAATCGGTGAAGCTATCAACTATATTGAGGAGAATATCACTGAAGAAATCACAATAAAAAATATTGCAAAAAAAACATTTATATCTCCGTTCTATTTCCAAAAAGGCTTTGCAATGCTTTGTGGTTTTACGGTCGGAGAGTATATCAGACAACGCAGGCTTACCCTTGCCGGTAGTGAGCTTGTTTCTACTGATGAAAAAATCATTGATATTGCACTGAAATATGGCTATGCCTCACCAGATAGTTTTACAAAAGCTTTTACTCGATTTCATGGTGTCACACCCACTGCTGTTCGAAAGGATGGAGCAATGATTAAATCGTTTGCTCCGCTGAAAATTAAATTTTTATTGGAAGGCGGTTATATTATGGATTACAAAATTGTTAAAAAAGATTCGTTTACTGTCATGGGCGTATCAAAGGTGTTTAAATATGATAGTGCAACTACAGAAATTCCACAGTTTTGGACAGAGCATTATCAAACAGGAAAGGGGAAATTTGTATGTGGAATGTACGGAATAAGCATAGATGAGAGCATGGGTTCAGATGAGTTTGAATATTTGATTGCAGACAATTATAATCCGTCCATAGAAATACCTAATGGTTTTGTTACAAAGATTATTCCTAAACACACGTGGGCTATTTTTGCTTGCAAGGGCGCAATGCCGAAATCTCTGCAAGATATGAACAGAAAAATCTTCTCAGAATGGCTGCCTAATTGCAAGGATTATGAAATTGCAGCAGGTTATAATATTGAAATGTACACTAATACAGCTGATTATCCGCAAGGTAATCAAGATGAAAACTACTACAGCGAAATTTGGATTCCAGTTAAGAAAAGATAACTACGTAAAAGAGCATAATTTGAAGTTCATCAAATTCCAAGTTTGTAAAGTTGATGCAGAGTAATTTTAATCCAGTTCTATCGTATCTTTCTTTTGCGGCGAAAAAGTAAATAAAATACTAGGATACAAACTAATAAATAATAGTTATTATTTAAGGAGTGGTTTTGTGAAGAAATGCATTGTAATAATGGGATAGTCAAAAAGTATCATAATATAAAGAGGGGAGAGTTAAAATGACTATTCCAAATTTAAATAAAGTATATCCAAGAAGTAACGATTACCAAACAGTATATCTTAAAAATGTAATTACTAGAGACAATATAAAAGTTGGAGATTATACAATATATAATGATTTTTATAATGACCCAAGGGATTTTGAGAAAAATAATGTATTATATCAGTATTCTGTAAACAATGATAAATTAATAATTGGGAAGTTTTGTTCAATTGCGTGTGGAGTAAAGTTTCTCATGACTAGTGGGAACCATACAATGAAATCATTATCTACGTATACATTTCCAATATTTTATGAGGAATGGGGTTTAGACGTCAGCCATATAACAGATGCTTGGGATAATAAGGGGGATATTGTAGTTGGCAATGATGTGTGGATAGGATATGACTCTATAATTATGTCAGGTGTGAAAATTGGAGATGGTGCAATTATTGGAACTAGAGCAGTAGTTACTAATGATGTTCCACCATATGCTATTATTGGAGGAGTACCAGCAAAGATTATAAAGAAAAGGTTCAGTGATGAGGTGATTTTTAAGTTGGTGAAAATTAAGTGGTGGGATTGGTCATATGAAAAGATCCAGGCAAATATTCAATACATTCAATCGGGTAATATTGATAAATTAGAGTGATATTTTATATTACATTCTTCTTATAATATGCTAAAAAGGCTTGCTTACAAGTAAGTCTTTTTGCTGTGCATTTATACCAATAAATTTTAAAGGAGGAAAATGAATTATGGCAGTAATTGAAAAGTACAAAGTAACACAGGCCTTTGAGCCTAAAACTACAAATGCCACAATAACAAGTGACTATGTAACTCTTAAAAATGCTATTACAGCAACAGTTGTTGTAAATCTAGCCCAAACAGTGGGACATACAACACAAATTTCTTTATACCAGGCACAAGATATAGAAGGAACTAGTGCAAAGCCTTTATCAAATGATGTCCCTATACTTGCAAATGAAGATGTTGGGGCAAGTGATACATTAATAAGACAAGCAGATGGAGTAAGTTATACTGTAGCAAATACTGCAAAGAATAAGCAGATAATATTTCACGTTGATCCAGCTAAACTTGATATAAATAATGAATTCACTTGTTTAAATGTGAGAATTGGAGCTAGTTCACAGGCTGCAAACTTTGCAAGTGGCGAATTTATATTGGATAACAAATATGCTGGGGATAAAAAAAATTAGATATTAGTTGATTAAATTTTGGGGAGCCATCTAGGCTCTTTTGTTTTTGGGGTGATTTTTATGGCATTAAAAATTATAACACCACCTGCAGCTGAACCTATAACTTTGGAGGAAGCAAAACAGCATTTAAGAGTAACCGGAAGTGATGATGATATTATTTTACTCAGCATTATCAAGCAGGCTAGAGAATTTTGTGAGGACTTTCAAAACAGAAAGTATATTACTCAAACTTTAGAAATGGTGCGGGATTGTTTCCCGGAGGATAATTGTATTTCATTTAAAAACTGTTCACCAGTTCAAAGTGTAGAAAGTGTAAAGTACTATGATGCAGGTGGACAGGAGTATATATTTGATTCAAGTAATTATATTGTTGATACAGATAGTTTTGTTAATAGAATTGTACTTGGATACTGTAAATTATGGCCAACAATAGCATTACAAACTGTTAATGCTGTAAGGATTAGATTTACAGCTGGTTTTGGAGATAAAGAAGCAGATATTCCAGAAACAGTTAAATGGGCAATGATTCTTCATATGAGGCTTCTCTATGATGATTATAAGCCTGATGAAAGAACTAAAATTGAAGAAGCAAGAAATTCATTATTAAGTTTGAACAGGGTGATACCAGTATGAGAACTGAGAAATTGAAACATAAAATAATCTTTCAAAAACTTACAGCAACTACAAATGAAAATGGATTTGAAGTTGAAATATGGGAGGATTACTCAACTGTTTGGGCATCAATATCAAATTTGATGGGAAGAGAATATTTTGAAGCTGCAGCAGTGCAGGCAGAGAAAACTGTTAAATTCACTATAAGATATTTACATGGCATAACAGATGATATGAGAATACTGTTTGAAGACAAGCAGTACAATATAACTTTCATAGATAATATTAAATATAGAAACAAATATATAGAAATAAAAGCTTTGGAGGTTGAGAATAGTGGGTAATATAGAACTTATTGGTGTTGATGAAATATTAAACAAACTTCAGCAGATAGGTTCAAATGTAGGAAGGCTTGAAAATAAAGCATTAAAAAATGCGGCAGAACCTGTACTTGAAGATGCAAAGACAAATGTTCCTGTAAGAACCGGAAAACTTAAAAAAGGTCTTAAGATAACTAATGTTAAAAAGAAGGAAGGGGTAAAGTACATCCTTGTAGGTGTGGATAAAGGAGACAATTCAGAAATATTTTATGGAAAATTTATTGAATTTGGAACCAGTAAAAGAGCTGCACATCCTTTCCTGCAGCCTGCTTATGAAAAAAATAAAGATGATATAAAAAGAATTATAGCTGAGACTCTAAAGGAAGGATTAAAGTGATAAGCAAATTAGTAGTAGAAGCTTTAAAACCTCTTAATGTACCTGTTTCATTTCAAAAGTATAAAGGGAAAGAAAATACCTATATAACCTTTTTTAATTATCTAGAACAAGGTGAGCAGTATGCTGATAATGAAGAAAAAGCTATAGGATATTATATTCAGATAGATGTATGGAGCAAAAACGATTATACAGAGCTTGTAGAAAAAGTAAAAAATGTTATGAAAGCCGCAGGGTTTATGAGAACTTCCACGGCTGATTTATTTGAGGATGATACTAAAATATATCACAAGGCGTTGAGGTATGTAATTACAGTACCAATAAAATAAAGAAAGGGAGGTAATGGTCTATGGCGCAAATAGTAAACAGTGCTCCTATAGGAGTGGAAAATTTAGTCTATGCAATTTTAACAGATGAAATTGCTTCAATTTATGGTACGCCGGCTTTGATTTCACCAGCAATAAATGTAAAAATAAGTCCAAAGAGCAATTCAGATACACTGTATGCTGATAATAAAGCTGTAGAAACAGCTACATCATTAGGTGAGATAGATGTAGAAATTGAAACACAGGATTTACCACTTGAAGTGCAGGCAGAACTTTTAGGACATAAGATCGATTCAGCAACTAAAGTTATGTCTTCTGATGTTCAGGATTCAGCACCCTATGTTGCTGTAGGCTTTAAAATTAAAAAAGCTAATGCTAAGTATAGATATGTATGGCTTCTTAAAGGCAAATTTAGTGAACCGGAAGAAGAACATTCATCACAGGAAGACAAAACAAAATTTCAGACACCTAAAATTAAAGGTATATTTGTTACAAGAACAGATGGTAAGTGGAAATATACAGCTGATGAAGATAGTGGATTTACAGGTGGAGCCGCATGGTTTGGCAGTGTGTATAAATCAATGATTATACCAGCAGCACCAACTAACCCAGTACAGGATGATACAGCTAATACTTTTGGATGGACTAATGTTAGCGGATATGATAATGCATCAGATTATGAGTACAGTACAGATGGAGGAGCAACATGGTCAGCAGTAACAGAAAATCCACAAAATGTTGGAAATAGTGCTTATGATTTAGGAAAAATACAGGTAAGGGTAAAGGCAGATGCGGAAGCTGGCAGATCAGCGGGATTAGTATTAAGTTCAACTTTAGTATATACTGCAGGTTAATTTATCCGATAAGTAAGATTCATTGATAGGGGGGTAAAGTCTATGGAGATAGCATTGAACAATAAAACTTATGTAATGCCTAAAGTTAAAACAAGAATGCTTAGAAAGGCTATTGAAATTAACGAAAATATAGATTTTAGCAATATGAAGACAAAAGATTTAGATGGACTTGTAGATTTTATAGTGGAGCTATATGGCAATAAATTTACCAGAGATGATTTTTATGATGGCCTGGATGCCGATAAACTGATAGAGACTCTTAACAGCAGCATAAACGGGATAGTGGGAAACCTGGGAAATAAATTAAATGAATTCCCAAACAAGTAGGCGGAGGAGCAGAAGAAAAGCTTTCTCCGCTTGATTTTATAAAGGAGATATATTCGAAACTTCTGGAGCAGGGATGGACACTGAATGATATTGATGAAACGGACATATTCTTCTATTTTGATATCTTAATTTACAGGGCAAATAAGAAATATAAGCAAAATTTAGATGCCATTTTAAATATATTGTAAAGAAGGTGAGAGAGTGGCTGAAGAACTGGGAAGTCTGGCTGTGAAGATAGGACTGGATTCAAGTGGTTTTCAAAACGGCATAAGCAGTATCAACAGAAATCTGAGAGTGCTTGACAGTGAATTTAAGGCAAACACTGCGGCACTTGGAGAAAATGGAAAAGGTCTTGAGGGACTTAAGCTGAAATCAGAAAGTCTATCCAAGCAATTGGAGCTTCAAAAGCAAAAAGTAAGCACCCTTGAAAATGTCTATACCAAAAGTGCTGAAACTAAAGGTAAAGACAGCAAAGCCACCCAAGACCTTGAGATAAAATTAAATAAGGCAAGACAAACCCTGTCACAGATGGAAAATGAACTTTCAAAGACCAATAAGGAAATAGAGACACAGAGCAGCAGATGGACTTCTTTAAGTAAAAGTTTGGACAATATAGGAAGTAAAATGAAATCCATAGGTGACGGACTGGCAGGTGCGGGATCTAAACTTTCACTTGCAGTAACTGCCCCTATTGCCGCCGCAGGAGCTGCAAGTGTAAGACTTGCCTCAGACACAGCGGAGAGCATGAACAAAGTGGAGGTTGCATTTGGAAGCATCAGTCAAAAGGTAAAAGACTGGTCGGATACCACTTTAAAAAGCTACGGCATAGCAAAGGGTACAGCACTTGATATGTCAGCTCTCTACGGAGATATGGCAACAAGCATGGGATTAAGCCAGGAAGAAGCTGCAAAGATGTCCATGTCTCTTGTTGGACTTGCAGGTGACCTGTCCAGTTTTAAAAATATAGATATAAAGCAGGCGGAGGAAGCTTTAAACGGCATATTCACAGGAGAGACTGAGAGCCTGAAAATGCTGGGTGTAGTTATGACAGACACAAATCTCCAGCAGTATGCCTATTCTAAGGGAATACAGAAGAGAACCCAGGATATGACCGAAGCGGAAAAGGTACAGCTCAGGTATAACTATGTCTTGGACAAGACAAAAAACGCCCACGGCGATTTTGAGCGTACAGGTGCAGGCACTGCCAACCAGATGAGAGTATTTCAGGAGAGTTTAAAGGAGCTTGGTGCTACAATGGGACAGAATATACTCCCTGTAATAACTCCCATAATTGCTGCATTAAATGGATGGATACAGGCATTCGGTAAACTGGACCAGGGTTCCCAGAGGATAATACTAATCACAGGGGCATTAATTGCTGCAGCTGGTCCGGTCCTTGTTGCAGTTGGAAGTGTGGTAAAGGCTGTAGGTGAAATATCTTCAGCCATTTCTAAGGTATCAGCTGCAGCAGGAAAATTAGGCGGTATGTCTAAGATATTAGGAATGGTGTTTAATCCCTGGGTTATCGGCATAGGACTTGCCATACTTGCAGGTTATGAAATTTACAAGCACTGGGATGTTATTTCGCAGGGGGCTGCTCAGCTTTGGAACAATCTTACCGCTGTTTTTGAAAATATTAAAATGTCCGTGTCCGGTGCCTGGGAAAATGTAAAAACTGTCACGCTTGCTGCCTGGGAGACTTTGAAAAGTACAGTGATCAGCGGTCTTAACAGCATAAAGAGTTTTCTGGAGCCTGCTTTGAATTTTTACAGGACAATATTTCAGAATACCTGGGACATTATAAAAAATGTTGTTTCAGGAGCGGTTCTTATAATCCTTGATATAGTTACCGGAAACTTTACAAAGCTGAAATCTGATACGGAGCATATATGGACAAATATAAAAACGGCTTTAGCAAATATATGGGAAACTATAAAAAATACTGCTGTAAATGCCTGGACCAGACTTAAAGAATCTGTGACAGGCTTGTGCAGCAGTATAAAAGAAACTGTGATTAATATATGGAATTCCGTACTGTCCTGGTTTTCAGAACTTCCCGGGAAACTTTATAATTATGGTTCAAGCATGTTCACAAGAATGAAAGATGGGGTTAAAAGCACCATAGGAAGTGTCAGAAGTTCCATAGAAGGCGGCATAAACAGCGCATTAAGTTATCTGGCAGGTTTGCCGGGCAGAGCCTGGAGCTACGGAGTGGATTTCGTGAATGGAATTGTTAACGGCATAAGATCCGCCATAGGAAGGGTAGAAGATGCGGTAAGTGCTCTGGCTGCTAAAATAAGAAGCTATCTTCACTTTTCAGTTCCGGATGAAGGACCACTTACTGACTATGAAAAATGGATGCCGGATTTTATGGCTGGTTTAGCAGAAGGAATAAATAAGAGCAAACACATTGTTGCTGAAGCTGTAAATGGATTGTCCTTAGATATGAAAGTGAATTCTAATATAGCAGAAATATCAGTACCAGCTAGTAATAACTCAAAAGAAAATGAAAATCTAAATAATAGAAACGGACTTACCCTGCATATAGAAAATTTTAATAATTATACTGAAAAGGATATAGAACAGCTGGCCTATGAACTGGAGTTTTACAGAAGGAAAATTTCTATGGGAAAGGGAGGAATTTAGAATGCTTAGTTTTAACTTTGCTGGCAGGAACAGTTATGATGATTATGGCATTTTAATAGCTCAAAGACCAGTTATTCCTTCTCCTAAACGCAGAGTAAATATGATAAATATTCCTGGAAGAAATTCTAATTTAAGGTTTGATGAAAAAACCTATGATGATATAACACTAACGGTTGAGTGTTCAGTAAAGGATACGCAGAATCTTGCAGATAAAATTGATGATATAGCAGTTTGGCTTTTTGAAGCAGGTGAAGGTGATTTGACATTCAGTTTTCAACCAGATAAAAAATATATTGCTCAAGTGGTAAATTCTATTGATTTTAAACAGGTTTATAAATATTTTAGCGAGTTCCCTATAATATTTAACTGCAGACCATTTAAGTATGCAGTAGAGAATAATATAGTAAATATAATTGAAACTGGAACCACTATAAATAATCCGGGAACTATTGAAAGTGAGCCTGTAATAAGTATTTATGGTTCTGGTGACATAGTTTTTAAAATAAATGGACAGCAGATAAGTCTTAAAGGTGTATCTGAAAAAATCATAGTGGATTCAGTTATACAGGACTGCTATGATGGTGCTGGAAACAATTTAAATGGAAGTATGTCAGGTGAATTTTTAAAAATGAAGTCTGGTGAAAATATTATAGAATGGGGTGGAAATGTTACTAAAGCTGAGCTTTTACCAAACTGGCGGTGGTTATAATGATATGCATCTACGATAAGAAAACTACTAAAGGAAACTTTGATAACAATGGTCTTGGAATCTTAAGTGAAGCCATAAGCTGTTATATTACTGAAGAACTAAATGGAGATTATTCCTTAGAACTAGAGTATCCTGCCAATTCTAAAAAATCAAAGTATTTTGTTGAATGGAATATTATCAGGGCAGAGGATCAGCTCTTTAGAATATATAAGGTAGAGAAAAGCAGTGATGGCAAAAATGTAATTAAGATATGGGCAAAGCATATCTTCTATGACCTCTCTTATCATTTTATAGAAAATATGAAAGCCGAAAACTGCAGTGTGAAAACAGCTTTGGAGAAATCTTTAGTAGGAGATTTAATAACCATATATTCTGCAGACAGCGATATTATAATTTCAAACTCCATAAGCGTTACGGAGAAAAATCCCGTGGAAGCCATATTTTCAATAATTGATATATGGGGCATCGGGGAACTTAAAAGGGATAACTTTGATATCAAGATATTAAATAGTATTGGAAAAGATGCGGGTGTTTTAATTGCACAGGGTAAAAATATATCAGGACTTAAGTTTAATATAGATACCACAAGTGTTGTGACAAAGCTTTACCCTGTAGGTAAAAATGGTGTAAAACTTACTGAAAAATATATAAGCGTCCCCAACTGGAACGGCGATGCTTATCCGCCTTTTCCCATAATAAAAAAAGTGGAGTTCAAGGAGGCAGAAGATGAGGTCACATTAAGATCATTGGCACAGGAAGCGGCAGAGGTGACAGGCTTAAGCAGGGTGAACATTGACGTGGATTTTATTGAACTCAGCAGGACAAAGGAGTATGAAAATTATAAACATCTCCAGACAGTAAGCATAGGAGATCTGGTTATAGTAAGGCACAAAGACTTTGACATCGATGTAAAAGTACCTGTAATTAAAATAAAAAAAGATGTTCTGACAGGTGTAAATGCTAAAGTTGAACTCGGACAGCCCAAGGACAGCATATTTAACAAGCTTGATACGGCAAATATTAAAACAACTCTGGATGAACTGGGAAATAAGGTGGCCGCATCTTTCAGTTCAATGCTTTATTATGCCAATCCTGTGCCGCTGACTGTAGGTACGTCGCCTGTTGAGCCGGTTTATCTCGGGATAACGGCAGTAGCGGATACAAATCTGTCGATGAATTTCAGTATGTACTGCACAGCAGAAAGTTCATGTACAGTAACAATTCAGATTCAGCTGGACAATGCAGATATTGTATTTACACCTAAGCAGAAATTGCAGCAGGGTGATAATGTTGTAGGTATGCCTCTTGGAATACCGCAGGTTCCGCAGGGGGCGCATTATATAGCTGTGGTTTTAAAGGTGGATACAAGTACGATAAATATACCGATGTTCAATCTTCAGTGTATGATTGACGGAAGAAATCTCCAGGGCGGATTAAGTGCCCAGCACCCGCATGCAGAATGTCTTGAGAAACAGAACCTTGTGAATATAAACAGCTTGTATTTAAGTAAAGTGAAAAGTAACTATATGGGAACGGAATTTCAGAATCCTCTTACCCAGACAGTCGGAATTCATGAAACAGCAGATATATCAGCAATTATAAACGGCAAAAATATGAACACAAACTATGCTGTTTCAATTAAAAAATACGGGGATATCCTGTATTTCACTCCACAGTACACGTACAGGTATTCAATAGATGAAGATGTATTAATACTGGACAGTGATGGACTCTGCTTCAGGACAATTTACGAGGGAACGGCAGCAAGTGAGTCTGTAGATTCAGGTAAAATGTACAGCTTTGAACTTCTGGACAGCGGTAATTTTGCAGGCATTGAAAAACTGGAGGTGGAATAATTGGGCATATATACTGCAGCTGTGATTTCTCCAAAGGGAAACAGCGGCATGACTTTGTTGAGTTCTCATAATGATGACAGCACAGTTAGTTTCCCGGACATTGGTTTCGATTTTTTCTATAATGGAACAAACTGCAGAACTGCAATCAGCGTAAGCGGAAATTCCTGGGTTGGTTTCACCGGTGCAGCTGAACAGCTTAAAATAAACAGGAGAGATGCCGGGGCGGATAATATCTACTATGCAAAAGAAACAGTGAATTGCAGACCAACATTCAGAATAAGATGGGAAGGACATCAGAGCTACAGCAGCTGGGGAACTCTTGATCTTGTGTGGGAGCTTATACTGTTTGATGACAGTGCCATGGTGCTTGTCATTGACAAAATACCTAATACAGGTACGAACTCCTTTGCAAATCCTGTGATTGGAACTACTACCTTAACTCTTGAAAACAGCAAATCCTATGCTTTTATTCCCGGACAGGAACAGGGAAAAGCGTATACTGTCAATGAAGGTTCCTATATTCAGACCGATATAAAATATCTTATAGCTGACGGAAGTGATATCAAACACTGGGATACTGTAAGCGAAAGCTATGTCAAAGTTTCAGAACTGCCGCTGACAGCAGAAAAATTTCAAACCTATGGTGATGATATCTGCCGCAAAGAAAGAACAGGACTTGTATATTCATCTCCGGTCTTAAAAATATGGTTGCCTTCAGAAGAACTGCCTGCGCAAAAAATAATCCAGACAATTGTTCCTAAACCTATAATAGTAAGAATGCTGGAGGATGTTTCATTTAGTGAAGCCTATATACAGGATATCACAAATGTTGTATTGACCGTGGACATCACGGGCAGTGTAATCATAGTTTTTATAGTAAGCACAGACAGCGGAGTTTCATGGAAAGTATGGAATGGCAGTTCATGGATACTGGTGGATATATCAAATATGCAGGATGTAAAGTCAAAAGGAATGTCTGCTGCAGAGCTTCAGGGAATTACTGAAGCACAATGGACATCTCTTGGCATTTCTGATAAGAAGATAAGATTTGCTTGGCATATGGAAATTAGCTCAAGTACAGATGTTTTAAAGTTGAAGGAGATAAGGGTTAATTATAATACTGTATAGAAGAGGAAGTGGTCTAAAAATTTTGGAGTGATTTAAATTTCCTCAAACTTCATGATATACTAGAATTAGTTACTGTAAAATAGTAATTTGTGTATTAGATAAATTAGAAATTTGTAGGAATAAAAGTAATCATTAAATCTATGGTTTTATAGGCATTAACATACGAAATGAAAAAATAGTTTCTCTTTAATTTTGTGGGGAGGGGAATTCATTTCTCGACTTCCCATAGTCAGAACAGAAAGAAGGATAAAAATGAGTTTATCGGACAAGATTGAAAAAGCAAAAAGAATGGCAGAAGCATTAGCCAACTGTGCTATTGAAAAACACAAAGAATTTGTATGGAATCATAGTTTTCAATCAGATTTAAAAAAGATAGTCAATGATGATTTAATGCATAATAATCCTGATAACCTATTTGAAGAATATAAAGAGTATTTCAAAACAAAAGCATTACCGACTAAAATTATAGCTACCGACACAGTCTTTTATCGTGGACGTATTGGAAATGAGGTAATCTATGGAGCAGAGGATGATTATAATAGAAGTTTTATACTACCATATTATCAGCATGGTATTGAAGCACCATCACCAATATATACAAATGGAGGAAGATTTAACAGGCAAGGGATATCTTATTTGTACCTAGCAGATACAATAGAAACTTGTTTAGCAGAGGTTCATTTACAAATAGGGCAGAATTGTAGTATTGGTGAGTTTAAGTGCAAAGAGCAGATGGAAGTAATTGACTTGACAAGATTTGATAATAATGTGGAAATAGAAACTTGGCTTAAAATTCTGACGCAGCCAGTATACAATGGAACAGAACATATATACAATATAACACGTTTTCTGGCGGATATATTTAAAAGTATAAACAGTAATGGTATATACTTTGAAAGTGTTCAAGCTGAAGGACATAATATTGTTTGTTTTGATACTTCTCTTTTCCAACTTGTAGAATATAGCGAAAAAATTTATGCTGCTACGAAAATAAAATATGCTTATCAGAAGGTTGAGGATTCAATACAAGAATATTCTAAGAACGGAAAAAACAAATACATAAATTCGTACAATGAGTATGAAAATGAAAAGAATGAAAAGAAATTTGAATATTTGAATGATTGGATTGAGAATAAGAGAGAGAACATCACAAAAAGGAGCTCATAAACAAGAAAAGATGGCATGCCCCATGAAACAGGGCTTTGTCGCATAATTGTTAAACGCTTCCTTACGTCTGAAAATCTTAATTGAATAAGTTATTAAGCAAGTTGGATTAGAATAGTACAAAGTCCAATTTTTATAATTGAATAAAACTAGCATTGGGTAATAATGTCTATTTAAACTTGTATAGATACTATATTCTTATTATGTGCAATATGAGAGTCATCAGTATGATATCACTAATTAATTTTTATAAGTTTCTTTTTGCATTTAATAAGTATAACTTGAAAGCATATCGATTAAGAGTTAACATACCACAAACATAAGATTTGGAGGTATGGATATGCTGGAAGAGTTTCAGGAGTTTATTGATTTCTTTATTGATAAAAGACTTAATGATATTTCACTTGGTTTAGGGAAGAAAGATGGCAATTACAAAAAATTAGAAATTACATTATCGGAAGTACAAGATAAGTTAATAAGTAGGACTGATGAAGAATTACAGGCATTATTTGTAGAATACGGGGATATTATAAATGCCCAGATGGCTGTTATATACAGGGAGATTTATATATGTGCTTATAAGGATGCTTTAAAGGTTATTGGAATCTTTGAGACTATGAAAAAATAAGCAGAGTGTTGTTCAGATTTTAGGGAGACTAATATGGATGGATACAATAAAAGCAATAAAAAACGCATAAGAAGATGATTAATAAAAATTGTTATTAAGGATTAATACAAACATTTCTTATTAGATGACTAAAGGCCCATATCAAAATGGTATAGGCTTTTTTTATATTCAAAATATCAGAGAGGAGGGAAGCAATGCCATACAAACAAAGTTTAGCTTACAGCAAAGATCTAATAAAGGGAACTAAAATAGAAATATTGAAGAAAAAACTGATAATGCCTTTCAAAGGCACGGCTACAGTAAAACTGTATGATTCACTTACTGGAAAACAGACATATGAAGCTGAAAGTGAAAACAGGATATCTGCTGTATTTGGCAGCATAGCTTATCTTGACGGTTTCTACTATCCTATGCTGGATAATGATCAGGATAATCTGCTTACACGAATATATACAACTTATCCGTTCAGGATAATGGCTCTCACTACAGGAGATATTGCAGAAGATACTTATGATTATTTCACATGGGGAAGTATTGTAGGTTATGCTGACAGCCTATATAAGTACAGCAGCAGTGACAGCTTGAAGGGCAATGTAAATAGTGCTGAAACAACAAGAAATGGAAACACAAAACATTATGTCATGGATTTTCCGACAAATGCGGCCAACGGAACTTTTAAAAGCATATACTGGACAGGCGGCGCAGGAACCGGGAGCAGTGCTCAAGTTCCCAGGATAAATCCGCTGTATGCCAGGAAAACTTTAGAAGAAGGCAGCAGTGGAAATTATCTGCCTAATTATAACTTATGCACAGATGGAACAAATCTTTATGCCCTGGAAATTAATTCAGAAACACTGCATGTATATGACAAGATCACAGGTGACAAGAAAAATGATGCAGCACTTCCTGAAGCCGCCAAGGCTGCAGCTTATGACGGCACGAATTTCTGGATACTTATAAGTGACGGTTCTTTTAAGAAATTGGATAAAAATTTTGCAGTAATAGAGTCCTATCCTAAAAGTGATGCTGTGCCTGGTGATCTTGTACATGGTGTGCATTATTATGATATAGCAGTAAATGCTGCCAATGTCTATATAACTTACAACGGGTGTACAGATTCTTCCGGCTCAATGTCCAAATATAAGAGCTGTATAGCTAAATATAATAAAGACGGCACTTTTTCTGATAAAGCTCAAATATATTCTGGAAATTACAATGAGATTACTCTGACTAAAATACCCAACAATAAATTGTGGGTGATAATAGATTATGGTGCCTGCCTGCAGCTTAACAGCGATATGAGTATTTACGGCACTTCAGATTTTACATCTACTGATTACGATAGTATTGTCTGGGACAAAGATACCTCAAATTTGTTCACATTCAGCGGTGATAGTTATGGAGAGTTAAAACAGCAGTATATTGTACCGGCTTCAGCGCATACGCTGCTTCCGGAAGCAGTAACCAAAACCCCTACAAATACCATGAAAATACAGTATGATTTTACCTGTGACTATGTGTATCCACTGGATATGCCACAGCATTAATAATATATGGAGGAGATAAAGTGAAAAATTTAATTAACAGTTTTCAATTAGTATTTACGGCTGTCGGAGCATATACCGGGTGGTTCCTGGGAGGCTTCGATGGCTTTTTGTATGCACTGGTTGCTTTTGTAGCAGTTGATTACATTACAGGACTTATGGCAGCAGTACTTGAGAAAAAGCTTTCAAGTGAAATTGGCTTCAGGGGAATATTTAAAAAGGTACTTATATTTGTACTTGTGGGAATAGGAAACATAATAGATATACATTTGATTAAAAGCGGCAGTGCAGTACGCACTGCTGTTGTATTTTTTTATATCTCTAATGAAGGTATCAGTATAATGGAAAATTCGGCTAAGGTGGGACTGCCCATACCTGAAAAACTGAAGAATATTTTAGAACAGATAAATGAGAGGGGAGATAAATAATGGCAGGATTATGTTTCGATTATGGACACGGTGGGTCAGACAGCGGTGCCTGCTATAAAGGCAGGAAAGAAAGTGATGATGTGTTGAGTATAGGAAAAGCTGCAGCGGCAGAAGTCAGAAAATACGGAGTAACTGTGGATGAAACAAGAACTTCAGATGTCACGGTAAGTCTTGGATATAGGAGCGGCTTCGAAAACAGAAAAACCTATGATTATTTCATATCTTTTCACAGAAATGCATACCAGCCTGAAAAAGCCAGAGGAGTGGAGACTTATACCTATATAAACACAGGAACAAAGGCTAAGTCACTGGCACAAAGCATACAGACCTCCCTTGCGGCTTTAGGTTTTATAGACAGGGGAGTGAAAACTGCGAACTTCCACGTTCTCAGGGAGACCAAGGCACCGGCAGTTTTAATTGAGGTGGGCTTTATTGACAACAGTGCGGACAATAATTTGTTTGATGCAAAGAGAAATGAAATCATAAAGGTGATAGCCAAAGCTGTATTATCCCAGTTGGGGATCAGTTATACAGGAAAGATACCGGCAAAGGGGATATCCACTGAAAAAACTGCTTACAGAGTTATGGCAGGTTCTTTTTCATCAAGAGAAAATGCTGAAGTTCAACTGAAAAAGTTAAAGGCATCCGGCTTTGATGCCTGCATAATGATATATAATTAAGCAGAAATTTTATAAATAATGAATAAGGAATTGCCTGTAGGAGTTTAATCACTCTTGCAGGCTTTTTTTATTTGTACTGAAATTTTTTATACTTTTAAGGGTTCGATTATCCTCGGTTTTTTGCATATAGGTGCAAGTTATATTTGCAGAAACGGAGGTTTGATTCATGAAGGTAACAAAAATCTTAGAGGAACATATAAAAAATTCAACTCCTGCAAGAGAAATTACAACAGAACAATTGCAAAGAGAATTTGATTATTTTAGGGCAGAAAGATTATTGAAAACTTTGCTTAAAAAAGGACTTATTACTTCTTTGGAATTTAATAAAATAACAGAATTAAATCGTAAAACTTTCTCCCCGTTTTTAGCAGAGATTATGCCCTTAAATCGTTGATATATATAGGTTTGAGAGGTAATATGTGACGTAACGAAAGCGAGGTGAGACGATGAAAAAGATAACGAAGATAGTTAAGAATTCTAAAGATACAGTTATGAAAGAGAAACTTCGCGTAGCTGCTTACTGCAGAGTATCAACTGATAGCGAGGAACAACTTGTAAGCCTTGAAACGCAGAAGTTACATTATGAGTCTTATATAAAATCAAATCCTAACTGGGAGTTTGCAGGGATATATTATGACAAAGGTATCTCTGGTACAAAAAAGGAAAAACGCTCAGAACTTCTAAGGCTGATATCAGATTGTGAACAAAAGAAGATAGATTTTATTGTTATAAAATCTATAAGCAGGTTTGCAAGGAACACTACAGACTGCTTGGAATTGGTGCGTAAATTAGTTGATCTTGGAGTTTACATTTATTTTGAAAAAGAGAATATAAATACACAGTCAATGGAAAGTGAGCTAATGTTATCCATTCTAAGTGGTTTAGCAGAAAATGAGTCATTATCCATTGCAGAAAATAACAGATGGTCAGTGCAAAGACGATTTCAAAATGGGACTTATAAGATTTCCTACACACCATATGGATATGACTATATAAATGGCGAGATGGCGGTAAATAAAGAGCAAGCAGAGGTTGTGAGATTTATTTTTAAAGAGACATTGGCAGGTAAAGGTACAGGAAAAATTGCAGATGAATTGAATGAAAAAGGCATTAAACCTAAAAGGGGTAACAAATGGGCCTCCACAACTATCAGAGGAATGTTATCAAATGAAAAGTATATTGGGGATGCTATTTTGCAAAAGACCTATACAGATGACAATTTTAATAGACATACCAATTATGGCGAGAAAGACCAGTATTATATTCAAAATCACCATGAGACTATTATCAGTCGAGAAGATTTTGAAACGGTGGATAAATTAATTAATCAGCGTGGTAAAGAAAAGGGTATTGTAAAAGGAAGCGGCAAATATCAAAACCGATATCCTTTTTCAGGAAAATTAAAATGTTCTCAGTGCGGCAGTACCTTTAAACGAAGAATTCATACAAATGGAAATAAAAAATATGTAGCTTGGTGCTGCCAAAAACATATTACTCAGGCAGATGAATGTTCAATGAAATTTATTCGAGAAGATAATCTAGAGAGAGCGTTTATAACGATGATGAACAAGCTGATCTTTGGACGTAAATTTATTTTAAAGCCACTTCTTAAAGGGTTAAGAGATATGAGGAAAGCAGATAGCATTTCAAGAATTTCAGAGCTTGAAAAATTGATAGAGAAAAATACAGAGCAGAAGGAAATGCTGATAAAGCTAATGGCAAAGGGATACCTTGAACCAGCTCTTTTTAATAAGGAAAATAATGAACTTGAAATAGAGGCAGAAAGCTATCGTGATGAAATAGAAAGCCTAAATTTTGATATGAACAGCGAAATATCAAAGACCCATGAAGTTAGAGAATTATTGAAATTTACAAATAAAGCTCAAATGCTTACAACTTTTGATGGAGAGATATTTGAAAGTTTTGTAAATCAAGTATTTGTGTACTCAAGAGAAGAGCTTGGATTTCAAATGAAATGTGGAATTACACTAAGAGAGGTGTTGTGAGGAAATGTCGCACATACCATATGGTTATAGAATTGAAAATGGAAAGGCTCTAATTGATGAGGAAAAAGCAAATAAAGTAAAGAAGCTATTTCTAGGTTATTTAAGAGGTCTATCTTTATTAGCAGCAGCTAAAGAGGCAGGTATAGACACATATCATGGAACAGCAGGAAAAATGCTAAGGAATAAGCGTTACCTAGGTGATGACTATTATCCAGCTATTATTGATGGAGATACCTTTGAAAAGGCTGAAGCAGAGCGAATAAAGAGAGCCACGGCTCTTGGCAGAGTTTGGAATGAAAAAGAAATATTAGAGGAGCCATATTTTCCAACAACTTTTAAGGTTGGAGCAGTAGAGCAAAAATATAAAAATCCATTAAAGCAGGCAGAGCATGCTTACAGTTTAATAGAAAGTGAGGGTACTGTGAATGGCAGTCAGTAGAAATGTCATGGTCATTCCTGCAAGAAAACTTGTAGGAAATAATATAGCAGATGAGAAACCAAAACTTCGAGTTGCTGCTTACTGTAGAGTTTCTACCGATAGTGATGAGCAGGCAGGCAGCTATGAAGTGCAGATTGAGCATTATACAGAATTTATAAAAAAGAATCCCGAGTGGGCATTTGCAGGTATATTTGCAGATGATGGGATCAGTGGTACTAATACTAAAAAGCGTGATGAGTTTAATAGAATGATTGAGGAATGCATGGCTGGAAATATTGATATGGTTATAACCAAGTCAATTAGCCGCTTCGCTAGGAACACTTTGGATTGCTTGCAATATATTCGTAAGTTAAAAGAGAAAAATATCGCAGTATATTTTGAAAAAGAAAATATTAATAGTTTGGATTCTAAGGGAGAAATTATGCTTACTATCATGGCATCCCTCGCCCAGCAGGAAAGTCAGAGTTTAAGTCAGAATGTAAAGCTTGGTATTCAGTATCGATACCAACAGGGTATCATTCAAATTAATACTAATAGGTTTTTAGGATATACAAAAGACGAAAACAAGCACCTTATCATTGTGCCAGAAGAGGCAGAGATAATAAAACGTATTTATCGAGAATATCTTGAAGGCTCTAGCATGGATAAAATTAAAAAAGGACTTGAAAGAGATGGGATACTGACAAGTGCAGGTAAGAAAAGGTGGCATACCAGTACAATTCGAAAGATCCTCAGCAACGAGAAGTATATGGGAGATGCACTTTTGCAGAAAACTTATACCGTTGATTTTCTTACTAAAAAGAGAGTTAAAAATAATGGTGTTGTGCCTCAATATTATGTAGAAAATAGCCACGAAGCTGTAATTCCAAAAGAGATTTTTATGCAGGTTCAGGAGGAATTAGTTAGGAGAAGTACAGGCCATATCAGCAGCAGTGGGAAGAAAAGAAACTTTAGCTGCAGTCATCCATTCTCTCAAATTGTTTTCTGCGGTGAATGTGGAGAGATATATCGCAGAGTGCATTGGAACAACCGTGGCAAGAAATCTATTGTTTGGAGATGCGTCAGTAGATTGGAGAACACAGGCCTAGCTTGCTATTCAAGGACGGTGCTTGAGGATTTATTGAAGGATGCCGTTGTAAAAGCAATTAATGATTTGCTGGGACAAAAGAATGATTTTATGGAAGTTCTTAGCAATAATATAGAAACAGTAATTAATGAACAGGATAACAGTGCAGTAGCTGGAATAGAGAAAAAGCTGGAAGAACTACAAAAGCAATTATTAATACTGGCCAATTCTAAAGAGGATTATAATGATATTGCTGATGAGATTTATCGCCTGCGGGAAGAAAAGCATAATGCTTTAGCAGAAGATGCAGAAAAAAAGGCGGTGGGTAAAAGACTTATGGATATGACAGCTTTTCTAAAGGAGCAGGCAACGCTTATTGATGAATGTGATGAGCAGCTGATAAGGAGATTGATTGGAAAGATTATGGTGCATGAAGATAAGTTCACAGTAGAATTTAAGTCTGGGGTGGAAGTTGAAGTGGAGATGTAAAAATTAGAATGTTTAGAAGTACCTTGTGGGTTGATGAAACTTGCAAGGTGCTTTTAAATTTTTGTAGATATTGGTTACTTATATTGAAGGTATCAACCAAAAGGGTTATAATATATAAATACAATGGAGGTAAAATATGACAACATCTGATATGGTAATACAATTGTGTGAAAAACTGAATATAGGTATTGCAGAGGTATCAAGACGTATTGGTCAGACCCCACAAAATTTCAATAAAAAGCTAAAGAGAAATACCGTGAGCTTAGATGAACTGATCGTGATTGCAGATGCTCTTGGGGTTATCTTTGAGCAGTCTTTTGAATTAGCTGATGGAGAGGTTATTCGAATAAATAATAGAAAGAAATAAAAGTTACTTAATGGGGATTAGATAAAAGATATGATTCAAAATACATTGTATACAAGGGGGAAGAAATGAAAATAGAAGGCAATTTGGTAAAAAAACTATATGAAGTATGTGAAACAGTAAGTATAAATGCTATTAAAGCAATATATGAGTACCAAAAGAGTAATACTTATTTACCATCATACTATAAATATCCAGAGGAGTTCTTCAAAGGAATAGAAAAAGAAGAAGTATATAAAGAGGTGCGAGAGAATATACCTGCAATTAAATGTGGTATTACATTTTTTCATAGAAGTAATATAATACGCCTAAAAACTATGGTGATTTGTTAAAAGCAAGTGATGGACAATTTAGTATAAATTGTAACAAGTTAGAGCAATTTGATTCTTTGTTAAAAATTTTTGATGATAATAAAACATTGAAGAAAATGGTCGTATCTGAGCCTAAGTACATAGAGGGGTTTGTAGTACGGTTTATTTCAAACATAGTAAATCGATATTTATATGTAAGCAAAAAATTTCAGGAAGAAGAAATAGATACTATTCTACTTAAAAAGTTGATTGTAGAACAAATAATGTGTTACATTTCCGAAACATTAAAGGTGAATATTTGCATTCCTATATGTTTTTTAGATTTTAATATTGATGAAATTAAAATTACTGAAAATATTACTATTTGTAGAATAAATAAGGACTTCCAATTAAGCCGATTTAATGCAGTAAATTATGAATCTACGCAAGAAAGCAATGTGGTACAATGTGCTGCATTTATGATTAAAATGACTGGTTATCAAATAGAAAATAAAGAGAAGGATTCGGTTCAAAATGCTATCTCTAATTATTGGGCTTATCCTCTAGAAATAATTGATGATATGTTTGCAGCGATTCGAATTGCATCTGGATTTAATACTGGATATGGACAATTGCTTATTGAACCAATTGACTGGAGCTGTGAATGGATAACTGATTTACTTCCGCTATATGGTGCGCAAATTAGAGCTTTTAATAGAAAAGATGTAGATATTAAGTTCCTGCAACATAAAATTTATAATATTTTAAATAAAGATATAGATTCAATAAAGGAAATATTTAATATAATTCGGGAAAACAGAGACAATAAAAAGAGCAGTAAAAAGTATAATAAGGAGTTCAATAAGGTATTTATAGCAATTGAACGGCTAAATAGGTGTATGTTACGTGAGACGGATGATGATACTGCACTAGACGCAATCATTGGAATAGAGACATTACTCTCGGGAGATACACATGGAGAAATTACTTATACAATTTCAAACAGAATATCGGTGGTTGTTGCTAGACTAGATAATTGTCCATATTCAACTAAAGAAGCAAGAAAAGCCATGAAAACTATATATGGATTGAGGTCTGACATAGTTCATGGGAGAAATGTTGCAAAAAACAGTAAAATTGAAATAGGTGGACAAGATAGATATACAAAAGAACTTGCTGTTGAATTTCTAAGATATTCTTTGTTATTTATTCTAAAAAATCAAGAATTTTTAGAAGTAAAACAGTTTGAAAATGCCTTAGATGATGCAATAGGAAAATGCAATGAAAAACAATTTTAAAATATTTGATGTAATTGTATTATTAGATGGATTAAGGACAATAAATAGGAATTTGTTGTTGATAAAACTGAAAGAAAAGGGAGTGTAAATTTGAGCCATTATCCAGAGAAAAAGCTTCGTGAAGTAGAAATATTAAAGAAAGTATTTGGTAATTCCGTGCCGATGATCCAGGAAAGTGAACAACCAGATTTCATTCTTAGTTATAATGCAGATATTAAGTTTGGCGTTGAGGTAACAGAATTATATTATGATGGTACATCTGCTAGATTAAAAAAGGTGAATATATAAATCAATTGTTACAAGAGAGAAAATATTGGCATAAAGATGATAAGAAAAAAATTAAGATTGAAAAAATAACATATTTTTCACAGCAACTGGAATATAGACCAATTAAAATGCCAGCATTATTTTCAAACAAATACACCATTCGCAATTATTTAATTTCCTTAAAACATACAATCGAAAGTAAAGAAAAACGATTGGATAAATATTCTGCCGAGGTTTCTAAGTATTGCATGTTAATAATATATGATTGCGAAGGACAATTTAAGGATACGTCTGAAGAAAATATAGCAAAAATGTTATTTTCAATGGGACTAGTAACGAGCATTAGAAAGTCACATTTTTATGAAATATATTTAGTAATAAATATAGATGGCGAGCAAAAATATATCCCACTAAAAGCCTATCTGTTGCTTTCAGATTGTTTACTATTTTTCGATTTTATAAAAAAATGTGAATTGAAGAATAAACTATGCCAAACATATGGACATCCTCTTTTTTGGATTTGCTGAAGTATTAAAAAGACGAAGTAGCAGTAAGGTATTTAGTTGGAGAGGTAGAAAATAATGATGTGATAGGAAATATGATTATTTATAATGGCAAATATGGCTTAGGAATGACATCACAACCAGATAGCAATTGGGGAATTGGAATCTTTGACACATTTCCTTTACAAGAAATTAGTAATATGGGAGAGTTCGTGATTGGTGATGAAAATGATTTCTTTGATGATAAATTGTTTGAAAAATTTGAAAAAGAAACCCAAGATAGAATTGCTTCAATTGGACTTAATTTTCAAATAAATTAGTAATATTGTTTATTTTTACCAATAAAAACAAAGCCAAATAATAGTCAAATTCCAATTTAAGGTTGAGTCGTGAATGGTAATTTATGGAGGAGATTAAAGTGGATTTTCAGAAATATGATGATATTTTTAATAAAGATAATTATCCTGAATTTGAAAAAATTATGATTTCAGGAGAAGTTACATATGTTCCAAAGGATGATAAACCATGTATTTGCTTATCAGGGCAAAAGTATAAGGATTGTTGTAAAAAAGATATTGATGAAACTAAAAAAAATAGAAAAGTTAAAGATATAAAAGAAGAATTGAGACAATTATATTTCCAAAAGGATAGTAAACTGATAAGTAGTAAAGTTGAGAAAAAATCAGTAGAAAAGAAAAATGTATCCTATTGTTCTGCATGCAAGATATTTGGTGATTGTGATACTAACAATAATAATACACGTTCACATACATTGTCTCGAGGGAATATTTTGCAGAATTTATCTGGAGACGGCAATGATAGTGTGGCTCGCTTTAATGATCATAAAGTGGCAGATGTCGAAAATATTAGTGATAATATTAGCCAATACTTTACTAATGTATTCATAGAAGATGCAAGCGTTACAGTATTATTTTGTAAAAAACATGATGTAGAGTTATTTGTTGATATTGAAACAGATGGAAACACAGAATATAAGAAAACAGATATTCAAAATTTAGAGTACTCATTAAAAGCAGTTTCTTTTGATATTTATTATAAAATTATGAATATTAGTTATATGGCAAAATTAATAAATGAAAATAGAAATGTTGTATATAACTATGATGGAAAATATTCATCATACTTTAAAGATTATTATTATGCTAAAAAAGCATTGTTTGATATTTATCCCTTAATGTTGAAAATTCTTTCAGAGATTAAAGATTTAAAAGAGAAAAGCGTAAAGCCTAAATTAAAAAGTGTGTGTTTTGAGTTACCTGTGGACAAAGTTAATTTTTCATGCTCAGAAGTTATATATGAATGGCAAACATACTGCTTTGTCAATGTTATAAACAGTAAAAAACCGTATGTTATCATATCATATTATGAAGAAGACAGTTTTAATAAACTAAACGGACTAAATGAACTTAAAAGTAAATTCCAAAGTTTAAATTTAAATAAAAAACTTCAGATTAATTGTTTGTCAGAATTTATAATTATGTTACTTATGAACGCACAAAACATATATTTTAATAATGAAGCATTTGAAAAGTTATCGGATGAAGAAAAGTTATATCTATATGTTGTTCATAGAGAAGGAACATATGAAATTCCAGATCAAATTCAGAAAAATAACAATATAAAATTGATGGATGTATTATTCCCTATTTAGGCAGTTATTATCATTACTCAACTGTATTACTATTAGGATTTGCCTTTCGTTGTATTTATGCAAATTCCAATTTCGAATAGCTTTTGACCAAAGGTTATTTATATTATAATGGAAAATTCATTAGATAAGGAGTAGATAACATGGCGATTACCACAAAAAATGACAATGCTTTTGAACGGCAATTATTTTCAATAACAACGATTATTGAAAGTTCCTTAACCAAAGACGGAAAAACTTACTCTTCACAAGGTTCGGGGTTTTACTATAATCAAGTCAGTCCCTCTGACCCCAACAAAAGTGGACCACAATGGTATTCATTAGATAAATTTTGGCTTGTAACCAATAGGCATGTTGTGCTTCCTCAAATAGATGGAGTAGAATGTGTTCCTGACAGATTTGATTTTTTTATTAGAGAAAATATTAATGGGTTTATTCAGTGGAAGCCCATCAGTTTAACTCAAGCACAGTTATTATCCTCGCTAAAACTTCACAAACAAAATGAAGTTGATGTTGCACTAATTGATATTTCGCCATATATACAGGGAATCATCGATGAAATTTCAAAAAATCCTGGAACTCAAAACATATATTTGCCAACAACGCTATCAAATACAAATCTACCAGAAAATCAACCTCTTAGCATTGATGTTACAAGTGATATTATTGTGGCAAGTTATCCAAAAGGATTTTACGATAAACTAAATAAATTCCCTATTGTAAAGTCAGGTATTATAGCTTCAGCGTGGGGTTCGCATTTTAACGGATTGCCAATATTTCAAATTGACGCTCAACTATTTCCTGGTTCATCTGGAGGTTTAGTTATCAGTAAACCCACGAATATTGCTATGATAGACGGAAGCTTGAGGTATAACCAGACAAAACAGTTTGTTTTTCTCGGTGTATATTCAGGTGAGTTTAAATGGTATGAAGATATAAATATAGGCGGTAATATAATTAAAATGGGGAACTCATATGGATTGGGAAATGTATGGTATTCATACCTAATCCCGCAAATAATAAGTGATGGCGTAAATTATCATCCCTCGGCTTCATAAGTTTGATGTGTGCTGTGCATTTTATATTATCTATAGCCATAAAAGTTCCTTAGAATATGTAAATTCTATATTATGGAAATAATAAAAATATGGTAACTATTCAGCCACTATATATTGTATTTTACAAATACAAAATACAATATGTTGTGCTTTTGAGAACAAATTTATGGTTTAAAATGATTAAATTAATCTATCTTAATGTATTTTTGTAACAGTCAAAACATGTAAGTTCTTGAACTGGCTCTATAAGCACATGGAACAACAATTTTAAATTTGTCAATGCCTGAATAGTTACAAAATATGACAACTTTCCAATTTGTAATTAAGCGAGGAAGGATTGCATGGATATACAGAAAATAAAAATCATATCTAATAACATTTGCTATGGTCCAGAACCTTCCCCCATCGATGAAGTGGAACAACATCTGACTATATCATCCACAGGGCGAATATGGTTTTCAGGTTATAACTACGCTGGTGGTTTTGGAAAATATAAAATAGGTAGAAAATATCAATTTAGTATTAGCAAGTCTATTACAGATGAAATATTTAAGCTCTTTTCACAGTACTTCGAAAGCGAACAACTGCTTTGCTATGCAACTGATATTGGGGTCTGGGAAATGCAAATTACGGATACGGATAATAAAAAACATATCTTTAAAGGCTCACTTTGTGGGGGAGTATCTGTTGGGAATATAGATTTAACAGATTATATAAGGAAACACATCCCCATTGATAACTTATTTGTATTTGGTAATTAATTTGATAAGATTTTATATAAGTGAGAGGTTTAGATAAAATAGAATTAGCGGGGGCAGATAATATGTATATAGACACGCATACAAAAGAAACAATTCAACAATCAGTATGCCAAATTTTTAATATAACGGTTAAAGAACTACATCAACTTTTTGAGAGAGCTGGAAAAGCATCTTGCACAGAGAATTATATGGATGGAGATAAGTTTAACAAAGTTATAAATCAGTTTATTGAGTTAAAAATGTCCAACAAACCCATTGATAAGATTTTGTTTTTTCACTTAGGGCGGAGGCTGAACTCTGCTAGTAATTGTGTAGAAGGAAAGAATCTATTTGAATTACTATCAACTGAAAATGAGATGAGTACATTTTTAAAAAATCATGAAGTAACATTCCAACCGAATAATGGGCATTTAGATTTATACTATAAGGGGAAACTTATATCTTTAGATAACAAGGAAAGAGAAAATGTTCCTTATTTAAGATGGCGTTTAGGTTATAATAGTAATCGTATAGATTACTGCTTTAATGGTTTTATGCTAAGGGATTTATTATACAGAAACAACTATGCACGTGAATTATATGATGTACCAGAATTTATAGGAGTCTTGGCTACATTCTTAAGAAATCCAAATATTGGAACTGAGTATTTCCAAAACAGTAAATACTATTGTTTTGAATATCTTGTTCCAATTGAGAAAGTATATTTTGATAATGCTGAGCATTTACCAAATGAAGGCAAACAGCAATATTTATTGAATCAAGTATTACATAGATTGTATGACTACACGATAACAGATATAAGATATATGTTTGACCATGATAATCCAATTCTTAGGCTAGCTGACAATGATGTAATGCAAGAAGAATACTTTATTGCAAAAGAGGAAATTACATGGGAAATGTTACGGTAGTAAATTTAACGGTCATTGACATATTTCCGTAAACGTAAAAACTTACAAGAATGCTATCGACATATTCCCACGAACGAGCATATGTAAAAAAGGAAGATTTATAAACCAAACATAGCTTGGACATCAATCCAAGCCCTATTAGCCACGTGGAGACGGTAGTAAGGCTTAAAAGGAAAGACAGTTAGAAGCATTGGTATAGCTAGACTTAGAAAATGTTAAAAATAGGATATGTTTGGTGATACAGGATTAGGAAACGGCAAGAAAAGAAAATATAGTAAAAGCTATTAAGCTAGAAAGCCTTTGAGTGTTGTAGGTGATGCACTTAAGGCTTTTTTATATAGACAAAATGTATATTACTTAATGTAGAACCATGAAGTTGATATAAACAAGTATACGATACCATAAATTTTTTTTACAGGCTAAAAATTGTTTTAATTACTGGTTTATTTTAATTTGCATTGTATTGATATTAATTTGTTTAAGAAAGTAATTATTTGTTAAAATATAAATTTGTTTACTTTTACTTAACACTAACTATCCAAAACCTTGAATTGATTTATGAGAAGGTCTAAAATATTATTATGGAAAATGTTGTAGAAAGTTAATGTAAAAGATGAATAATTTTTAAATAAATTATTATACTATAGACCGATATGAGAGGTAAAAGCTATGGGAGATATTGATACTCGAATAGATAAATGGAAAAGTAAATTATTGGATTTAGGCAAGAGAAATAGATTGATTAATTATAAAGATACTAAACGTTCTAACATAAAGATAATAGAACCTAACATTTCTGAATTATTTGAAATGTTAGTAAAAGAAGAAAAAAGTTTAAAATTTTCACGCCCACTTTATGAAGAATTTCTTAATGAAGAAGATGAAGATAAACAAATTAGGATAATTGAAGGTGATTTGAAAACTAATAGCACTATAAAAGATCAACAAAAAACACTTAGAAATCTACGAAATAAGTCTAAGACTGCAAAAGAAGAACAAGGAGTAAATATTTTGTATATTTCTTTTGGATTCTTAAAATGGAAAGAAAGCCAAAATTCAGAACAGATATTAGTATCACCTATTGTTCTTGTTCCTGTAGCACTTACCTTAGAATCAATTACATCACCTTATGCTTTAAGTTTATATGAAGATGAAGTTGTTGTAAATCCAACATTGGCGTATAAATTAGAAAATGATTTTGGGATTGTGTTACCAGAATTTGATAGTCATGAAGATAATATAAATGAGTATCTTTCTGATGTAAATTCAATAGTTTTAAAAAATAATTGGAAAGTATCCTTTGAAACAGGATTAAGCTTACTATCTTTTTTGAAAATAAATATGTATAAAGATTTAGATAAAAATAAAGAAAGAATAAGATCACATCCTATTATAAAGGCGTTATCGGGTGATTTGTCAGAAATAACTACATTACCAGAAGAGTATAATAACTATGATCATGACAAAAATACAAGACCAATTGATACATTTCAAGTAGTTGATGCTGATTCAAGTCAACAGGATGCAATTCTTTTTTCAAAGAAAGGCATCAGTTTTGTGTTACAGGGACCACCAGGGACAGGTAAAAGTCAAACCATAACTAACATTATTGCAGAAGCACTTGCTGATGGAAAAAAGGTTTTGTTTGTTTCTGAGAAAATGGCTGCCCTTGAGGTAGTTTATAAAAGGTTAAAGCAGGCTGGGTTAGATGATTTTTGCTTAAACTTGCATAGTTATAAAGCAAATAAAAAAGAAGTCTTACAACAACTTGCTAAAACACTTAATATAAATAAAATTAAACTTCAAAAAGATGTTTTATACAATCTTGAAGTTTTAAATCGTGAAAGAGCTAAATTAAATGAATATGATGAACAGTTACATAGTATATGTAGGCCACTTAATGTGTCAATATATGATGTTAATGGTAAATTAGCAAAACTCCAGGATATACCGGATGTTGTTTTCTCTATTGAAAATGTAAAAGATACTTCTTCTGAAAAATTGAGAAAATATAAGTATTTACTTGAACAATTTTCAGGTATAATCGGTGAAATGAGCGAAGATTATAGAACAAATCCTTGGCGTGGTTGCAATGTTTCAATAGTGACACATGAATTAAGACATGATATTGAAACATATTTAAGAAAACTTTGTTTTCAATTAAAAGATATTGATGCAGATTTTAATTGTATAAAAAAAGAGTTAAACATAAATAAGGAAGCATCTGTTAATGGAATATCGAAATTAATAAGTATATTAGATGTGGCATCTAAATCATCGAAAATTTCTATAGAATGGATTTTGGAAGATGATGTTGGAATTTTAATTGAAAAAGCTGAAAATTATAAGAGACTACTTTCAGAATATAATAATTTATTAGTACAGGTTTTGGAGCAATATGACAAGGATTTCTGTAATTTGCCTGCAAGCGATATAAAGGAGAATATTATAAGTAGCCAAGTTGCCCTTAAACAAATATTAAATTTAACAAATTTCGATGGTGAAGAGAGAATAACAAGATCTTCACATAGCCTCTATATTGAAGCTAGTCAAATGTTGTTAAAAATTAAATCGGCATATGATAGTTGTCAAGAAATTTGTGACAATCTGGATGTTAAAGTAAGTCTTACTATGAAAAATTTAGGCCAACTTCATAATTTACTTGATGCTATCGTTAAAAATCCTAAACCAACGGAAATGTGGTTTGATTTAAGAAATGATAGTATAATGAGGCAACTATTTTCAGATGGAAGAAATAGATGTAAGATAATATCAGAAAAAACAGCAATGATATTAAGCAAGTATGAAAATGGAATATTAGACATAGATTATGAATCTATGCTTAAAAGGTTCACGGTGGAATACACCGAGATTTATAAATTAATTAATGAATGTTATACAAAAGAGCAATTAAATTTAAAAAATGATGATGGAGTAATAACTTACAGGATTTTTAATGAATTTTATGATGATGTAATTGAAACTTTGAAAAGTTTGTTGCCTATAATTACTGATGCATATATTTCTGGTAACAAATTAGTCGAAATGTTATCCTTAAATGCAATTGAAACAGTTAATTCATTTATTTCTTTAAATGAAATTGTGAAGCTTATATTATCAAATCCTAAACCTACAGAAATGTGGTTCGATTCCTCAAAAACTAATGCTATTTTACAACTTATTTCAGAGGTTAAGGGAAAATATGTACAAATGGATGAAGAAATTAAAACAATAACTGCTAAATATGAAAATGAAATCTTTAATTTAGATTATTCAGGTATGCTAATTAGATTTAAAACTGAATATACATCCTTTTTAAAAGTATTTAAAGGAAATTATAAAGATGATAAAAATACAATTAGAGCGTTAATGATTATTCCAAACAAAAAAATTGATGATGCAGAGATTATTGACTTATTAAGCAGACTAAAAAGAATAGATGAGAAGAAAAAATGGTTGAAAGATAATGAGGAACTTATTAAATCAATGTTTGGAAACCATTATTTAGGGCGACTTACAGATTGGGAACTATTAGAAAAGGATCTTAAAAACTTTCAAAAAATATGCCACTATTTTCCGTATAATTCCATTCCAAATAAATTAAAACAAGTTATGTTATCATTATTAGATAAATATGATAGTATCGAAAAGAACTATAATGTTGTTAATAAAATTATAGAATATAATGTTAATAGTAAGTTGCATAAGATTTTTAGCAATTCTATTGAAACAATTGAAGTTGAAACTTTACAACAAAATATTATAAAAATTATACAAACTTCTGATGATTTGAAAAAAGATTTTGCAACGATTAAGTCATTAAATAAAACGGAAAATACGTCTTTAGAAGAAAATCAAAATAATATTATTTGTATTCTTAATGAATTAAAAAATATAGATGTGGCTAGATGTTGGATTATAGAGAATGAAAAATCATTAAAAACATTTTTGGGAACATATTATTTTAAGGAAAAAACTAATTGGGAAGATGTTCAAAAGGCAATTGATAATTTTATGATAATACGTTCATATTTTGGAGATAATCCTATTCCACAAAAAATAAGGGAATTATTATTATCTGGTAAGTTAGAAAAAGAATATATCATTAAAACAATTAATAGTATTAATTCAATAACAAATGATGATTTTAAGATTCAGGTAAATAAGATATTTAACTTTGATAATATTGAGACAACTGAATTAGGACAAATAATTGATCGTTTTAGTAATATCGTATTACTTTTGAGATTATTATATAAAAGTTTTGATGAATTAAATCAATTTGCCAATAAGGAAATATCTTATACAAATACCATGAATAATTTGAATAAACTTATTAAAATACAGGAAATTAAAAAAAATGTTGTTTTAAATTATAGAACGCTTGAAGTTAACTACGATCGCTTTTTCAATGGTATTGAGACTGATTGGGACAAGGTTATATCTATACTTGGATGGACAAATGAGTTTAAGACTTTATGTAAAAAATATGAACTATCAAATGCATTTATAGAAAAGATCTGTAATTGTGATAGTTCTATAATTTATGCTAAAGATGCGTTTAAAAATATAAGTGGTAAATACCAAAGAATGCAAGATAATTTGAATTGGTTTATAAATTTATTCGATGAAAAGGAAGAATTGTTAAATATAAATTTATTAAAATTATTAACGAGAACTGAGAATTGCTTAAACAATATAGCACAACTTGAAGAATGGATTGACTTTAGAAGTATCCGTAAACTTTGTAATGAAGAGGGCCTATCTGACTTTATTGATAAAATTCAATTGATGAAAGTACATAATACGCTTATAGTACCAATATTTTTTAAAAGATTTTATAGGTTATGGCTTGATTCTATATTGCCAGATTATCCTGCTATTAATAATTTTAGAAGAAGAAATCAAGAAGAAAGAATAAATAACTTTAAAAAATTAGATTTATTACAGTTATCTATTGCACGTTCTAGAATAAGAGAAAAATTAATTTCTAAATTACCTGATGTTAATGATGTAGCATCTTCATTTGGAGAAGTATCTATATTAAAACATGAACTAAACAAAAAAAGAAAAATTATGCCACTGCGTAAATTATTTATGGCAATACCTAATTTATTAATCTTCAATAAGTAATATGAAAATATTTAAAAATAAGTGATATAATATTTGCTTAAAAAAAAAGATTTTAAAACTCTTTATAGAATTATAATATCTGAAGTAATAATAATTAAAGGAGATATTTTACATGTTACAATTAAGCAAAAATGATAAAAGCAAAGTATTAGGAGCCATAAAATCAGGAAACATCGATGCTGCTGATGTAAATTTTCCTAACCTTATAGATACAATAATTCTAAAAATGAAAAATATTGGACTTATAAGCAAGTTAGCTGAAAGCTTTAAAGATAAAAGAAAGCAAAATAAACATATTCCTTTTGATATACTTATTGCATTAGCAATTACAGCCAAGATGAAACTTAAAACTAGCTTGACTGATGTTGCTTTTGCTGTAACTGATTGTGAATTATTATCAGAGCTTGGATGGAATATGTGGGATACAGATAGAAATCTTGAAGAAGGTTTATTTGCCGAAGGCGTTATGAGAAACTTAATTGACAAATATGGATCTACCGAAAAAAATGAATTCATAAAATCCTATAATCACTACACTCAAAATGTTGTACTTCCATCTCTTAATATATCTCCCTCAATACATATTCTTGATTGTACTAAAATAAAGGTAAACTTAGATAATGCAAATTATGAAAATTCAGAAGTTATAAAAATTGATGGAGAATCTGTACGTGGTTACAAACTTGGAACTTTGCGGGGACTCATGGATGATTCAGGCATTATTGAAGAAATAGTTTTTGACTCTATTAAACCTCATGATTTAGAGCTTTGTAGATATATGCTTTTAAACAGTAAATGTTTAAAGAAGGGTGATATTCTCATAAATGACAGGGGATTTATTTCACGTGATGTTATAAATTCGTTAAAACTCGAAAAAGGTGTAGATACATATATACCTGCAAAAAAGAGCATGACAATATACGAAGAAGCTGTAAAAATAGCTGTCCTCGAAAACAAATGGCAGAAACATCCTAATAAAAAACGAAAAACTCAAGAAATACACCTGGTTAAACACTTAGGCTTGATGTGGCAAAGTGATAAATCCAGCAGTGATGTTGATTTATGTGCCTGTGTTGTGCATGATAAAAAAGATGATGAATATTACGTGTTTTTAACTACAGACACAAATAAAACTGCAAAACAAATAATAAATATTTATGAATTAAGGCCAGAAATAGAGGAAGATTATAGGCAAATAAAGGACTTTTGGAAATTAGAAGACTTTAAGAGTACAAAATACAATTTTATAACTTTTCATATAGTCATGACACTTATTGGCTATATGTATTTTCAAGTGTTTAAAAATATGCAGGAGGGAAGTAAGTATTCAGGCAAGTCCCTCCCAGTAGCTATTAAGAACTATAAAGAAGATAAGCAAAAATCCGTTATAATATATTCTGGTCAATATTTTGGTGTATTTTCCTTTATTGAATTTATTCAGTTGTATGCTGGTTGTTCCGCAGAAGTAAGGAAACTTCTTGATCCAACCTTGGCTCTAGTATAGCAGGGTTGGAGGGCTACACCCAAATTACGAATTGAAGTTATTAATGTCTCTTAAACCATGTTTGATGATGTCGCCATTATCTGTAAGCTTATTTTTACAAGGAGATTCTTATAATTTTGATATTGTAATTTTTGATGAGGCTTCTCAAGTTTGTACTGAAGATGCAATTGGAGCAATTATAAGGGGAAAGCAGGTAGTAATTGCGGGTGATAGTAAACAGCTTCCACCGACAAACTTTTTTTCTTCAATAACCTCAGATAGTGATTTTGATTCCTTTGAGGATGAAGATGAATCTTATGAAGATATTGATGGATATGAATCAATCTTAGATGAAGCAGTTACTGTACTTCCAGAACGTTCTCTGAAATGGCATTATAGAAGTAGACATGAACACTTAATAGCTTTTTCAAATGCTAAAATTTATAATAATAACCTTATTACGTTTCCATCATCTGTAGATAAAATGCCTGATAATGGTGTTGAATATGTTTATGTTGAAAATGGAGTATATGATAGGGGAGGAAAAAAGAATAATATTATTGAAGCAAAAAAGGTAGCAGAATTGGTATTTAAACATATTAAAAATCACCCTAACCGTTCATTAGGAGTTGTTACCTTTAGTGAATCACAACAGCAAGCTGTAGAAACAATTATTAGACAAATGAGAATAAATAATCAGGAATACGAAAATTTTTTTAATGAAGAAAAAGAGGAAGCTTTTTTTGTTAAAAATCTTGAAAATGTACAGGGTGATGAAAGAGATACAATTATTTTTAGTATTGGATATGCTAAAGATTCAAATGGATTAATGTATATGAATTTTGGACCACTTAGTAAAAGTGGTGGCTATAGAAGATTAAATGTTGCCATAACGAGAGCCAAATATAATATCAAGCTTGTAGGTTCAATAAGACCAACAGATATTAATATAGATAAAACTAATTCTAAAGGAGTAAAAATGCTGAGATCATATATTGAATTTGCAATAAATGGTATGAAAGCTTTGGAGCAGGAAAACATTTGTCCTAATTCAGTTGAAGTAGAGTCTCCTTTTGAAGAGGCTGTTTATGATTTTCTTGTAGAAAAAGGATTTTTGGTTAGTACACAGGTTGGGTGTTCTGAGTATCGTATAGATATTGCTATAAGGCATCCCCAATTAGCAGGAAGATTTGTATTGGGTATTGAATGCGATGGTGCTACATATCATTCTGCAAGAACTGCAAGAGAACGAGATAGACTACGTCAAAGTATATTAGAAGATATGGGTTGGAAAATTTATAGAATATGGTCAACTGACTGGATAAAAGATCCAGTTACGGAAGGTGCTAAGTTAGTTGAAATTGTAAATAAAGCTATCTTAGAATACGAGGATGATGATAGTGATTATTTTAATAAAAACAATGAAGAAAATGTTCAATGTAATATAGAAAATGAATTTGTAGAAATCGAAGAGGAAAAAGATGAAAAGGAAATATCTAATGAAGAAAAAAATATTTATGGATTTAATTGGTATGAAGAAGCAGATATTTATAGTGTAAACAAACAGGGAAGTAAGAGTGACTATCTTGCAAATGTAATAAAATTTGTTATTGAAACTGAACAACCAATACATTTTGAACAACTTTGTAAAAGATTAGCTCCTTTGTTTGGTAACCAAAAGGCAACAATTAAGGTTAGAAATTCAGCTAAAAATATAATTAATTTAAAGTTAAAAAATGAAGTTTATATAAAAAATAAATTTTGTTTTCTGAATAGTGATAAACCTATAAATGTTAGAATCCCAAAATCCAATAAAAATTGCCGACAAATTAACTTTATATCAATTGAAGAATTGTCTAGAGCAATGTATGTTATAGCAAGTAAAGGGTTTGGAATTACGCAAAACGACTTATTTGTAATAACTGCAAGAACTTTTGGATTTCAAAGAATTGGTGATAATATAACACAGGCTATGAAAAATGCATTTAAATATCTTATTGACATAAAAAAGGTTATTATAATAAATGGAAAAGTTGTTTGTGATAGTAGTTATGGAATAAAGCAGGAGAAAAAAAGCATATAGGTAAGTATGAAAAATAATGTTAAATTGTAAATGGAGTGTATTATATGGAGCTTAAAGAAATTTTAAATATTATAAAAGATGATTTTCCAGATAAATCAATAGATATTTCTGAAAGTTTAGGACTTTTAATGGATACAATTGATGACATTATGAATAGGATAAATGATAAAATGGGACAGGCTTATTTAAATAGAGATTTTTTAACTGCTGAAAAATATGTTACTCTCGGTAAATTAATTAACTTTTATGAAAATAAAGTTGATGAAGTAATTAATTTTACAAGAATAGAAGAAAATAAAGCCAATAAAGAAGATGAATCTGAAAATGATAATATTAAATCTTTACCTAATTATGAAGAATACCTTGTTGACAATAAAGTAGAGCATACCTTATATGAAAATTTTACTCATATAAGGCCATTTGGATTTAGAATTGATGGGGAAGAACTTATTGAAGTTAAAACTTGGCAGGAAGTATTTTTAAAAACATGTGAATTACTTCTTTATAAAGATGAAAAAAAATTTCTGCAATTTGAAAATAAACCTAATATGAATGGTAAGAAAAATAAATATTTTTCAGTTAGTGTTAAAGGAATGCGAAAGCCGGAAATGATTTCAAACAAAATATATGTAGAGACTAATATGAGCAGTAATTCAATAAGAAATATTATAGTTAAAATGCTTAGAGAATATGATATTAAGGTAAATGATTTTAAACTTTATTTTAGAGCTGATTACACAAATATAAATAAAGAAAGTTTATGATAATGGAAGTGATTTTAATGGCAATTAAGGAATTTGAGTATTATCATGGCGCAGTTTTAACAAAGCTTTTGAGAAAAGATATTCCTATGACTTTAACTCTTATAGAAACAGATAAGAATCAATCCTGGTCAGCGTATAAAATCTCAAGTAATAAAAATGACTATATATTTTATGTAAAATATTGCTTATCCCCACAAGTTACTAAAAAACACGTTAGATGGACTTTCAGGTTTACAAATGAACATTTAAATGAATTAAAGAAATTTTTATCAAATAATTTATGGCTGGCATTAGTATGTGCGCAAAAGGATTGTAAAACCAAACCAATGGAATTATGTTTATTAAATAAAAAGGAGATATTACAAGGAATTGATATTGATTCAATTAATCAACAAACTTTTACTGTTTATTCTGAATCCCGAAAAGAGTTAAAGGTGTGTGGTACAATGAATGAGAAAAAGTTTACAGTTGAAAGAGATAGAATAAAATGTATTGTATAAAAGTATAAGGTAGGTTTGTGGATATAAGAAGTGAGTAAAGGGCAATACTTATATAATAAGTAAATTATAGTAATAAAGTTTTATATTAATCTTGCCACTTTAAGAAACATCTGCATATATACTATGTGGAGGTGTTATTAATGAATAAAAATTTAAGATGTAAAGTGCACCCCTTTGTCAAGACAATTTTTTAGTAGATTTATAGTTAGGTTGATAAACAGTATCATAATGCTTTCCCTTAAATACACTTCACCTGTTGATGAAAATTATGTCAAGGACATGCCATCGCAGATGGTGCGTCAGCATCCTTGACGTAATTTCCATCTGCAGGTATAATTTTTCTCAGGAAAGCAAATAAATCATTTGTTGTATATTTCAGCGGGAGTCTTATAGCCAAGACTTTGATGCGGCCTTTTATAATTATAATATTTCAAGTAGCCGTTGATTCCAATGCGTGCCTCCCGTGGATTCTGGTAATCCTGCAGATAAATATTTTCATATTTAACACTGCGCCACAATCTTTCAATAAAAATATTGTCATAGGCACGCCCTCGATGGTCCATGCTGATCCTGGGACCTGATTCAAGAAACAAATTTGTGTATTTGGGGCTTGTAAAATCGATTAAGAAAAAGGGATTACTCCCTTTCCCTCATCTAAGAACCGTACGTGAGAGTTTCCCGCTCATACGGCTCAAGCATTTCTTCACCTTTTCAGGCGGCAACAAGTGTATGCAGTTTTATCTTTCTTTTATCAAAATAGTCCTTGTCTAAGAAAGGTGTTTTTGTAATCTGCAATTTTGGATGTCTGATGATTTTAATCCGTCTCAAATTAATTAGACTGTATTCATCCGTCTTGAAAAGCCATCTTTTCCAACTTTTTTCATGCCAGTATTTATTTAATCTCCACCATTTGTTCTTATTGGGGTGTCTATGCTTTGCCCATTGCTGTAGTAAATGATAAAGGGTGTTGTTAATATTTGAGAAGGCTTTACTAGCAACCACATGTTTGTGGTAATTTGTCCAACCTCTTATGACTTGATTAAGCCTTCTTATTAAGTCAGATTGGGTGCTAGCTTTGCCCTCCTTAAGGATTATTGTTGAGCATCTCCTAATTATGTTTTTAATAGAACTTTTAGAAGGTTTCACTATTAATTTCCCTCTGTATGAGTATTTCGCTTCAATAGGTTCATCCGCAATTATCCGTTATATATTGGATTTTGCCAACATCATCTTTGCCTTGAGTAAGGAGATATTGCAACGTCCATACATCGTACGTTTTATCATTTTAAGTTTACTATTAGTTCCTTCAACAAAACCATTGCTAAAATCATACGCTACTGCATTTTCAACTGCATCACAATCCCTATTTAATCCGTTAGCAAAAGACTTAATTTCGCTTACTTCACTGTCCTTATATTTTTCAATGAATAAATATAGCCACGGAATACTCTTAAGTTCAAAGGTTTTACGGAATTCTCTGATACATTTATGTACATAGTGCAGTATTGGATATTTGTCCAATATGTACTTATAGTGGCTGTCAGCCAATTTATTGTTCATCCAAAGATGGTTGAATACACCATTTCTTGTAATATAATCACAATCTCTTCCTTTAGAACCTGTTTTATATTTTAGAGCTTCCGTCTTTGTTCTCACATATGGTTGTGGCTCAAAGTTTTTACCGGATTCCTGTTCCATTTTTTTAAGATAATCAAATGCATTTGTCATACCACCATCATAACCTTGTTCATATATTGATTTTATAGTTTTACTCTTGCTATAACCATTATTAAGACATTGTACAATATAGTCACGATAAACATCTAACTTGCTTTGGCGGATTCCATATTGATAAAGTAGCTTAGGATCTCCAGTTCTATATTTACTTACTGTATTTCTGCCAACACCTAATCGCCGTGCTATTTCACGGCCACTACAACCTTCCTGACTGAATTTTTGTATCTGAAGAATAAGTTGATAACGTTTGTTATGAAAAGAGTGAAAGTTATCCACATCAGATATGGTTTTTTTTACTGTCATCCGTAATTTCTTCCCGTAAACCTGTGGATACAGTTTCATTTTCATGCGGAATGGCAATAGTGGCAGGCACTTCTCGATTAAGGGTTTTTTTGATTGCTTCCAGAAGATTTTGATGTAAATGAAATCTATCTGCAACCTGCATTATATCCGGAAGTTCTTCGGCGATGACCTTTGCATACGCACTAGCCCTATCCCTTGTAATCGTCTTAATTTTTTTATTGTTTTTCAGCCATTGCCGTAAGCTTTTTCCATCCCTGCCATCCAGTATGTCAATGAGCCGATGACTTTTTTCGTCAACTATAATTGTCCCGTATGTATGTCTCTTCTTGAATGCAAAATCATCTATACCAATTACAGATCCGTATTCAAATTTAGGCTGCTGCTCATAACGATTTATTAGAAGACGAATGATGGTATCTCCACTGATATCAATACCTATTAACTTACATATGCGAGAAGCCCCTTCACAACTTGTCTCCAGTGCTAATGTGCAAATAAAATCTTCCAGCCGCTCTGTTTTCCGGCTGTATGGATTAAGAAATCCATGATACGTTTCAGCGATAGTGACCACATCACAGTCTTCATTATCGCAGCAATAATCATGAGATGTAATCTCCAATAAAACACCCTTCCCAAGTATAGGAAGATCCTGGACTTTCCTTATATACGTTCCATGATAATGATTTGATATTGTATGACATCTAGGACATTCACAGCTGTTAGCTTTGGATTTCAACTTGATGAGAATTTCATTATCATTGTTTTCTATATCAGTTACGATAAACGAATCTTTAGGGAAAAATGAGCTTATTTCAAGAGCATTTATGGCAAGCATTAACATACACCACTTTCAAATTTGATATGTCTATTATATCACTTTCTTTTATGAAGAAATACAGAAAAACGGAATTTTACGGATGAACCTATTTATTCGAAATACTCAACAACTGCTCCGAAACTGATATTGACACCAGAATTAGTTAATTCATTTGCTTCAAAACGTAATAATGAAAAAACCAGGACAACTCATATACGTCAGTCACATATACGTCAGTTGGCGTTATTCCTAAATTTACGTGGCATTCCTGCTTATGTATATCCTAAGGAACTGGTTAAAACACCAAAAGATTTTGTACCATATGTCTTTACTAAGGATGAAATATTTTCCTGCAAGACATGATGAAAGATATTCACCATGTACGTTAGGGAAAATCTATTGAAGAAATAGTTAGAATAACTGGACATACGAGACAAACTGTCAGGAATTATCTTTCTGATGGTTGTTCTACAATAAATGGACACTATGATAATAAACGTCCAGGAAAACTTGCTCCGTATGAAACTGAAATTATAAAGCTTCGATCTCAAGGAGTTACATATGCAAAAATTACTGAGATAATAAGAAAAAAAGGATATTGTGGTACGGTCGATGCATTACGTGTTTTTATGCAGAAGGAAAGAGAACACCATAAAAATGCCGTAGTAGGTCAAGAAACTAAGGCTAAAGAATATATTGCTAGAAAATGGATGGTACGTTTAATATATAAAGAACTTAAAAATGTGAATGGAATTACCCTTGAACAATATGATGCTGTAATAAAGAAATATCCAATCTTAGGAGAAATTTATAAAATGATTCAACAATTCCATTCAATATTATTTTCTAAAAATGCAAATGGATTAGATAAATGGATGAATAAAACTGAGATACTGAAAATTACAGAAATAAACAGTTTTATTCAAGGAATGAAAAAAGATATAACTGCAGTAAAAAACAGTATCTTATATTCATACAATAATGGAATTGCTGAAGGTAGTGTCAATAAACTGAAAGTAGTAAAACGCATAATGTATGGACATAATAGTTTTTTATTGCTAAAATCTAAGATATTGAGGTTAGAATTATTAAGGCTAATCAACTAAAGTTGGAAAGAACCTACTTGACGCTTACGTTTCATTTATCAATCAATACATTATATGCATTAACTAAACCATGTCCAAAGTATTCGCTAGAATTCTTAGAATTTAACTTTTCTGCAGACTTATAAAGCTTTTTAGCGACTTCTTTAGGTGTAAGATCTCCATATTTACATATAACCAGTGCTGCAGCGGCAGAAACTTTAGGAGCCGCCATTGACGTTCCTTGTCTAAAATCATAACCATTTTCATATGTACTGTAACACATATCAGATATATCGGATATAAAATCTCCACCTGGAGCTGTCACATCAATAAACTTAGCTCCGTAATTGGAATAAGAAGCAATTTTATCAGTTGGTCCGGTAGAAGAAACACTTATTACCCCTTTAATAGTTCCAGGTAATTCATATGCTAATCCTTCGTATTTAAATCCTTGTTCTCTATATTGCTCATTAAGATAATTTGTTACACTAATTTTATCAGAGCAGTCTAAAGAATCATTACCAGCAGCAGTAACTACAGTAACTCCCTGCTTAATTGCATATTTAATAGCACGCTTGTATAATGAATACTCAGCCATATCATCACCTAATTTATATGTTTTACCCGTAGAATCAGTCCAAAAACATTTCCCTTTTAAATCATATCCTGAAATACTTAAATTAATAACTTTAATTCCATCCTTAGCAGCTTTAAGTATGGCCGAAGTAACTATTGAAGCATTAGTATCCTGTTTTGAGTTAAAAATGCGGTAAGATTTAAAGCCTATATTAGGTGCAACACCTAATATTCTACCATTGCCTGCAATTGTACCTGCAATATGTGTACCATGTCCGAATCTATCATCTATATCACTAGGATTACCTGTTTCACCTAAATCATTTTCAAAATTGGGGGGAACAAAATTTTCACCACCTAAAAAATTTCGTTTTAAATTAGGATGATTTTTATTAACTCCTGAATCTATAATTCCGACAACTACATTATGATTACCAGGTTCTAGATTAAAACTTTTACCATCATTAGTTACTCTTTTAATATCCCACTGATATTTGTTATATAAATCAGCTTGCCTTGTATTATTGTCTAGCGAAGGCATATTAATTGTAGTAACTTTTTCTTGAGATAATTTAATCTTATGATTAGGAGCTAAAGATTTAACATTTGAATATTTAATAACCTTAGGTATTAGATCACTATTACATTTAACTTCTATAGCTCCAAGTTCATTAAATTTTGAAATGATTTTTCCCCCAGAATTAACTATAAAATTCTCTACATTATTGTCAATATCATTATTAAATACTATTATTAAATCAATATCAGATGATGTTGATTTAGCACTTACATTTATATTAATTGATAGCAAAATTAATAAACCAATAATGAAAGAATATATTTTATATTTTTTCACAATAATTTCCCCTTATAAATTATTTTAAGACCTAATCAGACAATGAATTTATAATGGTATCTGCAACTAATTTAAGCTTTGATTCATCTATAAGTGAAATTGTATCCTGTAGACCATTTATTTTTAAATTTTTGTCATAAGTCTGTCCTATACACAACGATGGAATTCCATTATCATTAAAAATAACATAATCACTAAATTCACGATCTGTTTTCTTTACATTCATATCTTTAGGTTTTCTTTTTAATAACGTAACGGCAAAATTTTTCTTTCCACTTATGGTAAATATATATGGTTTACTAGCACCTCTTTGTGCTATTGAATCTATATTTATAACTGCTTTTATATTTTTTTTATCATTAGAAGATAAATTTTTTACATAATGGTTTGAACCTACTCCCCCCAATTCTTCACCACCAAAAAAAATGAACCTTAATTCATAATTACTTGATACATTTTTTAATAATCTAGCCGTCTCCATAACCACCGAGACCCCTGAAGCATTGTCATTTGCTCCTACAGAATTTTTAGCACAATCATAGTGTGCACAAATGATTACAATCCCTTTATTATAATTTGCTTTACTTTTCTTAATTGCGATTAAATTTTGACTACTATTCAATTGCAATTTATTATCTGATGTACGATCATATAAAGAAAATGTTTGTGTCTGTGTTTTGTATCCATAGGACTGAATTCTATTTTTTATGTATTCATAAGCTTTTTTTTCATTGTATGAAGCAAATGATCTATTACTAGAAGTCAATGACTTAATAGTATTCATCATCAACTGTCGATTTGATTCTTTTGTTACATTATTAGCCACTGCCGGTTGGTTTTTATTATTAAAATATAGACCAGTACACCCTGAGAAAGCACAACAGCTTATCAGTACAAATATTAATGTCAATTTTATGTATTTATTCTTCATCTTTCTTACTCCTCACTATGATAAAGTTATCTTAAAGTAAAATATATAAAATTTTATTTTGCTTTAAGATAACTAATTATTCTTAGAAACTTACATATTGATCATAAATCCATCCCTGAATTGCACCATTTGATGAGTAATAAACAACATGACACCACTTTCCTGAATACCCTTCTAACCAAACTATATCTCCTTTATTAAGTTGCCTTAAAATAGTACTACTTGTATTAGGCTGACTCCTTAAATTTACAGCGTTACCAGTTACTACTCCTTTGTCCATATAAGCAGGTTTTACATTTAATTCTTGGTTAGTATTTACTGTTGTTACAGAACTATTAGATATGTTACTATTTGTATTTATTGAAGCTGCACTTACCGAGAAAGGTATTAATAAACTTGTCCCTACTACTAATGCTCCGAAACGTGTCTTTAATGATTTTTTCATAAGAATTCCTCCTATCATATTTTACCTATTTATATATTTTCCATATACATAACCATAAATCCAACCACTTGATGACTTATAAGCTACATGATACCAGCCATTTGACTCGTAATTAAGAAAAGTAAGCTGTGTCCCCTTATTAAATTGTCTTAAGATAGTACTACTTGTATTAGGCTGACTTCTAAAATTAACTGCATTTGCATTTACTACTACAGGCTCTCCCCAAGCAGGTTTTACATTTGACTTTAAATCACTAGATTTTTGAGTAGTATTTATTGAAGGTTCCGTTATTGAACTGCTGGAAATATTGTCATTTCCAGTAATTGAAGCTGCACTTACTGAAAAAGGTATCAACAGACTTGTACCAATTACTAATGCTCTGAAGCATGTTTTTAATAATTTTTCCATAAAAATCCCTCCTAATATTACTATAGTTAATCATTGTATTATAATTAATTAGCTTACATTTTTAGAAGATATTTTATAATATTTAGCTAAAAAATATCTTTCTTGATTTCTACAATTAAATATTGTATCTCTGCCATCAAGACTTATTAATTTATTTTTTAGGTCTCTTAGGTTGATGATAGATTCCTGAACAAAATGGCGGCCATTCATCTGAATTCTTTTGCACCTCAATTCTTGTAATACGTTCAACTATTTTTAATAAATTTTTGTTAATTTTCTTCATTTCCTTTCACCTCTTGATTTAATATTTTTGCTATTAAAAGTAAAATTGCACATAATATAATAGAAATTAACATATAGCTTACAATAATTAGATTTACGCCAGTAAAAATCGCAAAATATATTATTCCAATTTCCAGTATAAGAATAAGCCTTGCTGCTTTCTTAGATTCCTGTAATTCATAAGAATTCATATTCATATTAGGATGATTTACTGTTCCTATGATCCATATAATAGGAATTGATGCTAAAAGAAAAACATCCAAAATACGAAAATTTCTTAGTAGGAAAGCATCTGCAAATATAATTAACACATAAGTACCAACTGTTCCAAAATAGCATTGTAAAAATACGTTAGCGTGATAGCCGCCTGTCCTCTTTCGTAATGAAAGAAAAAATATAAGAAAAATCAAAGTATGTATAAACAAGTCTAAACATATGCTAATTATTATAATAGTTCCCAAAGTTAAAAACTTTTCTATCATACAAGTAAAAGCATAAATATAATCCTCTTCTTTTTTTACATCAATTATTTGTTCATCTGACATTAGTTTTACTAGATCGTTTACAATTTTTTCAATCATAAATTTACTCCTTCTTAAAATCTAGTATAATCTTTAATTTTTAATAAACAATATCTATTGCAGAAAATAGACTTTTATTGCAGAAAATAAAAAACAGCAATTTATATACTATAACTTGCTCAGATTATATACAAATACATTCTTCTTTTCCAAAGTCTATTTTCCAATTTCCTTAAATTCATGCATGCAAAAATAAGCGTGACCTTCATATTAATTTTAGCCATGGTTCTTAAATGTGTGAATCTAAATCCATGGTTTTTCTTCACATCTGCAAATACGCGTTCAATTGTTTCTTTTCTTCTTCTATATACACTTTATTGTAAACATAATAAAACCCTGCACTGTCATAAATATCTTTAAGTATAACTTCAAAACCTAAAATAAAATTGAAATTATAATATGACATGTGTTCCAAATAAACAGAACATTTTTTCTTTTTAACTTTTATAGAACATTCAGCTTTCTTTGTCAGTAATGATTTAAACAATTTCCCCATTCTCTATTTTTTTAATTTTTTAAGGTCTGTTTACTATATTCTTTTCTATCTATACCAATCTCTTCATCTTTAGAAATAAAGATTGAAAAATAGAACTCATTTTTATTATTTTGAATAACATAAGATCCGCCATATTTTTGTATTGTATTCACTATATTACTTATTCCAATGCCATGTTCTTTCTTATTTTCTTTGGAAGTCAATATTTTTCCATTACTATACAATATATTATTACTATATGTATTTTTTATTGATATAATAATAGCACCATCTTCATTTACAAATTTTAATTTTAGTACTTTTCTATCCGAACATTTTTCACATGCTTCAATTGCATTATCTAATAAATTAGATAGTATCACAATGATATCTTCATCACTTATTTTTATTCTAGACAAGTCATTAACCTTAAGTACAAAAATAATGTTTTTATTTATTGCCTCTTGATATTTTGTATTTAAAATAGCATTAATAATAACATTATTTGTATTAATTGCGTCTAATTCTTTATTTAAATTATCACTTATATTTTTTATATATTCTTCTAATTCTTTATAATCTTTTTCCTTTATTAAAAAGTTAATACATAGTATCTGATTTTTATATTCATGTGTTTTTTCTCTTTGTTTATCGAAATTCTCCGAAATAGAGAGGTACATATTTGTTTGACTTTTCACTTGCATTTTAAAAATCTTATTTTTGTGAATTTCCATTTCACGTTCTAAAATATCATTAATTAAATAAAATACTATTATATTCATTCCAGCTAGTCCAAATGCTATGATAAAATAAACATTTGCCTGCTTTTTACTTGTAATATAATTTGACATTGAAAGCATTGCTACTATCGCACATATTGTAAATACAGAGAAAAATATAAATTTTATCCATTCTGTGTCTTTCAAAAACTCCAGATACTTATTACCTATATTTTTTTTTATTATCATCACAATAAAAAAAAGCAATGCTTTTCCAAAAATAATAATTAAGGAGCTTTCAAAAATGTATGATTTGTCCGCAGCTTTTTCACTTAAAAAAAGTAGAGTGTTTATTGAAAATGCGAAATAATCTACCACAAGTAGCAATCCCTGAAATAATATGGATAATACAATCGACTTTCTAATATTAATATCCAAATATAAATACATCAATATTGCACTAATAATAATAATAACCATTTGCTTGACTACAAAAAAATCCGAAAGAAATAATGCGCTAAAATATACAGTTAACATCAACATTGCTATTATTCCATAATTTCTATAAATGTTTTTTTCAGAGCGCCTTTTCCCAAAGGCTTCAAAAAATATCTTACAACAAAAAATTTCTAACATAACAATCAAAAAGCTCTGTAAATAAATGAACATCTATATTTCTCCTATGTATGCAATAAATTTATTTTTCACATCTTTGTACCGTAATTGTGATATCCCCAGCTTTATACCATTACTTAATGTAGTCTCATACCTAGAAATACTTTTTATATATTTTTTATTAACTAAGAAACTCTGATGTATTCTAATAAATCCATTATCATTTAATTCTTCTTCTATTTTATTTAAAGTTTCATATAGTGTATATATTCTTGTTTTATCTTGCATAATATGAAATTCCAACTTATGCAATTTACTTTCAATATATATCATTCTATCCAATCGAACTTTCTTAATCCCTTCATTGAATTTGAATATCTTTTTCACAATAGTATAATTCATTTTCTCAATAATTGCATCAATACATTCATAAACCGTTTCTTCAAAATTTTTATTACCCTTTAATAAATATCGTACTGCATCCACTTTATAACCCTCAAGAGTATAATTAATATATGCTGTTACAAATACAATAAATACTTCCTTACTAAATTTTCTGATTTTTTTAGCAGTCATTATACCATCAATCTCATTCATATTTATATCCAAAAAAATAATAGTATATTTAACTATTTCAATTCCTAATTCTATAAATTCTTTTCCTGATTTAAAAGTATCTATTTCATACTGTATTTCATGTTTATTTAGATATTTACATAAAACACCTTTCAAAGAACTTAGAAAATATTTCTCATCATCACATATAGCTATTCTAAACATATAATCATCCTCCTAATCTCTAGTTTATTTATGCTTAATTATTAATACTTTCACTAAAATCAAGCAAAATCTTCATTAAATTGATTGTGTCAATTTACTATAGATTAAAAACAACAACTAAAGTGCTCTTCTTTGTCAAGACAATTTTTTAATAAATTTATAATTAGATCAATATACAATATCTTATATTTAAGATTGAGCCACAATCTTTAAATAAAAATATTGTCTTAGTCACATCAACATCGGTTCGTATTGATTTTGGAATCTAACTCAAGAAACAAATCTATATATTTAGGGTTTGTAAAATCGATTAAGAAAAAGGGATTGCTCCCTTTCCCTCATCTAAGAACCGTACGTGAGAGTTTCCCGCTCATACGGCTCAAGCATTTCTTAACCCTTTCGGGCGGCAACAAGTGTATGCAGTTTTATCTTTCTTTTATCAAAATAGTCCTTGTCTAAGAAAGGTGTTTTTTTAATCTGCAATTTTGGATGTCTGACGATTTTAATCCGTCTCAAATTAATTAGACTGTACTCATCTGTCTTGAAAAGCCATCTTTTCCAGCCTCTTTCATGCCAGTATTTATTTAATCTCCACCATTTGTTCTTATTGGGGTGTCTATGCTTTGCCCATTGCTGTAGTAAATGATAAAGGGTGTTGTTAATATTTGAGAAGGCTTTACTAGCAACCACATGTTTGTGGTAATTTGTCCAACCTCTTATGACTTGATTAAGCCTTCTTATTAAGTCAGATTGGGTGCTAGCTTTGCCCTCCTTAAGGATTATTGTTGAGCATCTCCTAATTATGTTTTTAATAGAACTTTTAGAAGGTTTCACTATTAATTTCCCTCTGTATTTCTTAAATGTCCATCCAAGAAAGTCAAACCCTTTATCGATATGTGTAATTGCAGTCTTTTCTTCTGATAGTGCTAGACCTCTTGATTGGAGGAATTGACTAACCGTAGTTTTAAGCTCTTCAGCAATTTCTTTTGAGTTTGCAGTAATAATAAAGTCATCAGCATACCGAATCAAGTTAACTTTAGTTTTGGCTCTGTAATGATTTTCTATTTTACCTTTTGAATTTCTATGATATTTATCTTGAATCACTTTTTCGAGTCCATCTAATGTCATATTTGCATATATACTTGAGATTGCACCACCTTGTGGCGAGCCTGTTTCCGTTGGAAACAGCTTTTCTTTGTATACATATCCTGATTTTAGAAACTGTTTCATAATTCTTTTATCCATGGGGATATTGTTTTGTAACCATTCATGGTTGATATTATCAAAACAACCTTTAATATCACCTTCCAGTATCCATGTTGGAGAACATTTTCTAGCTAATACACAAAATATCTGCTCACAAGCATCTTTTGCACTTCGTCCACGGCGGAATCCAAAGGAAATGGAATCACCTTTTGTTTCTGCGATTGGCTCAAGCGCTAATGCATATAGTGTTTGCATTGTTCTATCATACATTGTTGGTATACCTAATGGACGTTTCTGCTTCTTACCTTTCTTTTCGATATATACTCGTTTTAAAGGTTTTGCTTTATAGTTTTTGTCAGTAAGTGAAAGCACAGCTTTCATCTTCGAGACAGAGGTTGACCACAGTTTTTTATCTATTCCTGATGTATTTTTACCTTTATTGGTAGTTACTTTCTTTACTGCATAAGCTTTTGCTGAAAAAGAGTGTGTTAATAAATATTGTAATCTTTTAGCCTTGTTTTTATTATTTTTCACTGTTGCCTTAGCGATTCGGGATTGCAGCTTATTAACCTCATTTTGTACTTGTATCCAATCAATAGAATTCCATTGTTTTGCAAGTCTTTTTGTGTCTTTTAGTCTCTCGGTTTTGTCCGTCATTGAATTACTAAAATTCATAAGTTTACTATCCTTTCCTGCCAAGAAATACCGTTGGATAAGTCAGCACCTTTTCAAGTCTGGGCAAAGTTTGAACCCTTATCTTCTTTCATTACAAAAGTAGCATTCGCTTTTTATCCATTTCTTCTGCCCTCTATGCCATTTCTTTTCCTTGCGGTTGGATACCTCTCTATCATGAGGAGCATATAGGGTTTACCAAGTTCCGTATAATACATAATTGTGAAAGCCTTAGGAGCCACCTTTAAACCGGGAGTTCTTTATCCATTCGCATTGGTTTACCATAGCACCTTTGCTTGACTCCTTACCTTTTGGTCGAAGCGTTTCAGCCTATTTCGCTTTCTCCAGCGTAACGATTCCTACAGTGATTCATTTTATGTTCTCCATAACTTTCTTACTCTAGCAGTCATCCCAGATTTAGGCTTCTCGGACTTCCACATTGTCTTGTGAGCTTTCTAACCTAGACGTTACCATCTACGCTAGTCACAATAGAGTTACCCCGAATGGATGGGGTAGCCTTACGGCAATATATCGCACCTGGCTCCCCCTGTCACTGTGTATGATAACTGGATTAACAAGCCTTCTGTTTTTTTAGCTTTATTAATTGTGTCAATAACACAGGAAACCTCCAGACTTTCCGAAAGCATCCAGGCTATGATTTTTCGAGAGAATAAATCCATTATACTTGTAAGGTATACAAAACCTGCATCAGTCCAGAGATATGTAATATCTGTGCACCATACTACGTTTGGTGCATCAGGATTAAATTGTTCATCTAAAATATTTTTAAGTTCCCTGCTGAAATCAGAATCCTTTGTAGTAACAGTATATGGTTTTACATATTGAGCTTTGATTTCAAGTTCTTTCATGTACTTTCCAACAGTGCGCTCCGATATTTTTTCACCAGTTTTTTGTATTTCTTTTGTAATTTTAGGAGCACCATAATTTTGATGTGACTTATCGTAAATCTTCTTAATTTTTTCCTTTACAAGCTGTTTTCTCTTTTGTTGATTGGAAGGCAGGCGATGCAGCCATGAATTATACCCTGAACGTGAAACGCCTAATATACCGAGCATTCCGCTGGCAGAAACCCGGCGTTTACCCTTAAGATCTTCACATTTATTTTGGACCTCAAGATAGATTGTTTCTGTCACTTTCCCAGAATGCCTATAGCTTTTTTTAATACATCAAGAGCATCCTTTGTATCACGAAGTTCACGTTTTAATCCTGCAATTTCCTTTTGTTCATCACTAGAATAATTACCAGAACCATGAACCTGAATGCCATTTTCATTTTTAGAATCCCTGATCCACTTTGATAAGGTACTGGTACCTATGTCAAGGTTTTGGGCACAGCCTTTTACTCCAAGTTCTTTATGATCCATATAATATTTTACAGCATTTTCTTTAAACTGTTTGTCATGTTGTTTCATCATGATTAAGTTCCCCCATCTCTTATATTAATTTTAATTCTTATTGGGAACTTTCTCAATTTCTCTTGTACTATTTTTATTCTAGCACTAAATAGATATATAAATAGTATAGACAATAGCGAAATGAGATTAATATTAAGTTTAAGGTATATTAATGGATTAGGATGGGAGCAAGTTGCAGCAAGTATTAGTCCATATGCATCGGGAGATAGTGTAAGAAAAGCACATGACAGATTTTTAAGAAAAAATAGGATAAGCTAATTTTTAAACCTGTCAAATTTGATGGATTTAAAATATATGTATTTGAGTATCATTTCTATAATGTTGTCATAATATATAGTGAATAATAGATTGAATTTATGACAAGACTATAATATAATTAAATAAAAGGAGAGGAATGATCATGAAAAATACAAATTTAATAAGCACAAGATTTAAAGAGTTACGTGAAAGCAATAATTTAACTCAATCACAAATAGCAAAATTTTTAAATATTGATCAAAGTTATATCTCTAAGTTTGAAAAGGGAGAACGAAATTTAAGTGTAGATTTATTGGAGAAAGTATGTGATTTATTTGGGTGTAATCTAAAATATTTTGAAGATGAAGATGAGGAATATAAACCTATGTCAATTGCATTTCGTTCAAGCAGCCTACAAAATGAAGATTTAGAAACAATAGCTGCAATAAATAAGGTTGCACTTAATGTTAGATTTATTAATTCAATGTTGGAGGAGGATAATATTGAAGAGTAGTATTGAATTGAATTCGAATGCATTAAAAATGAGAAAAATATTAAATGAAGACTCTTCATCGCCAATAGATATTTTTTCCTTAATTAATAATCTGAAGAGTGTTACTTTAATATTTTATCCAATGTCTGATAGAATAAGTGGTATGTGTATTAGAGAAGAAAGTAGCAAAATAATCGGGATAAATTCAAATATGTCTTATGGAAGACAAAGGTTTACTGCAGCCCATGAATTATATCATTTGTTTTTTGAAAAAAAATTTAGAAGTGTAATATGTGAAAAGGAGATTGGTGAATCAAAGTCAGATAGTGAAAAAGAGGCAGATAAATTTGCTTCATATCTTTTAGCACCTTATGATTCATTAAGAAATTATTTAGAAGAAAATAATATACTGGATAATCATAAGTTTACTATAGAAGATGTAATAAATATGGAACAGTACTATCAATTAAGTCATCAAGCAATGTTATATAGGTTGGCATATGATGGGTATTGTGATTGGGATACATTTGAAAATTTTAAAATACCGGTTTCACAAAAAGCTATAAGATTAGGATATGATGATAAACTATATAAAGCGTCTCAAGAAGAAAGAAAGTATTTTTCAATTGGTGAATATGTTAAAAAAGTAGAAGAATTAAGGCAAAAAGATTTAATTTCAAATGGAAAGTATGAAGAGTTAATGTTAGATGGGTTTAGAGGAGATATAGTTTATAATCTAGGAAATGAAGGGATAGAATTAAATGACTGATAAGTATTTTTTTGATACCGATTGTTTATCTGCCTTCCTTTGGGTAAGAAATGAAAATCTTTTGATAAAGCTTTATGGAGGTAAAATTATATTACCTGAGCAGGTTTATTCAGAGTTATCGCATCCTAGAATCCCGCAATTAAAAGAAAGAACTGATGTTTTAAAGAACAGTGGAGATATATCTGTTAAAAATATCGAGTTTAATACAGAAGAATACAGAATATATTGTAAACTAACACAGAATCCAGATAAGGGTTTTAAAGTTATAGGTAAAGGTGAAGCAGCTGCAATTGCATTAGCTAAAACAAAAGGTGGAATATTAGCTAGTAATAATATGAGGGATATTAAGCAGTATGTAGAAGAATATGGACTAGAGTATATTACTACTGCTGATATTTTATTAGAGGCATTAAATAAACAATATATTACAGAAGATGAAGGAAATGAAATTTGGGCAAATATGATTGCAAAGAATAGAAAATTGCCTAATAATACTTTTACTGATTTTTTAAATAGTAGAAGAAGATAGAACGGAATTTTAATAAACAGATAAGTAAAAAAATTTAAAACCCGTCCGTTTTGTCCGTTTCATATGTGGTATTATAGTATTATAGAAAAAGAAGTAACGGCCTTAAGAGATAGAACTCTTAGGGCTTTTATTATACAAAAAATTAAGGCTTCGGAATTATGTTCTGAGGCCTTTGCTATTGTTGGAGGAATTATGAATAAATGCAGAGGATGTGTATGGAGTGACAAAATAAGCAATAATCTTATATTTTGTATGTTCCCAGGATGTATAAGAAAAAGTAAGAGGGTTAATAAAAATGATAGACCTAGAAAAAATATATAATCTTTGTAATAGCTTTGAAATGTGTGATAGAGCTACTGCTATTAAAAAGCTTGTTGCAAGAGGTATTAGTAAAAATAATGCAATTAGGTATTACAATATTTGGAGAAGGCATTACTTAGAATCAAATAGAAATGATTTGAGACTATCAGGAATTTTTATAAAGCAAGGCAGAAATCAAAAAAGTTTTGAAGAATGTTCTTATAAAGAAAGGCAAAGATATTTAGAAGCTTTAAATAAGAAACAGTTAATTAAAATAACACAGGCTGTACTTAAATGAGTAGAGGTGAAAGTCGTGCCATTTAAACATCAAAGACCTTGCAGTTATCCAGGATGTCCTGAACTTACAAGTGAAAGATACTGCAGTAAACACCGAAAGGAAATAGATAAAAACTACAGTAAGACAAGCAGACCTTTTAAGAAACTTTACAACAGCAGATGGAGAAAGCTATATTATCCCAGTTAGGAATCAGTTACACAGAAAAAATAACCGCAAAGACTCCAATGCCGCCAAAGCAGATATCCACTGAAAAAACTGCTTACAGAGTTATGGCAGGTTCTTTTTCATCAAGAGAAAATGCTGAAGTTCAACTGAAAAAGTTAAAGACTGCCGGTTTTGATGCTGTGATTATGGTATTCAAGTATTAATTCATAATACAAATATCATGAATATATAAAAGTTTAGGCAGGAAAAGATGGTGCTTAATTTTTATTTTTTTAAATTTATTTTACAAAAATGTTTACAAATATACTGGTTAAAAGTATAATATCAGTATATTTGTAAAGAGGTGATGTAAATGAATTACTTGAAAAAATTAGAAAATTTAATTAAACAACGTAATGGTACAGTATTTACATCAGATTTAGTACATCTCAATATTCCACGGATTTATTTATCTAAGCTTGTGAGTATAGGGAAATTAGAAAGGGTCAGCAGAGGTGTATATATTTTGTCTGGTGAAATTGAAGATGAAATGTATTATATGCAGATTAAATATCCAAAGTTAATTTATTCACATGAAACAGCTCTATTTATACATGGCTTATCTGATAGAACACCTTTTGAATATTCGGTAACTGTACCAAGCAGTTACAAGGTTGTAAAGAGTATTTCTGAGAACAATAAGATTTATTATATAAAAAATGAACTGCACTCTTTAGGTGTTACTACAGCAAAAACTTCTTTTAGAAATAATATTAGATTGTATAATGTGGAAAGGACAATATGCGATATTGTGAGGAGCAGGAATAGGGTAGATATTCAAATCTTAAATGAAGCTTTAAAGCGATATATTAAATTGAAATCTGCAGATTTCACCTTGCTGGGAGAATATGCAAAAAAATTTCACGTTGATAAAATAATAAAAGAATATATGGAGGTTCTTCTATGAGCGGTAAAGCTATGAGTTTAAGGGCAAAAATTAAAAAACTTGCTAAAGCTAAAGATATGTCTGCACAAGTTGTTTTGCAAAATTATATGTTTGAGAGATTTTTAGAACGTTTATCTAAATCTGAATATAAGAATAAATTTATATTAAAGGGCGGTATGTTGATAGCTGCCATTGTTGGCATAGATAATCGTGCAACAATGGATATGGATGCAACTTTAAAAGATTACCCATTAAATGAAAATTCATTATTGAAAGCTATAAGTGATATTTGTTCTGTTGATATAGATGATGGCGTAATGTTTTCTTTTATTAAGGTTGAACCCATTAGAAAAGATGATGACTATGGTGGCTACAGAGCAAGTATACAATCTGTTTATGACACTATCATAACTCCGATGCAAATTGATATTACAACAGGAGATGCAATAACTCCGGGAGAAATACTATATAGCTTTAAAATGATTTTTGATGATAATACTATTAATATCTGGGCATATAATATAGAAACAGTTCTAGCAGAAAAATATGAAACCATATTAAGGCGTGGAGAGTTCAACACAAGACCAAGAGATTTTTATGATATATATATTTTAACAAAAACACAAGCTTTTAATAAAAATTTGTTTAATAAAGCAATTTTGAAAACATCAAAGCATAGAGGAACAACACACATCTTTGAGAATATTAAAAAGAGAGTATCAATTATAGAAAATAGTAAAGATTTGAAGAATCTATGGGATAAATATAAGAAAAATTACAACTATGCAAAAGATATTTCATTTGAGGACATAGTTTGTGTCTTGAAAGAATTATTAGCATCAATAAAATAAAGTTAAAAGATACTTCATTTTTGGAGTGTGTTTTATTATGCTATCTTCTTTGAATTTGAATCAGGGAAATCTAAGCTTTATGCTAGAGGTTATGTCTATAAACATAACGAAAAAGGAGAATTGGTAATTGATGAAGCGCAGGCAGAAGTTGTAAGAAAAATCTTTCACTTATATTTAAGTGGATACAGTATAGGCTTAATTATAAATGAGCTTGAGTGTGTAAATATCAAGACTTTAAGGGGTAAAAATAAGTGGCCTAAACGTGCTATTCAAACAATACTTGCAAATGAAAAATATATAGGAAATGTAATTCTACGCAAAATCTATACAGGTGCATTTCCTAATAATAAACAGCAAATAAATCATGGTGCTCAAGAAAAGTATTTACTGGAGAATGCTCATGAGTAAATAATAGAGCTTGAAAAATTTGAGCAGGTACAAGAGGAGATGAGACTTAGGAGAAATATTGAAATTCTTGATGGGAAAGTTAAAAGAAAAGGAATTCATTATGGTATAAAGAAGGAAAAGAAACTTTAATCGTATCTTACCCTCAACTAGTGATTTGATTGCAAGAATTTTAATTTGATGAAAGTGAGGAGAAAATATGCAAATTGCACTAACTAAAAAACTGGCCATTGCCATGGGAATAAATCCACCGCTTATTCATGAGGTTGTAAACCCATTATTTTCCTGGACTGCAAACTGGACTAAAGTTTGGGATAATCGTAGGACAGAGGATATGCTTGTTCTTGTGAACAATGCGACACGCTTTACTGTTGCGATTTATCAAGTTAAGCGAAATTCGCTGAAAAATATAGCGGAAATGATGAAGAAAGCCATTTCAAACACACTTCTTTCCATGAATTTAAACCCAGAGCTTGTGGCAGAATATATGGGGCTGTCAGGTGAGGTGAAATTCGTTCAAAATAGCAGCAGGCAGGCAGCAGCATGGGTAACAAAAGCTGGAATGGAATGTGCATTTTATGTAGGGAAAGAATATAATGGGATTGGAAAAATGTTTAATGATACAATAGGTGCTGCTGCAAATCGAATCATTGTCAATTGTTCTGGTACTAATAAAGAGGGATTCTACCCTTACAAGGCAATGATTAATGCCCTTTCTGAGATTACTGGAAAGCAAGCCTACAAATACCGTGCCTTTGAATTACTTGTCACACTTGATTTGGACATATACAAAGCGGTAAGAAAAATTATTGTACCTGCCGATATAAAATTTACACAATTACACAAGGTGCTGCAGTCAGCGTTTGAATGGAGGAACTATCATCTATATGACTTTACTGTTTTTGATAGGGACAAGTACAAGTGCAAGCTGACTACCAGAATTGTTCCTTTTGGGGAGGACTTAGAGTATGATAAAGAAGCAATTTTGATGGAAAGTCACACCCTGTCAGAATTTTTGTCTGAGCAGAAATATATAATCTATACCTATGATATGGGAGACAACTGGAAGCACGAAATCCAGCTTATAAATGTAATAGATGAGTACGATAAGGAGTCGCCATATTTGTTAGAGGCAAGTGGTCAAACGCCACCAGAGGATGTGGGAGGGGTACCAGGATTTATTCACTTTCATGAAGTTATCATGAATCCTAACTCCACAGAATGTAAAGAAATGCGAGAATGGGCAGGGTATTGGACTGTAGAGTTGAGTGATTGGAAAAAGCACCCTAGGGTTATAGGTATATGGATTTGAGATGAAATCAATATTAACAACCAAATGGATTGAGACGAATTTAATTAGAAGAGAAGGATTAAATGATGAATATTTACTATGAGCTTTGGCATTTGTATTGCTTTTGTAAATACAATGGCATACAATAGTATATGAAAGGAGTGATTGGCAATGGCAAAAACGACAAATCTCTATGTAAGGCTTGAACCAGGACTTAAGGAACAGGCAGAATCAGTTTTAGGGCAATTAGGTATTCCAGTATCTAATGCAGTGAATATATTTTTAAAACAAGTTGTTATGCAAAGAGGAATTCCTTTTGATGTTAAGCTTCCTGCCGCAAAACCTATTGTGCTTTCAGACTTAACTGAAATAGAGCTTAATGAAGAATTGGAAAAAGGATATACTGATTTTACTCAAGGAAATACAAAGTCCGCTGAGAAAGTTTTTTCAGATATACGTAAGGATTATGATATATGAAATACAAAATTACATTAACAAAACAAGCTGATACTGATTTGAGAAATATCTATGAATATATTGCATTTACTTTGATTGAGCCTCAAACAGCAGTCAGGCAATTGGAGAGAATTGAAAAAGGAATACTGAGTTTGGATGAAATGCCAAAGCGCTTTCATGTGTTTGAAAAAGAACCATGGTATAGCAGAGGTCTTCGACAGATTTCAGTAGATAATTTTATTGTATTTTATATTCCAAATGCTGAAGATGAAACAGTTACCATTATCCGTGTTATGTATGGTGGAATGGACATTGATAAGCAGTTAAAAAAAACTAATCAGTAGTATATATTAAGGATACAGATCATATAACATCTACCATTGTAGGTGCTTTTTTAGTCTTTATTTATGAGGTACTGTCAAATATAGAAATTAGATTTTAAAATTAAAGTCTTTGCAAATTGTATTTAAGACTTGTCTACTGGCACGTGAAGTGCGTGGTGAAGCTAGTACGAGAATAGCTTGATATCAAAGGCTTGGGCATTCTGCTATTTTTTGTTGTGTGTTTTATGTTCTCACAGAATGGTGTGATAAGCAGGTTAACGACAACCTGGGAATATAAATAAAAATATATTAGATAATTTAACTTAACTCGTTGTGCTAGTTAAATTGACTAACATAATTTACAAATAGAAAAACTCTAGCAATTATGTTACCTTATCATTAAAAAATCACCAAAAATCCTAATGATAGGGGGAAAACACACATGCTAGAGTTCAAAAAAAATTATACTATAGAAATCAACAATCTTAAAGACTTTATTACTGTTACATTTGTAATAATTGATGACTTTTACCACAAAGTTACTCCAGCACATATTAAAAATCGTAGAAATATTAATAAAGCAATTATGAGTGACAGTGAAATAATTACTTTGTCACTAGTTGGCAAACTTATCGATATAGATTCCGAAAGAAATAACTCAACTGCTTAGCTATACCTATGAACAATACAGAATAATTGACAGTATGCCAATTCCTGTTTGTGAATTTGGGAGAGCTCATTTCCACAAGACCTTTAGAGCACAAGCTACTTATGGAAGATGTGCTTCCAAGGAAGAAACATACTATGGATTTAAACTGCATGCTCTACAACATTTGATGGATACCTTACTGATTTTATCTTAACTCCTGCCAATATTGATGATCGGGCAGCAGTATGGAATTTAACATCCTCCCTATCCCCGGTAACTATAATAGGGGATAAAGGATATATTGGAGATAGATTTATTTCAGAACTAAAATCTGAAACAAAAATCAATCTTATCGCCATGAAAAGAAAGAAAACTGTAAATCAATTTTCAAAAGAATTCAGACAGACAATATTTAAAGCCAGGCGAAGAATTGAGACAACTTTCTCTCAATTATTCAGCCAGCTATGTTAGCAACTGGAGGAGAATTTGTGGGAAGAAGCAAAAATATAATTAGTACTTCAAGTTTACGGTACAGTACTTTTTTAATAGGTTAATAATTCCTAAGCAGATAGGTAAAAAATTGTTTATATAAGTGCTATATTAAGCTATAATATAATAAAAGTATTGTTTGTTGGAGGAATTATTATGGAAAAAATAAATCAACAAAATAGCTTATATGAACAATTCCTAAAATATTCGTATTGGGATTTAAAAGAACTATTTAAAGAAGCAAAAACAAAAGAAGAACAAGATTTTTATATGAATTTATCAAATATGGTATTACAAAAAGAGCAAAAAAGGATAATAGGTAAATAGAGATGTCTACGTATACTATATTTGCCGGTGTTAATGGCGCTGGGAAAACATCCATATATAAATCTGTTTATTATAAAAGAAATAAAAATGAAAAAAGAATAAATACAGATGAAATGGTAGCAAGAATAGGTTCATGGAAAGATAATAATCTTCAAATTAAATGTGCAAGAGAAGCAGTTAAACTTATAGATTACTATATAAAAAATAATATATCATTTAATCAAGAGACAACTCTTTCAGGCAAAAGTATTGTTAGAAATATAAAGACAGCAAAAGAAAAAGGATTTTATGTAGTTATGAACTTTATTGGAGTTGATAGTCCTGAAATTGCTAAAGCAAGAGTTAAAATCAGAGTCTTAGAAGGTGGACATGGAATTGAAGAAGATGCCATAGAAAGAAGATATTATGAATCATTAGAAAATTTAAAGATATTGATGCTTGTCTGTGATGAAACAAATATATATGATAATACAAGACAAATTGAGGAAGTAGCTTATTTGATTAATGGGACTATTAAATGGAAAAGTAAAAATATGCCTAAATGGATTGGGAAAATTTTATAGTGAAACTAGCTTGGTATGCTGATATTGAGCTAGTTTTTATGTGATGCTAGTATAAAAAGAGCGAGGCAAGAAGGCTTTTATGTAGTTATGAATTATATTGGATTGGGTGCATTTAATTAAAGTGAAGAAAATAAATCCACCTCTACGGAAGAGAATATTTTGAGACTGCAGCTTTGCAGGCAGAGAAAACTGTTAAATTTACTGTAAGGTATCTATCCGGTATATCCAGTGATATGAGGATATTATTTGAAGGTAAACAGTACAATATAACTTCTATTGATAATATCAAATACAAAAATAGATTTATGGAAATAAAAGCTGTGGAGGTGGAGAAAAGTGGCTGGTATAGTACTCAAAGGAGTGGATGAAATACTAGATAAGCTCAGCCGGATGGGTTCAAACATAACAAGGCTTGAAAACAAGGCACTGAAAAATGCCGCAGAGCCTGTACTTGAAGATGCAAAGGTCACAAATGCATTTAATGACAGGAGCGGCAGGCTCAGAGAGGGACTTAAAATAAGCGGTGTGAAAAAGAAAGAGGGAGTTAAATACATCCTTGTAGGTGTGGATAAAAGTGATAATTCGAAGATATTCTATGGTAAATTTTTAGAGTTTGGTACTTCAAAAATATCTGCAAGACCGTTTCTGCAGCCGGCATATGAAAAAAACAGAGAAGAAATACAGAAAACTATAGCTGAAACCTTGAAGAAGGGCTTGAAGTGATAAACAGTCTCATACTTCAGGCGTTAAAACCTTTGAATGTTCCTGTTTCATTTTAGAAATACAGCGGCAGGAAAAATACCTATATAACCTTTTTCAGCTATCTGGAGCAGGGTGAGCAGTATGCCGACAATGAAGAGAAAGCTGCAGGTTACTATATTCAGGTAGATGTATGGAGTAAAAATGATTATACGGAACTTGAAGAAAATGTAAAAAGTCGTATGGAAGCCGCAGGGTTTGTAAGAACTTCTGCGGCTGATTTATTTGAGCAGGATACAAAAATATATCATAAAGCATTAAGATTTTTCTATTTAGATTGATCAAAGGGAGGAGATAATATATGCCTCAGGTGGTAAACAGCGCTCCTGTGGGAGTGGAAAATTTAGTATATGCGGTTCTGACGGATGAAACAGCGGTAACTTATGGAATACCGGATTTAATTTCACCGGCAATAAATGTGAAGATAAGTCCGAAGAGTAATTCAGACACCCTCTATGCAGATGACAGGGCAGTTGAGACAGTATCCAGCATGGGAGAGGTGGAGGTAGAAATTGAAACCCAGGATCTGCCTCTGGAGGTGCAGACAGTGCTTTTAGGTCATAGTCTGGATGAAACGACAAAGGTGATGAGTTACTCAGCTGATGACACGGCACCTTATGCAGCTATTGGATTCAAGATAAAAAAGGCAAACGGCAGGTACAGATATGTATGGCTTCTCAAGGGTAAATTCAGCGAACCGGAGGAGGAACATTCAACTCAGGAGGATAAAACCAATTTTCAGACACCAAAACTTAAAGGCATTTTTCTTACAAGAGCAGACGGCAGGTGGAAGTATACCGCCGATGAGGACAGCGGATTTACAGGAGGGGATACCTGGTTCACCAATGTTTATAAGCCATCAGCTTAATATAAAAGGAGGGATAAATTGTGGAGATAGCATTAAATGACAAGACCTATGTAATGCCCCGGGTGAAAACCAGAATGCTCAGAAGAGCCATAGAGATAAATGAAAACACAGACTTTAATAATCTTAAGACAAAGGATCTGGACGGTCTGGTTGATTTTGTAGTTGAACTTTACGGGAACAAATTCGGGAGAGATGATTTTTATGACGGACTGGATGCCGGACTTTATGAAAGGTCTTGCTGAAGGAATAAATAGGAGCAGGTACCTTGTTTCTGATGCTGTAAACAGATTGCCACTTGATATGAAAGTAAGTCCCGGGGTGTTAGAAATACCGGTATCCCATAATTATAGCAATAGTTCAGAAGAAAAAGGGAATATGAGCAGCAAAAACGGACTTACCCTATATATAGAAAACTTTAATAATTACACTGAAAAAGATATAGAGCAGCTTGCCTATGAACTTGAATTTTACAGGCAGAAAGCTGCCCTGGGAAAAGGAGGAGTTTAATGTGCTGAGTTTTGATTTTGGCGGTAAGAACAGCTGTGATGACTTTGAAATTCTAATAGCCAGAAGGCCGGATCTTCCTTCTCCTAAGCGCAGGGTAAATACAATAATATTCCCGGCAGGGATTCAAACTTAAGATTTGATGAAAACACCTATGATGATATAATACTGACTGTTGAGTGCTCAGTAAAGGGTATACATAATTTTCCAGATAAAATTGATGATATAAAAGCATGGCTTTTTACAGCAGGTGAGAGTGATCTGATATTCAGCTTCCAGTCTCATAAAAAATATATTGCCCAGGTGGTAAATTCCATTGACTTTAAGCAGGTGTATAAATACTTCAGTGAGTTCCCTGTAATATTTAACTGCAGACCTTTTAAATATGCGGTGGAAAATCACATGATAAATATAATCAGTTCAGACACGGCTGTAATAAACCCGGGAACCGTGGAAAGCGAACCTATAATAAACATCTATGGCTCTGGTGATATAGTTCTTAAAATAAATGAGGAGCAGATAAGTTTTAAAGGTGTAACTGAAAAAGTTATAATGAATTCAGTTATACAGGACTGCTATAATGATGCAGGAAATAATCTGAACGGAAAGATGGCAGGGGAGTTTCTGAAACTGAAACCCGGGCAAAATATGATAGAATGGAGTGGAGATGTTGTTAAAGCTGAACTTCTGCCAAACTGGCGGTGCCTGTAATGATATAAATAAAAAATACAGAAGATAATTTAATTTATTTATATTATAGGGTATAATTATAATAAATGATGATTAAGGGTGTGAAATAAATGAGTGCTGAAAAAGTAAAGGTCGATTTAAATATATCTAACGACTTAATACCTCTTATAGAAGATTTAGGCCTTTCAAAATCTTTAGATGGCAATATAAAAATATCTATAGCAATTGCATTATTTACCAGCAGATCAGTATCTTTAGCAAGGGCAGCGGAAATAGCAGAAATGGAACTTGCTGATTTTATGATTTTGCTTAAAAATAAAAATATATCCTGGAATGAATATACGGAAGATGAATTCCGCCTCGATAAAATTGCAGTAAAAGACTTTAAAGATGAATTGGGAGAAAGCAGGAATGATTAAAGTTGTATGTAATTCAAGTCCTATTATAGGATTAAGTATCATTAAAAAATTAGATCTGCTGTGGGAAATTTTTGGTGAGGTTTATATTACAGATGAGGTTTATAGAGAAATAACAATAGGTGAAAAGATTAAAAATATAGGAGCAGAAGAATTAATTGAAGCCGTGAAGAATGGCTGTATAAAAATATATAGTGTAAAAAACAAACTTTTGGTAGAGCAATTATACGGAAGACTTCATAGGGGCGAACTTGAAGTAATGGTTGCAGCAAAAGAATTAAAAATAAAAAGAGTAATAATAGATGATAGATCAGCCAGGCATTTTGCAGAAACAGTATTATTAAGATCAATTGGACTTATGGGTATCTTATTGTTGGCAAAAGAGTGTGAAAAGATTAATAGTGTAAAAGAATATTTAGATGTATTAATAGAGAATGGTTTTAGAATGTCAATAAAGTTGTATAATGAGGTTTTAAAATCAGCAGGAGAAATTGAAAATGACCGAACTCGGTAAAAGCTTAATAGATGAAGGAAAAGATGAAGGAAAAAAAGAAAAAACTATAGAGATAGTCAAAAGAGCAATTAAAAAAGGTATGGACAACGAACCAATAAAAGAACTGACAGATTTAGATATTGATGAAATTGAACTGATAAGGAAAGTATTAAAGTAGGCTGATTTTTTTATTATGTTTTAACAAGTTGAAGGTACTTTAGTGACTGAAACTAAAAACCGCCCGCTATGCGGGCGTGATTAAATGCTTAAGCAAAAAAAGTATTACCTTGTTGGATCTTTATGTTCTCATTTAGCAAAGCAAGGATTATTGAAGCATTCACAAAAATATTGCCCTTATTTGCATAAGATTGAGGATGCGTTTGCAATATAAAGTTAGCTATAGGTAAGGAGAAATACCAATATGGGAAGGCAGATTGGAATGAAGTTTAATATGTCCCAGGGCGCTGTTACCAAAAGAAGACATAAATTGATTGAGAATATTGCTAATTGGGAATCGTGGGCTAGTGCAGTAGAATAAGTTATATCATATGTTACCAATGTTACCGAATTCATTGGTATGAAATGTTATAATATGTATACAATTTAACTTTAATATGATATTGAAGGTGGTTTTTTGAAATTAATAACAATAAAAACGCATATAACTAACTGGTTAAAAAGCATAGCCTATGGTTCGAAACCAACTGCTAGTGGATATACAGCTGCCGGTCACTGTCCTAATTTCGCCACTCGTTGCTGCTTAACTTGTGATAGATGTTGGAAAAATTATCGTGAAAAAAGTTTTAAGTTATGAAAAATACCCGTATATGAGGAATTTATTTAGGAATTAAATCGGAATTATAAAGGAATTATTACATTGCCACAATGTAATATAATAATATTGTAAGAAGATTGGACATAATGATACCCTCTTTTTAAAAGCCTCTTAACAATGCTGGCGGGGTGAATTTTAACACTAACTTAACAAGTACAATATTTTTACATAACAATTTTTGTATACAATATAAATATAAAAAGGGAATGGGTATAGATTTGGTTTTTATACAAATCTATACCCATTCCCTATAAAACCTATAACTTTCTTATCAAGTTCACTGCAGACAGTTTTATATTTCTTGACTATCTTAGGTTCTAACTCAGACTTTCTATCCCTTGGTACATCTACTTTAACCGGGATAAAACTGGTTCTAATGTTTTTAAGACTGTATCCATTTCCATAGCTTATACTCCAAACAGATCAAATATATCTGTATCATCAATAATACGCTTACTCTTCTTATCTGCATTCTTAAGCATATTTTTCATTTTCTCTTCCATTGATTTTTTGAGCAATTCTTGAAAATCAATGTCTCTAAGCTTAAAGAATAGAATTGGATCTTCATCTAATCTTGCACCAACTCCATATAACACCGCTGCTATATGCTTACACATTCTTGCTGAATCCGGGCAGCTGCATTTAAAATGAATTTCTTTTGGACTTGGAAACATTCCATTTGATGAAGTACTAAATGCTTTATCAAATTCCTTAGGAAATTTTCCTGCAAGTAAGGTTTCCATAGTATCAATTTTATGATTACAAATTTCTTTAACCTTTTGCCACTTAGATTTGTCTAATTTATCAATTGAAATTACAACGCTATATGGTTTAGAGCTGCTGCCTTGAACTAAAGCTTCAACCTTTCCCTCTTTAATTTTTAAATCTAATACCGAGCCATTTCTTACATAGGATCTTCCTCGTCCTATTCTATTGCTAAAATCAGCATAGTTTTCTAAGTTTTTGTTCCAAGCCTTTCCCCACCATTTGCTTGCAATGGTTCTTCCTTCAATGATAATTGGTGAGATATCAGGATTTGTCTTTTTAAGTTTTTCAAGACTTTTTTTAGCGTTTTCTCTTTTCTGTGCAACAGGAACATATTCAAAAAATCCATAATAGCCCATTTATTTTTCGCCACCTAACTTGAACAATTTCATAATTTCCTTATTATCAAGCTCTGTAATCCAATTTTCACCGGATGAACCTATTATATCACCAGCTAATTTTTGTTTTTCTTCTATCATCAAATCTATTTTTTCTTCAATTGTTCCTGCTGTAATAAATTTATGTACCATTACATTTTTTGTCTGACCTATACGAAATGCTCTGTCTGTTGCTTGGTTCTCAACTGCTGGATTCCACCATCTATCAAAGTGAATAACATGATTAGCTGCTGTAAGATTTAACCCAACGCCACCTGCTTTAAGTGAAAGTACCATATAAGGAATATATTCTTCTCCATTAAATTCTTCCACCATTTTACTTCTTTTTTTAATAGAAGTTCCACCATGAAGGACTAAGCCTTTCCTATTAAATATTTCTTCTAAAAATTCTGCTATAGGCTCAGTCATTTCTTTAAATTGTGTAAAAACAAGAACTTTTTCTCGTTTTTCATATATATTTTCACAAATATCCTTAAGCTGCTCAAATTTTCCACTGTAATTCCATTTATATTCTTGAAGACCAAGATATTGATCTGGATGATTACATATTTGTTTAAATTTAATTATACTTCCGAGCACAAGACCTTTTCTTTCTATGCCCTCTGAATTTTGTAATTTAACTTCAAGCTCTTTTACCAGCTTATTATAGAGAACAATTTGCTTCTTACTTAAAGCTGCATACTCTTTAATTTCAATCTTCTCTGGAAGGTCAGCTATAACATTTTTATCTGTCTTTAACCTTCTTAATATAAATGGATCTATAATATTTCTAAGCTTTGCATAAGCACTATTGTTTTCTCTCATTTTCTTTGTAAAATCTGTAAATTCCTTAGCATTTCCAAGTAAACCTGCATCTAAAAAATCAAATAAAGACCAAAGATCTGAAAGTCTATTTTCAATAGGGGTACCTGTCATTGCTATTTTACTTTTGCTTTTAATTTGTTTAATGGTTTTAGTTTGTTTTGTTCCTGGGTTTTTTATTGCTTGAGCTTCATCAAGAATTAATATGTCCCAAATAATATCTTTTAGTTCTTCTAAGCGGACTGCCATGCCATAGGTAGTAATATACAAAAATGCAGTATCTGATTTTAAGTTTATGGCAGATTCTTTTCCGTGGAGTACAGTTATTGTCATTTTAGGTGCAAATTTTTCTATTTCCTTTTGCCAGTTCCCGATGAGGGAGGCTGGGATTATAAGAAGTATCTTTCCTCCTCTTTCAGTTCTGATTTTTTCAAGAAAAGCAATAATCTGCACAGTTTTACCAAGTCCCATATCATCCGCAAGACAAGCTCCAAAACCAAGCTTTTGCATATAAGAAAGCCATGAAAAACCTGTTTGTTGATATGGTCTCAAAGTGGCATTAAAACTTTCAACAGGTTTGATTTCTTTAATAATTTCTGGATTAAGCATAGTTTCTCTAATTTTTTTGAGCCATGTTCCGTTTGATACTTCTAAGTCCACAACAGCTTCATTAATCCCTAACTTTTCACCTGCAGTTAGTTCCATCCTCATTGCTTCTGCTATGGTTAATCCTTGATTTTCAGATAAAGTATTGGCTTTCTCATAGGCTTCTAAAATCTCTGACAGCTTATTCTTATCAATTTCTATCCATTTTCCCTTAATTAAAGCTAGTCCTTCAGATTCTAAAAGTAGCTTTTGCAATTCTTCTTTAGAAAGTTTTTCTTCTCCAAGGAATATTTCTGGTTTAAAAGCTAATAATGTATCCATTCCAACCTTTGAAGGTTCTTTTTCTCCAATAGAAATTGAAAGTCTTAAGGAATTACTTTTCTTTTTCCACCAGTTTGGAATTCTGCACATTATTCCTGCTTCCTCATAAATAGGTATTTCCTTTAAAATGGTATAAGCCTCTTTTCTCGAAAACTTTAATGGTGAAAATAATTCTCCGCTTTCCATAAGCTCTGATATAAAACTACTTTTATCTGCTGCTTTGCTTATAGTTGACATTAATTGGAGGAGTTTTTCTTTATCTTCTTTATATTCTAAAAGAGCATTTTTTAAAGGCATGTGTTTTGCTTTATGTAAACCTGCAGTTTTATTTTCTGTAGAATATGTAGCCAGAAATGCAAAGGGATAATCTTCTTGTTTATTTTCTACTAAATGGAAAAATACTCTTCCAACTATATTGATATTAGTATTTCTCTCTATTAAAAAATCCTTAACGGTTCCATTATAGTTGGATATCTGTCTTTTATATACATCAATAATTTTTTCCCAGATGGAAAAAATCCATTTATCATTAATAAATTCTATACCTATTGCAAAAGGTACTCTATTTTTAATTTCATCAAGATCTTCATAGCCTAAAGATAATTCTGCTGCTTCCCTGGTAAACTCTATATCTGACTGCCTTGAAATTTTCATTATTAATTTATTAGCTATAAAATATAAAAAGCTTATTGATTGTGACATCCAATCATCCTGATTACTGAATCCAAGCTCCCATAAGGTTTTATACTTATCCTCTAAGAATTTTGTATACCAAACTTCTTGATTGTTTTGATTTTCTTTAGATAAAAATTTTTTAGAAGCTATTTCATAATCTACTGTAAAGCCTGTTTGAGTAAAAATAACTATTAATTCTTTCTTTTCTTTAATCCTTTGTTTCAAAAAAATATCCTCCTAATAAAATAATTTACATTTCTATTATTATACCTATATATCATATTTTTACCAGTATATTTTTTTATACACCATTTCATCTTATGTTACCTCATCAATATTAAGATGTCCATGGATCTACATTAATAAGCTTTTTTATAGTTTCGGAAGCTTCTTTAAATGGCATAAGTTGAGACACATATGTTATTACTTCAGTCATACCCTTTGTAATCCTGTGATTGGCCGGTATTTGAAATTGTTCATCTGAAATTCCGTATCCTTTACGGCATCGCCTGCAAAATAAGGCTATCTCTTTTAAAAGGTATATATCCATACATGGATAATATATGAGTTTGAACCCCACGCTTTGGGGTAATTAATTTTTCACCACAACTGCAGTATTTATCGTGATTATTAACTTCAATATTACTTAAAACTTCTCCAGAAATCTGTAAGCCAATACCTATAAAAGAAGAAATCGTATTCCCGAGAGTCTTTTCCACAGTATTAATGTTGATATTACTTTTATTATCCAAATTAGCAAGTTCATCCGTAAAATCCACTAGAATACTCTCAGATTTTTTAATGTTTTGTGCTATAATTTCATTACGATTTTTAATCATAGTCTAAGATACCTCCTTATATTTGGATTGCAAGGTTATTTTAGACTATTTTTTATGCTTTTCTACCAGAAATTTAACCGTATAATTGTATCTTTATCCATGGGTTTATTTTCTTCATTTTAATTAAATGTACCCTATTGAATCCACATATAGATATATAAATTTAGGTATGTTATAATTTACAGATAAATGCATTACAAATGCAAGAAGGGGAGAGGACTGTGCCTATAAATATAGATTTATCTAGGACACAAATGTATTTAGAATGGCTTAAAACAAAACTGTTTCTTGATTCAAGAGCAAGTTGTGCTAAAAGCAGAATTGTGAAACGAGGTGAAGTATACAAGTGTAACTTGGGTCAGAATATTGGAAGTGAAGAATGTAAAGAAAGACCTTGTGTCATAATACAATATGATGCTGGAAACACTAAATCACCTAATACGATTGTGGCACCTATAACCCATAGCAATTCAAAATTACCAATTGTTATTCCAATAGCAGACAAATATAATTCAGATGGAGATGTTATTCTTGATGGTAATGTGCTTTTAGGAAATATAATATGTGTTAGTAAAGGAAGATTGGGAGAATTTATTACTAATTTAGAAAAAGATGAAATTAAAAGGATAGATGAAGCAATTGCTATTTCTTTGGATATTAAAAGACATTATGATAAGCTTAATAATATATTGAATGATAAATTAAAATATATAGACAAATTAAAAAATAAAGTTAAATCATTAGCAAATGAGTTAGATGAGAAAGAGAAGAAAATTGGAAAACTTAAAGAATTACTTAATGAATTTGGGTTAAAAGATGTAGAAGAATTGAAATCATTAATTAAAAGTAATTCTGATAAAAATATGTAGACAAGCAGCAAAATCAGTGGTAATATGAAAGTACAAAGATGCTATTCACGAGTGGGATAGTCGTAATATTATTTCAAATGGGAATCACGAGCGGGTTCCCTGTTTTATACAATTTTTAGTATCTTTTTATCTTTAAATGAATATAATATTATTAGATGAAGATAATAAAGATACAAAGATGCTTTGAAATGAATGTCCAAAGTGGTAATAATAACAAAATGAAGAGTCACGAGTGGGCTCTTCTGTATTATGTAAGTCGAGACCCACAATATTTGTGAGGTCTTTTTTATTTTACAAGAAATGATTATAATATATAAATTTCAAAGGGATATGGGGTATAATTTCCCCTGGAGTTGTGCCGGAAAGGCCGGGTGGCCCTCCCCGCGTGAAAAATCGCAAAATTCCATAGGGGGTATAGGCTAAAAATCAAATATGAAAAATGCTGAATTTTAAAGGAATTACAGAAAATTTTACACCTTAAGAAGTTAAATTAAAAATATACTTCTTAAGGTGTTTTCTATTTGCTTTTAAGGAAGGTGATAATTTGGAGATTCAAAAAGTATCTGTTAAAAAGCTTAATCCGGCTAAATATAATCCAAGAAAAGATTTAAAGCCGGGAGATCCAGAATATGAAAAACTTAAAAGATCAATTGAAACCTTTGGATATGTAGAACTTGTAATTTGGAATAAGAGAACAGGAATAAATTTAAACCAAAGAGAAGAAATATTAAGGATAAAAATAATAAGACTGACAAATTGTGCTCCCATGATAATAACAAGGTAAATACAGCTGAATTCTGTAGTATACTCCAAAAGTGGGTTTATAAACTCACAATTCAACGTTAAGCAGTGCTGGAAATTATGTTAAAAAACAAAGATAAGCATTATACACATTAAATATGGTGTTATAAGTATATAAGTAGTAGAATTTATAGTTTTGGCAAAGAAAGGATAAAGGGAATCCACATAAAACAAATAATTCTCATGAGGTTTTGGGGTTTTCTACAATGTGGATTGGAAATATTGGTTATGGATATGAAGATAACACAGAAAATGTATAATAATTTAATTTGTAATGAAATTATTGTTATCTGTAGGAAAAGAAAAAACTATTGGTTTGGAAAATATTCTCTTGATGGCTAAAAACACAAAAGGGACAACAAATTACTCTGATATTTATTTTTCTGCATCTTTATTAAGAAATTTCATAGCCAGTTCTTCGCGTAATCCAGGAAGGTTGGTTGTCCCTTTTTCTTTTCCTATTCTATAAAACTCACATTTATAATTGATGCGGTCAAGTGCATTTTGTAAGGGAGCAATCTGTTTTTCAGTTTTTTCTTTTTGATGAATGAATAGATTATATCGCTGGTCAATTGTGGAATCCCCTTCTTCGCACCATTCAAAGAATTGTTTGATAACTTTAAGTGGCATACCTGTATTCTTTAAACATTCTATCATTTTCAGGCATTCAATGTCTGTGTTATCAAACATCCTTACATTTCCAGAGGTTTTATTGACAAGAGGAAGCAGTCTTTCCTTATCGTAATAACGCAGAGTTGATATGGATATATTTAATCATTCCTCAAAATCATAAACTTTAAGATATATAGGAATTACCGGAGAGCAGAAAAAAGAAGTTTATTTACAATCTATATATAATCTATTTTTAATCCACTAAATTTAAGCCTTAATCCCAGTAAACTCAATAGGTTCAGGCTAAACTAAGCAATATGTAACTGCAAAACCGTGGAAAATTTTGAAATGACGTCGTGTTTTGAAAAACCTACTATTTATTTTTTGAATAGTGGTATTCATCATAGGTATTTCCAGTTTGAACAATTGAATGTTAATATAATAACAAGAGTAAATGTTAATATAATAACAAAGACATATGAAAGGAGAAAAAATGAAAAAAAATTATAAAGAAGCGCCATTTACGAAATTCCATCTGATGCTATATGTCTGTATTATTCTAGGTCAGATTGCGTGTGGGTATGCTTTGGGGATTGCAGGTACAGCAGTAACACAAGCTCAGGATAAATTGGGGTTAAGTACTTTTTGGGTTGGGTTGTTGGGAGCTGGAACACTAATTGGACTTGCAGGAAGCCTTGTTGTCGGCAATATTGCAGATAAAATTGGCAGAAGCAAATTGTTGATATTGGATATGGGATTATTTTCTATATTTTCTATCCTCCAGTTTTTTACATCAAATGTTGAAATTTTAATGATTTTGCGTATCTGTATCGGTCTTTGTATTGCTGTTGATTATACAGTGGGAACTACAATTATTTCAGAGTGGTTTTCACCTAAGGACGGACCGATTTATCTGAGTCGATTTATTATTTTCTGGACATTTGGTTATGTAGCTTCTTTCTTTGCAGGACTTATTATGGGAAACTTATCTACGGATTACCATGTCATTTTCATTACTTCAGTTATTCCAGGTGCACTTGCCGCTATTTCAAGAATTGTTATAGGGGTTCCAGAATCTCCTGCATGGCTGGCTACAGTTGGTCGTTTAGATTATGCAAACAAGCTAATTAGGGAAAAACTTGGAGATGAATATTGTATTGTTGCTGAAGAAAAGAAAGAATTTAATGAAAAAGTATCTGTGATGGAATTGTTTAGTGCAAAGTACCGAAAAAATACACTTGTAGGTGGAGTATTTTGGGCATGTCAGGTTTTCCCTTACTTTGGAGTAGGTATCTTTCTTCCTATATTAATTAGTAAATTGAACATGGGAGATGCAAATACATCTAGTATTTTATACGATGTCTTCTGTATGGCAGGAGCATTCATCGGAACCTATCTGTGTAACAGGATTTCGAGAAAACGCTTTCTTGTTTCAACATTTTATATTGCTGCCATTGCACTAGGTGTGATGATTGTAGGACATAACGGACCAACTATTATTATGGTTACTTCATTCTGTGTATATGCACTGGTTATGTCAATTGCTGTTGTAATAGAAAATCCATATCCACCAGAATTATTTGATGATCGTGTTCGAGGCACAGGTGTTGGTATAGTTATTGCCTTCAGTCGACTTGGAGCAGCTGCAGGAACTTTTCTACTTCCAATTCTTGTAAAAGGCGTTGGCGTATATGGTACTTTAGGTGTCTGTTTTGCCATATTGCTTGTCGGAGGAGTGGTTTGCCATCTGTTTGCACCAGAAACTTCCGTAAAATATATTCATTTGGTAAATACGGATAAGAGATTATCTACAAGTTAATTAAAGAAAAAAATAATAATTATAAAGGAGGAACATATCATGTCAAAAGATTATATGCAGAGAATACAGGCACTGAGAGAAAATTATATGTCTCATCGTGTTGAAATGGACATTCTGGATGCTTATTATGTGACTCAGGGATTTAAAGCTACAGAAGGCCAGCCATGGCAGATTCAGAAAGCTACCGCTATGAAGAATGTATATGAGAATAAACCGATTTACATTCAGGACAATGAACTTTTAGTTGGCGGTGTTGCATTCAAACCGCGTGCGGGAATCCTCAATCCAGATTCTGCTTGCTCCGTAATTGAGAAAGAGCTGGATACTATCAGCACACGTAAATATGATCCATTTTATCTGTCTGATGAGAACAAAAAACTCTTCATGGATGAAGTGGCTCCTTATTGGAGAGGTAAATGTGTTCTTGATCGTTGGGATGCAATGATGCCTGAAGATGTAAGAACAATGCGTGATGGCGGAATGCTGTATGTTGATAAAAAGTTTGTTCGTGGATATGGTGAGAATACACCTGGCTGGAGAACTCTTCTTAAAAAAGGTATTTCAGGAATTAAGAAAGAAGCTGAAGAAAAACTTGCTGCTCTTGATGATGCAGATGGAGAAGATGTACTGAAACAGATAATCTTCTACAAATCTCTTATTATCTCAGCTGAAGGTATTATTGTACTTGCTAACCGTCATGCAGATCTGGCTGAGAAGATGGCAGCAGAAGAAACAGATGAGACACGTAAGGCAGAACTGTTAAAAATTGCAGAAGTAAACCGCAATGTTCCTGCAAATCCACCTGGCAGCTTCTATGAGGCACTGCAGAGTATGCTTACTTATGAGTTCTGTATCTTCATGGAGCAGAATGCCTCTTCCTACAATTTAGGCCGTATGGATCAGTATCTTATTGATTATTATAAGAAAGATATTGCAGATGGTATACTGACACAGGATGAAGCTCAGGAACTTATGGATTGTTTCTGGATTAAGATTGCAGAAATGGGATTATTTCAAGATGGTGAAAGTGCTGCTTTCTCCGCAGGTTACAATATGACTGTTCAGGTTTGCGCAGGTGGTATTGATCAATATGGAAATGACGCTGTTAATGACCTTTCCTATATGACAATTCAGGCTACAGAAGATACTGCCCTAAAAGAACCAAACATGACCGTTCGTTACAGCATTTCCAAAAACCCGGATTCATTCTTAAGAAAAGCTGCAGAGTGCATCCGTATGGGACGTACCATGCCTGCTATCTATCATGATGATGCTGGTATCAAGATGCTTCTTAATAAGGGTATTCCAATGTCACAGGCATGGGACTGGACTCCATGTGGCTGCGTTGAAACGAATCTGGAAGGCCGTTTAAAATCTTATACTGATATTGGTGAAATCAGCATGGGCGGCGTTGTAGATATGGTTATGAATAATGGTAAGAGCCGTAAGACTGGTGAGCAGATTTCTATTCGAACTGGTGATCCTCGTGACTTTAAGACATTCGACAGTTTTATGGCAGCAATCAAAAAACAGATTGATCATTTCGTGCATACAATGGCAACAATGAATTCCTATTTGGATTATCTTAGCGAGAATTATCGTCCGGTTGCAGGGCTTTCGTTGACATATCCGAACTGTATGAAGGTGGGTAAAGATTATGCAAATGGCGGAGCTGAGTTTAATGTAGGCAATGGTATCAATATCATCGGACAAGCAGATATCATTAATTCTGTGGCAGATATTAAAGATCTTATTTACGATGAAAAGAAATTGACTATGGATGAACTTTGCAAAGCGTTGGATGCAAATTTTGAAGGATATGATGACATCTATAAGATGTGTATGGATGCGCCAAAATACGGAAATGATGATCCTAAGGCTGATTTTTGTGCCGGAGAAATCTACAACTATCTTGTGGATCAGATTGAGAAATATGATTCACCATTTGGTAAATTGACAGCAGGCATGCTTCCCGTATCTGGTAACGTGCCAATCGGACAAAGCGTAGGAGCGCTTCCTTCTGGACGTAAAGCATGGACACCTCTTGCAGATGGTATCGGTGCTACAGGTGGTACTGATGTAAATGGTGCTACTGCACTTTTGAAATCTATCAGTAACTTACCACATGCACGTTTCACTCAGGGAACACAGATGAATCTAAAGATTGATCCGAAACTTCTTGAAGGCGAGCGTGGACTAAATAATATGATGGTTATGTTGAAGACTCAGTGTACATTGGATATTTATCATACACAATATAACATTATCGATCCCGAAGTTCTTTTGGATGCACAGAAGAATCCGGAGGATCATAGAGATCTTTTAGTACGAGTTGCAGGCTATACAGCATTCTTTGTAGAGCTGGGCAAGGATATCCAGAATGATATTATTCAGCGTACGGAGATTGAAAGTTGGGGTTAATAGAAAGGTCAATATAATGAGCTATAAAAGTTATGAAAATATGGATCTTCCAGGTTCTGTACTTCGTATTGAAAAAAGTTCCATTTTCGATGGAGATGGACTTCGGACAGTTGTATTTATGAAAGGATGCCCTCTGCGCTGCCAGTGGTGTTCAACTCCTGAAAGTCATCATAGAGGGATTCAGACAACTATGGATGGAAGTATTACCTACGGCCGTATTATGACTGTTGAAGAGGTTATGGTAGAAGTTCGAAAAGATATTCCTTTTTATTTCCATTCAAGTGGCGGGATGACGGTATCCGGAGGAGAAATTCTTACACAATCCGAGTTCGTTTATAATTTAGTGCGCCGTGCATGCTGGGAAGGAATTAACACTTGCATCGAAACCTCCTTTTACGGGGATTGGAATGAGATCGAGCCTATTCTAAGATGTACAAATACTGCTTTTGTGGATTTGAAACTAATGGATCCAGAAAAACATAAAAAATATACAGGGGTGTCCAATGACGTCATTCTTAGCAACATTCGTAAAGCTGGGGCTAAGAGAAGAAGTAATATGAAACTGATTATTCGTAGACCGCTGATTCCAGGAGTGAATGATTCCAAAAAGGATCTGGAGCTCCTTGGAAGGTTCCTTGCTGAACTATCGGGTGTGGATCATCTGCAACTATTGCCCTATCACCGTCTTGGAACGGATACTTACCGTAAATTGGGACTTACATATCAGCTTCCCGATATTGAGACTCCTTCAAAAGAGTATATGGAGCAGTGTGCGTGCATTACAAACAAATATGTTAGAACAATAATTTAAAATAAATTTAAGAGAAGGGTGGATACAATTATGTTACGTTATGGATTTATTGCTGCAGGAAATATTATTCGTGCAATGCACAGAGGAGCAGAACTTAAAGAGGGGTATAACCCTTCAGAAATTGGTGTTTACGATATTAACGAAGATGTACGTAAAGATTATGCATCCAAAGGTTATGCAACATTTGATAACATGAAGGAGCTTGTTGATAATTCAGAAATGCTGGTTCTTGGAGTAACACCTAAGGTTGCCGGATTTATCATCGATGAGTTGAAAGCATGCTATAGACCGGGACAGCTGATGTTAACAGTGGTAACTGGTGTTGAGCAGCCTTGGTATACAGAACATCTTGGCAAGGACTGCAAGGTTGTGATTTGCATGCCTAACATGAGTTCACAGGTAGGAGAAGGTGCATTTGCGGTATCACGTAATGAAAACTGCACGGATGAAGATGTAGAGAAGGTTACAGCAATCCTTAGATTATGTGGTATTGTGGAAGAGATTCCAGATGGTATGATGGCTGAAATACTTCCTTTTAATGGTTCAACACCTGGATTCATTTATCATATCGCCAACCTAATGGTAAAAGAAGCAGAAAAGTTAGGACTGAATCCCGATTCAGCAATTCGTTTATTTGCTCAGACAGTTAAGGGAAGTGCAGAAATGATCCTTTCTTCCGATATTAGTCTGAAGGAACTTGAAACTGCACTTAGATTACCTGGTGGTGCTACGGTAACAGCATTGGAAAAGATTGAATCTATGGGATTTGATGCAATATTTGAAGGATTTGTAAAGGTTTCAGTTGATCACTGCAAGAAACTTGGAAATCAATAATTAATAAAAATAAACCAATGATAAGTTGTACTTAAGTCAGATAAGTTGTAAAATAAAATTTTTAAAATAAAGGAGAAAAAACATGATTAAGAATCACGATAGAAAATTTAAAATTGGAATGCATAGTTATACGCTGCACCTTTCAGGTTTTGGCGAGAGCTGGGGATTTCAGGAGTTTGGGGAACATCATGCATTTGAACAGATAGCAACATTTAAGGATTTGGTAAACATTGCAGCAGAAGTTGGACTGGATGTTCTTCATATCACTTTGGTAGATATCCAGAATGACACATCAGACGAACATTTGGCAGAGTGCCGTAAGATTGCTGAGGATGCAGGTATTGAACTTGAGCTTAACGTTTCTTTTAATGCTCCTTCTGATCCCCGTGTAAATTGCAATGTTGTAGATTCGTTACATATTGCACATAAATTAGGATGTAACCTTGTGAAGTATAGCACAGATGTAGAGCATCCAGAGAAATCTTCTAACTCTTGCTTAGCACCTTCTGTTATGGCACAGCTGGTTGAAGTTTATAATCAGTTCCATGATAATATTCCACTTATTGAGGAATATGGTATGAAAATTGCAATCGAGAACCATTGTGATCTGTTCGCAGATGAAGTAATCTGGCTGGTTGAAAAGCTGAATCATCCTCTGATAGGTGCATGCTGTGATACGATCAATTCATTAATGGTTATGGAAGGTATTGCAGATTGTGTCCGTAAAATGGCACCATATTGTTATTGTGTACATTTCTGTGATAATAGAGTATTTGCAGATCCTGATGGAACACATTCACTTGGTACAGCAATCGGAGCAGGAAATGTTGACTGCAAAGCTATCATTGATATTTTGAGAGAAGAAGCACCAGAAAGTCTGGATACCATCGATCTTGAAATAGAATTACCCCTTTCTGGTTATACTATTGAAGAAGGTAGAAAGTTAGAACTGAAGAGCTTACGTGAGTCTATTGAATATATGTATAAAGAATTAGGAATCGGTTACAATCCTGCAAAGATCTACGGCGATAGTAATTACTTTTTGAACAAATAATTCGATGGGAAATTTAGTGTAAGTTGAACTGAGATGTTAAGCATGATTGGATAATCGATTAAAACTCGTATACCTGATCATGCTGTTTTACTTTATAAAAATAATCTAGGACAGAAAAATATACAGGTAAGGAGCAAGTCCATGAAAATCGGAAGGATTGCTATACCGAAAATAAGAAAGGGAAGTGTATGAAGAAAAGAGAATCGGAATATTCTATATGCCAGTGGTTTTCCATTTCAATCTGTGGGGGTATTGGATGTTTGAGTACCTCACCACGCATTTAACTAGGTGTTAAGATAATTCTTAGTGTACGGTCTTATAGAGCTATTTATTTGTGCTTGAAAGGTGAGACTTACATTGATTATAATATGCTGTATAAAACGAAGAGAGTTTTTACGACTCCTCCTACCGTGCTTTATAGTGTAGCTTCTTGAAACTATTGTAGCAAAAAAGTAGAGGTAGTCAAAAACTTTCATTACTATTTGTGCCGCCCTTTGGCGGAGGAATGGAGATTAATATGACTTTACTACAACTCAAATATTTTATTTCAGTTGCTGAAACAGGAAGTTTTACCCATGCAGCAGAACAAGTCTATACATCCCAACCAACAATAAGTCGGTATATACAGTTGTTGGAAGATGAATTAGGCTACGCTCTTTTCAATCGAAACAGTAAACCAATTCGCCTTACTGAGCCTGGACAAATACTATATGAAGGTGTGAAAGCAGCAATTTCAGAGATAAATTATACTCTTAATATGGCAGGAATTGCTTCGGAAGGGAAAATAGGTTCATTATCTATCTCTTTTCAATCCGGTTATTATTCAGAATATATGTTTTTCCCTGTTATTAATGAACTACGTGAAACATGGTCATCATTACGGATACGATGTAATAAATTATTTTCATGGGAACAAATCAAAGGACTTAAAAATGAGAGCATAGATATTGCTATTGGTCTTAATGTCCCTCATTGGGACAAATCAGGCTTTACTGTTATACCATTGAAAGAAGTAGAAACTCTAATTGTTATGTCTGCTTATCATAGGTTAGCAAATAAACAAACTCTTGATTATAATGATCTTTGTGGAGAAACCTTTTTTCTAACTGCACCAAATGGACATCAGGTGGACAAAGTTTTCAAAGACCGTTTTGATCTTACAAATGTTCATCAGGTGGAAGTGGCTTCATCAGAAGTTGCTTACTTTAAGGTATTATCGGATAATGGACTTACTATTTCAAATCCATATGATCCAATGTTGTTAAATAGTCCATACTATTATTCTATAAAGCTTGATTCCGAATATTCTGACTCATATGTTTGTGTGGTAAATCCCGATAATACAAATCCTGTAATAAAACTGTTTTTGGATTTGATTAATAGATATTGCATTGAAACGGAAAAATAACTTATATGTCCCTTTACTTCATTTATGAGTATCAAAATTGTAGATTCGCTGAAAAATGTGAAGGTGGAATAAATGGGGTGTTGTGGATAAGTAGGATAAATTAAATATAAGTGTGGTGTAAAACGGAGAGAGAACAGTCTCTTCGCTTTACTACGTTAAAGGCAATGAAGGAATGGTCAGGGTATTGGACTGTAAAGTTGAGTGATTGGAAAAAGCGTCCTGAGGTTATAAGTATATGAACTTGAACGGAAAATCACTCAAGGAAAGATGGTACAGTGTTCATATCGTGAGTATAATGGGCATTGATTTGGAAGATTGGCTCAAGTGTTGTAGATTTTGGAAGAATGGAACTTCTTCTTCTCAGAGTACACCACTTTGCTAGCTGTGCAGGCCGGTGTGATTGGGGGTTTTGCCGATATGGATGGAAATGGTTATCTGGACAGACTTTTTGTTTATAAAGATTATCAAAGCGTGGGAATTGCAGCGGGGCTGGTGAAGAAATTAGAGCGGCGCGTGGGAAAGAATAATGTGGTTTGCTTTGAAACATATGCATCCATTACAGTCAGACCCTTTCTTGAGCAACTGGGATATGTGATGCAGACTGAAAATACAGTTGTCAGAGAAGACGTATCCCTAACAAACCTCAGGATGACAAAGGTGGTCTCTGATTATTGATGTATTTTATCTTTGAAGATATAGCTGCTTTTATGCAATCTATTCAGGTTGCTTTTTAAAAGTGCAACTCATATTGATTGCATTTTTGCTAAATTGTGTTACAATGATTATCAGGAGTGATGGTATGAAAAATTACACTGTGTTAATAATGGATCTGAAAAAGTCTCGATCCTATTCAGTTGAGGATAGAAATTCTATACAGAAGTACATTGTCACGGTAATTAAAAAATTAAACGAGGTGTTTTCAAGTTCATTGGCCAGGGATGTGGAGTTCAGTGCAGGAGATGAGATCCAAGGTCTGTTTATCTCCACAGAATCTGCATATCTTTATTTTAGAATGTTTTATATGCTTATTTCTCCAGTGGAAATCAAAGCAGGAATTGGCATAGGCGAGTGGAATATAAAAATTGAAAATGCAAGCACAACTGCTCAAGATGGTCCGGCATATCATAATGCACGTAATGCCATTGAAAACGTAAAAGATTCACTAGGACATTCTGTACTTCTTTACTCAGGAACTGAGGCTGATTTATTTTTAAACGCTTTAATTAATACTTCTTTTATATTAACCGGCAACCATAGTGAATATCAAAATGAACTTATGCTAATTTCAGAATTGCTGTACCCTATTGATTATGGCCGGGTGATTGATCATAGTAAAAGTAACCTCATTTCAAAACTTGCAGTATCAAAAAACAAATTCAATTATTATACGTATTATAAGAAAAGTAAATCGGTAAAAAAATATCCCTTCGATGAGATTGAATTTATGAATTTAGAGCCTATTCCAATAGATGCAGCTAACGATGATAGCAATTTTTATGTTTCCAGCGGAAAGAAAAGAGGAATGACTACACAATTATCTGAAATTTTAAACATAAGTAGACAAAGTATTGAAAAAACTTTTAAAACAGCCAATATCTACGAAGCTAGAAATTTAACTATTGTAGCTTTAAAATTTATGGATAAGTATTTATAAGAGGTAAAATATGATTATATATTATGCGTTTGATCTAGGTGCAGAAACAACCTCATTATACGAACATATACAGCAATGGCCGCATTTTAACAGTTTAGTTGCTTGCTCACATTGATATTTGTGATAATATGGGATCCTGCAGCAGTTTTTATAAAGAAGCTATTATCGTATATTATTGATGAAAACAGCAGTGATCAGGAGGAGAATGATCCTCAAGTAGGACGTATAATTGGAAAGCTTGAACGAATCATTGTTTCAGGTTTAATCTTATGTAATCAATTTGGAGCAATTGGCTTTGTGTTGACTGCAAAAAGTATTGCATGTTACAAGCAGCTTGAAGATAAAAATTTTGCAGAGAAATATTTGGTGGGCACCTTGACCAGCGTATCGATTGCATTTATCATAACTATTGTTCTAAAACAATAATTAAAAGTAAGGATAATACCGGCTGCCCGTCAGCACAATGCATGAATCGGCAGGTTTTGAAAGGCAGGTTCATATCTGGAAATGTGGTAAAAGGAGAATGTAAAAATGGGAAAAGTTAAAATAGAAGATGTATTACAAGCAATAGAATTAGCTAGTGATGAGGGAAACTATTATTATAATAAGGTTACAGGTGAAGTTATTTATATAGATGATGAGACAAGGAGGATGGCTGAGGATTATGATGAAGATGATGCAGAGAAGCTGATGGAATGGCAGCTGGATGATGTTAAAGCTGCCATTGACGTGGAAGAAAATTGGGATAACTATATTTCATTGCCATCCAAGTTTGATATTAATGAGTATGATATTATGGTTCAATTCTGTTATTCCTTAGATAATGATAAAATATCCAATAAACTATTAAATGCATTAAATGGAAAGGGAGCTTTTAGGAGATTTAAGGATGCAGTCATAAGATTTAATGTAGAAAAGAAATGGTACAAATTTACGGATGATAAATTTAAGAAAATTGCATTGGATTGGTGTAATGACAATGGATTAGAAATTAATAGATAATTTTTGATCATTCCCCCATATTGTTCAGCATTTTATCTTAAGTTTCACACACTTTTGGAATGTTGAGTGCGTCTTATTGATGTCAAGGGTGAAGGACTGAAAAGGCTGAAAAACTCAGTATATAAGCCATTTCTGTGATTTCCCAATTTCCGATCCGTACATTCGGAATGATATTTTGTTTGCGCGCGGGAACAAGGTAACCGAGGAAATTTCCGTTCGCGAGTGTATAGGATTGATACCGATTTCCGGCGATAGGACAGCATAGATGTTTTTTTGTTTTTAAAAACGACTTTGTGCAAGACGACAGAACCGACTAGTGCTCCTACAACTTTAAAATTAACATTCGAATTCTTTGCATGAGAAAAAGCACTGACTGTTGCAGTGGGAAGCATGGTTGCCAGTGAAGTAGAGGTAGCGATTGCAGGTGAAACATTAAAAAAATATAGTTAAGATGCTGATGTATACGGAACCTGCACCATATTAACGAAAGGATAGAGAGCTACACATGAATGAAATTAAAATAATATTAGATAAAGTTGTAACAGCTTTAACAGCGACTTCAGGTATTGAAGCTGTCATACTCGGCGGCTGGCTTATTATTAATGGATATCATGTTGACTTTATTCTTCGCGATGTTGCATGGGTTGAAAATGTGATTACAGAATGTCAGGAAGGAAGTATCTCTGCACATTATCGAACTGGACATCCCCCTGTTGTTACAGTTTCATCTGCTTCTCACGCACAAGGTGGTGCACCATATTTAAATGACATTGAACTGAAAGACCATTATAAGCATGTCAGAAGTACTCTTAAAAAGAATATTTTTGGCATGCTTATTAGTTTTATAGAACTGTATAGGTTTTCTTACATCTACCGATTTAAAATTTGTCTTTATAGTATATAATATAAGATAAGTTGTTGAATAAGGCACTAAATGAATTATCAAAGAAACAGGAGCATAATAAAAGTGGTTATATATTAAAAAAACTTTTGTAAAAGGTGATTGACGCATGCAGATAACAGATAAACTTACCAAACAAATTGATGAGATGAGGTATATTACAGCGGAAAATGCCTGGAGGTACAGAACTATATTGAGATTTTTCTACCTTCAGTATGAGAAAATGAAATACTGGATGTATAAGGAAGAGTTATTCCAGGAACTGAAAACTCATGATGAATTTAAAGATTATACCATGGAAACCTGCCGCCAGGATCTGGATGTGCTTATATCGTGGAAAAATCTTGTGGCGGTTCAGGATACCGCCAAAGTTGCTACAGTGGAGGAATTTAAAAACAAGCAATTCAGATATGAACTTTCAGAGTACAGTGTGGAAATTGAAAGATTGACTATAAGACTTGAAAACCTATTCGTGGAAAGTGCTTCCCTTGAACCCTCTCTTCTTGAAAGAATAAAGGAACAGATTGAAAAACTTACTGAAATGGTGTCTAAAAGTGAAAAAGAAGTGGGAGTTTGGTGGGGATCTTTGAATAATGACTTCAAGAGATTGAATCAGAATTATCAAGACTACATAAGAGATTTATATGGTATAAAGGCGGATGAACTCATGAAGACAAGTCAATTTCTGATATTCAAGGATAAATTTATAGAGTATCTCAGGGATTTTATAAAAAGTCTTCAATATAATTCATCTCATATAGAGTATATTCTTGAGAACCTTAAAACTGATCAGGTGGATGCAGTACTTTATAAGGCTTTTTTGCATGAAAAGTCAATACCTAGAATTGATATGAAAGTAAATGATGATATGCTTAAGGATAATATTTACGGGCGCTGGGAGAGCCTCCGAAATTGGTTCCTGGCACCTGCAGGAGGTGAAAGTGAGGCGGAAAAGCTTTTAAATATAACAAATGAGATAATAAGAAAAATAACACGATTTGCGTCACAGATAGCAGAGAGCAGGAACAGTGCTGCCAATAGGAAGGAAGAGTACAGAAAACTCTGCAGCATGTTTTTAAAGTGCGGGAGTATAGAGGAGGCCCACAAACTTTCTTCCGTAAGCTTTGGAATATTCAGTATGAAACATATTAAGACAGCAGCAAGAAGTACCGAAAGTATAAACAGCGGCATTTTCGAAGAGAAACCCCAGGTGAAGGTGGTTAAACCCAGGGTGCGTGCCTACAGGGAAAAAACCTCAAGAAATCCCATAGTGAGCAATGCAGAAAAGAAAAGTGCCATGCTCCATAAGATTATGGAGAAAAGGGCGGAGGAGAAAAAGATAATGGAAGGTTACATAAAAAATGGATGCATAGAATTTTCTAATCTTCCCAAAATACCACAAAGTGTCCGTATAACGCTTCTCAGATGGCTCAGTAAGGGAATAAACAGTTCTGACAACAGCGGAAAAACTGAAGATGGGATAAAATATGTGGTTCAGATACCTGAAGATGTGAGTAGAAGATGTACACTGGACTGTGATGACGGAAAACTTGTAATGCCGCCTTATATTATACGATTTGAAGGGGATATATAGATGAGCGAATTGGAAATACTTCTGGAGAATTATTGGATAAGCAAGGACAAAAATAAGGAATTGTACTATAAAATAAAAGACAGCATACCTAGGTTTAAAAATTTTATAACTGATAAGCTTGGCTACCACCTTGTTGTAAATCCGTTTCTGATAAAGCTTGAGAAGTTTCCGGGAAAAGCAGAAAGCTGGATGGGGATCAAAGATTTTGGAAGTGTCATGGAGTATGCATTTTTGTGCATAATTATAATGTTTCTGGAAGACAAGGGTCGGGAGGAGCAATTTGTTTTATCCGAAGTTACAGAGTACATACAGGCAAATTATACAGGTGATGAAAAGGTAGACTGGACATTATACAGGCATAGAAGATATCTTATAAAGGTACTTAAGTTTGTGTCTTCCATGGACATGATAAGAGTTGATGATGGTGAGGAACAGAAATTTACAAGCAATATGGAAGCAGAGGTGCTGTATGAGAGTACCGGACTTTCAAGATATTTTGTAAGAAACTTTCCAATGAATATACTTAAATACGATAATTACAGGGATATTGAAAAAGAAGAATGGACTGATATCGGTACGGACAAAGGATTCATAAGGAGACAGAGGGTATACAGAAGGCTTGTAATGGGACCTGTGGTATACAATGAAGGTGCAGAAGATGTGGACTACAATTATATAAAAAATTACAGGAGCATGCTCTCAAATGATCTGGAAAAATATCTGGATTATGATATTCACGTGCATAGAAATGGCGCCATGGTAGTTTTAAATCCTGAAAAGAATCTCAAGGATACCTTCCCGGGAAATAAAGCCATAAGTGATGTGGTTCTTTTTTTCAATAGATTGATAGTTGATGAAATAAATAAAAATAGAATTACACTTAAGACTGACGATACTGCAGTGATTTCAAGAGCTTATTTTGAAAGTCTGGTAGAAAAGCTCAAATTGAATTTCGGCATGGGGTGGAGTAAGGAATACAGGGAAATTAGGCAGAGTGAACTGAGTGAGGAAATAATACATTATATGCATGATTTTAATATGATAGATGTTATGGAAGAGGAAAAAGAGATAAAGATACTTCCCCTTTGCGGAAAAATAGTGGGAGCATATCCAGAAAGCTTTAATAAAAAGCTTTAGATGGATAAGGAGGATTATTATATGGAAGATAACAAGTGGATTATAAACAGGGCAGGACTTCTAAATTTTTGGTACTATGATGAAGAAGAATTTGATTTTTCAGACGGGAAGCTTCTTCTAAGGGGCTCCAATGGCTCTGGTAAATCAGTTACAATGCAGAGCTTCATACCCCTTCTTTTAGATGGAAATAAAAGTCCCGAGAGACTGGATCCATTTGGATCAAAGGCCAGAAAAATAGAAAATTATCTTCTCGGGGATGAGGACAGTGGAAAGGATGAATCCATAGGATATCTCTATATGGAATTTAAAAAGAGAAAAACGGAAAATTACATAACTATAGGAATGGGATTTAAAGCCTCCCGGGGAAAGGCTCTGAAATCCTGGGGGTTTGTCATAAATGACGGCAGAAGAATAGGAAAGGATATTTTTCTATACAAAAAAGCGGGGGGCAAGCTTCCCCTTACGGCAAAGGAACTCCAGAACAAAATAGGTTCCGGCGGTCAGATTGCAGAAAGTCAGCACGATTATATGAAGCTTGTAAACAATCACCTTTTCGGCTATAACAGTATAGATGATTATGATGAACTTATAAAACTTCTGGTCCAGCTCAGGACTCCAAAGCTTTCCAAGGACTTCAAGCCTACGGTAAGCTATGAGATAATGGAAAATTCACTTCAGCCGCTTTCAGAAGAGGATTTAAGGCCTATGTCCGAAGCCATAGAAAATATGGATAATATAAAGAGCAGGTTAGAACAGCTTAAAGATGGCAGAAGGGCAGCTTATAAAATAAAATCTGCTTTTGATAAATACAACAGTTTTTTTATTTTTGATAAAGCCAGGCTCTATAAAAAATATAGAGATCAGCTTAAAAAGCTTCAGCTTGAAAAGTCACACTGCCAGAGCGAAAAGGAAAGATCAGGAAAGGAATACCTGGAAGCAGAAAATAGATTAAAAAATCTTGACATACAGAAAAGCACAGTGGAGGAAAAGAAGAGGGAACTTGATAAGCATGACAGCATAAAAATAAGAGAACGGATCGAGCAGTTGAACCGAAATATTGAAAACTTAAGTGCACAGAAGGAAAAGAAGGATGAAGCATATGAGAAAAAGAGAAAAGATGAAGCTTCCTTAAAAAACAGCATAAAAAAACTGGAGGAGGAAAAGGATCTTAAGCAGGATAAAATAGAAAAGATACTGCTTGAAATGGATGATACGGCAGAAGAGATATATTTTGACGAGCAGAGTTTTATGGAGGACGAAATTAAAGCGGGTATGGATAAAGAATATTCCTTCAACTACGTGGAAAGCAGTCTTGAAAAATACATAAAAGGTATGAGAGAGGCATTTAAGGCAATACAGGAGCAGGAAGCTAAAAATAAAGAATATGACGGAGCTCTTGAGAAGCTTGAGAAAAGCAAACAACAGAGAGAAGAAAAGTTAAAAACTTTTGATGAGACCAGAAACCTTCTTCTGGAGATACAGGAAGAGTACATTGAAAAATTATATGACTGGAGAAAGAACAACAGGGAGTTCAAGCTGACAGAGGAATCCATAAACAGTATGTCAAGGTTAGTGAATAATTTTGACTATACCAGCTCTTTTGATGATATAATTGCTTTAGCCAGAAATGAATACAATGCTTTTGAAAGAGATTTAAGCAGTGTAAAATACAGGATTGAAATGGAAAAACAGAATTTAGAAGAGCTGCAGAAGGAAAAGAAACAGGAAATAGAAAACTGGAAAAACAAGGAAGACCCGGAACCTGAAAGGGAACAAAAGGTTGTTGAGAATAGAAAAAAACTTAAGAAAATGCACATACCATTTATTCCATTTTACAGGGCAGTGGATTTTAAAGATGATATTTCTGAAAAGGTTAGAGGAAAACTGGAAGAAGCTCTTATGGATATGGGACTTCTGGATGCACTTGTAATTCCCAAGAAATACAGAGACAAGGTTTTAAAGCTTGATTTGAATACTGCTGATAAATATATATTTCCGAAAAATAAGGCCTGTGAGAGAAATCTCTTTGAATTTTTGAAACCCGAGTCTGTGGATGAAGATCAAATTGACACTGAAGATGTAAATGAGGTTCTTGGAAGCATACTTATCCATGAAAATAGCAGTGAAACCTATATTGATGGGAATGGACAATATTCTATAGGATTGATAAAAGGAAACATTTCAGGATTATATGTGCCCAGGTTTATAGGAACAAGTGCCAGAAACAGATATAGGCAGGATATGATAAACAGGCTTTCGGAGGAGCTTGAAGAAATAGAGGATAATATTTCAAAATACAGCAGTGATGAAAAAATAATTGAATCAAGGCTGAACTTGCTGAAGCAGGAATTTGACAATATTCCTTCAGGCAGGGATATTTCTGCTGCGGTATATGAGCTTAAGGATGCCGAATTCAAATATAAAAAAGCTTGTGAAGATGTACAAAATAAAAATGATGCGGAGAGAAAAATATATGGTGAATTGAAAAGTATAAAAGAAAAAGTATATCAGCTTACATTAAGATTTAGAATCAATATAAATACGGATGATTATGAAAATGCACTTGAAGCCGCCGATGACTACAGAGAGAACCTCTTCAAGCTTGAAAAAATACACGGCCAGTTTCTGCAGATTATAGAAAAGCTTAAAATATTCAACAGCAGCATGGAAGATATTTTTCAGGATATAGACGATATCATCTATGATAGATCATCAATTGAAAGGGAATTGAAGGAATCTTCCATAAATCTTGAGAATTCGCAGAAACAACTTGAACTGTCAGACTATGAAGCCATAAAAATACAGGTGGAGGAATGTATAAGACTTTTAAGAGAAATTCCCGAGAAGATTAAGGAAAACACGAGGAAAAGTGAAAGAGAAAAAAAGATATTTGAGGATCAGGATAAAAAAATTGCAGATATTTCTGAGGAAATTCAAAGTATGTCAAAGATTGAAGACATATATAGGAGATCTTTTGAGGAAGAAGCTTCACTTGGATATGTAGTTGAGAAAAAAGATATGAATAGCTATGAATTGGCTGATAACATTATAAAGAATAGGGTAATGGAGGATAAAAGTTTAAAAGTAAGAGAAGATTACAGCAGCATGCTGTTTCAAAAATTTCAGGAAAACAATCAATATTTAAGAGAGTATACAGTTAAAACCGGATATATATTTACTGATGAAGCTAAAAGCACGGAGGAAGCAGTGGTCAATGCCAGTGGAAGCAGACGCAGGGTAGATATAACAGCAAAGGTAAGAGGAAAAGATGTAAATTTCTATAGACTTGTTGATTTTATAGAAGACAGCATAAAGGAAAATGAGATGCTGCTTAAAGAAGGTGACAGACAGCTCTTTGAAGATATACTTGTGAACAATATAAGTAAGAAAATAAGGGCCAGAATATTTCACAGTGAAAAATGGGTGAAAAAGATGAATGAACTCATGGAATCAATGAATACGTCAAGTGGTTTGTCCTTTTCTCTTAGATGGAGTAGTAAAAAAGCGGAAACAGAAGAACAGATGGATACCAGGGAACTAGTGGAACTTTTAAAACAGGATGGTAATCTTTTAAAGCCATCGGATCTTAATAAACTTTCCGGGCACTTCAGGTCAAAGATATCAGAAGCACGCAGAATATTGGAAGACAAAGGTCAGAGTCAGACCTTCCATGGCATTATGAAAGAAATACTGGATTATAGAAAATGGTTTGAATTCAAATTGTACTATGTGAAAAAAGGAGGAAATAAAAAAGAACTTACGAACAATGCTTTTTATCAGTTCAGCGGTGGAGAAAAAGCCATGGCTATGTATGTACCTCTTTTCTCAGCGGTGTATGCCAAATATGAAGGTGCCAGAGCCGACAGTCCCAGGATAATATCTCTGGACGAGGCTTTTGCAGGAGTTGACGAAAAGAATATAAGAGATATGTTCAGGCTTTTGGACGAACTGGATTTAAATTATATAATAAATTCACAGATATTGTGGGGAGACTATGATACGGTGCCTTCTTTGTCAATCTGTGAACTTTTGAGACCTGATAATGCAGAATATGTTACAGTCATGAGATATAAATGGAATGGAAAGGTTAAGGAGCTTTTAGTATAAATTATGAATAATGAACTGTTCAAGGAATGTGTGGATTATTTTAGAAAGAATGAAGGCTTCAAGAGAGTTTTTAAAAAGATTGATGAAAAATACAGATCTCTTGGAACCCTGGGAGGCAGGATACAATTAAACAATTTAAGTGAATGTGAGAAAGATGCACTTACAGGATTTTTCGGTAAAAATTATTACAAGAAATCTGTTTCCATAAAAGTGGGCGACTTTGTAAAGAAACTGGATTCTACAAAATTTTCAGGTGTTGATTTCAAGACTGTACTGGAAGAATTACTGGGACACAAGCTTTGTTCAAGGAAAGATGAAGAACTTGAATATAAAAAGAGCCGGCATCTGTTCTATGAAGGTATATTGAATGAAGTACAGGAAACCCATGGAAAACAGTGGCTTCTAGCTGTATTTGAAAGTGACAGCAGTGCTTTTAGATTCATAAATAAAAAATATTACGAGAACAGGGAAGCTTTGAAAAGAAATTTGAAGGCCGTATGCAGGGCACTTTCTGTTATGTCCTTTGACAGCAGGCACCTTATCAGGCTGGCACTACTGGCATCTGAAGTTACTAAAGATCCGCATTTTTTTGACCAGGACAGAGATGCGGGAAAACTTATGATCTTTGCAATAGTATTTTTTATAAAGACAGCCTATCCTAAAAATGCTGAAGAACTTGCAGAAACAATGTACAATGCGGGAATAATAAAGGATGAAGTTTCAAATTACACACTTTGCAGCGGTATGCTGGCATACTTTAAAGAAAACCAGGTCCACCAGGGATGGAAGGGATTTTATGACAGCGGAGAACCCATACAGGTATCACTGATTAATATAAGCAGAGTCAGTAAAATTTCAAGTCCCCATAAAAAGGTATATGTGTTTGAAAATCCTACCGTATTCAGTGAAATACTTTACAGAACCCTGAAAATCAAGCCGTCCCTTATATGCAGTTTTGGAAACTTTAAGCTGGCATCTCTCGTTTTAATGGACAAATTAGTTGAAAATGGTGCACATATATATTACTCAGGAGATATGGATCCAGAGGGAATAGTGATGGCAGATAAATTGAAGTTTCGATATGGACAAAAACTTATATTGTGGAGATATGGTGTAGGGGATTACCAGGATATAGTTTCAAAGGTGGTACTTACCGAAACCAGAATAAAAAAACTTCAAAGTGTAAAAAGTGCTGAGCTTATGAAAATATGTGAAGCTATAGAAAACTGCAAATGTGCAGCTTATCAGGAATTGTTGATAGATAAATATGAAGAGGACATCAGAAATAATCAGGAAAATTAAGTTTTAAGGAGAAATTCAGATAATGTACATATAATTGTTAAATAAGGTATTTATGGAGGCAATAAATGTTTAAGAAAGAAATTATTTAGAAAAAATATTTGTGATTAGCTTATACAATTTAGGTACCTTAAAATCACATTTAGTAATGTAAAAAGTATCCCTAACAAACTTCAGGATGACAAAAGTGGTCTCTGATTATTGATGTATTTTATCTTTGAAGATATAGCTGCTTTTATGCAATCTATTCAGGTTGCCTTTTAAAAGTGCAACCCGGTAAATCAGAGATTTAGCACTTGGAAAATTTTTAGGACGATAGTCCTTGATAGGTTAACACATCATGCTGGAGGTTTTCTATTTGTAAATCTTGCTAGTGATTTAACTAAAAAAAGAAAAAACTATGGAGATTGTGGCTTGCTGAGGGTGAGACAAATTGACGAATAAGATCAGCAATTTATATATGGGAGCACTGAGGGAGCAATTCAAGAAATACCCCAATGACAATTATGAACATCTGAAAGATAAGAGTGTAATTTATAGTGATGCCTTCTACCCTTATCGTCATGATATTTGTATGGATTTTTGGGGTGTATTTGTCGATGAGAATTTATTAAGAAAATTGTATAAAAGTATAAATCCTGTTAATAGCATGCTCCATCTGTTATAGGGGGCATATCCTTACGCAAAAGTCAATATTTCTGCATAATTATATCAAAGGATTGTCTACTGGCATATGGGGTGTGTGGTGAAGATAGTTGCATTGAATGCTTAGTGAAGGCGAGTATTGGGAGTCTGAATTTAGCGTGAAAGCCAGCATTACGGAGGGTAAGGGATTAATATGTTGGTTAGGCTGAATTATTTTATTAAAATTACTGCTTGATAGTAAAAATGCACCAGAGGTGCATAAAAGGGTTTAATGTGTGGTCACTCTTAGTGGAAGTATTTAGTAAAAAACAGTTGAAATATAAAAATGTAATTTTAATAAATTACATTTTTATAGTTGCAGTAAAATTCCTTTTATGATATGATTACATCATAGTAAATAAAGTTAATTTTAGAAAGGCACAATATTTTATGAAAAAGTTGAGTGAATTGGTTGAATTAGTAAGTGGATCTGCCCAGTTTAGAATTACTGAAGTGTTTGATGAGAAAACACCGCTTTTTACTTATTATAGTCAAATAGATTTAACGGATGATTTGGCAGGTATTGTTTCAAAGGATGCGGATAACAAACAGGTCAGAACCAATGATAAAGTAAATATATTATGCCATGGTGATGTGGTGTTTAGTTTAATTACGGGAATTGCAGCCATGGTAAGAAAAGAGCACCAGGGATATCTTTATACTCAAAACTACGTTAAATTATTACCTGGCCATAACATTGATTCAAAGTTTTTGGTTTATCTCATTAATGAAAACAAAACAATCAAGAAACAGTTTGTGTTGGGACTGCAAGGTTCGCAAGTTTTAAAATATACTCTCAGGCAGCTTAAAGAGCTTGAAATACCGAAAATACCTTCCATAGATAAGCAAAAAATTATAGGACAAGTCTATTTTAATCAGTTAAGGCTGCAGGCCCTTAAAAATAGGGCAGCAGAACTTGAAACAAAAATCATATTATCCAGGTTAGAGGAGGCAAGCGAGAAATGAATGAAGAGCAATTTGAAACTGAATTAATACAATATATTACCAGCGGAACCATAACTAAACCTGAACATCTGGAAGGAATCAGCGGCTTTAAGGTTAGTGAAAAATCTGCCGATTACTGTGTGAAAACAAAGTTGTGGAAGTATGAACCAAAAATTAAAACTACAGAAAAGCTTTGGGATAATTTCAAAGAAATTCTTGAGAGGCACAATCAAAATACACTTGATCATCCACTAAGTACTGTGGAATTTAATCAAGTTAAAAAGATTATATCTGATATTCAAACACCATATGAAGCTGGACAATTTTTATATGGACTTAATGGTGTATCGCAGATCGAAATTGATTTAGATGACGGCCGTCACGTGTTTTTAACGGTTTTTGATCAAAAACAGATTGGTGCTGGGGATACAGTATATCAAGTGGTTAATCAAATTGAACGCCCTGCAGTTATTGCTGGGAAGCAAAATCGCCGTTTTGATACTACACTTCTTATTAATGGTTTGCCTATTATACAAATTGAAGAAAAACGTGATACGCATGATGTCAATGAAGCACTGAATCAAATGCATCAGTATTCCGAAGAAAACCAATATGGTGATATATTTTCCACATTGCAGATATTGGTGGCAATTACGCCGAATAACGTGAAGTATATGGCGAATACCACGCCCAATAAGTTCAATAAGGATTTTGCTTTTAACTGGCAGCGTAAAAGTGATAATACCATTGTGCGTAATTGGAAAGAGTTTGCCGATTCAATGTTAAGTATTCCAATGGCCCATCAGATGGCTACCAATTATATGATTTTGGATGGCACAAAAAACAAACAAATGTTAAAAGTAATGCGTCCATATCAAGTATATGCAACTCAGAATGTAATTGAAAAATTAAAGCAAGTTGATTTTGAACTGGGTACAAATAAAGTAGGTTATGTTTGGCATACCACTGGTTCTGGTAAAACTATAACCAGTTTTAAAACAGCATGGCTTGCAAGCCGCATGCCGAAGGTTGACAAAGTTGTCTTTGTAGTGGATAGAATTGCTTTAACAAAACAGACAAATGAAAATTACAGGGCCTATGATCCGGATGCTGGTGAAGATATGATTGGAAGTGTTCAAGATACCGATAATACTACTGATTTAAGCCGTAAATTAAAGAGCAAAGATAATAGTATCATTGTTACTTCTGTTCAAAAGCTTGATACTTTAGTGAAACGTAAATCTTTTAAAGCACCTGATAAAAATGTTGTATTTATTGTGGATGAAGCACACCGTTCAACCGGCGGCGAAAGTTTTGCAAAGATACAAAAGGCTTTCAGGAAATCCGCCTGGGTTGGTTATACAGGGACACCCATGTTCGATGAAACTACCAGCGGTTTGCGAACTAAAGATATTTTTGGAACACTGTTACATGCCTATACTATTCGTGAAGCAATTGCAGACAGAAATGTTTTAGGTTTTAAAGTGGATTTTGAAACCACCATTGATGAAGAGCAAATGAAAACCAAATATCTGCCAAATTTCTACCGGGAACGCTATTCGAAGTGGACTGAACAACAAATTAAAGATAAGATCAATAATCTAAGTCAGGAAGATATGGATGATGCAGTTGAACCAAGTTTCTATGATGAAAATCCGGATCATATCAAATTAGTAGTTGAAGATATTTTCAAGAACTGGCGAAATCGCTCAAATGAAGGTAAATATAATGCACTTTTTACCACTCATGTTGGCGGCGGAAAAGCCAGTACCCCAATGGCAATGATGTATTTCAATGAATTTCAGCGAGTAAATGATGAGAATAAGAAGAATGGCAAGCAAACATTGAAAGTGGCAGTTACATTCAGCCAGAACTCATCCAATAATGACAGTATGCTTGCTGCCAATCAGGGTTTATATGATGCTATGAAGGCTTATAACAAGGAATTTGGTACAAGCTTTGGTATGGATGATGCAGCTGGATATACACAGGATGTTACTGAACGCTTGAAAAAAACTGCTGCCGACAAGAATTTCCTGGATATTGTGATTGTGGTAGATCAGCTTTTGACTGGATTTGATGCACCGGAACTTAATACACTTTATGTAGACAGAACACTCAAAGGAGCAGGACTTATTCAAGCTTATTCAAGAACAAACCGTATTGCTGACATGCAGGAAAAACCCTGGGGGCGTATTGTAAATTATCGCTGGCCTGCTCAAAATGAGAAGCTGATGAATAAAGCTCTCGCAGTTTATGCCAATAAAGATTCCGCAATTTTATCGGAAAATGAGCAGCGTAAATCCAACCAAAAAGATGGTATTATCGCTAAACCTTTTGAAGATGTATTTAATGAAGTTAAAGAGGTTGTTCAGAAATTAGACAGCTTAACTAATGAGTTTCAACAATTACCATCTTCTGAGAAGCAAAAAGATTATATATTTGATTTGCTGCGCAATTATAATGTTGGAATGGCTAAATTAAAACAATATACGCCTGAAGAAGTTGATGGAAATACAGTAGGTTTCAATTACGACAATCCTGATGAATTAGTTGAAAAATTAGGAATGACAAGTGCTCAGGAAACCATGCTTACCACAACTTTAACCAATGAGATTAAACAGTATATGTCAAAGAAAAAGAAAATTCCTTTTTATCAAATTGAGTTGAAAATGACCCATGTGAAGGATGTGAAAATAGATTATGATTATCTAACTGAATTGGTGGAACAATTATTAAACCAGGTGCATGAGGGCAGGAGTCAGGAAGCGCAAGCTACAAAAGAGAAAATTGATCAATTTGCCACTGGTTTGGAGGACAGAAATTATGCTGTGAAGGTTATGAATGCAGCAATTGCTATTATCAGAGGTCATTTTCCACCGGAAGGCTTTAATCTTAAATATCCAGTAAAATTGAGAGATAGTGAGCAAATTATTCAAGCGGCCAACAATGTCAGCCTTGATAGAATGTTCCTGGATTTTCGGGTGAAGTGGGGAATTACAGATATTATCACAAGTGCCCAGATGCGTGAATTATTTAGTCATCATCGTTATGGTATGCAGGATTTAGATGATGCTGGTCAAATCCGGAATATAATTGCCCAGGCAAGCGTGGATTATAAGACGTTGGCACATGACGAAAAGATACAATCTTTGTCTAAAATCAAGTATCGTAATGGTTTGCGTAAAGCCATTTATGAATTGGCTGATGAGCGTGCTGAAAGCTAATTTATATCTAATAAAACTTTAAAATTAATTATTAAACTGCTAATTATCAATTGACAGTTAAGATAGGAGATAAAATGGATAAAAATAAAGCTAATGTACCTAAAATAAGATTTCCAGGATTTACCGACCCTTGGGAACAGCGTAAACTTAGAGAGATTTCAAAATTAAGTTCTAGCAAGCGGGTACATAGAGAAGATTATGTGGAAACAGGAATACCATTTTTTAGAGGTTTAGAAATTTCAAAATTAGGAAGTTCTTCAAAGTTAGAAGATTTGTTGTATATCTCAGAAGAATATTATAAAAATTTAAAAGATAAATATGGTGTCCCTCAAATTGGAGATATTTTGATTACTGCTGTTGGGACACTTGGAAATTCCTATTTAATCCGTGATAATACACCATTTTATTTTAAGGATGGAAATCTAATCTGGCTTAGTGATATTAAGATTAACTCACAGTATTTGAATACATATCTAGGTGATGGTATAGGAAAGAAACGAGTTTTAGAAAGTGCTGCTGGTTCTAATCAAAAAGCATTAACAATGGTAAAGTTACAAAATGTACAAGTTTTATTTCCCAGTAAAGAAGAGCAACGTAAAATAGAGATATTTTTTCAGAACTTAGATAACCTTATCACCCTTCATCAGCGTAAGTTAAATCACCTGAAGGATGAGAAGAAAGGTTTGTTACAAAAAATGTTCCCGAAAAAAGGTGAGAATTTTCCAGAACTTCGTTTTCTGGGATTTACTGACCCTTGGGAACAGCGTAAGTTGGGAGATGTTGTTGAACGTGTTACTCGAAAGAACAAAGATTTAGAGTCAACATTACCACTAACAATTTCTGCACAAGATGGATTAGTTGACCAAAACGTGTTCTTTAATAAGACTGTTGCGAGTCGTGATGTAAGTGGATATTACCTAGTGAAAAATGGTGAATTTGCTTATAACAAATCATATTCAAATGGTTATCCTTGGGGTGCAGTTAAACGTCTTGAACGTTATGATATGGGTGTATTATCAACGCTTTACATAGTTTTCAAGCCAACTGATGTGAATAGTGATTTCTTGACAAAATACTATGATACGACATACTGGTATCATGAGATTTCAAAACACGCAGCTGAGGGAGCAAGAAATCATGGCCTATTAAATATTGCCGTTTCAGATTTCTTTGAAACAGAATTAACAATACCAAAAGATAAGGCTGAACAAGAGAAAATCGGACGATTTTTCAATAATATCGACAACCTTATCACCCTTCATCAACGTAAGTTAAATCATTTGAAAAAACAAAAGAAAGCATTACTACAACAGATGTTTATATGAAATAATTTAAAAAGAGAAAGGAATTAAGAAAATGAGCAATAATATGCAAACAATTACTAGTAAACTTTGGGCTATGGCAAATGAACTGCGCGGCACAATGGATGCTTCAGAGTACAAAAACTATATCCTGGCGTTTATGTTTTATAGATATCTTTCGGAACATCAAGAACAGTATTTGGTAAAAAATAATGTTATTGACGCTGCGGAGGGAGAATCTATCAATGATGCTTATCTAAAACAGGCGGCAGGTGCAGATTTAGTTGACTATTTACAGGATATTTCATCAAGTTTGGGATATGCAATTGCGCCAAATGATACATGGAAGTCTTTGATTAATAAAATTAATGATTCACAAGTTATTCCCAGCGACTACCAGGCTATTTTTGATAACTTTAATAAGAATGCGGAATTAAATAAAGAAGCGGTGAAAGATTTTCGCGGTATATTCAACGATATTAACTTGGGAGATACACGTCTTGGAAGTTCTACAAATGAACGTGCAAAATCACTTAACAATGTAGTTAAGTTAGTGGACGAAATTGAGTACAAGGGAGATGATGGGAAAGACATTCTAGGTGAAATCTATGAATATTTAATCGGTAAATTTGCTGCAAGTGCTGGTAAAAAGGGCGGGGAATTCTATACGCCTCATCAAGTAAGTAAGATTTTAGCTAAAATAGTCACCAGCGGTGTAGAAAAATCAGATGAATTTTTCAATATATATGACCCGACGATGGGCTCAGGTTCCCTACTGCTTACTGTTGGACAAGAATTGCCTGATGGTACTCCTATGAAGTATTTTGGTCAGGAGTTGAATACAACAACGTATAACTTGGCCCGTATGAACTTGATGATGCACAATGTGTCTTATAACAATATGACACTAAATAATGCTGATACTCTGGAAAACGATTGGCCGGATGGACCGGACGAAAAAGGGATTGACCACCCGCGCAATTTTGATGCAGTGGTTGCAAATCCACCGTATTCTGCGAAATGGGATAATGATAAAACTAAATTAAAAGATCCGCGTTTTAGCGATTATGGGAAATTGGCACCAGCCTCAAAAGCAGATTATGCTTTTGTATTACACGGTATATATCATTTAAACAACACTGGCACAATGGCTATTGTTCTGCCTCACGGTGTGCTGTTTCGCGGTGCAGCAGAAGGCAAAATCCGTCAAACTCTGATTGAAAAAAATTATCTTGACACAGTTATTGGTCTGCCGCCTAACTTATTCTATGGGACAAGTATACCTACAATCATTTTGGTATTTAAGAAGAATCGTAAAACTAAAGACATATTATTTATTGATGCAAGCAGTGATTTTGAAAAGGGAAAGAATCAAAATAACTTGAATGATGAAAATATAGATAAAATCATCAATACATTTAAGGAACGCAAAGATGTTGATAAATATGCTCACTTGGCATCAATTGATGAAATCAGGGAAAATGAGTTTAACTTGAATATTCCACGTTATGTTGATACTTTTGAAGAAGAAGCTCCAATTGATTTGGAAGAAGTAAATAAGCAGTTAGAACAGGACAATAAAGAAATTGCAGAACTTGAAGCAAAGATTAAGGAACAATTGAAGATTTTAGGTGTAAAAATTTAAATTTGCTGGTGCTGGGAGCAGTGTGAGCTGGGTGCAATTTCAGATAAAGTAACTTAAAAGAATACGGATTTCAAATTTTTTCCCGTTGGAACAATAAAAAACGGGAAAATGGACGAGGTGTAGAATATGAAATTATATCGAAAGATATAATTCACCACTTGGAAAAATAACATTGGTGAGTGGTGGTAAGTTCCTTACGGGATATGCAGGCGGAATAGACAGAAAAATAGAGTTATTAAAAGATAGAAAGGGAATATCAGGATTTTTTCTATATTCCTAAAAAAGGTACGGCATTGTAATATGAAACCAACGAATTTAGACAATGATGTTTTAGTTAATATGGTATAATAATAGTAAAATAAAGAATATACAGGAAGGTGATTTATATGATTAATAAGGATGCCTTAGTAAAAAAAATTGAAACATTACCACCTTACTTATTGCAGGAAGTAGCTGATTATATAGATTATATAGAATTTAAAAAAAATAGAAAAAGCAATTTAAAGATAGATGATATAACATTAGCAAGTGAAGAGAATCTAGCAAAAGATTGGCTTAAACCTGAGGAGGATAAAGCATGGAAAGACTTATAAAGGGTGATGTAGTCGTTGTACCTTTTCCCTTTTCAGATTTATCGCAATCGAAGAAGAGACCGGCCTTAGTATTAGCTGATTTAGAAGGATATGATTTAATTCTTTCCCAAATAACAAGTCAAAATGTATTTGATTCATATTCAATAAAATTGAAGAATAGTGACTTTGAAGAGGGATCATTGATAAAAAATAGTAATATCAGACCTAATAAGATATTTACGGCTGACAGAAATATAGTTTTGTATAAGATTGGGCATTTGAATGAAGAAAAAATAAAAGAGGTAACAGATAGGGTTATTAGAATCTTTGTAGAAGGCTAAAAATGAAGTTATAAGTAAAACTTATTATATAAAAAGATTTTTAGGGCAGTTTGCTCTATATAACAATATGACGTTAAATAATGCCCATGTGGCATCAATTGAGGAAATCAGGGAAAATGAGTTTAACTTGAAACAAGGATTAATGAACAATTGAAGATCTTAGGCGTAAAAATTTAGATTTGCCGGTGCTGGGAACAGTGTGAGTTAGATGCGATTTAAAATTTTATATAAGTAGGATATTTTTATCCTACTTATGGTATAATATAAACATATTATAGTGTTAGGAGGGGTTTCAATGCTGGTAAATACTAAAAAGATAGTTTCAATGTCAGAGGCTAACCAGAATTTTTCTAAAATAGCCAAGATGGTTGATGAGGACAAATCGGTAGTTATTATGAAAAATAACAAGCCCAAATATGTAGTTTTGGACTTTGAAGAATTTACTAAAGAAGCTGTATCTGAAGAACAGACCCTTGATAGGATTGCGGATAAAATTCTTGAAGAAAATATAGAAGCTTTTAAGGAACTGGCTGATAGATGAAATATATATCTTTGGAATATATAATAAAATTGCATGATAAGATGATAGGTATTACAGGAGGATCAAAAGGAATTAGGGATATAGAACTTTTGAAATCATCAATAGAAAATTACAGGGCTACATTTGGTGGGGAAGATTTATATCCAACTGCTGAATCTAAATGCGCAAATATCTGTTTTAATATAATAAAAAATCATGCATTTGTGGATTGCAATAAAAGAACTGGAATATATGTTATGCTTATGCTTCTTGAATATAACAATATTAAATTAGAATTTACCCAAAAAGAATTAGTGGATTTAGGTGTGGATATAGCATCCGGGAAGTTAAATCAGAAAGATATAATATCATGGATAGAAAATCATAAATAGGTACTTACTTTTATAGTAGGTGCTTATTATGCCTGAGAAAATGATGATACCATGAATCTAACAGCGCTTATGGAGACAGTTAAACGGCTAATGAATTTACAAGTATGATTATACCCAATTATGATATCTGTCTTTTAATTGATATTGCAAAATATAAGAAACCAGAAGCTCCTGTTGATATGATTAAAAATTGATTTAAAAAATATAAATACTATTGAGTTTTTATGATTATAGGAAAGAATTAATAATTCGAATTTTAATCTGGAGCTAATGCATTTACTTTCCTACGCTTGCTTGGGAACAGCGTAAGCTAAAAAATATAGTTGATGTTAAAAGCGGGAGAGACTATAAGCACCTTTCAGAGGGTAAAATTCCAGTCTATGGAACTGGTGGATATATGCTAAGTGTGAATGAAGCTTTATCATATAAAGAAGATGCGATAGGTATTGGGAGAAAAGGTACAATTGATAAACCATACATATTGAGAGCACCTTTTTGGACTGTGGATACCTTATTTTATGCGGTTCCTGAGAATAATAATAATTTAAATTTTGTTTATGATATTTTTCAAAATATAAAGTGGAAACAAAAAGATGAATCAACAGGTGTGCCAAGTTTATCCAAAACTGCTATTAATAATGTAGATGTTTTGATACCTGATTATAAGGAACAGAAACAAATAGGTGACTTTTTCCAAGATATTGACCACCTTATCACCCTTCATCAGCGTAAGTCATTTCTGATAATGATTTCCAGTTAACTTAATCCTGACAATGAACGCATAATCAAATCTACATCTTTATTTTCAAGTTCCTGAATAATGTGTAAATAGGTTTTTTGGGTTGTTGTCATACTAGCATGCCCTAACCTTCTGGCAACACTTGCAATTGATACACCGGCAAATAACAAAAGAGAGGCATGGGTGTGGCGTAATCCGTGAATTGAAATTACTGGAATCTTTGCATCCCTACAGTGTCTTGTTAATATGTTATTAACAGTAGAATTATATACTTTGTTTTCTGTAAATATAGGGCTGCCTTCCGGCAATCCCTTTATTAACTCAGAAAACTGAATTACTGTTTGCCAGTCTATTTCTACTTTGCGTACGGAGGATTGATTTTTTGTTGGAAGAAAGCCGCCATTTCCTTTATAATCCCATGTTTTACTGATTGAAAGAATCTGATGTGAAAAATCAAAATCTTTAGGTGTAAGCGCTAATGCTTCTGAAAAGCGCATCCCGGTTTTTGCAACTAATAGTATGAACCAATCCCAGCTTACTTCAGGCTTTAAATCGAGATTGCTTAATAGAGTATGCAGCTCAAACTGATTCAGGTATTTTATTTTTTTATCTTTTGGAGTTTTCCCTTTGATTATTGCTTTTCGCGTAGGATCCCTGTCAATTAGACCTTCATCCACTGCATCCAAAATTGCAGCTTTTAATTGATGATGAAAATCCATTGTTGTTTGACGTTCATGCCACGCAGCATAGCTATTAAGTAATTGTTGGTAAGTTATACGATTCAAATCGCAAATTATAAGCTTTGGAATAAGTTTTTCAAGCCACTTTTTCGTCATAAGATATTTATCCATAGTCACTTTTCGTATAGCACCATCTTTGTATACTGTAATCCATTGTTCATAATATTGGTAAAATAGATCAGTTCCTTTTACTTTTCCTAACATTATTAATTCCTCCTTTTGATTTATGGAAAATTGCCTCACGCTGATCATTTGAATGGGATGTTGCTTGCTTAATCCTTGGGTGTGTGCACAAATCAATAATTGGAAAAACACACCTATTTTCTTAGTATAACCATATGTGTGATTTATTTGGGTGTACTCTAAAGTATTTTCAAAATGAGGATGAAAAGTATACACCAATGTCAATGGCATTTCGTTCAAATAATTTGCAAAATGAAGATTTACAGACTATAGCAGCAATAAATAAAATAGCACTTAACATTAGGTTTATTATTCAATAATGGTAAATATGTTCAAAGAGTAGAGACTAAATGAAAAAGGCTTAATTTCAAATGGAAAGTATGAGGAGTTATTACTTGATGGTTTTAGAATCAGATATAGTATATAATATAGGAAATGAAGGGATAGAATTAAATGACTGATAAGTATTTTTTCCATGATCAAGGAAATGATATGTGGAAAAGATATGCTTAAAAAGGATGGAATACTATCTAATAACTCATTTACAGATTTCACAATGACTCATAATAATTGAGATAATCTGATAGGTAAAATGAACGAGGTGTAGAACATGAAATATATGAAAAAATATAATTCACCACTTGGAAAAATAACGTTGGTAAGTGATGGTAAGTGCCTTACGGGATTGGTATTCGACGGGCAGAAATATTTTGATATAGAAGTGCCTGCGGATGCTGTAGTAAAGTCACTTCCTATTTTTGAGAAAGCAAGCAGGTGGCTTGACTTGTACTTTAGAGGACAGGAGGCAGATTTTGTGCCGCCGATTGTTATGACAGGAAGTGATTTCCGCATGGAAGTATGGAATATATTAAAAAACATTCCATATGGAGAAGTAATGACCTATGGGGAGATTGCAAAGCAGGTTGCTAAGAAAAGGGGCATTACAAGAATGTCTGCACAGGCAGTGGGCGGTGCAGTTGGACATAATCCCATATCTATTATTGTTCCATGTCACAGGGTTGTAGGAGAAAATGGAAATCTTACGGGATATGCAGGCGGCATAGACAGAAAAATAAAGTTGTTAAAAATAGAAAGGGCATATAAGGATTCTTTCTATATTCCTAAGAAAGGTACGGCATTGTAATATGAGACCAATGAATTTAGGAATTATAAATAAATCATTTGAGACACAGGCAGCTGATTTTGAAAGTAAGAATTACAACTTTACCAAAAAAGAGTATCTGGAGCATATCATAGAAAATATGCAGCTGCAAAAGAGAGATTCCGTATTAGAGGTTGCAGCTGGAACTTGTGCCTGCGGCAGAGAGATGGCATCTCATGTAAAACAGATTATTTGTCTGGATGCTACTGCTGCTATGCTTGAGATTGGGAAAAAAGAAGCAGAAGAAGCTGGACTCCACAACATATCATTTGTGAAAGGATATGCAGAAGAACTGCCATTTTTGGATCATTCATTTGATGTGGTTGTGTCAAGGCTTGCATTTCATCATTTTACAAGTGTGAAAATGCCCTTTGCAGAAATGGCAAGGGTGCTAAAACCAGGCGGCAAATTGATACTTATCGATATGGAGTCTGCAAGTGAGGAGCTGCGCAGAAAGGAAGATAAAATTGAAACATTGCGTGATGCGTCACATGTGAAGAATCTGAGCATAGAAGAAATGAAACAACTTTTTGCAGGCAACCACTTATCAATCACATTATGTGAAAAAGTGAAAATGCCTACAGTTCTTGAAAATTGGATGGAACTTACGAAGACACCAGAGGTAATGAGAGAGAAAATTCGACTGCTGATGAAGGAGGATATATCAGGCGGGGAACAGACAGGTTTTGCCCCATACTTGAAAGAGAATAAAATATATTTTGATCAGAGATGGGTGATGCTGATAGGGTGTGAAATAAATGAGTTCTAAACCTTGACAATATATAAAAAAAGGAAAAAATTGAATGATACCGCGATAGACCTTTCGTCCCATGGAAAGGTCTATTTTTTATGCTTAATTTTAGAAAATAATTTTTACTGGCCAGTGAAATTATATATTAAAAATATTAAATTTTTGTTTACTAAATGGAGGTATTTTGTGGGAATTGGGCTTGGCACTGAAATTGTTACAGGATATGCACTACTTGCAGAATTTGTGCCTTCAAAAACCAGGGGAAAGTGGGTGCCCATGCTTTCGCTTATAACAAACATTTCTACACCGGCGGCTGCATTTCTGGGATATCTTATAATACCACGGTTTGGCTGAAGATGGATGTTTGTATTTGTAGGTGTATTCTCTGTAATTGTATGGTATATGAGAAAGGATATGCCTGAATGCCAAGATGGTATGAATCCAAAGGAATGGAAGAAAATGCACAGCATGTTGTAAATATATTTTACCATGAAGCAGAAAAGGAAGCTGATAATTCCATAGCACAGCCTAATGTTATAAGGAAGGAACATAATAAAGAATCGGCGAAGTTTAGTGATTTATTCAGTAAAAATATGATCTCAAGAAGTATTGTAGGTTGTGCAGTACTGTTTTTATAGTACTTGGATGTATACTTGTAATAGTGGCATTTATTATTGCTGTGTTAGGAGTTGAAACAAAACAAAAATCCCTGGATGAAATTTAAGCTCTTAAGTAATGAATAAAAATAGAAGTATTAAATTCGAAATATGCCACTAGTTTCAGCATTGGATAGAATTGAAAAAGACATACTGAGTCTAGATGAAATGCCAGGGCAGTTTCGATTGTTTGAAAAAGAATAATCAGTGATTATATATAGAATTGGGAAACTCTTTTAGGGGTACAGTTAGGTAATCAACCCACTAAGACTTGAACAAGCCACCTCTTTCAGGGGTGGTTATGACTTTTTTATTATCTGGGATTAAAATGATATGTGTTCATGATAAAAAACTGCTCAAAGGAACGTTGATAATAGCGGCCTTGGAGCATTAAGTGATGTTGTAAGCTGTTATATACAAGATTCCTCCCACCATCCAAATGCAATACGTCCCAGAACTTTTTCATTGCTTGTTTCTGGTGGAAGACAGTTTATTAAAAAATTACCTCCCGGCGGGCAAATGAATTTTCCGTCCTCCTCTGATACAATGGTCGTTTCAGCAGGACAGCGGCGTCCAAATATAATTGTTCCGCCCATAGGTTCCTCATCGACGTTTTCTGAATACAAAAACTTAACCCTTGGTCTCGGCAAAGGACGGATTGATGTGTTTGATGGGCTTTGCATATTCGTAAGTTTCGCCCTTCCTGATGCCCTCGTATTCAGCCAGACCTGAAAAGAAAATGGAATTTCGGTGACATTGCCAACGGTAAAAACATTTACGAAAAGTAATATTCCGGAATTGAGAGGATTGAAAAGTCCGGCCCACGCATATCTGCCCTTGCCGAATTCTTCACGGCTTAATCCAACGAAATACTTACCCCGAAGAGATTGATATAATGACATTGGATAAGACGGTGGCTGGTATGGATTATCAAACATAGATATCATCCTTTCTACTGCATTATATGAAGGCTGTTTGGAAAATGTGAAATCAAGTTTCCACTTTTGCTTTGAATTCAGAACTATAATTTTTTCTCATGTGATTCACTATTCTTTATAAAAAATACTATGGTGAACCTATACTATGTTTGCAGGTGTTAATGGCGCTGGGAAAACATCCATATATAAATTTGTTTATTTGTTTAATAGAATATAACTCGGGAATTTTCAGAATCTTTCTTTCAACTAAATCATCTATATTGAATTGAGACATGATCCCAATCGTAAATTTATGTCGATATTTTATATAACAGCAAGATCATCATATTTCTGAAATTTGGAATTCTGTGGATGATAGAATAAAGTAAGCGGATTTTAAAGGGAAGCTTACGGATAAATTTTGATTTAAAAATAGATAAATCAGCAGCTCGTTTAAGTTTGGGATCTAATTTATCTACATCACTTATGTCATCCACTGTCCATTTGTGTACAGCTCCAGTTGTTGCTTTTAGGCTGTCTTTCCCGGAATTAACTGCAAATGAACTCATAACATCGAAGGCAATTTGTCCCTGGGGAAAATAGCTTGTTAGACGGTTAAGCAATTTTTTTACCTCACCTTCACTTAGGTATTCCAAAATACCCTCAGCAATGATCATTGTAGGCTGATTTCTCTGAATCTGCTCCAGCCAGTTCAGTTCTGTAACAGAAGACGAAATCATTCTGTAGCCTTCTAGATTTGTAAAAAAATACTTGCGTAACTCAATGACTTCAGGGAAATCTAAATCAAACCAATTTACTGTGGATGGTGGATTAATTCTTGCTATTCTTGTATCCAGACCGCAGCCAAGATTGAGTATAGTTGCATCAGGATGCTTTTTTATAAACTCCTCCAGCCAAGTATCCAATTGTTTTGCCCTTATGACCATAATTTCATTCCCAAAATGACTGACCTTTTCAAAATCATAGTCAATCATGTCAAGAATCTCTGCTGCTCTTTTGTCATTGAGAATAGGATGTTTGGAATAGCTGTCCTGAGCCTTTGCCAGTAAAGTAATCAGAAGTGTTTCTTTTTTCCCTCTTAAATTTATTTTATGGTTCTTAGTTGAATCCACGAATATATCTCCTATCCAACGAATTTAGAAAGACTTTATTTTTTCTAACAGTATGTTTACCTTATGCAGAGCGTATCTTATATCCAACTGTTCTTCCATGTTTAGCTTACAGATATTTTCACTGAAATTTTTATATACCTTTTTCCATTTCTGATCTTGGATTTCCTTCCCTCTGGGAGTAAGAGAAACTAGAACGGCACGTTTATCATTACGATCCGGGGATTTGATTAGATAGCCTTCAGTCTCTAAATCCTTTATGATATTCGTTAGTTGTTGCTTGGCTATTTTCAGACCATTGCTGATTTCTTTAAGATTTAAAGCTTTATTCTGCATATACATATATTCAATAACATGATTCTGCATATGTGACAACTCTGCCGAATCCTTGTTTAATTCATCAAAATTTCCGAAAATATTTGGTATTAGAGTCATGTATTCTTTTGCTATTTCTTCTATCATAAAAAAATTCCTTTCTTTTATATAGTATATATATTATTACTTTATTTAGATCAAATCAATAGTAAATTTGCATTTTAGTAAGTAATCATTTACTAAAACTATTATAGGAAAGTTATATGTAATTGCAGAGAATGTGAAATGAATTATGGCATTGCTGGGAAAGAACCATTCAAGCAGGCCAGGGAACTCTTAATAGAAGTGCCTTTTTTCGCTTGTTACTTTACTATGTTAGAGAATTATTATATAGTTATATTAAAAACTGTATTTGAAAATCTATCTTCTTTAAAATTAAAAACGTTCCCTGGAAAAGAGAAGAGTAAAATTGTTGTTCTCACAAAAATAACGGAGCAGCTGGAGCATGGAAAACAGTGCATGGGAAAAGAATTGAATCAAATATTGAAGGAGATTTATGACCATTATGCGGTAATTAAAGGTTACCTGGTTGATTACAGCGAATAACTAAATATATTAAAACTGATCTGGGAGGATAGGTTATCCAAAAAAGGCATGAAATTTTATAAAGAAAAACAAGGGAAAAAGTATTATTGATAATCATTTTTATATATGTTATACTGAAGCAAATATTTAGAAGAGAGGTATAGGGATGTTTATTGTTAAAATGAGACTCCGTTATTTAGTTTAATACAAATAGCTAAATAAAGATAAGGTAAAAAGTCCTATAGTTTTAGGTTAATTTGTTGTACCTTATTTTGGGATTCTTATAATGAACATTCATATGCTTTATAGTATCTTATCATAGGCATTAAGTGTGACTACAATAAGTGTAGTTTTTGTTGCCCTATATTTTTTATAGAGATATTGGGGTTGCAAGTGAATCATTCATTTGCAGCCTTTTTTATGTTGAATGGTCATTTTCAAGAATTCACATCAAATTTAATAAATGAGGTGAATTTGAGAATATGTGCATAAATAATATTAAGAAAAAAGATAGAATTAGAGAATTGATACAAAACAATAATAATTTATTTAAATGTCCTATATGTGATGGGGCAATGGTTATGAATGATTTTGGAAGCTTGACTTGTGATTTTAAACATAACTTTGATTTATCTAAAAAAGGTTACCTGAATTTATTAGTATCAGGCAAAGCTCCTGTATATTCAAAGGAATTATTTGAAGCAAGACATAGAGTTTGTGAAGCTGGTTTCTATGACCCTTTGATTGATGAACTTACGGAAATACTTGATGAATACAAAAAATCCAGGGACAATAAAAAGATAAAGATTTTAGATACAGGATGCGGTGAAGGATCCCACATTTACAGTATTTCTCAAAAGCTTAAAGAAAACCAGGGCAACATTTATGTAGGAGTGGATATTTCAAAAGACAGTATAAACATTGCTGCAAAAAACAACGCTGATATTATTTGGTGTGTGGCAGATTTAACAAGGCTGCCTTTTCAAAATAAGAGTTTTGATGTTGCACTAAATATTTTATCTCCAGCTAATTATGGTGAATTTGATAGAATATTAAATGATAGGGGAATTGTTATAAAAGTGGTTCCGGGATCTAGTTATCTTAAAGAATTACGTAAGATAATTTATATTGACAAGGATATTTCTGACTATTCAAATAGTAAAGTAATTAATTATTTTAAGCAAAAGTTAGATGTTGAGGATATCCAAAATATCAACTATAAATTTGATGTCAATGAGGGGCTTTTACCGTATTTCATTAAAATGACACCATTAACTTGGGGAAAAGGTACTGAAGAGTTAAATGATTTATATAAAAAGAATATATCTTCAATAACTGTAGATTTAGCATTAATAATTGGCATTAAGAAAATATAAACTGATCTTCAATACAAATGATTTTAAACAGGGAAGAGGGCATTTTGATTTCTCCTAAGGCGAAAATGGGCTATTTTGTACAAAATGGATATAAATATAACCGTGATCAAGTAGTAGTGAAGTTTATACAAGATGACTGTGATTACAATGTTTCCGAAATACGTTCTGTTTTAGTATCAATGGGTTTTTTACAGAATGATATTAGTAAAACATTCTGCTTTGCAGAAAGGGTTAAGCGAATTTTTTATGTTTGAGGCAGGTTTCTCTTTAATGTTTGCTGAGAATAATATAGATAAAGATGATGTATCCTATGTTTGCGGTCATTGCTTTCGAAGCATATCTTCTCTTAATCAAGTCTTATTTGCAGTAAACAGAGAATACTGTATAAATGAAAAAAAGGCTGTTAAGATGATTGAAGAGTTTAAAATCAAGCCAAGTAATTACAAGGAAAGGGTCGATAAGGTTATTTCCTTAATATCAACTGATGTAAATTGTACAAGAAAAGGAATAGAGATTCTTAAAAGACTAGTAAATGAGGTTGAACACTTGAAAGAAGCCAATATTCAATGACGAGACCAGATAAGAAAAAACTTTAGCCCAATGAAAATATAAAAACGGTTTGCGATATAAGTAGTCTAACCTAAAAGACCCAATGTTGAGATTGGGGAATACACTTATTATAGGGATAATAAAAAGTCTCCAGAGAAATTCTATGATAATATACTATTATGAATTCTTGGGTGATAAACTCATAATAGGCAAGTCCTGTGCAATTGCAGAGGGTATATGGTATAAATAAAAATTCTATGTAAGGAGGATATTTAGGGATGGATATAATTATAAGACAGGAAACTGAAAAAGACTACAAACTTTCCGAAAAAGTGGTAGAAAAAGCATTTGAAAATGAAGAACACAGTGACCATAGAGAGCAGTTTTTGGTAGCTAAATTGAGAAAAAGCGATGTATTTATACCGGAGCTTTCTCTTATTGCCGAAGTTAACAAAAAAATTGTAGGTCATATCTTGATGACAAAGCTAATTATTAAAGATGGTGAAAAGGAATACGAATCGTTGGCACTGGCTCCTGTTTCGGTTTTGCCTGAATATCAGAATAAAAGTATTGGAACAGGCTTGATTGAGGAAAGTCTGAAGCTTGCGGAAGAAATGGGCTTCAAATCTATAATTGTTCTTGGACATGACAGGTATTATCCTCGATTTGGATTTAAACCTGCAAGTACATGGGGAATTAAAGCACCGTTTGATGTACCGGATGAATCGTTTATGGCATTGGAACTTGAGAAGGGAAGCCTTGACAACATTAAGGGAAGGGTGGTTTATTGTAAAGAATTTTTTGAGTAAGATAACCTGTGTCACCGCAATAAAGAATTCTGTCATGTACTTTTCGTTCTGCAAAATCCTAACGAAATAAATATACGCATAAATCTTATATATAAGTCAACATTAGAGATAAAAATCAAAATTTATGAGGAGGAAAATCCCGTTATGAATATAAAGAAAATTACTGCCAATGGCAGTGAGATAGCCATTGTTAACAGCAATGAGGTTCTGATTTCAGATGTGCAGTCAGCACTGGATTTCATGATGTCTGTAAATTATGAAACAGGAAGTCATTCTATTGTAATAAATAAAGAAGCTGTGATTGAGGATTTTTTTGTTTTAAGCACAAGACTTGCTGGTGAAATTTTGCAAAAGTTTATCACTTACCAGTTTAAACTTGCCATTGTCGGTGATTTTTCCGTCTACACAAGCAAGCCACTGAAAGATTTTATATATGAAAGTAATAAGGGAAGAGATATTTTCTTTGTATCTTCCGAGGAAGATGCTGTTGATAGATTGAAAAAATTCTAAAGTGAAACTAGCTTGGTATTTTGATATTGAGCTGTTTTTTTATGTGATGCTAGTATGAAAAGAGTGAGTCAAGGAGATTTTTTATGTGGTTATGAATTATATTGGAGCTTATAATTGCCATGCAGCAAAAGAAAGAGTTAGAATTAGAGCTGTGAAAGGCAGACTTAGAGGAGGATATATTATGAAGATTTCAAAGAAAGATGCGCTGAAGTGGTTTGAATTTTTTTCAACACTGCCTGAGGAAGAGGAAATTATGACGAAACAGCAGGAAATAGTTTACTCTGCCTTTGCACAAATTGAGGCGGCCATCGATTATAGAAATGATACGTTAATGTCGAAAATTAAAGGATTGAAAACTTTGAAGAATAGAACTTTTTTTGTGGGAAATGAAAGTAAATTTCCCCAGGGGTGCCGTTCCTGTCTGTTGGGTACTGGTTTGAATGCAATCAGGAAAACCAACAAGTGTAATATGGAGTGTAAGTTCTGTTATGATTATGGAGAACTGAAAGATATTCCACCAATTGGCGAAGGTATGTGGGAAATTGGTGGCACAAGATTTTATGACAAGGATATTGATTTGCTTCTTTCCATTCAGAAGAAACCCACTGGCATTTGCTATGTTTATTTAGAGCCGTTTATGGAAATTGAAAAATACTATCCGGTAATAAAAAAATTTAGTGATGCTCAAGTTCATCAACATCTGTATACAAATGGTATTTTAGCTAGACCGGAGACATTGAAAGCATTAGGTGAAGCCGGTCTTGACGAGATACGTTTCAACCTGGGTGCTTCTGAGTGTTCGGACAAAGTGATCCAAAATATTGGAACAGCGAAAAAATATATTAAAAGTGTAGGCATTGAAACTCCAATGACTCCTGAGTTTTTCCAAACTTTTTTTAGGAAAAAGCAGGCCATATTGGAGACAAAACTTGATTTTATCAATTGTGCAGAATTACATTTAAATGAGAATAACATAAACAATTATTATGGGGAAGACATGTATATTTCCAGGCAGGGCTACATATCTCCAATTTGGAGCAGGGAATTAACTCTGAAGTTCATGAAAATAGCCGATGAAGAAAAGTGGGATTTAGTAGTTCATGATTGCTCAAACTATACAAAATTTGCCAGGGATTTAAACTTGAGCAGCAAGGAGGGTAAATGGTTCGGAGCCAGCAATTATGCCTGTGAGTTTTCCAGGATTCCATATGAAGCATTTTTACCAATACTGGGTGATGACAATTTCAAGTTTTTAAGTGAAGAAGAATTGCCTGAGGGCTATAAACCGGGTGAGATGATTTTTTAGAGGGCTTTATCATTAAGGGGAGGATGAAATGTGAAACCTATTTTAATTATTGCTCCACATTTTAAAATTGAATATACAGCTAAAAAAGTAGCTGCCCGTTATAATGATGTAGATGTAAAACTGGCATTATTGAATCAATCAATTAAAATAGCTAAGCTGGCGGAAAAGGAAGGTGTAGAGGCTATAATATCCAGGGGAGGTACTGCTTCTATTATTGAAAATACTGTTCAATGGGTACCTGTAATTAAAATGGAGGTTTCACCCTATGATTTGATAAATGCTGTGTACACCGCCAAAAAATATGGACCCAATATTTTTATTATTGGATTTCAAAATATTATTGAAGGAGTTGGCTTATTAAGAAAAATTTTAAATGTAAATATACACATTTATTATATCAACGATGAGCAGGATGGAGAAAGATACATAAAAAATTTAATTAATTCCGGTGAAAAAATAGATGTGATTCTTGGAGGAACAGTTGCTGAAAATCTGGCTTTGAAATATAATATTCCCACTGTTTTATTAGAAACCAGTGCTGTAACAGTGGATTCCAGCATCAAAGAAGCTGGAAGAATTATAAAAAGTACACGCAAAGAAAAACAAAAAACGGAGCAATTTAAAGCAATTTTAAATTATATCAGTGAGGGCGTAGTTTCTATAGATGATACTAAAAGAGTTATTACTTTTAATTCTGCCGCCGGTAAAATACTGGGTATTCCCATTGAAAAGGCCATTGGACATCCAGTTGATGAATTAATACCAAATACAATGCTTCCTGAAGTTTTGAATAAAACCGAGTCCGAACTAGGACAGCTGTTCCAAATTGGAAAAACCCAGATTGTCACTAACAGGGTACCTGTTATTATAAATAACAAAACAGTTGGGGCAGTAGAAACATTTCAGCATATAACTAAAATTCAAGAGTACGAGAAAAAAATCAGGGGTAAGCTCTTATATAAAGGCAATATAGCTAAATACAGCTTCTCGGAAATCATAGGTGAAAGTGAAGCTTTAATTAAAACTAAAGAGAGAGCAAAGATGTATGCTGGTACCGATAGTACAGTATTGATTGTGGGGGAAAGTGGAGTTGGCAAAGAGATGTTTGCACAGGCAATACATCTGGAAAGCCGGAGGAAAAAAGGACCTTTTGTGGCAGTAAACTGTACTGCAATATCTCAAAACCTATTGGAAAGTGAACTCTTTGGATATGATGAAGGGGCATTTACTGGAGCTAAGAAAGCAGGTAAAGCGGGGCTTTTTACTGAAGCTCATGGTGGAACCATATTTTTAGATGAAGTTGAGGATATTGATATTGAATTACAGGGTAAATTGCTGAGAGTGATTCAGGAAAGAGAGGTTAGGCCGATAGGCTCCAACAGAGTAATTCCCATAGATATACGTATAATTGCTGCCACTAATAAAAATCTTTTGATTGAGGTTGAAAAGGAAAAATTCAGAAGAGATTTGTATTACCGGCTGGATGTTTTGAGATTGAAAGTGCCTTCTTTAAGGCATAGGGGGAAAGATGATATTAAACTGCTCAGCAGCTATTTTGCAGATAAAATTTCATCCAGGTACAATAAAAAATCAGTTAAAATCTCAAAGGATGCTTTAGATAAACTGCAGCATTATCATTGGCCTGGAAATATAAGAGAGTTGGAAAATATAATTGAAAGTCTTGTGGTGCTAAATGATAGTGTGATAACTGGTGAGGCCGTAGAGAAAATAATAGATGAAAAGCTGGAAGGTAAAAATTGTAAATACGAAGAAAATAATTTTGACTATACTGATAACCTGGAGGAAGTTAAGAAGAGGCATATTTATAAGGTTTTAAATGAATGCAGGGGAAACCACACTTTGACAGCCAGCAGACTGGGAATCAGCCGTACACAATTGTGGCGCATTTTAAATGACAAGTAGAAGTGAAATTGGGAATATGTGCTGCATTGGGACTGTTTAGTTTTCCATAGGTGATGTTTTATTTAATCCATAGATTTTAAAGCAAAAGCAGCTGTTACATTATGTAATATATAATTTCATAATGTAACAGCTGCTTTTGCTTTAGCTGATTATTACAGATAAAGTGAAATAATTGTATATAAATATGGTGTTGACTGTCATTCAATTCTTGTAAATATTGATATTGCTTGATTTTAAAATGCAATTCTATATAAAAATTATGTAATTTACTTTTACTTAATGCTAACTTTATTGTAAGAAAAATAAGTAAACGACAGCTTTATAAAATTTTGGCATGATTGTTGCTGTTATAAAATAGTGTAATCATTTACGGAAGTAAAAAGGCAGATCAATTACATCATATACTCATACACTGTAGTTTTATCTGCCCAAAACTTATCCAGTTTATTAAAAAATTTTAAGGAGGAAAACAGATGCATGCTATTGAAAAAATTTTAGCTAAAGCTGCAGGAAAAGATAAAGTAGAAACAGGAGAAATAGTTACCTGCAAAGTAGATTTTGCTGAAATTAACGATCTTTATCTTCAGACGGTATATTCTTTTTATGAAATGGGGGGTGAGAAAGTCTGGGATAATGAGAAGGCAGCTTTTGTATTTGATCATTATGCCCCGGCACCAACTATACAGACTGCTCAAAATCATAGTGAAATGAGGGCCTTTGCTAAAAAACAAAACTTAAAATACCATTTTGATATTAATAAGGGGGTCTGCCATCAGGTTATGCCTGAAGCCGGGCTGGTTTGGCCGGGAATGATTCTTGTTGCAACAGATTCTCATACTACCACTCATGGAGCTTTTGGAGCTTTTGCCACAGGCCTTGGAGCTACAGATATGGCAACGGTATTGATTTCCGGAGAAATTTGGTTCAGAGTGCCTGAAATAATAAATATACAAATAAATGGACAACCTCAAAAAGGAGTTTATGCAAAAGATGTTATTCTCTATATACTTGGAAAACTTAAATCAGATGCAGCAGTATATAAAGCAATAGAATTTACGGGAAGTTATATTGATGATCTAGGCATAGCGGAAAGAATGACCATATGTAATATGGCTGTGGAAATGGGAGCCAAGACAGCCTATATGAAACCAAATTATAAGGTTTTAGAGTATTTAAAAGAAAGAACAGATAAGAAATTTGAGATTCAGGAAACAGATGCTGATTTTGAATATTCAGAGACCCATGTTTTTGATATAAGTAAGTTATCTCCACAGATTGCAGTACCTGACAGTGTTGACAATGTCTATCCTATAGAGGATGTTAAAAAAGTAAGTGTCAACCAGGCCTTTATAGGATCCTGCACAGGAGGAAGATTGGAAGATATAGAAGAAGCGTACAAGGTTCTTGATGGCAGGAAGATAAATACTGATGTAAGGCTCATTATTATACCGGCATCAACAGAGATATATCAAAAAGCAATGAAGCTTGGGTATGTACAATCTCTTATGGCTGCAGGGGCAACTTTTACGGCAGCTGGCTGCGGCCCTTGTTTAGGAACTCATGAGGGACTCATTGCAAATGGTGAAGTATGTATAACAGCTACAAATAGAAATTTTCCAGGACGTATGGGAAGCACAGGAGCCAAAATATATCTTGCTTCACCTGCTAGTGTGGCTGCTGCAGCGTTGACCGGTAAAATTACTGATGTAAGAGAAGTATTGGGGAGGTAGAAAAATGTTAAAAGAAATAACAGCAAAAGCTTTTGTCTATGGGAAAAATATTGATACAGATCAAATATATCCTGGAAGATATTTGGAACTTGTAAAGCCTGAGGATATAGCAAAACATTGTATGGAAGGAGTAGATCCCACGTTTAGGAAACGTATGACTTCCGGAGATATTATAGTTGCAGGAACAAACTTTGGATGTGGCTCCAGCCGGGAACATGCAGCTATAACATTATTGCATGCCGGTGTCAGTGTAGTACTTGCTGAATCATTTGCCAGAATTTTTTTCAGAAATGCAATAAACCTGGCTCTTCCGCTGATGGTGTGTCCGGGAATAGGTGGAAGAGTAAAAGAAGGCGATGTTCTTGATGTAAATCTTGTTAATGGAGTAGTTTTAAATAAAACTGCCGGAACAAGTATAATAGGTGAAAAACTGTCTGAATATACTATGAATATTCTGGAGAATGGTGGAATCAAGCCTTTATTCAAAAAAAGGTTGAGAAAATGAATAAACAAATATAATTTAGTAGTTTGCTGAGAATTTAATAGATAAGGGGGAGAATGGCTGCCTTCAATAGGATAAATATATTATGGTGAAATAGAAGTTGTCGGAACTATGCCATTGAGAAATAGTGATGATTTGGCGTTAGCATATACACCAGGTGTAACAGGAACATGCCTGGAGATTGCGCGGGATAAAGAAAAGGTGTATGATTATACAATAAAAGGGAAGACAGTAGCTGTAATTACTAATGGAACAGCAGTACTCGGACTTGGAAATATAGGACCGGAAGCAGGTGAAGCATACACAATAATATTCAGTCTTGAATATAAGAAATAGCGGGGAATGAGTGTAAATTTGTGTAAAATCAAATCTATATTCATTCCTAGTATTTGTTCAAAATTTGATTTGTGTGAGTATATTATAAAAGTTAATTTTTTAAAAACGTTGAAATATGATGGGGGATACAATATGTCTATTTTTATATACATATTAGGAAATAATATTATACCTATTTTTATATTAATTGGATTAGGATTTATAATAAGCAAAAAATTTGCTCTAAGTGTGTTTACGCTCAGTAAATTGAATTTTTACATATTTGTACCTGGATTTATATTTTATAATCTTTATACAACCAATTTATCTTACAGTATGCTTATGATCTTACTTTTTTGTATAGTGAATCTAATAATCAACGATTTAATAGCTAGAGTTATTTCCAAAATTCGCAAATATGACTTAAGTCAGGAAAATGCCTTTAAAAATTCCATTATGTTTAATAATACAGGAAATATAGGTGTATCTCTTGTTACTCTTATTTTTGGAAGTGCACCTTTTGTAATTGGCGGCAAGACACCATATCTGGGCCAAGCCCTTACAGTGCAGATTATGATTCTTGTGTTTATGAATATTACAATGAATACGATTGGTTTCTACAATGCTGGAAGAGCTAATATGAATATAAAAGATTCAATGCACCAAATATTTACCATGCCATCTATATATGTAGTACTCACTGCATTGCTGCTTAAATACACTCGAATTGACATAACTACAACACCGTTATGGCCTGCAATTGAATATATAAAGGGCGGACTGGTGCCAATATCGTTGATAACTTTGGGGGCTCAGCTTTCAAAGACCAAATTTGATCTTAGAAACAGTAATGTAAATATGGCAGTTTTTACCCGTCTTATTATAGGCCCTGTGCTTGCATTAATCTTGATACATGTATTTAGGTTTAAAGGGGTTATTGCACAAACGGCATTTATATCTTATTCGGTACCAACAGCTGTCAATACAGCCTTAATTGCCGTTGAATGCAATAATAATCAAGATTTTGCATCTCAGGAGGTAATGGCATCAACTATTTATAGTGCTGTTACACTTACATCAGCCATATACATAGCCAGAATTTTATTTCCCGTTTAATATACGTGTTGCAAAGAAAAATTCTGTGCCGCTGACTGTAGGTATGTAAAGAATTCACCTTGGTTAATTGATGGAATTGGAGAAGGTTAATTAGTAGAAAGAGTTTTGGAGAAATCTGAGACTTTTTTTTAATGTAGAAAATTAAGGAGACTATAAATGAGCTGATATTATAATGCTAAACTATGCAAGGAGGGGCACAGGCAGATAACTGAGACATTTGACCAGTATGATAGGAGATTGAATGAATATTCCAACATCCTGGCCGAAATTGTTATTGGCAAGTTTTTAAATTCAACAATATATTGAAAGCAAGGAGGTAATTTTATGTTGAAAGGTATCGATATAAGTAATTTAAATGGCAATGTAGATATGAACCTGCTCAAGAATGCAGGGTATCAATTTGTGTTTTGCAGGGCAACAGAAGGAACTTCCGGTTCTGGTTCAAGAGATGAAAAATATCATCAAAATATAGAAAATGCAAAGAAAGCAGAGCTTTTGACTGGAGCGTACCATTTCTCGCATTTTGCAGATAAAGCCAAAGAACTGACCGAGATAGCTAATTTTCTGGATTTCATAAAAGGTACAGATCCCGATATTGTTATACTTGACTGTGAAAACAGCTGTACCGGGAATATGACAGACTTATGTGTAGACTTTCTGGACAAAGCATCTAAGGAAGCACAGCCTTTGTTCTACGCAAATCCAAGTTGGATAAAGGCACATTTAAATTCGAGGATAAATGAGTATCCTCTGTGGATTGCCCATTATGGTGTTTCCAAACCAAGTTTTACTCTATGGGATAATTATTCAATATGGCAGTATACGGATAAGGGCAGGATATCTGGTATAGGCGGTTATCTGGATTTAAATTATATGACTGAGGATTTTTACAAGAGTCTGAGTGATACAAGACAGTTAAATCCACTTATAGAACAAATTAAAGCTTTGCAGTATAACCTTAATGTAGATTACAATGCAAAACTTGATATGGATGGAATGGCAGGAAAAGCAACTATGGCAGCATTAAAGGGAATACAAAATGTTATAGTAAAAGGGCATAAGTCTTATGTGATTCTCTGGATTCAACAAAAATTAGAAGGCTATGGGTATTTACAGAAGGATTCCTATACACCTATGCTCTATGACGAGCCGACTTTCCAGGCAGTAACTAATTTACAAAGGGCATGGGGAAGGCCGATAGACGGAGTATTAAGAATAGAAACCTGGAGTATTTTTCTGAACAACTAAAAAATAATTACAAGAATTTTTTAAATTTCCTTTCCTATATTTGAAAAATGCATATATATTATATGCGAATAAAATTATCATAAAGAAATAATGGAGGTAATATAAAATGTGGGATTTAAGCATACTATTTACAATTATAGGACTGGCTGTAGGAGTAGGAGCAGCAGTATTGATTCTCCTGCCATATTTTAAGAAGAAGGGTGTTGATACCGGGGAAGTACTGGAGAAAGTTGAAACTGGACTTCAGGAAGTTAAAAAGTATACAGATGCGGCAAAGGCACTGGTACCCGGCAATAAATTTCTGAATGTCTTAAGTATCATTGAGCACTATGCAGAAATAGGTGTCGGACAAGCTCAGCAGCTTAGTATATCTTCACAGCTTCCGGCAGATCAGAGGAAAAAGAGTGCGGAAGATTATGTATACAGTGTGCTTCAAAAACTTGGTATAGAAATAGATGACAATGTAAGAACAATAGTCCAAGGAGTAATTGAAAGCAAGGTATATGAGCTCAAAAGTCCAGAAGAGAAAAAGTCAGCTCAGCAGACGGCGGCTCAAGCTCAAATATCACAGCTTCAAACTCAAACTTCACAGCTCCAAGCTGAAAGAGACAAACTACAACAGGAAAGTGAAGAACTGAAAAAGAAAATTACTGATATACAGAGTACTGTGGCACTTGCACAGGGTACAGCCAACACGGTGACTCCAGTACAGTCAGCTCAATAATCTTAACCCCAGGTGATTAGTCTGGCCTGGGGTTTACTATTCCTTCTTGTTAAGCAGTTAAAAACAAATTAGATACTGAGCATGTCTATACTAATAGAGCAGGTTTAAAAGGTATTATTATTCACTCAAACAGATGCTATCGTAAGAATTATTGCATTAAGGAAATGAGGTGAAGTATAATAAGCCGATTCACAAAATAATCATGGTATTTAAATGGGTATAATAAAACAAAGAATATAGTAAATTGAAGTAGTTATCTGGTGGCGAATAAAAAGCTAGAGAAACAAGAATTTTAATTTTGGAGAATCTCTAAATTAAAAGTATGTTGACATACAAGGAAAATAAATATAAAATACAAATAAATAAATGTTTATTTATTTGTATTTTTTGGATGGTGATATGAAATGGCTAGAATTGCAGACCCTAAAAAAATGGATAATATCAAGAAAGCGGTGATGGAGTGTATAATAGATTACGGCTATTCAGGAGTATCAATTGCTTTAATTTGTGAAAAAGCAGGAGTTTCACCTGGATATTTGTACAGGTATTATAATAGTAAAGAAGAATTGGTACAGGAATTGGTGGATCTGGAAATGAGCGCAATAGTTAATAGTTTTATATCAGATATTGATTCTTCTGATACGATGTATGAAGCCGGATATAAAACAATAAAGAAATTATTTATGAATGCAAACAAGGAACCCATGCTGGCAAAATTTGATGCTTCAGTTGTAATGGATCTAAAAATACTGACTAAAGAAAGATTTAGCAGTATCTTAAATTTGGCAGAAAAATGTATTGAGTTGGGGAAAAAAACAGGTGAAATTAAATCCAATATAACTGCTGCGGAGGTATTGGTTGTGTCTTTTACAATTCCATTTAGGTATCTATCATTTGCATTGGAATTAGAAAATAATAAAAAATTTACAGAAAAAGAAGCTAAAAGAATAGCGGAAATATGTATTAATGCATTAAAATAGTTTTTTGCTTCATTAATGAATGAATGTTTATTTATCAATGAAGCAAAAAAGCAGTAATTTATATGATGTTCGTGCATATGACTTTATCGTATATTTTGGAAGAAATGCATAAGAAATGGAGAGGTAGAAACTTGATGAAAAATAGAATAAAAATTAAACCATCCGATTTAGTAATAAGTTTTATCGTAAATAGAAGCAAATATATCGAAATATTTTTCGCTGTGGTGGTTGCAATAAGCATGTTTTTATATCCATTTGTGAAAGTAAATTATGATTTGACCAAATATCTTCCTGATACGGCGGCATCCAAAGCCGGTTTGAATCTTATGAAGAAAGAGTTTGGCTATCCCGGCACCGCACGTATTATGATCAAAAATGTATCCTTGTATCAAGCAAAGCTGTATAAGCAGGAGATAGAAGCAGTGGATGGCGTAGATACGGTTTTTTGGGCAGATACAACAGATGATATTAAAAAGTATACTGACATATATACTTCTGATACATTTATAAAAGCTGAAAACATCCAGGATTATTATAAAGACAATTGTTCAGTGATGGACATTTCTTTTATTTCAGGAGATTCAGATACAAGAACATCGAAAGCACTGGATAAGATTCAGAAGATTATAGGGGATAAGGGCAGCTTTACAGGACCAGCTGTTCAAAATAAATCTTTGAACGAGAGTCTGAATAGGGAAATGAAAAGCGCTACGGTAATTGTAGTTGGTGTTGTGGCATTGGTATTGATTCTGACAACAACAGCATGGCTGGAGCCCTTGTTGTTTCTTCTGGTAATGGGGATTGCTATCGTGATAAATATGGGAACAAACGTGTTTCTGGGAGAAATATCATTTATGACGGCAAGTGTGGCACCTGTTCTGCAGATGGCAGTTGCAATGGACTATTCTATTTTCCTGATGCATGCGTTCAGCAGAGAAAAAGATGAGGGTAAAGAGCCCAAAGAAGCCATTAGGATTGCCATACGACAATCCGCATCCTCTGTTGTTGCCTGCGGTATGGCAACTATTATCGGTTTTTTAGCGCTGACCATTATGAAGTTCTCTATAGGTTATGACCTGGGTATTGTTCTGGCAAAGGGAATTTTTATCAGCCTGCTGACTGTTTTATTTTTGATGCCTTCCATGATTATACGCAGCCAAAATATGATTCAAAAAACTGCACATCGTAAACTGATAAAGCTTCCTAAAAACCTAGCCAAAGGTATTTTCAAGGTCAAATATGTGGCGCTTGGACTTGCAATATTTTTGGCGGTGCCCTGTTTTATTGCAAAAGACATGAACAGCTTTCTTTTCGGAAACTCGGCGGTGGGTGCAGGAGAAGGAACTCAGGTTTATAAAGATGAGCAGGAGATTGACAGGATTTTTGGAAGAAGCAATATGCTTATGGCATTGATACCCGATGATTCCAACATAAAAGAGAAACAATTGTCCGATGAGCTGGGGAAACTCAGTTATGTGAAAAAGGTGACTTCACTGGAAAATACGCTGCCGGAAGGTATACCGGAAAGTATTATTCCAAATCAAATTACTACACAATTTCACTCAGGCAAATATGCCCGGATACTAGTTTATATAAGGACACGGGAAGAAAGTTCTGCGGCATTTAGATATTCTGATGAGATCAAGGCCATCGTTCAAAAGTATTATCCGCAGCATTCATTTTTAATCGGAGCCACGCCTTTTACACAGGATATCAAAACTATCATCACCAGGGATTATACCTTTGTAGACAAGCTTTCTCTACTTGGAGTGGTAGTTGTGGCAGTGCTTGCTTTCCGATCACTGTTGCTCCCCATTCTGCTGGTAATACCCATTGAAATAGCTATTTTTTTCAATATGGCAATACCTTATTTCATGGGAGAAAACATGATCTTCATGGGTTATATTATCGTCAGCTGTATCCAATTGGCTGCAACCGTGGACTATGCGATATTGATGACCAACTACTATTTGGAATATCGAATGCGTTTGGATAGAAAACAGGCTATTATGGAAACTATTTGGGCAGCGGTTCCACCTATTATGAATTCTGGAATAATTCTGTCCTTTGCAGGATATACACTTTATTTCACTTCCAGCATTGCGGCCATTGGTGCTATGGGTCATCTTATCGGACGTGGAGCACTGCTGAGCATTGCAATGGTAGTTATACTGCTGCCGGCACTTTTGTATATTTTTGATTCACCAATCTACAGGCATATTTCCAGAAGAAAGCAGCTAAAGGACAAAATCAAGAAAAAACTTGCAGATAAGCTGCAATTGGGTGAAGTGTGTCCTAAGACAATAGATGATGATAAATCTGCTAAAAGTTTGGAGGGATTGAAGGATGAAAATTAGAAAAAAAATTATATCAAGTATGTTAATATTGCTGATTTTGATTGGAACTATGTCCAGCACGGCAATGGCGTCAGCACCGGGAGTCTCGGTGGATGAATCCGCTTATGTAAATCTGAATTACTATGGTACACCCACCAATATAAATATAGTAAAAAGCTTAAGCTTAAACGGAAACAAGCAATTTACAGACTATGGCGAGTATGAAAAGGTAACTAATATGTCCAATAATACTGCTCCGACGGTGAAGGATGGATCGATCAGCTGGAATTTGAACAATTACGATGGAAAATTTTATTATGAATGCACCCCGAAAAAAGGAACTGTGGTTTTACCCTGGAACGTGGATGTGTCCTATTCTCTTAACGGTACTCCCATAGATGCCTCCAAGCTGGCGGGTGCGTCCGGATTAATTCAGATTGATGTAAAAGTAACGCCAAATACCAAGGCAAATATGTATTATAGAAACAATATGCTTTTGCAGATGCAGACCATAGTGGATATGTCAAAGGCATCCAGTGTGGATGCACCGGGGGCACAGGTCCAGACCATAGGCAATAAAAAAATTGTCATATTTGCTGCACTTCCGGGAGAGAAAGATACATTTACTCTCCGTATCGGTACAAACAGTTTTGAGACTGATGGTATTCTGCTGACCATGGTGCCAGGAACCTTAAAACAGATGCAGGATGTGAAAGATCTCAAAGATGACATTGATACATTCAGAGATTCTCTGAATTCTATCTACGACAGTACGAATACTCTTTTACAGACAACTGAAAATATGCAAAGCGGTCTGTCACAGGCTCAGTCTGGTTTATCCTCACTGGATCGTGCCAACAGCAACATAAGTGCCTCCAAGGACAGCTCTTTTGCCAAATCAGAAACAGCATTGGCGGATTTGTCAGAGATCACGGCCAATACGGCAGCAATGATCCCTCATATTAGTGAAGGGGAGAATGCTATTGAAGACTTGAACTATGATTTGAATGCAATGACAAAAACCATTGAAGGCTCAAAAACTGAGATAGAGCAATATAAGACTTCCATTAAAAATGTACAGGATGATATCACGGCACTGCGTGCTGTTGTAAAAGATGTAAACAGCAAATCCGATGAAAGAGATGAGCTGCTGCAGCGTACCAAGTCAGATATAGAGGACATGCAAACAGATTTGGACAATTTGAGCGACAGCTCTGCTGACCTTAGCAGAAAATTGAGTACAATTGGCTCTGACATATCCACGTTATCAAATGCCATGAAAAATGTAGAGTCGGAGTTTTCAGAGTTTTACGGGAAATACTCACAAATTATTGAGTCTAATGAAACACTGAAGACATTGTGCGACAGCATACAGAAAATGCTCTCATATGTTGACTCAACGCTCTCAGATCTTACTGAGGCATGTGATTCTGCCAGCGAACTGCTGAGTGTAACATCTGATATATCTGAAAATGGGAAAGATTATCTAAGTACTGCCAATAAAAGCATATCTTTGATAGAAGATTATTTTAAAGATTTTGATAAGGCAAGTAAAGTTACAGATGATATGCTGGGTGAGCAGAAGCAGATATTGTCAACCACCAGCAGTATGTTGACAAAAGGTGAGACGCTTATTGACAATGTTTCAGCAATCAATGATACAGCCAATAAGTACGAAAGTAGTTCTGTAAAGGCGTTACAGGACACGGGAACTCTTTTGGAAAGCATGGTGAAAGGTCTTAATAGTTCACAGGATTTTCTGAGTGATTTTGAATCTACGCTTAAAAACAACAGCGGTGATATCAGCCAGGGCAGCAGTGATATGCTCAAGGGTCTCATAAATGTATTGAAGCAGAGCCTTGAGGGAATTAAAACTACACCTACCATGCGGAAGGCAAATGATTCTATTAAGTCCACCACAGACAAGGAAATCGATAAATTTGAGAATGAGAACAGACTTCTGTACCTAGATCCGAAAGCAGAATTAATCTCATTTACTTCCAGTAAAAACCCTTCACCCAAGAGCATCCAGGTGATCATGAGAACACAGGAAATCAACAAGGACAGTGACAACAGAGACAATATTGCAAATGCAGATTCGGACGGAAAAGACGAGGGTGTACTTTACAGAATTGCTCGTGTATTTGTTCAGTTAAAGCAGGCTGTGGTATCAATTTTTTCAAATATCAACAAGTAAATATACCGAAACTGGAATTTGGTCAAGGCGTCAAGTGACAGGAAATACCCGGGATTCACATAATTTAATATATTTAAAGATTTATTTTTGAGCTTGTTCAGGTGGCTTGTAATAGCCATTTTAAATAAGCTCTTTTTTATAGCTTTACAGAAAGATTTTATTTATGACAGACTGCTGTCAGGTTAAAAATGATATAATGGCTGTATATCAAAAATTACTGAAAAAATCTTTTCATGAAGGCGTGTTTAAGACCAGAAAAAAAGCTTGAAAAAAATTTGACAAGCTTGAAAAAAAATAATATACTTAATGACATAAAATAATATAGACTATGATGGAGAAACAAATATTTGCTGTATTAACTTAAGAGAGCCGGCGTTTGGTGTGAGCTGGTGTTAACAAAATATTGAAATCACTCCGGAGTTTCCAAGTAGAAAGGTTTTTGCCAAGTAAACGGAGACGTGTACCAGCGATATATGGTTAGGGTTTGCATTAAATAAAATTTTTATTTGAAGCTGACCTGAATTGAGAGGCAGTTAGTTTATCTGATTGCAAATAAGGCGGTACCGCGGAGATAGATCTTTCGTCCTTATGAACATATGAAATGTGTTTATAAGGATGAAAGATTTTTTTATTCATTAAAATATAGGTAAATAAGAAAGGAGGATAGTTTTTATTTGAACACTGCAGCTTTATTATAAAATTCAAAGTACAAATAATTAGGATTTTCGGTTAAGGCTGAAAATCAAGCAATATTGAAAATTGGGGCAAATTGAAATGATTGTACAGAAGTAAAAAAGGGGGCTCATATATATGAATACTAATAGCAGTGTCACTAAAAGAAAATATTTGAATGTTGTTTTACCTTTGTTCATCGGCTCCATGCTGGCATATATTGACAGGCTGAATATATCATATGCTGCTTTGACCATGAACAAGGATTTGGGATTTAATGCCCAGATTTTTGGAATGGGTGCAGGTATTTTATTTTTTGGATATGTGGTGTTTGAAGTACCGGGCACCGTGTTTGCGGAAAAGCGAAGTCCAAGCAGGTGGGTTGTCAGGATTATGCTTACCTGGGGTATTGTTACCAGTCTTATGGGATTTGTGCATACGGAAATTCAATTTTATATTGTTCGTTTCTTGGTAGGGGCTGCAGAGGCGAGTTTTTATCCAGTTTGTTATTCGGCCATTGTGCCTCGCTGGTTTAATGCAAAGGAGAGGCCCAAGGCACTTTCGGTTTTATTGACTTCTATGCTTGTTTCAAGTATTATCGGTTCTCCTTTGGCAGGAGTAATCCTTAATGTTAAAGCTTTTGGTTTTGAGGGCTGGCAGATGCTGTTCCTCATGGAAGGGTCAATGGCCTTCATATTTGGAATAATTCTTATTTTCTGGCTGAAGGATTGGCCTGAAGATGTCAATTGGCTGACTGCTCAAGAGAAAAAGAAGATAAGAGCAGATTACGAAAAAGAGATTGCCGTGAAGAATTCCATAAAAAAATATACCTTATGGGAAGCATTGAAGGATAAAACAGTACTTAAATTATGTTTTATATATTTTATGTGGGTTACCGGATTCTGGGGATTTGGTTTCTGGCTGCCTACGGTTTTAAAGTCAGTATCCGGGCTGAGTAATTCCAGTGTGAGCTGGTTGATTATAATACCTATGTCTGCAGCGCTTGCTGGTTTTATATTTAATGGTAATTCCAGCTCCAGGACCGGGGAAACAAAATGGCATATAGCTCTTCCACTTTTCATTGGAGCTGCTGGTATGGCTTTTGGAACCATGGTTTCCAATCCGGTATTAAGTTTCATATTTACCTGTGTCACTGCTATAGGTGTGTATGTGGGAATGGGAGTCTGGTGGAGTGTACCCATATCCTTTTTATCCGGACCGGCAGCAGCTGGTGCCACTGGTTTGATCAATTCAGTAGGAAATATGGGAGGATGGGTTGGACCATATTTTGTGGGATTTATTAAAAATAGTACAGGATCTTATACGACTGCATACATTTGTTTGTCTGTATCATTGATAATTTCAGGACTTGTGATGCTGACACTCAAGAAAAAAGTTGACGTTGATGAATTGTCAGGTCAACAGGACAAGGATGATTTAGATAAAATTAAAGTGGGATAATAAAAAAATAGATTGGTCAATAATAAGCATGTCAAAAGTACTCTTAAAAAAGAATATTTTTGGCATGCTTATTATTGATAATGTTGCTGATATATAAATGCAGACAATAAAAGCTCGATACCTATAATAGTGGTTGTCCAAAAGAGAAGCAATTTTACAACAATCAAAACTTAAAATATAGTTAGAAGGGAAATGAGTATTATGAGTGAAGAAATTTTAGAACCTTTTTTGCAAGTCATGCCTGTTTTAAAAGAAATATTGCAGGAAGATGTTTTTGCTGCTGTTGCAGATACTTCAAAATTCTTATATTATAGACCCGGTGACAACATTGATGCAAAGATAAAAGTGGGCAGCAAAGTTCCAGTTGAGGACTTATTGTATAAAACGCTTAAAGAAGGGAAGGGATACAGTGCAGTTGTTCCAAAGGAAATATTCGGAACACCATTTAGAGGTGTCACATATCCTGTTAAAAATTCAGATGGCGATGTCATAGGTGCTGTTGGCGTTGGAAGAAGTTTAGATAAGCAGATGAAATTGGAAGAATCAGCGGATACATTGTTTTCTGGTCTAGAAGAAACCGGTGCAGGTATTGAAGAAATTAATTCCGGCTCTGAAAAAATGAATCAAATGATATGTAACATGTCCGAAATTACAAGACAGGCAGAGAAGCAAATAGAAGAAAGTAATGAAATAATAAGCATGATACAAAATATAGCGTCACAGTCAAATTTATTGGGACTTAATGCAGCAATAGAAGCGGCCAGATCCGGAGAACAGGGGAAGGGATTTGCAGTAGTTGCAAGTGAAATGAGGAAACTGGCCCAATTAAGCGGTGAATCCTCAAAAAAGGTTTCAAGGGCATTATCGGAAATAAGTAATAATATAAAAAATATATTTGAGACAGTCAATCAAGTTAAATCTGTTTCAGAAAAGCAGGTGACTTCAATGAAAGAAATTACTTCCACATTGGAAGAGATCACCGCAAGTGCACAGACAATGACTGAAATTTCCAAAGTAGAGTGAATTTAGGAAGCTTTTGTGAATGCTGCCGGATTCTAGGAATAGAAAGAGTATGGTATGAACAGGCAGACACGAGAATTTTGTGAGAATATTTTAACGTATTTCAATTATACCACTGAAGTCTATATACAATTGTATAGGCTTTTTTATATTTAGCAAATAAAAATTCATCTTTATAGGGTATTATATGAAATAAGTGCTATGCAAGGCAGTAAGTGAATTATTGTGAAGGCAAGTAGACTTATTGGTAATTCAAATTAAAGGAATCTTATTGCAAAAGGTGATTGATGGTATGCAGTACTTCATAAAGCTTTTCTACATGAAAAGTCAATACCTGGAATTGGTATGAAAGTAAAAGAGAAAGTGGAATAGTATCCATATTTTAATGATAAATGGTAAAAAGACTTTAATACGAATAATAAATAGAATTTTTAAAGAATGGGGAATAGAATGTGAACATAAATGATTTTGAGAAGCACATAGGTAAAACAATTTTAGACAGGGGATATGATTATTATAACATTGGAAACATAGTCGAATTCCATAAAAACGGGAATAGTGAATATGTTTTTCTTGTAGAAGGAAGCGAAAAATACCGGGTAGATATAAAAATAGATGAAGGTGGAGATATACTGTATTCAAATTGCGACTGTCCTTATGATTTTGGACCTGTATGCAAACATCAAGCTGCAGCTTATTTCAAGCTGAATGAGATATTAAATGGAAAATCAACTGATAAATTCAAGAAATATGAAATAGTACGCAAACCTGCAGTAAAAAAAATGTTGGAAAACTTTTCAAAAGAAAAGTTGATGGATATTATAGAAGATATAGTTGAGGATGATGATAATTTAAAGAACAAAATAGTTTTTAAATATTCACCGGTCGATAAAAAACAGGAAATCAGCAGATGTAAAAAACTTATGAATTCGATAGTACGAAAATACAAGGGAAGAGATGGTTTTATTTCCTACATAGAGGCCTGTGATTTTGCCAGCGAAATGGAGGTTATACTGAAAAGAATAAAAGAAATATGTGAAATTGGCAATGATCCTCTGATTTCATTAGATATTGCCCTTATGATTCTGCGTGAATCCGTGAAAGCTTTCCAATATGCAGATGATTCAGATGGAGATATAGGAATGCTTGTGTCGGAGACAATAGAAACTATAGGTAAAATTGCACGTTTTTCTAAAGATATAGATACAAGAAGAAAAACATTTAAAAAATTACTGAAAGAAGCTGAAAATAATATTTTTGATGGCTGGGATGATTATAGGATTAATTTGATTCAAATCTGTTCCGAGTTTGCAGATAATGAGGAATTTAGGAATCAACTCAAAATCAAAATAGAGGATCTGCTCAACAGCATGTCCCATAATAGCTGCAATGAATATGGGGTTGAAAGAATACTGTTGATACTGTTTGATATTATAGATAAATATGGTACTAAAGAAGAATCTGAAAAGTTTATAGAGAAAAATATTGGATTTTCATCTTTCAGAAGGATACTTATAGGCAGGTTCATGAAAGCAGGAAACTATTCAAGAGTTATAGAACTGGCACTTGAAGGTGAAAAGCAGGACAAAAATTATGCTGGATTAGTATTGGAATGGAAAGAGATAAGATACAGGGCCTATAAAAAACTTTCATTGAAGGAAAAACAGGAGAAACTGGCAAAAGAGCTATTATTTGATGGTAGGTCTGAATACTATGAGGAGCTTAAAAAGTTAAATAGCGGAAATTACAAAAACTTTTATAATAATATCAAGAGAGAAATAAAAAACTGTAAAAACTGGCAGGCAAAAAATGTTTTTCTTGAACTTATAGTTCAAGAAAAAGATATTGATGAATTGATGAAATATGCTAGAGAAAATCCATCCAGTATAGAAAAATATGCTTACTTGCTGATTGATAAACACAGAGAAGAGGTTATAAAATTATATGAAAAAAATATCAGGGAAAGTGCAAGAGAAGCATCAAACAGGGTGCAGTACAAAAGAGTTTGTAAAATTATAAAGAGATATAAAAAGATAGCCGGTAGGGAAAAGACAAAAGAAATTATAAATGTGCTGGGTGCTATCTACAGGAGACGACCGGCATTTCTTGATGAAATGGGAAAGATCAAATGCTGATGATCTTGATGAAGATGAAAATCAGTTTTTAAGAACTTTTGGAGATAGAAGAGCTTTTGAAAATTGAAGCAGACTTTTCTAAAATAAAACCAAAATAAGGGTCAGTTAAAGTGATTTTATCTGCTTTAACTGTTTTTTTATTTTTTGTCAAAAACTTTTATCGTTACTGACAGTCCATGTCATTGTAGTTGTATATAATAAAAATATAGAATACAAACATTAAAGGCGGGGTATTGTGTGGATTATGAGGATATGGACAGGGAAACGCTTATCAGGATTTTACGGGAAAAGGACACTGTGCTCGAAAAATTGTATATGGAAAGGGAAAAATTGAATTACTATGCAAGTACAGATGCTATGACTGGAGTGTTGAACAGAAGATCAGGTCTGGAGATGCTGAATAAAGAACTTAATTTGTCAAGGATAGGCAATAAAAATCTTGTTGTCTGCTTTGTTGATGTAGATGGATTAAAAATAGTAAACGATAACTTTGGACATCAGGAAGGCGATAAGCTTTTGATAAATACAGCTAAAATACTGAAAGACAGTATTAGAAAAACTGATTTTGTAATTAGAATGGGCGGGGATGAATTTCTAGTGATATTTCCAGGCGCTGCAATGGAGGAAGTTCATAAAATTTGGCATAGAATTGAGGAAAAATTAAAGGAATACAATGAGAATAATGAAAATTATAATTTTAGCTTGAGCTGTGGATTTTGTGAGTGCAGGAAAGGAATGCAGTGTGGAATGTCTGTGGAGGATTTAATAAAAAATGCGGATTTTGAAATGTATAAGAAAAAATTGCAAAAAAAGAAGGAATTATAAATATATATGTATAATTAGTTAATAAAATGTTAACAAAATATAAGGAAGGGCACATATATATGGAGAGATTTAAAGCAGATGTAGTACTGTCTATATACAATCAATTAAAAGAAGGAAAAGTGATTTTAAAGAATGATGTAATAGATAAATTCAATATCAATGAAAGAACTTTTTACAGATATATAAAAGACATAAAGAAATTTGTAGAAGACCAATCTGATGGCGAGCTAATGGGAGAAGAAATTGTATCAGACAGAGAAAAAGGCGGATATATCTTAAAAGGCGGGCAGGAGAAAAATCTAAGCGAAAAAGAAATACTGGCAGTTTCCAAGGTGCTTTTAGAGAGCAGAGGTTTTATAAAAGCGGAAATAAAAGATATAATTTACAAACTTCTTGATAATTGCATATCTAAGGACAGGGAGAATATCAAATACATTATAGGCAACGAGCTCATGAATTATGTTCCTCCAAAACATGGGAAAAAGCTTTTGGATAAGCTTTGGAAAATAAGTGCTGCAATAAAAGATAAAAATATACTGGAAATTGGGTATTTCAAAATCGGCACAGGAGGAAAGGTAGAGGAGGAGACTTCAAAAAGGACCTTGTATCCTCAGGGTCTGTTGTTTTCTGAATACTATTTTTATCTTATAGCTTTAATAGAAGGTAAAAGTTATGAATATCCTGCCATCTACAGGGTGGATAGAATTGAAAAACTAATTGTTACAGACAGGAAATACAAGGTGGATTACAGCAAAAGATTTAAAGACGGGGAGTTCAGAAAGTTAATCCAGTTCATGCAGGCAGGGGAGCTGGAAAGAGTGAGATTCAGGTATACAGGCAGATCTATAGAAGCAGTTTTAGACAAACTGCCTAATGCCAGAATAGTAGAAGAAAAAAAGGGTGAGTATATGGTGGAAGCCAGGGTATTCGGAAAGGGAATAAAGATGTGGCTTTTGAGCCAGGGAGATTCTGTGGAGGTCTTGAGCTCGGATAGATTCAGAGAGGATATGATAGAGACTATAGGCAGAATGAGGGAAAGGTACAGGTGAACTTTTTATATAGTGTAAGTAAAGTAAGTAAGGAGGGAATATTATGCTGGACAAGGCAATTCTAATAGCTGCAAAGGCCCATGAGGGTCAGGTTGACAAAGGCGGTGAGCCATATATACTGCATCCTCTGCGGGTGATGTTTTCAAGAAGAAGTGAAGCTGAGAGAATATGTGCAGTGCTTCACGATGTAGTAGAAGACACTGATATATCGCTGGACTACCTGAGAGATCAGGGATTTTCCGAGGAAGTACTGTCTGCACTGGATGCTCTCACCAGGCGATATGGCGAAACCTATGATGAATACATAGGCAGGATTGTAAAAAATAAAACAGCCGGTCATGTAAAAATGTGTGATCTATTCGATAATATGGACTTGTCGAGGATAAAAAATCCTTCAGATGCAGATCGCGAGAGGGTGAAAAAATACCGTAAAGCTGCAGATAGAATATCTGATGCACTTGATCAGAATGAGGATGGAGAATTTATATGTACCAGGGAAATTGAAATAGATGGCTGTGTATCGGTGCCGGAAAACTGTTCAGAAGATGAATTCTGGGATAAGTTTATAGATTTTATTGAGAGAAATTACTGGTCTTTTTTCGGCGGCATAAATGAAATCAAGTGATTCTTGAGAATATGGAAAGGAGAAAATATATACATTATTAATAGGAGGTCATTATGTCTCATAAAAACTGTGCAGATGTAAATCCATTAAAAAAAATAAGATCTGACAAAGAAACGCTAAATCCCACAAAATTGAATAAAAGTTTTAATCAGTGTGGCAAGAATTTTATAGAAATAAAGCTAAAGTTTGAAAATACCGATATCAAAGATACATTTTCAAGATTTGGTACACATACATTAGGAGAAATTCTTACTGAAGATAAATATATGAAATTGAAAGATGAATGTTATCGAATATACAAAGAATATATGAATATGAAATTGGGTCTATTCCTTGCCAGGCTTAAACAAGATAATGATTTATTTTACAAAAAATTTCTTAATCCTTATGGTGATGAACTTTTCTGTAAATTTAAAATGGAACAAAATCCTCTGGAAAAATGTAAGGGAATTTATATGTATGTATGTAATGAAGAGATAAAGTATATAGGAAGGGTGAAAGGTAATTTTAATTTTTATAAGAGGATAAATTCTGGGTATGCTAGTATTTCTCCGAGAAATTGTTATATTGATGGTCAGGTGACCAACTGTCATATAAATTCTATAATCAACAATATAGGGAGTGAAGTTACATTTTATGTCATGCCTTTAGAAGATGATGAAGAAATATGTTCATTGGAAAGAAAGCTTATTAAAGAAAATCAGCCGGAATGGAATATTGCTCTTAAATAAATTTCTAAGTGGCATTGTGTAGAATACAACATTGTAAATGTTATAATAATTTATTTATAAATTATTATACAATATAAAAATTATATATAAATGGGGTGAAGATTGAATGTCTATAAAGGAAAAGGAACAGCTTACAGAAAAACAAATGTCCATACTTAACAGTGAAATGGACAAGCGAAAAAAAAGTGTTGGACTTTCGTATGTGTTATTTATTTTCTTTGGTTCTTTAGGTGTCCATAAGTTTTATTTAGGCAATAAAAAAATGGGTATCATTTATTTGGTATTAGGAATTTTTGGATGGATTGCCATTTTAACTGGTAGTATCTCAGCTATTTCAAGTGAAGGCGCTAGTGGAGGTGGAGCATCTATTATTGGCCTAATATGTATTATAGTACTGGCTATAATGCTTTTAGTTGATTTATTTACAATTCCAAAACAAGTCAGGAAAAAATATGAGGAAGAAGAACAAATAGTTATAGATAGTTTACTGGATAATAACTAATAATATAAGTTTTATTCTATATTTTTAAATTAAATGGGTCTGCTGCATAATTAATTATGTAACAGCTCATTTTTTAAAAATTTACATAGATAAATAACGATGAAAAGACATCAATTTGCGGTAAATGTTTTATTCAGAATTGTATTAATAGTTTCAATTATTACAGTATGGAATACAGTGATGAAAAAATAAAATAAGGAGAAGTCCATTTTATGATGAATGTAAAATTTTTGTATAATCATCATGGTATATCTAATTCAATTGGAGAAAGGTTGAAATATCTAATAAGTAAGACAAAAAATGAAGTTATAATTATGTCACCTTATATTTCAAACAACCCTTTAATAGATATGATTTATGACTTAAATGGAATAAAGTTAAGAGTGCTAACACGATTTTCTCTGGAAGATTTTTTAAATGATTCGTCAGATATAAATATAATTGATAGGTTAGTTAAAAATCCAAACTCAGAGGTAAGGTATTATTCTAATCTTCATGCTAAAATTTATATTATCGATAGGCAGAAAGCTATAGTAACTTCAGCTAATTTTACTCAAAATGGTATGTACAATAATTTAGAATATGGTGTTTTAATTGAAAATAATTTGGATGATATGCTGGAAGATATAAATAATTTATGGAATAAAGCCGGTGTAATAAATGATAAAAAAATGGCTTTAATACAAAATAAACTTGATGTTTTCAAGAAAAATAAGAATCAGATGTACGGTATAAGGAACCAAGTTATAAAGATCGATAAAAAAGTTGTAAAACAGAAGAAAAGTCATCAATATAAAGAAAAGAATCAGACTATGAGTGGTAAAAACTATGGACAAAAGGAGGATAAAAATCATTTAAATAAAATAAATGATAAAATTGTTTATAATATTTCAGAGTATAAAGCTTTAAATTTAATAATTAACGAATGTAATATGAAAAATTTTGAACAGAAGATTTTTGAAATTTATAATTTGATTAAAAATAATATACCTATAAGTGTAAGAAGCTTTTGTAAATTTAGATATAGAAAAAATAAAAGAGAAGTAGATGTAGCTATGAATATAATGAACTACAGGATTTTTCTTTTTCCATTTAAAAATAAGCCAATAGTTCAAATAATTTATCCTAAAATAAATATATATGATTTGAAATATATAATTCCGGAAGAACGATTAACAAATATTTCAGAAGAATGGATATTTAAAAATATTGAATGTTATATTCTCTATTTGAGTTTTGATGAAGTTCTGAAATTTAAAAAAGAAAATTGGAAATCATTTGCCAAAGCTTGTCTAATTGCCTATAATGGTAAAAAAACCAGAATGAGGGATTCAAACATGATAGTTGACTGGAATAATAATGAAAATGGTAATTTATGAAATAACATGGACTTGTCAAGGATAAAGAATCCTTTAGATGCAGATTACGAGAGGGTGAAAAAATACCGTAAAGCCGATGATAGGATATTCTATGCTCTTGACCAGAATGAAGATGGAGAGTTTATTAACACCAAGGAAATTGAAATAGATGGCTGCGTATCAGTGCCGGAAAATTGTTCAAAAGATGAATTCTGGGATAAGTTTATAGATTTCATTGAGAGAAATTACGGGTTTTTTGACGGCGGCATAAATGAACTGAAATGAGATTAAAATATTTGGGGAGATTGTAGTGGAAAAGGTATAGGTGTCCCTGCTGTGGAGCATTGTCGTTAGATGAAGAAAATGGCTGGGATATTTGTGGACTGTGTGACTGAGAGAGAGGATGATCCTCTTGATAAGAAAATTACAAGGAAACTATGTCGTAAAATAATCATGGTAACTAAGAAAAAATTAGCCTTTTCAGCAGTTTGGGAGATAAAGGTTTTTTTGAAAAATGAGACATGTTCTATTTGCAATTTTTGTCCAATAAATAGGACGATAAATAATTAAGGAGCATTTAGTAATGTGGAAAAAGTATAAAAAAGGTATAACTATTGGTAAAGTTGGTTTTGAAAATGGAGTTGTTGTAATTGATGAATCTTATGACGATGAATCATGAATAATACTTGAGCGTGATTGTGGTAATATACCATTTGCTATAACGATAGGCATCTATGGCCTGATGGTCCATATAGCTTTTGCTTCCAGTACTGGTGAAGCTGGGAAGAAATATTGTGAAATAAAAAAAGGTGTGAAAAAATTATTAGAGCACTGGAAAGACCAAGAAGATGAACTAGATGACTGGGTAGATGAATTTTATAATAAGTATTGATAATGATTAGATGAATTATAGGAGAAACTAAATATGAGATATATAAAAATAATTATTTCTATTTTTATATAAGATTGGGCATTTTGCCCTATTTTTTTGGCATTTTTTATACCTGCTTACACTGATGGAAAAGATGAGGTTTAAATCATACTTAACAAAATGATATAATTCTTATTAAAAAGATATTGACTGAGACAATAAAAAGAGGTAATATAATTGTATTGACTAAGACAATGAGGCCTAAGTTAGGTGGTGGTGGATTGATAGGATTAGAATATATCTTAGGACTTTACAATATGCAGCATATAGAACTTGCCAAAGAACTTGGATTGAAAAAACAAAATATTAATTTGTGGATAAAGGGCAGGCAGGGCATACCAAAAAAATATTTGTCCAGACTTGAAAAGATATTTGGAATTAGCAAGGAGTATTTTCCTAAAGAGTTAAATGAAATAGAAAAACTTGAAATTCAAAAAGAAAAATTGAAAAATGAATTAAACCCCGTAATTGAAAAATATGATAAACAGTTTATGGTAAAAGAGACCAACGGTATCTATAAAGTGCCCATCTATGATAAAGAAGAGATGAACAGGATTGGGAGAAAGATTGAAAAAGCAAAACTTGTTTCTAAATTTAAACAAGCTTTGGATGTAGTAGATGACAATCCATATATGGATACCTACAGGCTTATTACTGAATTGCTGAACAAAGCTCAGCAGGAAGTTGTTTTCCATAGAACCATCGAGGCACTGGCACATTACCTGGAGGTTCTTCCGGATAAAATAAATACTGATGAAAGCCAGGATGAATTTGAAAGTGAAATATTTGAGATCTTTGATGATTATAATTTTTAGATCAATTACTTAGTACAGAAGAATAACCAGGGAGGAATAAAACAATGTCAACAGGAAATATTGGATTTGAGGAAACACTGTGGAAGTCTGCGGATAAACTGAGAAGCAGCATGGATGCGGCAGAATACAAGCATGTGGTATTGGGGCTTATATTTTTAAAATATATTTCCGATAAATTTGAAACCAAGCATGAGGAACTTGTGGAAGAGGGAGAAGGTTTTGAAGAGGATAGAGATGAATATGAAGCAGAGAATATATTCTGGGTTCCCAAAGAAGCTAGATGGAATTATATAAAAGATAATGCTAAGAGTCCTAAGATAGGGCAATTAATTGATGATGCCATGATTTTAATAGAAAAAGAAAATGCTACACTTAAAGGTGTTTTAGATAAAAGATATGCAAGACCAGAACTTGATAAAAGAAGGCTTGGAGAGCTTATAGATTTAATTTCTATTATAAAGCTTCATAATAATGGTGAGAAGGATTTACTGGGAAGGGTGTATGAGTATTTTCTCGAAAAGTTTGCAGATGCAGAGGGAAAAGGCGGTGGAGAATTCTATACTCCAACTTCAGTTGTTAAAACATTAGTTGAAATGATAGAGCCATATCAGGGAAGAATATATGATCCTTGCTGCGGCAGCGGTGGTATGTTTGTTCAAAGTGAAAAATTTATTAAAGGACATCAGGGAAGAATCAATGACTTATCTATTTATGGTCAAGAGTTAAACTCTACTACATGGAAGCTCTGCAGAATGAATCTTGCCATAAGAGGTCTGGATGCAAATATAGGACCACATAATGATGATACTTTCCATAATGATCTCCATAAAACATTAAAAGCTGATTTTATTTTAGCCAATCCACCTTTCAATATAAGTGATTGGGGTGGTGATAAATTGACAGAAGATGTCAGGTGGAAATATGGTATCCCGCCTGAGGGAAATGCAAACTATGCGTGGCTTCAGCACATGGTGTATCATCTGGCTCCAAATGGCTGTGCAGGCATAGTTCTGGCAAATGGTTCACTAAGCTCGAATACTTCAAATGAGGGAGAAATAAGAAAAAATTTAGTTGAAGCACATCTGGTAGATGCAATAGTAGCATTACCGGATAAACTCTTTTATTCAGTAAGCATACCAGCTTCACTGTGGATATTAAACAAGAATAAAAAGAATAATACTGAATTTAGAAGCAGAGCAGATGAAATATTATTTATAGATGCAAGAAATCTAGGACAAATGATTGACAGAAGGCACAGGGAGCTGAGTGAAGAAGATATAAAAAAAATTGCAGATATCTACCACAATTACAGAAATATAGATGGAAAGTATGAGGACATTAAAGGTTTTTGTAAAGTAGCAAAGCTTGAAGAAGTGAGAGAAAATGAGTATGTATTGACCCCAGGAAGATATGTAGGAATAGAAGAAGTAGAAGATGATGGAATTCCTTTTGATGAAAAGATGGAGACTTTGACAAGTGAGCTGGGGGAATTGTTTGATAAATCCCACCGTTTAGAAGAGGAGATAAGGAAAAATCTAAGGGGGATTGGGTATGAGTTTTAATAATTTTAAACAAGCTGAATTCGGTAAATACCCAGTAGATTGGAGTATTAGTAATTTAGGAGAAATTATAACTGTACTTACAGATTATCATGCCAATGGTTCATATAAAAAATTGAAAGAAAATGTAGAACTATTAGATGAAGAAAATTATGCAATTATGATAAGAACAACAAATTTTGAACAAAATGCTTTCAATAAGCAAGATTTTAAGTATATAACAGAAAAGGCATATAATTTTTTAGAAAAAACAAAAGTATATCAGAATGATATATTAATGAATAAAATTGCAAATGCAGGCAGTGTTTATATTGTTCCAAATTTTAATAAACAAGTTTCACTTGCAATGAATTTATTTCTTATAAGAATGAATGAGAAAATTATTAATCAGAAATATGCATATTATTTTATGAAAAATCATGAAAAATATATAAAAAGTAGGGCTCAAGGAAGTGTTACTAAAACAATAACTAAACATAATGTAAGAAAACTTGAAATAGCATATCCAAATATAAAGGAACAAGAAAAAATAGTAAAAATAATTTACGACCTTGAAAATAAAATAGAAATTAACAATCAAATCAACAAAAACCTGGAACAAATAGCACAAACTATATTCAAACACTGGTTTGTGGACTTTGAGTTTCCTAATAAAGAAGGGAAGCCTTATAAATCAAGTGGTGGACAGATGGTTGAAAGTAAACTGGGAATGATTCCTAAGGACTGGAAAGTTGTTCAATTAGGACAATTAGTTAATACTTATAATGGATATTCATATAAAGGGAAAGAACTCTTAAAGTCAAAAGATGCTATGGTTACAATAAAAAATTTTGATAGAAATGGTAATTATAAATTAGATGGACTAAAAGAAATTGTTATTTCTGATAGGGTGAAACAACATCATTATGTAAATATAAATGATGTAATAGTTGCACATACTGACTTAACTCAAAAAGCTGAAATCATAGGAAATCCTATAATGATATTTACAAAAGGGAAGTATGATAAAATAATTATGTCAATGGATACAGTAAAAGTTATACCTAAATTTAAAGAATATAATAATTGCTTAATTTATTTTGTATTGAAGGATTATAGATTTAAAAAATATGCACTAGGATATGTTAGTGGGACTACAGTATTACACTTATCTAAAAGTACAATACTAAAATACAAAATAGCAATTTCTCATAATAAAAATGTAGAAAAGCAGTTAGGTGATATATTTTCAGCAATAATGTCAAAAGTATCTAACAATTATAAAGAAAATGAAAGACTTACTAAAATAAGAGACATATTACTTCCTAAACTAATGTCAGGTGAAATAAGAGTACCGTTAGATAATTAAGAATGTAGAATTAAGAGTTGGGTTATGATTTTCCATTATTAACTCTTAATTAAAAAGAGGGTGATTAGAATAGAAAAACTCGAAGATGTATTTAGAAATTTTGATACAGCACCAGTTTTATTTATTGGTGCTGGCATCTCTAGAAGATATTTGGGGTTGGCAAATTGGGAAACTCTTTTGCGTGAAATGGCAAAATTGACTAAAGATAATGAGTTCGCATTTGAAATATATAGTAGAAAGGCTAAAAATGAGGGATTTAAAATTGGTGAGTTTCAGAAAATAGCAGAATTGATAGAACGTGATTTATCGGATATTTGGTTTGAAGATCCTAAGTTTGAGGAGAGTAGGAGAGAATATAAAGAACTTGCCTTAGCAGGAGCCTCGCCATTGAAAATAGAAATTGCTAAATATATTAAAAATAATTCTCTAAGTGTTAAGGAAGAGTATGCTGATGAAATTAAATTGTTCAAGAAACTAGGTAAAAAGAGTATAGCAGCAGTTATTACAACAAATTATGATAATTTTATAGAAGACAGTTTATATACTTATAGGAGATTTATAGGACAAGAAGAACTTATATTTTCAAATATACAGGGAGTAGGTGAAATATATAAAATTCATGGCTGTTGCACTGAACCGGATTCCATAGTAATTAATGAGAAAGATTACTTGAATTTTGAGGAAAATAATGCATATCTTGCAGCCAAGATATTGACCATTTTCTTGGAACATCCAATTATTTTTCTTGGGTATTCTATTGAAGATAAAGATATTAAGAGTATTTTAAAGGCAATAGTGAAATGTCTTTCAAAGGAAAAATTAGAGAAATTTAAAAAAAGGCTTATTTTTGTAGAATGGAATAATTCAAGTGAGGAGGATCAAATATCAACTCATAGTATATCTTTTGAAGATGAAAAAACTTTAAATATGACGAGGATATATATTAAGGATTATTCTAGATTATATAAAGCATTATTAAAAAATAAATTTAAATATAATACTGCTGTATTAAGAAGACTTAAGAAAGAAATTTATGACTTGGTTATCAATAATGAACCTACTACAAAAATGAAAGTTGTTGGAATAGAAGATGATGAAAATCTGGATAATATAGAAGTTGTAATTGGTGTAGGAGTTTTATCTCAATTTGGTAAAAAAGGATATTGTGGGTTAAAGGTTGAAGAAATATTTAAGGATGTTCTATTTGATAATGGAAATTATGACTCTAATCTTGTAGTTACTGAAAGTTTACCTATACTGCTTAAACGTAATACGGGAAGTGTTCCAATATACAAATATATATCAAAAGCGACAGTTGAAATACCTGCATATGTGCAGCGTGCAATTAAAACAGGATATGAGGATCTATTAAGTAGATATATACGTACCAATAGAAAAAGACAAGACTACATTGATAAAACTGTAAATGATATTGTACCAAATAATGCTCCTAATAAGAGCTTATGGCTAATTTCCTTTTTACAAGAGGAAAATATTGATATTGAATCACTTGGCAATTTTTTAAGAGATTATTATAAAAATAATCCTGATATTTTTAGTAATGGTGCAAGTACTGATAAAACTAATTTTAGACGATTGATTAAGATATATGATTGGTTAAAATATAGTAAAATAAAAGAATCCTAGTACATTTAGTAAGGATTAAATCACTCACCAAACAACTAAGATTCTTAACAGTCTATTGAATAATGCCAATTGACGAATAGCAAGGAGTGAGAATCACTTGCCTCGTTTAAGCACTATATTATTAACATATGTTATTGTATTTAAATTATACATGAAAAAGATTGTTAAGGCAATATAAAAATTTTCCATAGAAGCAAATAGTTGTTTTTTGTATAGAAATGTCATATAAGATGATAAAATAAATATAAGGAGGGGGTTATGCTATGAGTGCACTTGAAAATTTTACGGAAGATCAGCTTGAACAGGCAACTGTAGAAATATTTAAGGAACTTGAATATGATTATGTTTTTGCGCCTGATATATCCTGTGACGGAGATTATCCTGAAAGGAAAGATTATAGGAATGTCATTTTAAAGGATAGAGTTAAGGATGCACTGTTTAGAATAAACAGGGATTTGCCGGAGGAAGCCCTTGAAGATGCCTACAGGCAGATAATAACTTTTAACAGTCCTGTGCTTGAGGAGAACAACAGGCATTTTCATAGACTTTTAACGGAGGGTGCGGAAGTTTCCTATATGGAAGGCGGACTGGCAAGGACAAAAAGAGCTTATATTGTGGATTTTGAAAACAATAGCAATAATGAGTTTTTGGTGGCAAATCAATTTACCATTGTTGAAAATGAAGAGAGAAGACCTGATCTTGTAGTATTTGTAAATGGTATTCCACTAGTGGTCATTGAGCTTAAATCTGCTTCTGATGAAAATGTAGGGATTGAAAATGCCTACAATCAAATTCAAACCTATAAAAGGGATATACCTTCTCTTTTTAACTACAATGCCTTTTGTGTAATATCTGATGGAATTAATGCAAAAGCTGGAACCATAACCTCTAATGAAGAAAGATTCATGAATTGGAGAACCATAGATGGAGAAAATATTGAGCCTCTGTCTGTTCCACAGTACGAAGTGCTGTTTAGGGGAATGTTTGAGAAAGAAAGATTTGTTGATATAATTAAGAATTTTATTTTATTTCAGGAATCCAAAGAAGAGGAAAAGGATTCATATGGAAACAAAATTGGGGATAAAAAGACCATAATAAAAATACTTGCAGGGTATCATCAATATTTTGCCGTTAAAAAGGCACTGGAGAAAACTAAAATTGCAATAAGTGCCCATGGAGACAGGAAAATAGGCGTTGTCTGGCATACTACAGGTTCGGGAAAGAGCTTTACCATGGTATTTTATGCAGCACTTCTAGCTGAAAAATTCAATAATCCTACTATAGTGGTTATAACTGATAGAAATGATTTGGACGATCAGTTGTACAGAACCTTTTCGAAATCGGAGGATCTTCTCAGGCAGACTCCCAAGCAGGCTGATGTGAGAAAATTGACCGATGAACAGAAAAACCAGCAGGTTAAAGAAAATGTAAGAGAAATCAATGGACTTTATGATCTGTTAAATGACAGGGAATCCGGTGGAATTATATTTACCACTATTCAAAAATTCAGGCCGGAGAGTGATGAAATGCCGGTTTTAACAGACAGGAGAAATGTGATAATTATTGCTGATGAGGCTCACAGAAGCCAGTATGGTCTGGAAGCAAAAACAGATGCTAAAACAGGTAAGGTAAAATATGGATATGCCACGCATTTGAGGGATGCACTTCCCAATGCCTCTTTTATAGGATTTACAGGTACACCCATTGAGAATGAAGACAAATCCACACCGGCGGTATTCGGCCATTATATAGACGTTTATGATATGACAAGGGCTGTTGAGGATGAAGCCACAGTTAAAATATACTATGAAAACAGGGTAATAAAGCTTGAGACCAATGATGAAGAACTCAAGAAGATAGATGATGAATTTGAAGAAATTACAGAAGGCCAGGAAGAAAGGGAAAAGGAGAAAAATAAATCCAAATGGTCAAGACTTGAGGCAGTGGTTGGATCGCCTAACAGGATCAAAAAACTTGCCCAGGATATTGTGAATCATTATGAGGAAAAGGCCAAAACCGTCGATGGAAAAGCCATGATTGTATGTATGAGCAGAAAGATTTGTGTGGATCTGTATGATGCAATTGTAAAATTGAGGCCGGATTGGCACAGTGATGATTTGTACAAGGGTAAGATTAAAATTGTCATGACTGGAAGCGCTGCGGACGAGCCCAGGATGCAAAAACATATTGGAGGGAAACAGAGGCGTGATACTCTTGCCAAAAGGATGAAGGACAATGAGGATGAACTTAAAATAGTTATTGTCCGTGATATGTGGCTTACAGGTTTTGATGTTCCATCTTTGCATACAATGTATATTGACAAGCCTATGAAGGGCCATAATTTAATTCAGGCAATATCAAGAGTCAATAGAGTTTTTAAGGATAAGGCTGGTGGGGTCATAGTTGATTATCTGGGTATTCTTGAAAGTTTAAAAAAGGCTTTGAATGAGTATACGGACAATGACAGGAAGAATACTGGAATAGATACCTCTGCAGCGGTGGCGGTCATGCTGGAAAAACTGGAAATTTTACAGGACATGATGTACGGTTTTGATTATTCCGATTATATGGGTAAGTCACAGGCGGGAAGAATCAGGGCAATTACCGGCGGAATGAATTTTGTATTGGGAAAATCTCAAAAAGAGCAGAAGGAATTCAAACAGATAGCAGTAGAACTTGCAAAAGCCCATTCGCTCTGTGCAGCTACACCTGAAGGGAAAGAATCCGCATTTGAGGTAAGTTATTTTAAATGTGTAAAGGCAAGCCTTGCAAAGCTTCAGGACAAAAAGCTTCGGAAAAAATCCAAAAGAGAGATTGAAGAAAGAGTAAACCAAATGCTTCAGCGTTCCATAATATCGGAGGAAGTAATAGATGTATTTGATGTTATGGGTATTGAAAAGCCTGATATATCAATTTTATCAGAGGAGTTCCTTGAAGAGATCAAAAATATACAATATAAAAATCTTGCTGTGGAAATGCTGAAAAAATTGCTTGAAGGTAATATAAAGACCATGGAGAAAGGCAATCTTGTAAAGTCGGAAAAATTCTCCGAAAAACTCAAGAGGGCTCTGAATAAGTATAGAAATCAGGCTATTACCAATGCAGAGGTTGTAGAAGAACTTATAAAAATGGCTAATGAAATGAAGAAAGATGTGGAGAATGAAAAAGATTTGGGAATGAATAGAGATGAGGTTGCTTTTTACTACGCCCTGACAGCAGATGATGCTGTAAAACAATTTATGAAAGATGATGTTTTGAAGAAAATAGCTCATGAGCTGACTGCAGCAATCAGAAAAAATATAACTATTGACTGGAGTATAAGAAAAAGTGCCCAGGCAGGTATGAGGAGAATTATAAAGAGACTTTTGAAAAAATATGATTATCCTCCCAAACAGGCTAAAAGTGCTTTGAAAACTGTAATGAAGCAGGCTGAATTAATGTGTGGTAATGTGGAAAGCCATGCACATTCAGGTTATGGGAAAGTTGCGGAAGATGAAGGGGATTATAAAGTCTGATATTCTACATTGAATATTGGCAATCTTATGTAATTTGTGTGGAGGTACAGAATGAAATTTGGTATTGATAAAGAAGGCAGAAAAGTACATTATAAAAATGCTTTACAATGGAAACAATATTTTTGCCCTTATTGTACGGAAAAATTAGTTTTGAGGAATGGTAAAAAACCTTGTTTTGCACATAATGTGATAAAAGAGAGGACACCTTTGCAACGTACATGTCCTGAGTATCATGAAAATACAGTCTATGGAAAAATTGATAATGCAGCAGATGTTGTATATATTAATAATGGGGGAATTCCATTATATTTATGTAACGATGGAAATAAATTTGAACTCCGTGCTTATTTTCCTAGCATAAGCGAAAACTGCAGAAATAAATTGATAGAAAATCGAATAGAAGTTTTTATAAATAAGAAGAGGTGGTGTTGTGTAGAAAATTTAGGCTATTATCCAGTATATTATATTACTAAATGGATAGATGTCAGTATTAAACCAGACAAAGAATTTGAAGAAGTAAGAAGAAAATGGCTGTATGGAATAAGAGGAATTGATATAGAAAATGATATATATCATGCTAATAATGAAGGGGGATATCGTGTAACTATAAAGGCAAATATTTACATTGGTAAAAAATACAGAATGATGTTTTCAGAAAAAGCACCTTGGGTTAACGGTATTGTATTTAAAAATATAGGTCAAATTAAATTAAAGGAAACTTGGAAACGAAAACTATTTAATATATATGAAATGGAAATTACAAAATTTACAGAAGAAGCAAGACAGTTTATAGAAGGAAAAGGCTATCATCTTACTGAGAAAATAAATGAAATTATACCTTTGTGGCCGCCTGCTGTATGTAATGGAAAAGAACTTACTTTTGATGGTGACGCAGCTTGGTTCTATCATTCACCTAACAGTAGTGGCGAATACCTTTACGAGATACAAGATGGGAAAATGTATTTTTTATCGGGAAATAGGGCCTTTAAAATCTCTGATATATCTGTATGCAGTGAAAAAGCCGTTGTAATTACAAATAAAGTAATTAAAAATCAAAAAATGTTAGATAATGCAGATGATACGTATGTTTCAGCAGAAATTAAATATATTTTAAATTATAAAAAGAGGTTAAACGATAAAAATTTATTAGAACCTAAAATAATAATAAAAGATATTGAAGGGAAGATTATTGATTATAGTCAGAGTAATGATTCTGTCCCTGAAAAAGGTATTTTGTCTGTTGATGCTAATGTTCCAGTTATAGCAAGAGTAATAAAAGATAATTATTGTGTATATTCAGGTAGATATGGCTTAGAGGGAATAGCTTACGGAAGTACAGTAAATATTGATTGCAGGGGATTCGGAAATATATATTACAGATATAATAAAATTTGCAAGTATAGCAAAATAGATTGGAAAGGGATATGTGAAAAATTTTATAAATACAAAGGGGCGGTTACAGGCCCTTCGACTTATGAAAATAAAATATTATTGTACAAGCTTAAAAGAAATCTTACTAAAGAAAACAGAGAGATCTATAAAATCTTATATAAATGGATTTGGACAGAAAAAGTACCTGTAAATCTGCAGGGACTTTTACATGAAATGGAGGAAAATATGTACTATGATTCAACTGGAAAAATTGGATAAAAATAAAATAAAGTTAATGATAGAATTTTTTTTGCCTATAACGTCTGAATTAATAGAATTTTTAAAGAAAAATAGAAAATCATTTGGAAATGAATTTGATGGATCAGATTTTAAGTTGGATTCGCTAGTATTGCCAACTAAAGTGCCAAATGCTTTTTCAAATGAGATTAGACGGAAAAATAATAAAGTAATTAGTTTTGTTAAAAAAAATGTAAGTGAAAAGTTAGATGAAATTAATCAATACATAAAATCAAAAATGGATTCAATGCAAAATATGGAAAAGATAATACAAAGTAGTGAAGAAGAAGACTATATAAAATTAGTAGATATTTTATTAGAAAAAATAGAGCCAAAATATATAAAAAAGAGTTCAAAATGGGTTTTATTATTTTTAGATCTAAATGAAATTCATCTTAATACAAAACAGGCCAAAATGATTGAAAGCAGTATTGAAAAAGCTGTTGAACGTAAGAAAATAAAAGAACAAGTGCAAAGGGAAGAAAAACAAAGATTAGAGATAAAATATGAGGAAAAACTTAAAATTGCACAAGATAAATTTAAAAACGAAAATCAGATTTTAAGTTTACAGATTTTAGAAAAAGAAAATATTATTGAAGATATAAATCAAAAGCTTGATGAAAAAAATGAATATATAGATGAGCAACAAAAAAATTATGAGCATTTAAAAAATAAATCGGAATCTTTGAAATCTAAAATTAATGAAGTTAAGAGAGAATTAAACCATAACAAAGAAGAGTGGCAGCAAAATATAAACAAGGAAAATCAGAAAAATCAAAAGTTAAAAGATATAAATGAAGATCAAAATAAAAAGATTGAGTACCTAGAAAATGAATTAAATCGACAATATGAAGATTATAGCAATGAATACAAGGTAAGATGGAAAAAAGAGAATCAATTAATAATAGATAGAGAAATATATGAAAAGAATAGCTTAGAGGAAAATATTAGGAAATTGCGAAAAGAAGTTGCTGACTTAAAAAAAGAAATTATAAACTTAAATGAGCAAAAAGAAAAATCTCAGAAAAAATTAAAAGAATATAACAGTGTATTAAGTGATTTTATTAATAATATTGATAAAAAGCTTATTGAATCAGCGTTAGAATCTTCAGTTTTAAATATAAAGGAATTGCAGACAAAAGAGAATAATATGCAGTTGTATATTAAGCATCAAACTAAGTGTAATAAAATAGATCTATGTAAAGGTATAGATAAATATGAATGGAGTGACACAATATCACTCAATCTTGAAAACATAGGTGTAGGAAGAGATAGAGATGAATGGTCAGATTATGTAATAAGTGTATTGGCAGCTAAAATGATACCACTTATTGTAGGATGCAAGACCAGGGAAATTGCCAAAGCCATAAGCTGTTCATATGCAGGAGAAACACCTCTTATTATAACCTTACCAGCAGGATATAGTAAAATAAATGAATTGATAGATCTTTATCATAATTCTGAAGCAAAGATTATTTTAATAGAAAATGCAATAGGTCAGATGAATGAATCTTTAATGCTGCCGCTTTTTAAAGAGTATACTGAATCAGAAGAAGACAATAAAATTATATTGATTTCATGTGAAGATATTGATATGGTTAATTTAATGCCGTCATATTTATTTGAATATCTGGCACTTATTGAAATATTAGATATTAGACCAGTGATACAATGTAATTATAATTATGCCGATAATACGGAAATGTTGCGATCAATTAGAAAAAGTGAATTGAATATAAAGGATAGTTATAAAAAGCTAAGTAAACTGCTTGAATATGTTGGATTTAAAAATCCCTATATAATTACTAGAAGCCTCATACTAGCTTATTTGTACAATATGAATATGGAGGATATGGGAAATGCGCTTAAATGCTTAAGTATATGTGATTTAAAATCAATGTTTAAAGATGATGGTATAAAAGAAAAAATAGGGAGTAATATAGATAACTATCCTGATTGTTTTACACAGGATTTAAAGGAATCTATAGCAGGTGATTAATATAATATGTATGAATTGATATCGCAAATTTCACAGGATTTAAGAATGTATCCTTTTGATAGTGAAACAGATGAGAAGTATGGTAGTAGAGTTATATATTGTGCGTTAGCAGCCTGGGCAAAAGTTCAAATCCTAGGAAATTCCTATGTTGAAATAATGAATGAAACTGAAAGAGAATATCCATGCGTAAGTCAACGCTATGTAAATGAAAGACTAAGACATGTTGCTAATGGGTTAGTTAATGCAATTCCTCATTTAAAAAAGTGGACAGAAGTAAATGACACCCGGTCAGTAAAAAAAGAGTTGAGTAATTATATAATTGAAAAATTGATTTTTTGTTATCAAATAAATAAAACATGTAAAACACAGTGGCTGACATCATCACCTGAGCGAATAGTATATTTTAAAAACAATGAATTGATTTTGGGTGGTGTAGATTGGAACAGTAGTCTTAAAGGGGCTTGTGCTGTTGGCTTGGGAGAATGGAGAAATAAAAAGCAACAATGTGAACCTAATTATAGGAAAGTGTTTAATATACCTGAATGCAACTTAGAGGAATATTATAGATCTTTAGAAGAAAATGCTTCCTGGCAGCTAGATGAATTAGAAGATGACTATGAATATTTTAGTGGAGAAAATGGCTTGTGGCACAGCAAAGCCTGGAGAAAACTTAATAGATCATGTATTCCTAATGGTATTTCATTACTTAGAAGAAGTGATCAGAAATGCAATTATGTTTTACTGTATCATGAAAAAGGAAAATTTTTTACGGCCAAACTGGATGAATGGTATTATAGGGAGAAAGAGATAAACAGAATTATGTATGCTTTGGATTATTATCGTGGTAAGCCTGCAATATTTAAAGCAAAAACAAATGGAAAAATAATAGAATTGCATTGCCATAGTAGATTACCTGATGCAGAGACCAGAATACTTTTAATGTCATCCTGGCCTAAAAGAACGTATGACGATATTTATTTAAGAGAAATTCCTGTATTTATGTGGGAAGATATAGAAGATATGCTGGATGGATTAGGGATTCAAGTAGTATTTAAATAACTATAGAAAGGAGAAAAATAGTGAGTCAATTAGGAATCAGAAAGATACATGAAAAGCTAAAGGAAAAACTTGCAAATTATATTAAGGCTCAATATTTTGCAGAAAATGATTTGTTACTAGAAGCTACAAAATCAATGTTAAATGAAGAAGGTGTATTGTTCCGGGAGCCTTTTATTGAAGTAACACAAAATTATAAGGTTGAGATAGAAGGATTTAAAAATGCAGATTTGGATGAAAATATAAAGAGATACTTAGATTATTTAGTAAAAAATAATTTAGGTGTTTTTGATACACCTTTTTCACATCAAGTTAAAGCACTCGAAGCTTTTTATCATGATAAAGATATGTTAGTTACGACTGGGACTGGTTCAGGTAAAACAGAATGTTTTCTTTGGCCTATATTAACTGAGATGATAGGACAAGCAGCTGCTGATATAAATAATTGGGAACAAGAAGGTATAAGAGCACTTATTTTATATCCAATGAATGCTCTAGTATCAGATCAACTGGGAAGAATACGCAATATTGTAGGAAGAGCAGATGATGCTTATATGAACCTTATGAAACAGGAAAGTAATAATGATGTCAGAAGATTAAGGTTTGGTATGTATACGGGACGTACACCTTATTCAGGAAAAGAAGATAAAAATAAAAATAAGAAGCTTTCTAAATTATTGAAAAGTACATATTATCAAAAAGGTGAATATAAGAAAATGTTATATGAAGAATTGAAAAAAGCAGGAAAAATTCCAGCTAAAGATTTAAATGCTTTTATTTGTGCCCTGGATAAGGGAATTCAAGTAACCGGGGAGAATGATGCTGAACTTCTGACGCGTACTGAAATGCAGAAAATATGCCCTGATATCCTTATTACTAATTACAGTATGCTTGAATTTATGCTTATGAGACCTATTGAGCAGTGCTTTTGGGAAAAGACAAGAAAATGGTTAAAACGTTCAATAAATAATAAACTTTTATTAGTCATAGATGAAGCTCATATGTATAGAGGTGCTGCAGGGGGAGAAGTTTCTTTACTTATTAGAAGACTATTGGATAAGTTAGATATTAGCAGAGAACAAGTTAAATGTATATTAACTAGTGCTAGTGTACCGCCTAACAGTGAAAAGGAATTACGAGAATTTGCTTGTGGTTTAACAGGGCAAAGTTTGAAAAAAGATAAATTTTCTATTATTGAAGGAGAGAAAACGCTGCTACTAGGTCATGAAAAAGGTAATAAAGAAGATGTGAATTGCCTTTTACAGCTTGACTATGATAAATTACAGGGTGATGAAAAGAATTTAAAGGATCAGCTTATTATACTCTCGCAATCATTCAAGTGGGGGAAAATTACAGATAATTATAATGATTGGCTCTATGAAAAATTATCTAAATATCCACCTATGTTGGAACTGATTAGATTATGCAGTGGTAGTGCTGTTCCATTTAAGAAAATTGCCAAATGTGTTTTTAAAGGAGTTTCTCAAGAAGATGCAGAAAAGGCAACGGAGATTTTATTAGCATTAGGAGCATTATCACGATCTAGAGATGGTAAGGTATTACTTTCAGCTAAAGTGCATTTATTATTCAGGGGAATAAATGGTATATATGCTTGTATAAACCCGGAGTGTAAAGATAATCATGAAATAATGGGAATAAAAATAGGACATATTAGCAATCAGCCTAATTTTACATGTCCTAAATGTGGAGGAAGGGTTTTTGAGCTTGTCGGAGATAGACGATGTGGCACATTATTTATTCGAGCATTTAAAGAAAGTGAAGATATGGGATATCACACGTTTTTATGGCAGGATAGCAGTAAATTTATCGATAATCCTAGAGAAATACATTTGTGGTTGGCACCAAAGTATAGAACTAAAGATGATATATTTAAAGAGGGAGTAAAAAATAGTAAATCAAGAAAAGAATCTATATTTGGATATATTAACAGTCAGACAGGAATTTTATATGAAGGAGAAGAATTTTCTAATAAAAAAGGATTTATTAGAGTATTAATACCGAGAACTTATGATAAAGATAAAAAAATGTATACTTTTAAGATGTGTCCCAATTGCGGGAGAGAAAAAAATAATCCAACACCATTTAGGGTAAGGGGAAATGAACCTTTTGCCAATTTAGTTACAGAGCAGTTGATAGATCAGCCAGTTAAAAATGCAAAATTGAAGAATGAGGGAAAAAAAGTGCTCCTGTTTTCTGACAGTAGGCAGCGTGCAGCTACACTAGCACGTGATTTGACAATAGCGACTGATGGAGATGCAGGAAGACAAGCCATTTTTATGGCGCAAAAAGAGTTAAATAAAAGATATGGTGAAGAGCAGAAATCGCTTGATATATTGTATTATGCATTTCTTAAGGTTGTTGAGGAAAATAATATTTCATTTTTTTATGGAGATGAAAAAAAAGAATTTAATGAACAATTAGAACGTTATAGAGATATGTATGGTAGTAAAAATAAAAAAGGGTTAGATTATGAAAGAATGGCGAGAAGGTTAGGAACTCCACCTAAAATGTTTTATCAGCTTCTTTTAAAAAACATCAGTGATAGTTATCGTTCTTTTAATAACCTTTGCTTAGGACAAATTGTTCTTTTAGAAAAAGGTGAAGATGCAGAGGAATTGGAGGAATTAGTATTAAAAGGAGTAAAAAGAAATACTGGATTAGATGTAAATATTATTAGAAATATATATAATACATGGATTCAAAATATTTTAGTTAAAGATATAGCTATATTTCCATCAGTATCTGATGAAGTGAGGAACAGTATATTACCTTTCGATAAAGGGAACTTAGGTATTAGAGAAGAAGATAAGTTTCCTAAATATTTGATTGAAATACTAAAGTCAAATGGAATAAATAAAAATCAGATAGAAGAGATGAGAAGAAATTTTGTTTTACTGCTTACTGATGTAAACAAAGACAGCCATGTATCTCATAATAATAGATATTTGCTGTCGAGCAATTTGATGTTAAAAACAAATGAAAATGGTAAATGGTATAGATGCAATAGGTGTTCAGGCACATCTACATTTACTTTATTTGATAGTTGTATTTATTGTGGCAGTAAGGATTATTTATCAGAGATGTCACAAAAAGACTTAGAAAGATATGATTTTTGGAGAAAGCCTGTAATAGAAGCGATACAAGGAAGAAAAATTAAGAACTTTGTGACTGACGAGCATACAGCACAATTATCTCATAAAAGCCAAGAAAATGATGTTTGGGCAACTACGGAAAAAAATGAAATGCTTTTTAGAAATATTTTAATAAAAAAGAATAGTGAGCCAATTGACATTTTAAGTTGTACGACTACTATGGAGGTAGGAATTGATATTGGGTCATTAACAGCAGTTGGCTTGAGAAATATACCGCCTATGAGGGAAAACTATCAACAACGTTCCGGACGTGCAGGAAGGAAAGGTGCAGCTGTTTCTACCATTGTAACATATACAGAAAATGGACCGCATGATGCATGGTATTTTAATCATCCAGGAGAGATTATTTCAGGTAATCCCAGAATACCCTGGATTGACTATACTAATGAAAAACTAATCGGAAGACATCTGAATTTGATTTTATTACAAGAATTTTTTATGTCCTATGAAATGAGTATGGCTGACATAGATGTTATAAATTTCTTTTCAGAGGAAGTAAAGCCCAATTATCTAAATTTCATTGAATGGCTAAAAGATAGATTACCATTGTCACAAGAAAGAGTAAGAAGACTCATACCTGATGAAATTTCAATTAGTTGGGATAAATATGAAAAAGATATAACAAAGCAGCTTCAAGAAATAAAAGTAAAAGTTAATAAAAATCCAATTATTTACAGGGCAAGTAAAAAATGTGAAGAAGACGAAAAAGAGAAATATATTTCATTGATGAATGAGCTCTTTACGGAAGGCCTATTGCCAACATACTCTTTCCCAAGAGATATTGTACATTTTTGGGTTGAAGATAAATATGGTAAAGTAGAACAAAGTCCTGAAAGAAGTATTGATATTGCCCTTAGTGAATATGCTCCGGGCCGTATGCTTGTTATTGATAAAAAGTCCTATATTTCAGGCGGTTTATATGATTATTATACTAAGTATAATAAGGAATATGCATATAAAGCTGCGGAACCATGGTTAAAGATGAATGAATATAATAAACGCATTTATTGTTGTGAGAATCATGACTGTGGATGGTTTGGATTAGAAAACAAAACAGGAGTTTGTCCATTGTGTGGAGGTAGTTTAAGGGAAGAAATTTTGATTAAACCTTGGGGATTTACAGCAAGAGATGGAATGAAAATTCCAGAAGTGAGAGATAATCAAGAATACTCCATTGTAAGTAAACCTTCCTATGCTTCAGTTTATGGTGATACAAGTAAAATGGATTCAATATCAAAAACAGGGCTGATTTGTATGGAAAATAGAAAAGATCAGCAATTGATTCTCGTCAATAAAGGACCTGATGATGAAGGTTTTGATTTATGTACTAAATGTGGTGCCATTGATCCATGTGTAAGCTCGGGTAAAGATAAAAAAGAACGAAAGAGACCGTATAAAGTTTCTTATAAATGGAAGAAAGATATGCAAGAATGTTCTCATACGAGACAAAAAGTATTTTTGGGCTGTGATATACATACTGATATGCTCGTTTTAGAATTAAAATTGGAAAATGAATATATTAATATTGCTAAAGATAGTTTAAACATATGGGTAATACCCGCAGCGACATCATTATCTGAAGCATTAGCACTAGCAGCTAGTAAGGTCTTGGATATTGAATTTAGTGATTTAAGATCAGGATATCGGTTAAGATATGGTAAGGAAAGTATTTATGTAGATATATATTTATATGATAGTTTATCAAGTGGAGCTGGATATGCAAATAGAGTTGCAGATCTAATAGAGGAAGTGATGGACGAAGCTGAAAATAGATTAAAAAAATGTAATTGTGAAACAGCATGCCCAAATTGTTTGCAAAATTTTTGGAATCAATCTATCAGGGCAAATTTGGATCGCAAGGCAGGATTACAGTTGTTAAACTGGGTGAGAAAGGGTGAATTAGCTGAAGTTGATCAAAAAAAAGAAATTGATTATATGAAAACACTTGAAGAAATAGCACAATTGCAGGAAGAACCAGGTCACATTATAAAAGGAGAAAATAATTATTGGATAAATATAGGAACACTAAAGAAAAAAATAAAAATATATCCTGCAATGTGCAATATGAATAAAATAGATAGAGATAAAGAGACAATTTTAATACCTGATAGATTGTTTAAGGTGTCTATTGCAAATGTGTGGAAAATAGTAGAGAAATATATTTATAATAAATCTAATTTATAAATTAGATTAGATCGTGTCTGAAAACTAAATATTGCGCAAAAATCGAGTTTTAGGTAAAATAAAAAACTCGGAGGTTGCAAATATGGCATGAAAACGTTATGAAATATTGGATGAACAATGGGATCAAATAAAAAATTTAATTCCAATAGCAAAAACAGGAAGATCTCCAAAAGATAACTGACTTATATTTAATGCCATACTATGGACTGCAAGAAGTGGTGTAGTATAGCGTGATGATTTACCAGAACATTTTGGTCCATGGAAAACTGTATGCAGCCGTTTTTGTAAGTGGCGTAATGATGGTACTTTAGTAACAATTTTTAGAGAATTAACTTCAGAGGCAGATTATGAAAAATTAAGCATTGACTCAACATGTATAAAAGCTCACCAGCATAGTACTGGTGCTAAAAAGGGGCTTATAAACAGTGAAACAAAACAGCATATTGGACTAAGCTGTGGTGGATATATCATAAAAATTCATGCAGTTGTTGACGTGCTTGGTAATCTAATCTATTTTCAATTATCATCTGGTAATTTACATGATAGTACACAGGCTGTAGATGTTTTTTCCAACATTGATATAAAAGATAGTAATATCTTGGCAGATAAAGCATACGGTACAAACCAAATTAGAGAATATATTATTTTCAAGAAGGTCTTATATACTATTCAACTAAAATCTAATGCAAAAAACCCGTGGGCTTGTGAATGTATAAAGAACGTCATTTGGTAAATGAAATTGAAAAATATTATGATAAGAAATATGATTTCATTTTAGTAGATTTACCATCGGTATTTAATGCATTAGTGAGATCAGCTTTATATTGCTCAGATTATTTTTTAGTTCCATGTATCCCAGATTCTTTTTCTGCATATTGTGTTGGATTAATTGGTGAAGTATTACCAATGTTTATTAATGATTGGCAGCAGGGTAAATCGAGATATATAAATTTAAATAAATATGATAAATTGATACTTACAAAGGGGCAACCCAAATTTGCAGGATGGGTTTTTAATGGATTTGAAACAAGAAAGAATAAGAAAACAGGAGTAGATAAAGCACAATTTGAAAGAATAAAATATGTAGTGGAAAAAAGTTGGTTAAAAGTTTAGATGCAATAGATGCATATAAATGTTTACCAAAATTCTTGACTACTGAACCAGTAGCTAAGATTGAAGATTTAAATATTATGGCTCCTAATAGTATTATTCAAAATTTACCAATTAAATATTTACATAAGTCAAGACCTATACGAGATATTGGTAGAGGAGCTTGGGCAAAAACACAAGTTGATCTAATGAAAAATACGGATAAAAGATTTGATAATTTAGTATGATATATAATTTATAATTTTTGAAAGTAAAGTATATTAAATAGGGTTATTAGTAGACGATTACTATTAAAATTGCATAGGAATTTCCATTGGTAATTTACGATAATACTGATATACACAATGATTGAGTAATTAAATTTATGAAATAATAGACCAGGTGGTAAATAAAATGAAATATTCATTTTCTAAAAAGGAATTTTTAAGTGTTTAAAATAAATTATATGATACAATTGAAGGCATAATACTTAAAGAAAACATTATAGCTAATATAGATTATAATTTAGTTGAACGAGAAATACTTTATAAGCTAGAAAATTAATAAAGAGCTGAAAATTATTGATATTTATAATAATAATATTTCTTGGATTAATAATGATGAATTTAGATTAATAAAAAATATTATGGAACAATTTAATACTGATGAACATGTGAAGATTTTTAAAGAAATCAGAAATCCTTTTACACATAGAAGCAATCCAGGAATAGACTGTATTTCACTAAAAAGTTTTGAATATAAAAAACCGAATCTGTTAACATGAAAAATGCTTTTGCAAATGGATGAAAGACTGGGAATAAAAAATGCAAAGAAATTTAATTACATAATTACTCCAGCTGCTCCACTAGAGAAACAAATAAAATTTGAAGATATTATAGATGCATGGAAATTATTTATTGGTGGATTGGGAAGTTTACTTAAAAATGCAGCAATATTAAAGGAATATATAAGTGAATTTGAAAAAGTAGAAAATGAATAAAAATAAATAATATTTTTAATAATAATATAAATCTATAAGTAAAAAGCTCAAAAAGATACATATGTAAAAATATTTTTTACATATGTATCTTTTTTTACAATATTGGTCTATAATATAAGTAAGGAGGTAATAGTATGGATATAGCAGAAAAGTATGGTGAAATGCAGTTAAAATCTTATATATACGACAATAGATATAAAATAGGCTCTAACATTCTTCAATTTATTAGAGATAATGGGTACACTAAGTCATCTTTTTCAAAATTAGCTGGTATTTCCAGACCGACTATTGATAAATTGGTTAAGGGTGAAATAGACAACAATACAACACTAAAAAAGCATGTGGATAAGATTATTGCAACCTTTAATATAAATCTTGAAGAATTGATGGATTATAAACATCTGGAGTCAGAAAGTAAATGTAGAATTGTAGCATCTGATAATGCACCGGAGGAATATAAATTAAGTGACAGTGCTAAGAGAATGTTGGGATTTTTAGATGATATAATAGATCTTTATGAAGTTTATAATGAGGATAGGTAGGTTGATAAATATGTCTCAATATATAACATCTCAGAATTTAAATGAAGTTATACAAGCAAATAAAAAAATAAGGAATGAAATTGAAAACTTTAAAAGTGATTTCTTTATTAATTATAACAAAATTGGAATAACTGGTTTTGATAAGTTAGCTTTTGAAGTTCTAAAGAAAAATTATAATTTAATACAGCTGCCAATAGATGACGAATATTGGGGGGGAGCCATATTTATTAGAAATAATTTCAAAATACCTGTCATTAATTCAGCACAGCCTAGAGTTTATCAATTTTTTATTGCATGGCATGAAATATTTCATTTACTTTATGATAATTCCATAGTTGAGGGACAACACAATATAAAAGCGGAAAAAATGGAACTGAATGAGAGAAAAACAGATTACTTTGCTGCCAGAATGTTATTGGGAGATGTCTATAGATATTATTATTCATTGGAAAGCGATGAGTTTATAAATAAAATTGCTAGGTGCATGGATGTATTCAAAGCACCCTATAAGGCTGTATTAATTCAGTTATATGAGGATGCCGTAGATGTGTTCAATGACATTGGATTGAAAAGACTTATAATTGAAAATTTTGATAAGAAGCCAGAAAATCTAGTTGAGTTATTTGAAAACTTGGAATTGGATAATGATTTGGTTAAGCCATCTAATATAATAAGTTTTGGGGGATTGGATAAAAAAATAGAGCTATTGTCGAAAAAAGAACCGGATGTTGATTATCACAAGGACAATTTGAAATTTTTAAATAAACTCAAGGATCTGATGAAGAGAGAGCTAAATAATGGAAATAATTCAGGTAAAGAAATTGATTGAAATATTAAGTTCCAGTACTCCTAAAAAAATTGGAATCCTTGGTAATAATACGATTAGTTTTTTAATAAATGTAAGTGAATATATTTGTATAGAAAAAATATTGACAAATTATGATCTGCTACTAATACCTAATTGGATTTATGAAGAAGTAAGAGATTCAAAGGGAAGGGTAGGTTATATAGAGAAAATTTTTAACAGGGGCATAAAAATTTTTGCGATAGATGAGAGAGGCTATGAAAAATTAATAAATTATAGAGCGATATGGCTGTATAAATTTTTCCTCTACTCCTCGTATAAAATTGGTGAGTTAAAAAGTTTTATAAAGAGATATATCGAAAAAGGTCAACCCCTGGAAGAATTAGAAGATTATCAAGTATGGTTGAACTTATTGTATTATAATGGATTTGAAGGTAAAATGCTTAGAAATGGAAGAATGAAAAAGAAAAATGCAGGTGAAATTTCCATAAGTATTTTATCCTTAATTATATCATATATCTATTTTAAGGCAAATCATACTATAACTATTTCTCAGGGCAAACGCATGAAAAATAATATTTTATTATTTTAGAAATTCTAATCAAAAATAAATGTCATGAATATTAAATTTTTACAATTTTTAGCATAGTTCAAGAGAAATATTTTCACATAACCAAATAGTCCATATTAAAGGATATATTCCGTCACATCAAAAATAAGCTCAATTTTATTAAGCTAAAAATGTAGTTTTTACGACTAAATCCAGAAAGTCTTCATCTGTCATTGCCTTGGCTCTTTTTCTTGGACCACTCATTATCTTTTCAGTTTCTATATTTCTGAGTATATTAAGTGCAAATTTCCTGAGCATTGATAAATTCTCAGGGCTATGTTCTTTTATGGTTCTGTTAGAGTCTTCATCAAAGACTACATCAAGTACCCAATGCATACTTTCAATCCCCCAATGCTTGCGCACAGCATTTGAGAATTTTACAGCGTCAGCTGGTAATGAACTTATATAATATCTTTTTTCAATTGTTGTTTTTCCCTTTTCTTCACTTTGTCTTACAGCAATACCAATACTTTTTAGATTTGCCCACTCCTGCTTACTACTAAGCCAGTCTATATCTTCAGTAACATAGTATTCTCTTACTTCTTTTCTTCCATGCCCTTTGTCGAAAGACTTGGTATAGCTGTGGGAAATGTCTTTAAAGCTTGTTTCTAATGCATCATCCAAATATTCTTTTACTTCATTATAAAATAACTTTTGATTACCTTTAAGTGCCAATACATAATCAGATTTCTTGTCTACAATAGCTTTTACTATTTCTTTCTGACACCCCATGGCATCAGTAGTTACAATACATCCATTTATATCCAATAACTTTAAAAGCTCTGGAATTGCTGTTATTTCATTGCTTTTTTTATAAGTTTTCACTTGACCAATAACTATTCTATATTTGCTCGCCCAGGCACTTACTATATGGATTGGTGATTTTTCTTCATTGGTATTACGTGCCCCGCACACTGTTTTACCGTCAATTGCAATGATAGATCCTTTTAGATTGGCGGATATTTCATTTATCCATTTCATAAAAGTACTTTGAAATTCCTTTGGATCGATCCATTCAAAAACTCTTTGCATCGTGTCATGAGAAGGTATCCCATAGGGCAAAGTAAGATATTTTCTGAAAAAGCTGATCCTGTCATTTGCAAAATCTTCTATAGCAACCCAATTATCACAGTTTGCCAATGTGGAAACTACAGATATAAATAATATATCTATTAGCTTATGTCTAATTTTTGCTTTCTGTCTCTGATCTGTTATAATTCCAAAATAATCTATCATTTTATTTTTTATCATAGCACCATACCTCATATAAGTTTATATGATTATCATACTATAATGATTAACTTAAGGGAAGTCTTAAATCCATAATCCAAGCCATCTTTACAGTTTATTTACTCATGCGTTTGCCCTGAACTATTTCTGTAATTCGTAATATAAAAAATCAGAATATATTATGGTAAAATGTTAAGTTTAAAAGTAAAATTATAAATATATTACACAATAATGATTTGGAGGATATTTATAATGTTACAGCTGAGCAAAAATAATAAAAAGAAAGTCCTGGAAAGTATAAAATGCGGCAGCATTGATGCTGCTGATGTTACCTTCCCAAACCTTATAGATACTATAGTATTAAAAATGAAAAAATTAAACCTTATAGATAAATTATCAGACAGCTTTAAAGACAAACGAAGTGGAAACAAACATCTGCCCTTAGATATATTAATTGCACTTGTGATTACGGCTAAAATGAAATTAAAAACAAGTTTAACTGATGTTATATTTGCAGTGACCGACCCCGAACTCTTGTCTGAATTGGGCTGGAACATATGGGACACTGACAGGGATATGAGCAAAGGTTTGTTTTCAGAAGGGGTTATTAGAAATCTTGTCAGTAAATATGAAAGTGAAGATCTTATAAACTCATATAACCATTATATCCAGAATAATGTACTGCCGAGTATTGATGTGTACTCATCAATACATATTCTTGACTGCACTAAATTAAAGGTTAATTTAGATAATACAAATTATGAGAACTCAGAGGTTATATCTGCAGATGGGAAACCCGTCCGGGGATATAAACTAGGAACACTAAGGGGACTTATGGATGATTCTGGAATAATTGAAGAGATAACCTATGGTTCTATAAAAACTCATGATTTGGAACTCTGCAAGGATATGATTCTAAAAAGTAAGTGTTTAAAGAATGGAGATATACTCATAAATGACAGAGGATTCATTTCAAGGGACATCATAAATGATCTCAAGTTGAAACGGGGAGTTGATACATATATACCGGCAAAAAAGAACATGACAATTTATAGTGAAGCTGTAAGTATAGCTAAGTCACAAGGCAAGTGGTCAAAGCATCCAAATAAAAAGAGGAAGACTCAGGAAATACAGCTCGTTAGAAATCTTGGAGCAGTGTGGGAAAGCAGTAACCCTTCAGGTGATATAGATTTATGTGGCTGTGTGGTACATGATAAAAAGGATGATAAATACTATGTATTTTTGACCACAGATACAGATAAAACTGCAAAACAGATAATAAATACATATGAATTAGGACCAGAGATAGAAGAAGATTTCAGGCAAATAAAAGATTTCTGGAAACTGGAAGACTTTAAAAGTACAAAATATAATTTCATAACGTTCCATATTACTATGACATTGATAGGATATATGTACTTTCAGCTATTCAAAAACATGGAGGAAGGAAGTAGATATTCAGGCAAGTCACTGCCTGTAGTAGTTAAGAATTATAAATCAGACAAGCAGAAATCTGTTATTATATACTCCGGTCAATATTTTGGAGTGTTCCCATTTATTGAATTTATTCAGTTGTATGCTGGTTGTCCGGCAAAAGTCAGGAAACTTCTTGATCCAACCCTGGCTTTAGTATAGCAGGATTGGATCATTATATTCAAATTACGAATTGAAGATAACTATATTGTCCAATGATAGGGATACGTATGATTTTATTGAGTTTGCGAAGTTAAAATTATCAAAAGATAGTATGTTTATAGAATTAAAAGAAAGTCCTGTAACGTTTAAGTCTAATGATTTCATAATTAAAGAAAGCTATTTAAATAACTATATAAATGATGGACAGGATATTTATTCTATTATAAGATTTGGAGATGAGAAGAGGGTTAAATATACAAAAAATGCACTTGATACTTCGGTTGAAGAACATGATGAAATTTTAAGCAATGAAGCTTTTATAGAAAATTTAAAGGACAGCACTTTTAATATTATATTTTGATAGATAATTATATTTATGTATTTAATTGCTATTTTAATAAAGGTGTCGTTGCTGGTTTCAGTATTAAATAAATATATAGGGCATATTTTATGGTATAATAGTAGTTTACATGGTCAAATAATAGATAGATCTTAGCCGGCCTATCTATTATTTTTTTATTATTTATGTTTACTTTGGTATCTGATGATATTTCATCAGACACCAAAGTAATTTTATTTTCGATTTTTATATCTGATTTTTTATCAGATAATGCTATTATAGAAATAGTGGTTACTGAAAATAAACTGAAAAACAATATTAAATATTCTTCTGACATAAATGCATCACCTCTTCTTCATATGCAGACATTATTAACCATAATCCACCCATGAATAAAGAAGAGGCAGCCATATAAATTTTTCTTATTACATTTCAAATTATAACATATACTTTAATTACTGAAAACTTAAAAAGCAAAAGAATTCATTCAAAAAACAGTCTTGAAATTTTCAATAATTTAAAATAATAACGGGAGGTAATAATGACAGATTTAAAAGATTTATTTATGGCGTCACTGCTCTGTGGTGCTCTGGGGGATGCACTGGGATATCCTGTTGAGTTTATGACATGGGATGAAATTAAATATAGGTTTGGGAAGCAGGGAATAGAAGATCTAAAAGTTGACAAGGCAATAGGCAAAGCTCTTATTTCCGATGATACACAGATGAGTTTGTTTACTGCAGATGGTATGATATGGGCATATTTACGCTGTAGTGAAAGGGGTATCGGATCCTATTCGGTAAGTGGTATATATCAGTCCTACCTTCGTTGGTATTATACTCAGACGGGGAGAATGCCAACAGATGAAGATAAGGTTTGGCTTGAAAAACAGCCCCACGAAAAGAAAAACAGCATTTTAGATTTCAAGGAGCTGTTTTCTGAAAGAGCACCTGGGAATAGTTGCTTGACGGCACTTGGAAGTGGGAAAATGGGAACAATGGATGAGCCTGTCAATAACAGTAAAGGTTGTGGGGGAGTAATGCGTGTTGCTCCTGTAGGCCTGTTTCTTCATGGACAGCCAGAATATGCGTTTAGGGTTGCGGCAGAAGCTGCGGCAATGACCCACGGTCATCCTACAGGTTATCTGGCAGCAGGAACTTTTGCTGCTATTGTTGCAGAACTTGTGAATGGAAAAGATATTATAGAAAGTACAAGGGCTGCAATTGATATATTAAAAATCTATAGAGGTCATGAAGAAACTGTAGATGCTGTTGAGAAAGCTTTAAGGTTGGCAGAAAGTAGTGAAAATTCAAGAGAATCTATTAAAAAATTGGGTGAGGGCTGGATTGCGGAAGAGGCGTTGGCTATTGCCCTGTACTGTGCTCTAAAGGGTTCTGATGTGAAAAAGGCACTCATTATGGCGGTAAACCATGACGGGGACAGTGATTCTACAGGAGCAATTTGTGGAAATATACTGGGTGCAGCCTATGGAATGAAGTCAATTCCTGAAAAGTGGATAGAAAATGTTCAGTTAAAAGATTTGATAATGAATATGGGATGCAGACTGTTTGACTTGTCTAAATAGAGATTAAAGTTTTGATATTGATACTGTGAAATTAAGAGGGGATACTGGTCGAGCTTTTTTGTATAAATTATGGAAGCATTAATCTTTTAAGTTATGTAAGTGCAGAGGAAAGTATCATGAGGCTGGAGAGCATAAATATTGCAAATGAGCTTTTGGGTACTGTTGAGTGAATGTTATTTTTTGTTAGATAACCCTTTTATGTGATGAAGAATATTCAGTGGAAAAATTACTTGTATGAAGCGAGACTTATAAATTTTTACCTGTATAATTTTTATATTCTATAGTATAATATCAGTAATAAGAAGGGTGGATTATGAATTTAGTCTGCTTAGTAGTTTACATGGTAGTTTACATGGTTAAATAATAGATAGATCTTAGCCGGCCTATCTATTATTTTTTTATTATTTATGTTTACTTTGGTGTCTGATGATATTTCATCAGACACCAAAGTAATTTTATTTTCAATTTTTATATCTGATTTTTTATCGGACAGTGCTATTATAGAAATAGTGGTTACTGAAAATAAACTGGATATAGTAAAAATTCATATAGTGATTTATAATATTTAAGAGAGCATAAATATTTTTTAGACAGGCGCCTTCCGGGTTTTATCTCTCACAAAAGGAGCTATTGCGGTAATTGACAGCAGAGGAGGTGGCGGCATGGGTAGATAAATTATTAAATAGATTTAAAAATTATTTTAAGGACAGATGAAAATTATGGAATCCATATCTGATAAAATAGACCTTCAACAACAATCACATTTTGGTATTCAAAACAAAGAAATAGAAGATAATAATTATCTTATAAATAATAAATTAGTGGTTAACTCAAATAAAGGGAATTTATTGAATGAACTTAAAAGATGTCTCAGTCAGTGTGAAAAATTTTATTTCAGTGTAGCCTTCATTAATTTTAGCGGACTTCAACTTTTATTGGATAGTTTTAAAGAATTTGAAGAGAATGGAATCAGAGGTAAAATAATAACTTCTACATATCTTAATTTTACTGAACCAAAAGCACTGGAAAAAATAAAAAAATTTACTAATATTGATCTAAAAGTATTTGTTGCTTCAGAGGATAAGGGATTTCATACAAAAGCTTATATTTTTGAAAATAGTGGAGAATATAAAATAATTATAGGATCTTCTAATATAACTCAAAGAGCTCTAAAGAGTAATGTAGAATGGAACGTCAGAGTGATTTCCAAGAAAGATGATAGTTTTTCCTGTGAAGTTTTAGAGGAATATTTGGGCTTGTGGGAAACAACTTCTGTTGTAGATGATAAATTTTTAAACAGCTATGGGAATTTTTTGAGAGAAATTAAAAAAAGAAGACATGACGAGACATTATATTTTAATAATTATGAAATAATAAAACCTAATGATATGCAAAAAAGAGCTGTGGAAAATTTAAAGAGACTCAGGGATTCAGGAGAGAAAAAGGCACTTATTATTGCAGCTACAGGTACTGGTAAAACTTATTTATCAGCTTTTGATGTTATGAATTGCAATCCTAAAAAGATGCTTTTTTTGGTTCACAGAGAAGAAATTTTAAGAAGTGCCGAAAGTGCCTTTTCAAGACTAGTGAAAAACAAAAATAAAACTTTAGGACTTTTAACTGGTTTAAGTAAAGACTTAGATTGTGATTATTTATTTTCAACTATAAAATCTATGAATAATTATCTGGGGCATTTCAGTAAAGATGAATTTGATTACATTGTTTTAGATGAGGCTCACCATGCATCTAGTCCATCTTATAAGAGAATTTTAGATTATTTTGAACCTGATTTTTTGCTTGGAATGACTGCTACACCTGAAAGATGTGACAGAGAGAGTATATTTGATATCTTTGACAATAATGTGGCATTGGAAGTGAGACTTAGGGAAGCACTGGAATTGAATTTAGTCATACCTTTTCACTATTTTGGAATAACAGATATTGATTCTATTGACTTAAGTAATATTGATATGAAAGATGTAGATGAAATAGTCAGAAGGCTTAAGGTAAATGAACGGGTGGATTTTATTATAGAAAAAATGAATTTTTATGGGTATGATGGGGAAAAGAGAAAATGCATAGGATTTTGTGCAAATATTGACCATGCCCGGTATATGACTTCTGAATTTAACAGGAGAGGCATAAGAAGTGTATGTCTGACGGGAAAGAATTCGGCTGATGAAAGAAAATGGTATATAAAACAACTTGAAGATGACAGTAATGAGCTTGAAGTTATATTTACTGTGGATATTTTTAATGAAGGTGTAGATATACCATCTATTAATTTGATTTTAATGCTCAGGCCTACGACTTCACCTGTAATATTTATACAGCAGCTCGGAAGAGGACTTAGAAAGTGCATGGAAAAGACCTTTTTAACGGTGTTGGATTTTATAGGCAATTATAAAAGAGCATTTTTAATAGCCATAGCACTTAATGGATCCAGATATTATGATAAGGATAGCCTGAAAGTAGCTGTAGCAACCCAATTTGGAAATTTATACGGATGTACTAATATTCAGATGGACAGGATTGTCCAGGAGAGAATACTGAAGCAGCTGGATGAAGAAAATTTTAATTCCATGAAATATTTAAAAGAAGAGTATATGGAGTTTAAGAAGATGAATGGAGGAAGAGTCCCATATTTTTTAATGGATTATATGAAATATGACGGAGCACCTGATCCACTTAAGTTTGTTAACAAAGAGAAGATCTATACTTCATTTGTAGCTAAAATGGAAAAAGATGAAGGATTGAAAGAATTACTGCAAAATGATGATTTCCTTAAAGTTCTAAAAGAATTCACGGGAAAGCTGCCTATAAAGAGAGTATATGAGTTCAGTATAATAAAATATCTTTTAAATCATGAAAATATAAATCTTGAGCAGGCTAAAAATGAAATTTTAAAACACATTGAATATGTGGATGATAAAAGTATTTCCCATGCTTTTAAATATCTAAATCAGAATTATTATGACAAATCTGAGACAAATGCCACTATTAAATGTTTTGAATTAAAAAATAAAGAATTATATTCTACCTGGAATTTTAAAAAGATAATATACAATGGGGAATGTAGGAAGTACATAGAGGATATTGTAAATTATGGGATCATAAGATATGAGAAGGAATTTTCCAATAAATATTATGGAGTACCGTTTTTTAAGTTGTATATGCAGTATAAAATGACGGATACTGCATTGTTGTCAAATTATGAAAAAGCTCACAGCTCTTTTAGAGGAAGTGGTCTTATAAGCAATGGTAGTGAATATTTTATTTTTGTAGATTTGCATAAGGAAGAGGGAATTAAAGAGAGTATTAATTACAAAGATAAATTTATAAATGAAGATATTTTTCAATGGCAGAGTCCAAATAGTACATCTCAAAATTCTGAGAGAGGGCAAAATATAATACACAATAAAGAGAGAAATGTAAATTTACATATTTTTATAAGGAAATACAAACAGATAGATGGATCGGTTCAACCCTATATCTATATAGGAAAGGGAAATGTAATAGAATATCAGGAAGAAAAACCTATAACGGTAAAGATAAAGCTGGAAAATCAAGTACCATTTGGATTGTATAATGAATTTTTCAAAAAAGTATAGCAGATTTAATTTTGCTATACTTTTTCTTGTAAAAGTTTTTTCATAGTTGGGATATCAGCAGGTGCCCAGTTTAAAGAAGGTAAATTTTCCTTGGACATCCATATTAATTTTGAATGTTCACTTTTTGTGGGAGTTCCCGACATCAATTTACATTTAACTGTAATCAGGTTCACTGTGAATTTTTCATATTCATAAGTATTTTCATTAAAAACATCTATGAATTTAACTGTACATGACAACTCTTCCCTGATCTCCCTTTCAATAGCTTGTTTAAAAGTTTCCCCTTGTTCTATTTTGCCACCTGGGAATTCCCATCTGTTTGGGAGTGACATTTTGGGAGAACGGAGAGCACATAGGATTTCTTTGTCTTTGTTTTCTATAATTGCACCAACAACTTTTAATAATTTTTTCATGAACAACACCTCAAAATTAGTGTATCATAAGTCTAGCATTTTTAAAAATTTTATGAGTAATAGCTAATTATACTATATTTGCAGGAGTAAATGGTGCTGGGAAAATATTAATGTATATTGCGTTAAAGTATCCGCTTGATGCATATAAAAGTGGAGTTTAGAATGAGATGATGAAACATTTGATATAATCATAAACAAAAATAATATGTAAAAATGGGAAAATAGTTTACTTTTAGGGGGTATATCTTTGAATTGAGAAATGAAGAATGGCCATTAAAATATTTTCAAGTAAGTAATAGTTCAATATGAAAACAAAAAGTTATTTGCTCTAATTTAGAGTAGGCAACTTTTTTATATAGATAAAATTGAATAGCAGCATTTTTATAAGGAGTTAGTTTATATGACTAGCCCTTTTTTTGTATCCAAAATCGAATAAGATTTTTATATGATGAACAGGTATTTAGGTTCATATATAAATTCAATGGTGCACCATGTAGAAATAAACCTATTAAACATTATAAAGGAGCTAATGCGTTAAGTTTTAAGTTCATTTGTGACTTTGGTGGATAGATAGAGATTAAAACTGTATATATTATGAAAAACTTATAATATATACAATAATATAGAATTTTGATATAATATAGTATACAAATACTAATATGGATTTTATATACTATATTTAAGGGGAATTAAGGGAGGAAAAATGAAAATTGTTGAATATGTAAATAACTATAATATGATAGGCAAATTCAAAAATAAAATTTTAATAGCAGCTATTTTTAGTCTTCTTTTTCTAATATCATTTAATGTACAGGCAGCAAACTTTACAGATAACCAAACAGTAGATTCAAACAAAGCATGGACAGTTAGCTTTAATAGTGAAGTTAGTTTTGATGATTTAACTAAACAAGGTATAACAGTAATAGACAGTAAAGGCACTAAAGTAAATATAGGATTGCAGCTAGGACAGGATAGTAAAACAGTTACAGTGACAGCTCCGCAAGGAGGATATACACCAGGAGAAAGCTATACATTAAACATTGGAAATCAGGTACATTCTACTAAAGGTAAGATCTTGAATAATGAATGCAAATTGAGCTTTAATATTAAGAGCAACGGAGATAAAATGTTAAACGGAAAAAAAATTAAATCAGGTAATCTATCTACAGACTATGATATTGAACAAGTATTAAGTGATATAGATAAATTTCAATTAAATACTTTAAATATACCTGTAAAGATAGAAATAGATAATCTTTCTTCAAGTGATATGAGAGTTGACAGATCAAGCGAGGAGAAAGCAATAGACTTAATCAAACAATTGAATGGTAAAAACATAAATATAATACTAGAGCCTTATCCCTGGATAGCTGAGGGAGGGAAGAGTGAAACAGATTGGAATCCAGATAATATGAATACTTTCTTTTCAAATTGGAAGACAAATGTACTAAAAACGCTAATAGATGATATTGCAGTACCATATAATGTAGATGCACTAAACATAGGGAGCAACTTTGTAAATATAGAACTCGAAGAAAAGAATTGGTGTGATACTATAGATTATGTTAGAACCTATTATAAAGGATTAGTAACCTATAGAACCAATTGGTGGTATACAGCATCATGGGATACTAAAAGTATTACTGACTATGAAAACAAGCTAAATAATAAGTTGTTTTCAAAACTAGATTTTATCTCTATTGCAGCTTATTTTGAGCTTACAAATAATCCTAAAAATACCGTGGAAAATCTTGTAAGCGCCATAGAAAGTTCACAGATATCTGTTAATGGACAAATTAGAAACCAAAATATAAAACAAGAAATAAAAAATTTTTATGATAAATGGAATAAACCTATCTTTTTTGGAGAACTTGGTTTTCCTAAAACTGATGAAGCATCCTTTCATCCATGGAATCCAGATGAAAATAATACTGTAAATAATGTTGAACAGGCTAATTGCTTTGAAGCTTATAGAAGAGAGTTTGAGAATGAGCCATGGCTTCTAGGATTTTCTGTATTTGCAATAGGTAAACAAGACGATAATAAACAATATTACCCAAGTGAAGAAAGTACATTAGTTATCAGAAATTGGTATAGTAAGGAACAGTAAACTTGTCACAGGTAACTTAGAAATTCAAGTAATAGAATACTCTAGAATAATCAATTTTGTTTTAATAATTCATGAATAATATTTCAAAAGATAACAAAAAGACTTGCTCATCAGTAAGTCTTTTTATTGCTTATTCATATTAATAGATTTTAAAGAAGGAAAATAAATTATGGCAATAATTGAAAAGTATAAAGTAATACAGGCCTTTGAGCCTAAAACTACAAACGATACAATAACAAGTAACTATGCAACTCTTAAAAATGCCATTACAGCAACTGTTGTTGTAAATTTAGCCCAGACAGCAGGATGGGGCAAGTTATACAGTAACTAATTGTCAACCATATGTACACTATAAGGTTGACAAATAAGTAAGATATATTTATACTAGTTATATTCTTAAAAAAAATAGGAATATTATATAAAAAACAACAAATTACAGAATAATTAAAATTAATGGTAATGTTAATCGTAATAATTGCAATGCTTTTACGTACGTTATTTACTATTGTAGTATCAAATATTTAAATCTAAATACTAATGTGGATAAGGTGAATTGAATGGATTTATATAGTTTAAAAATGAGAGCAAGTAAAAGTCAAGATGGAATAGAGAAACATATTTCAGGTGCAGAAAAAATAACAAGAGAAGACAGTCTTTTTATATATTCTAAAGCTTTATTAACTAGGGCATTATATCACTCAAAAGGCAAAGCAGATTTTATAAATATAAAAATCGAAAAAGTAAATCAAGAAGATATTTTATTCCTTGATGCATTACCTGTTACTACGGTAAATGTAAGTAGCTACCAAGATGGCATTCAAAAGTTATTAGCTATGTTAGAAAAAATAGGCATTACTAATGCTTCGGCTGTTTTAGAAAAATTAAAGGATACTTATAATATGCGAGGTGCTATGTTATTAAACGTAGATACATTAGAAAGATTGGAACCTAATAAAGATAGAGGAATTCGAGCTACCTATATGGATGAAGTTAATTCTGTTATGAAAAAAAAGGATACCAAGGATCACTATAATGAAGCAATTGTATTAGCTACCAAGGTAGCATATGCGCCTAATATTATTGGTGAAATCTGCATTTCTGATGATCCTGATTATGTAACAGGTTATGTGGCATCAAAGGAAAATGGATATATGCGCATTACCAAATTGAAGAAAATGGGAAGTGAGGACGGGGGACGGATTTTTCTTTATAGAGGAGACCATTCCAAAGTTCAAGATTGCATTGATTATATAGAAAAACGGGAGGTATTGGTTAAAAATATATCTTCCATATTAAATAAGCCATATAAAACAGAAGAAAGTACAAAAAATAAATGGAATTTTATAGATAAGGCATTGGAGAATTTAAAATATAATAATTTGTACCGAACTATGAATGAGATTAAGTCAGCACAAAGTGCGCATGTCACTTTTCAAGGAAAAGAAATGATTATGATGGCCTCTAACAACTATTTGGATATGTCTAATGATTCACAGGTGAAAGCTTATGCACTAAAAGCTATGGGAAAATATGGTGTTGGTTCTGGCGGCTCCAGACTAACTACTGGAACGATAAACTTACACAATCAATTGGAGGAGCTTCTGGCGGTATTTAAAGGAACAGAGGCAGCTTTAGTTTATAATACTGGGTATATGGCAAATATAGGGATAATTTCTGCGTTATGTTCAAAAGATGATGTTATTTTTAGTGATGAGTTGAATCATGCTAGTATAATTGATGGATGTTGTTTAAGTAAGGCAAAAATTGTAGTGTATCGTCACAATGATATGAATGACTTGGAGGATAAAATTAAACAAAATCCATGTAGTAAAGGTTTAGTGGTAAGTGATGCCGTATTTAGCATGGATGGAGATATTGTGAATTTACCACAATTGGTAGAAATTGCAGATAAGTATGGGTTATTTTCTATGATTGATGAAGCACATTCCACAGGAGTAATTGGAGAAAATGGCCGTGGAACAATGGAATATTTTCATATGACGCGAAATCCTGACATTATAATGGGTACTTTAAGCAAGGCCATTGGCAGCGAGGGAGGATTTGTTTGTGGGAAACAAGAATTGATTGAATATCTAAAAAATAAATCCCGCAGCTTTATATTTTCCACGTCGTTATCTCCAGCTGTTATGGCGGCTTCAATAAAATCCATTGAATTAATCATGGATGAGCCACAGAGAGTACAGGCATTACAGGAAAATATTCAATATTTTTGCAACTGTTTAAGAGAAGCAGGAATTGAAGCAGATTCTGAGACTGCTATTATTCCTATTATTATAGGTGATGAAAAAAGTGCCATGGAGATATCCAGGGAATTATTTGAACAAGGTTATTATATTTCGGCAATTCGTTATCCAACTGTTAAGAAAGGATGCGCAAGGCTTCGTGTAGCTTTGATGTCAACTCACAACAAGGATGAATTAAAACGTGCTGCCCGGGTCATTGCCGCAATTGTAAACAGATATAAAAGAACGAGAGAATATGTATAGATTTGTACTCGTGGGAATAGGAAACATAATAGATGTGCATTTGATTAAAAACGGTAGTGCAGTACGCACTGCTGTTATTTTTTTCTACATTTCCAATGAAGGCATAAGTATAATAGAAAATTCAGCTAAAGTTAGACTTCCTGTACCTGAAAAACTGAATAATATTTTAGAACAGGTAAATGAGAGGAGGGATAAATAATGGCGGGATTATGTTTTGATTATGGACATGGGGGTTCGGACAGCGGTGCCTGCTATAAAGGCAGGGAAGAAAATGCTGAAGTTCAACTAAAAAGAAACTTAAGGCACCTGGCTTTGATGCTGTGATTATGGTATTTAAGTATTAATTCATAAGACAAATATCATGAATATATAAAAGTTTAGGCAGGAAGTGAATGTTTACAAATATACTGATCTAAAATATAATATCAGTATATTTGTAAAGAGGTGATGTAGATGAATTACTTGAAAAAATTAGAAAATTTAATTAAACAACGTAATGACATGGTATTTACATCAGATTTAGTACATCTTAAATATCCAAAGTTAATTTATTCACATGAAACGGCTCTATTTATACATGGCTTATCTGATAGAACACCTTTTGAATATTCGGTAACTGTACCAAGTAGTTACAAGGTTGTAAAAAGTATTTCTGAAAGCAATAAGATTCATTATATAAAAAATGAATTGCACTCTTTAGGTGTTACTACAGCAAAAACTTCTTTTAGAAATAATATTAGATTGTATAATGTGGAAAGGACAATTTGTGATATTGTGAGGAGCAGGAATAGGGTAGATATTCAAATCTTAAATGAAGCTTTAAAGCGATATATTAAATTGAAATCTGCAGATTTTACCTTGCTGGGAGAATATGCAAAAAAACTTCATATTGATAAAATAATGAAAAAATATATGGAGGTTCTTCTATGAGCGGTAAAGCTATGAGTTTAAAGGCAAAAATTAAAAAACTTGCTAAAGCTAAAGATATGTCTGCATAAGTTGTTTTACAAAATTATATGTTTGAGAGATTTTTAGAACGTTTATCTAAATCTGAATATAAGAATAAATTTCTCAACTTTCGCAGGACAAAAGCGATAGCTTTTCCTTTATATAACAAGGCAGAGCATGAATAAAACTATCGATTATTAGGTCAATAATCTCCTTTGAAAGTAAAATTTTTTCTTTTAGGGTGTGTCTGAAAACAATGTAGCAATAGACTACTTAGACAAAATAAAAATAGCAGCAATATAAACAAAAGCGAGGAAAGAATCAGCAAGCTTGTCATAACGAGTTGCAATTCTTCTAAAATGTTTGATTTTATTAAAGAAACATTCTACTAAATGACGTTCTTTATACAGCCACCAGTCACAATTCCACGGGTTTGTTGCATTGGATTTTGGTGGAATAGTATATGAGGCCTTCTTGGAAGTAATATATTCTCTAATTTCGTTTGTACCGTATGCTTTATCTGCCAAGATATTGCTATCTTTTATATCGATGTTGGAAAGAACATCTACAGCCTGTGTACTGTCGTGTAAATTACCAGATGATAATTGAAAATAGATTGGATTACCAAGCCCATCAACAACTGCATGAATTTTTGTGGTATGTCCACCACGGCTTAGTCCAATATGCTGTTTTGTTTCGCTGTTTATAGCCCCTTTTTAGCACTAGCACTATGCTGATGAGCTTTTATACATGTTGAGTCAATGTTTAAATTTTCATAATCTGCCTCTGAGGTTAATTCTCTAAAAATTGTTAATAAAGTACCATCATTACGCCACTTACAAAAACGACTGTATACAGTTTTCCATGAACCAAAACGTTCTGGTAAATCACGCCATGCTGCACCACTTCTTGCAATCCATAGTATGGCATTAAATATAAGTCGGTTATCCTTTGGAGGTCGTCCTGTTTTTGCTATTGGAATTAAGTTTTTTATTTGATCCCATTGTTCATCTGATATTTCATAACGCTTTTGTGCCATATTTGCAACCTCCGAGTTTTTTATTTTATTTTACCTAAAACTCGGTTTTTGCGCAATATTTAGTTTTCAGACACGACCTAGTGATTTAGTAAAAATATTCACTAAATCTTTATTAGAAACAAATAGAGGATTTAATTTTTATGTTAATTGGGAAAGACCTAGTAAAATTGTAAGTGAATATAATATAGAACTTAATACTTTAAATGCACTTGTGAAAAATAAAAATTATGATGAAGATTTCAAAAAAATAGTTAGAAGAATTCCAACTGTAATAAATGTTTTCCCAGCTTTATTTGCTTTATCAAAAAATGAAAGAGATAGTTTGAAAAATGGTAAGGAGTTATTTAAAGTTGTAAACATAGATGCTTTAGAAGATGATGTGATGGAGTATAGATTCAATATAGATGATGAAGAAACCTTAAGTGAATATGAGATAGATAAATATTTAGATTTTACTAAAAAAATAGGATTAAAATACTTATTTACAGATTTATTAGAAAAACATTTAGTTGATTATTTAATTGGTTGTGAAGTAGGTTTAGATAGTAACGGAAGAAAGAATAGAGGTGGATTAGCTTTTGAATTAGCTTTAGAACCTATAATAGTATATATTGCAGAAAAATATAATGTAGAAGTAATAACTCAAAAACAATTTAAAACGTTAAGACAAAAGGGATTTGAAATTTCAGAAGATATAGCTAATAGAAAGGCTGATTTTATATTACTAAAAGATAATAAAATTATGAATATAGAAGCTAACTTCTATGGTGGTTCTGGTTCAAAACCAGAAGAAATAATAGATTCATACATAAATAGACAAGAGGATTTAAGAAATAATAATATAGAATTTGCACTTATAACTGATGGCAAAAAATGCTGGGGAAATGACCATAAGCCACAATTATTAAAAGGTTTTAGACATTTAAATTATCTATTGAATTTCAATATGTCTAAGAATGGAATGTTAGAAGAAATTATAAACAACATTTTTTAAATTATTTATAATATAGGAATTTTCAATTATAAACTCATAATAATTGAAAAATTTAGCAACTGTCTATTGACGATGGAAAGAGTTGAAGAAGATGCATATAAATATACGGACAGTAACTGTTTAATTTCATATAAGTTTGCAAAAACACTTTCTATTTAAATAATTTAAAATAAGGTTTAAAAAGGCACTTAACTTAAATAAAGTAAGTGCTTTTTTCATACCCATTTTTAGGAGGTAAACATAATGAAAATACCGATACTATCCAGACTGTGGAAGCAGTAGACAGAAATGATAGGGGACAGATTTACTATGTTTACAATAAAGAAGGTCAGCTTTATTCACTGAGATATGATGAAGTTTTGCATATTCCCGGACTTGGATTTGATGGATTAATTGGATATTCTCCTATAGCCATGGCTAAAAATGCAATTGGTATGGCTATAGCAACAGAAGAATATGGTGCTAAATTCTTTGCAAATGGTGCAAATCTAGGCGGTGTACTTGAGCATCCAGGTATAGTGAAAGATCCTGCAAGAGTCAGATTATAGGTAATTTTATTATTACTGACAGTCTATGTCATTATGACCATATATAATTGAAAGTGTAATATATAAATGCTGAGGGCAGGGGTATTGCGTGGATTATGAGGATATGGACAAAGAGACACTTATTAAACTTTTGAGAAAAAAAGATGATATGTTTAAAAAGCTGTGTATAGAAAAAGAAAAATTAAACTATTATGCAAGTACAGATGCTATGACTGGAGTATTAAACAGAAGATCAGGTCTGGAATTGCTGGATAAAGAACTCACTTTTTCAAAGATCAATAATAAAAACCTTGTTGTTTGTTTTGTTGATGTAGATGGTTTAAAAACAATAAATGATAACTTTGGCCATCAAGAAGGCGACAGGCTTTTGATGAATACAGCTGAAATTCTGAAAGATAGTATTAGAAAAACTGATTTTGTAATCAGGATGGGTGGGGATGAGTTCTTAGTAGTATTTCCCGGTGCAACGATAGAAGAAGTTCACAAAATTCTAAATAGAATTAATTTAAGATTGGAAGAAAGCAATAAAAATAATAATAGCTATAGTTTCAGTTTGAGTTATGGATTTTGTGAGTATAAAAAGGAAACAGAATGTGAAATGACTCTTAGTGATTTAATAAAAAAAGCTGATCTTGAAATGTATAAGAAAAAATTGCAGAAAAAGAAGGAATTATAAGTATATATGTATAACTAATTAATAAAGTATTAAGGAAACATAGGGAAGGACAATATATATAATATGGAAAGATTTAAAGCAGATGTATTATTGTTCATTTATAATCAGTTAAAAGAAGGAAAAGTAGTTATAAAGGATGATGTAATAGATAAGTTTAATATTAATGAAAGAACTTTTTATAGATACATAAAAGACATAAAGAGATTTGTAGAAGATGAATCCAATGGCGAGCTAATGGGAGAGAAAATTATATCGGACAGAGAAAAGGGAGGATATATTTTAAAAAGTGGATATGAAAAAAATCTTAATGAAAAGGAAGTTTTGGCAGTTTGTAAAGTGATTTTAGAGAGCAGAGGTTTTATAGAGTCAGAAATAAAAGATATAATTTACAAGCTTCTTGATAATTGTATATGTAGAGACAAGGAAAATATTAAATATATTATAGGAAATGAACTTATGAATTATGTTTCACCAAGACACGGCAAAAAGCTTTTGGATAAACTTTGGAAAATAAGTAGTGCAATAAAAGACAAAAATGTGTTGAAAATCGAATATTTTAAAATTGGAGCAGGTGGAAAGATACAGAAGGAAATTTCAAAAAGAACTTTGTATCCTCAGGGACTTTTGTTTTCCGAGTATTATTTTTATCTTATAGCTTTAATAGAAGGTAAAACTTATGAATATCCTGCCATTTATAGAGTGGATAGGATTGAGAAGCTGGTTATTACAGATATGAAATACAAGGTGGATTATAGTAAGAGGTTTAAGGATGGAGAGTTCAGAAAGCTGATTCAATTCATGCAGGCGGGAGAATTGGAAAGGGTAAAATTTAGATATACAGGCAGATCCATAGAGGCAGTTTCAGACAAACTGCCTAATGCCAGAATAGTAGAAGAAAAAAATGGTGAATACATGGTGGAAGCCAGAGTATTCGGAAAGGGAATAAAGATGTGGCTTTTGAGCCAGGGGGATTCTGTAGAGGTTTTGGGTTCTGATAAATTTAGGGAAGAGATGATAGAAACTATTGAAGAAATGAAAAATTCATATATGTAATAGTTTATAAATAGAACTAAGCAATACAGAGAAATCGGAATTGTAAAAGTAATTGATGAATATGATATAAGTATTTTAAAGATGGCTTAATGTTAGAGGATATTATGATATCTTAGAAAAAGTAGCAAATATAAATTTAGATTCTAATGTGGAGATAGTTAAAAGACTTATTAATATTTTCCAATGAGAAAGACAATAGATAAGAATGAAAGTGAATCAATGGTTAACTGAAGAACTGAAAAATAATCTGCAAGAAAAGACAGAACCAGAAATTCAAGAAATAAGTAAATAGATTATTAATACAATAAAATTAAATGAAGAAAAACAAAAGGAATTAGAAGAGGCTGTTGCGAATGGCAGAAGTAGCTGGCTCTAAAGTTGCTGAAATTGTAGTAAAGGGAGTACAAAAGATTAGAGAAGATGAAAAGACTTAAGATGACATAATGCTGACTATTGAGTGTTCAGTAAAGGATACGCAAAATCTTGCAGATAAAATTGATACAATAAAGTTCTGGCTTTTTACACCAGATAATTTAATTTATCTATATTATAGGGTATAATTATAATAAATGATGAGTAAGGGTGTGAAATAAATGAGTGCTGAAAAAGTAAAGGTTGATTTAAATATATCTAATGACTTAATACCTCTTATAGAAGATTTAGGTCTTTCAAAATCTTTAGATGACAACATAAAAATATCTATAGCGATTGCATTATTTACCAGTAGATCAGTATCTTTAGCACGGGCAGCGGAAATAGCAGAAATGGAACTTGCCGATTTTATGACTTTGCTTAAAAATAAAAATATACCCTGGAATGAATATACGGAAGATGAGTTCCGCCTGGATGAAATTGCAGTAAAAGATTTTAAAGATGAATTGGGAGAAAACAAAAATGATTAAAGCTGTATGTAATTCAAGTCCCATTATAGGATTGAGTATCATTAAAAAATTAGATTTGCTGTGGGAAATTTTTGATGAGGTTTATATTACAGAAGAGGTTTATAGAGAAATAACAACAGGTGAAAAGGTTAAAAATATAGGAGCAGAAGAATTAATTGAAGCTGTGAAAAACGGCCGTATAAAAGTATATAGTGTAAAAAATAAACTTTTGATAGAACAATTGTATGGAAGACTTCATAGAGGCGAACTTGAAGTAATGGTTGCAGCAAAAGAATTAAAAATAAAAAGAGTGATAATAGATGATAGATCAGCCAGGCATTTTGCAGAAACAGTATTATTAAGAACAATTGGACTTATGGGTATATTATTGTTGGCAAAAGAGTGTAAAAAAATTAATAGTTTAAAGGAGTATTTAGATGTATTAATAGAGAACGGTTTTAGAATGTCAGTGAAGTTGTATAATGAGGCTTTAAAATCAGCAGGAGAAGTTGAAAATGACTGAACTCGGTAAAAGCTTAATAGATGAAGGAAAAGATGAAGGAAAAAAAGAAAAAACTATAGAGATAGTCAAGAGAGCAATAAAAAAAGGTATGGACAACGAAACAATAAAAAAATTGACAGATTTAGATATTGATGAAATTGAGTTGATAAGGAAAGTACTAAAGTAAGATAATTATAAACAGAATGAAATATTTATATTAAATTGGCTTATTAATGGTGTAGTAAGCTGATTTTTTTAATATCCAGAATTAAAATGATTTGAGTTGATAAAATGATATGTGTTTATGATAAAAAGACTGCCAAAGGAAACTTTGATAACAGCGGTCTCGGAGTATTAAGTGACGCTGGAAGTATTATGACTTTATAGGGCTTGTGCAAGTCATCTATTTTAGGGGTGGTTATGACTAGTCACTAGTGATAATCTTGCCGTTCCAATCAGAGTTTTGCAGCATTATATTTTTTTGATAATTGTTCTTGGCTTTTTCTACCTTTTAGATAATTTTTTATGGCATATATGGCAGATAATTTCTGCTTCAATGAAAGCAATAGGATGAAAATGCATTCCAAGTATTGGGGCCAACTGTAGCATCATTTGACAATCCAGCGAATTGTTGAAATGAAAGAACTGCGTCATGGGTTGTATACCAAATATTGAATCTACAGTTACGCTATTATGTCTTGGATATTTATATGCAAAAATATTTAAAAATAGTTGAGTTAGGTGAACTGGATTACCAGAAGTAACATGATTATAGCCTACAAGTGCTGATTTACTTACTGTATATTGTCTTCCAGTATAAAGTTCAGTTGAGATAAAATAAGATCCATAATCTTGTATGGCCCAAGATTCAACAGCAGCTTTCTGAGAATCGCTTTTACTTAGATTATATTTAGAAATATCAAAATCAGGAATAAATATGTTGCTATCATTGGTAACTTGTACACCTAAAGCTCTAGCATTTTTTAAGTAATCAGATTTAACACTCTCAGGTGCGTCTTTATAAGAAAAGGATATACCAGAAATAGTTGCTTTTTTTGTTTTAGTAACATTATCATTAATTTCATAATTATTACTTTTACAAGTGTAAAAGTAAAGGTTTTTTTTGAAAATATTGAGAAAAACGATAAATAAAAGCATATCATAAATGTATCTATATAAATCAAAAGTTTTATTCTTTGTTTCACATTTTAACTATAACCTAGCTGGTGATTTTTCTTAATCTCTTTAAGGACATATTAGCAGCATCATTTCTTAAGGTATTTAAAAAAATCCCATCAGTCACAAATTATCATATTTTATATTACTTGCTATCATAAAAGGTTCCATGTATCCCTTGATGCTTATTTGATCGGTAATCATATCACATTTATGTAAGGAATTTAATGAACTACATTCCTAAAGAAGTAGTTCTAGAACTGATTTATATATACAGTTATTATTTAAGTTTACTATTTTGTAATAAATAAATTTTTATAAAAATGTTGACACTACGACATTTGTCGCATATACTTTAGTTAAGATAAAAAATGAAAGAAAGGTTGATTAAGAAATGAAGAAAATTCCTAGAACGGAACTTGAAATAATGAAATTTATTTGGAGCAAAAAAGATAAAGTATCTACAAAGGAGGTAGCCAACCATATGGAAAAGGTTTTAGGATGGAAACTTAGTACTACATCTAAAACTTTATCAAGGCTTGTAAAAAAAGAATTTCTTGTTACAGAACGAATAGGGAAACAATCCTATTATACATCAACAGTAGAGGAGGATGATTACTTAAAATTTGAGACTAAAGATTTCTTTAATTATCTTCATGGAAAGTCATTAAAAAGTATAATATCCACCCTTGAGGAAAGTGATGAAATTACTAATGAAGACTTAGATGATCTTGAAAAATGGATAAAGAATAGGTAATTGTTATGAGAGATATTTTTTTAGAAGTTTTAAGAACAAGTTTGTTAGCGGGGATATTAATATTTGGAATAATTATTATAAAAGATAAGTTTTTAACTAAGTATAGTCATAAATTCAACTATTTTTTAGCTATTATAGTAATTATAAGAATGCTTTTAATAGTCAGTATTAAACTTAGTATAAATATAAGTGATTTCACAAAAGAGAGTTACACTGATTATCATGAAGGTATATATAATTTCACTCAATCTCATTTAAACAGTATAAATACAATTGGTTATATTTATATTGGAATGCTGATCTGGCTTATAGGATTAATAGTAGTTCTACTATATTATACTTATTTTCAAGGAAAATTTTATTTAAAAGTTAAAAATAATATGACTTCTGTAAAGGATATAAGAATAGAAGAAATTTTAAATAATGAAAAAATAAATTTAAATATAACTAAGGATATAAGAGTGAAAATAGTAAAAGGAATTTCTTCGCCAGCTATAATAGGAATACTAAATTCTATAATAATTATACCGGAACAAGAATTTTCAAACAATGATTTAAAATGGATATTTAGACATGAGCTAGTTCATTTTAAAAGAAAAGATAATGTTATAAAACTTCTTATGATATTCTCAGTAGCATTACATTGGTTTAACCCATTAATATATATACTTAGAAAATTTTTTAATGAACAATGTGAGTTATCCTGTGATGAAGTAGTTATTAGTGAATCCAGAACAGAGGATATTAAAGAATATGCACTGCTTTTGGTGAAATCTGCTAGATATAAAAATACGCTAAAACTTTCTATGATGTCATCACAGTTAACTAATAAAAAAGTAAATATAACGAAAAGGAGAGTAGAAAACATGTTAAGTTCAAAGTCAAGAAAAAAAGGAATGGCAGCTGTTGCTATATCACTAGCTGTTATAGGAGGCTCCCTGTTTGCATTAAATATCAATGAGGTATCAGCAACAACTTCGGAAAATAATACCGATACTGCAGCTGAAAAAAAATTTAATCAAAGCAATAATGGCTATGCAGGAAAAAAATCAGCAGCAAAGAGAAGCGCAACAGTAACGTTGAAAACATATACCTATAAAGACGCTCCGGAAGAATTAAGAAAAGAACATGAGGAAAACTGCAAAGCACTTAATATAGAAGTTAAGGATTCAGATGTAATTGGGAAATTTGTTTCAGTAGTTTGGGATAAATAATCTATTAATAAAGCTATTTCAGGAGGCTTAGATGCAGAGATTATTAATAAGCTTTTTGAAAAGAGTAAAAAATAGAGTAATGGTATTGCATTAATGATAAATCACTATGCACAGTTGTATTTCTTTATAATAGTTATATTTAAGGGAAATATTTACTTAAAAGATTATGAAATGTTAGTTTGAGAAATATGGAACTGAGCTCATATCCATAACTGGGGATAGAGTAGGGTGTACAGTTGAAAATTCTCTCTGGATAAAAGTATTACTTCATAAAATTTCATGGATACCTTAAAACATCCTCCCATTTTGAAATCTATAATTTCGAGCGTTAGTATCACCTTTCTATCAAAACACACGTAGAATGCGTGGTAAGGCTATATAAGGAAAAGTAAATATCTAATTATAATAAAGGTTATCAATTATATTCTATTATCAATTGATAATAAATATTAAATATAAATTTATTTTATAAACCATTGACAAATATGGAGTTATATCATAATATAAAAACACAGAGTCTATTTGCAATTGATAATTAACAGGGTATATATCTAATGGAAAATAGATTAGAAAGAGGTGTATTAGAATGAGTTTTTCAAGATCATCAGGAAAAAGGCATTATGGAGATAAACATCAAGGTAGCAACTATTATAAAAGAGAAGGATTTTTAAGCCGCATATTAAGAATGTTTGGTTCATTTTCTAATTCAGACAAAGGATATAATAACCATCATTCTCATAATTCAGATCAAAGACATTATTCAGATCAAAAATATAATAGAAGAAGGAGATCTAAAGGTTCATGGTCATGATACCATTTTTCAGAATAAACATATATCCACCAGGTTGTTTACTTGGTGGATATAAGGTTATAAGATTAATAGGTGAAGGACGGTTTGGTATATGCTATTTGGTTAATTTAGATGGCAAGAAATATATCCTAAAAGAGATTAAGCCTAAAGCTATTAAGAAAAGTGGCAACAAAATCATATTTGAGCAAGAAATACTTTCATCTATTGACCATTCATCAATTCCTAGAATAATTGATACAATAAAAAATGATAATATCTATGCTTATATTTTGGAATACAAAAAGGGAAAGACAATAGAAGATATGATTTTTGGAGATAATCATATCTTTACCAATGCTGAAATTTATAAAATAGGGATTAAGCTTATAGGTATAATAAAGTATCTGCACGAGAGAAATATTGTTCATAGGGATATAAGGTTACCAAATGTGATTATTGATGAAGAAGATGTTTATCTTATTGATTTTGGACTTGCAAGATTAGTAAATAATGAAAGGTATACGCCTTCTGTGGATTTTTCATATTTGGGTCACTTACTTCTTTATTTATACTATTCTTCTTTCAAAAAAACTAATAAAAAATCAAAGCCGTGGTATGATGAGTTGGAATTGACAGAAAAAGAAATGATATTTTTGAAAAAACTTATTGGTATTCAAGAGAGGTATAAAAGCGTTATTGATGTTGAATACGACTTTCACCAGATATCAAAAAATTACCTACAGAATATGCTGTAATAATTGTATGAATTTTAAGGATATTTAAGAACAAGAGAGAAAAAATATATAAGTCAATTAAATTTTATTAATTGAAAGTAGGTGCTATTTTGATAAAAGACAACTTTAGGGAGGTAAAAAAAGTACTGTGGATTATCATGTTTGCCAATATAGCAGTGGCAGTGGCAAAAATAATCTTTGGTACTCTTATAAATAGTTCAAGTATGACAGCTGACGGATTCCATTCAATTACAGATGGTTCTTCAAATATTATTGGAATCATTGGCATAGGAATAGCTGCAAAACCTATCGATGATGACCATCCTTACGGGCACAGAAAGTTTGAAACACTTACAGGACTATTTATTGTAGGTATGTTGGTTTATCTGGGGTTTAAAATTATAGCCGATGCAATTACTAAATTCATGCATCCGGTTAGACCTGAAATTACTATTGAAAGTCTTATGGTGATGATTATTACTCTTTGCATTAATATATTTGTTACAAAATATGAACATAGAAAGGGTACAGTGTTAAACAGTACAATTCTTATTTCTGATTCAATGCATACAAAAAGTGATATATACGTAACAATTGGTGTAATTACTACCATTATTGCGATAAAACTAGGAGCACCTCCAATTGTTGATGCACTAGCATCTGTTATAGTAGCTGGTTTTATATTGTATGCTGCCTATGAAATATTCAAAGTAGCCAGTGGAATTTTAGTCGATACTACAGCAGTTGACACAGCAAGAATAGAAAAAATCGCATTGGCTCAGGAAGGTGTAAAGGGAGTTCATAAGATAAGAAGTCGAGGAACCACTGATGACATGCACATAGATATGCATATCCTAGCCGATTCTGAGCTGAGTCTTGAAGACTCGCATAGACTTAATCATAAAATTCAAGATGCACTAAGAAAAGAATTAAATAACAATGCAGATGTCATTGTACATCTAGAACCATATGAAGAGGACACAGTTAAAAAAGATTATTAATTTTAAAGTGAACTTAACAGCGAATATGGAACACCTAAAACAACAATGAGGCAGTGGCTACTTAAGGATAAAAATAAAAACAATGGTACAGAAGTCAAAGAGCAAAATATTAAAGAAATTCTTAGAAAAAATGCTATGGTCCAGGAGAAAAATGAAATATTAAAAAAGGCTTTATCCATAGTGTGTTCAAATATTATGGAATAGGATTAATTGTTACATTTATTTTATTTGGAATGTATGTTACTGAAAATAAGACATCAGAAAATAAACCTAAACCGATTCAAACTGATAATTCTGCAAAAACAGAAAAAAATATTCCATCACAAACCATGACAGTTAGAAATACTAAGGATGATAGTTTAGCTGATATAGCGTATTATGATAAGACGTTTAAAGATGAGAAAATATATAAGAAGATAAATATTTTTTGCTTGGAGGCTAAAGGTTGTAGGTTATACAATAGAGATGTTAATATACAATTATTTGCAGCAGGATTATGACTTTAACAGTTTAAATCAAGAAGAGAGTCAGAATAAGATAAATGAAATAATAGATGATTTAAGGGATATGTATATAAATGAGCGAAGGGAATACTTTTCGGTATAATTTTTATGTTGGTAATTTGTTTTTTGCATAAATTAATTATAGAATATTTGCAGGGTTTTCGGGCCCTGCATTTTCTATATTTGAGCAAAAAAATAAACTGTTGCACAAATTCAATTGTGTAGCAGCCCCTCTCATTGACACAACAAAATAAAAGTGATATATTAAACCAGTATCATCATTATAAATAAAGAATAACATAACTATCTAATTATATTATACATCCTTATAATAATGATGTCAACAGTATTTGAAAAAAATCTTACTTAGTTATTCGTCAAAAAGGAGGGGGTATATTATGAACAAGAATGATCTTAAATGGAAACTTGAAAATGAATGGCTGCAGGAGGTGCTTAAAGAAACTCGAAAACAGTTTAATGAAAAACATGATTTTAAAGAAAGATTTAAAAAGGAGGCCATTAAAACACAAAGGGAACTGTGGCAGGATATAGGTGCTGTTTCCGTAAGCAATGGATTGGAACAGATTGTAGATTTTATGCAATTTATCAATACAATGAAAATAGAGAAGAGAAGCTATGAGTTTACAAGAAAACTTGAGAAAAAATATGAGAAAATGCTTTTATCACCCTATTTTGGAAGAATTGATTTCCTTGAAAATGGAGAGGAGAAAGCTGAAAAGTGTTATATTGGAATTTCAAATCTTATTAATGATAATTATGATATTCTCGTATATGACTGGCGTGCACCAGTTTCCAGTATGTTTTACGATTACGAAATTGGAGAGGCTGGTTACCAGTGTCCTGAAGGAATTGTAGATGGGAAGCTTACACTCAAAAGACAGTATAAAATTAATAATGGTAAAATTGAGTATATGTTTGACAGCAATCTTAAGATAGACGATGAAGTGCTGCAGGATATCTTGAGTAAAAGCACTGATAGCAAAATGAGGACAATAGTAACAACTATTCAAAGGGAGCAGAATAAAGTAATTCGTAATGAGGAATATAAAAATTTGATTGTTCAAGGTCCTGCCGGAAGTGGAAAGACCTCTGTTGCCCTTCATAGAATTGCATATCTCTTATATAAACATCGGGATAAAATAAAGCCTGAAAATATAGTGATATTATCTCCAAATGATATTTTTAATGATTATATTTCCAATGTATTGCCGCAGCTTGGAGAAGACAATATGTACCAGACTACATTTAAGGAATATATGCAGAGGGCCTTAGGCAATGATCTCATAAAGGAAAACTATTGCCAGATGATGGAATATATCCTTATCTCTAAAAAGCAGGATTCTTACCAAAGGAGAATCAGCAATATAAAATTTAAGTCTTCCATGGAATTTTTAGATATATTAAAAGGATATGTATCCTATCTGGAAAAGATGGATAGAAATTTTACGGATATCATTTTCAGAGGTAATTTGATAATTTCCTCTAAGGATATACAAGAATTATTTTCTAAAGATTATGCAGGGCTTCCGCTGAAAAGAAGGCTTGAAAAGATAAGAAAAAGAATTTTGTTCCTTGTAGAGCCTTATAAAAAACTATGGGTGGAAGAAGTGGCTAGCGATCTTAAGGATTCGGATTCTTTTAAAGATAAAGCAGAAATTATGAAGCAAAGTACACTTATTGTAAAGGAAGAAATGAAGAATATTTATTATGAAATCAATAGGATCACAGAACTTGATTTGGTGGATATTTATAAAAAACTTTTTGAGAAACTCGAGTTTTTTTACTCAGGTCCAAATAATAAATACTGTGGGACGGAAATTGATGAAATCAAAAGCTATACTCTAGAAAATCTGAACACTGGAATACTTAATTATGAGGATCAGCCTCCCCTTCTATATCTAAAAGGTGCCATTGGAGACTTTCTAAAAACCTCAGAAATCAAATATGTTATTATTGATGAAGCACAGGACTATACACCGTTACAGTATGAGATATTTCATCAGCTTTTTCAGCATGCAAATATGACCATACTGGGCGACTTACATCAATCCATCAATCCATTTATGAATGTAGGAGATTATAGTAATATATCAGATATATTTCCAAAAGATAATACCTGCATAATAAATTTAACAAAGAGTTACAGATCCACAATGGAAATTACCAGGTTTTCAAGAAGGCTGCTTAATGAGGAGATTACAGATGAGTGCGTGGAAAGAAGAGGAGAGGAACCTTTAGTTCTTGGCTTTCAAAATGAAGAGGCTATAAAAGATAGACTTTTTGATGATATTAAAATATATAAAGAAAAAGGGTGTAAATCAATTGGTATCATAACAAGGACTGTAAGGGAAGCACAGGAGGTATACAGTTTCCTAAAAGGCAAGATTTCTGTCAAAGCCATAATGAAGGATGATGACGAATTCGTAAGTGATACCTTGGTTATTCCAGGCTATCTTGCTAAAGGATTAGAATTTGATGCGGTGCTTATATATAACGCAGGCGATGAAAATTACGGTTGTGAGGAAGAAAGACTTCTGCTCTATACTGCTTGCACCAGAGCACTTCATGCTTTATGCATATACTATTTAGGTAAGGTTACACCATTGCTGAGAGGAGGTTATTAAATTTATTACTACAAAATAAAGAACTAAATTGGCAATAAATGCAGTTTATAAGGACAATACCTTGACTTTTGTGCTGTTCTTTAAACGGTGAAATTATTTCAGTAGATTTAAAAGGTCTACTGTTTTTTATTCATTTAAATATGTTGCACTAAGTATCATTGATAATATTGTTTAAAAAATAAAAAAGGTATATACTAATGTATATACAGTAATTATAAAATATTATTTTAGGAGTACAAAATGGATAGAAGTTTTTTAATAAATGAAATAAAAAGACTGAAAACAGAAAGGAATGCCTGTACACTGGCACATAATTATCAGGTGCCTGAAGTTCAGGATATAGCGGATATTGTAGGTGATTCCTTTGCTCTCAGCAGGGCGGCAGCGAAAATGGACAAGGAAATTATAGTGTTTTGCGGTGTCAGGTTTATGGCGGAAAGTGCAAAGATACTTTCTCCGGACAAGAAAGTGCTGATCCCTTCAAAATATGCAGGGTGCCCTCTGGCAGATTCCATAACTGCAAAACAGCTTGAGGCCATGAAAAGCAAACATCCTGGTGCAGCTGCTGTATGTTATGTGAATTCTTCAGCAGAAGTTAAAGCCATAAGTGACATATGCTGTACTTCTTCCAATGCAGTCAAGGTTGTTGAAAGCTTAAAGGAGGATGAAGTGCTGTTTGTGCCTGATGAAAATCTTGCCGGTTATGTAGCTGAAAAAGTAAGTGGGAAACATATAATACCCTGGCCTGGACATTGCATAACCCATGCCAGAATAACAGTGAAGGACCTTGTAAAAACATCAAAAGAGCATCCAGAAGCCGAAATACTGGTTCACCCTGAAGTTTCCGAGGAAATAAGGGAAAGTTCTGATTTTGTGGGAAGCACTTCACAGATAATTGATCATGCCCGTAAATCTTCAAATACAGAATTTATCATAGGTACTGAAATAGGTGTGCTTCATAAAATGAAGAAGGATAATCCCGATAAAAAATTTTATCTCATGAGCCCCAGACTTGTATGTGAAAATATGAAAATGACATCTCTTGAAAGTGTTTATAGATGTCTTCTCAACATGGAATACGAAGTATCAGTGCCTGAAAATATCAGGAAAAAAGCTGAGAACTCCCTGGAGAAAATGTTGTGTATTGAGTAAAGCGGCGGTGTTGGATAAAGTGATTATAAAATAGGCTGGTGATATGAATTGAAAAGATATTTGGTTGATTTTAAAAATGAACTCTGTGAAGGTAAATATTTTGATATTGTCATAATAGGGGCTGGAATAGCCGGTCTCTATACTGCTTTGATGCTTCCAAAAAAATTGAAGATAGCAGTGCTCAGTAAAAAAGAAATAGATGATTCGGATTCCTACATGGCCCAGGGAGGTATTGCCGCCAGCATAGGAGATGATGACAGGGAACTCCATGTAAAGGATACTGTAAATGCAGGCTGTTATGTGAACAATGTGGAAGCCGTGAAGGTGCTTGTAGATGAATCCGAGCAGGCCGTAGAGAATTTGATTGAACTTGGCGTGAATTTTGACAGGGATGATCAGGGTAATTTCTACAGATCCTTTGAAGGGAATCATTCCATACCCAGAATACTCCATGTAAATGGCGATTCCACGGGCAAGGGTATAATGGACGTGCTTATAAGAGGTGCTGAAAGTGCTGACAATATAGAAATAATATCAGATATATTTGCTCTGGATATTGTGGAAAATAGGGGAAAATGCTGCGGCGTAACGGCATTTTATAAGGGCAGATCAGTGTATTTGACCTCCCGGTATTGTATAATAGCATCAGGAGGAATAGGCCAGCTGTTTTCAAAAACCACAAATGTGGATGTGCTCACTGGAGACGGAATTGCCATGGCAATAAGGGCAGATGTGAAACTCAAGGACATGGAATATGTTCAATTTCACCCTACAGCGTTTTATTCAGGAAATACAAATGACAGATTGTTTCTCATATCCGAGGCTGTAAGAGGAGAAGGTGCAGTACTTAGAAATATAGAGGGAAAGAGATTTATGGAAGAATATGACAGAAAAATGGAACTTGCACCCAGGGATATTGTTGCAAGGGCCATATTCGATCAGATGAATAAATCATCATCTAAATATGTATACCTGGATGCCACCATGTATGATAAAGATTTTCTTCAGAACAGATTCAGACAGATTTACAGGGAATGTGAAAACAACTCCATAGAAATGTACAGGGACTATATACCTGTGACTCCTGCGGAACATTATTTCATGGGCGGAATTGAAGTGGATCTCTTTGGCAGAACAAGCATGGAAGGACTTTATGCCATAGGTGAATGTGCTTGCACTGGAGTACACGGTGCCAACAGGCTGGCAAGCAATTCTCTTCTCGAAGCTCTTGTGTTTGGGAAAAGAGCCGCAGGGGATATCTCTGAAAAAATTTCATGTGGAGAAGTATGCACCCTGCCGAAATTGAAAAATGAAGACAGCCTGAATGGAAAAAATAAAGAAGTTTATTTTGATGAGTTTAAAAGATCTTTAAAAATTCTTATGGAAAAACATGCTGGAATAATAAGAAATACAGATGATCTTAAAGCAGCATTGGATATTGTCGAGGACAGACTTTCTAAGCTGGAAACTTCAAGTCTTAAAAGTGTGGAATCCGTAGAAACATATAATATGTATCAGGTAGCCAGAAATATTGTGATTTCAATTCTTGAATCCAAAGCTTCCATAGGAAGCAATTATGTTGAAAATTATTCTAAAGACGATAAGGTTTTGAGGTGATTTGCTTGAATTTTTTAATGGTTGACAAATTGATAGAGGAAGCACTTCTGGAGGATATAGATTATGGAGATGTGACCACTGATAATTTGATACCTGAGGGCCAGATTTCACAGGGTAAATTTATTTCAAAGGAATCTGGTATTGCTGCAGGTATTGCCGTGGCAGAAAGAGTATTTGAAATTTTAGATGACAGCATAATATTTGCTGCAAAAATAAAAGACGGTGATAGGGTTGAGAAAGGCAGTGTCATTGCGGAGATAAAGGGCAGTTCCAGATCCATATTAAAGGGGGAGAGAGTTGCCCTCAACATAATGCAGAGGATGTCCGGCATTGCAACCAAAACCAGAAGAATGGTGGAACTTGTAAAAGACTATGATGTTAAAATAGTGGATACCAGAAAGACACTCCCTGGATTCAGGATGCTGGATAAGTATTCGGTTAAAGTGGGAGGAGGATATAATCACAGGCTGAATCTTTCGGATTACGTTATGATAAAGGACAATCACATAAAGGCAGTGGGTTCCATAAAGAAAGCTGTTGCAAAAATAAAGAACAGCCTGCCTTTTACTGTCAAGATAGAAGTGGAAGTGGAAAACCTGCAGCAGCTCCAGGAAGCAGCTGATACCGAAGCGGATGTAATAATGCTGGATAATATGGACGTGGATGAGATGAAAAAGGCTGTAAAATTTATAGATGGAAGATTTGTTCTGGAAGCTTCAGGAAATGTCACTGAAGAAAATGTGCGGAGTATTGCTGTTGCAGGAGTGGATATAATATCAATAGGTGCCCTTACACATTCGGTAAAAGCTCTGGACATAAGTTTGAGATTTATTTAAAAGATGAAATGGTGTAAAATTAAAATTATATCCCGATGATATGGAGGAATAATTATGTTTAGAGATTTGAGAAGAAAAGACAGAGAGATTGGGCATACTGAAGTTATAGAAATATTAAAGAGCTGTGAATATGGTGTTTTATCTACAGTGAGTGAAGATGGATATGCTTATGGAGTACCATTAAATTATGTCTATGCCGATAATTCCATATATTTTCACAGTGCTGAACAGGGACATAAATTGGATAATATAGTAAACCAAAACAGAGTTTCTTTTTGTGTAGTTGGGAAAAATTATGTTCTGCCGGATAAATTCACTACCAATTATGAAAGTGTAATTATATTTGGAAGGGCGGAAGAGATTTTCGATGATGAAAAAAATGCGGTCATGCTGAAAATGCTGGAAAAGTATTCAAAAGAATATGTGGAAAAAGGCAGAGAGTACCTGAAAAAGGCAAATTCAAAAGTGAAAGTGATAAAAATAAATATTGAACATATTTCCGGAAAAGCAAGGAGATAATTAAGGTGTAGGTAATTTATTCAATACAAAAGGAGATGAATATGAATATATTTTTGATTGTTTTAGTTGTAATTGTTGCTGCTGCAGTAGTTGCTGTCAGCATCTATGCTTATAAGAACATGCATTACGATGAAAAACCGTTGAAGGAAACGTACAGCACTGGATATAGGGAAAAACGCATAGCTCTTGATGATGGAACTCTGCTGAATTATGCTGAAGGACCTGATAATGGACCGGCTCTTTTATTGATACATGGGCAGTCTATGAAGTGGGAGGATTATTCAAGAGTGCTCCCGGGATTAGCTAAGTATTATCACGTGTATGCTGTTGATTGTCATGGACATGGGAAATCCAGTCATGATTCCTCAAAATATACAGGAGCTGCTATGGGGCAGGATTTTATCCTGTTTATTGAAGATGTTATTGGAAATCCGGTTGTAATATCAGGTCACTCCTCCGGAGGAATTTTGGCAGCGTGGATTGCAGCCAATTCACCGGAAAATGTATTGGGAGTAGTTCTGGAGGATCCGCCATTTTTTAGTGTGGAACCGGAAGAGATGAAAAACACTTTTGTTTGGCGGGAGAATTTTGAAACAGTACATAATTTTAAAAGTCAAACAGAAATTAAAGATTATGTAGTGTATTATATGGAAAATAGTTATATTTGGGGACTATTTGGAAATTTGAGATCCATTATAGCAAGAAGTACGAGAAACTATAGAGAAAAGCATAGTGGAGAACCTCTGAAATTATGGTATGTACCATATAAATGGATTCACGGTATCCTTTATATAGATGACTTTGATTTGGATTTTTCGGAAATGTTTTATACAGGTTCCTGGTTTAAAGGAATTAATCAGGAGAAAATTTTATCTAAGATAAATTGCCCCTCAGTATATATTAAGGCAAATACATTATATGGAAAGGATGGAGTGCTTTATGCAGCCAACAGTGACCAAGATGCCAGAAAGGCACATAGTCTGCTCAAGGGAAATGAAATGGTAAAGATAAAATCCGGGCATGATATTCATTTCGAAAAACCAGATAAATTTATTCATATCATGGTAGATTTTTTAAATAAAATATGATAATAAAATACAAATTTTATGTGGTATTTCCAATGAATTTTTTAAATGAATTCAATTGTCTTACTCTTTCAAGTTCTTCATCTTCCAGAATATATTTTAAAAATTGAGGATGTAATTTTAAAGCTTCTATTATATCTTCACAGGCCTTGTTTTCCTCATTTATCAATGCGTAGAAACAGCTTCTGTTGTAGTATAAAAAATGAACTTCACTGCAGTTGTCGATTCCACAGGATAAAATTTTTATGCCTTTTTTTGTATCTTTATATTTATAGATTACTGCTAAATTCAAGTAACTGTATTCATAATTTTTATTTTTTTCAATAGATCTTTCATAGAATCTGACAGCTTTTTCCGACATGTTGAATTTACGGCAGATCACACCCATGTTGAACAGGGCCAGATAATTATTCGGGTCTATTTTCAAAGCTTTTGAGAATCTCCTATATGCAAGCTCATTTTGATCTTTTTCTTCATAAATGCTTCCCAAGTTTAAATTCGCCCAAAAATCAGTGGGGTTCAAACTCAACAGCTTTTTATAAGTTTTTATTGCCAGATCTTTTTTGCCGGATACATCATATGAATTTGCCAGAAAAAAGTAGGCCTTATAATAGCAGGGATTTATATAAATGGCTTTTTTATATAATTTTATAGCTTTTTCATAATCTCCCTCATCATCATATATTGCAGCCAACCCATAATAAGCCCTTTCTTCACAGTCATTTATGATTAAAGCTTCTTTGTAATATTCCTTTACTTTTTTTGATTTTCCCCAGAAGTCATATATCAATGCCAGGTTGATTATTGCATCTATATCTTTACCCTTTGAAAGTTCATAAACCCTCTTGTATAGATTCAGTGCTTTAATTAGGTTGTCCTCTTCAAAAGCCTCTTCTGCTTTTTTCAGGTATCTGTTGATTTTCATATCATTTTTCATAAATACACCATTTCTTATTTTGCAATTTATATATTTTTAAAGTATCCATAGATTAAGTTATCACCAATGGAAGTTAATTTCAAGTTTTCTTTTGTGAAATTTAATTATATACCTTTTGGAGAATAAGAAATTTGTTGCTGGTAGAATGACTTTGCATAATAATATTTTTATTCTAAGCAATTTTATCATTGATTGCAGTGGGTACATTTATGATTATAAGGGGATTTTCTACAAATGCAGGTGTATCCAGCTTTGCAAACCTGTGGAATCATGGAGGCTGGTTTCCAAATGGCGCAGGTGGTTTTATACTTTCATTCCAGATGGTTGTATTTGCCTTCACGGGAATTGAACTGGTAGGTTTGACAGCTGGTGAAACTGAGGATCCGGAGCATGTTATTCCAAAGGCCATTAACAATATTCCAATTAGAATTATTATTTTCTATATCGGAGCACTTGCCATCATCATGAGCATATATCCGTGGAATTCAATTAATCCGGATAAAAGCCCTTTTGTACAGGTGTTTGCTGGAGTGGGAATTGCAGCAGCAGCAAGTATTATAAACTTTGTTGTGCTGACATCGGCAGCTTCTGCCTGCAACAGCGGTATATTTAGTACAAGCCGTATGGTCTACTCTCTTTCTAAAGAAGGCAATGCACCTGATTCAATGAGAAAATTGACTTCTCATAAAGTACTTCTAATGCTTTGATGTTTTCTGCAGCAGTTATTTTGATTTCAGTTATTCTGAACTATATTATGCCGGAAGGTGTGTTTGTACTTATTACCAGCATATCTACATTTTGCTTTATCTGGGCTATTATAGTGATCTGTCATTTGAAATATCGCAAAGCCAACACTGCATTTGCGGCCAGAGGCAAATTCAAGATGCCTTTTTACCCAATTGCCAACTATGGAATTCTAGCATTTATTGCTTTTGTATTAGTTGTACTGGCCCTCAATAGTGAAACTCGTGTAGCTCTATTTGTAACACCTGTATGCTTTATAATGCTTGGAATTATTTATAAAGCACTGGGTTCAAAAAAGAAAAGCAGGGAAGATGTGAAAAAGAATTTGGCATAGAAGTATATATTTTCAAGAGTATTAGCCATCTTTCATAATGTTTCTATAGAACCTGAAATATTTTGAATAGTAGCAGCTAAATTCTTCTATTGATGAATTGATTTCTTCAGAGCTAGAAACATTGTTTTCAGAAACTGCAGAAATTTTATTTATTGAATTAATTAATGTTGTTTTTTTATTTTCCATATTATTAATACTTTTATCATTGCTTGGAACAACAAAGTATTTGCCGCTTTTATTATCCAGAATAAATAGATTGCTTTTGTCAATGCTTTTATAATTTTCAACCTCCTTAGATATGCTATCTAGAAAAAAATCTATTGCCATTACGCCTACAAGTGTTTTCTTTTTATCTTTTACTGTTTTTGAAACAGTAATCATAGGTTTTTTCGTTGTGGAATCTATGTAGGGAGCCGACCATACAGACTGTCCATCTTTTTTAACTGCATCTTTATACCAGCTGCGTTTTTCAGCAAGTCAATCGGGATCTTTGGCAAGTTTACCTGTGCTATCAGGACATGTAACCAGCTTTTTATTTTCAGGTAGAATTTTATTTGGCTCTAAGTATGTAAATGCTGCTGATTTGTGGGAGTCTTGAAAGGTTATCTGTCATTTTTATGGAAAGTGTGCTTGACATTAAGAATGATTCTGATATACTTGACATATGGAAAGGCTGCTTTCCATAAGGAGGGGCAGAATGTGAAAAACCGGCTGGAAGAAATAAGAAAGAAACATGGCTTGAAACAGGAGGATTTGGCGGCAGCTCTTGAAGTATCAAGACAGACAATAGGCTCTCTTGAAAATGGCAGATATAATCCGTCAATAATACTGGCCTTTAAGATAGCAAGATATTTTAACATGAGCATTGAAGAAATTTTTATTTATGAGGGGGATGGAAAATGAAAACTTTTAACTATGTATTTATTGCAATATTAGTTATACTGTTGATCAGTTCATCGGTGGGTATGTTTTTTGTAGGAGGATATACTCTGGAGACTATATCTGCAATTTTAATATCTGCATCGGTATATTTGGTCATAAGCGGGATATATCATAAATTTTTTGTTGGGAAAAAAGATAAGGATGAACGGGATGCCAGCATTGAAGACAAATCCAAAGCAAAAGCTTTTGATATTATGGGAATAGTATTTGGTATTCTTGTGATTGTATATGGCTTTTTAAAGGTCAACTTGCTTATAATTTCATTTGCACTTATAGCATATTTAATTATTTTTGTAGTTTATATGATATATTTTTCCAGGTATCATAGAGAAATGTAAATAGAAAATTTTCTAAAAGAATAAAACGATGGATCATCTGGGGCTTTAATATATAAGGTATTATGTACCAGCCCCAAAAAATATGAATTTTAGGAGGTGTTATTATTAAAAAGATTATTAAATTTGTTAGAACCACTTTAGTTATTTTATCATGCTTATTACTTGTTTTTAGTATATATGCCTGGGCGGTGAAATTAAGAATAAGCGATTCTGAATGGCTGCCATTAATGGTTTCAAGTAGTTTGAATTTATTTCTATTATTTGTTTACTGGGTATTAGGGATAGGTTATACCAAACCTTCAAATATACAAGAAAATAAGGTTGTTAGAGTTTTGTCCAAGGTAGGATTTGGTGGGAATATAATTTTATTTATATACTGTATATTAATTGTTATAGGATTTGGTATTATACCTTAATTGAGATTAGCCGATACAGTTTTATAACATATTATTCTTATTTTATGAACCAACATACTGGGGATTTAGCAAAAAAATAAACAGGAGGTATTTTTATGGATTATAGAATAGAAAAGGACACAATGGGAGAAATGAAAGTCCCATCCGATAAATTATGGGGTGCCCAAACCCAAAGGAGTTTTGAAAATTTTAAAATAGGTATAGAAAAAATGCCCATAGAAGTGATCAGGGCATTCAGTGTTTTAAAAAAGGGAGCTGCAAGGGCCAATAATAGACTGGGCAAGCTTGATGATGAAAAAATGAAGGTTATTCAGCAGGTGTGCGATGAGATCTATGAAGGCAGATTGGATGATAATTTTCCACTGGTGGTCTGGCAGACAGGCAGCGGAACCCAGAGCAACATGAATGTAAATGAAGTCATTGCCAACCGGGCAAATCAGATATTGGGGAAAAAGCTCATTCATCCCAACGATGATGTAAATATGTCCCAAAGCTCAAATGACACTTTTCCAACGGCTATGCATATAGCTGCTGTAGTGGAAATAGAAAATAAATTACTGCCGGCAGTACATATACTGAAAGACACCATGGAATGTCTTGAGGTAGAAAACAGGGAAGTTATAAAGACAGGAAGGACTCATTTGCAGGATGCCGTTCCCATAGCATTTTCTCAGGAAATAAGCGGATGGAAGCAGATGCTCATCAAGGGAGATAAAAATATAAAACAATCTATAGAAGGCCTGAGAGAGTTGGCACTGGGAGGAACGGCTGTGGGAACGGGACTCAATGCACCTTCTGACTTTGGGAAAATTGCAGCGGAGGAAATCAGCAATTATCTTGATACGAATTTTGTCACTGCCGAAAATAAGTTCCATGCTTTAACCAGCAGGGATGATTTGGTTTATGCCCATGGTGCTTTAAAGGCATTGGCAGCAGATTTGATGAAGATTGCCAATGATGTCAGATGGTATGCCAGCGGCCCCAGATGCGGCCTTGGGGAGATAACTATTCCTGAAAATGAACCTGGAAGCTCTATAATGCCGGGCAAGGTAAATCCGACACAGTGCGAAGCTGTAACTATGGTGGCCTGCCAGGTAATTGCCAACGATACTGCAGTTTCTTTTGGTGCTTCACAGGGAAACTTCCAGCTGAATGTGTTCATGCCAGTGTGCATATATAATTTTTTACAATCTGTCAGGCTGTTGTCAGATGTAATTGTATCCTTTAACAATAATTGTGCATCGGGGATAAAACCTAAGGTGGATAAAATGAAGGAAAATCTGGATAAGTCCTTGATGCTGGTAACCGGACTTAATCCATACATCGGTTACGATAAATCAGCAGAGATTGCAAAGCTTGCCCATAAAAAAGGAATCCGTTTGAAAGATGCTGCTGTGGAATTGGGATATTTGACAGAAGAACAGTTTGACCATATTATCAAGCCGGAAAATATGGTTTAAACATCTGCTGGGAGTTATATGGCCTTTGGGAGTGGGTATCTCTCTCCCCATACCTACTCTCATAATTGAGTGATTAGCCCCTGGCTTCTGATATAAAAGCCCTCATTGCAGCTGTTACACACTTATTCTTGTGATATAGTATTTGTGTTGCCATATTAAATTCACATCCATCCAGATCAAACCCGACAAGCTGTCCATTTTGGATTTCTTTCTCTACAGTCATAACGGGAAGCAGGGTTATTCCTAGATTACTCATGGTGAAACTTTTAATTGCTTCAATACTTCCAACTTCCAAAGCTATATTAGGTTTCAGATCTGATTTTTGATACATTTTCTCAAAAATATTTCTATAGCTGCAGCCCTTTTCCGTTACAATTAAAGGCTCATCTTTAATATCTTCCATTGTAACCTGTTTCTTGTCAGCAAGCCTGTTTACTGGAGAGGCAAGAAATATCATGGGTTCATTGCAGGATATGCAGCATATCAAATCTGGATCAACAGTTGTTTTATCGAGAATAAACGCCAGATCAACTATATTGTTTTTGAGCATACTTCTTAAATCCGAACAAACTCCAACTTTAATTATGATTTCTACTTCAGGATATTTCATATGATAATTTTTGAGCAGTTCTGGAAGTCTCATAGTACACAGGGACTCCACAATTCCTATTCTTAAAATTCCACGGGGAATATCTACACCGCTCACCGCTTCCCTGGCCTCTTCTGTAAGACTTATTATATTTTCTGCATATTTGAGAAATACTTCGCCTTTTAAAGTAAGATGTATTTTTCTTCCGATTTTTTCAAACAGTTTTACACCAAGCTCCTCCTCCAAAAGTTTAATCTGGGTTGTAATAGTAGACTGAGCATATCCTAATTCCTCTGCCGCCCTGGTGTAACTTTTCAAATGGGCAATTTCCGAAAATGTTATCATATTTCTAAACTCCATAATATACCTCCAGTGAATTCAATAAAATCGAATTGTATTTTCAAATAATTCAATTTTATTAATAGTTAATCTTATGCTAATATAAATCTATTGGAAATTCAATGAATTTTTCAATTAAATTTTAAAAAAATACAGTTGGCTGCAACAAGATTAGAAAAAATAGGGGGTGAAGTTTAGTGAAGGTTTGATTATTAAATCCTATCACTAAATGTAAAATATGAGTAAAAATATTGGAACAATAACACTTTCCGGCCTCATAGCAGGCTCGGTACTGGGATCAGGAATAATACTGCTGCCGCCCATTGCCTACAGGCTGGTTGGGGGGTGGGCAATAGCTGCCTGGATTATTATAATGCTGCTGGGTATTATATTTGCCTATGTTTTTATATTCTTGAGTCTGAAAAGCCCTGGAAATGAAGGTGCTGCAATTGCAGTTGGAAATGCCTTTGGAGATTTTTTTAGGGAACTGACTTCAAATTTTCTCACAGCTGCAGTTTGCTTTGGCCCTACGGCAGTGATGATTACAGCTGCAGACTTTTTAAAAAACTTCAGCCTGTTTTCAAATATAAAAGTGGAGATAATCGCATTCGGGATGGAGATCATATGTGCCCTGATTCTTATGTATGGTGTAAAAGCTCTGGGAAAAGTCACCTTAATCTTAACAGGATTTACAGCTGTACTATTGTTTTGCGGAAGTATGTATACACTGATTTTTGCTTCAAATGTACATGTACCCCAGACGTCCTTTTCAATTTCTAAATTTGGATATACTCTCTTGCTTTTATTTTGGGCAATCATAGGATGGGAAATTGTAGGCAACTATATTGAAGATATAAAAAATCCTAAAAAAACACTTGTTGAAGCAATGACTGTAAGCTTAATAGTAATTATCAGCTTATATATTATTGTTGCCCTTTCCATACAAAATGTGTCTGCCAGCAATCACGATATATTGGCAATCATGACTCCGCTGTTTGGTTCATTTTCTTTACCTGTAATCACTGCTGCTGCATCAGGACTATGCATGTGCACCTATCTTATGGTAGTCGGGGGAGTTTCAAGAATGAGTGCACAGCGTGGAGCAAACAATAAGCTGCCTGCATATCTGTCATATATAAACAGGTATGGGAGCCCAACTAATGCTATCATAACACTTGTATGTATACATTTTGTAGTTTTATTCCTGTCTGCTGTAAACCTCATAAATCTGGATAAAATTATAACCTGTGCCAATGTATTTTTCCTATCTAATGCAATAATTGGATTAGCTGCTGGATTTAAGCTGCTGCACAGTATCAAGCTGAAAATTGCAATTTCCATACTCATCCTATCATTTGTGCTGTTATTATTTAAAGCAGCTTTGTGGAGTCTTTTGATTTTAATTTTAGTAATATTTTTATCTATATATAATAATAAAAGAGTTAAAAATGAGAAAATTACTAATTCCTGCACATCAAGTGATTCTTAGACCCAGATGGAGTTTGCTTATAAGAAATGCTTATTTACATCTGAACCGTATTAACAGTATCCCTAGCGTTTTTAGCATTTAGCATATGTTATACTTTAAGAAAAAAACTTGTTTAAATACTCATAGAAATTTTTTCACCTATTATGCTTTACATAATAGGTGAATTGGCATATAATAATATCAAAGCTAATATGTATTGCACAATAGATGAGGTGAGGAGGGATAATTTGAAGCAGACTCAGCTCTTGAAGGGTGTGCTGGAAGGATGCGTGCTTTTGATTGTTTTAGAGAATCAGGTATACGGATATGAGATGATTCAGCTGCTAAAAAAACACGGGTTTAAGGAAATAGTTGCCGGTACCGTATATCCGCTGCTGCAAAAATTAGAAAAGCAAGGTTATCTTTCCAGCACAATAAAACCTTCACCGGAGGGTCCGGACAGAAGATATTATTGTATAACCCCAGGGGGAAAGGCTCACTGCAGAGATTTTATTGAGCAGTGGGAGGATTTGGCGTCTAAGGTTGATAATCTCATATGCCTGAAAGGAGAGAAACTGCATGAATAAACAAAAGGATTCTGTGAACAAAATTATTGAACAAAATAATCAGTTACGTGAAAAATTGAGGGAGGAGAATAAAAAGTACTATGAACAGCTGCTGGTATACATCCGCAGTGCCGGATTATTTTATGACGATTATGAGATAGAAAACTTATTACTGCAGATTTTACAAGATATAATTTCTGCCCAGGAGGATGGACAATCTGCTGAAGAATTCTTTGGAAAAAGTCCACAGCTGGCGGCGGATGAATTAATTCACAATCTTGGCAAATCCAGCAGAAAAGAAATATTGAAATTGGCAGGTCTGGTTTTTGGCATCAGCTCCTTTTTTGAACTGCTAGGTGCATTGACTGTTCCAAGTAAGGGAATAAATTTTCTCGTATTGATTATAAACTGCCTGTTGAGCTTTTTATTTGTAGGAATTGTATTTTTTATAATACACAAGAGTATTTATACAAAAGTTATTAGAGGAAAGGTTGCTTCCTTTCTGTTTACATGGCTCATCTGTTCTCTGATAATTGGTTCATTTATATTGATTGAAATATTTATTCCACCCCTGCTGACTGTACATTTGTCAAATTCTTTGGGAATTTTAATAATATCCATTTTGCTTATTGGCAGTGTTATTCTGGTATTTAGCCGTAGTAAACAGGATGGAAGGATGTGGTGGCCTTTTCTGCCATTTATATGGATTTTAGGGCTTATTGGAATTGCCTCAAGGCTGACGATGATGGAAAACTGGATGCAAAGCAGTAATGGGAAAATTGCAGCAGCAGTGTTAACTGGATTTGGGTTCATTTTTTTCTGGGCATTAACTTATTTGTGCCTTAGAGAAAAGAGAGGATAGTTATCTTGCTGTTAGAGCTATGAAAGAAGTTATGCTCTGGCGGTTATTTCCACAAAATTTACAAATATGTCATTAATATTTAACAAATATTGTATATAATAATAATTGTCCTAAGGGATAAACCCTTAGCGAGATAAAAATATTATGTACCTCAAGAGTAAATATTAAAGTAGGCACTGATTGTAAGGTGCCTACTTTAATAATAATTTCAATATAGAAGACAATATACTGCATTCGAAACGAAAAATTGGCATTTATAAAGAAAAAATTCAGGGCAAGCCGGATTCAAGCATAGATTTCAGAAGAGTGTCCATCCTCAAAGTGTACATAAACATTTATTGAAAGAACTGAATAAATAACAACCATATCCAGTTTATCATAAAGAAAGTGTTTTTGAAATTTATAAAAAACAGAAGGCTTTGTAACTTATGTTACGGAACTTTTTTAAAACTCCTGTTAATATAGAATCATAGAAAGAAACGGGGAGGAACATAATCATGGAAAATAAAATGTTTTGTTATCAATGTCAGGAAACAGCAGGATGTAAAGGCTGTACCAAAGGAGGAGTATGCGGCAAGAAACCTGAAGTAGCAGCTATGCAGGATTTGCTTGTATATGTAACGAAGGGAATATCTGCAGTTACCACAGCACTTCGTCAAGAGGGGAAAGAAGTAAGCAGTGAAATAAATCATCTTGTAACACTTAATCTCTTCACTACAATAACAAATGCAAATTTTGATGAAGATAGGATAATTTCAAGAATTTTTAGAACCTTGAAGAAGAAAAAAGAACTGTTAAAGCAGCTGGATAATGGAAGCAAACTTCCAGAAGCAGCAACCTGGGACAGTTCAGATAGAAATGAGTTTGCAGCAAAAGCAGCAGGAGATGAAGTTGGAGTTCTTTCCACAAAAGATGAAGATATAAGAAGCCTGCGTGAACTTATTACTTATGGATTGAAAGGACTTTCTGCCTACAGCAAACACGCAAATGCACTGTTAAAAGATAATGAGGAAGTGGATGCATTTATACAAAAAGCCCTGGCAAAAACATTGGATGACAGTTTAACTGTGGATGATCTGGTAGGATTGACACTTGAAACTGGGAAATATGGTGTAAACGGAATGGAACTTTTGGACAAGGCAAATACATCCGCCTATGGCAATCCTGAAATTACAAAAGTAAATATAGGGGTGAGAAACAATCCTGGTATACTTATTTCAGGCCATGACCTCAGGGACATGGAGATGCTTCTGAAGCAGACTGAGGGAACAGGAGTAGATGTATATACCCATTCAGAAATGCTTCCAGCCCATTATTATCCGGAATTCAAAAAGTATTCTCATTTTGCAGGAAACTATGGAAATGCATGGTGGAAGCAAAAAGAAGAATTTGAAAGCTTTAATGGACCTATTCTTATGACAACAAACTGTATAGTTCCTCCTAAGGACAGCTATAAAGACAGGCTTTATACCACTGGCGCAGCAGGATTTCCAGGATGTAAGCATATTCCAGGTGAAATAGGAGAAGAAAAAGATTTTTCAGAGATTATTGAACATGCAAAAAAATGTGCACCTCCTGTTGAAATAGAAAAGGGTGAAATCATAGGTGGATTTGCCCATAACCAGGTTCTTGCACTGGCAGATAAAATCGTAGAGGCAGTAAAAACAGGTGCCATAAAGAAATTTGTGGTTATGGCAGGATGTGACGGAAGGGCAAAGTCCAGAAATTATTATACTGATTTTGCAAAGGCACTTCCAAAAGATGCAGTTATACTTACAGCAGGATGTGCAAAATATAAGTACAATAAACTTAAATTGGGTGATATCGGTGGAATACCTCGTGTACTGGATGCAGGACAATGTAATGATTCCTATTCCCTGGCAGTAATTGCATTGAAATTGAAAGAGGTTTTCGGACTGGATGATATCAACAAGCTTCCTATAGTATACAATATTGCCTGGTATGAACAGAAGGCCGTAATAGTACTTCTTGCACTATTGTATCTTGGTGTAAAAAACATTCACCTTGGACCTACACTTCCTGCATTTCTTTCTCCAAATGTAGCTAAAGTATTGGTGGACAATTTTGGAATCGCAGGTATAGGCTCAGTAGAGGATGACATGAAGATTTTCTTTGAAAAATAAAATTGGAACAGTTAATTATTAAAAGGCATGCCTGAGTTTATGAAGATTAAATTCGGGCATGTTTTTTGTTATAAATTGTGTATAGATTAAATCATTTCTTCATTTATAAACGTTATATAATATAGAGGACGTTCTCGGAGGATATTTAGGAGGATAAACTGTGGTTCATAAACGTAAAATACTGAAAAAAACTGAAAAGGATGACACAAGTTGTCTGGATGATTTGATAAGGTCTTATTATCCTGACATATTTCGCTACTGCCTTTGGCATACACCAAATCGCCAGACTGCGGAAGATGCAGTTCAGGAAACATTTTTAAAGATAGTCCGATATTTTAGGCAATACGTTCATAGTGGAAAATTCAAGTCCTATATCTATAAAGTGGCTTCCAATGTATGTGTTGATATATGGAGAAAAAAGAGCACAGAATCTCTGCCTGAAGATCTTTCCTATATGGAAACCGGATTCCAGCAAACAGAATTTGATGTGGATTTGAGGGGATTTGTAGAGAAGCTTCCTGAAAAATACAGAGAAATTGTATTACTTCGTTTTGCACAGGATTTATCCATGAGAGAAATTGCAGATATAGAAAATGTACCCCTTAGAACTGTTCAATCACGTTTAAGGGCAGCACTGAAACAAATCAGAGAAGATATTGAAGGAAGGTGAAAGATATTATGGGTAAAAAACTATGTGGGGATTTAAAAAGGGCTTTGAATACATCTCCCATATACTCAGAAAATTCTGTTGATAATCTTGTCAATAGGGCACAGGAGGAATTTCAAAAATACAAAACAGGAGAGAAAATCGGATATTTTGAATTCCTGTTCCGCCAGATACCATTTATAGGCAGGAAAATATGGCTATTTCAGGGAATACTGTTGGTTTTCATGCTTTTACTTCTGAATACAATTTTTGATGGAGATTTTAAATATATTGTAAATAATCATATAGGGGATCTGCTTTGTTCATGTGCAGTTTTCATCAATATGTCGGGTTTGTTTGTGTTCTACAGATCACAGAAATATAAAATGTATGAGGTGGAACTGGGTGCGGGTATTTCAATTTTAAAATTACTTTCAAGCAGAGTACTGATTATTTCTTTTGGCGACGGTATTTTCTTCATTGCCATAGCTTCCCTTGTCATAAACAAGGTGAATATTCCAGCAGTTTTAATATCACTCTATTTACTATTGCCTTTTTTAATATGCTGTTGTGGTTATATTTTTATTCTTGGACATAGCAACAGGCAATATGCTGTATTTTCTTGTGAAGTTTTTTCACTATTTATGTTGGTGCTTCAGCCGTTTATCCATAAATTATTACCACAAATTTACTACGGAACTTATTTAAATGCATGGATTACCCTCAGTATCTTATTTGCAGTGATTCTTGTTTTTCAGATATATCAGATGATGAATAAATTAAACAAGATATGTGATTCTTATGTTATTTAATAAAGGAATTATGGGGTTCAGGTGGAATTTACTTATAAAGAGTTTCACATCTGAGCCGGATTGGAGAGAATGTTATGGAACTTGAAATTTGTAATTTGACCAAAAAATATAAAGACAAAGTAGCTGTTGAAAATGTAAGCCTTAAGTTGGAGCCCGGTGTATGGGGTCTTCTTGGTGCAAATGGTGCTGGAAAAACCACTCTAATGAGGATGATAGCCGGCATTATGGCACCAACCTCAGGGAAAATACTATATGATGGAATTGAAATTGGCGTGCTCAAGGAGGCTTATCGGAGTATTTTCGGATATCTGCCCCAGGATTTCGGCTTTTATCCTGAATTTACAGTGATGGATTATCTTAAATATATTGCAGTTTTAAAGGGGCTTTCCAAAAAGCACACCAGGAAAAAGATAGGTGAACTGCTTGAAATCCTTACCCTTACCCAGGTTTGGAAAAAGAAAATTTCCAAACTTTCTGGAGGTATGAAAAGACGGGTGGGTATTGCACAGGCTCTTTTAAATGATCCTGAAGTTTTAATTCTGGATGAGCCCACCAGTGGACTTGATCCAGGGGAACGTGTAAAATTCCGCAACCTTATTTCAGAATTTGCACAGGACAGAATTGTACTTATTTCCACTCATATTGTTTCGGATGTGGAATATATTGCTACCTGCAATACCATTATGAAAGAAGGGAAGATTATTTCAATGGGAACTACTGAAGAACTTGTAAAAAATGTAGAGGGAAAGGTGTGGAAAAGTATAATATTGCCTGAAAAACTTGCCCGTTATGAGAAAAGTACCCGTATTGTGAATGTACGAAATGAGGAAAATGGAAATCTTTCTATAAGATATTTGTCGGATACACCAGATATACCTGATTCAAAAGCTGCTGTTCCAAGGCTTGAAGATTTGTATTTATGGATGTTTCCACAGGATGAAATTGTAAAGGAGGGAATTTGATATGGGTATTCTTTATCTGGAGCTTAAAAGGGTTTTAAAAACTCGCTCAACTTGGATTTTACTGCTGGCAGCACTCCTGATGTCAGGAATCATGGCATATTTTCCCATATCCTTTGTTCAAGGAAGCTATATGGACAAAAATGGGAAAGGTATTACCGCTTCTGGTATAAGGGCCATACAGGCAAACAAGAATTCCACATTTCAGGGGAATATTACACCGGACAAGATAGAGAAAGCAGTTGAAAATTATCAGCAAATTACAAAGAAGTATGGAAGTATTTATAAGTTTGATGTTCCACAAGCAGCCTACGATAAAAAAATATTGCCCGTTCAACATATAATAAGACTTTTGGAAAGTGTATATGCAGATCCACAGACAAAAACCCCTGCGGATTTAAGCAAAATTTCTCCCAGGGAGGCATCAGCAAATTTCTACAAAAAATATACCCAGCAGATAAAGAGCAGAATTGCAGAGCCGTCGGCCCAAAAACAGGCCCTTGCGCTATATGAGAAGGTAGATAAGCCTTTTAAATTTACATATGGATATGGCAGTGGTGATGCAGGAAGTTATCTTATTATGCTGATCTTTTTGCTGGTGATTATATGTACATTTATTACTGCACCCATTTTTTCTTCAGAATATCAGACAGGGGCGGACAGTATACTTAGATGTACCAAATACGGCAGGGTAAAACTTGCTTCATGTAAAATAATTTCTGCTGTTTTGATCTGCGGCATAACTTTTGCAGTTTGTATTTCCATTTTTAGTATTATTGAAAACAGGGCATTTGGATGGGACAGTTTGAAAACATCACTTCAAAGTATTGGAGGCATTTGTCTGCCGGCTTTAAGTGTGGGAGAATTTCAGATGCTTACTGCAGCTGCAGGCGTGCTGACACTTCTTGCAACTGTGAGTTTTACATTGTTTTTATCTGCAAAATGCAAAAACACAGTAAATTCCATTATGATAAGCATTGTGTTCTGCATAATGCCCTTTATACTTGAGTCTATTTCCGGAAGCAATGTGATGAAGTGGGTAAGAATGATTCTGCCATCTGGAGGTACAGGCATGGGAAATAGTTTTGGAGTTGAACTTACGGGACTTACTTTTCTGAAAATCGGTTCTCTTAGTTTTTGGGCACCTTATGTAATGAGTGCTGCAGCAATTATTGCCATTCCATTATTTATGACTTTGACAATTCGATGTTATTGCAAACATGAATCAGCTTGATTTTTAGAGGCAAAAAAGCATGAGTTTTAGAACTGCATCATAAAATCTATTGGGAGGTAAATATTATGAAGATTTATGATATTTTATTTGGTTCAAGACCAAAATCTATTTCAACAACAATAGGGGAGGGGAATTTGGATGAGCTTAAAATTTTTATAAAAAGTGGAGGTGATGTTAATAAAGAATATGATAATAAGAGTCTGCTTCATTTCGCCATAGATAATTGTGAAAACAATTATTTCAAAATAATAGAGCTTTTAATCAATAGCGGTGCAGACATCAACAGTCATCAAAGCTATTTGAAAGAAACACCTTTACATAGAATATGTGCAAGAATAAAACCTAAAATTGACGTTGTGCAATTATTATTAGATAGAGGAGCTAAAGTAAATGCTGAAAATATATCAGGTAAAACCCCTGTCTTTTACTGCAGTTTTAGTTATTCTGTAGAACTTTTGAACCTTCTTGTAAAATATGGAGCAGATATCAAACATACTGATAAGTATAACAATACTCTTTTACATGATGACTACCTGAATTGTAATACTGAAACCTTTGAAGGTTTTTTAAAAGTTCTTATCTCTCTTGGCTTTGATATAAATTCAAAAAATAATGCAGGGCATACTCCGCTGTATTTGTGCAAAAATAAATATATTGAAAATATACTTATAAAATACGGTGGAAAGACAGGCCTTTAATTAAATTAACTGGTGTGATAACAAATAAAAGTCCATGAGGTGATATTTTTAGCACATATCAGATATATTTAAAATAAAAAGTATTGTATAATAAAGTTAAAGAATTAACTTTATAGCAAAAAAGGCAGTGTATTTATATGCTTGACAGAGTGATTCTGCAGGTGCAGTACTTCATGATGCAGTGAAAGATATAGATATTTCACTTACTAGATTATTTGAAGAATGAAGGTTTTTTTGAAGAAATATTATCTGATTTAGTGTTTTAAAAGAAACATAAAATAAATATAACGAGGGGGATTAATATGTATTGTGTTAGAAAAGTAGATAAAGATCTTTATTGGGTCGGTGGCAGTGATCATCGTCTTGCATTATTTGAAAATATTCATCCAATTCCAAGAGGTGTTTCCTATAACTCTTATATACTTTTGGATGAGAAAACTGTGCTTTTTGATACTGTAGACTGGTCAGTTTGCCGTCAGTTCCTTGAAAATATCAAGACAGTTCTTCATGGCAGAACTTTAGATTACATGGTAATCAACCATGTAGAGCCAGATCATGCAGCCTGCATTGAGGAAGTTATTCTCCGCTATCCCAATGTAAAGATCATATGTACAAAAAAAGCAGCTGTATTTATAAGGCAGTTTGGTTTTAGTGCAGACGAACAAGTGACAGAAGTCAAAGAAGGTGATACCAAGTCCTTTGGAAAACATAATGTTGTATTTGTAACTGCACCTATGGTACATTGGCCGGAAGTTATGGTTACCTATGATACTACAAATGGTGTATTGTTTTCTGCTGATGCATTTGGTACTTTTGGTGCACTGGATGGAAAGCTCTTTAATGATGAGGTAGACTTTGAGCGTGATTGGATTGATGATGCCAGAAGGTATTATACAAACATTGTAGGTAAGTACGGACCTAATGTCCAGGCACTTTTGAAAAAAGCCAGTAAATTGGATATTAAGAAAATTTGTCCCCTGCATGGGCCGGTATGGCGGAATAATTTAGGATATTTTCTTGAAAAGTATGACAAGTGGAGCCGTTATGAACCTGAAGAAAAGGGTGTAATGATAGTATATGGCTCAATGTATGGCAATACGGAATCAGCTGCCACCCGTCTGGCAACAGAATTAGTGGAAAAAGGGATGAAAAATGTGGTCATGTATGATGTTTCACAAACTCATGTATCCTATTTAATTTCAGAGACATTCAAATACAGCCATGTAGTTCTTGCATGTGTAACCTATAATATGAAAATCTATCCGCCAATGCTTGATTATTTAATGGATATGAAGGCATTGAATCTTCAGAAACGTACTTTTGCCCTAATGGAAAATGGATCATGGGCTCCTCAATCAGGGAAATTGATGGGTGAATTTTTAGGTGGAATGAAAGAAATGACTGTTTTAGATAAAAAAATATCATTGAGCTCCAGCATGAAAAAATACGATATTAGCTCAATGGAGGAACTTTCAGACAGCATCATACAGTCAATGAAGTGATTTGAAAAAAATCATCGGTTTATATGAAACACTCATGAACCGATGATTTTTATTGAAGTTTATTTATAGAAAATCATGTTTGCCGGCATATATGATTTTTACATTTCTTGAGAAATTCTTTAATATTTTTTTCCTCTTTTAATTTGTCTGCATTTAATCTGCCTGTTCTGTCACATAAGCCCAAAAGAGACACTTCTTCAATATCTGTGTGATTTTCCATACCTCGTATGTCCGCAAAGGGAAGATTATTTATTATAAAAAGTATCTGCATATGGTATCTGATAAGATTGGACACATCATAAATAAAATTTTTGTCCTCTGTAAAACATGACAGAAATTCTTTTGCCAGTTCAGATCCTACCTTGTCATGATTATAGGATGTTATCCTACCCCTTCTTTTTTTTGTTGTAGAAGGTTTACCTATATCGTGAAGAAGTGCTGCCCACATGAATACTTTGGGGTTCTTACTTTTCATTTTTATTTTGGCGGCTTCATCTACTACCAGGAGAGTATGATTCCATACACTGCCTTCTTCATGATATTTAGGGGATTGTTTTGTAGTATTTAGTTTATACAGCATATCAAATGGATATTGCTGAAATAATGAAGTCGAATATATTTTCCTCAAATAGTCTGATGGCCTGAAATCATGAAGAAGGTGCTCCTCAATACTGATATATAAGCTGTTCATATATATCATCTTTTTGTATTTGGTCCCAGGGCCTGCTTTTTGGTATTGTGATTTTGATTCTGATTATTTTTGGGAATAGAATCAGCTGTACTGCTGCATTTTTCCTGTAAATTTTTTTTACTCTTGGACATACATATCACCTCTAAAGTTAGTATTCCAATGAGAAGCATATTTATGCAGGTCATTATACAATCTGGGAAAGATGAACATAAATTATTTTGGAAATTTTTCCAAACATGTCTCATGAAGTCAATTCTTTTCATTTCACTGTACAGTTTATAGATTAAATTGTATTAATATTATTGTTGAATTATAATTATAAAAAAGGAGGCTTTACACATGAGTGAAATATTAGATGAAGCAGTAAAATTAAATGACGGGCTAAAAATTCCCTCCATTGGTTTTGGAACCTATACTTTAAACGGTACCCCTGGAGTAGAAATAATAAAGAGTGCAATTGATATGGGATATAGATTGATTGACACTGCATTCAATTATGAAAATGAAGGAGCTGTAGGTGAAGCAGTCAGGCAAAGCTCTGTATCAAGAGATAAACTTTTTATCACTTCCAAATTGCCCGGACGCCATCATTTATATAAAGAGGCAATTGCAACAGTTCAGGAGTCATTGTTTAGAGCCGGACTGGATTATTATGATTTATATCTGATTCACTGGCCTAACCCAAGGGCTAATTTGTACGTGGAGGCATGGCAGGCTTTAATAGAACTAAAAAGACAAGGACTGATTCGATCCATAGGGGTTTGTAATTTTGTACCGGAGTATATAGAACAATTAATAAAAGAAACGGGTATAGTTCCCAGTATAAATCAGATTGAACTCCATCCATATTTCAACCAGCAGAAGCAGAGGATTTGGAATGCAGAACATAAAATTATGACGGAGTCATGGAGTCCACTGGGTAGAGGCAACAGTATACTTAAAGAAAAAAGTGTAGACAAAATAGCAAAATCACATAAAAAGACTGTTTCCCAGGTAATATTGCGTTGGCATCTGCAGCTGGGGACAATTCCTATTCCAAAGGCATCTTCAGGTCAGCACCAATGTGAAAATATTAATATTTTTGATTTTGAATTGTCGGAAGAAGAGATGAAGACAATCTGTGGACTTACCCGAGAATCAGGGAGAAACAACAACCAGGATCCCAGAACCTACGAAGAATTTTAAATTTATATATAATGTATAGATAGATAAATTTATAAGAGGAGCTGAAATAAAATGAGTATTGAAAACATAAGTGTGCTTGGAACAGGAACTATGGGACATGGTATAGCACTGCTTTCTGCGGAAGCAGGATTAAATGTAAAGATGTATGGAAGAACAGATGTGAGTTTGAATAGAGGGTTTAATAATATAAAATCCAGTTTGAAGCTCTTAAAAAATGAAGGAAATCTTCAGGAGGATAAATGCAGGGAAATTTTAGACAGGATAAAAGGTGTTAATACTATTGAAAAAGCTGCTGAGAATGTGCAGCTTGTAATAGAATGTGTAGCTGAGAATTTAGAATTGAAGCAGAATATATTCAAACAATTAGATAGTATTTGCAGCAGTGGAGTAATTCTTGCTTCCAATACATCAGGACTTAGCCCTACAGATATAGCAAGGTATACAAGAAATCCAGAGAGAGTAGTTGTTGCACACTTTTGGAATCCGCCTCAGCTGATTCCACTGGTAGAAGTTGTACCAGGAGAAAAAACTTCAGGGGATATAATGGAGGAAACAATGAAATGGGTGGAGTTTATAGGGAAAAAAGGTGTGCGTATGGAAAAAGAATGCCCGGGATTTATAGGAAACCGCCTTCAATTGGCACTGCTTAGAGAAGCACTGTATATAGTTGAAAAAGGATGGGCCAAACCGGAAGAGGTGGATAAAGCCATGGAATATGGACATGGAAGAAGACTGCCTGTTACAGGACCTTTGTGTAGTGCGGATTTGGGAGGGCTTGATATATTTAATAATATATCAACATATTTATTTAAAGATTTATGTGATTATAAAGTTCCCTCCAAGCTTATACAGAGTAAAGTTGAATCCGGTGATCTGGGAAGTAAAAGCGGTAGAGGATTTTATAACTGGACACCTGAATTTTTAGAAAAAAAGCAAAGAGAACGTGTAGAAGTTTTGCTGGAGTTTCTCAAAAGAGATTCAATGGAAAATTAAAATTTGCGTTGGTAATTTTCCATTAAAAAGTTTAAAAGAAGCTTTTTAATGGAAATATCATTCAGACCCAGTATGGAAAAGGATAAGAGGATGATGCTGGTTTCAGGGGTAAAATTTCTGACAGCATTATGGATTCAATGAAATAATCTTAGAAAAGACATAAATCAAAGATCTGTTGGTGAATAAAATTCACCAACAGGTCTTTTTGAATAGAATGTGATGTGAAACTGCAGCCATTAGTATACAAAAATGTATTCTTTGGAAATACCAGAACATATTATTTTTGATATAGATTCCACCAATTTTGAGACCTATGGTACGCAGTATGGCTCAGATTACAATTCTCACTATGGTTCCAATGGATACCACCCATTACTTACGTTTGATGGATTGACTAATGAAATCTAGGACAATTGAAACAATTCGTATGAAGCTAATAAAGGTTGCAGCTAAGATAGTGAAAGGCGGAAGATATCTGAAATTTAGATTATGCAGCAGTTATCCATATAAAAAACTGTTTTTTAAAATACTTGACAGCATAGGAAATATTCCTATCACGTTCTAAATGAACGTATGATTTAAAAGCAAAATATTGCAGCGTTTACATTTGATGTCAAGGAGGGTAGTCTACCATTTTTGGGGATATGTACTTTTAGGTTACATTCTTTTTGCTTAATTTTAAGGTCAAGATAGGTCTTGAACTAATACAAAAAATTAAAAATTCAAATCCTATCATTAGATTTACGATAATAACCATAAAAATTGAGCTCATGAATAATTCGGGCCTTAATATACAACAGTAAAATAGAACAGTGAATAGGAGATTTAAATAGTGAATTTAAAAGTTATGGTGAGAAAATTAAAATTAGATATACCTGCTGTATCTATTGTTTTAAAGAAGAAAGAAACACCAGTAATCGAAAAGATCTTTGCCAGGAATTACAATTGGATATGCGCTATCACCTATTGATTTTATACCAGGTTTTATACCAGTTATAGGTTTGTTAGATGGCCTAATTTTACTTCCAATACTTGTTACAATACCTCTTATATAACTTGCTCATAAGTCGTTTGGCGGCTGTGGTTTCACCTTCATCTTTGTCTGAACTATCCTTTGCCGATATGATGAGGAAATGTGAGTAAGGGATAATTTGTTGAAAATTCCAGCAGGCTTTAATAGTGGAAAATGAATGCCATAAGACAGGAAGGATGTACATGGTGAAGTGGACTCTGATTCTCAAGGTTATCTACTGCTGGATAGTTTTTTATTGAATGAAGAAAAATAAAGTATATAATGGACAATTAATTCCAATGTAAAATAGGAGCGGATTTCTCCACCCCTTTCATTGAATTATACATAAATATAGGCAAGGTAAATTACTGCTTCGGGTTTATAAAATGTTCGTAAACTATTTTGGACATTCTTCCAATGGTGTCCCGTGCTAGATTGTTAACAGGAGCACCCCATGTAAGACCACAGAAAATATAGTCTACATTGGGAAGGTATACTATGCCTGTATCATGACTTATTCCATCCAGATCTCCTGTCTTATGTGCAATAAGGGTATCGTCTGGAATATAAAGTCTCATGACACTGTTGTCCAATTGAGCAGTCAATATGTTTTTCATTAGGATATTGTAGGGATTTCCCACTTTTACGCCTTTATAGATGATCTCAAAGAATTTTGCCATATCGGCGGCAGTGGTTTTATTTTCCCGTCCTTCTTTTCTTGCATCTGAATCCATCATCTTTCTTTGAAGTACAGTATTTTTAAGTCCCAGTTTTTTAATATAATTATTTACATTACTCATACCTGCAAGATCTATGAGTATATTTGCAGCAGTATTATCACTTTGTATTATCATTAAAGTGATTATATCTTTTAAAGTATAGCTGTTACCGCTTTCCAAAAGATTGAGTATGCTGAAGGGTACTTTAATCTCATCGTTAACTGTTATTCTCTGTTTAAGGGAAAGGGTGCCTTTTTTAACCAGCTCCAATATTTCCATCATTATGGGTATTTTTATAAGACTTGCGGAAGGCACAGCCACCTTTTCATTATGGGCAATTTTTTCTCCTGTTTTAAGGTTTTCTATAATAAACCCACAGTTTAATTTTTTAAAGTCTATTGTATTCAATATTTCTTCATACAGCATATTTTATACCCCCTAATTTTTAACTTTTTGTTTTGAAATTTTGTTCTTTTTTTCATAATTGGAATATAGTATAAATGCTATAATGGAAAAAATTACAGGACCTGCAGCCATCCATATAGTGCTTTGCATATCACCTTGAAGTGCCGGTGTAATTATAGTGAATAAGTTTGCAAAACCTATAGTAAACACAACAACTATCTCCCAAATTAATGAAGTTTTATAGCCTTTAAAAATTACAAAGGGCTTGACAATCTCTTTTTTCTTTTTAAAAGGCACAAAAGCCCCCGCTATAAACATATAGGGAATTGTCAATGCCACATTTGTCATGCTTACAACTATGTTGAAAAATTTAGATGCTCCTTCTCCGCCAACTGTAAGAAGCAGCAGCAGCAAAACAACTACAATACACTGTATCCACATTGCATTCTTGGGCATATCATCTTTTATTTTTGTCATTTTTTCCGGAAATAGGCCCTTTGGGGTACCTTCTATTATTTGCTTCAGGGGACCATATATTAAAGTTATAATGCTGCCGGTCAGTGCAAGGAACATTGACAATCCAACGAATCTTGCTATCCATGCACCCAGTGAAAGTGCTGCGGACTGGCTTAAATTCAAACTGATTCCCAGCTGATAGCCCAGATTCTGCATTATGACATAGGCAACATTAGCCAGGTGAACATCTGGATTGGAAAGTACCTGTTTCCAATTTGTAAAAATGCCGCACATAAATATACCTATGGAATATCCTAATGTTATTACTATTGCAGATATGGTAATACCTTTGGCAAAGTTTTTTTCAGGCTTTTCGGTCTGATCTACAAGTCCTGCTACAACTTCGATTCCTCCATAGGCAAATATGGCAAACACAATAAAAGATAAAATCGAAAGCCCATTGTTGTACTTTGGATTTGGAGATACTGTAAAACTAAGAGGCTGCGCAAGATGACCATGATTTGCTGCAAGTACAATCAAAGCTCCTACAATTAAAAGAACATTCAGAAGCATAACTGCAGTGCCTCCGGCTGAAGTAACCTTTGAAATATCCTTCAGGCCCTTGGTAGCCACAAATGTTATGGCTATTATAAAAACAATACTGAGGATTCCTATAACCTGTGTGGATTTAAGTCCCCAAAACCCCCAAGTGGCTGTTACATCTTTCCCAAATATTAGATTTGAAAGGGGAATCCATATAAGAGAACACATATCAACTATCAAAACAACATATGATGCATACCACATAAATGTAGCTTCAAAAGCATATTTAGGGCCTACTGATCTATTCATCCAAGAATAAATTCCCCCCCTTTCATTTTTAAAGGCAGATCCGAATTCTGCCATCATAAATGAATATGGAATAAAGAAGGCTATCCCTGATATTACATACCAGGGAATAGAAGAATATCCCATAAGCAGAAATGCTCTTGGCATATTAGCAAACCCAAATACCTCGGTGAATATCATTAGAATCAGTGCTGTAAGCGACAATTTTTTTAAATTATTCGTACCCATTTTTTCCCTCCTAGGTTTATTAAGTAAACATATAATATTCCTACAGAATCTCCTAAGAATTTAACTTAAGAAATTCGTGTTAGCCTATAAATAATTTATGGATTCTATACCAAGTCCAGGTTTATTTGTAAGTATTATTTTGCTTTCATTAAACACTGCTCCCCCATTTATGGGATCTTCTCTGCATAGAACAGGACCGTCCAGATCTATTTTAGTTATTATACTTTTTGCACAGGCCAGATGTACTGCGGCAGTAACGCTTACTTTTGCTTCCAGCATGCATCCTATCATGCATTCAACTCCATATATTTCTGCCAGAGCACATATCTTTAATGCATTGTATAATCCACCTGTTTTCATGAGCTTAATATTTATTAGATCCGCTGCTCTCTTCTGTAGAATATTTAGAGCATCCACAGGAGAAAATATACTTTCATCTGCTAAAACCGGTATGGATATGTTGTCTGTAACAAACTTCAATCCATCTACATCATGTGCTGTAACAGGTTGTTCTACAAGTTCAATTTTAAGATCTGCATCTTCCATCTCTCTTAACACCTTTACTGCTTCTTTAGGTTTCCATCCTTGATTGGCGTCTATTCTAAGGCCGGCTTCATATCCTACAGCTTGTCTTATAGCTTTCATTCTTTCCAGATCTTTTTTAGAATCTTTACCTACCTTTATCTTTAAGGTTTTATATCCTCTTTTTATGGCATTTATGCTGTCCTTTACCATCTCATCAGGGTTATTTACACTTATAGTTATATCCGTTGTTATTTCTTTTCTAAATCCACCAAGCAGCTTATATAAGGGAGCTTTATACAATTGACCGTATAAATCGTAGAGGGCTATGTCCACCGCAGCTTTTGCGCTGGTATTTTTTACAATACAGCTGTTTAATTTCTGCATTAAGGCTTCAAAGTTTTCTATATCCATACCTATGATGGATTTCTTTATGTGATCTTCTATAGCCCCTTTTATTGCTCCAGTTGTGTCTCCTGTTATGGCCCCGGTAGGCGGGGCTTCTCCAAAACCGATATTGCCTGTGTCCGTGTATATTTCCACTATAATATCTTCTACACTTTCCACAGTACGCAGTGCAGTTTTAAACGGGGTGTTCAGTGGAACGGATATTTTTCTTATTTTTATATCCTTTATCTTCATTAAGATTACCTCCTTGAAATTAATATAAAAAAGCCAGTAAAAGCACTATTAGTATTGTGCTTTTACTGGCTTTCATTTACTTTAAAATAAGGATAGCTTATTTATCATAAATAAAACAGTAAAATTAAAAATATTTCTTTTTGATTTCATTATATTTTTTAATTCCATCCTTATAAGCTACAATGATGGCCCTCTGAGAGGAACCATGATATCTTTTTATTATCTGCTTTTCTAATTCATTATCAAAGGCTTTAAGACTTCTGCCCATTAAAAGGGATCTTATAAATTCATCAGTGGTCTTCAATGTGGAAGATGAATTCAAATCAAGTATCTTACCTGTATTTAAATCCACCACAAAACCTATATAGAACGAATTGAATCTAATGGTAATGGCGTTATCAACATTAGTTTTTGCATTACCCACTATATATACTGTATTTTCTGTATACATCAAATCACCTTGCTTTATATAAGAAGTAAATTTAGATGCAGTTGCTGATTAATAAATATATAATATACTAAATATTCAAAGAAGTCAATTTGTTTTTATTATGTATCAATATTTATTGAAATATTGATATTAATATGGTAATATTACATAAATAAAGCTTAACATATAAATTTTATTATTAAATACATATATTTTCTTAGTAATAATTAATTACATTAATAAAATACATAATATGGAAACGATGAAGAATTCTCTTAATGTGGGTACCTTGGGAATTTGAAGTTAATGGTACAACCGTCCAATAATTAGCTTAACAACTGATTATTGTTTTTTTATTTATGCTGTTGAATACCCTGTGAAAAGGTCAAAGTATATGGTGAAGATCCTTGTACAGTTGCCAATAATGAGAATATTGTGTTATGGGTAGTAGATGTATTTAAGGAGGTAATGCTGATTAATTATAAAATCATTGAAAAAGAGAACATTGATAATGAAAAGCAATAAATAGGAGTATAATTAGGGGGGAGTATTATGTTTAAAAATGCTAAATTGCAGATAAAACTGTTAATTGGATTTGGTATTATTTTAATAATTATGTTGGTTACTACTGTTTGTGCTTATTATAACTTTAGCTATATGGAGACTATTAATGATAAATTAATAAGTAATGTCATTCCAATGGATAGATTAATTAAAGACATTAATAGTGAATTGATTGATGAGGAATCAGGGGTCAGAGGATATATTGCAAGTAATGGGGATAAAAAATATTTAGAATCATATAGTACCAGCCGTAAAAGTATAGATGAGAATATAAGAGAAATTAAAAATTACTATACTAAATATCAAGATATGGCAAGTATTATAACTGATGAAGAAATTCCTAATATTGAAGTGATAAATAAATATTTTGATTCTCAAGTTGAACTTGTAAAGACAGGTAAAATTGAAGTGGCATTAAACAGACTGGGGGATGGAAAAAAATACATGGATGTGTGCAAGCATGTTCATGATAAATTAAATAATGAAATAAATAAATTGAATAACGATGCACTTAACAGTATTAGAGCGGAGAATGTTAAGGCAAAACTTGTTATGGGTGTCATTTTTGCAATTGGTTTTATAATTGCTGTAGTTATAGCCTTGTTTTTTTCACATATGATGGTAATCCAGATAAATGACAGTATAATATCTTTAAAAGAAATTGCTAAGGGTAACTTGAAAATTCCTCCATTGAAAGTAAATGCAGAAGATGAATTTGGACAGTTGAGCAATGCAATTAATTCAATGCAAGATTCTGTAAAAGGTATTATTATGGCTATAACTGATGAAAGTAAAAATATAAATAAGGCATTAGCAATTTCAAATGATGATATTGTTGATCTTGCAGAGAAGCTTGAAGGCATATCTGCAGCAGTGCAGCAAGTATCTGCTGGAATAGAACAAACTTCATCTTCAACAGAGGAAATAAACTCCTCTTCTTCTGAGTTTAAGAATGCAGTAAAATCCATGGCAGATAAATCCCAGAAAGGGGCTGAATCCGCAGATGAGATTAGTAAGAAGGCCGTTGCTTTAAAGGAAAATTCTGTGGCACTTCAAGCAGATGCCAATGAAACAGGTGCAAGCATTAAAAAGATTATGGATGAAGCTTTGGAAAAAGTAAAAAAAGTTGAAAAAATTAGAATATTATTGGAGTCAATTTCACAGATATCTTCACAAACTAACCTTCTGGCTTTAAATGCTGCAATTGAATCCGCTAGAGCTGGTGAAGCAGGAAAGGGCTTTTCAGTAGTTGCTGAGGAAATCGGGAAACTGGCTGAAAACTCTAAGGAAACTGTCAAGGAAATACAGAGTACTATTAATACCGTATTTGAAGCTGTAGACAGCCTGTCAAATGCTTCAGAACGGACATTAGATTATATTGAAGCAAAAGTAGTTAAAAGTTATGAAGAATCAGTTTTGGTAGGAGAAAATTATGATAAAGATGCATTGTATATCAATAATTTAGTAAGAAATTTAAGTTCAACTTCAGAGGAACTTTTTGCATCAATAAAGGTTATGTCGGAGGGAATTGATGAGATATCAAGAGCAAGCAGTGATGGTGCCAAGGGTACAAATGATATTGCTGATAAAGTATTAAAAATAAAAGATAGGGCAAATCAGATAAAAATTGAGATGGATCATGTTAATCAGAGTTCGAAATATCTGAAAGAACTTGTTTTAAAATTTAACATCTAAATGAAAGAAGGAGTTGCAGTTATGGAAATCCAGGATTTTAATATTGTTGTATCTGGTGATGTATGCGTAAATTTATTATTTTGGCAAATCAACAATGAATATATAAGCGACTTAAATTGGCAGCAGTATCCACATATATATAATAAAATGGCTGAAGGAGAGTCTTTACTTTTAGCCAAACTTGTATCCTTATCTACAGGAGCCAATGTGATTTCTCCTAAAATAGATTATGATAAAGATCATTTGCCAAAGGGAATTCTCAGTTCTACCATACAGTTAGGCCTTTTCCCTGCAACATCCAAGGACAAAGACAGGAATAAAGTGTATAGGGTAAAGGAATTTTTGGGATTTACAGAAATACTTTTTAATGATCCCAAATTGTTTCCTATTATAAATGATGATAAAAATGCCGGTATGGTTATACTTGATGATGAAAATAATGGTTTTAATAATAATGAAGAATTTTGGCCTTCAGCTTTAAAAGAATCTGACAGCCATCCAACCATTATATATAAAATGGACGATCCCTCTAAATCAACTAAGCTTTGGAAACATTTAGAACAATTTCATATGGAAAACACTATAGTAGTTATAAACGGAGATGATCTGCGTTCCAAGGAAGTTAACATAAGTAAAAATCTTTCCTGGGAAAGAACGGCACTGGATTTTGTTTGGCAAATAAAAAATAACCCCACTCTTACTTTTCTGTCTAAGTGCAATCACCTAATTGTACCATTAGGTCTGGAAGGTGCTATATACTATTGTAGAAATAAAGGAGAAGCTAAATCTCAATTATATTTTTTGACATATGCATTTGAAGGTGATTTTATAAAAGGAACTCAGGGAAAAATGTATGGCCTCACTTCCTGCTTTGTTGCTGGACTTGCAAAATCTGTTGCTTTGGGAAAGCTTGAAAACAGATCCCTTGACAAATCAATTGATGATGGCATACGTCAGGGAATTACAGCTGCACAAAAATATTTTATGTATGGCTTTGGTAAAAATATTGTGGAAAATATTTTTCCTAATCCTTTAATTTTTAGTGAAGGAGAAAATGACTTCATATATAAAGAATATATACAGGATGTACAAGTGCCCAGTTTAAGTAATCCTAACTGTCAGTCATGCTGGTATATCATCAAAGATAAAAGTTCTGCCAATTTGGCTGAAATAGCTTATGATATTGTTAAAAACGGTGAAGAAAGTGCTCTTGAATATATACCCATAGCTCAATTTGGTAAATTGAAAACTGTTGACAGAGATGAATTTGAAGCCTATAAGAGTATTAAAAATCTTATGTCCGAATATGTTCTTTCAAAAAATACAGTCAGGCCGCTTTCTATTGCTGTATTTGGGACACCAGGTTCTGGAAAATCCTTCGGGGTAACAGAGGTTGCGTCTTGTGTAGCCCCAAATTCAATTGAAAAATTGGATTTTAATTTATCCCAATTTCAAACATTATCGGATTTAATTATAAGCTTTCATAAAATAAGAGATGTTTCTTTAGTAGGGAAAATTCCTCTGGTATTTTTTGATGAATTTGATTCGACCTTTGAAAAAAAGCTGGGATGGCTGAAGTATTTTTTGGCACCTATGCAGGATGGCATATTTAGAGAAGATAATTCTATTCATCCCATTGGAAAAGCTATTTTTGTATTTGCAGGAGGTACCAGCAGTACGTTTAAAGAATTCTGCGGAGAAAATATTGAGAATAAAACTGAATATAAAGAATTCTTTAGGGAATTTCAAAGTGCAAAGGGTCCGGATTTTATAAGCAGACTAAGAGGTTATGTAAATATTCTAGGACCCAATCAAACGGATGAACGTTGGGATCAATTATTTATCATCCGCAGAGCCATGCTGCTTAGATCTCTGATGGAACGCAAGGTACCACATCTTATAAACGAAAGAGGAGAAGCACAGATAGACAAAGGTGTGCTGCGGGCACTTTTGAAAGTCAGCAGATATAAACATGAATCAAGATCTATGGAAGCAATATTGGAAATGAGCAGGCTGACCGATGCAAAAAAATGGGAACAATCCTATTTACCTCCCAAGGATCAATTAAGACTTCATGTGGATGAGGATGAATTCTTCCGCCATTTGATGAGGGATGAATTTTTTAATGAAAAAGTTGAGCAGCTTTCTGTGGCTCTTAATTATAGTTATATAGTGATTCATAAAAGCAAAGATGAAGTTGATTCAAGTCCGGATAAATACTGGCAGGTTCTCAGTGAAAGCCAAAAGGACTCCATTAGAGATAATATAAGGCATATTCCTGATATATTATACAAGGTTTATTATGATCTGATTTCTGTATCTGAAAAAGAAAAGCCTGAAGTTATTGAATTTACAGAAAAGGAATTAAATATTCTGGCAAAATATGAACATGAATACTGGCTGATGACAAAAAAGGAAACTGATTCTTCAATGTTGTCCTGGGACAGTCTATCAAATGATAGTAAAAATAAAATAATAGATTATATTAAATGTTGGCCTAAGATACTGGCAAATGCCAATTTTAAAATAGAAAGGCTAAAGTTTGCATGTTATTGTGAATCTCATCTTAAATTTGTGTAAAATTAATATTGCTCAAAGGGCACTAACGCTGATAATATATACGGATAGAAGTTTTCATGAGTTAGTTGTTTCATGCACATAGCTGGAATCAATTATAATGGGAAAGGTGAAAAATCATCTTCCATCTTGAAATTTAGTTATTTCTTGAGCTGAATCCAGTTATGTTCTTAGACAACAGGTGTTTTGTACATTTGACAAATTGCGTAATAGGATTTAATATATTATTAGGTAAAACCTAACTAATTAATTAACTAACTACCTAAGTTTTGTACCAATGTAAAATAATATTTTTGATTTTAATGCCAGTAAATTTAAGCCAATAATTACTAAATTAATCCTTTTTTTAGGCAGAGCCTGCTGGTTTAATGTGGTAGCCCTAAAAAACAAATTGCTTAATATAGGTAAAATAGATTTACCATTAATGGATTATATTTCATTACACTTTTAAATATTAAAACATAGTTGCTCATATGAAGGTCCACATAGTGTGTCTGCAATAATTTTAGAAAGTTTGGTAAGCGAAGGAATATTAACCTCTATTTTATCAATAGTTCGTCTTACAAAACCTTTTATATTGCCAACTTTCTTTACTAGAACTCTAACCCCAACAGTTTCTAATTCAGTATTATGCAATGTTGTTGTTTTAAACCAGGTTATAAGATTGTGAGTTAAGAAAACCAACCAGAGGAATCCATAGATGCCATAAAAAGAAGTAGTTCTAAGGTTTTTAATATGATATACATTTTTAGCCATTTTAAAAAATGCTTCAATTGTTTGACGTTCATTATAGAAGTGGAATAATTCAACTGCATTCATATCATTTGAATCAATATTGGTTACAAGCATTGTATATTTTAATTTACCACTTTTAGTGAGAATTTGAACTATTATAATCCTCAATCCATCAGTATTAGGAAGTTCATAAACCCATGCAGCCTCATCAGCCTGGGTATACTCAGAATATGGTATTCCTTTGGCAATATTTTTTGCTTTTACAGTAGAATAACCTTTGGTAACAAACTTTAAGTTAGGTATGGATTTCATTAGTTCAATTATATCTGTAGAGCCATATCCACTATCTGACCGTATAATTAAATTACCATTATTCAATGAGTCTGTGTACTTTGACAATGTAGATTTAAGCAAATCTTTAAAATGATCTTGACAGTGTGTATTTCCAGAATCAAGATATATTGCAATTGTTTCAGAGTGTTTTCCTGTAAATGCTGCTGACATTTGGTATCCACGTTGATTTTTCTTCTTTGAGAAATATCCTTTTGCAGTTAATTCATAGGATTTTCCATTTGCAATTAATCCAGATTGATCAAAATCTACAACGACATTTTTATCAATAAAAACTGAATTACTATTTTTAATGAAAAGTTTATGATGTATATCCTCAAACTGGGATATAGAGTCAATGTCAAAACGGTTTAAAACTTTGTTAATCTGTGATTGATCAGGAAAACTATCCATATTGAATAGATTTGCAGATAATTTTTCTGGACCAAGGTTCTCATTAATGTCTTTCATAAATTCACAGCCTATAACTATGGACATTATTATGGTGATTAGTTTCTGATAAACTGAGAATTTTACTTCTTTCATCTTTAGTTTAAAATTCTCTAAGGGCTTGAAAAATTCAAGCTTTAGCCCATATTGCATTACTGAAATAAGCCAAATGGAAGTAGTTTCTTCTTTACAGTCACTTTGAGAAAATGTTATCTTATTCATATAGGATAATACCACCTTTCATGATTGTTTTTCCAAAGAAACTATTTCTAGAAAGGTGTGCTATTATCCTTTAGTTACTTTTTGGATATAATACCATGGAAATTTGTTCATATTAGTTAGATTTAGTTTGTACGAAATCTAGGTAACTACAGAGGTGATAATTTGGATAATAAAAAAAAATTATATGAAACTTACAGCGGACTTATGAAAATAAAGGGACAGTGTTCCTGTAAATTAATTGATGAACTTAATATGTCGGAATTAACACTTCGGCAAATTGAATATATAAAAAAAATCGGCAAATATGAGTGTATTACAGTTAGTAAATTAGCAGAAATTTTAAATTTATCTAAACCATCTATTACAGAGATGGTGAAGAAGTTTGTAAAATTGGGCTGTGTTTATAAAAAGCAATGTCAGGAAGATGGGAGAGTACAGTATGTATTTCTTACAGATAGAGGAAAATGCATAGCTGGCTTCGAGAATTTGAAAATTAAAAGATTAGTGGATAAAATAATTGAAAGCCTTGGTGAAGACGAAATAAATATTTTAATAAATATTTTGTTGAAAATCAAGTAGCAGACCAAGTTAATAAATAAAAATAAAGTTAGGTTAATAAAAACTAATTGAAGTATTTCCAAGAAAATATGTGACTTAAAATAATATATGGAAGGTTGATATGATGAATTTTAAGAAGATTACCTTGGAGGACAAAGAGCTGTTCCAAAAGTATATATGCCCTTATAAGTTTTTAAGTTGTGAGTACTCATTTACTACTTTATATATATGGAGAGATGCTTGTGATGTTCAGTATGAAATCTATAAAGGTGCATTGATTGTAAAGAAAAAAGATTTCCAGGGAAATTATCATTTTATGCAGCCGCTGGGATATAAGGCGGAAAATTTAAAAGATATACTGGAATATCTGTCAAAATATAAAAAAGAAAATGGAATGAAGTATATATTTAAGGATCTGGAAGAAGATTTTATAAAAAAAATCAGGACTTTAGGTATAGAGGAACAGGGAATGTGCATCAAAGAAGACAGGGATAATTTTGATTATTTATATGAAGCGGAAAAACTGATAAAACTTTCGGGAAAGAAATTTCATGGAAAGAAAAATCATTATAATTCTTTTGTTAAGAAATATGATTATGAAGTAAAAGAAATAAAGGGAGAAGAAGTTATTAATGGAGTAATAAAGGCTGCAGAAAAATGGTGCAGTGAAAACAATAATAATGACAAAATGATTTATTATGAAACTGTAGCTGTAAAAGATATTGTCCAAAATATAGATAAGTTTAATTTAAAGGGAATAGCGGTTTATGTAAATCATGAAGTAGTAGCTTTTAGTCTAGGAGAAAAACTCAATGATAAATTAGCAGTAATTCATGTGGAGAAAGGAGATGTGAATTACAAGGGAGTTTACAGTTTTATTAATAAAGTTTTTATAGATAAATGTTTTAGTGACGTGAAAATAATAAATAGAGAACAGGATTTAGGCATAGAAGGACTTAGAAAAGCTAAACTCTCCTATAATCCATTCAAACTGGAAAAGAAGTTTATTATTAGTTGTTAACTTGTATATAATGTGAAAGTAAATTAATTAAAAATATGGAGGTAGTAAATAAGAGTGTTTTCAGTAGTTCGTATTTCTCATAATTTGACAAAAACCAATATTTAGATTATAATATCTTTACTTATTGAAAGGAGTAAAAAGAATATGGATGAAGTTTTACAATTTTTAAAACACAATCATGTTTTTTATCTTGCTACAGTGGATGGGTCTACACCAAAGGTTAGGCCATTTGGATTTGTAATGGAATACAAGGGTAAACTCTGCTTTTCTACAAATAATCAGAAAGATGTTTACAAACAGTTGAAAGCCAATCCTAAATTTGAAATATCTACTACATCTAAAACTGCTGAATGGCTGAGATTAAAAGGTAAGGCAACCTTTATCACCACTGAGGATTCAAAACGCGCAGCATTGGATGTTATGCCTTCTCTCGGAAAAATGTATAGTGTTGGCGATCAGATTTTTGAGATCTTCTGTGCAGATGAAGCTGAAGCAACATTTTATAACATGAAGGGTGAATCCAGAACCATAAAATTATAAAAATTTAATTTGGCTAGAAAGATAGTGTTAGACCGTATATGGAAATAATGTGCTTATTAAAATCTTTGATTTTAAAATTCCCTCAGACTATGTATGAGTCCGGAGGGAATTTTTATTTCATTTATTGAATATACCAATATATACAGAGCATGTGGTGAATATACATAAAAAATAAAGAAAGAAGAGTAATATCTATGGATGGAACAAGACGAAGCAATGTAAAACCAGGTACAAGAGTTTTAGTTGTACAAAAGCAAGATCAGCGTTCAGGAAAATTAACTGAGGGTGTAGTGAAAAGGATTCTTACAAATTCACAGGTTCATCCTCGGGGTATCAAAGTTATGCTTGAGGATGGAATTGTAGGAAGGGTTAAAGAGATAAAATAATTATTTACACGGCCTACTCGATTAATCAAGATCTGATTTTCAACATCTATAAAAGCCATTTAAATTATGATTGACAAGCATAGTTTAAATGGCTTATTTGGTGTCTTATAAAAAACTATAAACTATTTATCATATAGGTATTTTAACGCTTCACTTTCAGCATGTTTATAAACTCTTCCATCAGAGCGCATACCTGATATACCAGTTTGATGTATATTTTTATAATCATACCAGTATGTTGCTTTTGGTTCGTCAGTAAAGACTACGCTTAGAACATATTCACCAGAACCTAATATTTTCCCCATATAAGTATGTTTTACTTTTATATATTTAATATCTTTAGCAGTATAGCCTTTGGTATTTGTTAAATAATTCTCAGCTTTTGAATGAATAGTTACTTTATTACTAATAACTATAATGAATTGAATAAAACAAAAGGATGCTAGTATTACAAAAATTGTAACTTTAATCTTTTTTTTCACATTTTTACTCCCATCTCAATAAGTTTATAGCCAATTAAATTGCTGATATAAGCTTATTTATTTTTTATCTGCAAGTGATGTGGTAATCCATATAAAATAATGATATCATATTTTATATCTTTAGTGTAAAATTACATTATAATAGTATTATTATAACACATAACTATATACTTAAAAATATAATTAAAGAAGGGACCATTATGACAAGGGAAGATTTTATAAAAATAGTAGATTCAAAAGTTAAACTCATAAGGAATGAGAAAAACTATACTCAGGATAAAATGGCACATGTTCTTGGAATATCCAAAAAAACTCTTGTACAAATAGAGAAGGGAAGGAGTACTTTGGGCTGGACCACTTCTGTTGCCGTATGCACTATATTTAAAGACAGTGAAATATTGCAGCTGGCTTTTGGAGGCGAAACACAGGATATCATATTGTCCCTGGCCTTTGGCGGTTATGAAAGAAGCTATGGGCAGACCATGGGAGGTAAAATGTGGTGGAGTGATGTCGAGATTAAAGGCAGCTATAAAATTCAACAGAATATAATATCAAAACACTATAGAATTTTAGATGATAAAGACAGAAGAATATGTTCTTCCTTTAAACTTGACTATGTGCAGAAAAGGTTAAGTGAATTGAATCCATGATTTTCATTAATTGATGATTAAGCTTAAAACACTAATTTGTTATCAGGGAGGCGTGATGGGTTTGAAAAGTAAAACCGCTATTTTAAATTTAATTATTCTAAATGTGATTGGCATAATGGTGAATATATCTATTGCTTTTGAAGGCAGACCTACATACTTTAATTTTATTTTTTCAGCTTTTTATTTATTGGTATGGATTGGTTTCGGGATATACTTTTATACTAAAAAAGAATTGATTATTTATATATATATGCTGGGATATTGGGTAATGGTGATGGCTGATTCTATAATAAACTTAATCATTATCAGGTTAAATGCTCAAGTTGCAGTTGGTCTTTCTAAATTTTCCATAATAAGTATTTTGTTTCATGTTATATTTGTAACGCCATTATATGGGTTAAAAGTGTTTTTTAAATTACCAGTTAAAGAGTGGTTATTTTCTGTTATTTCAATTTCCGTGATATTTGTAATTTTATCGACTTTAGCAATTAATATTATTAGAAAAAATAAAAAATTATAATTATAAGTGGGCTATGCAAACGGAAAATGTATAAAATTAAGATAGAATAGATCAAATTTGGCACTAACCAAACGGGGTAAGAGGTATGAATATAGAGAAAAATGATAGGAAAACAATGCTTATAGGCAAGACTATAAAAGAGGCAAAATCTATTAAGAAGGATTATCTTTTAGTATATGACAAGGCAATTGTTCCTATAAGAGGTAGAGTTTCTGCAGAATATAGAAAGAATGTCTGTATGAATTTACTTGGTGATTTTCTCCAAAGTAAGGGAATCTAATTCACCTGTAATTAAATAATCTCAAATAATGATATTTTAGTAAGCATAAATTAAATGAAAACTTAAATGCCGGGGATTCATCATCCCCGGCATAAAGGCAAGTATCAATATATTTTAGAAATAACATTTTAGTTTATCCAATGGCTGTCATTGCTAAGCTCACACTTCATGAAGTGGAAGCTTAGCAATTTTACATCCCTGGATAAGTTCTTTTAGGATTCAGTAAATAAAGATATTCCTTATGGGAAAACCTCACCACACCTAAAAATCACTTGATTAAAAACATAAAACATTTAATAACTTTAACATATTGATATAGCCTTATGTAAATAGGATGTGTATAAGTGAATTTTATTATGCTGGTAATTTAAGGATGATATTTAAGATATAATATCTAAATTTTGCTTGATTTAAGTATTATATCTATAATTTCTTTCTCCTGCAAAACCATAAAATGCTCTTTTTTGAATGCCAATGATATATAAAAGGTTATGGGTTCCCTGAGAGATAATGCTTTTATATCATTCATGTCTTTAACAGATTGACGTACCATTAATCCCACCCCAAATCCTGATGCTATGAGAGATTTAGCAGTTTGTATTTCATCTGTATGATAAAAATATTTTGTCGATATATTGTTTTTATTGCAGAGATCTTTAAGAACTTGATTATGTACATATCCTTCACCTAGAGAAATAAACTTTTCTCCTGAAAGTTCTTGAAAATCTATTTTATTTCTTTTAGCTAGAGGATTATTTTTATTTATGCAAACTGTAAATTCATCTGTTGTCAAAACGTATGATTTTATAATGTCATCTTCCAATGGTTCAATAGATCCTATAAGTGCCATATCTACTTCGTTTTTGATAAGAAGTTTTTTCATAGTTACTGAGCCGGTTTCCACAAGACTGAAGCATTTATCCAAACTATTTTTAACTAAATCTTTTAAAATTAGTGGAAAATAGTATGCACCTATTATAGGAGGAACTCCTAATTTTATCTTGTCACCATTTATTCGAGATATTTCTGATTTAGCTTCTTTTATTTCAAATAATATATTTTTGATGTGGTTTTCTAAAACTTGTCCAGATTTCGTAAGTGATATCTGATTTTGGGAATGATCCCTTATTATAAGTTTTGTATTCAACTCTTTTTCAAGTCTGTGAAGTGCCATAGTTATAGAAGGTTGGGATATATAAAATTGTCTGGAGGTTTTAGTGAAACTTTTAGTTATACAGAGAGAATCGAAATATTCCAGATCTCTGATATTCATATTATAACACCTAACTTTAATTAAAATAATTATTCTATACTATATTAGATCAAGAGGTATTTATTTATTTTGTTGACTAGATACATATACTTAATTGAAAAATTTTAGTCATGATGCTAATTTTCTACTTTCCTTTTTACCTGAACTGAATTTAACATAAGATCCGGCAATTATAAATATTATTCCTATAATCATATTGGTTTTTATACTTTCACCCAGTATAAGTACGGCAAAAATAGTGGCCAATGCAGGTTTTATTAAAAATACCATTGATGCAGTTATTGCTGAAGTTTCCTTTATAGCACCAAGATAGCATATATAGCCAATTGCCTTTATAAAAATACCCATATATAATAATACCAGTATATTGCTTAAAGTTATTCCTGAAAAAATCGGTCTGCCGGTTACTATAAGGATAATCAGTAAAGCCAGCACTCCAAAAGAAAAGCCGAAGAAATTTGAAACATATCCTCCATATATTTCAACTCTTTTTTTACTGTATACAGTATAAAAAGACCAGCTTACTGCAGAACCAAGTGCAAAAAGCATACCTATAATATCTCTGGGATTTCCAAGTCCTCCTATAATTTCTGAAGGATTCAGTATTATAACAGCTCCAATTAAAGACACAACCATTGATATAACAGTTGCCTTGGATACCTTTTCCTTCAGCATGAAATATGCAAAGGGTACTGAAAACACTGCATTCAAACAATACAGAACTGCTGCAGTAGATGCTTTGGTGTAAGTAACGGCAAACTGAAGCAATACCATGGATACAGTAACTGCCGATATACCACAAATTGCAAAATATCTTAAATCGTCAGCTTTTATTTTCAGTTTTCTAGCTTTAACATCCTTCATAGCCAGAGGACATAACAATACAGCTCCTATTAAAAAAGCAATAAACATAACCTGAAATGGATCCATACTACCTGTTTGTGATAGAATTCTACCTGCAACTTCAGCAGTACTATAGAAGATAGCAGTTAAAATAATAAATATATATCCTTTTTTCATTTTTTAATCCCTCTCCAAAATATATTTATATTAATGTTTTGCTTAAATTTTAATACCGATATAGTTTACTATGCTGATTTAGGATTTTTTGTTAGTAACTCTTAAAATATAAAAATTGAATCCGTACTACATATAAATAATATGTAGTACGGGTATTCCATTTAAACTTTTTATTTCTATATTGTCTGTATCATGTAAATATATTAAATATTATCTCTGTAGCAAGGTTCCCAGATTTCATTTTCTACCGCTTTTCCAGCATCGGATATAGGTACCCTGTTTAAGCCTTCTTTTATGGCTTCTTCTACTACAGCAGTTGCCACTAGTTTTGAAGCTTCTCTTAATTTAGCCACAGGTGGAAGTATAGGAGCTCCTGGTTTCGAAAGATCCTGCAGGGATGCAATACCATGTGCTGCAGCAGATAACATTCCATCAGTTACTATTCTTGATTTTGCAACTATTATTCCAAGGCCCAATCCAGGATAGAGAAGTGCATTATTAGCCTGACCTATGGTATAAGTTACTCCTTTGTAATTTACAGGCTCTGATGGACTTCCTGTAACTACAAGTGCCCTGCCATCGCTCCATTTTATCATATCCTGTGCCGTTGCTTCACAGAGTTTTGTAGGATTGGAAATAGGCATGATAGCTGGCCTTTCATTTACTTCAGCCATGGATTTTATTACTTCTTCTGTAAATGCGCCGTGTACACCGGATGTTCCAATAAGCACGGAAGGTTTAACTTTCCTTATTATTTCAGCCAGATCCTTTAATGGTTTTTTAAATTCTCCCTTTGGTCTGGCGTACTTTTTTTGGCCTTCAGTAAGATCATCTATATCTTCTGTCAATAATCCCTGACGATCTACAAGATAGAACTGTTTTTTAGCGTCTTCCTGTGATAGCCCATTTCTTACCTTCTCAAGAAATATTTGGTCAGTTACACCTATTCCAGCAGTACCAGCTCCAAATACCATTACCCTGTGATTTTTTACAGGTGTGTTGGTAGCCCTGGCTACGGCATTTATAGCGGAATTCATCATTACCCCGGTACCTTGAATATCATCGTTGAAGGTACAGATTTTATCTCTGTATTTTTCCAGAATAGTTCTTGCATTTCCACGGCCAAAATCCTCCCAGTGAAGAAGTACTTTCGGGAACAGTTCAAGGCTTATCTCTACAAATCGATCTATAAAATCATAATATTTTTTGCCAGTAACCCTTTTGTGCCTATTTCCAAGATAAGAGGGATCATTCAAAAGTGTTTCATTGTTGGTTCCTGCATCTATTACCACAGGCAGGACATTTTTAGGATTTACACCTGCAGCCACAGTATAGACTGCTAATTTTCCAACTGAAATATCAACTCCTTGAACTCCCCAGTCTCCTATTCCAAGAACTCCTTCTCCATCTGTTACAACTATAAGTTTGATTTCATCTAAATCCTTTAGGGATAATTCAATGGATTTTTTTATATTTTCAGGATGGTCCACTGACAAGAAAACTGCATCTTTGGGAGTGTCATAGTTCCTAGAGTAGCTTATAACTGCATCTCCTATAGTGGGTGTATAGATTACTGGCAAAAACTCGGTGATATGCTTTCCGACCAGGTAATAAAATAAGGTTCGATTTGTATCATATATATTCATAAGATAAAGATGTTTTTCAAGATTACTGTCAAAATCCTTAGATCTATCATAAGATAGTTTTTCCTGCTCATCTATGGTTCTTACTGTATCAGGCAAAAAACCTGTTAAATCATATTTTTCTCTTTCTGCTTTTGTAAAAGCAGTTCCCTTGTTTAAAAATGGATTTCTCAATAAATCCTGTCCTTTTAAAGTACTCATCTATAAACACTCCTTTTTAATAATTGATCTTTATTTTAATCTTCAACATAAGGTAAAACTGAATTTGCATATGGAATAACCAACACTTGTGCATTATCTCCATGTTTTTTTAATGCAGCGTCCAATCCTTCCTGAGCAGATTTAACAGGGTGCATAAAAATGCCTTTTACAATTTCATCACTCATTGCTGAAACAAGATACACTTTAATTCTTTCAAGAACTGTACAAATGACAGCTGCCTTATGGGCACCCAATCTAAAGTCTTCTTGTATCCACTTTACAGGCTCATGGGTATTTTTCGCTTTCATCATCCAATCCTCAAATAGTTTTTCACCAAATCCTTCCCTGCATTCTGCAAGAAGGACTATACTGCCTCCATCTTTTACGGCATAACTGGCATTTTCCAAACCTTTCTGGGATTGGTATAAATTTATATCCTTTGGATAACCGCCGCAGGATGCAACTACAATATCCACTTTTTTATCCAGTTCCATTTTGTACATTTTATCTATATATTTGGTACCCTCCCTATGAGCTTTGATTGGATGGCCTGCCACCACTTTTACAATTTTTTTATGACTGTTTAATACAGCATTTACCATAAAGTTTACTCCCACAATAGTACCTGCCTCGTCAATATCTTCTCTCATGGGATTCCCTTCACATCTTCCAGGCATGGTTCCCGGCTTTATCATCATTATATGATTTGTTTCAATGGTTCTTTTACTGCAGACACCTGGCAGAACAGCTTTATTGCCGCCGCTGTAACCAGCCTTATAATGGAATTCCATATTGCCTGTGGCTATAATGAAATCTGCCTCAGCTACAGGTTTAAATACATCTACAGGAGTTCCTCTGGAAGTTGTTCCAATATGAACGCAGTCATCTATATTGTGATTAATACATCTTATTTTATCATATATGTATTGACCAACTAATTTTTTCATCTCTTCTTCAGTTTGCTTCCTATGATATCCAAGTCCAAAAACTATAGTTATGTCATCATAACTTATTCCTGCTTCAGTGAGCTCTTCTATTATTGGTGGAAGTAAAATATAAGACGGTGCAGGACGCGTTATATCACTTACAAGTATCACTATATTGTGTTTACCTTTAGCCAGTTCACCTAAGGCTTTTGATTCTATGGGATTTTTTAAAGCCCGTCTTACTTCTCCTTCAGGATCTGATACTGAAGGTAGATTCTTTGCATTTAAAACACCTAAAAGATTTTTACTGGGTATATTTATTGTATCATATGAGTTTTTATATTTAAGTTTAATTTGTTCCATTAATTTCACCCCTTTATCTATTTTTAGTACACACCAATTATATTACACCAAACAGGTCCTATTAAATATTGTTTGTTTATTTACTTATAAGTAATGGTTATAAGCTCTTAATATTTTAATTACTGTTATTGTTATGAATATTACATTTTATGACAATTATTATTAAAGAGGATTTTAGATAAAAAGTATGTAGGCTGTTGCAAATTTATTTTGCAGCAGCCTACATATAAGTTACGTATTTATTATATTATTTTCTCATAAGTTTTTAAATCAGGCTAAATTCACATTCACATTGAGCTCCATTTGAGACTGGAGACTTTCTATTTTCACAATGGATTTTTTTACTTCATAGTTCTCATTTACAGACATTTTAATGTAGAATTTAAAGCTTTTTGATTCATGAAGTTCTTTCATAAAATCATGAAACTCGTTATGGCTTTTTTCTGAGTTGCAGCTTTTATGAAATTTATCAAATTCATAATTATTTTGGTTATTATGAGCACATTCATTATGCTCTTTCATATGATCATTTATAATTTCAAATAATAGTTTTTTCACATCCTCAGAAGCTTTATCTGAAATTAAGGAAAGAGTATATCCATTTTCCTGATCTTTCTCAATTTCCATGTCATTTAACATTCCAAATAACAATTTAATCTTATTTAGTTTGTTTTTGTGGTTTAATTCATGAATATGAAATTCATTGTGTTCGTGAATGTGAAATCCGTTGTGAATATGTGACATAAATGAATGATGAAGCTTTTTTTCATCCTGGGAAAAACCTTCTAATTCAGTGCAAAAGTTTCGCCTTAATTTTTTACCGTCAAATAGAATTTCCTGATTAAAGCTGGATTTAAGTTTTTCTTCAGTATTTTCCTTCTTAAAGTTGTTATTTACTTCAAATACTTTATTGCCTGCCTTTATTCCGGACATGTTAAAGCTGCCTTTAATATCTTCTTGTTGTTTCACTGAACCTATTAGATCATAGATAAATTTAATTTTATTCATGTATACCCTCCTAAATTTTATTTATAATGTGATTTTAGTGGTTGAGGTTAAAAATACATCAAAGATATTTTAAAATTTTATAAAGTATTTTAAAATTTTTAGAATTAGGCTTTTTTTATGGGATATTATATAATTATTTATAAAAGAAAGATTATATGAGTATAAGGGAGTGATTTTAAGTGAAGAAAATATTGGTGGTTGTGGATTATCAAAAAGACTTTGTAAACGGTAGTTTGGGGTTTGACAAGGCAGTTGCACTGGAAAGTGGAATTGAAAAAAAAATTAAGCATTATAAGGAAAATGGACATGAAGTGGTATTCACCTTTGACACCCATAGGGATGATTATATGCATACACAGGAAGGGAAAAATCTACCTGTTCTACACTGTATAAAAGATACAGAAGGATGGAATTTATACGGAAGGATTGCTGATCTATGTGATGAGAGCACCAGGTGCTTTGAAAAAGCAACTTTTGGCTCACTGAGGCTGGCGGAGTACCTTGTACAAGGTGGATATGATAGTGTTGAGCTCATTGGCGTTGTGTCCAATATCTGTGTCATATCCAATGCTGTTTTGGCAAAAGCTGCACTGCCGGAAGCTGAAATCATAGTGGATGCCGCCTGTACTGCCAGCAATGATGATAGTTTGAATCAGAAGGCCATGGATGTAATGGAGGGAATGCAGATAAAAGTAATAAACTTATAAAAAAATTTATTTATTTGTGCTGCTCTTTTATTATCTGCTTTTTTCTAAATCTGCGAACTTTCATGAGAGTTGCACAGGTATTGTCACACCATTTTCGCGTATGGTTTCTGCTCTCGTCATAAAAAATCCAGTTACATTTAGAGTTTTTGCAAAGCTTGATTCGTTTTATGTCATAATCCGTTATGATTTCAACAAAATAAAAGGAAAAGCATGTAAGATATCTGTTTATTTTATCAATGTCTTTTTCATGGATTGTGTTTTTTATATATAAAAAATTTCTAAAAGCAAAGTCAATTAATTTTATAGAGGATTATAATTTACTTGCCCGTAATTTAAAAACTTTAACAAGTAGTGGATTGTTATAGAATCCATGTTATATATAAAATAAATTTGGAAATCTTATAACTTTAAGGAAATATTGAGAAAGCTGTTTTAAAATTATTTTATGCAATTTTAAAAGGAGGCTTTAAAATGGGGATTTTATAAATTCCTTCCATATCAAATGCAGATATATCAACTTTGCTTAGGCATAAATAAATTTTAAAAAATATTAAGAACAAGAACTCCAACTTCATGCAGTTGGAGTTCTATTATATTATCTTTTCTGCTAATTTTTAAGCTATTTGTAATAAGATATTTTATTAATTTTGAAATATTTTGTATATTTATTATTCAAATAGACATTGACAAAATAAGAGGTATATGATAAATTGAAAATAGTAATCATATATGGGATTAAACATCTTATATGTGATGATATATCTTATATAAATTTAATGCTTTAGTTAAATTACTAAATAATATATATTGGGAGGACAAAGTATGGATGTAGTAGGTATAGGAGAAACCATGGTGCTGTTTAGTCCAAAAGCAAATGGATCAATACGATATGCTAGAGATTTTTCTTCTAGATGTGCCGGGGCTGAAACCAATACATTAATAGGACTTTCTCGTTTGGGACATAAAACGGGATGGATTAGTAAAATTGGAAAGGATGAATTAGGGGAATTTATAATTTCAACTGTTAGGGGAGAAGGTGTAGATACCAGTAAGGTTTTATGCGATTCATCTGCTCCTACAGGAATATTTTTTAAAGGGGTGGTAAATGAAAAGGATACAAGAATGTATTATTATAGGAAAGGTTCTGCTGCAAGCAGGATTACTCCCGAGGATATTGATAAACAATATATTTTAAAAGCCAAGTATTTGTATATAACGGGAATTACTCCTGCATTGAGTCAATCCTGCTATGACAGCATTTTTTATGCTGTTGAAATTGCCAGAGAAAACAGTGTAAAGGTTGTTTTTGATCCTAATATCAGATATAAGCTCTGGAGCGGTGCTTATGCCAGAGAGACTATTTTAAAACTGGCGGGAATGTCGGATATAGTATTGCCCGGGTTAAGTGAAGGTAAATTTGTTTTTGGAGATAAAAATTATGAATCAATAGCACAGGATTTTGCAGACAATGGAGCATCTAAGGTAATTATCAAGCTCGGAGAAAAAGGAGCATATTATTTGAGCGGTGATGATAGGGGAGTTGTTCCAAGCGTAAAGATAGGTCATGTAGTAGATCCTGTTGGTGCAGGAGACGGTTTTGCTGCTGGAGTTTTATCAGGGTTATTGGATGGATTGAGTTTAAAAGAATCCATATCTAGAGGATGTGCTATTGGATCTATTGTAACTACTGTAAATGGTGATATTGAAGGTTTACCCGACAGGGAAACATTGAAGTATTTTGTTGAAAGTTCCGGTTATAATGAAATTAACCGCTAAAAGAGGAGAGATAGTATGAATGTTTTATCACAAATTCTCGATCATAAGATTATAGCTATTATTCGAGGTTCTAAGGCCCAGGATGTTATTAAAATATCCAAAGCTCTAAATGAAGGTGGAATCAAGTTGATAGAGGTCACTATGAATTCACCTAAGGCCCTTGATGTTATTGAACAATTGTCATGTGAACTAGGAGATGAAATGATTGTGGGAGCAGGAACAGTTTTAGATTCTCAGACCGCTCGAAATGCGTTGACTGCTGGTGCAAAATTTATTTTATCACCTACTGTTGATAAAGAAACCATTAAAATGACAAAGCGATATGGCGCCGTAAGTATTCCAGGAGCTTTTACACCCACTGAAATTTTAAATGCCTTTGTCAATGGAGGGGATATTATAAAAGTTTTTCCCGCATCTTCTGTTGGACCTTCTTATATAAAAGATATTAAAGGACCTCTTAATCAAATACCACTATTGCCTACAGGAGGTATAAATTTAGATAACATAGATTCTTATATAAAAAATGGAGCAGTGGGTGCAGGTATTGGAGGTTCTCTTGTAAATTCAAAAATTGCTGTTAATGAGGCATATTTAAAAGAACTTACAGTGAAGGCTTCCAAGTTTGTAAACAAAGTAAATAAGTGTAATTAAAATTAAATAAATTCCATATGATAGGGAGGATAGAATTATGTCAACTTTTGATGTAAACGAGAACAGCAAAAAGAGAAAGATAAATTATGGCTGGATTCTTGTAGGGATTATGTTATTTGGAGCAGTTGTTAACTATTTGGATCGTGTTAATTTAAGTATAGCAGGTACTACAATTTCAGGGGAATTTCACATAGATCCAATAAAAATGGGATTATTATTTTCAGCAATGTTACTTCCTTATTCCATATCTAATCTACCAGCAGGGTGGCTTGCAGACAAATATGGTGAGAAGAAAATATTTACTATAGCAACTATAGTATGGTCAATAGCTACTCTGGCAGCAGGATTTTCCAAGAATTACTCATCTCTATATGCATCCAGGGTATTGTTAGGTATTGCAGAAGCACCTTTTTTTATCTGTGGTGCCAAGATAACTAAAAAATGGTTTGATGACAGGAATAGAGGCTTGGCCACTTCTGTAATCAATATGGGACCTCCTATTGCAAATGCAATTGCACCTCCATTGCTGACAGTTATATTGATATCATTTGGGTGGAGATCAATGTTTGTGGGTCTTGGCCTAGTTGGTTTTGCAGTTACATTTCTCTGGCTTACATTTTATAGAGAAAAATCAAATTCTGATGTGAAGAGTGTGGATGTCAAATCATCCGGGAATAAAAATAAGGGAAAGGTTTCCTGGGCTGTGCTGTTGAAGCATCCTTCAACTTGGGCAATGATGATAGGTAACTTTGGACTAATATATGTATTTTGGGTTTATCTTACATGGCTTCCTACCTATTTAAAAACTGCCCGTGGATTTAGTCTGATGAAAACTGGATGGCTTGCGGCAATTCCGTTTTTTGCAGGAATTATTGGTGTGCCTCTGGGAGGATATTTATCTGATTATTTAATAGATAAAAAAGGTTTTAAACCTATTAAAGCACGTAAAACAGTGTTGGTAATAGCAGTTATTGCAGCTTCTATTGTTGTTGCACCAGTTGCATATGTCAAGAGTGGCTCCTTATCCGTAATATTATTGACTATTGGTTTCCTGTTTTCCAGTATGCCAAATGGAGTGGTATGGACATTGGCTACTGATGTTGCTCCTGAAAAACTAGTGGGATCTCTGGGAGCCATTCAAAATTTTGCTGGCTATTTAGGAGGAACTATAGCACCTATAATAACTGGAGTAATTATTTCTAAGACAGGATCATACAATCTTGTATTTGTTGTAGCTTCCATGATGTTAATTATGAGTGCTATTACTTATGGAGTATTTTTGAAGAAAAAAATTGAAATAAAAGATGAATCTGAAGTAATATAATTAAAATAAATAGTGGAGGAATAATTATGATAGTAGATAGATTGGCTAATGCTGAACAATATTACAAACTTTCACCTGGAATTGAAAAAGCCTTTAAATATATTCAAAATACGGATTTAACAGATATAAAACCAGGAAAATATGCAATTGAGGATGATAAAGTTTTTGCTGTTGTTTCTGAGTATAAAACAAAATCTCTCAAAGAAGGGTTATGGGAAGCTCACAGAAAGTATATTGATATACAATATATTGTTTCTGGAAAGGAAAAAATGGGCTATTGCTGCAGCGACTGCATGAAAACTATAATTGAATATGATGAAAAAAAAGATATCCTGTTTATGGATGGACAAGGTGATTTCTTAACTATACATGAGGGTGAATTTGCATTATTTACACCAAAGGATGCACATATGCCAAGTATTGAAGCTGATGATTCACAAATAGTAAAAAAAATACTGGTAAAAATCTTAATAGATTAGAATTATTATGAAAAAAATATAATTTTTTTATATACCTGGATTTGTTTAAATAAAATCCAGGTATGTTGTTTTATGCGTTTTATTGATAATAATTATAGAATATTTAGTTAATTTGCCAATTTTAAATGCAATCATGTATAATAAAATAGAGTTATTTTATTACCTTGCTAGGTTTAAATAGGAAAAATTTATTTTACTTTCAGTAGAATTATTAAAAATATATTAAATTTAGGAGAAAAAAATGGCAGTTAAATCAGCGCATAGAGTATTAAAAATTTTTGAGTTATTATCAAAAAATAAGAGTGGATTGTCTATAGCGGATATAAGTAAGAAATTGGATATTCCACAAAGCAGCACTTCCAATTTGATTAAAACATTATATAATTCAGGATATGTTGCACGGGATGAAGCAAAGAAATATGTTCTTGGAGTAAGGTTAATTCAATTAGGATCAGTGGCTATGGAATCCTTTGATATAAGTGCGGTGGCAAAGCCAATATTGCAGGAGCTAGTGAAAGAGGTTCAGGAAACAGCTTTTTTGGCTATTCGTGCCCAGCATGAGGTTGTATATATATTAAAGATTGATTCAAATCGATCTGTTAATACAACTGCTCAGCCAGGATATCATAGGCCTTTATATGATACTGGATTAGGAAAAGCTTTTTTAGCATCTATGGATAAAAAGGAGCAGGAGGAGATCCTATCCAATATTAAATTGACACCAGTTACTGTACATACTATTACAGATAGGAATGTGCTTGCTGGACAGCTGGAACAATTCAAATGCCAGGGTTATGCCGTTGATGATGAAGAAAGTGAATACGGGTTATATTGTATTGCCACAACAATTTCTACTGTGGATAAGAACATAGAAGCGGCTATTAGTATATCCGGATTAAAAGCAAGAATGGTTTCTAATAAGAAAACTATTGTTGGTCATCTGTTTGATGCGGCAAATGAGATTTCCAGAAAACTTGGAGGAAAATAAAAGTATATCAATATAAAAATTCAACAATCTAGTAGTATCTATAAGTATACGGTTTCTATTTTTAAAAATTAATATAATGGAAGGAAGGATGAAAATGCCAAGTGACCAATTAAAAACAAAACAATTTCTAATTACAGTCCCTGCAGGCAAGAGATTGATTGCCAAGGCAGTGGTTTCTCTTGAACAAATACAAAAAGCATTGAAAAACAATACTATTGTTATTGCCGGAGGAACTACAAATGGTTATATTGCCGAGGAATTATTATCATTAATGGGACAAAAGGGAGATTTCTCCAAAGAATTCTTTTTCCGTGGAGTTAATCTGGGGACGGGCAAAAAAATAAATACCCAAGGTGAGTTTTATTTTAATATGGATATAGTTATTGAAAAGGGAAAATGGATTAGGGGAAAGACCATATTTGATGTTGTACAAGATCTTGGATATGGAGATATTATACTTAAAGGCGCTAATGCCATTGATGCTGAAAGAAAATTGGCTGGTATCCAGATTGCAAATCCAACTTTTGGGACAAGCGGACCTATTCTGCAAACCGTTATGGGAAGACGTACAGAACTTATAATTCCTGTTGGATTGGAAAAACGAGTTTTCGGAAATATAGGAGAAATTGCAGCCAAGGTTAATTCACCATCTGCTACTGGATTGAGGCTGCTTCCTATAAGCGGCAACATCATAACGGAACTTGAGGCCATTGAAATTCTTACAGGAGCTTCCGGGGAACTTGTTGCGGCAGGAGGGGTTTATGGTGCAGAAGGTAGTTATTGGATTGCGGTTACCGGGACAGATGCACAACTTTTAACTGCCTCTGATATAATAGGTTCTGTTGCAAAGGAACCACCTTTTCCAATTAGCAATAGATAACAAATTAAACTGTTGACTTTAAATTAAAATTATGATATTCTAGACTACAGTAAAATTAAATACTAAAAGCCCTTTAAAACTAGTTCTGAGAAGCTGGGAAGGCCTGGTAGAAATTTAAATGCTATTATAGTATAAAATAGTGCCTTTCAATGTGAAGGCACTTTTTTGAACCTTTAAATTTTAGTACAGAGATACTGAGAAGGAGGAATGGAAATGTTAAAAGGAAGACACTTGATTGACATAATGGATTTTTCAATAGAGGAACTGGATGAAATATTTAAATTGTCCAATCAGATAATTTCCAAAGAAGAACAATTTTCTCATGTTTGTGAAGGTAAGCTGCTGGCTACTTTGTTTTATGAGCCCAGTACCAGAACCAGATTGAGTTTTGAATCTGCCATGATGAGGTTAGGCGGAAAAGTCATAGGATTTTCGGATGCGGGTTCAAGTTCTGTTTCCAAGGGAGAAAGTATAGCAGATACCATAAGGGTAATTGGCTGTTATGCAGATATAGCTGCCATGAGACATCCCAAAGAAGGAGCACCTAAAATTGCATCCATGTATTCCAATATACCTGTTATAAATGCAGGAGATGGAGGACACCAGCACCCTACTCAAACTCTTGCGGATCTTTTAACCATTAAATCTATAAAGGGAACAATGTCTAATTTAAGGATAGGATGCTGCGGCGATTTGAAGTTTGGAAGGACAGTACATTCACTTATTAAAGCCATGTCTAGATATGAAAACAACAGTTTTACACTAATATCTCCTCAGGAATTAAAAATCCCGGATTATGTAAAAAAAGAACTGGATAATAAAAAAATTGAATACAGTGAAACCAGTAGTTTGGAAAGTACTATAGGATCCCTGGATATACTTTATATGACCAGAGTTCAGAAGGAAAGGTTTTTTAATGAAGAAGATTATATAAGATTAAAAGACAGCTACATATTAAATAAGGAGAAGATATCCAGAGCAAAAGAAGATATGATAGTTTTGCATCCGCTGCCCCGGGTAAATGAGATTTCATATGAAATTGACGGTGATCCTAGAGCTTGTTATTTTAAACAGGCAAAATACGGCATGTATGTCAGAATGGCACTTATAGTGAAATTACTTGGGATTCAATAAGGAGGAGAAATAATGCTTACCATAAATAGTATAAAAAATGGAATTGTAATTGATCATATAAAAGCTGGATACGGAATGAAAATATATAAATATCTGGAACTGGATAAGGCTGATTATTCTGTGGCTCTTATAATGAATGCAGAAAGCAGCAAGCTGGGGAAAAAAGATATAATTAAAATAGAAAATAATCTGGAAATGGATTTTGCTGTATTGGGATTTATAGATCCCAATATAACAATTGACATTATAAAAGATGAAAAAATATATAAGAAGATAAAATTAAAATTACCAAATAGAATAGAAAATATAATAGAATGTAAAAACCCGAGATGTGTAACTTCTGTAGAAAAAAACATACCTCATATTTTTAACCTGGTAGATGAAAAAACAGGAGAATACAGGTGTGAATACTGTGATCAGATATATGAAAATTTATCTCTGTAAATAAGAGAAGACTGAAATTTTGAAAGGATGATATAAATGGAGCTTCTCGTAAAACATGCAAGGATAGTGGATTGTTCTCAAGATTTTCTGGGGGATGTTTATATAAATAACGGAATAATAAGCAGGGTTGGAGAAAGTCTGGAGGAGAATTGTAAAACCATAGATGCTGAAGGACTTTTCCTTATGCCGTCTTTGGTTGATCTGCATGCACATTTTAGAGAACCGGGATTTACAGATAAAGAGGATATAAGAACTGGCTGCAGGGCTGCAGTTAGGGGAGGATATACCATGGTAAATCTTATGGCAAATACAAATCCTCCCTGCAGCAATATGAAAATTGTAGATTATGTATTGAAAAAGGTTGCGGAAATTGGACTGATAGACGCACACCAATGCGTATCCATAACCAATAATTTTAATGGAGAGGATATAAGACATTTAGATAAACTTGATGAAAATGTAAAAATAATATCTGAAGATGGAAAAGATGTTATGGACGGTAAAATTATGCTGGAAGCCATGATGAAGGCTAAAAAATCAGGAAAAATAGTAATGTGTCATTCAGAAGAACATTCACTTTCAAATATAGATATGAGACTGGCGGAGAATGTAATGACCTGGAGGAACATAACCTTTTCAGAATTCACGGGGTGCCATGTACACATAGCTCATGTAAGCACTAAAGAGGCTATGAAATATATAATAGAAGCAAAAAACAAGGGAGTAAATGTAACCTGTGAAGTCACTCCCCATCATATAATACTTTCAGGAGACAATTACAGGGTAAACCCACCTATTAGGGATAAAGAGGATGTAAATTACCTTATAGACAGTATAAAAAAAGGATGGGTGGATGCTATAAGCACGGATCATGCTCCCCATACCAAAGAAGACAAGAATAGGGGAGCAGCAGGCATATCGGGTATAGAAACAGCTTTCAGCCTGTGTTATACAAAACTTGTAAAGGGTGGACATATAACTTTAAATAAACTCTCTGAATTGATGTCTAAAAATCCTTCTGAAATATTGAAGATAAAAAAGGGCCGTATAACTCCCGGATATGACGGCGATTTGATTTTAGCAGATTTAAATGGGGATTATATAATACAGGGATCTGAATTTGAATCCAAAGGTCAAAACACTCCTTTTGAAGGACGTAAGGTATTTGGCAGGGTGCTTAGGACCATAAAAGCCGGAAAGATTGTGTTTCAGCAGAAAATCTGATACTTTTGGTTGGAGGAGGTTATTTATGATTATAGATAAATTGTATTCCCAAGTGGCGGAAAAAGGAAATGTGTGTGTGGGTTTGGATACGGCTTTGGCATACATACCTGAAGGTGTATTAAACTTATATGAGAATGCAGAAGATGCCCTATTTGAATTTAACAGGAACATAATAGACAGTACCTGTGATATAGCTGCCTGCTATAAGGTGCAAATTGCATATTATGAGGCACTTGGTATTGAAGGAATCAGGGCTTATAGTAAAACTTTAAAATATATAAAAAGTAAAAAATCCATAGCTATTGCGGACATTAAAAGAGGAGATATAGCAAAGACGGCAGAGATGTATGCCAAGGCTCATTTCCAGGGGGACTTTGAAAGTGACTTTATAACACTTAATCCATATATGGGTTTTGATACAATAGAGCCATATATACCTTATGTGACAAATAAAGATAAGGGATTATTTATACTTATACGGACTTCAAACAAGGGTGCAAAAGATATACAGTATGTAGATACAGCAGAAAATAAGAAATTATATGACATAGTGGGTGAAAAAATAAACGAGCTTGGCAAAAGGTATCTTGGAAACTGTGGCTACAGCGCCCTTGGAGGAGTAATAGGCTGTACCCATCAGGAAGAAGGAGCTCAGCTGAGGAGTAACTTAAATACTACATTTTTTTTGATACCTGGATATGGGGCTCAAGGTGGAACAGCAGGGGATATTTCAACCTATCTCAAAGATGGAAATGGCGGTGTGGTCAATTCTTCAAGAAGTATATTACTTGCTTATAAAACCAGAAAAAATGGTGAGAAAAACTATGGGGAATGTGCAAGGGAAGAGTGTATTAAAATAAGGAATAACATATGGAAATTCAGATAATAATTTTTAGAAATGGGGAAGAAATGTAGTGGAGAGTAAGTTAAACTACTGGGTTATGGAAGTATATGAAAATAAAAAAGTAACTGATAATATATATAAACTTGAAATCAAGGGAATTTTTAAGGGAATACCGGGGCAATTTTATATGCTTAGATGCTGGGAATTGGATCCTGCACTGGGCAGGCCTGTAAGTATACATGATTTGGAGGAAGACAAGATAACCTTTTTATATCAGGTAGTGGGAAGAGGCACTGAAAAGCTGTGCAATTTAAGAAGGGGAGATGAAATTAAGCTCTTAGGTCCTCTGGGAAATGGATTCAGCAGGGAAAACCTGAAGGGAAAAACTGCTATAATAACTGGTGGAATAGGTATTGCTCCTATGTTTTATCTTGCAAGGTATATGAAAGATCAGAGTTTAAATTCCGGAGAAAGTATAGGAAAGCATAATGTAGATCTGTATGCAGGATTTAAGGATAATGTATATTCTATAAAAAAATTTCAGCCTTTTGTAGATAATATATATGTATCAACGGAAAATGGAAGCCTTGGGATAAAAGGTTATGTTACAGATGAATTCAAACCTGAAGTGTATGATACGGTATTGTGCTGTGGACCTGAAGCCATGATACGAAAGGTGGTAGAAAAATGTATGAAAGAGAAGGTAAAGGTATATGTATCCATGGAAAAACATATGGCTTGTGGAATAGGAGCCTGTCTGGTATGTACCTGCAGTACCACTTCTGGGAACAAAAGAGTATGTAAAGATGGTCCGGTTTTTTCAGGTGAAGAAATAGTATGGTAAATTATAAAAATCATTATCTGGAAGGAGGTTATTGATTTGGTGGATATATGCGGTGTAAACTTGAAGAATGCTGTAATTGCTGCATCGGGAACCTTTGGATTTGGAGAAGAATACAATGAGATTTATGATGTATCCAAATTGGGGGCAATATGCTCCAAGGGAATTACCCTGAATAAAAGAGAAGGAAACAAGGGCATGAGAATTTTTGAAACTACAGGAGGCATATTAAACAGTGTTGGGCTTCAAAACCCGGGTGTAGAGCATTTTATAAATATTGAACTTCCAAAAATGAAAAGATACAATACAGTCATTATAGCCAATTTGGGCGGGAGTACTTTAGAAGAATATGTTGAGGCTGCACAAAAATTGAGTGATTCGGATGTGGACATTGTAGAGCTTAACATATCTTGTCCTAATGTAAAGAGCGGAGGCATGGCCTTTGGGATAAAATCCGAAATAGCTTATAAAGTAGTGAAGGCTGTTAGAGAGGTATGCAGGAAACCGCTTATGGTGAAGCTGTCTCCAAATGCAGAAGATATTGTGGATATGGCTTATAGATGCTGTGAAGCCGGAGCAGACAGTATATCCCTTGTAAATACATTTAAAGCTATGGCAGTGGATATAAAAAATAAAAGAGCGGTGTTTGACAATGTGACTGCGGGACTTTCCGGTGCTGCAATAAAACCAATAGCTCTCAGAATGGTATATGAGGTTTCAAAGATTGTAAAGGTTCCTGTAGTTGGAATAGGGGGGATATGCAGCTGGGAGGACGCTTTGGAGTTTATCATGGCAGGAGCCAGTGCAGTTCAGATTGGAACTGCAAATTTTATTAAGCCGGATATATGCTTGGATATAATAGATAATATAGAAAAATATATGGCAGATGAAAATATAAAGGATCTAGAGGAGATAAGAGGAATAATTTAGGAGGAAGATTATGGATGATTTAGTTATAGACATTTTAAAACAGGCAGGAGCACTTTTGGAAGGACATTTTTTACTTTCTTCAGGTAAGCACAGCAATAAATACTGCCAGTGTGCCAAACTTTTGCAATACCCGGATAAAGCTGAAAAAGTATTATCGGTGATTGCTGATAAATTAAAAGATGTAAATTTTGATAAAATAGTTGGCCCTGCAATGGGAGGGGTAATAGTTTCCTATGAGCTTGCAAGACAGACTGGAAAACCTGGAATATTTGCAGAAAGGCAGAATGGAAATATGACTATAAGAAGAGGCTTTGAGATAAATCCAGGGGAGAAAGTCATAATTTCAGAAGATGTAGTGACTACGGGAAAATCCTCTTTAGAAGTTGCCAGGGTAATAGAAAACCTGGGAGGAGAAGTTGCAGGTATATGCTGTATAGTGGACAGAAGCTCAAGAAATATTAAAATACCATATCCTGTCTATAGTGCGGTAAAATTAAATATAATTACTTATAATGCAGAAGATTGTCCTATGTGTAGAAATGGGCTGGATTATATAAAACCTGGAAGCAGAGTGTTCAAATAAGTTCAAAGATGATGTATGCATTGAAATATATTTGGGAAGGTTCACAAAAAATTAGTACTATTTCTTAGAATTTTGAGTTATAATAAATAACGAGTATTCATGTTATTAATATAAAGAATTAAGATAGTTTTATAACTATATATGATTTATATTTATAGATAATTATTTGAATTTATAATTTTAATACTGAGTATAGGAGGAGTTTTTGAGTGGGTAAGCCAAGTATTTTTAGCAAAGAGTATGGAAAGAAAATGCGACGCCGCAAGAGAAATATAGTTATACTTGTGATAGCGTGTTTATTGGTAATAGTTTTAGCTGTAATCTACATAAGAGGGGCATTCAAAGATGTGATAAATGGAACAAATAAAATAAAAAGCAATATTTCTGCTGAAAATAAACAAGTAAAGGGTAATGGTGAGAGTACAAAAACATCTTCAATAGATAGTAAAACCCAATCAACAGACAAGAATGCCAAAAAAGAGAATAACTATAAGGTACAATTAAGTGATGGTAAAGATGTAAATTTAATATATGAGGGTAAAGGCAATGATAAAAAATTTAAAAGTGTTACTCCTGGAGATGGAAGTGTAGCTTATGATATAAGTCCATCTGCTAAAGATATAGTATTATTTGATAATAAATCTCAGAGTATATTGTTAGTGGACATAAATGGAAATAAGCAGGATATGACAAATCCACAGTATGTATCCACTACTGGTACGGTAATAACCAAAGATGCCCAGATAGCCAGCAATCCAAATTATATATGGTGCTCTTCACCAAAATTTTTGGACGATAATAATATTGCATATATAAGTCAGCTGCCCTGGATTGGAAAGACTGCAAAATATGTGTGGATAGAGAGTCTGCAAGATAAAAATCATGTTATGGTTCAGGACATACAAGGAGAAGATATAAAATTTCAGGGATTGACTGATAAAGGGCTTACAGTAGTTGAAGACGGTACAACTGTTTATGTAAATGCGTCGGGTTCTGTTACCCAGTAGAAGGTTTATGAACTTCTGCTGGGTATTTTCACAGTGAATTGTAAAACTGTTCCAAGGTTAGCTGTAACTTTCCCATAGGGAATAACTTTTTATGAATATTAGAAGAGCTAATACAGAAGTGTGACAATGCTTATCTCTCTTTTTAGAGAAGAGTGAGTCCATCGAAGAGCAAGTCCAGCGGTCATGAGATAAATATGAATTTGGAGGTATTATGGATATAGGATTATCATCTGCCAGTTTTTATCCATATGTTAATACGGAAGACAGTATAGCTTTAATGAAAAATCTAGGATTTAAAATTGGAGAGATATTTTTAAATAGTGACAGTGAATATGAAGAAGATTTTGGAAAGCTGCTTTTGCAGCAAAAATTAGAAAATGATTTTACCATTAATTCTATTCATGCATTTTCTTCTTCTTTTGAACCTTATTTGTTTGACCGGTATAAAAGAAGAAGAGATGATGCTTTTCTGAAGTTTAAGAAAGTATGTAAATTGGCAAAATTGTTGGGAGCCAGATGTTATACTTTTCACGGTATGAGGTATGGGAAGCTGCATGAAATTCACAGCAATTTTATTTTCGATATTTATAATAAATTGGCATATACAGCAGTTGAGCAGGGTATAAAATTATGCCAGGAAAATGTATTTTGGTGTTTATCCAGTAATACTGATTTTTTGTATGAACTTAAAGAAAAATGTACTGAACCCATATATTTTACCCTGGATATAAAACAGGCTTATAGAGCAGATAAAACACCTGAAGAATATATAGATGTTATGGGCAGTGCTGTGGAAAACCTGCATGTAAATGACAGAAATGATAAAAGCTCCTGTTTGCTTCCGGGTAAGGGAAAGGTAGATTATAAAAAAATATTTTGTAAATTAAAGGAAATAGGGTATAATAAAGTGGGTATAATTGAAGTATATAGTGACAATTATAAAAACTACTGTCAGTTAAAGGAAGCCAAAGATTATATTTGTAATATATGCAGCAGTTAAAAATACTATAAAATTTTGTCTGCCTGATGTGAGATTGTAGTACGAATATTATAATTTTAGTGGTAAAATATATATAATGGAGTGGTCAAGTGATTCTTATGGACGGTGAAGTTTTTTCATAAGGGATGCTTTTCATTTTTAATATTGAAATTAAATTACAGTCAAGAAGTAAAAGTGGCAGGTATGATGTATAAATGTATATAGATATATGATATAATAGCATAGTTGATATAAGCATATAGAGTAATTATTGGGAGGAATTTTATAATGAATGTTAAGAAGGAAAAGATAGAAGAGAATGTTGTAAAATTAGAAATAACTGTAGAATCGTCAAAATTCGATGAAGCAATGAAAAAATCATTTGCCAAAAATGCCAAAAAATTTAATATACCAGGTTTTAGAAAGGGTAAGGCCCCTATGAATATAATAAAGAAATATTATGGTGAAGGAGTTTTTTATGAAGATGCCATAAATTTCTGTTGTGATGATACATATCCGCAAGTATTGGAAGAGAATAATATAAAACCTGTAGATTATCCTCAGATTGATATAATTCAAATAGGAAATGATAAAGATTTTGTGTATACAGCAACTGTAACTGTATTTCCAAAGGTTAAACTTGGAGAATACAAAGATCTTGAAGTGAAAAAAAATACATATAATGTAACGGATGAAGAAGTAGAAAAAGAATTGAAGACAATACAGCAAAAAAATGCTAGAATAGAAACAAAGGAAGATGGAAATGTAGAAAAAGGAAATATTGCCATAATAGATTTTAAGGGATCTGTGGATGGAAAGGATTTTGAAGGCGGAGAAGGAAAGGATTATCAATTAGAAATTGGTTCAGGAACCTTTATAGATAATTTTGAAGATCAACTGATAGGATTAAAAGCAGGTGATTCAAAGGATGTCCATGTAAAATTCCCTAAAGAATATGGAAGAGAAGATTTAAATGAAAAGGAAGCACTATTCAAAGTTACAGTTAAAGAGATAAAAATTAAGGAATTACCAGAGCTTGATGACGAATTTGCAAAGGAAATATCTGAATTTGATACTTTAGAGGAAGTAAAAAAGGATATAAGAGATAAAAAACAGGCAGCAAATGAATTAAAGGCTGAGGGAGAATTTGAAGAAGCGGTTTTGGATGCGGTTTGTTCAAATGCAGAAGTAAATATACCAGAAGCCATGATTAAAAAAGAAGTAGATAATATGCTTAAGGATTTGGAGATGAAATTGAAATACCAGGGACTGGATCTTAAAACTTATTATCAGTATACAAATAGCACTGAAGAAAAGGTTAGGGATTATATGAAAGAAACAGCAGAAAAAAGGGTAAAAACAGATTTGGTTATTGGAGAGATAGCTAAGGTAGAAGATATAAAAGCAGAAGATGAGGAACTTTTAGAGAGAGCAAAAAGCATGGCTAAACAATATAACAGCAAGGATATTGAGAAAATGTCAAAATTAATCTTTGACAGCCAGAAAGAGTATTTAAGAACAGATGTAATAAATGGAAAGGTAATAAAGATGTTAGTGGACAGCAGCAAGGTAATAGATTAATATGACAGGCAGTCAATTGATGGAAATTTTCCAGCAATTGACTTCAAAATATAATATAAATTATTTTTGATGTATACTAACTATAAAAGATGGTTATATAAAAGGAGGAGAGTTTTATGAGTTTAGTACCAGTAGTTGTGGAACAGACAAATAGAGGAGAAAGATCTTACGATATTTATTCTAGACTTTTGAAAGATAGGATAGTAATGTTAAGTGAGGAAGTAAATGATGTAACGGCCAGTCTTGTAGTGGCACAATTGCTGTTTTTAGAAGCGGAGGATCCGGATAAAGACATATATCTTTACATAAATAGCCCAGGAGGATCCATAACCTCTGGAATGGCAATTTATGATACAATGCAGTATATAAAGTCGGATGTATCCACTATATGCATAGGAATGGCAGCTTCTATGGGTGCATTTTTGCTTACAGCTGGTGCAAAGGGAAAAAGATTTGCACTTCCAAATGCGGAAATAATGATACATCAGCCTCTTGGTGGATTTCAAGGCCAGGCCACTGATATAGGAATTCATGCCAATAGAATACTGAAAATAAAAAAGAAGCTGAATACTATAATAAGTGAAAGAACAGGTCAACCACTTGAAAAAGTTCAAAACGACACAGAGAGAGATAACTTTATGTCGGCAGAAGAAGCTAAGAATTATGGCTTGATAGATGAAGTTATTACAAAGAAGAAATAACCTTTAGTGAGGTGTAGAAATGGCAAAAAATGATGAAAAAAAGCAGCTTAAATGCTCATTCTGCGGTAAGACACAAGATCAAGTTAGAAGATTAATTGCGGGACCGGGAGTATATATCTGTGATGAATGTATAGAACTTTGTTCCGAGATAATAAGCGATGAATTTGAGGAAGATGTTCAAATAGATATGACTTCAATTCCAAAGCCCATAGAAATAAAAAATTATCTTGATCAGTATGTAATAGGTCAGGAGAGTGCAAAAAAATCACTATCAGTAGCTGTATATAATCACTATAAAAGAATAAATTCAAACAAGGAAAGTGATGATATAGAACTTCAAAAAAGTAATATACTTTTGCTTGGACCTACAGGATCCGGCAAGACACTTTTGGCTCAGACTCTGGCGAAGTTTTTAAATGTACCTTTTGCTATTGCAGATGCCACTACTCTTACAGAAGCCGGATATGTAGGCGAAGATGTGGAAAATATATTGCTGAAACTCATACAAAATGCAGATTATGATATAGAAAGAGCTGAACATGGAATAGTTTATATAGATGAAATAGACAAGATAGCTAGAAAATCTGAAAATCCATCTATAACCAGGGATGTATCTGGAGAGGGTGTACAGCAGGCACTTTTGAAAATATTAGAAGGTACTGTTGCTTCAGTGCCGCCTCAGGGAGGAAGAAAACATCCACATCAGGAATTTATCCAGATTAATACCACTAATATATTGTTTATATGCGGTGGAGCTTTTGATGGTATAGATAGTATAATAGAGCGAAGAACCAGGATAAGTACGCTTGGCTTTGGTGCAGATATACAGTCTAAAAAAGAAAAGGATATAGGAAAACTTTTAAAGGAAATAATGCCGGGAGATCTTTTGAAATATGGCCTTATACCTGAGTTTGTAGGAAGGATTCCTATTATAGTGACCTTGGAGGCACTGGATAAAAGTGCATTGATAAGTATTTTAAAGGAACCTAAAAATGCACTTGTGAAACAATACAAAAAACTTTTTGAATTTGATGATGTGGAACTTGAGTTTAAGGATGATGCATTGGATGCAATAGCAGAAGAGGCATTGGAGAGAAACACTGGTGCAAGAGGTCTTAGAGCTATTATAGAGGAAACTATGAAGGATGCAATGTTTGATATTCCTTCAAAAGAAGAAATAGCCAAGGTAATAATAGATAAAAATGCAGTTGCAACAGGAAAACCCCAGGTTATAAATGCTGAGAATGGGAAGAGAACTCCTATTAAACTAAAAAAATCAAGGACACGAAAGGGCCCTGAAACTGCATAAGTTCATATAAAGGAGAGTACTGATTTCGGTACTCTTTTTTAAGTAAATTTTAGATTGTTTACACCTAATTTAGCAATATGATTATCAACAAAATATATGGCAATTGAAAAAAATATGTTTTACAGTTATAATAAAATGATCTATTTGTTAGTAAAATTGTTGTTATACTATAAAATCTTTTAAAAGGAGGAGAGAGATATGGATAAAAATTTAAGAATTCTTCCTCTAATTCCGTTGAGAGGTATTACTATATTTCCATATATGGTTTTGCATTTTGATGTAGGTAGAGAAAAATCAATACTTGCGTTAGAAGAGGCTATGCTTGCAGAACAAAAAATATTTTTAACTGCACAGAAGGAAGCAAAAACTGAAGAGCCAAGTAAAGAAGACATATTCAAGATAGGTACAATTTGTAATATAAAACAGATATTAAAATTACCTGGGGATACAGTTAGAGTACTTGTAGAAGGTGAATCCAGGGCAATACTTAGAGAATATATCAGTGAGGAACCTTTTTTTAAGGTTAAAATTGAAGTAATAAAAGATGAAGATTATGATAAAAATAAAAATTGTGAGGCACTTGTACGTGCTATAGAAAAAAATTTTGATGAATATATAAAATTGTCAGGTAATATACCCGTAGAAACTATAATCACACTGGATGAGTTAAATAATCCTGGAAGACTAGCTGATACTGTAAGCTCCTATTTGATGCTTAAACAGGAAAAAAAGCAGGAGCTTCTTGAATGTTATGATATAGAAAAAAGACTTGAAAAAGTACTTTCCATACTGGCAAATGAAATAGAAATTCTGAAATTGGAAAGAAAGATAGGAATTAAGGTAAAAAATAAAATAGATAAAGTTCAAAAGGAATACTATTTAAAGGAGCAGTTAAAGGCTATACAGGAGGAACTTGGAGAAGATGATGAGGATAAAAAAGAGATAAAAAGGTATAAGAATAAAATAACCAGGGCTAAACTGCCCAAAGCTGTTAAAGATAAGACATTGTATGAATTGGATAGACTTAAAAATACAGGATCTTATTCTTCAGAAGGAGGGGTAATAAGAACTTATTTGGATTGGATATTGGATTTGCCCTGGAATATTCAAACTAAGGATAATTTAAATATAAAACTAGCTAGAGAAATACTTGAAAAGGATCATTATGGATTAAAAGATGTTAAAGATAGAATAATTGAGTATTTGTCAGTTAAAAAAATGAGCAATTCTCTTAAGGGACCTATACTCTGCCTTGTAGGGCCTCCTGGTGTAGGAAAAACTTCTATTGCAAAGTCCATAGCTCATGCTTTAAATAGAAATTTTGTTAGAATGTCACTTGGGGGAGTGAGAGACGAGGCTGAAATCAGGGGACACAGGAAAACTTATGTAGGAGCTATTCCAGGGAGAATCATATATGGAATAAAACAGGCAAAATCAAAAAATCCGCTGTTTTTATTGGATGAAATAGATAAAATGAGTAATGATTTCAGAGGGGATCCAGCTGACGCGCTTTTAGAAGTTCTGGATAGCGAGCAAAATAGCACCTTTAGAGATCACTATATTGAATTGGATTTCGATTTGTCTAATGTCATGTTTATAACTACTGCAAATACTCTGGAAACTATTCCAAGACCACTTTTTGACAGAATGGAAGTAATAGAGGTATCTGGATATACTGTTGAAGAAAAATTTCATATATGTAAGAAATATTTGATACCCAAAGAGCTGAAGGAAAATGGAATAGAAAATAATGAAATTACCTTTTCAGACTCATCTATATATAAATTGATAGATAATTATACAAGGGAATCCGGGGTTAGAAGTCTGGAAAGAAAAGTTGCTGCCGTTATAAGAAAAGCCATATCAGAAATGATGGAAAAGGATAAAAAAAGTATAAGTATAACTGTCACTAAGGTAAAATACTATCTTGGTTCTGAAATATTTATTTATGATAAGGCAAATGAAGAAGATAAGGTTGGAGTAGTTATGGGAATGGCATGGACAGGATATGGAGGAGATACTCTTCCTGTTGAGGTAAGTGTCATGCCTGGAAGTGGAAAATTACAATTGACAGGTCAACTTGGAGATGTGATGAAGGAATCCGCTAAAGCTGGATATAGTTATATAAGGGCAAATTCACATAAATATGGAATCGAAAGTGGATTTTATAAGGATTATGATTTACATATACATGTACCGGAAGGTGCAGTGCCCAAAGATGGACCTTCTGCAGGTGTGACCATGGTAACCGCCATGATATCTGCTTTGAGTAAAAGAAAGATAAAACATAATGTAGCTATGACGGGAGAAATAACTCTCACGGGAAGAGTGCTTCCTATAGGAGGATTAAAAGAAAAGAGCCTTGCAGCATACAGGGCGGGCATAGATACAGTTATAATTCCTGAAAAGAATAAAGATGATTTACTGAAGATTCCCAATACAGTTAAAAGCAAGATGAAATATATATTGGCAGATAATATAGATGTAGTACTGAAAAATGCACTTTTAACTAAAGATTAGGTGGGATTATTATGGAAATAAAGCAATCGGAATTTGTAATTTCAGCAGTACGTTCAAATCAGTATCCTAAAGATAATAGAGAAGAGATAGCTTTTGTGGGAAGATCCAACGTTGGGAAGTCTTCCCTTATAAATTCACTTGTAAATAGAAAAAAGTTAGTTAAAGTAAGCAGTACTCCAGGCAAAACCAGGTTAATTAATTTTTTTTTGATAAACAAGAAGTTCTATTTTGTAGATTTACCGGGTTATGGTTATGCAAAAGTTTCAAAAAAAGAAATGGAAAGCTGGGGAGGGGTAATAGAAGAATATTTGCATGATAGAAAACAGCTGAAGGTAATAGTCCTTATTCTAGATTGCAGACATAAACCAACTGCGGATGACATAACTATGTATAAGTGGATAAAACATTATAATTATAGAATTATTATTGTAACTACTAAAATTGATAAGGTTTCTAAAAGTAAATTGTATAATAATTTGAAAATTATACGGAATACCTTAAAATTAGAAGAAGCTGATAGAATTTTATCTTTTTCTTCTTTAAATAAACAAGGCAGGGAAGAAATTTTGGATACCCTGGATTCTATGGTTGATTTTATTCCTAAAGGTTAAGAATTAAACAAGGAGAAATTAATAATGTTTGGATTGAATATTATAAAAAACATTTTAGTCTTTATGATTGTTTATATACCGCCATTTTTACTATTTGCAAAGTTCTGGAGAGAAGGCAAGAGGAGTAATATAGGCTTGATTCCTATTGGTATATTATATGTAGTGCTTTCCCTGTTTACAGAAAATCTTATACCATTTATCTTTGTAATTATTAACCTATGGTATATAAGACATACAGATGAATTTTACAAATTTACTCTAAAAAATTTTAAATTCTTTAAAGCATTAAAAATGGTATTTATATTTTATTTGGCTACTATTTTTATATCAGCAGTGGAGACCATGGTACTTTCTAATTTTAAAGTGGAATTAAAACAGCAGGATATAGTTACCAATATGGCCAGCATGCCTTTGGGAAAGTTTTTAATAATGATTCCCATAGTTATAATATTTGCACCTATATTGGAAGAATTCGTATTTAGGTGGATTATATTTGAAAAGATATTAAAGAAGAGAATGGGAATTTACCTGGCAGCACTTTTAAGCAGTTTTTTATTTGCAGTAATACATTTTAACTTAAATGTATTTCCAATAATACTATGGATCGGGCTGTATAATTGTTATTTAATAAATAAAAAAGGGTATTGGTATGCGGTATTTAATCATTTTACATTTAATTCAATAACTGTAGCTGCACTTCTGCTGCAAAAATTAAGGTGATTTTATGAATAAAAAAAACACTATCAAGATTAAAACGAAATAGAAAATTTTGATAGTGCTTTTTAAATGTAATTTTAATTACTTTCTATGTGTATTTCTACCGGAATTGCTGGAATTCATATAGTCGTTTAATATTTTAGCTGCATCCGGGGAGTTCTGCAACTCTTTTACTGCACGGAGCAGGTCTTCTTTTATAGTCCCTTCGCTTTCTATTTTTGATAATCTATTTTCTAGTTCTGACAGCTGGGATTTTATATTGGAGTTGTTAAAACCTGATGCAGCGGGGCCGCTGGACGAATTTCCTGAATTCAAATTGTTCATAAGTGAACTCAGCTGATCATTGCCAAGGCTTTTATTTCCTCCTAATGAAGATATTATGGACAGAAGCTGAGTTATATCTATATTATTTAAAATATCAGCTATATTAAAACCATTATTATAGTTTCGATGGTGTTTTGACATATAATATTCACCTCATTTTTAATGTTCTCTATTTAGTAAATAGAGTTTGTACTTTTATATGTGTGTGCCAAATTCAATTTATACTATATACTATTCAAAATGAATAAATTTGATACAAAAAGGAAAACGTATAATGAATATTGCAGATAATGAGCGTAATTTAATTTTATGTAAAATTTTATTAAAAAAATTATAGAAAATAACGATATAATTAAATGTTACTATAATTTTATATTGGGGGGTAAAGAGTATGTCTAAAATTTCTAATTTATTAGAAATAATAATGATAATACAGTATAAGGGATTGACTACTGCATCGGAATTAGCTCAAACGTTAGGAGTAGACAAGAAAACCGTATATAGATATATAAGTAGTTTGAATAAAGCCAATATACCCGTCTACACTAAGAAAGGAAGATATGGCGGGTTTTATATAGATAAGAATTTTTATATGAAGCCTGCAAATTTAACTGAAGAAGAACTTAGAGCGCTTCTTATAGCCTCGGAAATACTTACAAAACAAAATGGGTTTATATATGAAAAAGAGCTTAAAAATGCAGTTTATAAAATAAAAGGCGTTTCTATAAATTCAGATATGAATTTAGATCAAATGGATGATACAGGAAGTTTTTCAATAGATTTTATAGGTAATACTGGAAATTTAGAGGATAAGATATCACAGGTAAGCTATTCCATGAGCAGAGGTAGAAGTTTAAGCATAAACTACTTTTCAATAAATAAAAACAATCTGACTATGAGAAAGGTAGATCCATATAACTTAATATTTAAACAGGGAGATTGGTATGTAATAGGGTATTGTCACATGAAAGACGATGTGGAAAGTTTTAAATTGAACAGAATAAAAAGCTTAAAAGTAAGTAATGATATTTACATGAGACCACATACGTTTTCACTGAAGGAATATTTAAATGATCACTGGGGATTGTTTATGGGGGATAAAATAAAAGTGGTAATAAAATTTAGCAGAAATATATCTCATTTTATAAAAAATATAAAATGGAACCCGAATCAGCATATAGATGAATTGGAAGATGGAGATATACTTCTCAGCTTATATGTAGATGATATTGAAGATATAAAGGTATGGGTAATGGGCTTTGGAAAAAGTGCAGAGATAATTGAGCCTGAAGGATTAAGAAAAAATATAAAATTGGAGTTAGAGGAGTTATGTAAAAAATATTAAAATTTTTGAGTAATATGAATAATTTATTTATATTAGGACAATATAATAAATGTAATTAGGAGATATAAAAATCTCCTTAGCATCAAATAATACAAAGTATTAAGTATGTTTGATGTGATAACCCCCCATCCCCCTTGGGACCGCGTATACGGTCCCTTTTTAATTTATGTTTTAACAAGTTGAAGGTACTTTAGTACCTGAAACTAAAAACCGCCCGCTATGCGGGTGTGATTAAATGCTTAAGCAAAAAAAGTATTACCTTTTTTGTTATAATGATGAATGTTCAAGTCATCAAAATAATTAGAAAGAAGGTAATACTCTATGGCAGAAAGTTTAGCACATAGCAAGTGGTTATGCAAGTACCATATAGTATTTACGCCCAAATATCGAAGAAAGATAATATACTACAAATTGAGAGAAGATATAAAAGAAATAATAAAAGATTTGTGTAAATGGAAAGGTATAAGAATTATAGAAGGACATATGATGCCGGATCATATACATCTTTTAGTATCGATACCTCCCAAAACAAGTGTGTCAAGTTTTATGGGATATCTTAAAGGGAAAAGTTCAATGATGATATTTGATAGGCACTCAAATCTTAAATATAAATTTGGAAATAGACATTTTTGGGCAGAAGGATATTATGTGAGTACAGTAGGACTTAATGAAGCAACAATAGCAAAGTATATTCGAGAACAAGAAAAAAATGATCAAATAATGGATAAGATTACAATAAAAGAATTGGAAAACCCTTTTAAGGGTACAGTTAGGTAATCAATCCACTGAGGCTTGAACAAGGTAAAAGCCAGCGTCATTTAGGCGCTGGAAGTATTACGCCCTTATAGGGCTTGAGCAAGCCACCTCTTTTAGGGGTGGTTATGACTATCTGCTTCTATACATAGAGGCAATTTTAAAATAGTAATTTTTAGTACTGCTGTTATCTGGTATGAGAATCAAATCCAATGTATAATTTTTTATTATATTTTTATCTGCCTTAGAAATACCTTTAAAGTTTAAAGCCCAGGAAACTTCAGAAACATTGCCATTTTTATCGCACTTATTCTCCATGAAGAAACCATCCTGGAATACATAGAAATTATTTTCTCCTGTTAAGTTGCCGATTAAAGCCAGGTTTTCTTTGGATATTTTAGGTGAAAATATATTCTTGGGTTTATAGGGTTCACTTTCAGGAAGCCCTTGTATAAACTTTACAAATGAATAAATGGTATCCTGACCCATTAAAGTACTGTTATATTCATAATCATAATTTTTAAATTTATTATTTAAAAATATGTACTTGGAAATTGAAATAGCATTTTCACCTAATTTACCTGATACAATTTTTGGAGTTTTGTTATTTTTGCAATCCATAAACCCAAGTATGTTGTTGGAACTTGAGATAATGTTCTTAAATTTACTGCCGTCAAACATAAAGATGCGTTGGACAGGCTTATTTGCTATTGAACCCTGTATGAATATTTCAGGTATTTTATTCCTCGATATATCCATGAGAGTTATCCTCAAAGGCCAGTGTGGAGAATAGTCCTCAATTATTGATGAATTTTTATTAGTGCTCAGGATAAAAGTTTTATTATCTATAGTTGCATTCATTAAATAGTTATTATCCTTTCTCCGAATGGATAATATATCATCTTTGCCGTCTCCATTAAGATCAGCTTTTATTTTTTTATTACTGGAAATAGTGTTGAATGAAGGAGAAGAATCCCTGGATACTATAAAAATTATGGATAGAAAAATGATTAACAATAACAATATTAAAAAGTAAATATGTCTTTTACTTAGGAATATTACCCTAAATTTCATAAATTTCACCTCCATTTAATTATATGAACTTATTATATATTTAATTATTTATGTACAAAATAAATTTATAAAATATTAATTCTATAAGAAATAAGTTTAATATAAGAACAATAAGCATAAGTAGTTTTTCAGGTGCTTATATTGAAAGTGAGATGAGAAAATTTATGCTTTATAAGAAAAAAATAATAATATCCTTTTTAGTATTAATACTGGTATTTAATTTATTTGCATGCGGCAAAAATAATCAGATGACTGATAATAGGCAAATAAAAATATATATAGGAGTAAAAGACAAGGAATCTTTAAACATGATAAAATACTTGACAGATGAATACAGGAAAGCAAATCCTAAAACTGAATTAAATATAAATAATGCCATGGGAGAAAGAGTAGATGAAGATATAAATGATAGCAGTAATATGGATGTCATATTTACTTCCAGAACAGATATGTTAAGCTTAATTAGAAAAGGAGTCTTATCTGATGTAAGAAACATATATAAGGAAAATGGTGTAAATAACAGGTATTATAGTATATCAAAATCCTATGGAAGATTTAACGATAAATATTATGGTATTGCATTGGCTCCTTATACTATAGAAATATTATGTAATGAAGAAGCTTTTAATAAATTAAACTTAAAAGTACCAAATACAATGAATGAATTTATAGATACTTTAAAAATTCTCAATTCTTTACAAAAAAGAATACCTGTAGTGTTAAATGAGGGCATGGATATAAATGTCGCTTTATTTTCTATTATGTCCAACAGTTTGATTCCAATGAGAAAGCTGGAAAGCATATATGATAGCGGACCTTCAGCTTATAAGGCATTAGCCGGGATACAGGGATGCTTTGACAGGTTGGAGGATATGGTAAAAAACGGATATGTAAATAAGGATACTTTTGAAATTGGCAATGAAAATACTGTACAAAAATTTGATAGAGATGACATACCTGTATTAATAGCATCTTCCTGTTATATAAGAGATCTCAAAAATTCCAGAATAAAATGTTTGGAATCTTATAATTCAGCATCCAATAATGTTAACATTCCTGTTATGGCAGATACTGTAATGGGTATTCCTGTAAGTGGTAAAAATACAGATGAAATGAGTGATTTTGTAAAATTTGTGCTCAGTGACAATGCCCAAAAAAAATTATATAAAAAGGGATTTGCAACAGGGGACAAAAAGGCAGATATTCCAAAAGGAAATATAAACAAAGATGTAATAATGCATTTGAAAAATAGTACAGAAGACAATATATCCTTTATATATAATGTACCTAAAAATTTCAGATCCAATATATCTATTAAAATAGATCATATATTTTCAGGAAAATATACGGGGAATGAATGGAATGAAATAGTGGAAGAGTCATATTAGAATATAAAAAATTGGCAGCCGCAATTAATTCAATTGTAACTGCCATCATCCTGACATTGATTTAATGAATATCTTTTTTGCAATTTTTACATATGCCATAAAAATAAACCTGATTGCTTATTACTTCGTAGTCAACGTAATTTTTAATTTTATCATTTAGAGATGTAAAGCAAACTCCTTCTACGTCATCTACTCTTCCACAATTTAAACATTGAATGTGAGAATGAGGCTGAACATTTCCATCATATCTGAAATTGCCTTCTCCTACATTTATTTCCTGTATCAGATTTACTTCAACCAATGTCTTTAATGCCTTGTACACGGTTGCCAAACTCATGGTAGGATAATCTTGCTGCAGGGTTTTATATATTGTCTCTGCTGAAGGATGTTCTTTAGTAGATTGTAAATATTTATATACTGCAATACGTTGAGGAGTGAGTTTCAATTTTTTATTTCTAAAGATACTAGTTAAGTTATCCATAAACACCATCCTTATTTTATAATCAATTATAACTATATAATAAAAATTATTACTTGTCAAAAGTAATTTTATAGTAATTATTTGGTTATATTCATAATAAGTTATAAAACTCACAGTTTTTAATTTGTATATTTTATATTAATAATATATAATAAAGACAATTAATTAAGCAGAGGTATAAAATTTATATGAATATTTATTTTGTAAGACATGGACAAACTGATCAAAATAATAATAAATATTATTATGGAAAAATGGATGTATCGTTAAATGAAAAGGGTTTAGATCAGGCTAAAAAAGCGGCTGTGCTTTTGAATCATATAAGATTTGATGAAGTTTATATAAGTGAGAGAAGAAGAACTGCTCAAACGGCTGATATAATTTTAAGGAATAATTTAAAAAAATTTAATGTAGACAAGAGAATAAATGAAATAAGCTTTGGAAAATTTGAAGGTAAAAGTTATGAGAATATAAAAAAGATGTATCCAGAGGAATATGCCAGATGGTGCAGTGATTGGAAAAATGAATCACCTCCGGAGGGAGAAAGTTATGTGGAATTTTATTCAAGGATACATGATTTTATGGATGATATTTTAAAATTAAATAAAGAAAATATTCTCATAGTCACCCATGGCGGTGTTATAAGATCTGCTTATTGCTATGTCCTAGATGAGAATTTGGATTTTTTTTGGAAGTTTGCATCAAAAAATGGTGATATTACTCTGGTGAAATATGAATACCATAATTTATACATAGACAGCATAACTCATGTTGACATTTAGTACTTATGCTGTAAAATTTGAATTGGACCATTTCATATAGTATTTATCAAATCAAGCAGTGAATATTAATACCTTTAAAATATTAAGGGGGGGATTTTTGTGCGAGAATTTATTAATAATTTTCTTTTGATGATTCAATTTTTAACTAGAATTCCGGTAAATAAAAGTTTGCCCTGCGGAAAAGAAAATTTTAGAAGAGCATCTATTTTTATGCCTGTTATAGGGCTTATAGTGGGGGGAATACAGTGGATAATATATAAATTGGCTATACTTATACTGCCAGTAAATATTTCTGCAGTTATTGTGCTGTTGGCGGGGATAATATTGACTGGTGCATTACATGTAGACGGATTAGGGGACATGTGTGATGGTTTTTTTGCTTTTAAGGGCAATGATAGGATAATAGATATAATGAAAGACAGCAGAATAGGAAGTTATGCCTGTGTCACCATAGTGCTGGATTTGCTTTTAAAATACAGCCTGCTTTGTTTTATAGTGCCCAGGTTCTCCCTTATAATAGTAGCAGCACCTGTTGTAGCCAGATTCTCCATAGTATTTATAGCTTTTATAGGCAGAACAGCTAAAAGTACAGGATCAGGAAACTTATTTATAGGCAATATAGGAAAACTCCAAATGTTTCTTACTGCATGCATAGCTGTGATTATCCTGCTTTTTGTGGTTAATATAAATCCCGGATATGTGGCTATATTGATGCTGGCCGCTTTTATTGTGCCGTTTATATTTAATCTGTATTGTAATAGAAAAATAGGAGGACTTACAGGAGATCTATTCGGGGCGGATAATGAGATGGTAGAAATAATCACAATGCTTATAGTATCTGTTGTAATTATGCACTTATAATAGGTTATGATACTTGTTTGGAGGATAAGAACATGGGAAAAATAATTTTGGTAACGGGAGGAAGCAGAAGTGGGAAAAGTACTTTTGCTGAAAAACTTTTAAAGGATAAGGAAGAAGTCCTTTATATAGCTACAGCTGTAGTTACAGATGATGAAATGAAAAAAAGAATAGAAAATCATAAGTTAAGGAGAAATCCAAATTGGATAACCCATGAAGGATATAGGGGATTGGGTAATGTAATAAGAAACAGCCAATGTCAATATATAATGTTGGAATGTATAGGCACTATGATAACCAACATAATCTTTGAAAAGAAAGTTGACTTTGATAATATTACTTTTGATGAAATAAAAGAATTGGAAGAGTATATTATGGAAGAAGTTAAAAGTATAATTTTTTCAATAAATATAAGTTCCAAACATATTTTAATTGTAACTAATGAAGTGGGTTTAAGTATAGTGCCGGAATATAAACTGGGTAGAATATTCGTGGATATTTTAGGAAGGGTAAATCAATTTATAGCTCAGTCAAGTGATGAGGTATATTTGATAGCCTGTGGTCTGCCGTTAAAATTAAAATAAGCGGTTTAAACCGTTTGCTTTATTAAAAGGGGTTAAATGAAATGAACTATAGTAAAAAAATACATATTTTCTTAATTGCAATAATAATAATATCTGTGATCCCATTATCTTCATGTATAAATAACAATGGAAATTCAGAACCTATATCAAAAACTGAATATATGTTGGGAACTATATGTACAATAACCGTATATGACAACAAGTCTGAAACAGTTATAAATAATTCTATAGATAAGGCTTTTGCAAGAATTAAAGAAATTGAAAATAAAATGAGTGTAAATAAATCGGGAACAGAAGTTGATGCTGTAGCAAATGCTGCAGGCAAGAATTTTGTCAAAGTGTCGGATGACACTTTCTATGTGCTGAAAAAGGGTAAATATTATTCAGGGCAATCCTCGGGATCTTTTGATATAACTATTGGACCGTTAGTAAAGCTGTGGGGAATAGGAACGGATCATGCCAGAGTTCCTTCTCAGCAGGAAATTGATGAAAAAAAATCACTGGTCAATTATAAGGATCTTCTGCTGGATGAAAAGAATAAAAAAGCAATGCTTGCAAAACCTGGAATGTCTTTGGACTTAGGGGGAATTGCCAAGGGATATTCAGCGGATGAAGCAGCAAGGATATTGAAGGAAAATGGAGTTGAACATGCTATTGTAAATTTAGGTGGAAATGTTCTGACTATAAATGACAATCCTGATGGCAATCCATGGACCGTAGGAATACAGGATCCCTTCAAATCAAGGGGGAGCGTAGTTGGTACCATAGATGTTACCAATAAAACAGTGGTCACATCAGGTATATATGAGAGGCATTTTGAAAAAAACGGCAAAAAATATCATCATATACTAAATCCCTTTACTGGGTATCCTATGGATAATAATTTAGCCAGTGTGACACTGGTGACAAATGTGTCCATAGATGCTGATGCCATGACAAAAAATATATTTTATTTGGGATTGGATAAAGGTGCGGAATATGTGAAAAAGGTGCCAGGATTAAGTGCCATATTTATTACTAAAAATAAAGAGGTTTATGTTACAGAATCATTAAAAAATGATTTCCAAATCACTAATTCAAGTTTTAAATTGATTCATGATATTAAATAAATTACGTAATAATATTTTAATTTATGTAAAGCTTGCTATGAAATGATTTTAGTATTAAAATTATTCTATGATACTTATTAGTAAGTAATAATATATAGGCATACTAAATCAGTATGTTAATAATTTAAAGTGAGGTATAAAATATGTCTAAGATAACCAAGGATATGACTATAGGTGAAATAATTGGATTACATCCGAGGCATGCTGAAACATTGATGACATTTGGAATGGGATGTGTAGCCTGTTCTGCATCTCAAGGAGAAACTTTAGAGGAGGCAGCTATGGTACATGGAATAGATGTTGACAATCTGTTGAGGGCATTAAATGCACTTGTTTAGTGGATGAATGGGTTTTATAAAAAATTGTAAGGAGAGGTTAATATTATGGCTAAGATTACTAAAGACATGACTATAGGGGATGTAGTAAAAATAAATCCCACATATGCTGAAATACTTATGGATTTTGGAATGGGATGCATAGGTTGTCCTGCATCATTGGCTGAAACAGTAGAAGAAGCAGCTATGGTACATGGTGTAAATGTAAAAAAATTGGTTAAAGCACTAAATGAAGTAGAATAAAAGTAATTGTTTTTAAAATAGATAGGAGGTACTCCTATCTATTTTTGCATTTTGATTTGTTGGAAAGTCCACAATCTATACAATCATTATCACAGGATTCCAGGTGAATCATTACCTCTGTATTTTCAAGGGATCTGCTCATTTCACTTTCTATATTATTGCAAATATCATGGGCCCTTTTCATATGCATGTTCCCGGGAAATACAAGGTGAAGATCCACATATCTTTTATTGCCGGATTTTCTAGTCCTTAATTTATGAAAACCACAGTATCCAGAACTATATTTAGATATAGCATTGGTTATAATGGATATTTCATCATCAGATAATTTTACATCTACCAGTGGATCAAAGGCAGTTTTTAAAAGATTAAAAGCTTCTTTTAAAATAAACAGAGCTATGAATATAGCTACCAGAGGATCTAAAAAATGAAGATTGGTAATCCATATCAAAAATAATCCAACACCAACTCCTAGGGAGGAATACACATCTGTCTTAAGATGAAGAGCATCTGCCTTTAAAGCTATAGAATCATTTTTCTCTGCTACTTTGTATAGTTTTTTAGATACAAAAAAGTTTATAATTGCTGATAAAAACATGATTAAAAAACCCAGGGTAGATGAACCTATTTCTTTTCCGCTGACGAGCCTTTTGGAAGCTTCTATTATTATAAATATGGAGGCGGTGAAAATCAATATTGATTCCAGTACACCAGATACATCTTCAAATTTTCCATGACCATAAGGATGTTCTTTATCCGCAGGTTTGGATGATATTCTCACAGAAAAAAATGATATTATGGATGCAGCCAAATCCATGGTGGAGTGTATGGCTTCAGATAGAATACTTACTGAACCTGTAATTACACCTACTATTAATTTCATGATTATTAAACTGCTATTAGAAATTATAGAAAGCCTGGCAGTCTTTACTCTTTCATCCATTAAAAAACATCTCCTAAAATTCAATAATTATCAAATGATAAATTATAATACCTATTATAATAGGCTAATATGCCTTATAAGTCAATAGAAATATGAAATAATAGGCTTTATCAATTGACAAAGAGAATCAATTTTAAAGTTTGCAAATATACAAGTTAATCCATCTATTATTATATATAATAATAATTAAATTTGTTCATTGGGAAAAACCTAATATTTTTCAAATTTTTATGTATGAGAATCTTTATATTTCAAATAATAAGTTAGGAAAGATATACTTTCTGCCTTAAAGGTGAAAGGAATGACTTATTTTAGAAGAAAATAAAGGTGGAGAGAGTTTGTAATGCAAATATGCTCTACAAACATTATACATATCTATCTATAAATAATAAAGGAGGATTACAAGTTTTATGGTTAAAAATATGAAGACTATGGATGGAAATCAGGCTGCAGCTTATGCTTCTTATGCGTTTACTGAGGTAGCCGCCATATATCCCATCACTCCGTCTACTCCCATGGCTGAGGCTGTGGATGAATGGTCCGCCCATGGCAAAAAGAATATTTTCGGTCAGACTGTCAGGGTAGCTGAAATGCAGTCGGAAGCTGGAGCTGCAGGAGCAGTGCATGGCTCCCTGGCTGCTGGAGCACTGACTACTACTTATACTGCATCCCAGGGGCTTCTGCTGATGATTCCAAACATGTACAAAATAGCAGGAGAACATTTGCCAGGGGTGTTTCATGTAAGTGCCCGTGCAGTTGCTGCTCATGCTCTTTCAATTTTTGGAGATCATCAGGATGTAATGGCCTGCAGGCAGACAGGATTTGCCCTTTTGGCATCTTCTAATGTTCAAGAGGCAATGGACTTGGGATTTGTTGCACATTTAAGTGCCATAGAATCAAAAGTGCCTTTCTTACATTTTTTTGATGGATTTAGAACTTCTCATGAATATCAAAAAATAGAAATTATGGATTATGAAGATATCAGGCCTCTGGTAGATTATAAATCCATAAGGGAATTTAGAGACAGAGCCTTGAATCCTGAACATCCTACCACTAAGGGAACTGCCCAAAATCCAGATATATATTTTCAGAGCAGGGAAGTGTCCAATAGGTTTTATGAAAAAGTTCCTGAAATTGTGGAAAGATACATGAAGGAAATAAACAGGATAACGGGAAGAAAGTATAAACCTTTTGAATACTATGGACATAAAAATGCAAAATGTATAATTGTGGCTATGGGATCGGTATGTGACACCATAGATGAAACTGTGGATTATTTAATGGAAAAGGGAAAAGAAGTAGGGTGTATAAAAGTACATCTTTACAGGCCCTTTTCAAAAGAGCACTTTTTAAAGGTACTTCCTTCTACTGTGAAGAAAATTTCAGTTTTAGACAGAACCAAGGAACCGGGTTCTATTGGAGAACCACTGTATCTGGATATATGCAAGGTATTTTACGGAAGGAAAAATGCACCTTCAATATTTGGTGGAAGATACGGACTTGGATCCAAAGACACTACTCCTTCGCAGATATTGTCTGTATTTGAAAACATGAGAATGGATATGCCAAAAGAAAGGTTTACTATTGGCATAGTAGATGATGTTACTAATACTTCTCTGGAGGATCACGGCATTATAGAGACCACTCCCAAGGGAACTATAAGCTGTAAATTTTGGGGATTGGGTTCTGATGGTACAGTGGGGGCCAATAAATCTGCTGTAAAGATCATAGGAGATAATACAGATCTTTATGCTCAGGCCTATTTTTCTTATGACAGCAAGAAATCAGGAGGAACTACAGTATCTCATCTAAGGTTTGGAAAAAACTTGATAAAATCACCTTATCTTGTACACAGTGCAGATTATATAGCCTGCCATAACAAATCCTTTATAAATAATTATGACATATTAAAAGGACTTAAGAGAGGTGGAACTTTTGTATTAAATTGTCCATGGAAATCGGAGGAATTGGATGAAAAGCTTCCAGCTTCCATGAAAAAGTATATTGCTGAAAATGATATAAAATTTTATATTATAGATGCAGTTAAAATTGCCAGAGAAATTGGTCTTGGCGGAAGAATCAACATGGTAATGCAGGCGGCATTTTTTAAATTGGCCAATGTAATACCCATAGATGATGCAGTTAGATATTTAAAGGAATCCATAGAAAAGACCTATGGACGTAAGGGAAAAAATATAGTTCAAATGAATGATAAGGCTGTGGACAGAGGGCTGGAAGCTGTGGTAAAGGTAGGGATACCTAAAGGCTGGGCAGATGAAGTGCCTGAAACCAATGTAACGGTAGATGAGCCGGATTTTGTTAAAAACATTCAAAGACCTATGGCAAAAAATGAAGGGGATGATTTACCTGTAAGTGCATTTTTGAATATGCCGGACGGAGTTTATCCCGTTGGAACAACAGCTTATGAAAAGAGAGGCATAGCTGTAACCATACCTGAATGGCAGATCCACAAGTGTATACAGTGCAATCAGTGCGCATTTGTCTGCCCCCATGCTACTATAAGGGCTTTCCTTTTAGATGAAAATGAAATAAAAAATTCCCCTGAAAGTTTTGAAAGCAAAAAAGCTGTTGGCAGGGGACTGGAAGGAATGAATTTCCGTATACAGGTGAGTCCTATGGACTGCACAGGTTGTGGAAATTGTGCAGATATATGCCCTGCACCGGGAAAGGCTCTTATTATGAAACCACTTGAAGAAAAGCTGGAAGTGGAGTCAAAAAATTGGAATTATGCAGTTGGTATAATTCCAAAAGAGGATCTAATGAATAGAAACACTTTGAAAGGAAGTCAGTTTATAAAGCCGCTTTTGGAGTTTAATGGGGCTTGTCCTGGATGTGGTGAGACTCCTTATGTAAGACTGCTAACCCAGCTTTTTGGAGAGAGAATGATGATTGCAAATGCCACAGGCTGTTCATCCATATGGGGTGCAAGTGCTCCATCCATGGCTTATACTAAAAATTTAAACGGAAAAGGGCCATCTTGGGGAAACTCACTGTTTGAAGATAATGCAGAGTACGGTTATGGTATGTTTTTAGCAGTAAAACAAATGAGAGAAAAACTTAAACTTCTTATGACTTCATATCTGAGAGATTGCAAGGAGGATAATATAAAGAATGTCTTTAATGAATGGCTGAATACTATGGAAGACGGAAGCTTGTCTAAGATAGCTTCAGAAAAAGTAGTAAAGGCTATTGAAGCTCATGATTATATAAAAGATCCTGTATTAAGGGAGGTAATGGATAAAAAGGATTACCTGGTAAAAAAATCTCAATGGATAATAGGCGGAGATGGCTGGGCCTATGACATTGGATTTGGAGGTGTAGACCATGTATTGGCCTCAGGGGAGGATGTAAACATGTTTGTAATGGATACGGAGGTGTATTCAAATACAGGAGGGCAATCATCCAAGGCAACCCAGACTGGTGCCGTGGCAAAGTTTGCAGCTTCGGGTAAAATCCTGAAAAAGAAAGATTTAGGGCTTATGGCAATGAGTTATGGATATGTATATGTGGCACAAATTTCTATGGGCGCAAACATGAATCATGCACTAAAAGTTATAACAGAAGCTGAAAATTATAGAGGACCTTCACTTATAATAGCCTATGCTCCATGTATAAATCACGGTATAAAAACTGGTATGGGAACCAGTATGGCTGAGGAGAAAAAAGCTGTGGAATCCGGATATTGGCATTTATACAGATTTAACCCTCTGCTGAAGCTGGAAAATAAAAATCCTTTTGTCTTAGATTCTCAACCCCCCAAATTATCTTTCAGGGAATATATAGAGGGAGAAATAAGATTCTCATCTATTAAAAATATATTTCCAGAAAAAGCAGATGAGTTGTTTAAATTGTCAGAAAAAAATGCTATGGATAGGTATGACATATACAAAAAACTATCCCAAATACAATATTAGATTAAAAATTGAGGATCACTGTATTATAAGTGATCCTCAATTCTCAATCTATAATATAACTATCAGTTATATATATATCTGCAATATCTCATTTTTCATTAGTATCTACCCATTCTTTTGAGTTTTTAGTTTCATCTCTACTTGGGATAGGTACCTTGGAAACCGGTTTGGTTTCGGTGATATTTGCCCAGGAAGCAGTCTCGTGATTTTCTATGATCTTTTCTTTATGATTTTTTTTGCTTTTTAACATAGTTTTATCACCTCAACTTTAGTATTTTACAAAAACTATAATATATAAGTGAAAAATCTTCCCATATAATAAAGAGTTTAGCTATATTACCCGGGAAAATTTTGTGGATAATACGGGTATAAAATTGTAAAATCATTAACCGCCAAGAGTTATATCCTGATGATTATACCACTTAAGAGCCTGCATAAGATGTTCACTTTTAAAATCAGGCCAGTAATCATCTATTATATAGAAATCCGAATATACCGATTGAACAGGTAAAAAACCGCTGAGTCTTCTTCTGCCGCCCCATCGTATTATTAGATCCACTTTTGATATGTCATGGGAGTTCAAGCTTGAAATAATAGAATGTCTGTTTGTAGGTTGAGAATTCACTGTTTTTCCCAGATCCCATTCCCAACCATAGTTCACCAGAAAATTAAGCCGTATACCGCCACAACCCAAATTTTTTCTGACTGTATATGGCAGAAGAGCTTTGGGAAACATGGCAGAATTGACATTCCCCACTACCAACAGAGAAACATTCTCTTTAGAAAGCATTTTCACGGCTTTTATACAGGCTTCAGTAAAGGCCTTCCTTTGAACTGGCGGTCTTTTTGTGTTGTCTGTGGTAAAGCCATAATAAGTCAATTCTTTTATTCCTAATTTTTCACATAATTTAAATAATTTTATACCAGGATTTAAGCCGAAATTGTAACCTTTTTCTTTTCCAAGTTTATTTTTTACAGCCCATCGTCTGTTTCCATCTGGAATTATACCTATGTGGTTTGGCAATGTCATACATATATCCCCTTTATTTAATACTAATTTAGATTATTGCCAATAGTTTAAATTAGTATTCTAAAATATATAAAATAAATTATCCTGAAATAAAGTGTAGAAAATATCTCAAAAGTTATTAATTATCTTTTGAGATATTTTTTATATTATACTGCTGAAACCTTCTCCTAATACTTCATTTATATCATTTACAGTGATAAAAGTTTTATCATCCAAAGTTTTTATATAGTCTTTTAATTTTAAAAATTGTTTTCTATCTAAAATTGTGGTTATGACTTCCTTTTTGTCATTTTTGTAAGCCCCTTTAGCATAATAAATAGTTGCACTTCTTTCCAATTCATTTACAATATAATCTTTTATATTTTTTCCGTTATTACTTATTATGGCAACTTGTTTGTAAGAATTTAAACTTATTATAACTTTGTCGATTATAGTAGAATTTAATATTACCCCTAGAATTGCATACATTCCTTTATTTATTCCAAGTATTATAGTGGCAGCTATAGTTACTGTTATGTCAGCTATCAATACGGATTTACCTATGCTTATTTTTGTATATTTATTTATTATTTTTGCAATTATATCTGTCCCGCCAGTGGAAGCATTAAGATTAAATACTATACCCATCCCCATTCCACATATCAATATGCCAAGTATAAGTTGTATCAAAATATCACTGCTAAAGGGTTTTATATTAGGGTATATTTTTTCAAGCAATAGAATCAGCGCAGATATAGAGAAGCTGCAAAATATGGTCTTACCACCAAATACGGGTCCGATTATTATAATCCCTATGGTGAATAATATACCTTCCATTCCCATCATCAATAAGCCTATGGGGAGGTTTGGAAATACACTGTTTATAATTATGGCAATGCCGCTTGTGCCACCAGCTGCGATGTGGTTTGGAGCTAGAAAAAAATAAGTTCCAAAGGCTACTAAAAATGTTCCCATTAACATGAAAAAAATGTTTTTTAGCTTTATCTTCATAAATTAGTCCCCTTTATATAATTATTATTGAATTTTAAGTTTATCCACCAAAAAAAGCATATGAAATCCAAGTAAGGTTCTCTTAGATTTATATGCTCTCATACATACAAATTATAAATACTGCATATACGTCTTTTAAGATGTTTCTAATAATATTATATAATGGTAAATATTATTATGTCAATATGTTTTTAATATTACTTTGAAGGGAATAAATTATTACAAATTTTTCATCTGAATATACCATTAGTCTTGAGTTTTTCTTGTTTGGGTTGTATTATTCAATTAGTAATATTATAATAAGGTAGTAAAACAATTAATATATAAATGTATTAAATTTATATAAATTGACGAATTTTATAATGACATTATAGAAAATTTAGAATAGTAGGTGAATTGTTTATGCAAGATGTAATTTTGACGGAATCAGGTAAAAAAAAGCTTGAGCAGGAGTTGGAATATTTAAAAACAGTTAAAAGGGTAGAAATAAAAGCGGCATTGAAAGCTGCCCGTGCACAGGGAGATCTTAGTGAAAATGCTGATTATAGTGCAGCTAAAGATGATCAGTCCATGACTGAAACCAGAATACAGGAACTGGAAAATCAACTTAAAAATGCTGTAATAATAGAGAGCTCACAGGATGAAGATGTGTTCGATATAAATAAGACGGCAGAAGTAAAATTTTGTGATGTAGATGAAGTTGAACAAGTTACCCTTGTAAGTTCTGTAGAATCAGATGTAAAGAAAATGAAGATAAGTATAGAATCACCTCTGGGTAAGGTTTTATTTAGGCTGAAGGTAGGGGAGAGAGCAACGGTTGTATCTCCGGACGGAAACTATGATGTTGAAGTAGAAAAGCTTTTATAAATATTTCGCTGGATATTTTATCTGGCGGAGTATTTTTTTTACTCAAAATTATATATGAAAAAAACTTAAAACTTTGGATTTCAAGTTTTAAAATATTGATTAATTAATTTAAAAGTGATAAAACTTTATTATATATTTGTTAAAAAAGATAAATCTATAGGGGGCTCATTATGGAAAAAGAATTTTATTTAAATAATGGTAAAGTTATGGTGAATTTTACAGCTAAATATTGTAATACTGCAGAAAAGCTATTTGACAGCAATGTTTTTAAACGTGTTTTAAAGGATTACTTTATGAAGATAAAGAATAAAGATACAAATATTTATAAATATATTTGTAGAAATATAGACTTTAAAGATGATGGAGAAATGTTAAATACAGTAATTACCATGTTTAAGCTTCTAATGGTCTTGAAGGGAGAAGAAGTATTAAAACTTGATAAAAGTTACAAGATTCTGCTGGAAAACAGGGATGAATTTATATTATTTATCGAAGATTTATATGGGTTCTGGAGAAAACTAGAAAGGTATACTATTGTACAGAATAATAAAATTGGAGAGGGGCTTGAAAATGTAAGCTTTATAGAAGCCAATAATGAATTCTCACAATTGATATTGGATACTTATAGAAAGATAGAGGAAAGCGTACTGGGACATAAACCTCAGGTGTACAGGCAGCTTCCTGCAGGTGGAAATGCCGGGTTAATATTGAATAATATAGCATGGCCATGTCCGGAAGATTATAGATGTCTTAACCAGATACCCTTTATTCAATCTATAATATTAGATCCTCCTTTTATAATTTACCCAGGAAAAAATAAAAGAGATGGATTTTTTAGTGAATGTGAATCCAATCCTCTAGCAGGATGTTCTTTAAATCCAAATCACTGGTTTTGTTATCCGGCAAAGGTTGGGAGTCTCTTGGCATATATATATTTTCACAGGGATTTTATGGCCCATGGGGTTACATTGTGTAATTTATTTGAAATGGCAAGTGAAGAAGAATATAGAGGAAAGAAGCCGGATATAATTTATGTGTTTGGGGCTAGGGATAATTGTGAAGATATAAGAACTATTTTTTACGATGACGCAGAAAACGGCATAATGCTTGGATATGTAAATTACAGTGAAGATATAGATTATTTTGGTTATATGAAGAAAATGACGTTGACCCTTCATAATCTTATAATGATAAAGAAAGGATATTTGCCAATACATGGAGCTATGGTAAATATAGTAACAAAGGATAATAAGACAGCTAACATAATTATAATGGGAGACAGCGGTGCTGGGAAATCAGAAAGCCTGGAGGCATTTAGGGAATTGGGAGAAGATTATATAAGTGATATGACTGTAGTTTTTGATGATATGGGTACGGTTAAAATTAAAGAGGATAATAAACCATTGGCCTATGGCACTGAAATAGGAGCTTTTGTAAGGCTGGACGACTTGGATACGGGATATGCATTTAGACAGATAGACAGAAGTATATTTATGAATCCCGACAAGATAAATGCCAGACTGGTTATTCCAGTTGCCAGTTATACAGAGATTACAAAGGGATATCCTATAGATTTATTTTTATATGCAAACAATTATGAAGATGGTGATGAACTGGAATTTTTTAAATCTACAGATGAAGCCATAGGAGTGTTTAGGGCTGGAAAGAGAATTGCCAAGGGAACTACTACTGAAAAAGGACTTGTGGGGACTTATTTTGCCAATCCATTTGGACCCGTACAAAAGAAAGAGGAAACAGATAAAATATTGCGAAGATATCTGGATGAGTTTTTTAAGTCAGGTATAAAGGTGGGTCAGCTTAGAACCTGTCTAGGTATAAGCGGCAGAGAAAAGGAAGGACCTAAAAAGGCTGCTTTAAAACTATTGGAAGAAATAAAAAATCTGTAAAAAATATTGTGATTTATCAAAAACATAAGTTGACAAAAAGTTAATGTTTTGATATTCTTTATATAATTAAATATCACAATTCTTATCGCGAGAGACTGAGGGACTGGCCCTATGATGTCCAGCAACCTAAAATTATATTTTAAGGTGCTAATTCCAGCAGGTAATACCTGGAAGATAAGATATAGAAGTACGTAAATCTTCTTATAGCTTATCTATAAGGAGATTTTTTATTTAAAAAAATTGGAGGAATTGAAGATGAGTGTAGAAAGTGTAGTTAATTATTTTTTAGATAGGGGTATTGAAAATCCTGTATTTAAGCTTCCACATAGTGGAGCCACAGTACAGCAGGCTGCAGAAACCATACATACAGATCCTAAATATATAGCAAAAACATTGGCATTCAAGCTTAAAGATGAAGATATAGTAATAGTCATGAGGGGTGATTTGAGAGTCAGCAACAAAAAATTTAAAAACTTTTTTAAAACCAAGGCGAAGATGCTGAATCACGATGAAGTGTTGGAGGTTACAGGTCATCCTGTAGGAGGACTATGTCCTTTTGGATTAAAAAATCCTATTAAAGTATATTTGGATGAGTCTATAAAAGATTTTCAATACGTATACCCTGCTGCTGGTTCAAAGGAATTTGCTCTTAAAATAGAGCCTGAAACAATCAGCAATTTAGTCAATGGGCAGTGGATAGATGTTTGCGAAGGTAATATGTGTTCTAAACAAATTGACAGTCAGGATTAAAGCCCTATATTGTTTGTGAGGGAATTCTGTTTAGGTATTAAGTTTTCCCATGGTAGTCATGTCTGTAATACAGCTTTGCCCAATAAAAATGTTCCAGAGCATAAATTGATTTAATGCTTATTCAACCGGGGCAACTATAACTGTGTGTGCATTATTATTTTTCAAAGCTTAAATAAAAGTCCTTATCTTGGGGCTTTATTTTTCTTCCTAATTGAATAACCAAAAGAGCCAAGTGATTTTGAATTCAAACTATAATATTCTCCGTGGCTGTAACAGATAAGATTTGCCTTGTCAAAATGTATTTTGCCATTTGAATCCAATAAATTTTCATCTATTTTAACATTTAAAACTTTAAGCAGGAATAAGTCATGGGTTCCAAGAGGTGTAACTGATTTTACTTTACATTCTAAAGCTATTGGAGATTTTTGTAACGAAGGAGTAGAAATGGATACACCTTTATTAAGCTGCAGGTTAAAGTGTTTGATTTTATCTTCTGTCCTTCCGGAAATAACACCACAATAGTCTACAATCTTAACCATATCTTTTGCAGGAAGATTTATGACACATTCTCCACTTGTCTTAATATATTCATAAGAAAGCCTTTCAGGTCTTATTCCCATGGAGATGATTGGCTCTCTGGTGCAGACAGTGCTTATCCATCCAACTGTAAAAATATTTAGTTTGCTGGATTTGTTCTTAGAAGTAACAAGAACTACTGGAGTAGGGTTTAACATTGCACTGCCTTTAAAATTTAATTTATTCATATGTAGCCTCCACTTGTTTTATACACATTTTATGTTTATGATGTATTTTCTATAAATGCTATACAATAAGCAAAAAGCCCTAGGAACCATTGGACGTATTTCATGGTATTTATAGGGCCTTGATTTAGTCACTATGAGGTAAATTAATCTGAGAAAAGTAAAGTGAAAATTATTTTTTACTTTTTGCCAGTTCTACAGAAACTCTTCTTCCTTGAAGTCTTTTACCATTGGATTTCTTTAGTATGATATTTCCGAATCTTTCCGGTATGTTTATAAAAGTAAATTTATTTAATATATCTATATCACCTATTTCATAAGCTTCCACTGAAGAGGTTTCAGTTATAAATTTCAATAATTTTCTTGGAGTTATATTATCCATTCTTCCTATGGAAAAGAATAATCTTATGTTTTCATCCTCTGTACTTATGGAATTTTCCTTGTAATTAAAACTTAATTCCTTCTCGAAAATTATTTTCATAAGGGCAGCAGCTACATCTACTAAATTATATTCCTCATCCAATTCTGTTGCCACTGGAATAAAATTTTTATAATTGCCTTCAGATATAACGTCTCTTATCTGTTTTTCTATATTCTTATATTTAGCTTCGAATATATCATCTACTGTAGGAATTTCTTTTCTCTTTATTTTGCTCTTAGTAAACTTTTCTATTTGTTTTAACAGTATATACTCTTTAGGAGTTACTAAAGAATAAGCAATGCCGTCTTTATTGGCTCTTCCCGTTCTTCCAATTCTGTGTACATAGGATTCCGTATCCTGAGGAAGATCATAATTTATAACATGGGAGACATTTTCTACATCTATACCTCTTGCAGCTACATCTGTGGCCACTAAGAAATCCAGAGAACCATCCTTGAATTTTCTCAGGGTATTTAATCTCTGATTTTGTCCCATATCGCCGTGCATGCCTTCTACGTTATATCCTCTTGACTGCATGCCTTCCACTAATTCATCAACACCACGTTTGGTTTTGCAAAATATAATAGCGCTTGAAGGTTCATCTACATCTAAAATTCTACATAAAGATTCAAACCTATCCTTGTTTTTTATTTCATAATAGTATTGTTTTGTTTTTTCTACGGTCAGTGTGTTCTTGGCTATTTCTATATACTTTACATCGTTTTTCATATACTTTGAAGCTAATCTTTTTATCTGATTTGGCATAGTAGCGGAAAAGAGAAGTGTCTGCCTGTCTGAACTGCATGATTTGATGATATCCTCTATATCCTCTATAAAACCCATATCCAGCATCTCATCTGCTTCATCTATTATTAAAAACTGTATGCTGCTTAAATCCAGGGTTTTTCTGTGTAAATGATCCAGTATTCTTCCAGGTGTGCCTACGACTACATCTACACCTCTTTTTAAGGATTTAATCTGTCTTTCTATAGGCTGGCCGCCGTATATTGGAAGCAGTGATGTTCTTTTGAATTTAGCAATTCGAGACAATTCATCATTTACCTGAATGGCGAGTTCTCGAGTTGGTGTAACTATTATACAGGAAATTTTTTTATCTTTGGAATTTATCCTGCTCAGCATTGGTGCTCCGAAGGCTAAAGTTTTTCCCGTACCTGTCTGTGCCTGGCCTATTACATCTTTTCCTTCTAATATTATTGGAATTGATTCTGCCTGAATTTGTGATGGCTCTTCAAATCCCATATTATCTATGGCCTGGAGGATCTTGGGATCCAAGTCTAAATCGTTAAAATTAATATTTTTCATTGAAATTCCTCTTTCTTTTTTATATTACAAAACAAAGTTTATCATATCATAGTATATACATATTATCAAATTTTAATTTAATTGCAACTCTTTTTATTTACAATAATATAAACTATAATAGAATATACTAATAAATTTAAAGGAGAATTTCATATGTTTGATGCTAAGGAAAGTATCCTGCCTAATGGTATAAAACTTGTTACTATAAAGAGAGATACTCAAATAGCGGCTTTTCATGCTGGTATTAAAATTGGTGCTGTATATGAAGATATAAATGAAAAAGGCATATCTCATTTTATTGAACATATGCTTTTTAAAGGTACAGAGCACAGGGATAATAAAAAGCTAAATATGGATTTGGAAGCTTTAGGTGGAGAATACAATGCTTATACTGATAATAACTCTACGGTGTATAGCATTACATCATTGTGGATAGAATTAGAAAGAGCTATGGATATTGTTTCGGATATGCTTATGAACTCTACATTCCCCAGGGAGGAAATTGAAAGGGAGAGAGAAGTTATACTTTCGGAAATAAGAACCAGTAAGGATGATATAGAGGATTATAGCTTTAGAAAAATAAATGAATTGGCATTTAAGAAGGGTCCCCTTAGATACGACATAACGGGAAATGAAGAAAAGGTAAGTAAATATAAAAGAAATGATTTAATTAAATTTTATAATAGATATTATGTACCCAATAATTGTTTTATATCAGTAGTTTCCCCTTATAAGCATGAGGAGATCTATAAGTTGATTCTAAAATATTTTGGAACATGGAAATGTAGAGAATTTAAAAGAAATGATGTTATAATTGAAAAAAACCTTTCCTGCAAAAAGATTTCTTATAAAAAGGATATAGAACAGAGTACAATAATATACTTGTTTACCTTTTATGGATTGAGTAAAAAACAGGAAATGGCTCTTAGAATATTGAACCATAAATTTGGAGAAAGCAGTAATTCCATTCTATTCAGGAAATTGAGAGAAGAAAAAGGACTTGCTTATGATATATATACTGATTTGGACTTATCGGATTTGGTGAAAACTTTATACATATACACTTCTGTAAAAGAAGAAAATATAGAGGATGCTGTCCGTGTTATCGAAGATTGTATAAATAATGTAAAGAATGAAAAGGTAGCTTTTGATGACAATACAATGGGTTTAATGAAAAAAGTATTAAAAACTGCAGTAGTATTTACACTGGAAGATCCAACAGATATAGGAAATTATGTTTTACATCAATCCATGAAGGAGGATAATATATATAGATTCATTTATGACATAGAGAAAATTGAAGATATAAAGAAAGAGGATATATATGAAGTAGCTAAAATTGTCTTTAAAAATCCTACTATCCATATACTGAAAAGAAAACCTTAATGGTTAATGTGGACCTTTATCAATTATTTATATAAATTTAGGGAGAAGATTATGGATAAGCATATAGTCACTAAAATTGAAATCCAGAAGAAAAGTAAAGAAAGAACTAACATATATATAGATAATGAATTTGCTTTTTCCTGTAATCTAGAACTTGTATATAAGTTTAATATAGTGAAGGGAAAAGTTGTAGATGTAGAGTATCTTAAAAGTATAATAAATGAAAACAATTATATGAAATGCAAAAATTCTGCTCTTAAAATATTAGAGAAGAACTATAAGACGGAAAAACAAATGAAGGATAAACTGGTTGAAAAACAATATGATGAAGATGTTATTGAAAAAGTTATGGATTTCTTGAGAAAATACAAGTTTATAGACGATAATAAATTTGTGGAACTTTATATAAAAGAAAAGATTAATTCCCAGGGTAAGAATAAAATTAAATATTCTTTAATAAAAAAAGGAATAAATGAAAGCTTTTTAGATGAAAAGCTGAATTTGATAGATAGTTCTTTTGAGGAAAAGGCGGCTTTAAATATTGCAGAAAAAAAGTACTCTGTCATTGTAAAAAGTGAAGATAATGCAAAAAAGATATATAAAAGATTAGGAGATTATTTAATAAGAAGAGGATATGACTTTGGTATAGTTAAAAGCGTACTTGGAAATATCTTAAAAAAATGTGATGACTGCAATGAAAAAAGAGAGAGCATGTATTTAAAAGAAAATGATAAAGGTGAGTTGTACAATATTGCAGAAAAAAGGTATAAAATAATAATAAAGTCGGAAAAAGATAAAAATAAGATATATAGAAAACTGGGGTCATATCTACTGCGGAAAGGATATTTATGGGATGACATAAAGAAAGTTCTAAAACTTTTTATTGTTTAGAGGTGAGTATGATTATGAATGTAAATCCTATAACATTGATGATAGGATTAATATTTTTATATCCCCTTATAAAGGGATTTCTAATTAAGTTTTCTTCTAATGCTTTAAAATCAGATATAAATGATGTGAGTAGAAGTATTTCATTTATAATATCTTTGATAATGGGCACATATTTATGTAAGAAAATACTTATACAGCATGATGACGGAATATATAGAAAGATATACAATTTAATACCTGCAAGTTTTTCACAATATTTTGAGAGTAATAGTTTTATAATATATGCAGTTGTAATTCCATTTTTTGTGTTTATATGCTATAAAATTATAAAATTACTTTTTGATTTATTTAATTATTTTACTTTTTATCCTATACTTGACAGTATAGACAGATTGTTAAGATCTAAAAGCAATGGTTTTAAAAGAGTGCTGGGAATGATTTTTCAACTGCCCAAGGCAATATGCTATGTACTTTTAGTTACATTTATATTGAATATAATGTCCATGTTTAATATAAATTCAAAATTAAATAAGTACATGGAAAATTCAAAGCCCTACAATTCAATTTGCAAGGAGATAATAATTCCAGTTACCAATTCAACTATTGCAAAACAATTACCCAATGTAATAGATAATTCCTTCAAAGTAGTAATAAGAGAACCAAATTCAAATGAAGTAAAAGAAGTAAATGACTTAAACAGGGTAAAGAATAATGGAAACACCATAGTGTATTATAATGGAGTTACTTTGGATGAAGGGGTTAAATCAAATGGAGAAATTAATAGTTTTGCCAGGGATCTTGCTTCAGAAGGGAGCAATACTATTGAGAGGGCAGATATGCTGTATAATTGGATAGGAACCAATATAAATTATGATAATCAAAAAGCCAACAAGGTATTAAATAATGATTTTAATGTACAGTCAGGTGCTATTCCAACCTTTTACTCTAAAAAGGGAATTTGTTTTGATTATTCCTGTTTATATGTAGCTATGGCCAGGGCAAATAACATAAAGGTGAGGTTAATAACAGGTGAAGGATTTAATGGAATAAGCTGGGTAAGCCATGCCTGGAATCAAGTTTATATTCCAGACGAAAATAAGTGGATAAATGTAGATACCACCTTTTACAAAGGAGGAAATTATTTTAACAGTAAAAGATTCCTGGTTGATCATAAAAATGCCCAGATAGTAGGTGAATGGTAGAAATAAGATAAATACCACTCTGGTTTGATGAGAGTGGTATTTGTCTATTTTGATTTTGCTATGTAATTTTTAAGTATAGTATTTATAGCCTTTTCACAATCTGAGTCCGTATTATTTAAACACCATGCGTTATTAAAATATATGAGAGCTTTTTTATTGTCTTTCAACATGGTATAACAATATCCAAGATTATAAAAATATTTACTTTCCCTCTTCAATTTAATTGCAGAATTTAATAAGACAATTGCTTTTTGGTATTCTTTCAGTTTTATAAAACATACAGCTGAATTATATAACGAAGATGATTCGTTATCTTTTATTTTTATTGCTTTTTCATACATATCAATAGCTCTTTTATAATTCTTGGAATTATAATACTCATTGGCTTTTTGAAAGTAGCTCATTTTATTCCTCCTCAGATTATATGATATTTTATAGTCCCTTAATAAATTTATATCCACTTTTAGAGAAAATATTCCAAAGGATTTTAAGGCGGATTGTTTTTTGAATTAAAAAAGTTAAAATGCCATAATGGCATTTTAACAAAACCTTTTAATGAAATATCATTTTTCTCAGTTTCTTTTCTGCTAATGCCACGGCTTCATACATCGCATAAGCTAAAATTGAAAGAATTATTATACTCAGCATAACCGTGTCAAGCTGGGATATCTGTCCGCCATATATTATTAAGAATCCAAGGCCTTCTTTTGCCACTAAGAATTCTCCCATTATTACTCCAACCCAGGAAAGTCCCACATTTATTTTCAGGGAAGATACTAAAGTAGGGATGGAAGCAGGGATTATCAGATAAATTAAAATTTGAAGCTTTGAAGAACCAAAAGTTTGAAGAAGCTTAATTTTATCTTTATCTACTTCTTTGAAGCCATTTAAGACAGTCAGTATAGTTACGATTACAGAAATCAGTACAGTTACTAAAACAATAGCAGGTATGCCGTTGCCTACCCAAAATATTATTATAGGTGCTAAGGCAACTTTAGGAAGGGCATTTAACACTACTACATAGGGATCCAATACATCTGAAATGAAATCGGACCACCAGAGAAGTATGGCAATTAAAGTACCGATAAAAGTGCTAAGTAAAAAGCCCAATATTGTTTCAAAACAGGTTATGCCAATATGTTTAAATAGATCTCCTTCAGTATAAAGTTTTACAAGGTTTTTTAACATCCTGGAAGGAGTACTGGTTAAAAAGGGATCTATCCACCCAAAATCTCCGGCAATTTCCCATAGAACAAAAAAAGCTATTAAAATTGTCAACCTGCTTATTACAATTCTTTTCTTTCGGTTAGTAACATTTTTTAAATATATTTCACGTTCTTTTATATAATCCATAATCAATGGTTCAACTCCTTCCAAATACTGTTGAAATAAATTCTGAACCTGGGATCTTCCCTGCATTTTAAAGGTGAATCATGATATTCTTCAAAATTTATGTCATATATCTTTTTCAATTTTGCAGGCCTTTTGGAAAGGACTATAATCCTATTTGACATTGATATAGCTTCGGAAATATCATGAGTTACCATTATTGCAGTTTTACCTTCTTTTTTTATTATCTTAAATATTTCATCACTTATATTCAGCCTGGTTTGATAATCCAAAGATGAAAATGGTTCATCTAAAAGAAGGAATTCTGGTTCCATTGCCAGGGTTCTTATTAAAGCCACTTTTTGCCTCATACCACCGGACAATTCTTCGGGATAATGATAAATAAAATCCCATAAACCATAATTTTTTAACATGGATATTACTTTATCTTTATATTTATCTATAGGTTTATGCTGTATTTTAATGCTGAGCAGTACATTATCCCACACACTTAACCATTCAAATAGTTGATCCTTTTGAAACATATATCCCATTTTGGAAGAAAAAGAAGTTAATTTTTCATTATCTATATATATTTCACCATTTGATGGTTTTATAAGACCTGATATTATATTTAAAAGGGTAGTTTTGCCGCATCCAGAGGGCCCTACTATACTTAAAAATTCACCTTTTTCTACAGTAAAATTTATATTTTCCAATGCCCTAGTAGAATTTTTGGGTGAATGATAGTTCATATAGATGTTATTGACAATTAACTTATTCAAGATATCATCTCCTAACAACTGTGTTTTGCGATATTAAAAAATAAGTTGAAGTTTTAATATTATCTTACTTAACATAAGTAAAAATTAAGTCATAGTCTATTATATGAATAAGTGCAATATGGTGTTAAAAATCCGTATTATCAAGGAGACTATTAGAGGATTCAAATATGTGGAATATATTAGAATTGCACATGCGTATACATATGTTATAATATAGATAAAGATATTTTACAGATGTACTTTTTATGATCTGGAAAGTAGGGGCAATAGTTTAACCGTATATATAAAAGTAGGGTTATTTTTTATATTATATGAAAATATATAGTATAATAAAAAGTGTAACTAATAATATTTATTATTAGCTAAATATGTAATGGGTCTGAATTTGTAGAGTATGTATCATTTTAAAGTCTATAAATTTGGTCTAAATTATTAATTTTAAAAGGTGATTAGTTATGAAAAATTTATTTCACGTAGGCCTTGATATAGGTTCAACTACAGTAAAGATAGTGGTGTCTGATATAAGGGATAGCATAATTTACAAAACATATCAAAGACATTTTTCTGATATAAAAAGTACTATAGCTAAAGTTATTAAAGATGCCTATGTAAAGCTAAAGGATTCAGATATCACTATAATGGTTACAGGGTCTGGAGGAATGTCTGTATCCAAATGGCTTAATATACCGTTTATACAGGAAGTTGTATCATGTACTAATACTATAGAAAAATTTATTCCAGATACTGATGTGGCAATAGAATTAGGCGGTGAAGATGCCAAGATAACTTTTTTTGATGATGGAATTGATCAGAGAATGAATGGAACTTGTGCAGGTGGAACTGGAGCGTTTATAGATCAGATGGCATCCCTGCTTCAAACAGATGCCAGGGGGTTAAATGATCTGGCTAAAAATTATAAGGTAATTTATCCCATAGCTGCTAGATGCGGTGTATTTGCCAAAACTGATATACAACCACTTTTAAATGAGGGTGCTGCAAAAGAAGATATTGCAGTATCCATATTTCAGTCAGTGGTAAACCAGACAATAAGTGGACTTGCATGTGGAAAGTCCATAAGGGGAAATATAGCATTTTTAGGCGGACCGCTATATTTTTTATCTGAATTGAGAAAAAGGTTTATAGAAACTTTAAAACTTACAGACAAGCAGGTGATTTTCCCGGAGAATTCCCAATTATTTGTGGCACTTGGTGCTGCTATTTCATCTAAAAATGAGAACCCTATTTCTTTTAAAACTTTGATAGATAGGCTTCCAAATTTAAACAGGTCTTCAAGTGACGAAGTACAAGTACTCAGGCCTCTTTTCAAAGACGAAAATGAATTAAGGGAATTTGAGAAAAGACATAATAAGAATTCAGTGAAGAAAAAAAATTTAGACGGGTTCAGCGGGAACTGTTATTTAGGAATAGATGTAGGTTCTACCACTACTAAGGCAGTTTTAATAGATGAATATGGAAATTTGTTATATTCTTTTTATGGAAGCAATATGGGAAGTCCTTTAAAATCCACAGTAAATATATTAAAAGATTTGTATAAAAAATTACCTGAGAATGCCAATATAGTAAATTCAACGGTTACAGGGTATGGAGAAAGCCTTATAAAGTCAGCCTTATCAGTAGATATAGGTGAAGTTGAAACTATTGCTCATTATAAGGCAGCAGAATTTTTCCAGCCTGGAGTAGATTTTATATTGGATATTGGCGGACAGGATATGAAATGCCTGAAAGTAAAAGATGGAGTAATCGACAGCATAATGTTAAATGAAGCTTGTTCATCTGGGTGTGGTTCTTTTATAGAAACCTTTGCCAGATCCTTGAATATGAATGTAGAAGATTTTGCAAAATCCGCAGAAAGTTCTAAGAAGCCTGTAGATTTGGGATCCAGATGTACCGTATTTATGAACTCACGGGTTAAACAAGCCCAGAAAGAAGGAGCTTCTGTAGGAGACATTTCAGCAGGGCTTTCTTATTCAGTTATAAAAAATGCATTATTTAAGGTAATAAAGATAAGAGATCCTAAAAAATTGGGCAAAAAAATAATAGTTCAGGGAGGGACCTTTTACAACAATGCCATATTGAGAGCTTTTGAAATCATATCCCAGCGGGAGGTAGTAAGACCAGATATAGCAGGTCTCATGGGAGCATTTGGAGCTGCCATTATTTCCAGGGAAAGGTTTGAAGCGGAACATAAGACCACACTGCTAAGTCCAGCTCAATTAGATAAATTTTCTACAGAAAGTACTATGAGAAGATGCGGCAAGTGTGCTAATAATTGTCTTCTCACTATAAATAAATTTTCAGATGGAAAGGAATTTATATCGGGGAACAGATGTGAAAGAGGAGCAGGACTGGAGAATAGAACTGCAGATATACCAAATCTATATGATTATAAATATAAGAAAATATTTGACTATGTTCCTCTCAAGAAAGACAGAGCAAAGAGAGGGCAGGTGGGTATACCCAGAGTTTTAAATTTATATGAAAATTATCCATTCTGGTTTACTTTTTTTACTGAATTAGGATTTAGAGTGGAATTATCTGCCCGTTCTTCCAAGCACATTTATGAACTTGGAATAGAAACAATACCCTCTGAATCAGCCTGCTACCCTGCAAAGATAGTTCATGGCCATATAATGAATTTAATACAAAGAGGAATAAACTTCATATTTTATCCTTGTATACCTTATGAGCAGAAGGAACAGGAAAAAGCTAATAACAACTATAATTGTCCAATGGTAACTTCTTATCCTGAAGTTATAAAAAATAATATGGATATAATTAAAGAGAAGCATATTAATTTTAAAAATCCATTTTTACCCTTGGATAATAAAGAAAGGCTTAAGGAAAGACTTGTAGAGGAGCTAGAGGAATTTCACATACCTAAAAAAGAAATATTCAATGCGGTGGATAGGGCCTTTGAAGAAGATAGAAAAGTTAAAATGGATATAAGAACAAAGGGAGAAGAGGTATTAAATTACCTTAAAAAGACCGGCAAAAAAGGAATAGTACTGGCGGGAAGACCCTATCATATTGATCCGGAAATAAATCATGGGATACCAAATATAATTACATCCTATGGTATGGCAGTGTTTACTGAAGATTCAGTAGCTCATCTGGGTATGGTAGAAAGACCTCTAAGGGTGGTGGATCAATGGGTTTATCATTCTAGATTGTATGCAGCAGCAAGCCTTGTAACTACTCAGGATAATTTGGAACTTGTGCAATTGAATTCCTTTGGCTGTGGATTAGATGCAGTGACTACGGATCAGACACAGGAAATACTTAATAGGTATGGGAAAATATATACAGTACTAAAAATTGATGAGGGAAGTAACCTTGGAGCAGTTAAAATAAGGATACGTTCCTTGAAAGCAGCTCTTGAAGAGAGAGAAAAGGCAGGCTTCAAGCCTCATAAAATTGAGAATAATTATAAAAAAGTAGTATTCACTAAAGAGATGAGAAAAAATCATACTATTTTATGTCCTCAAATGTCACCTATACATTTTCAATTTTTACAGGAAGCATTTAGAAAGTCAGGTTATAATCTAAAGGTATTGCCCTCGGTGGATAAGGGAGCTGTTGAAGAAGGATTAAGATATGTGAATAATGATGCTTGCTACCCTTCTATAATAGTGGTGGGACAGTTAATAGAAGCGTTAAAATCCGGAAAATATGACTTGAACAATACTTCTGTAATAATGTCTCAAACTGGAGGCGGCTGCAGGGCAACTAATTATATAGGATTTTTAAGAAAAGCCTTAAAAGAAGCGGGTATGGAAAATATACCTGTAATATCACTGAATGTAGTGGGAATGGAAAAAAATCCTGGATTTAAGATTACACCGCAGCTTGTAAATAAATCCATAATGGCACTTTTATATGGGGATTTACTTATGAGAGTACTTTACAGAGTAAGACCTTATGAAGAAATACCGGGATCTGCAAATTTACTTTATGAAAAATGGATTGAAAGGTGCAAGGAAAATGTTGCCAATGGTGTGCATAGAGAATTCAAAGAGAATATTTACAATATAGTAGAGGATTTTGACAATTTGGGAATAAGGGATGTACAAAAACCAAGAGTGGGAGTAGTGGGAGAAATATTGGTGAAGTTTCACCCCACGGCCAACAATAACATTGTGGATACTTTGGAAAAAGAGGGAGTTGAAGCAGTAGTACCTGATTTGACGGACTTTTTTCTGTACTGTGCTTATGATGCTAAATTTAAATACAAATATTTATCTGGAAGTTATTTAGATACCATTATAAAAGGTGGAGCAATAAAATTTATTGAACACTTTAGACGGCATATGAGAAATGCACTGAAAAACAGTAAAAGGTTTGGGCCACCATCTAATATTGCTGAATTGGCAAAGTATGCTTCTAAAGTATTGTCTATTGGAAATCAAACGGGAGAAGGTTGGTTTTTGACGGCTGAAATGATAGAACTTATAAGAAGTGGAGCAAAAAACATTGTATGTATGCAGCCTTTTGCATGTCTGCCCAATCATGTAACAGGTAAGGGAATGATAAAGGAGCTTAAAAGAAGATATCCGGGCAGTAATATTGCAACTATAGACTATGATCCCGGTGCAAGCGAGGTGAATCAATTAAATAGGTTAAAACTCATGCTGTCAGTGGCATTTAAATCCATGGAAGATGAAGTGGTAGTAGAAAGCCATAAAAAGAGTTTAGTTCCTAAAGCAGTGCTTGTAGAGGATGGAAACAAGTGATTAATGGCTGACAATTCACAGCTCACAATATACAATTGACAGGGAATAAAGTGCAAATAGCAAACAGTGAAGATTTTCGGCTTGCTGCTGAAAATCTTCAATTATTATATTTTATATACTCTTCACTATTAATTCTCACTGTAATGCATTATGCTCTAAAAAGTTTTAACATAATTTTAGCAGCAGTCATATTATAAATAGATATTAAAATTGCTTTTTGGAGGGTATATGATAAGAAAAAAATTTGGAATCTATTCTGTTTTGCTGTGTTTTATATTTGTAGTTACTATTTTTACAGCCTGCGGCAGCAGTAAAAAGGATGATAAGGCTCTAGTTAATATAAAGTTGAACGAAGTTGCCAGATCTGCATTTTATGCTCCTATGTATGTGGCAATAAACCAGGGAATGTTTAAAGAACAAGGTATAAATATAGATCTTACAACGGGACAAGGGGCAGATAAAACAATGCAGCAGGTATTAAGCGGCAGCTGTGACATAGGATTTTGTGGTCCAGAACAGGTAATATATATATATAATCAAAAGCGAAAGGACTTTCCTGTATTATTTGCCCAGCTGACTACTACAGATGGCTCCTTTTTAGTGGGCAGGAATGCAGAAAAGGATTTTAAATGGGAATCTGTCAGGGGGAAGACCATAATTGGAGGAAGACCTGGTGGAGTTCCAGAAATGGCATTGGAATATGTACTTAAAGAAAATGGTATACAACCGGGAAAGGATGTAAACTTAATAACCAATTTAGCTTATACTGCAACAGCCGGTGCATTTAAGGCAAATACAGGAGATTATGTGGCTCTTTTTGAACCAACTGCCAGCATGCTGGAAAAGGATAAGAATGGTTATATATCAGCTTCAGTAGGTCAATCTGCAGGTGTATTGCCTTATACCTGTTATTTTGCCACCAAGTCTTATATATCAAAAAATCCTGAAACAATACAAAAATTCACAAATGCTATTCATAAAGGTCAGATATGGGTTCAAAAGCATAATGATAAAGAAATAGCTGAAGCCATAAAATCTTTTTTCCCGGGAACTGACGAAGATGTATTGGAATCCGTAATAAAAAACTACAGGAATATAAAAGCCTATGCTGATACTACTGTTATAAAAGAACAAAATTTAAACAGACTTATGAATATAATACAATCATATAAATCAGATCTAATACCTGAAAAGCCTCCTTTTGATAAGATAGTCAATAATTCTTTTGCAGAAAAGTCCCTTAAGTAACCGTGATTCTAAACCCAACTTACAGTTGTATAAGTAAATTAGGCTTAGAAGATATTTATTTTAAATTTCATATGTTCACAGCAATATAATTTTGATATAATAGTAGAAAATATAAATGGTAGGTGATGTGGCCCTTGAACAGTGAATATTTAAAATATATAAAAGAATATACTTTAAAAGTTGATTTCAAGAGAATGGAAAACGACATGCTCTACTTTGAAAAAATATATAGGGAAATAAGCATGAAATTTGAAAGTATGTACGGATTTTCCTATAATGAAATGGATGAGGCTTATATTCCCGGCACACTTTTAGGTGTTGACGGTAAGAAATTTGTTGCTGTATTTTTTATAGAAATAAGAGATGGCGGTAAAAATTATGGAGCTATGGTTTTTCACCCCAGCCATGGACTTGTACAGGAAGATGATTTTGAAGAAATTCTTTTAGAAGAAGAATATAAAGATATATTTCCTTATAAATATAGATTAGCTGTAAAGTTGATTAATGATTCAGCTGGAAATATATCTGAAAGATACTAATACTTTTAAACTATTTACAGATGATTCTTAAGTTCAGGTGAAGTTTGCTTACAGAGAATACTTTCATATGAACAAACTTGTATAAAAATTTCTTGACAGCTTAAAAATTAACGTTATAATAGAAAATGTATTAAATTAAATTTATTAGCTGTGAAAAAGAGGAGTAGGGACAAAATTCTATAAAGAGAGAAAAGCTGTTAGTTGAGAGGCTTTTTATATAATATATCCTGAAGGTAGCTTTGGAGCTTCTCTGCTGAAATAAAAGTAGGCAGAGGCGGTTTTCTCAATCGTTATTTTTTAAGAGCCTGTAATTTTCAGGAAAAAAGGTGGCAGCGCGGGTCTTCGTCCTTTGTGGATGAAGGCTTTTTTATATATAAGAGTATTTTAAACTTGTTAAGGAGGAGATTTAATGTCAAAAAGGCAAGAAATGGAAACTACCTATAATCCAAAGACATTTGAAGAAAAACTTTATAATAATTGGCAGGAAAAAGGGTATTTTACACCCCGTGCAGATAATAATAAAAAAACTTATACTATAGTGATACCCCCTCCAAATATTACGGGAAAATTACATCTGGGTCATGCTTTAGATGATACAATTCAGGATATACTGATAAGAACCAAAAGAATGCAGGGATATAATACTTTGTGGGTTCCAGGAGAAGATCATGCTAGTATAGCTACTGAAGTAAAGGTAGAAAAGGAACTTTTAAAAGATGGTATTGTAAAGAAAAAGATAGGAAGAGAGGCATTCCTTGAAAAGACCTGGGATTGGACTCATGAGTACAGGGAGAGAATAAGAAATCAGGTAAAAAAACTTGGATGTTCTGTAGATTTCACAAGAGAGAGATTTACCATGGATGCTGGACTCAACAAGGCTGTGAGAAAGTTTTTTGTTAAATTGTATAAGGATGGACTTATATATCAGGGGAACAGAATAATAAATTGGTGTCCGAAATGTCAGACCGCCATATCCGATGCAGAAATTGAATACAAGGAACAACAGGGATGTTTCTGGCATATAAGATATAAGATAGTTGGAAGTGATGAATATCTGGAGATAGCTACTACAAGGCCGGAAACCATGTTTGGTGATACAGCTATTGCAGTTAATCCAAAAGATGAAAGATATAAGCATTTGGTTGGAAAGACTGCCATACTTCCTATTGTGAACAGGGAGATACCAATAGTTTCCGATGATTATGTAGACATGGAATTTGGTACAGGGGCAGTAAAAATAACTCCTGCACATGATCCTAATGATTATTATGTGGGTAAAAGACATGATTTACCTGAAATTGTAATAATGAATGAGGACGGAACGATAAAGCTTCCAGGGAGCAAATATGATGGAATGGATAGATATGAAGCCAGAAAATTACTGGTAGAGGATTTAAAAAAACAGGGATTCCTGGTAAAAATAAAGGAGCATGTACATAATGTAGGATGTCATGACAGGTGCGGTACTGTTATTGAACCAATGCTCTCTAAACAGTGGTTTGTAAAAATGAAATCACTGGCAAAGCCAGCTGTTGATGTGGTAAAAAACAAAAAGGTAAAGTTTATACCTGAAAGATTTGAAAAAACCTACTTCAACTGGATGGAAAACATTCAGGATTGGTGTATTTCAAGACAGCTCTGGTGGGGACATAGAATTCCTGTTTGGTACTGCAGGGACTGTGGGCAGGTTATAGTAAGTGACACTAATCCTACAAAATGCAGTAAGTGTGGTTCAGATAACCTGGAGCAGGATAAAGATGTATTGGATACCTGGTTTAGTTCCGCACTATGGCCTTTTTCAACATTAGGCTGGCCTGACAATACAGAAGACTTAAAATGTTTTTATCCCAATAACACTTTGGTTACTGGATATGACATAATATTTTTCTGGGTGGCGCGAATGATATTTTCAGGTATATATTGTATGGATGATATTCCCTTTGAAAATGTACTTATACATGGAATTGTAAGAGATTCTCAAGGAAGAAAAATGTCTAAATCCCTTGGAAATGGTGTGGATCCTATAGAAGTAATAGAACAATATGGAGCAGATGCACTCAGATTTGCATTGATTACAGGAAATGCACCGGGCAATGATATAAGATATTATCCGGAAAAAGTAGAGTCTTCTAGAAATTTTGCCAATAAAATATGGAATGCCTCCAGATTTGTACTTATGAATTTAGATGAGGATATAATGGATAAGTACAAAAATTGCAGGGATTATAGTAGCGCAGATAAATGGATATTGTCTAAAGTGAATACATTAATAAAAGAAGTGACATATAATATAGAAAAATTTGAAATTGGAATAGCTGCTCAGAAAATATATGATTTTATCTGGGGTGAGTTTTGTGATTGGTATATAGAATTGGTTAAACCGGCCATGTATGGTGAAGATGAGCAGGCCAAGGGAGTAGCTTATAATGTATTGAACAAGGTGCTTACTGTAAGTTTACAATTACTTCATCCTATTATGCCATTTATAACAGAAGAAATATATACTCATCTTCATACAGAATATGAGTCCATAACTATATCAAAATGGCCGGAATATGAGGATAAACTCAGGAATTTAAAAGCTGAGGAGGATATGGAATATATTATAGAAGCTATAAAGGCTATTAGAAATGTTAGAACTGAAATGAATGTGCCCTTTTCAAGAAAGGCTAAGATAATGGTATGGGTAACTGAAAATAATGCATTGGATTCATTTAAGAATGGAGAGGATTACTTCAGAAAACTGGCTTCAGCAAGTGAATTGGAGTTTTTAAACAGTAAAAATGATGTTCCGGAAAATGCTGTATCTGCAGTTACTAGAGGAGCAGAATTATTTATTCCACTTTTGGATTTGGTAGACAGGGATAAGGAAATTGAAAGGTTGAATAAAGAAAAAGAAAAATTGGAAAATGAGATAAAAAGAGTGGAGAAAAAGCTTTCAAATGAGAAATTCATATTAAAGGCTCCTAAAGATGTGGTGGATGGAGAGAGGGCAAAAGGCTGCAAATATAAAGAAATGCTTGGAACTGTAATGGAGAGATTGCAGAATTTAAAATAAAAACATGGGGATGTGCTGTTATGAACTATGAAGAAACATTGAATTATATAGAAGGTGTAGCTAAATTCGGAAGTAACTTTGGACTTAATAGAACTGAAAAAATGTTAGAACTGCTGGGTAATCCTCACAGGAAAGTAAAAGCTATACATGTGGCAGGCACTAATGGAAAAGGTTCTATTACAGCCATGATAAGCAAAATATTAATGGAAGCTGGATTTAAAGTAGGCATGTATACTTCACCTTACTTAGAAGTATTTGAAGAGAGAATTCAGATAAATGGAAATAACATATCCAGAGATGATTTAAGCAGGGTAATAACAAAGGTATCCGGGGTTGTAAAAGAAGTTATAAAACTTGGATATGATAATCCCACTGAATTTGAAATAATTACCTGTGCCATGTTCTATTATTTCAGGGAGAAGAAAGTTGACATGGCTGTAATTGAAGTGGGACTGGGCGGAAGACTGGATTCCACAAATGTAATGCTGCCTTTCTCCAGAGAACAAGATGGAGGAGTTATGCTGAGCATAATTTCTTCCATAAGTTACGATCACATGACGATATTGGGAAATACACTGGAAAAGATAGCTCGTGAAAAGGCGGGAATAATTAAACCAGGTATTCCCGTTGTAATGTATCCGGAAGCAGATGAAGCCGGGAAAGTTATAGAACAGGTATGCAGAGAAAAGGGAAGCAAGATTATAAAAGTACCACTGGGTTCTGCAAGATGTATGGAAAAAGATAAAATTGACAACAATAGTGAAGAATATATACAGCATATAAGTGTACATACAAAAAAAGGAGAGTACAATATTAAATTGTCCCTTTTAGGTAAACATCAATTGATAAATTGTGCTGTGGCTATTTTTGCTGTAGAACAATTATCCGGATATGGTATTGAAATAGATAAATCCGTAATATTAAGAGCTCTCAGTGGGGTAAAGTGGATGGGAAGACTTGAAGTAATGGGAAACAGACCACTGGTGGTAATAGATGGAGCCCATAACAGAGAAGGAATTTCTATGCTTAAAGAGAATATAACAAATTATTTCAAGTATAATCACATGGTGCTTATACTTGGTATATTGGCTGATAAGGAAGTGGATATGATGGTAAAAACCATTGTGCCGCTGGCATGGAAGGTTATAGCTGTTACTCCCAACAATATCAGGGCAGAAAGTTCAGAACAACTAAAATCTGTAATAGAAAAATACAATCAAAGCTGTGAGGCCTTTGACAATTATGAAAGTGCCTATAAGAAGGCATTTTCATATTGTGAAGAAAAAGATTTGCTTTTAATATCCGGCTCACTTTATATGATAGGGGATATGAGGAAAATTATAAAAAAATACAATAAAATCTAAAATATAATTCAAAAAGGATATAATGGTAAATAAATACATTATGTCCTTTCTGATAAACAGCTTAATAAATTCATGCTGATTTACTATTTAAAACCAATTCTTTAAGAGCTGTTGCAAATTGATCCGGGCATGAAGTACCCTTTCCATTGCAAGAAATGCCCTGTAGTTTTTTTACTACTTCATCTATATTCATTCCATCTACAAGTTTAGATATAGCTTGAAGATTACCATTACAACCACCTGTAAAATTTACATTTGTTATTTTATCTTCTACTATATCAAAAGTTATTTGACTTGAACAAACCCCTTTTGTGTTATAAGTATACATCCTATCACCTGATTCCTTTACAAAATAAATCTGTTAGACAAAATAATTATATAATATACCATTAAATTATACAATAAAATAAATTTTCAATTGTTATTACCTATTTTAACAAATATTCATATTATATTTGTGAGGGGGTGATAGTGTTGGATTACCTTTATGTATGCAGCACTTCTTCTGATTTTGTGTCAAAAATTAATTTGGACCATTTCTATGAAGAAAAGAGGATATATTTAAAGCCCAATGATATAACTTACAGAGTGGGGCCTCATGGAATATATAATAATGATAATAAACTCATAACTGCAAACAGATATAATAATACCATATCTATAGTTGATATGAGAAAGGAAATACAAGAAGAAAGCTATTATGTAGGGTCATGTTGTAATGATGTAGTGGTTTATGGCAGCAATGCATATATAATATGCAGCGATTTAAACAGTTTACTGGTTTTTGACCTTAAAGAAAAACAGGTAATTGAAGAAATCCCCTGTGGAAGTCTTCCTTATAGTATATGCCTAAATAAAGAGAGGAAACTATTATTGATATCTAATATGGAAGATGACAGCATAACTTTAATAAATTGTACCAATAATAAATGTATTAAAAATATAAGGGTAGGTTCTTATCCCACTAAAGCTATATTTGCATTAGACGGACAGCATGTATTAATATGTGAAAGCAATATAGGATCTGAATTTAGAGGAAGTATAGCTGTTCTGTCTTTGAAAAATTATAAGATAATAAACAGAATTATTGTAGGAAATTCACCAATGGATATTTATTGCAGCAGTAGACATTGTTTTGTATCCAATTTTGGAGATGGCACAATAAGCGTTTTGGATATAAATAACTATAAGGAAGAAAAAAAGATAATTGTTGGTGGAATGCCAAAGAATATATTAAAATATAAAGAAAATCTGTATATAGGAGATAATTATAATGATCTTTTAATAAGAATAAATATAAAAAATAAGAATAAAAAATATATACCCATAGGTGGAGAACCTACAGGTATGGTTCTAATTTGAATTTTTAATTGCTCATAAGTAATTCAACTATATTGTAGTATAGATCCGAATAATTCTTATTCCATTTTTTGCATAACTCCTTGGCTTTTTTGTTGGAATCTACATTTAGCTTTATATTCATCAATGTGGAGTTGTTTTCTGATATTTTTAAATCCACAGTAAAATTATTTTTAGGATCAACCGTATAATTAGCATTTATGGAAATGTTCTTTTTTATATTTTTAATTTTTGTATTCAAATAGTGATCTATGGTGTCTATCTTGCCTTTTGAAATTCTATTTCCAAATAAGACCAGAACTCTTAAACCCTTCTTGGTAATTATAAATTTATGATTATTGGAGCCAGCTGTTTTCTTAATAAAATTAGAAGACAAAAGCTCATTTAGATATTGCTGAAGAGTGAAATAATTTATAAAATCATTCTCAAGTATAATTTGTGTTATTTCATTATTGGAAATGGGAAATTTAATTTTTTTAAATATATAAAGCAGCAATAGTTTATTTTCCGCTAATTCTAAAGTATCCTCAAACATTTAAAATCCTCTCCATTGAATTTGAAATATAAAAATATATCTATATTATAACATAAAATATTTTAACATATATTTTAAAAATATTTTATATAGATAAATTTTTTTGATTTATGTAATATTTATTAATGCAAGATACTATATACAATTATAGGAATAAATAATGTTGGAGGAGAGATATTGAAAAAAAGGCTTATAAAGAAAATATTTATGGTATCTGTATTATTGTTTATAGCTATTGGAGTATCGTTGTTTACTAATTACGGGTATAAGGGAACTTTTACAGTACTAAACAAAAAATTGCCTATTTATTCTGTTGATACAAAAGAAAAAAAGGTGTCTATGACTTTTGACGTGAGCTTGGGTGAAAATGATTATACCGAAAAAATATTAAATATATTGGATAAGTATAATATTAAAGCTACATTTTTTGTAGTAGGTGACTGGGTGGATAAAAATCCTGACAAACTAAAAGAAATATATAAAAGGGGGCATGAAATAGGAAATCATTCCAATAGACATCCAGATATGACCAACATATCTCAGGGAAAAATTATTGAGGATATAAATATAAATGAAGCTAAAATAAGAAACATAATAGGAACAGGTACCAAGTTATTTAGATGTCCCGAGGGATCTTACAATGACAAGGTGATAGATTTGGTAGAGGGTTCAGGATATTATTGCATACAATGGAATGTAGATAGTATAGATTGGAAAGAACAAGGGGCAGACATTGAATACACAAGGGTAATGAACAATATAAAACCGGGTTCAATATTGTTATTTCACAATAGTGCAAAATATACACCGGAAAATTTACCTAAGATAATAAAAAATTTAAAGGAAAAGGGGTATAAATTTGTTAAGGTAGGGGATATGATTTATAAAAATAATTATAAGTTGGATCATGCTGGAAAGCAAATAAGTAATTAATATATCTTATATTATAGCATTTATTGAAAAATACAATAAATATGTATTATAATGTCAGTGGGGTAAAGTTATTAGTAAGTGAATAATTGGTATAAAAAATTATATCCTGCTTAAAATAATTTTAGATTATATATTTTGCAGGAGGTAATAAGTTATGAAGGCTATAGAAATTGTTGAAAGCAGTGATGATTTTAAAAATTATTTGATAAATCTATTGAATCTAACGGATTTACAGTATAGCACTCTTACAAATAAAAGCAATGAAAAAATAACAAAATACATGATATTGAATTCTATGAATGAAAAACATGATATTCTGGATGGACACTATTGTTTTATAAATATGGACTTGATAGATGGAAAAAGTAATGATTTCAAAATACATGGTTATATTATAACCTATGGATTAGGAAGCAAAAATACGGTTACAATATCCAGCCTGGATTATAATAGTGGATTTGTATATTGCCTTCAAAGAGATATTGTACAAAATGGTGAGAAGATAATCGAATCTCAGGAAATTCCAATCAACATGGTATTAAAGGATATTGATGAGCTGTATGCAGCAATGATAGCTATAACTCTAGGGTTGATGGAAGATAAATATATGTATGTACTGCTTAAAAATAGAAGATTTAAGATTTTAATCTAAATATTTCTATATTTGTAAGTATATTTTTGACTTATAATGAATAATTATATGGTAATGAGATATTTAAAACTAAGGGAAAGAGGGGTTTATGATGGACAATTTAATGTTAAATAATAAGATTTATCTTGAAGGCAGAGTAGTTTCAGAATTAAAATTCAGTCATGAAATGTATGGAGAGGGTTTCTATACCTTTAATATTGAGGTTTCCAGGTTAAGTGAAAGTAAAGATGTACTGTTTATTACAATTTCAGAAAGACTTATAGGAGGAATGAATATTAGTCCGGGAATGAATATTATAGTAGAAGGACAACTGAGATCATACAATAAATTTGTAGATGGAGCAAATAGATTGATATTAACTGTATTTGCAAGGAATATAAGCTTATGTAAAGAAAAAAGCAAAAATCCAAATCAAATTTTTCTTGATGGTTTCATATGCAAAGAGCCGGTTTATAGGACAACTCCTTTTGGAAGAGAGATTTCTGATATGCTGTTAGCAGTCAATAGAGCTTATAATAAATCTGACTACATACCCACTATTGCCTGGGGAAGAAATTCAAGATTCTGTAAGTCGTTGAAAGTCAGTGATAATATAAGAATTTGGGGAAGATTACAGAGCAGAGAGTACCAGAAGAAAGTATCTGATACAGAAACCATAAAAAAAGTAGCTTATGAAGTTTCCATATCCAAAATGGAAAAGGTAAATAAAAATAATGATAATGAGGAATATGAAGAAAAGGTTTTTGATGAAGATGAGGAAAAATTTCAAGAGGTAAAAAAGAAACAGGAAAACAATCTGGGAGGAAACATAGAGGATAAACGTATATCCTAGATATGTAATTATAGATGAGAAATATAAAAACTTCAAATTCGATTTTTATTGACAAATAATTTTATATATTATATAATCCCGTATTTGACACTTGAACAAAGCAAAAATCCTGTAAGGCCTTGATCTCAAAGGATTTACAGGATTTAATGCTTGTGCAAAAAGTGCGTACTTTTTTACCTTTTTGTTTGTTTAAAAATTTTTTTCATCATGTTTGCTGCAACAATCTGATAATCTGTGTGAAAGCCAAAAGATTCATGCAACGCGTCTGTAAAATCAGTTCTTGTATAGGTTGGAACATAGCCTTCACCTTTAACCTCAAAGAATTCCATGTCTTTGAGCCCAGAAATAATCTCATGACAAGTATAATTTTCATTGAGTTTCTTTTCGAGTAGTCTATAAAGAATTAGTGATATAAAACAAGTTGTAAAATGTGCTTCAATCCTGTCATCATTGCTTAAATACACAGGCCGTGCTTTAAATTCACTTTTCATAATCCTAAAGCATTCTTCAATTTCCCATCTCCTGTGATTTACATTGATGATTTCAGACACATCATCCTCAAGGTTTGTGCAAACTCCATAAAAACCGTCAAAGGACTCTTCCTTTTCAATGACAGCTTGGTCAATGCTGTATATTTCCTTATCTGCAATTTCACCGTCAGCAGTACAGCTAGTTTTTTGAATAAATCTTTTGTAGTCATTTTGATTACACTTTTTGATTTTTGTTGGGTTATTTTCTATTGTTTTTTGAGCACGTTCTATTTGTGTGTTGCGGATTTTACGCTGATAATCTCTGTATTTAATGGAATAAGTTATAATAAGCCTTTGTTCAAACTCTTTTTCCTTGATCCAACGCTCCTTGTAAAATACCTTTGCCCGTATTTTTGCTTTATCATCGGAGGTAGCTTTATCCATCATTTCATCAAGTTTAGAAATATCATAGTTTTTCTCGCTGCCAGGGAGTTTCCAATCATCTGTAGAAAGAGCCCATTTTTTAAGGTGCTGTTTTAATTTTTTAATAGATTGAGTAGTAATAAAAGCTCGTCCGTTTTTGTCGTTAAACTTCCGATTATCTTCGGATGCAAGACCTGCATCTGTGCAGACGATGAATTTAGAAAGCTTAAAGTCAGAAATTATTTTCTTTTCTAAGGGCTTTAAAGTCAGCTGTTCGTTCATATTGCCCCTGTTAATGCTAAAAGCCAGTGGAATGCCATCTCCGTCCATGAATAGTCCCATCTGGACTATTGGGTTTGGTCTGTGCTCTTTTGACGGACCGTATTGTTTGCTACCGTCTTCTTGCTCTATTTCAAAAAAGTAATTGGTGCAATCATAGTAAAGTACACCTGTATTTCTTTTTGAAACCTTTAGGGTATTTTCATACAATGAGGATTGAATAAAATCTGTTTCCTTAGCAATTACTTCAAGAGCTCTGTATATTTGATGCAAATCAAAATTAGGCTGCTCAATAAACCTTTTAGAAAGCTCGTATGTTGCAAGTTTTGAAGCAGGGAAGATAATTCTGCCGTAAATTAACCTTGAGAGGATTGAATCCAAATCAAAATCAAATTTGTACCTTTGGGAAATATCTTTACAGATCTTATGAATTCCGAGTTCATGATAAATCTTTTGCAGGAATAGATACCCTCCGTTGAAGGAACGCTGTTCATCTTTCAAAATAATTTTGGATTGTTCGAAAGGAACAAGTACCTTCCGTGTTTGTTCTTTCTCTTTTTCATTTAATTGTCTTATATATTCTTTAGCCCACTCATATGGATCGGCACCATTGAGTTTTTCTCTAAGTTCAGTTTCGGTTCCAAGTTTTTCAACGGTAATTGTGCGTTCTTTTTTATCTATATAAACAGTTTTTGTAACATAAAGTGAAGCTGAGTTTTTTGAACGTGATACCTTTAATCTCATAAGCAATCCTCCAAACTACTTATATTATACCATATCACGTAATATCACGCAATTCAAAATATGAAGACTTGACAAAATAATAAGCTTATTTCAAGGCTTTCAGAGATTTTTCATCTGCTCAACTGTCAAAGACCCGGTAAAAAAGAAACAGGAAAACAATCTGGGAGGAAACATAGAGGATAAACGTATATCCTAGATATGTAATTATAGATGAGAAATATAAAAACTTCAAATTCGATTTTTATTGACAAATAATTTTATATATTATATAATTAAAGCCATAAAATATGTATTTAATATAAATTTTAAAATTGATTTTCTTATCAAGAGAAGTGGAGGGACTGGCCCTATGAAGCTCGGCAACCTGGATATAATATATTCAATGGTGCTAATTCCATCAGGCAAAGCCTGAAAGATGAGGATATTATTAGAATGTAACTTCTTGTAGTTCCTCTGCAGGAAGTTTTTTTATACTATGGTTAGGATAATATTGCTAAGAACCCCAGATTTTTAAAAGTAGGGAACAAGCAATGATACAAACCTGGATAAGTTCTTCCCCTAAAGGATAACATATTCTAAGTGCTAAAGACACTAAGAATACTGTTAATAAGGCTTAGGTGGAGAAAAGTATTTCTTATGGGAAGGCTCCGCAGTACTCAAAAATTACTTGATTTGAACATTATTAATTTAAAGTTAGTTGATTAGAAAACTAAAGGCTAAGTTTTTGCTGTTGTGAAATTATAAATTTATAATTTTATGATGGCGAGTTCTTGGCCTTTGTTTGTTTCTAAAATAATTATCAAATGGTGGTGATATTAACGTAATTAATCACAGTAAATACTTATTGAAAAGTATTGATTATTCTAATAGGCAATATAGCTTTTGAAGTTGGATTTAAAGGCCAGAGTTATTTACAAAGCTATTTAAAATGATTACAAACATGATACAGATATAAAGTAAAATTCAAAGGAGAGAAAAATATGAAAAAAGTAAAGATTATAACATCTCTATTATTATCATTATTAATAGGAGTTTTTAGCGGATGCTCTTCTTCAAATAAAGCATCCACCAATACAAGTAAAAAGGTAAAAACCATATATGTAGGTACCCAAAATGATTACCCGCCTTTTTGCTACAATGATAATAAAGGTAATTTAACTGGATATGATATTGATGTAATTAAGGAAATAGACAAAAAGTTAGATGGATATAAATTTGTATTTTCACCTGCCGCTTGGGACAGTATTTTCCTTTCATTGGAATCAAATAAAACACAAGTTGTTGCAGATGAAATTGCCAAAAATCCTGAACGTGAGAAAAAATATCTTTTTTCAGATCAGCCGTATTTTACAGCTGAGTCAGTCATAATTGTAAAAAAAGGTAGGAGTGATATAAAGTCATTGCAAGATTTAAAAGGTAAAAATGTGGCAGCTTCTGTAGGTGATTCGTATACACAATTACTGGAAAAATATAATAAAGAAAATGGTAACAAAATAATTTTAAAATACAACGATACGGGAAATTCGTCAGATAATTTGATAGATGTACAAAATGGGAGAGTTGATGCTTATGTAAATGATCCTGTAATGACAGAGGCCACTATCAAAAAGCAGAATTTACAGGTACAGATAGTTGGAAAACCAGTCCAAAGTGACAAGATACACCTTGTTTTTAAGAAGGACAAGCAAGGACAGGAACTTAAAACAATAATCGATCCTATAATTAAGCAGCTGAAAGAAGATGGAACACTTGCAAAATTATCAAAGAAATGGACTGGTGGAGAGTATATACCTAAGTAAATTGTTGATATAAAAATGCTTCGACTCGATATCAGGAGGGTGTTTTATGAATAAGATATTTGATTTTACTTATATGGTACAATGTATTCCAAAATTAATACCATATTTACCAGTTACAATATGGATAACTGTTATATCTATGCTGTTTGGATTGCTGATAGGTCTTTTTATAGCTATTGTTAAAATTTATAAAATACCAGTATTAAAACAGATTTCTATAGCTTATGTATCTTTTATAAGAGGAACGCCTTTATTAGTTCAGTTATACCTTATTTATTTTGGAATGCCTAAATTTTTATACTTTTTTCAGATAGAATACGGTTGGTTTGAAAATGTCAATGTTAATATCATAGCACCTCAATATTATGCAATACTAGCATTTTCAGCTAATTTAGGAGGATATTTATCTGAAACCATTCGTTCTTCAATTGAGGCTGTGGACAGAGGGCAGTTCGAAGCAGCCAATTCTATAGGAATGAGTCAAACTCAGATAATGCTTAAAATTGTCCTTCCCCAGGCATTGATTGTAGCTATACCTAATTTGGGAAATACTTTGATTAGTACTGTTAAAGATACCTCTCTCATTTTTATGATAGGTATTGTGGATATTATGGGAGAGGCGAAAATAATTGGTGCCAGAGGTTTAGCTTTTTTTGAAATTTACATAGCTGTTTCCATTATATACTGGATCATATGCATAATACTTGAAAAATGTCTTAATTTATTAGAAAAGCGAAGCAAAATATTTGAAAGAAGTGTTGTTTGATGATTAAGCTACAAAATATCAATAAGTATTTTTCTGAGCATCATGTATTAAAAGATATAAACCTAACAGTAAAAAAGGGAGAAGTAGTTGCCATACTTGGACCAAGTGGTTCTGGAAAATCAACTTTATTGCGCAGTATAAATTTCTTAGAACAACCTTCCTCTGGAATAATTGAAATCAATGGTCTCAGGGTTAATTCTCAAACTGCAAGTAAAAAAGATATATTTCAACTTAGAACCTCCACTGCCATGGTTTTTCAACAATATAATCTTTTTAAAAACTTGAATGTGCTTCAAAATGTAACTATAGGACTTACAACTGTTAAAAAATTAGATAAAAGGAAAGCAGTAAAAATTGCTGAGCAGATTTTAGATAAAGTTGGTTTAAAGGATAGGATTAATTATTATCCTTGTCAGCTTTCAGGAGGTCAACAGCAGAGAGTTGGTATTGCCAGGGCGTTGGCTTTGAATCCTGAAGTACTTCTTTTTGATGAACCTACATCTGCACTGGATCCAGAATTGGTTGATGAGGTGCTTCATACTATAAAACAGCTTGCCAATGATGGTAATACAATGATTATAGTCACACATGAGCTTGGCTTTGCTCGTGATGTGGCAGATAAGGTAGTTTTAATGGAGGATGGAGTAATAGTTGAAGAAGGTTCTGTAGAAAAGATATTTACCAATCCTTTAGAACACAGAACACGTCAATTTATAGGAAAGGCACTCAAAAGGTTTATTGTAAATGCAATTTAAAAATTATTATATAGTGGGGGATGAAATACTTGTTGGATTCAGAGGAAATGAAAAAAAGACTTAATAGACATTATAGTTTTTGGGATAAAAGATTTGAAGGAGAAGGAGCATATTTTGCTATTACAGCACCAGATGAAACAACCATTGGCAAATATCCACCAATAAAGCCTCCAGGTTCTCTTGAACAAAAATGGTTTGATATAGATTATAGATTGGAAGAAACTAATCAAAAACTTAATACTACTTATTTTGCTGGTGATGCAGTTCCCATTGCCAATATTGATTTCGGATCTGGTATCTTAGCTTCATTTCTAGGTTCTGAGTATAAATTAGCAGAGGACACTATATGGTACGATGTTAAACCTATCATTTCAGATTGGAATGATTTACCCAAACTCATCCTTCTAAAAGATAGTGAAATTTATAAAAAATTTATTAACATTACCAAAAGTTTTTGTGAAGCATCAGAGGGAAAATATATCACCAGTATTACTGATGTTGGTGTAAATATGGACGTAATAGCATCTTTAAGAGGAAGAGAAAATTTACTAATGGACTTGATTGTTGAACCAGATAAAATTAAAAAATTCCTTTTTCAAATCGATGAATTCTGGAAAGAAGTATTTGATGAAAATATAAATATCATAAGCAGATATAAAAAGGTCTTTACTTCATGGGTTCCTATTGCAAACACAAAAACCTGGTATCCACTTTTAAGTGAATTTTCAGCAATGATTTCACCAGCTATGTTTGAGGGTATAGTATTTCCTGCAATTCAAAGAGAAGCCGATCATTTGGCTCAGGCTCTTTTTAATTTAGATGGTGAAGATCAAATTAAATATTTATCCATATTATTGAAATTAAAAGGGCTTCATTCAATAGAATGGGATCCTGTACCAAAATATAATCCGAAATTTAATAAAGTAATTAAGGATTTTTCCAGTAAAGTATCTATAGAGGTTTATAAACAAATTCAATTATGCGGGAAAAAATTAGTTATAAGAGAAATTATACCTGAACAGGTAGAACCTATTTTAAATAACATTTCTCCAGACGGTGTGTTCTTTGTTGTAAATTGCTCAAGTAAAAAAGAAGCAGATGAATTTTTGATATTTTCCCGTAAATGGACAAAACATAATGGATAGGGGTAATTAAAATGGATTTAAAGGAACTCTCTTTATATGTTCAAAAAGGTGATGTAAGAAAAACAAAGGAGCTCGTGTTACAGTCAATAGAGAAAAAGATCAGTGCAAAGAAGATTTTAGATGAAGCTTTAATAGCTGCTATGGATGAAGTAGGTATAAAATTTAAAAATAGTGAAATATACGTACCTGAAATGCTTATTGCAGCAAGAGCTATGAGTACTGGTTTAAAAATATTAGAACCAATATTAACGGAATCAGGTATAAAACCCATAGGCACAGTTGTTATTGGTACTGTAAAAGGTGATTTACATGATATTGGCAAAAACCTGGTTAAAATGATGATGCAGGGAGCAGGAATAGAAGTATATGATTTAGGAGTAGATGTTACACCAGAAACATTTGTGGAAAAAGCTGAAGAAGTCAATGCAAATATTATAGGACTTTCAGCGTTATTGACCACTACCATGCCTTCTATTGGAGAGGTAATTAAAACTTTTAAGGCCAATGGTATAAAAAATAAATATATATTTATGATAGGCGGTGCAGCAGTTACAGATATCTATGCAAAGCAAGTTGATGCAGATATTTATGCACCAGATGCGGCTACTGCTGCAGAATTAGCAAGAGATATTCTGATAAAAAGACACTCAAGTTAAAATTGCCTTATTCTACGAGGAGGACTTCATATGAGTAAAAAGTTTAATAGGTTAGCTTATAGTTCATTAAAAGATTTTATATATGGTGTGGCTGAAAATCCGGTGGCAACAAAAAATGGATTGATAATAGGAGGAGGGGAAATTTATCCGGAAATAAATTTCACATTACCACCTATTAAAATTAATAACACTACAATGCCTGAAATAAGAAATATATATAAGCAGATAATAGACGGAGTATTAAAAAGGGCAAGAGAATTATATTGCAAAGGCTTGGTGGTGGAATTAGAACTTCTTCCACCTATGACTGTAAACCCAGAATGGGGAATAGAGATTAATAAAGTAGTTCGTGATGTCATGTATGAGTATGAAATTAAATATGGACTTAAAAGTGCACTTAGAATCACGCCCAATGATGTCCGGGAAATTAACAAACCGCCTATAATGAGAAAAGGTCAAATATGGGAGAATATGCTTAAAACCTTTAGAGGATGTGCAGAAAATGGTGCTGATTTTCTTTCTGTAGAATCTACGGGGGGAAAAGAAATACATGATGAGGCACTTGTGAATGCTGACCTAGAAAAAGTAATATTTTCTATAGGAATATTGGGGGTACGTGATATGAGATTCCTTTGGGACAATATTGGCAGGATAGCAAAAGAAACTGATAGTATCTCGGCAGGGGATTCTGCCTGTGGTTTTGCCAATACAGCAATGGTACTTGCAGAAAGAGGTTTTATACCAAAAGTATTTGCAGCAGTAGTCAGGGTAGCAACAGTTGCTAGAGCATTAGTGGCCTTTGAGATGGGTGCAGTGGGACCAAGCAAGGATTGTGCTTATGAAGGTCCATATTTAAAAGCTATAACAGGTGCTCCAATTTCTATGGAGGGAAAGTCTGCTTCCTGTGCACATTTTAGCCCAATAGGTAATATAACTGCTGCTGTAGCTGACCTTTGGAGTAATGAATCTGTACAGCAGATTAAACTGTTAAGTGATATGGCTCCAATAGTTTCCACAGAACAATTGATATATGACTGTAGACTCATGAACACCGCATCAAGCAAAGGTTTTGCCAATAATTTTAGGGATTTACTTACAGAATCAGATGCTGGATACGATCCTCAGGCATATGTATTAAGACCAGATGTAGTTTTTAGAATAAGTAAGGAAATAGTGAAGATTGAAGATCCTTTTGTGAGAACAAAACGTTCAGCTCAAATTGCCATAGATGAAATAAGAAAAGCAATTGACAGTAAGGAAGTATATGTTGAAAATAGAGAATATGCATGGCTTGATATTATGAATGAGCAACTTGAAGATATTCCAGAGAACGAACAAGAATTTTGGCATAAAATTAAACATGAATTAAACTTAAATAATTTTATACCATCAGAATATGACCTGAAGTTAGATTAAGTGTAAATAATGTATTTCAGCGGATAAGATAAGATTTTTTTAAATTTTATCTTATCCGCTTGGTTTTATATTATTTTATTTTCTTAAATCTGCTAAAATTTCAGTTTTATTTTTAGTGCTGTCATCTACTGCTTTTATTATTTTTGCAGGAGTACCGGCAGCTACAACCCCTGAGGGAATGTCTTCTATTACCACTGAACCGGCAGCAATAACTGCACCTTTCCCTATTTTTACACCTTCTAGAATTACTGAATTGGCACCTATCAGTACATCATCACCTATTTCGCAGGGAGATTTGCTGGGTGGTTCCAGAACTCCAGCTACTACAGCTCCAGCACCTAAATGAACGTTTTTACCTATTTTACCTCTGGCACCTACAACTGCATTCATGTCTATCATAGCGCCTTCACCTATTTCAGCACCTATATTTACCACTGCGCCCATCATTATAACCGCATTTTTCCCTATTTTGACTTTATCACGTATTATTGCACCAGGTTCAATTCTGGCATCTATATTTATCAAATCTATAAGTGGAATAGCTGAATTCCTTCTGTCTTGTTCCATTCTGAAATGATGAATCTTATCTTTGTTTTTATTTAAAAATTTAGATATTTCACTGCTCTCACCAAAGAGGATATGAAAATTGCCATTACTGTAATCTTCTATATTTCCTAAACTGCATTTTGATATATCTCCTTGAATATACACTTTAACTGGAGTGGATTTTTTAGCTTCTTTTATATATTTGGCTATTTGGTAGGGATCCGTCAGATCATATTTTGATTCCATGTTAAATCATCCTTTCTTTTGTATGTATATATAATAATCTTTGGCATTTATAAAGATATTTTTAATTTTTTAAACAATTATAACATATAAGTTTTTCAAAATCCATAAATTGATTTTAAAGATTTTTTTTAGTGCTTTTAAGTAATTCTCCTATTTGCTGGTGGGTAAATATGTAGGACTTATTACAAAAATTACATTTTAGTTCTTCGGACTTACCTTCATTGTAGATCTTTTCCAAATCCTTGGAACCTATGCTTATAAAGGCTTTTTCCACTCTTTCTCTGGAGCAGTCACATTGATAGGAAGGGGTAAGCTCATCCAATATTTTTAAATCCATATCATTGAAGATATCATCTAATACTTCATAAATATCCTTTTGGTTGTCTATCATAGTTGATATAGGAGGTATTTCCTGTAATCTGCAGGTCAATAGATCCGACAAACCTCTGTCTGCTCCAGGCATCATTTGAATTATAAATCCACCTGCAGATTTTATGCTTAGATCTGTATCTACTAAAACTCCAACACCTACAGCAGATGGGGTTTGTTCTGAAACTGTAAAATAGAAAGCCAGATCATCTCCTATTTCTCCAGTTTGTATGGGAACCTGGCTGGAATAAGGTTCCTTTAGGCCCATGTCCCTTGTAACAGTTAAATTCCCATTTGTACCTATGATCCCACCTACATTCAGCTTTCCTTTACTATTAGGTGGCAGATTGGCCATAGGATTTCCAATATATCCTTTTACATGTGCATCTGCATAGGAGGTTACTATTATTCCATGTGCATTACCACCTCCTGATATTCTTAAAGTTAAACTGTCAGATTGGGATTTTAACATTGCACCCATAAGGCTTCCAGCAGTTAACATTCTCCCCAGGGCTGCAGCTGCAGTAGGATAGCATTTGTGAATCTTAACAGCTTTATTTACCAGATTTGTAGTAGAGGCTGCAATTATTCTAATATTATTGTCTTTAGCTGTAGCTCGTACTAATTTATCTTCCATGATTTAATTCATCTCCTATAAGTATTAGCAATTTATTTGTTTTGTTTATTTACTACATAAACTATTCTTTCAGAAGTATCAGTTACAGTTTTATCCTCATAGTTGTCAAGTCTTTTTATAACATTTAATCCGCAATTTTTTAGAATCTGTTCTATGGTTTTACACCTATAGGCCCTTTCCCTATGGTGTTCATCAAATCGCTTGTATACGTCTTTGCATTTTAAAAAAAATGTAAGATACATGTCCACAATTTCATTTTCCAAATAATTTTCCCATATGTAAGTTATTTTTTCATCATCATAAGTGTAAGTGTTATTACTTAGTATACTGGTAATCTTATAATATGAATTTATGTCAAATATAAATATTCCATTGGAATTCAGATGGCTGAATACACCCCTGAAATAATTTTCCAAAAATTTTTCTCCTAATAAATAGTTTGTGGAATCAAGACAACAGGTTATTAAATCAAATTGTCTATTTAAATTTAACTTGCTTATATCTTCGCATATTAAATTTATTTTTAATCTTTTGTTTCTAAGTTTCTCATCTGCCTCAGAGAGCATTTCATTAGATAAGTCTACCGCCCAGCTGTTTTCAAAATGGGGTGCTATTTTTTCTGTCATATTGCCTGTTCCACAGGCCAAATCCAAGTAATCTTGCTTTTTTACATTTAAAAGCTGACACAGGTTTAAAATTTTTAAACACCAGGCATTATAGTCAATATCTTCATTTATTAAATCATCATATATATGTGCAAATCTTTTATAGCAGTTCATCTATATCTCCGTTACAATTTGTATTTAACGGCTTTTGCTCCTTCCTGTAATGTATTTTATATTTATAGCTGTAGAAATGTAAAGCTTTTGTTTTCATAAGTTAATATTATATTCTTTATAATTAAGTTAATGTTTTCTTTTGACCATCTCATTGCTTATTAAGGTTTCGTTCTTGGGAATTTTCAATTCTTTTTTTCTTTTAGTCATAATACCGCCAATTCGTCCTGTTTCTTCAGCTGTTAAGCTGCTCCATCCATAAAGATCAACTTTTTCTTTTAATCCTAAATCTTCTGCAATCTCATATTTTAGCTTTTCTCTCAGCTTCTCCGCCTCTGTAAGTTCTCTGTTTGCTTTTAGTTTTGCTTTTATTATTTTTTTTAGCGGTGTTCTTGCCATTAATACCACCCTCCCACTTTTACTATAAATTATTTTTACCTCAAAAGCGAGATTTATACATAATCAAAATTTGTTTGCTGAAAAAGTAATTCTCAGCTATATATAATTATAATATATATTTAGAACATTATATATACTTATACTATATTTTTATAAGTATTCTAAAGGCTGAATAAGAAATGTTCTTAAATGTTTATCTACATAAAACCTTAAATTTGCAATTGAATGTTAGCGGTTCATTTGGTTTATTTATAAAGCAAGAGAAAAAACTTGTTGACCATATATTAATTTATTGCTACAATTATGAATAAATTACATAAGGCAGTTTATATGAGAAAGTTTAGGCACACCTAAGAATTACTTCATTAGGTAAAATATGAGAGGTGAAGATAAGTATGAATATAGATGATTATGTTATAGAAAAGGCCAGAAGGGCTGGCTTAGCAGCCAGAATACTATCCAATGCAGGCAGTGGAATGAAAAACAGGGCATTACTGTCTATGGCGGAAAAGGTAAAAAGTAATAAAGAAGATATTTTAAGGGCCAATGAATTGGATTTGAAAAATGCAAAAAAATTAGGAAAAAGCAAAGCATTTATTGACAGGTTATCCTTGGATGAAAAAAGAATAAATTCTATGGCGGATGGTCTTGAGAGAGTAGCTTCTCTTCCTGATCCCATAGGAGAGGGTATAAAAATGTGGAAGAGACCTAATGATTTGCGTATTGAAAAGGTAAGAGTTCCCCTGGGAACAATAGGAATAATATATGAAGCCAGGCCAAATGTAACAGTAGATGCTTCGGCATTATGCCTTAAAAGTGGGAATTCGGTTATTTTAAGAGGAGGAAAAGAAGCTATTAATTCCAATTCGGCTATATATAACATTATAAATAAGGCTGCCATCGGAGCAGGTCTTCCGGAAGGTTCTATGGAATTTATCCATGTTACTGAAAGGAAGGCAGTGGAAGTCTTGATGAAACTAAATAGATACGTAGATGTTTTAATACCAAGAGGCGGTAACGGGCTTATAAGTTCTGTTGTAAAAAACTCTACTGTACCTGTAATTAAAACAGGATCTGGAAATTGTCATGTATATGTGGATGCCGACGCAGATTTAAATATGGCAGAAGATATAGTTGTAAATGCTAAAACTCAAAGACCAGCAGTCTGCAATGCTATGGAAACATTGCTTGTTCATAAAGATGCAGCTGAGGAATTTTTGCCCCATTTGGGTGATACCTTGAAAAAGTTGAATGTTGAAATAAGAGGATGCAGTAAAACACAGGAATTGATTCCCGGTACAAAATTGGCTACTGAGGAAGATTATGAAAGGGAATTCCTGGATTTGATTTTAGCTGTAAAAGTAGTTGATTCCATGGATGAAGCTATAGATCACATTTATAAATATGGTACAAAACACTCTGAATCCATAATAACAAATAATTATGCTTCATCCCAGAGGTTTTTGAGAGAAGTTGATGCAGCAGCTGTATATGTAAATGCTTCCACTAGGTTTACTGATGGTGGAGAATTCGGATTTGGTGCAGAAATAGGTATAAGCACTCAAAAACTTCACGCCAGGGGACCTATGGGATTGAGTGAGTTGACAACTGCTAAATATATGATCTATGGAGAAGGACAAATACGAGAGTAAATGTTGTTTTAGAAAATAAAGCGCTTTTTCAAATTAAGCTTCTGGATATTATTTAATAGTATCCAGAAGTTTAATTTATGATATGAATAGCTCAATTTATGGTACAATACAGCTTTAATTATGGTGTTTTGAAACCTATAAGTTTATAATTAAGATAATGAATTTAAAGAGAGGAGTGTTTTTCTATGAGATTTATAGAATTGAGAAGCGACACTGCAACTGAACCAACTCAAGCTATGAGGGATGCCATGTATAAAGCCGAGGTTGGAGATGATGTGTACGGTGATGATCCAACTATGAGGGAACTGGAGGAATATGCACCTAAACTTGTAGGCAAAGAAGCAGCATTGTTTGTGCCAAGCGGTACTTTTGGAAATCAGCTTTCCCTGTTTACCCACTGTAAAAGAGGATCGGAAGTAATACTTGGAAGCGATTGTCATATTGTAGTTCACGAGGTAGGTGCAGCATCTGTTATTGCAGGAGTTCAACTTAGAACTTTGAGAACTAATGGGGGAGAAATGGATCCTGATGAAGTGAAAAACACAATAAGATCTGAGGAAGATATACATTATCCGGAAACCAGCCTCATATGTATGGAAAATGCTTATTCTGATGGAAAGGTACTTTCTTTAAAAAATATGGGAGAAATCTACCATGCTGCTAAGGAATATAATATACCAGTCCATCTTGACGGCGCCAGGGTGTTTAATGCTGCCTCCTACCTGGGAGTGGATGTAAGGGAAATAACAAAGTACTGTGATTCTGTAATGTTTTGTTTGTCAAAAGGATTATGTGCCCCAGTAGGTTCTATGCTGGCCGGGTCCAAGGAATTTATTAGAAAAGCCAGAAAGTGCAGGAAGCTTATGGGAGGCGGATTAAGACAGGCAGGTTTTCTGGCAGCAGCTGGGCTTGTAGCTTTGAAAGATATGGTTGGCAGGTTAGGTGAAGATCATGAAAATGCTCTTTTACTTGGGGAAGAGCTGTCGAAAATACCTGGTATAAAAGTCAATATAAAGGACATTCAAATAAATATGGTTTTTTTCGATATGTCTGGAACAGGATATGACAGTAATAAATTGGTTGACGAATTTTATAAAAATGGAATTAAAATAAATCCTGAAGAGGGCGGGAAAATGAGGTTCGTAACTAACTACTGGGTCAAAAGACAGGATATATCTTATATTGTGGATACTTTAAAGAAAATATTGTCTGAAAATATTACATAAGGACTGTTCTCATAGGTACAATATATCAATAAAACTTTTGATTGTAAGAGGTGTATGTAAAATGGCAGGAATAAAATATAAAATAGAGGAAAATGAAGGGGTACTTTCTGAATCTGCAAAAGGATGGAAAAAGGAGCTGAATTTAATTAGTTGGAATGACAGAGAAGTCAAATACGATATAAGGGATTGGGCACCGGAACATGATAAAATGGGAAAGGGAGTGACTTTAACCAGGGAGGAATTAAAAGAGCTGAGGAATATATTGAATAATATGAATTTGTAAAATGAGGTACTAATTTATGAAATGCAAATTTTTATGGAAAATTTTTATAATTCTATTTATAATGAGTACTACAGGATGCAGCAGAGATCAAATGGTAAAAGAAGGTTTAAATGAGTATATAAATGCTTGGACAAAATGTAACTACATATCCATGTACGGCAATATAAGTGATGAAAGCAAGTCTGAAATTTCAGAAAAGAACTTTGTAAACAGATATAGTAACATTTACAGCGGCATAGGGGCAAAAAATATAAGTGTAGATATTGACAACACTAAAGATATAAAATATGAAGATGGAAATGCAAAAGTCCCTGTTAAAGTGGATATGAATACAGCAGCCGGAAACTTGCATTTTTTAAACACAATAACTTTAAAAAAAGAAAATAAAGCTTGGAAGGTAATGTGGGATTCTAAGGCCATATTTCCTCAGCTAAATGAGAAAGATAAAGTCAGGGTGGATACTGCAAAGGGTAAAAGAGGAACTATTTATGATAGAAATGACAGTGCTATAGCAGAAGATGGAAGTGCAGCCCAAGTTGGCATTGTCCCTGGTGATCTTGGTGACAATGGGGAAAAGGTAAAGGCAGATGTGGCAGATCTTTTAAATATGTCAAAGGATGATATAGACAAGAAGCTTTCAGCTTCCTATGTAAAGAACGATATGTTTGTGCCTGTAAAGGTCATACCGGAAGATGATGAGAGACTCAATATCCTGGAAAAGATTTCAGGAGTAAGTGTAAAGGATATTGGGGAAAGGGTATATCCGTTAAAGAATGCTGCCGCCCATCTTACAGGGTATGTACGTAAAGTTACAGCAGAGGACTTGAAATCAAATAATAATTATGGAGCTGATGATATAATTGGCGAGTCCGGATTGGAAAAAATATATGATAATGTTTTAAAAGCGGAAAATGGATACGATATATATATCATGGATGGAAACGGAAAGCGGAAAAGCACAATTATAAGAAAAAAGGTACACAATGGTAAGGATATAAAACTTACTATAGATTCCAAAATTCAAAGTCTGTTATATGATCAATTAAAGGAAGATGCAGGTACCGGAGTTAGTATGAATCCCAAAACTGGTGAGGTTTTGGCTCTCGTCAGCACCCCTTCTTTTGACCCCAATGATTTTATTATGGGCATGTCAAGTGATACTTGGAAAAGTTTAAATGAAGATAAGAGAAAACCTTTTTATAACCGCTTTCAGAGCAATGTAGTGCCAGGTTCTGTGTTTAAACCTGTTACGGCAGCTATAGGACTGAAAACCAATAAATTAAATCCACAGTTATCCAAGAATATCTCAGGAACTAAATGGCAGAAAGACAGCAGCTGGGGAAACTATTATGTCACTAGAGTGGAGAATTATGGTCAGCCCAGTGATCTTTTAAATGCCTTTATTTATTCAGACAACATATACTTTGCAGAAACTGCATTGGATATTGGAAAAGATAATATGGAAGCTGAGCTTAAAAAATTTGGAATTGGTGAAAAAATACCTTTTGAATATGGATTGTCAAAATCCCAGTTTGGAGCAGATGGACATATAAAAAATGAAATTCAACTGGCAGACAGCGGATACGGACAGGGAGAAATACTGTTAAATCCGGTTCATTTAATGGCCATCTATGATTCTTTCGTAAATGACGGCGATATTGTAAAACCCTATCTATTATATGAACATAATGCAAAGGCACAAATATGGAAGAAAAATGTATATTCAAAAGAAATAGCAAATGTTATTTTAAATGATTTAGTACAGGTGGTGCAGAACCCTGAAGGAACGGGACATGGAGCCTATATATCAGGGATAACTCTGGCGGGAAAGACAGGTACAGCGGAAATAAAGTCGTCCCAGCAGGATATTACAGGTACAGAAGTAGGTTGGTTTGCTGCAGTAAATGTTGATAATCCAAATCTTCTTGTGGTGGCCATGGTGGAGAATGCCAAGGATAAGGGTGGAAGCCAGTATGTTGTGCCAATAGTAAAAAATGTTTTTCAAGAAGTGATGAATGGAATATAAGTAGTGGATAGTATACAGGATTTAAAGCAGACTTTGAATTTTTTATTTTGGGGGGATTTTATATGAAAAGCTTAACTATTAAATCAAAAATTAATCTTTTGGTGATAACTATAATGTTGATTTTAAGTACAGCTATTTTGATATTGGTATACTATAATTTAAGCAAAATGACCATTAATAGTTATTCAAGTCAGCTTAAGTCAAATTCTGCAATGGCTTTAAAATTATTAAATGAAAAATACAGTGGTTCCTGGCAGAATAAAAATGGAAAACTGTATAAGGGAAATAAGCTTATAAGCGGAAATACTGCATTTGTAGATGAGATAAATAAAGAAACAGGAGATCATGTTACTATATTTTTAAATGACACCAGAGTGTCTACAACTATAGTAAAAGATGGCAAAAGAGCTGTAAATACAAAGGCATCAGCTCAGGTATCAAATAAAGTATTAGAATTAGGGCAGAATTACCAGGGAGAGGCAGAAATATTAAATGAGCCCTATGAAGTAATATACAATCCCATAAAAAACAGCAGTGGAAATAACATAGGCATGTTTTTTATCGGTGTAAATAAAAGTGTACTGAAAAGTCAAATATACAATACTTTTGTAGGCATAGGCATTATCGTAGTTTTAATACTTGCATTGGCAATTGTAGCGGTGAATATTTTTATAACAAGGATAATAAGAGTAATGCTTTATTCATCAAAACATATAAGCCTAATGGCAGAAGGAGATTTTACAAAAAATGTGCCTGATAAATATTTGAATTACAAGGATGAAGGTGGATTGCTTGTAAAAGGTATAAGCAATATGCAAAAATCCCTCAATAATTTGCTATTTGAAATTAAAAATAAATTTAACCTTATAACCGGTGAATATGACAATTTGGTTTTGACTTCCAAGGAGCTTATGGACTCATCAGGAAATGTATCAGATACTATAAGTCAGGTGGCTTCCGCAAATACAAGTCAGGCTCAGCAATTAATTGGTGTAAATGAAGTGCTGGATTCTTTTAGCAATGAATTAGCAGCAATAATTAAAGAAATAAATAATATAGATAAAAGTTCTAATAAAATAAATATCATGGCACAGGAAAACAGCAGGCAGCTGCCTAAAACAATAAAATCCATAGAAACAATAAGTTCATCTTTTAAAGAATTTCAAAACAGTATTACTGAGTTCAGCAGCAATGTTGTCAAAATAAATGATATAACAGATATAATAGATAATGTTTCTGATCAGACAAATCTTCTGGCACTAAATGCAGCTATAGAGGCAGCTAGGGCAGGAGAAGCCGGGAAGGGATTTGCAGTTGTAGCAGATGAAGTGAGAAAATTGGCTTCTCAGACAAAAGATTCATCTACAGAAATAAATAGACTGGTTAAACTGGTTTCTGAAAAAATAGGAGATATAGTAAAACAAAGCTCCCTGCTGGAGGAAAAGATTTCAAGCCAAACCCAATCCATAAATATTTCTCTGGAGGCTTTTTCAAATATTGCAGATGCTGTTGAAAATATGGTTCCTAAGATTAAAAATATGAATGTTTCTATAGATAATTTAGAAAAAAACAAGAACAAAATAGTCAGCACTTCAGAAGAAAATTCAGCTACTGCAGAAGAGATATCCGCATCGACTGAAGAGATATCTGCATCCAGTACTGAAATGAGTAAATCTGCTGATGAAGTTTATAATTCTATAGAAAATCTGAGAAATATGGTAGAGGAGCTTAAAAAGAGTATAGAAAAATTTAAAATTGCAGGTGGCAGGGCCATTTAAATCAGTCCTTAATTAGAACCCAGGAGCTCTTTAATGTGATTAATTAGGCAGGGTTAACGCATGAGTAAACAAAGTGTTAAAATGCCTAAAATAGTAAGTTTGGAGCTTCTTTTAAACATATTATTGTGGTATTATAAATCATATAAATTTATATGAGGTAAAATACCATGGTAAAACGTAAAATGTTAACACATTATTTTGGACTTATAACAGATCAAAGACAGGATACAAAAATTAAACATAACCTAACATCAATATTATTCATAGCTGTAGTTGCAACATTAGCAAATTGTGACAGCTGGGTGGCTATAGAAGATTTTGCAAACGACAGGATCGATTTCTTCAAAAAATATCTGACTTTGCCATATGGGATACCTTCTCATGATACCTTGCAAAGAGTTTTTGAATGGATTGACCCAAAAGAATTTAGAAGTAGTTTTATGAAATGGATAGAAGAAATATCAGCAAGTTTGAATGGATCTATTATAGCGATTGATGGAAAGACTGTATGCGGAGCACGTAATATAGCTGAAGAAAAATCAGCAATACATATAGTAAGTGCATGGGCAAGTAAATATAGAATAGTTATAGGACAGGTAAAAACTGCCGAAAAAAGTAATGAAATTACGGCTATTCCAGAACTTCTAAAATTACTAGATATTAATGGATGTATTGTAACTACTGATGCAATGGGATGTCAGAAAGATATAGTAAAAGCGATAGTGGATAAGAATTCTGATTATGTGCTTGCACTAAAAGGAAACCAGAAGCTTTTTTATGAAGAAGTTAAAGAATATTTAGATGATGCAGTAGAAACGGGCTTTAAAGGTATTCCATACAATTATACAATGACAGTAGATAAGGGACATGGAAGAAATGAAGTACGAAAATACTACATTACAGAAAGTATAGATTGGCTCAGTACACGCAGTGAATGGAAAAGTTTAAAAAGTATAGGAATAGCTGTACGAAAGAGTGAAGAAAAAGGGAAAATAACAATAGAGAAAAGATACTATATAAGTTCTCTACCGGCTGATGCTGTAAAATTTTCAAATGCTGTGCGTAAGCACTGGGGAATTGAAAGTATGCATTGGGTACTTGATGTAGTGTTTAATGAAGATTCTAACAGGACAAGAAAGGAACACAGTCCAGAGAATCTATCATTACTTAGGAAGTTTGCACTTAATATACTTAGAAATATAGAAACAGAAAAACCTATGAGTGGCCCAAGGAAAAGGGCTAAAGCAATGACAAATGAAGATTTTCTTGATTCAATTGTAAAGCATACATTTTTGGCTTGATAAAATAGGGCTTATTTTTGATGTCACGGGATATATCCAATAACAAGGACTATCTGGTTAATTAAAAAAAAGCTATTGGTTCATACCACCATATGTGAAAATTTAGCAATGATAGAATTTATTCCAGAGTTTATCTGGGACATAAGAGATTATAACTTTTCATGCGTTTGCCCTGATTAATTAGGACAATGTTATTGACTTATTTTTTTTATAGCAGTATATTTATGTATAAACATTTAAAATTTTGGGGCATATAAAGGTAAATTGTTTTATTTCAGTTTTATGTGATTTACTTTTAATATAATTTTAAAGGGAGGGCTTTTTTGTGTCAAAATCATATGTATTTTATCAAGGAAAAATTGTAGATGAAAGTGAAGTAACAATAAGTATAAGATCAAAGGCATTCAACTATGGGTTAGGATGTTTTGAAGGTATAAGAGCTTATTGGGATGATGGTGAAAAACAGCTATATGGATTTAGGTTGAAGGATCATTATATAAGACTGCTTCAATCTGCAAAATCTCTAAATTTAAATATTCCCTATAGTGTAAATCAGTTGTGTGAATTTACTGTTGAATTATTGAAGAAAAATCAATTTAAGCAGACTACCTACATAAGGCCTGTCATATTTGATGGAGGAACAAATATAAATCCTACTCTTTCAGATTCAGAACCTAAATTACTTATATATTGTCAGCCTATGGGTAAATTTGCAGGCAAAGAGGAATTAAGTGTATGTATATCTTCATGGAGAAGGCTGGAAGATAGTATGTTACCACCAAGGACCAAACCAACCGCAGCCTATTTGAATTCTGCATTAGCATCTTTGGAGGCAAACCAAAGCGGATATGATGAAGCTATGTTTTTAACTTCAGATGGACATGTCTGTGAGGGACCAGGGGAAAATATTTTTATTGTTAAAAAAGGACAATTGATTACACCTCCACCTTCCGACAATGTATTGGAAGGCATAACCAGAGATCTTGTTATGAGACTTGGCAAGGAGGAACTTGGAATCGAAGTGGTGGAAAGAAGTATTGCAAGAACAGAGCTTTATGCATCAGATGAAATATTTTTCAGTGGAACTGCCATGGAAGTTACTCCAATAGTAAAAGTGGATAATAGACCTGTAGGTACAGGAAAGCAGGGAGAGGTTTATAAAAAGATTAAGGAACTTTTCTTTGGACTTACAACAGGGAAAAATCCTAAATATGCAGGTTACTGTACGTCTGTTTATTAATTATATAGTATAAAAAGAGAGGAATTTTAAAATCCCTCTCTTTTTTATTTACGTATTAAGTTAATTCTAGTGTTAATTTGCCATAAGATTAGTGATGAATTGGCATTTATTTTAGTTTAAATTGAAGATATTAAAAATATTACTGCAGATACCATTAAAATTAACAGTATGAAGAAAATTAAAGTGGCAGTTTTAACATGTCTGTTTCGTGATTCTATTGGTGAGAGCTGTTCTTTCATGTCAAGATAACTCCTTTTATGTAATTTTAATTATAAATTTAATTAAATTAATTATACAATAAATATTTTATAAATTCAACATTATAATCAGCAAATATAAGCAGCGCTGCAAGCTTTTTTAGGATAATAGTAAGGATATTTTAATGGTATTGAAAATTTAATAAATCACAAAAAATTGAGGCTGTATGATAACAACATAAACAATATAAATGTGATATTTAATTTAACAGCTCTTGACACATTAAGTCTAAGAGTCAATAATAAATAATATAATTAATTTATATGCCTTAAGTAATGATGGTAGCTATGGGATAAATTATTGTGAGAAGGTGGAAAGATGGAGACTAGTCATAGACTTTCTTCACTTGAATATAAGGTAATTAAAAAGAACATAAAAAGTGTAAATATCAGTATAAATGAAAATGGAGAAGTAATTGTAAATGCTCCCATTGACATAAGTTATGATTCTATAGAGAAAATAATAAGAGATAAAATAGATTGGATATCCAAAAGCACAAATATCATAAAAAACAAGATGGGTCATCTGAAATCCATGGGTATTTCAGAAGGGAAAAATATGCTTTGGCTGGGAAAGCTTTTGAGAATAGAAAGATGTGAGTCAGATATAAAAGGATGCCATGTAGAAGTTCTGAAAGATAAAATTATTATTTATGGCAATAGTATATCAATAAAAAATCAAAACAGCATTAACGAAAATATCCGTAGATTTTATAAAGAAAAGGCTGAGGTGATTTTTAACCGAAAAGTAATTTTTTATAGTAAAAGAATTAATGTACATCCCCATAAAATTACAGTCAGATGTCAAAAAACCAGATGGGGAAGCTGTTCTTCAAATAGAAATTTAAGTTTTAATTACAAGCTTTTAATGGCACCCTTGGATATAATAGATTATATAGTTGTACACGAACTTTGCCATTTAATATACATGAACCATTCTAAAGAGTATTGGAGTTTGGTGGAAACCATAATTCCTCAATATTTAAATAAAAGAAGCTGGCTTAAAAACAATGGATATTTACTTAGATTCCCATAAATTCTAAATAGGTTATAATTTGAGTACATATTCCTGGTGTAGACATGGGAAAAAAAATAAAGTAAAATAATATTAATACGAGTAAAGTAATGTGAGAGGAAAACTAATATGGAGTTTTATTCCCTGTTTTTGATTGCGCTGGCACTTTCTTTAGATGCCTTTGGTGTTTCGCTTTGCATAGGCTTAAATAGAGCAATAAAAAGAAAAAACAAAATTCAATTTGTAGCTTCTTTTGGATTTTTTCAATTCTTTTTTGCAATATCCGGAGCCTATGCAGGATTTTTATTTAACAGATATATTGCTTCTGTACCTGAGATAGTAGGAGGAACATTAATATTAATAATAGGAATACTAATGCTTAAAGATGGTTTAAAAAGTAAAGAAGAATGTTTGATTATTAAACCAGGAATGGTTGTGGTACTTGGAGTTTCAGTGAGCATTGATGCTTTGGTAATTGGATTTACTACTTTAAATAATATAGAAAGCAACTTAAATATATTATATAGTACTTTGTTTATAGGTATAACTACATTTTTAATATCTTTGTCTGCCTTTATAATTTCAAGGTATCTTCGAAAAATACATATTATAAGTAAGTATGCAGATTATATAGGTGGTATAATACTTATTATATTTGGCATTAAAATGATGCTTATTTAATGGAAACCTGGGGTGAATTTATGGATGTAGAAAAATGTTTAAAAAAATATGAAATAAAAATTACAAAGGCAAGATTAAATATTTTGGATATATTATCTAAAAGCGAAGATGCAATAAGTGCAGAAGGAATATTTGAAAGGCTTGGGGAAAAAAATGTAAATGTGGATTTATCTACAATTTATAGATCCCTGGAGTTGTTCGAAAATAAAAAGATTGTGAGGAAACTTGACTTAGGTCAGGGAGAATACAAATATGTCATAATAAAAGAAAAGCATAAACACATATTGCAATGTAAAATATGTCATAAACAAATAGAAATAGATTGCCCTATGCAGCAAATAGAGGAAATAATAAAAAATAAAACAGGCTTTGTATTTGAAGAAGAAAAACTTGATTTCAAGATAAAAGGTATATGCAGGGATTGCAGAAAAAGAGAAATAAAAAAATCATAAATAAAAATCATAAATAAAAAGCATGGATTAAAAGTCAGTTTTCTGAAGAGTTATTTCAGCAGGATATACTTTTTTTACTTTCCATACTCCTCTGTTGTTTTTTCCTAAAAATACTGTATACCCTACCTTTCTATGAGGGGATTTATTTGATATACCCTCAATTTTAATGAATGCAACTGCACCGTTGGAAAATGATGTGGTCATCTCCTGCATATCATACACCTTATATTTATTGAAAATTCCCGTAGTAAAATAATGTGTAACTGCATAATCCATGTCTGTACATTTGTTTGATATATATATATATTTAATTGTTGTAAGAGTCACAATAATTAATATAACTGCAGATATAAGCTTTTTCATATTTTACCCCCATATAATGGAAAAAATACTTTCAATATTATAATATCTAAAATTTAAACATAAGTAAATACTAAATTAATATTTATATAATAAAGTTTTCAATAATAAAAAATGAAACGTAAGTAAAGGTATTTTTTAATTAAAAGTAAAGATATTTTAATTTTTACAATAATATGTTATGCTGTCATAAGAAAGAAAATTACTACGCAAAACTTTATTGAGGTGAAATAATGAGACTAGAATTTATAAATAAGGTTAAAGAAAAGGATGTTCTGGGAAAAAGTATATTAACAAGTGAAGGACAAGTTTTGTTAAGGGCTGGGGTGGAATTAAATAATAACTATATAGATAAATTAGAGAAATTAGGTGTATTCTATCTATATGTAGAGGATGAAAGATTAGAAGATGTGGATGTGGAAGATGAAAAATTAACTAAATTGAAACAATTTACCATTAAGAGCATGTCAAATATACTTGCAAATCTACATGATTGTAATGGGAGAAAGTTGAAGGAATCCTTAAGTATTGTAGAAGATATGATAAGCTATATAATTGAACTTGGAGATGTCAATAAAAGTCTTTATGATATCCAAACTTATGATAATTATACTTTTATTCATTCCATAGATGTGTGTATTATGGCTTCTTTTTTAGGTATTTCAGCAGGATACAATCAATGGGATTTAAAAGAAATTGGAGTAGGAGCAGCACTGCATGATGTGGGGAAAATCAAAATTCCCGTAACCATATTAAATAAAAAAGATAAGCTTACGGATAAGGAATTTTATGAAATAAAAAAGCACCCTATATATGGCTCGCAAATATTGAAAAAAAATTTTGCAATTTCAAATAAAATAATAAAAATGGTGGAACAACATCATGAAAGAGTGGATGGAAGAGGATACCCTTACGGGCTTAATAATAAACAAATAACAGGAGCTGCAAAACTGGTTTGTATATGTGACGTATATGATGCAGTAAGTAATGACAGGTGTTATAGAAAGAAGTTTAGTCCCAGTGATGCCTATGAACTTATACTTTCAGGAAGCGGAAGCAGTTTTGATCAAAGTCTGGTATCTTATTTTAAGAATACTTTTGCTATTTATCCATTGGGGTGTTGCGTCAAATTATCAAATGAAGTTGAAGGTTATGTTGTAAGGCAAAACAGAGGATTTCCGGATAGACCGGTAATAAGAGTGCTTTATGATATTAAAACCAGGGAACCCATACCGGCTTTTGAGATAGACTTGTTAAAAAACACAAGTATAGTTATAACTACAGTAGTTTGAATAAAATAAAGTTGGATAGAATAACTTGTAAAACATATAATAAATCTAAGTGTATCTGATTATTGCGTAGGAATATTTTTTAGGAGATAAACATGGATCTATATATTAACAATTTAATAGATAAATTATATAAAACATATAATTTTAATATTATAGAAATGAAACAACAAGCAGGAGTATATGGTAAATGGGCAGTATACAACAAAGATGGTGATACTTTAAATATAATGTTTTTTTCTGTTATAGAAAGTTACAGGAATATAAGAGTGGAAGATATAATCTACAATCTGAGAAAATCATTTGAAAATGCAGATATAAGACTGATACAGATAGTGCTGGACGGAAATGCCTGTATATGGGGAGATAATAATTCACAATTAAACCATGAAATTTATCCACAATGTGAATTGATCTTGATCAATCCTGTTTTAAATCAGATAATGTGCTGTACCAATGGTGCAAAGAAATTAGCAAATCAAATATCCGGTGTAATATCCTATATGAAAGGGGACAAATCTAATAATAAAGATGTCAATAGTAAAATGGAAATAAGTAAATTTATTGTTACATACATTATTATAGCTTTAAATGTAATGGTTTATATTATAACTTCATATCTTTCTGGAAATATATTTGACAGTGATTTAAATGTGCTTGTATTTATGGGAGCTAAGGTTAATTCACTTATAGCCGGCGGACAGTACTATAGATTGTTTAACTGCATGTTTCTGCATGCCGGTATAATACATTTAGGTGTAAACATGTACTCTCTTTATATAATGGGTACCTTTATTGAGAAGGTGTACGGCAAATTCAAATATATAATTATATATTTTATTTCCGGTATTATTTCGTCTATGACAAGCTATATATTTTCACCTTCAATTTCAGTAGGGGCTTCAGGTGCAATATTTGGACTTTTAGGTGCTGCGCTGGTATTTGCCCTTAAAATGAAACAGCAGATGGGGAAAGGATTTATTATGAATATATTATCTGTGATTATAATGAATCTTATAATAGGATTTTCCATAGCAAATGTAGATAATTTTGGACACCTGGGCGGGCTTTTGGGAGGTATATCTATTACCTATTTACTGGATAAGATCAAGTGATTTCTATAAAGGGGTCTTCAGGTTCAGATATGAATTAATTATTTCTGAACTTGAAGACCAAGGTTTATGGGCATTACCTATGTGTTATTATTTTTAAATCCTCCAAATCCTTTGAGAACAGAGTCTCTTTTTCCAAGAGCAATTCTGTTATCTTTTTAAGACAATGTCTATTTTCAATTATAATATTTTTTACTTCGGAGTATATGGAGTCAATTAGTTTTTTACATTCATGGATTATCTCATCCTGGTTTATATTTAAATCATTCAGTTCCTGCATACTTAAAAGTCCCAGTGTTTTACCCATACCATATTGAGTTATCATGTTGAAGGATATACTAGTGCTGCGCTGAAGATCATTACGGGCTCCAGTAGTTATATAATTGGATCCGAACACCACCTCTTCAGCAGCTCGTCCTCCAAGTAGTACCATTATTCTTCTTTTTAAATAATCTTTATTTTCATAGAGTTTGTCTTCCGGAATACTTAAGGTATAACCTCCAGCACCTTTTGTGCTGGGGATAATTGTTATTTTGGATATTTTTTCATTGGGCAATATCTTCAAAGACACCAATGCATGTCCTACTTCATGGTATGCAGTTATTTTTCTATCTATATCTCTTATATAATCTCTGTTTTTCTTTTCGTATCCTGCAAGTACAATGGAAAATGCCTTGTCCATATGCTTGTTTTCAATAGTTGCACTATCCTCTTTACAGGCAATTATAGCAGCTTCATTTATCAAATTTTCAATTTTTGCACCTGAAAAATAAGAAGTTTTTTGTGCCCATTCATGTACATTTATATTACCCACAGGTTTATTTTTCAGGTGAAGATTTATGATTTTTTCCCTTGAAGAAATATCAGGTAAAGTTATTTCTATATGTCTGTCAAATCTCCCTGGTCTTAAAAGAGCAGGATCCAACATATCCAACCTATTAGTTGCAGCTATGACTACAATACCTTCTTTTTCATCAAATCCGGACATTTCTGTGAGAAGAGCATTTAAAGTCTGATCCCTTTCATCAGAACCACCAGAACTGTTTGAACCACTTCGCTTTTTGCCAATAGCATCTATTTCATCTATAAATATAACTGCTTTTCCCTGGTTGTTGCTTCTGGCCTTTTTAAATAATTGTCTTATACGGCTGGCTCCAACACCTACGTATACCTGTATAAAGTCAGAACCAGAAACAGCATAGAAAGGAACATTAGCTTCGCCTGCAACAGCTCTTGCAAGAAGGGTCTTACCTGTACCTGGCTGTCCATAAAGCATAATGCCTTTTGGCATTCTAGCACCATATGAAGCATATTTTTCCGGATTTTTTAAAAAATCCACTACGTCTTTTACACTTTCTTTTGCCTCCTCATTTCCAGCCACATTATTAAAATTATAGTTGGAGTCCTCAACAGCAGCGGCATCAAGAGAATCCAGGGACAATACTCTTTTAGAAGCTTTTCCAGAAGATTTAAGTGACATGATTATAATGGATATAATGGAAATAATCATTAGGGCAGCAGGATAAGTCTGCCTGCTATTTGCAGGATAATTTTCAAGTACATTTATCCCATTTTTCAAGAAAACTTCTTTAGAATCAGGTGTTCTGGGGTTATCTGTCTCATAGGTTGTACCATTTTTTAATTGCACCCTTATCTTAGGAGAATCCGTTATATAAATTGTGGAGATATTTTTATTTGATAGATCTTTTTCAAATAAAATATAGGATTTATAGCTTATAGAGTTATTGCTGTAATTCATAAATATTAACAAACTCAATGATAGTATAAGCACTGAAATTGGTATTAAAATAAATTTATTTTTTATCATTTTCATTAAAATTTTCACCCTCTTAAAATAATTCTTGGTTAATTATAAAGAATTAACTATAATGAAATTATTTTACATATAATCTGTAAAATGAGTTAATTTACAATAAGTGATTTAAAAATATCAGGCATATATAAATTGTAATATTATAATGATATTATAATATTTTTGCCCATTAGTCTAATGAAAATCATAAATTTTTCTAGTGTAATTTATGGAAGAAGCTGAAATTCACTGAAATGGCGGGATGGTATAACCCGTAAAGTTAATTTGTCAAAAATTAAATAGATATGTTAATTTGAATCTGATATAATTTAAGATATTAATATGAGGAGGCCCATGAAGTGATTGAATTTATCGGATATTTAATAGCAGTAGTGATAATAGTTGCTATAGTTTCCACTATATCAATTTTAAGAAATAATGCTGAAATAAAACGAAAAATAGAGGAACAGTGGGGTAAAAAATCAGATAAAAAGTACGATAGGGAACAAATTGATGATATAGCTGGATATTTTAAAAATATAAAGTTGTATGAAAAGGATAGTTTCTTTATTGATGAGATTACATGGAATGATCTGGAGATGGATGAAATATTTAAGGATATAGATACTACATTTAGTACACCGGGAGAAGAATCACTCTATGCCATATTAAGAAAGCCCATATATAATGATGAAAATTTCAAATATAGAAATAAGATTATAGAATATTTTATGAAAAACCCTGATAAAAGGAAGAATATTCAGTATATACTTGGGAAGCTTGGGAGGAAAAGAGGAATTTCCATAACCAACTATTTTTATGATGATAACAGTTATGAACACAAGCGCTCTTCCTTAAACATGTACAGGTTATTCAGCATTATGCCCATAGTTTCAATTGCAGTGATGTTTGTGAATTTATATTTTGGGGCATTTTCTTTAATTGTATGCTGCTTCATAAATTTTGGAATTCATTATTTTTTTAAAAGGAAATTGGATTGCAGGCTTAGGGATTTTGCCTACATAATCAATATAGTGAGGTGTTCCAATTCAATATTGAAGGCTCAGGTGGAAGAATTGGGACAATGTATTGATAGATTGAAAAAAGCTGCTGATTCAGTAAAACAAATTAAGAAATTCTATTTTAGCTTATTCAACAATGGCACAGATATGGCCATGTTAATGGAATACATGAGTATACTATTTCTGACGGATATAATCAATTATGAAAAAATGAGTTTTATACTTAGACAAAAGAGCGATGAATTCAAAACCATCCATTCTATAATTGGAAATATAGACAGCTGTATAGCAATTGCTTCATATAGAGTCAGAATAAAAAGCTATGCTGTCCCCCAATTACATATGTGTAATAATAAGAAGAATCAAAATATTATAATTAAAAACGTAGTTCATCCGCTTATAGAAAAGGCCGTGCCAAATTCTCTGGGGATTGCAGATTCTATTTTGATTACAGGTTCCAATGCATCAGGTAAATCTACCTTTTTAAAGACTGTAGCTTTAAATATTATATTTGCACAGACTATATGTACATGTACTGCCAGTTATTTTGAGGGTTATTATGTTAAAATATATACGTCCATGGCTTTGAGGGATGATGTATTGAGTAAGGAGAGTTACTATGTAGTGGAGACTAAATCTCTTAAGAGAATTATAGACAGCATGAATGAAAACATACCTATTGTATGTTTTGTAGATGAAATACTTAGAGGAACTAATACAGTGGAGAGGATAGCTGCTTCTTCCCAAGTACTTAAATATTTTACTTTAAGTAACTGTATATGTATAGCGGCCACTCATGATATAGAACTTGCATATATACTTGAAGATTATTTTAGAAATTATCATTTTCAGGAAAATATCGTAAATAATCAGATAGCATTTGATTATAAAATTTACCAGGGAAAGTCTACAACTCAAAATGCAATAAAGCTTTTAAGCATTTTAGGATATGAGGATGGTATTGTAAATAAGGCCGAGAAAAAAGCGGCGTCTTTTTTGAAAAATGGTTTATGGGAAAGGGAATTAAAATAAATAAAAATCAGCAATATATGAAGGGAGAATTATGTATGAAAGTGTCTGTGGCAAAAGTTATTTTAACTGAAGAAGATATACTCAGCATAGCTCAGGATTATTTAAAAATAGAAGGATTGAACATAGAAAATATAAGTATACAAGAGATTATTACAGTAAGGGGAATTTATAAAAAAAAGATAAATACTGCTTTTGAGGTTAAATTGGGGCTGGGAAATATAAAAGACAATATTATAAATTTAAAAATATTTGATTTAAAGGTTCATAAATTGAAGATATTTAAAGGTGTCAAAAATATTGCCATAAAAAAGGCATTGGAAGATTTTTCTCCCTATGGAATAAGTGTGTATAAAGATAACATAATTGTTGATCTGAATTTAGCCGTAAAACTTATACCTTATTTTAATCTTAAATTAAACCGTATAGAAATATTACCTAATGCATTACAAATAGAAGCAGAAAATATAAAATATGAAAAAGAAAAAAAATTTCCCCATATAGAAAAGAAGAAAAGGAATGTATTGATTTTGGATAAATATCATAAATTCAGGAAGAAAATCATACATAAAGTGCCTCCTAAATATGAAAAAATTGTGGAGTATGGAATGCTTGTGCCTGATATTATAGTGTTGTTTTGGAGATTACTGAAAGATAAAAGAGTGAATTTAAAGGTCAAGACAATGCTAACGGCACTAATAGCATATCTTGCCAGCCCAATCGATTTAGTACCTGATTTCATACCTTTTATAGGGAAAATAGATGATATTGCCATAGCGTTTTTTGCGCTGAATATTATAATAGATGAAATACCGGAAAAGATCATAATTGACAATTGGCAGGGAGAAGAAAATATAATTTTGATTACAAAAGAAGTGGTAAGTTATATTACAAAAATACTTGGAAGTAAAAATATATCTAAAATTTTAAAACAACTTCACAATATATTTAAATCCAGAGATATAGATAATTGTAAAAATTAATTTGTTTAAAAAAATAAATTTTGCACATCCTACATATATAATTCTTATTAAAACTAATAAGTAATTGTGAAAAATTTAAGGAAGGAGCAGGATGACAATGCATGGAAAATTTTTAGCAGGTGCAATAATTGGAGCGGCAGTTGGCATGATGGTAGTTCCGGAATTGGGAGGATCCAGTAAGAGAAAGATAAGGAGAGCTTCCAGACATTTGAAAAGTACTGCAGATAATATGGTGAATTGGATGAAATGACAGTTTAAAATTTAATATAAATAAAATAAGATGTACATTTCCCCTAAATATTGTATATTTATGAGTAAAGATGTACATCTTATTTTATTTTTAATGTAAATATTTGCTGAAGCCATCTATAACATAATTGAAATTATATCATTTTTTTAAAAGGTTTTCTTTTGTTGCTAAAAATATGGTATAATAAGATAAATACTTCGTGAAAATTTTAATTTGGTTAAAATTTATGATTTATAGCTGCATATGGAAAAGGAAGAGTGATTTATGGAAATACTTTCTTTAGGAGAGAAAATAAAAAGAAGAAGAAAAGAATTAAATATGACCTTAAAGGATTTAGCAGGGGATAGAATTACACCGGGTCAAATAAGTCTTGTGGAATCGGGAAAGTCAAATCCTAGTATGGATTTATTGGAATATCTGGCTGCAGAATTAAAGACTTCTATTGAATACCTGATGGAATCAGAAGAAACTCAGGCAGAAAAAATTTGTACTTATTTTGAAAATATAGCTGAATCCTACATAATAAGTGAAGATTTGATTCAAGCGGAGCAATATATTGAAAAAGCTTTATATTTTGCAGAAAGATACTGCCTGGAATACAAAAAAGCAAAAAATTTATATTTAAGAGGTATAATTTATATGCTCAAAGGGGAGTATCCAATTTCACAGCAAATTTTCCTGTCAGCTAATAGTATATTTATTAAAAATAACAGGTATGAAGAAACTATAAAAACCTTTATTAATTTAGGCAAAATTACAATGGACTTAAAGTCGTATCATTCTTCCTGCAGCTATTTCCAGCAGGCAGAAAACATATATAATGAAAATAAAATAGGAAATGATTTTTTGATTGGAGAGATATATTATTATATAGCATGTACAAATTTTAAATTAGAAAATATAGAACAAGCTATAAATTATTCTTATTTAGCAAAAGAAAAATTTAATCGGATGGACAATAAAAAGGAATATGCTAAGACACTTTTTTTGCTGGCTGAAGAATACAGCAAAAGAGGAGATATGAGTAATGCTATAAAATATTCTAAAAAGACTTTGGAAGTGTATAGAAAATTAAATGATACTATGAATATTGCAAAAATTGAAAATAATTTGGGAAAACTTTTTTATCAGTTCGATAATATTGAAGAATCTTTTATTCATTTAAATAAGGCAAAAGACTTGAGAATAAAGCTTAAAGATAGTAATGTTACTACAACATTGGTAAATATATGTGAAAATTATATAAAGTTAAAGGACATTGAAAGTTCAAAAAAGGTTCTTGATGAAATAATGAATAGGGTAGATGAGGGCAATAATAAAACTTTAGTGTATTATTATCTATTGAAATTCAGAATAAATATGCTGGAGTCCAATAAAAAGGAAGCAGAAAATACATTGATTATGGCATTGAATTTTGCCAATAATATGGACTATATTGAAGAAGCTGCTAAAATATCAATAACATTGGGAAAGTTTTATATAGACAATAACATGGATAAGGAAGCCGCTAAATATCTAAATGAAGGTGTTGAGAACTTTAAAAAAATTGGAATGCTAAAAGATTCTTAAATAAAATAGGTGAGAATTATGGAAATACTTTCTACTGGAGAAAAGATTAAAAGAGCTAGAATATATAAAGGATATACCCTGAAAAGCTTATGTAATAATAAAATCTCTGTTTCAAAAATGAGCTGCATAGAAAATGATAAAATAAAGCCTGAACATTGGATTCTGGAATTTGTGGCGGATAAGCTTGAGATTGATATTCAATATCTGGAGCAGGATGTGAAAAGCCAAATAATAAAAAATATAAAGGATATATCTAAAAATCCACCTGCAGAAAATTATGAAAAGATACTATGGTATAATCTAAAATTTGCTGAAGGTTATTCCTATTGTAATATATGTTTTACAATAATGCATAAACTTTTTAATTACCAGCTGGATAAAAAAGAATTTGAAAAGATACAATTTATAATTTCTCCATATTATGAGTATTTACAGAAATGTTTCTCCAATAAAAATGCATCTATGTATTATATGGATATTGCCAGATATTTTTATGTTTCAAAAGAATATTTTCAAGCTATAAATTATTATGATAATGTTTTGAGTATTTGCATAAAAAGCGGATATAGTGAATATTTATCAAAAGCCATGTATTGTAAAGCTTTTTGCTATTTTATTATAAAAGACTATGATAAGGCATATGAATTGGCAGTAAAAATTATAGGTTTAGAGGATTCTAAGGGAGAAAGTGCAGAGGTATATCATATGCTTGCTGTGCTCTCATTGAAGATGCATACCGGTAAATTTGAGCAATATGAAAAAAAGGTATATGAACTCTATAAAGATGATTTAAAAAGTAAAGCTGAGGCAATGTTTGACTATGCTCAAATATTATTTGGTTTCAAAAAGAAGGAGAGGGCATTAAATTACTTAAACAGGTCATTGGATATATATCCTAAGGATAATATAAAGGAACTGGCAAATTTTATGCTCATGAGCACAGACACTCTGGTGAAAAACAAAGTTATGAAAAGGGCTCATATTATATGTGATATGACTTTAGATTATGCAATAGATCTAAATAATATAATTTTTATAGAAAAGGCTTATTATTATAAGGCATTAATATTATTGAAAGAAAGAGATTTTATAAGGGGAGAAATGTATATGAACTTTTCTCTGGATAACCTGCTTAAGTTTGGTACAAGCAGCGAAATATATGAAAGGTATATGGAAATGGGGAAAATGTATTATAATATGAAGAATGTCCCGGAATCAATTAAATATTTTAGCTTTGCCATTAATTTAAAGGAAAAGTATAAATTCTTATCTGATAAAAAGTGTACATATGTATAATACTAAATTAAAATAAATTGAGAGGGAGGAGCTGTGTTAAAACTTATACGAGTTTTGCACCACATATTATATTATGGATATAAATAAACTTACAGTAAAAGCACAACAGTCAATAAATGAGGCACAACTCATAGCTGTAAAATACAGTCATCAGCAGATAGATGTGATTCATTTATTTTCAGCGCTGGTGTTTGAGGAAAATGGATTAATTCCAAACATATTTGGAAAGATGTCCGTAGATGTAAAATCACTTGTAAAGGAAACTAAGAATGTCCTGGATAAAATGCCTAAGGTACTGGGAGAAGGGGCACAGAGTAATTCTCTCTATGCTACTAGAAGGTTTGAAGATGTTTTTGTAAAAGCAGAAAGTATAGCTAAAAATTTTAAAGATTCCTATATAAGTGTAGAGCATATAATGCTGAGTATTATGGAAATGCACTCCAGTGATGTGGATAAGATATTAGAAAAATTTAATATAAGGAAAAGCGGTTTTTTAGAGGCACTGTCTCAGATAAGAGGTAATCAGAGAGTTGATACCCAGGATCCGGAAGGAACTTACGAAGCACTGGTTAAGTATGGAAGAAATCTGGTTGAAGAGGCAAAAAAACATAAATTAGATCCTGTGATAGGCAGAGACGAAGAGATTAGAAGAGTGGTCAGAATACTTTCAAGAAGAACTAAAAATAATCCTGTGTTAATAGGAGAGCCAGGAGTGGGGAAAACTGCTATAGTGGAAGGATTGGCAGAGAGAATTATAAAAGGTGACATACCAGATGGATTAAAAGACAAGGTAATATTTTCCCTTGATATGGGATCCCTGATTGCTGGAGCCAAATTTAGAGGTGAGTTTGAAGAAAGATTAAAGGCTGTTTTAAAAGAAGTACAAAAAAGTGAAGGCAGGATAATACTTTTTATAGATGAAATTCACACTATAGTTGGGGCCGGAAAAACGGAAGGTTCCATGGATGCAGGAAATTTGATAAAACCAATGCTTGCAAGAGGTGAACTTCACTGTATAGGAGCTACTACCTTTGATGAATACAGAAAATATATAGAGAAGGACAAAGCTCTTGAAAGAAGGTTTCAGCCAGTTGTAATAGATGAACCCAGCGTAGAAGATTCTATTTCAATACTCAGGGGACTTAAGGAGAAATTTGAAATATATCATGGTATAAGAATTCATGATTCTGCTATAGTTGCAGCAGCAAAACTTTCAAGCAGATATATAACAGACAGATATTTACCTGATAAGGCCATAGATTTAATCGATGAGGCCTGCGCCATGATAAGAACTGAAATTGATAGTGTACCAACTGAAATGGATGATGTCAGGAGAAAATTGTTTCAGCTTAAAATTGAAAAAGAAGCATTATCAAAGGAAAAAGATAATGCTTCCGTGGAAAGACTTAAAACAGTAGAAAAAGAACTGAATAATTTAAAAGATAAGGACAATGAACTAACTGCCAAATATGAAAAGGAAAAGTCCAATATAACGGAAGTCAGGAATTTAAAAAAGCAATTGGATGAAGCAAAGGGACAAATTGAAAAAGCAGAAAGAGAATACAATCTAAATAAAGTTGCAGAATTGAAGTATGGAGTCATACCTAAACTGGAAAGTGAAATAGCATCAGGTGAAAATTTGATAAAAGAAAATAATGAAAGTGCAATGCTGAAAGAAGAAGTTACAGAAAAGGAGATATCCCAGATAGTATCTAAATGGACGGGAATACCTGTATCAAGATTGGTAGAGGGAGAAAGGCAGAAACTTATTAAATTGGAAGATGAACTTTCAAAAAGAGTTGTAGGACAAAAGCAGGCTGTGAAAGCAGTTTCTGATGCTGTAATAAGAGCAAGGGCAGGAATGAAGGATCCAAATAGACCAATAGGATCATTCATATTTTTGGGACCTACAGGTGTAGGTAAAACCGAGCTGGCTAAAACCCTTGCAAGAACTTTGTTTGACAGTGAGGAAAATATAATCAGAATAGATATGTCGGAGTATATGGAAAAGTATTCTGTTTCAAGGCTTATAGGAGCTCCTCCGGGATATGTAGGTTATGAAGAAGGAGGGCAGCTTACGGAAGCAGTTAGAAGAAAGCCTTATAGTGTAATATTATTTGACGAGATAGAAAAAGCTCATAATGATGTATTTAATATTTTCCTTCAGATACTGGATGATGGAAGACTTACGGATAATCAAGGCAAAGTGGTAGATTTTAAGAATTGTATTATAATTATGACTTCCAATATAGGAAGCAGTTATTTACTGGAAAATAAGAGCAGTAGGGGAATAGATAAAGACATAAAAGATAAAGTAATGAATGATATGAAGTTGAAATTTAAACCTGAATTTTTAAACAGGCTGGATGATATCATAATGTTTAAACCGTTAAATACGGAAGAGATTAAAATTATAATAGATATATTCTTAAAAGATATAGAAAGCAGGTTAAAAGATAAGAATATTTATATAGAAATAACTGACAAAGCTAAAGAAATCATAGCAGAAGAAGGATATGATCCGGTTTATGGGGCTAGACCTTTAAAAAGATATATGGAAAATGTACTGGAAACGTCTATTGCCAAGAAGATAATTAAGGGTGAAATTTATGAAGGATGTAATATAAGGGTAGATTATGATGATAGATTTAAAATAGACAAGATATAAGTAAGATTGAATATTTAAATGGGTGTTATTTTAATAAGTAAAAGGAAAAGTATAAAGACTGCAGCCCGCCGCTACTGTATGGAGGATGAAACTTTATTATGCCACTGGATTATATATCTGGGAAGGCCAAGGAGTAAAATGAATCTGAGCCAGGAAGCCTGCCTAATATCTATGTTGATTCTTTCGGAGGGAAGGAAAATTGCATACTTTAAATTTGTAAGTTATATTTACGATTTAATGTAAAATTATTAATACATTAGGTTCTATAAATGATATGTAGATTTGAGGTGTATATTTTGAAGAAAAATAACATATTTATTACTGGATATGCAAAGCTTCCGAAGGGAATAACTGCAACCGAAATTTACAATGAAATTGTTATAGGGATTATTATAAATAGATGTTCCGGTGAAATACAGGATGTTGAGTGTTCTTTTGTGACTGATACTGCAAAGAAATACGCAAAAAATTTATTAATAGGGAAGAATTTGAATAATGTTAAAGAAATAGTGGGGGATATAGAAGATAATTACTTTGGAATGGCTAAAAAATCTTTTATAGCGGTATTGATAAACTGTTATGAAAGGTATAAAATAATAATGAACAAAGAGAATTAAAAACAATTTAATAAAATTGCCATTTTATTATAACATAAAGGTTGATCCCTTTATGAAGAATTAATAAAAAACACGGCATTAGTGTATTTCTGAGTACACTGATGCCGTTTTTTAAATGTATATTTTTAAACTATGTGTTAAAAAAGAAAGAAAAAAGTAGAAAGGAGAATGTGAGTTTCTGGTATTAATAGTATAAATTAATTAAAAAGTTAAGGCATTTATTTAAGCTTAAGGGTAATAATAATTTAAAAGGTAATAATAATTTAAAAAAGATCAATTATTTATAATGAAGAGGGGATAGCATGATTACGGATAGAATAAAAAACAAAGACCTTTTGAAATATATAGGCACAGCTAATGATGCAGCTGATCTTATAAAAGATGGAATGACTGTAGGAACTAGCGGATTTACATTTTCAGGATATCCAAAATCTGTACCAATGGCACTGGCAAAAAAGATAAAAGACGGTGCTAAGATAAAAATAAATTTATTTACAGGCGCCTCTGTAGGTGATGAACTTGATGGAGAATTAGCTAGAGTTGGGGCAATTAACAAGAGATTTCCATATCAGACACATAAAGACGTTAGAAATGCCATTAATGCAGGTGAAATTAATTATGTAGATGCTCATCTCAGCATGTCGCCACAGATGGTGGACTATGGGTTCATGGGAAAAATAGATGTGGCAATAGTCGAGGCTGTGGGTATAACTGAAGAAGGATATATTATACCGACTACATCAGTGGGTAATGCACCTACTTATGTTAGAGATGCAGATATAGTGATTGTAGAAATAAATGAAAGTCAGCCTGTATCTCTCATAGGAACACATGATGTGTACGTTCCTGAAAAACCGCCTTTTAGACAGCCAATACCTATAATTCATGCAGGAGACAGAATAGGTACCGATTACATAGTTTCGGATCCTAAAAAGATAAAATGCATAGTTTTCAGTGATATAAAGGATAATATCAGAAAAGTTGCACCTATAAGTGATGTAAGCAGAAAAATGGCGGGAAATCTGATAGACTTTCTTGAAAATGAAGTTAAACAGGGAAGACTTCCGGAAAACTTGCTTCCAATTCAATCAGGGGTGGGTTCAGTTGCAAATGCAGTACTTGAAGGATTAAAAGAATCCAGATTTACCAATTTGCAGGTATATACTGAAGTTGCACAGGATTCAGTATTTAATTTAATGGATGAAGGCAAGATTTCAGTAGCTTCTGCTACATCAGTGTCTTTTTCTGAAGCAGGGCAGAAAAAATTCTATGAAAAGATTGATGAATACAGAAAGAAATTTATATTGAGGCCTCAGGAAATAAGCAACAATCCGGAAGTAATCAGAAGACTTGGAGTAATAGCCATGAATACACCTATAGAAGCAGATATATATGGAAATGTAAATTCAAGTCAAATAATGGGTTCGAGGATGATGAACGGAATAGGCGGCTCAGGTGATTTTACAAGAAGTTCATATATTTCAATATTTACTACAGAATCAATAGCTAAAAATGGTGCAATATCCTCAATAGTACCTATGGTACCTCATTGTGATCATTCGGAGCATGATGTGGATGTCATAGTAACAGAGCAGGGTGTAGCTGATTTAAGGGGATTATCTCCAAAAGAAAGGGCAAAGGTAATAATAGAAAACTGCAGTCATCCTGACTATAAGCCATTCCTTAAAGATTATTTTAAGAGGGCAAGTCAAGGTAAAAATATTCATACACCGGTTTTATTAAATGAAGCTTTATCATGGCATGAAAGATTTGTTAAGACTGGGAGCATGAAAATTAAAACTGATAAATCAAAGGTAGAAGTATAAAGAAAAGGGGTTAGAAAATGTTTAATGAAGAAAAGTTGAATGAAGTTAAAAAAGAAAAAGAGAACTGGGAAAAAGGTACCCTTTCAAAAGCTCTTGGAAGGTTTCCAGAAAGGAAAAAGGCTTTTAAAACTACATCTAATATAGAAGTGAAAAGACTGTACACTCCTGAAGATGTGAATAATGTTGATTATAACAAAGAACTTTCTTTCCCAGGAGAATATCCTTATACAAGAGGTGTTCAGCCTACAATGTACAGAGGAAAATTCTGGACAATGAGACAGTATGCAGGTTTTGCCACTGCAGAAGAATCAAACAAGAGATACAAATATCTTTTATCTCAAGGTCAGACTGGACTAAGTGTAGCTTTTGATCTGCCAACACAAATAGGTTATGATTCAGACCATGAACTTGCTGAAGGTGAAGTTGGAAAAGTTGGAGTTGCCATAGACTCCCTTAAAGACATGGAAACGTTGTTTGATGGAATACCACTGGACAAGGTAAGTACTTCCATGACAATAAATGCACCAGCTTCAGTACTCCTTGCAATGTATATTGCAGTAGCTGAAAAGCAGGGAGTAACTCCAGAAAAATTAAAAGGTACTATACAAAACGATATTCTAAAAGAATACGTGGCAAGGGGAACATATATATTCCCAGTTCAGCCATCCATGGGACTTATAACACATATATTTGAATTCTGTTCAAAGAATCTTCCAAAATGGAATACAATATCCATATCCGGATATCACATAAGAGAAGCAGGTTCAACAGCTGTACAGGAAGTGGCATTTACCATTGCAGATGGAATTGCATATGTAGAGGCAGCTATAAAGGCAGGCCTTGATGTAGATGAGTTTGCACCAAGATTGTCATTCTTTTTTAATGCCAACAATGGATTGTTCCAGGAAGTAGCCAAATTCAGAGCAGCAAGAAGAATATGGGCAAAGGTTATGAAAGAAAGATTCCATGCTAAAAATCCTAAATCCTTGAAACTGAGATTCCATACTCAAACTGGTGGCTGCACTCTTACAGCACAGCAGCCTGACAACAACGTGGTAAGAGTTGCACTGCAGGCACTGTCAGCAGTACTTGGAGGTACTCAATCCCTTCATACAAATTCCAAAGATGAAGCACTGGCACTTCCAAGCCAGGATTCAGTAAGAGTTGCACTTAGAACTCAGCAGATTATAGCTTATGAAAGTGGAGCAGCTGATACAATAGATCCTCTGGCTGGATCATATTTTGTAGAATCTTTAACTGATGAGACAGAGAAAAAGGCAATGGAATATATAAAGAAGATAGATGAGCTGGGTGGAGCAGCAAAGGCTATTGAGAAGGGTTATATACAAAAAGAAATAGAGGACAGTTCCTATGATTATCAGAAGGAAGTAGAATCCGGCGAACAAGTAGTTGTAGGTATGAATAAATTCCAGATAGAAGAGGAACCACCAAAGGGACTTCTTAAAGTTGATCTTTCCGTAGGAGAAAAACAGAAGGAAAAACTTGAAAAGCTAAAGGCAGAGAGAGATTCAAAAGCTGTAAGTGAAAAACTTGCTGCATTGGAAACTGCTGCTAAAAAAGGTGACAATCTTATGCCTTTTATAATTGATTCTGTAAAACAATATGCTACTTTAGGCGAGATATGCGACGTCTTAAGGGGAGTATTTGGAGAATATAAATAGACTTGTTTGTTGGCATGAATTAAAAGTATATAATTCTGCTTAATATTAAATTCATAATTTATAAATTAAACGGAGGTTTTAAATATGGATAGACCAATAAGAGTTTTAGTTGCAAAACCTGGTTTGGATGGACATGACAGAGGAGCTAAGGTAATAGCCAGGGCACTTAGAGATGCAGGTATGGAGGTTATATATACGGGACTTAGACAGACACCGGATCAGATTGTGGAGGCAGCAATACAAGAAGATGTTGACTGTGTTGCAATGAGTATATTGTCAGGTGCACATAATACCTTATTTCCAAAAGTGGTAAATCTGCTTAAGAAAAAGGGAGCAGGAGATATGCTTGTCATAGGAGGTGGAGTTATACCGGAGGAAGATATACCAGGACTTGAGAAGGCTGGAGTAAAAGCTATTTTCACACCGGGAACTAAGACATCAGTGACAGTGGACTTCATTAAGAGTAACGTCAAGTTGAATTAAAGGGTGAGTATATATGGATATTGAAGATATTAAAGCAGGGGTTGTAAACGGCCAGAAGAGAGCTGCTGCCAAACTTATAACAATGATGGAAAATGAAGACAGCAGAGCTTTTGATTTAATGAAGGAGTTATATCATCTAACTGGAAAGGCAAAGGTAATAGGAATAACTGGTCCTCCAGGGGCTGGGAAAAGTACGGTGACGGATCAGATAGCAAAACTTATTAGAAAACAGGGCAAAAATGTTGGAATTATAGCTGTGGATCCTACAAGCCCATTTTCCCATGGAGCAATACTTGGTGACAGGATTAGAATGAATGATCTCAACACCGATCCAGGTGTATTTATAAGAAGCCTGGGTACAAGAGGGGCACTTGGAGGACTTTCAAATGCCGTATATGGAACTGTAAATATCCTGGATATTTTTGGAATGGATTATATATTTATTGAAACTGTGGGAGTAGGACAGTCTGAGGTGGATATAGTCAAAGTAGCTGATGTTGTAGTTATGGTAATGGTTCCAGGTCTGGGAGATGATATACAGACCATGAAGGCAGGAATAATGGAAATAGGAGATGTGTTTGCAGTAAATAAATCAGATAAAGAAGGGGCCCAGCGTACAGCAGCAGAAATAGAAGCCATGTTGAGCTTTAGTGATAAAAAAGGGAAAGATGCTCCTGTGTTAAATATAACCGCAAAGAGTAATGATGGAATAGACAAACTGCTTTCCACCATAGATGACTGCTATGATAATATGCTGTCAGACGGTTCACTGACACAGAGATCAAAGTCCAAATTAAGGGAAAAGATAATTTCCATACTTCAGAGCAATCTTGTAAAATCCGCCTTGAACATGGATGACAGGACAGGTATGCTTAAAAAGCTTGTAGAGGACGTATTTGATAAAAAGATTGATCCCTATACTGCATCCACTATACTATATAAAAATTTTAAAATGGGAGATGAAAAATAACATGAGTATTGATTTAAAGAAAATAGATCATGTAGGAATTGCTGTAAAAAGTATTGAGGAGTCATTGAAATTCTATGAAGGAGTTTTGGGACTTAAGTGTTCAGGAACTGAAGAAGTAAAATCCCAGAAGGTAATAACAGCTTTTATACCACTTGGAGAAAGTGAACTTGAACTTCTTGAGCCTACAAGTGATGATAGTCCTATAGCAAAATTTATTGAAAAGAATAGAGAGGGAATACAGCATATTGCAGTCAGAGTAGATGATGTGGAAGCATCACTTGAGGAACTTAAAAAACAGGGTATCAGACTTATCGATGAAAAACCTAGGGATGGTGCAGGCGGTGCAAAAATTGCTTTTGTACATCCCAAGAGCACAAAAGGTGTACTTTTGGAACTCTGCCAGAGATAATAATTTTAGTTATTAAGGAGAGAAAAATATGAGCAAAATTAATGAACTTGTAGCCGAAAAGAAAAAGATTGAAAAAGGTGGAGGAGAGGCAAGGATCGAGAAACAGCACAAAAAGGGAAAGATGTTTGCCAGAGAGAGAATAGAGTACCTGCTGGATGAAGGCAGTTTTGTTGAAGTAGGAGTATTTGTAAGCCATAGATGCAGTAATTTTGGCATGGAAAAAGTTGAAATACCTGATGAAGGTGTTGTAACTGGATATGGTACGGTTGATGGAAGGCTTGTTTATGTGTATGCTCAGGATTTCACTTCCACAGGTGGAGCTCTTGGAGAAATGCATGCCAAGAAAATATGCAATATAATGGATTTGGCTATAAAAACTGGAGCCCCTGTAATTGGAATGAATGATTCAGGCGGAGCTAGAATTCAAGAAGGTGTAGATGCTCTTGCCGGATATGGAAGCATATTCTATAGAAATACAAAGGCATCAGGAGTAGTACCTCAGATATCCATGATAATGGGACCTTGTGCCGGTGGTGCAGTATATTCACCAGCATTGACTGATTTTATATTTATGGTTGATAATACTAGCCAGATGTTTATAACAGGTCCACAGGTGTTAAAGACAGTTACAGGTGAACAAGTAACTGTAGAGGAATTGGGAGGAGCAGGTGCACATAACACAAGATCTGGAGTTGCACATTTTGAAGCCCCAGATGAAAAGACTTCTCTTGATCAGGTAAAGAAACTTTTGTCATATCTGCCTTCAAATAATATGGAAAGTGCTCCAGAAGTTGAAATGGAGGATGATTTGAACAGGACTATTCCTGATCTTGATACTATAATTCCTGATAATCCAAATAAACCTTATGATATGAAGGAAATAATAAACAGGGTAATTGACAACGGAAGTTTTTTCGAAGTACAAGAAAAGTATGCCCAGAATATTATAACAGGTTTTGGAAGAATTAATGGAAGAAGCATTGGAATAATAGCAAATCAGCCAAAGATGCTGGCTGGATGTCTTGACATAAATGCTTCAGATAAATCTGCAAGATTTATAAGAACTTGTGATGCCTTCAATATTCCACTTTTAAATATAGTTGATGTACCAGGATTTTTGCCAGGCACAAATCAGGAGTATGGTGGAATAATAAGACATGGTGCTAAAATGCTCTATGCATATTCGGAAGCCACTGTTCCAAAAGTGACATTGATTGTTAGAAAGGCTTATGGTGGTTCTTATCTGGCAATGTGCAGCAAGGATCTGGGAGCAGATATAGTATATGCTTGGCCATCTGCACAGATAGCTGTAATGGGACCTGACGGTGCAGCAAATATTGTGTTCAAAAAACAAATTAAGGCTGCACAGGATCCAGAAGCTGAAAGACGTGCAAGAGTACAGGAATACAAGGATGATTTTGCTAATCCATATATGGCAGCAAAGAGAGGATATGTGGATGATGTAATAGTTCCATCAGAGTCAAGGCAGAGAGTGGCAGTAGCCTTTGAAATGCTAAAAGACAAGAGGGAAAGCAACCATCCAAGAAAGCACGGCAATATACCTGTATAAAAGGGTATATAGAGGAGGATTTGTATGTCTAGTTTATTGATCCTAATAGTTGCAGTTGCTTGTATGTTATTGTTATTTAAGGTGACTCCCTCATCCTATAAGCCGCCTAAAAACAATAGTATAGAAAGTGAAACTGCAAACAAAGAGGAAAAGCAGAATGTTTTAGTAAAAGATGAGAAAGAGGAGGAGGAAGACGAGGAAGAACTGGTAGCTGTAATAACTGCTGCAGTGGCAGAAACCCTTGGAACTTCCAGTTCCCATGTATTCATAAGAACAATAAAAAGAGTAGCACCGGCTGCTTCGCCATGGACTACTGTAGGACGTCAAGAACAAATGAAGGCAATTTAAATTGTTAAGGAGAATGAATTATGAAAAAATTTAATATTACCGTAAATGGAAAGTCATATGAAGTTGAAGTAGACGAAGTGGTTGAAAATTCAGCACCTGTTTACCAGGCTTCTGCACCAGCACCAAAAGCTGCACCAGCACCTAAAAAGGCTGCACCTGCTAAAAAACAAGCCCCAATAATAAGCGGAGGAGAGACAGTTACAAGTCCAATGCCTGGAACTGTGCTGGATGTAAAGATAAAACAAGGAGATGTAGTTAAAAAGAATGATGTTCTCTTCATACTGGAAGCTATGAAAATGCAGAATGAAATAAGAGCTTCAAAAGGTGGGACTGTTGCACAAATAGTAGCTACAAAAGGAACATCAGTAAATACAGGAGATACACTGGCAGTATTAAAATAGCACCTTATTTATGACAACATTTAGTTATAGTTTAAATTTGAACAGGGAGGTAGAAAAATGATAACAGATTCTGTTACAGGTGCAGTTCTGATTTCTATAATAGATATGATACTGCTGCTTTTTTTCCTATATGTCATAGGTTTGATTTTAAAATTACTCCCACTGATTAATAAAATTCACTCTAATTCTCATGGGAGGGAAAAACATGATAATACTTAATGCACTTAATTCAATGTGGCATTCAACGTCTTTGATAAACTTATCATTTGGAAATATATTTTTAATTGTTCTGGGTATGGTGTTCATTTACCTTGCCATAGTTAAAAAATATGAACCTTTTTTACTTGTAGGAATAGGCTTTGGATGTATAGTTGCAAATATACCTGGCAATGAACTTATTAAACCAGGTGGACTTTTCAGTTATTTTTACTTAGGAGTTCAAAAGGTTGTTTTTCCACCTTTGATATTTCTTGGAGTAGGTGCCATGACAGATTTTGGACCCATGATTGCAAATCCAAGTCTCATGGTACTGGGTGCATTTGCCCATGTGGGAATATTTATAGCAATCATCGGAGCTAAAGTACTTCACTTTACATTAGCTGAATCAGGTGCTATAGGAATAATAGGTGGAGCAGATGGACCTATGGCTATATATGTTACGCAGACATTGGCGCCTCACCTGATGGCACAGATTTCTGTGGCAGCATATTCCTATATGGCACTTATGCCGCTTATACAACCGCCAATTATGAAATGGCTCACAACTCATGATGAAAGAAATATAATGATGAAGCAGTCAAGGGCAGTAACTAAAAGGGAAAAAATTTGTTTCCCAATACTTATAACAGTAATAATTGATTTATTGCTTCCTCCAATTGCACCACTTATAACCATGCTGATGCTTGGAAACTTATTTAAGGAATGTGGAGTTGTAGACAGACTTGCCAAAACTGCCAGCAATTCATTTATGAATGTAATTACTATAATGCTGACATTATCTATAGGTTCAAGAATGGGAGCAGATACTTTTCTTACAGTAAAAACCCTTGAAATCGTAGTACTGGGACTTATAGCTTTTATGACAGGTACTGCAGGAGGTATCTGGGGAGGAAAGATCTTGTGCAAATTGTCACATGGAAAGATAAATCCTCTTATTGGATCTGCAGGTATAGCTTCAGTTCCAATTGCAGCCAGGGTTTCACATAATGTAGCTTTGCAGGAAAATAAATATAATTTCCTTATAATGCATGCAATGGGGCCTAATCTGGCCGGTGTGTTCGGAACTGCAATAGCAGGGGGAATACTCATTACATTAATTGCCCATTAAAGGCTTAATGAAATACCGTACTACATGGGAAAATTAAATGTAGTACGGATTCCATTTTATATTTTACCCGTTAATAGCAGGAATTTTGCATAATATAAATTATTAAGGCATAAATAATGGTGGAAAAAGTGAAAACCTTTAATGGAGTAGTGAACATTAGCAATGGTGGTATTAAAATTCAGGGAGAACTTTATCGCATATATATTTTTGGGAGGTAGAAAAATGAAAAAGGGATATATATTTATTATTTTAACTGCTATTTTTTATAGTACTGCTGAAGTTGCAGGTAGAATTCTAGCACAAACAGGCAGTATGGATCCATTTCAGGTCATGTTTATTGCTTTTTTAATAGGAGCCATATTGTTATGTCCTCTGGCTATGAAGGATGTCAAAGCTAGAAAACTAAAAATAAAAGGTGACGATTTAAGATATTTTGCCATTTGTGGTATATCGGCGGTTACTGTATCCATGGTATTGCTTCAGTTTGCCGTTACTTACACCAAAGCATCTACTGCAGCAGTTCTGTATTGTTTGAATGCAGTGTTTTCAGTACCTTTTGCATATTTCATGCTGAAGGAAAGGGTGTCCAAGGCAACTGTTATATCAATGGTGGTGTCCTTAATTGGAGCTGTTGTAATACTTAATCCTTCAGAAATTATAGGAGGACTTGGGAATCCAAGAGATATTATAGGTATGCTTTTTGCACTTGGCTCTGCAGTAAGCTGGTCTTTTTATACTGTATACAGTAAAAAGAGAGTTGAAATATATGGAGGGTATGTTTCAAATTTCTTCGGCTTTTGTTTTGGAGTACTAGCTCTGTTGATTATTCTTGTAGTAACAGGTAGACCAATTTTTTCAGGAATAACTTTAAGTAATATACTGGTATTATTGTATATGGGTATTTTTATAAAAGCAATTGGTTATATATGCTATCTTGGTGCTATAAAGGAAACCTCAGCAATAACTGCATCAATGGTATTCCTGATAAAACCTGCATTAGCCACTATTTTTGCCGTACTTATACTGGGTGAAAGTATAAAAACCAATATGATTATAGGAATAATATTAATAATTGCCGGATCTTATGTTAAATTTAGTGCAGGTAAAAAAGAAACTGCAAAGGCTTAATAGATGATTCAGATATGTGATTTTAGTTTAAAAGAGCAGCAGAGGTTATTTTAACAAATAATCAGGTGACTCCTAACATAAAGAAAGACCATATTATATAATATGATCTTTCTTATTTTTAGTTTCTCTTTCTATTATGAAGTTTTTAGCAGCTATTTCAAATTTATCATCCAAAGGTTTCAATTTTACATCTTCGTATTTTTTTGAAAGAGCCCTGTATATAAATCTGTCTGCTAATTCCGGGTTTTTGGAAAGCAGGGAACCGTGAAAATAGGTACAGAAGCAATTTTTATAAATACATCCTTCGTAACCATCCTCACCATTGTTTCCATATCCTGCAATTACCTTCCCAAAGGGTTCCAGATTATTTATGTAAGTCCTTCCTGAATGGTTTTCAAATCCCACATAGGTTTCTTTAAACTTTTTATTGTATATCACTGTATTTCCAATGAATCTTTTATTACCACCTTCCGTGTATATATCCAATACATTAAGACCAGGCAGTTTTTCACCATCTGGAGTACAGTAGTATTTACCTAAAAGCTGATAACCGCCGCAAATGGACAAGAATACCTTTCCTTCTTCAATATAATTTACTATACCTTCTTTTTTATTTTTGGTCAAATCCTCTGATACTATAGATTGTTCATAATCCTGTCCACCGCCAAAGAAAGTTATATCATAATTGGAACCATCAAAAGCATCACCTAAAGATATATTGTATATATTAACAGATATCCCTCTTTGCTCTGCCCTGTATTTTAAGATACGGATATTTCCCAAATCTCCATATACATTTAATAGATCGGGGTACAAGTGGCATATGTTCAGTTCCATTTTATATTACACCTCCTATTGATTTAAATAGTTTACCATAACTTTTTGATATAGCCTTTAACATTAAGAAATTTTCTAAAATTTATCATAGCAGTATAAGTGGCAAGTATGTATACAGTATCTAGTTTACAATTTTTTATTTCATCAACTAGTTTTTCATAGGTCTTGCAAACCACAAAGTTTTTCTCCGGTAATCCTGCAATTTTTAACCTGACAGCCATATCATAAAGCCGTATGCCCGATATCATTATTTTATCTATGTGAAGATAAGATAATTTTTCAAAATTAACATCCCATATCCATGATACATCTCTTCCATCTGCATAATTGTCATTTAAAAGCACTGCCAGATTGAAAGTTCTATTGTCAAGGCTTATAGTATTTATAGCTTGATCATAACCAGCAGGATTTTTTACTAAGATTATCTTAACCTTCTTGTCGTCTATACCTATGCTTTCCTGCCTTCCAAAGGTACTCTGCTGGTTTTTCAGAGAGTTATATATATGAGAAGTGGAGATCCCACAAACTCTGGCTATAGAATAGGCACATAGTGCATTATATATATTATATACACCTGGCTGGTTTATGTAATACTCCTTCCCATTTATGATTATCAATGATTCTTCGGGTGTCTGAAGTCTTATTTCATCCAAGGTATAGTCCAAGTCAGGTCTTTTATAGCCGCAGCTCTCACAGTAATAATCACCTAAATGGCTGTAGGTAAGAAAATTATATTTATAGGGATTCTTGCACTTTTTACAAAACTTAGCATCAGCATTGATTCCTACTTTTTTGTTTCCTGTGGGAGAGCAGTTGAATCCATAATAAATAGTTCTATTCGGCAGGCCTAAATCACCCAGTAATGATTCATCACCATTTAGAACTAAGTTTGTGAGAGGAGTCTTTTTGATACCCTGGAGAATTTTATTCAAAGTAGTATAAACTTCACCATATCTATCCAGCTGATCTCTAAATAAGTTGGTAACAGTTATAATCTGGGGTGTTACATAATCTGTAAAAAGAGGAACATTTGCTTCATCGCATTCTATAACTGCATATCTGGGTTCGCAGCATCTCTTAAATGAATAATTTTTCACAAAGCAGGCAACTATTCCAGTGATCATGTTTGCTCCTGTGCTGTTGGTTATTACAGGGGTATTCGTGTCTTTTAATATATTGTATACCATACTTGTAGTAGTGGTTTTACCATTTGTACCTGTTATAAGTATAACCTTGTAATTTTTACATAGGATTTTTAGAATGTCCTTGTCTAATTTTAATGCAACTTTTCCAGGGAAATTACTCCCGCCCTTAAATAAAATCTTTGATAATTTTATTATGATTTTGGAAATAACAATACTAAAAAAAGATTTTATATTAATTTTTCACACCACCTTCATGTAAGTAAAAAATTACTATGCCTTTACTTATGTAAATTAACTCTTAAATATTATAATACAATATGATGATTTTTACATTAAAAAAGTGAAAAAACTGGCTCAAATTTAATAATAAAACAAATTTCAGCTATATAATAACTGATTAATATAATATAAAGCATAAATTATGAGATAAAAATGTTAAAAATTATAATATGAAAATTAAAGGTTGAAGAAGTTATAAATTCTTGATATAATATATCATATATTGAAATAGCATAGCACAATACTTCTTAAATTTAAATAATGAGTATGCTATTGCAAGCGTTCAATCAGAAATCTTTAAGGATAGGAAAAAAATAATTTTTTTGTTGCATTTTTCTATAAATAGTATAGTATATAATTATAAGATTATTTGGGGGGAAGGAACATGAATGTGGATTTGGCATATTTGAATATTGAGGAATATAAAAATGTGTACAAAAATTTATCACCAGCAGAATTGATAGAACTTTCAATCAAAAGAAATGAGGGATTTCTGTCTGACAAGGGAGCCTTGATAATTAATACAGGGAAGTATACAGGAAGATCTCCTAAAGACAGATTTATAGTTAAACAGGAAAGTATAATGGATAAAATAAACTGGGGAAATTCAAATTTATCCATAGATGAGAAAACCTTTGATAAATTATATGATAGAGTTTTAAATTATTTAAAAGACAGAGATATTTTTATATTTGATGGATTTGTGGGGGCACTAGAGGAATATTCCATGCCAATAAGAGTTATATGTGAAAATGCGTCTCAGGCTTTGTTTAGCACCCAAATGTTTAGAAGACCAGATCAGGATAAATTGAAATATTTTAGTCCTGAATTTAATGTAATAGCTGTACCTGATTTTAAGGCCAATGGAGAAGAGGACGGCATTAATTCGGAAACCTTTATATTGATAAATTTTGACAAAAAGATAATATTGATAGGGGGAACCCATTATTGCGGCGAAATAAAAAAATCTGTGTTTTCAGTGATGAATTTTTTATTGCCGCAAAGAGAAGTAATGCCTATGCACTGTTCTGCTAATATAGGAGATAACGGAAGAACTTCTTTGTTTTTTGGCCTCTCGGGAACGGGAAAGACAACTTTATCTGCAGATGAAGACAGAAAATTAATAGGAGACGATGAACATGGATGGTGTGATAAAGGTGTGTTCAATTTTGAAGGAGGATGTTATGCCAAAACTATAAGACTTCACCGGGAAGATGAACATGAAATATATGATGCTATAAAATTCGGTACTGTTCTTGAGAATGTAGTTACAGATGAGCATAGGGTACCTGATTATGACGACAACAGATATACGGAAAATACAAGAGCAGCCTATCCTATTGAATATATAGACAATATAGAAAAGAGCGGAGTGGGAGGGAACCCACAAGCTATAATATTTTTAACTGCAGATGCTTTTGGAGTAATACCGCCTATATCCAAGCTGTCTAAAGAGGCAGCCATGTATCATTTTATGTCCGGGTATACCAGTAAGGTATCTGGTACTGAAAGAGGTATAACGGAGCCTGAGACAACTTTTTCAGCATGTTTTGGAGAACCCTTTATGTTAATGAATCCTGCAGTATATGCCAGACTGCTGGGCAGAAAAATAAATAAGTACAATACAGAAGTGTATTTGGTAAATACAGGATGGATAGGCGGCGTATACGGAGTTGGAAGCAGAATAAATCTATCGTATACAAGGGCTATGGTTAAAGCAGCCTTGGATGGGAAACTTAAAAATGTAAACTTTATAGAACATCCTGTATTTAAAATAATGATGCCTACAGAATGTCCTGGAGTTCCAGATGAAATATTAAATCCCAGAAATATGTGGGAAGACAAAAAAGCCTATGATATTAAAGCCGGGGAATTATCCAGAAAATTTTATGAGAATTTTAAGAGATTTAAGGGAGTTTCAAAGGATATAATAAATGCCGGGCCCAGAGTTAAATCTTTAAGTTGTTTGTAAATTTTACATTTTACTGATGCTGTTATAAGAGGTATATGATGTAATTAGTATTATAAAAAAATTTAATTAACCGTCAAATTTCAATTGATGGTTAATTTTTTTATATTTTAAATTAAATTATAAGGCAGATATGCGGATATGGATATTTAATAAATTTATATAAGATATATGGGATATGCGGTTCTCCTATTGTTAATACTTGACAGTTAACTATTAATATTGGATAATTATTAGAAAATACTTAAAATGTACAATTGAAATATGACTTGTGAATTAACTTAATATGATAGTATAATGATGTTTGTTGTTAAAGTATTTGCAGTGATAATTGCTGTGAAGTTATAAACTGTGTCCATTGTATGTAAATGAAGCTATGACAAGGGGCTCAATCCTTGTACGATAGATATACAAGAAGGGAAGTAAAATTAATGGAAATAATCTTTATCATTAAAGCTGTCGTTATTGGAATAGTAGAGGGGATAACTGAATTCCTTCCTATATCATCTACGGGACATATGATAATAGTGGGAAATTTGATAAATTTTAAAGCACCTGCCTATAATAAAGCATATGTAGATATGTTTGAGATTGTAATTCAGCTTGGGGCAATACTGGGTATAGTGGTTCTCTACTGGAATAAAATATTTAATTCACTTAAAAACCTGGCACCAGGCAAATGGGGATTCAAACTTTGGTTTAGCATTTTAGTGGCTTTTATACCTTCTGCAGCTGCAGGATTTTTTCTTAATGATATTATTCAGGAAAAATTATTTAATCCTGTTACTGTTTCCTATGCCCTTGTGTTTGGAGGGGTACTTATGATATATATGGAGAATAAATATAGAAAGGGAAACAGTATTAGAAAAATTGAGGATGTAAATATTGTACAAGCATTTAAAATAGGATGTTTTCAGTGCCTGGCACTGTGGCCGGGAATGTCAAGATCTGCTTCTACAATAATAGGTGGCTGGGTAAGCGGCCTTACCAATGTAGCTGCAGCTGAATTTTCCTTTTTTCTGGCTATACCTACAATGATAGCAGCAACCGGATTCTCGCTTTTAAAGGTTAAAATATCCATGAATTCAATTCAGATAATTGGTCTTGTTATAGGATTTGTGGTGTCGTTTGTGGTGGCATTGATAGTTGTAGACAAGTTCATAAATTTCTTGAAGAAAAAACCCATGAAGGTTTTTGCCATATATAGAATATTTATAGGAATAGTAGTACTTGTTCTGGCCTTTACAAAAGTTATAAATGTTTAAAAGTATTTGTATATATTGGAGCCGTGATATGTCTTATCTCATTAATAAACATTCATGAATTATATGCTGCATAATATAGTATGTATGCAGCATATGTATGTTATTTTTAATTCCAAATAATATTTATTTTTATTAACATATTTCAGTAATTTAGTGTAAAATATTTAATAGGATTAAATTTAATTGGCAATCTAAAAATATACTTAAATGTAATATGAATTTTAACTTATAGAATTATAGATAGGAATAAGGTTATGACAACTAATCTTATCTTATAAATTTTAGGAGGGACTAATATGAATTGTAATGTAGCAGTAGTTGGATGTACTGGAATGGTAGGAAGAAAATTTCTTCAGGTATTGGATGAAAGAAATTTTCCAATAAAAAATTTATATCTGTATGCTTCCGCTAGGTCCAGTGGAAAAGTGTTAAAGTTTAAAAATGAAGATTTTACTGTGGAAGAGTTAAATGAAGAAAATATAAAAAATAAAAAAATAGATATTGCTCTTTTTTCAGCAGGAGCAAGTGTAAGTGTTAAATTTGCGCCTGTGTTTTCAAAGTATGGAGCAATAGTTGTGGATAACAGCAGTGCCTGGAGAATGGATGCCAAGGTACCTTTGGTGGTTCCAGAGGTAAATCCTGAAGATATAAATTGGAACAGTGGAATAATTGCCAATCCCAACTGCTCAACTATACAGGCAGTGGTGTCAATTAAACCTCTCTATGATAAATATGGAATAAAGCGAATAGTATATTCTACATATCAAGCTGTATCTGGTGCTGGAATGGGAGGATATAATGATTTGATGGAAGGTTATAAGGGAAATCCTCCTAAAAAGTTTCCTTACCCAATAGCAGGAAACATACTTCCTCATATAGATGTTTTTTTGGATAATGGATATACAAAAGAAGAGATGAAGATGATAAATGAAACTAGAAAAATACTGCATGACCATACTTTAAAAATTACAGCTACTACAGCTAGGGTTCCGGTGGTATATGGACACAGCGAGAGTATAAATGTAGAGCTTAAAAAAAATTTTAATATAGAAGATATATTTAAATTGTATAAAGAGTATAATGGAATAGTACTAAAAGATGATGTTAAAAATCTGGTATATCCTATGCCTGTGGACTGTGCTGGAAAGGATGAAGTGTTTGTGGGAAGAATAAGAAGAGATTTTAGTTTGGACAGTGGATTGAATTTATGGGTTGTGGCAGATAATATAAGAAAAGGTGCTGCTACAAATGCTGTTCAAATAGCAGAATGTATAATTAAGAATAAAAAGTAATATATTTTATTAAATATTTTAATAACGAGGTGTCTTTTATGAGTTTATTTAAGGGTTCAGGGGTTGCAATAATTACTCCATTTAATGACAGGGGAATTGATTTTGAAAAATTAGAAGAATTATTGGAATGGCAGATTAAGTCAGGAACTGATGCCATAATAATTTGCGGGACTACAGGAGAAGCTTCCACTATGACGGAAAAGGAGAGAAAGGATACCATAAAATTTACTGTAGATACAGTTAAGGGAAGAGTTCCGGTTATTGCAGGAACAGGAAGCAACTGTACCCAATCAGCTATAAATATGAGCAAATGGGCAGAAAGCATAGGTGTAGATGGAGTGCTGGTAATTACTCCTTACTATAATAAAACTACCCAAAAAGGATTAGTGGAGCATTTTAAGGCAGTGGCTTCAAGTATAAAGATTCCGGTAGTGATATACAATGTACCGGGAAGAACCGGATTAAATTTGAAACCTAAAACCTTAGAAAAATTATGTAATATAGAAAATATAGCAGCTGTTAAGGAAGCCAGCGGTAATATAAGTCAGATTGCTCAAGTAAAAGCATTATGCGGAGATAAAATTGATTTGTATTCTGGCAACGATGATCAAACCATACCTATACTTTCATTGGGAGGAATAGGTGTTATATCAGTGCTTGCCAATATCATTCCAAAAGATATGCATAATATGTGCAGACTATTTTTAGAGGGGAATATAAAGGAAGCTCTGGAATTACAATTAAAGGCACTGTCTTTAATGAATTCCATGTTTATAGAGACAAATCCCATCCCTATAAAAACAGCTATGAATATTTTAGGAATGGATGTAGGAGATTTAAGACTCCCACTTTGCAGTATGTCAGAAGAAAATGAGGAAGTTATAAAGACAGAACTAAAGAATTATGGGCTTTTAAAATAAAAGATAATAAAAAATATTAAGAATATTATGTATAAGGAATGCTTATTTTTGCCAATTTAACGTGAAAGACTAATTTCTTTCACGTTAAATTATATATAACTTTCAATTTTCTGAAGTAAAGTAATTTTACAAAGAACTTTAAGGAGAGATGTAAATGATTAGGATTATATTGAATGGGTGTAATGGTAAAATGGGAAGGGTAATACAGGATCTGGCAGAAAAAGATTTGAATGTGTCTATAGCAGCAGGAGTGGATAAAAATTCCGGACAGAATAAATTTCCTGTTTTTGATGACATAGAGCAGTGTAATGTGGAAGCAGATGTTATATTGGATTTTTCCAGACCTGATGCATTGGATTCACTTATTGAATATGGGAAAAAGAAAAATATAGGTATAATATTCTGCACTACAGGGTATGATGATGCTCAAATTAAAAAAATAAAAGAAGCTTCAAAGAGCATTCCCATTTTCAGATCTGCAAATATGTCCATAGGTATAAATGTAATAAATAAGGTATTAAAGGATGTAAGTGGTCTTCTATATAAAAATTTTGATATAGAGATAATAGAAAAACATCATAACCAAAAGGTGGATGCTCCAAGTGGAACGGCGTTGATGCTTGGAAATACTATAAAGGATTCCATTTCACAGGATATAAATTTTGTAAATGGAAGAGAGGGAATTAGGAAAAGGACCCATAATGAAATAGGTATCCATGCTGTAAGAGGAGGAAGTATAGTAGGAGAGCATGAAGTCATATTTGCAGGACAGGGTGAGACCATAGAGATAAAGCATACGGCTATTTCCAGGGAAGTATTTGCAGTAGGGGCTTTAAAGGCCTGTGAGTTTATGTATAAACAAAAAAGTGGATTTTATTCCATGGAAGATGTAATTTCCTAAAAATAAAATTCCCTGCATGATTAATCTGTAGGGAATTTTATTTTTTCATTTTAAGGTATTAATCCAATGCTCTATTTTTTCCATAGATAATTTAAGTTTATCCATGCTGTATGCATAAGATATTCTAACATATCCTTCACCTTTTGTACCAAAGGCGGATCCGGGTACAATTGCAACTTTGGCTTCTTTTAATAGTCTTTCACAAAATTCATCACTTTTCATGCCGAATTTTTTTATGGATGGGAATATATAAAAAGCTCCTTTGGGTAAATTAACAGAAAATCCCATAGATCTTAATTTATTGTATATGTAATCCCTTCTTTCCATAAATTTGGAACACATATAATCTACATCTTTCATACAGCTTTTAAGGCCTTCATAAGCCCCCCATTGAGAAATAGACGGCGCACAGGATACATTATATTGATGAACCTTCAGTATTTCGTCCATAAATAATTTATTTGCACATACATATCCAATCCTAAGTCCTGTCATGGAGAACATTTTAGAAAATCCACCGATTAATATGGTTCTGTCCTTTAGTTCACTATATTGTGAAATAGAATAGTAATTCTTTTCAAAACATAGTGAGGCGTATATTTCATCACTTATTAAAATAACATTATTGTTTTTTAACAGCTCCAAGAGTTTTTCCCTATGGTCCTTTGATAAAATAGCACCTGTGGGATTAGAGGGATAGGATAAAATCATTGCCTTGGGTCTTTCATGTTCAAGTATTTTTCCCAAATTGTCAAAGTCAATGGAAAAATCATCTTTCAAATCATAATTTAATACAGTTCCGCCTAAAATTTTTATACAGCTTTCATAAGCAGGATAGGCAGGATCGGGTATGAGTATTTTATCACCATTATTAATTAGAGCTGCAAATACATCCATGAGAGCCTCACTTCCGCCTATTGTAATGCAGATTTCATCTTTTGCGTAGTTTATATCAAAGCTTTCAAGATATTTTGATATTTCCTCTCTGAGTTCTATAATGCCGGCATTTGAAGTATATGCAGTTTTGTTGTTTTCAATAGCTTTTATCATGGCTGTTTTAATTTTATCAGGTACATTGAAATCAGGCTGTCCTAAAGTTAGTGATATTGCTTCTGGATATTGGATGACTTTATTATAAAATTTTCTGATTCCTGAAATTTCTACAGACTGTACATTTCTTGATATGATGTTCAAATTTACACTTCCCATCTATTTTGATTGTGTTAAAATTTATTTTTTCTTTATTTTTAATATATTTTAATTATACTTTTATATTTTACAATTTTAAATGAACATAGTAAATAGATTAGAGGAGAATGATAATATTGATACAAAAAGTACTGGAATTAAAAGAGGTTTCTAAAAAAAGAGGAAGGCTGCAGGTGTTAAAAGACAATTCTTTTTTCATAGATGCAGGTGAAATCTGCGGTCTTGTAGGGAAAAATGGTGCTGGAAAGACTACATTGATCAAAATTATAACCAGTATGTTGTTCCCGGATGAAGGTGAAATTATAATAGACGGAAAAAACCTTAAAACCGAAAGAAAAGAAGCACTGCAGAAGCTGGGAGCCATAGTGGAAACACCGGAGTTTTACGGCTATATGACAGGAAGACAGAATCTAAATTATATAGCCAGCATGATGGAAAATGTGACAAAAGATAAGATAGAAGATGTTATAAAATATTCTAAATTAGGTGCTAAAATTGACAAAAAGGTGAAAACATATTCTCTGGGAATGAAGCAGAGGCTGGGTCTTGCACAGGCTCTTATGGGCAATATATCCCTTTTGATATTGGATGAACCTACAAATGGTTTGGATCCAATTGGGGTTGTGGAACTTAAAAATACTATAAAGGTTTTGGCTGAAGAAAAGGGAGTAAGTGTTTTTATATCTTCACATATTTTAAGTGAAATAGAGAGTATATGTACAAAGGTTGTTTTTATAGATGAGGGTAAAATTGCAGGTGTTGAGAAAATAGGCAGAAATTCCAAAGCCAGTAGTGTAAAAAACATGTTTGTAAAAACAAATTTACCTGAAAAAACATGGGAAATTATAAAAAATATATCTGATGTAAGGTTGTTGGAAGTAAAAGACGAGGGAGTTTCAATTTTAATAAATACCGAGCTGCATGATACATTTGATGTATTAAAAAAATTACATGACAGCGGAATAGTTGTAGAAGGCTGCTTCGAAATAAAGCAAAACCTGGAAGATAAATTTATAAAGATGATGGGGGAAAAATGATGATGAATAAATATATATGGGAGGAACTTAAAAGAATAATAATTAAAAAGAAATTTTCAATTGTTATTATTCTTATGATTACAGTTATCTTCGGATTGGCAAGCACTTTAAAAACAAATACTCTGGAGGTGCAAATTCAAAAAGATAAAGAGCTTCTTAACATTCAGAAAATGGGAAGGGATAAAGCAGCTTCACAATTTAAAAAAGCGGATTTTTCAAGAGATATAATTGGAACTGAAAAAGAGATAAAGGATAAAGAAGAACAGTTGAACGAAATAAACAATTACGATAGATCAAAATTAGATGAACAAATTCAAAAACTGGAAAAAGAAAATAATCCTGAAAATGAGTATAAGATACTCCAATTGAAATATGAAAAAAAATATAATATAGAAAAAAGTGAGCTTATACCAAAGGGGATGTATTCGGCTATGGAAATTCTGGCGTATTTTATACCGGTGTTTTTTTTGCTTATCCTCATTGTATTTTTATCCGATATAGTGTCGGGAGATTATTCCCCAAATACAATTAAAAATTTAGTTACAAAGCCTATTTCAAGGAAGAAAATCATTATGTCCAAATTTGCCGCCTCCATGATTTTAAGTGCAGGTACTTTGATTTTGAGTACCATAATATTTATAGTAGAAGCTGGCATACATCTTGGTGTTTCAGATTACAGACTGCCTTTTGACGTAGGTGCAAAATATGTTATGGATAAATCCATAACATTGACTCCCATAACCTCACAGATGAGGTATGTAAATGGGAGCAGATCAATTATTCCTCTCTGGAGTGCAATTATTGAATTGGTGCTGATTGCAATAATTGTATCAATGGCTATTATATCAATAATTTTGTTCATATCAGTTTTTTGCAGAAATTCGCTTGTTTCCGCTCTGGCAAGTTTTATATTGATTGGAGGAACAGCTGTCTGGTATCTTTTTGGATTTACAGGCAGATACGTTGTATCAGCCAAATATGGAGCCTTTGTGAAATTTCTGCCTGTTCCATATATAGCTGATGCAGTGGGAACTTTAAGCGGGGACATTTCCGTGCAGCTTACCAGTACTGTAAATGTGTTTTTTGTATTGATGATCTGTTTGGCATGGACTTTAGCTATGCTGTTTTTAAGCGGCTATGTTTTTGGTAAAAGGGATTTTGATTGAGAGTCCAAAGTGCTATAATTTTAAATTAGGTGATTGTTGTGAAGGAAAATATATTGATAATAGATGATGACAATGACATAAGGAATATGCTTGTAAATTATTTTCAAAAGGAAGGTTATCCGGTATATAATGCTTCTGACGGAGAGGAAGGACTGCAAATTTTGAGGTCGAAGTCAGTTTCTCTGATAATTCTGGATATTATGATGCCAAAGATGGATGGGTATACCATGCTGTCTAGACTCAGAGAATTCTCAAGTCTGCCTGTTATACTTCTCACTGCAAAAGACCAGCAAATGGACAAGATAAGGGGATTCATAGCTGGATGTGACGACTATATAGTAAAACCCTTTGATTTTACAGAACTTTCATTAAGGGTGTTGGCTGTACTCAGGAGATCTAAGTCCGGTAATATACTGCAAAACCACATATTGAAAATTAGGGATATAGAAATAAATACCCTGGAACATACAGTAAAAAAAGATAATGTGGAAATTGTGCTTACTCCAAAGGAATATGAGATTTTGTACATACTGGCATCAAATAAAGGAAGGGTATATTCCACCAGAATGCTCTATGAGATAATCTGGAAGGATACCTTTCTGGAAAATGACAATACTGTAACCATGCATATCAAGAATCTGAGGGAAAAGCTGGGGGATAGTATGAAGCAGGGCAAATATATAAAAACCATATGGGGAGTGGGTTATAAGATTGAAAAGAATATTTAAATTAAGGAGTGAGCTGGCTTTTTCTGCAGTTATTTCAGTAATTATATCCCTTATACTCGCGGTTTTTTTGAGGGAATCTGTCCTTGGCTCTTTTTTGAACAGTTATGATCATACTCCCAAATTCGTACATGAAAATATGATTGCTTCAGTGGAGCAGGATCTGAAGAATATGAATATAAATGATTTGGGGAAATTACAGAAATACATGGATGGAGAGTTTAGCATGACTTACTTTATTTTTGTAGTGAGAAAAGATGGAAGGGTGATAGCTTCAAACAATAGTGAAATTAAAAGTGTAGATAATAATCAGATTGAAAATGGGAAAAGATCATTCAAGTTTTTAAATACTCATAGAGATAACCTGGTTAAAATAACCAGGTGTGATTATCTAAAAGAGGGGTATTATCTGTATTATATATACAATGGTTATGGTAAGCTGGATAATGGAAACATTATAGGTGTAATGGCAATTTTAATCTTCATAATTGTATTTTTCCTGCTCATATGGAGGCGCATATCCTATATATCTGAAATAAAGTCAACAGTTAGTGATATTGCTGAGGGCAGTTTATCCAATAGAGTTCCACTTAAATATAAAAATGAGCTTAGGGAATTGTCAGAAAACATAAATTATATGGCTTCAAAAATAGAAAAAGAAGAAAAAAGCAGAAATGAATTTTTCACCAATATATCCCATGACCTTAGAACACCTTTAACTACTATATTGGGATATATAAATATGATTAAAAACGGGAAATATGATTCAGAAAAAGAGCTTGCCAATTACATAGATATAATGAACAGAAAAGGATTGTATTTGAAGAATATGTTGGACGATTTCTTTCAATATTCAAAGCTGGCTTCCAATGACGTAATACTGGAAAAACAATATCTGCAGTTAAATGAACTGGCAAGGCAGATAGCTGAAGAAGAGGAAGGGGAATTTATGCAGAAAGGCTTGAAGCTTTCTCTCAAATTACCTCAGGAACCTATTGGTATCAAAGCAGATCCCAATCTGTTTTTAAGGGCAGTAAACAATCTTTTGAGTAATGCACTTAAATATTCTAAGGATGGTACAGCTGTTGAATTCAATGTAGGCAAGGAAAAATACAATGATAACTTGTATTCAGTGATTTCAGTATCAAATATTCCTGAAACCCCAGTTGGCCATGAAGATGTGGAGAATTTCTTTGAAAGACTGTATAAAAGAGATTTGTCCAGAAAAAAAGAAGGCAGCGGTCTGGGATTGTCAATTGTAAGAGAAATAGTTAAACACCATGGTGGATTTATAAGGGCATATAGAGAAGATGAGAAGCTGGTATTTAAAATATACATGAAAGTGAAACATTAAAACTTAATATTATTAAATGTTCTATATTGGATAATAAATGACCATGTTTAATGAGCAAATATCATCGCAGTTATTTTTATAATCATGAACATTATCTGTTTTGAACCGGATGGAGTTACCAGGTTTTACAGTAAAATTTTTATTATCTGCATTGACAGTAAGATTTCCGGAAAAGACAGTTATAAATTCTTGCGTACCTTGTCTGTGAGCTTCTGTACATAAATAACCTCCTGTATCAATTTCTACAGAATATACTTCAAATCTCCTTATACTGTCAAAAGGAAACATAGGGAATATTCTTACTTTGCCATTGTCTTCAACAAGGGGCTGAACCTTGAGTTTATCAACAATTTCAAAGTCAGCTTCCGGCATACTCATAAGCTGGGTACAGGATATTTTAAGGCCATTTGCAATTTTCCATATTGTTGATACAGTTGGATTTACTTCACAACGTTGAATTTGTCCAAGCATGCTTTTACTTACACCAGTTAATTTTGAAACATTATCGAGGCTAAGTTTCTTTTCTTCACGAATTTTTTGAAATTTTCAGCAATGACAGTATTAAGTTTATCCATATAAAGAATAGTAAATTAGCTAATACTATAATGGCATTACTGCTTGTGTATTGTGCAATTTCACTAATTATTTAATTATTTTTAACATAAATTTCCTTGATATAAAAAGTTTAGATATGCGGAAAATAAAAGTAGCTTATTATCAAATATTGATAATAAGCTACTTTTATTTTTGGAGGCGCCACCCAGATTTGAACTGGGGGTGAAGGTTTTGCAGACCTCTGCCTTACCACTTGGCTATAGCGCCATATAAAAAGTGGAGCGGAAGACGAGATTCGAACTCGCGACGTTCACCTTGGCAAGGTGACGCTCTACCACTGAGCCACTCCCGCATATTTTAAATGGTGGCCAGACCAGGAATCGAACCAGGGACACGAGGATTTTCAGTCCTCTGCTCTACCGACTGAGCTATCTGGCCATATGGCGACCCAGAAGGGGTTCGGACCCTCGACCTCCGGCGTGACAGGCCGGCACTCTAACCAACTGAGCCACTGGGCCGTAACATTATGGTGGGCACAACAGGGCTCGAACCTGTGACCCTCTGCTTGTAAGGCAGATGCTCTCCCAGCTGAGCTATGCGCCCATAATCACATTATCACCACGACAATTCATATTATATATTGAGTTCTATATATTGTCAATACTTTATATTAAAAAATCGCACTGGCTTTAGTGAATTTTAAAATTATTGATAATATGATTTTATTTATTATTTGTTTACCATATTAAAATATCATTTTAATATATTGACTTTGTTATGTCGATATTTGACAATAGAAATTTGAATATAGATTTTTTTTAGACACATACTATTTTTGAAGGGAGTGTGAATAATGCTATTAACAACTATAGTTTACGATAAGGAAAAGGAAAGTGTAATACATGGTATTCAAGAACTAAAAGAATATTTCAGGCATAAAGGCGTGCTCATTGGTGTATATGAAAGTATAGAGTCTGATACTCACTTCCTCAAACTATTTTGTGATAGAGAAATAAACAATAAACTTATGAATATATATAATATGTATATTGCAAACATTATATATAATATAGTGATAGATGAGTTTTATGAAAAAGATATTCTGGCTTTTTTGTCTAACGAATATTTTTTCCTGAAATATGAGGAATTGGAGGAAATTAGGCTGGAAAGCTTAAAAGTATTGAAAGGTGAAATGGAAATTATGGATGAAAACTCCATTTTTTGTATAAATAAGAGAAATGACATATTGGATAAAATATCAAATTGTATAAATGAAAATAATGAGATAAATATAGAAGGATTTATAACTTTTAGAATCAGGGAACTTTTAGGTGATCTGGAAAGTATAATTGATAAAGTGGTTGAAAGGTATATGGTGGATAAGGAATACAATGAATTTATAAAGCTTTTAAAATATTTTGTAGAAATTCAAGAAAGTAAAATAGACTATTTAAGTATAATAATAGATAATGATGGAAAATATATAATAAAAGATAAAGAAAGCGATATAACAGAAAGCTTTTTTAAAGACTTAAAAGCATTAAAATGCAATAAAAATATAAATTCAGATTTAGATGATGTTTTAATAAGTGCATTGATAACCAATTCACCGGAAAAGATAGTAATTCATTGTGCTGAAAATTGCAGGAATTCAGAACTGATAGATACAATTGAAAAAGTTTTTACCGATAGAGTTGAATTCTGCAACAGCTGTAGTATATGCAAATCGGTAAAGAGTAATTTAAATAGAGTATGATTTATAAAAAGTTTAATTTTCATGTTGACATATTGATTTTAGAATAATATAATAAGCCTAAACAGAAATAAAAACTATGAAAGGGAAAAGTAAATAAATTAATTATTTTAAGAGAGAGGGATTTTAAGCTGAAATATCCTTTAAATAAAGTTTATTGAAAAACCACCTTAGAGTTGTATACTGAAATTTTTAGTAGGTATTTCCGTTAACCCACGTTAAAGGTAGAGTGAATAGTATTTAAATTGATGAATAGTTTTTTTATTATTAACTTGGGTGGAACCGCGGTAATACTCGTCCCATATTTTGGGAGGAGTTTTTTGTTGTTTATTTTTATATAAGCTAAAAGTAAAGTATTTATATTTTATTAAATTTAAGAAAAATTATGAAAAGGAAGAGTAAATAAAAGTTTGTTTTAAGAGAGAGGGATTTTAAGCTGAGATATCCTTTAAACAAAATTTATCGAAAACCACCTTGGAGTTGTATACTGAAATTTTTAGTAGGTATTTCCGTTTAATCTGCGTTAAAGAGTCAAAGATAACAGATAGATTTATAAATTTCTTGTTAAATTTGGGTGGAACCACGGTAAATTCGTCCCTTATATTGGGAAGAATTTTTTTTATAAATTTTAAATTAAAATAGATTTATAAGGAGGAACAATTATGATAAAAATAAGTCTCAAAGATGGTAAAGAATTGGATGAAGAGAAAGGATTAAAGGTAAGCGATATTGCAAAGAAACTAAGTACTTCCCTTGGGAAGAAAGCACTGGGAGCTAAAATAAATGGTGAAATAGTGGAATTAAATCATCCTGTAAATGAAGACTGCAAACTTGAAGTTCTCACTTTTGAAGATGAAGATGGAAAAAGGATATTGAGACATACAGCTTCTCATATACTTGCCCAGGCAATAAAGAAATTGTATCCGGAGGTTAAACTTGCTATAGGACCTGCCATAGATTCAGGATTTTATTATGATGTAGATGCAGATTTTTCATTTACACCGGAATTATTAGTTAAGATCGAAAATGAAATGAACAAAATAGTCAAAGAGAATATTAAACTGGAAAGATTTGAACTTCCAAGGGCAGAAGCCATAAAATTTATGGAAGAAAGAAAAGAACCTTACAAGGTGGAATTGATAAAGGATTTGCCGGAGAATGAAATTATATCTTTTTACAGACAAGGGGATTTTGTAGATCTATGTGCAGGACCTCATTTACCTTCTACAGGGAAGGTAAAGGCAATAAAACTCCTTTCCATAGCAGGTGCTTATTGGCGTGGAAATGAAAAGAACAAGATGCTTCAAAGAATATATGGAACTGCATTTGAAAAGAAAAGCGATCTTGAAGATTATATTAAACTTATGGAAGAAGCCAAGAAAAGAGATCATAGAAAATTGGGGAAAGAATTGGATTTATTCAGCATGCATGAAGAGGGACCTGGATTTCCATTTTTCCATCCAAAGGGAATGATAATTAGAAATGAACTTCAAAATTTTTGGAGACAAATGCACAGAAGAGCCGATTATGATGAAGTAATGACTCCGGTTTTATTAAATGAAGAGCTATGGCATCAATCAGGACATTGGGATCATTATAAGGAAAATATGTATTTTACTAAAATAGATGGAGAAAATTATGCTATAAAGCCTATGAATTGTCCAGGAGCTATACTCATTTATAAGAACAGCATACGTTCTTATAGAGATTTACCTAAAAGATATGGTGAAATGGGAATTGTCCATAGGCATGAAAAATCAGGAGCTCTTCATGGGCTTATGAGAGTAAGATGTTTTACTCAGGATGATGCCCATATATTCATTACTAAAGAGGATATTACAAATGAAATAATACAGGTTATAAAACTTATAGATGATTTTTATAAGGTATTTGGATTCAAGTATTTTGTAGAGCTTTCTACAAGGCCTGAAAATTCCATGGGAAGTGATGAAGATTGGGAAGCTGCAACTGATGGATTGAGAAATGCATTAAAAGTTGCAGGACTTGATTATAAAGTCAATGAAGGTGATGGAGCTTTTTACGGACCTAAAATAGATTTCCATTTAAGAGACTGCATCGGAAGAACTTGGCAATGCGGAACAGTACAGTTGGATTTCCAGATGCCGGAAAAATTTGATCTCAGCTATATAGGTGCGGATGGAGAAAAACACAGGCCGGTTATGATACACAGAGTTGTATTTGGTTCCATAGAGAGGTTCATAGGAATTCTTATAGAACATTATGCAGGGGCATTTCCAGCTTGGCTTGCACCGGTTCAGGTAGAAGTCATGGACATTACTGATGATCAAAAAGAATATGCAAAAGAGGTAATCAAAAAATTAAAAGATCAGGATATAAGGGTGGAAGCTGATGTGAGAAATGAAAAAATAGGCTATAAGATAAGGGAAGCTCAAATGCAAAAAGTACCTTATATGATTATTCTGGGTGACAAGGAAGTTAGTGAAAAGAATATATCTGTAAGAAGCAGAAAAAACGGAGATTTAGGATCCATGTCACTGGATGATTTTATAGCAAAGCTTAAAGATGAAATTTCCAATAAGGTAAGTGATATATAAATTAAATTTATATATTGACTTACAATGACAAAAATAGTATAATATAATTCGTTAAGAAGAAACCAGCCGTTTCTCACCTTACGGCAGAGCCAGTAAGGTTTTAAGGATTTTATTATAAATTCTTTATTTTGATGTATTCAAGGGACGGCAGATGCCGTCCTTTTTCATATTTTTTGTTAAATCCACCTAGGAGGTGAATGTTATTAATAAAGGCTTTGTTTTAAATAGCGATATAGTTGAAAAGGAAGTAAGGGTTATTTCAAATGATGGAGACAAGATTGGAATTGTGCCTTTAGAAGAAGCTTTAAAGCTTGCAGAAGAAAAAGAACTTGATTTGGTTATGATATCTCCTAATGCAAATCCACCAGTGTGCAGGGTAATGAATTATGGCAAGTTTATTTATGAACAGTCCAAAAAGGAGAAAGAAGCTAAAAAAAAGCAGAAAGTCATTGATATAAAAGAAGTTAGGCTTAGTCCAACTATAGAAGAACATGATATTTCCATTAAGGCTAAAAATGCAAGAAAATTTTTAATTGCAGGAGATAAAGTTAAAGTCACTATAAGATTTAGAGGTAGGGAGGCTGGTTATTCCTTTATAGGTAGAAAGACTTTAAATAATTTTTACTCTAAACTTGAAGATATTAGTATAATAGAGAAACAGCCAAAACTTGAAGGCCGAAATATGACAATGACATTATCAATAAAAAAAGCATAATTGAGAGGAGGAAGTTGTTATGCCAAAAATGAAAACAAAAAGAAGTGTAGCAAAGAGATTGAAAGTTACAGGAACAGGCAAGTTAAAGAGGGCAAAAGCCTTCAGAAGCCACATATTGACGAAGAAAAGTACAAAGACCAAGAGAAATCTTAGAAAAACAGGATATGTGTCGGAAACTCAAGAGAAAACAATGAAAAAATTAATACCTTATGTATAATTAAAAGATTTTAAAAGGAGGTTTTAAAATGGCAAGAGTAAAAAGAGCTATGAATGCTCGTAAACATCATAAGAAAATATTAAAGCTTGCAAAGGGCTATTATGGCGGCAAAAGCAGATTATTCAGATCCGCCAATGAAACAGTTATAAGAGCTTTAAGAAATGCATATATAGGAAGAAAATTAAAAAAGAGAGATTTTAGAAAGCTTTGGATAGCAAGGATAAATGCTGCAACTAGAATAAATGGACTTTCCTATTCCAAGTTTATAAATGGAATAAAGACAGCTGGCATTGATGTAAACAGAAAAATGCTTTCAGAAATAGCAATAAATGATCCAAAAGCATTTACTGAATTAGTTGACATAGCTAAAAAACAATTAAGCGCATAATTCAAGCTACATCAAGTGATTCTCAGGTTTAGCAGAGTTTTTTACAAGGAATATTTTTCACACAGAACCTTGGAAGAACCTCTTCAGGGGCTTAGCATTGATTATTATCTCTCACTTTGAAAAGATGGGAGTGTTATTAATGACAGCTATGGCATAAAAGAGTGCAGTATAGTTTACTGGGCTCTTTTATTGAATTCTAAGATAAATAATGAGGATGAGTTCAATGAATATAATTAAGAGCAGAGATAATCTGCAGGTAAAACAGGCTAGAAAGCTGATGGAGAAAAAATACAGAATTGAAAATAAAAAGTTTTTAATAGAAGGCTTTAGATTTGTAAGGGAAGCTTTGAATTCCAGCTTTAGGGTGTCTGCTATTTTCCTAAGTGACAGTTTTTATGATAAGTGGGAAAAGACTTTCATGGAAGAAAAGATTGGATATAGATCTTCCGTATATATTGTTACTGATGAGGTGCTAAAGAGTATCAGCAGTACTGAAAGTCCTCAGGGGGTGGCTGCCGTGGTAGAGAATACGCAGCTAAGCCCTAAAAATACAGGGGGATTTTATGTGCTGGCAGATAGAATACAGGATCCAGGAAATATGGGTACTATAATACGAAGCTCTCATGCAGCTGGAGCTTTAGGAGTTATAATAACAAAAGGAACAGTAGACATATATAATGAAAAAACGCTGAGATCCACTATGGGTTCTGTTTTTTATATCCCCATAATTCAAGATACGGATCTCGAAAAAACTAAAACCCTGAAGCAAGAGGGGTTTAAGCTCATAGCCAGTTCTCTGGATGCAGATACTAATTTTTATAATACAAATTTAAAACAGAAAATTATATTTGCTGTGGGAAATGAAGCAAATGGACTGAGTGAGGATATAGAACAAATTGCGGATATAAAAGCAAGAATACCGATGCCTGGGAAAGCTGAATCCTTAAATGCAGCTGTAGCAGTATCTATAATGATGTTTGAAGCAGTGAGACAAAATTCAAAATTTTGATATTGACAATAGATAAAAGTATATGTAATATTTAAAGATATAGATAATAAAAAATTTTATAATGTTATACTGTGAAAGAGAAAGTAGATATATGAGTTTTTGTAGAGAAAAAAAGTCAGGGCTGAAAGCTTTTTTAAGAATATTGTATATTGAAGTTCACTCTGGAGTACTATCTGTGAAATATGAGTAGCAGTTAGCGGTAATGCCGATAAATTTTCAAAGAGAATATTATTTTATAATATTAATTTGGGTGGTAACGCGGAATAGAAGTTCGTCCCTTAACTGGGAGGGCTTTTTTTTATATAATATTTTAATTCAAGAAATTGAATTTTACTGAGAAGGGAGAGAATTTAGTATGAGTATGATTAAGGAGAAATTAGAGAAAATTAAAGAAAATGCACTTAAGGAATTGCAGGATAGAGAGAGCAGCCTGAGTATAGAGGATATAAGGATTAAGTATTTGGGAAAGAAAGGTGAATTAACTAAAATACTTAGGGCAATGAAAACACTTTCTCAAGAAGAGAGGCCCATGGTTGGAAGGCTTGCCAATGAAATCAGATCCGTTTTAGAAAATGCCATAGAAGAGACATCCAGGAAAATAAAAGACTTTAAAACAGAAGAAAAACTTAGGAGCGAGACAATTGATATAACTATGCCTGGCATAAAACAAAATATTGGAAGACGCCATCCTTTGGAACAGATTTTGGAGAACATGAAGGAAATATTTATTTCAATGGGATTTACTATAGAAGAAGGACCCGAAATTGAAGAGGACTATTATAATTTTGAAGCACTGAATATACCTAAAAATCATCCAGCAAGAGGAGAACAGGATACATTTTACATAGACGATAATATAGTGCTTAGGACCCAGACATCGCCCATACAGATAAGAACTATGAAGAAGCAAAAACCTCCAATAAAAATGATATCCCCAGGGAAGGTTTATCGAGCAGATTCGGTAGATGCTACTCATTCACCTATATTTTATCAGATGGAAGGCCTTGTAGTGGATAAAGGTATAACTTTTGCAAATTTAAAAGGTACTCTTGAATTGTTTGCCAAAAAAATGTTTGGAGAAGGCATGAAAACAAAATTCAGGCCCCATCATTTTCCTTTTACTGAACCATCAGCAGAAATGGATGCTACCTGTTTTGTATGTAATGGAAAGGGATGCAGAGTATGCAAGGGCGAAGGATGGATAGAACTTTTGGGATGTGGTATGGTTCATCCACAGGTGCTTAGGAATTGCGGCATAGATCCTGAAGTCTACAGCGGATTTGCCTTTGGAATGGGTGTAGACAGAATGGTAATGCTAAAATATGGCATAGATGATATAAGAAATATGTATGAAAGTGATATGAGATTTCTGGACCAATTTTAGTTTAGGTAAAATGGCCGGGATTTAATTAGTGACTTTAGTTAGAATGAGAAAGGGGATTTTTTTATGAAAGTACCAGTAAATTGGCTGAAAGATTATGTTAAAATAGATATTACAGGGAAGGCCCTGGGAGATAAACTGACTTTAAGCGGTTCAAAGGTTGAAGAAGTTATTACAACTGGAGATGAAATTCAAAATGTAGTTACAGGTAAGATAGTAAAAATAGAAGCACATCCCAATGCAGATAAATTGGTTGTGTGTCAGGTGGATACAGGAAAAGACGAATTGCTTCAAATTATAACTGCTGCAACTAATATGAAAGAAAATGATATAATTCCAGTTGCACTCCATGATTCGATAATCCATGGAGGAGTAAAGATAAAAAAGGGAAAATTAAGAGGAATTATGTCAAATGGAATGTTTTGTTCTGAAGAAGAATTGGGAATAGCCGGGGATAAGCCTGTATATGGGCTTATGATTTTACCGGCAGACACTCCACTTGGAAAAGACATAAAAGAAGTACTGAATATGACCAGCAGCATATTGGATTTTGAAATAACTTCTAATAGGCCTGATTGTTTAAGTATCATAGGAATGGCAAGAGAGACCGCAGCAACTTTAAATGAAAAGTATAATATGCCTGAGTCAGGGTATGCGGCCTCTTCACATAAGAATATAAATGATGAGTTGAAGGTGGAAGTAAAGGATGAGCTTTGCAGAAGATATATGGCAAGAGGAGTAGAAGATGTAAAAATAGAACAGTCTCCTGGATGGATGCAGGAAAGGCTTCTGGAGGCAGGGGTAAGACCTATAAATAATTTAGTGGACATAACTAATTTTGTAATGCTTGAAACAGGGCAGCCCATGCATGCTTATGATACAAGACATATAGAATCCGGTAACATAGTAGTTGAAAGGTCAAAAAACGGAGAAGAATTTGTCACATTGGATAATGAGAAAAGAGTGTTAGATGAAAATGTGCTTACCATAAGAGATGGAAACAGAGCTATAGGCATTGCAGGAATAATGGGAGGACTTAATTCTGAAGTTAAAGAGGATACTTCATCCATAGTATTTGAGTGTGCCAATTTTGACGGGGTTAATATAAGAATTTCTTCTCAAAAATTAGGACTTAGAACGGAAGCTTCAACCAGGTTTGAAAAAGATCTGGATCCTAATTTGGCTGAAATGGCTATGGATAGGGCTTGTCATTTAGTGGAAGAACTAAGGGCAGGAAAAGTTATGCAGGGTACAATTGATATATACAAGAAAAAAGTTGAACCGGTTAGTCTGCAGGTAAATTACAATTGGATAAATGATTTTTTAGGTACTGAAATATCTAAAAATGAAATGGCCCAATGCTTAAATAGACTGGAATTAAATACAGAAATTGAAGGAGAAGTTTTAAAAATAAATATACCTACTTTTAGAACTGCAGATATAAAGATAAAAGAAGATATTGCCGAGGAAGTAGCTAGAATATATGGATACAGCAATGTACCTTCCACTATAATAAAAAGTGTAAGTACCAGGGGTGGGAAAAATACTAAACAGAAATTAGATGATGAAATTCTAAGAGCACTTACTTCAAGTGGTTTAAATCAATCCATAAGTTATTCCTTCATTAGCAGGAAGGTGTTTGACAAAATACTTTTGCCAGAGGATAGTGCCCTCAGAAATGCTGTAGCTATAAAGAATCCTCTGGGAGAAGATTACAGTATAATGAGAACTACTACAATTCCTTCTATGATGGAATCCTTAGGTAGAAATTATTCCAGGAAAAATGAGCTGGTCAGGTTATTTGAGATAGGTAAAGTATATATGCCCAATAAAGATACAAATAAATTGCCTCATGAAAAGAATATTGTTACTATTGGCATTTATGGCGGAGTGAATTATTTTAATTTAAAGGGCATAGTGGAAAATATATTAGAGGTGCTGGGAATAGAAAAATTTTATTTTGAAAGGGAAAGCAATAATCCAAGTTTTCATCCGGGAAAGACAGCATGCTTATATATCAAAAAGAATATGGCGGGAATATTAGGAGAGATTCATCCCAACGTACTAGATAATTATGGAATTGATGAGAAGTGTTATGTGGCAGAATTGAGTTTAGATGTGCTTTATGAATATGCCAATTGGGATAAAAAGTATAAGCCACTTCCTAAGTTTCCTGCAGTTACAAGGGATTTGTCAATATTGGTGGATGAAGATGTTCTGGTAAAAGAAATAGAAAATGTTATAAAGAAGCAGGGGGGAAATATAGTAGAGAGTGTAAAGTTTTTTGATGTCTACAGGGGAAAGCAAGTGGCTCAAGGGAAGAAGAGTGTAGCTTATTCTATATCCTACAGGCTTGAAAATAGAACTCTTACAGATGAGGAAGTAAATAAGATTCATGATAAAATATTAAAGGCATTAGAGCATAAATTCGGGGCACAGCTCAGATAAATAATTATTATTTAATTAAGTTAGATGGTAAATGAATAACTGTCTAACTTAATTTAATTATACTTTATAAAAATTTAAACTTAAATATAATATTTAACATATATAAGATTTGTGATAGAATGTTCTTATAGGAAATTGGAAAACAGCATTGATCTGAGAGGGTGTTTGAATGAATGTAGTAACAGTATTTATAAATGGAATTGAATACAATTTAAAAGGTGATGAACAGGAAGAATATTTGCATAAAGTAGCCAGTTATGTAGATAAGAAAGTAAAAAATATATTGGGAAACAATAATAAGTTAAGCACTTCCTCAGCAGCCATTTTATCTGCACTTAATGTAGCAGATGATATGTTAAAAACACAAGAACATAATGATGAGTTGTTAAAGCAGGTAAGAGAGTTAAAAAAGGTTGAAAAGGTTTATGAAGATCAGATTAGTTCCCTAAAAAAACAACTTAAATATACAGAAGAGCTTAATGGAGAGTTTAAAGAAAAGTTAAAAAGAACTGAAAATAATAAACAATTAAAAGAAAAAGACGAACATATTGAAAAACTCCAAGCTGAAATAGAAATTATAAAGGAAACCACTCAAAAATATATAAAGGAAAATACAAAAATTACAGAAGAAAATAAGGAGTTGAAATTCCAGGTCCAATCTGGAAAATACAAGATAATAGATCTTCAGCATAAGTTAATAGAAAATCAAATAAATTTAGCAAAGGAAAAAAAACAGAAAAATCCTCTTTTAAATAAGGAGGCAAGGTAGAATCCGGACTGATAATGATATTGGTTCGGATTTCTTTTTAATAACTAAATTTAAATATCTGCATATAATAAGATGAGTAAAAAAACTTTATTGTAATATTGTCTGGAGGATTAATATGAAAGCTTTATTTTGCATAAGAAGAGACTGCTTCAGTAATTTTGCAGGAGACTCAATGCAGCTTATGAAAACAGCTAAGTATTTAAAAGAGAAAAAGGTGAAAGTGGATATAAATACAGGGTCCATATATGATTACTCATCTTATGATATTATACATCTGTTTAATTTAACCAGAGTTGAAGAAACTTATAAATACTACAAAAGAGCTAAATATTATAATAAAACCGTAGTATTATCACCTATATATTGGAACTTAAAGAAATATTATAATTATGTAAAGGATACTAGAAATTTAATACTGTGGGATAAGTTGGATAGGTGCAGGAAAGAGATATTAATGGGATGCAAATCAATATATCCTAATAGTAAATTGGAAAACATTCAGATACAGAAAGATTTTCATATAAATGCTCCTTATAAAGTAATTTATAATGGAACGGAAACAGGACACAGAGTTCCCTATAATTTCAAGGAAGTATATGGATTAAATGATTACGTACTTTGTGTAGGAAGAATATGCAGTAGGAAAAATCAACTTGCTTTAAGTAAAATATGCAGTCAACTGGGGCTGCAGTTAGTGCTTATAGGAAGTATAAATGATATGAATTATTTTAATAAATGTATGTCCTACAATAATGTAAGATATCTGGGATTTATGAATGACTACAATATATACAATGCCAGTATGTGTGCCAGGGTTCATATACTGCCAAGTTTTGTGGAGACACCGGGCTTATCTTCTTTAGAAGCAGCTGTCAGTGGTTGTAATATAGTTTCAACCATAGAAGGAAGTACAAGAGAATATTTTAAAAATATGTGCATCTACTGCGACCCTTATAATGAAAATAGTATAAAAGATGCTGTAATACGTTCTTTTCAAAAGAAAAAGGATGAAAAATTAAAAAAGTATGTGATTAAAAATTATAACTGGAGAAGATGTATAAGTGTATTATTTGAAAGTTATAAAAGTCTTGTAAAGTAATATAAAAACAGGAGGGTGCAATTGGCTACTTTTATCCAAATGCCTACAGTTCCATATAATAAAATGTATCAAAGACCTCAACAGATAATGCGAAAATTAAGTGAAATGGGACATATTGTATATTATATGGATAATATAAATGAAGAGTATTTTATAAAGATAAATAGAAATCTATATGAAGTGGGAGCAAAGTATAAAATTAATGTTGAAAGGTTAATTAAGCCTGTAATATTATGGTGTTCTTCTCCAGAACAAGTAGTTAGAATAGATGATATATGCCATGATTATGTAATATACGATATAGTAGATGATTATTCACATGAATTTAAGGCCTGGAATATATATGTAGACGATATGTTAAGCGCAGCGGATATAGTATTTGTAACAGCAGATAAACTTTATAAAAAATTTTTTCCAAGACATAATAATATCTATTTAGTTAAAAATGGACTTGATGTAGATAATTTTTCCCTGGATAAGAATGAAATTCCAGTGGATATTCCCAGGAATAGAAAAGTTGTGGGATATGTGGGAGCTGTGGCAACATGGATAGATTGGGACTTGGTTGAATATATATCAAACAGTAATTATGACTTTGTATTTGTAGGAGCTAAATATGGAGATATAAATATAAATTTTAGTAATAATAATATTTATTTTTTAGGTGAGAAGAAATATGAAGAACTTCCTTACTACATTAGCAATTTTAACTGCTGTATTATACCATTTAAAGTAAATGAGATGACAAATGGCTGCAATCCCATAAAGCTGTATGAATATTTGTCTATGGGAAAGCCAGTAGTAAGTACTGCTATAGAAGAAGTTGTCAAAATGGGAAGCAGTTGTTATATATCGCGGAAAAATGAAGATTTTATAGAGAATATAATAAAATCAATTGATGAAGATAATGAAAGTCTTGTCATTTCAAGGAGAAACTTTGCACTAAATAACAGCTGGGACAAAAGGGTATCCAATATAATTGAAAAACTAAAGCTAAACAACATATTGTAATATTATAAAAAATTAAAATTTTGATAAGTGCTTCAAAGAATTATATGAAACTCTATAGATATACTATTATGTGGGGTAAAAGGTGAGAATATGGATAAAGATTTGAATAACCAATTTTTTTTTCAAAGTTATAGAAAGCAGATTGAACACAGCTTGCAAATTCTTATGGGAGAAAATAAATTAGATGAGGCTTATGATACACTTAATAAGGGTTTGAAAATAAATCCATTAGATGTGAATTTATTATATGCTTTGGCTAATTTATATGAGATTGAAAATAAACATAATATGAAAGCGGTGGGTGGAATGAAACCTATTTTAAGCATTACAGTGAAACACAGTATTTTCCCATTTGGAGTAAAAGCATGGAAATTATTAAAAGTATAAGAGATGCCAATATTATAGATATAGGTTGTGGAGTGGGTCAATTTGCAAATCTTGTATTTGATAGCGGCATAACCAATTACAGGGGGATAGACTTCAGCCAGGAGGCAATTAAAATGGCTAAGATAAGAAATGATAAATATAGGAATTTGTTTAAAGTGGATGATGCCTATACATCTGATATAGTTAATGGAGAATATAATATAGTCGTTTTATTTGAAGTGTTTGAGTATTTGGATAATGACATAGGGTTAATAAATAGAATTAAAATTGGTTCAAATATTATATTTTCTGTACCTAATTTTTATTCTGATGGCCATATGAGATGGTTCAATTCAAAAATTGATATATTAAAAAGGTATAATCATGTTGTTGATATTCATAATATGTATGATTTTAATATAGGGCAAAATAATAAGATTTATTTGGTAGAAGGTAATATATTAGGGGCAGGGCATTTGTCAATTGACAATTGACAATTGACAATTGACAGTGGGCAGTGGGCAGTTGAGATTTTATAGTTTACAGTAAAGATTAAATGAAGATTTTCGGTTAATATCGAAAATCTTCATTTACTGTTAAATCTTATTTTAGCTGGTGATCTATATGAATTGTGAATAGAAGAGCAAATTATATACCCATATCCTTAAAATAATTTTTGTTAAAAAGTATATGCTTATCAGCAGGTCTGAATTTACCGGCCATTTCATTGTGAGAGTATGCTAATTTATGATTTCCAAGTTTATCATAACAGACGCATAATTGAAGATGGGGGATCCAGGTCCAGTAGGCATCATTAAAAAATCCAAGACTATTTTTAGGCTTTTCCAATTTTAAAGCCATTTCATACCAGAATATTGCCTGATATAATTTATTTTCATTTAGAAATGAAAAACCAATTCGACAGCAGCCTTCAGCTCTGGGACTGTCGTATTCAAAGCTTTTGAATATATATTTTCTAGCTTCTTCAGGTTTATTTATTGATAAATAATAATCGCACATATTATTGCATACTCTGAGCTTATCTTCTAACCATCCTTCATTGGAAGCTAAAAATTCAGAATAATATTTAATGGCCTCAATATATCTTTTGTGATCATAGAGTTCATTGCCATAATAAAGAATATCTCTTAAAGAAAAATTTATCCCTTCCTTTAATTTGTTTTCATAGATTTCAATATTGCGATTAGGTTTGTAGTTTATTTTTTTATGTGTTATATTTATATCAGAATCAAGTGTACTGCCATATACCTCCAGATATTCATGAATGAAGCCTATCCATCTGAAATTCCTTGAAGCTTTGACTAATCTGTTCCGCCTGTAGCTTAAAGTTATATTGCCGTATTCATCAAATGCGATATTGTATTTCATGGTTACAGAATCTAAAGAAGTATCAAAAGACTTCTTCATAACTTTAAATTTTTTTATATCTTCAGGAAGCAGGATATCATCTGCATCAAGCCATAATATATATTTTTTGGTAGCCTTACTGAATGAAAAATTTCTTGCTGCTGAAAAATCATTTATCCATTTAAAATCATATATTTTATCAGTAAATTTTGAACATATATCCTTTGTATTATCAGAAGATCCTGTATCTACTATTATGATTTCATCAACTATATCTTTAACTGATGAAAGGCAGCGATCTATTGTATCCTTTTCATCTTTTACTATCATACAAAGGCTTATTGTTATGGAATGTTCCAATATATCATCTCCACTTGTATTAATTTTATAATAAAAGTTTATCCTGAAGCTGCTATTGCCAATATGACCAGCTTTGTAAAACGGAGTATAAGCACTGCTGTGACCATGGATAAGTTTTTTTAAGGTTTAGATACGAAAAGCATCCACATGAGAAAACTCTGTTTGAACTTAAAAATTACTTGATATCATAAGTGAGGTATGACGTATACTCTTATTTATAATATGTTTTTTCATAATATATGTGATTTTAGCCATAAAAATTTAAACAACAGGTTATTTAAATAAAATTTCAGATAAATTTTAAAAAGCCATTTCTCTATAAAAGTAGTTTATATAGAGAAATGGCTTTTTTAATAGAAAAATAAATTAATTGATATTAACACCAGCACTCGCATAACCTGCAATGGTTGTAGCTAAATCAATACCAGATGTGACATCTGATGAAAATACCATTAATAAACGAGTTCCTGTAGTTACCGGTATTGACAGACTTGTAACAGAGCCACTGCTAATAGAACCAATTGAAATTATATTCGTTAATGCTGGAGATAATGTTACAGCAGCACCTGAGATTGGAGTAAAAATATTATTAGGTGTAGTTGATTGATATAATTGTGCGGTAATACTTATAGTTGAACCTATAAGAGTCAATGATGCTGTAGTGCTGAAATATGCGGATATTGAAGTAATAGTACCGGTACGAGGAACGGAAAGTGCAAAGTTGAGCAGAGTTCCTCCAGCACCTGTTAAGTCAATAGTACCGCCTCCGGCAACATTCACACCAGTAACTGAGTTCCCAAAACCAACTAGACTTACAGTTCCTAATAATCCACTTAAAACAGTAGTTAATGAAGTAGGAAGACCTGATGCAAATGGAATTATAGCGCCGCCTCCGCCAGTTGCTCCAGTAGCTCCGGTAGGACCGGTAGCACCAGGGATACCCTGGATACCTTGAACACCTTGAACACCTTGAGGACCAGTAGGACCTATAGATCCTGCAACACCCTGAATGCCCTGAGCACCGGTAGCACCAGTAGGGCCAGTTACACCCTGAATACCCTGAGGACCGGTAGCACCAGTAGGTCCTGCAACACCCTGAACACCCTGAGGGCCAGTAGCGCCAGTAGCGCCTGCAACACCCTGAATGCCCTGAGCACCGGTAGCGCCAGTAGGTCCTGCAACACCTTGAATACCCTGAGGGCCAGTAGCGCCAGTAGGTCCTGCAACACCCTGAATGCCTTGAGGACCAGTAGCACCAGTAGCACCTGCAACACCCTGAATACCCTGAGCACCGGTAGCACCAGTAGCGCCTGCAACACCCTGAATACCCTGAGCACCGGTAGGGCCAGTTACACCCTGAATACCCTGAGGACCGGTAGCACCAGTAGCACCTGCAACACCCTGAATGCCCTGAGGACCGGTAGCGCCAGTAGGGCCAGTTACACCCTGAATACCCTGAGGACCGGTAGCGCCAGTAGCACCGGCAACACCCTGGATACCCTGAGGGCCGGTAGCGCCAGTAGGTCCTGCAACACCCTGGATACCCTGAGGACCGGTAGCGCCAGTAGCGCCAGTAGCACCCTGAGGACCGGTAGCGCCGGTAGGGCATACAGGTGGACATGGATTACAAGGATCAGTGCAGTCATCATTGTATCCTATTAACAAATAAGGTGGACAATTTCCTCTGCTGCTGTCAAAACCTATTATGGTATTAATACTGTTTTCCGATTTAACTAGAGTTATTCCGTTATTTTGAACTGAATTGTTATACCAATCAATAACTAAATTTGTGATATCTATTTGAATATAACTGCCAACATCTTCATCTAATATTGTTTCACTATAAGGAGTTATAGCAATATTAGGTGCATTGCTCCAGGTAACTGTATTTTCATTAAAATCACTTAAATTGTTATAAACAGTTATCTGTTGGTATGGGTGCTGACAATCAGATTGATCCTTTCGATTTACATAAAGATATAAAATTGCATTCGTTACTGTACCTCCAGAAGGTATTGAACTAGCAATATCAAATTTTAACAGGCTTCTATAATCATCTGGGCATCCATTATATTGAGAAAATTCTCCCACATACAAAACAGGTGATGAAGCAAAGTTTTGATTTGGAAGAAATTCAGATATATATACGTCATCAGTTGGATAGGCCGTGTAAAAAGCCATAAATTTTCCTCCTCACTTTTCGAGTATTACTCTCTTGTATAAATAATTAAAATTGTTTCAATTATAATATATAGATTTTTCGGTTTTTTTGTTACATACTTTGAATAATAATTTCTTATATTTATGTAATAATGCCAACAGTTATATTTTGGTATATTGCTGGCATTATGTGTTATAAGTATATTTAATTGAGAGATAAGGCGAATTGGAAGATCTGCTGCTGCCATATCCAATTATGGTATCAATAATATTTTCTGACCCCACTAAGGTTATGCCATTATTTGCGATAATCTTATTATGCCATTTTAAGAATAGACAGGTGATATCCAACTGTATATAGCTGCCCATATCTTTATTTAAAATTGTTTTACTATATGGAGTTATAGAAATATTGGGGGCATTATTCCAAGTTGCCGTATTTTCACTGAAGTTTACTAGATTACTATAAACAGTCAGACATTGGGATGAATGTTTATAATCAGTTCTATCTTTTCTATTTACATAGAGATTCAAAGTCACCTTTTCTATGGAACTTTTAGATGGTATTATATTTGTAGTATTGAATTTTAACAGACTTCTATAAGCATCTGGACATTTATTATGTTCGGTATATTCTCCTGTATATAAAAATGGGGATGATACAAAATTTTTAGCGGGAAAAAATTCTGATATATATATATCATCAGTTGGACAACTTATACAAAAAGCCATAATTTTACCTCCTGAATTTCTACTTCCTCATATACTATCTATAATTGTTTCAATTATAATATATGGTTTAAAAAAAGATAAAATTACAATATAATTTTCAACTATGTTGATTTATTATATAATTGATGTGAAGGTGATAAAGTGATGAAAAAAATAGAATTATTAGCTCCTGCAGGAAGCTTGGAGAGTATGTATGCTGCTATTGGTTCAGGAGCAGATGCTGTTTATCTGGGAGGAAGTAAATTTTCTGCCAGGGCCTATGCACATAATTTTGATGACAAGAGCATGGAAAAGGCAGTAGAGTATTGCCATTCATACAATGCTAAAGTGTATGTTACTATAAATACTATAATGAAAGAAAAGGAATTAAATGAAGCTTGTAAATATGCTGAGTTTTTATATAATATAGGAGTAGATGCCCTTATAGTACAGGATATAGGATTTTCCTCCATTTTAAAAGACAGAATTCCAAACCTTGAATTACATGCTTCCACTCAAATGACCATACATAATGGTGAAGCTGCACTGTTTTTAAACAGCATAGGATTTAAAAGGATAGTACTTTCAAGAGAACTTTCATTGAAAGAAATAGAACACATATCTAAAGATATGGGAATAGAAACGGAAATATTTATACATGGTGCCCTTTGCATTTGTTATTCCGGACAATGCCTTATGAGTAGTATTATTGGAGGAAGAAGTGGAAATAGAGGAAGATGTGCTCAGCCCTGCAGACTTCCCTATGAGATAATGGACAAAAAAGGTGAAAATAAAAAAAGAGGCTATCTTTTGAGTCCCAAAGATATGTGCACTATTGAGGATATAGGAAAAATAATGAAAAGTGGTGTATCTTCTTTAAAAATTGAAGGAAGAATGAAGAGGCCTGAATATGTGGCGGGAGTGGTAAGAGAATATAGAAATGCAATGGATAATTTTTATGAGAATTCCGAAAAATTAAATGATATGTCCTATTTAAATAATAGTAAAAAAAACCTTTTGCAATTATTTAACAGAGGAGGTTTTTCAAAAGCTTATTTATATGGAAACACCGGAAAGGATATGATGTCCTATTCTTTCCCTAAAAATACTGGAATAAAAATAGGCCGTATTAGGGATGATAAAACTATTTCTTTAATTGGGGACATATCTCCGGGGGATGGAGTGCGAATTGGAAATGAAGGTTTTGCTGTTTCTAAGATATTCAAGGGGAAAACAGAAGTAGCAAAGGCCTGTGCAGGAGAAAATGTAAAAATCATACCTTTTAAATGTAAAGGGGAAAATACAATATACAAGACATCTGATTTAACACAAATTAGACAATTGCAGAAAATCTATAAAAATCCCCGCTTAAAAAAGGTTAAATTGCCATTGATGGTGCGATTTCAGCAGGGAAGACCTATTACATTACAAACCTGTTATGATGGTGTGAATTTTAAAACAGAGGGAAAAAAAGTTGTAAAGGCATTGAATCAGCCTTTGAATAAAGAAAGAATATATGAAAATTTAAATAAAACAGGAGAAGAAATATTTGAATTCAGCAGTATAGAGTTTAAATATTTTGAAAATGGATTTTTGCCTGTGTCTGCACTAAATGAAGTTAGAAGAGAGCTTCTGAAAAAAATCAAAAAATATATATTGAATAAAAATAGTGGAAATAATAATTGCCATAGGGATGTTTATAATCCATTCATTATAAAAAGTGAACTTCATAAGGCAAATTTACCTGAAAAAATAGTATTTGTAAGCAGTGGTGAACAATTAAAGGCAGTATTGGAATCAAATTTTCAGTGCATATGCATAAATCCATTTCAGCAGAGTAAAATTAAAGATTTAGAAAACTTTGAATCTAAAAAAATATATATTAAAATACCCAATATAGTAAAAGAGGAGTTTAATTATATAGAAGAGTTTATAAATAAAAATCTAAATAAAATTGAGGGTATAGTTACTGCTAATTTAGGTGTAATAAGTAAATTTAAAGATAAAACAAGGATTTTAGGAGATTATAAATTAAATATAACAAATAGCTCTGCTTTGAATTTTTATAGTAAAATTACAAATGGGAACTGCCTAAGTGTGGAATTAAACAAACATGAGATAAAGGATCTTATTGAAAAAGCCAGGGCTAAAGCACAGGTACTTGTATATGGCAAAATAGAACTTATGATAAGTGAACACTGTGTTATAGGAAGTACTCTGGGAAATAAATATGGTTCTAAAGGCTGTAATGAAGCTTGTAAAAAAGGAGAATTTTTGCTTTTGGACAGAAAGAAAAAAGAATTTAAAATAAAAACGGATAAGTTTTGCAGAAATTATATATACAATACTGTGCCTATCAACTTAGTTCCTAATATAAGGGAGTTAAGAAATGCGGGTATAAACAGCTTTAGGGTGGATTTTATAGATGAGGATTATAATCAGACTAAAAAAATATTAGGATATTTTGAAAAAGAAGAATTTGAAGGTGACTTTAGCGGATTTACACGAGGACATTATAAAAATGGTGTAGAATAAATTATATCAACAAATAATAAACTTATTTTTCATTGAAAGGATAGATAAATTTAAATGAATGAAAAATCGTTAAAAATATTGGAATTTAACAAAATAAAAGAAAAGTTAAAAAAATATGCAAATACCAGCGCGGGTAAAGATTTAATAGAAGCTTTAACTCCGTACAATAGCACCTATGAAGTGAAGGAACATCTGCAGGAAACCAGTGAAGCGCTAAAGCTTCTTATATTTAGAGGGGCTCCTCCTTTTGAAGGAGTATATGATGTAAGACAGGGTATAGAAATGGCTGAAAAAGGTTTTGTCCTAATGCCTGGACAAATTTTAAAAATAGGCGCAGTTTTGAGAGCTGCTAGAAGATTCCAAAAATATATAAGTACCAAAGAAGAAGAAGAGCATTTTAAAATTATAGAAGATATATGTGCAGGTATTATAGTTTTAAAAGATTTGGAAAACAGAATTCTTATGTCAATAGAAAGTGAAGAAAAAATATCTGATAAAGCAAGTCCTGTATTATATAATATTAGAAAAAGCCTACAGGATAAAAATGCTTCTGTGAGGGATAAGGTAAATTCATTTATAAGGACCTATTCTTCATATTTACAGGATAATTTATATACCATGAGAGGAGATAGATATGTATTGCCTGTAAAGGCAGAAAATAAATCCTCGGTGCCTGGACTTGTGCACGATCAAAGTTCCAGCGGAGCTACACTTTATATAGAACCTATGGGACTTGTAAATTTAAATAATGAAATAAAAGAGTTGAAATTAAAGGAGAAAGCAGAAATAGACAGGATATTAGCTGAATTATCCAGTGAAATATATGAAAATATAAATGCAGTTAAAATCAATGCAGATATAATATGGGAATTGGATTTTATATTTGCAAAAGCCAAATTCGGCAGTGAATTAAATGCAGCTGTTCCAAAGGTAAATGAGGAGGGATTAGTTGATATAATAGAGGGGAGGCACCCTCTTATAGACAAAAAATCGGTAGTGCCTATGGATGTACACATAGGCAGGGATTTTACCTGCCTGGTTATAACCGGTCCCAATACAGGAGGAAAAACAGTAGCACTTAAAACTATAGGAATTTTACATATCATGGCATTGTGTGGTCTTATGATACCTGCCAGGGAAAATTCAACGGTAGGTTTCTTTACTGAAATATTTGCTGATATTGGGGATGAACAGAGCATTGAGCAGAATTTATCTACCTTTTCTTCACATATGTCCAATATAGTAAATATTATTAAAGAATCCAATAAAAAATCCCTGGTGTTATTTGATGAACTAGGAGCAGGTACGGATCCCACGGAAGGTGCAGCATTGGCAGTGTCCATACTTGAAAATTTGAAGAACAGGGGATGTACTATAGCTGCCACAACTCATTATAGTGAATTAAAAGTATATGCACTGAAAAGCCAGGGTGTAGAAAATGCTTCAGTGGAATTTGATGTGGAAACATTAAAGCCCACTTATAGACTTATGATAGGAGTACCAGGAAAATCAAATGCTTTTGAAATATCGAAAAGACTCGGATTGCCTGAATTTATAATAGAAGATGCAAGAAAAAATATAGCTAGTGAAGCTTTAAAGTTTGAAGATTTAATTCAAAGTCTTCAGGAAAAAAGATCAAAGGCTGAGAATTATGCCAGAGAAGCAGAGATTTTAAAAAATGATGCAGCTAAAATCAAATATAAATATGAGGAAAAGGCAAATAAACTGCAGAGCATAAGGGATAAATCCATTATTGAAGCCAGGAGAGAGGCAAAGGAAATATTAAAGCAGTCTAAAGAAGAGGCAGATAAAATTTTAAAGGATATGAGAGAATTAGAGAAAATGGGATATACTTCTTCGGCAAGACACAGGTTAGAGGAAAACAGGAAGAAACTTAAAGATAAATTGGAAAAAACCGAGGAAGAATTATACACTGCAAAAACTGAAGATGGTGAAAAAATTCAATCTGTAAAAGAAGGGCAGGAAGTGTTTATTCCTTCCCTGAATCAAAAGGTATTGGTTTTGTCCAAACCGGATAATAAAGGAGAATTGCAGGTTCAAGCTGGAATTATGAAAATAAGCGTGAATTTAAAAGATTTAAGAGCTTGTAAAGGTGATTTGAAGGATAAAAAGAAGAAGGTAAAAAGAGAAGCTAAATTAAACTTGAGGGATGTTTCTACTTCTGTGGATTTGAGGGGAATGGATTCCTTAGAAGCAATTTATACTACAGATAAATATTTAGATGATGCTTATCTGGGTGGACTCAAGGAAGTAACTATAATACATGGGAAAGGTACTGGTGTACTTAGAAATTCCATAACAGATATGCTGAAACGTCATTCCCATGTAAAAAATTATAGATTGGGGGAATATGGTGAAGGAGGCACCGGGGTTACATTAGTTGAGTTAAAATAACACAACTTCAGGTAATCAGGCTTTATTTTATATGATATAATTATTATATTTAGAGGAGAGGGGTGAAAAGTCCGCTAAATAATGAAGATCCTACGTAGATATGGTTTATTATTTAACGGTGTTATTATTATGAATTATAAAGATGTATTAAAAAATGCACGTGAAAATCTGAATGGAAGCTGTAGGGTGTGTCCTGCTTGTAATGGAAATGCCTGTGCCGGCGAAGTTCCAGGTATGGGAGGCAAGGGAACAGGAGATTCTTTTAAAGAAAATTTTAATGCGCTTAATAAATACAAATTAAACATGAGGGTTATACATGATGCCAAGGATCCGGACACTTCCATAGAACTATTTGGAAGAGAGATGGATATACCTGTTTTTGCAGCTCCAGTATCTGGAACTACCCTTAATATGGGCGGAAAATTTACTGAAGAAGAATATATATCCTGGGTTATAGGAGGATGTTTAGAGGGAGGAATATACCCCATAGTGGGAGATACTGCGGTGGATTCTTTTTTAATTACCAATCTGGAGAAGTTGAAACAGTATAAAGGTAATGGCATAGCTGTAATAAAGCCCTGGGAGAATAAGAATGTTATAAATAAAATAAAACTTGCAGAAGAGGCAGGGGTTTTTGCTGTAGGTATGGACATAGATGCAGCAGGACTGATAACCTTGTCACTTCATGGAAAACCTGTGGGACCCAAGACTATAAGTGAAATAAAGGAAGTTGTAGAAAGTACTGAACTTCCATTTATATTAAAAGGTATAATGACTCCGGATGAAGCAGAGCTTGCTGCTGAAGCAGGAGTAAAGGCCATAGTGGTTTCCAATCATGGAGGCAGAGTTTTAGATCAGACACCAGGAGTGGCAGAGGTGCTTCCCGGTATAGCCGAAGCAGTAAAGGGCAAGGTTACCATATTAGCAGATGGCGGAATCAGAAGCGGAGTGGATATACTTAAAATGCTGGCTCTTGGTGCAGATGCTGTACTTATAGGGAGGCCTTTTGTAACTGCATCCTTTGGAGGGCAGCAGGAAGGTGTAAAATTATATGTGGAAAATTTAAAAAATGATTTAAAATCAGCTATGGTTTTAACAGGATGTAAATCCATTAAACATATAGATAGTAGAATATTATATAACAGGCAATAAAAAATTATACATTAATTATATATAATATATGGCGAAGATGGCAATAAGTAAATTTTATTATGGTAAAAGGAACTTAGTTTTTGCCATCTTTTAAAGTATGGGGGGTATATAAATGGTAAAAAGATTAGTGGAACTTATGGATGCAGCCAGGAAAAAGGGTAAAAAGGTACTGTCTGTAGCTGTGGCTCAGGATGTTGAAGTCTTGAAGGCTGTTACAGAAGCGGTGAAACTTGGAATTGTGGATGCAATTGTAGTAGGGGATAGAGAAAGTATAGTTGATATATTGAAAAAGGAAAGATTGTATAAAGATAATATAAAAATAGTAGATGAAAAGGATCCATCCAAGGCCGCAGCGGCAGCTGTAAAATTTGTGTCTGAAGGGAAAGCACAATTTATAATGAAGGGCATGATAAAAACAGCAGATCTGCTCAGGGCTGTTTTAAATAAGGAAGCAGGGCTTAGGGGAAAGGAACTTTTATCCCATGTGATGATTTATGATGTTCCGTCATACCATAAATTATTATTTTTGACAGATGGAGGAATGCTGCCTTATCCTAATTTAGAAGAAAAAGCAGGTATAATAAAAAATGCAGTTTTTGTAACGCATAAAATGGGGATAAATCTGCCTAAAATAGCCGCTCTATGTGCAGTGGAAGTTGTAAACCCAACCATGCAGGCAACTTTAGATGCAGCGGTGCTGACACAGATGAATAGAAGGGGTCAGATAAATGGATGTATAGTTGACGGTCCTTTATCACTTGATATTGCTGTATCTAAAATTTCTGCAGGACATAAACAAATAACAAGTGAAGTAGCAGGAGATACGGATATACTACTGGTTCCCAATATAGAATCAGGTAATTTACTTGGAAAATCCATGACATATTTTGCTGGTGCAGAGAGTGCGGGAATTATAGTTGGTGCCAAATGTCCAGTAGTATTGGTATCCAGATCGGACAGTGCCAAATCAAAACTTTATTCTATAGCCCTTGGTTCCATTGTCTCATAATTGTGTAAAAAGCGTTGAGTAAAAACTGATAATATAATAAATAGGTATATAATGGACTGATTAAAGTACTTTATATACCTAAATTGTTTATTTTACAACTTTAATGTATTCAACTTCGGGATCTTCTGTACCCTGGACGTATAGGCCAGTATCTTTTAATTCCTGTACGTAGTTTACAATTTCTCTTGTTATTTCTTCCCCGGGACAAAGTATAGGTATTCCTGGAGGATATGCCATTAAAAATTCACCGCTTATCATGCCCACACTGCTTTTTAAAGCTATTGGAATTTTTGGAGAATTAAAAGCTATTCGAGGTATTTTTAACTGTCTTGGTATATCAGGTATATCCAGAAAATCTGATTTTTTGTTTCCCATGCCGTAATATTCACTGCTTATTTCCCTTAAAGCGTTTATTAAAGAATTCATATTTTCCTTGGTATCACCAAAAGAGCCCACAGCTAGAACGTTATATATATCTGACAGTTCCATCTGAATGTGGTATTTGTTTGATAAAATCATATCCAAATCATAGCCGGTGATTCCCAAATCCCTGCAGGTTATAGTTATTTTAGTTGGATCCAGTGAAAAAACGCCTTCGTTTCCAACTATTTCCTCACCAAAGCAATAGAAACCTGGAATATTATTTATTTCATATCGGGCATAATTTGCAAGTTCAATGGCTTTGTCCAAAAGTTCTTTTCCATGAAGAGCTATTTGTCTTCTGGCACAATCCAGTGAAGCCATTAAAATATATGAAGGTGAGGTGGTTTGAAGCAGAGACATCACTTGCTGCACTCTATGTACATCAATGTATTTGGAGTTAACGTGAAGTAAGGAACATTGAGTCAAAGCGCCGATTATTTTATGTGTGCTCTGGGCACATATATCTGCACCAGCTTGTATAGATGATATTGGCAGGTTGTCATTAAAACCAAGATGTGGTCCGTGAGCCTCGTCTACAATTAATGGAATATCATAACTATGTACAATATCTGCTATTTTCTTTATATCCGCAGCCACTCCGTAATAAGTGGGATTTATAATTAAAACTGCTTTTGCATCAGGATTCTCCTGTAGAGTTTTTTCTACGGTTTCAGGAGTGACACCATGTGCAATTCCAACGGTTTTGTCTAAAGCAGGCTGCATATACACAGGTATGGAGCCGCTTAATATAATTCCGGCAGTAACAGATTTGTGAACATTTCTGGGAATTATCAGTTTATCTCCAGAAGCTACTACGGACATAATCATTGCTTGTATAGCTCCAGATGTGCCGTGAATTGAAAAAAAGGCAGAATCCGAACCATAAGCATCAGCAGCTAATTGTTGGGCTCTTTTTATAGGGCCGTTTGGATGATGAAGGCTATCCACCAGTTTAAATACGGTAACATCAATTTTAAAAGGATTTTCACCCATGAATTTTTTGAATTCCTCATCTACTCCCACACCCTTTTTATGCCCAGGGACATGAAAAGGTATGGTTTCCCTGTTCACATATTCCATTAGTGCATCAAATAATGGTGTTTCGTTTTGATCTAATCTATACAACTTGATAAAGCACCTTCCTTCATAAAAATATCCCTTTAATTCTTGAAATTAAAGGGCTGGGCTGCATTATTAATAAAAACTAATATAATTATATGTTAATTGATTTATAAATTCAACATTATGGGTGTAAATTTTGTAGAATAAATTATGGACAAATTTAAAATAATATTTCATATAAATATATAAAATGAAACTGCAGTAAAAATATGATGGCATAAGTGTTTTTAATTATGTTTTATAGTATAATAGTACTTGTTAAATATTGCATATAGGGGGAAATAGTATGTATAGAGAAAAATATGAATATTGGCTGAACTCACCTTATATAGATGAGGGTGAAAAATCAGAGTTAAAAGATATAACTGATGAAAAAGAAATAGAAGATAGATTTTATAAAGATCTGGAATTTGGTACAGGAGGCCTTAGAGGTTTAATAGGTTTAGGAACAAATAGAATGAACGTACACACTGTTGGAAAGGCTACAGAGGGATTATCAGAATATCTTGTAAAAAAATATAAAAAGGGTATTTCTGTGGCAATAGCTTATGACTGCAGGATAATGTCTAAGGAATTTGCACAGACAGCTGCATGTAATTTATGTGCCAATGGAATTACAGTCAATCTTTTCAAAACACTTCATCCTACCCCAATGCTTTCATATGCAGTAAGAAAATTGGAATGTAAGGCAGGCATTGTCATAACAGCATCACATAATCCCAAACAATATAATGGATATAAAGTATATGGGGAAGACGGCGGTCAGATAACAGACACTTCTGCAAATGAAATACTTTCCAACATAGAAAGCATTCAAGATTTTTCGGAGATAAAATATATGAGCATGGAAGAAGGGGAGAATAAAAAACTTCTTCACATAATAGAAGAAAAAATAGATACGTCTTATATAGAAAAGGTAAAAGATCTGGTGATAAGGAAAGAATTTGTACATTGCCATGCAAAGGAGCTAAAAGTAATATATACTCCTCTTCATGGAACGGGAAATGTTCCAGTGAGAAGAACTTTAAAAGAGCTTGGATATGAGAATGTGTTTGTGGTTAAGGAACAGGAAAAACCAGATGGAAATTTTCCAACGGCAGCATATCCGAATCCAGAGGATCCAAAAGTGTTTCACCTTGCCTTAAACATGGCAAAAGATATAGAACCAGATATAATATTTGGAACGGATCCGGACTGTGATAGACTGGGTGTAGTGGTAAAGGACGTCCAGGGTGAATACAAAGTACTTACTGGAAATCAGGTTGGAGTGCTTTTGACCCATTATATTCTAATGTCTTTGAAAGAGTTTAACAGGCTGCCTGAGAATGGTGAAATAGTTAAGACAATAGTTACTACGGAAATGGCAGCTCAGGTAGCTGCGGACTATAAAATAGATGTGACAGATGTACTTACTGGATTTAAATATATAGGAGAAAAAATAAAGGAATTTGAAGAAAAAGGGGATAAAAAGTTTATATTTGGTTTTGAGGAAAGTTATGGATATCTGTCTGGGGATTTTGTGAGGGATAAGGATGCAGTAATTGCTTCTACTTTAGTATGTGAAATGACTTTATATTACAAGATGCAGGGGAAAAGTCTTTATGAAGCACTAATAGATCTTTATAAAAAATATGGTTTTTATAGAGAAAAATTAATTTCTATAGAACTTAAGGGTAAAAAGGGACATGAGGAAATTGAGACAATACTGCATTGTTTGAGACATTCTATGAAAAGAACGCTGGGAAATGTGAAAATAATTAAAAAATTGGATTATAAATTAGGTGTTGAAAAAGATCTGGTGAATATAAGTGAGAATATCATAAAACTGCCTAAATCAAATGTACTTAAATTTATTATGGAGGATAAGTCCTGGTTTGTAGTAAGGCCCTCAGGAACAGAACCTAAAATAAAAATATATCTTTCTGTAATAGGCGGCAGTTTGAAAGACTCTCAAGATAAAATGGAAGCTTTTGAAAAAAACGTTATGAATATAATTGAAAATGCAAATTGCTGATAATGATGTAGGTGATAAAGTTTATGGATATAAAATCATATTTTGCAGAGAAGTTGTCTGAACTTCTATTTTTAGAAGTGGACAAAAAAAATATTGAAAAAATATTTGGAGTGAAGGTTTCAGGAAATGTATATTTGCCCGTGAACTCTAAATATATAGTAAATAATATCAAGTCAAAAAGAAATATGGATGAAATACCGGTAGGTTATTTCATTGAAGGAATGTTTTATGTGTTGGGGGCAGATGCAAAATTTAAGTTTGGCGAATATTACAAGAATATATTGAAAAGTGACCAAAACAATAATAAATTTATAAAAGGCATAATTGCAAAAAATATTAATGATAAAAACTATGAGGATGCTTATGTAATTTTAAAGGGGTTATCTATTTTAGAAGATACCAGGGAGGTATATGACAAACTCATAATTATGGTAGATGAAATCAGAAAGAAAGATAATATGTATGAAGAAGAGGAACTGGAAATCCTGGAAAAAGCTGAGCTCAAGGAAAATTATGCACTTCCCTATTTTTATGAAGCTATTATAAAAAAGGAAAAAGGAGATTATGAAGGAGCATTATTTTGTATAAACAACTATATAAAAAAAAGCGGAGAAGAGACTTTAGAAGTAACGGATCTGAAGCAGTGGTTAATATCCATTGTGAATTATGACAGGGGAAAAGAGCTTTTGGAGAATGAACCTGAAGATCCAACAAGAGCCTTAAAACTTCTAATACCGCTTATGGATACATTAGGTGACAATGCTCTGTTATATTATTATATTGCTGTTGCCTATAGAATGCTGGAAAACTATGAAAAGGCAATTTATTATCTAAATGAAGCTCTTAATATAGATAGCAGCATAGTAGAAATTGTAAATGAAATGGGAATAAATTATGCTTCTATTGGAGAGTATGAAACTGCTGTAGCTTATCTGAGAAAAGCTTTTGAAGCTACTAAATCTGTAGAAATATGTACAAATCTTATAATGTGCTACTTAAATTCCGGAAATTTAAAGGATGCAAGAATCCATCTGGAAATTGCAAAAAAGTTGAATCCCAAAGATGAAGTAGTAGTTAAATTGGATAATATAGTCAGGAATATACCTAAGCTCTAGAAAAATCACTTGGTGGGAAAGGAGATTTTACAGTGAATGTAAAAAAAGCCATAATACCGGCGGCAGGACTGGGAACACGATTTTTGCCTGCTACAAAGGCTCAGCCAAAGGAAATGCTACCTATAGTGGATAAGCCTACTATACAGTACATTATAGAGGAAGCGGTAGCATCGGGGATAGAAGAGATACTTATAATAACAGGAAGAAATAAAAGAGCAATAGAGGATCACTTTGATAAATCGGTAGAATTGGAAAAAGAACTGGAATGCAAGGGAAAAGATGAACTTTTGAAAATGGTAAGGGATATATCAAATATGGCAGATATCTACTATATAAGACAAAAAGAACCTAAAGGGCTGGGGCATGCAATAAGCTGTGCCAGAACTTTTGTGGGGAATCAGCCTTTTGCAGTAATGCTGGGGGATGATGTGGTGGATAGCCAGGTTCCCTGCCTGAAACAGCTTATAGATTGTTATAATGAGTATAAAACTTCCATTATAGGAGTGCAGGAAGTAGCCAAAAGTGAAGTTTATAAATATGGTATAGTGAAAGGCATGTATATAGAAAACAGAGTATATAAGGTTAAGGATCTCATAGAAAAACCTAAGGTAGAAGAAGCTCCTTCCAATATAGGCATACTGGGGAGATATATAATAACTCCTTATATATTTGAAATATTGGATAATACTGTTCCAGGAAAAGGAGGGGAAATTCAACTTACAGATGCTTTAAGGACACTTGCAAAAAATGAAGCCATGTACGCATATAATTTTGAAGGAAGAAGATATGATGTAGGTGACAAGCTTGGATTCCTTCAGGCTACAGTAGAGTATGCACTAAAGAGAGAGGAATTAAAAATACCCTTTATGAAATATCTTTTAAATTTAAAGGATCAGGAACTGTTTAAAAATGTACATGATGAATTAACTAAAAAGCAAATACCTACATAATATAACATAATTATGCAAAAGCTGTGGAATTAAAAAATGTGTTGAATAATTTCGTTTATGATGTAAAATAGATAAAGAGAGTTTTTATAGGGAACTCTTACAATGATCTTAGGAAGTGTTGAAATGCAGAAAGACAAAAAACTTATAATATACGATATATTTTTCCTGATAATCTCACTTTATTTTGCTTTGTTACTTAAGTTTGATTTTAATATACCGCCGGAATATATGATATTTTTAAAACTTTCCATTATTCCTGTGGTAGTTATAACTCTGTTATTAAACAAAATATTCAATTTATACAACAGTATATGGAAGTATGCCTCCGTGGAGGAACTTGTTTCCATTGTATATTCTGTGTCACTGGCCAATCTTATATTTATAATTTACAGTTATCTTATAAATTATAAATTTCTTGAAAACAGGTATTATAGATTTCCATATACAGTGCATATAATCTTCTGGATATTGTCCGTACTTGCATTGGGGGGAATAAGGTTTATATATAGAGTATCGGAAGACAGGAATACAGGAGAATATAAGAAAAGAAAAAGCAAAAGACTGCTTATAGTTGGAGCAGGAGATGCTTCAGCCATGCTTATAAAAGAAATAAAAAAACATAAAAATCTTAATTACAATATAATAGGGCTTATAGATGATGACAAATCAAAAAAGAGAAAAATGATAAATGGAATAAAGGTCTTAGGTGGGAGAGATCAGATTCAAAAGATATGCATGGAAGCAAATATAGAGGAAATAATAATAGCAATGCCCTCTGCAGATATTAAAACTAAAAGGAAAATTATAAATATATGCAAGAGTACAAAGTGCAAACTTAAAACTTTACCGGGAATATATGAAATGATAGATGGAAATGTGAACATCTCAAAGATTAGGGATGTAAATATTGAAGATTTACTTGGCAGGGAAGAAGTAAAGTTAAATAATGAAAATATAAGAAAATACATAAAAGACAAGATTATACTTGTAACAGGAGGGGGAGGATCCATTGGCTCCGAGCTCTGTAGGCAGATAGCCAGATTTGGGCCAAAACAGCTTTTAATACTGGATATATATGAAAATAATGTGTACGATGTTCAAATGGAATTGAACTATAAATATCCCCAATTAAATAAAAAAATAATTATAGCTTCTATAAGGGATGTGGAGAGGCTTTCAAGTATATTTGATAAATATAAACCACAGGTGGTTTTTCATGCAGCTGCACATAAACATGTACCACTTATGGAAAGTAATCCTGCAGAGGCAGTCAAAAATAATATAATTGGGACTTACAATGTACTTAAATGCTGTGACAAATTTAAGGTAGAGAAGTTTGTCCAGATAAGTACTGATAAGGCGGTTAATCCAACCAATGTAATGGGGGCTTCTAAAAGATTCTGCGAAATTATGGTTCAGGCTTTTGATGAAGTCAGTAAAACTGAATACGTAGCTGTAAGATTTGGAAATGTCCTGGGAAGCAATGGTTCTGTAATTCCATTATTTAAAAAGCAGATAGCTCATGGAGGACCTGTAACTGTAACCCACCCTGAAATAAATAGATTTTTTATGACAATACCTGAAGCTGCACAGCTTGTTATTCAGGCAGGTGCTATAGCTCATGGTGGAGAAATTTTTGTATTAGACATGGGTAAGCCTGTAAAAATAGTGGATTTAGCTAAAGATCTTATAACACTATCTGGATATGAACCAGATGTGGATATAAAAATAAAATATACGGGACTTAGACCGGGAGAAAAATTGTATGAAGAACTGCTTATGAATGAAGTGGCCTTGACTTCCACAGAACATGATAAGATATTTGTTGAGAAGCCAAATAAAATAGATATGAATTTTGTAGAACAATCCATAGATGAGTTTAAAAAAGTAGTAAATAGTGACAGGGAACGGATAATTGGAGTTATAGAAAAAAAAGTACCAACTTATAAAAGAAAAAAATATCAAAAGGATGAATAAGACCATGAAGAATGTGCTAGTTATTTCCCATATGTACCCTTCACCTTTTAACAGTGTTTTAGGTATTTTTGTTCATAAACAGGTGCAGAAGCTTATAAGTGAAGGATGTAAGGTAAAGGTAATATGCCCGGTGCCTTATGTTCCAGCTTTTTTAGGTGTAATAAAAAAATATAAATCTTATATTGACATTCCATCTACAACGGTGCTTGACGGAGTAGAAGTTTTTTATCCCAGGTATATTGAATTTCCCAGGGGAATTTTTTTGCAGTATTCAGGATTTTTTATGTATCTTGGCATAAAAAAAACCGTAGATAAACTGTATAAAAATTTTAAATTTAATGTTATACATGCACATACGGCAATACCCGTCGGGTTTTCAAGTATGCTTCTTGACAGAAAATACAAGGTGCCTTTTGTTGTAACCATCCATGGTCAGGATTTTCAGTATACTATAAAAAAGAACAACATATGCAGAAAAAATGTATTTAAGGTTTTAAAAGCTGCAGATAAAATAATAACCGTCAGCAATAAATTGAAAAATGTAATAACTGAAAAATATCTTCTAAATAAAACTGCAGTTATAAATAATGGAATTAATCCAGAGGAATATATAATAGATGAACAGATAGAACTAAGGGGAGAATATGTAATGCTCAGCGTCTCAGCTCTCATTAAGACAAAGGGCATAGATCTCAACATAAAGGCCTTATCAAAACTTGTAAAAAAATATCCTGGTATAAAATATTACATAATTGGCGGCGGAGAGGAAAGTAAAAACTTAAAAAAATTAGTAGAAGCATTGGATTTAGATAAAAATGTGATTTTTTTAGGAAAACTGCCACATTCTGAAGTAATAAAATATATGTCTTCAAAATGTGACGTTTTTTCACTTCCAAGCTGGCAGGAAGGGTTCGGCATAGTGTATATAGAGGCAATGAACAGCGGTATACCTGTCATTGGAGTAAGGGGCCAGGGTATAGAAGATGTTATAAAGGACAGGGAAAATGGATTCCTGGCTGAACCGCATGATGTAGATGATTTAGCAAATATTATTGATTATATATTAAGTCATAAAAGCGAGGCAAGAAAAGTCGGATTAAATGGGGAAAATACTGTGCTCAGTGAGTTTACATGGCTTAGAAATGCACAGAAGACCATTGATATATATGATGAAATTATGAGGTGAAAATTTTGAACATTGCTATGCTGCTTACAAATGGATTTGATCCTGATCCCAGAGTTTATAAAGAGGCGAAGTCCCTTACAAAGATTGGACATAAAATTACTATTTTATGTTGGGATAGAGATGGGACATATATAGATAAACCTGAAGAAAATTTAGATGGCATAAAAATAGTAAGATTTTTTGCAGAAGCGCAATATGGTTCCGGATATAAACAGATTTTTAAATTTTTAAAATTTAAAAGGCAGGTCTATGATTATTTAAGGAATAAGAATTTTCAGGCACTTCACTGCCATGATTTTGACGGACTTTTTATAGGAACAGGTATAAATAAAAAGCTTAAATTAAAGCTTATATATGACGAACATGATCTTTTTTATATGTACTTTTATAATAGACCGGGTTTTATAAATAAATTTATCTATAATTCGATTATTTTAATGGAGAAGCATATGTTAAAAAAGGTGGATATTCATATAGTTGTCACTCCAAAGATGAAACAGCTTTACAGCAAAATAAGCAAAAACATCTATATAGTGAACAATGCCCCATATAAGGACTTATTTGATAATATAGGGAAAATACCCAGTGATAAACTTAGAATTGGTTTTATAGGATCAGTAAGATATTATGAGGAAATGAAAGCACTTATAGATGCTTCACAAAAATACAGCAAATACATACAAATTATAATTTGCGGTAGAGGTATATACTCTGAACAGCTTGCTGAATATTCAAAAAAGTTTTCAAATGTACATATACAAGGAGTATACCATATAGATGAACTTGAAAGACTATACAGGAATATTGATATAACCTATGCTTTTTATCCTGGAAGTACGGCATCTGTATCCATGCCCAATAAGTTTTTTGAAAGCATAATAACTGAAACCCCAATTATTGCAAATGTGGCAACTGAATTTGGTTTTGAAGTGAATAAAAATGATTTTGGATATGGAATAGATGGGTATAATTTAGAAAAACAACTGGAAGATATTATGGAAAAGCTTGTAAAAAATCCAGAGGAAAAGAAAAGAATAATGGGCAATATGGCAAAATTAAAAAGAAATTATTTTTGGGAGGCCAACGAGGCTAAATTAAAAAAAATATATGGAAAGTAATTTATATAAGGTTAAAAGGAGATTCATATGTGTAATAAGGACACGGTATCAATAATAATTCCTGTATATAATGAAGAAAAGCACATTGAGAAATGTCTTGAATCTATAATGTGTCAGACTTATGAAAATATTATTGAAATATTGATAGTTGATGGTATGTCTACAGATTCTACTAGAAGTATAATAAAAAAATTTGAAAATAAAAAAATGACAATTTTGGATAATGAAAAAAGAATTCAATCTGCAGCACTTAATAAAGGGATAAAAGTGGCAAAGGGTGATATAGTTGTAAGAGTGGATGCCCATGCACTTTATGACAGAAATTATGTAAGCCAGTGTGTAAGTACTTTAAACAGGTTGAAGCCCCAAAAGGTTGTAAATGTGGGAGGACCTACATATCTACTGACTTCCAAATCCTATGTAGAGAATTGCATAGTGTTTTTGCATGAAAGTAAATTTGGAATAGGTGTTGCCAAGTTTCGGCAGAAAGATTATGAAGGATTTGTAGATACTGTGTGGAATGGCGCTTTTTGGAGGTGGATATTTGATGAGATTGGTTTATATAATGAAAACCTGCCCAGAAGTGAAGACAATGATTTAAACAATAGAATATTAAAGGCAGGTTATAGGATATACCAAAGCAAAAATATAATATCCTATTACAAACCCAGGAGCAGTATAAAAAAAATAATTTCTCAAAATTTTGGAAATGGTAAGGCAATAGGCGCATCACTGATTGGCAACAGGGAAATAGTTAGAATCAGGCATCTTGTTCCTCTCATATTTCTTCTCACTATAACTGTGTTTGGAATAACTTATAGATTATTTTTTGCAAGTAGAATTATAGAAATTTTAGCTTTGGGAAGTTATTTTATAATTGATATAGCAGAAAGTATGAAAATAGGAATAAAAAGTGGAATAAAATATATACCCTGTATGTTCATGCTTTTCTTTTTATTACATATAGTCTACGGAATAGGTACCATATGTGGATTTTTCAAATCATTTTTCACAAAAAATTACAAATAGAGATAATTAATGAACAGGAGGTTGCTGGATGATAGATGAAATTTATGACAGGCAAAGTAAAAGCAGAAAAATCTTGTCTGCTGCATTATACATATTTATAATAGCAGGATTGACTATAGGATATATAGGTTCCATCAAGTATTATAAATCATTTAATTTTATAATAAATTCTGGAATTTTAAAAAGAGCACTTATTATGCTTCCGCTGGCAATAGCTGTGGCCTATACCATTATATTTTTACTTCCAAATAGAATTAAGAGACTTACCAGTTTATATTGGCTTTTATTTTTAGTTTTAAGCATTACTCCGCTTTTAGTGGTTTATACAATGAGTGGTCTGGGAGAAAGCAAGAATTCTGCAATACTTATATATACTATAACTGCAATTGCTATAATTGGAGTTATCATAGTAAATAAAATGGATTTTAAAATACCACAGCTTACAATCAGCCCTAGGACTTTTTGGATATTTGTAATAGCATTTATGGCAATAGGTTATTCCTATTTAATATATAAGTTGGGATTTCCCACTAATATATTTGAATCTTTTAAAGATGTATATGCAGTAAGACTTAATTACAGAAATGAAGCCGGGAGATTTGTAGATTATTTTGTCCAATGGCTTGGGAATATAATAAATCCTTTTATACTTGCATTTTTAATATATAAGAAAAAGTATAAACTTGTATTTATACCATTTATATTACAGATTATTTTATATGGTTATGCTGCCTATAAGAGCCAGTTTGCAGTATTGATTTTAGCACCATTTTTTGGAATGATATTGAAATATGGTATAAAGAGAAGCTTTGTAGAAAAAATAATGGCACTTGCCGTAGCATTTGGACTTGTTGCTCTTTACTTAAAAAAGTTGTCCATATATCTTCTTGTAATAATAAGGATATTTCTATGGCCTTCACTTATAGCACTGGAATACTATGACTTCTTTTGGATGTATCCTAAAATGCTTTTATCACAAAGCATACTGGGTCATTTTTTCAAAAACATATACAATATGGATCCAAATTTCTATATGGCCACGGTATATTATGGAAGACCTGATATGAGATTAAATGTGACCTGGTATGGGGATGCCTATATGAACTTTGGTATTGCCGGGGTAATATTATTTTCCATACTGCTCTATTTTATAATGATAGTTATTAAGTCTGTAGAAACTAAAAATATATTTTTAGTTGGCACAATTCTATTTGGAGGAATAATGTCATTGTTTAACGGGCCTATACTAACTACACTGCTTACAAATGGGCTTGGAATGGGACTTGTTTTAGCCTACTTGCTGCCTAAAAAACTATAAATATTTCTATTTGCGGAGGTATAAGATGATAAAAAAATATTACAAGGATATGGATATAGCCAGGGGGATAGGTATATTTTTAGTAGTTCTCGGACATTCTTTCCCCGATTCACAGTTTAATAACAGTGCTTTTTATGCATATGTATATAAACTTATATATTCATTTCACATGCCGTTTTTTTTCATTATATCGGGTTTTTTCGCCTACAAAATATATGAAATAGAAAGCTTAAAAAATTATAGGCATTATATACATAAAAAATTGAAGAGACTGATGGTTCCGTATTTTGCAGTATCATTGGTAGCAGTTCCCATAAAATTGTATATGAACAATTTTGCTGCAAGACCTGTGAAGTTGAATGGCCTCATAACAAACATATTATTTTATCCGCTGGATATTCCAATACAGTATTTTTGGTTTATCTATACACTGTTTTTTATATTTGCAGTAGCTCCTGTTTTTAATAAACTGCCGGTAACTTTTACATTGGCCATAACATTGGCTTTAAATTTGCTGTTTACAAAACAAATAGGATTATTTTATGTATATGGGATAATACATTATCTGTTTTATTTTTTCGTTGGAATTTATTTAAAAATTACATATGACAGGTGGAAAAATATTAAGGGTAAATATGTTATAGTTTTATTGTTTTCAGTATTTCTTGTAGTTATCAATATATTTGTTGTAAAAAAAGAAGTATATCCTTATTATAATTTGCTTACGGCTCTTGCAGGCAGCAGTATATTTTTACTTGTATCACAGCTTATAGTCAATTCTTCAACTGGGGAGTTATTTAGAAAAATAGGAAAATACAGCTATGATATATATTTATTGTCCTGGTTCTTTCAAACAGGGGCCAGGGTTGTATTCTATCAGATTTTCAAACTAAACTACAATATGGTAATTGTAATAATGCTTTTTATAGGGTTTATGCCGATATTCATGTCTAAATGGATATTTAATAAAAGGCCCATGCTTGGAAAAATATTTTTAGGACATAAATGAATTGTTATTTTCAAGTAAAAGTTCATTGATTTTATTTCATTGTATATAAAATTAATTAGTGATAAAATACTTAAAGTAAACGCAGTTAATTATTTTGGAGGAAAACATGAAAAGCAATAAACTTGTAAAAGCTGCTGGTGTAGTGATGGTTATTTCAATGATAAGTAGGGTTATGGGATTTGTAAGAGATGCTCTTATTGTCAGTGTATTTGGGGCTTCTGTAAGTTCGGATTCATATACCATGTCCCTTACAATACCTAATTTGATGTTTAATTTGTTTGGCCTTGCCATTACTACAACTTTTATTCCAATACTCAGTGAGTGCTATAGCAAAAATGGCAGAGAAGAAATGTTTAAATTTGCCAACTATATAATGAATATTTTAATGATCATATCCTTATTTTTATGTGTACTGGGATGGATATTTACTAAAGATATAGTAAATGTTATTGCGAATTTTACAGGAGAACGATATAATTTAACTGTATTTTTGACAAAAATAAGCATGATAAATATACTTTTTTTAAGCTTAAACAGCGGATATACGGCAATTCTTCAGACTTTGGATGATTTTACAGCACCAGCACTAGTTGGAATAATAATGAACATACCTATAATATTGTACATATTGACAGGAACCCATTATGGGATAATAGGACTTACAGCAGCTACCATGATTGGAAACGGGCTGCAGATAGTAATACAAATACCATGGCTTATAAAAAACAAATACAAATACAGTTTTAAAATAGATTTCAAGGACTCCAGAATAAAAAAGATGTTGTCATTAATTGCTCCGGTTATTATTGGAACAGGTGTGAACCAAGTTAATGAAGTTGTTCAAAAAAGAATGGCAGGAAGCCTTGCAATTGGAAGTATAGTGGCACTTGATTATGCAAATAAGCTGAATATGCTTGTGTATTTTACTTTTGCTTCTGCCATAGTGACAGTTATTTTTCCTTCACTATCCAGAGATGGAAGCGTGAAAAACTTTGATAATTTTAAAGCTCATATAAGTTCAGCTGTAAACAACATAAATATTATAGTGATTCCAGCTGTTATAGGTCTTTTGATACTTAGAGTCCCTATAATAAGCGCACTTTTTATGCATGGTGCATTTAATAAATCAGCAGTTGATATGACAGCAGAAGCTCTTTTTTTCTTAGTGTCAGGATTGGTGTTTTGGGGTATAAGAGATGTATTTAACAGATCCTTTTATGCACTGCAGGATACAACCACACCTATGATAAATGGAGCTATAGGTGTAGGAGTAAATATAGTGATGAGCATTGTGCTTGTAAAAAAAATGGGTATAGGCGGTTTGACCCTGGCCACTACTATTTCTGCTTTTGTAAGCTGTGTTCTTTTGGTGAAAGATCTTAGAAAAAAGGTGGGCAGCGTAAACGGATTTAACATGTTCGTGGTGGGAAGCAAGATAATGGCTGCAGCATCAACTATGGGATTCTGCATATTTTTAATAAACAGCTATTTGGGTAGGTTTCTCATAGGATTTAAGGGACAGATAATAATAATACTGATTTCCATAATTGTTGGAGTAGGAGTTTATAGTGTAATGCTGTTATTATTAAAGGTAGATGAAATTACAAATATAATAAATCTAATTAAGAGTAAACTGAAAAGATAGATAATTTATAGATTAATGTGGTGAAAAGGAGAATAAAGTTCTAATGAAGAAATTTTGTAAACTCATAACTGCACTTTTAGTATTTATGATTTTTTCAACAGGATGTACGGATATTGCAGGAAGACACAATAAGGAAATAATAATTTGGTCCCATTTTACGGATCCTGAAATAACTCAACTGAGAGTTCTTGCAGATAAGTGGTCAAAAACTTCGGGGTATAAGGTGATAATTCATTCAGATAAAGGCGACAATAGGGCATACATCCAGGCATCTTACAGAAACATGGAACCGGATATAGAATTTGGAGTATCCCATGACAGGATGGAAAAACTACATAATGAAAATCTTTTGGCTAAAGTGCCGGATAATTTAATAGACAAAAATAAATATATACCCTCAGCACTGGAAACTGTTTCTTTTGAAAATAAAATGTACGGCATACCATTATCTATAGAAACCTATGGATTGTATTATAACAAAAATAAAGTGAAAAATTTGCCTGAAACTTGGCAGGAATTGATTTCCATGGGCCAAAAACAGGGATTTCAATATGATATAAATAATTTTTATTTGAGTTTTCCCATATTGGATGCCAATGGAGCCTATATTTTCAAAAAGGAAGATGGTAGATATAATGTAAAGGACATAGGGCTTAATAATGAATCTGCAATTAAAGGATATTCCATGATTCAAGATATGGTTCAGAAATATAAGCTGATGCCGGAAAACATAGACAGCATAACGGCAAGAAATAATTTTAAAAATGGAAAGACAAGTTTTTATATAAGTGGTTCCTGGGATTTACAGGAACTTGATGAATCAGGACTTAATTATTCCGTAGTTCCTTTTCCAAAATACAATGGGAAACAGATGATGTCTTTTGTCACAGCCCAGGTGGCTTATGTAAGTCCTCAATCAAAATATAAAAGTGAAGATTGGAGCTTGATAAAATATCTTATAGATAACTCAAGTGAGCCTCTTTTTAAGATAACGGGAAGAATTCCTCCTTTTAAGGTGGATTATAATATAAAAGAAGTTAAAAATGATGAAAAAGCAAAAACTTTTGTCAGACAATCGGAATATGGGGAAATATTGCCTAATGTGACTGAAATACAGGCTCTCCAAAATACAAATAAAATAATGATGGATTTGACTTCAGGTAAAATAACTCCAAAAGAATGCGGGCAAAAAATAGAAAAGGATATACTGGATTTTATTGTAAAAGAAAAACAGTAAAAATGTCGGGGTGACAAAGGAAAAATGATGTATTATAATGAAAAACGTTGAGTAAGTTAATCTAGGAGGTAAAAATATGTCGCAGTTGAAAGACGAATTAATAGAAAAACTTGAAAATAGGAAAGCTAGACTGGGAGTAGTAGGATTGGGTTACGTGGGACTTCCCCTTGCTGTAGAAAAGGCCAAAGCAGGGTATAAGGTTATAGGATTTGATGTTCAGGATAAAAAGGTTGAATCGGTAAATAAAGGAATCAATTATATAGGAGATATAGTGGATTCAGATTTAGAAAAGCTGGTAAAAGAGGGCAAGCTAAAAGCTACTATGGACTTTAGCTTTGTTAAAGATGTAGATGCTGTTTCAATATGCGTTCCAACTCCTCTGGATTTATATAAGCAGCCGGATATATCCTATGTGGTGGATTCCACTAAAAGTGTTGCAAAATACCTTCATAGAGGAATGCTTGTAGTACTTGAAAGTACAACTTACCCTGGTACTACGGAGGAAGTGTTAAAGCCAATACTTGAAAAAAGCGGATTAAAATGCGGAGAGGATTTTTTTCTGGCATTTTCACCAGAAAGAGTAGATCCGGGGAACAAATACTATAAGACAAAAAATACTCCAAAGGTAGTAGGAGGGTGTACTCCTGAATGCACGGATGTTGCAGCAGCTCTTTACAGAAATATACTTGAAAGCGAAATATACACAGTATCTTGTCCTGCAGCAGCAGAAATGGAGAAAATACTTGAAAATACATTTAGAAATATAAATATAGGTCTTGCCAATGAAATGGCCGTACTTTGCAAAAGAATGGGCATAGATATATGGGAAGTAATAGATGCTGCAAAAACCAAGCCTTATGGTTTTATGGCATTTTATCCGGGACCAGGTCTGGGAGGACATTGCATACCCCTTGATCCTTTTTATCTTTCATGGAAGGCAAAAGAATATGATTATCATACAAAATTAATAGAAACCTCCGGAGAAATAAATGATTTCATGCCTGAATTTGTGGTTGATAATGCCATGAAGCTTTTAAATGGGCATAAAAAGGCAATGAATGGAGCAAAGGTACTTCTTCTTGGAGTAGCTTATAAGAAGGATATAGATGATTTAAGGGAATCACCAGTCCTCAAGGTGATAGAACATTTGGAGAAAAATGGAGCAAAAATAGTTGTGGATGATCCTTTTATTCCTGAATTCAAGCATGGCGGAAAAGTGTACCATACGGTAAATTGGAAAAATGAAATTGATGATTCTGATATAGTAATTATAACTACAGATCACAGCTGTTATGATTATGAAACCATAGTTGATAGGGCTAAGATAATTTATGATACAAGAAATGCCACTAAAGAAGTAAAAAACAATAGAGATAAAATTCATAAATTGTAATTCAGATTAATTATTTATAAGAGGTGTTTTTATGAAAAAGTTAAAGTTTGCCATTATAGGATGCGGCAGAATTTCCTATAAGCATATTGAAGCTCTGGCAGCTAATAAAGAGGAAGCAGTCTTAACGGCAGTATGTGATGTGATTAGTGAGAAAGCCGAAAAAAGAAGAAGCGAGTATATAGAAAAAACGGGAAAAACTCAAGATATAGCAATTTACACTGATTATAAAAAAATGCTCCAGGAACAGGATATAGATATAGTCACTATAGCCACTGAAAGTGGATATCATCCTGAAATAGCCATTTACTGCATGAATAAAAAGAAGAATGTGATATGTGAAAAACCTATGGCACTTTCAATAAAAGATGCTGATGCCATGATAGAATCTTCTGAAAAAAATAATGTAAAACTGTGCATATGTCATCAAAACAGATTTAACAAACCAGTGAGACAGCTTAGAGCTGCTATTGAAGAAAACAGGTTTGGAAAACTGATAAATGGTACAGCCAGAATTCTATGGAGCAGAAATATGGGGTACTATGAGCAGGCTCCTTGGCGTGGAACCTGGAAGCTTGATGGCGGTACCCTGATGAATCAATGTATACATGATATAGATTTGCTTCAGTGGATGATGGGTGGAAAAATTGACAGTGTTTATGCACAATGTGATACTTTTATAAGAGATATAGAAGCTGAGGATTTTGGAGCAGTTATAATAAGGTTCAAAAATGGCTCCATAGGTATAGTTGAAGGAAGTGCCTGCGTTTATCCTAAAAATCTAGAGGAAACTTTAAATATATTTGGAGAGAAGGGTACTGTGTGCATAGGAGGACTTGCAGTTAATAAAATAGAAACCTGGAAATTTGAAGATCACAGGGATATAGATGATGAAATATTAAAATCCCAGGAAGGGGATCCGGATACTGTATATGGTTTTGGACATATACCTCTTTTTAAGAATATGATAGATGCTGTAAATAGCAATACAAAACCTCTCATAGATGGAAGAGAAGGCAAAAAAGGAATGTCTATAATATTGGCGGCATATAAATCAAGACTTACAGGCATGCCTGTTAAATTTCCTATAGAGGATTTTTCCACCATGGATATGACTGGGATCGAGAAAATAAATAATTAGCAGTAGGGATTGAGAATGGAAAAGCTTCATTCTCAATTCTTAAATATGTGTAAGTAGACGAGGAGAGTTGATATGTGTAACAAGTATATATCTGATACTGCAAAGGTAGGCAATAACGTAACTATTGGAAAATTTGCAGTTATAGAAGATGAGGTTGTATTAGGCGACAATTGTATGATAGGTCACAATGTAGTTATTCATAGGGGTTGTAAAATAGGAGATAATGTGAGAATAGATGACAATACCGTAATAGGCAAAGAACCTATGAGATCAGTAAACAGTATATTTAAAGATGATAAAAAGTTTGAGCCTGCCGTAATAAAAAGTGGATGCCTGATAGGTGCAGGAGTTATAATTTATTGCGGGTGCATTATAGGAGAAAATGTACTTGTTGCTGATTTGGCAACAGTGAGGGAAAATGTTACTATAGGAAGCAAAACCATAATAGGACGGGGAGCTGCAATAGAAAACTTCTCAAAGGTTGGTTCAAGCTGCAAAATAGAAACAAATGTTTATATTACGGCTTATTCTGAAGTTGAAGACAATGTGTTTATTGCACCAGGGGTTGTGACTTCAAATGATAATTTTGCAGCCAGATCCAAGGAAAGATATAATCATTTTAAGGGTGTTACTGTTAAAAAGGGCGGCAGAATAGGTGCTCAGGCCACTATATTGCCGGGAAAGATCATAAATGAAGATGGCTTTGCAGCAGCAGGAAGTGTAGTTACAAAGGATGTGGAAAAAGCTACTATAGTTGCAGGAAATCCAGCTAAAGAGTTGAGAAAAGTTCCTGAAGATCAGCTTCTCAAAAATCAATAGTAAATTTTACAGGAGGATATCCATGAAGATATTAACAGTTGTGGGGGCAAGACCTCAATTTATTAAAGCTGCTGCTGTTTCAAATGTAATAAGAGAACATCATAAGGAAATATTGGTGCATACAGGACAGCATTATGATGAAAACATGTCTAAAGTATTTTTTGAAGAATTGAATATACCTAAACCAGATTATAATTTAGGAGTGGGTTCCGGCAGCCATGGAAGGCAGACAGGAACCATGCTTATAAAGCTTGAGGAGATATATGAAGTGGAAAAGCCTGATTTTGTACTTGTATATGGTGATACCAATTCAACTCTGGCAGGAGCTCTGTGTGCCAGTAAACTCTTAATCCCCGTTGCACATGTAGAAGCAGGACTTAGAAGTTTCAATATGGAAATGCCTGAGGAACAAAACAGAGTTCTTACAGATCATATTTCAAACCTTTTATTTGTTCCTACAGAATCTGCAGAGAATAATTTAAAAGAAGAAGGTATAAAAAAAGGCATTTATAATGTGGGAGATGTTATGTTTGATGCCATATTGAACTTCAAAAAGTTGGCAGAAAGTAAGAATGAAATTATGGAAAAACTTCATCTTAAAGGTAAAGAGTATATACTTACCACCATACACAGGGCTGAAAATACAAATCATATAGGCAAGTTAAGGAATATAGTAAATGCATTGAACAAATGCGGTAAAACCATTGTACTCCCCCTTCATCCCAGAACCAAAAAATATATGATGGATTATGGACTGGAGTTTAATGAAAATGTAAAAGTTATAGAGCCTGTGGGATATCTGGAAATGATAAATCTTGAAATGAATTCCCAAAAAATAGTTACGGACAGCGGTGGAGTTCAAAAAGAAGCTTTCTTTATGAAAAAACCTTGTATAACCATGAGAGGGGAAACGGAGTGGGTTGAAACTGTAAAAAATGGCTGGAACAAGGTAGTGGGAACTGACACAGAAAAAATACTGGATGGCATATTGAATTTTACACCTTTAAGTAAACAGCAAAATATATTTGGAGATGGAAATGCCTCAGGCAAAATATTGAAAGTACTTGATATATAGTACCATATAATTAGCGTGGAGGTGAGGATTTGTTTTTAGATAGAATTTTATATTTGTTACTGTGTGTTTATATAATAGCGCTTCCCAGTTTGTCTGACACAGCTAAGATAGGAAGCATTGGATTTTCAGATTGTATACTGGCATTTATCATGTTGGTTTATATATTGAAAATTATTATTTCAGAAAAGACACGTTGTAGATTTATAAAGGGGATAAAAGATTTTTTTAAAAATTATTTGACTGTATTTATGAGTATATTTGCTGTTATGATGCTGGTTTCAGTGAGTTATGCTTCAGAAAAAACACTTGCAGTCAGTGAAAGCCTGAGGTTCATATCATATATCATATTGTTTTTCATGGTAAAATATGAATGGAATAAAGAGGAACTTTTAAATGGAATACTGTATTCTTATATATGTTCTATCCTTATAGTAGGTGTATATGGATTATATCAGCATTTCACAGGTTTTGGGTTAAGTAGTGAATTTAAAAATTATGGGTATACAAAATTTAAAATAGCAGCTAATATGGATAATCCGAATAATCTGGCAGCTTTTTTGATAATCGGTATTTTCCCCATGATTATGCTGCTTATATATGAAAGTAAAAAGATAAAAAAGTGTTTCTATTTACTATTGACATGTATTATGTTTTTGGATCTGGCTTTTACAGGTTCCAGAAATGCCATTATTGGAGCTGCAGTCGGACTTATTGTCCTTGTGGTTTTGTACAGTGCCAAATTTATCATACCACTTTTGGCTGCAGGAGCCATATCCATGCTGGTGCCGGAATTAAGAGAGAGGATTATGGCTATAGATGATCCTGTCCAAAATCAGTCCAGAATATATTTATGGAGAATTGCGCAGAAGATGATAAAGGATCATCCTGTATTTGGTGTGGGAAATGGAAATTATGTGAGCCTTTATGACAGATATGTTCAGATATATCCCCAATATAAATTTTATGGATACAGTAGATGGCCCAGCCATAATTCCTATTTGAAGGTGGAAAGCGAGCTTGGAATTATAGGGGGAATATCTTTTGCCGGTATTATCATATCTTCTCTGGTAAAAGTTAAATCTTTTATTGATAATACAAAAAATAAATTTTATAAATATTTTTACACAGGTTTTTTTGCTTCCATGATTGCTTTTTATATGATGAACCTGTTTGACAATTTATTTTTTGTACCTAAGACCACTGCATATTTCTGGCTTATTCTGGCTGTATCCCAGGGCATGATGTATAGAGAAGATCATGAAAGTATATTTTTGAACATTTTTTAAAAATAGGAGGTGGCAGATATTAAGGTATTGCAGGTTATATCGGGAAATGATACAGGAGGCGGCGGAAACCATGTATTAAATCTAAGTCTTTATTCAAAACATATGTTTGACTGTATTATAGGCACTATAGGCGGAGGCGGCCTCTATGACAAGAGCAGGGAGATGAACATAGCTACAGTAAAGTTCAGAAGAAGTGCAACTTATGACAGACATATATTGGAGTATATAAAGAAAAATCAGATTGATATTGTGAATTTTCACGGACCCAAAGCTTTTTTTATGCATTATTTTATAAAAAACAAAATAGAAATTCCTACAATAGCTACAGTACACAGTGATTTTAGAAAGGATTTCTTGAATAACAAAATTAAACATCTGATCTTTACACCTTTAAGCCAAAAGGGGTTGAGAAGTTTTAACAGGTATATATGTGTATCCAGTTATATAGAAAATATATTAAGTCATGAGAATTTTACAGGGGAAAAATTCAGAGTAAACAATGGAATTGATTTTAATGGAGTTAATGTAAGGGAAAATAGAGAGTGTATAAGAGAAAAATATGGTATTACCCAGGATGATTTTCTATATGTAAATGTGGCGAGAATGCATCCCGTAAAAAATCAGATGTCACTTGTAGAAGCTTTTAGTATTGTTAGGGATAAGGTGAAAAATGTAAAGCTGCTTATAGTTGGAGAAGGGTCAGAGGAACTTAAATTGAGGAATCTCATAGTAGATTTAAAATTGCAGGATCATGTAATACTTGCGGGATATAAAAAAAATGCTGTGGACTTTATAAATGCAGGGGATGTGGGAATATTGACATCTTTCAGTGAAGGTGGAGCGCCTCCTATAACCCTGCTGGAAAGTGCGTCAGTAAAGAAACCTTTTATAGCTCCCGATACAGGCGATATAAGAAAGATCATGGATGGGGATTCTATATTTTTAGTGAATCCAAATTCTATAGAGGATATAAGTGATAAAATGAAATTGGCTTACGATAAAAGAGAGTACATATCAAAAATGGGAGAAAAATTATATCATGTTTGTATGGAAAAGTTTTCAATAGATAATTTTTGCAGGCAGTACAATGATATATATACTAAAATACTCTCCCAAAAATAGTTGGAGTGAAGAAAATGGCGGGAAAAAGAGTAATAAAGAGTTCCATTATAGTAATGCTTCTCATAGTAGGGGGTAAAGTTCTGGCACTTGTAAGGGATGCTCTTATAGCAGAAAAATTTGGGGCAACTTATATAACTGACATATATAATTTTTCACTGGGACTTGTATATCTTTTAACTACTATAAGTTATGGATTGACTACAACTTTTATACCGCTTAATTCAGAGCATATTGAAAAGAGCACCGGTGAAAAAAGAAATACATTTGTAAACAATATAATAAACCTGTCTGCTTTTTTTACAATTATAATTACAGTTGTGCTCATTATATTTTCAAAACAGATAATATATTTATTTGGACATGGATTTACATCCAATATGTATATATTTAATCAATCAGTTGAAATAATTAGGATAATGTTGTTATCGCTTGTATTTGTCACATTGCAAAGCGTAGTTACAGGAGTGCTGCAATCCCATAAAAAGTTTTATGAACCTGCTGCCATGGCGCTGGTGTCCAATCTGGTTTATATAGTTTATCTGATATTTTTGACTGCCAAATATGGGATAAAGGGATTTGCAGTAGCTACTGTAATAGTTTTTTTTGTTCAGTTTGCCATAAACCTCCCAAGGTACAGGAAACTTGGATACAGGTATAAATTTGTAATGAATTTAAAAGATAGTGATGCAGTTTCCATGTTTAAATTGATGATACCTATAGTCATAAGTACTTCAGTAGTTCAGTTGAACTTATTTATAAACAGATCTTTTGCAAACAATATATACTTTGGTGCAGTTACAGTTCTGGATTATTCAAATAAGGTGAATACCCTGGCTTATGAAGTATTTGCCATAGGCATTGCCATGATTGTATATCCAACCCTTTCAGAGCTGGCAGTTAAAAAGGATATTTTAAACTACAAGAAGGCTCTTGTAAGTTCTGTAAATATAATAATGATAATTATGATACCAGCAGCAGTTGCAATAGGAGTTTTAAGACATCCTCTTGTAAATGTGATTTTTAGGCGTGGAGCTTTTAGCCTGGAAGCTTCAAATCTGACCTCTAATGCACTCTTATTTTACTGCCCTGCAATGATTGCCTATGGAATAAGAGATATGTTGAATAAAGCTTTTTATTCTGTTAAAGATGCAAGGACGCCTATGGTGAATAGTTTTGTGGGGATAATTATAAACATAATCATAAATTTTATCTTGATAAAATACATGAAAGTTTCAGGGCTGGCGCTGGCTACTACAATTTCTGCAATTATAACTACAATACTTATGATGATAAGTTTGAATAAAAGGTTGAATGGAATGAACATAGGAAAGCTTTTTTTAAGCTTCTTAAAAATTGCTCTTTCTTCAGCAGCTATGGGAGCGTGTATATATGCTGTAAATTATATTTGTATGAATAGTACTGCTTCTTTTATGAAAGGCAGTATGATTTCTATTGTGGCTTCATTTATACTGGGAAGTACAGTTTATTTCATATGTCTGTACTTTACAAAGGTTGAGGAGTATGAATACCTGATAAAAATAGTTAAAAATAAAATTGCAGTATAATATTTATTTTGAGTAAAGAAGGTGGCAGACATTATTAAAAAACGTATTTTGGGTATGGATGTAATAAGGGCCTTTTCAATACTTGCAGTTATAGCACTGCATGTTTCGGCAACCGTACTTTACAGGTGCACCCCTTATTCTGCTACTTATAATGCATCATTTATACTAAATCAGCTTTCCAGGTTCTGTGTCCCAGCTTTTATAGTTATTTCAGGAATGGGACTTACTGTAAATTATAAAAAAGGCGGAAGTTATTCGGAATACATAGTGAAAAGATTTTTAAGGGTAGTGCCTCAGTACATAGTCTGGTGTGCACTTTACATATTGATAATAACCAAGGATTTTAATATACATGAGGATGTGAACAACATAATCTATGGAAATGTATTTTATCATTTTTATTATGTACCACTGATAATTGAATTTTATATCATATTTCCATTTGTATATAAATTCATGAATAAAAGATGGTGGATTTTGCTCAGTTTTACAATTACAATTTTTTTTCTGGCGTATACATATTATTTTAAAATTGTTTCCCCAGAAGAATGGTTTTGGGATAAAAAAAACCTGTTATACTGGCTTTTTTATTTTTCTCTTGGAGGCTGCATAGGCAAAAATATTGACAGCATCTGTGAAAAATTAAATCATCACAGGGTCTGGGTATCCGTATTTTTTTTAATCTCAGTTTTTATGGTTATATATGGTTTCATATCAGGCAATCAATTTAGTGGAAATGTAGATTACGTCACTACTTTTCAGAGACCGGCCGTACTCTTCTATTCTACAGCATTTATACTTTTTATATTTAGTTTTAAGTTTGAAAATGGATTTATTATGAGGATCATAAGATATATATCGGATATATCTTATGATATATACTTGGTTCAGGCAGGCATACTATATCTTTATACCCAGTACTATCTGAATAAATACATTCATGCAGATAATTTGAGTTTTGAAATGAGTGCCTTTTTAATCACTGTTTTTAGTTCTATTGTTTTAACTAAAGTAAAAAAGATTTTATAGTAAAAAACATGTATGGTATAATAAATAAAAATATAAGAGAGTAGGTGAACTTGCGAAATCATGCAAGCAGATGAAATAGAAATAAATGTTGTAGAGGATATAAGAAATAAGGCAGTGCAGTTTTTTTTCAAAAGAGTTTATGATTTTATACTTTCTGCACTGGGGATAATACTATTGAGTGCGGTATTTATTATACTTGCTGTATGGGTTAAGTTAGATTCTAAGGGTCCTGCTATTTTTAAGCAGGTCAGGGTAGGCAAGGATGGAAAAAACTTTACAATATATAAATTTAGAACAATGGTAGTTGATGCAGAAAAAAAACATACACTGGATATCGATCCCCATAATTTAGAGAATTTTGTATTTCAAAGTAGGGGTGACAACAGGGTTACCAGGTCCGGAGCTTTCTTGAGAAAAACAAGTTTGGATGAAATACCCCAGCTTTTTAATGTATTCATAGGAAATATGAGTTTAGTGGGCCCCAGGCCTGAAATACCGGAAGTGGTTAAATTATATCCCAAAGCCTACCGCCAGAGGCTGCTGGTTACTCCAGGCATAACAGGTCTTGCACAGGTAAGCGGAAGAGGAGAGATAGAACTTGGTAAAACTATCCACTATGATTTAACTTATATAAAAAATTTTTCTCTTTTTATGGATATGAAGATTTTATTTAAAACAATTTCTTCTGTATTTAAAAGTGAAGGTGCATTTTAAATGTTTACTAAGCTGCTGGAGTACAATATATTTAGTGGAAGCAAAATGGAATTTATGAAATATATAGATAAATTTTCAAAGATAAATATAGTATCAGGTAATCCTGAGATACTGTACAATGGACTTCACAGTGATTTGCTGTTAAAAAGTTTTACAGACAGCAATACTGTAATAATTCCAGATGGAGTAGGAACTCTTTTGGCTTCTAAAATTGTAGGCATGCCTGTAAAAGAAAAAATAGCCGGCATTGAGGTTATGGAAGACATAATAAAAAAATGTACGGAAGAAGGCAAGCCCATATATTTGCTTGGAGCTAAACAGGATGTCCTGGATATGTGTAAAAGAAATTTAAAAGAAAGATATCCTCTTTTAAAAATATGTGGAAGTCACAATGGCTATTTTGATTTGAATAATTGTGACGATGTAATTTATGACATAAAGTTCAGCAGTCCCTATGCAATATTTGTAGCCATGGGAGCACCAAAGCAGGATATTTTTATATCCCAGAACATGAATAAGCTGCCCTGCAGTATATTCATGGGTGTAGGAGGAAGCTTTGATGTGTTTGCAGGCAAGGTAAGAAGGGCACCAAAGTGGATGATAGGTCTGGGACTTGAATGGCTCTATAGGGTTATTGCAGAACCTTCCAGAATAAAAAGGCTGTTATCCATACCTAAATTCTTATTAAAAGTCATGACTTTTAATAAAATATAATCTAAAGCTGATTAAAATTTTAATCAGTTTTAGATTATGTGAGTTGTTAAATTTTATTTTCCAGTATATCTTTGAAGTTAATGTCTTCCAGTTCCTTAATTAGTCTGTTCTGTACCTTTAAAAGCGAGTTATGTATATCACAGTGACCATTCCTATTTGCAGTACAATGCCCAGGGTCATACAGGCATCTGTTTAAATAAATAGGACCATCTATAGCTTCAATTATACTTCTTAAATTTATTTCTTCAGGCATATGATTTAATGCATAGCCTCCATTAACCCCCCTGTAGGATTTAATTATACCTGATTGGGTCAATTTTCCTAAAAGTTTAAGAAGAAATCTAAGCGGTATCTTTTCATCTTTAGCTATGGATTTAGCTTCAATTTTTTTACCATAGCCTAATTTTGACAAATAGAGTATAACTCTAAGACCATAATCTGATTCTTGTGTAATTCTCATATATAATATCTCCCCAAAAATATTTGTTTTATATAATTTAATAAATTAGGTATAACTAAAAATATAATGTATAAATCAATTATACCTAATTTATGATCCAATATAAAGAAAAATTATATTGGAAAGACATATACATTTATGGTAACTTATCTAGACTTTCCAGTGTATAACCCTGACTTTTCCAATTTTTTATCACAGAATCCAGTATTTCAGAATTTGTTTTGGAAACTGCATGAAGCAATATAATTGCTCCGTTGTGGGTTCTGCGGCTTATCATTTTCTGAGATTCTGCAGGAGAAGGCTGTTTTTTGATATTCCAGTCATTATAGGCGAAGCTCCAAAATATAGTTTTATATCCTAATTTATTAGTATAAAATAAAGATAACTCACTGTATTTTCCCATAGGTGGCCTGAAAAAGCGGGGCATTTGTTTGCCTGTAACTTCCTTATAAGCTTCCTCAGTTATTGAAAATTCTTTTTCAAATTTTATAGGATCTTTTGCAGTATCCGCCATTGAAGGGTGTTTGGCAGAGTGGTTGCATACTAAATGACCTTCATTTACCATCCTGTTTATTAAATCCGGATTACCTTTTATATAGGGAGCTGTGACGAAAAAAGCAGCTTTTATATTATTTGATTTCAATATGTCCAATATTTTAGATGTATATCCATTTTCATATCCTTCATCAAAGGTTAAATAGAGTACTTTTTTAGAAGTGTCTCCCAGATAATATGCAGAGTATTTATTTATAAGTTTAAGGACATCTTCAGGCTCTTCTGAAGGAGTACCTTTATTATTGGGTTTAAAAAACCAATTTTTTTCACTGCCATCCAATTTGGAAATATCTAATCCCTGAAGTTTTCCAGTTTTTTTAGTAGTATTATCCTCTTTTTTATTAGAAATTGGCTCTATATGTGCAGCTAAAGGCTTATCATATATTAAAGGTTTTTCTTGTTTATAATAGGCTCCTGCACTGTAAGAACACAAGGATATTATGAACATTAAGAAAGTTGATATAAGTTTTTTAATCATAGCTATATTATCACCTACCTTGTAAGATATAATTTATGATATACTTAATTTAATAATTTATACTTAAGTCTTACAGGAATTAGTAGTAAATAATACTAAAGAAACATTGGCATATCAATGTTTCTTTAATATTAGGGATAATAAAAATTGGAGATAGTGATGTGGATAATTTTATTGAAGGTATTGAAAAGATTTACAACTATATGAATAAAGATATAGATAATGAACTTAAATTCAAATTTATAGAAAGCTATAAAAAGAAGTTTAATATATCAGAAAAGAGGTGTTTTTCCCAAAAGTACTATGAACTAAGAGATACAAATAAAAGAAAAGGGATAGTATACACACCTTATGAAATAGCAGCATATATGATTGAAAATTTAATTAGCCCTCTGGATGTAATTAAAAATCCATTTATAAAGATTGTAGATCCATGCTGCGGATGTGGAAATTTGATATGTGCATGTTTTTCCTACTTGAGAAATATATTTATAAATAATATAGAATCTATAAATAAACACAATAATATTAATTTAAAACAGAAGGATATAAATGCACATATAATATGCAACAATTTATTTGGTTTTGATATAGATGAAATGGCAGTAAAGGTTTTGCAGATAGATTTATTTGTTCTTAGTGGACATCTTAACTCAAATAACTTTATAATAAAAGATTTTTTAATGGAAAATATAGATGAAGTATTTGATGTATTTATAGGAAATCCTCCTTACATAGGTCATAAACATGTGGATAGGGATTATTGCAAAATTTTAAAAGAAATGTATGGAAGCATATACAGAGATAAGGGAGATATCTCCTATTGTTTTTTGAAAAAATCATTAGAATGCTTGAGAAAAGGTGGGAAGCTTGGATTTATTACATCTAGATATTTTTGTGAAGCCTGCAGTGGCAAAGAACTTAGAAATTTTTTAATCCAAAATACTTCTATATATAAAATCGTAGATTTTTATGGTATAAGGCCTTTTAAAAATGTGGGAGTGGATCCAATTATAATATTTTTATCAAAGAAAAATAATTTAAATAATAGTATAGAGATTATAAAACCTGAAAAGGGTAGCGTACTGGAAAAAAACAGATTTTACAATTCCCTGTTTTTAAAGAAAGATAAGAAGTATAAAAGCTTTTTTATGCATCAAAGTTTTATTGATAATGGTGGGTGGATATTTATCGACAAATTGGAAAGGAGGATAATCGATAAAGTAGAAGAAAAAAGTAAATGTACTTTAAAGGACATATGTGAAAGTCATCAGGGAATAATAACAGGTTGTGATAGGGCCTTTATAATAGATAAGCATATTTTAAAAGAAAAGAATATTGAACCCCAGTTAATCAGACCATGGATAAAAAGCAGTTATATACATAGGGATAAGATAATAAACGGAGAAAAATTTATTATATACTCCAATTTTATAAAAAGTGAAGAGGACTGTCCCAACTCCATAAATTATATAAAAACATACAAAAAAAGGCTTTTAAATAGGAGAGAGTGCAGGAAAGGAATTAGAAAATGGTATGAACTTCAGTGGGGAAGAAAGCCTCAGATATTTGAAGGTAAAAAAATTGTATTTCCCTATAAATCTGAAGACAACAGATTTGCCATAGATGAGGGAAGTTATTTTAGTGCGGATGTATATTCCCTGGTATTAAAAAAGAATGTCAGTTTTACATATGATGATTTAGTTAAGATTTTAAACAGTTCCTTATACGAATTTTATTTTAAAACATTTGGTAAGAAGCTGGGACAAAATTTGTATGAGTACTATCCCAGCAATTTGATGAAATTGAAGATTCCTTCTATTGATTTTTATGGTGAAGATGATGTGGAAAAGTGTTTGTATAGATTTTTTGAGTTGACAGAAGAAGAAATTAAAATCGTGAAAAAGGACAGTTGTTTTGGAAAATAGTCATTTTGTAGTATTGTTGTCATAGTATAAAATTATTGTTATAATGATATTTGCTGCAGTAAAATAACAATTTAAGAAGATTGAGTTTAAAACAAACAAGGGGGTATATTTAATGGATTTATGGTTGAAAGAAGGGCAAATTCAAGATGCTGTTATGACATATAAAATAAAACAGACTTTGATTACAAAAAAAACTGAGTATCAGGATTTGGCTATAGTAGATACATACAGTTTTGGAAGAATGCTTGTTTTGGATGGAATAGTACAAACTACTATTAAAGATGAATATGTATATCATGAAATGATAACCCATATACCTTTATTTAGCCACCCGGATCCTAAAAGGGTGCTTGTAGTTGGAGGAGGAGACGGTGGTGCTGTAAGAGAGATTTTAAAACATCCTACGGTGAAAAAAGTTGTTCTCTGTGAAATAGACAGAGAGGTTATAGACGAATGTAAAAAATATCTTCCTGAAATAAGCTGTGCTCTGGAGAATCCAAAATGTGAAATCTTTATTGGAGACGGAATAAAGTATGTCCATGAGCATAAAAATAGTTTTGATGTCGTAATAGTGGATTCTACAGATCCTTTTGGTGCTGCGGAAGGTTTGTTTGGCGGAAGTTTTTATAAAGAACTATATGAGTGCCTGACAGAAGACGGCATATTTGTAGCTCAAACTGAAACTCCTTTTTATTTACCTGAAGTGGTAAAAAGTGTTTATAGGGATGCAAAAGCTGTTTTTCCTGTGACAAAATTGTTTATGGCCGGCATACCGACTTATCCAAGTGGATTCTGGAGTTTTACATTGGGTTCCAAAAAATATGATCCGCAGAAAGTGGATTTATCTTCTACTATAGATATAAATACAAAATATTATACAAAAGAATTACACAAAGCTTGTTTTGTACTTCCAAAGTTTATAGAAGATTTAACTAAATAAATATATTTATTTTAAAGTTTCAGCCAGTTGTAATTAAGAGGCATTATCCATTAGATTAATGAACTTATTGGATGTGCCTTTTTTTATTATGGCTTAAATTTTTTGCTGAAAAAACTTGGAACTGGAATATTTTTAAAAATAACTTAGATATATGTTTAAAAACATAATACATGGTAAAAATAAATAATAAAATGACTAACGAAAAAAAAAGGAAAATTATGACACACATAGAATAATAATTAAGGTGAATGTTTTATTCCATAGATTAGAGAAATATTACATAAAAAATAACAGAGGGGGGGTAAGAATGTCTGGCTCGGACTATGCAATATTTTGCATATGCTAAAGTTTATGTATTGAACTTTAGTCATATAACATTAAGGCCTTTATATGTTATATGGTAAATTAAAGTTAAAATAATATTTTAACGCTAAAATTATAGGAGCGGTTTTGCAGTATGGTTTTAGTAGAGCTTTGGATAATTTATGAATTTGGAATTTAAAGTTAGAGTTGATAAACTTATAGTGGGCATAAAAGGAGAGCTGGATCACCACAGTGCAGAAGAGGTGAGAAATAAAATTGATGATAGATTGGACAGGGATGGATTGGATAAACTCATAATGGACTTTTCAGGGGTGAGTTTTATGGACAGTTCTGGAATAGGGGTGGTAATTGGAAGGTATAAAAAGTTAAATTTAAAAAATGGTGCTATGTGTATTGCGGGAGCAACTGACTTGGTAAAAAGAGTATTTGAGCTTTCAGGTTTGTTTAAGATTATAAAGCTTTATGACAGCGTTGAGGAAGCAATTGAGAATATTTAATGGGGGGATAAATATTATGTACGATAACAGTATGAAAATAGAGTTTGTTAGCAAATCACAAAATGAAAGTTTTGCGAGAGTAGCGGTAGCAGCTTTTGTGTCTCAGCTGGATCCTACAATAGAAGAACTGACGGATGTAAAAACTGCAGTTTCAGAGGCTGTTACAAATTCTATTATTCATGGTTACGAAAATAAAGAGGGTACAGTTGCAATTGAAGCTTTTATTGAGAATAGAGAACTTACCTTAGTTATAGAAGATAAAGGAATAGGCATAGAAGACATAGATCTGGCCAGACAACCTCTTTATACATCAAGGCCTGATCTTGAAAGATCGGGAATGGGATTTACTGTAATGGAGACTTTTATGGATTCACTTAGGGTAGAATCTAAAAAAAATAAAGGGACAAGATTAATAATGAAAAAAGTTTTTAATTCATTAAGTTAGGTGAATAGTATGAGTGAAGAAGCAGTAAAAAAATTAAAGTATAGTTATGAAGATAATTTGCAATTGATTAAATATGCCAAGCAAGGGGATAAGGACGCCTTAAATAAATTAGTAGAATTGAATTTACCATTGGTATCGGCTATAAGTAAAAAGTTTTTAAATAGAGGATATGAATATGAGGATATATTTCAAATAGGCTGTATGGGACTTATGAAAGCAGTAAATAATTTTGATCCAAGTTATAATGTGAAATTTTCTACATATGCAGTACCCATGATATTAGGTGAAATAAAGCGTTTTTTAAGAGATGACGGAATGATAAAAGTTAGTAGAAGTGTAAAAAACACAGCTAAGAAACTTCACTATGACAGGGAAACATTAACAAAAAAGCTGGATAGGGAACCTACTGTAGAGGAGCTGGCAAAGTATTCTGGTGTGGAAGTTGAAGATTTGATATTTGCTACAGAATCTGCTACCAGTTTGCAATACCTCTATGATACTATACATCAAGACGATGGTTCACCAGTTCTTTTAATAGATAAAATAAGTGAGAATCCAAATGAAGATGTAGAAATGGTAGATAGGATTGCCCTTAAGGAAGCACTTAAAAATCTGGATGTAAAGTCACGACAAATCATAATGCTCAGATATTTTAAGGATAAGACCCAAGTTCAAGTGGCGAAGATGCTGGGTATAAATCAAGTACAGGTTTCTAGAATAGAAAAAAAAGTGTTAAAAACAATGAGAAAAATTTTAGGCGGATAATTATTAAAAAAGGAGCCTGCTGAAATTTATTATATTATTTAAATTTCAGCAGGCCTTTTTTTGACTCAGAACTGCCGGCTTTGTGAAGCTGGGATGACAGTACTGTTATGTCCCTGGATAAATGACTTTTAATTATTTAAATCAAATGTCTTGGAAGGTGTATTGTCAGAATCTGTTGTGGTGTTTTCACTGTTATTTATGTCATCTTTCGGAGTGCTGTCAGGTAATGTAGTATCACCTCTGTTTAAATTATTGTCATTTCCTTTTGTACTATTGTTATTGTTATGTTTAAGATCTTCATTGTCATTCTTATTATTTGTTTTGTTTTTATTACCTGAAAAATAATCAAATATATTCCAGGAATGATGTATGTCACAGTAATCTGTGGGAGCAGTACCGGATATAAAGAATTCATTATAAACCTTACTGCCAGTAGGATCCGTGTAACAGGCTGAAGTAGACAATTTTCCGGATTCAGAACAAATTGCCTGAGTTACTATTTCAGAAGGCATTTTAATATCTTTTGCAGGTAAGCCTTCATGAAAAGGAGACATTATGTCCGCCCAAAGTTTAGCAGCTGAATTACTGTTTATGGAGCCACTAGAAACCCCTTGTATTACGGAATTATCGTCATTACCAATCCATACAGCAGCAGAATAGTATGGTGTTAATCCACAGAACCATAGATTTTTACTATCACTGGAAGTTCCGGTTTTACCTCTTACAGGCATATTTCCCAGATTTGCACTTGGGGCAGTACCTTCAGCACTAACTGGACCTTTGAGCATATCGTACATTATATATGCTGACTGAGGAGAAAGAACTTTTTTTGTCCTGGTGCTATTGTCCAATAGAATTTTTCCATTTCTATCCTCAACTTTAGTATAGAGTCTTGGTGAAGTGTATATGCCGGAATTTCCAAATACTCCATAGGCAGCAGACATTATCAGGGTGTTTACCCCATGATGAAGTTCTCCGAGAGATAGTGCAGCTATACTGCTTCTGTCATCTTCATCTAAAGTTATTCCGAATTTTTCTGCATAATCCGCACCGGTTTTTAATCCCAATTTATCTTCCAGCTTTACTGCAACCAAATTTATAGAATGAGTTATAGCTGTTCTTAAGGTCATATTTCCACCTATAGAGGTATCATCCTTAGGTTGATATGGTTCTCCATTGGTAGTATATTTATTTGCCACATCATCTGATAATGGAGAGTCTTCAAAAATGCTGGCTGCTGTAAATTTTTTTGAATCTACAGCAGGGCTGTACACAGTTAATGGCTTTATACTAGAACCTGCAGGCCGTAAATAATTTTGGGATGCAGCTCTGTTAAAAGATCTGGCAGGCTGACTACCTCTTCCTCCAACCAGAGCCTTGACCTCTCCGGAATGGTAGTCCATAACTACAGCAGAAGCCTGAGGCTGTACTATTCCATTTTTGTCTAAGGATGAAGCTTGAAAAATACTGTCATTGTCCAAGGTATTTTCAGTTTTTTCCTGTAGGTCTTTATTCATTGTAGTATGTATTTTTAAACCGCCGTACATAAGTAAGTTTTCTATTTGTTCATCACTGTACCTATATTTGGATTTTAAATCCTTTTTTACTGAATTAATTACAGGTACTGTAAACCATTCGTTATTATAACCATTATTTACAGCAGGCTGTGGTTTAATATCCAATTTACCTGTTGAAATGTCATTTATAGCAGATGTATATTGAGAATGAGATATATATCCATTTTCATACATTTTTTTTATTACAGTAGCAGTTCTGTTCAAATATATGGATGGATTCTTTTGGGAGGCTGAGGAATATGGATAATATACGGATGGACTTTGGGGCATACCGGCAATAAAGGCACATTCAATTAAATTCAAATCTTTTGCAGGTTTGCCAAAATACTGATTAGAAGCAGCTTCAACACCCAAAGCTCTGCCGCCTAAAAAAATTGTATTCATATATGCTTCCAGTATTTGATCCTTGCTTAATTTTTTTTCAAGTTTCAGAGAAAGATATATTTCCTGTAATTTTCTTTTGTAAGATACTTCAGATGATAAAAATATACTTCTCACCAGTTGTTGTGTTATTGTAGATGCGCCTTGAATATCCGAACTCTTTATAAATTTGCTTTTAATATCTATGAATATTACTCCAACAAGTCTTTTTAAATCTATTCCCCTGTGGTTGTAAAATCGTTGATCTTCTATACTGACAAAGGCATTTTTTAAATTTTGGGGCATACTGCTAAATGGGATCACCGTTCTCTGCTGGGGAGTAACCACTGCATCCATTAAATTGTTCTTATCATCATATAGAACAGAAGGCTCCCTTAAATTTAATATCTGGGTTACATCCAGCTTGGGGGAATTTTTTATAATTGCGAGGGACATGCCTATTGACACTAACAGTGCGATTATTAACAAGCCAGATAAAATGATAGCCACCTTTTTAAAAGTCTTGATTTGGGTCTTTTTATGTCTTTTGACCATAATTGTCCTCCTTGTTTTAACCTTTACATTTAAATTATTATAACATAAATTAAAGTGTTAATGAAATATATAAAATTTTTAGATAAATAAAGGATTACTTGTTATCATATATTATGGTATATGATAATAAGGGTGTGATGGCTATAAGAATATTCAAGGTAATTGACAATAAAGTGAAGAGTATATTTATAATAGGGTTCATATTAATAATTTTAGGATCCGGCATTTATTTTGTAAATGCCAAAATAAGTCCGGCAATTGTTACAGCTGCGGATGTACAAACCAGAGCTATAATTACTGAAACTATAAATTCGGTAATCATAGAAGAGTATTCAAAACAATTTGATTACAAGAATATTATAGATATAGAGAAAGATAAACAGGGAAACATAGTCATGATAAGAGCAAATACATTAAAGATGAATAAAATAGCTTGTGATGTAGCTATTAAATGTCAACAAAGGTTAAAGGATATAGGAAAGGTGGGATTAAAACTTCCATTGGGATACGTAATGGAAAACAATTTGCTGGCGTTTTTCGGTCCTAGCATTACTATTAAAATGCAGCCTGTAGGATATATAGAAACTAAATACTTGTCTAGTTTTGAAAGCGTGGGTATAAATCAATCCAGGCATAAAATATATGTTCAAGTGAATACAAATATGAGAATTATAATTCCACTGAGGATTGAAGATATAAAAGTGAAAAATGAGGTGCCTATATCTGAAACCATTATATTGGGTAAGGTTCCTGAAACAGCCATAAATCTAGGACTTGATAAAGCGGGGTTTAAAATTCCAAACTAGCTGTAAGAGATAATTAGGAGAAAAAGTTGTTGGTGATAACCCATGATTTTTCTCCTAAAACAAGGTATGAATGTAATTAGTTCCAGTTAAATATGTAGGGTACATTTCTATAATAGTCACCATAATTAAGGCCATAACCGGCAACAAATACATCAGGAATTTTAAAACAATAAAAGTCCGGTTTTAAAGGAACTTTTCGTCGTTCCGGCTTATCCAATAATACACAGCATTTTATACTGGAAGCACCCAGGGACTTTATATAATCTATGACAAAATTCATAGTTATTCCTGTGTCTATTATATCGTCTACAATTAATACATCATATCCGTGAATATCATCTAATATATCATTTAGAATCTTTACTTTTCCGGATGATGTTTCAGAAGTTCCATAACTTGATGTGGTCATAAAACCTATCTTCAAGGGAAGATCTATTTCTCTTACCAAATCCGATGTAAATATAAAACTTCCCCTTAAAAGGGACAATACATATAAATTTTTACCCTTGTATTCCTGACCCAGCAATTTTCCAATTTCACTTATCTTACCTGCAATCTGATCTTTAGTTATCAGTATATTCTTTGACTTATTTTCCATTACAAACCTCCAGTAATATATATTAAAACATTAGTTTCAATAAACACAAAATCATATTATTAATATTAGCAATATTTTTGTGAGTTTTCAATGCTCATGTTGAAAAGTTGTAAAGTTATTTTAATTAAGCAGATAAAATTGAAGTTTTTGGTATTTACAATGTTTTTTATCTAGTATAGAATTATACAAAAGTGATAATTGGAGATGATATTTTGATATATGGCAATACTGAAGGAGTAAAAAATTCCATACTGGATAAATTGGAGAAAATTTATGATATGAGGGTTCCTAAAGACAGTTTGTGCAGTAGGGAAGTTATGGAAATGATTTGCAGCTTCTCTATTTATTTAAATAGAGAGATAAGTACAGCTATTGATAGAAAAGGAAAAGTTGTAAATGTGACAATTGGAGACAGCAGTACTGTGAATATGGAGGAGGTTAGCTTTTTAAAAAACAGGCTTTCAGGCATTAGAATAGTACATACTCATCCAAATGGTACAGCTCAGCTTTCTACAGTAGATATTTCAGCATTGACAAAATTAAGGCTGGATTGTATAGCTGCCATAGGAATTAAGCCGGATGATATTAAAATAAGTCTGGGATTTTGCAGGCTTCGAAACGGATCCATTATATCAGAAATTTCAAATATTCTAACTGTAGATCAGGTTATTGAATACGATATATTGACAAAAATACATGAAGTAGAAGAAAATTTAAGGCTAAAGGATATATTGGAGGAAAAGGGTGAAAGGGCAATACTTGTGGGAACGGATACTGAGGAGAGTTTAGATGAACTGGCAGAGTTGTCTAAGGCCTGTAATGTAAAACCTCTGAGAAAGGTATTTCAAAAAAGAGATACTGTAGATGCTGCTTTTTATATTGGAAAGGGAAAAGTGGATGAAGTAAGATTAATATGTCAAATAGAAGGTGCAAACATAGTTATTTTTGATGATGAATTATCTGGATCCCAAATAAAAAATTTGGAAGATAATTTAGGCATAAAGGTAATAGACAGGACTGTTTTAATACTTGATATATTTGCTACCAGGGCAAAGAGCAGGGAAGCTAAAATGCAGGTAGAACTTGCACAGCTTAAGTATAGATTGACCAGACTATCTGGACTGGGTATAATTCTTTCCAGGACAGGGGCAGGTATAGGTACTAAAGGACCTGGAGAAAAGAAATTGGAAACCGATAGAAGACATATAAGAGAAAAAATATATGAGATTAACAGGGAATTAAAAAAGATAAAACAAGTTAGAAGTACGCAAAGAGAGAGAAGAAATGAGATGTGTAAGGTTTCTCTGGTGGGGTATACTAACTCAGGAAAATCTACTTTGAGGAATAAGCTGTGTGAAATAGCTGTTCCAGATGAAAATATCCATAAAGGAAAAGTATTTGAAGCAGATATGTTATTTGCTACTCTGGACACAACTACCAGGGCTGTAGAATTGAGAGACGGAAGAATAATTGCTATTACTGATACTGTAGGCTTTATAAATAAGCTTCCTCATGATTTAATAGAGTCCTTTAAATCCACTTTGGAGGAGATCAATTATTCTGATTTAATATTACATGTAGTGGATGTATCCTCCAATTATGCAGAAGAACAAATAGAAGCAGTAAATAAAGTGTTGGAGGAGCTTTCAATAAGAGAGAAGCCTATTATTATGGTATTGAATAAAATAGATAAAATAGGCCAGGAAAAAATAAATCATATAATATCCCGATACAAAAATTTCCACATAATTTGTATATCAGCCAAGTACGGTACTAATCTGGAAAAACTTTTAAAACAAATATCAAACTTGCTTCCCATGAATATGAAAAAAGTTCAATATTTGATTCCATATACAGAACAGTCTCTAGTGGCGTTTATGCATGGCAATTGTAAGGTGGAAGAAGAAGAGTATAGGGAAGGGGGAACGTATATGAGCGTATTAGTTGATGAAAAGGTGTATAATAAATTTAAAAAGTTCATGATTAAATAATAATATATATTATATGATAGAATGTATTGACTTGAAAAATGGATTGTGTCATAATTATAATATAAAATGATTCTTTGGTTCAGGTGAATTTACCAATAGGAAATAGTTTTCTACATGAAACTTAGAAGAACTTATCCAGAGGTGAAGAATTGCTTATCCGCCGATTTACAAAGCCAGAGATTTAGCAATGGCAGCCATGGAATAAATTATATTGTACAGGAGGAATTAAAATGGATAAATATGTTTGTACTGCTTGTGGTTATGTTTACGATCCTGAAGTAGGGGATCCGGATTCTGGTATTAAACCGGGAACCTCATTTAAGGATTTGCCAGAAGATTGGGTATGTCCACTTTGTGGAGTTCCAAAAAGTGATTTTGAAAAACAGGAATAATCAATAATATTAACAGAACAGCGTTTAATAGTGTAATTGGTACCTATAGATATAATGCTTAAAAGGTGTATATCTATGGGTACTTTTTTATTTTTATAAATATTTATCCTGAATTAAATTAAAATATTAAATTTTCATGAAAAAAATAGTATATAATTGTATAATATATATACAATATAATTTTTATACAGCAAAATTTTAAAGGGGGCTAATTGAAGTGGAAAAAACTATTTTACAATATCAAAAAGCTTTTAATGCTGTTATTGAAAAGCTTAAAGCCAATGATTCCATTCTGGCAGCTATGGTTTTTGGAAGTATGATTACAGGGGACTTGTGGGATGAATCCGATATTGATTTACTAGTGGTATGTGACAATAATATGGATAATATGAAAAATTTGTACACGGAGAAGGAAGGTGTTCCCATTCATGTCAAGCTCATGAGCAAAAGCAATTTTTTGCAGCTGCCTGAACAAGATTTAAAAGGTGGATTTATTCACAGAATAATATCTTCATCCAGACTAATATTTTCTAAAGATATGGATATAACATCTAAATATGATGTGGGCAGGTATTATCCTGATTTGGACAGGGAAAGATGGAATATGTTTTATCTTGGTGAATTGTTTAAAAATATGAGTATATGTAAAAAGTATCTTCAGAATGACGGGATACATACTTCATATATTGCAGCAGTACGATCAATAGAGGAGTTTTCCAAGTTATATATAAATTCATCAGGACATATGATAAGTAAAGATGCCATGACTATAGCTATGAATTTAAATGATGATTTTAAATTGTGTGTGGATAATTTGTTTTTTAATAATGCTGAGAAAGTGGAAAATGCTATAAAAGACACTATGGATTATTTGAAGAAAAATGTAGATAAAAATATCAGAAATGTTGCAAAGGTACTTTTGAATTACATGAGGGAAAAAGATTGCTTTTTAAGTTCGGAAGATATAAGAAATGACGAACTGTTTTATAATTATAATATAAATGTGGAAGAAATTTTAAATCAATTGTGGAAAAAGAATTTAATTAAAAGAGAAACCAGGGATTACAAGATGAAAAACGGCACTCCTTTATTTAAAGAAAATGTATATTTTATCTAAGTATTTTTCCTTTATATTGTAATAATAAGATTTGGTATTAAAAATTTTAAATTTTAGTACTAAATCTTTTATTTTTGTGATATTGTGGTGATATAAAATAATGTATAAATTATTTTCAAATAACATAAAGGAAGGAAATGAATTTTCTATTGAATAAGTATTTCATGGATTTAAGCGGGGGAGGAATCAAATATTTAATAATAGAAGAACATATAAAAAAATTAATAGATAAAAATAAAATAGAAGATGGTGAAAAGCTGCCTTCTATAAGGGAATTATCACAATTCCTAAAGGTAAATAATATTACAATAGTGAATGCTTATAAAAGGCTTCAAAGTGAAGGGTATGCTGTTCAAAAAATGGGAAGTGGAACCTATGCTAAAAGGAAAGATATAAATAGAAATCTTAATAGAGAATATTCCAGGGCTTTGAAGAAAATATTCAGCAGTGAAATAGGAGATTACATAGATTTTACAGGAGAGACTTCCAGTGGAGAATTTTTTAAAATAGATCTTTTTAAGGATGTTTTAAATGAGGTATTGGATAGGGACGGCTCCAGAGCTTTAATCTACCAAGAGCCTTTGGGGTATGAAGGATTGAGAAAGAGCATAAGTGATATTTTCTGGAAGGGAGATGTGAGCAAAGAGGATATACTTATAATTTCTGGAGCACAACAGGGAATAGATGTAGTTTCAAAGTCTATTTTAAATACAAATGACAGTGTAATAGTTGAAAAACCAACTTACAGCGGGGCATTATCCGTGTTTAAGTCTAGAAGATCAGAAATAGTTGAAATTCCTGTTGAGAAAAATGGGGTCAATGTGGATAAACTTGAAAAAATACTCCAGAAAAATAATATAAAATGTTTTTATACTATGAGTTATTTTCAGAATCCATCAGGTATAAGCTATAATAATGATAAAAAGAGTCGAATATTGAGACTGGCAGAGATATACGATTTTTATATAATAGAAGATGATTATCTTTCAGAATTGATTTATGATAGTAATATAAAATATAATAGTTTTAAGAGCCTGGATCATAATGATAGAGTTGTTTATATAAAGAGTTTTTCAAAGATATTTTTACCTGGTATAAGAATTGGCTATTTAATACCTCCTAAAAAATTCAGGGAAAATATCCAAAACTCTAAAATCAACACGGATATAGCTACGTCTAGTCTTATGCAAAGGGCACTGGATTTGTATATTAGAAGGGGTATGTGGAAGGATTATATAAATACCTTGAATATAAAATACAAGGATATATATATATATATGGAAGAATGTATAACTGAGTATTTAAAGGATAAGATTGATTTTATAAAACCGGGAGGAGGACTGCATTTTTATTTGAAAATCAAGGATAATGTTAAAATAGATTCTATAGATCTTTTTAGAAAAGCAAAAAATAAGGGGGTCTTAATTACTCCAGGTTCATTATATTATAAAAACCCTTTAGAAGGTAAAAGATATTTTAAAATTGGATTTTCACATATAAGCAGGGAGAATATAAAAAAGGGAATTCAAATATTAAACAAGCTTATGATATAATTTACTACATTATGAAATGATTTGATTATGGATGTTTTGAAAGGCGGGGTAATATTGGGGTACTTTACAATAAAGGATCAAGCCTGTTCCAGGTTTGAAGAAAAGAAGTCCATATTTATAGGCAGTATAAAAAGGGTATACACTGAAGCTGATGCTAAAAGATTTATAAGTGGAATAAAAGAGAATAATCCTAAAGCATCACATAATGTATATGCATATGTAATTGGAGAAAAAATGAATATTCAGAGATATAACGAGGACAAAGAACCACAGGGAACTGCAGGAATACCTATTTTAGAGGTAATTAAAAAAAAGGTGCTGACAGATGTAGTAATAGTGGTTACAAGATATTTTGGGGGAATACTTTTGGGCAAGGGGGGGCTGGTAAAAGCTTATTCTAAATCCGCTGCTCTTTCTATTGATAATGCAAAGATAGTAGAAAGAGTGAAGGGGTCGCCCATAGACATATCTGTAGATTATGAAGTTTTGGGAAAACTACAGTATCTTTTTGAACAAAAATCTATTCATATAGAAAATATAGAATATGCTGATAAGGTTCAATTATCAATAAATTGTATTCTGGAAAATGTTGATTTGTTGATAAATGAAATTATAGATGCAACTAATGGAAAATGTGAGTTAATAGTTGGAGATGAGGAATTTTACTTTAAAGTTGATAATGTTCTGATTAAAGAGTAGTATTTTCCGGCATATAAGATACCTTATATTTGTAGTTAAAGGCTTTTATATGATATAATACAGTTTGCATAATTAATATAATAATTATAAACTGTAAGTTGGGAGGAAATTTATATGTCAGGACATTCAAAATGGCATAATATACAGGCAAAAAAGGGTAAGGCAGATGCAAAAAAAGGTAAGATATTTACTAAAATAGGAAAAGAGTTGGCTATAGCAGCTAAAACTGGAGGTTCAAATCCAGACAGCAATGCAAAATTGAGGGATGTTATAGCAAAAGCCAAAGCTAACAATATGCCTCAAGATACAGTGACCAGGGCAATTAAAAAAGGTTCGGGGGAAATGGAAGGAGTAAACTATGAAGAAATAGTTTATGAAGGATATGGACCAGATGGAGTTGCAATAATAGTAAAGGCATTGACCGACAATAAAAATAGAACAGCAAGTAGCGTGAGAGCTGCATTCTCAAGGCATGGTGGAAATTTAGGGGCTAATGGATGTGTATCATGGATGTTTCAAACAAAAGGACAAATTATAATAGAGAAAAAAGAAGATATTGATGAGGATGAAATTATGATGGAGGCACTGGATGCCGGCGCAGAGGATTTTGATGCCCAGGATGAAGTGTTTGAAATAATTACTGCTGTGGAGGACTTTGGAGCAGTTAGGGAAAAACTGGAGGAAAAAGAATTGGATTTTCTATCGGCGGATATTACCATGATACCTGATAACACTATATCTGTTAATATGGAAACTGCTGAAAAAGTTCAAAAGTTAATAGATAAACTTGAAGAAGATGATGATGTTCAGGATGTTTACCACAATGCTGATTTTCCAGAAGAATTTGAAGGTTAAAAACTATCAATTATTTAATGACAGTGAATAAATATACGTTAAATAAGCTGATTAATGGTATATTGTGTTCAAAAATACATAAGATATTTATATGTAAAGTATAAGTCACTTTCAATAGAGGTATGTAAAATACCTATTGTTGAAAGTGATTTTTTTATTATATGTTAAGAATATTCAATTTTAAAATTTTGCAGGTATTTTTCTTACCTTTTAGAATATAAGAATTTAAATTGTAAAAAATAATAGCAGCACACAGTTTATGGGGGAATATTAATATGAAAAAAACATTAGCTGTTATTATTTTTATAATTATAATGTACATGGATAGTGCCACCTCAGCCAAATTTGGAAATTATGAAGTACATTTTTTAGGCGTAGGTCAAAGTGACTGTATTTTAATAAAGGCCGACAATAAAAATTACTTAATAGATACAGGAGCTGCTTATTATACCAAAAGGATTATAAGGTATTTGGATTTGAACAATATAAATAAAATAGATGGAATAATACTCACTCATTATCATGATGATCATTATGAAGGCATAATTAAAATAGCCCATTCCAGAAAAGTTTGTAAGGTGTATCTGCCTGATCATAAAAACTGCATGAAGAATATCATAGGGGATAGATTGATTAAGATGGGGGTGAATGTCAAGTATATAAAGAGAAACTGGCATATTGAAACTTATGGTCTTAGCCTTAAGGCCATTGGTCCAGTTGTTAAAAATAAACCTACAGAAAACAATAATTCCATTGTACTACAGGGAAAAATCGGTGACTTAACATATGTATTTACAGGGGATTGTGAAAGAACAGAAGAAGAAGACATTTTAAAAACAGGAGAACTTAAAAAATGTGATATACTTAAAGTATCCCATCATGGTCTCAATACCAGTACAACTGGGGAGTTTTTAGATAAAATAAAACCCAGAGTGGCAATTATAACAAGTGATGGAGCGGGAACTCCTGATAAAAGAGTTGAAAACAGGCTGATAAACAGAGGAACCATAGTCTGGAGAATAGATAAACAGGGAAATATAGTTATTAAAAATAATATATTATACTGCAGTAAAAATTATACCAGTATAAAATTAAAATAATATGTATATTTTTAGGAAATTTGTCCATAATATTCAAAAAAGGAGGGATATTGTGGATAAGAGAAAAATTCATACGGCAATTTTAGTTGTTTTTACTATTTTGATCTTGGGATTGAGTTGTTATATATGTGTAGTGGGATTTCAAAATATAAATATGGAAAGAAGGCTGGGCCAGATTAGACAAAATGATACTTCATCTGATACCGTAAAGGTAAATTCTTCTGTAAATGAAATTGTTTCTGATAGTACAAAGATCGTATTTAAGATAAAATATGATAAAAGCGGGGATCTTGAAATAGAAAAGGAAGAATCATCAGGAAAATTGACAGGAAAGAAAAAAGGTGAAGTTGAAAAAATTTATAAAAGTATAGGATATAAGGTTCAGAAATTCAGTGCAAAAGAAGTAATATTAGTAAAAGATGTAGATAAATATGCTCCTGATAAATATGTATTGGGCATAAAGGATGGAGCCATTGCCATATATAAAACAGATAAACAGGGAAATATGTTTATAGAAAATGAAAAGAGAGATATTACCCATATAAAGACAAGCAGATTGAAGCAAGAGGATATCAGACTTTTAACCAAAGGGGATAAATACTTTCAATGCAATACCAGAGAAGAAGCGGAAGCACGCCTTGAAGACTATGAATAATAGTCTTTAAGGTTTTTTTAGTATAGGTAATTCTATTACAGTATAACTTGAACTAAGATATCTAAAATGATAAAGTAATATATGTTATAATATTATATATGATTTTTAATAGCTTAACGGGGGAGTTTTAGATGTATGAATACATAAAGGGAATATATAAAGGTGTGAATAGAGATTATATAGTAGTTGAAAACAATGGTATAGGTTATAAGATAAATACATCCGGAAGTACTATTGCTAAAACCCCTAAAATAGGTGAGAATATATTATTGTATTTACAGCAGATAGTGAGGGAAGATTTTATAGGGCTGTATGGATTTTTGACAAAAGAAGAGATAAATATGTTTAATATTCTTCTGACTATAAATGGTATAGGGGCAAAAGCGGCACTTTCACTTTTATCCATAAGTAGCGTTAACAATTTAAAATATGCTATAATATCTGGAGATGAAAAAAATTTAGTGAGAGCTCCTGGTATAGGGAAGAAAACTGCTCAGAGAATTATTCTGGAACTGAAGGATAAGGTATCATCAGATGAAATCATAGATTACAAAAATAATTTTGAGGGATTCAGTGGGGGTAAAACTATTTCTGAAGTTACAGAAGCTCTTGAAGCTCTTGGATATTCTGAAAAAGAGGCAAATGGTGCATTGGCTGCCATAGATAATAACAATTCCATTGAAATTATGATAAAAGAAGCTTTGAAATTTTTAATGAATTAGGCTAGGTGATGGGTATGGAGGATAGAATAGTCACTCCAGTGAATATTACGGGTGATTCTGAAAACGAGTATAGTTTAAGACCTAAAAGACTTAGTGAATATATAGGACAAAGCAAGGTGAAAAGCAAGCTTGAAATATTTATAAAAGCTGCTAAAAACAGAAAAGAAGCACTGGATCATGTGCTGCTTTACGGGCCGCCGGGACTTGGTAAAACTACTTTAGCCAATATAATTGCCTTGGAAATGGGAGGAAATTTAAAAGTTACTTCTGGCCCCGCCATAGAAAGAGCAGGAGATTTAGCTGCAATACTTACCAGTTTAAATGATATGGATGTACTTTTTATAGATGAAATACACAGGTTGAATAGAAGTGTGGAAGAGATATTATACCCTGCCATGGAAGATTATGCACTGGATATAGTTATAGGAAAGGGAGCTGCAGCAAAATCCATAAGACTGGATTTGCCTAAATTTACTCTGATTGGGGCAACTACAAGAGTAGGACTTTTAACTGCTCCGCTAAGGGATAGGTTTGGAATGTTGTGCCCCATGGAGTTTTATGGAGAAAAGGAACTTAGTGAAATTATAATTAGATCTGCAGAGATACTTAAGATAAATATAGAATATGAGGCTGCCTGGGAAATAGGAAAGAGATCCAGGGGAACTCCAAGAATTGCAAATAGACTTTTAAAAAGAGTAAGGGATTATTCAGAGGTGAAGGGCAATGGAATAATAGATCTTAAAACCAGCAAATTGGCTTTGGAGTTATTGGAAGTTGATGAGGAAGGATTTGACAGCATAGATAATAAGATATTAAAAGCCATAATTGACAATTTTAATGGAGGACCTGTTGGAATAGAGACACTGGCTTATTTTATAGGAGAAGAATTGGATACTATAGAAGATGTATATGAGCCGTATTTGCTCCAAAAAGGTTTTATAATCAGGACACCCAGGGGAAGAATGGCATCTGACAGTGCATACAGGCATTTTAATAAGACCAGGAAAAATAAGATTCCACAAAAAAATACAGGGCAGTCATCTTTGTTTGATAATTAAACATAACTTGGACAAAAGGAAACGGAGTGAAATATATTGAAAGTTACAGATTTTGATTTTTATTTGCCAAAGGAATTAATTGCACAACATCCGTTAAAACAGAGAGATGAAGCAAGAATTATGGTATTGGATAAAAACACAGGAAATATAGAACATAAGGTATTTAAAGATATAATAGACTATTTAAATCCAGGTGATTGTCTTGTGCTAAATGATACAAGAGTTTTGCCCGCAAGGCTTATAGGAAATAAAGAAGGCAGTGGCGGTAAAATGGAAATTTTACTGTTAAAGAGAAATGAAGATGACAGCTGGGAAACACTGGTTAAGCCAGGAAGAAGAGCCAGAGTTGGAGATAGATTTGATTTTGGAAATGGAGAGTTAAAAGCTGAGATAGTTAAAATAGAGGAAGATGGAAATAGAATAGTGAAGTTTGAATATAAGGGAATATTTGAAGAAGTATTAGACAAACTTGGTCAAATGCCTTTGCCTCCCTATATAAAGGAAAAGTTAGAGGATAAGGAGATGTATCAAACAGTATATTCCAAAGAAGAAGGATCAGCGGCAGCTCCTACAGCCGGACTTCATTTTACAAAGAAATTGCTTAAAGAGATAGAAGAAAAGGGAATTAAACTTGCCTTCCTGACTTTGCATGTGGGAATAGGGACTTTTAGGCCGGTTAAAGTTGAAAATATAGAGGATCATGATATGCATTCGGAATACTACCGCATGACAAAGGAAACTGCAGATATAATTAATGGGGCAAAGAAAAGCGGACACAGTGTGATCTCAGTGGGGACCACTTCCTGCAGGACTCTTGAAACCATAGCCGATGAAAATGGAAGAGTCAGAGAGCAATCAGGCTGGACGGACATATTTATATATCCAGGATATAAATATAAGATAGTGGATAAACTCATAACAAATTTTCATCTGCCCCAGTCTACACTTATAATGCTGGTAAGTGCACTCTGCGGAAGAGAAAATATATTAAATGCATATGAGGTGGCAGTAAAAAATAGATATAGATTTTTCAGTTTTGGAGATGCTATGTTCATCAAGTAGATAGAGGTGTTTTGATGTATAAATTGCTGAAGAAATGTGGAAGTATAAGAAGGGGTGAGTTTGTCACACCTCATGGAGTGGTTCAAACCCCGGTATTTATGAATGTAGGTACTCTGGCAGCTATAAAGGGTGCAGTTTCTACTGTGGATTTAAAAAAAATCGGCTGTCAGATAGAACTGTCCAATACATATCATTTAAGTTTAAGACCAGGAGATGAAGTTATTAGAGAACTTGGGGGATTGCATAAATTTATGAATTGGGATAGACCTGTTTTAACTGATTCAGGTGGATTTCAGGTATTTTCACTGGCTGACATAAGAAAGATAAAAGAGGAAGGGGTGTATTTTAATTCTCATATAGATGGCAGCAAGATATTTATGGGTCCTGAAGAAAGCATGAGAATTCAAAGTAATTTGGCTTCTACTGTGGCCATGGCCTTTGATGAATGTGTAAAAAACCCTTCTCCAAGGGATTATGTTGAAAATTCAGTTAAGAGAACTACCCGATGGCTTAAAAGATGTAAAGTGGAGATTGATAGATTAAATTCCCTGCCGGATACCATAAACAAGAAACAGATGCTGTTTGGAATAAATCAGGGTGGGGTATATGATGATATAAGAATAGAACATGCCAAGGTAATAAGTGAAATGGATCTGGATGGATATGCAATCGGAGGACTGGCAGTAGGGGAAACTCATGAAGAGATGTATAGAATTTTAGAAAAAGTCATACCATATCTTCCACAGAATAAGCCCATATATCTAATGGGAGTAGGTACACCTGCCAATATACTTGAAGCAGTGGACAGGGGAGTGGATTTTTTTGACTGTGTCCTGCCTGCAAGAAATGGAAGGCATTCTCACGTATTTACATCAGAAGGTGAGATAAATCTTTTAAATGCAAAGTATAAATTAGACGACAGTCCTATTGACCAGGGGTGCAGCTGCCCAACCTGTAAAAATTACAGCAGGGCTTATATAAGGCATTTGTTCAAGGCAAAGGAAATGCTGGCCATGAGACTTTGTGTACTTCATAATTTATATTTTTATAATAATTTAATGAGGGAAATAAGGGATGCCATTGATGGAGACTATTTTCCATCATATAAAAGGGAAAAGCTTGATAAGTGGAATAATAAAAGTTAAAGAAGGATTTTTCCATTTTATATAGAATTGTTGCATAAGGAGGTGAAAAGATTGGATTTATTAGCTAGAGTAGCACCATTTATATTTGTGATAGTATTTTTTTATGTGCTTATATTTTTACCTGAGAGTAAGAGAAAAAAGAAATATAATGCCATGCTGGATAATCTTAAGGTTAATGATGAGGTTATGACCAAAGGCGGTATAATTGGTAAAATTGTTAATATCAATGAAAGAGTGTTAACAATTCAGACAGGACCTGACAGGGTAAAGATAAAACTTGACAAGACAGGAGTATTGAATGTCCTATCTGAAAAAGAAGATAAAAAAGCAGAGGATTCTAACAAAGGTAAGATTGAAGAAAAAAAAGAAGTTTAAAATTTAGGTATAAAGCACCTTTTATCTACATAGATACTATTAGATGGGAGGTGTTTTAATTTGGAAAGAAGTAATAATTATCTTCCTGCTATAGAAGGGGTTATAAGAGGGTTCATAATTACAGTGATTTTGCTTCTGATTTTTGCAGTGGTAATGACTTTTATAGAAGTCAGCTCCGGGGTGAGTTATATAGTTTATCTGGTTACCACAATAGTCAGTATAATGTATGCTTCTATTTATGCAGTGAGAAAAATAGGGGAAAGAGGCTGGCTTATAGGTATTATAGTTACTCTTTTATATTTATTTATACTATATGTAGTTTCCATCATTTCTGGAAATTCTGCGGTGATAGGTGTGGATGGAATTAGGAGACTGGTGCTTGCACTAATGGTTGGAGCTTTATCTGGAATGATTGGTATTAACCTGCAATAAGCCTTTCCGCTGGCAACTTTATTTTATAAGTAATTTATGTTATAATCAAAAAGATATCTTTATTAATGGAGGAGTTTAATATGAAGCATATAAGAACTATAAATAATACTAATATAAAAGATAGCCTAAAAAAACCAGGGTGTAAAGAATGTGCTAATTCATGCCAGTCAGCATGTAAGACTTCTTGCACAGTAGCCAATTTGGCTTGTGAAAACTAACATAAATTTTAGGCAGTAACAAATAAAACAGTTACTGCCTAAAATTTATGCTGTAAAAAATTACTGCTTTTATTGTAGGAGGGAAAAACTTGGCTAATATTCATAAATTTATACAGGGCGGATATCGGTATGCATTAGATGTAAACTCTGGGGCACTTCATGAAGTTGATAAATTAGTCTATGATATTTTAGATGATGAAGAATTGCCTGGTATAGAAGATACTTTAAGATTTCTTGAAGATAAATATAAAAAAGAGGATATCGTAGAGGCATACGGGGAAATAGAGCAATTAATCAAAAAGGATATGCTGTATTCTAAAGATCTGTATGAAGACATTGCACTAAAAAATGATAACTCAACATCTTTTATAAAAGCGCTATGCTTAAATATTGCACATGATTGTAATTTAAGATGTAAATACTGCTTTGCAGATGAGGGTGAATATAAGGGAAGCAGAAAACTCATGTCTGCTGCTGTTGGTAAAAAAGCTATTGATTTTGTCATAGAAAAATCGGGCCCCAGGAAAAATATAGAGGTGGATTTGTTTGGCGGTGAACCTCTTATGGCTTTTGATGCGGTAAAAGAGATTGTGGATTATGCAAAATCCCAGGAAAAAATACATAATAAAAGTATCAGGTTTACAATGACTACAAACGCTACACTTTTAAATGATGAGATAATGGATTATTTAAATAAGAATATGGGAAATATAGTATTGAGTATTGATGGAAGAAAAGAAATAAACGACAGTGTAAGGGTGAGAATAGATGGGAGCGGCACTTTTGATTCCATATTGCCTAAAATCAAAAGTATGGTAAAAATTAGGGACAAGTCTAAGCAGTATTATGCAAGGGGAACTTTCACCAGAAAAAATACAGACTTTTTTAAAGATATAAAATATCTTGCAGATGAAGGATTCGATGAAATATCTATAGAACCTGTAGTACTTCCAAAGGACAACCCATTGTCTCTAAGGGAGGAGGATCTTCCTACTATTTATGAACAATATGATAAGCTATATGAAGAAATGCTTAGTAATGATGGGAAAAAATTTAAGTTCTATCATTTTAACATAGATATTACAGGCGGACCCTGTGTATATAAAAGAATATCAGGCTGCGGTGCAGGACATGAGTATGTAGCCATAACCCCGGATGGGGATATATATCCCTGCCATCAATTTGTAGGCAATGAAGATTTCAAAATGGGAAATTTGAAGGATTGGAATAATTTGAGAGATGATATTTCCAGGGAATTTAAAAATGCCCATATATACAATAAACCTAAATGCAGACAATGTTGGGCAAGGTTTTACTGCAGTGGAGGATGTCAGGCTAATAATTATAATTTTAACGGAGATATGAAAGAGCCTTATGCACTGGGATGTAAAATGCAGAAGAAGAGAATTGAATGTGCTATTGCACTTAAAGCTAGAAATACAGCTAAATAAAGGGATTAGTTTTAATAAAGAGCCCTGTTCCCTGGCTTGCTTAGAGCAAGGAACAGGTTCTTTTGTGTTTTTGGACAAATTTCTGCCTTGCCATATGGAGAAATATCTTAGATAAAGCAGGATATGGATTATGTTATATATTCACATAAAGTTAATATATAATATAATTCTATTTGGATTTATAGTGTTGACGGTATTTTCTCTAAGTAATATAATTTTTAATGTGGATTGTTGTAGAAAACAGTATTTATAGTTTAAGGAGGATAAAGATGAAATCTAAGGTAAAGAGTACCATAGTTTTCTTCCTATGCATAATTTTAATAGGTTTTTTAGCTTATTCGGGAGCATATGGGGTAACTTTAGGAGGATATAAACTGAAACCTCTTGGTCAGGTGATAAATAAGGGACTTGATCTTCAAGGCGGCGTTTCTGTGCTTGAGGAAATTCAGGGAAATAATGTGGATCAAAAGACCATAGATAGAACAGTGGAGCTTTTATCTTTAAGAGTTAATAAATTAGGGGTAAGTGAAACAGTAGTTGCCAGAGAAGGCCAAAAGAGAATAAGAATCGATATACCAGGGAAATTTGATGCCAAGGAAGTAATAGATGGTGTGGCAAAAACCGGTGAACTTAAATTTGTAGGACCTGATAATAAGACAATACTTACAGGCAAGGATGTAAAAGATGCCACTGCTTCCATTGACTCCCAGAGCGGCAATAAACCTGCAATAAGTTTGGAATTAAATCAAGAAGGGGCTAAAAAGTTTTCAGATGCTACTCAAAAATTCTTAGGACAAAAAATCGCAATTTATTTGGATAATGAAATGCTTACCAATCCTCAGGTGGATGCACATATAACTGATGGTAGGGCCAGTATAAGTGGTGGTAATCAGACTCTTCAGGAGGCACAAAGGCAGGCTGATCTAATAAAATCAGGGGCACTTCCGGTTACAGTAAAGCCGGTGCAGGTTAAAACCGTAGGAGCTTCTCTTGGAGCAAATGCCCTTCCGCTGAGCATACTTGCAGGCAAGATAGGTATAGGACTTGTAATGCTGTTTATGCTGTTATATTATAGATTGCCGGGACTTATTGCGGACATAGCACTAACCTTATATGTGTACATAGTTTTAGTAGCTTTTGCCAGCGTGAATGTGACTCTCACCTTGGCGGGTATTGCAGCATTTCTTTTAACGGTGGGTATGGCAGTAGATGCAAATATACTTATATTTGAGAGGACTAAAGAAGAGCTTAAAAGCGGGAGGTCAATTAAAGCGTCTATAGATGCAGGCTTTCGCAGGGCCATGAGTTCAATCCTGGATTCAAACATCACTTCCATTATATCAGGTTTTGTACTTTATAATATTGGAACAGGTTCGGTAAAAGGATTTGCCCTTACCTTGATTATAGGTGTAGTTTTAAGTATGTTTACGGCTATAACCGTAACCAGAACCCTTATGAAATTAGTAGCCAATATAGGTTGGTTTAATCATATAAAAACTATTGGAACATTTGGAGTGCATGACTTTAGAAAGGGGGTAGTAAAATAGTATGAATGGCATATATAGGATTATTGAAAAAAGAAAAATATGGTTTACTATATCCCTTATAATAATTGTAATTGGAATGTTTACCATTGCCACAAAAGGATTGGAATATGGATTGGATTTTAAGGGCGGTACCATAGTGGAAATAAATTTAGGTACAGATTTTAATAAATCAGATGTGGATAGTATAATAAAAAAGTATTCCAATGATTTTCAATCCAATAAAGCTGATAATAAATCCATAACTATAAAAGCAACTTCCCTTAGCAATAATGCTGTCAGCAGTATTGTAAAAGATATAAAAGCAAAGTACAAAAAAAGCAGTTTGACAAATCAGGAGAATATAGGTGCCGTTATAGGAAAAGAAACCAGGATTAAAGCCATAGAAGCTGTTATAATAGCTATAATAGCCATGTTTATATATATAGGTATAAGATTTGAATTGAGTTTTGGCGTGGCAGCTATTATATCTCTTATTCACAATGTGCTTGTAATGCTGTCTGTATATGCAGTCCTTAGAGTTTCCATAGATTCTAATTTTATAGCAGCAGCACTTACGGTTATAGGTTATTCAATTCATGATACTATAGTTGTTTTTGACAGAATAAGAGAAAATCAAAAATACATGCGAAGGGTAGATCCTATGATTGTCGCAGATGCTAGTGTTACTCAGACACTGGCAAGATCTATAAATACTGTATTGACCGTTGTAATAACACTTTCTTCTGTATATATTTTAGTTCCTTCTGTAAGGGTTTTTTCGGAACCTATCCTTATAGGAATAATTACAGGATGTTATTCTTCTATATGTATAGCTAGTCCATGCTGGGTTATTATAAAAAAACATATGTTGGCTAATAGAAAAAAATCACCTAAAACAATATAGTTAATTCTTTAAAATATACATTTAATATGATAAGATAAAAAATCTAGAGTATATTGCAACTCTGGATTTTTTTATTGTAGAAAATCTAACCATACTGTATTTGTATTAGAAGACAATATCATTTATAATGTAAGTGCTTTCGATAAATTTGGAGGATTTTATTATGGAGATGCAAAAGGAAAATATACAGGATTTTAATTTTTTAGGCATGAAAAACCCATTTCTCCTAAAAGATATGGGGGAAGCTTTAAAAAGAATAATAGAAGCTGTAAATGAAAGAGAAAAAATAGTAATCTATGGCACCTGTGATCTAGATGGTATAACTTCAGTGTCTCTATTATTGCTTGTGCTGAAATACCTGAATGCAGATGTAGAATATTTTATATCTGATGAAATTAATGATTTTGATATAAAGTCAGATATAATAGAAAATCATATAAAATTTTTAGGTGCCAAGCTCATAATAACTGTTGGATGTGGCATAAAGTCTGTTTCCGAAATAGGTTTATGTAAAAGTCTGGGGATTGATGTCATAATAACAGATTACCATAAAAGTGGAGAGGTTTTGCCAAAAACCATTATTGTAGATCCAAATCAAAAACAGTGTACATATCCATCCAAGGATTTGACTGCAGCAGGTGTAACATTTAAATTGTGTCAGGCTATATCAATGTATTATGAGATGAAATATATAGGCAAGTATTTGGATCTTGTGACCCTTGGAATTCTTTCAAAGCGAGTGGATATAAAGGGCGAAAATAAAATCATGGTAAATCATGGCATGTATTATATAAATTATACAAATAATTATGGAGTAAAAGCTTTACTTAAGGTAAATAATATTTCTAATGTGAATAGAGAAAGTATGTTCAGTCTTTCAAGCGGCATGATGTGTTCAATCAAAAATAAAAGATATATAGATAATGCAAGGATTACAGTGGAACTTTTTATAACCGAAAGTATAGATAGGGCAGAACAGATAGCTAAATATTTAAAAAATGAAATTGTGTAGTTCATAAATGCTATGGCTTGAATATTTATGAATATTTAATATATAATTATAGGATGAAAGAAAAACTTATATTGGGATTTAAATTGGACTGCAAGCTAATAAAGTTATTTTGAGGGGGGAATATAATTGAATTTACAGAACAGCATAAGAGTAATAGAGGGTTTTCCAAAGAAAGGAATAAGCTTTAAAGATATAACTACTTTACTTCAAAATAAAGATGCTTTCAAATATACCGTAGATAAAATGGCGGCATATTTGAAAGACAAGAATATAGACATAATAGTTGGTCCTGAAGCAAGGGGTTTTTTATTTGGTGCACCAATAGCTTATGCCATAAATGCCGGTTTTGTGCCTGTAAGAAAAAAGGGAAAATTACCCTGTGACACACTAAAAGTTAAATATTATTTGGAATATGGCAGTGATGAATTGGAGATGCACAAGGATGCAATAAAGCCGGGGCAGAGGGTTGCCATAATTGACGATTTACTTGCAACTGGAGGTACCATCAGTTCCGTTGTTAAATTAGTAGAAGAAGCTGGCGGAAAAGTTGTAACTATAGATTTTGTAATAGAATTGACGGACTTGAAGGGAAGAGAAAAACTGAAGGATTATGATGTAAAATCTTTGACCCAGTACAATATTTAAAACCCCTACAACAGATCATATGGCTGAGAATTTCAGTTTTGTAAAGTGTGGGATGACAGGCAGCTGAATAAGTTTTTCCAATGTTCGGGTGGAAAAGCATTTCTTACAGGAAAGTTCCACTTGAACCTAAGAATCATTTGATAAATTTCAAATTGCAAGTTTTAACGGTATATAATATAATGTTAATAAAAAATAATGGCTGGTTTGTTAAACCAGCCATTGATTTTAGGGAGTATCAGTATGTTAGAACGATTAATAGAACTAATAGATAAAAATTGCAATAATGTAGATAAAAATATGGTTGAAAAAGCTTATTATTTTGCTGATGAAGCCCATAAAAGGCAAAAGAGGGAATCTGGTGAGCCCTATATAATGCATCCTGTAGAAGTAGCTTGTATATTGGCAGAAATGGGATTGGACACTAGCACAATAGTGGCAGGACTTCTACATGATGTGATTGAAGATACCGACTTCAGCCATGAGGATGTGAGCAGGGAGTTTAGCCCTGAAGTAGCAAACCTGGTGGAGGGTGTTACTAAATTGGGGAAAATAGAATATAAGACCAAAGAAGAGCAGCAGGCGGATAATGTAAGAAAAATGCTGCTTGCCATGGCAAATGATATTAGAGTCATACTTATAAAATTGGCAGATAGGCTTCACAATATGAGAACATTAAAATATTTACCTGTGGAAAAGCAAAAGGAAAAGGCAAAGGAAACCTTCGATATATATGCACCGCTGGCTCATAGGCTTGGAATGTCTAAAATTAAATGGGAATTGGAAGACTTAGCTTTTAGATATGTAAATCAGAATGAATATTATTTTATAGTCAGAAAAATTGCAGAAAAAAGAGTAGAAAGAGAAAGATATATTGAGCAGATAATAAAACAGTTAAAAGAAAGTTTAAAAAAGTCAGGTATAGATGCAGATATTGAAGGCAGGCCAAAACATTTTTACAGTATATATAGAAAGATGGTACAGAAAAACAAGACTATAGATCAAATTTTTGATTTAACAGCTGTGAGAATTTTGGTGGATACGGTAAAGGATTGTTATGCATCTCTTGGAATAGCTCATACTATATACAAACCCATACCGGGAAGATTTAAAGATTATATTGCCATGCCAAAACCCAATATGTATCAGTCACTTCATTCTACGGTTATGGGACCTCAGGGAAAGCCCTTTGAAATACAGATAAGAACTTTTGAAATGCATAAAACTGCAGAATATGGTATAGCGGCCCATTGGAAGTATAAAGAAGGGGTTGAAACTGCAGAGGATATAGATAAAAAACTTACCTGGCTTAGAGAAATGCTGGAATGGCAGAGAGAAACCTCGGATGCAGAAGAATTTATGGAAAGATTTAAAATAGACTTGTTTTCGGATGAAGTATTTGTCTTTACACCTAAGGGTACTGTTATAAATTTACCTTATGAAGCAACTCCCATAGATTTTGCCTATAAAATACATACGGATATAGGAAACAGCTGTATCGGAGCAAAAGTAAGCGGAAAAATGGTACCTCTGGATTATCATCTGAAAACAGGAGAAATTGTAGAAATACTTGCATCAAGTACCCCAAAGGGTCCCAGTATTGACTGGCTGAATGTAGTCAAAAGCAATCAGGCAAAAAGTAAGATAAGAGCTTGGTTTAAAAAGGCTAGAAGAGAGGAAAATATATTAAAGGGTAAGGATCTCCTGGAAAAGGAGACAAAAAAGCAGGGATATAATTTTGGTGAAATTGCAAAAGGTGAAGTTATAGATTTTGTACTTAAAAAATACAACATGAATTCTTTAGATGATTTGTATGCTTCCGTGGGAATTGGTGGTTTGAATTCTTCTACCATAGTTTTAAAGATGAAGGATATGTATATTAAAACTTCCAGAATGAATATTGATGATTGGAAAGAACTGCGGGATAAGCTGAATAAATTTACCAGTAAGCCTCACAAAAAGGATAAAAAGTCTCCGGGGGTAATTGTAAAAGGTGAAACCAATGTACTTGTAAGATTTGCAAAATGCTGCAACCCGGTACCAGGAGATCCTATAATAGGGTATATAACCAAGGGCAGAGGGGTTTCAATTCATAGAAAAGATTGTAAAAATATAGACTTTCTGCTGAAAAACAAGGATAATAAGGTAGTAGAGGTAAGCTGGGGAAAACCTAAGGGGGAGTATATTACCGAAATTAAAATAGAAGCTGAAGACAGGCAGGGGATTTTGGCTGAATCAATGGAAATTATAAGTGACAGTAAAATTTATCTTTATGCTATAAATGCCAAACCAGTTAAAAACGGAATAGCTGTTATAAATGTAAAACTAAAAATATCCAGTATTGATGAACTTAAAGATGTGATGAGAAAATTGAGGAAAATAAAAGGTACTATTGAGGTTTATAGAACAGAAAATTGATTATTAAGTTAAGGGGTGTTGTTTGCCATGCGTGCTGTAGTTCAAAGGGTGAAAAGCTCTAAGGTTGAAGTGGGTGGAGAAATTATAGGTGAAATAGGAAAGGGATTGAATGTGCTTTTGGGTATATCTGTAGAAGATACTAATGAAGATATACCTTATATGAAGGATAAAATACTTAATTTAAGGATATTTGAGGATGAAAATGGGAAGTTAAATAAATCTCTTCTGGATGTGAAGGGAGAACTCCTTATAATTTCACAATTCACCTTGTACGGGGATTGCAGAAAAGGCAGGAGGCCAAGTTTTATAAGGGCTCTGTCAGGAGATAAGGCTAATGATATATATGAAGAATTTGTAAGGGAGTGCAAAAATTCAATAGATAGAGTTCAGACCGGCAAATTTGGGGCAGATATGATGGTAACTATAGAAAATGATGGACCGGTGACCATTATGGTAGACAGTGAGAAAAAATTTTAAATTTAATTTGCGAATACAGGAGGTGTGTTTTGTGAAATTAAGAAAATTGATTGTAGGGGTATATGGGGCTAATTGCTATATATTATGGGATGAAGATGCAGCAGAATGTGTTGTGATTGATCCGGGTGGAGATGTAAAGGACATAACAAATGCAATAGATGATTCTAATTGCAAAGTGAAATATATATTGTTGACCCATGGCCATGCAGATCATACAGAAGGGGCAGAACAGATAAAAAATAGATATAATGCTCCCATAGGAATAAACAAGCTGGATTATGAAATGATGAAAAAAGGAAGTCTTATGTATGGTACTATGACAGCGGAGCCTGATATTTATTTTAAGGATAACCAGATATTTGAAATTGGGAATATAAATTTAAAAACAATATTTACCCCAGGACATACTCCTGGAGGAGTAAGCTTTTTAACAGAAAATTTAGTTTTTACCGGGGATACACTTTTTCAGGGTTCTGTTGGAAGAACTGATTTCCCTGGAGGAGATTTTGAAGCAATTATAGACAGTATAAAAAATAGACTTATGATTCTTCCGGATGAAACAGAAGTGTTGCCGGGTCATGGACTTAAAAGCTTTATTGGCAAGGAAAAAATTTATAATCCGTTTTTGTCTGAAGAAAGGAGCTGAAAATACTTTAGCAGCATTTTACTATAAATTAATGCTGCTTTTAAGTGGATATGAAAATAAAAGTTAAATTAAATCCTAATATATACAGATATCAAGTATTCCAGATAATAAACTTGTTTTATGATTTTACGGATATAGTTTTTGTAGAAGGTAAGGACTGGGACTTCAATATTATGATATTGGAAAATATCATGCTCATAGAAGATAAGCAGGGTATTCATAAAACAGAGTTTCAAAGTGATTTGACGGACAATGAGAATGTTAGGAAAATAGTATTTTTATATTTCAGTCAAAACATAGATAGAAATTTACCCTGGGGAACTCTGGTTGGAATAAGACCAAGTAAAATAGCATTGAAATTGATAAAAGAGGGTAAAAGCAAGGAACATATAGCAGAATACTTTTACAGGCATTTTTGCTGCAGAAAGGATAAATCAGAACTTTGTATTGATATAGCAGGAAGGGAAAGAAGTCTGGTAAATACCAGCAGCAAAAATATAAGTGTATATATAGGAATGCCTTTTTGTCCTACTAGATGCCTTTATTGTTCTTTTACCTCTAATCCCATTGAAAAGTGCAAAAATATTGTAGAAGATTATCTCAAAAGTCTGATTTATGAAATAAGACAAATTTCCCATTATATAAGACAACATAATTTAAATATAGAATGTGTGTATTTTGGCGGGGGAACCCCAACTTCCATAAATGATGAAAAATTTGAAAAAATAATGGATGAAATATATAATGGTTTTATATGTGATCATAAAATAAAAGAATTTGATGTAGAATGCGGCAGACCTGACAGTATAACTTTAAATAAATTGGAGATCATGAAAAAATGTAAGGTAAGCAGAATAAGTATAAATCCACAGACAATGAATGACAGTACTTTAAAATTTATTGGAAGAAAACATTCTGTAAAAGATATAGGGAAAAAATTTCATATGGCAAGACAATGTGGATTCAACAATATAAACATGGACATAATTGTAGGCCTTCCTGGTGAAGGTATGGAACATATCAACAGAACTTGTGAAGAAATAGAAAGGCTTTCCCCGGATAATTTGACAGTACATGGTATGTCTGTGAAAAGGGGATCAAGGCTCTATGAAAATATATTGAACAACGTAGAATATTCTATTGCTGATAATAAAGAGTTAAATTCCATGTATAAGAGGACAGCTGCACTAGCTAAAACATTGGATATGAAGCCCTATTATATGTATAGACAAAAAAACATGGTGGGCAACATGGAAAATGTAGGATATACCAGAGTCCACAATTCGGGAATTTATAATATAGAAATGATTGAAGAACAGCAGACCATAATAGCTTGTGGAGCTGATGCCGTTACCAAAGTTATATTTTTAGATGAAAACAGGCTGGAAAGACAGGCAAACGTAAAGGATGTGAGGGAGTACATAAACAGAGTGGATGAAATGGTTCAGAAGAAAACAAAGCTTTTGGATACGTTGTATTGAATATATTATAAGTAAATTGGCTATGAAATCCATAGGGTTTTATTGCCAGGCAAGCAGGGAGGAAATAAAGTATTATGATTATACAGGCACCTAGAGGTACTAAAGATGTATTGCCTACGGAATCTTATAAATGGCATTATTTAGAAAACATATTTAAAAATATAGCAGCTTCTTATGGGTACAGGGAGATAAGAACACCTGTATTTGAATATACGGAGCTTTTTGAAAGAGGAGTAGGTGAAACTACAGATGTAGTTCAAAAAGAGATGTATACATTTAAGGATAAGTCAGGCAGGAGCTTAACTCTTAAAGCTGAAGGAACTTCACCGGCAGTAAGAGCTTTTGTAGAGAGCAGTTTGTATAATGAAGCTCAGCCAACCAAATTATTTTATTTTACACCGGTTTTAAGATATGAAAGTGTTCAAAAGGGAAGGCTTAGAGAGCATCATCAGTTTGGAATAGAGGCTTTTGGTGCTGAAGAAGCTTCACTTGATGCAGAAGTCATAAGCTTGGCTATGAGGGTATACAGGAAACTGGGAGTAAAGGGGTTGGAATTAAATATAAACAGTATAGGGTGTCCTAAGTGCAGAAAGAAATATAATGAGATTTTAAAAAATTTTCTATCTGAAAGGTATGATGAACTCTGTGATACCTGTAAAAGCAGATTTCATAAAAACCCTATGAGAATATTGGACTGCAAGGTGGAAAGCTGCAGGAAAATAGTAAAGGATGCCCCCTTAATATTAGATTATCTGTGTGATGAATGCAGAGATCATTTTAAAAATTTACAAAAGTATTTGACTGCCCTTGGAATAGAATATAAAATAAATCCGTTGATAGTCAGGGGACTAGATTACTACAGTAAAACTGTATTTGAAATAATCAATAATAACATAACCGTATGCGGTGGGGGAAGGTACGATTATTTAATAGAAGAGGTTGGAGGACCACAAATGCCCGCAGTAGGATTCGGAATGGGAATAGAAAGAACACTTCTAACCTTGGATGAAAATGGAATAGAAATACCAAGGCTTCCCTATATAGATTTATATATAGGTGCCATGGGAGATGCTGCAAAAGTAAAAGCTCTTAATCTGGCAAATAAATTGAGAGAGGGAAATTTAAGGTGTGAGTGTGATCATATGAATAGAAGTGTAAAAGCTGAAATGAAATATGCAAATAAAATAGATGCCAGATTTACCGTCATAATAGGTGATAATGAGCTGCAGTCAAATACTGCTAAGTTTAAGAGAATGTCGGATGGAGAACAATTTGAGATTGATTTGCAGAATATAGGTTCAATTTTAAATTTAGTCAGATTATAAAATGGTGTTAAAATTTAAATGGTCAAATAATGAAGGAATAGGAGTTGAAAAACCGTTAAAATAACATTAAAAGCTTATAATGTTAAATATACCTTGGAGTGCCGGACCAGAGAAGTTTAACTTCAGGCACAATGAAACAGGTAAATGCACTTATTTTATATTACAATAAGGCATATATAACGGAATATAATGGGAGAATCATTAAATGGACTTAAGAGAACTCATATGTGCGGTGAACTTAGAGAAAGCAATATAGGTGAAAAGATTACGGTAATGGGGTGGGTTCAGAGAAAAAGAAATTTAGGCGGACTCATATTTGTGGATCTTAGAGATAGAACAGGAATACTTCAGATTGTATTTGGAGAAAAGATAAATAAAGAAGCTTTCGGGAAGTCAGACAATGTTAAATCTGAATACTGTATAGCGGCTACTGGAGTTATTGTAAAAAGAGAATCACCTAATAGGGGAATTCCCACTGGCATGGTAGAATTAAAGGGGGAGTGTATAAAAATATTTTCGGAGTCCAAAACACCTCCAATATATATAAAAGAAAATCTGGATACAGATGAAAATATAAGACTGAAATATAGGTATCTTGATCTAAGAAGACCTGATATGCAAAGAATACTTATGCTAAGGCATAAGGCAGCAAAGGTCATAAGAGATTTTTTGGATGAAGAAGGATTTGTTGAAATAGAAACGCCCATACTTGGGAAGAGTACTCCAGAAGGTGCCAGAGACTATCTTGTACCCAGCAGAAATTACAAAGGGAAATTTTATGCACTTCCTCAATCACCTCAGCTTTTTAAACAGCTTTTAATGGTTTCGGGGTATGATAAATACTTTCAGATAGTTAAATGCTTTAGAGATGAGGATTTAAGGGCAAACAGGCAGCCTGAATTTACCCAGGTGGATATGGAACTTTCTTTTGTAGAACAAGAGGATGTAATGAAGGTAAATGAAAAATTGCTTCAGAGAGTATTTAAGAAAATATTGAATTTAGATATAAAGCTTCCCATAGAGAGAATGCCTTATAAAATTGCCATGGAAAAGTACGGAAGCGACAAACCGGATTTAAGATTTGGCATGGAGATAAATGATATAACTGAAGTTATAAAAGATACAAATTTCAAGGTGTTTCAATCTGCCATTGAAAAGGGTGGTTCTGTAAGGGCTATAAAAGTTCCAAATTCCGCTTCCATGAGCAGAAAGCAGATTGATAAGCTGGTGGAGTTTGTAAAAGATTATGGGGCTAAGGGACTTGTATGGATGGAATACAGAGAAGACGGAGTTAAATCATCTGTATCAAAATTTTTAACTGAAAAAAATACTGGGGATATATTGGACAGCATGAAAGCAGTGCCTGGAGATCTTATATTGATAGTTGCAGATAAAAATAAAATTGTATTTGAAAGTTTAGGTGCACTTAGAGTTCATATGGCAAAGGAAACAGGTATTTTAAAGGATAATAATGAATTTAGGTTTGTATGGGTAACAGAATTTCCTCTCTTATCTTACAATGAAGAGGAAAAGAGATATCAGGCGGAACACCATCCATTTACTATGCCTATGGATGAAGATATACAATACCTGGATAGTGATCCTGGAAGGGTAAGGGCCAAGGCCTATGATATAGTGTTAAATGGAGAGGAACTGGGAGGAGGAAGTATAAGAATACATGACACCAAGCTGCAGGAAAAAATGTTTCAGGTAATTGGAATTACAGAAGAAAATGCCTGGGAGAAATTTGGATATCTCCTGGAAGCATTTAAGTTCGGACCACCACCTCATGGAGGCCTGGCTTATGGATTTGACAGAATGGTGATGTTTTTGGCAAAAACTGATAATATAAAAGATGTTATAGCATTTCCTAAAAATCAAAATGCATTTTGCCCATTGACAGAAGCTCCAAATGTAGTAGATGAATCTCAATTAGAAGAACTTGGAATTGATATAGAAACTTTAAATAAAGAGAATTAAATATCTGCATAATAAAGATAAATTTTTAAAAATGTAGTATAATAATACTGATGATTTGATAAAATATAATTTTTGCTTATACCTAAAGTTTAATAATTCCTGCTGTGTACGTGGAATGAGTTGATGTTGACCGAACATTTTATAAAAGGGAATTTGACTCTTCTTGTGGAATGAAACTCAATTTAATTTGAGCACAGGAAGCAAGAAGGAAATGCCCACCTGCTGGGAGCGGGTTCAAAGTAACTCATAATACGGCATGGTGGGATTTTATTGTCTTAAAATATAATTTTTGATAATTTGTACATCTTTTTTATATTTATAACATTATAATTTTTGCAGACTGGTTTTTAAAGAAGACAGGGAGTCAATTATTTCTTCTCGAGGAAGGTTGCCAGCACACAATTCACTGTCACTTTTTAATAAAAGATTGTTGTAAAACTCTATTGAATACTTGATAGATTGGGAGCTATAGGCATTTTCCTGTAATAATTCATATATTATATCTTCAGCTTTATCATATTTGCAGGATTTTGTATAATAAGCTACAATTTGATTTTCAAGTTCATAGGATAATTTGTACTGGCATATTTTACTTATAATGGAGTCTATATCTGAAAAATGAACCTCCAGCTCACAATCAACCCTTTCACTTAAATAGGCATTCAAAAATAAATGAAGAGATTTTTGATGTATGTAAAATGAATCATTTAATTTATTTTGGCTTTCCAGGATATTGCCTTCTTCTTCTAATAATTTAGCCATTATTATACATTTGTCTGTGTTTATGGTTCCATTAATTTTTACCATTTCCATTAAGCTGTTTACAGAAAGAGAGTTAAAAAATTTTAAACTTAGTCTAAACATATCTTTGAAAGCAGTATCAATTAAATCCAGGGCCTCCCTGTAATTTTTGTTTTTTTTGCCATCCAGTATTTTAATTAACAGTTCATTGAATTTTTTAATTAATTCTGCAGTTATAGTTCTTTTTAACATCGCATATACCTCCAAGATCTTATAAAAAATAATGTCAATAATATTATATATTATTATACTAAAAAATTATTTTATTTACTATAAAAAGCCATAATAAATATTGAATATTAATATTTATTGTGATATTATAATATATAGGACACATAGTCTTTAAAACTACGTTGCACGATATCGATATTTATATTTGGTGAAGGAGTGGTAACATATGGATAATCAATTGAAGTTTTACACCAGAGGTGAGGAAATTGCCAATGCTGTAACTCACGGAATAGGTGCATTATTGTCAATTGCAGCTCTTGTGCTCTTAATTGTTTTCTCTGTTGAAAAAGGTGATAAATGGTACGTGATAAGTTATACTATATATGGAATTTCCATGTTTATTTTATATTTAGGATCTACTTTATATCATAGTATAACTAATGTAAAGGCCAAAAGAGTGTTTAGAATATTTGATCATGCATCTATTTATTTATTAATTGCAGGGACATATACACCCTTTACGTTGACTATTTTAAGAAATTCCGTAGGATGGACAATTTTTTGGATAATATGGATCTTGGCCATTTTGGGAATAATAATGAAAGTATTCTGGGTGGGAAAGTATGAAATCGCCTCTACTTTATTATATATTTTCATGGGATGGATAATAATTTTTGCCATGAAAAAACTGTTGGTATTATTGTCTCCTGCAGGTATAGCTCTTTTGGTTGCAGGGGGAATTATATACACCGTTGGTGCTGTCTTATATATGATGAATAAAATACCTTATAATCATGCAATATGGCATATTTTTGTCATGGGAGGAAGTACATGTCACTTTTTCTGTATATTTTTATATTTATTTCCCAATTCATAGTTATGATTAAAAAAGCATTATTGAAATATATTCAGTTTCAATAGTGCTTCAAGATGTGTAGAACTCAGTTCCAAAATAATTTTAGCTTTTATTCGCTAGATTATTGGCTACATTTACCACAAAGTCCTGGACATTTGTTATTATAGAAGTTATTTCCAAGCTTCCCCTGTCTCTTAATTTATTTACTACAAATTCTGATATGTCTACAGTGTATATATAAACTGGTCTTATTTTTTTACCTTCTATTTTGTATACTGGAGTCATATTTCCCGTTGCTATGGTATGAAGCTGAGTTGCCAGACATATAACCGTAGTAGCTTTTTTACAATAGTATCTCATGATATCCTGAGCTTTATATACATCTGAGATCACAGAAGGGAGGGGACCATCATCCCTTATAGAACCTGCAAGTACAAGAGGAATTTTATTTTTAATACAGGAGTAAACAACACCATCTTTTATATCCTCTTTTTTAATGAAGTTATCAAGGGAGCCATATCTTCTTGCTTTGTTTATTACATCTATATGATTATAGTGACCGTTTGTTACAGAGTGCTGAGTATATATATTCTGGCCAAGTGCTGTCTTAAAAAAAGAACCCTCAAGATCATGGGTTGCAAGTGCATTTCCTGCAAAGATACAATTTGCATATCCAGCTTCTATAAGAGAGGACATGGCTTTTTTAGAATCAGCATCGAATACTACAGCAGGGCCTAATACCCATAATATATATCCATGTCTTTTTTCATATTCCAGCAAGTCATATAAATTATCATAATCTTTGGAATAAGAACTCTCCCTGCTCCTTCCAGCCCTAAATGAAAACACTTGGTTTTCTGAGCTGGGATTATCCTTAAATCCATTTGTATGTACGAAAATACCTTGGCTGGAATCCTCACTTCTTCCAAGTATTACTTCTTCTCCAATTTCTAAATTTCTAAATTCCTTTATCTTTAAATTACTGCTTTTATCCAATACTGCCACGCAGTCCATTCGGCTTTCAGATGCTAATACCCATTTCTGGTTTATTTTAAAATATTCCGGATATATGGAAGTAGCATGATAATTATCCGGAGCCACCCCTTCTACTTCAACTTTTTTTGTAATTACATTAGGGGAAGAAAGAAATGGTTCCTTTGAAAAATCAGGTAAATGATAATCAGGTAATTTAAAATTCATTGCAAAGACCTCCCTATAGATTTATTAAATATAATTATATCAAAAAATGCCGGCTAAAGGGATAGGCTAGAGTTTAAATTTTTATATTATATAATAGTAAAATCCAATGTGGGGACTCCAAATAAGCAGAAATTTGTATTATTGTAAAAGATAGTGGAAACTTAATTAGACATTTTATGACACAATAAATAGAATTATATAATATAAGATAAAAAATATGATATATAATAAAATATTATGGTATAAAATATAGAAAAATGATGAAATATTTTGATGAGGTTTTAGTAAATATTAAAAGGAGTATTTACATATTATGTAGAATATATAAACAATAAGTTTATTTGTAAAGGATAATAATTATGATTAATAGTAATGTTTTTGGATTTCATTCTTCATTTTACTATTGTGGATTAGAACATTTAATTGTAAATATGTATCAATATATTAAAGATGGTGTTGATAAAAGGGAAAAAATATGTATTTGTACTGATAACATAATATATTTGGAATTATTAAAACATCTAGGTGCATATAGTAAGTATATGGAATGTTTTGATGCAGTTGAAATGATGGATTATTATAAGAGAACAGGATTGAGCCAGACAAAAGTAAAGCTTTCAAAATATATAGCACAAAATATCAAGAAGGGTTATACGGGATTGAGATTTATTATGCAAATTGATTATGTAATTTCCAAAACCTGTTCCAAGGATTTCTTATGCTTTGATGAAAATATATCAGATATGATTTTAGGGACAAGGGCTTCCTTTATGTGTATTTACGACTTTGAAGACTATTTAAACAATAAGAATTTTATAAATGATAATGTGCTTAGAAAATCCTATAAAAATCATTTTTTTAGATTATACAAGGGTGAATTAAAAAAATGGAATAAGCTATTAAATTTAAAATAATCCTAGTTGAAGAACTAGGATTATTTTAAATTACATTCAGAATTTTTAGGTAAAATCCATTAACTTATGGGAGTTATTACATTATCAAGGCAATATAAGTTTAACCGTAATTAATAAAAACTATACATTTTGGAAGAGAATATATAAATAATAATATGCAAAAATTAAATGGTAAATATAAAACTTTCTCTAAATTAGTAATTAAATTTACATTACCTTATTTCTAATTTATAATAAGGGTGATATTATATAAGAGTTAATAGTTAATAGTTAAGAGTTAAGAGTTAATGAGATAAAACTTTTTTATAAACGAAATGATTTTGGAGGTAATTTGATGAATGATGAAAAACTGTTAATACTAGATGGTCACAGTTTAATGAATAGGGCATTTTATGCACTGCCGGATTTAACTAATTCAGAGGGAACTCATACCAATGCAGTTTATGGATTTTTAAATATGCTGTTAAAAATGAAAAAAGAAATTGAGCCCGATTATATAGTTTGTACTTTTGACAGAAGTGCACCTACTTTTAGACATGATAGGTATAGTGAATATAAAGCTGGAAGAAAAAAGATGCCTCCTGAGTTATCCCAGCAATTTCCTATAATAGAGAAAATACTTAATATGATGTCCATAAATATTTTTGAAATAGATGGATTTGAGGCAGATGATTTAATGGGAACACTGTCTGTTTTTGCTGAAGATAAAGGAGTAGAGGTATATATAATTACTGGAGATAGAGATGCTCTTCAATTGGCTACAGACAGGGTAAAGGTGGTTATAACCAAAAAAGGAATTACACAAAGGGAAATATATGATAAAAATAGAATGATAGAAGAATATGGCGTAACTCCTACACAATTTATAGATGTTAAAGGACTTATGGGTGACAACTCAGATAACATACCAGGAGTTCCGGGTATAGGTGAGAAAACTGCCTTTAAGTTAATAAAAGAATATAAAAACATAGAAAATGTATTTGAGAATATAGATAATATTAGTGGTAAAAAGCTGAGAGAAAATTTAAAAAAATATATGGAGCAGGCTGCATTTAGTAAGAAGCTTGCTACTATTATTACAGATGTGCCTATAGAGATGGATTTAAAGTCAATTGAATCTAAAAGTAAATATGATGCTGAAGGACTAAGGGGTTTGTTTGAAAAGCTTGAATTCAAGTCTTTAATAAGTAAGATACCTAAAATAGAAGGACAGGAAAAACCTGAAATAGAGGAATTTAAGGTGGAAGTCAACAATATAGATACTTTAACTGGATTACAAAAATTTGCAGATCATCTAGCGAACTCAAAAATAGGGGATAATTTATTATATGTGAATTTTAAGGTGGTAAGTGGGAAGGTATATTCTAAAAACTTTATAGATAAAATATTTATAAATTTACAGGAAGAAAACTTTGAAATAGAGATAAATAAATTGTATGGTGAAGACAGCAGCAGTACAGTGAGGCTTATGAAAAACTTATTTGAAAATCCTGATTTAAATAAGATCAGCTATGATATAAAGGCTCCCTGCAGTATACTGCATAGAATGGGCATAAAACTTTTGAAAATAAAGTTTGACATAAAAATAGCAGCTTACCTTATAGATTCATCCAAGTCAAATTATGAACTTGTAGATATTATTAAGGAATATACAGGAATGAATATTTCAAAGGAAGATAAAAATCTTTTTGCCAAAGAGACCATGATGTTTGGCAAAATATATTCTTCATTAAGACAAAAAATAGAAGAAGGAGATATGGAGAAGCTTTTATATGAAGTAGAACAGCCACTTATACATGTGCTTGCGTCGATGGAATACCAGGGGTTTAAAGTTGACATGAGTAAACTTATGCAGCAGGAGAATAAATTCAAGCTGGAAATAGAAAGAATACAAAAGGAAATATACTCTCTTTCTGAAGAGGAGTTCAATATAAATTCCCCAAAGCAGCTGGGAAAGATACTTTTTGAAAAGTTAGATCTGCCTGTGATAAAAAAAACCAAGACAGGATATTCCACTAATGCGGAGGTACTGGAAAAATTAAAGGATAAGCATCCTGTAATTGAAAACATAATTTATTACAGGCAGCTCACAAAATTGTATTCTACTTATATTGAGGGTTTAAAAACTGTTATAGAAGAGGATAATAAGATTCATTCCAGTTTTAACCAGACAGTGACTACCACTGGAAGACTTTCAAGTACAGAACCCAATCTCCAGAATATACCTATAAAATATGAAATGGGTAAAGAAATAAGAAAAATATTCGTGCCGGATAATGAAAATTGCGTCATACTTTCAGCAGATTATTCACAGATAGAACTCAGGGTACTTGCCCATATTGCAGAGGATAAAAATTTAATAAGTGCATTTATAAATCACAGTGACATCCATACTAAAACTGCTTCAGAGGTATTCAAGGTGCCAATAGATCAGGTTACACCTACTCAAAGGAGCAATGCAAAAGCTGTAAATTTTGGTATAGTATATGGCATAGGTGATTTCAGTCTGGCCAAAAATCTTAAAATATCCAGAAAGGAAGCTAAACTCTATATAGATACTTATTTTGAAAGATATCCAAAAGTAAAAGTATACATGGACAATATAGTAAAGGAAGCTAAAAAGAATCTTTATGTTACTACATTGATGAACAGAAGGAGATTTATACCTGAAATAAAGTCTTCAAATAAAATAATAAGATCTCTAGGTGAAAGACTTGCCATGAATACTCCTATTCAGGGAAGTGCAGCGGATATTATAAAAATAGCCATGGTTAATGTGTACAGGAGATTGGAACAGGGTAATTTAAAAAGTAAATTAATACTTCAGGTACATGATGAATTGATCTTGAATGTATATAAGGAAGAACTTGAAAAAGTGAAGGGTATTGTGAAAGAGGAAATGGAAAATGTATTGGATTTGAAAGTTCCTCTTGAAGTGGATATAAGTATAGGCAGCAATTGGTATGAGGCTAAATAAGAAGTGTTAAAAGAGGGATGGCTGTGATTAAAATAGGACTTACTGGAGGTATAGGAAGCGGAAAAAGCACTGTTTCCAATATGCTTAGGGAAAAGGGTGTTAAAATAATAGATGCAGATGATATAGCCAGAAATGTAATTGAGAAATATCCTGTTATAATTCATAAGATAAAATCAATTTTCGGGGGAAAATTTATAGATGCTTCAGGAAAACTTAAAAGAAAAGAATTTGGAGATCATATATTTTCATGTGAATATGAAAGAGTAAAATATGAAAATATTATAATGCCCTTTATTAAAAGAGAAATATTAGACAGTATTGATAAACTGGAAAAAAATAATGAAAGGATTTGTATAGTAGACGGAGCTACTCTTATAGAAAATAGATTTTATAAATATTTGGATTTAATTTTACTGGTTTGGGTAAACAGCAGCGTTCAAATATGCAGGGTAAAAAAAAGAGATAAGTTGACGGAGCTTCAGATAATCCATAGAATAAATTCTCAAATGCCTTTAGAAGAAAAGAAAAAATATGCGGATTTTATATTGGATAATTCATATACATTGGAGGAAACCAAAAGGCAGCTGGAGGAGATATTTAATAAGATAAATATGAAATTATAGGGGGGTGAAGTGCCTTAAAATAATATTTAGGGCATAGATGAAATTGAAATATATAAGTAAAATAGTAGTGATTATGTTAATAATAATGGCAGTATTAAATGCAAAGAATATTATAAGATACTATTTTCCTTTAAAGTATTCAGGTTATATAGTGAAGTATTCCAAAGAATATGATTTGGATCCACATTTTGTAATGGCTGTGATTAAAACGGAAAGCAATTTTAAAGCAGATATCAGATCCAATAAAAATGCCATAGGTCTTATGCAGATAACTCCAGATACTGCAAAATGGGCGTCAGAGAAAATGAATATAAGGGATTTTAGAGAGGATATGTTAAATGATCCGGAGTTTAATATTAAAATGGGATGCTGGTATTTGAACAATTTAAAAACGGAGTTTAACGGTAACATGAAACTTGTTCTAGCCGCTTATAATGGAGGAAGGGGCAATGTGCAGAAATGGCTTAAGGACTCTCAACATTCAGCAGATGGAGAAAATCTTCACTATATACCTTTTAAAGAAACAGACAAGTATATTAAAAAGGTGGAGGTTAGTTATAAAGTCTATAAGTATTTATACGGGGAAGCTTTTTTAGGTATGTCTCTGGTGAAAATTTCTGAAAAATTTTAGTTGACAACTATGTGAAAAGTTATTATAATATTTATTGTATGCGAGAGTGGCGGAACAGGCAGACGCGCACGTTTGAGGGGCGTGTGAGTAAAATCGTACGGGTTCAAGTCCCGTCTTTCGCACCAATATTGAATATGTACATAAATATCTGTCAGCATTTTTAGGTGCTGGCAGATATTGGATTTACTGAAAGTTTTTTCTTTCAATAATGGGTGTGATTTAAAAACACTTTTTGGAATCCATCTTATCCTGGACCTGAACAAGAGCTTCTCCAAAGCGCTGAAAGTGAACAACTTCCCTAGCCCACAAGAATTTGAGAACATCTATTATATCAGGATCGTCCGTTAAGGTTATCAAATGCTCATAAGTTGTTCTGGCTTTTTGTTCAGCTGCCATATCCTCATGTAGATCTGTTATTGGATCTGCTGTAGCGGTTATATAGGCGGCAGTCCAGGGAACTCCATTTGCATCCTGCCAGTAAAGTGCACGTCCATGCTGAACAAAATGCCCTCCCAGGCCTGCTTCCTCCAATTCGCATACAGTGGCATCTTTTATCAGTTGATATACCATGGCACCTATAATTTCCACATGAGCCAGTTCTTCAGTGCCAATATCAGTAAGTAAACCTTTGGTTTTGCCGGTAGGCATGGTATAGCGCTGATTCAAATATCTGAGAGAAGCACTTAGTTCTCCATCAGGTCCTCCGTATTGAGCTACAAGGTATTTAGCCATTCGTATATCTTTGCTTTTAATATTAACAGGATATTCTAATTTTTTTTCATAAATCCACATATATGAGACCTCCTATTTGTCAGGCTCCCAGGGCCAAGGTTTATCTGTCCATGACCAAGGATATTCGCTTTGACTAAATCCGAAATTAGTAAGCATACCGAAATTTACTTCATATTCCTTTTTAAGATACATCAGCTGTTTTGACAAAGTGTTATAATCGGCAAGGGCTTTTTTATTGTCAGGAAAATTATCCAGAAAAATATTTAGATCTACTGCAGCAAATTCAACTTGCCTGATTTTATCTAATAATTTCTTACCATCCTTCATGTTTATTTCCTCCTATCTTAATTTTCGGGATAAGGTATAACCAGATTAGGGAATACAGTACCCTTCTCCAGGGCTGTATTTAAAGGAAGTAATCCTATATAAGGCTGCATAGGTACATAGGCTCTTGCCAAACTTTTGCCTGAGTCAGCTGGAAACATAGAAGGGGATATATATTCGGGATCCATATAGGGAACAAATTTTGAATGCACTATTTTCACCTCTTATATTTTCTTTACAATGATAATATATTCATGGCTTTGAATTGTGTTAACATAAATTGTGCACATAAAACTTATTCCGGATAAATTAATATGTATTTGCTTTTATAAATTTATCAATAGAGGTTTTAAATATTCCCGTTTAATGATATAATCATCTTGGATAATGTTATTAAAATATATGGAATTGAGTATAATAATGACTATGGGTAAATAAGATTGTGTAAACTCCTAGAAAATTTTAGCTATATAATCTGTGTACCCTCCACTTATATATTTTATATTTATTAGGAGCTTACATAAATCTTTCTACTATATTATACGATTGAAGAACTTCTATTGCTTCAAATAAAATTATATTTTATTTGAAGTATTTTTTTAGGTATAAAATCATCCTTTATTATACAAAATAAATTTGGAGGTGTTTTTATGTCAATAAATTTAACAAACAAAGAAAGATTGCTGTTGGAGGATCAAAAAAGCCATGAAACTATGTGTATAAACAAGTACACAAATTATGCCAATCAGGCTAAGGATTCTCAGCTGAAACAATTGTTTTTAAACAATGCTTCTATTGAGCAGGAACATTTGAGCAGCGTTAATTCACTTTTAAATGGAACAGTACCGGATTTAAACAATAAGCAGGGTAATTCAAATTCAAATGTAAATTCAAGTATCTCTTCATCGCAGGCAGGCATGTCTCAAGTTAGCGATGAAGATATGTGCAAGGATATGCTCATGACTGAAAAATATATTTCAGGTACATATGATACTTCAATATTTGAATTCAGGGACACAAATGCCCGGGATGTATTAAATCATATACAAAAAGAAGAGCAGAAACACGGTGAGTCCATATATAAGTATATGGAAAGCAAGGGGATGTATAAGCTTCAGTAGAGAATTCATAATATGATATAGCTAGAAAAGGGAGTATAAACTAATATTAATCGCCTTAAAAGTAAGGAACATTAGTAATACTTTTAAGGCGATTTTTAATATTAGACTTGCACAGCATAATTTTATGATATATTATGAAACTATATTATAAGTTGATGTGGCAGATCAAGAAAGTGATTATGTGACTGAAATTTTTTTAATATTCATAATAATTCAGAGTATTGATGTATTACTCAGATATAGGAGGATTGGTTATGGAAGATAAGTATGGAAGAAGGATAAATTATCTCAGGGTTTCACTTATAGATAGATGCAACTTAAGATGCAGATATTGTATGCCTAAAGAAGGAATAATAAAAAGACCCCATAATGAATTATTAAGGTTCGAAGATATATTAAAGATTATCAAAGCAGCAACTCATCTTGGAATAAATAAAATCAGATATACTGGAGGAGAACCACTTATAGTAAAAGATATAGACTATTTAATAGAAGAAACTGCCAGGATACAGGGAGTTTCTGATTTAGCCATTACTACTAATGGCACATTGTTATATGACTTAGCAGATAAATTAAAATCAGTTGGCTTAAAAAGAGTAAATATAAGTTTGGACACCTTAAAAAAGGACAAGTTTAATTATATTACAAGGGGAGGTAATATAGATACCGTATTAAAATCTGTTGAAAAGTGCTTGAGTATTGGATTGACACCTGTTAAGATAAATGTGGTGCTTATAAAAGGATTTAATGATGAAGAGATTGTAGATTTTATAGGGATTACGAAAGATTTGCCTATAGAAATCAGGTTTATTGAATTAATGCCAATTGGACAAGGTGAAAAGCTTTATAAAACCAGTTATTTGTCTTCGCAAAATGTTTTGAAAATTATAAAAAATATTTTTGAATTGGTTCCTCAGAAAACCGATTCAGAAAGTACAGTTTCTTTATACAAGGTAAATAATTACTGTGGCAGTATAGGATTTATAAGCCCAATGAGTTGTAAATTTTGTAAGAATTGCAATAGAATAAGACTTACTTCATTGGGAAATCTAAAACCCTGTTTGCATTCAGATAAAGTAATTAATTTAAAACCCTGTCTTAATAATGATGAACTTCTTATGCAGAACTTAAAACAGGGTATATTTAGTAAACCATTGCAGCATAATATGGATTCAAAAAATAAAAGTGGAAGCAATAAGATGATGTATCAAATAGGAGGTTAAAAACTATTGTAAGTTTATCCCCATTGCTGTAAATATTTTTATCTGGGCTAATTCTGCTTGGGACAAGTTACTTAGCTGATAGGATCTTGAGTTACCGGTTTTAGCCCAAATAACAAAATGTTCACAGTTATTTTCTAAAAGATTATAGCTTTTTTCACCAAGTCTTGTTTCCGCCCTTTTTACAGTTTCCTTAGGATTAAATTCCACACTACTTTTTACATTTAGGATAAAATAATTTCCCGGTTTGAAATAAGTATCCATATCTGTTTCCTTTATCTGGGCATCCATTGCAGTACCTGTACCGCTGCAGTAATGAATCACTTTATTATTTCCAATATATATTCCATAGTGATTATATTTATATCCCATGAAATTATCAGTAGTTCCCACGATATCACCATACTGAGGTTTTCTTGTAATTCTCGACAATATAGTTGAATTGTCCGTTTTTATATTAAAACACAGCTTTTTGTCCTTCTTCATTTTGTGATTTCTAAAATGTAAATTTGAAGATAGTGTAACATAAATTTTATCATTTTCGTTAAATCCATCTACAGGAGGATTTATAAGTAGAGTTTTGCCGCTGGCACTGGGAAATATATATACATCAATGGTGTCATTATTTTTATCTTTTACAGATATATTTTTTAAAGTGGAATCATCCCATATAATTTGACCTCCCAGTGGTATTTGAATCTGGCTGTATTTATAAATATCTGCTGCTTTATTTTGAAGTATATAAGTCCTACAGATAAAAAATGCAGCTGTAATTATTATAAATATTGATATCAATTTTACAAAAAAGTATTTCTTCATATAAGACACCTTGCTTTGTGTTTTTAATTACCTTTTTTAGGAAACCAGCCTTTGGACACCCTTTCCTTTTGCTTAAATAATTCTAATATGCCCCAAAGAAAAGTGAAGCCTAAAATGCCTAAAAATCCAGATAGTATATTGGATTTAATTAATAGGGAAAATGCTATGCTCAAGCAGCCTATTAATAAAAATAAAGGCCATATTTTTATTCCAAAATAATATTCACCTTTTATTACAAGTATATGGCCAATACCTGTTAAAATTAATACGAAAATACCAGTTATAAGTCCATAGTAATTAAGCATGTAATACCTCCTTATCAATTGACATTGGGTTCAGATGAAGTTTGCCCATCACTTTATATGTGTTAAATCTTATTAACAGTATTCTTAGTGTCTTCAGCATTTAGAATAGGTTATCCTTTAAGGGAAGAAATTTATCCAAGGCTGCAGTGCTGCAGATTCTGCCATTTATGAAGTTTATGACTTAATGATAACCATGGGATAAAAATTTTGAACTTTACTGTATATACTAAATATGATACCATTAAATGTTTTTTATGTACATCCTACTATTATAAAACTAAATAGTTGATATAAATTTTGTATGATATAATAATTATAGTATATTTGGATTCATATAATTTTTTCAATTTAAGGGAGGTATAATATGAAAAGGTTTATTTCTATACTTTTACTGCTGATGTTTCCAATTTTTCTCTTAGCAGGATGTGGACAAAAAAATAGTCAGGCAGAAGATGAGTTAAAAAATAAAAATTGGAATGATATATTGAAATCTGCAAGGGGAACTACTGTGAATTTTTATGGATGGGGAGGAAGTGAACAAACCAACAAATGGTTGGATAATTATCTTTCTAAACAGTTGAAACAAAAATACAATATAACCTTAAAAAGAGTACCTATGGATATTGATGATATATTGAATAAGATGCTTGGAGAAAAACAAGCTAATGAAAAAGGTACTATAGATGTAGTCTGGATAAATGGGGAAAATTTTTATACTGCCAAAAAAAATAGCCTGTTGTATGGACCGTTTACGGGGAAATTACCTAATTATAAAAAGTACATAGATCAAAGTTCTAAGGACGTTCAGTATGATTTTGGATACCCCATAGATGGATATGAGGCACCTTATGGAAAGGCACAATTTGTAATGATATATGATACAGCAAAAGTCACAAGTGTTCCTAAAAACCATGAGGAACTTATGAATTTTATAAAGGCAAATCCAGGAAAGTTTACCTATCCTGCACCGCCGGATTTTACGGGAAGTGCCTTTGTAAGGAATATAATATACGATATAGTTGGTTATCAGAAACTCTCTAATATGAAACCGGATAAGGAAACTGTGGAAAAGGAGATAGAACCGGCTATAGATTATTTAAAAGAAATAAAGCCTTATCTTTGGAATAAAGGAGAAACTTATCCTTCCAATATATCTATGTTAAATAATTTATATAGTGAGGGACAAGTGTTGGATACTATGTCTTACAATCCAAATTTCGTAAGCCAGCAGATACAAAACGGTGAATTTCCCAATACCTCAAAGTCCTTTATTTTCGAAAAGGGTACTGTGGGGAATACTAATTTTTTAGCAATACCTTTTAATGCTCCAAACAAGGCAGGAGCTATGGCAGTCATCAATATGGTGTTGAGTTTCGATGCACAATATTCCAAGTATAACCCTGATGTGTGGGGAGACTTGCCAGTATTTGATAATAATAAATTGGATAATAATGAAAAGGAAAGGCTGAGTAAGGTAAAGATTGGTGAAGGTGCAATTCCTCAGGAACAGCTTTTTAAAGCCAGATTACCAGAAGTACCTGCAGATTTAGTACCTATCATAGAAAAAGTGTGGATGGAAAATATACCAAATAAAAAATAGAGGAAGGGTAAAGGTGAAAAACCAGCTTATAGAAGAAAAAATGAAGCCCTATTTTCTGTTAAGTCCCGTGTTAATTATAATTGTGAGTATTTTAGGCTTTGGAATAGTAAATTGTGTATTTCAGAGCCTAGGATACTTTCCGGCAGCAGGACTGAGAGACATAACATTTAAATATTATAAAGAAGTATTTACTTCATCTAATTTTATTCAATCTCTTAATTTTAGTGTGTATACTTCTATGGTATCTTCTGTTTTATCAGTTGTTATGGGAGTAAGTATTGCTTATTTTATACTTATAAGTAGCAAGGGAAATGGTGTTTTAAATAGGATATATAGAATTCCAATAATAGTGCCGCATACAGTAGTGGTGCTTTTAGTATTTAATGTATTATCTCAAAGTGGAATAATCTCAAGAGTTTTTTATTATATGGGAATTATAAAGAATACAAGCCAATTTCCTCTATTTATTCTTGATAGAAAGGGACTGGGGATAATTATTACATATGTATGGAAGGAAGTACCTTTTATTGCATTGGTGGTTTATGGTACCATGTCAAGAGTGAATAAAAAATTATTTGAAGCCGCGTTGAATTTGGGGGCCAGTAAAAGAAGAGCTTTTTTCTATGTAGTATTGCCTCTTATAATGCCTTCCGTAGTTTCATGTTTTTTGATAGTATTTGCATTTTCATTTGGGTCTTTTGAAGTTCCCTATTTAATAGGACCGACCTTTCCAAAGGCTCTTTCCGTTAAAGCGTATATAGAATATTCAAATTCTGATTTAACCAACAGACCTTATGCCATGGTGATAAATACTATACTTATTGTTATTGCCTCTGTACTGGTATTTTTATATGAAAGATGTTTTGCATTATTTTATGGAAAGCAGGATAGAACTTATGATAGGAAATAAAAATGCTGTATTTAAAATTTTGTTATATATTTTAGCTTTTATTTGCCTGTTTCCTATAATCATACTTATAATTTCAGCTTTTTCGGGAAATTGGCAGTGGCCTTATTTTGTTCCAAGACAATTTAGCCTGAGGGGAATTAAGTATGTACTCAGCAGCAGTAATAATTCTTTAGAAGTTTTAATTTATAGTGTAATTCTATCAATGACAGTTACATTAGTTACCATTGTAATAAGTATACCAGCAGGACGTGCCCTTGGAATATACCATTTTAAAGGTAAAAATATAGTAAAATTATTGGTACTTGCACCTGTAATAGTACCTCCAGTATCAGTTGGATTGGGCATACATGTGGAATTTTTAAAGTTTGGTATTGCAAATAGTTTTCTGGGTGTTGTTATAATTCATTTAATTCCCTGTATTCCCTATGCAGTGAGTATTATATCCGATGTGTTTAAAATGCTGGGTGAACAGTTGGAACAACAGGCAAGGGTTCTAGGTGCTACTGGAATTCAAACGTTTTTTCATGTTACTTTGCCTACAATTATGCCTGCAGTGATTTCATCCGCCTTTTTAGTATTTATAGTATCTTTTAGTCAATACTTTTTAACTTTTTTAATAGGAGGAGGAAAAGTTGTAACTTATTCCATATTGATGTTTCCATTTATTGAAGGTGGAGATAAAAACATTGCAGCGGGTTTTAGCTTGATTTTTATAATAACTTCATTAATAGTTTTATTTGTAATAGAGAAAGTTCTTAGAAGTCATTATGAGATGGAAGATTATTTTTATATATAATTGAATTTATTGAAAATGGAGATTGAAAATGTTTGGCATAGAACTTATTAATATTAAGAAATCTTTCAATGATAAATATGTTTTAAAGAATATAAGCTTTTCTGTGAATGAGGGGGAAATACTATGCCTTCTTGGGCCGTCAGGCTGTGGTAAAAGTACCACTTTAAAAATAATTTCAGGACTTTTGGATGCAGATGATGGTAAAATATATCTAGATGGTAATTTAGTAAATAAGATTCCAGCAGAAAAAAGGGGGGCAGTTATAGTATTTCAGGATTTTTTACTTTTCCCACATTTGAATATAGAAGATAATATAGGTTTTGGTTTGAAAATGAGAAAAAAAAATAAAAAGTACATAATAGAAAAGGTAAAGAAAATGACTGAAATGGTTGGCCTTCATGGAATAGGCAAAAAATATCCGTCTGAACTCTCCGGAGGACAAAAACAAAGAGTGGCACTAGCCAGGGCATTGGCAGTGGAACCTAAAATTTTATTGCTGGATGAGCCCTTTGCCAATTTGGATATAAATATTAGAAATTCCATGAGGGAACTTATACGTAATCTGCAGAGGAAATTAAATATAACTACTATCCTTGTAACTCATAATAAGGAGGAGGCCCTTACCATGGGTGATAGTATAGCTCTTATGATAGACGGAGATATAATACAACAGGATTCACCTGAGAATATGTATGAAAAGCCAAATTGTAAGGAAACTGCCAATTTTTTTGGAGATGTAAACTATATAGAGGGAAAGATGAAAAACAATGTATTCAATTGCGAATTCGGGAAATTTCCGGCTATAGGCTATATTGGAAAGGGAGGCTGTCTGGAAGCACTTATAAAGCCTGAAAAAGTAAAACTTTTTAAAGGTAGCGGAGATAATAAGGGTAAAATTTTAGATAAGAAATATGCAGGGGATAGAATTTATTATACAATAAAGCAGGGCGATTATTTACTGAAATGCATAGAAGATAGTTCCAATAATTTTCAGGTGGGGAGCAATATATATTTTAATATAGATTTTTCAAAAGCAGTATATTTTAATTCAAAGTGATGGACATATACAACATCACTTTGAATTTAATGGTACAAGTAATTTTATTTTATTCCCAATAAAGTTTTTTGGCCCATAGTCTATATATATGTTGGCGTAAATATCATTTACTGAATTAGGTACTATCCAGTTGCCCTTTAATTTTTCCATTTTATACTCAGCTACCTTTTCGTATTTAGGACTTTCTTTATCAGTAGATATGATTTCTGTGGATTTACTGTTAAAGTTTTGGAGATCCTGATTTTTACTATCACCTACATTTACAACATAAGTTCTGATATTTTTATCTGATGTTTCCTTTATGTATTGATTTTTATTTGAGGATGAAATGGGGACTAAATTTTTGCTTTCAAGGATCTTGTCTGCGAGACCTGTTTCTTTAGGTGCCGATACCCATATTAAAAGTGGAATAATAAATAATATAAACATGGCTGACATACACATCACCGTTATATTTACAATCATTCTCTTTATCCAATATTGCAATATTTTCTTTTCACTATAATTTTTGCCTATTATTTTTTTATTTTGTTTATGAAATAACCTTATCCCCAACAATATAGTTAAAAAACCTGATAAATATAAGAAAAAAAGCATAATTAATCTCTCCTAATGTAAACTTCATATAGATTTTAACAGAAAAACTTATAAAAATATATACTTAATTTGCTAAACTTTTCAGGCTTTATAAATTAACAGCACCAAGGAGGTATTTTTAATTTGATTACTTTAAGAATAATTGGAATTGTAATTTTACTATTTACAGGTTTCATAGTTTCTCTAATAGTATTTAATACGAAATACAAAATCAAATGTATTCTAAAAGAAAATACACTTGATTATTATATAAATGCTAAATTATTTTTTGGAATTATTTCTGTAATAGGAACAGGAAGAAAAGGAAAAACAAAGATATTTATAAAAGTACTTTTTTTGAAAAAAAGAATTAATATAAACTCTAAAAAAGATAAAGATTTTGAATATAATGCCTCTAAACTACAGTACAATATTTTAGATAAAATTAAAAAAGTCTATGTATATAAAAAGCCCATAGAGAAAATTATTTTTATAATTAAACCTAAGTATGTTAAAATAGAAGGAAATTATGGATTGAATGATCCTTTTATAATTGGAATGTTAGGGGGACTATTTGCTGTAATAGGGAGTATATTCCCAAAAAAATCTGTAAATATGAAACCAGATTTTTTTAATGAGATTCTTAATTTTTGTATTGAAGCTGCAGGGAGTTTTAGAATCATATCTTTAATTTCTATAGTCATTAAGTTATTGTCATCTCATTTTGTAAAAAAAAGACTTCATAAAAAGCATACAATTAGGGAATACAGACTAAAAAAATCAAAGGAAATCAAGGTTAACTAAGTTTTAATGTATCAGATCAAGTGATTATTTAAAGGAGGTATTTATATGGATATCAAGGGAAATGCAGAAATGCTGTTTTCAAAATTGGAAGATTTTTTGAAAACAGAAACTGTTGTAGGAAAACCTATAAATGTAGAGGGTATAACTCTAGTACCATTTATAACTGTTAATTTTGGATGTGCAACCGGAGGCGGAGGACAAGGGGCTGCTGCAGATAAACAGGAAGGTTCTGGTGCCGGTATGGGTGCAGGGGCAAAGATAACTGCAGATGCAGTACTTGTAATAAAGGATGATACAGTTAAAGTTATTCCTATAAAAAGTAAGGATAATTTAGATAAAATTATAGAATTAGTTCCTGGTATAATTAAGAAAATGGGTATAAAGAAAAATAAAGATAAAGAAGAAAAGTAGACTATATACATATACAGTGGAACAATAATTCTTAGTGTTAAAATTGTAAATTGGAGTATACAATCTATTGGATCAAGTTTAGTGTACTCCCGTTCATATTCTAAGAGTTCTTTTTAAATGTAAATTTTAATTTTGTTTCAGAGATCACTACAGATAAAAATATTATGCTGCAGCCTATTATCATATTTAAGGTAAATACCTCATTTAAGAATATTATGGATATAATTGCTCCAAATACGGATTCCAGGGAAAGTAATATTCCGACGTGATTTGGGTTAGTATATTTTTGGGCCACGTTTTGAATTAAAAACCCTATCATAGTACTGAAGACTATTAAATAAAAAAGTGGAAACATAGCACCTTCAGGTATTTTTGAAAAATTGGGTTCAAAAATAATTGCAGATAAAAGAGAAAAAACACCGGCAAACATCATCTGTACTACAGATAATATTATAGGATTGGATTTTCTTGCAAAGCAGGCTATGGAAATTATATGTGATGCAAATAAAACAGCTGACAGAAGTGTGAGCCAGTCTCCAATATTTATATTAAGCTGCATATGGGATTTCAAACTTAATATGGCTATGCCAATAAGGGAAATCACAGCTGAAATTACAGCACGATATGTTGGCTTTGTCTTAAATACTGCCCAGTATAAAAAGGGAAGTACAATTACATAAACTGAAGTTAAAAAAGACTGCTTGCTTGCAGTTGTATATTTAAGTCCTATGGTTTGTGCGGCATATGCTAAAAATAGGAATATACCTATTATAAGACCTCGGACCATATCTTCTAAAGTTATTTTTATCATTATTTTAAAAAATATAATTGAAATTAAAATTCCGGCACATAGAAATCTTATAGCCATGGTATATAAGGGGGTTATATTACTTAGGACGTCTTTTGTAGCAGCGTAACCTCCGCCCCATAACATAGCAGCCAGTAATAGAGATGAATCTGCTAATAAATTTTTTTTGTTTTTTTTAATCTCCATGATTCATACCTCGAATGTTTGGTGAAATATATTTAGTTTTGTCATCAATAAATATATTGTAGTGATATTTATATTTATTGTCAAATAATTTCAATTTAAACCATTTGACAAATTAATTTTTATAGATAAATAATATTATAGTACTTAGTATAAAAGGAGGACATTTATGTATAAATTAGTATCCATGGATATGGATGGAACCTTGTTAAATGAAGATCATGTTTTAAGTAAAAATACCATAGATACAGTAAAAAAAATAAAAAAACTGGGAGTAAAGGTGGTTTTAGTCTCAGGAAGAGGAATTAACAGCCTAAGAGATTTTGCAGATGAACTGGATTTGGATGATTTTCTCATATGTTTAAATGGAGCAAATCTATATAAAAGGGAAGAATTGATTTCAGGGGAACCTATTGAGAATGAAATATGCAGTGAAATTATACACATATGTGAGAAAAATGGTATTTATATTATATTATTTGATGATGCAAAAGTTTATATAGAAAAACCTACTGATTATATGAATCTTAATGCATATATAAAAAAATGGAATGTAGTTGGAAAGTTATCTTCATTTTATAATAGGCAGACAATGTATAAAATGGTGCTTTTGGGAGATCGGAAAAAGCTTTTAAAAATAAAGAAAGAAATCCTGGATAAATTCAATGATAAAATAAATGCAAATTTTTCACTTCCCAATTATCTGGAGATATTCAGCAAAAATGTAGATAAGGGAAGAATGATTAAAAAGGTTGCAGATCATTATAATATAAAAAGAGAGCAGATATTATCTATAGGGGATTGGGATAACGATATGCCAATGATAAAATATGCAGGGTTTGGCATAGCAATGGGCAACGGTTGTGAAGCACTAAAATCAATGGCGGATTATGTGACTAAAAGTAATAGAGAAGATGGAGCGGCCTATGCCTTGGAAAAGTTTATATTAAATAAATTATAAAGTAAATCAGTGAGCATGGGTTAGTATTTTTTTTGAAGTTAAAGACAATGAGGAAAAGTTAAAAAAATCAAACAATTACAGGCATTGATTTTTCTTGCGCCTTATGTTGAAATATAAATAAGCATCACTATATAAATGTTTATTTAAAAATAAATATTCTAGAATTAGGAGGAGATTACAAATGGGCGATACAGTGCTGAAAAATATTGAACCTGTTGAGGTATTTAAATATTTTGAGGAAATCAGTAAAATACCAAGAGGCTCGGGAAATGAAAAAGGAGTTAGTGATTATCTGGTTTCTTTTGCTAAAGAACATAATTTGGATGTCATACAGGATAAAGCATTAAATGTAATTATAAAAAAGAAAGGCTCCAGAGGTTATGAAAATAGCCCTATAATAGTAATTCAGGGGCACATGGATATGGTTTGTGAAAAGAAGTCTGGAGTAGACCATGATTTTATGAAAGATCCAATCAAATTAAGAGTAGTGGATGATATGTTATATGCTACAGGAACAACTCTTGGAGGAGATGATGGCATAGCAGTTGCCATGGGACTTGCAGTTTTAGCATCAGACAGCATAGCTCACCCGCCAATTGAATTGGTAGTTACCACTTCTGAAGAAACAGGAATGGATGGGGCTGTTGCACTGGATCCTAAAAGTGTATCCGGTAAAACACTTATAAATATAGATTCAGAAGAAGAGGGGATATTACTTGTAAGTTGTGCCGGTGGATGCTCATCTAAAGCAACTATCCCAATAACCTGGGAAAATACAAGTGATGATTCAACTGCTTTTATAATTGAGGTGGAAGGATTAAAAGGTGGTCATTCCGGAGCAGAAATACATAAAGGAAGGGCTAATTCCAATAAATTAATGGCTCGTCTACTTAAAACATTAAGTTCCAAAATGGATTTTAGCATGGTTTCTATAAATGGAGGATCAAAGCATAATGCTATTGCCCGTGAAGCTGAAGCTGTAATATGCATAAAACAGAAAGATGAAGCTTTACTGAAATCAGAAGCTGCCAATGTAGAAAAATTATTTAAAGATGAATTCAAAACAGCAGATCCAGATCTGAAAGTTAACTTAAAAACTGCAGATCAGATGCCAAAGAAAGTCATGGATGGAGATACTACAAAAAATATAATAAATTTCCTGTATTTAATCCCAAATGGAGTTCAAAGCATGAGTATGGACATAGAGGGACTTGTAGAGAGCTCATTGAATTTAGGTGTAGTTCAAACTAAAGAGGATAGTGCAGAAATCATAAGTTCAATAAGAAGTTCTGTTAGAAGTTTAAAAGAAAATATATTTAATACTATAGTAACTATAGGTGGTTTTACAAATGCCAAAGTAGCAGCTGAGTCAGCTTATCCAGAGTGGAAGTATAATCCTGACTCAAAAATAAGAGAAGTTTTTATAGAGGTATATGAGAAGTTGTTTGGCAAGAAACCTTTAGTAAGTGCAATCCATGCAGGGCTTGAATGTGCACTTTTTGAAGAAAAGTTTAAGGGACAATTAGATATGATATCTTTAGGGCCAACTATGTTTGGAGTTCATACTGCAGATGAACATTTGAGCATACCGTCTACACAGAGAACCTGGAAGTATCTTGTTGAGGTATTAAAAACTCTTAAATAAATAAAAAGGCAGATTTTAATCTGCCTTTTTATTATGCTTTTCCTATAAAAACACTTAATATAAGTATTACAAGTACTAATGAGGTGATTTTTACATATAGATAATCCTTTTCTTTAAAAAATACAAATATGGAAACTGCTACACGGAGTACTGGTATTGCCATTAAAAATAATAATCCCAATAGTATAACTGCATAGGGTTTGAATTTTATGCTTCCCTTTAATATTTCAATTGGAGTAGTCGGAAAATAATTTCCGGGATAACCACTGGTGCCGGATATCAAAAACATTGAAAATCCTATGGTTATTACAATTGAACTTATTATTACCCCTATTCTTAAAAATGAGCCTATTATCATGTCCATTTCTTCCATTTCTTCATTGGTGACTTTCTTTTGGTACATTTATTTACCTCCTAATCCCTTTAGTATCATCTCCACTGATATATATATTAAGAAAGGGATGAAAATTTTTCTTATAGTTTTACTTTTCATATTTTGCATGATTTTAGTTCCCATGGTAGCACCGGCTAAGACCCCCAAAGCTACTGGAGCAGAAATTTTAGGATCAATATCTCCTCTTAGCAGATATACACCGGCGCTGGCAACTGCAGTGACACCCATCATGAAATTACTTGTAGCACTGGACACTTTTAAAGGAAGTTTCATAAATAAATCCATGGCCATAACCTTAAAGCTTCCACTTCCAATTCCAAGAAGACCGGAAATAATTCCAGCACCGTACATTACTCCAAATCCACTGGGAACACCGGCCACCTTGTAGGATACATTTTTATCCAGAACTTTATCATAGTAGTGCCCGTTTAATTTAAGCTTTTTTGCCAGTGGATGAGTTTCAACATCATTGGGCAACTCGCTTTTCCTTTTTTTAAACATGGCAAAAGCAGAATATAGGAGAAGCAGGCCAAAAAGAAAATAAAGGTAATCAGGGCTTATAATTCCTCCTAAAAAAGCTCCGGTTATTGCACCTATGGTGGTGGCTATTTCAAGAAACATACCAACTCTTAAATTTGTTATTTTATCTTTTATGTAAGCTGCAGCGGCTCCGCTTGATGTGGCAATTACAGATATTAAGCTCGCCCCAACTGCATATCGTATATCTATTCCAAATAATAGGGTAAGGGCAGGAGTAATTATTGTTCCGCCGCCCAGGCCTAAAATAGAACCAACCATACCGGCAAGTACAGATATACCCAGAAGTTCTAATAAAAATAATGACAAAATACCATCTCCCTGTGTTGAATAAGTTTTATTTTTCAAGTATTATTATAACAAGAAAAAAAATATATTAGAAATATATTTTTAGTGTTTTTAATATATCCAATTTATATACTATAGGAGATATTATAGATGAATGAAAAAAGTTTGAATTTCAATATTAAAATATTAGTTTTTGTGGGAATTTTAGTTGCATCATATCTTTATATAAATAAATTAGAGATGCTTGTATTGATACCTTGTATAATATGCATATATGATGGAATTTATATATTTCTTAAAGTCAAAAACAGAGATGGGATTAAATTGATATTTTTTATAGGTACCGTTTTAGCATTGATTTTAATGGCTCATATTACAGTAGTATATGGAATATCCAATCCAGTTCCTGTAATTCTAATATTTATTATGACTAATTTGTTTTTTTTGTACAATTTAATACTATATTTTTTTAATGAATACAGTAAAATAAGTCTTATATTTATATTTTTAGGATGGATTATATGTGACAGTATTCCCATACTTATGGTGCTTATATTGTCAGCAGGGCTTTCCAGCTGATAATATCAAAATACAACATAGTATCTATGTTGTATTTTGAATAAAAATTACTTTTTATTTTTTATTATTTTTTTTAAAGTATCTATTAAAATGTCAACTTCATTGTAGGTGTTATATAGGCCAAAACTTAACCTGACAATACCAGGGTGAAAATTATTAAAATGAGTTTTGAAATAGTTTATTTCCTCAGGAGAAAGTCCCAATAGCCTTTGAACATAGGGATGGGCGCAGAAACAGCCGCTTCTTACTGAGATACCTGATAAATCCGATAGAAGTTTTGCAGTAGTTTCATGGTGAATTCCTTTTATATTAAAAGGCAGAATGGCAACTTTATTGCAGCCTGGTTTCGTATCACAGTATATAATAATATCAGAAAGCTGAAGCATTTTATCCAGGGTATAATTGTATATGTCCATCTCCCTCTTATCTATGGAATTCATGGATAATTTATTTAATACTTTGATTGAAGAAGTAAGGGCTGTAACTCCAAGTACATTAGGAGTTCCAGCCTCATTTTTTCCTGGCGGATCATCCCAAAGCACATAATCATCTGTTACTACCTTTATTGTGCCGCCGCCGCTGTATTCAGGCGGTGCATTACAGAAGGTATTTTTGGGGCCTATGAGTACTCCTATTCCAAAGGGGGCATACATTTTATGGGCAGAAAAGGCTAAATAGTCAATGGATTCTTCTTTTGACTGCTGTTCCATATATATAGGATAATGTGGCACAAGCTGTGCACCATCCACTAAAATTTCAGCTCCATGGTTGTGGGCGATTTTAGCTATTTTATATATTGGATTTTTATATCCAGTTACATTGGATGCTCCGCTTACACATACAAGTTTTACTTTACCATGATACTTTCTCAGTTTATATTTTAAGTCTGACAAGTTTAATTTGCCAAGCTCGTCCACTTCAACATAATCCACTTTGAATTTACTTCGCCATGGTAAGTCATTGGAATGATGTTCCATTCTGGTAGACAATATAATTGAGCCCTTATATAAATCCTTAAATATATAAGATAATTTATTAATGGCTTCTGTAGTATTCTTTACATAAATCACTGTATTTTTTTTAGAATCGCAGTGCACAAAGTTACATATAATATTTCGTGACATCTCATAGGCATCGGAAGATAATTTGGATTTAAAACCAGTTCCCCTATGGATGGAGGAATAATACGGTGAAAAACTGTTTATTCTTTCCATAACGTAATTAAAAGGAGGAGTAGTAGCAGCATTGTCAAAATTTATAGCAGGTACGAGTCTGCCGTTTTTTAAGGGAACTTTTATATCCGCACCGGCTATGAGATCTCTATAATTATAAAATATTTCTGTATGAGACATGTTAAAATCACTTCCTGTTAGTCTTAATATAGTTTAAAGGTAATTGTATAAATGTAGAAAATATACTTTTGTATTTATTTATATTATGTAACTGTAATTGTAAATGTACCATGCATAAATAAATTAAAAAAAGAAATTGGGAGGATAGATGCCCTAATTTCTTTTTAAATTTATATGGATATTTTTAATTGACAGTTAATTGCCATGTATATCATGAAATGATTTATATGACTAAATAGTGTAAGCAATTGCAGCATATTATGTAATATTTATATAAGTGATATAAATATATTAATTTTTACTAAGAATTTTATTGTATAAAGGATATTGATATGTTATTATAAAAGCGAAAATTAAAAAACAATATATCAAATATGTATTTTATGTACGAACGATAATTTAAAATAAAATGTTTAAATAATAAGACTTTATATTTTGGTATAAATAGCTGCACGGATAAATAAATTTTGATATAGTGAATAATAAAATTCTATTGATAGAATTTTATTACTGAATTATTTCATGTTTTTTTAATGGATTTATTAAAATTTACTAGAGCAATAATTATATTATAAAGATGATGAGGAGATGAAGAATGGGTAAAGATGAATTAAAGAAGAATCTGGGTTTGGTACCTGCTCTTGCTTTGGTTATTGGCATAGTTATAGGAGCGGGAGTATTTTTTAAACCTACCGCTGTATTTACTGCCACGGGGGCACCAGGACGCGGTATACTGTTGGGAATTATATCTATAATACTTATATTTTCGGGTAAATTTGACCGGCTGACAGACTTGCTTATATTTGTAATTTGGATATTCTATGTGATGACATTCTTTGCAGTATTTGTTCTCAGAAAAAAGAAACCGGATATGGAAAGACCTTATAAAGTTCCTGGATATCCAATAGTTCCTGCTATAGCAATACTTGGAGGACTCTATATAATATTTAATACATTGTTTACCCAGCCTTTAAATGCAGGATTAGGTTTGATTGGAACACTGATAGGATTTCCTATATATATGATCCGAAAAAATAAATTTAAAAAGATTGACAACAAAGAAGATTAAGGGACTTTTTAATATGTAAAATAAACACTATTATTATTTAAAATCTATCTGCAAATTTTAATAGTGTTTTATTTTTCAAATATTTTTATATCCAGAAAATAAAGAAAGGTTGGTGTTGAAGATGAGGGAATATAGTGTTTTTGATATATTAGGGCCTATAATGATAGGACCATCAAGCTCACATACTGCTGGAGCGGCAAGGTTGGGGAAAATTGCAAGAACTATAGCCGGCGGTAAGGTTCAAAAAGTACAGTTCTTCCTTCATGGTTCTTTTGCAAAAACTTATAAGGGACATGGTACTGATAAAGCATTGGTTGCTGGAATATTAGGTATGAATCCCTGGGATGAAAATTTGAAAAAATCTATGCAGCTGGCAAAAGAGAAAAATATACAAGTTGAATTCATAGAAACGGATTTGGGAGATGTGCATCCAAATACGGTTAAGTTTGTAATAACAAAAGAAGACGGCAATATCTCAGAAATAATGGGTTCATCCATAGGCGGCGGCAATGTAGTCATAAATGAAGTAGATGGAGATAAGATAGAGTTTACAGGGGTTTATCCTACTATATTGATAAATCATGTGGATATACCAGGTATGGTTGCCAAGGTATCTGATATACTTTATAAGTATAAAATAAATATAGCCTTTATGAAGGTGTACAGAAAAAGTATAAAAGGAGCTGGCGCAGCTATGGTGTTTGAAGTAGATGATTTTATTTCAAAGGATGTAATAGATGAAATAAGTAAAATACCAAATATACACAAAGTGAGGGCCATAAATCCTATAAGTGAGGAGGAATAATTCATGGTTAATACTGGAGAAAAATTAGTGGAGGTATGCCAAGAGAAAGGCATGAAAATTTGGGAATATACCATTGAACAGGAAATGAAGTCCACTGAAAAAGGTAAAGAAGAGATTCTTAAAAATATGAAGAAGAACTTTCAGGTAATGAAGGATGCAGCAGAATATGGATTGGAGCATAAAGTAAAATCAGTAAGCGGTCTTATAGGTGGAGATGCATATAAATTAAATGAATACTGCCGACAGGAGAAAACACTGACTGGCAGGTTCATGGTAAAGGCCATGGCAAGGGCTCTTTCCTGCTCAGAAGTAAATGCTGACATGGGCAAAATAGTAGCAGCACCTACAGCTGGGTCTTGTGGAATAATACCAGCGGTCATAATAACTGCAGGAGAAAAGCTGAATAAAAGTGAAGATGAATTGATTCAAAGTCTTTTTACGGCAACTGGAGTGGGAATAATAATAGCTAAGAATGCTACTATGGCGGGAGCAGAAGGCGGATGTCAGGCAGAATGCGGTTCAGCTTCAGCTATGGCAGCGGCAGGTGTAGTTGAAATGATGGGAGGAACTCCAGAGCAGGCATTAAATGCCAGCGCCATAGTTATAAAAAACATACTTGGATTAGTATGTGATCCCGTAGCAGGTCTTGTGGAAATACCTTGTGCAAAGAGAAATGCATCAGGAACTGTCAGTGCATTGACTACGGCGGATATGGTTATGGCAGGTGTGGTCAGCAGAATCCCATTTGACGATACTGTTTCGGCAATGTACAAGGTGGGTAAACAACTTCCCTGTGCACTCAGGGAAACAGCTCTTGGAGGACTTGCGGTTACAGAAACTGGACTTAAATTAAAACAAAAAGTACTTGGAAAATAATAAATATACATGAATTTTAACAGAAAAGGGACATATACCTAAAAAATAAGTATATATCCCTTTTTAGTTTACCTTCGTTAATTTATGGTTATTATAAAAAACCACCCTTTGTAGAAAGGTGGTAAAACATTACACTCATTTATGTTAAGATGTTTTTTATCATATTGCAAAATATATTATAATTTTACAACATTAGCAGCTTGAAGACCCTTTGGTCCTTCTTCAACATCAAATTGAACTTTTTGACCTTCTTCAAGATTTTTTCTTGGTTCATCACTTTGGATGGCAGTGAAGTGTACGAAGACATCATTTTCTCCCGGTACTTCAATAAATCCGAATCCCTTTTCTGAATTAAACCATTTTACTGTTCCTGTTTTCATTTATTATCCTCCTAAAGATAAAACACTTATAATTGATATATCTAATTTTGTATATCGGTGTTTATTAATTATATTAGTATAACACAAAGATATAATATTAACAAGAGATTTGATAAACTTTTGATAATGTTATAGTGTTATCTAACAACATTATTATACATTAAAATCCTTGTATAAGCAAAAAAAATTATAAATTTGTATTGTAAATTTATAATTGTTGACATCAATGGCATAACTGATGTTATTTACTTTTTCAAGAAACTTAAAGTGGTTTGCTGGAAGCAGTTTTTTAGTAGGATTTACAACTGTGATTCCACAACTTGTTATACCTTTTGCTGTAGAACTTTCTAGTCCTGATGAAAGAGGTGAAGTTCTGGGGAGGGTTTTAAGCGGACTTTTGTTTGGAATTTTATTGGCACGTACTGTAAGTGGATTTCTGGGAGCATCTTTAGGATAGAGAAATGTATATTATATTGCCTCGGACCTTATGATTATTTTGTATTTGATGGTGTATAAATTATTTCCCAAAAATGTTCCTGTCGTCAAAGATTCTCATGAAAATATAATGATTTCTTTAAAGAATTTGATTAAAAAGGAATCAGTGCTTAGACAATCTTCTTTAAGTGGAGCCATGATATTTGGGGCTTTCAGTGTATTTTGGGCAACTCTTATATTCTTTTTGGAATCTCCTGTATATAATATGGGAAGTAAAGCTGCAGGACTATTTGCATTACTAGGCATAGGCGGTATTGTTGCAGTGCCTAACATACTTGCAAAATAGAATAAATTACTGTATAATAATAATTGGCAAGGGAAATCATTTATTAATTAGTAAAACATATTATAATCATCAAAATAAACAATATAATAAATGTTGTATGCAATAAAATTGATAAAAGGAATTAACCCAGTTTTAAACGTTGAAAATGTATTGAAATTAAATGCAAAAATTATTAAACAAGCTTTTAAATGCTTTCCTTTGTAAAGTAATAACATCATCAAAGTTCCTAACTATTAGATACCCCTAAATTTCCTGAAAGAGGCTTCCAGAGGATAATTAATCATCTTTTGGAGGGCCTTTCTTTTTATATTGGGCAGGTAGTACATATAGTATTTCATTTTAGTTTAAGTTATAATTAAAGGAGGATTTAAATGATTACATTCAAATAATCAATTGATGTACAGGAGGAATCTTATATGCTTTTTATTGAACATTATAATACTAATCCTTATATAAATCATGCTATTGAAGAATATGTTATGAATATGTTTCATGAGGAATGTTTCATGTTGTGGAGAAATAGGCCCTGTATTTTAATCGGGAAAAACCAAAATACAATGGCAGAAATAAATGCAGATTATGTAAAAAAGAGGAATTTGCCAGTTGTTAGAAGAATGTCAGGGGGAGGAGCTATATTTAATGATTTGGGAACTCTGAATTTTACCTTCATAGCTGCAGCTGATGACAATACTTTTGCGGATTTTGGACGGTTTACAGAACCTATAATAAGAGCACTGAAAAACTTGCATATAGGAGTAGAACTTTCCGGCAGAAATGACTTGCTCATAAATGGAAGAAAATTTTGTGGAAATTCTCAGTGCAGGCATGGAAATAAGATTTTACATCATGGAAGCATTTTATTTTCAGTTGATATGAAAAATTTAAACGGCTCATTAAATGCAAGCTCGATTAAATTTTCTGACAAGTCTGTTAAGTCCGTAAAAAGTAGGGTTGTAAATTTAAACCAATACATTAAAGATCCTATGACAATAATAGATTTCAAAAATTTTTTAATAAAATCAATAATGGAAGAGCATAAATGTATGAAAGTATATAGGTTTTCAACAGATGACTGGAAAGAAATAAAAAGAATATCAGACAGTAAGTATGCCTCATGGCAATGGAACTATGGCAATTTTAAAAAATTCAATTATTCCAATGAAAAAAAATTTAAGGGAGGAATTGTACAGGCCGATATAAATGTATATAAGGGAGTAATAGATTACATAAGGTTTTTTGGAGATTTTTTTAGTAAAAGGGAAATTGGCGAATTTGAGAAACGGTTTATAGGCGTCAGATATGATAAAGATGAAGTTTTAAGGTTACTTGAAAGTGTAGATGTAGGGATGTATATGTATAGCATAAATGCCAAAAATATTATAGAGGTCATGTTTTAACGGCAGCATACAGTATTATGATGTTATAATTAAGGTATATTAAACTGGGAGAGAGGGAGAATATTTTATGAAAGATAGAAAACCGGATTGGCTGAAAGTTAAGATAAGAGGAGGAGAAATTTCAGGAGAGGTTAAGGACATACTAAAAAAGTATTCTTTAAATACTGTATGCAGAGAAGCAAATTGTCCTAACAGGATGGAATGCTTTAATAACAGGACGGCAACTTTTATGATATTAGGTAAAAATTGCACAAGAAACTGTACCTTTTGCAATGTTACAAAGGCCAGGCCTGAAGAGGTTGATGAAAAAGAGCCTTTTAATGTGGCACAGGCAGTAGACAAGCTTCAGCTGAAACACACAGTTATAACCTCTGTTACGAGAGATGATCTGGAAGATGGAGGTGCCTCCCATTTTGTCAGAGTCATACAGGAAATAAAGAAGCTAAGAAAAGGTGTAACAATAGAAGTTTTGATACCAGATTTTAAAGGGGATAAGATGTCTTTAAAAAAAGTAGTGGATGCAAAACCAGATGTTATAAATCACAATGTAGAAACTGCACCAGGCCTTTACAAGGAAGTAAGGCCCATGGCAGTATATGAACGCTCATTGGAACTGCTAAATAGGGCCAAAGCCATGGATAGTTCAATTTTGACAAAATCAGGGTTTATGCTTGGACTCGGAGAAAAAAAAGAAGATATTATACAGATATTAAAGGATTTAAGAAAGGTGAATTGTGATATTGTTACAATAGGTCAATATCTAGCACCTTCTTTAAAACACCATCCTGTTGTGGAATATGTTCATCCTGGTATATTTGAAGAATACAGGAGAATAGGATTGGAATTGGGATTTAAATTTGTTTCATCTTCTCCTTTAGTGAGGAGCTCCTACCATGCAGAAGAAGCTTTGAAAAATTAATATAATATCAAAATGGAATAAAATATAGGTACCTTCTCAAAATGATATAAGATTTATATCATTTTGAGAATAATTTATTTATATGATGAGAAAATTCATACTATTATTTGCAGCTGAGATTTTATCATTATCAAGTGATTTTTAGGTTAATAGGGGGTTTGCTTATTAAGAAAGAGCTTAGTACATATAATTGTATATGGACTTTTTAAATGATATGGTTATATTTAAAACAATGGCATAAAAATTGCTTATAATTTAATTAAATGAAGTAATTTTAAAAATTAGGAGGTATTATTATGCATATTCCTGACAATTATTTAAGTCCGTCAACTTGTGCAGTTATGGGAATAATAATGTTGCCCATATGGACAAAGGCCGTTAAAAGAGTGAAAAAAGATATTAGCAAGAAGAAAATTCCGCTATTAGGTATATGTGGAGCGTTTTCATTTTTGATTATGATGTTTAATGTACCCATACCCGGGGGAACCACAGCTCATGCTGTAGGGGCAACTCTCATTGCAATTTTATTGGGACCTTATGCAGCAACTATTTCAGTGAGCATAGCTTTGCTTATACAGGCACTTTTCTTCGGGGATGGAGGAATACTTGCTTTTGGCGCAAATACCTTTAATATGGCATTTGTAATGCCATTCGTAGGGTATGCACTATTTAAATTTATAAGAAATAGATTAAAGAGCACTAAAGGAGAATATATAGCAGCTTTTATTGGAGCATATGTGGGAATTGTGGCTGCAGCCTTTATGGCTTCCATTGAATTTGGAATACAGCCTATTCTTTTTAAAGATGTATATGGACATGCACTTTATTGTCCTTACGGGTTAAAGATAGCTATTCCATCTATGGTTTTGGTCCATCTTATAATAGGGATATTGGAAGGAGGAATAACTGCAGCAGTATATGCTTATGTTAAAAAGATGTCACCGGATATAATATACAACAGCAATGAAAATGCAAAAACAGGAAATAGAAAACCACTTTATGGGATTTTAGCAGCATTAATAGTATTATGTCCTTTAGGCCTTTTAGCCAGTGGAGATGCATGGGGCGAATGGGATGCAGAAGGCATAAAGTCACTGGTAGGTTATATACCTGAAGCCTTCCAGCATGGAATGGATTATCACGCTGTTGCAGCAGATTATTCCATATCGGGTATGAACAGTGTAATTGGATATATTATTTCCGCAATAGCAGGAACTGCACTTATTATAATTGTATTTAAAATAGTAGGATCCTTAAAAAAACATCCTAAAAACACATAATGATTTCTTATATATTATAGAAAAATGGTTGTTTCAAAAAAACTTTGAAACAACCATTTTACATCATATGAAGAACGTGGGGTAGCAGTTAATGAAAAGTTTAACTTATAACTTATAACTTTTGACTATATTTTTTAAGGCGCCGACTAAAATATCTATATCCTGTTTTGTATTGAAATATCCTATGCCTATTCTCATGGCACCAGTTTCATATGTCCCCATAACTCTATGGGCTGTTGGAGCACAGTGAAATCCAACTCTTATCATTACATCATATTCTTGATCCAACTTAAAAGCAATTTCTTCCCCTGATATGTTTTTTATGTTAAAGGAAATGACACCAACTATTTTTTGAGGATCCTTTGGACCATATATGTGTATCCCTGGAATTTCTTCTAACCTTTTAAGTGCATATCCAATTATTTTATCTTCTCTGGATCTTATTTTTCCTATACTTAAATTGGATATATATTTAATTCCCTCACCTAAGCCAACTATTCCGGACACATTTAAAGTTCCTGCTTCAAACTTATTAGGACAGAAGTCAGGCTGATATGGGTTTTTAGAATCTTCACCGGTACCACCTGATTTTAGAGGACGTATGTTTATATCACAATTTAATAAAAATCCACCAGTACCTGTAGGCCCAAAAAGACTTTTGTGACCTGTAAAAGCAAGAATATCTATATTATCTCTTTGGATGTCTATAGGATAAGCACCTGCTGTTTGGGCACTATCTACTAAAAACGGTATTTTATGTTTTCTAGCTAAAGCTCCTATTTCTCTTATGGGCTGAATGGTACCAAGTACATTGGAGGCATGAGTAAATACTATGAGTTTTGTATTCTCTTTTATAAGTTTTTCTACATCTTCTGGATTAGTTATTCCCTCAGATGTACAAGGTACTTGGGATATCTCCACATGCTTATCCCTTTCGAGGATCTTTAGGGGTCTCCATACAGAGTTATGTTCCAAACTGCTGGTTATAACGTGATCTCCGGAATTCAATATGCCATTTATCAATATATTTAAAGAATCAGTTATATTGTAAGTAAAAATCACTTTGGAAGGATCTTTACCATTAAACAGTTTACATATATTGTTTCTACAATCAAAGATAAGTCTATCGGCAGCAATGGCTGATTTATAAGCACCTCTTCCTGCAGTAGCACCTATATTTTTCATGAATTCTGAAATACTGTCTATCACTATATCAGGTTTTGGATAGGATGTAGCAGCATTATCTAAATAAGTTCCCAAAAGTGTTACCTCCTTATTTATAATTTAAAATCATAATCATATTATAACTTTATTATATAAAAGTAGAAAGAGACAATTGACATATATTTTGGTTTTGCGTCATTATATTTTTTTAATTCTAATTTTCAAGTCATATACCATATGTTATTATATAATTAATATGTAATATTAGATTATTTAAAAAGCAAAATTAATACCATGCTTGCTATTTAAAAGGAGTGATATACTTGAAAGAAATTTATTACAATAGTACTAGAGGGTTAAATGAAAATCTAACTGCGTCTGAAGCCATATTGCAAGGTATAGCTGGAGATGGGGGACTATTTGTTCCCAATAATATTCCATTTATAAATGAAGAAAAGCTGAGAGAATGCAAACACATGAACTTTAAGCAATTATCCTTGTATATAAGCAAAAAATTTTTTACGGATTTTGATGAAAATGAGTTAAAAAAATGTATAGATATGGCTTATGATCATAAATTTGAATCTGAGGATATAGCTCCTTTAAATAAAGGAGGAAATGTGTTTTATCTGGAATTATTTCATGGACCGACTTTGGCTTTTAAAGATATAGCATTATGTCTTCTTCCACACTTGATGAAAGCTGCAGCCAAAAAACAGAATCTATGTAAAGATATAGTTATACTTACTGCTACTTCTGGTGATACCGGGAAAGCTGCATTGGAAGGTTTTTCAGATGTGGCGGGGACAAAAGTAGTGGTATTCTTCCCTGAAGAAGGTGTGAGCAGCATACAAAAAAAGCAGATGATTACTCAAACAGGTGGAAATGTAAAAGTTGTAGGCATAAAAGGAAATTTTGATGATGCTCAAAGAGAAGTTAAGAGAATTTTTAATGATGCTGAATTTAAGAAGGAACTGGAAAAAAAATCTTATATGTTTTCTTCAGCCAATTCCATAAATATTGGCAGACTGATACCGCAAATAGTATATTATTTTCATGGCTATATGGAACTTTTAAGAAAAGGGGAAATAAAATTTGGAGAAAAGATAAATTTTGCAGTTCCAACGGGAAATTTCGGGAACATACTTGCAGCTTATTATGCTAAAAAGATGGGTTTGCCTGTAAACAGGCTTTTATGTGCTTCAAATGAAAATAAAGTATTATATGATTTTTTGAATACTGGAATCTATGATGCTGAAAGAGAATTTTTAGTGACCATATCACCTTCTATGGATATATTGATATCCAGTAATCTTGAAAGGTTGCTATATGATATAAGCGGCAGGGATGCCGGCATTGTGAAAGATCTTATGGATGATTTAAGTAAAGGGGGTAAATACGAGATCAGTGAATATATGAAGAATGAAATGAAGATATTTTATGGTGGTTTTGCCAGTGATGAGGAGACACGTCAATCTATAAGAGAGGTGTTTAACAATTACAAATATCTTATGGATACTCATACTTCAGTTTCTTATTCTGTATATAAAAAGTATTTGAGAGATACCCATGACAACACCAAAACTATAATAGTTTCCACTGCAAGTCCTTTTAAGTTTACAAGATCTGTAATGGGTGCTTTAGATGATAAATATAATTCTGAAGATGATTTTCAGCTTATAGAGGTAATGGGTAAAGTGGCTGAACTTAAAATTCCAAAACCTATAGAAAAATTAAGTAAGTGTAAAATCCAACACAGTACTGTATGTGAAATAAATCAAATGGAATCCGAAGTCAAGAAATTTTTAAGATAGAATTCTACATAAAAAATAAAATTTACCAAATAATTTTAATAAATTATTTGGTAAATTTTATTTGTAACTGAAAAAAATGCAAAGAATCAGGTGATAGAATGAATAGATGATATTAAAAATAAAATTATAGCTATATTTTGTAAAATAAGATTGTAAATGAGCGATAAGTATTATATAAAAATACTATGATACACATGTAATCAGTAGTATAATATTGAAATAGAGGCAATAACAAATTGACATTAAGGACCAAGTGAAATATTATATATATTTTATTATAATCCCAATCAATTAATAGGTGGAGTATATATTTATACATATATAAGGAAAATTTTTACTTATAAAATATACTTTTACGGGTATTATTATAAAGACGGATAACTTATATCAAGTGATTCTTGGATTTGGATTGAGTTTGCTCATGGGGATAAAATTATAAATATATTGAATATAATAGAGATTATATTTGATAAACTGGGATTAAATAGGTTGTAATAAAGGAGAGGTTTATGTTTGTATCATTATTGGAGAGATATAATCAACTTAAACATGATTATGAAAGCTATCAAAGGGTAGCGGAAGAAACCATACAAAAGCAAAATAGGAAGATTAGACAATTGGATAAAAAACTGGATATGCTATCTTCAATAATAGAAATAAATCAGTATATAAATAAATGCCTTGGCAGTGATGAAATAATTTCTAAGATAAATGATATAATGATAGGAATTTTAGGTGTGAATTATTCCAGTGTGTATCTTCTGGAAAATAGAAAATTAAAGCTAAAGTCTACCAATTTGTATAATACAAAACACCATTTCAAAATAGAAGAGTACAACAGTAAGAAGTTAACTAAATTAACTCCATATTTACTTAATTCTCTTGATAATATATATGTAGACAACAGCATTCAGATACATTCCTCGTTATTTATGCCTATATATTTAAAGGAAGATCTTTTGGGTGCTATTTTAGTGGAACATAATATATACAATTATTTAAATCAGGGAAATATAAAATTACTATCTGCACTTAGCAATCAAATTGCCATATGTATAGAAAATAATAGACTTTATAATAAAATAAAGGAGAATTCTCAAAAGGATTTTCTCACGGATCTGTTCAGCAGAAATTATTTTTTTTCAGTTATACAGGAAAAGATAAAAGATTGTGGGAGAGGTTTTGCTATTGTAATGATAGACATAGACAATTTTAAAAGCTGTAATGATACTTTTGGACATCAATATGGCGATGTGGTTCTTAAAAGGGTCAGCAGTATAATAAAGGATAAGCTCAGGAAAGAAGATATGGTGGCTAGATATGGAGGAGAAGAGATTATAATATATATGTATGATATAAAAGGGGTGTCGGATGTATATAACAGGATGAGCAGTATAGGAAAATTTATAGAGGAAGAACCTATAGAATACAATGGAAAGTTGTGCCATGTAACAGTTTCTATGGGTATAAGTATATCTTATAATAAGAATGAAAATATCGAGGATATAATAAGAAAAGCAGATATGAATTTATATAGGGCAAAAAACTCCGGAAAAAATAGAGTAGTTTGTTGATCATAATAATATATAGGATTTGAAAAGGGTGATAGATATGAGTAAAAGATGGACTGAAGCTCAAAGTGAGGCCATTTTTACACAAAAGTGCAATTTGCTGGTGGCGGCAGGAGCTGGAACAGGTAAAACAGCGGTGTTGGTGGAAAGAATAATACAAAAAATAACTGATAATAGTGAAAATGTAGACATAGATAAATTATTGGTTGTTACATTTACAAATGCAGCAGCTTCTGAAATGAAAGAGAGAATAGGAGAGGCACTTTCTAACTTATTAGAGGTAAATTACAATTCTAAAAATATTCAAAAACAATTGGCTCTATTAAATCAATCCAATATAATGACTATCCATTCTTTTTGTCTTAAAGTTATAAAAAGTAATTTCCATTTAATAGATTTGGATCCTAACTTCAGAGTATGTGACAACACTGAGTCCATGCTCTTAAAACAAGATGCACTTGAAGAGGTCCTGGAAGAAAAGTATCAGGAAGGAGAAAAAGAATTTTTAAGGCTGGTAGATAGTTTTGGAAATAAAAATGATATTAAGCTTCAAAATATGGTCATGTCGTTATATGAATTTTCAAAAAGTAATCCCTGGCCTAAAAGATGGCTGCAGGCAGCTGTACAAGATTTTAATGTAGAAGAAGATTTTAATTTTGAAGACACCACCTGGGCTAAAGTATTAACGCATAGTTTAGACATGGAGATTAATGCTTACAGGGATAAGATGGAAAATGCCGTAAAAATGATTAAAGAGACCAAGGGTCTGGAGCATTATTTAAGCCCTTTTGAAAATGATATTGAAAGTATAGACAGGATGTTGGGTGCTGATTCCTGGCATAAGATGAAAAAGGAATTTATAGAATTAGAATTTGATAAACTTCCAGTGAAAAAAGTGGGAGATGACATAAAAAATATAAAAGAAAAAGTTAAAAATATAAGAGATGAAGTAAAAAAGAAATTAAATGATATAAGAGAAAGTATATTTTTAAGTTCAGGTAATGTGGGTAAAGATATGAAGGAAGTATACCCCAGGCTCAAGTGCCTGGTTTCCCTTGTAATAGATTTCAGTGATAAGTATTATGATAAGAAAAGAGCAAGGGGAATACTGGATTTTAGTGATATAGAACATTTTTGCCTTGATATATTAACAGATGTGGATGGTGAAGGAAATAAAATACCTTCACAAATAGCTTTGGAATATAGAAGGTATTTTGAAGAAATATTTATAGATGAATATCAAGACAGCAATGAAGTTCAAGAAGTTATAATGAATATGATAAGCAGAAAAGCCCAAGATGCAAATTTGTTTATGGTAGGAGATGTAAAACAGAGTATATACAGGTTTAGACAGTCAAAACCAGAGCTGTTCCTGCAAAAATATGCTGCTTATTCTGAAAAAAAGGGAAGCAGAAATAGAAAAATAAAATTATCTGAAAATTTTAGAAGCAGAAAAGAGATAATAGATGCGGTAAATTATTTATTTAAGCAGATAATGTGCAGGGAAATAGGGGAGCTGGATTACGATGATGATGAATGTTTAATAAGTTCAGCTAAATATGAAGCCTGTGAAGGAAGATGCGGTGGAGATGTAGAAATTTACATAGCAGATAAAAAGGAAACTGGGGAAGGTCTGGAACGGGATAACCAGGAGTTGTTGGATAATATCCAGGTTGAGGCCCGCATTGCAGCTGAAAGGATAGATGAATTGATAAGTCCCAAATCAAATGGGGAATGTTTTAAAATATATGATAAGGGAATAGATAGCTATAGAGCCGTAATGTATAAGGATATAGTAATATTGATGCGTGCAACTCAAAATTGGGCACCAACTTTTGTAGAGCAGCTGAATGATTTGGGAATACCTGTATTTGCTGATACTTCAGTAGGTTATTTTGAAGCTATTGAAATAAAAACTGTAATATCACTTCTCCAAATAATAGATAATCCAATACAGGATATACCTCTCATAGCTGTACTAAGATCTCCTATAGAGGTATTTTCACCAGAAGAGCTTATGGATTTGAGAATAGTGAATAGGGAAGTTCCTTTTTATGAAATATTAAAGGCAGTGGCAGAAGAAAAGGCAGAATCAAAATATTCTCTGGATCATATAGAGGATGAATTGAGATGTAAAGTTAAAGCATTTTTGAAAAAGCTTAACGGCTGGAGGAAAAGGGTAGTATATATGCCTATAGATGAATTTATATGGCATCTTTATACAGAAACAGGTTATTATGGTTTTGTGGGAGCTATGCCTGGAGGAATTCAAAGACAGGCAAATTTGAGAATGTTGTTTGAAAGAGCAAAACAATATGAAAAAAGCAGCTATAAAGGGCTTTTTAATTTTATAAATTTTATAAATAAGATTAAGAACAGCAGTGGGGATTTGGGAAGTGCAAAAGTGCTTGGAGAAAATGAAAATGTAGTTAGGATAATGAGCATACATAAAAGCAAAGGACTTGAATTCCCTGTAGTGATACTAGCAGGAGCAGGAAAAAATTTTAATTTAACGGATATAAACAAGAGTGTATTGTTTCATAATAAGCTGGGATTTGGGCCGGATTGTGTAAATGTTGAGAGGCATCTATCCTATCCTACTGTTATGAAGCAGGTATTAAAAAGAAAATTGAAAGTTGAGACTCTTTCTGAGGAAATGAGAATATTATATGTAGCTTTTACTAGGGCAAAAGAAAAACTTATAATAACGGGAATGATAAATGATGTTGAAAAGACAGCGAAAAATTGGTGTGAATATGCATCTTATAGTGGAGTCAAACTTCCGGAGTATTCCCTTATAAATGCTAAGAATTTTCTCGATTGGATAGGACCGGCAGTTGCAAGACATCTTGGCGGAAAATCCATTAGGGATGTTTCTAGGATTCAGGGTAATTTGAATTGGATAGTTGAAGGAGATAACTCCAAGTGGAAGGTGTGTATTAAAAATAAAGATAGCTTTACTAAAGGTATCTTTAAAGAAAAAACTTGTGAGGATATAATGGAGTGGATTAAAGACTTGGATTTGAACTGTAGTGAGGGAAGATATGAAAATGAAGTTCATAAAAGGCTTGACTGGAAATACAAGTATGGCGAAGCTTCTAAAATACCTGCCAAGTTTTCAGTATCAGAATTGAAAAGAAGATTTAAATTAATTGATACAGAAGATAGTGTGGAGTTTATGGAACCTGTATATTTGAAAAAACCGCTTTTCTTAAAAGAGAAAAAAGGTTTTACCGCAGCAGAGAGAGGAACCATTATGCATTTGGTAATGCAGCATGTCGATATTAAAAAAGTTAACTCCTATTCTGAAATAGAAGAACAAATATATAAATTGGTGCTGAGGGAATTTATAACTGGAGAAGAGGCCAAATCCGTATCTATAAAGAAAATATTAAAATTTTTTGATTCATCCCTTGGGTCAAGAATGAAGATGGCTGGAAATTTATACAGAGAAGTTCCTTTTTATATGCAAATTAACAGCAGTGAAATATATAAGGAATTACCACAGGAGATCTATGGAGGCGAAAAGGTATTAATCCAGGGAATAATAGATTGTTATTTTCAAGAAAAAAATGAATTAGTACTTGTGGATTATAAAACGGATTATGTGGAAAGTATAGAAAAGATAAAAGAAAAATATAGGATTCAAATTTATTATTATGCACGGGCGTTGGAAAAATTAACGGGTAAAAGGGTTAAAAATAAATATTTATATCTATTTCACAGTGATGATGTATTGGAAGTTTAAATGAGAGATAAAGTGAATATACAGTACAATATAATTTTATGTAAAGCTTTAATGTTGTAAATTGTGGTTTTTATATAATGATGATATAATTTCATAGAAGATCAATAAATAAATATTTTATTGCATGGGAGGAATTTATATGGAAAATGTTGTTGACAAATTATTGAGATATGTAAAGTTCGACACCAGTTCTGATGAGGAATCCAATACTGTTCCAAGTACCTCAAAACAACTGAAACTGGCAGGCCAATTGTCAAAGGAATTATTAAAATTTAAGATGAAAGATGTGTCCCTGGATGAGAATGGTTATGTTATGGCTACTCTACCTGGCAATACTGAAAAAACAGTTCCTGCAATTGGATTCATAGCCCATATGGATACCAGTCCGGAAACTTCAGGAAGAGATGTAAATCCTCAGATAATAGAAAATTATGATGGTAAGGATGTAGTTCTAAATAAGAAGGAAAATGTAGTTTTAAGCGTTAAAGATTTTCCAGAGATAAAAGAATATAAAGGTAAGACGCTGATAACTACTGACGGAACAACTTTACTTGGTGCAGATGACAAAGCTGGTATTGCAGAAATAATGACTGCTGTAGAATATTTAATAGAGCACCCGGAAATAAAGCATGGAGATATAAAAATAGGATTTACTCCAGACGAGGAAATAGGGAGAGGTCCAGATTATTTTGATGTGAAAAAGTTTAACGCTCAATTTGCCTATACCATAGATGGAGGCTCCATTGGAGAATTAGAATTTGAGAATTTCAATGCGGCTTCTGCAAAAATAACGGTTTCGGGCAGAAATGTACATCCAGGTGAAGCAAAAGGTAAAATGATAAATTCAATGCTTATAGCCAGTGAATTTATAAATATGCTTCCTAAGGATGAAATACCGGCAGCTACATCAGGTTATGATGGATTTTATCATCTTGTTTCTATGAAAGGTGATGTGGATAAAACCACACTTAATTATATTATAAGAGATTTCGACCAAGAGAAATTTAATAGAAGAAAGAAATTGGTAGAAAAATATGCAGATGAAATTAATAAAAAGTATAATAAAGATGTCATAAAAGTTCATATATCAGAACAATATAAAAATATGAAAGAAAAAATTGAACCTGTAAAATATATAGTTGATATAGCTTTTCAGGCCATGAAAGAAGCTGAAGTAGAACCTAGGATTGTACCAATTAGAGGGGGCACTGATGGGGCCAGACTTTCCTTTGTGGGACTTCCAACCCCTAATATATTTACAGGAGGACATAATTTCCATGGTAAATTTGAATACATACCGGTGTTTGCCATGGAGAAGGCAGTACAGGTTATAATCAAAATAGCTGAGATAGTTGCAAAAAAATTATAGTAACTTTTTTTAAAGTTTGTAATATTATATTCAATATAAGATATCAAGTGATTGTTAGGTTAAGATGGAGTTTGTTCGTAGAAAATGCTTTTTCAATAAAAAATCATAGTATTTTTAGTGGAGGGGGTATGGATGAAGGATAATAATGAATTCAAAATAACAATGGAGATAATAGAAGAATGTTTACAAGAATGTCTTGAAAATAAAGATGGGCATGAAGAAAAAGACAAAGCACACCCTGTTAGTAATAGATAAGAGCATGCTTTTCATTATAAAAATTTAATCAATTGAATATTTTTTTTCAAGATGTCTAAAAGCAATAACTAGAATTGAAGTTATAATCAAGTATATTACAGCAGCTATTATAAAGGGAGTAATGGTAAAATCACGGGTTACCACTTCCTTTGCTGCTCTTAAAAGATCACCCACTCCAATGGTTGCAACTAAAGCAGAATCCTTTATTAAATTTATACTTTCATTACATACAGGCGGAAGTACATTTCTAGCGGTTTGTGGAATTATTATTTTTGTCATAGTCTGATAATAATTCATACCTAAAACCTTGGAAGCTTCGTATTGCCCCTTGTTTATGGACTCAATGCCGGCTCTAAATATTTCCGCCAAATATGCAGCATAATTTATAGTAAAGGCAATGCTGGCAGCAGCTAAAGGGGATAATCTTATGCCAATTACAGGAAGACCAAAGTAAGCAAAGAATAACTGTAAAAGCAGAGGAGTTCCTCTGAAGATCCAGGTGTATAAACTCAGTAAAGCTCTCAATGGTTTGATCTTAGATATTTTTCCTACTGCTACTATGCATCCAAGAGGTACTGAAAATATAGCAGTTATAAAAAATAATTCTGCAGTTATCAAACTTCCCTTTAATATAAACCCTGTAATGTCCATAAGATCAGCCAATTAAATCACATCCTAACCAATTATTTTGCAATTATATCTTTACCAAACCACTTCTGGGATATTTTGTTCGCGGTTCCATCCTTTTTCATGGAATCCAGTGCTTCATTTAACTTGTTTTTAAAGGCTGTGTCAGTCTTTCTAATACCAACACCGTAATCTTCCTTTCCAAAATTGTCATCAAGTATTTTATATAACCCAGGTTTTTTTTGTAAATAATATCTTCCAACAACTTCATCCACTACAACAGCATCTATACGTCCTTGATTCAAATCCAATAGAGCTTCCGTATTATTTGAATATTTTCTGACTTCTTTTAAGGATTTAGAAGTGACAGTATCTGTCTTCAATGCGGTTTCACTGCTGCTTCCCAGTTGAAGTCCTACAGTTTTGCCTGATAAATCTTTCTTGCTTTTTATGTTGGAGTCATTTTTTACCACAATTATTTGCTTGTTTTGAAGATATACTTTTGAAAAGGATATCTGTTTTTTCCTATCATTTGTTATAGTTAGACCATTCCATATAACATCTATGTCCTTGTTTTTTAAGCTGAGAATAATACCATCCCATTCTACAGGCTTAAAGACTACCTTTACCCCCATCTTTTTTGCAGCTGCTTTGGCCATATCTATGTCAAATCCTACAATTTGTCCTTTTGAATCTCTGAACCCCATTGGAGGAAAGCTGTCATCCAGACCTACTACAAACTCACCTTTTGATTTTATATCATCCCAGGATTTATCAGTTTGCTGAGATTGTCCACATCCTGAAAGCATTGCTCCAATTAGAAAAACCACAAGAGCTAAAATACCTAATTTTTTTTTCATTTTATTACCTCCCATTAAAATTATAATTACAATAAATATTATAATTTACCATGATAAATTTGTAAACTGATAAATCTATAGAAGGGATAATAATTGAACATAAAAATACCGGGCAAATTATAAGGCAGGGTATAATTTACTCGGTGTTTGGTATTTTTTCAACTAATGCTGTCTAAGGCTTTGAGCGGCAGCTTTTATATTGCTTTTTCCCAAAATGGCGGATATTACACAAATGCCGTCGATTCCTGTGGATAATGTTTCCTTGAAGTTATGTTCATTAATACCGCCTATGGCAACGGCAGGTATGGTTATACTATTGTATATTTTACGGAGCCCTTCTATACCTATAGGGATGTCTATGTCTTTTTTAGTTCCAGTGTAGAATATGGTGCCTATTCCAATGTAATCTGCGCTATTTTTTTCTGCTTCTACAGCTTCTTCTACACTGCCGGCAGATATCCCTATTATTTTATCTTTACCTAATATTCTTCTGGCAGCAGTTAGGGGAATATCACTTTGACCAAGATGTACACCATCTGCATCTACAGCTTGGGCTATATCTAACCTGTCGTTTATTATAAAAGGGATTTTATAATGAGTGGTGACTTTTTTGATTTTTAGGGCAATATTGTAAAATTCCTTTGAAGAAATGTCTTTTTCCCTTAGCTGTACCAGAGTGACACCTCCTAAAATTGCATCTTCTACAGCCTTGGGCAAGTTATCTTCTTTTAACAGGCTTCTGTCTGTAGCAAGATATAGACTATAATCTATTTCCATGTTATTTTTGCACCTTCTTTTAATTTTTTCTCACTTAATTCATATATGCAGTCTATGAGTTTAATTCTGAAGCTTCCAGGGGCAGCGGCTATTTTAAAAGCTTCTTCCCCGGCTATATTCATTGAAAGTATGGCACTTACAGTAGCTGTAAATTTATTTTCAGAAGCTCCGCAGGCAGCTCCGCAAAGAGCACCTACCATACAGCCTGATCCAGTAACTTTAGTTAACATTTTTGTTCCGTTTTCAATTATGGCACTATTTTTACCATTTGTTATGAAATCTTTTCTACCAGTGGCAGCAACTATGCAGTTATATTTGCGAGATAAGGCTATGCAGCACTCCAAGGCTCCCTCTCCAGTGTCTAAAGAATCAACACCCTTTACTCTGGAAGATTGTCCTGCTAAAAATTTAATTTCTCCTATGTTGCCTTTTATAACATCAATTTTCCCAACCTGGAGTATTCTGTTTATAACTTGAATTTTCCTTGGTATAGCAGCACAAGCTACAGGATCCAATACTACAGGGATGTTATGGATTTTTGCAGAAGTACTGGCTAAAATTGTGGCCGCTTCCTGTTCCTTATCAAGAGTTCCTAAATTTATATATAGGGCAGATGATAATTTAACAAAATCAAAAACCTCATCATAAGATTCACACATAGCAGGTGAAGCACCATAAGATAAAAGAATATTTGCACAGTCGTTTATAGTGACGTAGTTGGTAATACAATGGACAAGAGGTACTTTATTTCTAACCTCTGATAATGTTTTTGCTACTCTGTCTAAATTTGAATTGTTCAATTTTTAACCCCCTTTAATTTTAATACATGAATTGCAATTTATATTTATTGAAAAGGTATGCCGGCTTTTTTATAAATTTCAACAAAATGTCCTACAGGACCAACGCCGCTGCCTATGGGAAATGAGTTTTCTATTGCTTTAGTTATATACTGCTTTGATAGATCTACCGCTCTGTCCATGGTATAGTCCTTAGCTAGATAGGAGGCTATAGCGGAAGATATGGTGCAGCCAGTTCCATGAGTATTTTTGGTATTTATTCTGTGACCTTTCAGAGTCAGTATTTTATTATTGTAGAGCAAAATATCATTGGCATCATTACATCTGTGGCCTCCCTTTACAAATACATTTTTTGCACCGGATTCTTTTATTTTAAAAGCAGCCTCCTCCATTTCACTTTCATTATTGATTTTTAATCCAGTTAGGATTTCTGCTTCCGGTATATTTGGAGTTACTATATCTGCAATATTTACCATATCTTTTATGGCTGTTTCAGCTTCTGGCTTTAGGAGAAAATATCCACTTTTTGATATCATTACTGGATCCAGTACTATATTTTTAGCCTTATATTCTATTAAGAGTTTTTTTATTACAGATATGGTTTTGCTATTGGAAGCCATTCCAATTTTTACTGCATCTACTTTAATATCATCAAATATAGACCTTATTTGAGCCTCTACAATTTCAGGACTTATATCAAGTACATCCTGTACTCCCACTGTATTTTGTGCTGTAACAGCAGTGATTACACTCATGCCGTATACACCAAGGGCACTCATGGTTTTTAAATCGGCTTGTATTCCAGCTCCGCCTGAACTGTCAGAGCCTGCAATTGTCAATACTTTTTTCATCTAAAACACCTCCGGATAAATATAAAAGGTGTATGCGGAAAAGCATACACCTAATAAAAATCTAAAATTATGTGAAATTGCTTCCCTACGCCAGTTCTGTCTGGATCAGGTTCAAAGGGTTAGAGAATATCTCTTCTCAGCTATATAGAGCACCCCCACAAACTATCTTATTTTAAATTTATTGTACTACAGTAATAAAAATTTGTAAATTAAATTAAATAAAAACTAAAAGATGTTGAAATAAATTTTATTTTTCTGAGGTTGGTTGTCCAGAATTTGAGGTTTTAGGGTTGACATTCTTTTTATTTAAACCAAGTATAAAGTAGAAAGCTAATAAAAGTATGAACCAGATACACCCTACAATAAGAGCAATCATAGTATCTTTGCTGAAAGCTAACATTACAATAACAAAAGCTAGAAAGGCGAGTACAATCCAGTTGAGATAAGGGTATCCGAACATTGGAAAATGTAACTTATTTACTTCCTCTGGAGTAAGTCTTTTTCTGAACTTCAATTGAACTATTAAGATTATTCCCCAAACCCAAATTGCACCAAGTGTAGCTACACTTGTAACATAAGTAAATACCTTTCCAGGGAATAAATAGTTAAGTACAACTCCAATTAAAAGAAAAAGTGCAGAAATTATGATACCATTAGTCGGAACATGACTTTTGCCTAATTTACCAAACATTTTTGGTGCTGTTCCCTGAAGGGAAAGATTATAGAGCATACGCCCTGTACTGAAAATACCACTGTTGCAGGAAGATAAAGCTGCAGTCAATACTACAAAGTTTATAATACCTGCTGCTGCTGATATACCCAGTTTACTAAAAGTTAAGACAAAAGGACTTCCAGTTGTGCCAAGAGTGTTCCATGGATAAAGGGACATTATTACAAAAAGTGCTCCTACATAAAATATAAGTATTCTCCAAAATACCTTGTTGATAGCCGATGGTATCGTTTTCTCCGGATTTTTTGCTTCTCCTGCTGTAACACCTATAAGTTCTGTGCCAAGGTAAGCAAACATAACCATTGTTACTGCAAGCATAGGTCCCCATCCACCTTTAGGGAAAAATCCTCCGTGTGACCATAGATTTGAAATACCAATAGGCTTTCCGCCGTTACCCAGGCCAAATATAATCATAAGCAGACCTAATACTATCATTGCAATAATTGTAACTACTTTAATAAGTGCAAACCAGAATTCAAATTCACCATAGGCCTTTACTGCAATTAGATTTACGCATGTCATTACAACAAGTGCTGCCAGTGCAGGTATCCACTGGGGCATGGTCGGAATCCAGAATTTAACGTATACACCTACAGCAGTAATTTCAGCCATACAGGTTACCACCCACATGAACCAGTATGTCCATCCAGTCATGTAACCCGCCAATGGTCCTATGAATTCGTTGGCATAGGCACTAAAGGATCCAGAAACAGGATAGGAAGTTGCCAGCTCACCTAAGGCCCTCATTATAACAAACATAGCAAAACCAGCTATAACATAGACGAATAGAATTGCCGGTCCAGCCGTTTGAATAGCAGTGGCAGATCCTAGAAATAAACCTACACCAATAGCGCCGCCAAGTGCAATCAGTTGAATGTGACGTTCTTCTAGACCACGTTCAAGGTCTTCATTTAATGCGTCTTGTTTACTCATCGTATTCCTCCTTAGTAGTTATATAGACTCTATAATAAGTAATAAAAAATATTTAATTGAATTTAAGTCACCTCCGTTAATCATTATACATTATTTAGAATATTCTTAAATAAATAGTATCATATTTTTTATTTATTCACAACTACTATTTCAAATTTCTGTGAATTAACAATTATTTTATATTTAAGTTATATTATTTAAAAAAATGTGTAAATAATATAATGAAAACCGTATATTATCTTAAAATACAAATGCATTATGAAAATAATATTCATTTTAAAAATTATTCTAAAAAATAGGACAGATTTGTATTTTATAATTACCTCTTGACCTTCAATAATATTTGTGATATCATAATTTTGTTACATGCCGAAGTGGTGGAATTGGCAGACGCAACGGATTCAAAATCCGTCGTTGGTGACAACATGCGGGTTCGACTCCCGCCTCCGGCACCATGAATATCAATGTTTAAGAGCATTTTGGAATTTATTCCAAAATGCTCTTTTTGGGTTTATGTCCTCCAAATGTCCTCCAAAAAAATATCACAAATTAAAACAGATTAAAGCAAAATAGCAAAAACCTGTATGTAGTTCAGGGTTAATGCATGAGTAAATAAAGTGTTAAAATGGCTAAAAGAGTTAGCCAATGACAGTTCAGATAAAAGTGTTAAACTTGCAGCTAACCAGTATGTTATGAATAGAGTGTATGGAAGTCCGGCATCAGTAATTGAAACTTATAATGATGGAAATGAGGACGATATAAATGAGAAGAAACAGATACAAATATTTACAATATATATTTACACTGTATTTTACGCATTTGTATATAAAAATAAACTCTCGTGTTAAATATATTTTTGTAGATTAGGAATAATTTCAATTTTACCATCATAAGTATTTTATATAACAGATTTTTCTCATTCAGGATCAATCTATTGATTGCAAGAAAGAGCATATTGATGATTTTCAATACTCGAAACAAATGGTATATTATATTTCACTTGCATTTAATATACTGGGGGAATTATAATTAATTATGTAGAATTGTATTAAAATGTTTTGAGGGAGGTAGTGCAAGTGGAATATCAATTTTCACCTATAAGGTTTGATAACAGGGGTTATATTCGGGATTCGGTATTTTCTATTTTGCGAAATGCAATATTAGATGGCAAATTGGAACCAGGTCAGCGATTAGTGGAACGCAATATTGCAGATCAGTTGAAAATAAGCAGGACTCCGGTACGTGAAGCAATCCGTCAACTCCAATATGAAAGGCTGGTAACTTATATTCCGCGTAAAGGCGTAGTGGTTTCAGGGTTTAGTAAGGATGATATTGAGGAGATTCAGCTTATCAGAACTACACTGGAAGCATTAAGCTGCAGTATTGCAGCTGTGAAAATCAGTAATAAGGAATTAGATTATCTAACTTCAATTATTAACCAGATATCAGATAAATCTGAAAAGGTGAACAATGGAAAACTGAGCTCGTTGAATAAAAAATTTCATGAATGTATCTGGAAAGCAGCAGATAGTCCTCATTTATATTATTTTATAAACACACTTTGTGAATATGTCAATAAATTCACCCATTTAACTTATACTAAACCTGGAAGAATTGAAGAAGTAGTATTGGAACATAATGAAATAGTTGATGCTTTACAAAAACATGATGGTGCCGCTGCCTATGAGGCCATGAAAAAGCATGCGGAAAAATCTGGAGAAATATTTCTTGAAATGGCTTATGCAGATAAAAAGCATTGATCATACTATAATGCTTATGTATTTTGATGAGAATAATTATAGGGGAATTATGTCTTTTATACTATAGAGATAAATAGCGGTTAAAAGTATTTTGAAAGTATTCTGAAAGTTTATTGAGTTTCATATTAAAGGATGATATAATAAAAACTGGAAAAGTTGATGCTTGTACTGTAAGAATTACAGATAATATATAAATATATAGTTGCCAGTTAAATTAACAACTGTAATGATCTCATATGGATATGGTATACCGTATACCATATTAGGGGGAAATAAATTTGATTTTACATTGATTCTGTTATAGTCAGTTAAGATAATAGATAAAAGGGGTATATTATTGAATTATGGTATACCGTATACCATAATTATAGTTTGATATAATTGATACTTGCTTTAGAACATCAGGAGGTAAATGAAATGGCTGGAATTAATTCTGTTAAATTGAAAGTTAAAGAGGGATTAGTGGAGGATTCCCGCAAGGGTATTGTGAGGATAAATAGAGAAGATATGGAGCAATTAGGTGTGGATACCGGAGATGTTATAAGTATAAAAGGTAAAAGAACTACTGCAGCAAAGGTTTATCCATCTTTTAATGATATTTACGGCAGCCCGTTAGTTCAGATGGATGGGATAATTAGGCACAACGCTGGGGTGGGAATAAATAATGAAGTAACAGTGAGCAAAACTGAAGTGAAAATAGCGCGTAAGGTGGTACTTTCCCCGCTTGAAAGTTTTTCTGACTGGACACAAGAAGATGAAGATGAAATAAAAGGTATATTAAGAGGAATGCCAATAATATGTGAAGATGAATTATCTTTAACCTTTTTTGGCAGCAGCCAGTGCAGCTTTCTTATAAGTGGAACGGCGCCATCAGGGATTGTAAAAGTGAGTAAGGAAACTGATATTATTTTTGTACAACCTGAGCTTGGCACTACTGGATCAAGAATTACATATGAAGACATAGGGGGATTAAATGAACAGGTTCAAAAAATAAGAGAAATTGTGGAATTACCTTTAAAATATCCAAATGTGTTTAAAAAGTTAGGTATTGAGCCGCCTAAAGGTATATTGCTTTATGGTCCTCCGGGTACGGGAAAAACTTTAATTGCCAGAGCAGTAGCTTCTGAAACAAAGGCTTATTTTGTCCATGTAAATGGGCCGGAAATAATGAATAAGTTTTATGGGGAAAGTGAGGCCAAACTGCGGGAAATTTTTAAAGAGGCCAAAAGCAGATCGCCAAGTATAATTTTTTTAGATGAATTGGACTCTATTGCACCAAGACGAGAAGATGTACATGGCGAGGTTGAAAAAAGAGTAGTGGCCCAGCTTCTTGCACTTATGGATGGATTGGAAAGCAGGGGGCAGGTTGTTGTAATTGGTGCCACCAATATACCTGATTCATTAGATCCGGCACTTAGACGTGCAGGAAGATTTGATAGAGAAATTGCCATTATGCCTCCCAATAAAGAGGGAAGGCTTAAAATATTACAGATTCATACAAGAACCATGCCACTTGACAAAGATGTAAAATTAGGTGCATTAGCTAAAATTACTTATGGATTTGTTGGATCAGATCTTTCAGCTTTATGTAAAGAAGCTGGAATGATAGCGTTGAGAAAAATACTGCCAAAAATCACAGAGGATAATAATATTCCTTATTTTAAGGTTTCAATGGATAATTTTACTGATGCACTAAGAGAAATTCAGCCCTCATCCACCAGAGAATATTATTCAGAAATTCCAGATATAAAGTGGAAGGATATAGGAGGTCTGAAAAAGACTAAAGAGATTTTGCAGACTTTAGTAGAACTTCCACTTCATCATCCTGATTTGTGTCAGAAATATAAGTTTACACCGCCTAAAGGTATTTTGCTGACAGGCCCTTCAGGTACGGGGAAAACCATGTTGGCAAATGCTGCTGGAAATTCTGCAAAAGTAAATTTTATAATAATAAATGGCCTTACACTGGATTCACATTGGAAGGGAGAAGCTGAAAAGGCCTTACATGATATGTTTGTTAAAGCAAAACAAACTGCTCCTTGTATTTTGTTTTTCGATGAATTGGATGGTATTGTCCGCTCTCGTTCCTCGGGGTCGGGCAATTTAAAAGACAGACTTATAAGTCAACTCATATTAGAATTTGATGGCTTGGAAAAAATTCAGGGAGTTACAGTGTTGGCTGCCACTAATAGAATAGATTTAATTGATCCCGTTTTATTCAGGGAAGGGCGTTTTGAGTATATTTTGGAACTGCCTTTACCAGAAATTGACGAAAGGGAATCTATTTTGAAAATTCATTCCCAGGATCTGCCTATATCTGAAGATATAAATTTCAGGCAGCTGGCTGAGGAGACCAAGGGTATGAGTGGTGCAGAATTGGCCACCTTATGCCATAAGTCCTCGTTTATAGCACTTATGTTGGCAATAAAAAATGGTTTGAAAATAAAGATAAATCAAGATATCTTTAATAAGGCCATTGCTGAAATAAATAGGCAAAAGAAATTTGGGGAGGTGATTAAGACAAAATCTTAACATTTAAATTCAGTATAATGTTAACCATTAAAGAAAGGAAGGTGGAACAAGGTGTCAAGTCAAAATTTGTTTGATGAACCAGGGTTAAGGCAAATTACAGTTTGGGGTAGAGGAGTTTATGAAAACAAAGAGGCTCGTGATGTAGTGGTTTCTTTAACTGAAGCTGCTGCAGTAGAAGGTAAATATGTTCAAGCATGGGAGGATTATGTTGATCTTCCCGATCGTATCTATGTTCCAGTAAGGGCATATGGTAAAATTAGTCCTCAGGAAATTGAGTCCAAGTATGTTTATGAAAATGAAGCTCCTGATATTGTGGTACTTACAGAAGAAACTCTCGTAAAAGGTGTGGATATTTTATCAGGAATAAAACCGGGAGCTGTTCTTGTAATAAATACAAAACGTTTACCAGAATACCTATTTGGATTTATTAAAAAGAATACAGAAAACCTTTCTAGAATTGTTACAGTAGATGCAAATAGCCTGTCAAAATCTATTATTACTCTTTCTGGAGCTGAAGGTGCTACAGATGCATCTGGAATCGGGAAAGGTATTGGTGCTGCGTTAGCTGCTGCTGTTGTCAAAGGTACAGAAATTGTACAATTTGATAATTTACTTAAGATCATTGCCAATAAGAGTGCTGCAAAGAAAGCTTATAAACAAGCAGTTGTTGTAGATGTAAATGCTATACCGAAAGCTTCTGTTTAACCATTAAAAAATATTAAGGAGGTGCTGTAAAATGGCTGTACCATATGAAAAAATTCCCTTTGCAGGAACCGTGCCTTCCCCTCAAAAAGAAAATGAAGGTATGATTACCGGAAGTTGGCGTACTAGAAGGCCAATATTGGATGCTGAAAAATGTGTGGAATGTCAAACTTGTTGGATTAGCTGCCCTGATTCTTGTGTCAATCTTATGACCGAGGATAGCCCTATTACTTTTAATTTAAAATATTGTAAGGGTTGTGGAGTCTGTGCTGAGGAGTGCCCTGTAGGAGCAATTACCTTAGTACCTGAATTGGATTTTAAAGATTAAGTTTATATTTAACAGGAGGTGAATTAAATTAATGAAAACCAATATAAAAAGAATGTCAGGATGCGTGGCAACGGCTAACGCAATTAAATTGGCTAATGTGGATGTTATATGTTCATATCCCATTCGCCCATATACTGGAATTATGTCGGAATTGGCAAGGATGGTGGCAGATGGAGAGTTAGATGCTGAATTTATTCTCGGTGAAGGAGAACATGGGCAGCTAAGTGTTGTATATGGCGCTTCAGCTGCTGGAGCCCGAGCTTTTACAGGCAGTTCAGGAGTAGGTGTAACCTATGCAATGGAAGTGTATTCTCCAATTTCAGGTGAAAGACTTCCCCTTCAGATGGCAATTGCTGACCGTACATTGGATCCCCCAGGTGATTTTGGGTCCGAGCATACAGATGCTATGTGCTGCCGTGACCAGGGATGGATTCAAGGCTGGGCTTCTACTCCTCAGGAAGCTTTGGATGTAAGTCTTATGTATTACCGTATTGGTGAAGATCCACGGGTTCTTTTACCACAATATGCCTGTCAGGATGGATACTTCGTATCTCATATTCTTGGTGAGGTTGATGTGCCATCACAGGAACAGGTCAATGCATTTTTACCGCCTTATAAAAATCATCATGTGCTGGATACAAAAAATCCTATGATTATTGGACCACAGATGGAACCTGAAATGGGTCCTGGGACTCAGTATCAACGACATATGGCTGTAGAAGGAGTATACAAAGTATTTGAAGAAGTTCATGAAGAATTTGCTGATATTTTTGGACGTAAATATGATCCTTGGTTGGAAGAATATATGACTGAGGATGCTGAATCAGTTATCTTTTTACAAGGAGGACATGCAGAAACAGCTAAAAATGTTGCAAAACATTTGAGAAATCTTGGTGAAAAAGTTGGTGTAGTCCGTCTGCGTACTCTGCGTCCTTTCCCTACTAAACAGGTACGGGAAGCCCTGAGTAAATTTAAAGTTGTAGGTGTAGTTGACAACTCAGTTAATTTTGGAATTTCCTGTGGAGCAGGTGCTTTATTAACTGAAGTCAGGGCTGCCTTATATAACAATGACAAAAAAGTGGAGACAATAGGATTTGTAGCAGGATTAGGTGGTTCTATGATCACTCAGGATGAATTTTATAAAATTTTTAATATAATGAAGAATGTTATTAAAACCGGAAAAAATGAAAAACAGAGTTATTGGTCGCCATTTGAGCTGTAAATATGAAAGGAGGAAGTTAAGTGTTAGAACAAATTAAATCTATTAAAAAAGCACCAAAAGAGGAATATTATGTTCCAGGTCATCGTACTTGTGCTGGATGTGGGCCGGCACTTCAATATAGATTAGTGGCTAAAGCAGCAGGAAAAAATACAATTTTTATTGGACCTACAGGTTGTATGTATGTTGCAAATACCAGTTATGGCTGTGGTCCTTGGGCTGTCCCATGGATACATGCACAAATTACTAATGGCGGAGGAGTTGCATCTGGAATATCATCAGCATTTAAAGCTATGATACGTAAACATGAAACGGATGCGGAATACCCTAACATTATTGTAATGGCAGGTGATGGCGGAACCTCTGATATTGGTATTCAATCTTTATCTGCAGCATTTTATCGCGGACACAATATAGTATTTATCTGCTATGATAATGAATCCTATGCCAATACCGGCATTCAGGCTTCTCCCACTACTCCTTATGGTGCCTGGACTACTTTTACTCCAGCTGGACCTGTAGTTCCAGAAGGCAGAAAACTCATGCCTAAGGATATTACCAAGGTTATGGCTCATGGACATCCTGAATTAAAATATTTAGCTACTGCATCAGTAGGGTATCCATTGGATTTAATGAATAAAGTACGTAAAGCCTGTAATGCTGATGGACCAGCTTTTCTCTACATTCACGCACCATGTCCAAAAGGCTGGAGCTTCCCAGCAGAAAAAACAGTTGAAATTGCTAAATTGGCAGTTGAAACTGGTATGGTTCAATTATATGAACTTGTAGAGAGTCAATATAAACTAACCTATAAACCTGCTAAATTCAAACCAGTTAGTGAATATATAAAATATCAGGGACGTTTTAGTCATCTGCAGCCTGAACATATTGAAAAACTTCAGGAATTTGCAAATCAACGTATGAAAGAAGTTGGAATAGAGTACCGTGTACCGCCAGTAGCAGAATAATAAAATTTAAATATAATATAATATATAATAATGCCATAATTTGTAATGAACCTGGTGAAGTTTTACCCCCGGATTGATTTATTAACTCCGGGGTTCTAATTAATAAAAAAGCAAGGTGATAAAAGAGTAAGTATTATTAATTATACCATTAATTTAAATCTGGATCTTTGATAATTAAATATGAATTTAAGGAGGAATAATGCATGAATAGTGTTGACGAGATGAAAGCTAAAAATATCAAGGCATATGGCTCAATCCTGGGTAATCGTTGGCTTCAATTGATTGCTGCTGTTATAGCTATGATAATGATTGCTAATCTTCAATATGCCTGGACTTTGTTTACTACTCCATTAGTTGCACAATTAAAGTCATCTCTAACTGTCATTCAATATGCTTTTACCTTATTTATTATGTTTGAAACTTTTGTACAGCCGGCGGGAGGTTATCTGCTTGATAGATTTGGTTCAAAATTAATGTTTATTATTGCTGGTTTATTGATTGGGTCTGGTTGGAGTATGATGGGACAGGTAAATTCCGTTGCTGGTTTGTATTTTTCTTATGCCATGGCAGGAGTTGGTGCGGCAATTATTTATGGCGGATGTGTCAGTGTTGCAATCCGGTGGTTTCCGGATCGACGGGGTATGGCTTCAGGTATAATAGCAGGTGCTTTTGGATTGGGATCCATGCCCTTTGTGCCTGTAATCGATAACTTATTGCAAAATAGTGGTGTTACAAAAGCATTTTTGGTTACCGGAATATTACAAGGTATTGTAATTATAATTGTGGCCTTGATTTTACGCTATCCGGTTGGATCAAAAATGCCTAACAAAAAAGAAGAGATTGCAAAATTAGATCAATCAAAAATCGGATTTAGTCCTCTGCAAATGCTAAGAACTCCAAATTTTTGGATTATATGGTCCATGTTCTTTTCTATTAGTGTGGGCGGACTTATTATTACGGCTAATACAAAACCTTTTGGAAAGGAAATGGGTATAGCTTCTTCGATTATTGTACTGGCAGTTATGTTGAACAGTCTTGCCAATGGAATAGGTCGAATTTTTTGGGGGTGGATTTCAGATAGGCTTGGTCGTCCCAAAACTATGTTTATATCTTTCGGTTTAAATGCAATATTTTTATTTGTTTTACCTATTATAGGTAGTAACAATATTCTATATATAATTTGTTTAATGTTTATAATGTTTACCTGGGGACAGCTCTTTTCCCTATTCCCGCCAACTAATGCCGATGTATTTGGTTCCACCTACGCCGCTACCAATTATGGCTTTTTATATAGTGGTAAAGGAATAGCTTCTATTCTAGGTGGTGGTTTGGGAGCATATCTAGCCAGCTCCTTTGGATGGAATGTTGTATTTTCCTGTGCTGCAATACTTTCACTATATGCCTGTATAATGTCACTGGTTTTGCCTCGCATACCAAAACCAGTGAAAAAACAATCCATTGTAAGTAAGGAAGAAACTACTAAAACCACCACTTAGCACTCAATTAAATATATCTTTGAAAATACTTTATTTTCACTCCCCACTTTACAGTTACAGTATATCATAAGCCATTTATTATTTCAATAGTATTTGGTATACCAAATACCTATTTTAATAAAGAATATGCTGTAAATTATTTAAAAATACTGGTTTATTATACAAAATAAGTATAATTACAAAAAGATTGGAGGAGTTAATGATGTTGAAACAACTAGAGGATGAGGGATTTGAAGATTTTATAAGAGATGGTTTTTATTCAGTGGTAGGTTTTTATTATCCCTCTGCAAAAAACAGAGATGAGATGTTGAATGCTATGGAGGAATTTTCAAAGAAGCATGGGAATGTAGCATCTGCTGTTATGGATATTACAGGAAAAGGCGTACCAGAGGAATATGGAATTGGGGAAGATGAAAGCCCCATTGTGGTTGTATTTAAACAAGGCAATGCATTTAAAACCGTTACTGATTTTTCAGTTAAAAATATTGCAAATGCAATTACACCTCCTGGGAAAAATATAACATTACAATAGGGGATGATTCACTGTAGATTTAATTTTAAAACATCTATTATCATTAAGGTACAGCTTTGTTTTAAGCTGTACCTTATTTTTAATGCAGATAAGATATAGTTTTTTTATTTTGTGTATAATATATAATAATAATATACAATAAGCATTTCGTAGAAATTGTAATTGACGGAAACCAATGGATATGAAATTAGAGAAGGGAGAAAAGAGAAATATGGATGTTTCATTTTTAGGAGGAGCCCGTGAAGTGGGAGGCAGCTGTATACTCTTAAGAATATATAATAAGAATATATTATTGGATTGCGGTATAAGACAAGGTTCTTCTAAAGATACCTTGCCTGATTTTAAATTAGTTCAGGATAGTGGAGGTGTGGATGCTATAGTTATAAGCCATGCCCACATGGATCATATAGGATCACTCCCCATGATAAGCAAGGAGTATCCAGAAGCCAGAATATATGCAACTAAGATGACAAAAGATTTAATGAAAGTATTGATTTATGACAGTTTAAAAATTATGAACAACAGAGAAGGTGAAATTCCCCTCTATGCAGAAGGGGATGTTATCAGTATGCTGAATCATGTGTTTCCAATTAACTATATGGTTAAATTTCCTATATTTAAAAACATAGTTCTTACTTTTTACACTGCAGGGCATATAGCAGGGGCTGCCTGCATTTATATTACCACACCGGAGGGTTCACTTTTTTACTCCGGAGATTTTTCCCTGTTTTCACAAAAAACTGTGGAAGGATTGAAGGTACCAAAATTGGCACCGGATGTGGCAATTTTTGAATCTACTTACGGAGACAGGCTTCATTCAAATAGGGAGGTGGAAGAAGAAAAACTCATTGACATAATAAATGAATGCATCAGAAAAAGAGGTAAGATGCTTATTCCGGCATTTGCTCTTGGAAGGGCACAGGAAGTAATTCTTATTCTAAAAAAAGCCATTAATAAAAAAATAGTGGAAAATATTAAGGTCTATGTAGATGGAATGATAAGAGATATAAATAGGACTTATAAATTAAATCCACTCTATCTTAAAAATTCCTTGGGAAAAAAAATATTAAAAGGCAATGAGCCCTTTTATGATGATAATATAATTGCGTTGGATAATAATGAAGTCAGGAAGGACATATTGAAAAATCAGGAGCCCTGTGTGATAGTATCAAGTTCAGGCATGCTTACAGGGGGGTTCAGCCAGTATTATGCGGAAAAAATAGCTCCAATGGAAGATGGTTATATAGTTATAACAGGCTACCAGGACGAAGAATCTCCTGGAAGAAAATTATTGGATCTTTTAAAAGATGAAGAAAATAAAAAATTATTTATAAATGAAAAAACTGTTGAAGTAAATTGCAATGTGAAAAAAATAGGACTTTCAGCCCACAGCGATAAATCTGAAATAAAATCCCTAATACATTTTTTGAATCCAAGGAATATATTTATTGTTCATGGAGATGAAAAGGTAGTGGAGGGTTTTTCAAAGGAAATTTCTTCAGAGATAAATGGAAGAGTGTATGCTCCTAAATGTGGAGAAAGCTACGAAATCAATATACATACGCCTCGAAGACAATGGAGAAAATATATAGATAAAATTATGAATTCTTATGAAGAATTGGATGAATTTAATGTGGAGAATCTATGGAAATTTGTGCTCGATAATTATAACAAAAGGTTATTTACATTGGAAGAACTTTTTTATATATGGAAAGGGGATAATAAATTAAAAAATACTTTTCAGGATTTTCAGAAGATTATAATTGAGTCCCCTTATTTTGAAAGTGACAGTAAAAGATTATTTTTATTTAGCTGTAAGGGAAAAGAAAAAGTAAAGGAAAGTGTGGATAAAAATGAGCTTAAACCAAATGAACTGAGGGAAATTGTATATAAGTATTTTAATGAGTTTCATTTCAAAAAAGCCAGCTATATATATGATGAAAAAAAAGTTATCCTGAATTTTGATTTCCCATCTGTCATCAGTGAGGATATATATAATGTAATGAAAAAATTTCAAGAAGAATTGGGATGGAAAGTGAAAATAAACAATATAGTGAATATAAACGAGGCCTCTAAAGTGGTGAAAAGATTTTTACAGGAGGATCATATTAAAAAAATATCTTATAGGCTGGAAAAAAATGAAGTGGTAGTAACCTTGGATTCTGTATTGGATATAGAAGAAGGTAAATTGACTGAATTTAAAAATATTACAGGGCTTGACATTCTGCTTAAAGTGCCTGAGGTTTTTGCAGGGGAAAGAGCAGATAATATAATTATAAAGACTGATGATAAATGTGAAACTGTAGAACAAAACCAGGCTCTGAAATTAATTGATGAATCTTTTTATAGGGAAGAATTTAGACCATATAAAAAAAGTGTAAAATCCTGTTCGGGAAAAAAGTATATAGAACTTTCTTTTATAAGTCCTGTAATAGGGAAAAAATATGAAAAGAATATTGAAAAAATAGCAAATATTATAGGATGGGATATAAGTATATCAAGCAGTGCAAATCAAAGTGAAATAATAAAAACGGCAGTAGAACTTTGTAAAGAAAAAAACATAATATTAAGGAAAAATCCAGCCTTTAATAATTTTGATCTGAGTGTGGAATTGAAAATTGGGAACAACTGTCCGGAGATTAATAATGAAAAATTAAATATGATAAAGGAGGAATTTGAACATAAAACAGGTTGTATATTAAGATGGTAGGGATTAAGGAAAAATATGGTTTTTTGTATTAAATATGACAAACATAAAATAATTTATAGAAGACTTAGACAAAATATGATAATATTATATATGAATTATAGGGAAGGTGACATATTAATGAAAAATAGAGTACAAGGAACAAAAAAAGCGGAAATTTCGATGTATTTTTCAGAATTTGAGGTACCACCAATGCAAGATGTGTTGATTGTTGGCAGAAGAGCACCAATTGGCCCGGAGGCTGCTAAAAGAATGGTGGATATGCTTTCACCGGATCAATATGAAGTTATTAAAATAGAGCATGAAAACGTAGAAGCAGTTGTACTTAAAAAATCCTTAATGAATTTAATCCCTGTGAATAAGCTAATTGATATAATTATGGAGGAAGGAGGCAAAATTGCTGACGAAACAATGATTATAAAAGCACAGGTTAATATAACATTGCATGTTAGTAAATCTATAAGTTTATGATACAAAATATTTTAAGTATGATGAATAAAAATTTTGTGAAGGTTGATATGTTTTCTGGAGTCAATTCCATTCAGCGTCATTTTTATGAAAATAATATTAAATGTTTTGTAGTCTATGAATTTAATGAATTAGTAGGTGTAGTTACAGAAAAAGAATTGATTACAGCCCATCCAAATAGAATAATTGCAGATGTCATGTCTGATAAATATGCATATGCAAATGAAAATACATATTTATGGGAAGTTATGGATATATTTAATTTAAATAAAGATTTAGAAGTTGTGTTGGTAAAAGAAAAAAATATAGTTGTAGGGTTTGTTACGAAAACAGTTTTAAAAATTGAATTGGGAAGACATGTTGATTTGCTTACAGGACTTTATAAAAATGATTATATATTTTATAATGCATACAAGTTTATAAAAAAAGGTAAGCAAGTTTCAATTATATTTATAGACTTAGATAATTTTGGATTTATAAATAAAAAATATGGACATGTAAATGGGGATAAAATATTAAAATTGGTAGCTTCTATTTTAAAAGAAAATATTACATCTGATGATATTTGTCTTTGTAGGTATGCTGGTGATGAATTTGCCATATTAACATCTTATTGTCTAAATGAAAGTGAAGTATTTGCGAAAAAATTAATAAAATTAATAAGAAAATATAATTTTCCAGATGAGATTTTAGTTTCAGTATCTATAGGAATGACAGAATATAAAGTAGATGATTTCAATGATGAAAATGATATATTTGATTCTATAAATAAATTAGTTAATAATGCAAGCCTTGCCTCTACTAAGGCAAAAAGTACTAGCAGCCATCTGTTTGTAGCGGATAATAAGGATAAAATGAAAGCTTGATTTTTTATAGACTTAAACTTCCATATAAAGAAATAATTTTATAGATGAGTAATTCTTATATTAAAAAAAGTTAAAAGCCGTTTGAAAATAAGGATTTGAAAAAGCTTTTAACTTTTTATCCCACGGCCGCTATTGCTAATATCTTAACTTTGTAAAGTAAGGGATGATAAGCAATGCTGTGTCTCTGGGTAAGTTTTTCTAAGGTATCATGTGAGAAAAGCATTTTATGAGAAAGTTCTACCGCACCTTAAAATTCATTTATGGAAAAGCATATACACAATTGACTAGCTATTAATTGAAGATACTGCAGATGTGGAATCAAGAGAATATTGGATTATATTATCCAATAATTCTGTAAATCCCATATTTACAGCCCGGGCACTCTTAGGGAAAAGACTGTTTTTGGTTAATCCCGGAAGGGTGTTTAATTCCAGTACATATGGAATATTATCCTTTATTATCATATCCACTCGTACATAACTGCTGCATTTTAAAACTTTCCAGCATTTAATGCATATCCTCTCTATTTCATTTTGAAGAGATTTTTCCAGTTCTACTATTATTTCATCGGAGCCGCCATCTGCATATTTTGAATTATAATCAAAAAAGTCAGCTTTAGGTTTTATTGAAATTAGAGGAAGAGCTTTTCCATTTAATATACAGCAGGTAACTTCGTCTCCCTTTATATATTTTTCAATTATGATTTCTCTATCATAATTGAGAGCAAGCTTCACGGCATCTTCCACTTGATTTTTTTCAGTTACTATATTAGTGGCAACGCTTGAACCGCCGCAATTAGGTTTTACAACTACAGGATAACCTATTTCATCTAAGTATTTATAATTTATTTCTTCCACTGAATTAATACATATCCACTTTGCAGTATTAATTCCCACAGATTTAAATATTTTCTTGCTTATATCTTTATCCATGCAGATGCCGCTGGTTAAAGGACCACAGCCGGAATAAGGAATATCCATGGTTTCAAATACAGATTGAATTATGCCGTCTTCTCCAAACTTTCCATGAAGTGCAATGAAGGCAAAATCTATATCTGCTGCTTTTTCAAAAACATCACTTTTCTTGTCTATAACAATAGGTTTAACCTCATACTTATTTTTATCTAAATAATTGACTATTTCTTTACCTGAGTTTAATGAAACTTCTCTTTCTGAAGATATTCCACCCATTATAACTCCTATTTTCATATTAATTCCTCCACAAAATTATTCTTTTACTGATTTGGTTTTTAAAAATATTATTCTTAATATTTATTCTATACATTTGCCATATAAAATAAAGAACCACACTGAGGTTATTTTACTTGAATTGTGGTTTTGTAATCAGTGCTTGAAAAATTTTCCCAAACTCAGACAGTGGATATTATTCTTTATTTATTTATCTAATTGTGTAAAATATAATTGAGGTGAAATTTATTATGTTTTCTGATATGAAAATAACAAAGAATAAGTTTGTATATATACAATTAAAAGATTATATTAGGAATATGATATTGAAAGGACTGCTAAGGAGAGATGAAAAACTTCCATCTTCCAGAGAAATGGCTGTCATGCTAAATGTAAGCAGAAATACAGTGTTATATGCTTATGAATTTTTGCAGGATGAAGGATTTGTTTATATAAAAAAGGGAAAAGGCACTTTTGTTTCAAATGTAAAAGTAGATCTTCAGGGAAAATGGAATATAAATTGGAAAGATAAAATAAACAACTATGGGAAACTGTCAGAAGAATTGGATATAATTAAACATGAAACAAAATGGCAGAAGGGAATGATATCTTTCAAGAGCATAGCTCCAGATGAAAAACTTTTTAATATAGAGGAATTTAAAAAAGCATTTTTGAACCGCATATCTATAGAAGGGGAAAAAATATTGAATTATGGGTATGCCCAGGGATATAAATCCCTCATAGAATATCTGCTTAAGTATATGGAGAATAAGGGAGTTGACATAGAGGGAAAAGATATACTCATAACAAATGGATTTACAGAGGGATTTGATTTAGTTCTATCTTGTCTTACAAATAGGGGGGATAATATATTGTGCGAAAATCCTACCCATAATACTGCAATTAAAATTATGAAACTGCATGGACTAAATATAAAGGGAGTTCAAGTTGGAAAAGAGGGTATAAATTTAGATGATCTTAAGGAAAGGCTGGAAAGAGAAAAATTTAAAATTTCCTATTTTATACCTTCTTATCACAATCCTACAGGAATTGTGATGTCTCCGGAAAAAAGAGTGGGTCTGTACAATATACTTAAGAATTATAATGTACCAATAATTGAAGATGGTTTTAATGAAGAGTTAAGGTATTCAGGTACCCATGTGTCACCTATAGCTGCTTTTAGCGGAAAAGGCAACAGTGTTGTATATATAGGAAGTTTCTCAAAGATATTATTTCCGGGAATAAGAATAGGCTGGATATTATCAGATAAAATACTTACAGGATATTTGGAAAGTGCCAAGAGATCAAGAAATATTCATACATCATCCCTGGATCAGGCAGTTTTTTATGACTATCTTGAAAATGGGAACTTTGATAAATACATTAAAAAGGCAAGGAGGGTATATAGAGAAAAATATGAATTTGCATTAGAGTGTGCAAGACAGTATATACCAAGCAGAGAAATACTTGGAGAGGGGGGGCTGCACATATTTATAAAATTAAAAAATATAGATTCCAGAAAGCTTTTACAGAAATGCTGCGATAGGAGGGTAATATTTACACCTGGAGATGTGTTTTATGTAGATGACAGCGGGAAGGATACTTTAAGACTTGGATTTTCAAGAGTCAGTAAAAAGAATATCAGGAAAGGCTTTAAGATAATTGGAGAAGAAATTGAAAAAATGGGGGGAGCATAATGAAAAAAATATCACAGAAAACGGTGTATAGAGGAAATTGGATTAAATTAGAAGAGATAACTTATCTGGGGAAAAAACATGAACAGCTGAAATGGGAAAGTATAGAGAGAACTAATACTATAAATACAGTTGTGATAATAGCTAAAATGATACCATCTGATAGATACATACTTATAAAACAATATAGACCTGCCATAGATAATTATGTTATTGGATACCCTGCAGGACTTGTAGAAAGTGGCAGCCTGCCGGAAAATGCGCTGAGAGAGCTAAAGGAAGAAACCGGATATATAGGAAAAGTAAAATCAGTGGGACCTTCACTGTATTCAAATGCAGCACTGTTAACTGATAAAGTAAGGGTGGCTAAGGTGGAAGTGGATGAAAACCTGGAAGAAAATAAAAAACCCAAGCAGCAGCTGGAAGCAGCAGAGGATATACAGGTGATTGCCTTGAAAAGGGAAGAAATGAAGGGCTTTTTTATTAAGGAGCAGGCAAATGGAACTGCTTTGGGTATTGGTCCCTGGTATGCCTTTTTTGCTATGGATGATATGTAATAAAAACATAAGCTGGAAGTTTGTTTGAAATATACTTATAATTATGATATATTTTTATCGTGAGCATATTATAATTTAAAATTGAGGGTGTAATTTATGGAAGACTGGCTTTTAAAAAAAGATGACTATATTCCCACAGAAGATAAAGATAAATTTATAGATAAAAGTATTTTTTCTATATTACATCTTCTGTCTCTTATTAAAAGAAATAATAGAATGGGAAATAATTTTATATACAATTTGAACCCCACGGTGAAATTGTTTTTTACTATTTTAAATATAATATTTTTATCTCTATCCAAAAGCTTTCACTATGTATTTCTGGTGGATGTATATTTTTTGCTGGTATTGAGTCTTTTGGATATAGGGGAAATAAAAAAAATATTGATTCTAAGTACAGCTGTACCATTGTTTACTGTTATAATGCTAATACCGTCTATAGTTATGGGGAATACAAGAAACAGCATACTGCTTATATTGAAAGTGGTTGGAACCATAATCTCCATAAATACTTTATCCTACACTACCAGCTGGCATGATATAATAAAGGCATTAAAGAAGTTTTTTGTGCCGGATATTTTTATTTTAGTATTTGATATAACTTTAAGATATATTTATATTTTAGGAGAATTTGCACTAGATATGTTCTATTCTCTCAAGCTTAGGTCTGTGGGGAAAAATAACAATAAGTATTCTTCTATTTCAAAACTCATGGGAAGTTTGTTTTTAAAGTCTAAAGAAATGGGAGATGAGATGTATTATGCTATGGAATGTAGAGGATTTACAGGGGAATATATCTCCCATGCAAAGTTTAAGTTTAAGGTTACTGATTTTTTATATTTAATAGTAAATATTTTTATTATAATTATGTATTTTTACATAACTGGGATGGGGTTAAAATGATAGAATTTAGGAAAGTATTTTTTAAGTATAAAGACGAAGAAGTGCTGAAGAATATAAATGTTAAAATAGCACAAGGGGATTCAGTGGCACTTATAGGAGCAAATGGCAGTGGAAAATCAACTTTTTTGAAATTATTGAACGGAATGATATTTCCTACAGAAGGGAGATACTATTTTGATAATTTAGAAATATCTAGTGATAAATTGGAGCAAGGCAGTTTTTCAAAGAAATTCCATAAAAAAATGGGGTTCGTTTTTCAAAATTCAGATGCACAGCTTTTTTGTTCCAATGTCTATGAAGAGGTGGCCTTTGGTCCAAGACAAATGGGCATGGACGAAGCAGAAGTAAAAAAAAGGGTGGAGGATTGTTTAAATCTTTTAAATGTAAAGGATCTTCAAAATAAGGAGCCATACAATATAAGCGGAGGGGAGAAAAAGAGAGTTGCAATAGCTTCTGTGCTTGCTCTTAATCCGGAAGTATTGGTTTTAGACGAACCTATGAGTGGAATAGATCCGAAAGGCAAAAAGTTTTTAAATAATTTATTTATAGAGTTAAATAAAGCTGGAAAAACTATAATATGTTCTACCCATGATTTTGAATATACAAAAGGACTTTTCAAACGTGTGCTGGTATTTTCGGAAGATCATTGTTTAATAAGAGACGATATTTACAATAAAGTGATTGAGGACAATGATTTTTTAATAAAATATAATATCAAGTGATTTTCAGGTTCAGGTGGAGTTTGTAAATAAGAAGTGTTTTTGTTTAAGTGGTAAAAACTAGTTCATGTCTGCTGGTTGACATGAACGCCAGATTATAATAAACTTAGACTATAATTAAATAGAAATTTTAGGTGCCTTATATAGGTGAAAAGGGAATGCGGTTAAAATCCGCAGCAGCCCCCGCTACTGTATTTGATAATGAGTTTTATCTTATTATTTTATAATAAGAGGATAAAGGCAAGTATTTTATCATAAGTCAGGAAACCTGCCTAATTTATTTTTGCTTTCGGAGGGGAAGAAACTTTTAGTATGATTGATTTCTCAGCACAAGCTGGGTTTTTATGTTAAAGGCAATGAGCTCTAGAGGCTCATTGCCTTTCGTTGTTTTTATTATACTTAAGAAGATTAAGGGGGAGTAACCATTATGGCAAAGATTATGATTCAAGGAACAGGTTCTTCTGTTGGTAAAAGTATAATTGTTTCTGCTCTCTGCAGAATATTTAAACAAGATGGATATTCAGTATGTCCGTTTAAATCTCAAAATATGTCATTGAATTCATATATAACACTGGATGGCAAAGAAATGGGACGTGCTCAGGTACTTCAGGCTTATGCAGCTGGGCTGCAGCCGGAGGCATATATGAATCCCATATTGTTAAAGCCAACATCAGATAAAAAGTGCCAGATAATAGTAAATGGCAAGGTATATGGAAATAGTACAGCCATGGAATATCACAATATGAAATTGGAATTTAGAGATATGCTTAGAAGTCATTTTAAAAAGATGGAAAAAAGTTTTGAAATAATAGTTATGGAAGGTGCCGGAAGCCCTGCAGAAATAAACTTGAGGGATAGAGATATTGTAAATATGGGTATGGCAGAATTAGTAGATGCACCAGTGGTTTTAGCAGGTGATATAGATAAAGGTGGAGTATTTGCTTCTCTTGCAGGAACTATGTTATTTTTTACGGAGGAAGAAAAAACCAGGGTAAAAGGTACAATAATAAATAAATTCAGAGGAGATGTAGACATATTAAAGCCCGGTCTTAAAATGCTGGAGGATGTTATTAAAGTGCCTTGCATAGGAGTTATACCTTATTTTAATCTGGCATTGGAAGATGAAGATGGAGCTGTGGAATTCAACAAAAAGGTTACAGCTCCTATAGATATAGCTGTAATAAAATTACCTCATATATCCAACTTTACGGATTTAGACGCACTAAAAAGTGAAGGGGATATTTCTGTAAGATTTATAAATTCTGAAGAGGAATTCGGCAATCCCGATCTACTCATAATTCCAGGAAGTAAAAACACCATAGAGGATTTAATAAAAATAAGACAATGCGGACTTGAAGCCTGCATTAAAAAATACAGTAATAGCGGAATTATAATAGGAGTATGCGGTGGTTATCAAATGCTTGGAAAGTCAATAAAGGATCCTTATAAAACAGAGACGGATGTAGGAGAAGTAGAGGGAATGGGACTTTTAGATATAGAGACTGTGTTTGAAAGGGAAAAAGTCACTACTAGAATAAAGGCTAGAAGTAATGTGGATTTTCCCATGACAAAAAATGATGGAACTTTAGAAAAAAGAAAATTGGATGTATATGGATATGAAATCCATATGGGAATATGTAAATATGGCGCAGATGCAAAACCACTGTTTAAATTGACAGAAAAAAATAAGAAGAAGGTCAATATAGAAGATGGAGCTTTAAATGCAAAACACAATGTATTTGGAACCTATATACATGGTATCTTTGATGCCGTTGATTTTAGAGAATACATTGCAAACAGGATAAGAGAAAATAAAGGATTGAGCTATAAAAAATCAACCATCTATGAGGATCTTAGAGAAAAAGAGATAGATAAGCTAGCCCATATAGTCAGGGAGAACATTGATGTGGGTAAAATATATAAAATTATGGGTATTAAAAGATAAAAAATTGATATATTACTATAATAATGTGAGAATAGGGGGGGTAATTTGTCCATTTCCTTTGTATATATGAATATCATAGACCTTTTTGCAGCAGTTATAATAGATTGGATAATTGGGGATCCGCATTGGTTTCCCCACCCTGTTATATATATAGGAAAACTTATATCCTATTTGGAGAAGAAAGGCAGAAAACTTTGTAAAAAGGACAATACCTTGAAAGCTTTTGGAGGTTTAATAGTTGTAATAGTAGGAACAGTAAGTTTTTTTATACCTTTTACAGTACTTGTATTTTTAAGGAAACATGTGATTTTATATCAAATAATAAATATATTCATTATTTGGACAGCTATTTCCGCTAAATGTCTGGCTGTAGAAGCAAAAAAGGTATATTATGCTTTAAAAAAAGAAGATATTGAAGATGCCAGGTTAAAGCTTTCTTATATAGTGGGCAGGGATACTTCTAATTTAAAAAGTGAAGAGATAATAAGGGCAGATGTGGAGACAGTGGCAGAAAATACCTCTGATGGAGTTATAGCTCCTATGATATATGCAGCTGTATTTGGAGCACCCGCTGCAATGCTTTATAAAGGTATAAATACCATGGATTCAATGCTGGGTTATATGAATGAAAAGTATAGATTTATAGGATTTTTTCCTGCTAAAGTAGATGATATATTTAATTTTATACCCTCAAGGATTACAGGAGTGCTCATGTGTATGTCATCTTTCATGGTAAAGGGCAATCCAATAAAAACCTTTAAAATAATGATTAGGGACAGAAAAAATCATAAGAGTCCCAATTGTGCTTACCCTGAAGCAGCAGCAGCAGGCGCCATAGGGATCCAGCTGGGCGGCACCAATATCTATTTTGGAGAGGTGGTGTATAAGCCGACTATAGGGGATAAACTGATGGAACTAAATTTTGAACACATAAGGTATTGTATAAATCTCATGTATTTTACTGAAATACTCATGGTAATTTTATGTGGAATAATATTTATTGTGTTGAATTCATATTGGATGTAATAATAAAAATAAGAATTAGGACGTGTTTATATGGAGCATGGCGGGGATATATATACGGAAGGGCTTTTTAAGGGAAGGAAGCTTTTGGATTTCAGTTCAAATATAAATCCTTTAGGAGTGCCGGATAGTTTTACAGGAAATATAGAGGAATCACTTAAGGCTGTAGAAAAGTACCCGGATGTGGAATACAGAGAATTAAAATGGAATTTGAAGCAATATTTAGGTTTTTCAAAGGATTATTTTGGAAACCATGGATATAACAAAACAAGTACCATTAAAGATAGAGATATTGTCTTGGGAAATGGAGCTGCGGAAATAATAGATCTGGTAATAAGCTGCTTTAAAAGCATATGTATTGTAGTACCTTCTTTTATAGAATATGAAAAAGATGCTGTAAAATGGAACTGCAATATAAGCTATTCTAATTTGACGGAAAATATGGACTATGATTATGAAGACATCAAATTAAAACTTAAGTGTTCAGAGGCTTTGATTCTAGGAAATCCCAACAATCCCAACGGAGGGATAATAAATAAGGATAAATTCATGGAAATCATAAATTGCTGCAGTAAAAACCACAAAACCATAATTATAGACGAAGCATTTGTGGAATTTACGGGCAAAAGTGGATGCAGTTTTTTAGGGGAAATGGAGCAGTATAAATGTATTTTTATAGTCAGAGCTCTTACAAAGTTTTTTGCATTGCCTGGAATAAGAATGGGCTATGGACTTTGTAAAAATGAGAAGTTAATGGATATGATAAGAACCAGACAAAACCCCTGGAATATAAATTGTTTTGCAGAAACAGCAGCTAAATATGTGCTGGTGGATAAGAATTATATGGATAGTTCTCTGAAATGGATTGATAATGAAAGAAAGTTCATGGTGGAGAATTTAAGGAAAATTTCCATAATAAAAAAAGTATATCCTACACATGGCAATTTTGTATTGTGCCAAATTCAGAATATGAACTGCTGGGATTTATATGATTTGTGTTTGAAAAAAGGAATACTTATAAGAAAGTGCAGTAATTTTAAGGGATTAGATGATAAATTTATTAGATTGGCCATAAAAGACAGAGATAAAAACATAAAAATATTAAATGTATTAAAAAAACTATAGAGAGAGGAGAGTAAAAGTGAATAAGAACCTATTAAAAGATGAATCAGATACACTTCTTGCTCTCTTATCGTCAAAGATAAAGGTTATTATAATAGGCGGAGGGAAAGCAGCTTATATAAAGTGTAGAACTTTTGCATTAAGGGGATGTCAGGTTTACGTGCTTTCCCCTCAATTTATCAATGAATTTCACAATATAAAGGATTATTTAAATATACACATGATCTTAGGAAAATATGAAAAAAGCTATATAGAAGATAAACATATTATAGTAATTGCCACAGATAATACAGAATTAAATCTTTCTATAGGGAATCACTGCAGAAAGCTCTGCAAAATTTATTTGGATGCATCACAACCTAAAAGGGGAAATTGCATTACACCTTGTCAGAGGAATACTAAAAATGTTTCCCTGGGAGTAAATACTAGAGGGGCGGCGGCATCTCCCATAACTTCAGTATTTATTGCTGAGCAAATAGCAAAATATGTGAAGGACTATGATGATTTTGTAGAGTTTACTTCTGCAGTTAGGAACAGTATAGATAATATAGAAATTAGAAGAAAAGTTATGAGGTTTATATGCAGTGAGGATTTTTACTTTTTTTATAAAAAGGGCAAAGCTGCTGTCATAATGGAAATGTTTTATAATAAAAAAATTGAGGAGCAGCTTATATAAAATAATTGCTTTTTGCAGGATGGTGATAATATTTGGAGTTTAAAATTGCAACTAGGAAGAGCAGGCTGGCTCAAATTCAGACTGAAATAGTAATGGGTATACTGAAAAACAATTTTGGTGTTAAATGTAAAAAGATACTTATAGAAACTATGGGAGATAAAAGACTTGATATAGCCTTGAATAAAATAGGCGGGAAAGGTCTGTTTTTAAAGGAAATTGAGCTGGCACTTTTACAGGATGAGGCGGACGCAGCAGTGCACAGCATGAAAGATATACCCTTTGATGTTCCAGAGGATTTTGAAATAGCTGCTATCTTGGAAAGAGAAGATGTAAGGGATGCCTTTATTTCTGCAGATAATATACATTTTAAAGAATTACCTGCAGGAGCCAGGATTGGAACCAGCAGCAACAGAAGGGCGGCTCAGGTGAAATTATTAAGACCTGATTTGGAGATAATTGCTGTAAGAGGCAATGTACAAACCAGAATAAATAAGATGAAGGAACAAAATTTACATGGAATAATTCTGGCAGCTGCAGGTGTTAAAAGGTTGGGACTTGAAAAATCAGTAACGGATTATTTTTCAATAAAAGAACTGATACCTGCAATTGGACAAGGAGCTTTGGGAGTTGAAATAAAAAAGAACAGTTTGCATAGAAATTCCTTTATAAAGTTGAATGATGAAAATACAAGGGTTTGTGTGGAGGCCGAAAGAAGTTTTATGAGAACATTGAATGGAGATTGTCACTCTACCATAGGTGCCTATGCCCAAATAGATGGACAACTTATAAATATTATAGGAGTGTTTATGGTAGGCACAAGGCTGATAAAAAAAGATATAACAGGTAATAGAGAAGATTACATGAATTTAGGAAAAAAACTTGCTAAAGATATAGTAAATTCTTAAGGAGGTTACACATGGGTAAAGTTTATCTTATAGGTGCGGGTCCCGGTGATGAGGAACTTATAACTTTAAAGGCGGTAAGAAAACTTGGTGAATGTACTGCGGTGATGTATGATAGATTATCAGGTTCTGGAGTTCTAAAATATTTAAATGATAATTGCAAAATATATTATTGCGGAAAAGAACCAGGCTGTCATTATAAAAGTCAGGATGAAATAAATGCTATGCTAATTCGACTGGCAAAAGAGGGACAAGTTGTAGGAAGAATTAAGGGAGGAGATCCATATATATTTGGAAGAGGGGGAGAAGAAGCCCTTGCCCTTTTAAAAGAGCATATTGAATTTGAAGTTATTCCTGGAATTACATCTCCCATTTCCGTTTTGAATTATGCAGGTATACCTGTAACCCATAGAAAGATAGCTCAAAGTTTTCATGTCTTTACGGGGAAAGCTGCAGATAAATTAAATATAGACTGGAATGCAGCTGCTAAAATAGGAGGAACTCTAATTTTTTTAATGGGTTTTAAAAACCTGGATGTAATATGCAGCAATTTAATAAAAAATGGTATGAATAAAAATACCCCCTGTGCAGTAGTTATGAGGGGAACCACCTCAAGACAGAAAAAGATTGTGGGACAACTACAGGACATAAGTGAAAAAACTAATAGGGCTTCATTAGTTTCTCCTTGTATTATAGTCATAGGGGAAGTGATTAAATTCAATGAGCAGCTGGATTGGTATGAAAGAAAACCCCTTTTTGGAAAAAATATTTGTATTACAAGATCCAAAGCTCAGTCAAGGGAAATGTGTCAGAAGCTTTTAGATTTAGGTGCAGAAGTTACTGAAATACATTCCATTGAAATAAGGTATACTTCAGAAAATATTAAAGCATATATGAATAAGCTGCAGGATTATGATTATATTGTGTTTACAAGTGTAAATGGAGTAAATAGTTTTTTTGACAGACTTTTAAATGAAAATTATGATATCAGAAAAGTAAGGGGAAAATTTGCAGCTATAGGTCCTGCTACAGAAAAGGCTATAAGGCAGAGGGGAATCATACCGGAAATGGTAGCAGAAAAATTCGTAGCTGAAAGCCTCCATGATAAAATGAAAGATTTTATAAAAAAGGGAGATAAAATATTTATTCCCAGATCTAAAAATTCCAGACCTTATCTGGCGGAAACTCTGCGTCTGGAAGGATGTATTGTGGATGAATGTTATACATATGAGACAATAAGCGGCAAATTGCCGGATAAAGATTGTTTTGATAATGTAGATACAGTTATTTTTACAAGCCCCACTACAGTTAATAATATGATAAAGCTTGTGGGTATTACAGCTATAAAAGAAAAAAAGGCAGTGGCTATAGGACCTATAACGGGAAAAGAACTGGAAAAACATAATATAGTTTATGATATGTCCCTCGAGTATACCACAGATGGGGTTATAGATACTATACTCAATGGGAGTGAGTCGCAGCAATAGGTTCATCTATTGTTAAAATTTTTAAGTGAAAGGTAGTAATAGAAATGTTTACAAGACATAGAAGATTGAGAAAAAACCAAGTTATAAGAGATATGGTTAGAGAGACAGTGCTTAACAAGCAGGACTTTATCTATCCGCTGTTTGTGGTGGAGGGAGAAAATATTAAAAAGGAAATACCTTCTCTGGAAAATAATTATCATTATTCTATTGACAGACTTGATGAAATTGTGAAGGAACTTAAAGATTCAGGAGTAAAAAGTGTGATTTTATTTGGAATTCCAGAATATAAAGATGAAGTGGGAACTTCAGCTTTTGAAGAAAATGGGATAATTCAGAAAGCTGTTAGAAGATTAAGGGAGTTAAATCCTGAGCTTTTTATAATTACTGACGTATGTATGTGTGAATATACAAGTCATGGTCACTGCGGCATAATACATGGACATGAAGTGGATAATGATGAAACCATTGAATATATTGCAAAAATAGCTTTGTCCCATGCCAGGGCCGGTGCAGATATGGTGGCACCTTCGGACATGATGGATGGAAGAGTTGGAGCTATTAGAAGGGTATTGGATGAAAATGGATTCAAGAATGTATCCATAATGGCCTATAGTGCCAAGTATTGTTCTGCATTTTACGGCCCATTCAGGGAGGCTGCGGATTCATCTCCTAAATTTGGAAACAGAAAAGGCTATCAGATGGATCCAGCTAACATAAGAGAAGCCATGCTGGAAATAGAAGATGATATAAAAGAGGGAGCAGATATAATAATGGTAAAACCTGCTATGCCTTACTTAGATGTAATTAGGTGGGCTAGAGACAGGTTTGACGTACCGGTAGCAGCTTATAATGTAAGTGGAGAATTTGCCATGGTTAAAGCAGCGGCCAAAGCCGGACTTATAGATGAAAAAGCTATAGCAAAGGAAATGCTCACCTGTATAAAAAGAGCAGGGGCAGGCATGATAATTACTTATTATGCTATGGATATATGCAGATGGATAAAAGAAGAGAATAATTAGGACTTGCAAAAATTTAGATAGAATTGAGATGTGAAAGGTAGAGGTTATTTTGAAAAGTATTATTGTATCTTCAGACAGCAGCGGTGGTGGAAAAACTACAGTAACTCTTGGTATTATGAGAGCTCTTATAAAAAGCGGATATAAGGTTCAAGGATATAAAGTGGGACCTGATTACATAGATCCTGCATTTCATAAAAGTATAACTGGAATAGTTTCTAGAAATCTTGATCTCTATCTTATGGGGGAAAGTGGAGTAAAGGCATCTTTTAGCAGAGGCCGGGGAGATTTAGGCGTAATTGAAGGAGTTATGGGACTTTATGATGGAAAGGGCATAGATAGTGAATATTCTACAGCACATGTAGCCAGAGTATTAAATTTGCCTGTGGTTTTGGTTATAAGCCCAAAATCTCAAAGTACAACCCTTTGTGCTGAAATAAATGGAATGGTAAACTTTGAAAACACAGATATATGCGGGATTATTTTTAACAATATTAGTGAAAGCTATTATAAACTTTTAAAGGCTGCTGTAGAAAAAAACTGCAATTTAAAGGTGTTTGGATATATACCCTCTGACGAAAGGCTGTCTCTTAAAAGCAGACATTTGGGATTGGTTCAAAGTAGTGAGGTAGAAGATTTAAATGAAAAGATAGAATTATGCAGTGAACTTATTTTGAAAAATGTAAATGTGGAAATGTTATTAAAATTCTTTAGGGAAAGTTCTGATTTTCAAGATGAATATCATGTTGAAAATAGAAAAATAAGAACAGCAGTAGCTTATGATAAAGCTTTCAGCTTTTATTATAAAGAAAACCTAGAACTTCTTGAAGAATGTGGAGAAACTGTATTTTTTAGTCCGCTTGAGGATAAATGCCTTCCCCCCAATATAGATTTTTTATATATAGGAGGCGGATATCCTGAGGTTTTTATAAAAGAGCTGAGCAATAATAAATCCATGCTGGAAAGTATAAATAGAAAATTAAAATCAGGTCTTACATGTTATGCGGAATGCGGAGGTCTCATGTATTTAATGGAAGGTATTGAAGATGTGAATGAAAATAATACTTTTCATACAGTAGGATTTTTTAATGGGAAAGCATTTATGACCTCCAAGTTGCAGCATTTTGGATATGCCCAAATTGAAGTAACTGGAGAAAATAATATTTTACCACCAGGATTAAAAATAAACTGTCATGAATTTCATAAATCTTATATTGATTCCAATGAAAAAGAAATTTTCACATTAACTAAGGATACTTATAATGGAAAGATAAAAAAATGGAACTGTGGTTATATAAATAAAAATACGTTAGGGGCCTATGCTCATGTTCATTTTTTTGGAAATCTGGACATGATTAAGGAAATTTTAAAAAAAGTTAGAAACTAAAAATTGGAGGAATATAAATGGGTTTATTAGAAGAAACCTTAAACAGTATAAAAGGAAGGAATGAGGAGGCTGTAAAAAAGGCCTGGACAGATATAGACAATCTTGCAAAACCTATAGGAAGCCTTGGACAATTAGAGGAAATAATAGCTAAGATGGCTGGAATAACAGGAAAAACTCATAATAAAATAAATAAAAAAGATATAGTTATAATGTGTTCTGATAATGGAATATGGAATGAAAAGCTCAGCAGCTGCCCTAAAAATCTTACTGTAACTATTACTAAAAATTTTGTAAGAGGTATAACAGGAGTTTGTGTACTTGGGGATTTTTTCAAATCAGACAGGACAGTAGTGGACATTGGTGTAGATTATGATTTTAAAGATCCCGGAATTATAGATAAAAAAGTAGCTTATGGTACTAAAGATATGACCAAGGAGCCTGCTATGACAAGAGAAGAATGTATAAAAGCAGTGGAAGCTGGAATTGAAGTGGTAGATGAACTTGTAAAAAAGGGATATGACATGTTTGGTACGGGGGAAATGGGAGTATGCAATACCGCCACCAGCTCAGCAGTTTTAAGTGTGCTTAAAAATTTGCCTGTGGACATAGCAGTTGGAAAGGGCTCGGGAGTTACGGACAGTCAGTTTGATTTTAAAAAGAAAGCAGTGCAAAGGGCTATTGACATAAATAAACCGGATCCTGAGGATGCAATTGATACCATGGCAAAAGTTGGAGGCTTTGACATAGCTGGAATATGCGGATGTTTTTTAGGAGCTGCCAAAAACAATGTTCCTATTGTAATTGACGGATTTATATCTTCAGTAGCTGCACTTTGTGCTTTCAGACTCAATAAAAAGGTAGGTGATTATTTATTTGCCTCTCACCTTTCAGCAGAACCGGCTACAAAATATATAATGGAAGAACTGGGACTGACTCCTATGTTGAATTTGGGAATGAGACTGGGAGAAGGTTCAGGCTGCCCCATGGCATTTGGAATAATAGAATCAGCTCTTTATGTAATGGACAATATGGGAAGTTTTGCTGATGCCGATGTAGATGGTTCAGTTCTTGTAGATATTAGAGAAGATCAATAATTTAACTTCATATATAGAAATGGAGAATGAGTCATTATGGATTATATAAAGTCACCTATGGATATAGAAAACAGAAGTTTTGAGATAATAGAAGAGGAAATGGGAAAATATGATTTTTCAGAAAGAGAACTTTCTGTAGTAAAGAGAGTGATACATACTACAGGAGATCTTCAATATAAGGAAATTGTGTATATAAGAGAGGGAGCCATAGATAGTGCACTGAAGCTTTTGAAAAAAGGCATAACCATATATACGGATACAAATATGGCTGCAGCTGGCATAAATAAGAAGGTATTAAACAAACTGAACTGTAAAATAGAGTGTTTTGTGAATAGAGAAGAAATAGCAGAGATAGCTAAGAATAAAGGGATAACCCGTTCCATGGCTGCAGTTGAAAAAGCAGTAGAAGAAGGGGTGGAGTTTTTTGTATTTGGAAATGCTCCTACAGCTCTTTTTAAATTAAAAGAACTTGTATTGCAGGGAAAAGCAAAACCTAAATTTATAGTGGGAGCTCCCGTAGGTTTTGTGGGAGCTGAAGAATCAAAAAAAGAGATAGAAAAATTGGATTTACCCATGATAACCATAAGGGGAAGAAAAGGCGGAAGCAATATAGCAGCAGCAATAGTAAATTCACTTATGTATATGATAACCAGATAATCTTTTTGAGGTGATATATTTTGCTGGATATGTATGTAAATTGTAATGGAAAGAAATTGAGATGTGGATATACCACAGGTTCTTGTGCAGCAGCAGCGGCAAAGGCCGCTGCAACTATTCTATATTTTGGGAAAAGTTTAAAAGAAGTTAGGATAGATACTCCAAAGGGAATTGAACTCTTAATACCTGTACATAAGATAAAACAGGAGAAGGATTATGTAGAGTGTTGTGTTTTGAAAGACGGGGGAGACGATATTGATATAACTGATGGTATAGAAATATGGGCAAAAGTAAAAAAAATCTCCTCCGGTTATGTGCTTAAAGGTGGAAGAGGGATTGGAACAGTACAGGGAGAAGGGCTGTATGTAAAAAAAGGAGAACATGCCATAAATCCAGTTCCCAGAAAGATGATTGAAAAAGAGGTAAAAGAAATACTGCCAAAAGGCAGTGGTATAGAGGTAACTATATTTGTCCCTGAAGGAGAGAAAATAGCAAAAAAAACTTTTAATCCAAGATTGAATATAGTTGGAGGGATTTCCATACTGGGAACTACAGGAATTGTGATGCCTATGTCTGAAGAGGCACTAATGCAGTCTGTGGAGCTGGAAATAAATCAGAAAATAGCACAGGGCTGCAGGGATCTAATTCTTCTTTTTGGCAGCATGGGTGAAAATATGGCATTGGATTTAAAACTGGATAAAAATAAGATGGTTATAATGTCTAACTATGTGGGATTTGCATTAAATTGCTGTATGAATAAAAAGATAAAAAAAGTACTTGTAGTAGGCCATATAGGAAAGCTGAGTAAAGTTGCCTCAGGATGTTTTAATACTCACAGCAGAGTGTGTGATGTGAGACTTGAAACACTGGCTCTTGAACTGGCCCTTATGGGGAAAAGCAGAGAGCTTGTAAAAAAGGTATATGAGCAGAAGACTACAGAAGGAGCTGTAGAATTTCTGGGAAAAGGATATGAAGAATTATATAAAAATATAGGATTGAAAATAAAAAACAGAATAGAACAATATACTTATGGTTCTATTAAAGCAGAGATTATAATGTATTCCATGAAGGAAGGGGTACTTTATAACAGTATTAAATAGATTTAATAGTAGGTGGAAATAAAATGGATACAAAAGTTTTTATAGTGGGTATAGGACCTGGAAGTGCGGAATATATACTTCCCAAGGCTGTGGCCATAATAAATCAGTCTGATGTGGTTGTTGGATTTCAAAGAGCTGTGGACAGTCTTGGTTTTATAAATGTAAATAAAATAAAAGTAAAAAAGCTTAAAGAAATAATAGATATTATAGAGATGGGCAAATATAAAAGTGTATCAATAGCGGCCTCTGGAGATCCGCTTTATTATGGTATAACTGAATATTTAAAGAAAAATTACCGGGGAAATATAGAAGTTATCCCGGGTATAAGTTCTTTTCAATATATGATGGCAAAAATAAAATTAAGCTGGCAGGGAGCTTTTTTGGGAAGTCTTCATGGCCGTCAGGATGATTTCTGCAATATGGTAAAAGAAAATCAGGTGTCCATATGGTTTACGGATAATGTACATTCTCCGGATTATATGTGCAGCATTCTGGAAGAGAAATCTATAGAGGGAAAAGTGTATGTAGGAGAAAATCTTTCCTATGATGATGAAAAAATTACTGTAGGAAGTGTAAATGAAATAAAAACTAAAAGGTTTGGTGGGCTTTCTGTAGTTGTCATAGAAAAAAAGGGAGAAATCTTATGATATATATAAAGGATGATGAATTTATAAGAGGAAATTGTCCAATGACAAAAGAAGAAATTAGAGTACTGAGTATTTCAAAGCTGGGGGTTAAAGATAATTCCAGGGTATTGGATATAGGAGCTGGTACAGGTTCAGTAAGTATACAGCTGGCTAAAATATGCACTGAAGGTCAGATCATTGCAGTTGAAAAAGATGAAGAGGCACTTCAACTTATTGAACAGAACAGAAAGAAATTCAATATTGATAATTTGACTGTTGTAAAAGGAGAGGCTCTGGAGGTTGAGAATAATATAAATTTCTGTTTTGATGCTGTGTTTGTAGGTGGAAGTGGTGGAAATATAGAGGATATAATAAGAGCATATAGTTTAAAGCTGAAAAGTCATGGAAACATGGTACTGAATTTTATAACTCTAAATAATCTGTATAAAACTTTAAATACTTTAAAGAATATGAATTATGAAGTGGAGTGTATGCAGGTATCCATAAACAAGACAAGGAAAAACAGCTATATGATGACCTCCAATAACAGTATATTTATAGTTACTGCAATTAAGCCTTAATCAGGGATTTACACAGGAGATATGGGTTAAATTATACATAGAAGGAGTAGAGAATCATATGAAAAATACAGATACACCTATGGGAACTCTTTATGGAATAGGAGTTGGACCTGGAGATGAAGAGCTGCTTACATTAAAAGCTGTAAAGACTATAAAAAGCTGTGATGTAATAGTAGCTCCCTGTGCCAGAGCAGGACAAAACAGCATAGCACTTAACACGGCTAAAAATTTTATAGATGAAAATAAGGAAGTTATAGTAAAACATTTTCCCATGGGAGGAAAGGATCAGGATAAAAAGATATTTGAAGCCTTTGAAATTGTAGAAAAAAAATTGAAAGAAGGCAAAAATGTAGCATTTTTGACCATAGGAGATCCATTTGTATACAGTACGTATATATATCTTCTCACTCATATAAAAGATAAGGGTTATACTACGGAAACCATACCTGGAATAACATCTTTTTGTGCAGCTGCCAGTTTGGCAGGTGAAAATATTGTCATAGGGGATGAGAGGGTATTAATTCTTCCTGCCACCCAAGTGGATAAAATAAAAGATGAAAAGTTTGCAGTCATAATGAAAGTATATAAAAATGAAGAGAAGGTTTTAGATAAGTTAGAAGAAAAAGGCTTTAAATACGTATTTGTAAAAAGGGCCTATAGAGAAGGACAGCAGATTCTGAGAAATAGAGAGGACATATTGAAAAATAAGGATTATATGTCAATTATAATAGCACAAAGAAACTAATGGAGGGATAAATATGACTAATAAGGTTTACTTTATAGGAGCAGGCCCTGGAGATGTAGATTTGATAACGGTAAAAGGAAGAAATATATTGTCCAGTGCAGACGTAGTAATATATGCAGGTTCTCTTGTAAGCAGAGAACATATGAATTGCTGTAAAAATGGAGTAAAAGTTTATAATTCGGCTTCCATGACATTAAAGGAAGTTATTGAAGTTATAAATAAATATTATAGCCAGGGTAAAAAGGTAGTTAGGCTGCATACGGGAGATCCTACCATATATGGGGCTATAAAAGAACAGATGGATGAATTGGATAAACTTAATATACTTTATGAAGTAATACCTGGAGTAAGTTCTTTTACAGCTGCAGCAGCTGCAATAAAAAGTGAATTCACCCTTCCAAATGTAAGTCAGACCGTAATACTTACAAGGATAGAAGGCAGAACGCCGGTACCTGAAAATGAAAGACTGGAAAAGCTTGCATCCATAGGAGCCTCCATGGCACTGTTCTTATCTGTGAGCATGATAGATAAAGTGGTGGAAAGATTGAGAAAGGGATATGGAAGAAACGTTCCTGTAGCTGTTATCCAGAAAGCTACCTGGCAGGATGAAAAGTGTGTTGTGGGTACATTGGATGATATTGCAGAAAAAGTGAAAAGTGAAAATATAACAAAAACAGCACAAATACTGGTAGGAGATTTTATTCACTGCAAATACAACAAGAGTTTGTTATATGATGAAAACTTTACACATATGTACAGGAAGGGAAAAGATGAAGATAGCAGTAATTAGTGTTACAAGTGCCGGAGATAAAATAGCAGAAAGACTTGGACATTATTTTTCCATAGATCTTTATTCCAAAAAAAACAATTGCATGTTCAATTTAAAACATATCACTGAAATGGCCATGTTAAAATACAGGGCAATTGCATTTATAAGTTCCACAGGCATAGCTGTAAGAGCCATAGCACCATTTATAAAAACCAAGGACAGGGATCCTGCAGTGATTGTAATAGACAGCTGCTGCAAATTCGTCATAAGTCTTTTAAGCGGCCATTTGGGAGGAGCAAATGAGCTTGCAATAAAGGCAGCGGAGATTTTAAAAGCTACTCCGGTTATTACAACTGCCACTGATAATATGGGAATAAAGGCACCGGATGTTTTAGCCAGGGAAAAGGAACTTGTTATAGACAGTTTAGGGGATGCAAAGTACATAGCAGCACTTTTGGTTGATGGCAAAAAAGTTGGATTTGTAGATGAAGACAATTTAATAGATACTCCTAAGGGGTACAGCTGCGACTTGGATAATGCCCAGGGAATTGTATATGTGACAGGTAAAAATAAATTAAATGTGGATAATGTGAGAATTTTAAAACTCATAAGAAAGGATATTGTACTGGGGATTGGATGCAGAAAAAATTTTAACCCCCGGGATATGATGGATAAAATCAGAAAACTTCTTGAAAATTATAATATAGATGAAAGATCTGTAAAATACATAGCTACTATAGAAATTAAATCTGAGGAAAAGGCCATAATTGAACTGGCAAAATATTTTAAATGCAGTTTGAAAATATTTTCTATAGAGGAAATAAAGAATGTACAGGATGATTATGAAGGCAGTGATTTTGTAGAAAAATCCGTGGGAGTGAGGGCAGTGTGCCAGCCCTGTGTAAAACTTACAGGAGCAGCTTTGATTACGGATAAAATAAAAGCAGATGGTATGACACTGTGCATTGGAAAGCTTAATAATTGTAAAATATGTGCTGATAAAAGGATGTGTTGAATTTGGGTAAGCTTTATGTAGTGGGAATTGGTCCCGGCAGTGTTGAAAATATGACTGTCAGGGCTGTAAATGCAATAAAAAATAGTGAAATAATTATAGGATATACTAAGTATATAGATATGATAGGTAGTTTTATTGAAAATAAAAAGGTATTTTCCACAGGCATGAGAGGAGAACTGGAAAGATGTAAACAGGCGCTTCAGCTTTCCAGAGATAATGTAGTTTCCATAGTTAGTACGGGAGATTCCGGAATATATGGAATGGCAGGACTTATTTTAGAGTTGAGAAAAGATGAAGATGTGGAGATCATTCCAGGAGTGACAGCTTCTTCTGCTGCCGGTTCTGTAGTTGGAGCACCACTTATGCATGATAATTGCAATATAAGTTTAAGTGATCTTATGACCCCTTATGAACTTATAAAAAAGAGAGTAAAACTTGCAGCTTCAGGAGATTTTGTAATATCCTTTTACAATCCTAAAAGTCATGGAAGACCTTATTATTTAGAAGAATGCATAAATATTATAAGGGAATATAGAGATGGCTCCACTCCAGTAGCTGTGGTTAGAAATGCCCTGAGGGATGGACAGGAAACTGAAATTTTTACTATTGATTCTTTTAATGGTGACAAGGTGGATATGATGTCTATAGTAATAGTGGGCAACAGCAACAGCTATTTAAAAGAAGGCAGATTTATAACTCCAAGAGGATATAAATTGACTGAATCAAGTGATTATTAGATAGAGGGTGGTGTAAGTTGAACATTTTAAAAAAAGGTATTCTGGTAGTTAGTTTTGGCACTAGTGTGCTGAAGGCACTTAAAAATTGTATTGAAACTACAGAAGATGAGATTAGCAGGGAATTTAAGGGATATGAAGTAAGGAGAGCTTTTACTTCAGGTATAATAATCAGAAAATTGAAGAGAAAGATGAAAATTAATATAGATACAGTGTCGGAAGCACTGGATAAAATGAAAGATGAAGGGTTTTCAGAAGTATATGTGCAGCCCCTTCATATAATGCCGGGGGATGAATATGACAAGGTAATATGTGATGTAAATAAGTATGCAGTTTTTTTTGATAAATTAACAGTGGGAAGACCTGTATTATATAAAAAAAATGACTATACAATAGCAGCCCAAGCTTTAAAAAGTCAAATCCCTGATTTAAGAGAGGATGAGGCCGTGGTACTGATGGGGCATGGCTCTTCTCATCCTTGTAATGCTTCTTATGCTATGTTTCAGTATATATTGGATGATATGGGAATGAAAAGAATTTTTGTAGGTACAGTAGAAGGGTATCCGGTAATTGAAAATATAATACCTAAATTAGAAGAAAATAGAATAAGAAGTGTTACTCTAATGCCTTTTATGCTGGTAGCAGGAGAGCATGCATTAAATGATATGGCGGGAGAAGACAGCAGTTCATGGAAAGAAATACTTGAAGATAAAGGATTTGAAGTTAGTGCATATATTCATGGACTTGGAGAAAATAGAGCTTTTCAGAAAATATACGTACAGCATATTAAGGATTGTATAAAAGGCAATTTATTTATGAATGAAAAAGTTAAGGTTTAGGTGATTTATTAAGGAGATTTTTGATATGATAGGATTAATTCTTGGAACTTCTGAAGGAAGAAAAATACTTTCACTGCTAAATGAGTTTACAGAAGACATATTTATATCTACTGCAACGGAATATGGAGCTTCACTTCTTGAAAATTATAAATATAACTATATGAACAGCAAGCCTCTTGACTTGGAAAAACTTGTAGATGAACTTAAAAAAAGACATGTAAAAGTATTGCTGGATGCATCTCATCCATATGCAGTGGAAGTTACTAGAAATGCGATTAAGGCTTGTAATAAATTAAATATAGAATATATAAGATATGAAAGACCATCCTGTATAGAAGAATTTAAAGATGAATTTAAGGTTATAGAAGTGGAGGATTATAATGAACTTAAATTAAAGCTTAAAGATATAAAAGGCACTATATTAAATACTACAGGAAGCAGGAGTGTGGATAAGATACTGGCATTAAAGCTTGAAAACAGAATAGTTTACAGGGTCCTGCCCACTTTGAAGGTTTTAAAAGAACTTTATGATAGAAATATAGAACTAGGTGATATAATTGCATTAAAGGGACCTGTGGGCTACGAATTAAATTGTGCCTTTATAAAGGAATATAAAGCACAGGCCATGCTGCTTAAGGACAGTGGTATAGAAGGTGGTACTTTTGAAAAAATAAGAGCCTGTTTAGATTGTGGAATATATGCTTTTATAATAGAAAGAAAAAAAATGGATTACCATCATGCTTTTCACAATGTAAATGAAATGGTGAAATATATAAGAAGTTTAAAGAATTTGTAGAGGATGTATCTTATGGAGGTTACAGCAACTTATCCTGGAAGTTTTGGTGAAATACTTCAGGGAAAAATAGAAAATAAAGATATTTTACTGTCCTGCCCTGTAAATATTTATAGTGAAGTTAAACTTATAGAGTGTGATAATCCTATGAGGAGAGTAAATTTAAAAAAATCATCGGATTTTTTATTGAATATTCTCAAGTCCTGGGGATATGAAAGGTATTATAAAAATATAGATATAGAAATAAATTCTAAAATTCCACAGGGAAAGGGACTTGCCAGTAGTACAGCGGATTTATGCGGCGTTTATTATTCCCTTATAAATATGTTTAATAGAGAATTTAATGAATCAGAGCTTATAAAAAATTGTGTAAATATAGAGCCAACGGATAGCATAATATTTAAAAAAATGACTCTGTTTGATTATAAAAATGGAAAGTATAAGTATACTTTAGGAGATTATCTATCTTATAATATACTTGCTTTTGAAGGAAATAAAATCATTGACACTGTGGAATTTAATAATATGAATTTACCGGAATTAAGTGATGTTGAGAGCTTAATACCTGTACTTAAAGAGGCAGTAAAAGAAAGAAATTTAGAAAAGCTGGCATATGTATCCACAGAAAGTATAATAAAAAATCAAAAAAGACTTTATTATGATTTTTTAAATATAGTATTGGATATAAAGAATAAAACTTCAGGTCTTGGGATAATGGGAGCTCACAGTGGAAATGTGCTGGGTATAATATATGAAGATGAAGAAAAATTTCATTTTGGAGAAAAAATTTCAAAAAAGCTAAAGTTAAAGAACATTAAGTTATATAGTCTAAAAACATTAAATAAGATTTTAAATTAGCTGCAATGAATTTAATTTCACATATATGAAAAGAATAATAAATTATTATGAGAAAAGGGGTTGATTTTAATGGATAAAGGATATATTCAAGTTTATACTGGAAATGGCAAGGGCAAAACTACAGCAGCACTGGGATTATCTCTTAGGGCCATATGCGCCGGGAAAAAGGTGTTTTTCGGGCAGTTTGTAAAGGGAATGGATTACAGTGAATTAAAGGCAGGAGAATATTTGCCTAATTTTACATTAGAGCAGTTTGGAAGAGATGTTTTTATATTTGACAAACCCAGTGAAGAAGATATAGAAGTGGCTAAGGAAGGCTTGGAAAAGGCTAAGAAAATACTCAGTTCAGGGGATTATGATGTGGTTGTATTGGATGAGATAAACATAGCTGTATTTTATAAACTTTTTACTGTAGATGAAGTATTGGAACTTTTAGATATGAAACCAGAAAAAACGGAAGTTATATTGACAGGAAGATATGCTGATGAAAGAATAATAGAAAGGGCAAATTTAGTTACAGAGATGAAAGAGATAAAACATTATTATACGGAAGGTGTCAATGCCAGAAAGGGAATAGAAAATTAAATTGTGGGTATTTTAATAGAATGAGCTTCAGCCTAGCAAATCTTGTTGAATTTGTTAGGCTTTTAATTTTTGTATTTACAAAACAGGAGAATTAAGTTAGAATTGAAGATGATAATCAGTATCAATTAGAATTTAAAAATATATAAGAGAGGATGTTATTATGAGTATTTTAGTTATCGGAGGAGATAGGCTGGGAAATATAAAAGATAAATTAAAAGAAAATGGATTTAATAAGATAGGGCATGTTAGTGGGAGAAAAAAAGGTGATAGGAAAATAAAAATTCCTGAAAGCACAGATTTAGTACTGGTATTTACAGACTATATAGGTCATAATATATCGGAAATAATAAAAAACAAATCCAGGAGAAGTGATGTAAAAATTATGTTTTGCAAGCGATCCTGGTCAAGTATGTATAAGAATATAGAAAGTTATATAGAACAAATAAGAAAACCTTAGGGGATTTCTGTGAATAATTGCAGGTTTATAACAATAGTTTTATGGGGATTAAAATAAGTGAATTTTTCTCTGATATAATGCACTTATAAAAAATTATCTGCTAAATAATTTTTTATAAGTTAATACAATTATAAGTAACAATACTGAAGTCAATGCAATAGTACCACCGGGAGCACTGTTTATATAATACGACAGAAATAGTCCACCCATTATGTCTATAAATCCAAATATTATGGAAAGTATAAATGTGATTTTAAAGCCTTTGTGAAGTTGAAGTGACGCAGCTACGGGCATGGCAATCATAGATGAAATTACAAGAATGCCTAGGATTCTTATGGATACTGAAATTGTAGCACCTACCAAAAGAGCAAAGAGGTAGTTTATAAGTTTTACCTTTATTCCACACACTTTAGCACCATTTTCATCAAATGTTATATAAAGAAGTTCATTGTATAATAGTGATAAAGTCAGGACTGAAATTATACTTAATGAAAATACTGTATAAAGTTCACTTTTAGATACTGTAAGTATACTTCCAAACAAGTATGAATTTACATCTGCATTTGCTTTTCCAGTACTTATAAGCACAATTGCAATACCAACTGATAGAGTAAGTATTATTACAAGTATCAATTCAGCATATTTTTTATAATAACTTCTTAAAAACTCTATTGTCACACCTGCAGCAGAGGTGAATATAAAAGAGGTCAATATGGGGTTATATCCCAGTACCAAACCTATTGCCACACCTGCAAGAGATGAGTGGGATAATGTATCTCCCATCATGGAATATCTTTTTAAAACTAAAAATGTACCTACTGCAGGACATAATATAGATATAAATATGCCTGCAATAATTGCATTTTGCATAAAACTGTATTGTAACATAACTTCCCTCCAGTAAAAGTTTGTTTAAATTTTCAAAGTTATTAATTTTTTATATTTCTCAATACTGTACATGCATGCACTTCCATCATTCATAGTACATATTTCAGTGGAATTTTCAAGGGCAGCTTTCAAATTGTGTTCTACAGATAGTACTGTTATGAATGAATTTCTGTTTAAATCCTTTATTATTTTATATATACTCTTTTGACTTAGAGTATCAATACCTGTAGATGGTTCATCAAATATTAAAAGCTCAGGATGCCCTACAAGTGCTCTTGCTATAAGTATTTTTTGACGCTGTCCTCCAGATAGATTTCCTATAAGGCTGTTTTTAAAAGATCCCATTCCTATGAAGTCCAAGCATCTGTCCATGGAGTTTTTATCCTTTATCTTTAAGACTTTCATATGACATTTGATTAATTCAGAAACAGTAATGGGAAATTGAGAATTAAAGGTTTCCAACATTTGGGGGACATAGCCAATTTTTTTTGTGGATACATATATACTGCCTTTTAAAGGGTGCAATAACCCTAAAATTAGCTTTATTAAAGTGGTTTTGGCACTGCCGTTTTCACCTATAATTGAAGTATAAGTTCCCTTTTCAATACTTAAATTTACTTTATTCAGTAAATAAGGTGGATTGTCAGTGTAGGAAAAAGTCAAATCTTTTATGCGGATCATACTAAAATTTCCTCCGTTTACTTATTGGTTTGTATAACATTATAGTAGATATAGTTAAAATAATATAAAATACATTTTCATATTATTATATAACCACTTGCGAACAATTTGCAAGTGGTTATAAGAATTTTAAATAATCATATTGAATTTTTTATGTTATAATTTTTTATCCAAAGGTTTTTTCATAAGGCCAAGCAAAAATGCAGTTATAAAAGATCCTATCAATATGGAGAATACGTATAAAAGAGGATTTCCATTGATTATTGGTATTACGAATATACCACCATGTGGGGCAGGCAATCCTATATTGAATATCATGGAAAGTGCTCCTGCAGCGGAAGCTCCTGCTACAGAGGCGGGAATTACCCTGGCAGGATCAGAGGCTGCAAAAGGTATGGCACCTTCTGTTATAAAGGTTGCACCCATTATATAGCATGTTTTTCCAGTATTTCGCTCCTGAGTTGTAAATCTATTTTTGAAAAATGTGGTGGCAATGGCAATTCCAAGAGGTGGAACCATTCCCCCTGCCATTATTGCAGCATGGGGAGTGAATTTTCCTGCAGCTATCATGGCTATTCCGAAAGTATAAGCTGCCTTATTTACAGGCCCTCCCATATCTACAGCCATCATTCCACCAAGTATGATTCCCAAAATCACCTTATTTGCCGTTCCCATTGATCCAAGCCAGTGCTCCAGGGATATATTTATGGCCTTAACAGGATCTACAATAAATAGCAGCATTATAATTCCAGTAATCAGTATGCCAAACATGGGATACAATAATACAGGTTTTACACCATCAAGTGAAGCCGGCAGTTTAGAAAATACTTTTTTTAGAAATATTACAACATAGCCTCCTAGAAATCCTGCAATCAATCCTCCTAGAAATCCTGCATCATTTTTATATGCTATAAGTCCACCTACCATTGCAGGGGCAAAACCAGGTCTGTCAGCTATGCTCATTCCAACAAATCCGGCAAGTACGGGTATCATAAGGGAAAATGCATATGTGCTTCCTATATCGTGAAAAAGTTTGGCTATAACATTGAAGGATGGATCCTTGGGATCAAAACTTTTAATACCAAACATAAATGATATGGCTATAAGTATACCGCCGCCTACAACAAAAGGAAGCATATTCGAAACACCGCTCATCAGGTGTTTATAGAAACCGTTTTTTTGTTTTCCCTCTGATTTTGATGTTTCATCCTTTTTATCTGAGTGATATACAGGTGCTTCACTGCTTATAGATTTATTTATAAGTGCCTCAGGATCTTTAATGGCATTGGATACAGATACCTGAATTAAATTTTTGCCATCAAACCTGTTCATTTCAACCTGTTTGTCAGCGGCTACAATTATTCCATCTGCCCTTCGTATATCTTCATCAGTAAGTTTGTTTTTTACGCCTGTAGCGCCATTTGTCTCTACTTTAATTTCAATTCCCATATCTTTAGCTTTGTTATTTAAGGCATCTGCTGCCATATAAGTATGTGCTATACCTGTAGGACAAGCTGTAACTGCCAGTATTAATTTATGAGACCTTTCATCTAAGTTATTTTCTGCAGGTTCAATATTGCCTTTTTTAGATTTTATATATTCCTTCTCCTGTTCATCTATGAGATTTAGCACTGTGTCCTTGGATTCAGCACTCATGAGTTTATCTTTGAACTCTTCATTCATCAGCATACTGGACAATCTTGCAAGAGTATCTAAGTGCTCATTGTCAGCTCCTTCAGTTGCTGCTATCATAAAAAACAGTTTAGCATCAGTTCCATCTAAGGAATCATAGTCTAGTCCTTCTCTTTTTATACCAAAAGCCAGAGAAGGAATTTTTACAGCAGATGTTTTTGCATGAGGTATTGCTATGCCTTCTCCTATACCAGTAGAAAATTCAGATTCCCTTTTTAATATTTGCTTTTTGTACTCTTCCCTGTCATTTAATTTTCCTGCAGAATCAAGTATATTTACGAGTTCGTTTATTACTTCAGATTTAGTATCTGATTCCAATTTAAGCTTTATTGTATTCTTTTCTAAAAGCTCAGTAATTTTCATAATTTTCCTCCATTTCAAATTGGTATTAGAGATTTTGCACTAAGTTTCCCGATATTTTAGAGTTTTATTACAATTTGGTTATATGGACACTGGAAAGTAAGTTATCCACATCTTCTTTTTTACACAAATCCATAGAAAAAGCAGTAGCACTTCCGGAAGCTGCACCATATCTAAAGCTGTCCACCAAATTGAAACTTCTGGTGTATTCAGCAAGAAACCCAGCTATTACGGAGTCACCTGCACCTACAGAGTTCTTGACCTTGCCTTTTGGTGCAGAAGCAGTGTAAATGCCCTGGTAACCTATAAGCAGAGCACCTTGTTTTCCCATGGAGATTATTACGTTTTGCGCTCCCATATCCCTTAATTTATTTGCATAATGGATAATTTCTCCAGTATCTTTTATTTTTACATTAAATAAATCCTCCAGTTCATGTATGTTGGGTTTTATTAAAAAAGGTTTATATTTTAATGTAGCCCTTAGAGAGTCACCAGTGGTATCCACTAGTACCCTGGCACTTGGACATTTCTTTTGAATCCTGGAGTATACGTCCGTATCTACAGACTTTTGAACATTTCCCGCAAGTACTATAAAATCCTCAGGGCTTAAGTTTTCTATTTTTTTGAATAATTTATTTAAACTGTAATCATCTATATAAGGGCCGGAACCGTTTATTTCAGTTTCCTTATTGGATTTCAGTTTTACATTTATTCTTGTGTCTTCATTAATCTGTATAAAATCAGTGGCAATGCCTGCATTTTCAAGAGAATCTTTTATGAATTTTCCGGTGAATCCACCTATAAATCCAAGCGCTTTACTTGGTATTCCCAAATTATTCAGGACTCTTGATACATTTATTCCTTTTCCACCAGCATATTTTTTTTCATCAGTACTTCTATTGACAGCGCCTAAAACCAGATTATTAATGTGTATTACATAATCTATGGAGGGATTGAAGGTTACAGTATATATCATTAATTCATCACAACCTTTACTTCGGTTTTCTCTGCATATTTTTCATAATTTTTTATTTTATAATCGGTAATTACAGAAACTTGTTCCAAATTTGCTACCTTAATAAAACTCACTTCTCCAAACTTACTTCCATCTGCCAGAATATAGCTTTTGAATGAATGTTTAATAGCATTTTCTTTAAGTATGGCTTCTTCGGAATCGGGAGTAGTAAGGCCATACTGCAGGTGAATGCCGTTTATACCTAAAAAACATTTGTCAAATCTGAACTTTTCAAGACTTTTAAGTGCATCCGAACCTATGACAGCTTTTGTCCTGTTCTTTACTTTTCCTCCAAGTATATATCCATTTATATTATTCTCAATAATAGAGTTTATATGATTTAGACCATTTGTTACTATTATTATTGATTTCTTGTCTATATATTGAATCATTTCAAATGTGGAAGTTCCTGCGTCTATATATATGCAATCACCCTCATCTATAAAAGAAGCTGCAAGTTTTGCTATTTTTCTTTTCTGTTTTATATTTTGGATTTCCTTTTCACCATAACTTGGTTCTATAAGTCGTCCTTTTGGAAACGTGGCACCGCCATGAATCCGTTTTATTGCATTTATGTTTTCTAGATAAGCTAAATCACGTCTTATAGTAGATTCTGATGTATTTAAAAGAGTTACCAGTTCATTGATCTTTACAATTTCCTTTTTTTTTAATTGCTCTAATATTATCTTATGCCGTTGTTCTGTTAACAAAAGTATTTACCATCCTTTCAATTTGAAACTTTATCATAAATTATTAAATATGTACTATATGCATATTGTAATATAAAAGTTTTTATAAATCAATCATTATAAGTCAAAAAAAATCATTTTTTTTCATATATAAATCATAAACAATCATATGTATTCTTTAAAATTTATTTTTTTAATGACTATCATTGCTAAGAGCTCATCTTTTCTAAAGCTGGGATTAAGTACTGCTATGTTCCTGGATAAGTTCTTTTAAATAGGTAAACTTCACTTGAATCCAAGAGGCTCATAGAATTATAGTTTGTCTTATAGGCAGCTTTACTGAAGTACCTACAATATTTTTGTAATTATAAATGAATTCAGTATGTAATAAATTATGTTGGATTATATGATATTCTGTATTTAAAGAATATTTTATTATTTTAAGATCTTAAAGTAATTATAAAAATAATTGGATTATATGGTAAATGATTATGTCGGAAGGCAGTTATTATATGGGAATTGATCTTGATAATTTAGTCAGAGATGCATTGAAGCTTAATGCCGATAATGCTGCAATTGTAGATACATCAAAAATTAAATTCCATGAGGATTATAGAAAAGCCTGTGAAAAAAATGCCTGCGGCAATTACAATACCAATGTGAAAGATGTACCTATCTTGATGGTGAAGATTGCAGATGTCCTGACAGGGCACTTTCCTCTGTTGAAGCTTACGGAATTGATGTTATTTCTCTTGAAAAAGATGTGGGAATTTCATATTATAATGGCCCAAATACAGTTTCCTATGTAGGGCTTATACTTTTTAATGAGTAATTTATCATGTTTTAAAAAATTGATAGTCTAATTAATAATTTGGGTATCAACATTTCCCTGCGGTGGCTAGCTGGGTAAAAATAAGAATTGAACCTTCAGGCTCATCAAAACAGAAATAATCATTTTAAAAATTTGCATAAGTAAATTAGACTGATGGATTTGTACGACTAAATTAGACTGATTTGTGAATAAGGGTCTATTTTACTTTTACAATTAAGAAAGTTTTAAATTTCGCGGAAACTCTAAAAAAATATATTGACTAAATAGGTAAAAAAATATATAATAATATTTGTTGATTGCAAAAATTTTATGAGGTCCCTTGGTCAAGCGGTTAAGACGTCACCCTCTCACGGTGAAATCAGGAGTTCGATTCTCCTAGGGACTACCAAATCAAAGAGAATGGCTTAACATCAGTAGTTAAGGCGTTCTCATTTTTTATTTAAGTATTTATTTTTTGATATTTTACACTATTTTTACACCATAGTTTTTATATTGCTCAATAAATCTATGGATTTTTCTTTTTCTTTCTTTACAACATGAGTGTAGATGTTGGCAGTTATTTCAATACTGCTATGACTTAAGAGCATAGAAATGGTTTTTAAAGGTATATTATTTTTAAATTGCTTGGTAGCATTGCTTGGCGGCATATGTATGCCTGAGAGATGGAGAAGATTTGTATCCATCCATCGAATCCAAGTGTGCTAATAGACGCAAGCTGAAAATGTACAGTTGAAACAGAAACTTACTACGATACAGAATACTGTGGCTCCTGCATCTACACAGCCAGCACAATAATTTTAACCCCAGGTGATTAATTTGGCCTGGGGTTTTATTATTTATTATGAGATAATTTTGATCTTTTTGTATACTTTTTCCCATTTGAATGAGAACCTATTTTTTTACCATGTTCGATACCTATCTGGGCTCCTGTTTCAGAATACATTTTTCTTTTTTCAGTGTTGGATTTAGGTCTGTCTTTCATTCTGTTTTTATTATTATCCATATAAGTTCCTCCTGTAAAATTAATAAATTGCCCAATAAAAGATATTACTGTTTTCATTAATAATAGTATTTACTTAAGTCAAATATTTTACTCAATGTAGATAAGCTCCAGTAAAATCATAATCTCATGGGAAAGTATAAAGATAAAGGGCAAAGATATAATGAGCTGACTATTAGGATCTATTAAATATTTTAAGGATTTTTTAACTAAATGTTGAATATATATATTGTATAAATAACATATAATGTAATTATGGTGAATTAAGTACATTTTTGTGGAACTTATTAAATAATTTGACAGCATGTCCTATACTAAAGAAAAGGCCTATTATAAGTTTGGTGGACTTATAATAGGCTATGTGCTTTGAAATCATTCAACATTCCCATTATATAATAATGTTTTTGAAAGTGCAATTTTACTGTATTGGATTCTTTTTAACGAGAACTTGACAAGTACAATATTTTTACATAACAATCTTTGCATACAATATAAAAAAACAAACTCTTTATGTACACAAAATAAGCATCCGTTATTTAGGGTGGTTATTTTGTGTAGTTCAAACTTTTTATTATATTTAGTGATTTTTGTGTTGGCTTAATCCAGAAGCTATTTTTTCACATTCTCCAAGACAATTAGTAATCTGAGTTAATTGAGTGTTTATTTGCTTTTTAATATTAGAATTTTCAACCTCATCTGAAGCCATTTGGAGACATTGCTGAGTGTCTTTCAATGATTCCTTTACTTTATGAATGTTATCTCTTGCTTGTGAATTCATTAATTGAATCCTCCTTTACTATCATGTTTAATTAATATTATTTACAATATGGTAAATATAATACTAAGATTTTTATGAATTGATTTATGAATCTCATTTTATAAACTCTAATGAAAGTGAATCGGAAATAATGAATTGTTGGGAGAAAGTAGGTGAGAAGTAAGAAGATATTTACAAATTTATACTTAATTTTATAAATGTAGAAATAATCAGACACGGAGGGTGGTATAAATGAGTAAGTATTTTAATTCTTGGAGTATGTGCTGTAAAAATAACTGAGCATCTTTGGATATGGTAAAGCAGGCTGTTCAGAAGAATATTGTAGCAGCAGATGAGTATAAAGCCATAAATGGGCAGGATTATACAGCATAAAATAAGAGCTAGAGATAGCTTTTTTATTTTATCTTAAAATACTTATAACTAAAATCTTTATGACAAATACTATAAAACATAAATAATTACTTCAGGCTTATGTAAAAATATTTACAACAGTGGAAGAGGTGAATTTAGTAGAATGGGATACAGTCATTTCAACAACTATTACTTGAAAAATAAAATAATCCATTTTCTAGTGTTTGGAAGCCTTTATTTAAATGTAGAGATATTTTCAAGAGCTTTTAGCGGTTCACTAATAGGTTTTAATGGTATATCTAAGTGGAGCTTATGTGGTTGGACTTCTTTATGGATGTTTCCCATAGGTGGGTTATGTGGTGTGATTATAGGTTCTCTAAATGATAGACCTGGATATTATAATCTCAAGGTTTGGCAGCAGGTAGTTATGGGAGGCCCTGTAATTACTGCAATAGAATTGCTCTCAGGAATATTTTTCAACCTGTACTTACATTTGAATTTGTGGGATTATTCCCAAGAGAAATGTAATTTTATTGGGCAGATATGTTTGAAAAACCTTATCTACTGGTATTTGTCCATTGTGATAATTATATGGTTTGATGATGTTCTATCCTACTATTTTTATCAGGATGAAAGGCCATCAAGCTTATGGAGTTATTTTGTAAGGTTAGTTAAGTTACAATAGAACTATTTTGCGAACTAATTATAGAGGGGTACTAATAAAAAAATTGGAAGTAATTACAAGAGGGATATTAAAGCAGTGAAGGGATGAAAAATATCATAAAAATATAGAAAATGCAAAGAATGCAGGACTAAAGACTGGTGCATACTATTATTCTCATTACATTATAATAAAAGGACATAAATCTTATGTAGTTTTATGGGTACAACAGAATTTGGAAGGTTGTGGCTACTTAAAGAAACCAGTTATAATCGAAGCTTTTCAACATGATGGAGATTTTCAAAATAAAGAGAGAGAATATTATATTCTGGAATGGGGGATTTATTTCAAGAAATATCATAAATGATCTTAAATTAAAAAGGGATGTGGATTATTTTGATTTATTAATTAGAATTGTTCTTTAAAAGCTGAATAATAGGGTGCATTATGTAATCAAAGAAAATTATAACAAATTTATGTTGCTTTTGGTTCTATACTGTTTGGGGTATTTTTCATTTTTTCAAACTGGATATTATTATTGTACTTGATTGCAGGCTTTTGGATTTTGAATAACCAAGTTCTTTGTGAGGAAGATTCTTTGAAAAAGATTTATGGCAAGGAATATGTAGAGTACTGTAAGAAAGTCCGTAGATATTTTTAATGAATGTATGTAAATTAATCATACTCATCTTTTAATTTATCCACTTATATCAGGTTCTTATTTAATTGCAGTTTGGATAACTTGGGGAAAATTTGTATTATTTTTCTCATCCAGGGACTTTGGATAGGCTACAATAAATACTAGAGCTTAGTGATTATAAAATCAAAAGTACCAATTATTATATTGGTACTTTTGTAATTAGGTTATGAAATTTAATATACAGCTCATAGAGAGGCCAGAAATGTTTCATATGTGTCTTCAAATGATTCGTATGGGTAGGGATTTCCACCGTTTGTGCTTTTGCATTGATTGTCACTATATTCTTGTCCAATTGCAAAAAGTTCCCCAACTGTTATAGGATGACCTGCATTGCAAGCTACTTTACAAAAGGTATCCATGGGGTCGTCTGCTGAACGGGTTGCAAGCAGTTCTTTTTTTAGCAAAGGATTTTTTTGGGCATCAGAATAAAGTAGATCCAATTCAATAAGTACTTTGTCCATGATTACAACTCCTTACTTTAAGTTAATAATATTATTATATCACTTATGTCAGCATTGAAAGCAATAGATAATAAAATACCGTTGGGTGACAATAAAAAAATGATGATTTAAACATAAAGAATTAGAATTAACACATCACGGCAATTAATCGTGTTTCAAGGGTTGAAATTACAATGGCAGTTTTGATGTAAATTTTAGTTTCTGTAAAACTCTAAGTAAATTAATTATTGAAAATTGTTAATTCTATTAAAAAAAAGGAAAGAATTTTATGTTTTTAAATAAAATCAAGCAGGAATAAAAAAAAATTTGTAGAATACTAAATACAGAATACATATTTGGAGATGATAAATTGAAGAATATATTAAAATATATACCTGGATTTAGAACGGGTCAAAAGTTTAAGATGATAGTTGCTTCAATCTATTATATAACCTGTTCAATAGCACTTATTCCGAATTGGGGAGTGTTTTTACTTTTCTTTACAGCACCTTTTGTACTTTTTTGCGGTATGAGTGCATTTAAAAATAAATCTAAGGAATCAGCTGTAGTTTGCATAGTAGCTTTTATAATTATGTGTTTGGGGAGAGTCCTTATTTTATTAAAAAAATAATATAAATATACCGTACTATTTTAATTGAGTTTTATAGCAATTTTATATTTGCATTTTAAGAAATTGTGAGATACAAAATAAGCAACTGTCATCTGGGTGCTTATTTTTTGTATAAAATGGATTATAAGGTGGTAAAGTAAGATATAAGAATATAAACACAAACAGGTGAATAGTATGATTGAAGATATAGGTTCATTAAAAATAATGTCAGTAATAATAAATATGATGTCGATAATTATGCCTATTTTAATAGTATTTATATTAATTATGACAGATAAAAACAACGGAGAATAATATATTTTTTTCTTATATGCTTTTATTTAGTATAAATGACACAGTATTGTAACAATAATGTTATAAAATAATAATTGAGCTAAGGTAAAACTTAGTGAAAAATTAAATAACCTATGTACAAATAAGCACTGTCAAATCAGTGCTTATTTTCATATTATTTACAGATTGTTTAAGAAGTAAATGGATAATTAACCAATATGCCATTATGATGTCACAAGTAATTTATATAATAGTAGGTGTCCTAAGGAAATGGCCTTAGAGAAAATGAAAATAACATAAGCATATATAAATATTAAAATAATTAGGTAAAGGTAATTACCAGCTTTGTGCCTGTGGTTGCAGGGCACCTTAAATATAAGTGCAACCTCCAGAATATAATATTTAAAATGGTCAAAAAATATTTAGCTTGCTTTATTCAGTAATATGTGTTATAATTTATCAGTAACTTAAATGAATAGTAATTAATTTAAACACGAATATATTTCAGTAAGTACTTAATAATATAGTATATTAATATCGAAATTTTATTTGGTTAGGTTTATTACAAAAAATTTAAGAAAATAAAATTGGAGGTATTAGTATATGACTGGTACAGTTAAATGGTTTAACAGAGATAAAGGATTTGGATTTATTACAGGAGAAGATGGAAAAGATATTTTTGCACATTTTTCTCAAATAAATTCAGATGGTTATAAATCACTTGATGAAGGTCAAAAAGTTTCTTATGATGAAGGTAAGGGACAAAAAGGACCACAGGCAGAAAATATTACTGTTCTTTAATTAGTAAATATTTTATCCCTTAGATATATATCTAAGGGATTTTTGCTGTTTAAAAATGAATGAATATTTTTAATTTTAATTTGTAGAAATTAATCCTTGATTTGGAAAATATTTACGCTTATAATAATACTTGTCCTAAGATTAATACTTAGAGGGGAGAGTAGACATTTGGAGAATACCAGGTGTTTATTTTCTTATTAAAAAATAGATTCTATAATATTAGTATTAATCTAGATTATGGGTTATACTATAAATAAGAGGTGATTTACTTGGGACGTAAAAATATTAAAGGTAAGAATAGGGAATTAACTGATTTTAGTTATTTGCTCAATAAAAATGAGGAAAAAAATGACAGTAATAAAATAGAGAAAGATGATGAGAAGAAGGATTAACTACCTTCTTTTTTATGTATAGAATAATAAAAGAGATGAACAGATGGTAATGTAGAAAAATAGTGGAACCTTATTTTAATAAAAATAATAAAATAAATAAAGAGCTGGAGTTTAATGCAGGTACTGAATTGAATAATTTAGAGCTGACTGAAAGACAAAGGCTCTTTATACTTGTCATATTATATATGCTGTTTGGTAGTTTAACTTTGTGAATAGGTAATAATTCTATAAAGTAATTGGTTGAGAGACATTTGCAAATAATAGAATTTGTATTGGCATTTACAGGATATTCAAAAAGTAAACAGTTAATTAACAAGTCTGACACTATGCTGCCACAGTTATTGGGTATCATAGTAAGTACCCTAAGGAATAAACCTTAGAGAAATAAAATATTATGTAGAGCTCCTTAAAAGTGTACTATCAATTAATAAGCATCAGTTTTTACTGATGCTTATTAATATATTTCATAAAATAAATAATTTATATATTTATAAAAAACACTTTCTTTTCTATACTGATTTGAGAAAGGAGGTGTTTTTTATGTCTAAAATTGACAAAATATTAAAAGAAGTAGAAAAATTAAGGACTGAGTTATTGCAGGCAATTAGACAAAATGGGAATTTACTGGATTCAGAAATAATTGCTGAAAGTCAAAAGCTGGATTTGATTTTAAATGAATACAGCAAGGCAATTAACAAAAGAATGGACAAGTAAAAAAAGGGGAGGCTCCGGCCTCTCTTTTATATATAACTAAGAAAATGTCCATAATTTATTCAATACATAATTAAGCACACCTGTAATAGCAGTAGACATTAATTGAGATAATATTTTATTAAAATGTAAGGTATTAACTAAAAAAATTAAAATTATAGTACTGAAAATAAGTGATATTGAATTCACAATAATAAATTTAACAAATAAAGTACTTATATTTCCATTGGACTTAAACACCCAAAGTTTATTACAGATAAATCCATTTATAATTCCAAGAGAATATGCTGTAACATTTGAAGCTATATAGTTAATATCAACTTTTATGAGAATATTATAAACAATTAAAGTTATGGCTGTATTTAAAGTTCCTGAAATAACATATTTTATAAATTGTTTTCTTTTTAATAATAAGTTTAAAAACATCTCTATCTCCATAAATATTTCTTATTATCTAAAATGAGTATAACTTTATAAAAAATTTTAGTATAGTATTCTTAATATCTTCTTAAAAATTAATCGCCAATATATTAAAAAAATAGCTCATATTCTTATTGTTGTTGTAAAAGCTTGCAGGAATTTAAAGGCTGCTGTAGAATATTAAGTTAAAAATACTTGTTTTCGGGGGGATATATATGAAGAAAATTTTTACATCAAGTTTTATAACCATTTTAATTTTAAGCTTTATAATAATGCCTTGCAGGGCAGATGACAGCATCAGGCAAAAATATGTTAACTACAAGGGAGTGAAAATATATACTGAAGTTTATAATTATCATTCAAATGCAAATGAAGCAATTATATTCCTGCATGGATTGGGGGGGAATCATAGCCATGGCCAATTTCTGTATAATCAGAGTAATCCATATATGACAATAACATTAGATTATTTAGATCATGGCAATAGCGGACATGTACCATGTATGTGCTGGAATACTCAGCTGGATTCAATAAAAGCGGTATTAGATTCCTATGGCATAAAAAAGGTGCATTTAGTTGGACATTCCTTTGGAGCAGATACAGCAATGATGTTCGCTCAAAAATATCCTGATAGGGTAAAAGATATTGTATTACTTGACAGAGCATATTACAATTATAGTGATCTTGAAAGGTTTAATGTGACGGAAGATACCATGAATATTTTGGAGTATGAGCCAGAATCCCGTTTGTCATATAATGAATTTTTACAATACATGGATATGTCATGGAATAATGATATTACTAAGACCTGGGACATCAATAAAGATGTATTGCTGCTTGCAGGAAACGGCAAAAATTTTACCGGAGATCCTTCAACTGGTACACCTTCTTTAGCAGGGATTATTTCAATGATTAAAGAAGATCCTTCAGAGTTTGGGATTGATCCTGACAAAGCCAAATTACTTCCGGATATTACAGAGAATAATGTATCAGATTTAGTTAATTTCTTAAATAAAAAAAGTGATAAATTTGATGATGTTAATAGGAGGTTCAGTGTAATACAAACCAATTATGCTCATGGTGATATGGTTAGGGATCCTGATGCAATGAATGCAATGAGAAACTATGTTGTCAATTATCTAAAAAGTGGAGGTAAGCATATAAATAAGCCTAAAGATGGTTTGAATGAAAAATATAAACGTTCAATCTATAAATACAATTTCCTTCACTAAAAATTTTTTAATTGGTTCAGCTTTATAGATAGAGGGTATATTTCAAAACATTATTTTGAAATATACCCTCTGAATTACTTTAGATTTTGTTCATAGGCTTCAATCATTTTCTTTACCATATTTCCACCTACTGAGCCAGCTTCCCTGGAAGTTAAGTCTCCATTATAACCTTCTTTTAAGTTTACTCCAACTTCTTTTGCCGATTCCATCTTAAATCGGTTTAAAGCTTCCCTAGCTTGGGGAATTACTAATTTATTACTACTATATGCCATAATATTCACCTCTTTTAATAGTAAACCTTACTGCTTACAATTAAAGTTTGTGCATTCTTCTAAAAATTACTCCAGGTAATTAAATGGATACCAGGGTATAATTGTAAAACTGAAATGTTCATAAAATATTAAAGAAGTAAATATTTATTTAACATCTATGACACAGTATTGACACAGCCATTGTATAAAATAATAACTGTAATAAGCGAATAACTTAATTATATAGATCTCCCTTAAAAAAGTAAGCATTGGGAATAACCAGCGCTTACTTTTTAATAATTAAATAAAGATATATTTATGAATAAATGCAATTGCATAAGAAATCAATGCATTTATATGTTCAGACGAATATATTATAATAATGAGAGAGAGGGGAGGAATGACTTTGAAAAAGACTTATGTTTTAGATACCAATGTTATTCTGTATTCATCAGGAGCTATATTGTCTTTTGAAGATGGAGATGTAGTCATACCTGAAGTTGTACTTGAGGAACTGGATGGATTTAAAAAGGACAAGAATGATCTGGGTGCAAATGCCAGACATGCGGCCAGATTGATAGATGGTTTTAGAAAAAAAGGAAAACTTAATAATGGAGTACAATTGCCATCTGGCGGAAAGTTCAGAGTTGAAATGAATCATTATGATGTGGAGTTACCTCCGGCTTGGGATAAGAGTAAGCCCGATAACAGAATAATGCAGGTATGTAAAGGTCTTAAGGAACAGGGTGAAAATGTCTGCTTAATAACAAAAGATATTTTTGAAAGAATTAAAGCTGATATAATTAATATAGATGTAGAAGACTTTTATGAAAAGGTTGTTCCAGAAGATGAAAGTCAATATACGGGAAGAATAGATGTGTACACATCAAAACAAAACATAGCAGGTTTTTATAGAGATAAGTATATAGAAACTGATAAGATCACTTGCTATAATGAAGAAACCGAGAAATATTTTACACCAGTTCTCTACGTTAATGAATTTGTTATAATACATTGCTTTGATCAGCCCAGACAAACTGCTCTTGGAAGATTTGACGGCAAAAAAATTGTCCAGCTTTATTTTAAAGCCAGTTCGCCGCTGGGAATAAATCCAAGAAATGTGGGTCAGAAGTTTATGCTGGAAGCTCTTCTTACAGATGCGGAAAAAGCTCCTCTTGTGATAATAAAAGGTCCTGCGGGAACGGCAAAAACTTTTTTTTCATTAGCAGTTGGACTTCATAACATGATGGAGGAGGATAATAGAAAGTATAGAAAAATGTTGGTATGCAGACCCAATGTCACCATGGATGAAGATATAGGATTTTTACCGGGTACGGAACAGGAGAAAATATTTCCCTTTATGAGACCCATATTGGATAATCTGGAGATATTAGTGGATTCTGATGAAAAAGAAAGATATAAAAATGAAAAAGAACTTGAGGATAAGGTAATGGAACTGTTTGACAGAAGAATTATAACTACGGAAGCAGTGGGGTATTTAAGAGGGCGATCCATTACAAAAAACTGGCTTGTAGTTGATGAAGCTCAAAATTTAACTCCTAAACAGGTAAAAGCTATAATAACTAGAGTTGGAACAGGCACTAAGTTATTGCTAATAGGAGATCCAGAGCAAATAGATCAGGCATTTTTGGATTCCAGATCCAATGGATTATGTTATGCCTCGGAAAAGATGAAGGGAAGTCATCTATGTTATCAGGTTACCTTGAAACATGATGAATGTGAAAGATCACCTCTGGCCTATGAGGCCTCCAAGAGATTATAAACTGAAATAATTTTGAATACAATCATACCATATAAAGATACTTTACTATGGGAATATTATACATTACCATAGTAAATATCTTTTTTATTTACTGCTTTTTAGGGAATTTTTAATATTTATAATTATTTCTATTTAAAAATTTTATCGTTTATTGTACAATATTGAAAGATATAATTTTAATTTAACATATATTTTTTGGAAAGGAAAGGTTTAAATATATGAAAAAAAGAAAAACAGCAGATAAAAAAAAGAAATCAGTGCTGAAACTGATATTTTGTTTTTTACTGTTTGAATGTATATTCACGGGAATTACTGTCCCTTTTTTGATATTTTATGGTCCTTTTGATAATGTAAAGAGAACAGTAGTAGGTGCATCCATGACAACTTTAAGCCATCAATATATTGCAAAATTATTTTTATCAGATAATGATATACAAAAAATAGTGGCTGGGAATACAGCTGAAAATGTAGAACAAGATAATGTAAAACCCTTAAGTTTTGAAAATAAACATGACAGCAGCATAGAAAGGGAAGATATAACCGATGGCAGAAAATTTAGAGGATACATATTGATAATTCATGATCCTACAAGGATTAAAGTTGGATACAGCAGGAAATTAGGAGTTGCAGGAGAACTTACAAGCAGAATAGCAAAGGATAATAATGCCGTAGCTGCTATAAATGGAGGGGGATTTAAGGACAGTTCCTCTAGCAACAGCAAGTGGACTGGCACAGGAGGAAAACCTACAGGTATACTTATGAGCAGCGGAAATATTGTTGCCAATGATATAAGTGATAATAATCAGAAATCAGAAGTAATGGCAATTACAAATAAAGGGCAGCTTTTAGTGGGAAATCATAGTTTGAACGAAATGAAAGAAAAAGGTGTTACAGAAGCTATATCTTTTGGACCTGCTTTAGTGGTAAATGGAAAGGGTACTATAAAATCTGGAGACGGCGGCTGGGGAATAGCTCCCAGAACTGCAATAGGTCAAAGGTCAGATGGAGCTATGCTTTTTCTTGTTATAGATGGACGTCAAACTAAAAGTGTAGGAGCTTCCTTAAAAGATGTTCAAAATATAATGATTAAATATGGTGCAATAAATGCTACAAATTTGGATGGAGGTTCTTCTTCTACCATGTATTACGAAGGAGAAGTAATAAACAATACCTGTGATCCTCTAGGTGAAAGATCTGTTCCATCTGCTATTTATGTAAAGCCATAGAAACTTATTGTATAATTATTAAAGGGGAGTGTGAGATGAAGGCTTTTAAAAGAATTATTGTTTGGGTGGCTGTATCACTGGCAATACAATTTGCAGGATTGTTTTATATAAATAATTATTTTTTATCTTCTCAAACTGAAATAAAAACCAAAAAGATTTTAAAAAGTGAACCTAAAAAAGAAGATGCAGTTATAAAAGTACCACAGGATGCAAAAAATGTTAGCGTTTCCTTTGATGGCAAATATCTGGCTTACTACCAGGGAGATATTTTAAAAGTTGTAGATTCAAAAACTGGAGATGAAAAAAGTGTAGAATTTAAAAATGGAGTGAAGGTGTCTTTTTATAAATGGCTTAAGGATAGAAATAGAATGCTTATAGCAGAAAAGGAAGATTCCAGTGGAAATTCTAAATTTAATTTGTCTTACTATGAGGCAGATAAAGATATAAAAGAAGATATTAAAGAATTGGACTGGTCTGATAAAAGGGCTAAGATTGATGATATACAGGAATCTCCTTTTACAAATGTAATATATGTTAAAATGGAAAGTAAAGGGCGGAGAACCAATATATACAGAATAAATATAATGAATGATATGCAAAAAATATCTACAAGATCTTATATAATAGGTAAAATAGGAATTCTATCCCTTGATGACAAGCTTATATATGGAGATGATATATATCACAATATATATGTTACAGGCAGGGAAAATCCTATTACAATTAAGGGAGTTAAAAATCCCGCATGGATAGGATCGGATGAAAATGATAAAATCTATATAGGGGATGAAGAAAATGGCAAGATATCAAATATTTATTATGGCAATATAGATACAGATGAAAATAATTATGGAAGCATAAATTTAAATCAATCTGTAGATAAAGATAACATATTCGTAATGCCTTCAGGAAAGATATACATAAATGACAACCTAAAAGGCGTTGTTACTCAAGTTGAAACTGGAAAACAGTATACATATAAGGGAAATTTCATACAAATATTTGAAGGCGGAATTGCATCTGTAAGTAATGGTCAATTGGAAAAGGCATCATTAAATTAAAAAAGAAGGGAATGAAATATTTGACTGAAGCTATATTGGAAAAAATACTTATAATACCTGCTATACTTATTGGATTTGCATTTCATGAATTTGCACATGCAGCTGTGGCAGATAAGTTGGGAGATAAAACTCCTAAGTTTCAAGGAAGGCTTACATTAAATCCATTTGCACATGTAGATATTATAGGATTTATAATGATACTATTGGCGGGATTTGGCTGGGCCAAACCAGTTGAAATCAATCCAAATGCATTTAAAAATAGGAATGCAGATGATTTGAAGGTATCCATTGCAGGTCCGCTGGCAAATTTGATAATAGCTTTTTTAGCTGCCATTCTGGTGGTGTTGTTATATAAATTCGAAAGATTGTCCATAGGAACTTCTTCAACTTTTAACATATTGACTAAAATTATATTGTATATCGTAAATATAAACTGTATGTTGTTTGTATTCAACCTAATACCAATACCTGGGTTAGATGGGTTTCATATATTGAGGGACATTTTCCCTTCACTGTTTTATAGGATATCGGGCAGTATATACAGATACCAATTTGTTATATTGGTGTTGTTTGTGGCTACTCCACTGGCAAGATATATAGTGGGTGTTCCATCTTTTATGATATATCGGGCTTTTATCAATATAGCCAATAGCATATTTTAATTTATCCCATTTTTGTCATTGCTTATATCCCAGCTTCATAAAGCAGGGACATAAGCAATGTTGTGTTTCTGGATAAATTTCATTCAAGGTTTGGTGCGGGAAGTATTTCTTATGAGAAAACCAAACTATATCTAAGAATTACATTATCTTTCACTGTGAATCACATAATAATGATTTATTTCTTCGAATATAGATTGAACACCTTTTCCCCAGTTTTCATCTTCAGCATATTTTTTACCTATCCACATAAAAGGGTTATTTTCTTTTGGCTTGTTTATGGATAAATTTATAATTGTACGGGCAGCTATTCTGGAGGAATCACCTATATCAGTGTTGTACTCCTGCCAGCTGTGATATACATTAAATGGATTGTTAGCCATTTTGTAAGCATCGGATGTATTTGCAGGAACAAAGTTTTGTTCCTGGCCCGTTATAGCAAATAATAAAATAGGGTTTAAATTAAATTCCTTTGAGGTATTAATTATGGTAGAAAAATAGGGCTCTTTACATAGCAGTGAATTTCGAGTGCTTAAATAAGATTTTAATTTATTTTTATCTATATTTTGATATTTTAAGTATTCAGGAAGATATACATTGGGAAAGTTTATTTTATAATTTTGTAGAGTTATTCTATCAATGAAATTTTCTAAATGGATACTGTCATTTCGGGAAAAACCAATTATATTAAAGGGTGATTTAAAAATCAGCTGTCCTAATATACCAACGGCTAAAATAGATGCAGTAATGACTGCTAAAAGTTTTTTCGGAGATTTTAACCCAAAGGGCAGAGAATGATTAGAAGTATTTTCATTCTGTGCAATTGATGTGGGAAATGCTCCTGTTTTTGCACTTGGTTTTTCTTTTAAAATTGGAATGTATTCTGTATTTTTTTCATAAGTACTCAAATCGATTTCTTTAATTTTATTCTCAATATTATTGTTTACCCACTGAATAAGTTCTCTTTTAAAGTTTTTTTTAACAAATTCATTTTTCATACAACACTCGAATATGTCATACATGAAGATAGATTTTTTGTTTTGAAAAAGAGTTGTTTTTAAAATATCCAGTTTTATGGATTGTCTATAATTTTCAGGAAGATCCTTTAAGTTTGTATCTAAAATATGATGTATAGTATTGGAAAGCATTTTTGCCTTTCCTTTTGAATCAACTTTAAGATATTTTTGGTTAATATAATTTTTGAGAATTTCTATGTCATCTTTACTAATTATCTTCTTGTTTTTAAGTTCTTCAACAAAGTATTCCATAATTTTCACAACCCGAATATTATTATATAATATGATTAATTTTTATTATCGTATACTGTAAAAAAAACTTTAATAAAGTGTATTTTGAAAATATTATTGACAGTTTTTATATTAAAATAGATAATATATTTTGTATTTAATTAATAAATATAAAATACGCATTACATCTTTAGCTAAAATAAGCTATGCACTATAAATAAAGAAAGGAATTTTGCAATATGAGACTGAGAAAAAAATGGTGGGCCAGGCCTAAGATGGAAGCCAGCTCTTTTGTTATAACAGAACCTGAAAAATATAAGGGCAGGTGGAATGAAGAATTTAAAAATAATAATAAAATATACCTGGAATTGGGATGTGGAAGAGGTAAGTTTTTATGTACTCAGGCCATGAATAATATGGATATAAATTATATAGGAATTGATTTAAAGGACGAAGTTTTAATATATGCGCTGAAGAAAGCAGAAGAAAGTGAAATAGAAAATGTACGGATATTACCTATGAATATAAGTCAGATTGAAAAAGTTTTTTATAAGGGGGAGATTGGAAGAATATATATAAACTTTTGCAATCCATGGCCTAAGAGAAGACAAAAAAAGAGGAGACTTACTCACACTGTATTTTTAAATATGTATAAGAACTTTTTAAAGCCAGGAAGTGAAATATGGTTTAAGACAGATGACAGGGGACTTTTTGAAGAGTCTCAGGAGTATTTTCCAAAGAGCGGGTATAAAATAGAGTATTTAACCTATGATCTGCACAGCAGTAATTTTGATGAAAATGCAGCTACGGAATATGAGGAAAAATTCACTGCACTTGGTATGAAGATTATGTTTCTTATAGCTAAGATGATGTAATCGGGTTGAAGATATTTATACAAAATTTTTAAATATTTAATGTATAATTGTGTGTTGTGAATTGAAGAAGCATTTAATGTTTCATAGATTTTAAATGTATAATATGGTAGTATATAAATAATTATGTAATTAATAGGGGGAATATTGAACTATGGTAAATAAAATGTCGTTACATCATAAACTAATTGGTATATTAATACTACTAGTTGCAATACCGCTGCTTATAATATCGCTTTTTTCTTTTCTCATCTCATCTAAAATTGTAAGTGATAATGCAGATGAGCTTACATATCAAATATCAAATGAAAAAGTTTCATATATAGATTTACATAATCTTTCGTTGAAAGAGGAGTTACAATCATTATCAATTAACAAGGATGTGTTTTCACAAAATAAAAGTGATGTTATCAATGCACTGGGAAGTATAACACAAAGCAATAAAGATATAATGCAGTCATATGTGGCTGACGAGACTAAACAGATGACTATATATCCTGAAACTGTTAAATTCCCTGAGGGATATGATCCCACATCCAGGCAGTGGTATAAAGATGCAATGTCTGCAAATGGACAGGTATCTGTAACTGAACCCTATAAGGATGCTTTTACAGGTAAAATTATTATAACTATTGCTAAAAAAGTAAGTTTTAATGATGGAAGAAAAGGGGCTGTGGGATTTGATATTGATTTGTCCACATTAAGAGACAAGCTATCTGCAACTAAGGTGGGGAAAAGTGGGTATGCCATATTGGTTTCAACAAATGGTACAATTATTGCAGATCCCGATAAGAGCAAGGTGACGAAAAATATAAAAGAAGAAATTCCATCGGGACAATCTATTTTAAGTGAAAAGCATGGAAATATAAAGTATGGAAGTGGGAAAGAATCAAAAATAGCTGGATTTAATCAGTCAAAAGAAACTGGATGGATAGTTGTAACTGTTATTCCTAAAAGCGATTATTTCCGGGGGTTAAATGCCAGCATTACCACAGCCGGTATAGTCCTGTTAATTATGTTAATTATAGCTGTTATATGCGGGGTATTTATTTCAAAATATGCAACTAAACCTTTAACACAGATACAGGGATTTGCTAAAAGATTATCAGAGTGTGACTTTAGTACTCCTATAATTATAAAGAGAAAGGATGAGTTTGCAGATACAGCACTTTCACTTAATACGGCTCAGGAAAATGTGAAATCATTAGTTAAGACTATAATTGACAATTCTGAGAATATGAGTGCCTCAAGTGAGGAACTTTCGGCAACTGTTCAGGAAATGACATCTAAATTTAAAAATATAAACAACTCCATAAATAATATAGTAAATGGTTCCCAGGAGACAACAGCTTCAGCTGAAGAAGTTACAGCATCTGTAGAAGAGATAGATTCCAATATAAATCAATTGTCAAATCAGGCCATGAATGTAAATAACAATGCAAAGGAATCCAAGGAAAATGCTCTTTCCGTTCAAGAAAATGCTCAAAATGCAATAAAGGAATGTAAAAGCATCTATCAGAATGAACAGACAAATATATTAAAAGCCATAGATGATGGAAATGTGGTTTCAAAGATAAAAGAAATGGCGGATGTAATAGCAGATATTGCAGAGCAGACTAATTTGCTGGCATTAAATGCAGCTATTGAAGCTGCAAGAGCAGGTGAACATGGTAAAGGATTTGCAGTAGTTGCTGAAGAAGTGAGGACATTGGCGGAACAATCTTCAGAAACAGTTTCTACAATTCAAAATGTTGTAGTAAAGGTTCAAGATGCCTTTAAAAACCTTTCAGATACCAGCTATGAAATTTTAAAATTTATTGATGAAAATATAAATGTTCAATTGGATAAATACCTGAGTACTGGAGAAAAATATTATGGAGATTCTCAATTTACATCTGACTCTTTAAAACAATTATCCTTAATGACGGAGGAAATAAAGAATACTGTAAATGAAGTGACCAAGGCAATTAGCAATATGGCTGGCATTGCACAAAAATCTTCAGAAAGTACTAATGAAATTCAGGATATTATAAATGATGCAACGCAGGGCATGATACAGGTTGATAAAACTGCAAGGGATCAATCCGATCAGGCTCAAAAACTCAATGAAGTCATTCAAAAATTTAAAATTTAATTTTATGTTCAGGGTGATTTTATTAATATCATCCCCTATATAAAAATTAAAAACTGGTTATATATAACCAGTTTTTTAATATATAAATCTTTATATGTTTGAGGCAAAATAGTATCAGTTTTTAAAACTGTGAATCGGAGCGGGAATCCTTCCACCTCTATTTATGAAAATTTCACTGGAGAATTTACTTACAGGCATTATGGGGGCTTTTCCCAGAAGACCCCCGAAATTGGCTTCTTCTCCTACGGATTTATTGTAAACGGGAATCAGCCGTACAGCAGTTGTTTTACTGTTTATCATTCCAATGGCAGCTTCATCTGCAATTATGGCAGATATGGTGGATTCAGGGGTATCTCCTGGTATTCCTATCATGTCAAGTCCTACAGAACATACACAGGTCATGGCTTCTAATTTTTCCAAATTAAGGGAACCTGCATTTACTGCATTTATCATTCCCTCATCTTCACTTACAGGTATAAAGGCACCACTAAGCCCTCCAACCTGGGAAGCAGCCATTATACCGCCTTTTTTAACAGAATCATTTAAAAGCGCAAGGGCTGCTGTTGTACCTGGACATCCACAGCTCTCCAGTCCCATTTCTTCAAGAATTCTTGCAACACTATCTCCTACGGCAGGTGTTGGGGCCAGAGACAGATCAACTATACCAAAGGGTACATTTAATCTTCTTGAGGCTTCACCGGCTACCAATTGACCCATTCTAGTTATCTTAAAGGCAGTCTTTTTTATAGTTTCCGCTACTGCATTAAAGCTCCCAGCCTTTACCTCTTCCAATGCAGATTTTACAACACCGGGACCGCTGACACCTACGTTTATTATTGCATCCGCCTCTCCAATGCCGTGAAATGCTCCTGCCATAAAGGGATTATCCTCAACAGCATTTGAAAATATTACAAGTTTGGCACAACCTATGCTGTCATCTTTTCTAGTGAGATAGGCAGTCCTCTTTACTACCTTTCCCATATCCTTTACTGCATTCATATTTATTCCTGCTTTTGTAGTTGCTACATTTACTGAAGAGCATACTTTTTTGGTGGATGCAAGTGCTTCAGGTATAGATTTTATAAGTATTTTATCACCTTTGGAATAACCTTTATGTACAAGTGCTGAAAAACCTCCAATAAAATCTATACCGAGAGTTTCGGTGGTCTTATCTAGGACTTTTGCAAATTCTACATAGTCTGTATCTGAAGTTGCTTGAGCTACAAGGGAGATAGGGGATACGGACACTCTTTTGTGTATTATGGGTATGCCATATTCCGTTTCAATTTGCTCTGCAGTTTTAACTAAATTTTCAGCATATCTGGTTATTTTATCATAGATTTTTATCCGTGCTTTATCCCCGTCACTATCGATACAGTCCATAAGGGATATACCCATGGTGATAGTTCTTATATCCAGGTTTTCTTTATCTATCATATTTATTGTTTCCATTATATTTTTAGTATTTATCATTTAATTCACACCCCAGTCTAAATTTCTTGCATAGAAGTAAATATGTCTTCCCTTTGAATTTTAACCACAACACCTATTTCTTTAGCTTTGTTTTCAAGAGCATTTTTTATACTTGTAAAATCTGTTTTCATTTTACTTAAGTCTACAAGCATTATCATGGTAAAATAATTTTCTATTAGAGTTTGATTAATATCCAAAATATTTATATTATTTTGAAATAATACAGAAGTTATTTTGTAAATAATACCTACCTTATCTTTTCCAAGTACCGTTATAAATGCCTTCATTGTCCTATCCATCTCCTTAATATTTAGTTAAAAGCTTTTACTGGAAGATAACCATTTAGGGGGGGAAAAATAAAAAGAGATTAAAATGAAATTAATCTCTGGTAAACAAGACTTTAAAATAGTAAATACCAAGATCTACTATATTAAATATAAAGTCCCCTGTCCCTTTTACCTGAGAGTTTCGCTATAATTAGCTTTCCCCTTCGGCGCTCCTTAAGAGTCTCTCCAGAGGCTTGTCTGATAACGGTTTATAAACTATAAATATATTCCGTTAACTTCATCCAGCCTATTAAATTATTAAAGTGATTATAACATGTTTTATGGATTAATTCAAATACAGTTTTACAGTAAAAAATAAAAAGGTTACCCGGTTTATTTAAAAGCTCAGCAAGCTTTCTGCTTTATTATATTATTTTGCCTTTTTAGCAGCAGCTAGTATGGCATCAAAATTTGGCTGATGTGTAACTTCGGGAACGTATTCTACATAGACAATTTTATTTGTGCTGTCCACTACAAAAGCAGCCCTAGCTAAAAGACCAAGATCATCCATATATGTTCCAAAGTTTTTACCAAATAATCTGTCCTTGAAGTCTGATACTGTAATTATATTTTTTATTCCGTTAGCGGCACACCATCGATTTTGAGCAAAAGGCAAATCCATAGATATTGTATATACAGTTACACCGGGAATTTCTGATGTATTCTCATTGAAAGTTCTGGTTTCTAAATCACAAACAGGTGTATCTATAGAAGGCACTGTCAAAAATATTCTAATTCCCTTAGTATCTTTTAAAGAAATGGTATCCATTGAGTTGTTTATAACAGCAAAGTCAGGTACTGTATCATCAACTTTAAGAATATTGCCGGAAACCTTCACAGGTTTTCCCTGAAATTTTAACCTCATATATATCCCTCCAAACAAAAAATACTAATTAATAATTGTTATCTACTATAGTAGCACAAATGTATAAAATATGCAAATTAACAATAATTTAAATTTAATGTATAATATTAATTGAAACCACAGTTAAAATCAAATTTTTTTAGAAAGCAGGAATTTTAAGATGGAAGATTTAGGAGGAAAAGTAGTTGTAATCACTGGAGCATCAAGGGGAATAGGAAGGAGTACTGCCGTAAATATGGCAAAGTGCGGAGCCTGCGTAGTAATAAATTTTAAGCAGGATGAAAAGGGAGCATATAAGACTCTGGAGATGGTTAAGCAGGCAGGCTCTTTGGGAGTGGTTCTACAGGGAGATGTGAGTTTATACAGTGATGCTGAAAGAATGATAAAAAATACTATGGATAAGATGGGCAAAATAGATATACTGGTAAATAATGCAGGAGTTTGTCATATAGGACTTTTTGCAGATATGCAGCAGGATGAATGGAATTCTATAATAGATGTTAATTTCAAGGGAATGCTCAATTGTACCCATTGGGCATTAAAATACATGATTCCAAGGAAAAGCGGTTCCATAATAAATATTTCATCTATGTGGGGAAATGTGGGTGCTTCTTGTGAAACAATTTATTCTGCCACTAAAGGAGCAATAAACCTTTTTACTAAATCTCTTGGAAAAGAAATGGCACCATCCAATATTAGGGTAAATGCAGTTGCGCCTGGAGTAATAGATACCCAGATGAATTCTTGTTTAAAAGCTGAAGATAAAGAAAGTCTATTGGAAGAAATACCTACAGGAAGATTTGGAAGCGGCATTGATATAGCAAAGGCAGTGTGCTTCCTGGCAGGAGAATCATCATCCTATATAACGGGACAGGTAATAACTGTAGATGGAGGAATGTCATAATTAGGCAATAGATCCTGTGAATTTTTATATAGGCATATTATTTTTATAAAGTAAGCTTTAAATTGAACGATAAATAAAGAATATGATATGGAAGATTTAATTTAATAAATAGGTAAAATGCAATTAAAATATTATTAATAAAATAGGATGATAATTATGTGTAAAGTTATAATATTGGATGATATGGCTTATATAAGGTATAGGGTGAAGGATATGCTGGAAAAAATAGGAATCCAAGTATATGAGTCAGGAGCTTCTTTTGATTTCTTTAACAAGTTATATGATAAAAAAAAGGAAATAAGTTTAATAATATTGGAAGTGGGACTTAGTAATGAGGATGGCTTTGAAGTACTTAGAAAAATAAAGGCCAGAAATTTAAATATTCCCATAATGATACTTACAAAGATGAATACCAGAAGTGCATTTATAAAATGTATAAAAGAAGGGACTTCGGAATATATATTAAAACCTTTTGATAATAAAGTGTTGCTTGAAAGAATAAACAATCTTATAAAATCCAGTAAGGACAAAGGTGAACAAGGTGAAATAATATATTTGAATTTTCAACAATACATTACAAAACAAATTATCAAAGCTAAAGCTGAAAATACGAAACTTTCAGTTATAATGGTGAGTTTGATAAAAAAGTATGCTACAGAAATGGATGAAAAGATAGATGTAAAGGACAACTATCTTATCTTGATGGATTCTCTTTATGAAAAATTGAAGCCTATTTTCAAAACACCAGATTTATTTGAAAAGTATGGATTTTCTACTTTTGTAGGTGTAATTCCCAAGTGTCAGAGGGAAAAAATGCTTTTTATTATCAATAGGATTAATGAAATATACAATAAAATAAAAGAAATAGATGGGAAATATAGTGAATACCATATTGAATACAGTTATGTCACTTTCCCTGATGATGGAAAAGACAAGGATCAGCTGCTGGATAAATTGACCTCCAATATTAAGATAAAGATAAATAAAAAATAAACTAGCTTTTTCTTGAAAGTTGTTTTATCATTAAATTAGGTGTAAATTAATTTGTTTAAAGGAGCTGAGTATGTGGTAAATTCATTGGTATTTGGTCTGGTAACTCTGGCTTTTGGAATTATACCTAAAATAGCAAGGCCTAAAAAAATTAATTCCTGGTATGGGTATAGAACTAATATCTCCATGAAAAATCAGGATACTTGGAATGAAGGAAACAGATATTCCACTAATCAATATATATTGGCAGGAATTATTTTGATTATTCTAGGTAATGTAGGATATTATTTTCTTCAGGGTAAAGGTTATTTAGTTCCATTGATAGGTTTTATACCTGTTTTAATATTTACGGTATTTACTACGGAAAAACACTTAAAAAATATATTTGATAAAAATGGAAAAAGAATTGATGAATCCAAGAATTTAAAACGAAATAGCGTAAATAACTGATGAACTTATTTAGAAAAAAGAATCTTAATAAGAATATAAGATTCTTTTTATTTCAGCAGAAAATTCAAATAGATTTGCTTAGGAGGAACTCATCCTTTAAAAAAAGGTGGGTTCCCATAAACATTATCTATACTTTTATATAATCTGAATGGACATAGCCAATTAAAGATCCTGTCTGAACTTTATACCAGCGGCCGTCAGTACTTAAAATTGTAACTTTACTTCCATAAGGGAGAGTTGCAAGAATACGGCCTGTCCATGGATTGTCTCTTAAATTTAGCTTTGAAGACTTGTCGCTTAAAGTTACAGTTCCAGTTTTGGCATTCACAGTGTCAGCTGTATTTTCAGATACAGATTGGGAAGTACTTATATAATTGGAATATACATATCCGGTTTTGCCATTTGCACTTACTTTATACCAGCTGCCACTGGTTTCTAGAATATTTACGGAAGCACCATTTAAAAGAGAGCCGATTATGGAACCTTGGGGTGATGTTCTTAAATTCAAGGCAGAAGAACTATTGCTTAGTTTAACATAACCTGTTTTTGAAGATGTTGTACCTCCGGAAGTTTGACCTGATGAATTAGAGGCAGGCTGTTCACTAGAGGTATTGGTGCTGCTTCCGCTTGAGCTTATGTAGGCAGAACTTACGTATCCGTAAGAAGAATTAAATTTAATTTTATACCAGCTCCCTACGGTACCCACTATTTGGACTGATTGTCCCTTTTTTAAACTTCCAAGTATTCCAAAGGAGGTGCCTGCTCCGTTTCTTATATTCAAGGCTGAACTGCTATTTGAAATATTTACAATTCCGCTTTGGGAAGTACTTGCAGAAGTGCCTGTACTTGTGGAAGAAGCAGGAGAAGATTGTTTGCCGTCTCCCACATATATGTATCCTTTAAGATATAAATTACCTCTATTTTTTATTGCTTCCTTTGAAAGAGATTTTATATTTCCATCATAATTTCCTCTTATGTTAAAATTGCCCTCGTTAAAATATACTGTATCTCCATCCACTTCTTCTACAAATCCTACGTGACCGTAACCAACACTGCCGCCGCCCCATACTATTATAGAATTTGCTTTTGGTTCTGAACCGTAGGAATATATGTTATCCTTGGCATTGGCATACCACCAGTCTACTGCATTTCCATAGAATTCTGAAGGCAGCGAAATTCCAAGCTTTTCAAGGACCCTTCCATATGTAAACCAGGTACATTGTCCTGTGTATCCGCATTTAGCAAATATATTTCCTACTGCAGTGTATGCACTACTTTGAATATTTGGTAAAATACCAGAGGCATGTACAGTATTCATTACATTTTTACTATTCATAAGAGCTGCAGAAATAAAAAAAGCAAAGACTAACTTCTTATACTTATTCATGCTGTGTCCTCCTAAAATTATAAATTAATCTAAAATTATCAAACCATAATAATTATCGTAGCTAATTGAAAATAATTTAGTTTAATTGTACTATATTTTTTGGAAATATTCCATAAAATTGAATAAATTTTCTATAATAAACCAGAGGATGAATTTTAAATTTGCTGTTGACATAAAAAAGAAACCTGTTATAATTAAGAACAAATAGATTTTGCATTGATTTATAGTACGAAGTTAATGTACTGTATGATTTTATTGTTATCAATAATGGAGGTAAAGGCAAAATGAAAAGTATCATTGGAAAGGAATTGAAAGCAGCAAGTAAAAATTATTATTACTTTACTTTTAGCTGGGGCTATTTTTATTTTAGCGCTGGTTACTTTTGCTTTCAAAAAAATATAAATCCTTTTCTAATGAGTGAATACAGTTATACATGTTGATTAAAGACTTTTTGCATATTAAATAAAAGTGTAATTGGTTAATTTTAGGCAAGACTCATTAAGGGTCTTGCCTTTTTATTTTTTAAAATTTATTTACAGGAGGAGTTTATGATGATTGTGATTATGAAACCAAAGTCGCCAGCAGAAGAGATAATTAACTTGAAACAAAAAATTGAAGGGGAAAACAATATATCGGTAAATGTAATACAGGGAAAGGAATATTGTCTGCTGGGTCTTATTGGAGATGCTACAAAGGTTGATGCAGATAAAATTAGAGCTAATGAATTTGTGGAAAATGTAAAAAAAGTGCAGCAGCCTTATAAATTATCCAATAGATTGTTTCATCCGGATAATACCGTGGTAAAAATAAAAAATGAGGCTATAGGCGGAGATGAATTAGCTGTTATAGCAGGACCCTGCTCTGTGGAGAGTGAAGAGCAAATTGTAAGTATTGCAAAAGATGTAAAGAAAAGCGGAGCTAAGTTTTTAAGAGGAGGTGCTTTTAAACCAAGAACTTCGCCTTATAGTTTTCAAGGGCTTAGAGATAAAGGATTGGAACTTTTAAAAATAGCAAAAGAAGAAACAGGTCTTCCCATAGTAACAGAAATCATGTCCATTGATATGATAGATAAGTTTGTTGAGGATGTGGATGTAATACAAGTTGGAGCAAGGAATATGCAGAACTTTGAACTTCTAAAACAGCTGGGAAAAACAAAAAAGCCTATTTTGCTGAAAAGAGGAATTTCAGCTACTATTGAGGAGCTGCTCATGTCTGCGGAGTATATAATGGCCGGCGGAAATGAAAATGTAATACTTTGTGAAAGAGGAATAAGAACTTTTGAAACTTATACAAGAAATACCCTGGATTTAAGTGCTATACCTGCTATAAAAAAATTGAGCCATCTTCCTGTAATAGTAGACCCAAGTCATGCAGCAGGAATCTGGTGGATGGTGGAGCCTTTGGCTAAAGCAGCAGTAGCAGTGGGAGCGGACGGACTTATGATAGAAGTTCACAATGATCCTGCCAATGCAAAATGTGACGGACAGCAGTCCATAAAGCCAAAGGTATTTCAAGAACTTATGGAAGATATAAACAGAATGATAAATGTAAAGATGAATAGGCAATATGAGGCAGTAAATGTATAGAATCACATATTGAAAGGAGAGATACAAGTGGAGGATTGTGACTTTGAGGATTTTGACTTTAATATAAATATAGCTGTGGCGGGAATGGGGCTTATTGGAGGTTCCTATGCTATGGCACTTAAAGAGTTAAATCCCAGATGTATAGTTGGAATAGATAAGGACAAAAAGACTTTAGATAAAGCTTTAGATATGGGTATTATAGATAGGGCATATGAAAGTGGTGGAAGATTTTTAAAAAAAATTGACTTGATTATAATAGCTCTTTATCCTAAAGATACGGTGAAGTTTGTAAAAGATAATCTGCAGAACTTAAAAAGAGGGGTAATTATAACAGATACCTCAAGTGTAAAAGAATATGTGGTTAGCAGTATAAATTCATTTTTACCTGAATGTATGGAGTTTGTTCCAGGTCATCCCATGGCAGGCAGGGAGTCCAGGGGGATAGAATTTGCTTCAGCAGATATTTTTAAAAAAGCCAATTATATAATAACACCAAGCTCCAGAAATACTCTCAAGGCTCTCAATATGATAGATAATATGGCAAGAAAAATAGGATGCAGCAATGTGACTTATGTAAACCCCGAAGAACATGATAATGTAATTGCCTTTACCAGTCAGCTTCCACATGTTGCAGCCGTTTCTCTTATGAATTCCTATGATGAAAATTCTATAAATAATATGGAATTATTCATAGGAGGAAGCTTCAGGGATGCCACCAGGGTGGCACAAATCAACTCTAAACTATGGAGTCAGTTATTTATAATGAATTCAGATAAATTAGTAGAAGAAATAGAAAAATTTCAAAAAAGTATTGATGAATTAAAAACAGCCGTAATATATAAAGATGTGAACAAGATAGATGATATTTTTGAAAATGCAGTACATAGGAGAAAAAATATAGTTAAAAGACAAGGATAGTGATTTTATGAATATTATTGATATTGATCTTAAAGAAAAATACTATAAAATCTATATAGAAAGAGGAATTTTGAAATCCATAGGAGAAAAACTAAAATCTGTATACAGGGACAGAAGCATAGTTGTAATTACTGATCATAATGTAGAGAAATTGTATTTGGATGTATTGAAAAAATCACTTTTAGATAATGAATTTAAGGTGAATACAATATCCATAGCACCGGGAGAAAAGAGCAAAACTCTGGGTGTATTGGAAGAAGTGTATAAAAAATTATGTAAATTTAACACAAGAAGAAGTGATATTATAATTTCTCTTGGAGGTGGAGTGGTGGGTGATTTGGCAGGCTTTGCCGCAGCCACTTATCTAAGAGGAATAAGGTATATTCAGGTTCCAACTTCAATTCTGGCTCAGGTAGACAGCAGTGTAGGGGGAAAAGTAGCTGTAGATTTGCCCTGGGGAAAAAATTTAGTGGGAAACTTTTATCATCCAGACGCTATATTTATAGATCCGGAAGTACTTATATCCCTGAATGACAAGTTTTTTAGTGATGGAATGTCAGAGGTCATAAAATATGGATTTATACGGGACAAAAGCATTTTGGAGGATTTAAGCTCTTATGCAAAGAAAAACGAAACTTTAGATAATATGGAAAATATAATATATAAATGCTGTGATATAAAGAAACAATTGGTGGAGGCAGACGAAAGAGATTTAGGAGACAGAATGATATTAAATTTTGGGCATACGCTTGGACATTCCGTAGAAAGATACTATGATTATGGAAAATACAGTCATGGAGAAGCTGTTGCCATTGGCATGGCCTGTATAACCAAAAGAACTGAGGAGATGGGGATTACTAAAAGGGGCACTTATAATTACATGAAATTCATATTGAAAAAATACGGCCTCCCAACTTATATGCCGGATGTGGATAGGCAGGTTATTATAAATTCCATAGCACTGGACAAAAAATCATCAGGTAAAGATTCCATAAACCTCATAGTTTTAGAAGAAGTGGGAAAAGCAAAAATAATGAAGGTAAAAATATCTCAGGTATATGACTTCTTATTTTCAGATAAAATTAAATAGCAATTATAACGAGGATAAAGAAGGGAGGAAGGTATTTTGAAGTATGTACACATAAATCCAGCTGAATTAAAAGGAGATATAATTGTTCCAACATCTAAAAGTATATGTCATAGAGCAATAATATGTGCTTCATTATGTGATGGTATAAGTAATATAGAAAATGTGGATTTTTCAAAGGACATAGAAGCCACTTGTGGTGCTTTAGAAAATTTAGGTGCAGAAATACAAAGAAATAAAAGCTCCCTGATTGTAAAGGGAAACTCTCAGCTTCATGTAAAAAATTCAAATATAAATTGTTTTCAGTCAGGTTCCACTATAAGGTTCCTGATACCTGTAGCGGCAACCATTGGAGAAAAGGCTGTTTTTACAGGTGAAGGAAAGCTGGCGGAAAGACCTCTTGATATTTATTACAGTATATTTGATGATCAGAAAATATATTATAGGAATTTCCGGGGTAAATTGCCATTGACTTTAAAAGGAAAACTGAAGCCAGGTGAATACAAGATAAAGGGAAATGTAAGTTCCCAGTTTATAACCGGACTTTTATTTGCCCTTCCCCTATTGGATGGGGATTCCACAATATGTATAACTACCGAATTGGAATCCAAACCCTATGTGGATATTACGTTAAGCGTATTGAAAAAGTTCGGAATAAGCATAGATAAAAATAACTGCGGCAATTATGAGGTTAAAGGAAATCAGAAATACAAGAGTACAGATTTCAAAGTGGAGGGCGATTTTTCTCAAGCTGCTTTTTGGCTTGTCATGGGATCCCTTGGAAATGGTATCACCTGTTATGGATTAAAAAGGAACTCCCTTCAAGGAGATAAAATTATAATAGATATACTCAGAAGAATGGGTGTAGAAATCAAATGGGGAGAAAACAGTGTAACTGTTAAACCCTGCCATGAAATTCATGGAACTACTATTGATGCCTCACAATGTCCGGATCTTATACCTGCACTGGCAGCTTTGGCATCTGTTAGCTGTGGTATTACTGAAATTAAAAATGCAGGCAGGCTTAGAATTAAAGAATCAGACAGACTTGAGGCCATATCTTCAGAATTAAATAAAATAGGAGGAGATATAATAGAAAAAAAAGACGGACTTATCATAAGAGGAAGAAAAAAACTTGTTGGAGGAAATGTGAACAGCTGGAAAGATCATAGGATAGCCATGGCTCTGGCATCCATATCATCAAAATGTTCAAATCCCATGGTAATAGCAGGAGCTGAATGTGTAAAAAAGTCATATCCAAACTTTTGGAAGGATTTTGGAACTTTGGGGGGCAATATAAATGAGTGGAATATGGGGTAATAGGATAAAGATATCTATTTTTGGAGAATCCCATGGGAAAGCTATAGGTATCAGCATAGATGGATTAAAACCCGGTACTGAAATTGATCTGGAATATATAAGGCAACAGATGAAGAGGAGGGCACCAGGCCTTACAAATCTGTCCACTGCCAGAAAAGAACAGGATGAGTTTCAAATTTTAAGCGGATATTTTAACGGCAGAACTACAGGTACTCCTCTTTGTGCAGTTATACTAAATAAGGATACCCATTCCCAGGACTATAAAAAGACTTCCAGTATACTTAGACCGGGGCATGCGGATTTTACAGGAAGAGTTAAATACCATAATTTTAATGATTACAGAGGCGGGGGCCATTTTTCAGGAAGGCTCACAGCACCACTGGTTTTTGCCGGTGCCCTGTGTAGAAAAATCCTGGAAAAAAGAGGAATAATAATAGGAAGCCGTATAGAAAGCATAGGAAAAATTAGAGATGAAAGCTTTTTTGATATTGTTTCCGTAAAAAAAGAAACGCTTCTGGATTTTTCAAAAGATAGTTTTCCTGTGCTGGATAAGACTTGTGGTGATAGGATGAAAGAAAGTATATTGAAATCAAAGGAAGAAGGAGATTCCCTTGGTGGAATTATAGAAACTATAGTTATAAATTTACCGGCGGGCATAGGTGATCCATTTTTCGATTCAGTGGAGAGCACTCTTTCACATCTCTTGTTTTCTGTTCCAGCAGTTAAAGGAGTGGAATTTGGAGAGGGATTTAATATAACAACTATGAAAGGCTCAGAGGCAAATGATGAATATTATATGTCAAAAGATAATAATATAAAAACTTACACCAATAATAACGGAGGAATTCTAGGAGGAATTACAAATAGCATGCCTTTAGTATTTAGAGCTGCTATAAAGCCCACTCCTTCTATAGAAAAAAAACAAAGAACTGTAGATATTGAAAACAGGGAAAATACAATTTTGAAAATAAAAGGAAGACATGATCCCTGTATTGTACCCAGAGCTGTTCCGGTGATAGAAGCAGTTACAGCTATAGGAATATTGAATTTAATGGAAGAATGAATTAATGGAGGGGATAATTTGGAAAGCTTAGATGAGTTGAGAAATAAGATAAACAAAATAGATGGAGAAATGATTGAACTCTTTCAGCAGAGAATGAATATAGTTTCTAAAGTGGCAGAATATAAAGAAAAAAAACATATGGAAATATTGGATAAAAGTCGGGAAGAAGATATTATAAAAATTCACTTGGATAATATAGGGCACAGATCAATGGCAAATGAGATAGAGGTTTTTTTAAGAGATGTTATGAGTATAAGTAAAAGCCTACAGAAGAAAAAGATAATGGGATTACATAATAAGGATAATACTTCAAAAATAAGAACTTATAATAGTTCATGTGAAGTGGGGTTTCAAGGTATATTTGCATCTTTTAGCTATGAAGCTCTAACTAATTATTTTGGAGATAAAGTCAAAACTGCAGGTTTTGATAATTTTAAAGATGTATTTCAAGCTTTAGAAAATGGAAATATAGATTATGGAGTTCTTCCCATTGAGAATTCTTCTACAGGAGGTATTTCCGAGGTTTATGATCTGCTGGAAAAACATAAATTTTATATAGTGGGAGAAAAATGTATTAAAGTAAATCACAATTTGATAGGCACTGCAGGAGCTTCAATTGAAGATATAAGGGAAGTGTATTCGCATAGTCAGGCATTTATGCAGTGCAGCAGTTTTTTAGAAAAACATAAGGAATGGAGGCTTATTCCCTATTTTAACACAGCTAGAAGTGCTGAATATGTAAAGAAAGAAAATAATAAGATCAAGGCTTCTATAGCCAGTAAAAAGGCGGCAGAATTTTATGGACTGAATATATTGGAGGAAAATATAAATTACAACAGTGATAATTATACCAGGTTTATAATAATAGGCAGGAATATGGAATATGATAAAAAATGTGATAAAGTCAGTATTCTTGTTACTCTGCCCCATAAATCAGGTACCTTATACAATATACTCAAGTTTTTTTGGGAAAATAATTTAAATATGACTAAAATAGAATCAAGACCTATGATAAATAAGCCCTGGCAATATTTTTTTTATATTGATTTCTGTGGGAACATAATGGAGAATGGTACTGAAAATGCAATAGAGGGAATAGAGAGAGAAAGCTCTTATTTTAAATTATTGGGGAATTACAGGGGAGATGATTTAAGTTGAGTGACTTTTATGGACTTATAGGTAAGAGATTAATACACAGTTTTTCCAGTATAATACATCATTTGATTTTAAAAAAGATAGGTAAAAATGGGGAATACAATCTTTTTGAAGTAGAAGAAAAAAACTTGAATAGATCTGTAGAGGCATTAAAAATTTTAGGATGCAGGGGTGCTAATGTAACTATACCTTATAAGGTTGAAATCATAAAATATATGGATGAGATATCTGAAGAGGCAGAGAATATAGGGGCCGTAAACACTATAGAATTTACACGTAATAAACTAACGGGTTATAATACGGATTATTATGGGTTTGGATTGACTTTAAAGAGATATGATATAGATGTATCGAATAAAGATATAATATTATTGGGTACAGGAGGAGCGTCTAAAGCTGTAGCCAGGTATATTTTGGATAAGGGAGCAAAAAATATCATACATGCAAGCAGAAATCCCTGTAAATCAAGCAGTGATAAATTTGAAATTATCTCATATGAAGAATTACATAAAATAAAAGGGGGAGATATAATAATAAATTGTACACCTTGTGGAATGTATCCCAATGTAGATAATTGCTCTGTAGATGAAGGGATTATAAGCAAGTTTAACACAGCTGTGGATTTAATATACAATCCCCGGAATACTTTGTTTTTGAAATTGGGAAACAAATTGGGACTTAATACCGTGAATGGATTGTATATGCTGGTAGCTCAGGCTGTGGCGTCCCAGCAGATATGGCAAAAGAGAAAAATACCTTTGAAAATTGTGGATGAAATATATAATGAATTGTTAAATACAAATGAAAATTCTAATTTAATGCATGAGGATATTGTGTAATTTATGAAAAGAGAAATTAAAAATATAGTCCTCATAGGTATGCCCGGATCAGGTAAAACTACAATAGGTAAAATGTTATCTGATAAATTAAACAAAAAACTCATAGATATAGATGGGTGTATAGAAAAACAGCAGGGGCTTACTATTTCAGAGATTTTTAAAGGTGGAGAAGAATATTTTAGAAATTTAGAATTAAAGGCAGTGGAACAGGCTAGTGATAAAGAAGATGTTATAATATCTACTGGAGGAGGAGTAATAAAAAATAAAATAAACATATTAAATCTTAGAAAAAAAGGATTGATAATTTTTATAGACAGGCCATTGAAGAATATAATTGGTGATTTGGATATAAAGAAAAGACCTCTTTTAAAAAATGATGCAGGAGAAATTGAAAAAATTTTTAAAGACAGGTACCTTGTTTATAAAAACTACTGTGACTTTTTTGTTGAAAATATAAATACTATTGAAAAAGTATTGAGGGATATAATTAAAATTTATAATGACAATATGCAGCCTTAATATAAGGAACTGATAGTAAATTTATTTTGCTGTCGGTTTTTTTATCATATTTTTTATCATAATAATAGTATTATATAGTATATAGGATTAGTACAGCTATAAATTCAGCAGATTTATGGGGAAATTAAATTATAGCAGTTTAGCTTCTAGGTCGGGGAGGGTATTTATGGAAAAATTAAAGTACTTTATAACCGAAATTTCAGTTGCGGTTATAATATTGCTGATTATATGTATGGCATCACTGGTGGATGTAAAATCCAGGGAGTCCTCCAAAACCTCCCAGGTGGTGCATAATATGCAAAGTACGCTTCAACAGTATAAGAAGTCATTAGATAATTTAGGAAATACTGTGCAAAGAGAAAGCATAGAGTTAAAAAAATTAAAAAATGACATGGATGATGCTGCACAATCAGGGAACACTTATAAATGGAACGAGGCAGTGGTGGCATATAATAGCAAATTGACAGCGTATAATATGCATATTGATGAATACAATAAAAAGATAAATATTTATAATAAAAGCTATCAGCAATATGAAAGTATGAAAAAGAAAAATGAAAATATAATAGAATGGATTAAAAGCATAATTGGAATAAGTTAAAAATTAATGTAAAATGGAATGTAATAAAGGATAAAAGTGGAGGAAAAAAATGAAAAATAAATACAAAAGATTCCCTGTTCTATTTTTGGTTTTTGGATTGATTTTAGTAGGAACCATTTCAACAATATCCATAAAAAGGTATAACAGAACAAATGCCGATGAAAAGATAATTCAACAAGGTATTTCATCCCAAGAAAATAAGAGAGAAAAAATATTTTTTAGAAAACCTGAAAAATCTCCAGATAAAACTTCTATAAAAATATACAAGGTCAAAAGAATAATGGAGCTTTATGGAGACGGACATTTGATAGGAAGGTTTAAAATCGGCATTGGAAGGAATCCCCAGGGCAAAAAAGAAGCAGAAGGAGACAACAAGACACCAGAAGGAGATTACTATATATGCTATATAAATTCTCAAACTAAGTATACATATTTTTTAGGAATAAGCTATCCCAATGTAGAAGATGCGAAAAATGCATTGAATAAAAATATTATCAGTAAATCTGAATATGAAAAAATAAAATCTGCTGTAGAAAATAAAAGACAACCACCCTGGAATACCAGACTTGGTGGTGCTGTAGGCATACATGGCGGTGGCTCTAAGTATGATTGGACATATGGATGTGTGGCTCTATCCAATGAAGATATAAATATATTAAAAAAATATGCACCTCTTAAAACACCTGTGGAAATATATAAATAAAAAATCTTGATTTATTAGCATAAATAGGAATATATAGGGCAAAAAAAGCACAAAATAAAATGAAAAACATGTGAAGGGGTGCTTTATTATGTTGAAATATAAACCTTATAAAATTTTATTAGCCTTGAGTTTATTGGCAGTGTTTCTAATTGTTGTATTTATAACCGTAGGTTACAGGACAAAATCTTTGGCAAAAGAGGCACAAGATCCTAGAAGTTATTATTTTGTAGTTATCGGAAAAAAAACCATATGTAAAATTGATACAGTCACAAACCAAATTGTAAGCAAAATCAATGTGGAGGGTACACCTGAAGACATGAAAACTTCTTCAGATGGAAAAACTTTAGTGGTAGTGGTGTCAAATATTAAGGATGAAGATAATAATGGATTTGTATTATTTTATAATATTAAAGACAATAAACTTATAAAAAAATTAGAAATTGGAAAACATCCTTCACGGATTGCCTTTGTCCCAAACAAAAATTATATAATGATAACCAATGCAAAAAGTAATGATATATCTCTAATCGATGCTGAAAATTATACTGTACTTCAGCCCATACCTGTTGGAAGAAGACCTAAAGGTGTTTGTATGTCTGCGGATGGCAGATATTGCTATGTGGCAAACACTGGTGAGGATACCATAACTGCAGTGGATATGAATAATTTTAAAAGCATAAAAAAAATAAGGGTGGGAAGATATCCTGTAGATATATCTTTAAATAAGGATAGTGGTAACATTATGGTAACTTTAAGCAGGGAAAAAGCTATAGCACTGATAAATCCCCATACAGAGGATATTGAAAAAATTGATCTGGCGGATGAACCTAAAAACATTTATAGATAAAGACAAAATATAAATGATGAAATAATATATACATATTTAATATAGTATCCGTAAATATATTTTAAAAAGTATATACAGGATTATAAATTGAGTTATAATATATGTATAGAATGATTATCAATCAATAAGAAAATTTAAACGAAAAAATGCTTTTCTTGTTTAAATTTTATATTTTTTACAAAATACCACCCCTCAGGGGTGGGGGGAGGTAAAAGTGAATGAAGAAAAAAAGAAAGCTTTTCAGGCATTAAAAACTTCAAAGGGACAAATTGAAGGAATAATGAAAATGATAGAAGATGGAAGGTATTGTATTGATATATCCAATCAAATAGTAGCAGCTCAGGGACTTTTGAAAAAAGCAAATTTACTAATATTGAAGCAGCATTTAAATCATTGTGTAAAAGATGCTTTTCTTCATAATTCTGGAGAAGAAAAGGTAGATGAAATAATGGGTTTATTGGGGAAATTGTTGGATAAGAACGGATAGAAATTAAGTATATGGATTTGGGTAAGTTAAGTATAGGAGGTATTAAAATGAAAAGCAGAACTTTTCAAATAGAGGGAATGAGTTGTGCAGCTTGTGCCAGAACAATAGAAAAGGTAAGCAAAAAATTAGATGGAGTGGAAGAAGCCAATGTAAATTTTGCCACTGAAAAGTTAACTATAACCTTTGATCCTTCTAAAATGAAAGTTGATGATTTAAAAAAGGATGTTGCAAGGGCAGGATACAAGATCATTGAAGAAGAAAGCAATATTGACAAGAACAAGAAAAAAGAAGAAGAAATCAAAGAGTTAAAGCGAAGATTTATAGTGTCGGCTGTATTTACAATTCCCCTTCTTGTTGCAGCTATGGGTCCTATGATAACTGAAAAATTGAATATAATGCTTCCTGGACCAATAGATCCTATGGTACACCCCCGGGAATTTGCAGTAATTCAGCTTTTATTGGTTATTCCGGTAATAGCAGTTGGAAGAAAATATTTCACAGTGGGATTTAAATCACTATTTAGAAAAAGCCCTAATATGGATTCTCTTATAGCTATAGGAACATCGGCAGCGTTTTTGTATAGTTTGTTCTCTGTATTCAAAATATTACTGGACAATAATTATTATCATATGTATTTTGAATCTGCAGGGGTTATACTAACTCTTATAACTTTGGGAAAGTATTTTGAAAATGTGGCTAAGGGGAAAACTTCTGAAGCTATAAGAAAGTTAATGGATTTGGCACCTAAAACTGCAAATATAATAAAAGATGGGGAAGAAATAAAGATTCCAATTGATGAAGTGGAAGTTTCAGATGTAATTGTGGTTAGACCGGGAGAAAAAATTCCCGTAGATGGTGAAGTTATAGATGGAATGACTTCTGTAGATGAATCAATGCTTACAGGAGAAAGTATACCGGTGGAAAAAACCCCGGGAAGTAAAATTATCGGTGCAAGTATAAACAAGAATGGCTTCATAAAATACAGGGCTACTAGAGTTGGAAAGGATACAGCACTTTCTCAGATAATAAAATTGGTTGAAGAGGCTCAGGGATCAAAGGCACCTATTGCAAAACTGGCAGATGTGATAGCTGGTTATTTTGTACCTGTAGTTTTAATATTGGGCATAATAGCTTCCATAGCCTGGTATATATCCGGGCAATCAGGAGTATTTGCAATAACTATATTTATATCCGTACTTGTAATAGCTTGTCCATGTGCATTGGGACTGGCAACTCCCACAGCTATAATGGTGGGAACAGGAAAGGGTGCAGAGTACGGAGTGCTTATAAAAAGTGGTGGAGCTTTAGAGATTGCACATAGAATACAGACGGTAGTGTTTGATAAAACCGGTACTATAACTGAGGGAAAGCCCAAGGTCACAGATATAGTGCTGTCAAGCGATTTAAAAGAGGATTATTTGCTCCAAATTGCTGCATCTGCTGAGAAAGCATCAGAACATCCATTGGGGGAAGCTATAGTTAAAGAAGCCGAAAAAAGAAATATCCCGCTAAAAAAAATAGAGTCCTTTCTTGCCATACCTGGCTATGGCATTGAGGTCACCCTGGGAGGCAATGACGTGCTTTTAGGTAATAAAAAGCTTATTATGGATAGAAAAATTTTTCTAAAAGATATGAAAGAAGTATCACAAAAACTGTCCAGTGAAGGCAAGACACCTATGTATATAGCATTAAACAATAAATTGATAGGAATAATAGCTGTAGCAGATACTGTTAAAGAAAATAGCAAAAAGGCCATAGAAAAGCTTCACTCTCTTGGAATAGAAGTAGTTATGATAACCGGAGACAATAAAAATACAGCTCAGGCTATATCAAAGCAAGTGGGAATAGACAGAATACTTGCAGAGGTACTTCCACAGGATAAGGCCAATGAAGTAAAAAAGCTGCAAAATGAGAATAAGAAGGTAGCTATGGTGGGGGATGGAATAAATGATGCTCCGGCTTTGGCCCAGGCAGATGTGGGTATAGCAATAGGCTCAGGGACGGATGTGGCTATGGAATCAGCGGATATCGTACTTATGAAAAGTGATTTGATGGATGTGGTTACAGCTATAGATTTAAGCAAAAAAACCATAAAAAATATAAAAGAAAATTTATTCTGGGCTTTTGGATATAATTCTTTAGGTATACCTGTGGCCATGGGAGTGCTTTTCATATTTGGCGGTCCGCTTTTAAATCCTATGATAGCAGCATTGGCCATGAGCTTTAGTTCAGTTTCAGTACTTTTAAATGCACTTAGGCTGAAGAGATTTAGACCAATGTATAATTAGAAAGTTTAAACTGATAATTTAAGTTGACAGCTTAATTATAGCTGTCAACTTAAAATAAATATAAAAATATAAAGAGGTGTAATTATGTTTTTTAAAGGAAAGATAAAGAAGATTGTACATGTAGAGGGAATGAGCTGTCAGCATTGTGTTAATCATGTAAAGTCAGCCTTGGAGTCAATAGAAGGTGTTTCAAATGCCAAGGTGGATTTGGACAGTAAGACTGCCATTATAAAATCTTCATCTGAAATCAATAACTCTGATATAGAAGCAGCTGTGAAGGATGCAGGTTACGAAGTAAAAAGCATAGAATAGGAAAATTCAATATGCCTTAATTAGCGAATACTAAAATGACCAATGAATGACTTTTCACTGGTCATTTTAAATTTATTTAGATTCATATACATAAATTATTGACATTTATGAAGTATTAAAATATACTAATGATATAAACATATGAACAAGTACTCATATATTCATATGTAGATTTATACATACATATCCATTATTTTGATTTTACTAAAATTGTGGAAAGTAAAAGAAGTTGTCAGGGCGGAATAAAAATAACAGGGGAGGGGAACTTAAATGAATGTGGCTGCTGGTGAAAAGTTAAATGACAGTAGAATTATGAATATTAAAGATGGTAATAAAAAAAGAGAGTTCATACTGGAAAATTTATGCTGTGCCAATTGTGCTAATAAAATTGAAAATCAAGTAAAAGATATTCCCGAAATAAAAACTGCATATCTGAATTTTTTGTCTAAAAAACTTATTGTACAGTTGGAAGATGAAGAAAAACTGGATTGTGTTATAAAAAAGATAGAAAAAATAGTACACAAAGTAGAACCAGAAGTAAAGCTATTATATGATATGAAAAAGGACCAATTAGAAAAAAATTCAGATGGTGCTAGGGAAAAAAAGTATAGTATTGAAAATATAATTCTGGGCATAGGTGTTTTGATTTATGCCAGTGCCGTAATTTTTAATTTCCAGTTTAAAATAGAATTGACATTGTATTTAATAAGCTATCTCATAATCGGACAGGAAGTGCTGTTAAAAGCAATTAAAAATATAGGCAGAGGCCAGGTGTTTGATGAAAATTTTTTAATGTGCATTGCAAGTATCGGAGCTTTTTGTATTGAACAGTACCCAGAAGCTGTGGCAGTAATGTTGTTTTATAGGATTGGTGAATATTTTCAGGATAGAGCGGTAGATCATTCTAGAAAATCCATATCTGATTTGATGAATATAAAGCCAGATTTTGCCAACGTAAAATCAAATGGCCAGATAAAAAAGGTAGATCCGGAAAATGTAAATGTGGGAGATATAATATTAGTTAAGCCAGGAGAAAAAATACCTCTGGATGGAGAAATAGTAGAGGGTAATTCCACGGTAGATACCTCAGCGCTAACGGGTGAATCACTTCCCAGGGAGGTTTCCGTAGATGATGAGGTATTGGGAGGATTTATAAATAAAAATGGAGTCCTGTCTGTAAAAGTAACCAAGGTATTTGGACAATCTACTGTAGCCAAAATATTGGATTTGGTTGAAAATGCCAGCAGTAAAAAAGCTCCTACGGAAAATTTTATAACTAAATTTGCCAGATATTATACCCCCACAGTAGTTGTATTATCTTTTATGCTGGCAGTACTTCCACCGCTTTTTGTAACCGGGGCAACTTTTTCAGTCTGGTTTTACAGGGCATTGGTATTTCTAGTTGTATCCTGTCCATGTGCATTGGTTATATCCGTGCCTCTGGGATTTTTCGGAGGTATAGGAAGTGCTTCTAAAAATGGCATTCTCATAAAAGGAGGGAATTATTTAGAAGCGTTAAATTATGTAAATACAGTTGTATTTGATAAAACCGGGACTTTAACTAAAGGAGTATTTAAGGTTACAAAAGTTAAAGCCTATGGCAGTTTTAAAGAGGAGGATGTTTTGAAATATGCATCATTTGCGGAGGTGTATTCCAATCATCCCATTGGACTTTCAATTCTAAAAGCTTATAACCAAGAAGTAGAAAGAAGCTTAATAAAAGATTACAGGGAAACTCCAGGCAAAGGCATAAGTGCTACTGTAGGTAAATGTGAAATATTGGTAGGAAATGAAAACTTTATGTCTGATAAGGGAATTTTATGTGAGCAGGTTGAGTCAGTGGGAACTATAGTGCATGTGGCTTTGAACAACAGCTATGTTGGATATGTAATCATATCTGATGAGCTGAGAGAAGATTCTCGAAAAGCAGTAAAAGATTTAAAAAATCAAGACATAGAAAAAGTGATAATGCTAACAGGAGATAATTCTTTGGTGGGGAAAAAGATAGCTGGAAGTATTGGATTAGATGAGGTGTATTCAGAGCTTCTCCCGGATGAAAAGGTGGAAAAATTAGAAGAAATATATAATAGAAACGGTGAAAACGGAAAATTAATATTTGTAGGGGATGGAATCAATGATGCTCCGGTACTTGCAAGAGCAGACGTGGGAGTGGCTATGGGAGGTATTGGTTCAGATGCGGCTATAGAAGCTGCAGATGTGGTCATAATGACAGATGAACCTTCTAAAGTGTCAGTGGCCATTAAAATAGCCAGGAACACTAAAAAAATAGTTACACAAAATATAGTATTTGCCCTGGGGGTAAAGGTTATAATTATGATTTTGGGAGCCCTGGGAATTGCAAATATATGGGAAGCTGTATTTGGAGATGTGGGAGTTGCCCTTATAGCAGTGTTGAATTCCATGAGAACCATGAAATTTGACAATGAATAGGTTGAGAATATGAAGAAAATTGTACTATGCAGGCAGGGCTTTATATAAGCATCTGCCTGTTGTAAATTTAGGAAAGAAGTAATTGGAGATATTTTGCCATATGGGGATATGTATGCTCTGTATTTTGTTATATAATATATATAAGAATTGGAGAGTAGGAGGACAAATATGCTAGAAAAGTTGTATGAGTTACAAAATGGTACGGATATAAGGGGAATTGCCATTGAAAATAAGGAAAAGGATGTAAATTTCACTGCTGAAAGGGTAAAGAAAATAATTCGGGGATTTGTAATATGGCTTGAAAACAAAAAGGGTATAGGAAGAGATAAATTAAAAATTGCAGTAGGCATGGATTCAAGGCTGTCAGGTCCTGAACTTAGGGATGTTATATCAAGGGAACTTCTGAATTTAGGATGTACTGTATATGATTGTAATCTTTGTACCACACCGGCTATGTTTATGACTACTGTGCATCCCGGGTATAAATGCCAGGGTTCTATTATGATAACAGCAAGCCACTTGCCCTATTATTATAACGGGCTGAAATTTTTTACTGAAAGTGGTGGATGTGAGAAGGAAGATATAAAATATATATTGACAGAAGCCTCCAATGACAATTGTAAAATAGCCTGTAATAAAGGTAAAATCTTAAAAGTGGATTTTATAACTGAATATTCCAATATACTGGTTAAAAAGATCAGGGAAGGTATAAATTCGAAGATCAATTATGGGAAACCCCTATTGGAATTTAAGATTATTGTAGATGGAGGCAATGGAGCAGGAGGATTTTTTACAAGTAAGGTTTTAGAACCCTTGGGAGCAGAAACTGGTGGAAGTCAATTCATTGATCCGGATGGAAGATTTCCAAATCATATCCCCAATCCGGAGGCTAAAGAAGCCATGGAATCTATAAAAAGTGCAGTAATCAAAAATAAAGCGGATATGGGCATAGTGTTTGATGCGGATGTGGATAGGGCAGCTATTGTAGATGGCAATGGTAAAGGTATAAACAGAAATACACTGATAGCTTTAGTATCCTCCATAGTTTTGGAAGAACATCCAGGTACTGCTATAGTCACTGATTCTGTAACTTCAAGAGGCTTAAACGAATTTATTCAAAATTTGGGGGGAAAACACCATAGGTTTAAAAGAGGCTATAGAAATGTTATAAACGAGGGTATAAGGCTGAATCATGAAGGAGAAAAGTGTTTTTTAGCTATTGAGACTTCAGGGCATGCAGCTTTAAAGGAGAACTATTTTTTAGATGACGGAGCTTATTTAATAGCTAAGATACTGATAAAAATGGCCAAAATGCATGAAAAGGGGAAAAGTATAGAAAATTTGATAGATACCTTAAAGATTCCCCTGGAGAGTCTGGAATTTAGGTTTGATATTTTAGATGAAGACTTTAAAGACTATGGCTTGAAAATAATAGAGGATCTAAAATTCTGTATAAAAAAAATTGAAGGGTGGAATCCAGCACCTGACAATTATGAGGGAATAAGAGTGGAATGTGACAGGTCCAAGGGAGACGGCTGGTTTTTGCTGAGGATTTCCCTCCATGAACCCGTATTATGCCTGAATATTGAATCGGACGTTATAGGAGGATCAAAAATAATTATAGATAAATTAAAATCCTTTTTAATGAATTATAAGGATTTAGATATTAATAGCTTTAAATAAGTGTATACTTTTAAGATATATGCAGTGATGTGTTATATTAAATCCTGTAATTTATACTATACATGTTAAAAATGATATACTATAATATAATATAGTATATCATTTTTATATCTATAATATTTAAGAAGGAGAAAACGGACATGATTTTCTATGATGATAACAATTTAGATATAATAGAAAAGGATTTAAGATATCTTCAATTATTATCTAGGGAATATCCAACAATATCCAGTGCAAGTACGGAGATTATAAATCTTCAGGCTATATTGAACCTGCCTAAAGCTACGGAGCATTTTATAAGTGATATTCATGGGGAGTATGAATCCTTTACTCACATGCTGCGAAATGCATCTGGAGTAATAAAGAGAAAGATAGACGATGTATTTGGAAATTCACTGAGAGAAGAACAAAAGGCAGCACTGGCAACAGTAGTATATTATCCTGAAAGAAAATTGGAGTTAATTAAGGAAAAAGAAGCCAATCTGCAGGATTGGTATAGAATAACCTTATATCAGTTAATTGAATTGTGTAAAAATGTATCCTCAAAATATACTCGTTCTAAAGTTAGAAAGGCTTTGCCCAAGGATTTTTCATATATAATAGAAGAGCTGCTTCATGAGCAGGATGACAGAGTAGACAAACAAGCGTACTATAATGGTATAATAAAGACTATTATAGATATTGATCGTGCTCCTGAATTTATTATAACAATCTCAAATGTAATACAGAGATTAGTAGTGGATAGGCTGCATATTATAGGAGACATATATGACAGGGGGCCTGGAGCTGAAATCATAGTGGATGCACTTATGAAGCATCATTCTGTGGATATTCAATGGGGAAATCATGATATGCTGTGGATGGGGGCGGCTTCCGGATGCAGATCCTGTGTAGCTAATGTATTGAGAATATCACTTAGATATGCAAATTTAAATACTGTTGAAGATGGATATGGGATAAATCTGCTTCCTCTTGCAACCTTTGCCCTGGAATTTTATAAAGATGATCCTTGTGAAAACTTTATTCCTAAAACTTTAGACAAGGATATAAATAAAAATGAACTTCAGTTGTTGGCAAAAATGCATAAGGCCATAGCTATAATGCAGTTTAAAATAGAAGGTCAGATAATAAAAAGACATCCCGAATTTAAAATGGAAGACAGGTTATTACTGGATAAAATAAATAGAGAAAAATGGGAAATAAGCATATATGGCCATATTTATAAATTGAATGATACTGAATTTCCCACTGTAGACTGGAAGGATCCTTATAAATTGACGGACAGGGAAGATGAGATTATTGAAAAGCTGACGAATTCCTTTGTAAACAGTGAAAAACTGCAGAGACATATTAAATTCTTATATGGAAAAGGCAGTATGTATTTAGTTTATAATTCAAATCTTCTCTATCATGGATGCATTCCACTGAATAAGGACGGAAGTCTTAGAGAAGTCAAAATAGGAAAGATAAGCTATAGGGGAAAAGAACTTTTAGACAGATATGATCGTATAGCCAGGGATGCATTTTTCTTTAAATGCAGCAACAAGGGTAAAAAATATGCTATGGACATGATGTGGTATATGTGGTGCGGAGAGGATTCACCTATGTTTGGAAAAACCAGAATGACCACTTTTGAAAGATATTTTATTGATGATGATAAGGCTCATTGCGAACCCAAAAATTATTATTACCGATATAGAGACAATGAGCAGGTATGTAGAAATATATTATCGGAATTTAATTTAGATCCAGACAGCTCCCATATTATAAATGGACACATTCCGGTAAAAACCAAGGAAGGTGAAAGTCCCATAAAGGCAAACGGGAAACTGCTTGTAATAGATGGGGGATTTTGCAAGGCATATCAGCCCGAGACTGGAATTGCAGGATATACTTTGATATATAATTCCTATGGATTGCTGCTTACTTCTCATGAACCTTTTTCAGCTATAAAAAATGCCATAGAAGAGGACAAGGATATTATATCATCTACAATAATTTTGGAACATGTAGCTAAAAGAAAGAGAGTAGCGGACACGGATATAGGAAAAGAGCTTAAAGAACAGATAGCCGATCTGGAGAAACTCTTAATAGCCTACAGGAAGGGACTTATCAAAGAATATAATAACCAGGTGGAATGAGGTTATACATTGATAGCTGCCTCACAGCAATCTTCATATTTGCCGTGAAGCAGTTATAACAATGAAGAAAATATTTTACAAAAAGCTTCAAAAGCCTTAATGAGAGGAGATAAATTGTCAAAGTATTTATCAGAAATCCTCCTGCTGTTTTGAAGATCTTCAAAAAATAAATTTTCAAGTTCCTCCGTGGTTTCCTGGTCGTAAATCATTGCATTTATCTCATAATTTAACTCATAACTTCTTATATCCATATTGGCAGTGCCTATAGTACATATTTTTCCGTCTATACTGGTGGTTTTAGAATGGACAAAACAGTTCTTATTGTAGAAATAAACTTTCACTCCGTTTTTAATTAAGTCCCCAAGATAAGTTCTGGATGCATAGTATGCAAGTATATGATCATATCTGCCAGGGAATAGAATACGTACATCTACTCCGCTTAAGGATGCAACTTTTATTGCGTTCAATATGCTTTCCGTAGGTACAAAATAAGGGGTGGTAATGTAGATATGTTCTTTAGCCATGCTTATCATTTTTAAAACTGATTGTTCAATAGCTGGAAATTCAGAATCCGGGCCGCTTTTTACAAGCTGCATTAATTTGTTATTGTTATTGGAGGAAGCCTGGGGAAAAAATTCTTCAAAATTTCCATCATATAAAAAATATTCTTCATTTGCAGCTTTTATTGTAGCAAAATCATCTATAAATACAGCCTGGAGGCCCAATACAAAATCTCCTTTTACCATTATGTGAGTATCGCGCCAATAGCCGTATTTACTTTTTCCCACATATTCATTTCCTATATTTATTCCACCTACGAAGCCCACCTTGCCATCGATAACTGCTATTTTTCTGTGATCTCTATAATTTATCTGAGTATTTATATGTCTTAAAATTGGGGCCAGGAAATATGAATATTGTACTAAGTCCACACCAGCCTTTTTTAGATCCTGTATAAAATTTTTATTTAATTTTATACAGCCAACCCTATCAAGTATAAGTCTTACAGTTACTCCTTCTAAGGCTTTTTTTATCAATATGTCCTTTATTTCATTTCCGGTTTCATCACTTTTTATTATAAAATATTCCATGTGAATATGATGTTTTGCTTTTAAAAGCTCTTTTTTTAGACAGCTGAATTTTTCCAGACCATTTTTAAACAACACTATGGAGTTGTTTGTAAATAAAGGTGATTCACTGTTTTTTGAAAGAAGTTCAATTAGGGGAGTATAACTGTTGTCTCCTATGTTTTTTATAGCTTCATATATTAATTCTTCTATGTTTATATTTGTCTGGTCATGAAGTTTGTGCTTTTTCCAGTTCCTTCCCAAAAAGATATAAGCTATTAAACCAAAAGGCGGCAATAGTATGAAAACAGCTAACCAGGCAATTGTTTTCTCAGGATTTTTTCTTTCCAAAATTATAACAATTACAGATAATATAACATTAATTAAAAATGTAAGGTAAAAAATGTTCTGCATTTTTTATTTCCTCCTGAATATTGTGTGTATCAAGTGATTACTGATTTGGGTGGAATTTCCCTATGAGAAATATTATTTATACTTGAACCTTAATTTTTTTATTATAACATATATATTTACAAAGTTTATAAATACATGGATAAAAATAATTTTTTAGTTTTTTAAAGGTTTTTTATTTTCAGTGTAGAAATTTTATAAATAGAAAATATAATAAAGGGGACTGAGCTAATGAATTTTGATCTTGATAAAATAATATATTATTCTGCAGTACCTATTTTTGTAGTGTTATTTATTTTCCTTTTAGTAGTTTTTATTAAAAATTTAAAGAATAATAGGAAATAATTCAAATAAATTTCACAAATTTTTATAAGTGAAATATAGTACAACCTGTGTTATAATGTTAATATAAATTACAATAGAATCCATTATAAAAACTGGGAGGGAAGAAATTGTTAAAATGCCAAATATGTGGTAAGCCAGCGGATAGGCATCATATAGTTTATAGGAGCCAGGGAGGCGTGGATTTTCCTTTGAATTTTAAATATTTATGTCCAGAACATCACAGGGGAGAATACGGACCTCATAAAAATAGAAAGTTGGATTTAGAGTATAAACTGGAAATGCAGAAAAAACTTGAAGAATTGCTTTGTAAAGAGTTTTATACGTTGGATGAATTAGTAACCCTTCTTCAAATAAATAAGGGTATGTTAAAAAAACTTTTAAGAGAATATAAATTATATAAAGAGGGATATAGAAGTTTTGATGTAATATACAGACTTATGGGCAGAAGGACATACACAGAATATATGATGGAAGAATATTATGATTTTATAGCAAATTTCTAATAACAGCTGTTTCAAAATACACTTTATAGTAAGGGCGTTAAATGAAATTAAAGATAAACTGCAGGTTAATCATTTTAAACTTGCCAGTTATTATAAAAATGTCTACTAAAACACTAATTAATAAAATTATCTCTAAAATAAGCACTTTATATTAACTTAAATTTTACAAAATACAATAAAGGGATAATGGATATAGTCGCTTTCTAAAAAAATTAAGTTAGATAAGGGGGTTATTGACATGAAAGAGAATATACTTATGTTGTTAACGCTGGAGGAAATAAGTAATATAACTAAAGGCTTGAAAATTGCAATTGATGCTGTAAATGAGGACAATGTAAAGATTGATGAGAAGTTAGTGGATAATATAGAGGACGTGCTTAGAAAATTACTTCAAGTAGAAGCTGAATGTTCGAAGTAGTATTTACTAAAAATCCTATGCTGTTAGGTCGATTATTATCTAAAATCTATATTTTATAATAAATATTAGTAGTGATAATTGGCCTATTAGTGGGGTTGAAATTTTCATGAACATTTTAACTGTCTAATTGAATTATTATAATGATTTGAAAGGAAATACAGAAATCAGCATTAAAATTAAAGATATTAAGGAGTAGAAATATATGAATATAGCATTTTTTCTCACACCTAAGGCAGATGTAGTTTATGAGACACCGAACTCAACTATGAGACAAGCACTGGAGAGAATGGAGTTGTATAGGTATACAGCTATTCCACTTATTGACAATAAGGGCAAATATGTGGGTACCCTCACAGAGGGGGATTTGCTCTGGAAGTTGAAAAACACTCCTGATTTGAACTTTAAGAATACAGACAAGGTACTTCTAAAAGAAATTTCCATGCGGATGAACAATAAATCAGTTAGAATTAATTCCGATATGAAAGATTTGATATCACTTGCTGTAAATCAAAATTTTGTACCAGTCATAGATGATAAAGATGTATTTATAGGAATTATAAAACGAAGTGATATAATAAATTATTGTTATAAAGGGTTATTCCATAAAAATTGCAGCCTAGCTGGTAAAATAAAAGAATGAATTTAATAAGATTAAATTCTATAAAAATATATGTTGACATTATAAGATTCAAGTGATATCATGTATTTAATTTAAATATTAAATCCTTTGACGAGGAAGAGTAACTATATAATTAAGTTATAGAGAGTTGAGAAGGGTGAAATCTCAATACTGGATATGTAGTGAATGGACCTAAGAGGAGTAAATTGAAATCTACTCAGGTAGAAAGTAGTGGTTAACGTTAGCCGTACGTTATAACGGATAGGATATGTTTGTATCTAAAAAGAGGTGTTTAACAGACACAATTTAGGTGGTACCGCGGATATCTCCGTCCTAGTTTTTAGGATGGAGTTTTTTTATGGAAAAAATATAGGCATTGGTGGTGTTTTATTATGTTATGAAAGAAATATTTCTCTCTCAATTATAGTATAAACTTAGGGATTTCCCTAGGATTTAATATTTAAAATTATAATTTTAGGAGAGTGTCAATTATGAACTTAAAAAAAATGATTATAAATTCTATACTGCTTGCCATTGGTGCAGTATTGCATCAAGTTGTGCCTCCAATTTTATTTGGAATGAAACCAGATATATCTCTCGCCATGCTTTTTATAATACTTTTGCTTAATAAGGATTACAAGACTTGTGTCTGCTCGGGTGTTGTGGCAGGAATATTGGCAGCGGCAACTACAACTTTTCCAGGAGGACAATTTGCAAATGTAATTGACAAATTCATAACTATAAATGTAATGTTTATTTTGGTAAAACCTTTTAGGGACAAAGTGAATAATCAGATAAATATTGTATTGACTACGGCAATTGGAACAATAGTAAGCGGTACTGCATTTTTAACTGTAGTTTTGCTTACAGTAGGACTTGGCACTAGCTTTACGGCATTATTTTTAACTGTAGTGTTACCAGCAGCTGTTGTAAACACCATAGTGGGTGCAGTCTTATTTAATATAATAAATATAGCAGTAAAAAGAGGGGCAGTAAAACAAATATAAATTGTTAAAAAATCAAGGGCGTGATTTTATTTTATCTCCCTTGATTTTTTTAAGTTATTTATTATATTTTTTTAGTATTCCTTCAAGTATTCTGGCATGACGGCCTTCATCTTTAGAAGCTGAGTTAAAAAACTCTCTTGCAGAATCAATTTTTAATTTTTCTGAGTGAAGTGCATCTTCACGTTTTGACTTATTTGCAAAAATTTCTCCTTCCAGCATCTGTCTTATATCCTGGAAGCAATCCCCCGTTATCATATTGTTTAACTCAGCACATGTAGCAGCATGTTCTATTTCCTCTTTTGCAAGAACTTTTAGTATTTCTGCAATGTCTCCATATCCCTGTCTTTGAGCTTGACGTGCTATAGCAGTATATAGACCAGCTTCTTTTGTTTCACCCTTAAATGTCTGTTTTACTAATCTTTCAACGTCAGTGCCTTCTGTATCTCCCAAGGTTGTTTCATAAGTTAATTTTACATTTTCCATATTATAATAACCTTCTTTCCTTAATATCTATGTACAAGGTATTGTAAGCCCCTCGCCATGGCTGGTTATACATAAACTACATATAATTAATTTTGAGATGATTTTTTGTTAAGTATGTAGGCTTCATGAATTTTATCTGCTGTTTCCGAATTGTCATTTTTTATATCAGCCAGATATAAGAGCACACTGCCTTTATAATCTTTTGGGTTCCCAAATAAAATTACTTCACATGCACTTCTCAAAATATTTATTATACAGTCCTCGTCATGATAAGCATTACAGCTTTTACATTGATTTAATATAAGGCCAATTGTATCTATAACAGAGGATTTATCAAAGACTTTTGTATCAAATAGTGGGATTTCATCTATCTCTTCATCTAAAAATTGCTGACCAGATTTAAGACAGTCAAGTAAGTTTTTTTTACAATATCCTATTAGACAATTTGATTTATCACAGTGGTCCCCACAAATTTCTTTTCCTAAACAACAATTTCCCACTGATGTTATGAGAGAATTAAAATTTATTTCTGTTTCCAATTTATTACCCCCCAGAAGTTTATAATAATAATTATATAATATTTACTATTAATTTGTAAAGCGTTTTTGGTAAGTAATTAAAACTTTAAGTACAGTTTTCATGGCAGACGTATGAGTAAATAAATAGAAAATTTTGCAAGTGATAAAATCAACTTTTTCAAAAAATATCTGACTATGTGATTGCACTAAAAGGTAATCAAAAGTTATTTTATGATGAAGTAAAAAAATATTTAGAACATGCAGCTTGCTCTGAATTAATTTTTTTTAATTTCACTTGACAGCTTTAAAAGTTTGTGAGAAACTTAACTTAATTATTACATGTAATGATTTTTAAGTATTAAAAAAAGTAAACATAGCAAAAATAATATTAAAATATATAGGTGTATTTTACTTAAAAGGGAAGTTAGATGAGAAGTCTGCACGGTCCCGCCGCTGTAAAAGAGGAGTCCTTATAGATATACCACTGGGAAACTGGGAAGGTTATAAGGATGATGATTCCAAGTCAGAAGACCTGCCTATATTATTTGGGAACCATTAAGCTCTACGAGTGATAGGGAGGTGACTGTAATATAGGAATTTATATTGTTTTTTATAAATTTTAACCCCTCAGCGCTTTTAAGCTAAGGGGTTAAATTTTTATTTAGAATTAAAATGGATTTTTAAATATAAAATTGGAGGTAATAAGAAATGCATATTGAAGATGGTATTTTATCACCACAGGCTTGGGGAACATGGTATGCTATAAGTGCTGTATTTATGATACCAGGTGTTAAGGAGATAAAAAAAAGGGTTAAAGAGAACTTATATTATAAACCTTTTTTGGCAATGGTAGGCGTAGCAGTATTTGTTATATCATGCATGCATATTCCCGTTCCTGTAACTGGCTCCTGCTCTCATCCCTGCGGTACTGCACTGGCAGCTATTATAGTAGGACCTTTTGCAACTGGTGTTATTTCAGCTATTGTATTGTTTTTTCAGGCCATATTTTTAGGACATGGAGGCATAACCACCATTGGTGCAAACACTTTTTCCATGGGTATAGCCGCGGGGATTTTAGGATATTTATGTTGGAAAATATTAAGGTATTTTAAAAGTCCTATTTGGCTGGCCGCAGGAGTGGCAGGTTTTGTAGGTGATATAGTTACATATCTGGTAGCTGCCCTTGAATTGGCCATAAGTTTACATGGACATGTTCCTTTGATGAAGCAGTGGATGATATTCTTTTTAGGTTATGGTCCTACTCAGCTGCCTTTAGCTATAGCAGAAGGTGTATTTACAGCATTGGTTCTTCAGGTCATGATAAAAAGACGTCCAGATTTGCTGCCAGGTGTACTTAGGAAAGAGGAGGCAAAATAATTATGGAATCAAGTGGTAATATAAAAAATGGAAAAGGTACAAGCATTAAATTTTTAGATAAATTTACTAGAATTATGTTGACAGTAATGATAATCCTGTTTATTTTTATATTTGGGGCTTCAAAATATATGGTCAATCATAAAATGGAAGCCGGAGGTACAGATGACAAGGTGAATACCATGGCATCCAATAATCACAAGCCTTTTGTTGAATTACCTGGTGATGCACAGGTAGGAGCCTTTTCTGTAGCAAATTTTTTTGCAGGCTTAATAGTGGGACATCATTGGGAAAAATTGTTTGGAGAATCAGCTAAAAATAAAAAATCGTTAAAGGAAGAATAAATTATGGAACTATCTTCATTTGGCAGGATATCTGGTAATAAAAGTTTTTTACACCGTTTGGATGGAAGGGTAAAAACAGTTTTGTTTTTAAGTGCAATTATAATTGTAACTTTTCTTTCCCATTGGTACTTAGTAGTTTCTCTGTGGGCACTTTCTATAATTGGATATTATACTTTGAATATGCCCTGGAAAAGACTTATAAAAAGGATGCTTATGCCCTTTAGTATAGCATGGCTTGTGTTTGCCAGTATGTTATTTACCAATGGACAGCAGGTATTAACCTATATTCCCCTTTTTGGATATCGCTTTAATATTTACAGAGAAGGTCTTATACTTGGAATTTTGTTGATGCTCAGGATAATGGCAGCAGTTAGTCTGGCATGTATACTGTCCTTTTGCACACCCATGATTGAAATACTTGAAACCCTGAGAATATTTAAGGTACCATCAATTATAATAGATTTAGCGGATATGATGTACAGATATATATTTATAATTGAGGATACGGGAAAAAGTATGAGACATGCCCAATTGAGCCGTATGGGAGATAATTCCAGTTGGATGCGCCGTGCTGAAGATGCGGGAAAAATAGCAGTTTATGTCATAATAGAATCTTTGGATCGCAGTGTGAGGGTTTACAATGCCATGCTTTCAAGAGGATATAACGAAGAGAGTAAACAAGCTAAGTTTTTCACATACTCCATTCCAGCCAAGGATTTTCGCTTTGGAATATTAGGAGCAGTTTTATTGGCAGCTTTAATTATTGCAAATATATTGATTTAAAAGGAGAATAATATATGGAACTTATTGATGTGGATAAAGTCAGCTATGCTTATGGTGATGGAAGCCTGGCACTTAAAGATGTTAACATGAAAATAAAAAGCGGGGAAAAGGTAGCAATACTTGGTCCCAATGGTGCAGGTAAATCCACTCTTTTTCATCTGTTTAATGGAATCTTAAAGCCTAAATCAGGTACTATTACAATAAATGGACTTCAGGTATGCAAAAAAAATTTAGTTGAAATAAGACGTATGGTAGGCATGGTATTTCAAGACTCTGATGATCAGCTTTTTAATTCTACAGTTCGACAGGAAATTGCCTATGGGCTTTTGAACATGGGTATGAGAGGGCAGGAATTGGAAGATACAATAGCATGGTCATTAAAGGTGGTTGGAATGACAGGTTATGATGATAAAAGTCCCCATAATTTAAGTGGAGGGCAAAAAAAAAGAATAGCACTTGCAAGTGTCCTTGCCATGAAGCCTAAGGTAATGGTTCTGGATGAACCCACAGCAGCTCTTGATCCCAGGGGAGTATATAAGTTAATCAAACTTCTTGACATAATAAATAAAAAACTTGGAATTACTTTGATCTTTGCCACCCATGATGTGGATACAGTTCCTCTTTTAGCTGATACGGTTTATCTTTTGGATAAAGGAAAAATTGTAAGGGGAGGCACAACTCAGGAAGTGTTTAATCAAAAAGAGTTTATTCGAAAAATTGATTTAAGACTTCCAAGAGTAGCTCATTTGGTTGAAATTCTGGATAGAGATGGAGCAATAAATGCAGATACATTACCTCTTACCATTGGTCAGGCCAAAAGTGTTTTAGAAAATCAAAATAGAAATTGACATGAAAAGATATAAAAGTAGAATCACTGGAATTTTTTAATAAGATTTCAGTGATTTTTTCATATCTGTCATGAATTTAATAGTTTATAAAACTTTAAATTACATAAACTCTAGATACACAATTAAATAAAATACTTCAATAAAAAAATCTATGAGAATGTGAAGGAGGAATTCATCATGACAGGTAATGGAAATAGAACTTTAGTTCCAGAGGCAAAGGAAGGTCTTAATAGATTTAAGATGGAAGCAGCTAGAGAAGTAGGAGTGAATCTAAAAGATGGATATAATGGTGATATTACATCAAGGGAAGCAGGCTCAATAGGGGGACAGATGGTAAAAAAGATGATAGAGGCTTATGAGCAGGGATTAAAGTAACCATATTAATTAAAATAAATGAAAAAAGTATGAATAGTTACTTGACTAATATAGACAATAAGAATATAATTAACTCATAATTAAATAATAAAGTATACGGTTTATATTATAATTAAAAGGGAATATGGTGAAATACCATTACAGCCCCCGCTACTGTATCAGGTGACAATTTTAAATTTCCACTGGAGTGTTTCTGGGAAGGGAAAAAGAGGATGAGCCGATAGTCAGGAAACCTGCCTATACTTGCATAGAAATCTTTCGGAGGGAAGGATTTATCAATTGTAATGCTGATACTATTTTTAATAGTGTAGTTTTGTAATATGATAATCAGGGACTTCTAAAAGAAGTCCCTTTTTATATATATGTGTTTGGTGTTAACTTAAACATATCTAATCCCTTTAATAATGCACTTATTATGGATGAATAAGTGCATTTTTGTGTTTTAAAGAGCCTATATTAGGTTATAATATTTTAAAATAGCTATTGATTGGAATAAACTTAAAAGGAAGGATACATCATGTCTGAAAAATATTGGCCTGAAACGATTATACTTTGGGGAGCCGGTGCTACTAAAAGCTTAGGGCTTCATGCAACTAATGAGTTGATGCAGCTTATTTTAAAAATAAGTAAAAGGGATTTTTCCTTTTTGAAGGGAAAAGATAAAAAACTGGCTGATGCTTTTGAAAAATTAATTACGGAAGATTTAATTAAAGACTCTAAGATGTCTAAGATATACGATTTAAAAGCTCTAGAGGCTATAATAAGTACCAACGCCAAGTTTAACATGCACGAACTTTTTACTATGCTTGATCAACTTATTGACAATAATATGGGATTTAATGCTTTTTCTCATGGGAAAACACAGTTTTTAAGGGTGGAAAGAGTTCAGGCGGCCAAAAGATGTCTCATTTTGATTATTGAAGAGTTGGAGAGATTTAGTATACAAGGTACCCAGGGATATGCAGACAGAGAAAAAATGGAACCTTATTATCAATTTGCAAAAATACTTGTAGATCTTATGATAGAAGAGGCGCAGGCATTTGAAAACAGAGGTTATAGAAGGGATACAAGACGATTTTATCTTTATTCCTATGCCATAATATCTTTTAATTGGGATCCCATAATACTCTGGAACTTATTCAATGCCCATAAGGAGAAAAATGAAAGGCCTGTCAGACTAAAAGATGGCTTAAAATTGCAGTTATATGATGATTTTGGAACTCAGATATCTTCTGCCCAATTGAATGAGGATGAATCCGGCATATGGTATGTAACGGATGAACCCCAGTGTAAAAGTATAAATGATTATAATTACCCTTCTAGGATAATGAGGATAGGAAAAATACTGTTTCCCCATGGTATGTTTGGTTCCAGGGTCTGCCCTGAATGCGGCAAATCCATAATTAGTTTTGCAAAAAGATGGGATAGACTGTCTACAGAGGTTTTTGGGCCATCTATTTTAAAAACATTGCAAAAAAACTGGAGGTATACAACAGAAAAAGAAAAGACATATAAAAGAGGTGCCATAGAGTGTCCTTATTGTGGACAAATAACTTACCCTTATGATATGCCTCTTATAATACAGAGCCTTTCAAGGGAAAAGAGTGTACCAACTTTAGAAGAATTGAAAACTGAAATGGGACTTCTTATGAAAAATGCAAAACATATAATTTTTGCAGGATATAGTTTGCCGCAGGATGATATTATGGTTAAAACCTTTTTCATGTCTTCTATATCTGGAAATGACAGAGATAAGCTGAAATGTACTGTAGTAAACTATGATGAAGGGTATAGAGGTTCAGGTTGGCTGAAGGGCCATAAGATAGTGGAATATATAAAAGGAACAAAAAATAATTCTGCGGCTGAGTGCATAAAAAACATATGTGATATATTTCCATTAAAAAATATAAGGATAAATTTAAGCGGGATACCTGATATATTTATGGAAGATGGAAAATGCAGCAGGAGAAAGACAATAGATTTATTGTATCCTGAAGAGTATTTTAAAGAGGGATTTCCAATACATAGAGATTGAAAAAAAGATTATGTTTTTTAACTGCTTTATTGAACTTTCCATTAAAAGTGGTAAAATAAAATCGTCAGTATTTATTAAAAAACTGAACTAAATTTTATAAAGGAGGTTCCGTGTTATATCAAAATGAATAACAACGGAGAAAACTTATGGAAAGACAATTAAAAACATGGTCAAAGCTTAGTATTAGACAGATTGCCATAATTGGCATGCTGTCTGCAATTTCTATTGTACTTGGTGTAACTGGATTGGGTTTTATACCTATTCCGCCGGTGAAAGCCACTATAATGCACGTACCTGTTATAATAGGGGCTGTTTTAGAGGGGCCGCTTGTGGGTGCTATGGTAGGACTTATCTTTGGTGTATTTAGTGTGATTCAATCTATAACTACTCCTACCCCTGTTTCTTTTGTTTTTATGAACCCTCTGGTATCTGTTTTACCGAGAATACTTATAGGAGTGGGAAGTTATTACGTATTTAAGCTCATAAGAATGAAAAGGGAAGTTTTATCTGTAGGAATAGCTGCCGCCGTAGGGTCATTGATAAACACCGTAGGTGTGCTGGGCATGATATATATTATATACCTGGGTCCTTATTCCAAGGCACTAAATATAAGTTTAAGTGCAGCCAAAAAGGGAATACTAGTTGTAGCCTTTACAAACGGCATGCCTGAAATGATCTTATCTATAATTATTGCGGTATCTGTTGTCACTGCCATTACTAAGATGAGACATAAATAAATTATGCAATTAACCCTGAGCCTTTGCAAGCTTGGGGTTTTATAATATAGGAGGTAGAAATGAGGGAAATTTCATTTAATAGTATAGAGGGAATAAGAATAGGAAATGCCCAGAATTTAAAAGGTCCTACAGGATGTACTGTGGTTATATGTGAAAATGGGGCAGCTGCTGGAGTAGATGTGAGAGGAGGATCACCAGGTACCCGTGAAACGGATCTATTAAATCCAGTTAATTTAGTGGATAGAATTCATGCAGTAGTTCTTGCAGGAGGAAGTGCTTTTGGATTGGATGCAGCAGGCGGAGTAATGCAGTACTTAGAAGAAAGAAATATTGGCTTTGATGTAACCGTTACAAAAGTGCCTATAGTTTGCGGGGCGGTTTTGTTTGATCTCAACATAGGTGATTATAAAATAAGACCGGATAAGTCCATGGGATATGAAGCTTGTATAAATTCCAAGTTGAATTTATGTGAAAATGGCAACATAGGAGCAGGAGCAGGAGCAACTGTTGGGAAAATACTAGGAAGCAGGTATGCAATGAAAGGAGGACTTGGTTCTTTTGCTCTTCAGTCAGGTGAGCTTAAAGTGGGAGCGGTAGTTGCAGTGAATTGTCTTGGGGATGTAATAGACAGCAGCAGCGGAAATATAATAGCAGGTGTTTTAAGGGAAGATAAAAGATCTTTTGCAGGTACTGAGAGTATAATGATTTCAAGATATTCCAATAAAAAAAATTTATTTACCGGGAATACCACTATTGGAATTGTAGTTACTAATGGTAAATTTACAAAATCTGAAATGAGTAAAATTGCATCTATGGCACATAATGGTTATGGAAGAGCCATGAGACCAGCACACTCCATGTTTGACGGGGATACCATATTTTCCATGGGTACGGCAAAAGTTCAGGCAGATTTGAGCGTTGTAGGATTCTTGGCAGCTGAAGTTATAGAAAAAGCCGTTGTAAGAGCTGTAAAAAGTGCAGACTCAATTCTAGGCTACAAAAGCTATGGAGATATCCAGCATACCAGATAATTACTTGATAATTATTGAAAGTTAGAGTTAAAGTTTGACTTTATGGCTGGAATTTGTGATAAAATATAACTGTTGACTGCTGAAATTGCAATTATAAATATAAAAGGAGAGATATCTTAATGTCATATGATAAGGAAGTAAGTTCAATGAATGAAATTATAGATCAAATTGATTCAACTATGGAGAATGTAAAAAATGGAGAAATAGTAAAAGGAAAGGTTATTTCAATAACTGATAAAGAGGCTATGGTAAATATAGGTTATATGGTGGATGGAGTATTGCCTAAAAGTGAAGTATGCAAAAAAGAAGATGAAGATATGGGAGAACTTTTAAAAGTCGGAGATGAAATATATGTATATATAGTTAATATAAATAGCGGGGAAGAGGGCTTGTTATTGTCAAAGGTAAAAGCTGATGAAATAAGAGCCTGGGATAAAATTGAATACTTGTTCAAAAACAGGGAAACCTTTCAGGTAGTTGTAAAGGAAGTAGTAAAAGGTGGTGTGCTGGCGGATTTATATGATTTAAGAGCTTTTATACCTGCATCTCAGCTTTCAGTAAAATATGTAAACAATTTAGAGGATTTTATAAACAGAACTTTATCTGTGAGAATAATTGAATTGGATAAGAGCAAGCATAAAATTGTGCTGTCCAGAAGAGAAGTTGAACAAATAGAGCTGGCAAAAAAGGCAGAACAGCTGTGGAATAATATACAAAAGGGTGAGGAAAGGGAAGGAGTTGTAAGTAGACTCACAGGATTTGGAGCATTTATTGATTTAGGCGGTGTAGATGGATTAGTACATGTCTCTCAGCTTTCATGGAAGAGAATAAAAAATCCTTCTGAAGTGGTATCTATAGGTGACCATGTTAAGGTTTATGTTTTGGATGTGGATAAAGAAAAAAATAGAATTTCACTTTCTATGAAAAATAGGGAAGATAATCCCTGGAGCAAGGTAAATGAAAAATATAAATTAGATGATATAGTTCAAGGAACTGTGATCAAAATTATAAACATAGGTGCTTTTGTAGAAATTCAATCCGGGCTGGAAGGGTTTGTACACATATCTGAGATATCTCGAGAACATATTGTGAAACCTTCAGATGTTTTAAGTGTAGGAGATGTAGTAAAAGTAAAAATACTCAATATAGATGCAAAAGCCAACAGAATGTCACTCAGCATAAAAGAAGCTGAAGATAGCTCTTCTAAGGGGGACTTTAAAGAATATATAGATAATTCTAACCAGGGAGTTACTTTAGGTGATCTATTTAAAGATAAATTAAAGAATATAAAATTTGATTAAAGAGCATTTAAATAATTTATAAAAGGATTATATACTTTCCATATGGGGCATATAAATAATAACAGTATTTAATATTTAAAGAACAAAGCTAATCTTAATATGATTGATATACCATGTAATGCTCATACGTATATAACACAGTCACAGTAGATGTTTAAATAAGTTTTGTAAAATATGCAGTATAGATGAAAGTTGGTGTTAATATGGAATATAGATTGTCAAATTTGGTAGACATACCTGAGTTTAAAAATTTAATGGAGAGTTTTTACTCTATAACGGGGATATCATGTTTAATAAAATATATTAATGGAGATGTATTTAATGTACCGTTTAAATCTGGCTTATATCCTGGATTGGTATGTGACGGGCATGAAGAGGATATACTTAGGCAGATTGACAGGGGAAATAAGATCGGAGTTTATAAACATTGTAATGGTCTGATTTACATAGGTATACCTATAATTATAAATAAAAAACATATTGCAACAACTTTTTTAAATCCAGTATTTTTTAAAGAAAGTTACAGAAAAAATGCTATAGAAAAATCAGATGAATTTAGCCAGGGAAATAAGGAATATGTCAATGGTATTATGAGAGTACCTGTTATTTCAGAAAAAAATATGAAAAAAATTATTAACTTCTTTCGTAATGAATTCATGGTATTGGCCAAATTGGAGTATAGATTGATTGAAGACTCAGGCAGAACCAAAGTTACTAGTGAAAATTATACAGAACTTTATAATACATACGAACAATTATATGCATCATATAAAAAATTTATACTTCGATATGATAAAATGGCAAATATGGCTTATTATGATCAGTTGACTAATTTATATAATCGGAATTATTTTACAAAGGAGGTTGAGAATCAAATTGAAAAATATCCCAGAAAAAGTTTTTCAATATTCCAAATCGAATTGAACAATTTTAAAAGTATAAATGACATTTTCGGATACGAGTATGGGGATAAATTATTAAAAAAAATAGGAAACACCTTGAAAGAGTTGAATATTGGAGTAGTTTCAAGGATGGGCGGAGATGGATTTTTGCTTTTGAAACGTGAAATAAGTGATAAAATAAAATTAAATGATTTAGCTGAATATATAGTGGATACAATAAGTGGATTGTGGGATTTCGATGGAAAAGAAACCTTGGTGTCAGCTAATGTAGGTATAACAGTTTTCCCCAGGGACGGGAATAAAGTTGCAAAGCTAATTAGAAATGCAGATATAGCATTGAATAAATCTAAGTTATCTGGCCAAAATTCTTATAGATTATTTGAAAAATCCATGTATGAAGAGATTTTAAGGAAGACAGAACTTGAGAGAGAATTGAGGAAAGCAATAAAGAACAACGAATTTATATTATATTATCAGCCTCAAGTTGATATAAAAACTAAAAAGGTAGTTGGATTTGAAGCTTTAATTAGATGGAACAGTCCCATACTTGGATGGGTCATGCCTTTGGAATTTATAAACCTGGCTGAAGAAACAGGGTCTATAGTGCCTATAGGTGAGTGGGTTCTTAAAACTGCCTGTATACAAAATAAGATATGGAAAGATAAGGGGTATTCTTATGATTTTATATCCATAAATGTTTCTCCAATACAGCTTAAGAACAGCAATTTTCTAAGCACAGTCAGACAGGTTTTAGAAGAAACGGATTTAAAACCTGAATATTTGGAAGTGGAAATAACTGAAAGTGTTATGATGGAATCCCTTGAATTGAATCTAGGGGTAATAACTGAGCTTAAAAATATGGGCGTCAGAGTAGCATTAGATGATTTTGGAAGTGGATATTCTTCTTTGAACTATCTAAAAAATATTCCAATAAATACTCTTAAAATTGATAAGACTTTTATAGATGGGATATGTAAGGATCCTTATGAGGATATTATAACTGGAGAAATAATAAAGCTTGCCCATAAAATGAAATTAGAAGTGGTGGCAGAGGGAGTGGAGATGGAAGAACAAATTCGATATTTAGAAGGAGAAAATTGTAATAAAATTCAGGGATATTATTTTGGCAGACCAATGCCTCCGGAAGATATAAATATGTTTTTAGAGAAAAAGATGCCTCAGCTTTAGTTATTGCTGGGGAAGAAAAAGCTATTGACATTCCAAAAGTTGTGCTTTATAATTTATCTTGCAGTTACAAAAAATTCTAATTTAAATATGGGAATTATTTTATAGATAATTTATCTTGTCGTAAATATAAAATTAAGTTACTGGAGCGCAGCCAAGTGGCAAGGCAGTGTACTTTAATTCCATCATTCTTAGATTAAAATCCTGCCGCCCCAGCCAGGGGTCTACTAGCTCAGTTGGTAGAGTACATGACTTTTAATCATGGTGTCCGGGGTTCGATTCTCCGGTAAGCCATCATTGAACCGAGGTTATAGATTTTGTGGTATAGATTTGACATGATAAAATCCTAATATTTATTTTTATATATGCAGGTGTGGCGGAATTGGCAGACGCACTAGACTTAGGATCTAGCGCCTATGGCGTGGGGGTTCGACTCCCTTCATCTGCACCACTTGTTTACAATAAAATTCATTTTAAATGATAAGAATGATTTACATATTATACAGTACCATAGCATGATTGAGAATTTTATTGCAGGAATTAGACTTATCATCTGATTCCTATTTATTATCTTAAAAAATAGATGAAAGGGCGTTTGATTTAGCATGGATGTTACCTGGCAGAGTATAGTATTTGAACTTATGTTAATATTAGTACTCACGGTGATTAATGCATTTTTTTCAGCCATAGAAATGGCCATAGTCGCTTTAAATAGAAACAGAATTAGTTATTTAGCAGAAGAAGGGAATAAGAGGGCAGAAATAATATTACAATTATTAAAAGAACCTAGTAATTTTTTAGCTACTATACAGGTAGGAATAACTCTTGCTGGATTTTTTGCCAGCGCATTTGCAGCTACTACCCTGTCAACAAAATTTGCGTTTTTTTTGAATAAATTGGGCATTCCCTATAGTGATAAAATATCCGTAATTGTCATTACAATATTATTATCGTATGTTACCCTTGTTTTTGGAGAATTACTTCCAAAGAGAGTTGCACTTCAAAATTCAGAAGCAATGTCAATGGCACTGATAAAACCTATTTTATTTATAAGTAAAATAATGCTGCCATTTGTGAAATTGCTATCAGGATCCACTACTATTCTCATGAAATTGTTCAATGTGAGTACAGAAGACATTGAAAATAGAGTATCGGAAGAAGAAATCAGATCCATGCTGGAAGAAGGTCAGGAAACCGGTGTATTTAATCAATCTGAAAAGGAAATGATAGAAGGAGTATTTAAGTTTGATGACAAACTGGCAAAGGAAGTCATGACTCCCAGAACTGAAGTATTTGTTATAGACATAGATGATCTGGATTCAAACACCGTGGAAAGCATTATTGAAGAGAAGTATTCCAGGATACCTGTATATAAAGATGACATAGACAATATAATAGGAATACTGTATATTAAGGATTTGTTTGCCAAGTTGATGAAGAGTTCGGTGAATAATATAGATATAAAATCAATGCTTAGAACTCCATATTTTGTACCGGAGAACAAAAATATAGATGTACTTTTTAAAGAACTTCAAAGTACCAAAAATCATATGGCCATTTTAATTGATGAATATGGAGGATTTTCAGGAATTGTAACCATAGAGGATTTAATTGAAGAGGTAATGGGAAATATATTTGATGAATATGACGATAATGAACAGTATATAAATAAGATTGATCAAAATACTTATCTGGTCAGTGGATTATTATCCATAGATGAGGTGAATGAATTTTTAAATTTAGACTTAAAATCAGATAATTCAGATACTATAGGAGGATTTGTGGTAGAACTTTTGGGAAGTATTCCAAAAGAAGAAGAGGAAAACACAGTAGAATACGGGGATGTAATTTTTAAAGTGGAAAAAGTAGATGAGAAAAGAATAGAAAGTTTGAAGATATACACCCCTAAAAAAACAAATTCTCAGCTGTAAGAAATAATCAATATTTATAGAGCAATTTTAATGCTGATTTAAATATTTGTTCAGAAAATTTGGCAGGAACTCTTGTCTAGAGGTATAAGAAGTGTTTATTCTTTGCTTTATTAATCCGGGATTTCGGTCTATGATGAATCCCTCGGATAAGATAAGAGTCTTTGCCTGTTTGCATATGAGTTATATAAAAGGAGAGATGTAATATGAATTTAGACAAAATATTTTTCAGAAATTTTTTGAAAAATGTATTTTCGGATACTGTTCAGGTTATATACTGGGATGGTACGGAAGAAAAATATGGAGATGGAGAGGCCAAGTTTAAGATATACATAAATGAAGATATACCTAAGAAGGATATTATAAGAGATCCTTTCCTTACCCTGGGAGAAGCTTATATGAATAATATTCTGGACTTTCAGGGAAATATTAGAGAAGTTATAGAATCAGTGTATAAAAATAAGGAAAGTTTTTTAAATAAAGCGGATATGTTTTCCAAATTGTATAAAGTTATTCCTAATACTTTAAAGAAAAGTAAAACGGATGTACAATATCATTATGATTTAGGGAATGATTTCTACAGTATTTGGCTTGACAAAACCATGACCTATTCTTGTGCATATTTTAAGAATGAAAATGATTCTATTTATCAGGCACAGATAAACAAGGTAAATTATATATTGAAAAAACTGAACTTAAAAAAAGATCAAAGACTTTTGGATATAGGCTGCGGCTGGGGAGAACTTGTTATTGAGGCTGCAAAGCAATATGGAGTAAATGCCCTGGGAATAACTTTAAGTGAGGAACAATATAAAAAAGCTGCTGAAAGAGTGATTGAAAATAATTTACAGGGAAAAGTGGAAATAAAATTATTGGATTACAGAGAGCTTTTGGGCAAAACGGATAAATTTGATAGAATAGTAAGTGTGGGAATGATAGAACATTCAGGAAAGAAAAATTTGCCTGTTTACATGGAAGATGTAAAAGAGATGTTAAATGAGGGGGGAGTATCTCTTCTTCATTGTATTACCGCACAGACCGAGGGAGAAGCAAATGAATGGATAAAAAAATATATATTTCCTGGCGGGTATATTCCATCTATAAGAGAATTAGTTAGTTTAATGGCAGATAATGATCTTCATCTAGTTGATGCAGAGAGCCTGAGGCTGCATTATTTTAAAACATTGAAATGCTGGGCTGAAAATTTTGAAAACAACTTAGATGAAATAAAAAAAATTAAGGATGACAGATTTATAAGGATGTGGAGGCTTTATCTAAATGCCTGCGCAGCTTCATTTCACTATGGAGTAGTTGATATACATCAATTTGTATTTACTAAAGGACTTAATAATGAGCTTCCTATGACTAGAAAATATTTGTATGAAGATTAAATATGTTGTAGAATCAGAGTTATATACTCTGATTTTTTTATGGGAAGAATCCTCTTGAATCTGAAAATACCTGGTATAAGCTGAAAATCAGTATATTGTATAAAATATAAAAAGGGGATAATGTATGATTATAGATGCAGTTATTTTTGACATGGATGGAGTTATTATAGATAGTGAGCCATTGCACAAAAAATTAAATGACCAGTTGTTGGCTGAATATGGTGTAAAAATGAGTAAAGAAGAACAACTTGGTTTTATAGGAACCACAAATTATTATGAATGGAAAACAATTAAAAGAAGGTATAATTTATCTAACTCTTTGGAGGAACTGGTAAAAAGGGACAGGGATTTGTATTTAACCAATTTAAAGAGAAATAAGGATATAAAACCAATAGAAGGCGTGGGTGAACTTATAAAGTTCCTTTACAGCAAGGATTTAAAATTAGCTGTAGCATCTTCATCCCCAATAAATGTTATAGAAATTGTCATTAAAAGATTTAAACTGGAAGAATATTTCTGCCAGCTTGTTACAGGTGACGATGTTAAAAAAAGCAAGCCTGCTCCAGATATATTTTTAAGAACAGCGAAACTTTTAGGTGCAAGACCAGATCATTGTATAGTGATAGAGGATTCTAAAAATGGAGTGGAAGCTTCAAAAAAAGCTGGGATGTACTGCATGGCCTTTAAAAATTTAAATTCAGGGGATCAAGAATTATCAAAGGCAGATTTTATATGTGATTCTTTTTATTGTATGTTGAGAGAATTTAAAAAAATTGTTTTTTAAACTTTTTTAATATTGTGGATAAACGCAAAAAATTACTTTTTTCGTTTATAATAGTACAATAATATAAAAAAGGAGATAAATATGGATATAAGTAATTTTGTTGTTCACAGTAAAAAGGAGAACAGAGGATTTGAATATGGAGTGAAACTTGTTCCAAATTTAGCAATGGATAGATTTGTAGACAGCATTTTGACTTCAACAGAAAAAAATTCTAAGGGATATAATAAATATAAGGCTTCTTTTAAGAGAAGATGCGGCATTAAAACTATTTTAAACAATTTTGAATTTGATGAAAAAAATTTCTTGAGATATATAGAGTTTTTAACTTCTTTTAAGGATTCAAATATAAGGAGCAAAAAATTTGAAATAAAAAAATATGGAGAAATAGAATTGATGTTTCTCAATAAAAGGATGATAAAAATATCTTCAAGGAATAATTATAATAAGCTATTCTTTGTCATCTCAAAAAAAGAGCTGGGATCCTATATAAATATACTAAAAAGTGTTCATTTAACTGAAATGAGTGATTCTTTTATATATCGTATGAATTATATTACAAATCCTTTAAGCAAGATAGAAAGAGATAAATTGCATGCAGAAGTTATATATATATTGATAGATGGAGCATTGGATGCTAAAGATAGAGAGCTGTTTGATTTCCTCTGCCACGAGCTGGAAAGTGGAGGAAGATGATATTTCGGATAAAATTTGTATTCGATGATGTTTTTACAGTATGGAAGATCATTCAGCTGAAAGTGCCTGGTATTATATAGATAAAGAGAACAAAGGTGGATAACAGTGAACCTGGGAGAAAATAAACTTATTCCTGTGAATTAATGGACTTAATTTGTGACTCTAAAATGATATTCAGGAGTATCTTCCGTAATGGCACTAAACTGGTAGCCTGAATTAATATAGTAATCTATTATTTTAGGCAGTACCTCACAGGTATTTTCATTCTGAGTGTCGCAATGTGCCAGTAAAAATATTTTGTTGGGATTAATGCATTTTTTTGTACCCTCTCTGTACAGTTTGTCAACGGGAGTTTTGTAATCTATTCCGTCTGACAGGCATAGATTCCAGTCATATATTTTATACCCGGAAGAATGTAATTTGTCCAGCAGCACTTTGTCTAAGTGACCTTTGCTTCCAGTGGGAAATCTTATTATTTTAGATCTAAAGCCTAAAATATTTTCTACTTCTTCATCAGTTTTATCCATTTCATTTAAGAAAAAATCAGGATTTGAATATATTTTACTGCATTTATGTGTATATGTATGAAGCCCCACACTGTGTCCTTCATTTTCTATTCTTTTCAGTATTTCTTCATGTCCCTTTATTTTATACCCTATTACAAAAAATGTTGCTTTTACGTTTTTAGCTTTTAGGATATCCAGTATTTTTTCGGTGACTTCCGTGCTGGGCCCGTCGTCAAAAGTAAGATATATCATCTTGTTTTTAGGACAGTCAGTTAGATCGTCCCCCGCAGAAGGTGAAATTTCTGAAAAAGCGCTTACAGAAGCTGTGCAGCTTAATGATACATATAAAGTGCATAGTAGAGCTGATAAAAAATACCTGAATTTCATTTTAAACCTCCTCTTTTTTATTTTATTTCTTTAATTAGTATTTACTCTTATTATTTTTTTATAAGTGTGATAATATATGTTATATTAGTTTTATTATATTTTAATCATTTTACATATATAAGGAGTGACAATAGTGGAAGTTTACTTTGATAATAGTGCTACAACCAGACCTTATTCTGAAGTTATAGATTCAATGACAGATGCTATGAAAAATTATTATGGAAATCCATCCTCGGCATATTCCCTGGGATTAAAAGCAGAGCTGAAGATGAACGAGAGCAGAGATATAGCTGCACATACGTTGAATTGTGAAAGAGATGAAATAATATTTACTTCCGGAGGGAGCGAAAGCAATAATTTTTTGATAAGGGGTTTTGTAAAACCCGGGGATGAAATCATAACTACCAGGATAGAACATCCCAGCGTGTTAAATACATGCAGAGCTTTGGAAGATGCTGGAGTGAAGGTTGTTTATCTTGATGTGAACAGCAGAGGACAGATTGATCTCAATCAGCTTGAAAAAAATATAAATAAACAGACCCGGATAGTGAGTGTAATGCATACCAATAATGAAATAGGTACGGTTCAAAATATTGAAGCTATAGGAAAGCTTATAAAAAATAAGAGCAGCAGGGTGAAATTTCATGTAGATGCAGTTCAGGCTTATGGAAAGTATTATATAGATGTTAAAAAGCTGAATATAGATCTGCTGTCTGCCAGCGGTCATAAAATACATGGCCCCAGGGGAGTGGGAATTGCCTATGTTAAGAAAGGGCTTTTGCCCAGACCTCTTATATATGGAGGGGGACAGGAAAGGGGCCTCAGGTCGGGTACTGAAAATCTGTGTGCTGCTGTGGGATTTGCAAAAGCTGCAGAGAAAATATATGAACACAGGGAACAAAACTTTCGCCATGTAGCTGAAATGAAGGAATATTTCATGGGAAAACTGGAGCAGATGGATGAAATTAAAATAAACAGCCGGGGAAAAGAGTATTCACCTTATGTACTTAGTGTTTCCTTTATAGGTGTCAGGGGAGAAGTTCTGCTTCACATGCTGGAGGGAAAAGGTATTTATGTTTCCACAGGATCCGCCTGCTCTGCCAAAAGCAGTAAGGACAGTCATGTATTGGAGGCTATTGGGCTTCCCAAAGAAGAGTTAAAAGGCACTATAAGATTTAGTTTTGGTGATGGCAATTCAAAAGATGAAGTGGATTATACTTTAGAAGTGCTGGATAAATCTTTAAAGTTTTTAAGGAGAGTAGGCAGATGAGAAAGTTATTGCTTGTAAAGTGTGCCCCGGAAATATTTTTAAAAGGATTGAACAAGGGAAAATTTGAAAGGAAATTAAAAGATAATATAAAAAATGTTTTTAATGACAGCAAGTATGATTTTGTAATAGATCAGGGAAGATGGTTTATAGAATGTGGTGATCTGGAGGATGGAATAAAAAGACTCAAAAGGGTATGCGGGGTGTCGGAAATATGTGTGGTAGATGAAATAGATTCCAATATGGAAAGTATAAAAAAACAGGCCCTGAAAAGTGTTTTCGAAAACAGGGGGAAAACTTTTAAAATTGTAACTAAAAGGGCAGATAAAAGTTTTCCTGAAACCTCCATGGATGTAAGCAGAGAAGTTGGGGCCTATATTTTACAAAATACTGAAAAATTAACTGTAGATGTGAAAAAACCGGATTTTTTTGTAAATATAGAGATAAGGGAAAAAACCTATGTATATTCAAAGAGAATAAAGGGGATAGGTGGAATGCCTTACGGCACTAACGGCAGCACCATGCTTATGCTCTCAGGAGGCATAGATTCTCCGGTAGCCGGTTATATGATGGCAAGGAGAGGGGTGCAGTTAAATTGCGTGTACTTTCACAGTCACCCTTATACCAGTGAAAGGGCCAAGGAAAAAGTTAAGGAATTGGCTGGAATATTGAAGAAATATACGGGAAGTATAAAGCTGTATGTTGTGCCTTTTACAAAAATACAAATGGGCATAATTGAGAACTGCAGGGAAGATGAACTAACTATAATAATGAGAAGATTTATGATGAGAATAGCCTGCAATTTAGCAGGCAGATATAATATAGATTCTGTAACTACAGGTGAGAGTATAGGTCAGGTTGCCAGCCAGACTATGGAAGGTCTCATTGTAAGCAGTGATGTGGCAGACAGGCCGGTGTTCAGGCCATTGATAGCTATGGATAAAGTGGATATAATGGATGTGGCAAGACATATTGGCACTTATGAAACCTCCATACTGCCCTATGAGGACTGTTGTACTATATTTGTGCCAAAACACCCTAAAATCAAACCAAAGGTTGAAGAAATAAGGAAAGCAGAAAGTGTTCTGGATATAGATGCTCTGGTAAAAGAGGCTGTGGAAAATACTGAGTTTTTTAATTGAGATCAGTTAAAAAAGTACAGTTCACTTAAATCTAAGTGAACTGTACTTTTTATTCTATGACTGTACTTTTACCGTCTAAAATTTTTAAATTGTTGTTTTCATACCCTACATTATATACTACATTGTATTTACTTGTCTTAGAGTTGGGCTCAGTTCCCTCAACAGCCTGGATTGTGGCTGAAACTTCTATATTCCCATTATTTGTTCCACCACAGATCATATTATCTATTTTTACAGATACAGTCTGAAGATAGCCCTTCCTGAAATCGTCATAAGCCGTGCTTTGCTGCCAGCCAGCTCCAAGAAGAGAATAGGCAGTTACATAGTCATTGGAATTTAAGCTGTTGTAGAAATATGAAACTAAGTAAGCAGCATCTTCATTAGTGGGCTTCTGGTTTTTGTCTGAAGTGATATCCTCAGGTGAAGATTTATATGTATTGGGATTAGCTGCCCAGTTGTCTATCATGGGAATAACTTGAGCTATTGGTATACTGAATCCTATGGACTCAGTATCTACTTTTGCAGAATTTATGCCTATAACCTGTCCTGTATTTCTATCCAGAAGAGGACCGCCGCTGTTGCCGGGAGATATAGGAGCAGAAATCTGATAAACATTTTTATACTGATAATTTTCCAGGTTGAAGCTTCTGTTTAATCCGCTTATTATACCAGTGGTAGCTGTGTTTTGAAGTCCAAGGGGACTTCCAAGAGCTATTATTTCATCTCCTATGTCAGCCTTTTTGTTTTTCAAAATCTTCATAGGGCTTTTTCCTCTTAAGTTATCAACTCTGACTAAAGCCACGTCTGTGATTTCGCTTTTACCTATAAGTTTACCTTTATATGTTGTAGTATCAGCCATTTTTATGGTTATGGAAGATCCATTGTTCACCACGTGTGCATTGGTTACTATATCTCCTTTTGTATCATATAAAAAGCCAGAACCGGTTATATTTTCGCTGCCGTTTTTTACTTCCAGGGATACAACCAGTTTTTGATTTTCATGTATTATTGCCTTTAAATTTTTGGGCTTAGGAGCACTTAGCGCTTCAGCCACATCTCCTAATTTAGATGAACTTCTAGAGGATTTAAGACTTATATTTTTATGTATAATTATACATGCAGCAGCACCAAATACTACAAGGGTTATTGTTATAAGAAGGGAGATTATAAAATTTCTATTTATTTTCATAATTGTCCTCCTGTGGCAAAACCCAGGTTATATTTGTAATTTTAATATGATGGCCTTTTGATAACCCATATTCTGTATTCTCAAATTCACCTGTATCATTTATATCCAGATGGTTAGGATATACGTAAGTAGAGTCACTTCCAAGTTCAGTGTTGTTGGAATCATATATGGTATAGTATATTTGAACTGAACTTATTGGCTTTGTAGCTATATTTTTAATATTTCCCTTTATTACAAAATCCCCATATTTGTTTACAGCAGTGGAAGCGGAAGTTACTTCTACTGCATTGGTCTTGTTATTTTTATCTTCCATGGCTGCTGAGGCCAGGGCGTTTTGAAGCCTGGTTTGTTCAGCTGCTTCAAAAGAATTTTTTTCGGATATTATAATCTGTTTAAAATTAATTAATTTCTTGTCATTTGGATTATAGGTAATACCCTTGTTTAAGGTTTCAAGGGCAGAAGTAAAATCATTTTTCTTCAAGTATTCGTTTGCAGTATCATAAGCTATGCTGCTTATTCTCTTTCTCAGTTCCGAAGCAGTTTCACTGGCTTCTTTTACATTGTAATTGGATATTTTATTGAGGAGTTCAGCCAAATCCTCTATACTGCTTTTATTATTCATTTCGTTTTTTATCTGTAGTACAGTTATACTCATCTTTTTATTGTCTATGTTTTTATTTAATAGGGAATAAAAAGCTCCAGCTTTGTCTGATATTAAATTACTGGTCTCATCCAGTTCATTTAAAGCTTTATTGTAATCTTTTTCCTTTATGTAATTGTCTAGAGCATTTATATGGGAGTTTACAATTTCACCATCCTGTAAAAACTTTTTATCTGCTTTTAAAGTTTCATTATTTGGACGTAAGCTTAAAGCTTTGTCTATTATTGGATAAGCACCGGATATATTACCTTGAAGTGCCATGTTTTCAGCAGTTACCCTATTCTTTTCTATATTTTTTGAAAGCGAAACCTGATAGAAATAATAGGTACAGGTTAAACCTGCAGTAATTACTGCAGATAAAAGGGGCATGGCTATATTTATGTTTTTATAAAAAGGAATTTTACGGCAAGCTTTATTTTTATCTTTTATACTTGAATTAGAATCTGTTACATTGTTATTTGATTTATCTGGAGTTAGAGCATTCACCTGATCCTTTTCTATGTTTTGTTTCAGGACCTGCCGTATGTTGTGAACTTGAATGGTGCTTCCATTTGAATTTTCCTCTTTAATATTATCTTTTAAATTGGCTCCACATTTTTCACAAAATAAAGCTTCACTGGAAATTCTAGCTCCGCATTTATAACAAAACATTGGGTCATTCTCCTTAAAATTATTAATTTTCACATCCATGACAGCTTTCACAATTTGAAACATTAGGATTAAATACAGGTGCTATAGTGAACTTTCCATCCCCAAGGCCATTTTCACTTCCACAAAGGAATATGAAACCACTGAATTGTACAAATAAATTCTTATCTACTATAAAGTTTATATCCTTTACCTGTTGAATTAAGTCATTATCAGTTTTATTGTCCACACTTATGTTAAAACGGGGACCATGACAGGACATGCCTTCTAAATAGATTCTTATTACATCACAAGTTATATTGTTTTCAGTTAAAAACTTTTTGAATTCACTATAGGCTATATCACTTATTTTTATAAAATTCATATAAAACCCTCTCTTATATAATAATTTATTTTTTTGCAAGTACATAAACATACTTTATATGTATTGTATCAAAAATTTTATATTTGTACTATAGAAATTTATTTATAGCAAATATTATTATATTTTGTTAAAATAAGTATGTATAAGATAGAATTACATAATTACATAGAGCGGAGATGTAAACATGAATAAAAAAGATTTGGCAAATATAAGGAAGGAATTTAAATTGGGAAGCTATAAGCTGCCTATTAAAGAGGTCTACAGCGTATATTTAAAAAAAGATAATGGAGAAATAATAACTAGGGAATTGGAGCATTTTGAAATGATGGAAATAGAGAAAAGAGAACTTTATTTAAATAATTTTAAGAAGGTGCTCACAGGTTCCCTGGATTCCAAAATATTTGAATTGAATTTTAGAGCAATGGAAATGGAAAAAAATCCGGATGACAGTGAAAATACCCAGCATATATTGTATAATGCTTTAAATTCCAAGGAGAGTATAGCTGAATTTGGAGATAAAGTAGTGGATAAAATATCTGAGAATTATACTTACGATACAGATGTAGTGATAAATTTTATAAAAGCGGAGTATTACAGCAGTAATAAAAAAAGTGAGGATGAAGGAGACAGTGACATAGAAGATTATGTGCAGGCTGTAGAATTTTTATTATGTAGTGTAAATAAAGTGGAAATTCCTAAAAAGGTATTAAAATTTGACTATACTGAAATGAAATTCAAGCCAAACTCTGCATTGGATATGATCATAAATTTAAATTCCCCCCTGGATGGATTTATGTTTCCAAGTTTTACATCTCAGTATGTAGATGTAAATAAGATAATATATTATTCTTCAAAGGCCAAACAAATTAATGGAACTTTTGTAGAGAAGGTACTGGATTGTACCATAAAACCTACAGCAGTAGAAGAAAAAGAAAATTTTAATGCCATATTGGGCAGCGCAGTAGGAGGCAAAATAAAACCGGATGTTATGCAGGACATATATGAAAAAATAAATGAAAAGCTTGATGAAGAAGACACAGAAGAAGAACCAACCTTAGATATGAATGAAGTTACAAAAGTTATGGGAGAAAGTGGTGTAGAAAGTACAGAATCTATTAAAAATGCTTTTCAGGAAGTATGCGGAGAAGATTATGAGTTTAAAGCCAGAAATGTAGTTCCGGATTTTAAAAGCAAATCCATAAAGATTGAGAATGAAAATACAAGCATAACCATAAAACCACAGGACTTGGGCAGTGTAAGGCAGGTAGTGGATAAAAAGGGCAGAAAATGTCTATTAATAGAACTGAAAGAAGATATGGTTGTAAATGGACTTAATCTGGAGACTGAGGAAATAGAAGATTATATCTAAATTTTCAATTTTTCAGTAAAAAATTTATTGACAATGTTTAGTATTGCTGATATACTGATTGTCATAATATTAAATATTGAATAAACTTATTAAGAGAGGTGGAGGGAAAGGCCCTATGAAGCCCAGCAACCAGTATTTACTAATGCATTGGTGCTAATTCCTGCAGCCTGTTATAGCTGAGAGATGAGGTAATCATGAGAATATAAACTCAGGGGTTTCCTCTGAGTTTTTTATAATTTAATTAAATATAAATTTTAAAGGTTCACCAGAAAAACTGGAGACTAAATTCTGATTTATAAGATTTAGTCTCTTTTTGTTTTGGCAAAATTTATTTTGATTGAAGAGAGATGACATATAGGCAATTATTAAAAGGAAAGGAGGAAGGAAATTATTATGATAAGTGTACAAAATTTAAGTAAAACCTTTAGTACGCCTAAAGGTAAAATTCAAGTACTAAAAGATATAAACCTTGAAGTGGAGAAAGGAGATATTTTTGGAATAATAGGCTTTAGCGGAGCTGGAAAATCTACAATGATACGCTGCTTGAACAGGCTTGAGGAACCAACTACAGGTACTGTACTCATTGGAGGCAAAGATATTACTGCTATGGATAAAAACCAACTTAGAGAAGCTAGAAAAAAAATTGGAATAATATTTCAAGATTTTAACTTGTTTGATTCAATGACTGTATATAAGAACGTAGCTTTTCCTCTAAAGATATCCGGTTATCCTGAACAAAAGATAAAAAACAGAGTGCATGAAATATTGAGTTTAGTAGAGCTGAGTGACAAGGTGGATTCTTATCCTGCCCAATTAAGCGGAGGTCAGAAACAGAGAGTGGGTATAGCCAGGGCACTGGCCAATAAACCAGATGTGTTATTAAGTGATGAAGCTACTTCTGCATTAGATCCTCAGACTACTTATTCCATATTGGAGCTTTTAAGGGATATAAATAAAAAACTTAATTTAACTATTCTGCTTATAACCCATGAGTTGGATGTTATTAAATATATATGCAATAATATGGCAGTAATTGAAGAAGGTAAGATTGTGGAAACAGGAAGCACAAATTCAGTATTTTTAAATCCTAAAAGTGATACTGCTAAAAAGTTTGTTAAAATAATGAGAAGTCTCAGTGTGAGTTCCAATTATCCTGGAGGTGAGGTAATATGACTGATGATTTTAAAATGCTGATTCTAAAAGGATTGTCGGAAACCATAGAAATGGTAATTATAGCTGGCTGCATAGCACTGCTCATCGGGCTGCCCCTTGGAATTATTCTGGTTGTTACTAAAAAAGGACATATTTTAGAGCATGAAAAATTAAATAAAGTATTGGCTGCTATAGTAAATGCAATAAGATCCCTTCCTTCTATAATATTAATTGTGGTCTTGTTGCCATTAGCCAGATTGATAGTAGAAACTACCCTGGGTATGAAGGCGGCTATTGTTCCAATATCCATAGGAATAGCACCTTTTTTAGCTAGAATTATTGAAACATCAATAGAAGAAGTAGAATGGGGAAAAATTGAAGCAGCTTTGGCTGTAGGAGCAAAACCATTTCAGATTATATTAAAAGTTTTAATACCAGAAGCACTGCCCTCACTTATAAGGGGGATTACGATTTCAATTATATCCATTATTGAATTTACTGCCGTGGCTGGTGCTATAGGAGCAGGAGGATTGGGAAGCCTGGCAATACGTTTTGGTTATGAGAGATTTCGTAAAGACATTATGGCGGCTACAGTTATACTATTAATTTTTCTGGTACAATTTATACAATTTTCAGGAGATCATATTTCCAGATATGTAAATAAAAAAAGATATAAATTTGATTGATTATTTTAAGGGAGATGAATTAATATGAAAAAGAAAAGTGTAATATCATTGATACTGGTGTTGGTTGTAGGATTGTTTTCAGGCTGTGGAAGCGGTGCTGATTCAAAGAGTACAAGCAGTTCAAGCCATAAGAGCAAGAGTGTTACAGTGAAGATAGGAGCTGCAGCAGTGCCCCATGCGGAAATATTGAACCACATAAAACCCGCTCTGGCAAAAGAAGGAATAAATTTGGATGTTGTAGTACTGGATGATGAGGATCAATTGAATCCAGCTTTGCAGGAAAAACAGATAGATGCGAATTATTTCCAGCACCTGCCTTATCTGGAGTCTGTAGCTAAAGAAAAAGGATATAATTTTGCAGTAGCTGGAAAAGTTCATGTGGAGCCAATAGGTTTTTATTCTAATAAAATCAAGTCTAAAAATGAGCTCAAAAGTGGTGCCAAAATTGCAATACCTAATAACCCATCCAATGAATACAGGGCTTTGGAACTTCTTCAGGAGCAGGGGTTAATTAAATTAAAATCTGGAATAGCTAACTATAGTGCTACACCTTCGGATATTGTAGATAATCCTAAAAATCTACAGTTTATAGAAGTTGATGCAGCTCAGCTTCCTAGGGTACTGCCGGATGTAGATGGTTCCATAATAAATACAAATCTTGTGCTTGAGGCAAAAATGGATCCTAATAAAGCATTATTTAGAGAGGACAGCAAATCACCCTATGCCAATCTTATTGTAGTGAGAAAAGGCGATGAAAATAAGAAGGAAATAAAAGAAATAGTAAAAAAACTTAATTCAGAGGACGTGAGAAATTTTATAAAGAAAAAATACGGGGTTGCAGTAGTGCCGGCTTTTTAAGGGGGAGGTATAAGGTTGAGTATTAATATAAAATCTCCGGAAGTTGAAATAAGAGAATCCAGGTTGGGTTCAATTACGGGATTTGGCGGAAGTGCTAAGGAATTATGCAGTAAATCCAAAAGTGGGAAGTTATGTGAAAAGAGAAGAAGTTTTAGCCAATGCCTGGGGTGCAGTTCGGGAAATGCATTATGCCAATTGGTTATGATACAGGATGCAGTAGTAATAAACCATGCTCCAATAGGGTGTTCAGCTGACTTCCAGGATTATAATTTTACAAATAGAGTAGGACAGAGAAAGAGGAAACTGCCTTTAAAAAATGCAAGGCTGTTAAATACCAATTTGAAGGAAAAAGATATGGTATATGGTGGAATCTTCAAACTGGAAAAGACCATAGAAGAAGCTTACAAAAGATTTAAACCTAAAGCAATTTTTGTAACTACTTCCTGTGCATCTGGAATTATTGGAGATGATGTAGAGGAGGTAACTGATGAAGCAGAAAAAAAATTGGGTATACCTGTAGTATTTGTGGCCTGTGAAGGATTTAGATCCAGAATTTGGACAACAGGTTTTGATGCTGCATACCATGGTATCCTGCGGAAAATAGTCAAACCACCAGTTAAAAGAAGAGAAGATATGGTAAATGTAATTAATTTTTGGGGAAGTGATATATTTACGGATTTATTTGAACAAATAGGGTTAAAGCCCAATTACATTGTACCTTTTTCAACTATAGCTCAACTGGAAGGAATATCTGAAGCTGCAGCTACAGTACAAATATGTCCTACACTGGGGACATATTTGGCAGCTGGATTGGAACAGGAATATGGCGTGCCTGAAGTTAAAGCTCCGCCAGCCTATGGTATTAAAGGTGCTGATATGTGGTTTAGGGAACTTGGTAAAGTTACTCATAGAGAAAAAGAAGTTGAGAAACTTATAAAGTCCCAAAAAGACAAAATTGCCCATGAGCTTGAAGAGCTTAGGAGCAAATTAAAGGGAAAAAGAGTATATGTCACAGCTGGAGCAGCTCATGGGCACAGTTTAATAGCTCTTCTTAAAGATCTCCATATGGAAGTAGTAGGTGCGGCTATATTTCACCATGATCCCTGTTATGACAATATGGATCCCAAAAGCGACAGCTTAGGGTATGTTGTTGAAAATTATGGAGATGTGAAAAATTTTAATATCTGCAATAAACAGCCTTTTGAATTGGTAAATATATTGAATAGATTAAAACCAGATTTATTGGTGGCACGTCATGGAGGAATGTCTTCCTGGGGACCTAAATTGGGAATACCCACATTTTTGATGGGGGATGAGCAGTTTGGCTTAGGATATGAAGGCCTGATAAATTATGGAAATAAAATAGTGGATGTACTGGCATCTAAGGAATTTGTGAAGAATATTGCTGCACACTGTGAATTGCCCTATACTGATTGGTGGCTGAAACAGGATCCTTATAGCTTTTTGGGAGGTGGTCATAGTGACTAAAACAACTGAAATAATAGAACAGCCCAGGCACTATTGTGCATTGGGAGCACAGCAGTCAGTACTGGCTATTAAAAGGGCCATACCCATATTACACTCCGGGCCGGGATGTGGAATTAAACTTCATGATGGTCTCAGTGCTGCATCAGGATATCAGGGCATAGGGTATTCGGGAGGAAGTGCCGTACCTTGTACTAATACAACGGAGAGAGAAGTGGTGTTTGGAGGAGAACACAGGTTAAGACAGGTAATAGATGGATCTCTAAAGGTTTTAAAGGGTGATCTGTTTGTGGTTTTAACAGGATGTACTGCAGATATAATAGGGGATGATGTAGGTCAGGTGGTAAGTGAATATAAAAGTAAAGGGATTCCTATAGTTTATGCAGAAACAGGCGGATTTAAAGGAAGCAATTTCAAAGGGCATGAATTGGTAGTTGAAGCCATTATAGATCAGTTTATAGGTGAGAGAAAACCAAAAGTGGAGAAGGGTCTTGTAAATGTTTGGTCCGTAGTTCCATATCAGGATTCCTTTTGGACGGGTAATTTGGCGGAAATAAAAAAATTGCTCCAGTCAATAGGTCTTAAAGTCAACATACTTTTTGGAACGGAGTCCAATGGTGTAGATGAATGGAAAACAATTCCCAATGCCCAGTTTAATTTAGTCCTTTCTCCCTGGGTAGGATTAAATACAGCCAAACTGTTAAATGAAAAATATGGTACTCCTTATCTGCATTATCCAGTGTTACCTATAGGAGCAAGGGAAACCAGTAAATTTCTAAGGACTGTAGCAGAATTTTCACAATTAGATAAAAAAAGGGTGGAAGCTTTTATAAGCAGGGAGGAAAAAAGATTTTATTATTATATTGAAAGATCACTGGATTTTTTCATAGAATTTAGATATGATATGGCAGATAAATTTTTTAATATAACAGACTCCTTTTATGCACTTGGAATCAGTAAATTTTTAGTAAATGAACTTGGAATTGTTCCGGGAGAACAATATATTACAGATGATGCTCCAGAAGAATATAGGGAAAAAATAGAGTATGAATTTCAACATTTGTCCCGGAATATATCTTCTAAAGTAATATTTGAAACTGATGGAGGTAAAATACATGAGGGGTTAAGAAAATATAATCATGGTAATTATACACCATTGATTTTGGGAAGTTCCTGGGATAGGGATATAGTATCAGAATTAAAAGGTTTTGGAATAAATATATCCTTGCCAGTGATGCACAGGTTGGTACTTAATAGGACTTATGTAGGCTATAATGGCGGATTGACACTGACAGAAGATATATATAGCAATATATTGGAAAGTTATAAATAATTAAATGCAGTTTAATTAAAAAATTAATTGACCCTAGAAACATTATACGGTATAATTAAAAACAATAATTTAATATTGATCCTTATCAAGAGAAACTTAGGGAATGGCCCGATGAAGTTTCAGCAACCCATGTTAGTATTACATGTAAGGTGCTAAGTCCATCAGAACATAGTTCTGGAAGATGAGGTAAAGGTAAAACTTTAATGCAAATCTTTTATATTTATTGCCATATAAGTTAATCCTCTTCATCTGAAGAGGATTTTTTAGTTTATCAAGTTATTTTTAGGTACGGTGGAGTTTGCCCATAAGGAATGCTTTTATACCGAACCTTATTAATAGTATTCTTAGCGTCTTTAGCACTTAGAATACGTTATCCTTTAGGGGAAGAATAAATCCAGAGGCACAGCAAGTACTTGTCATACTTCATCTTGAAAAAGATGGGGGTGTCAGCAATGGCAGCCATTGGATAAATTATTATAAAAGGGGGTAATATAAAAATGGAGGCAAAAATTATACGGAAAAAAAACCAGATCTCAGAGCAGTACATTAAGGAAATACTGCAATCATTAAAAAGCATAAGCTATGGTTCAATAACTTTAGTTATTCAAGACGGCATAGTAATTCAGGTAGAGACAAAGGAAAAAATAAGACTTAAATAAATGGGGGATTTGTTTAATTACCTAAGGAATAGAAATTGGGATACTTTAAATTAGCTTAAGTTATTATCAGAAAATAAAAACTTTTAGAGAAAAATATAAAATGCATATTTTCATTATTGATTATCCTTTAAATAAATAGTAAAATGTAATCAGGTACAATGTTGAGTATTTAAGTCGGATATTCTATCTTATCTAAATTACTCATTTATATTGTAGCTGATTTTTAAAATTAAACATGACTCAAATACTCGGATATAAAGGAGAGGTATAATGGGAAAAAAGTTACTGGAAATAAACAATCTAAGAACAAAAGTTGAAGATAAGGAGATATTAAAAGGACTTAATTTACAAATCGGGAAAGGTGAAGTTCATGCTATAATGGGTCCCAATGGAGCAGGAAAGTCCACTCTTGTAAATACTATAATGGGTCATCCTAAATATGTTATATCAGCAGGAGATATAGTATTTGAAGAGGAGAAAATAAATGATTTAAAAGTAGATGAAAGGGCAAGACGCGGGATATTTATGTCTTTTCAATATCCAGAAGAAATACAGGGAATAACTGTTGAAAATTTTCTGCGAAGTGCAAAAGCTGCTGTTACGGGAGAAAGAAGTGGCATATTGGCATTTAAAAGAGCTTTAAAAGAAAAACTGAAACTTTTAAAAATAGATGAAAATTATGCACAGAGATATTTAAATGTGGGATTTTCAGGCGGGGAAAAGAAAAAAAACGAAATACTTCAGATGGCAGTACTTGAACCTAAACTTGCCATGCTTGATGAAACAGATTCAGGACTTGATGTAGATGCAGTTAGAATAGTATCAGAAGGAGTAAGCAGACTTAGGACAAAAGATAATTCCATACTTATAATTACACATCATGACAGTATTTTGGAACATTTAAAACCGGACTATGTTCATATACTTGTGGACGGCAGAATAGTTAAGACCGGTGATGCATCCTTGGCTGAAGAAATAGAGAAAAATGGATATGACAAGTTTAAGGCACTGGTTTAGCGGATTGTCTTGGAAGAGAGGTGTTTTTATTGGAAAAAGATAAAACTCATATAGAAGATGTAAAAAGAAGTATTTATGATATAAAAAATGAAGATAAATCCAGTTATAAAACCGGATCAGGTCTTACAAAAAAAATAATAGAAGAAATATCCCAGGAGAAAAATGATCCTGATTGGATGAGAGAATTTAGACTTAAATCTCTGGATATTTACAATAATATGTCAATGCCATCCTGGGGACCTGACTTAACGGATCTGGATATGAATAACATAGTTACTTATGTAAGACCGGATACCAATATGAAGCATGACTGGAAGGACGTACCAAGGGATATAAAGAAAACATTTGACTTGCTTGGAATACCTAAGGCAGAGCACGAATCACTGGCGGGAGTTGGAGCACAATATGATTCAGAAGTTGTTTATCACAATGTAAGTGAAGAACTAAAAAAACAAGGTGTTTTGTACATGGATATGGAGACGGCAATAAGAGATTATGGAGAACTTGTAAAGCCGCTTTTTATGAAACTTGTACCTCCAACAGACCATAAGTTTGCAGCACTTCATGGAGCAGTCTGGTCCGGCGGTTCTTTTGTGTATGTTCCAGAGGGAGTTCAAGTTGAAATACCAATTCAATCTTATTTTAGATTAAACGCCCCTGGGGCAGGTCAATTCGAACATACGCTTATAGTGGTTGAAAAGGGAGCAAAAATTCATTATATAGAAGGTTGTTCAGCACCTAAATACTATGTAAACAATCTGCATGCAGGATGTGTTGAGTGTTATATAAGAGAGGGAGCTTCACTAAAATACAGCACTATAGAAAACTGGTCAAGAAATATGTACAATTTAAATACTAAAAGGGCGGCAGTAGATAAAAATGGTCACATAGAATGGGTAACAGGTTCTTTTGGTTCCAAAGTATCCATGTTGTATCCCATGAGCATACTAAGAGGAGAAGGGGCAAGATGTGATTTTACAGGAATAACTTTTGCAGGTGCGGGACAATATCTGGATACAGGTTCTAAGGTAGTGCATGCAGCACCAAATACCACATCTGTGGTGAATTCAAAGTCAATATCTAAAGATGGAGGGGTTTCCATCTACAGAGGTCTTTTAAGTTCCACAAAAAATGCAGTAAACTCCAGATCCAGTGTATCCTGTGAATCATTGATGCTTGATAGTGAATCCAGATCGGATACAGTACCTATTATAAGTGTGGCAAATAACAATGTGGATGTGGGTCATGAAGCCAAAATAGGGAGAATAAGTGATGATGCTATTTTCTATCTTATGAGCAGAGGACTTACGGAAGAAGAGGCAAGGGGTATGATAGTTACGGGATTTGTTGAACCTGTAGCCAAGGAACTTCCTCTTGAATATGCAGTAGAAATGAACAATTTAATTAAACTAGAATTAAAGGGAACTATAGGATAAGGAGGTACTGTATGATAGATAGTAAGGAGAATTTTAGTGACAGCAAGAATATAATTTCCACATTGCAGAATAAAAGGGATTTTAGATTAAATCAAGCCCATGTACTCACATGGAAGCATCTAGGATTGAATAATTTTCATATTGACAATTATAAGCTTCCGGATATACGGGAATATGATGCAGATTATATAGATTTTAAGGCCGAAGATTTTAGAGATGTTACCATAGTACCTATAAAGGAAGCTTCAAGTGAAAACTGCCTTTGTAAATATTCCAGTTTTAAAGATGCCACTTCTGTGTCAGGGGATTTTGTGAAGCTTGCGGAAAATGAATTTAATTCAGGAGTATTTATAAAAACTCCCGAAAACAGGATTTTAAACTCCTATGTTAGGCTTAATTTTAATTTAGATAAGCATAACCCTGCAGTGGTGGATCACAATATAATTGTAGCAGAACCAAACAGCAGGATTACTTTGGTAGTAGATTATTATACCGGAGAAAAAGAAACAACTGCTTTTCATAATGGACTGACCAAGGTGTTTGCTAAAAATGGATCTCAGGTAAATATTATAAAAATTCAAAGAATGAATGATAAATCTACTCATTTTGATTCAAATATGGCACAGGTTGATGAAGGCGCAGAGGTAAACTGGGTTACTATAGAAATAGGCAGTCATATAAATGTTACAAATTATAATTCGGATTTAAAAGGGGAGCGCAGCAGTGCTGATATATATTCAGCTTATTTGGTAGATGGAGATAGAAGACAAGATCTTTATTATACTGCCAATCATTTTGGAAAGAAGAGCGTCAGCAATATGGTCATAGAAGGAGTATTAAAAGATAAAGCAAGGAAAGTGTTTAAGGGAAATATAGATTTTAAAAGGGGATCTTCCAAGTCCAAGGGATCTCAAGCTGAAGAAGTGCTTCTTTTAGATCCAACGGTTAAGACGGATACTATTCCAATGCTTCTCTGCCAGGAGGAAGATGTAGATGGTCAGCATGCAGCTAGTGTAGGTAAAATAGATGAAAATCAGCTTTTTTATTTAATGAGCAGAGGTTTTGATTATGGTGAAGCGGAAAAATTAGTTATAGAAGCCAGATTTAGTCCTATTTTTGATAAAATTCCTGCAGAGGATTTAAAGAAATTTTTATCTGAAGAACTTAAAAGGAGGATTATAAATGAGTAATGGGAATGTAATACAAACAGGTATAGATGTAAAAAAGGTAAGAAAGGATTTTCCAATACTCTCCATAAAGGTAGAAGGTAAAGACTTGGTATATTTTGATAATGGGGCAACTACACAAAAACCATTATCTGTCATAAAAGCTGTGGAACATTACAATGAAAATTTAAATGGAAATCCTCATAGAGGAGCTCATTACTTAGGAGTTACATCCACAGAAGCTTATGAGGGAGCCCGTGAGAAGGTAAGAAAATTTATTGGAGCAGAGAAATCTTCTGAAATAATATTTACGAGAAATACTACGGAATCATTGAATTTAATAGCTTACAGTTATGGACTCAATTCTATAAATAAGGGAGATGAAATAGTAATTGCTATTTCAGAGCATCACAGCAATATACTTCCATGGCAGATGGTGGTGAAGGCCAAAGGTGCAGTACTTAAATACATGTATGTCAATGAAGACGGGAGAATAACTGAAGAAGAGTATAAGAACAAAATTACTGATAGAACAAAGATTGTATCTATTGCACAGGTGTCAAATGTACTTGGAACAAAGTATCCAGTTAAAGATATTGTGAAATATGCACATGAAAAGGGAGCCATAGCTATAGTAGACGGAGCGCAGAGCACACCTCACATGAAAGTAGATGTATCTGATCTTGACGCTGATTTTTTTGTATTTTCAGGCCATAAGATGTTAGCCTCCATGGGGATAGGTGTACTTTATGGAAAAGAGCAGCTTCTCTTAAAAATGTCTCCATTTTTGAGAGGTGGAGATATGATAGAGTACGTTACGGAACAAAATGCCACATTTGCAGAACTGCCTTTTAAATTTGAAGCTGGTACCCAGAATGTAGAGGGAGCAGTGTCTATTGGAGCAGCTATTGATTATTTGAACTCAGTAGGACTTGATAATATTGAAGCTTATGAAGAAGAGCTTACGGAATATGCTCTTAGAAAAATTTCAGATATAGACTATGTTACAGTGTATGGTCCTAAAGATGTAAAAAATAGGGCAGGAATTATTTCATTTAATGTAAAAGGTGTTCACCCTCATGATGTTGCAACTATATTAAACAGCTATGGGGTGGCAGTAAGATCAGGACATCACTGTGCACAGCCACTTATGAAACATTTGGGAATTCAAGCATCTTCCAGAGCCAGTTTTTATTTTTATAACACTTATGAAGAAGTAGATAAATTTATAGAAGCTCTTAAAAATGTAAGGAAGTGGTTAGGATATGGACGATCTTAGTCTAATATATTCTGAAATAATAACAGAGCACAATCAGGATACAACAAACAAAAGAGAACTGGAAAATCCAGATCTAAAAGAAAGAGGTCATAATCCAAGCTGTGGGGATGATATAACTCTTTCATTGAAATTCAAAGGGGATATTATAGATGATATAGCCTATGAGGGAAGTGGGTGTGCCATATCCCAGGCTTCTACATCCATGATGATAGATTTGATTAAAGGTAAAACCATTGAGGAAGCTTTGAATTATGTCAAAACTTTTATAGGAATGATAAAAAAAGAAATTACAGATGAAAAAGAACTGGAAAAATTAGAGGATGCCATAGCGCTTAAAAATATATCAATGATGCCTGCCAGAGTAAAATGTGCAGTTCTTGCCTGGCATACATTGGAAGAAGCTATAAAAAAAAGAGGAAAAGATAGCTCTGACAATTAAAAATTTAGTTATTAAAAACACCCCAAAAGTTTTGCTTTTGAGGTGCTTTTAATAATCAAATGTTTTTAAATTTATTTATAAAAGAATTGTATTCATTTCGCAGATCATTTTTATCTTTTTCAGATGCAAAGGAATAATCTATTCCATTTTCTATAACTTTTTTTATGTCCGTAAAATTAAAATTTTGATATTTTACAAGGTATTTAAACTCTTGAATTATATCTGTATTTGACACTGTGGTATTATCTGTATTTATTGTTATGACAAGACCTTCATCCAAATATTTTTTTACAGGGTGCTCAGTATAACAGCCTACGGCAGATGTATTTACATTGCTGGTTATACACACTTCAAGAGGAATTTTGTTTTCTTTCATATATTCAACTATTTTGTTGTCTTTATATGCATAGGTACCATGACCTATTCTTTCAGCATATAATGTTTTTATAGATTTTATTATATTTCGTGATATACCTGTTTCACCTGCATGAACTGTACGGTGAATACCATATTCTTTTGCCAGCTTAAAAGATTCCCGGTGAATTTCAGGTGGAAAATCGGATTCATTCCCTGCAAGATCTATGGCAACTACACCCCTGCCAAAGAATTTTTTTGCCAGATTGACAAGAGCTATTCCATATTTAACAGGCTCCTGCCTTAAAATACATAGGATTAAATTTGACTTGATTCCTAGAGTATTTCTATTATATTTCATGGCAGATAGCACAGTTTCTACAACCTGTTCCGGATTTAATTTATCATTTGAATGATTAAAAGGAGCAAAGCGTATCTCTATGTATTTAATGTTTTTTTCCCAGGCATCTTCTAGTAATTCAGTAGTTACTCTATATATATTTTTTTCACTTTGCATAATTTTTATAGGTAAATTAAATTTGTCCAGATAGTCTTTTAAAGAACTGCACTTTCCAAAAACTTTAACTTGTTTTTCAAAATCATTTAAAGTATTGCTTAAAACAGGTATGTTTTCCCTTGAAGCTATATCTAAAATAGTTTCAGGCCTTAAACTTCCGTCTAAGTGGCAATGGAGATCTGTTTTTGGGATAAGTTTTATTATTTTATTAAGATTCATTATATCCTGCTCCTTATTAGTTATTTAAGATATATTAATATTATATATCTTAAATATTAAAGTATGATATGTTACATTTTAAAGATTTTCAAGAAAAATTAAATTATTGAACACAGTTCATTTGGAGGATATTACTTATAGTGGTGTATTTTTTAAAAAGAGATTGCAAAATATTTTCATTAGGTGTTGTAATTTACACAATAAAGTAATACAATAAATAAGGTTGTTAAAATTTATAAGAAAGATGGTAAATTTATGGAACAAATAGAACAATTAAGAGAAAAATTAAATTCATTGGTTATTAAAGGTGAAGTTTTATACAATGGAGAAATATTGGAGATAAGTCAACAGTTGGACAAATTAATTTATCTTCAATATAGGAATGTTAATGATTATGGAAATAATTTGATTTTTAATATGTAGCCATTGTGTGTTAACAAATAGGTTGTGATATGTTTTTTACTGTGTGGTTCATAATGAAATTGGTGAAGAAATAAGTAGCTTTGGTTTGTTCTATAATATAATGTTTTATCTAAATTTGCGGTTAATTTTTAAGTCACACTTTTGAAATCATGGTAAGTTTGCAGCTGTAAAAAATATATTGGCAGTTAATAAAATTAATTTTAAAATATGTTGACAAATATGAAATTAAATGATACACTATACAAGCTGTCTTAAGAGAGACAGGCAATTGAAGATGATCCTTGAAAATTAAACAGAATAAAATATAAGGAAAACTTATATAAGAATAAACCAGCAATTCTTTTGAGCTGCAGCAGCAGCAAAGAAAGTAATTTCGTAATATTTTGTATGTTATGTTCAGTAGTAAAGCATCATTTATGATGTTATACATACTTAGCGTAATGTATCTAAAATTAATAATAACGAGCAGTTCCAGGAAAACCTTGAGCCAGGAGCGGAGTTTACTTAAGTAAATGAGCACCGCAGGGTCGGGTTTGACGAAGAAATGCGAAGTTAGTATTAATTTTCTAAAGAGGCAATAAGCCTGAAATTGGCAGTAACGAGTACAGCAAGGAAAAGGCTGAATGAGGAGCAGAGTTTACTTACGTAAATGAGCACCGGAATGAAGCATTTGACGCAGCTGGACGAAGTTAATGGCAATTTTAAACAGAGCCATATAAACTTTTAAATTAAGAGTTTGATCCTGGCTCAGGACGAACGCTGGCGGCGTGCTTAACACATGCAAGTCGAGCGATGAAGCTCCTTCGGGAGTGGATTAGCGGCGGACGGGTGAGTAACACGTGGGTAACCTGCCTCAAAGAGGGGGATAGCCTCCCGAAAGGGAGATTAATACCGCATAACAAGTATGATTCACATGGATGGTACTTTAAAGGAGTAATCCGCTTTGAGATGGACCCGCGGCGCATTAGCTAGTTGGTAGGGCAACGGCCTACCAAGGCAACGATGCGTAGCCGACCTGAGAGGGTGATCGGCCACATTGGAACTGAGAGACGGTCCAGACTCCTACGGGAGGCAGCAGTGGGGAATATTGCACAATGGGCGAAAGCCTGATGCAGCAACGCCGCGTGAGTGAAGAAGGTTTTCGGATTGTAAAGCTCTGTCATCTGGGACGATAATGACGGTACCAGATGAGGAAGCCACGGCTAACTACGTGCCAGCAGCCGCGGTAATACGTAGGTGGCAAGCGTTGTCCGGAATTACTGGGCGTAAAGGGTGCGCAGGCGGACATTTAAGTGAGATGTGAAATACCCGGGCTTAACCCGGGCAGTGCATTTCAAACTGGGTGTCTGGAGTGCAGGAGAGGAGAACGGAATTCCTAGTGTAGCGGTGAAATGCGTAGAGATTAGGAAGAACACCAGTGGCGAAGGCGGTTCTCTGGACTGTAACTGACGCTGAGGCACGAAAGCGTGGGTAGCAAACAGGATTAGATACCCTGGTAGTCCACGCCGTAAACGATGAGTACTAGGTGTAGGAGGTATCGACCCCTTCTGTGCCGCAGTAAACACAATAAGTACTCCGCCTGGGAAGTACGATCGCAAGATTAAAACTCAAAGGAATTGACGGGGGCCCGCACAAGCAGCGGAGCATGTGGTTTAATTCGAAGCAACGCGAAGAACCTTACCTGGACTTGACATCCCCTGAATATCTTAGAGATAAGAGAAGCCCTTCGGGGCAGGGAGACAGGTGGTGCATGGTTGTCGTCAGCTCGTGTCGTGAGATGTTAGGTTAAGTCCTGCAACGAGCGCAACCCCTGTTGTTAGTTGCTAACAGTAAGATGAGCACTCTAACAAGACTGCCGCGGTTAACGCGGAGGAAGGTGGGGATGACGTCAAATCATCATGCCCCTTATGTCCAGGGCAACACACGTGCTACAATGGGTAGGAACAACGAGACGCAAGACCGCAAGGTGGAGCAAACCTCAAAAACTACTCTCAGTTCGGATTGCAGGCTGAAACCCGCCTGCATGAAGCTGGAGTTGCTAGTAATCGCGAATCAGCATGTCGCGGTGAATACGTTCCCGGGCCTTGTACACACCGCCCGTCACACCATGAGAGCTGGCAACACCCGAAGTCCGTAGTCTAACGAAAGAGGACGCGGCCGAAGGTGGGGTTAGTGATTGGGGTGAAGTCGTAACAAGGTAGCCGTAGGAGAACCTGCGGCTGGATCACCTCCTTTCTAGGGAGTCGAAAGATGATTGTAATGATTGTCTTAAAAAAATTGGTAGTAACGAGCAGATCAAGGAAAGGCTTGAGCGAGGAGCAGAGCTTACTAGTGTAAGTGAGCACCACAGCGAAAGACTTGACGAAGAAATGTGAAGTTAATAGCGATTTTTGATGGTTTAACTTATAGAAGTAATCCGCTTTATTCTGTTTAATTTTGAAGGATCATAGATCTTTCTTTCCATAAGGGCTTATAGCTCAGCTGGTTAGAGCGCACGCCTGATAAGCGTGAGGTCGATGGTTCGAGTCCATTTAAGCCCACCATTAATCAATTGTAGAATGCACAATGTACATTTCACAATTGAATTTCTGTTCCAAATTGTACAGTGCAGGCTGTAATTGTGAACAGAAAAAAATTGTCCTTTGAAAATTGCACAGTAAATAAGAAATAAAAAATTGGTAGTAACAAGCAGAAATGTGAAGTTAATATCAATTTTAGAAACAAAGCTAAGGTTAGAAATAACCTTTGTAGTATGTAAGTATAACTAGTTTATACTTATTTGTAAGTTATGACGTAAGTTATAACTGAGAACCAATGTAATTAAAATTAATAGCAGCGGACAAGACAAGGAAAAACCTGAGTGAGGAGCAGAGTTTACTAATGTAAATGAGCACCGAAGGGAAGGTTTTAACGCAGTATTGTGAAGCTGATAGTAATTTTTAAGAAAATTGATAGTAACGAGTACAGCAAGGAAAATACCGAAGGAGGAACGGAGTTTACTAGTGTAAATGAGTACCGGAGTGAGGTATTTGACGCAGCTGGACGAAGTTAATGGCAATTTTAAAACTAAAGGTCAAGCTACAAAGGGCGCATGGAGGATGCCTTGGCACCAGGAGCCTAAGAAGGACGCGATAAGCTGCGAAAAGCTCTGGGTAGGCGCAAATAGCCAGTGAACCAGAGATATCCAAATGGGGAAACCCACCCAGACAACGCTGGGTACTGCATGTTGAATAAATAGATATGCAGAGGCAGACCCGGGGAACTGAAACATCTAAGTACCCGGAGGAAGAGAAAGAAACATCGATTTTCCAAGTAGCGGCGAGCGAAAGGGAAAGAGCCCAAACCAGAAACTTGTTTCTGGGGTTGAGGTCAGGTCATAAAAGCAGGGAAGACTTAATTGAATACAACTGGAAAGTTGAGCCGCAGAAGGTAACAGCCCTGTAAGTGAAAAGGAAGAACTGCGAGACCTGAACCAGAGTACCACGAGACACGAGAAACCTTGTGGGAAGCAGGGAGGACCACCTCCCAAGGCTAAATACTACCTGGTGACCGATAGAGAAGAAGTACCGTGAGGGAAAGGTGAAAAGAACCCCGGGAGGGGAGTGAAATAGAATCTGAAACCGTGTGTCCACAAATAGTCGAAGTACGATAAAGTACGACGGCGTGCTTTTTGTAGAACGAGCCAGCGAGTTACGATATGCAGCAAGGTTAAGTACTTAAGGTATGGAGCCGGAGGGAAACCGAGTCTGAAGAGGGCGAGAAGTTGTATGTTGTAGACCCGAAACCGGGTGACCTATCCATGGCCAGGTTGAAGCGGAAGTAAAATTTCGTGGAGGACCGAACCACAATGGTGTTGAAAAACCATGGGATGAGCTGTGGATAGCGGAGAAATTCCAATCGAACCCGGAGATAGCTGGTTCTCCTCGAAATAGCTTTAGGGCTAGCGTTGAGAGTGAGTAATGGAGGTAGAGCACTGAATGGGGTAGGGGCTGACAACAGTTACTGAACCTTATCAAACTCCGAATGCCATAAACTTGAATCTCAGCAGTCAGACTGCGAATGATAAGATCCGTGGTCAAAAGGGAAAAAGCCCAGACCACCAGCTAAGGTCCCGAAGTGTAAGTTAAGTGGAAAAGGAAGTGTGATCTCTAAGACAACTAGGATGTTGGCTCAGAAGCAGCCATTCATTTAAAGAGTGCGTAATAGCTCACTAGTCAAGAGGTCATGCGCCGAAGATGTCCGGGGCTAAAACTTACCACCGAAGCTGTGGGCTTGAAAGAGCGGTAGAGGAGCATGCTGTCCAGGGAGAAGCCGTACCGGAAGGAGCGGTGGACAGGACAGGAGAGAGAATGCTGGCATAAGTAGCGAGAAATAAGTGAGAATCTTATTGGTCGAAAACCTAAGGTTTCCTGAGGAAGGTTCGTCCACTCAGGGTAAGTCGGGACCTAAGCCGAGGCCGAAAGGCGTAGGTGATGGACAATCGGTTGAAATTCCGATACCGCATATAGATGAAAAAGACCAGAAGGGATGACGCAGGAGGATAGGATGTGCATACTGTTGGAGGTATGTCTAAGCAGTGAGTGAGAATACAGAGGGAAAACCATGTATTCAATTGCGAGCTGTGAAGGGGAATCCGAAAGGAGAAGTATCTGATATCACACTGCCAAGAAAAGTCTCTATGGAATTTATGTGTGCCCGTACCGCAAACCGACACAGGTAGGTGAGGAGAGAATCCTAAGACCATCGGAAGAATTGTTGTTAAGGAACTCGGCAAATTGACTCCGTAACTTAGGGAGAAGGAGTGCCTCGAAAGAGGCCGCAGAGAAAAGGCTCAAGCAACTGTTTATCAAAAACACAGGTTTCTGCTAAAGCGAAAGCTGAAGTATAGGAGCTGACGCCTGCCCGGTGCTGGAAGGTTAAGGGGAATACTAAGCAGCAATGCGAAGGTAAGAACTTAAGCCCCAGTAAACGGCGGCCGTAACTATAACGGTCCTAAGGTAGCGAAATTCCTTGTCGGGTAAGTTCCGACCCGCACGAATGGCGTAATGATTTGAGCACTGTCTCGACAACAAATCCGGCGAAATTGAAATGCAAGTGAAGATGCTTGCTACCCGCGATTGGACGGAAAGACCCCGTAGAGCTTTACTGTAGCTTATCACTGAATTTCGGTATTGTCTGTACAGGATAGGTGGGAGACATGGAAGGAGTGGCGTCAGCCATTTTGGAGTCGATGTTGGGATACCACCCTGACAGTACTGGAATTCTAACCGGGTGCCATGAAACTGGCAACGGGACAATGTTAGGTGGGCAGTTTGACTGGGGCGGTCGCCTCCAAAAGAGTAACGGAGGCGTACAAAGGTTTCCTCAGAAGGGTTGGAAATTCTTCGGAGAGTGCAAAGGCATAAGGGAGCCTGACTGCGACACATACAGGTGGAGCAGGGACGAAAGTCGGTCTTAGTGATCCGGTGGTACCTCGTGGGAGGGCCATCGCTCAACGGATAAAAGCTACCTCGGGGATAACAGGCTGATCTCCCCCAAGAGTTCACATCGACGGGGAGGTTTGGCACCTCGATGTCGGCTCGTCGCATCCTGGGGCTGAAGTAGGTCCCAAGGGTTGGGCTGTTCGCCCATTAAAGCGGCACGCGAGCTGGGTTCAGAACGTCGTGAGACAGTTCGGTCCCTATCCGTCGCGGGCGCAGGAAATTTGAGAGGAGCTGTCCTTAGTACGAGAGGACCGGGATGGACTGACCTCTGGTGAACCAGTTGTTCCGCCAGGAGCACAGCTGGGTAGCTAAGTCGGGAAGGGATAAACACTGAAAGCATCTAAGTGTGAAGCCCCCCTCAAGACAAGATTTCCCACAGCGAAAGCTGGTAAGACCCCTTGAAGAACACAAGGTGATAGGTCAGAGGTGTAAGCGTGGCAACATGTTAAGCTGACTGATACTAATAGGTCGAGGGCTTGACCAAAAACAATATGGATAAATATTTACTGTGCAATTTTCAGAGGACAATATATCAAAGTTCATAGAACAGAGATAGAAGTTTGAAGAATAAAGCTATATAATGAAACTCACTCAGCTAAAGCTGAGGAGTACTGATTCGTTACCAAAATCGAAGATTTTGACAAATCAGCATCTGGTGGCAATAACGTGAAGGCAACACCCCTTACCATTTCGAACAGGAAGGTTAAGCTTCACAGTGCCCATGGTACTGCAGGGGAGGCCCTGTGGGAGAGCAGGTCGCCGCCAGGTAATTTTTAATTATATTGTAAAGACAATTAAATTTATTAATGTATACTATAAAAAGTATACTACATGACATTTCTTTCCTAGATAATGGAGAGGAATGTTTAATTTATATACAGAACATTATCAGATAAATAAGTATTTGTGGTTATTTATTTTTACACTTTATTATAAAAAGCAGTAAAATAAAAGTATAGGAGGGTGTAATATGGAAATAAAATGGTTTAAAGGCATTAGAAATTCAAAAGATGCATTTACAATACGAAATGAAGTATTTGTAAAAGAACAGTGTGTTCCTATAGAGGAGGAATTAGATGATCAAGATAAAATATGTGATCATCTGGTTATTTATTTACAAGGGGAGCCGGTAGCTACAGGAAGGATAATAATTGAAAATAAAGAATATTATTTAGGCAGGATAGCTGTATTGAAGAAATATAGAGGAAAAGGATTGGGGAAGATTTTAGTAAATAAGCTTTTAAATAAGATCTTTTTGCAGGGAAGGAAAAAGGTTTTCATTCATGCTCAGGTTTCTGCTGAAGGTTTTTATAAAAAGTTGGGATTTAAACCTTATGGAGAAAAATTTTTTGAAGCTGGTATAGAACATATAAATATGTGTATAATTAATTAGGCACTTTTAGTAAATACATGATATCGGTTAAATTATTGTACTAAAATTATAAAATACCTAAGGCAATAATGATTAATTAATAGACTTTGCTATAGATATTATAGAATCTTTGGAAATATTTCCATATAGGGTATATTGGATGTTATTTTTTATCCATGTTATTTTTATAATGTCCTCTGTAGATATATAACCTGTAATTTCATTAATGGGTACCTTTTCACCAGAAATATCAGGAGAAGGTTTTTTATTTTGAATTAGGTTAAAATATTTACTATCAGTATTGGTATATTCTATATTTATGCTTTTCCCTTTTTCTGAATTTTGCGGAACAATCATACTGGCTAATTTGAAGCCTTCAGGAATATATGAAGGTAAAGAAACGTTGTTTCCAAAATAATTTTGTATAGTAGCTAAATCCAGTATATTTGAGAATTTTAAATTTGATTCCATCATTTTTCCATTTAATGATGGAGAAATGGTTATATTTGAAGTATCATTTTCTTTATTTACTTTATTATTTATTATGGAATCTTCATTTTTGAATTCTATATTTGTATTTTTAACTTCATTCTTATTGGGGGATATGAAAACTGGAGGATTACTAGTATTTACAGAACTTGAATTATAAATGTCTTTTGTATTGAAAGTGGATTTAGAATTTGCAGTTTTTTTATCTGGATAAATTTTACTGTCAGTATTAGTTATATTAATTTTTTTAGATGGTAAAAGAGTATAATTATTATGAATTGGCATTTTTATGAATTTGTTTAAAGTTTTAATAGAATTTTCTGCTACCGTATTATTTTTAGCATGGAAGTAATAATAATATCCTAATAGAGCAAATGTTATTGCTGCTGCAGATAAACTTTTAATAAATAAAGGCTTTAAGTTTCTATTTTTACATTTGATAAAAGTTTTATTTTTTAATTCTTCAGTTACGTGAATATCCTCCAGAACTGAATTTACTATTTCCTTTAAATTATTAATATCATCCTTCATATTCAATACTACCGCCTATATTATATTTTAATAATTCTCTTGCTCTATAAAGTCTGCTTCTTACAGTACCTTCAGGTATTCTTAGAACTTTGCCTATTTCAGAGGTGGACAAACCTTGATAGTAATACAAGAGTATAATTTCTTTATATTTTTTTTGTAAGTCCATAACTTTTTTTAACAAGTCTTCATATTCTATGTTTTTAATTACCCTATCATCTATTGAATTTTTGGCTTCACTAAAAGATTCATATTCTATGTCGTCAAATTTGAAAACTTTCTTTATCCATGAGCTTCTGAGTACATCTTTGCAAGTATTTATGGTTATGGTCAGTATCCAGGTTTTTTCGCTGCATTTGCCATTAAATTTATGAAAATTTTTATAGACTTTAATAAATACATCCTGAAAAACGTCTTCAGCTAAATGCAAGTCTTTAAGATAAATATAAGCAATTCTTAAAACATCATTTCCGTAGCAGTTCATTAATCTTTCAAGTTCCGTTTCTGTATTCAAAGCATTCTCCTTCCTATAAATTAGACGAAATACATATATTTTATGTTTCAAATATAAAAGCACATAATTTATTTTAAAATAGTAAGTCCAAATTGTAAAGTATCTGATTTTTTATAAAAGTATATTTAAGCAAATATAAAGTTTTAGTAGCAATTTATAAAAACAGGTATATAATAAAATTAAAATAAAAAAGATATTTATGGTTAATTAAATTGGAATCTTATAATTTACACTTGATTAAAATAAATTTATATAGTATTATAATAATGTAAATTTATTTCATAGTAAATTACTAAGAATTACGATGATAAGAAGAGTAGGTTACACAAAGTTATAAGAGAGAGTTTCCCCTGGGTGTAAGGAAACTTTAACTAGAGGTAATTGAATTGCATCTTGGAGTACTGAATTGAACAATAGTAGATTTCAGCGGAAACGTCCGTTAAAACGTTGAGGTATGATTGTACCAATAAAAGAGTTTTATCATATGATTATATTTTATATGATATAAACAGAGTGGAACCGCGGAAGTAACCTTCTGCCTCTGTATTGAGGCAGGGGTTTTTTATTTTTCAAAATTCCGGAATTTGAAAAGTAATATAAGTAACTGCCAGAAATACCTTTACTGGGATATAAAGAAATTTAAAAATACTAAAATATGATTTTATATAAAATTAATTTAGTATTTATGGAGGAGTTAATTATGAATTCAGTATCATATTTTGATTCCATTGCAAACAAATGGAATGTAATAAGAGAAGAATATTTTGAAGATAAACTAAAATATATTGTACTTTCTAAATTTAACACAGAAAATAAAATATGTGTGGATCTGGGATGCGGGACAGGATTTATTTCCTTGGCTTTATCGAAAAATGCAAATTTAGTATTTTCTTTGGACAATTCTAGAAATATGTTAAAACAATTGCATGATGAATGTCTGGATAAGAAAATAAAGAATATATATCCTATAAAAGGGTCAATAACAGATCTTCCACTATTTGATGAATCAATTGATGCGGTTTATATAAATATGGCCCTTCATCATGTGGCGGATGCAGAAAAAGCGGTAAAAGAGGCCTATAGAATTTTGAAAAAAGATGGAGCATTTATTGTATCAGATGTAAAAGAGCATAATGGAGAATGGGCAAGAACTGAAATGCATGATGAGTGGCTGGGATTTTCTAAGGAACAAATAACTGATTGGTTCAGCAAGGCAGGATTTAGTGATATAAGTTTTGAAAACACAAAATTGAAATGTAATGGGTATTCAAGCAAGGGTGAGCATACGGAACCTGGAATATTTATAGCAAAAGGAATTAAGAAGGGAGAACAATAATTATGAAAATCGAATCATTGCTAATACATGGAGGAATAGACGGAGACGAAAAAACAGGTGCAGTCAGTGTACCTATATATCAGACTTCTACGTACAAACAAGAAGCACTTGGAAAAAACAGCGGTTATGAATATTCAAGAACAGGAAATCCAACTAGAGATGCAGTGGAAAAATTAATTGCAGATTTGGAAGAGGGATATAGAGGCTTTGCTTTTGCTTCCGGGTTGGCAGCTATATCGGCAGCCTTGATGCTTTTCAAAAGCGGAGATAAAATAATACTTTCCAATAATGTATATGGAGGGACTTTCAGGGTTATAGATAAAGTATTTAAAAATTTTAATATAAATTATGAATTAGTAGATACCAGTGATTTGCAAAAAGTAAGGGATAGTATTACTGAAGATGTAAAAGCAATATTTATTGAAACACCTACCAATCCTCTTATGTCTATAACGGATATATCTAAAGTAAGTGAAATAGCGAGAAAAAACAAGGTATTGACTATTGTAGATAATACTTTTATGACACCTTATCTGCAAAAGCCTATAAAATTAGGGGCAGATATAGTAATTCACAGTGCTACCAAATACTTAGGCGGCCATAGTGATCTAATTGCTGGTTTTTTGGTGGTAAACAATGAAGAACTGGGGGAAAGGGTTCACTTTATTCAAAATTCAACAGGTGGAATATTGAATCCTTTTGATAGCTGGCTTTTAATAAGAGGAATAAAAACATTATCGGTTAGGATGGATAGGCACAATGAAAATGCTGAATATGTAGCTGATTTTTTAAAGGAAAATAGTTTAGTAGAAAAAGTTTATTATCCAGGATTTGAAACCCATCCAGGACATGAAATTCAAAAAAAGCAGGCTAATGGATATGGTGCAATTATTTCCTTTGTTTTAAAGGATTATATAGATATAAATAAGTTTTTTAAAGGATTAAAACTTATAATATTAGGAGAAAGTTTAGGTGGAGTAGAGTCTTTAATATCCCATCCAGCTACAATGACTCATGCGGCAGTGCCCTATGATATAAGGCAAGAAATAGGAATAGTTGACGGCCTAATTAGATTGTCAGTGGGGATTGAAAATAAAAGGGATTTAGTAGAGGATTTGAAAAATGCATTGAAATTTGCCAAATAATACAGTGAATTTTCAAAATGTGAAATTTGGTGGAGGATTAATAATATGATGTATTATAACGATATAAAAGAAATGGTAGGCAATACTCCAATATTAAAGTTAAATAATTTTGATATAAAAGAAGGAGTAAGCATATTTGCCAAGTTGGAAAATTTCAATCCTGGAGGTAGTATAAAAGACAGAATTGGAGTGTATATGATAGAAATTGCAGAAGAAAAAGGAATCTTAAAGAAAGGATATACTATAATAGAACCAACTGCAGGTAATACTGGATTAGGGGTTGCATTGGGGGCACTTAACAAAGGTTATAAAGTTATATTTGTAGTTCCAATGAAATTTTCCTCTGAAAAACAAACACTTATGAAAGCACTTGGTGCAGAAATAATAAACACTCCTGAAGATAAAGGTATGCTTGGTGCTATAGAAAAGGCACAGGAGCTTCTTGAAAGCATACCAAACTCAATTTCATTAAAACAATTTGAAAATGATGATAATCCGCAAGCTCATTATCTAACTACAGGTCCTGAAATATATTTGGGTATGGAGGGGCAAATTGATTACCTTGTAGCAGGAGCAGGCAGTGGTGGAACTTTTACAGGAGTTTCAAAATATTTAAAAGAAAAAATAAAGGATATGAAATCAGTGTTAGTGGATCCCGAAGGTTCTACTTTAGGCGGTGGGGTTGAAAGCCACTATGATATTGAAGGTATAGGCAATAATTTCATTCCTCATACCATGGATATGAACTTAGTTGATAAAATCATAAAAGTAAGTGATGAGGAAGCTTTTAATATGGTAAAACAATTGGCCAAAAGAGAAGGTCTGATAGTAGGATCCTCTTCAGGCGCTGCTATGGCAGGAGCAATGAAATTAGCAGAGGTTATAAAAGCTGGGAATATAATAACCGTATTTCCAGATAGAGGGGACAGATATTTTAGCAAAAATATTTATAATTAATTTTTTAGAACAAAAATATAATTTTTGAATATAATGGTTAATGATAGTAAGTAAAAAGGAGTACCATATTTGAATGTATATGTAGTTCGTTCAGGTGATTCTATATGGTCTATAGCTCAAAGATTTGGTGTTACTCCAAACAGTATAATAGATGCCAATGATCTTAATCCACAGGAAAGTTTAGTGATAGGTCAATCCCTTGTAATCCCTACAACAGAAAGATCATACAGGGTTAGGCCAGGTGATTCTATATGGTCCATATCTCAAAGATTTGGAGTTTCTGTAGATAGTATAGTTCAGCTAAATAATATTGTAAATCCTGCAGCTATTTATCCTGGTATGATAATAAGAATACCTGAACAGGCAAAAAATTATGGAGTTATTGAAACCAATGGATTTATACAGCCTTCTACGGCTGAGCGGGAGAGAGTTATCATAAATAATGTAGGTCTTTATTTAACCTATGTAACCCCTTTTAGCCATCATGTTACCATAGAAGGCGGACTGACTTCTCTTAGAGATGAAACAATAATTGAGGTGGGAAGAAGCAATAGAATTGCACCATTGCTATCAGTGACAAATATATCAGGAGCAAATTTTGATACTGATTTAATATCCACTATATTAAACAATAAAAATCTTCAGGATACTTTGATAAACAATATAATTAAAACTATGGATGAAAAGGGATATTACGGAGTTGTGATAGATTTTGAGAGAATCCCACCTTCGGACAGAGAAAATTATAATAATTTTCTTGAGAAATTAGTATCAAAGGCTCATCCTTTAGGATATGTAGTTGGAACTGCACTGGCACCTAAAACATATGATGTAACATCTGGTGCATGGCATGGAGCTCATGATTATGCCGCTCATGGAAGAATAGTGGACTTTGTTATAATAATGACTTACGAATGGGGGTGGTCGGGAGGTCCTCCTATGGCCGTCGCCCCTCTTAATGAGGTTAGAAGAGTAATAAGTTATGCTGTAAGCGTAATTCCGCCTAATAAGATACTGATGGGCATACCAATGTATGGTTATGATTGGACATTACCTTATACACCAGGGGGTGAATTTGCAGAGAGCATCGGACATCAGGAGGCAGTGGACAGGGCAAGGAGATATGGGGCAGAAATAAAATTTGATGAACTGGCTCAATCCCCTTATTTCAACTACGTAGATGAAGAGAGAAGAGAACATGTAGTTTGGTTTGAAGATGCCAGAAGTATACAGGCAAAGTACAGACTGGTCAGCGAATATGGACTCCGAGGAGTGAGTTACTGGACACTGGCTCAGCCTTTCCCTCAGAATTGGTATATATTAGATAATATGTTTCACATAACAAAGGTTATACCTGCTGAATGAATATAAAGTTTTTTAATGGAAAAAGTACAATAAAGAAAAAAGGCAGCTATGCCTTTTTTCTTTATATTTTTATAAATATCATATATCAAGTTATAACATTTACTTTTGGTATATGGCATGGATGCCCCATTGCCCCATTAAAAAGTTTGATAATTTATATGTAGGAGATAAACAAAGTGTTGTAATTCGATTATAGGCTGTTGCATAATAGGATTTATGGGGTATGGTCAGATTTTTGTAAAAAATATACATTAAGAAGCCAAACCCCTTAGAATTATTTTATTTTTGTACGCTAGGAGATAAGTAAATTTGTAGGCTCTATTAACGGCCTTAGACTTAATAAATTCATTGTATTCTTCGTATTGAAATCGTGATGTTGTACCTAAAATATTCGAAAAACAGCTTGCAAACACCGTTGTTATGTTTTTATGGTATCGATTTGTTTTACCAATCATGCATTTGTCAAAGATTTTGCTATCACTGGATTGCATGTATAAGCGGTATAAAAATGTTGTCTAAAATCTCTGATATGGCTTCATCGGATACGGGTTCCAATTTTATAATAAGTTCGTACTGCAGTAGGTCAAGCGGGTGACATCCTTCCTGTCCTGATACCTTGCAAGTGCATTAAAATTATTCTCATAGTAACTGTATACTTCATGCAACTTATCTTTTATTTTTTTAGAGGAATTATTGTGGTTTAAACCGAAGGTCTATTGCATGAATCCAAAGGTTATAACTAATTATAAGAAAACTTTTATTGATATTGACAAAACTGATCCGAAGGATGCTATGGTTATTTCAGATTTTGCAAGAGTAGGAAAAATAACAACGGCACCATGGAAAGGCAGCCAATATATTGCATTACAGAGACTCACTAGATGCAGACTTCACATCATAGAAAATATCAGTAGAGAAAAATCATATATTCTCTCAAATATTTTCTCAAATTCAGTGAACTGGCTGTAATGGATAAGATCAACCGGTCTTTCTCAAATAAATTTGGTGCTGCATCTTCAGCAGTTTGATGGAATTTATGTCAACAGAAGAAATTGCAAACACTGATATAAACCAATTAGTTGATTTTCTAGTTGACAAAAGTAAAAATAGATTCAAAGATCCAATGGCTACCGCCAAAATTCTAAAAAGGGCGGCACGTGACTCTCATTGACTTGATAAATCTTTATATAACCCACTTAATGCTGCAATTGCCGCATTATTTAACTGCATAAAAGCTTTAGAAAAAGAGGCTACAACTTTTGACAAAGCAATTGAAAGAGCAGTCAAGGCACTGCAGACACATGAATTTGAATGTCTTTGTTCTATATATGGCATAGGTCCTGTTTTTGCAGCCGGAATTACAGCAGAAATTGGTGATATAACTAAATTTAACAATCAGGCAAGCCTTGCCAAATATTTAGGACTTACCTGGAGAAAAAAGCAATCAGGTAACTTTACAGCTGAGGATACGTATTTAACTAAAACAGGTAATAAATATTTAAGATACTATATTCTCGAAACTGCAGGCAGTATTTTACGATTCAATAGAGAATACAATTATTACTACCATAAGAAGTAATAATGAAGCTTTAATCCACATAATAAATAGAAGTGTATGGACATTCGTAAAAACGTACGCTATAATAAAAATAAAGAGGTGGTATTATGAAAACTGTTAATGTTACTGCTGCTAGAAATGATATATATAACATTATAAATCAGACGATAGTAAGCTCCGAGCCAGTACAAATAACAAGTAAAAATGGTGATGTGATAATGATTAGTATGAAAGATTGGGAGGCTATACAGGAAACGTTGAATCTTGTTTCTATACCTGGTATGAAAGAAAGTATACTTGAAGGTAAAAAAGAGCCTATTGGAGATTGTAAAACATTAGAGGATATAGGATGGAATTTAAAATAGTTTTCACTAAGCAGGCAGCAAAAGATGCTAAAAAGCTGGAAGCTTGTGGATTAGATAAAAAGGCTAAGGGTTTACTAAAAATAATGATAAAAAATCCTTATCAAAATCCACCTAGGTATGAAAAATTAGTAGGTGATTTAAGAGGACTTTATTCTAGAAGAATTAATATACAGCATAGATTAATATATGATGTTTTAGAAGAAGAAAATATAATAAAAATCATAAGAATGTGGACACATTACGAATAAGGCTTTCATCATTTGGAAATATAAGCTTTGTTTTAGTTACTTTCCTAAATTGACTATTTAGACTCTCTATTGCATTTGTAGTATACATGATTCTTCCAATATAATCGGGAAACATGAAGAAAGTTACGAGATTATCCCAGTTGTCCTCCCAGCTTTTTATGGCGTTTGGATACTTGTTATCCCACTTTTCTTTAGCAGTCATCAGGTTTTCAAGGGCAGTATCTTCATTCACTGCCCCATAAACAGACTTTAAATCTTTGGCAAATTCTTTTTTATGTCTATGAGGTATGTATTTCATACTGGATCTTAACTGGTGAACTATACATCTCTGAATCTTAGCAAAAGGATATACTGCACTTATTGCTTCTTTGAATCCATTGAGTCCATCAACACAGAATACGAGGACATCTTTAACTCCCCTGTTTTTAAGATCATTAAGCACTGAAAGCCAGAATTTGCTGCTTTCATTTGCCCCTATCCATATGCCGAGAACTTCTTTTTCACCATCCATATTTACACCCAGTACAACATACGCAGCTTTGACAATAATTTGCTTATCTTCCCGTACTTTATAGTGCACTGCGTCCATAAATATAAAGGAATATGTTTTCTCAAGAGGCCTGTTTTGCCACTCTGTAACTACAGGTACAATCCTATTTGTTATATTAGAGACCATTTCAGCAGATAGTTCAACATCATAGAGATTTTTTATTTGTTCGGTTATATCCCGGGTAGTCATAATTGCTGATGAACCCATTGCACCATAATATTCATCAAGCATTCATTTCAATTTGCTGTTGGTTTTCTTAAATACAGTTTTTTAGTAATAGCATTTATTATGCCAAAGTATTTAAAAATTGTAATAGCTTTAATTTTAGCAAAATAAGCTAACTAATAAAAACCGTGTAAACGTTTTAAACAAATTTGCTAGTTAAAATGTAACAACTTGAGGCAATTACTATATAGAACTTCATTTTTACTTGAAACGATTGCTATTTTAAATATAAAATTATGTAGATATTATTCTATAATCAATTCACTATTATATTAAAAAGGAAAGTGATATTTATGAAAACTTACTTAAGACTTGAAATAATCTCACGTGATCGAATAGGAATGGTTTTAGATATTTTAAAGAAACTTTATGAAAATAACATCAGTATTCATTCTCTCGAAGTTTTTCCAAACAAAGTATATATAAAGGTAGAAACTTTACAAGAAGAAGAAAAAGAATCAAATATCATTGAAAATCTACTTAATATAAATGGTGTTTTAAAAGTTCGAGAAGTTGAATTACTTTCTTATGAAAAAAATGAAAGGCGACTTCGTGCTATTATAGATGCTGTACAAGATGGTATACTAGCCATAAACCATAGTGGGGAAGTAGAACTCTTCAATAATTATTGTGAAAAAATATTCCATACAGAAAGAGAAAAAATAGTTGGGAAAAATATAAAGGAACTTTTAGGCTTCGATGGACCTATTATTAACCTTTTAAAAACTGGTAAAAATTATGACAATGTTGAAGTACTTACAAAAAATGTTAAAGATAGTTTTCACTATATTACTTCAGGACGTCCTGTAAAAGATGATAAAGGAAAAACCATAGCTGCTGTTGCCTCACTTAAAGACATTGATGAGGCCATAGAAATGTCAAATGTCATTACTTCAAAAGAAGAATTTGTATTTAAAGATATTATAGGCAATAGTTCTTCTATTGTAAAGACTAAAAAAATATGTATATCTGTAGCAAAAAGTAATTCAACTATACTTCTTCGCGGTGAAAGTGGTACAGGCAAGGAACTATTTGCAAGGGCTATACATAAATTAAGCTCAAGAACAGATAAAAGTTTTATAGCTATAAATTGTGCTGCTCTTCCAGATAATCTTATAGAAAGTGAACTTTTTGGATATGTGAAAGGAAGTTTTACTGGTGCAACAGAAAACGGTAAAGACGGTTTATTTAAAGCAGCAGATAATGGTACTTTATTTTTGGATGAAATAGGAGAACTATCGCTTCCTCTTCAATCAAAGCTTTTAAGAGTTTTACAGGAAGGCACTATAAGAAAAATAGGTAGTACGGTAGAAGAAAAAGTAAATGTAAGAATAATTGCAGCAACTAATAGAAATTTAGAAGATATGATTAAAAAAAATACTTTTAGAGAAGATTTATATTATAGACTAAATGTAATACCTATATATATTCCTAGTCTTAGAGATAGAATTGAAGATATACCTATGTTAGTTAGCTTTTTTATAAAAGTCTTAAATAAACAGATGGATAAAAATATAAAAGGTGCAGAAATGGGATTTATAGAGGAACTTGTAAAGTTCAACTGGCCTGGTAACATACGTGAATTAAAAAATGTTGTAGAAAGAGCTATGAATATGTGTCATGTATCTTTTCTTAAAAAAGAAAATTTGATCATGGATTTTCAAAAAACTACAAAACATGAAATGGATTCCGAAAATCATAACTTTAATTTTAAATTAAAAGATGTAGTGGCAGCTGCTGAAAAGAAAGCCCTTATTGCTGCTATGCAAAGCCATAAAAGCTGTAGAAAAGCTGCAAAAGCTCTTGGAGTATCTCATACTACCATAATAAATAAATTAAATAAATACGGAATAAATTTTCACTAATTTATATTACATTCCTATGCAAATTTAAAGCAAGTGTAAAGTTTTATTGACATATGTAAATAAAACTTTACGCTTGCTTTAAAAAAGTGGTTGGAAACCTTTACATCGTATTGTAAATACTGTGTTACATAATTGGCATAAAATTTGCTCAATGAATGTTGTATAAATAAGAATGTTTAGGAGGATAAATTTTTATGGAAAATACAAAAAAAATGGGATTTAACACATTAGCAATACATGGAGGTCATGTTGGTGATACTCAATATGGTTCCCTAGCTACACCAATATATCAAACATCAACTTTCGTATTTGACTCAGCAGAACAAGGTGGAAGAAGATTTGCCGGAAAAGAAGGCGGATATGTATATTCTAGACTTGGAAACCCAACTTGTTCAGAAGTTGAAGATAAGATAGCTTTACTAGAAGGTGGCGAAGCTGCTGCAGCTGCTGCATCTGGTATGGGAGCAATTTCTGCTGCACTTTGGTCTGCACTTAAAGCTGGTGATCATGTAGTTGCATCAGATACTTTATATGGATGCACCTTCTCTCTTTTAAATCATGGTCTTACTAGATTCGGTGTTGATGTAACATTTGTTGATGCAACAAAAATTGAAAATGTAAAAAAAGCTTTAAAACCAAACACAAAGGTTGTTTATCTTGAAACTCCAGCAAATCCAACATTAAAAGTTAATGATATTAAAAAAATATCTACTGTAGCTCATGAAAACAATAAGGACTGTCTTGTATTTGTAGACAATACATTCTGTACTCCTTATATCCAAAAGCCTCTAGAATTAGGTGCTGATGTAGTTGTTCATTCTGCAACTAAATACTTAAATGGACACGGAGATGTTATAGCCGGCTTTGCAATTGGTAAAAAAGAATTTATAGATCAAGTTAAACTTTTTGGATTAAAAGATATGACTGGTGCAGTACTTAGTCCTTTTAATGCATATCTTATTATAAGGGGAATGAAAACTTTACCTATAAGAATGGAAAAACATTGTGAAAATGCTATGAAAGTTGCTGAATTTTTAGAATCACATCCTGCTGTTTCAAAAGTATATTATCCTGGTCTTGAAAGTTTCGAATATCATGACCTTGCTAAATCTCAAATGAAACTTCCAGGTGCTATGATTTCCTTTGAATTAAAAGGTGGTGTAGCAGAAGGTGCATTAGTTATGAACAATTTAAAATTAGCTACACTTGCAGTAAGTTTAGGAGATGCTGAAACTCTTATTGAGCATCCTGCTTCTATGACTCACTCACCATATTCACCAGAAGAAAGACATGCTGCTGGAATAAGTGATGGTCTTGTAAGATTATCTGTTGGTCTAGAGAATGCAGAGGATATAATAGATGATTTAAAACAGGCTCTTGATTTAATAGTAAAATAAATTTAATAATATAATCCAAATTTCAAAATAATTATGATAAAATTTAAAATTTACCAAAACCTATGGTAATATTTTAAATAGTTAAATAAGTGTAAATGAGCACCTAATACTTTAGGCTAACATTTACACTTTAAAAAATCTATATTTATTCAGCAGGTATAACTTTTGTAATCTGAAACATGTTATCTAATATATACCAATTATGAGGGAAAGGCTGAGCCAGTGTCTAGTAACGGACTCCTCGGAGTCCGTATTCACTGACCAGTCTGTACCTTACCTGTATGCTTATGTCATCTTCAAACTACACCACATGTTCTCTTCTCTCTTCATCTACGTAGTTAAAATAAGGAGATTGAGCCAGTTCATCAAATTTTACTTATGCCCCATATCTTCTTGCCCTGTTCACTGCCTCCTGATGCCCGATGCTCTCTGCAAATTCACCCCCTGGTGTCAAATCATAACCATACATTGGTATGCCCATCAGTATCTTATTAGATGGGATTACGCTTACAGCATAACTTATTACTTTTCTAACCTCATTAAGCGGAGCTACTGCCATAGGTAGATCTCTTTGATCAGATTAATCAACGTCCCTCGTGTAAATTGCTTAATTACTATGTTTATGAATATATTATAACATATCTAAAAATGAAATATGAAGGAGCAAAATCTATGAATGATTGTATACTTATCGACTTTGGTTTAATCCACAAATATTGCATCAAAAGAGAAGATATAAAAAACTTGAAGATAACACCTTTTAACTGTAGAAATTATAAAAGATTTAGGTGATTATATTGAAATTTGTATAAAAATGTTGAAGGAGGTATTCAGAATAATGAATAAAAAAAAGGTAATGCTATAGCACTACTGCCGTTAGTTGTATTTATGGTGCTATTTCTTGGTGTTTCAATTGTAATGAAAGACTTTTATAAAATGCCAGTAGTTGTAGCTTTAATAATTGCATCTACCATAGCCATACTTCAAAACAAAAAAATACCTATAGAATTAAAAGTTGAAAGATTTTGTAAAGGTGCTGGAGATTCCAGCATAATACTTATGTGTTTGATTTTTATCTTAGCAGGTGCTTTTGCGGAAGTAAGTAAAGCTATGGGAGCTGTAGATTCCACTGTAAACTTGGGACTAGCTGTTTTCCCGCACAGCTTTATGGTAGCTGGTATATTTATAATTGGTTCTTTTTTATCTATGTCACTTGGAACCTCCGTTGGAACCATAGTAACATTAACACCTATTGCAATTGGAATTGCACAAAAAACAGGTTTACCTGTTGCATTTTTAGTTGCTGCTGTTGTTAGTGGGGCTATGTTTGGTGATGGACTATCTATGATATCAAATTCTACTGTAGCTGCTACAAAAACTCAAGACTGTGAAATGGTAGATAAATTTAAAGCTAATATAAAAATAGTATTTCCAGCAGCTGTCATAACACTACTTATATATGCATTTTTGACTTTAGGTATGAAAATCAATCATACAGGAGTTTATAACTATGAATTTATTAAAATATTACCTTATATAGCTGTACTAGTAGTAGCTTTAACGGGTTTTAACGTGGTCTTAGTATTAGTTGGAGGTATCGTATTAGCAGCTATAATAGGTCTTATTTACGGTTCTTTTGATGTATTTACAGTATTTCAACTTTGTGCAAAAGGTATTGCAGGTATGGAGGATATATCTATAATATCCATACTAATCGGTGGCATAGGTGAATTAATAAAATTCAATGGCGGTATAGATTTTTTATTAAATACGATACAAAAAAGAATTCATTCCGAGAAAGGTGCTGAATTTGGCATCGGTATATTAGTTAGTTTAGTAGATTTATGTACTGCTAATAACACTGTTTCTATAATTATAGTTGGTTCACTAGCTAAAGATTTATCTGAGAAATATCATGTAGATAGAAGAAAAACTGCCAGTCTTTTAGATACTTTTGCTTGCTTTGTACAAGGATGTATACCTTATGGTGCCCAACTTTTGGTTGCTTCTAGTCTCGCAGCAATTTCACCATTTTTAATAATGAAATATCTTTGTTATCCATACCTTCTAGGTGTTGCATCAATATTGGCTATAATATTTGGAATACCAAAGTTTAAAACTCCAGCTAAAGGATGTATTAAATTAGAAGATTATAAAAATTCTACTAGCATTTAAAAGTACATACCCTTTAACAGAATCTTTAATATAGAAACTTTACGGAAGCTGTTGATTAAACTATATTGTTTTGATGGTGCAGAGATGAATGGATTTAAAAAAATGTTGAAATTCCAAATATTCATATAACTGAGGCCATATACTAATTTATGTAACGTGAAGGAAAAAAATCATAATTATGTCAGCCATGATTGTAGCAGTAACTGCAATATGGCTGGTTAATGTTAATATCTTTTTTAAAAATGATGAAAATAATAAAATAAATACTAAATATCAATTATTGCAGCTAGATCAAGTATAATATTATTAACCAAATTTGAGGAGAAATTTAAAAGCTCTACTTCTTATTAATTAGGCTGTCCTCTATAAAATCTGCTATAGAAACTGAATCATTTAAATTTAAAATAGGAATATTTACATCTAAATTTTCATCACTAGCCACAGCTATAAAGTTAGATGTCCCATAGTGAGAATTTTTACAAAGCAAATTATTGTCTATGCCTTTTCTATGAACTTCTATTTTAGGATAAATATTATTTTTAAATCCCTCAATCAATATAATATCTAAATTACCAAAAAGAGTAATAATTTCTTCTATAGTTTTTTCCTCTTTTAATGATTGAATCATAGCTAATTTTTTAGAAGATGCAATGATTACATTATCAGCTCCAGCATGACTAAATCTATAGCTGTCCTTTCCCTCTTTGTCTATGTCAAATTTTTTAACATCATATTTTAATGTTCCTACAGTGTAATTCCTGCTTTTAAAAACTTTAATTAGTGATTCAACTAAAGTAGTCTTCCCCATACCGGATTTAGTTGAAATTATGGAAATTACAGCTATATTTTCTTTTTTATTTTTTGAATATAAATTTTCCACTTAAAACATCTCCTGCTTTTATTAATTATATTTAATGTATTATCTATATCAATCATTTTTACTTCTTTCTCTACCTTATACATTCTATTTTTATGTTATTGTATAAGCAAAACTTGAACTTTCTGAATCTCATATCTATAGCGGATTCAAGTTTTGCCCGACTTTCCATAAGATAATTATATATTAATTTTCACCACATACAAGATCCATATTTACGTTGCATTTTCCAGGACTGCCCTTTAACTCAGAATAACTGCCGCCATAGCTGCTTGTACTGAATTAGAACTTTGATCATCCGCAATGCCCGGACAAAGACCTGCAGGAGAATTCTGTGCATATATATTAAGGGCTTCTTCAATCTTACCTGCATCAAGGCAGCAAATCTCTGCTGCCTTTTGAATAGTATAAGATTCAACTCTCTGCTTTAAGAGGAGCTGAAAACCGGTTTTGCATTTAGCTACATTTATGTTAAAGCTGCCCTTCAGTGCAGAAGCCAGGTCATCATTTTAGGGAACCAGTTCAGGCCTGTAATAATGCTATGTATCTAAAATTAGAATAGATCTTATTTTTACTATTCTGTTTTTAAACTAATTATATGATAATTTGAAATTGATTATAGATATTGATTATGATATATTATATTAATAAATGCTTATTAATTTCTGAAAACGATTAGGACAGTATAATTGTAATAAAATTTTTAAAAGAAGAGAGGAACTATGGAAAAGTTTAAAACGGCAGTGATATTAGCGGGCGGAAGAAGCTCACGGATGGGATTTGATAAACAATTTATGAAGATAAATGAAAAAAGATTGCTGAAAATTATGATTGACAAACTAAAAAAGGAATTTGATGATATTATTGTAGTTACAAATAAACCAGAACAGTATACAGGAAGTTACTACAGCATAGTCTGTGATGAAATAAAACAAAAGGGACCATTGAGCGGTATTCATATTGGACTTAAGAAAAGCAACAGCAAGTATGTATATTTTGTAGCTTGTGATATGCCAAATATAAACGTTGATTATATAAGATATATGAAGGAAAAAATAAGAGAATTAGATGTAGATGCGTGTATAACTAGAGTAGGAGACAGGCTGGAGCATTTTAATGCTTTTTATTCTAGAAGTTTAATAAAATATATAGAAAAGCTTCTTTTGGAAAATCATAGGGCTATAGTTTGTTTAACCAATAAGGTTAATACTCTCTATATAGAAGAGCAGGAAGCGAGAAGGTACAGTCCAAACTGGGATATGTTTCTAAACATAAATACTAAAGAAGATTTGGATAGATACATTTCTACAATAAATAACTTTCCAGGACGGCAGACTAATAATTTATAATGAGGTGAATAAAGCTGTGATCAGGAAGTATAATGTACCCAATATGATTTTGATTGGCTCAACTGCTAGAAACAGTGGTAAAACTACTCTTTCAAGTTCAATAATAAGCAAGTATAAATTAATTAGACCAGTAGTAGGATTAAAAGTAACAACTATTCATGACAAAAATAAAAAATGCATACATGGAGGAGAAGGTTGCGGGGTGTGTTCAAGCTTAAAGGAAAATTTTCAAATAACGGAGGAGCTGGACGCATCCAATAATAAAGATACTTCCTTGCTGTTAGCTGCAGGAGCGGATAAGGTTTACTGGCTAAAAACATTGGAAGGTAATATATGTGAAGGATTTGGAGTATTTATTGCCCAAATACCTGAAAATAATATTATAGTATGTGAATCAAATAGCTTGAGAACTGTTGTTAATCCAGGTGTTTTTATTATGATAAAAAATTCTGGAAATTGCCGAATAAAGAAATCGGCAAGTGATGTCATAGATCAAGCTGACATAATTATAGAAAACAATTTCAATGAAAATTTTCAAGAAATACTAAAGAAAATAGATATTATAATAAAAAAATAGTTTAGAAATTCTTATCCTTATATTCAACTGAAATTAATGAATTGTGAATATGGAAATTAGCTCAATAACTTAAGAATAATGATTTGGATCTAATTCTGACAAAAGCTCAAGGTTCTATATGTGTATCCAATTATAATGCTGGTGATCTATCTAAACAGATTTTTTAAGTTAAATAATTACACATATGTTTAGATAATGCATAAAATGGAAATAACTAAATAATAGTATACGTTTTAATAATAATTTATTTAATTGGAGGAAGTGCAGTGGAGAAAAAGAAATATCCTAAAACATGTGATGTGTGCAAATTGTCAGCTATTATGGAACGTGAAAAAATTATAACGAATATGTGCTGCTACGGTTGCCCTAACAGGAAAACAATAAATAAAATAACTCAAAAATACTGTGAGAAAATAAGTTCATAGATGTCAAGAACAGGTAAATAGGATGGTAAAGAGAGAAAAGTACTCTTTCATAAGGAGGAGTGCTTTTTTATTTTACACGAAAATTCGAATATATTTTTATACATTAGAAAATAATATTAAAAGTTGTCATTTTTAAAGCAGCAATTAAAAACTATAAAAGGGGAGAAAATATAAAATTGAAGAAAAATATATTTATAAGAATAATAAGTATGCTTATTATTTTAATTAGTGTTACAGGATCTTTTAATAGAGGTGCAGAAGCTTCTCAAAGTGGGTGAACCTTCTAAAGAAGAAGGAAAGAACATATTAAAAAGAAGCCGCCGGCTGCAGTGTAATAAAAAATATACGGAGGCAATAGAGGGATATAATATGATTTTATCCAATCCGCATTTGCCAATATATGTTGTAAATGAAGCTAAAGTGTGTAAACTGCTGGCAGAAGAAAAGCTACCGGTTTTAAAAAATTACTCCTTTTTACCTGAGTATGTACATATTGCCGAAGACGGGAGAAGTTATTATAAAAATAATAAGTGCAGTTATATTTTATATGGGGAATACAGCCCCTTTAAAAAATATTTCAATCATCAACAGGACTGGGTTTATATACAATCTCCAAGTTTTAAATTTGATAAAAATGGAATACCTATGGTAAAATATGATGAAAAATTTTATTATAATGCAGTTACTATATGTCAGTACGCACTTCATCTGTATGATAAATATATGGATGGACAAGATAATAAAGATAAATTTTTAAATATAGTAGATTTTTTGATAAAGAGTATAAAAGAGGACGGGTCTTTAAGGTATGAATTTAAATACAATCATTATGAGTGTTTAAATGAAGGATGGGCCTCCAGTATGTCACAGGGTCAAGCTTTAAGTGTATTTGCCAGAGCTTATCATATAACTGAAGATCATAAATATGTAAAATCAGGCCAGAAGGTATTGAGATATCTTTTAACACCAATTTCAGAGGGGGGGGTAATGGATAATTTAGGCACCTTGGATAAAAGACTTAAAAATAAAATATTTTTTCAGCAGTATATAAATTCCACATCCACTTATACATTGAATGGGCATATATTTACTTTAATGGGCCTTTATGATTGGAGCAGTGTACGTTGCCTGGGAAATATGCATTATTCTAATACAGCTAAAAGATACTGGAATAAAGGACTTGAAACTTTGAAATATATATTGCCCTATTATGATATGGGAAATTTCACATCTTACGATTTGAACTATATGGTAAAAAGTTCAGTGCCCAGCAGTTCTGACTTCTATCATGCAGTCCATATAGAACAGATGAATGTACTTTATGATATAACAAAAGAAGAATATTTCAAAAACATGAGAGATATGTGGATTTCATATGTTAAGAAGTGATTTTAACATACTTTAAAAATTACTCAGGGTGGTTTAAAATTATAGTAATAAAAGAGGTGTGTTTTTATGAAAAAAAATCTTCTGAGTATTGATTGGGATTATTTTATTCCAATAAAAGAGAGCTGGTATGGTTCCTATATTGAGAATAGAAGAAATAATGTTATTATGTGGTATAGAAGATATTTTGAAGACAAAAAAAAGGGAATTAATATAGAAAAATCAGTTAAAACGGGAAGAGAACTGATAGGATTCTGGAATGTAATCAAAGAGCATTTTATCATAAAAAAGAAGGCTAAAGTATATGTATCTGATTCACATAAATTTTCCTATTATATAGAAGAAAATAGTAATCGTGGTGAAGTAATAAATTTTGATGCTCACTCTGATCTGGGATATGGAGGAATTAAATCACTTGATTTTGAATTGAACTGTGCTAACTGGCTTGGAAAGCTGTTGAAGAATGAGGTGGTAAATAAGGCTAGTATAGTTTACAGTCCTTATACTCATGAAAGCAAAGATGAATTTAAGGAAATAAATCAGATTTTTAATGTAAAATATCCTCAAATAGAAGATCTTAAAGATAAAACAGCTATTGATTATATCCATATATGCAGATCGGGAAGCTGGACTCCGCCTTGGCTGGACTGTAAATTCTATGAATTTATAAAAGATTTGAATATGCCCTATAAAGTAGTAAAATGTCCTAAGCGGAACTGGAATCCTGAAGGTCTTACTCTTTCTGATAAGATATATATAACACTTTAATATAATTTCAAAAATTAAAAAGAGGGAAAGCCATAGGAGGGTTAATAATATGGTTGAAAACTTTGAAGTAAAAAATAAAAAAAATAGAACTCTAAGAGGAATTATAAACAGACCTGAAATAGAGGGTAAGGTACCGTGTATAATTTTTTGCCATGGGTTTATGGGAAATAAAGTTGGCCATAATTTTATGTTTGTGAAAATAGCTAGAATTTTAGAAAAACTGGGAGTGGCTTCTATTAGATTTGATTTTGCCGGCAGCGGTGAAAGCGATGGGGATTTTAAATATGTAACTATATCTGAAGAAGCTGAGGATTGTAGTGTGATACTGAAATTTTCCAGTTCCCTTGATTATATAGATAAAACAAATATGAACATTTTAGGATTTAGCATGGGTGGGGCAATTGCCGTAATAACTGCATCTAATTATTCGGATATGATTAAAAATTCTATACTTATAAGCCCTGCATTTAATATGTATGATATATTTATCAATGAAATAAAAGGAGACAGGCTGTATGAATTTTTAAATAAGGGATATATAAATTTTGAAAATAATGAACTTGATAAAAAGGCTATAGAGGATGCATCTGACTATAACTTTTTTAATTGCTTAAAAAATATAAATGGAAATGTACTCATACTTCATGGTACAGATGATGAGTCAGTGCCGCCGCTGTATTCTAAAAAAATTGAAAGATTATTGGGAAACAAAGCCTTGCTGCAATTTATTACGGGAGCAGATCACTGTTATTCAAGTCCATTTTATTATCAGCAGCTTGTGCAAAAAATAGTTTGTTTTACCAAAAAACATATATTATATTAGGTTTATTTATTCTTTACTCCCAGGATCACTGGAAGTAAAGAATATGGTTATATTGTAAACCGATAGATTATTTTTTGTAAAAATTCTTTATGGCAGTGCACACAAAGTCAACTTCATCTTCTGTTATTTCAGGATATATTGGAAGTGCAAGTATTTCCTTTGACACTTTTTCAGCTACAGGAAAATCCCCTTCTTTGTATCCTAAATAATTAAAACATTTTTGAAGATGAAGCGGAATTGGATAATATATACTGGTACCCACATTATTTTGTTTTAAATATGCTGCCAGTTCATCCCTGCTTTCTGCCAATATGTTAAATACATAGTATACTGATTTTTGTTCTCCCTTTATTCCAGGTATTTTTACATATTCACAGTCATTAAGTCTTTCTTTATACCAATTTGAGACCTTCAATCTTTTTTCTATAGATTTATCTAAATGCTTTAATTTAACTGACAATACAGCAGCCTGTATGGTGTCAAGTCTTGAATTATAACCCAGATAATCATAATGATATTTTTTAGAGGCCCCATGAACTCTAAACATTTTTGCCATTTCTGCCAGTTTGGCATCATTTGTAACTATCATTCCTCCATCACCATAACCGCCTAGTGTTTTAGTGGGGAAAAAGGAGAATATGCCCATATCACCAATGGTACCGGAATGTTTATATACAATACCATTGTCTCCTTTCCATCTCATGCCAAAAGCTTCTGCGGCATCTTCAAGTACACGTAAATTGTTTTTAGAAGCCAAATCCATTATTTTATCCATGTCTGACATCTGGCAGAATAAATGTATAGGGAGTATACCTGCCGTATTGGGGTTTATTTTTTCCTCGATTTTATTGGCATCTATATTAAAGGTAGTTTCATCTATGTCTACAAAGACAGGTTTTGCATTATGCCTAGCTATACAGGAAGCAGATGCAAGAAAAGTAAAGGGTGAAGTTATCACTTCTTTTTTATCTTTAAATCCCAGTATATCAGAAGTTATAATCAGTGCATCTGTACCTGAAGCTACAGAAATTGCATATTTGGCTCCTGTATATTTTTTTATGGCATCTTCAAAGTCTGTAACTTCTTTTCCCATTATAAAACTTCCGCTGTTTATAACAGATTGTATTGCCTTATCAAATTCATCTTTCTTTTCAGAATATTCCCTTGTAGGGGTAAAAAATTTAACTTCCATTATATATTACCTCACTTTCTCTACAGCTTTTATAAGTTCCTGTGCCACATATTCAGCGTCTTCCGGTAAAAGAGTTGAATAGAGAGGAAGAGTTATCTCATTGACATATTGTGAATATGCATTTGGATAATCATTTATGGAATATCCAAGTTTTTTATATGCTGTAAACATTGGAAGAGGTGTAAAATGTACATTGGTTGCAATATTCTTTTCTGCCAGAGTTCTTATGACTTCATTCCTCTTTTCTTCCTTAAAACCCCTTAATCTAAGTGGATATAAATGATAGGAGGTTACTTTATCATCATTTTTTTCAAAAGGAATTATGGCCCAATCTTTGCCTTTTAATGCATTGGTGTATATATCAAATATTGTCTTACGCTTTTTCAACATATTTTCGTATCTGGAAAGCTGTACCAGACCTATTGCTGCATTTATATCAGTCATATTGCATTTGGCTCCAGTGAATAATACATCATATTTCCATGCACCTGCCTGTGTTTTTGAAAGGGCATCCTTGGATTGACCATTAAGGGACATTAATTTTAAATCTTTTAAAAGATCCTTTTTACCAAATAAATGGTTATTGTTAAAAGTTACCGCACCACCTTCAGCTGTAGTTAAATTCTTTACAGCATGAAAGGAAAATACATGGGCGTCAACCTGACTTCCTACCTTCTTACCCTTGTAGGCTGCACCAAAGGCATGGGCGGAGTCAGATACCAGAAGTATATCTTTACGATTTTTAGCCTTTAAAACCTCATGAATGGCATCATAATCAACAGGTACTCCTGCAAAATCCACAGAATATATGGCCTTTGTATTTGGTTTTATAGCATCATATAATTTATCCGGATCAATTAGAAAATCATCCTTTTTTACATCTACAAAAGTAGGCAGTATTCCGCGGTGAATAGATGCACTGGCAGTAGAAGTATAAGTATAAGGAGTGGTTATCACATCGTCTCCGCTTTTTATATGGAATACCTGAAGCAGAATTTCAAGACCTGCAGTGGCATTTGCCAATGCTATGGCATGATTTGTACCACAATATTCAGCTATCTTTTCTCCAAATTCAGCAGTTTTTGGTCCGGAAGTTATCCAGCCGGATCTTAGAACATTTACTACTGCATTGATTTCAGCTTCAGTAATATCTGGAGGAGAAAAGGGAATTTTTTTATTCATAAATATCAAATCCTTTCTATATTTTAATCTTTTATACCCTTAAAAAAGCCAGTATCTTTTGTTATATAAATATATCCATTTTTGTTTATCTCAGACTGCAAAAAATTTTTAAGATTTTGAATCTTGGTTTCGTCAAGTGTATTTTTAGTATTGCCTGGCATTGAAAATATATAATCTATAAGAGGTTCAGAAGAGGTTACTTTTAAATTATCACTATACCTTTTTAAAGTTACATCTTTAAACCACTTTGAAACTTCAGCAAGTCCGTTTTCAAGCTGAAAATTTTCTGTAAGATTCCAGCTGTCTGTTGTTATACCCTGGGAATTAAATTTTTTAACAATATCTCTCATTTCTTTCATGTGATTTTTCCCAACTGTAGAGGCATAAAAATATCCATTGGGTTTTAAAACCCTATAGATTTCTGAAAAAGCCTTATCCTTGTCAGCCACATGATAGAGCATATGGTTGGCAATTATTACATCAAAACTGTTTTTGCTGTAAGGAATATCCTGTACGTCTACCAATTTAAATGTAAATCTTTTTAAACTGAGATTTTTTTTAGCATCTTCCAACATTCCAGGGGAAAAATCAGTAAGGGTTATATCCCATCCCCTTGGAATCTTATCTGAATTTTTTGCCCATAGTTCACCGTCTCCACAGCCCAGTTCCAATATACGAGCCTTGTCTGGAAGGGTTAATTGATTGAAAAACCAGCTCATCCAGCCCTGCTTGTTGGTACTGAAAAGTTCATGCATTCTTATTCTTGCTTTTAAATTAGAGGCATTTTCATATTGTTCTATCCATTTTTGATCTATGTTTATTGCATTTATTATATTTATAAACTTATTCCAATTTAATTCTCTATTATGGTTTAGCATATGGACAGCTTCTTCTATAGACTTTATTACAGTTTCAATATGATATATTTTTCCTTTCATTATTTCTTTTTGTATTTCAAGAGATTTCTTTAAATCATTATGATTTACATCATAATTCATTATTCTGGAAATATCCTGAAGGGAAAGTCCTATAAATTTAAGTGTCAGTATTTTTTGCAATTTACCAAAGTCCTCTAAATTGTACAACCTATGCCCGGATTGATTATAAGAACAAGGTTTTAAAAGTCCTATTTTATCATAATACCGTAGAGTTCTTAAAGTAACACCAGATTTTTTGGCAAAATTACCTATAGTAACTAAATTAGGTTTTGGGTCAGACATAACAATATCACCTCTACCTAAATTATTGTATCACATTACGTAAGGTAAGGGTCAATACTTTATTTTATATTTATTTATATGGGATTGCAAAATAATTCGTCAAAAATTCGTCAAAAAAATTTAAAATAAATTTTTAGTTAATGTTTTTAGAGCATTATTTTTTGCTTGGTGCTTACCTTAGGAAGTAAAAAAACATATACTTTATAAAAAATAAGTAAGATTTAATTGGAATTAAGGGGATAGATTAGTCTCATTTATGGTATAAGATAAATATAATAAATAAGTGATAATAACAAATACGATTTTATTATATTTCTGTACTGTATGGAGGAAAAAAATGAAATTTATAATAGATAACAAAGTATATGATACTGAAAAATCTGAAAAGATTATAAAATACACAAAGCAATATCCATTGGAAGGTCCTTTAGGTTTTATAATAAATCCTAGGTACGATACTGTTTTATATAGAACCAGAAAAGGCAATTGGTTTTCAGTAGCTATGAAAAATTTTGATAAGAAAATAGCATACAAAGAAACTAATGATACAGTGAAAAAATTGTTTAAAAGTCTAGATGAAGTTGAACTATATAATAAACATTTTGGCACTTTAGAAGAAGCATAATAATGATTTAGAGTACCAGAGAATCTGGTACTTGTTGCCATCTTTTTATTTTAGCAGGATATTATCATTGTTTGTAGAAATTCATATAGATATAAAAGTTTAGGAGGGAATAATGATAATGGATAAAGAGAATTTAAAGCAAGAAATATTAGACATATTAGAAAAACATAATTACATAAGTGGATTAAGCGAATGCCCAATGACTACTTTAAAATTTCTTTTAAAAATAGATGATGTTTCTATAATTTATGATGATTTATGTGAACTTCAAGAAGAAGATAAGGTAATAAAAAGTTTTGAACCATCTGCTGGAGATTTGAACCAGAAAATTAATGCGTCAAGATGGTATTTAAAACAACAGGGAAAAGAAGAAAACCTTAATAGTATAGATTAGTTTCTATGCTATTTTAATTAAATAATTAGAGACCTTAAAGAGCCTTAAGTAGGCTCTTATTTTTATATGGAGGAATATATGAAATTAAAGAGAAAATTTTGTTATAAAAATTAAAAAAATATAAGGTAAGATGCAATAAACTTTTTAAAATTATATAGTATCTTATATAATAATTGCATAAACTATAACATAATAAAAGTGAAAGAGAAAGTTACAATGTTAGATAAATAAAGGCTTATTATTGAACATACACGAAATATATGGTAATATCAAATAAAAGTATTGTGGAATTTTAATCTGTGTTTTTAAAATAAAAAATTTGCTAAAATATGAATAAGTCTTAGAAAAGGAAGGGTACTTAATGGAATATAACAATAATTCATCAAATTTTATTGGGAATATAATTGCAGAGGATTTAAAATCAGGTAAATATAAGAAGGTAATAACTAGATTTCCTCCGGAGCCAAATGGATATTTACATATAGGTCATGCCAAATCCATAGTTTTAAACTTTGGTTTGGCAGATGAATTTAATGGAAGAACTAATTTGAGATTTGATGATACCAATCCTTCAAAAGAGGATACGGAATATGTGGATTCAATAAAAGAGGATGTGAAGTGGCTTGGGTATGATTGGGAGGAGTTACATTTTGCATCCAGCTATTTTGATCAGATGTACAAATATGCATTGATTTTAATAAAAAAGGGAAAGGCATATGTATGTGATTTAACACCGGATGAAATAAGAGAATATAGGGGAACTTTAACGAAGCCAGGGAAAGAAAGTCCTTATAGAAATAGGACAGTAGAGGAAAATATTAAATTATTTGAAAAGATGAAAAATGGAGAATTTGAAGATGGAGCAAAAGTTTTAAGAGCTAAAATTGATATGTCATCACCAAATATAAATATGAGGGATCCGGTATTATACAGGATAGCTCATGCACATCATCATAATACAGGAGATAAGTGGTGCATATACCCTATGTATGATTTTGCACATCCCCTGGAGGATGCAATAGAGGGAGTTACTCACTCTATTTGTACACTTGAATTTGAAGATCATCGTCCACTTTATGAATGGATTATACAGGAGTGTGAAACAGAGAATAAGCCTAAACAAATAGAATTTGCCAGATTGAATATGACAAATACTGTTATGAGCAAGAGAAAACTTAAAAAACTTGTAGATGAAAATTTTGTAGATGGATGGGATGATCCGCGTATGCCAACTATTGCAGGACTTAGAAGAAGAGGATTTACTCCGGAATCTATCCGCAGGTTTTGCAGGGAAATTGGGGTGGCGAAGGCCAGCAGTGTAGTCGACTCCCAAATGCTGGATTACTTTTTAAGAGATGATCTTGAAAAAAAAGCATTAAGAACTATGGCTGTTTTAAATCCACTAAAAATTATAATAACTAATTATCCGCAGGATAAAACAGAAACTTTTAAAATTGAAAATAATCCGGATGATCCTTCAGCAGGAACTAGGGAGGTTCCCTTTTCAAGAGAAGTATATATTGAACAGGAAGACTTTATGGAAAATCCACCTAAAAAGTATTATAGGTTATTTCCAGGAAATGAGGTTAGATTAAAAGGTGCATATTTTATAAAATGCAGTGAAGCAATTAAGGATGAAAGTGGAAATATAATTGAACTGCACTGTACCTATGATCCGGCGTCAAAAGGCGGCAATAGTCCGGATGGAAGGAAAGTAAGAGGTACAATTCATTGGGTAAATGTAAATACCGCAATTTCAGCAGAAATAAGATTGTATGAACCATTGATTTTAAATGAGGCTGGAGAAGAAAATGATTCTTTTTTAGATAATGTGAATCCCAAATCCCTTCAAATCTTAAATGGATTTTTGGAGCCTGACATGAAAGAGGCAAAACCTGGAGAAAAGTTTCAGTTTTTTAGGCATGGGTATTTTAATGTAGATCCAAAAGACACTGAAGATGAGAAACTGGTATTTAATAGGATAGTATCTCTTAAGAGTTCTTTTAAAATCAAGTAAGTTTTATGATGAAAAATTGCTTTAAGATGATCTTGTATCATTTTAAGGCAATTTTTATTTGTTCAGAAAAATTTAATCAAGTGATTTTTGGGTCCAGGCGGAGTTGGCCATTAAGAAATGTTTTTTGTACCAAATAAGCTTTTCCCAAAGTAATAGAATTAAAATCAAGAGGGCATAACTAATGTATAAATTTATTGATTTATGCACATATATATTTTTAAATCATAAATTATAAGTAGCTCTATACTAAATAATTTATTCGGAGGGGACTTCTATGTGTGGAATTGCAGGATGGATTAACTTAAAAGAGGATATCTCTAAAAATAGAGATGTGATTTTAAATATGACAAATACGTTAAAAGAAAGAGGACCTGACAATGAAGGATATTATTATTCAAAAAATGTACTATTAGGACATAGAAGACTGATAGTTGTGGATCCTTCTGGCGGTGCTCAGCCTATGTTAAAAAAGGTAAATGGTAAAAAATATATAATAGTATATAATGGAGAACTTTATAATACTGAGGATTTAAGAAAACTGCTTGTAGAACAGGGGTATTCTTTTGACTCCTATTCTGATACAGAAGTACTTATTACAAGCTATATACATTGGGGAATAGATTGTTTGAAATATATGAATGGCATATATGCTTTTGCAATATGGGATGAAAATGAAAAAAGGTTGTTTATGGCAAGAGACCCTTTGGGAGTAAAGCCGCTGTTTTATACAATAAAAAATAATTCCTTTATTTTCGGTTCAGAAATAAAGACAATTCTAGCCCATCCATTTATCCAACCCGTAGTTGACAGAGAAGGATTAACTGAAATATTTGCACTGGGGCCTGCAAGATCTCTCGGCGGAGGTGTATTTAAGAATATACATGAGATACCGCCGGCTAACTATCTTATATATAACAGAGACGGATTAAAACTAAAAGAATACTGGAAACCCCAGTGTAAAGTTCATAATGAAGACCCGGAAACTACAGCAGAGTATGTAAAAACACTTTTGGTGGATGCTATAAAAAGACAGCTTGTAGCTGATGTTCCTGTCTGCACATTTCTTTCAGGAGGACTTGATTCCAGTGCCATATCTGCTGTAGCAGCATCAGAATTTAAAAAGAAGGGAAAAGTTTTAAATACTTATTCCATTGATTATGAAGACAATGATAAATATTTTAAAGCAAATGATTTTGAACCTACTTCAGATAAGATCTGGGCTTTAAAGATGTCGGAGTATGTAAACAGTTGCCATCACGGAATTATAAATACCAGCAGGGATTTAGCTGATGCTCTGTATAATTCGGTGAAAGCCAGTGATCTTCCAGGTATGGCAGACATCGATTCCTCGCTGTATCTTTTTTGCAAAAGGATACGAGAAGACAATACGGTAGCACTGTCAGGAGAATGTGCAGATGAGATATTTGGAGGATATCCATGGTACAGAAGACCTGAAGATATCAATGCACAGACTTTTCCATGGTCAAAGTCTGTAAATTCCAGAAAGGAAATTTTATCAGATGAATTGAAATCTCTAAATCTAGATGAATACTTGAATGAACAGTATAAAGGTACTATAAAACAGGTTCCCCATCTGGATGGAGAGTCAAAGACAGAATATCGTATGAGAGAGTTGTTCTATTTAAATATAAAGTGGTTCATGATCACTTTATTAAATAGAAAAGATAGAATGAGCATGTCAAATAGTCTTGAAGTAAGGGTTCCTTTTGCAGATTATAGACTGGTGGAATATGCTTTCAATATACCTTCTGATATAAAATTTTATAAGGGAAGAGAAAAAGGGCTGCTTAGAAAAGCCCTGGAGGGAATTTTACCAGAAGATATTATCAAAAGGAAAAAGAGTCCTTACCCTAAAACCCATAATCCCCAATATACTAAAATAGTTCAGAAGTGGATGCAGGATATAATGGATGATAAAACTTCTCCTATACTTCCCCTTATAGATAAAGAGGCTGTGAAAACTTTAATAGAGACAGGAGGTTCTTCTTTTAAAGCTCCATGGTTCGGCCAGCTTATGAGAGGGCCTCAATTACTGGCTTATTTGATTCAGGTAAATGTATGGCTTAAAGAATATAAGGTTAAAATAGAGTTTTAATAAAAAATTACTGGTGTTTAACCAGTAATTTTTTATTATGACATTATTTTGAAAGCTTCCATATACAGGATATGCAAAGCATATCTTTGTTTAAACTGGCATATATACTGCCGTTCATTTTACTCATAAGGCTTTTGGCAATAGACAGGCCAAGGCCGGTGCTGCCAGAACTTCTAGAATTGTCAGCTTTGTAAAATCTATTGAATATAAGTTTGACATTGTATTTATTAAGGTTGTCAACTTTGTTTACTATATTTAATACGGCTGAATTTTCACCTTTGAATAAATTTATGGAAACACATTTTTGTGAATGTTTTATTATATTATTCAATAAATTATCAAGGACTCTTCTTATGGCAGCAGTATTTCCTATAACAAATATATTCTCATTGGATACTTTTATATGTGGTGTAATACTGTTTGCAGTAAAATTGTAATAGAAGTCAGCAAGTGATTCATATAAAATATTATTTATATTTAAAGCTTCAGTTTTTAATTCACATTCAGGAGATTCTACAATGGAAATTTCAAAAAAATCCTTTACTAAGACTTCCAATAAATTTGACTTTCTAAGTATTGTTTCAAGATATTCCCTTTGCTTTTCATCTAATGTTTTTGTGGAAAGCAGCATTTGAACATAACCTTTTATGGAAGTAAGAGGTGTGCGAAGATCATGTGATATATTGGCTATGGATTTTTTGAGATCCTCCTGGGAATTTTTCTGCATTAATTTTGCCTTTTTACTTATATTTATATGTTGATTTATGATAAGGGCCAGATTTTCAATGTCTCTATCCAAAAGTGTTATGTCCAATTTTTTATGAACTTTGTTATTATTGTAATCTTTAAGCTGTGTTGTAATGCTTCTTATTTGTGTTTTTATAGAAATTAGATATAACAGTAAGAATATAAGAAAAAATATTAATATATATATGAGCCAAATTATATGCAGCACATCCTTTCGTTATTTTATATCCTGATTTTTAAATATTATAATTCCAAGTGATACAAATATCAGGATAATAATACTACAAATTAATATTATATTTTTAATATCTGACAAAGATGGATTCAAGTTTCCAAGTCTTATAAGCATAAATGTAGGAGTATATTTGTCGAATTTAAAATTAATTAGAAATCCAGCTGCATTTATAAATAAGTATATCATTCCAAGGGCAATAACTATGGATTTATTTTTTAATATAGTTGCAAGACACATATAAACACTGGCTGTGGCCATAAAAATCAAATATATCAACAGGGTGTATTTAAACAGCTTTATAATCCTATAGAAGGAAATGAATTTTACCCACCCTAAAATCAATGCTATTGTTAATGGAGTAAACAATAGTAAAATGAGAAGTATAAAAATTGCCAGATAGATTATTACAACTTTAGATAAATATATTTTTAATCTGCTGTGTCCATAGGATAAGGTGTTTTTTATGGTGCCATAGCTATATTCATTGACAATAAAGGATCCTACAAGAAATAGTAACAATATTGTAAGTAGTACGCTAAACCCCAAAGAGGATTTGAAAAATTCCAAAGCGGTGGGAGTCAATATATTATTAAAACTGTTCACAATAAATCCAATGTCTTTATGTTCATATGTAAATGCAAATATCATAATTAAACCTGCATGGGAATGAAACAGTTTCAAAACAAGAAAAATTAAAATCAATGTGATGATAATTGAAATTTTAAAGGTTATATTGGATTTTAATTTAAATAACTCGAATTTCAATAAATTATACATTATTTTAAGCCCCCTATTAAATTCATAAAATAATCCTCCAGATTTTGACCTTTTGTCACTATCTGTTCAACTGTAATGTTTGACTTAGAAAGGGCATTGGATATTTTTCCCGGATTGTCTATATAATCGTATAGGGCTATGGTTTCATCAGCAAGTACACTGAAATTATCTGTATTAAGTTCTCTTTCAAGAATCACAACAGATTTTTGAATATCGTCTACTTTTATGTTTAAACTCCTTTTACATTTTTTATTTAAATCTTCAAGAGTCAATTCTTCTATAAGTTTTCCCTTATGAATTATTCCAAAGCAGCTGGCTAGTTGATATAGCTCTCCTAGAATATGACTGGAAATAAGTATGGTCATGTTTTTATCTTTATTAAGCTTTTTTAGTTTTTCCCTTATTTGCACAATTCCCATTGGATCAAGTCCATTTACAGGTTCGTCAAGTATCAAAAGTTCAGGATCTCCCATTAGAGCTATGGCAAGACCGAGTTTTTGCTTCATACCCATTGAGAAGTTTTTTACTTTCTTTTTGCCGCAGTTTGAAAGGTCTACAAATTCTAAAAGTTTTTCGGTGGATTTTTTGCCGGGTACGCCCTTTTGTATTCTGCAGGCTTCTAAATTTTCATAAGCAGACATGTCAGGATAAAGTGCAGGGGACTCAATTAGAGCTCCAATTCTCTTTCTGAAATTATTTATCTTGTTTTTAGAATCAAATCCAAACAAATTTATTTTTCCGGAGGTAGGTTTTGAAAGTCCTGTAAGTATACGCATAGTTGTACTTTTGCCAGCTCCATTTTTCCCTATAAATCCATAAATTTCACCCCTTTTAATGTTTAAATTTAAGTTGTTCACCACTAAATTATCCTTATACTTTTTACTTAGATCTATGGTTTTTACAATATAATCTGTCATAGTGTTACCCCTCTCTCTATGGAATATATAAATTTTAGAACTTTATGGATAAGCAACGGTAAAGAAAAGGTTAATTAAGTGTAAAGATTAAACATGAAGTTTATACCCAATACCCCATATAGTTTGTATATATTCATGGAGCGGTTTTGCACTATGAATTTTATTTCTTAAATTGCTTATGTGGACTTTTATTGTATTATCATCGCATAGATAATTTTCTCCCCAGACTGTTTCAAAAATATTTGTCTTTGTAAAAACCTTTTTAGGGTAAGATATTAGAAGTTGTAAAATATCAAATTCTCTTGTGGTTAAATTCAGGGGAATTTCGTTTACAAACACTTCTCTTGTATCCTTGTTTAAAGAAATCTCTTCATAGGTCAACAGAAGATTGTTTTCTTTGGAAAAATTTTTATACCTTCGCAGATTGACATCAATTCTAGCGGAAACCTCATTTATATCAAAAGGCTTGGTTATATAATCATCTGCACCTGTTCTAAGAGTCTGGATCTTAGTGTCCATATCTTCTTTGGCTGAAATTATGATTACAGGCATTTTTCTAGTTGCCCTGATTCTTTTTAGTATTTCTTCACCGGGTAATCCTGGAAGCATCAAATCGAGAATAATCATATCCCAATAATCATCTTTTATATTTAGTATAGCTTCAGTTCCGGAGTATGCTGAAACTGTATTGTATCCGCAATTTTTTAACATATCACAGAGTAGTTTGTTTATATCAGCATCATCTTCCACTATCAATATTTTTATGGATTCTTTCATAAATTATCACCTTTCTATAAATTATATTATTATAGTAGAATAAATTTAAAATCAAATCAATGATGAGAAAATCAAAAAAATTTACCAATAGGGTTTGAATTTTTGAAAGTATAGTGTATAATTAATATCAATAAATAATAATTATCAAATTGGGGGTATGTAAAATGAGTAAGGATTTTTATAGTGCAGTAAAACATAGAAGAACTATTTATGGTATAAATAAAGAGAAGGTTGTTTCAGATGATAGAATAATAGAAGTGGTAAATGAGGCTGTGAAAAATGCTCCATCGGCATTTAATTCTCAAAGTGCAAGAGTAGTGATTTTATTAGGTGAAAACCACGATAAATTATGGGATATTACAGAGGCAGAACTTAAAAAGATAGTTCCAGAGGAAAGCTTTTCAAAAACGGCAGAAAAAATCAATTCCTTCCGAAGGGGATATGGATCCATTTTATTCTTTGAGGATGAAGATGTTGTATGGGAGTTTCAAAAAAACTTTCCCACTTATAAAGATAATTTTCCTGTGTGGTCACAGCAGGGTTCTGGAATCCTTCAATATATAATATGGACTTCATTGGAATTAGAAGGTTTTGGGGCTTCTCTTCAGCACTACAATCCTCTCATAGATGAAGAAGTGAAAAAAACATATAACATACCTGATAATTGGAAGTTAATTGCACAGCTTGCTTTTGGAAACCCGACTTCAGAAGCTGGAGAAAAAGAAATCAAGCCATTAGAGGATAGAATAAGAGTATTTAAGTAAACATAAAAGCAGCTGTTTTAAAATAAAATGGGGAAACACATCTGGATTTGATTCACACAAAAATCCAGAGGTGTTCCCCGTTATTTTTATACTTATACGATTTCATTAGCCTTATTTTATTCCATGACCATTGCTTGGGTCACTGGATAGGTTATTTCAAGACTGCATATGGAGAGCATTTCTTATGGGCAAACTTAACTGCACTTAACAATCATTTGATCTGTACAGCTTTTTTTAATACGGCATTCATGCTTCCTGTTTTGTATCCTAAAATATCTAAAGTAACATAAGTAAATCCTAGTTCCTTTAATTTTTTCCCCACTTTATTCATCATATCTAAATTAAAAAATTTAATTCTTTCTTCTGGAGCAACTTCAATTCTTGCAATTTCTCCATGATGTCTTACTCGAACCTGTTTAAAATCCAAATCCAATAAAAACTGTTCTGCATCTTCTACCATTTTTAATTTTTTACTGTTTATTTCATTTCCATAGGGAAATCTTGATGATAAACATGCAAAAGAGGGTTTATTCCAGGTTGGTAAGGACATTCCTTTAGAATAGGTCCTGATATCTTCTTTAGTTAATTTTGCTTCTTTTAGTGGACTTAATACACCTAATTCCCTTGCAGCTTTCATTCCAGGTCTATAATCGCCAATGTCATCAAAATTGGAGCCGTCTAAAAGAAATTTTATACCATTTTCTTCTGCAACTTTTTTTAATTTTGAATATAATTCTTTCTTACAATAATAACATCTGTTAACAGGATTTTGGGAATAACCTTTGATGTCAAGTTCTTCTGATGGGATAATTATATGCCGTACTCCTATGGATTTTGCATATTTTTTAGCTTCATTCAGTTCTCTCTTGGGGTATGTAGATGAAGTTGCAGTTACAGCAAGGACTTTATCCTGAAGCACATCATGTGCCACCTTCAATAAAAATGTACTGTCCACTCCGCCAGAAAATGCTATTAATACGCTTTCAAGTGATTTAAGATTTTCTTTTAATGTTTTTAATTTTGTATTCATAATCAACCTCTACTTTATAACTATTTTTATTTATATTTATTATAACATAATACTTCACTTTTCGAGCTTATAGTCTGTAAATTTTAATTGGAAAGGATCTGATTTTTAATAATTAATGTGCTAAAATGAATTATAAATAATTTATTTTAGGGGGCTGTTTATGAAAAACATAAATTTTGAAGCAGATTTTGACATAAAATATGCAAAATTAGCTTTAGATTCAATTTCTATTTATAGAAATTTACTTCAGGATAAGGTAATAGGTAGTTTGAAAAATTTTCTCGATTATATTGACCAGGGGGAAGTCAATATGGAATCTATTGCTAATTTGTATAACTGTTTTTTCTCTAATTTGACTGAAAGCGGGTACTCTTCTTTAAAAAATTATATTATTGATAAGATAATTTTTAGTGAAAATTATTTTTCATTAAGTTCTGAGAAGGGAAATTTTAAAGGAAATGAAAATATAATTAAGGACGCAGCGGCTAAGGATCTGGAAAAATTTCAGTGTGTTGCAGAATTAAGTTTTTTTAACATAAGGGGTCAATTATTAAAGTGTTTTGACAAGGATTTATTTAGAAAGATAATTGAGGGATTTCCTAAATTGGAAATGAAAGATGATTTTAAAGAAGAAAATTATCCAGGACATATAAGTCCAATAGAAAAGAGTTTTCATTACAGCAGCAAATGGAGTAAATGTATTGATGATCTTGCAAAATTTCATAATATTTACGGATGTGGCATATTTGCAAATTATAGGGCCTTTGTCTGGGAACATATTGATGGTAAAGGATGTTTCAAGGGAATTGAAGATCCAGATCCTATTGAACTTTCAGATCTTATTGGCTATGAAAAGGAACATTTAATAGTAGAGGAAAATACAGTACAATTTTTAAAGGGGTTTCCAGCCAATAATGTGTTGATTCACGGCGATAGAGGGACAGGTAAATCTTCCACAGTTAAGGCCATCCTTAATAAATATTATACTAGGGGGCTTCGTATGGTTGAACTGCCTAAAGTATACCTGGAGGATTTCCCGGATATAATAAGAAAATTGAAAAGCAAACCGCAGAAATTTATCATATTTGTGGACGATTTAGTTTTTTCAGATAATGAGGAAAGTTACACTGCACTTAAATCAATGCTGGAAGGAGGATTTGAAAATAAATCATCCAATATATTGATATATGCCACTTCCAATAGGAGACATCTTGTAAAAGAGTATTTTAGTGAAAGAGGAACTTCTGGTTTTGATGAAGAAGTTCATAGAGAGGACAGCGTACAGGAGAAGCTCTCATTGGCAGATAGATTTGGAATAAATGTGGTATTTATATCTCCAGACAAAGTTAAGTATTTACAGATTGTACAGGGTATCGCTAAAAAAAGAAAATTAAATATTGATAGAGAAAAACTTTATAGTGAGGCACTTAAATGGGAACGCTGGTATAATGGACGTTCTGCAAGGACTGCAAGACAATTTGTGGATTGGATAGAAGGGTGCCAGGAAAAATTTTGCAATAATAAGTAAACAGTTAAAAGTTAAAAGTAAATAAAGGTTTTGGGCACTTATTGAGAATCAGCCAGTAATTTTAACTTGCAATTCATAACTTTTAACTTTTAACTATAGTTGTTCTAGTTAATTGAAAACAATAGTGGCAGAAAAGTTTATGCAATATTTTTCTGCCATTTTTACAGGATGATATGATTTCTTGGCCTTTCTAAGGCCGGGAATACCTAAGTCCTGTTCTCTGTTAATATATTTAACAGCAGATAGGTAATTTTCTACAAAGGTTTTATTTACAAAAGTATATATTCCTCTTATGGAAGAGGCACCTTTCTCTATATGTATAATTCCCATATGGTCATTGATTTGTTCCCCTATTGTAAAGGCAGCTATTCTATCTTCTACATATACTGCCATTGCCTCCAAATTCAAAAGTTTCATATTGTTTATGATTTCCCTGGTGCCGTCTAACTCGTATTCTAAATATTTGTCCCCATTATTTTTTCCCTTATACCAGTTTTCAGCGGCATTTTCAATATCTGATTTCACATTTGGCTCAGAAAAATCTTTAATTTCATAGTCATAAGTTTTTGTAAAATAATTATAATGATTTTTTTTGGAATGAAGTTTTTTCCCGGATAAAGTAATCAGCTTTTCAGTTGTATAAATGTAGTCAAAATTATCTATGTCAGCTTTTACACTAATATTATCACCATAAATTTCTTTTAAATCATTTAAGAACTTTTCTTCAGCATCCTTGAATAGATAGACCATGGGATGTTTTCCCTTGTATCTGAGCAGTTCTTCTATTATAGATTTTAGATTCTTTTCAGTATAGCCTATGGGCTGCATGAAATGATAATTCCCTTTAAAATCTCTTTTCTTTATAATAAGGGCATTGTTATAAATGGTATATTTAATATCACAGCCTTTTCTCCATATGATAAGGTTTGTAAAAGAATATTCACAGGTATCAAAATTGTAGTGATTTAAGTATTTATCAAAAATAATTTTATCATCTATAGTAATAGGTTTAAATATAAGCATAAAAATTCACAGTTTAATAAATAGTACACGTATAAAATTGTGCAATACTTATTATTTACTGAGAGTACCTCCCTTGTTATTTTATAGTGGCTTCCCATTCAGATCTTAGTATTCCGTAAAGATACATGTCATATCTGGTTCCATCTCTGTAAATAAATTCTCTATAGGTTCCTTCTTTTTTAAAGCCTGATTTTTCATAAAGCCTTATGGCAGGTTTGTTATAGGATAAAACGGTAAGTTGTATTTTGTGAAGGTTTAATTCTTCAAATCCAAATTCCAGGGTTAGATGCAAAGCCTCATTGCCAATTCCACAGCCCCTATAGTTTTTGTCGCCAATACCTATATATATTGTTGCAGTTCCATTATTCCATAATATATTTTCAAAACCTGTGATTCCTATTATTTTTTCATCTTCTATGGAATTTATTGCAAACATAAACTTATCATTGGATTCCCTTAAATTTTTCAATGTAAAATTTAATTCCTGACAGCTTCTTGGAAAAGCTGGTATCATATCAAAATTTCTTAAAAAGTATATATCATTATACCACTTCTCCAAATAGGTCAGGTGGGAATCTTTGAAGGCAGTAAGTTGTATCTTAGAGCCTTTCAACAAATTTTTAATCAAAACATAGATCACTCCTTGTAAAAAAAGTTAGAATTAAAAAATAATGGTTTTTTATACATAGTTATTATAACCTAATCCATATCTTATGTAAAATCCCATTAAAAATAAACTTTCTAGTATTAATCTTTTATATATTATAATATATTTTTGCTTACTATAATATAGAATGCATATAAACGCTGATAATATGTGAAACTTTTTTTATATTAAAAGAAAAGAAAAGTTCAGATGGAATACTTAATTATAATTTGGATTTATTGGAGGAATTTTTATGTCGGAAATAGTTGTTAAAGTTACAAGGGAACCTTTGGTTGAAAGTGTTCACAGAGCGGATATAGCAGTAGTAGGGAGCAATGGTAATCTTGTCTGCAGCCTGGGAGATGCACATAAATTTGCTTATATGCGTTCTGCTGCAAAACCAATACAGGCTTTAGAAGTTATATTGTCGGGAGCATCAGATAAATTTTCTTTTACGGATGAAGAAATATCCATAATGTGTGGTTCCCACTATGGAGAAGAATTTCATAGGAAAACTGTAGAAAAAATATTAGAAAAATTAGGACTTAATGTGGATAATTTATTATGTGGTTCTACATTATCTTTAAATGAAGAATATTCTAAAAGGCTTTTATGGAATCATGCAAAATTGAATCCTGCTTATACGGATTGTTCCGGAAAGCATGCGGGAATACTTTCCGTATGTGTATTAAAGGGATACAGCCTGCAAGATTATAATTTGCCTGAACATCCTGTTCAAAAAGAAATTAAAGGGATAATCTCTGAAGTCTGTTCCATAAGGAAAGAAAATATAATTATAGGAACAGATGGATGTACTGTGCCTGTATTCGGGATGCCTTTATATAATATGGCGCTGGGTTTTTCAAAAATGGCTAATACTGAGTGGCTTCCTAAAGATTATAGAAAGGCTGCAGATAGAATATTTAATGCTGTAAATAATGCACCTGAAATGATAGCAGGTACTAATGGATTCTGTACTGAAGTTATTAAAAACACTAACAATAAGATCCTTGGAAAGTTTGGAGCAGAAGGTATATATTGTATTGGAATTAAAGGTATGAATTTAGGAGTAGCGATTAAAATAGAAGATGGCAGCACTAGAGCAATATGGCCTACAGTTGTTAAATGTCTGGAAGATTTAAATGTTTTAAACCAAAATGAAAAAAATGCATTGAATAAATATAGATATGGGAAAAATTTAAACAATGTGGGAGAAAAAATAGGGGAGATATTTCCTGATTTCAGCTTAAAGAAGAATTTCTGAAGTATCTGTATTTACAGCCTGCAATGAAAGTATCCAGGGGAACAGCTGGGCTGCTTATAGGTTATTATGCTTGCAGAACTGTATTTTGTATATTTGGTATGGCATTTAATGTGTTCAGAATGCTGAAAAATAAGAAGTCGTTATAATTTATACAGCCTAAGTTTTAGAACTTAGGCTGTATAAGTATATGTATTTAAAGGTCATTCTGACAATTCTGTTAGCTTATTTGTCAATGTAGTCAGACTATTTATTGAAGCATCCAGTTCCTGTATTTGAGATAGTTGATTTTTAAAGGTATCAGCTGTAGATGAAATTCCCTGGGAAATATTATTTACAGATTTTTTTATTTCAGTTAATGTTGAGTTTATCTCATTTATGGATGTACTGCTTGAATTGGATAATTTTCTTATTTCATTTGCCACTACCGAAAATCCTTTTCCATGTTCTCCAGCTCTTGAAGCTTCTATAGCTGCATTTAAACCAAGCAGATTGGTTTGAGAAGCTATATTTTTTATAAAGTTTAATACCTCATCAGTGTTTTCTGAATTATTTAAGGCATCCCTTACCTCATTTAATATATCATCATTGAATTTTGCAGCATTTTCTATTCCAGAAGATAGTATGCCTGAAGCTTTTGAAATATTTTCTATGGAGTCTGACAATATTTTAGACACTTCTATAAATTCATAATGTCTTTTTGCGCTTTTCGCAAGGACTATACTTCCCAGTATTTTACCATCTTCCTCTACAGGTATGCCTATGGCTTTTAATTCTAATCCGAAGGTTTCCTTGGGGACCATGATTGAAACGGGTTTTCTAGCTTTTATACATTCATAGGCAGCTCCAGTTGGTCTTAGGGGATCACCTGCTTTTGCATTCATGTTTATATTTTTGCTGTTTACAACTTTTATAAAATGAGTTGTATTTGACATGGTAAAAGCTATTTCATCATCAAAAAAATATTGCATATAGGGTATTAAAGTGTTAAAGGCTTGCTGAAGTTTATTTTCAATTTTAATTTTTTCCATGATATTCCTCCGAAATTTTAATAATATTATTACATACAATTATACAATAACATAAATTAAAGGATTTTTTAATTATTTTTAAAAAATAAAAGTAACATTTGCTGGTCTGATTAATATTATAAAAGTATAGAACACATGATGAAAAAAAAGAGTACCTAATAATATATAATTATTAAAGATAATAAGGAGGGATCTTTATGTCACGCAAAGGTTGTGGTTGTGGTAATAGTGGAAGTGGAAAAGAAGTACTGGTTATAATAATAATCTTAATATTGTGCTGTGGTATTGATTGTGGTAATTTGGGAGGAAGATGCTAGATAGAAACTGTTGTTATGCAAAAGTAAAATATATCTAGTAAACAAGCATTTAACTTTTTATTGAATATGATGCTTTTAATTTTAAGAATTCTGAGCAATTAATAGCAGAGCAGAACAAAAGATAAGAAATTAAGATAACTTAAAATTATATATTTATAATTTGAGATAATAAGGAGGGATCTTTATGTCACACAGATGTGATGATGATAGACGCGGAAGCAGTTCAATAATAATAATAATAATAATATTATTATTATGTGGTGGATGTGGAAGGAGAATATGTTAGAATAAACAAAAAGGAAACGAAATTTTTCGTTTCCTTTTCTTTTAAAATAATAAATTTTCCAGGGTGTCTACATTTTTTATCAGTATGTAGTTCCTGCCAAAATCTATCAGCCTTTCTTTTTTCATATGTGCAAGTTCTCTTGAAAGCGATGGCCGTGGAATCCCAAGCTGTTCAGCCATTTCTTTTCTGGTGTAATTTAGTATTAGTTTCAGTTTTTTTTGATGGGTATATTCATCTAAAACATAAGAAATAATTTTTTGGCGTATTGTTTCATAAGATATATTCTTAAGCTTTTTATTTAGCATGAGTATCTTATCAGACAAGAGAGTCATAAAGTTATTTAAAAATAAGGGAAATAGATTGCAGAGTTTTAATATATTTTCTTTAGATATAAATATTATAGATGCATCACTTGATGCAATTATAGTGGCAGGATAGGTGTTCCTGTTGGAGAATATTATGACCTCCCCAAATATATCGCTTCTTTTTAAACTGCTTATAGTAATGGCCTTCCCCGAGGAAAATATTTTTTGCACCTCCACAGTTCCACTTATGACTATTCCTATTTTTGAACAGTCTGATTCCTCAATAGCTATGATTTCTCCCTTTGAATAGTGCATTGAGGTGTAATTTATTTTTTCAAGAAAATTTTTGATATTATCTTTTGAAAAGTTTTTCATTAGTATGCAGTTACTAAATACATCAGCAATATTCTCCATGATTTTCTCCAATCTATTCAATATTAAATTATAATTACAATGGTAACATAAGGTACAGATTATATAATTTTATTTTATTATAATATAGACATAAAAACAAGGGAGGAATTTGAATGAAAAGAAAAATTATTGATATAGATGAGAAAAAATGCAATGGATGTGGTTTGTGTGTAAATGCCTGCCACGAGAATGCCATAGAATTGCTAAATGGAAAAGCTCAGCTTATAAGCGATGAATACTGTGATGGACTTGGAGATTGTCTCCCTGAGTGTCCTGAAGGTGCAATAAATATAATTGAAAGGGAAAGTAAAGATTATGATAAGAAATTAGTTATAGAAAGAAAAAAGGAAAAAGACAAGCATAATTTTAAAATTTCTATACCCTGCGGATGTCCTGGAACAGCAGCTAGAAGTATAGACAGGACATCAGGCTCAAAAGTCCATAGGAAGGTTAATGATAATGGTGAAGAAAATGGCAGTGTTATATCAGAACTTAGGCAGTGGCCAGTTCAATTGAAGCTTATAAATCCTAAGGCAGCTTATTTAAAAAATGCAAATCTTCTGGTAGCAGCTGATTGTACGGCTTATGCCTACGCAAATTTCCATGAAGATTTTATTAAAGATCATATTGTGGTAATAGGATGTCCAAAATTGGATGACATAAGCTGCTATGAAGAAAAACTTATAGAAATTATAAAAAATACCAATTTAAAAAGTATAACTGTAGTGAGAATGGAAGTACCATGCTGTGGTGGAATTGTAAATGCAGTGAAAAATTCTATGCTGAAATCCGGAATTATAGTTCCTTACAAGGAGGTTGTAATATCCACTGAAGGAGAGAGCATAAGTGAGTAGTTAGGTTAAAATACATTATGAGTATATCTATAATATTATAGGTGTTATAAAAAAATGAAATATGTAATCTAATTGAAATATATAGAAAAGTATCCAGATGTAATATATAATTAAAGTGAATAGAAAATAAATTTTAATTATAAGATAAGCTGGATGAATTTTTCGGGAGATTAAGTAGAAGTTTAAACAATATATAAAATTTCTTTGAAGAACTACTTAACTATAGAATATCATTCTATAGTATCCTTAAATGGATAGCCGAAGGAGTAAGTATTATTTCTCTTAAATAATATGAATCTCTCAGGTCAAAGGACCGAAAAAGGACAAAACTCTGGAAAGCTTTTGGCACCGACGGAGTAAATCTCTCAGGTAAAAAGGACAGGGTAAAAGAGAATTCTTTTACCCTGTCCTTTAATTTTATTTGAATTTGATTGAAAATTTTGAAAGGGAGAAGGAATATGATAGAACCTATAATAGTGATTACCAATAATCCCATGTGTAAAAAACAGTTAACAAATAAATATAAAATAGACTTTATAGAAGGCACTGTTATGCAGGTATTGAAAAGAGCAAGAAATTATATACATGGAAATCATAAATTATTAACTCATCCGCTTATGGGCAGCATAAAACCCAATGAGACTCCATATAGAACTATCATAATAACTGAAAAAACTGAAGATACTGTAGATATTAGTTCTTTGAATTATATAGAAAGGGGGATTCATACTACTGAAAAATTTTTTAGGGATTATGGTATTCCGCAATGGAATCAAAAAATATTGGATGATTTTTCTCTAATAGACTATGAGCTTGTAAAGTATAAACTTTAGAAGATGTACAACAGAAAAAATTGTTGTATTTTATCAATAATACAGGGAGGTATAAAATGGAACATATATATGATTGCATAATAATTGGCGGAGGACCGGCAGGATTATCTTCAGGACTTTATGCCGCCAGATCTAGAATGGACACTTTGCTTATAGAAAGGGCAAAATATGGAGGACAGATAACTACAACAGATGAGCTTGAAAATTATCCAGGATCCGTTGAAAATTGTACAGGAACCAATTTAAGTGAAAGGATGAAAAACCAGGCAGCAGGCTTTGGGGTGAAATTTGTTAAAGATGAGATAGCAGATGTGGATATAGATGGGGCAGTTAAGGTTTTAAAGAGCAAAAAAGATATTTACAGAGCTAGAACAATAATAATTGCCACAGGTGCAAATCCCAGGCTTTCAGGTTTTAAAAATGAAAAAAAATTGAGGGGCAGGGGGATTTCATATTGTGCAACTTGTGATGCGGATTTTTTTACAGATCTGGATGTAGCGGTAATAGGAGGAGGAGATTCAGCTATTACGGAGGCTATTTACCTTACAAAATTTGCAGAGAGTGTTACGGTTATACACAGAAGGGATGCATTAAGAGCAACAAAATCCCTGCAGGATAAGGCTTTCCATAATTCCAAAATAAAGTTCATATGGAATTCTACTGTGGAAGAAGCTGTAGGAGAGGAAATATTGGAGCAGTTGATCATAAAAAATAAAATTACAGGTGAGATTGGGAAATTAAAGGTAGATGGATGCTTTGTATTTGTAGGATATGATCCCATATCACAATTGTTTAAGGGAAAAGTAACTATGGATGAAAAGGATTACGTAATTACAGATGAGGATATGAGAACTGATATATCAGGTGTATTTGCAGCAGGAGATATAAGGAGAAAATCTTTAAGGCAGGTTATAACTGCAGCAGCGGATGGTGCCATTGCAGCAACTGCTGCTGAAGCTTATATAGAAAAAAATAAAATCTGAATAGGAGGAAACTATAATGATCGAATTAACAAAACAAAATTTTAACGAAGAGGTTTTAGGTTATAAGGATAAACCGGTACTTGTAGATTACTGGGGCGATAAATGTGAAATATGCAAACAGCTTATGCCTGGAGTGCACAAGCTAGAAGATAAATATGGAGATAAAGTTAAGTTTTCAAGCCTCAATATAAGTAAAGCCAGAAGGCTTGCAATAGGTCAGAAGGTTTTAGGGCTGCCTACTATGGTACTTTATAATAAGGGAGAAAAGATCAATTCTATTACTGCCGATAAAATAACATCTTTAGATGATGTGGAAGAGTTTGTTAAGTCCTATTATAATACATTGTAAAAATCAAAAATTTAATATTTTAAATTCTTGATTTTAATAAATTTGGAGGTGAAGGTATTGCAGCTGGAAATTGGAAAAATTCATATTAAGGATATTAAATTTGGAAGTGAAACAGAGGTTGCAGATGGGGTTCTCTATGTAAACAGAAATGAATTGATAGAAAAAATCGGCGGAGATGAAAGAATTGGGCAAATAGAGGTGGATATTGCCAGACCAGATGATGAAACCAGGATCATACCTGTAAAAGATGTAATTGAGCCCAGAGTTAAGGTGGAGGGAAAAGGAGGTATATTTCCAGGATTCATAAGCAAGGTCGACACTGTTGGAGAGGGCAGAACACATGTGCTGAGTGGAGCAGCTGTAGTTACTACAGGAAGTATTGTGGGGTTTCAAGAGGGTATTATAGATATGAGTGGGGAGGGAGCAAAGTATACTCCTTTTTCAAAAACAAATAATTTAGTTATAATTTGTGAACCAAAACAGGGAATAAAACAGCACGAACATGAAGAAGCCATCCGAATGATTGGTTTTAAAGCAGCTGCTTATCTTGGCGAAGCTGCAAGGAATATAGAACCGGATGAAGTCAAAATTTATGAAACGCTGCCTTTAGTGGAGCAAGTAAAAAGATATAGTAATCTGCCTAAAGTTGTTTATGTTTACATGCTTCAAAGTCAGGGATTAATGCATGACACTTATGTCTATGGAGTTGATGCAAAAAAAATTATACCAACCTTTTTATATCCTACAGAAATATTTGATGGTGCAGTAGTCAGTGGAAATTGTGTATCTGCCTGCGATAAAAATCCCACTTATGTGCATTTAAACAATCCGGTTATCCAGGAATTGTATGATAGGGATGGAAAAGATATTAATTTCTTAGGCTGTGTAATTACAAATGAAAACGTATATCTGGCAGATAAGGAAAGATCCTCTGATTTTACAGCTAAACTGGTGAAATATCTTGGAGCTGATGCAGTTATCATATCGGAAGAGGGATTTGGGAATCCAGATGCGGATCTTGTAATGAATTGTAATAAAATATCAGATATGGGTATAAAAACTGTGCTTATAACTGATGAATATGCAGGCAGGGATGGTGCGTCTCAATCACTGGCAGATTCTACAGTCAAGGGAGATGCAGTTGTTACAGCAGGAAATGCAAATGAGATAATTGAACTTCCTAAAATGAAAAAAACAATAGGACATCCTGAAGCTGCTAATGTAATTGCAGGCGGTCATGTAAAAAGCTTAAGACCAGATGGAACCATAGAAGCTGAACTCCAGGTGGTAACTGGAGCTACCAGCGAAGTTGGGTTTACCAAACTAACTTCCAAAGGATATTAGTCCAATTAAATTAGCGGGAAAAGAATATCCCAAATAATAAAAATATAAAATATTCAAATTTTATTATAGAATAAATAAAAGAAAATGATAAGCAATATTTTAAAATAAAATATCAATTTGGTAATAGATAAAATATTATTATGCAGATATAAAAAGTAGGTTACAGTTTATAATATATTTTTTGAAAGGAATGATAAAAAATGTTAAAAGGGAAAAAAGTCATTGCTATAGGAGACAGGGACGGCATACCTGGCCAAGCTATTGAAGCATGTGCAAAATCAGCTGGAGCAGAAGTTGTATTTGCTTCTACGGAATGTTTTGTTTGAACTGCTGCGGGAGCTATGGATCTGGAGATCCAACAGAGAGTAAAAGATTTAACAGAAAAATATGGTGAAGAAAATATAGTGGTAATTTTAGGGGGAGCGGAGGCGGAAGCTTCAGGGCTTTCGGCAGAAACAGTAAGTGCTGGAGATCCGACTTTTGCAGGGCCGCTTGCAGGAATTGAGCTGGGATTAGCTGTTTATCACATTGTAGAGCCGGAAATAAAAGAAGAGTGTGATGCTGCAGTTTATGATGAGCAGTGTGGGATGATGGAAATGGTTCTGGATGTAGATGAAATAATCAGTGAAGTTAAACAGATCAGAGATGAGTATTCAAAATACTAGAAGTTTCATGGGAAGTTTTGCAAAACTTTGAAAGGAGTATAAATTGTATGATTAGAGTTGTGCATTATATAAATCAATTTTATGCCGGTATAGGAGGAGAGGAGAAGGCAAATATAAAACCTGAAGTCAGAGAAGGTTTTATAGGTCCGGGAATGGGATTGAATAGCCTGTTCAAGAAAGAAGGAGTTGAAATAGTGGCCACGGTTATTTGTGGAGATTCTTATTTTAATGAAAATATAGAAGATGCAAAAAAAGAAATAATTGGTATGATTAAAAAGTATAGTCCGGACTTGTTTATAGCGGGACCTGCTTTCAATGCAGGCAGATATGGTATGGCATGTGGTTCCATGTCAAAAGAAGTTCAGGATAAACTGGGAATCCCGGCTGTTACTGCCATGTATTCTGAAAATCCGGGAGCAGATTTATTTAAAAAGTATATATATATAATTGAAACTAAAAATAGTGCTGCAGGTATGAGAAAAGCTCTCCCTAAAATAGTGTCATTATCCTTAAAACTGGCTGGAGGAGAGGAAATAGGAAGCCCTGAAGAAGAAGGATATATTGAAAGGGGAATAAGAAAAAATTGCTTTAGCGGGGAACGTGGATCTAAAAGAGCGGTAGATATGCTTGTCAATAAATTGAAAGGGGGAAACTTTATCACAGAATTTAAAATGCCCGTATTTGACAAGGTAAATCCCAATCCGGCAGTGAAAGACATAGCTGAAGCTAAAATTGCACTAGTTACTTCTGGAGGCATAGTTCCAAAAGGAAATCCGGATCACATAGAATCCTCCAGTGCATCCAAGTTTGGAAAATACAGTATAGAAGGAATTCAGAATTTAACATCTGAAACCTTTGAAACAGCTCATGGGGGTTATGATCCCACTTATGCAAATGAGGATCCGGACAGGGTACTTCCTGTAGATGTCTTAAGAAAGATGGAAAGGGAAGGTAAAATAGGCTCTCTTTATAAATATTATTATTCAACTGTTGGAAATGGTACGGCAGTGGCATCTGCCAAAAAGTTTGCAAATACCATAGTTAAAGAGCTTGTAGCTGATGGTGTTGATGCAGTTATATTGACATCCACCTGAGGAACTTGTACTCGTTGCGGTGCAACTATGGTAAAAGAAATAGAAAGAGGAGGACTGCCGGTAGTTCATATGTGTACGGTAGTTCCTATATCATTGACAGTTGGGGCAAACAGAATAATACCTACAATAGCTATACCTCATCCCTTGGGAAAGCCCACATTGGATAAAAAAGGTGAATTTGAATTAAGATATAATTTAGTTAAAAAGGCACTGAAGGCCCTTTCAACACCGGTAGAAGGGCAAAAAGTTTTTGAATAAACAACTGATGGAATCTAAATAAGACTGAATGTCTGGGGAAATTGAAATACGCAGTTTTTGATTTCCCTGGCTTATAAAAAGGTAAATGGAGGTTTTAAAATGAGTTTCCCTGTTATTAAGAAGGCTTCTTATATTTTAATTAATACACCGGATATGCTGGTGCACAATGGCACTACTCAAAGCATGGAGAGAAATACAAATCCCGGTTCGGACTATTTAAAAGAAATAAAAAGTCATTTAAGATCTTTTCAGGATGTTGTATCTTATGCTCCTAACCAGACTTATATAGGAAATATGATACCGGAGGAGCTGTCTGAAATAGAAAGACCCTGGTATTTAAATAATATGAAAGATACAAACAGGTTTGGAAAGTTTGGAGAAATTATGTGTCAGGATGAGTTCTATGGATTATTGAAGATTTCTGATGTGTTTGATTTAGTAATCTTAGAAAAATCTTTTATGAAAATTGTAAAAGAAAGTTTTAAAAAACATCCTATCCTAAATAAAAAACTTGATCAATTAAAAGAAGGAGAAGACATAAAAAATATAAAACAGCTTCTGGATGATAAAAAGGCAGAAGGACTTTATAAAGAGGATAAATTAGTAGGATGTATAAAAAGGGCTCATGAATTTGATTCAAATCTGTCGGCCCACACCATGCTCGAAAATCTATCTGTAAAAGCATCAGGAGTTTTGGCTTTAATGCATCTCATAAAAAATTCAGGAATAGACGTGAATGAAGTTGATTATTTAATAGAGTGTTCAGAAGAAGCTATAGGTGATATGAATCAAAGAGGAGGAGGAAATATTGCCAAAGCTTGTGGTGAAATAGCCGGAATAAAAGGGGCTACTGGTGTTGATATGAGAGGATTTTGTGCAGGACCTGCACATGCGTTGATTACAGCTGCTGCTTTAGTAAAGTCAGGAATATATAAAAACATTATAGTATTTGCAGGTGGATGTACTGCTAAACTTGGAATGAATGGAAAAGATCATGTGAAGAAAAACATACCTTTATTGGAGGACTGCCTTGGCGGCTTTGCAATTCTTGTATCGGAAAATGATGGAATAAGTCCTGTGCTTAGAACTGATGTGATTGGAAGGCATACAATAGGAGATGGTGCTGCACCTCAAGCAGTAATGCAGGCTCTTGTACTTAATCCTCTTACTAAAAATGGAATGAAAATTACAGATGTAGACAAGTTTGCTCCAGAAATGCAAATACCTGATATAACAGAACCAGCCGGTGCAGGTGATGTGCCTATGCAAAATTATAAGATGATAGGTGCTCTGGCGGTTAAAAATGGACAAATTCAACGGAAGGAGCTGCCCTTATTTGTTAAAAAACATGGATATCCGGGATATGCTCCTACTCAAGGACATATACCCTCAGGTGTCCCTATTATAGGACATGGTATAGAACATATAATGAATGGCAGATTAAACAACTTTATGATAATAGGAAAGGGAAGTTTATTTTTAGGAAGAATGACTAACCTGTTTGATGGAGTATCCATACTTGTAGAAAAGAACGGAGGGCTGGAAGAAAGTGTTGGAGTAGGTAAAGAGGAGATAAAGAAGATTATATCCCAGGAGATGAAAAAATTTGCACAGCAATTAATAAGTGATTGATATTAAATAATATGGTTAAATTTGCAGGGTGGGAGGATAATTATGGACAAAACAAAAAAAATGATTGCGGAAGCATTTAGTGATATAGCAGATGGTATAGAAAATGGCACTTTCAGGAGAAAACTTAAAATAGGACTTACAATTTATGGTTCTGAACATGGAATAGATGAAATGATAAAAGCTGCACAACTGGCCAGGAGCAAATACGGGGATTTTGATATAGTTCTTATAGGACCAAAAGTTCATTGCGATTTTGAAATTGTAGAGGCAGAGAATTCAGAAGAAGGTCACAAAAAAATGCTGGACCTCCTTGAAGAAAAAAAGATAGATGGATGTGTAACACAGCATTTTGATTTTCCCATAGGAGTTTCAACTGTAGGCAGATTAGTTACTCCGGGCAGTGGGAGAAATATGATAATTTCAACTACTACAGGTACTATGTCCACCAATAGGGTAGAGGGTATGGTTAAAAATTCCATAGCCGGTATTGCTGTGGCAAATTCCATTGGAATAGACAATCCCACAGTTGGTATTTTAAATATAGATGGAGCTAGAGGTGCGGAAAGAGCATTGAAAGAACTGCAGAATAGAGGGTATAAAATTGACTTTGCACAATCTCTAAGAAAAAACGGAGAGGTATTGATGAGGGGAAATGACATATTGGCAGGTACTCCGGATATTATGGTATGTGATTCACTGACAGGGAATCTGCTTATAAAAATATTTTCAGCCTATACTACAGGTGGAAATTATGAAACACTGGGATATGGATACGGTCCCGGAATAGGAGAAAATTATGATAAATTGATAAATATAGTATCCAGGGCATCAGGGGCAGCTCTTATATGTGAAGGATTGAAATATTGTGCCATGTGCGCTGAAGGGAAAGTACTCCAGAGGGCAAAAAATGAATTCAAAAAAGCAAAATGTGCAGGATTAGAAGAAATATTGATAAAGGAAAAACCATCAAATGTTGAACAGGTGAAAATACCAGATAAAGAAATCGTTACTTATGCAATACCGGGAATAGACATACTGGAATTGGACAATGCATGTAATGTATTGTGGAAGAAAGGCATATATTGTGAAAGCGGCATGGGCTGTACGGGGCCTGTAATTTTAGTTCATCCGGAAAAAGGGGAAACAGCCATAGAAATTCTAAAAAAAGCTGGATATAAATAAGAGGGAGAATTGACCCTCTTATCTGGCTTCAAAGGTTCCGTATACCAGGGGCTTGTAGTTTTGAACCATAAGTTTACCACGACTTATAACAGTATGAATATTCAATTTATTGTCCAATAAAACTAAATCTGCATCATATCCTTCTGCTATTTTCCCTTTGTATGGAAATTTAAGAAATTTAGCAGGAGAAACAGTAAGTGGAATAAGAGCTGTTTCCATGGAGAGTCCTCTTTCAATGGATTCTCTTACGGAGTCCATATCTGTAGAGGGCATGCCAATGGTTAATTTGGTCAGATTGCCCTTACTGTCGAAAAATGGCATACTTCCACCTGCATCGGAACTCATGGTTACATGATAAGGGGAAATGTTTTCCTTCAACATTGTACTGTATAGCTGGGAGGAACTCATAGCATCATCACCATTATTTTTAATTCCGGTGGTTATGTCGGTAAACCCTCCCATCTTTAAATATTCTATAGCCTGTTTGGATAACAGACTATTTCTATTAAGATGTGTAGGCAGTAAATTTTCAAAAGGTATATCTGAATTCTCTATTAAATCAAATATGGGAGTCAATCCTTTTTTACCATCTCCCAGATGCATATGAAGAACCCCGCATTTATCCGAAATAAGACCTCCTACCCTGGTTTCACAGGCCAAGTGTATTAAATCCTCTTCTGAAGGGTGACTTCCCCTGTGATCTGAAACAGCTATTTCACCAGCTCCTATTATCTTGTCTATGACGATAATATCTCCACGGACACTATCTGTAAGAGTTCTGGTAGGAACGTCATAGCATCCTGTCCAGCAGTATGTAGTTATGCCTTCCTTTTGGAGAGCTCTTGCTTTTGCCACTAGTCCTCCCATATTTCTTGTAATTCCATCTGTACCTAAAAGTCCTACACAAGTTGTGACACCATTTAACGTAAATTTTGTAAGATTTAATTCAGGAGTTCTGTTTTGAAATCCACCTTCTCCGCCGCCGCCGTTTATATGTATGTGAAGGTCAATTAGACCAGGAATGGCTTTCAATCCGCTTCCATCTATTATTTCCACCTGAGGGAAATTCTTATCCGGAATACTTATGCTTTGAGATATATATGCTATTTTATCATAACATATCAATATGTTTTTTTTACCTATGGATTTTGGATCAAATACTTCTATGTTTTTTATTAAAATCATTATTTACACATCCTTTGATATTATAGTTTGCTATTTTATTATAATTTAAACATAGAAATAAAAGTTATTCATAAAAATTAAGTTCTTTCGGTTTTATTAGAAAAAAAGATAATAAGAAGTCCTGCTATAAAAAAGATAATTAGTGATAAATTCACTGTAAAAAAGCTTAAATTACTGTGGTGTATCCCTTCCCTTAATATAGAAGCAGGGAGACTTTGAAATCTGTCCAGACCGATTATTAAAATTGTTATTAAACTACATAATATCAAGTTGCATATACTGAATTTGAATCCAATTCTATTCCATAAATTACTCCTTCTTGATATAATAAAATATATTATAAAACACAATATCATTATAATTGGAATTATTATACCTATATTAATCCGCATTTCCAGCCATTCATTTTGAAAAGCTATGATTGCAATCAGCAATCCCCATATGAAACTATTGTATAATAAGTTGAAAAATTTCATTTTGCACCTCCAAGTATACAGGCAGAGGGTACGATGTTAATATCGTACCCTCCTAAAGTATTTATTCTGCCAGCCTGAATATTACTGTAACCTTTGTTCCATCCTTTGGAAGAACATCTTTTTTACCGTGAAATTTAACGGTATCAGATTCTCCAAATGCATAAGCTGAATTACTAGTAATACCCACAGCACAGCTGTCTAAGCATAGTATGCAGCCTGTCTTCATTTTTTTAGCATGAGCCAAGTTGCCGCCAAATCGTATATCCATTGGTCTGGGATCACTTGAATCTATAATATCTGAGAAAGGTATTTCCTTTCCAAGACCATCCCAGGTAACAAATACATTTAATTTTGAACCTTCTACTTTTTTGCCCTTGCCTTTGTCACTTGCCTGTAGATTATTTCCAGGTTTTGCTCCGATGGATATCAGAGCATTATAAAAATCCTCTGGATCTACAAGTCCACGGAGTACAGACTTTTCACCATTTGATCCATCTTTAAATACTACACCATGACGGGTATTCTCAGTAAAATATTTTCCGTTTACTTCCGATAATATTTTAACCTCTTTATTGTTTTTATTTACAGTGAGAACTTTTTGATCTTTATTTTCAGCAGATTGTTTTTGTGTATTTGATGATTGCTTATCTGTTGAACATCCAACAGATAGTACACCAATAAACAGTACAGAAAATATAATGGATAAAATCCTTTTCATAACATAGAACCTCCCTTAATATAGATTATGTTTTCATCCTTGGATTTAATTCATAATAATTATACATGATGATATGTCCTATAACAAATATTTATATATTATGATTCGGATTTTATCTATAGTAAAAATTAATTAAAAAATTTAAATATATTTATTTAATCCCCTTATGGAAACCTCTCCGGATATCAGTTTCTCAACAGAGCCATCTTCATACTGTACTATTAATCCACCGTCTTCATCTAAGTCCAATGCTTTTGCATAGCTTTCATCAGTGTTTTTAATTATTTTTATATTTTTACCAATAACAGCAGAATTGTCTTTACATATTTTTATGGAAGTTTCAATTTTCTCCTTTTCCTGAAATTCTGTGTATAGACATTCAAATTTATTTAACAGAGCACCAACTAAGGCCTTTCTGTCCACAGGGAATTTTATCTCTATTTTAAGAGAAGTGGCTTTATCCAGCAGGTCTTTTGAAAAATCACCTTTATCTAAATTGGCATTTATACCTATCCCAACAATTACATAATTTACTCTGTTTAATTCACCGCTCATTTCTGTTAAAATTCCACAAACTTTCTTACCGTGAATTATTATGTCGTTAGGCCATTTTACTTTGGCATTTATATTAAATTTCCTTAAGCTTTCTATCATGGCAGCGGCAGCTATTTGAGTTATTTTTGGAGCCTTCATTGGATTTATATTGGGCCTCAATATCATAGACAGCCATATTCCCTTATATTTAGGAGAACACCATAGCCTGCCAAGCCTGCCTTTACCGCCTACCTGCTCCTCAGATATTATTATAGTTCCATTATTGGCACCTTGTTCAGCCAATTCCTTTGCTTTATCATTTGTAGAATTGGTACTTTCAAAATGTACAATCTTTTTTCCTATGTATTTTGTAATTAGATATTTTTTAATTTCCTCAAAAGTAAGTGTGTCTGGAGAATTTATCAATCTGTAACCTTTTTTAGAAGAAGAATCTATTATATACCCTTCTTCCTTTAATGATTTTATGTACTTCCATATGGAGGTGCGGCTTACCCCTAGTTTTTCACTTATGAGCTGCCCGGATAAAAATGTTTCACTATTTTCTTTCAATAAATGAAGTACTTCATATTTCATGTAAAACCCACCTTTTTATATTATTTAATAGTATTATAGCACAGTTCATATATTTAAACTGTATCGTAATAATCAGGTAAAATATTTTTCAGCTGAATATTCCTGTATGAGGTTGAATAAGAAATAATAAATAGATTAGACAATAAAATGCACCTGTAAATTTTTATAAGAAAGTAATATAATTTAAATTAGAGAAGTTAATATTAAATAGGGGGTTTTCTTATGTTAAACGGAAAAAAAATTCGTGATATAAGGATAAGCTTAGGGTATACTACTTTGGATGTTCAAAATCTTACTAAAAACACCAGTTTCCAAACTTCAATTTCAAAGTCTTATTTAGAAGAGCTGGAGAGAGGAGATAAGAAAAATCCAAGTCTTGAAAAAGTTGTTGTAATAGCAAAGATACTTGGCTGTAAAATTGATGATTTAATATTAAGCGCATGATAAATAAGAGCTTCTCATAAAATTACATTTAGAGATAAATAATTACCGGATAAAAGAAGAAACATCAGGAAAGGATATATAAAAAAGCCTAAATTATTATATTGAAAAAGTGAGCTGCGGATAAATTCTGCAGCTTTAACCATTTAGTAAGATTGTTCAAGTTATATGTGAATAGATTTAAATTATAGTCTTGTTTAAAAGGAAATATTATGTATATATTAAATTTGGAGAAGGGATAGGCGCTTATGTTGGATTTATGTTTGTTGGGATGCGGAGGGAGCATGCCTGTGCCTGGCAGATGGCTTACTTCTATGATAGCTTCTTACAATGGAAGAAAACTGCTTATAGACTGTGGTGAGGGTACTCAGATCAGCTTAAAAATTTTAGGGTGGAAAATCAAGAATATAGATGTGATTTTATTTACGCATTTTCATGCAGATCATATAGCAGGACTGCCGGGATTACTGCTTACAATAGCTAATTCAGGAAGGACTGATCCTATTACTATAATGGGACCTGCTGGGTTATTGAAAGTGATAAATGGTCTTAGAGTCATAGCTCCCGTACTTCCATATAAAATAAACTTGATTGAACTTTATGGAGAGGGCAGTTATTATAAAAAAATAGGTGGCTTTAATATAAATGCATTATCTGTGGATCATGGTATACCTTGTCTGGCATATTCTTTAGATATAGTCAGAAATAGAAAATTTGACAGGAAAAAGGCTTTAAAAAATAGAGTGCCTTTAATGTTTTGGAACAGTCTTCAAAGGGGGGAGGTCATAAAGGACGGGGAACGTATATACACTCCGGATATGGCGCTTGGATATGAAAGGACAGGATTAAAGGTGTCCTATTGTACAGACTCCAGACCAACGGAAGCACTGGTGAAATTCATTCAACATTCCGATGTGTTCATATGTGAGGGAATGTATGGGGATGATGAAAATATCCCAAAGGCTGTTCGGTATAAACATATGGTGTTTTCAGAGGCGGCACTTCTTGCCAAAAGGGCAGGAGTAGGAGAATTATGGTTAACTCATTTTAGTCCTTCAATGCCTGAACCTGAGGTATATTTAAAAAATGCCAGGGATATGTTTAAAAATACAATAATAGGAGAGGACAGATATGTGAAAAGCATAAAATTCAAGGAATAAAGTTATTCTTAGATTCAGCTGAATGGCTTAATATTGAATAAATAGTTTTAATTTGGTAGAAATATTATGGATTTTACCGTATAATAAAAATATATAATTATTAAAACTAAAATGATGCCAGTTCTGAGGTGGTTTTACTATGATAGAAAATTATAACGATGTGGGCAAGTCCCTTGAAAATTTGAGGAATGATGTCATCTCTTCAAAAAACAGATCATTGATAACTGTTAATAAAAACATGTTTATGCTTTACTGGAAAATTGGGAATTTAATCTTAACAAGACAAAATAAGGGCTGTGGAAGTGAATTTATAAATATTCTAGCACAATATTTTAAAGCTCAGTTTTCAAGCAGACTCAGTTTTTCAGAAAAAAATTTAAAAAATATGGCTAAGTTTGCTGAAGAATACAAGTCTCAAAATTTTGTGGAAAATGTGGCTTCAAGGATAAGCTGGTCATGCAATATTCTCCTTGTGGACAGGATAAAAAATGTAAATAGAAGAATGGAGTACATGAATGAAGCTCTGGAAAAGGGATGGAATCCGGAGACTTTAGCCAGAAAAATAGATTTGCAGTATGGAATAGCAGAAGATAATGGGGAAGAAGTTCCTGAAGAAGAAACAACAAATGAAGAGGTACAATCTGTTCAAAATAAAGATATTATTACATCAGAAGTACAAGTGGACAACCTTTCCAAAGGTGAGAACAATGAAAAAAAACAGGATGCAGGTGTATCACCTTTTATAAAAGATATAATTTCAAATGAAGATACAGGTCAGTTACCTGAGGATGATATGAAAAATTATTTTTCAGCATTAAAGGATGAATATTTCATAGATTTTATGAATGACTTAGATGAGGAAAAAGAGAAGAATTTTCAGGAACAATTTATTAAGTATACAATGGAATTTTTTTTGGAACTAAATTCTGGATTTGCATTAGTTGGCAATAGGTATCATATGGAACTTTCCGGAGGAGATTATTATGTGGATTTACTTTTTTACAATTTAAAGTTAAAACGATATGTAGCCGTTGAGCTGAAAGTTGGAAAATTCAAGCCGGAATACCTTGGCATTCTGACTTTTCATCTTTCTATATTGGACGATTCAGTTAAAAGTAAAGATGATAACAGTTCCATAGGCATAATTATTTGTAAAGAAGATGAAAAATTAATTGTACAGTATGCTTTTAAGGATGCGGAAGAATCTGAAGATGCAGAATACAGATTAAATGAAGATATCCCGCAACAGTATCAAGGAATATTGCCTACAGTAAAAGAAATAGGCTGTGGGATTAAAAGCAAACTAAAATTGTTATAATTTTAAGGTGAATAATTATTTGTAGAGTATAAAATCTCAGGTAAACTGGTAAATCGAAGGCTCTTTTAAAGAAAGTGAGATTTAACATGGTAATAGAAAAGAGAAATATAATTATTGCAACGATGTTGGCTATGTTTCTTGCGGCTGTAGAAGGGACAGTTGTAACTACTGCGGTTCCAACTATAATAAAAGATTTGAATGGATTCGGACTTGTAAGCTGGATATTTTCCAGTTATCTGCTTACATCTGCAATAACAACTCCTATATATGGTAAGCTGTCAGATCTATACGGCAGGAAAAACCTTCTAACAATTGGGATAGCAATATTTTTACTGGGAAGTATTTTATGCGGACTTTCTCAAAATATATACTCACTTATAATATTCAGAGCCCTGCAGGGAATTGGAGCAGGTTCAATATTTACAATTACATATACTATAGTCGGAGATATATTTTCCATTTCGGAAAGGGCAAAAGTTCAAGGGTGGCTTAGTACGGTATGGGGTATATCCAGTCTAATAGGACCTTTTTTAGGAGGATTTTTAATAGATACTTTATCCTGGCACTGGATATTTTTTATAAACATACCTTTTGGAATAATATCAATAGTACTTATTCAAAAAAATCTCAATGAAAATTTTCAAAAGAAAAAGAGAAAAATAGATTATTCTAATATGCTCAATTATAGTGCTGTTGGGAAGTGTACTGCTCCTTCACATGGAAATTAGCTCTTCATTGTTTTTAGTCATACTATGTGTAGCTATTTTAGGGTTTGGTTTCGGAGGCAATTTTACTACACTTACTATAGTTGTACAGTCATCGGTAGGTTATTATATGAGAGGGGCGGCTACTGCATCAAATTCCCTTCTGCGTAATTTAGGGCAGACTATAGGAATAAGCATATTTGGAAGTATATTTAATTTGAATATATTAAAATATTTTAATAGAATAGGAATTTCAGGGATAGATCCAAGTAATCTGTATTCTGAAGCATCCGTTAATATGGGAGTGTCTTTGCAATTTATAAAAGAATCGTTAAATTCAAGTCTTCATGTATTATTCATATACGTTATTATAATTAATGGGGTTTCACTTATACTTTCTTTATTTTTACCAAAGGATTTAAAAGAAAATAATTAGATTTTGAAGTTATAAAATAAATCTGGGAAGAATATTACTTCCCAGATTTTTTTACTTTTATTTAAGTTATTATCAAATTATTATATCAAGGCTCATACAATATAATAACAACAATATAGAAAGGTTTGTTTATGAGTAAGAGAGAGGGTTATTATATTGAACTGGACGAAAGGGCTGAAAATATGCTGAGAGGAGCCGATTTTTTGGGATGCGGGCATAATGGCATAGTGTATTTGCTTGAAGATAACAAAGTAATTAAAATATTTAAAAGCAAATATGTATGTAAAAATGAATATGACATATTGAAAAAAACAAGCAAAAGCAAATACTTTCCTCAAGTATATTTTCATGGAGACTATTATATTGTGAGAAGCTATGCCAAGGGAGAAAGACTTGATTATTATATTAAGAAAAATGGATTAAATAGAAAAATAGCAGCTAATATGATTGAACTCATAAAAGAATTTAAAGAACTGGGCTTTACTAAATTAGATATAAGGTGCAAGGATTTGTATCTAAGTGATGATTTTTCTATAAAAGTAATAGATCCTAAGAATAATTATTCCAAAAATTGCAGCTATCCGCGGCATCTTATGAAAGGCTTGAGTAAACTGGGAGTACTGGATGAGTTTTTGGAAATTGTAAAAAAAGAATATGGAGAGGAATACAGGGAATGGAATTTTAAAATACGAAGATATCTGGGAAGAGGTATCAAGTGACTCTTGGGTTCAGGTGGAATTTACTCATAAGGCATACTTTTTCCCAACTGAGTCTTAGGAAAAAGTATGCAGGGGTGTAGCATTGTTTATCCTTAATTTGCACTTTGGTAATGGCATATATGGAATAAAATGATAATTTATTCTAAAAAGTATCATATTTTTCTTAAAGTGCAAATAATTTAGAGAAAAAATTGGATTTTATTATATAATATGTTATAATTACCATGGATGTTTTAATGATTTAATTAGCTTTTTAATAATATATAAAAAAATATTAAAATCTTCTTTGATAATAGAACCAATGTATTGAATAATTTTCCAGGTATATATGATAATATGCAAAAGAGGAGCGTGAATAATTGTGGAAAATTACAATAAGCAAAAAACTCATTTAAAGTTTAAAATTTTATCCATACCTATGATTATAATGGCTGTAGTTATTGTACTAATAGCATCCATATCCATAGGAATAGCTAAAAGTAAGGTTATAGCTCAGATGGAGACTGATGGAATGATGATGACTAAACAAATATCTGATAGCTTGGCTAACAATACAGACTCCATAAAAAATTTAAACGGGTCCATAGAGACCAGAATAAGCACCTTGGCAGGTTTCATAAGAGATAATAAGGACAAGGTAAACAATGATTATTTGACTACTCTTGCCAAGGAATTCCAGGTAGATGAGATAAATGTCACGGATCCAAAGGGAAAAATAATATATTCAAATTTGCCCACTAGTTTGGGTTATGCCTTTAAAAATGGAGATTCATCTTATGAAATATTAAATGGTGGAAAAAATATTGTCATGGAGGATATTAGAAAGAGTACTAGTAGCGACAATTATTACAAATTTGGATCCATAAAAAATGCGGATGGGGGAGTCATCCAGATAGGAGTGATGGCAAATAAAGTACAGAGTCTGACAGTCAAGATGCAGCCTCAAAATATAGTTAATACTTTAGCTAAAGATAGTTCCATAGTATATGCACTTTATATGGACAATAATACCAAGGTAGTAGCACATACGGATAAAAGCAGGATAGGAACCAAGCTGAGTGATGCAGGAAGTAAAACTGCTGCAGTGGATGGAAAGCCCTATTCATCTAAATTCAAATACAAGAATCAGATTCCTGTATATGATGTTATATACCCTGTAAAAGTTGACGGAAAAACAGTTGGCGCCGTAAATATAGGTATTTCCATGAAAAATGCAAACAAGGCTGTTTACAGTATAATTGGCATAATTGCAGTATTATCTGTTATAGCTTTTGTTGTTGCTGCATTTGTACTTATTAGGATATCCAGCAGTATAACAAAGCCATTGGAAGAACTGGTTGGTGTATCCAAAAAAATATCGGATGGAGATTTGAATGTGAAAATAAATGTGGACAGCAATGATGAAATCGGAGTATTGGCGGACAGTTTTAGAAATATGAGCGCCAGTCTCAGAAATACCATTGGAACCATAAAGGATAATTCGCTGAAGGTAAGTTCCATGTCTTCAGATTTAAAAACAAATTCAGGCCAGATGACTGGAGCTGCCAATGACGTGGCAAGTGCAGTGCAGGAAGTAACCAGGGGTACTACCCAACAGGCCAGTGATTTAGTTGGAATTTCAAATAGCATGGTAGGTCTGGCGGATGAACTGCAAAATATATACAGTAAACTTTCAGAAGTTAAAGAAAGTTCAGGGACAACTAATATTATATTGGAAGAAGGAAAAAAACAAATAGACCGGCTGTTAAAATCCATAAAAGATGTAAGAGAATCATTTGGAGCAGTTTCTGAGAAAATAAATGGCCTCAGCAGCAGCGTATCCAAGGTGGGAAGTATAACGGATGTAATAAACGGGATACTGGATCAGACAAATCTGCTTGCATTAAATGCCGCTATAGAAGCAGCCAGGGCAGGAGAGGCAGGAAAAGGTTTTGCTGTAGTAGCAGAAGAAGTAAGACAGCTGGCAGAGAAGTCAAAAGAGTCAACAGAACAGATACAGCATATTATACAATCCATAAGCAATGAAACCAAAGATGTAATCTTGACTTCAAATAAGGTAAACAGCCTTGTGGAAAATCAGGAAGATACAGTAAAGGGTACTAAAAGTTCCTTTGAAAAAATATCACATGCAGTAGAAGGCATAGGGCCTTTACTTGACAATACCTATAATTCTTTAAAAATGACTGTTAAATCAAAGGATGATGTTTTGGGAAAAGTTGAATCTGTAACTGCGGTATCTGAAGAAACTTCTGCATCTTCACAGGAAATATCAGCATCTTCAGAAGAGATGTTTGCATCTTCGGAAAATGTGGATAAATATGCATCAGAGCTCAATGATATTGTAAACAAATTGAGTGAGGAAACAGATAAATTTAAAATGTAAACAGTTAATCCAGTTTATCACAACCCCCGCCTTGTAAAGATGGGGGTTGTGTTTTAAGATAGATTGAAATTATAGATTTAAGGCTTTCTTTAAATTAATTATTATAGTATGATAGTTCATATGAATTATCATGAAGTTATGGTACTGTGATAAAAAGTATAAAAGAAAGTTGAGGTGAAAAATCCTGATAGCTGGAGATCAGGATATATTATATGGTTTTTATATCAACAGCATTATATTGTGAAGCAGAGCCTTTTATAAAAAAATTCTCCTTGAAAAAGGATAATTCCATAAACAAGTTCCAGGTTTTTAAAAATGACGAAATTGTAATTGTAATAAGTAACACTGGAATTGTAAATCAGGTCAGTGCCTGTAGTTATATTATAGGCAGATTTGATGTGAATAAATATGATACTTTTATAAATATAGGATTATGTTCAAGTAAAAATAAAAGTTTTAAAATAGGGAACGTAGTACTCTGCAATAAAATAACAGATGGTGTAAACAATAGGGACTTTTATCCTGATATGATATTCAGGCATCCTTTTGAAGAAGGATGTCTGGAGAGTTTTCCCAAAGCACTGGATCAAGAACAAGCTGAAAAGATAAAAGGAGACATTATGGATATTGAGGGATCCGCCTTTTTTCAATCTGTGTCCATATTTTTGCCGCCTCATAGAATTTATTGCTTAAAAGTAGTATTTGATTATGTACATGGCAATGACATAGATGAAGAAAGAATAGAAGAGTTAATTGAAAAAAGTTCAGAAAAAATATGCGGATGGATACTTGATATTGCCCATGAATGTGCAAAACCCAGTGATATACTTGATGAAAAGGACATGAATTATATAAATGAAATTGTATCTAATTTCAATTTATCTGTGTCCATGCAGCAGGAACTTAAAAAATTATCCAAATCATATAAAATCAGAAATGGTAATTTACTTCTTGCACTTGAACCTTTTACTCAAATTTACTGTAAAACCAAATATGAGAGGAAGATGTATTTTGAAAAATTGGTGCAGCAGCTTGAGTTCATCTAGATTTTCCCACATTTATGTAGAAGACAGGATTTTTGAAGATGAGAATACAAAAGCCATACTTTCAAAATTAAAAAATTCAAAGGTAATAAGGATAGGGCATTATAAAGATGTTTTTTGCAGGCACAATCAAAACTTTCTAGTACAAAAAAAGTCTCCTAAATTAATATTGGCGTATGATGATGGAAATTTGATTTATAAAGGAGCCAAGGTTTGTGATGATTTTGGGAACAAATATTTTTATTATACATCTTCTATAATGAATTGTCTGTATAATTGTGAATACTGCTATCTTCAAGGTATGTATTCTTCAGCAAATGTAGTTATATTCGTAAATATACAGGATGTTTTTTACCAGTTGAACTGTATTTTGAAAAAACATCCTGTATATATATGCATATCTTATGATACGGATATAATGGCTTTTGAGGGTATAACGGGATTTTTAAATAAATGGCTGGAATTTGCTGAAAAAAAGAATAATTTAAAAATAGAAGTTAGAACCAAAAGTTCTAATTTTAAAAGTATAGAAGATGTTGTACCTCTTGACAATGTAGTACTTGCATGGACAATTTCACCAGATGAAATTGCCCGGAAATACGAAACAGGTGCTCCGGAGTTAAATTCAAGATTGAAATCAGCTAAAAGTGCCTTGGAGAAAGGGTGGAAGGTGAGAATATGTTTTGATCCTATATTGTATGTTGAAAATTGGGATAAATATTATAAAAGATGTATAGAAGAAACCTTTGAAATTATTCCAGTAGAGAAGGTACAGGATATCAGTATAGGAGTGTTCAGAATTTCAAAAAGCTATTTTAAAAATATGATAAAGTCAAATCCTGATTCCAGTTTGCTTTCCTATCCCTTTAAAACATTAGATGGAGTCTGCACTTATGATGAAGCACACCACAGGGAAATGGTGGATTTTGTATACAATATAGTTTCCAATTACGTTAGAAAGGATAAAATATTTATACAATAATCAGTATTGTTAAAATGAAAGTGGAAGTTGTAACTGGACCTTAATCTTTTATAAAAGTGACTTTCGGGGTATAATATAAATCAAGTTATTAAAAATAATTGAATAAAGGAGTGATTAAAAATGTCAAGAATTATCATATCAACAGGAAAATACGTGCAGGGAAATGGAGAACTTAATAAAATAGCTGATTACGTTAAAGAGCTTGGAAATAGCTTTTTTATAATAGCCAGTGAAAATGGAATTAAAAGGACAAGAGAAAAAATAGAAGAGAGCTTTAAAGGAAAAGATTGTTCGTTATATTTTGAAGCTTTTAATGGAGAATGTTCTAAAAATGAAATAGACAGGTTGCAAAAAAAACTGAAACAAAATAATAACAATGTGGTAATTGGTATAGGAGGAGGAAAAATATTTGATACTGCAAAGGCGGTTGCATATTATGCAGGTACTCCGGTTGTAATAGTTCCAACTATAGCTGCTACTGATGCACCATGCAGTGCACTTTCTGTAATATATACAGATGAAGGTGTGTTCAGTGAATATCTAGTACTTCCTAAAAATCCAGATATGGTACTTGTGGATTCATCAATAGTGGCAAAGGCTCCAGTAAGACTTCTTGTTTCAGGAATGGGAGATGCACTGGCAACTTATTTTGAGGCAAGGGCATGTGTCAGATCAGGAGCAGTTACTATGGCAGGAGGTAAAGCTACAAAGGCTGCTTTTGCACTTTCAAAATTATGTTATGATACACTTTTGGAAGATGGACTTAAAGCTAAGTTATCTGTTATAAACAAGGTGTCTACAAAGGCATTGGAGAACATAATTGAAGCAAATACTTATTTAAGCGGAATTGGATTTGAAAGCAGTGGATTGGCAGCTGCACATGCTATTCATAATGGATTTACAGTAATCAAAGAGTGCCATGAATTATATCATGGAGAAAAGGTTGCTTTTGGAACTTTAGTTCAATTGATTCTTGAAAACAGTCCTTCAGAAGAAATAGAGGAGGTCATAGATTTTTGTATTGATTTAGGGCTTCCAACTACCCTAAGAGATCTTGGAATTAAGGAAATAAACAAGGATGACATAATGAAGGCCGCAGAAGTTTCCTGTGATAAAAATGATACCATGGGGAATATGCCCTTTAAGGTTACAAAAGAAGACGTGTATTCGGCAATACTTACTGCTGACGAACTGGGGAAAATGTATAAGCAGATGTAAAACAATTGCCAGCTTTTGATTTGAAATATCATCAAAAACTGGCAGTTATTTATGGATTGCATAAGCATTATAATTGTATTCGCCTGTTATTGCAAGTAGAAATTGACTATTAAAGATTATCTAAAGTCAGTTCGGTTATTATTTTTGCAAGTATACTCTCAGCTCCCTGATTTAAATTCACATGAGTTTTCATTATTCCATCATAACTGCCATTGGTAAAGCTGTCTACTAGAACTTTGCTTTTAGAGTTTTTTCCAAGAAACCATTCGTGACAGATATGAGCCTTATCCAGGTATTTTATATCCTTTAATATTTTATATGCTTCCGTATACATAATACATGTACCACAGGCTTCTATAGGCTGTTCATCAAATTCAGAAGGAATTGTATCTCCCTTTTTAAACCAGGTATTGCTGCCGATAGGTTTAAAATAGCCCTTTGAAAAGCAAAGTTTTTCTAAAAAGTTTAATGATTTAAGTGCCGTATCCAAATACTTTTTGTTGCTTAAGGTGCTGCCGCCCTTTAATAAACTCCAGGGAAGCAGGGCATTCCCGTAAGTTAAACTGTCCTCAAACCATTGCCAGGATCCGCTGGCATGAACTTCAAAATTATCTGTAAGACATTGGCATATGTTTATTATTTGATCTTTTGAGATATTAACTAAATCCAACATGGTTGTCATTGATACATCATTGGTTTTTAAAATTTCAATGCCATTTAGATATCTGTCTATGGGTTCCTTTGCCATAGTATCATTGCCTTTTTCCAAAAGAGCTTTATAAAAGAGATTTAATCCCAATAGGGAATAAGATTTTCCTCTTATATAAGTTAATGATGGTATATTGGGAATTGCCCTGTATATCATAGTTAAAACTGCAGATTTTATGGATTCCGGTACGCCTTTTGATTTAAAGGTATATCCCAGTGCCCATAAACATCTTCCAAAACAATCTTCAGATCCTTCTTCTTCCGTAAAATTTCTATTGTAATCCATGAAATTTTTAAAAGTTCCCTTATCATTTTGAGCATATAATAAAAAAGAACTGTAGATAAATATCAATTTCAAATATTTTTTGCTTTTGAATTTTTCATAGAGCATTACAGCTGCAATTAAGGCTCTTGAGTTATCATCTGTGGTGTAACCGGAGTTTGGATCCGGCACTGAAAATACACTGTGCTGAATAATACCAGTATCATCAGTCATTATAAAAAGAGGTATTGAATGTTCTTCCTGAAAAATGTGCATATGCGTTACACCACCTGCTTTGCGATTTTATCAGCCTTGATTATATTTGAAAATAAATTTTCATATTGTTTTGCAACGTAAGGCCATTTCATCTTTCTGCCCAGGTCAAACATGTTTTTTTCCATGTTTTTTCTGGCTGTTGGATTGTCAAGCAAGTATGTTATTGCTTGTGACAGAGAAGTTGAATCTTTAAATTTTCCAAGCATTCCCCTATTGTCCTTTAACATTTCCTCTGCATATCTGTAAGGTGTGGATACTATTACCTTTCCATATCCGGCAGCATAAGCCAATGTGCCGCTTACTGCCTGTTCACTTGCAAGATAAGGGGTCATATATATATCAGACAAGGTTAAATATTGGACTATTTCTTTTTTCGTAAGATATTTGTTTACAAATTTCACATTATCTTTTATATTTAATTTTGATACTAAACTTTGTAAATTATTTCTATAACTTTCTCCTTCCGTTCTTTTTACACAAGGATGAGTTTGACCGAGTATTAAATAGAGTACATCAGGGTGAGTTTTTACAACCTGGCTTATAGCTTCTATACCATATTCTATACCCTTCCCGGAGCTTAAAAGACCAAAGGTACTTATTACACTTCTGTTCTCATAGCCCAATTTTTCTTTTAAAGGATCTTTTCCCTCTACAATGATATCTGGCACTCCATGAGGTATTACTATGATTTTATTTTCAGGTATATTGTATACCTGATTTAAAATTTTTATAGAGTTTTCTCCCATGGTAATAATTTTTTTGCTTTTACTGCCTAATATTTTTAGTATATTCCTCTGCTTTTTATTTGGTTTTGACAATATGGTATGAAAGGTGGCTATAAAGGGAATTTTTAAACTGTTTATAAAATCCAATAAGTATTCCCCACAATCCCCGCCGTATATTCCATATTCATGTTCTATTACAACTAAGTCCATATCGGAATTATTTATCAGGTTCGCAAGGTGGACATAAGCCTTCCTGTCAAATTGATCTAAAGTAGACCATATATTTTTCCCGTATTTATAATTTTCATCACTGATGGCAGCTATTTTATAATTATTAGAGGGAAATTTATCTTCAAGATTTTTGACCAAATCAGCAGTAAATGTGGCTATCCCACATGCCCTTGGAGGATAAGTGCTTAAAAAGACTATATTTTTACTCAATGGTATCACCTCTTTAGTTTTTTATATAGCAAGTAGATTGTTATTATAATTATTTGAAACATAGGCTGTATTAAGCAGGTTGCAATATTTATCTATGGTGCAGCCCGAGCCTATTACTGAGTTTGTTATATTTGCATTTTCATTTACTTTTACCCTATCCCAAAGTATGCTTCTGCTTATAGTACTCATTTGATTTATATGACAGTTATCTCCTATAACTGCATAAGGACCTATTTGAGCGCCAGCTCCGATAATAGAATTGTTCCCTATAAATACCGGTCCTATTATTTTTGCACGGGGATTTATTTTTACATTGTTGTTTTTAAAGATTATGTTTTTTATGTCCGAAAGGTTATTAGCTTTTTTAAACTTGCGGCATCTGCTGTGAAGTATGTCTACGTGTGCTTGTATATATTTTTTTAAGGTTCCCACATCAATCCAGTAATCATTGTATTCATAGGCTGCCATTTTATAATTTTTTTTAAGCAGCAGAGGGTAAACATCCCTTTCTACAGAAACTATTTTATTCTTAGGTATTTCCTTAAAAATATCCGGCTCAAACACGTAAACTCCAGCATTTATCCATTTTGAACTTGTTTCTCCCTCCTTAGGCTTTTCTTTGAAGGCATTTATATAGTTATTTTCATCAAATTCTATAACTCCATATTGAGAGGGATTCTTAACTTTTGTCATAGCTATGGAAACTGAGGCTCCCTTTTTTTTGTGATATTGTACCAAGTCTCTATAGGATATATCGTCTACTATATCAGAATTCAAAACTATGAAAGTATCATCAAAAAATTTTTCAGAGTTCTTTATGGCACCACCTGTACCAAGAGGCATATCTTCAGAAACATAATCTATTTTTATCCCTAATTTTGAACCATTATCCAGATAATTTTCAATGTAATGCGATTTATAACAAGTGCTTAGAACTACTTCAGTAACTCCGGCTTCTTTTAATTTTGTTATTACTCTTTCTATAAGCGGTTTTCCCATAATTGGGACCATGGGTTTTGGTAACTTGTCTGTTAGAGGTCTTAATCTGGTACCTTTACCCCCAGCTAAAAGTAATGCTTTCATGTTGATTCCTCCCTTATGTTAATTAAATTTCTTATATTGAATAAACATTTTTATTTAAAAAAATGTTATTTGCCAAATAGCTCTAGTTATTGTGTATATGCTAAATAGAAATTATATTCATGAATATAATTTTAAGGTAATATTTTACAACTATTGCTGAACCCTATATAAAAAATAAAAGATCAGTTTAAGATATGAATTTGCAAATGTGAAATTAAGAATATTTTAAATTGCCATGTATTATTAGTATTCACTGCCATGAATTGCTAATAAATCCATTGTAGTATAATATTATTATTATGTCAACATAATTCTCCTGATGAATTATATATAAAATTACTTTAATGTAATTAAAATCTAAAGAAATAATGTTATAATAGAATAGAATTCTATGTTATTATGATTACGACTAAATTATTAAACGGGGGATTTTTTATGAAAAAGAAAATGAGTATATTTATTATGGTTCTGGCACTTATAATGTCAACTTTGTTTGCGGCAGGATGTTCTAATGGTTCTGGTAATACTCAATCTCAGACTAAAGAGGAAAAGATTAAAATTGCGGCTTTGAAAGGACCTACCGGAATGGGTATGGCAAAACTTATGGAAGATAAAGAGAACTACAGCATCACTCTGTATGATTCACCAGATCAGATAACCTCCAAACTTATAAATGGAGAATTGGATGGTGCAGCGGTGCCTTCAAATTTGGCATCAATTTTATATAATAAGACAAAAGGTTCAATTAAACTTGTGGGAATAAATACTTTAGGTGTTCTATACATTGTGGAAAATGGCAATACGGTGAAAAGTATAGCTGATTTAAAAGGGAAAACCATTTATTCAAGTGATAAGGGAGCTGCTCCGGAATTCATATTAAATTACATATTGAGAAAAAATGGTCTGGAACCTGGAAAAGATGTAATTATTGATTATAAAATGAGTCACAGTGATTTGGCAGCAGCAGTAGCGGCCAAAAAGGTGGATTTAGCAGTACTTCCGGAACCTTTTGTAACTACAACCAAGATGAAAGACAGTAGTTTGCAGGTACCTGTAGATTTAACCAAGGAATGGGATAAAGCCTCCAATGGGCAAAGTAAGCTGGCTATGGGAACTATAGTATTTAGAAAATCTTTTATAGATAAAAGGGGAAAAGATTTAGATAACTTTTTAAATAAATACAGGGAATCTGTGAACTTTGTAAATTCAAAGAAGACAGAGGCTGGAAAACTCATGGAAAAACATGGCATAATTCCAAAGGCTAAAGTGGTAGAGCTGGCCATACCAAACAGCAATATAGTATTTATAAGTGCAAAAGATGGAAAACAAATCCTTCAAAAATTCTATGAAGTTTTATATGAAAGTGATCCAAAATCTGTTGGGGGAAAGATACCGGATGAAAATTTCTATTACAGTGGAACCAAAGGTAATTAAAAAATTATTTATATTAATATTCTGGTTGTCTATATGGGAGTTTTGCTCCCTTTTTATAAATAATTCACTCCTTTTACCATCACCTTTTGAGGTAATAAAAACACTATTTGTTTTAATGAAGGAAGTTTATTTTTGGAAAAGTGTTTTTAGCAGCATAATAAGGGTAATTTCAGGAATTTTAATATCTATAATTGTGGGCATTGTGCTTGGTGTAGCTGCAGGCCTCAACAAATTTATAGAGGAAATTCTAGATCCTCTTATAATTACAATGAAGGCAACTCCGGTTATGTCCATAATTATCATAGCTTTAATTTGGTTTACTTCATCCTATGTGGTTATTTTTACAGCTGTTCTCATATGTTTTCCAATAGTGTACACAAATGTAATTCAGGGAATAAAGTCTGTGGATGAAAAGCTAATTCAGATGGCAAATATATATAAGGTGAAGAAAAAATATTTATTAAAAGACATATATCTTCCCGGTATAAAAAATTATATTGTATCAGGTATACTCATGTGCCTTGGAATTGGATGGAAGGTTTCAGTTGCATCAGAAGTATTGAGTACACCCAATTATTCCATAGGATTGAATCTATTGAATTCTAAAACGACTCTTGAAACTCAGGAGCTGTTTGCATGGACTATTGTAGTTGTAATACTGAGTTTTATGTTTGAAAAGATATTTAAATATTATTTGGATGTAAAAAAGTGATTTGTAATATGAAAATTTGAATGGGTAAGTATAAAGGGAGGCAGCCTGTATGGAAAATAATGATAAGTACGAAGTCGTGATTAGAAATTTAAATAAGTCCTATGGGGAAATTCCTGTATTTACAAATTTAAATGTGAACTTTCTAAAAAACAAAATCACAGCGGTCCTGGGGCCTTCAGGCTGCGGTAAAACCACTCTTTTAAATATCATAAGCGGAATTGAAAAGGATTATAGCGGACAGGTTCATTTGGAGAGCAGCAGGCTATCTTATATTTTTCAGGAAGATAGATTGATTTCACATCTTACAGTGTACGAAAACATAGCCTTTGTATTGAAGTCAACAATGAGTAAAATTCAGGTGGATTTTACTGTGAATAGATTTTTAAGCATGGTGGAATTGTCAAATTGCAGGGATAAATTTCCCAGGGAATTAAGCGGTGGTATGAAGAGAAGAGTTGCACTTGCCAGGGCCTTTGCCTACAAAAGTGATTTGCTCTTAATGGATGAACCTTTTAAGGGTCTGGATGATAGACTGAAAGGTGACATAATAAAGAAATTTTTATCACTTTATAGGGAAAATAAAAGAACAATTATACTGGTGACCCATGATAAAAAAGAAGCAGATGAACTAGGCAATATAGTTTATTCACTGGAGTAAATGCAATGAGATATTGATTAATTTCAATTATTGTAGTACTATAATTGGTGTTTGTGTAATATATAAAATTAAATACGTCATATATCCCAGGGGGGCTGGTATTACCGGCTGAGAGTAAGGATTAAATCCTTAGACCCTATTTATACCTGATCTGGTTAATGCCAGCGTAGGAAGAGGCCACATGTAATTTAGCGAGTAAAGGTACAAACCTCTTCAGAAGGTTGTGCCTTTTTTTATGAAAATAATTGTGAACTGTGAACTGAAAAAGGGGGGAATTACATGAAGACATCTATGAAATTGTACGACAGTGTAAAGGACATATGGGATTCTTATTATCAGCATCCTTTCATAAAAGGAATAGCAGATGGAAGTTTGGAGATAGATAAATTCAAATTCTATATGATTCAAGATTATATATATCTTTTGGATTATGTAAAAATATATGCTCTTGGAGTGGTTAAATCCAATGAAGAAATTACTATGAGGGGCTTTTCCAAAATGGTGGATAATATATTAAATGGGGAAATGAATATACATAGGGCTTATATGAAGAGACTTGGCATTGGAAAAAAGGATATAGAGAATACCAGAGCTTCCATTGAAAATATTTCATATACAAATTATATGTTGTCAGTGTCCCAGATGGGTGATTTAATGGATTTGACGGCCTCACTTCTAGCTTGTATGTGGAGTTATTACTTAATTGGAAAAAAACTGAGCAAAATAGATGGTGCCGCCCAGCATGAATTTTATGGACAGTGGATAAGGGGATATGCATCAGAGGATTATGAAAGGGAAACACGGTGGACAATTGATCTGCTTGATCATATGACTGAAGATATATCCAGGGAAAAATTCAAGAGATTGAAAGAAATTTTTATAAATACCAGTAAATATGAAAGAATGTTTTGGGATATGTCATATAAAAAGGGGATGTAATTGTGCTGGAATTTAAAAATATAAGTTTTAAATATGATGAAGACCCTGATTTCATAATAAAAAATTTGAATTTTACTGTGAACAAAGGTGAATTTATAAGTATAGTAGGTCCCAGTGGGTGTGGGAAAAGCACTGTGTTCAGGCTTATCTGCAAATTGGAAAGACCTTTTGAGGGAGATATATTTTTAGAAAATAGAAATATCAATACCCTTAAAAAAGGATATATAGGATATATGCCTCAAAATGATCTTTTAATACCCTGGAGGACTATACTTCAAAACTCTTCACTGCCTCTTGAAATCAAGGGAGAGGATTTTAAAAAAGCCAGATATGAAGCTGAAAAAATACTTAAGGCCTTTGGACTTGAAAAATACAAGAATAAATACCCCAGGGATTTATCAGGAGGTATGCGTCAGAGGGTTTCTTTTACAAGAACTCTTCTTACAGGATCGGATATGCTTCTTTTAGATGAACCATTTAGTGCACTGGATGCAATAACAAGGCTTTCCATGCAGGAGTGGCTTTTAGATAAATGGTCAAATTTAAATAAAACGGTGTTGTTCATAACACATGATGTAGAAGAAGCACTTTTTTTATCAACAAAAATATTTATAACAGATGGAAGTCCCATAAGAAAATTTAAGGAAATAAAAGTGGATTTAAGTTATCCGCGTACAAGGGATATGCTTGACAGCCCTGATATGTTAGAAATAAAGAGTGAGCTTATAAATGAATTGAAAAAGGGGGTCAGGCTGTGAAAAAATACAGATCATCCATAATAATATGCCTGTTATTTTTTGCAGCCTGGGAGGGAATTGCCAGATATATAGATGCCATGTATATCCTTCCATCCCCTACGGCAATTGTAAAAAAAATATGGGAACTGAAAGATATTTTATTTTTGGTTCATCTGCCGGCAACTCTTCTTGTAACTTTTGAGGGACTTGGAATATCCATAATATTTGGGGTGCTTCTTGCTGCTGCCATGAATATCAGTGAAAAGGTGCAGAGAGCTCTTTATCCTATCGTAATTGTAACTCAGACAGTGCCCATAACTGCACTTGCACCTATATTTGTGCTGTGGTTTGGATATGGAATATGGAGTAAGGTATTGGTAACCATACTCATAACTTTTTTCCCTATAACAATAAATGTATATGACGGCCTTCGTTCCACTAGAAGGGATATGGAGGAACTTCTATTTACATATGGTGCCAGTAAAAAGGATATATTTATAAAATTGAAGTTTCCGGCAGCACTTCCTTATTTTTTTTCTGCTCTTAAAATAGCAGTTCCGCTGAGTGTGGTAGGTGCGGCTATAAGTGAATGGCTGGGAGCACAGGCTGGCCTTGGATATTTCAGCAAGAGAATGATGACACAGCTGGATGGTGCGGGAGTTTTTGCCCCTATTGTAATATTGTCTGCAGTTGCACTGGTTATGGTTAAAATTATAAGTGTGCTTGAAAATAAAATAGTAAAAGGGAGGAATGAAGTGTGAAAAAAATAAAAATTTTAGCTTTTATCATGTCAGCTTTAATGCTGGTTGGTTTAACGGGATGCGGCAGTAAATCATCCCAAAAGGATAATGGTAAATTGGAAAATGTGGATCTGGTGCTTGACTGGTATCCCAATGCTATACATACTTTTATATATGCAGCCATTGAAAAAGGATATTTCAAGGAAGAGGGACTTAAAGTAAATATTAAATTCCCGTCAGATCCTACAGATCCTCTTACTCTTCCAGCAGCAGGGAAGGCAACTTTGGGAATTTACTATCAGCCGGATCTTGTAATTGCAAGGGCAAATCAGGGAGTGCCTGTGAAATCTGTGGGGGCAATAGTACATACTCCCCTTAATGTGATAATAGCTTTAAAGGGAAATGGTATAAATTCTCCCAAAGATCTTCAGGGAAAGACCGTAGGTTATTCGGGAAATCCATTGAATACTGAGTACGTAAAGACCATGGTTAAAAAAGACGGGGGAAACCCTGAGAATGTTAAAATGGTGGATGTAGGATTTGATCTTTTATCATCCATGGTAACTAAAAAAGTGGATGCAACTACAGGCGGACTTATAAATCATGAAGTATTGATGATGCAAAATGAAAATCATCCTGTAAATTATTTTGATCCTTCAAAATATGGAGTGCCAAATTATTATGAAGAAGTATTTGTAACCAGTGACAAAACTCTCAAGGAAAAACCTGAAACCATCAAAAAATTTATGAAAGCCGCACAGAAGGGATTTGAGTATACGAAAAATAATCCGGATAAATCATTGAAAATACTCATGGACAATCAGCAAAAAGGCAGTTTCCCACTTAAAGAAGCTGTTGAAGAAAAGAGTCTCAGTATACTTTTGCCTAAAATGGAGTCAAAAGATGAACCTTTTTTAAGTCAGGATAAAGCAGTATGGCAGAACAATATAGATTGGTTAAAAAAACAGGGACTTCTAAAAAAGGATGTAAATGCAGAAGATTTTTATGTAAATGTTCTGGATTATAATAAATAACCATTGTGAACTGTGTTGTGATAAAGCTGTGCTTAAAGATCCGGATATATAAGTATTTATCCACAACTTTGAAAAAACTGAGAGTGCAGCTTTGAATAAAAAATAGAGAGATTAAATTCTCTCTATAAAAATTTAAATTAGATTATTTGCCATATTTATTAAGCAATTTTTCCAATTCCTGTGCTTCCAATGCAGATTCCTCTGCAAATTGTTTGAACTTTTCATTGATTTCCTTATTATCTATTTTCTTTGAATACTCTTGAAAGTCTCTTACATTTTCTTGTACATCAAGAAGCTTATTTTTTATCATATCTTCTGTTGTTAAATCCATCTCATTCCCACCTTTCCATTAATAGATTTTGTAAGAATTAATGATTTTATTCATATTTGGCTTAATAAAATTCAGTCTTTATTCATGTTATTAAATATATTCTGTATTATTTAATAACTATTATTGAATTATATACATCAATATGATATTATAAATTTGAAAGGTAAATGTTACAAGGAGATGGTTTTTATGAGTAAGGTAGACATATTTACAACTAGTACCTGTCAGTACTGCCACAGTGCAAAAGAGTTCTTTACAAAAAACAATATAGATTTTACAGAACATAATATTACTACAGATGCCCATGCCAGAAAGGAACTAATGAAAAAAGGATATAGATCAGTTCCAGTCATAGTTATAGATGGTGAATATCTTGTGGGATTTAATGAATCAAAAGTAGAAAGCCTTTTGAATATTCGATGATAAAATTTGCTATAAAGTGAGAAAAGGGATTTAGGGATAAAAATTATTTTATTCCTGAATCTCCTTTTATATAAATGAATAAGGTTTCCTTAAATAAATTAAGCTGTGCCAAATCCCTTGCCGTAGGCTTCATAAGAATTCTGTATTAAAACCAGGGCATTTATATCAATTTCTCTTACTAATCTTTTTAGTTTTACCAGCTCCGAATTTGTCACAAGACACATTAATATATCACGTTTGTCATCTGTATATCCGCCTCTTGCTTCAATTTTGGTAGTCCCCCCATGTAGTTTGGTTAGAATCAAATCATTGATTTCTTCAACTCTGTCGGAGATTATAAATACTGACTTGGAATCGGTAAAACCCTTAATATATATATCTACAACTCTTCCAATCAAATATACCGTTACTATGCCATAGAGAGCCTTTTCTATACCAAAAACAAAGCAGGTAAACATTACTATTGACAGATCTATACTCATCATTATTTTTCCTACAGGTTTATGGGTGTATTTGGATATGACTTTAGCAATGGTATCTGTACCGCCTACGGAAGATTGTCTGCTTAAAAGCATCCCTAAAGCAATACCTGTCAGTACACCGCCTAACAAGGAGGATAAGAGGATATCATTGGTAAAGGGGGCAATATTATTGGTCAATTCTACAAACACAGGGACTAAAAAAGCACCTAACACTGTATTCAACACAAACCTTTTACCCAGTGTAAATAATCCCAAAATAAAAATGGGTATATTAAAAATACCTATTAATATTGACTTCCTTATGTGCAGTACAGACTCTAGTACAATTGCTAGTCCAGAAACCCCGCCCGGCACAATTTTATGCGGTGCAAGAAAAACGTTCAAAGCAAAAGAAAATAAAAATAATGCCAATAAAATTACGATTAAATCAACTAAATTTTTTTTCATTCCACTTCCCTCCTATTTTTAAAAACATAAGCACTATAAAAGCCCTCCGTCCCCTTGGGATGAAAGACTTTGCTCATATGGCAGATTTTGTCTAAAAATAATGAATTAATACCATTATGAGTATAAATACATTTTATAATTAAAATTACCATCTGATTAGATAAATTGCCAATTATTATTTACAATACTCATTATAATGAATTAAGGTATATATATCAAGATAATTATTTATTAACTTATATAATATTTTCATATAAGTATTTTACGCAGATATTTTAAGATAAGTGACAATTTTAAAACCATAATTTTATATGCTATAATTTGTTTAGAATATATAAAATATAGAGGTGAAGTCATTGATTAACAGCGCTTTAAAGGCTTTACGAAAATACTATGGATATGAAAACTTTAGAGGAGATCAAAATGACGTAATTGAAAGCATATTAAGTGGGAGGGACACTATGGCTATAATGCCCACAGGAGGAGGAAAGTCCATATGCTATCAGATACCGGCCCTGCTTTTTAAAGGTATAACTATAGTAATATCCCCTTTGATTTCTCTTATGAAGGATCAGGTGGACAGTATAAAAGATTTAGGCATAGGAGCTGCATATATAAATAGTTCCATTTCTCAAGGTGAAATTTTAAATATATGTTCGGAGCTGAAAAACGGAGATATAAAAATACTGTATGTGGCACCTGAGAGACTGGGCTCCCCTGATTTTTGCCATCTTATTAAAAGCATGCAGGTTTCCCAGGTGGCAGTGGACGAAGCTCATTGTGTTTCACAGTGGGGACACGATTTTAGGGTGAGTTATACATATATTTGGAAATTTATAGATGATTTTCCCAAAAGACCTGTAGTTACCGCATTTACAGCTACTGCTACAGAAGAAGTGAGAGTGGATATTGTAAACCAGATAAAATTAAACAATCCTGCTGTTTTTATATCCGGGTTTGATAGAAAAAATTTAAGAATAGAATGTTTAAAGGTTGGAAATAGATTTCAGCATATGCTGAACTATATTAAGACCAATGGAGAACAGTCAGGTATAATATATGCAGCTACCAGAAAAGAAGTGGATAGTTTATATGAAAAACTCAAGGCAAATAATATATCTGCAGGGAGATATCATGCCGGACTATCCAGCATGGACAGGAAAAAAAATCAAGAGGACTTCGTATATGACAGAATAAATGTAATAGTTGCCACTAATGCTTTTGGAATGGGTATTGATAAATCAAATGTAAGATTTGTAATTCACTATAATATACCAAAGAATATAGAAAGTTATTATCAGGAAATAGGCAGAGCAGGGCGTGATGGGGAAGCAAGCGAATGTATACTCATGTTTGCACCTCAAGACATAATTACCCAAAAATATTTAATAGAAACAAGTATACAATCTCCGGAAAGAAGAACAAACGAATATAAAAAACTTCAGTATATGGTGGATTTTGTCCACTACAATGGCTGCTTGAGAAAATATATATTGAATTATTTCGGGGAACATGTGGATTATGAAGAGTGCGGAAATTGCAGCAATTGTATAGGAAAAGGAGAATATGTAGACAAGACTGTGGATTCCCAGAAGGTACTTTCCTGTATTTACAGGATGAAAAGAGAATTTGGCGTGAATATGATAGTGGATGTTTTAAGGGGATCTTCGCAAAAAAAGGTGCTTCAGTACGGATTTGACAGGATATCTACCTATGGTATAATGAAAAATTACTCAAAAAGTCAGCTTTCTAATTTTATAAATACACTTATAGCTCAGGGTTATATCTCTTTGAAAGAAGGGGAGTATCCCATGGTAATATTAAATTCTCAGTCTGTAAAAATATTAAAAGGAGAGGAAAAGGTGGTTTTGAAAGAGCCGGCTAAAGCAGAAAAAATAATTACCAACAGTGATTTATTTGAAACATTGAGAAGCTGCAGAAGAGAAATAGCTGATGAAGAATCAATTCCTCCATATCTGGTATTTGCAGACACTACCTTAAGGGAGCTTAGCAGCAGATATCCGGTAACTTCCGAGCAGATGCTTGATATATCTGGAGTTGGAGAACTAAAGCTTAAAAAGTATGGGAATAGATTTTTAAAAATCATAAGAGAATATGTAGAAAAAAATAAAATACAGCCCAGCTGGTTTTTTAAAGGGGAGCTGCAAAAAAATCATGAGGGAAAAGGCAATAAGTTGAAAACATTTCAAATCACCATAAATATGATCAAGGATAATATGAGTATAGAGGAAATTTCAAGGAAAAGAGATCTTACGGTATCTACGGTGATATCTCATATTACAAAATACCTGGAGGAGGGAGAAAAATTTAATTTGAATGTAAAATTTGATAATTTATTTACAACAGATGAAGAAAATAAGGTTTTAAAAGTTATAGAAAAATTGGGTATGTCTAAATTAAAACCTATTAAAGAGTCTCTTCCGGATAATATAAGTTATGATAAGATAAAGGCAGTCATACTTAAAGATTATATTTTGAATAATTAAAATTAGATCATTAGTATTTATATATTATTAATATAGTAAATAGCTATTTTTTAAACTATAAAAAGGGGTGATAATATGAAATTTGTGACTTATGTTTATGAAAAAAAAGAGAATATAGGAATTTTAAAGGGAAGTTCTATTTTAAATCTTAAAAACCTATTTAAAGGTATTGGAGAAAAAGATCCACCTGAGACCATGCAGGAGTTTATAGAGTATTTGGATGATAATAAGTTAAATAAGCTTCAGTATTTTTTAAACAATAAAAGTACTCTGTCTATTCCACTGGATTCAGTTAGATTAAAAGCTCCAATACCTTATCCCAGGAGAAATGTATTTTGCCTTGGGAAAAATTACGTAGAACATGCCAGGGAAATAAAAATAACCAGAATATCAGGAAATGGTATTCCAAGCGAACCTATATATTTTACAAAAGTGGCATCGCCTGCCGTGGGAACTGGAGATAATATTGAATTTTCCCCTGAAGTTACAAGGCAGGTGGACTATGAGGCTGAACTTGCAGTTATAATAGGAAAAGATGGTGCAGATATAAAGGCAGAAGATGTGGAAGAACATATTTTTGGATACACTATAATAAACGATGTGTCGGCTAGGGATCTTCAAGGAAAGCATATTCAGTGGTTTAAGGGGAAGAGCCTGAATACTTTTTGCCCAATGGGGCCCTGCATAGTACATAAAAATGAAATACCTTTTCCAGTTAATTTAGATATTAAATGTATGGTAAATGGAGAAGTGAGGCAAAATTCCAATACTAAAAACTTGATTTTTGATATACCTTATATAATAAGTGATTTATCCAGGGGATTGACTTTAAAAGCAGGGGATATTATATCCACAGGTACTCCCAGCGGTGTGGGAATGGGTTTTGATCCTATTAAGGCATTAAAAAATGGAGATATGGTAGAATGTTATATTGAGAAAATAGGAAGCCTTATAAATAATGTAGTGGAAACTGTATAGAATTTGAAAAATATAATAATTTGCGGAGTTAAAGATATGGATTAGGTGATCAGGTGATTAGGTTGTATTTTTGTAAAATTTCATAGCTTAAAGTATAATGTAGTAAAGTTTAAATTATAAAGTTATTTGGAGGTTTATTATGAAATCATTATTTGATACAACCTATATAAATAATTTGAAACTAAAAAATAGATTTATGCGCTCTGCAACCCGGGAGAATATGGCCTCGGAAGATGGACATATTACTTCTGAATTACTTCAGCTTTATAAGAATCTGGCTTCAGGGGGAGTGGCACTCATAATAACTGGATGTACCGATATATTTGAGGATGAAAAGCCAAGGCGTAATATGTTGTCCATATATGATGATTGTTTTATAAAGGAATATAAAAAGTTAACGGATATAGTTCATGAAAATCATTCTGATATAGTTATGCAAATTGCTCAGAGGGATGGATATACAAGTTCAAAGGGACAGATGGATACTTCTGAATTTTCAGATAGGATTTCAAAAGAAAATATGAAAGATATAGCAAATGCTTTTGCAAATGCTGCTTACAGGGCCAGACAATGTGATTTTGACGGGGTAGAAATTCATGGAGCTGACGGATGCTTCCTTAGCAAAACTATAAGTACCATATATAATACTAGAACTGATGATTATGGCGGCAGCGTGGAAAATAGAGCTAAGTTTATATTTGAAGTATACAATAAAATGCGCAGCAAGGTGGGAAAGAACTTTAATATATTTATAAAGATAAACTCCTCTGAGGTGGAAGAAAAAAGGGTTGCTTTTGATGATTGGAATTATCTGTGCAGGCTATTGGATGAGGCTGGTATAGACGCTATAGAGATTAGCGGAAATATTAAAGATTTCAGGGATGAAGGAAAATCAGAGATTCTATTTAAAAAATATGCACAAAAAGTAGCGGAGGAAGTAAAATGCCCTGTGATCCTAGACGGGTTAAACAGGAGTGTGTTCAATATGAATGATATACTGAATAATACACATATAGAGTATTTTTCTATGTCAAGACCTTTTATATGCGAGCCCGATCTTATAAACAAATGGCTTAGCGGATCCACTACTAAATCCAGCTGCATTTCCTGCAGCAGGTGTATGACAGATAAGGGAATTAGATGTATAAATCATATATAAAATATAAATTAGAAAACTTACAATAATACTTGTTATTATTGTAAGTTTTTTATACTGTGATTTATCCTATGAGGTAAATAAATTTGGGTAAATATCTGAAAGTATGTTGCATTATTATTAATATATATGTATAATTATAAAATATATCAAGGTATTATTTTGTTATACTATATTGGATTATTATAAATTAGGGGGACGATAATGAAAAAGAAAATAGCAATCATGATTACAATTATTTTCAGCGTAGTATTATTCACAGCTTGTGGGCAGACTACTAAGAGCAATGCAAATTCAAATTTGCTGGATAAAATAAAAAAATCAGGTAAAATCACAATAGGGACTGAAGAAGGATATCCACCTATGGAATTCAGGGATGGCAGTGGTAAATTAGTAGGATTTGACGTGGATTTTTCCAATGAGGTGGCAAAAAGACTGGGAGTGAAGGCAGATTTCTTAGTTATGGATTTTAATGGACTCATATTGGCACTTGATTCAAATAAATTTGATGCAGCTATTGCGTCCATAAGTATAACGGATGAACGAAAAAAGAATACTGACTTTTCCATACCTTATATAAATGGAGGGCAGATTATTGCAGTAAAAAATGGAAGAGAAGATATAAAAGGAGTAGAAGATTTAAAGGGAAAGGTTATAGCTTGTGAGCTAGGTACCACCGGAGAAAAGGTGGCAAATGGAATAAAAGGTGTGAAGGAAACAAAAAAATACGACAAGATAACGGAAGCCTTCCAGGATATGTCCATAGGCAGGGTGGATGCTGCTATAATGGATGAACAGGTAGGCGGATATTATATCCAAAAGAAAAAAGGTGAATTTAAAATGGTACCAGGTGCCTTGAGCAAAGAACCCATGGGAGTAGCCTATAGAAAAGGTGACGATTCACTGAAAAAGGAAGTTGACAAGATCATAGGAGATATGAAAAAGGATGGAACGCTTTCAAAACTTTCAGTAAAGTGGTTTGGCTTTGATGCCTATAAAGATTGATTTTTAAGGAGGAGATATTTATGGTTGATTTAAAGGGAAAAAGTTTTTTAACATTAAAAGATTTTTCACAAGAGGAGATAAAATACCTGCTGGAACTTTCAAAAAAATTGAAGGAAGAGAAACATAGCGGAAAGGAAAAGAAGAGACTGCAGGGGAAAAATATTGCATTGATATTTGAGAAGGACTCTTTGAGAACAAGATGTTCATTTCAGGTGGGGGCTTATGACCAGGGTGCTACGGTGACTTATATAGGCCCTGCAGGAAGCCATATGGGTAAAAAAGAATCAGTAAAAGACACCGCCAGGGTAATGGGAAGAATGTTTGATGGAGTGGAATACAGAGGATTTTCACAAAAAAACATGGAGATATTTGCAGAGTATTCAAAAGTACCTTTATGGAATGGACTTTCAGATGAAGATCACCCCACTCAGGTTTTAGCAGATTTTTTAACTGTGGAAGAGCATGTGAATAAACCTCTGAAAGATGTAAATTTTATTTACATTGGTGATGGAAGGAATAACATGGCAAACGCCCTTATGATAGGGGCTGCAAAAATGGGAATGAATTTCAAGATTGCAGCTCCTCAGGAGTTGTTCCCAGATGATGAGCTAATTGGGCAGTGTAAAGAAATATCAAAGCAAAATGGAGGAAATATTACAATAAGTGATGATATATACAGCAGTGTAAAAGGGGCGGATGTTTTATATACTGATGTATGGCTTTCCATGGGGGAGGATAAAGCTTTATGGAAAAAGAGAATTGAGACTTTAATGCCATATCAGATAAACAGCAAGCTTATTGAATCCTGTAAAAATAAAAATGTGAAATTCATGCATTGTCTTCCAGCCTTTCATAATAGAGAGACGGATACTTCAGAAGATATATACAAGAAATTTGGATATGAAGCTTTGGAAGTGACGGAAGATGTATTTGAAGGTCAGCATTCCGTAGTATTTGATGAAGCAGAAAACAGATTGCACACTATAAAAGCAGTTATGGTAGCAACTCTATGCAGTAATATTTAGAAAGAAGGAATATTATGAATTCCATATTGTATTTAGAAGATGGAACTGTATTTATGGGAAAAGCCATGGGAAAACCAGGGATAACTACAGGAGAACTGGTTTTTAATACTTCAATGACAGGGTATCAGGAAATACTTACAGACCCATCCTATAGGGGACAGATAATAACCATGTGCTATCCTTATATCGGAAATTATGGTATCAATTATAATTTTAGCCAGTCTAATGAAATACAGGCTAAAGGTATTGTAATTAAAAATATGTATAATAATACATCACATTATTTAAGTGAAAATAGTTTTGAAAATTTTTTAAAAGAAAATAAAATTGTAGGAATAAGGGGTATAGATACAAGAAGTATAACCAAGAAAATAAGATCTGCTGGAACTATGCAATGTGTAATATGTGATGAAAACAGATCCATAAATGAAATAAAAGACATTTTGAATTCCCATGAAGATAAAAATCTGGTAGCGCAGGTGAGTACAAAATCCATAGTGCATATTAAGGGCAGTGGACCTAAAGTGGCATTTCTGGATTTTGGAACTAAAAATAACATTATTGAAAATTTAAAAATTAGGAATTGTGATATAACAATATTCCCATATAATTCTTCTTATGAAGCCATAATGAATATAAATCCAGATGGTATACTCCTGAGTAACGGCCCGGGAGATCCTAAAGATTTGGGAAACATTATGAACAACATAAAAAAATTAATAGGAACAGTACCTATATTTGGAATATGTCTTGGGCATCAACTTTTATCATTGGCTTTTGGTGGAGATACTTATAAAATGAAATTTGGGCATAGGGGTGGAAATCATGGCGTATATGATATAACTTTAGATAAAGCCTTTATAACCTCTCAAAATCATGGATATGCAGTTAAAAGGGAGAGCTTAAATGAGAGTGATATTGAAATAACCCATGTTAATTTAAATGACAACACTGTAGAGGGAATAAGGCATAAAAAGCTGCCTGTATTTTCAGTGCAATTTCATCCGGAGGCATCTCCAGGACCTACTGATTCGGAATATTTATTTGATAAATTTTTGCAATTGATGACTTTAGTATAAATAACAAGGAGAAGTGATATAATGCCGTTAAGAAAAAACTTGAAAAAAGTTTTGATAATAGGATCAGGCCCTATAATAATAGGTCAGGCTGCAGAATTTGACTACTCGGGGACACAGGCTTGTGAGTCCATAAAAAAGGAAGGTATAGAAACTGTACTTGTAAACAGTAATCCTGCTACCATAATGACTGATAAAAATATTGCGGACAAGACTTATATAGAACCTTTAACTGTTGAATCTCTTGAGGCAATAATAAAAAGAGAAAGACCGGATGGCGTTTTGGCTGGATTTGGAGGTCAAACTGCTTTAAATCTTGCAATGGATTTGAATAAGCTTGGAATATTTGCAAAATACGGAGTGGAACTTCTTGGAATAAAGACAGAGTCCATAAAAAATGCAGAGGATAGAGAAAGTTTTAAAAATTTAATGGGAGAAATAAATGAACCTATAGCAGTAGGTGATATTGCAACAAACTTAGAGGAATGTAAAAAATTCTTAAATAAAGTCAGCCTTCCAGTTATAATAAGACCAGCTTATACTTTAGGTGGAACCGGCGGAGGAATTGCAGAAACTTATGAAGAGTACATTGAAATATGTGAAAATGGATTGGAAGAAAGTCCTATAAACCAGATACTTTTAGAACAAAGTCTGGCTGGATGGAAAGAATTAGAATATGAGATTATGAGGGATAAAAAGGATAATTGCATGGTGGTCTGCAACATGGAAAATATAGATCCTGTTGGAATACATACTGGAGACAGTATAGTTGTAGCTCCATCACAGACCCTCAATGACAGAGAATATCAGATGCTCAGAAGATCCGCTGTAAAAATAATAAGAACTTTGAAAATAGAAGGTGGATGCAATATTCAATTTGCACTGGATCCTATCAGCAGCAGATATATGGTAATAGAAGTAAATCCTAGAGTGAGCAGATCAAGTGCTCTTGCTTCCAAGGCAGCAGGATATCCTATAGCAAAAATTGCAGCTAAAATTGCAATTGGGTATACCCTGGATGAACTTAGAAATTATGTTACTGGAAATTCCAGTGCATTGTTTGAACCCGCTCTGGATTATTGTGTAGTTAAAATGCCCAAATGGCCCTTTGATAAATTTAAAACCGCAAATAGGACTTTGAAAACTCAGATGAAGGCCACTGGAGAAGTAATGGCAATAGATAGAAGCTTTGAGAGTGCTCTCTTAAAAGCGGTTATAAGTCTTGAAGGTAAAATAATAGGACTTAAATTGGACAATCTTCAAGGTATGAATGCAGATGAAATAATTGAAAAACTGAATGAACAGGATGATGAAAGAATTTTTGCCGTAGCGGAAGGTCTTAGAAAGGGTATGAGCATAGAAAGGCTTCATGGAATAACTAAAATAGATGAATGGTTTTTAAGCGGTATAAAAAATATAATTGATATGGAAAATGAGCTTACAGAAAGTGTACCCAATGTGGAGACAATTCAAAAAGCAGAAATTATGGGATTTACAGACGAGTATATCTGCAAATTAATAGGAATGAAGCTTGAGGATCTGAAGAAATTGAGGGAGGTAAACAATATAAAATCTGTTTATAAGATGGTTGATACCTGCAGTGGTGAATTTGAAGCAAAAACATCTTATTATTATTCCTGTTATGATTTGGAAAGCGACAATGTTATTACAAATAACAAAAAGATATTAGTAATAGGTTCCGGGCCTATTAGAATAGGACAGGGGATAGAATTTGACTACTGTTGTGTAAATGGAGTATGGGCAATAAAAAAAGCAGGATACGAGGCCATTATAATAAACAACAACCCTGAAACTGTAAGCACTGATTTCGACATTTCTGATAAACTGTATTTTGATCCGCTTTATATAGATGATGTTATGAATGTTATAAATGAAGAAAAAGTAGATGGGGTTATAGTTCAATTTGGAGGTCAGACTGCCTTGAATTTATCACAAAAGCTAAATGACAGAGGGGTCAATTTACTTGGAACTTCTTTTGAATCCATAGATTTAGCAGAAGACAGGGAAAAATTCAGGGTACTTCTTAAAGAACTTGATATAAATTCACCTATAGGTGGATCTGTAACCAGTATGGAAGAAGCGGATGCACTTGTGGAGAAGATAGGTTACCCTGTTATTGTGAGGCCTTCCTATGTTATAGGAGGCAGGGCAATGAAAATTGTTTACAAGCATGAAGAACTGCGCAAATACTTAAAAGAAGCAGTTAACTTGTCAAAAGAACATCCCGTACTTGTAGATAAGTATTTGCTCGGGAAGGAAATAGAAGTAGATGCAATATCTGATGGGGAAGATTTGATAATTCCAGGAATAATGGAGCATATAGAAAGAACAGGTGTACATTCAGGAGACAGCATAGCAGTTTATCCTGCAAATGATTTACCTGAAGGCATATCTGAAATTATAGAGGATTATACTGTTAAAATAGCCAGAAAGCTTAATGTAAAAGGACTTTTAAATGTTCAATATGCCTATGATGGAGAAAAGGTATATGTGATAGAAGTAAATCCAAGAGCCTCAAGGACAGTGCCTATCTTAAGCAAGGTCACGGATATACCCATGGTTGAGATAGCTGTGAAAATCATGCTTGGTAAAAGGATAAAAGATTTTGGATATAAACAGGACATGTATAAGTATAGTAATATCTATGCAGTAAAAATGCCTATATTTTCAAATAAAAAACTGCCTGGGGTGGATGTGGCATTGGGACCTGAAATGAAATCCACAGGAGAAGTTCTAGGAGTGGATTTTGACAGAAATAAGGCAATATATAAGGCATTTAAGGCATCGGGAATTCATATGCTTAAAGGTGGAAATTTATATGCCTCAATCAGTGATATAGATAAGAAGAATTCAGTTGATATAATTAAAAAATATGAAAAACTGGATTTTAATATAACTGCTTCAAGAGGAACCTATAAATTTCTAAGTGAGAACGGAATAAAATGCAGTGAATTAAATATAGGTGATGCTTTGGAATATATAAAGCTAGGTAAAATAGATATGGTGATAAATATAGCTACCCAGGGTTATGACAGCACAAGAGAAGGCTTTAAGTTAAGGAATATGGCACTTGCACATGATAAAATTGTATTTACATGTCTTGATACGGCCAATGCCTATATTGAGACTGTCTTAATAGAAAAAAAAGGTGAAACCGTGGAATATAGAACGATGAATGAATATTTAAAAAAAAGAGTGAAATATAGAGAAACTGTTTCATGTAATTAAATAGAGATAAAGTTAAAATTATATTGATTGTGAAAGCTGGATATAGTTAATTTTTTGCAACCAATATAATTTTTATTTGCATCACTTTTAAGTCTTTCTGAGAGAAACAACTAGAGGGAACAGCTATGAGGTAAACTATTTGTCAGAAACAGTTTTATATTTTGGTGTATTTTTTAGTTTTTCATACATGAATTCTTCCAGTGCCTCATCTAGTTTCCCGCTTATCTCCAGAAGTTTGTCCGAATTTGTATTTTGGTGAATCAATAAATTAAGTTCCCTTTTCAATTTATAAATTTTTTCCCTTGACAAATTTAACACTCCAATTTATATTTTATATTTTAATGCCTGTCAAAACTTCTATTATTCATATAAATCTAGTATGCAAAAATAGTGATATATTTAATTCTACACAATAAATAAGCTATTTGCAAATAGTATTTAATTGCAGACAGCTTATTTATATAAAGATTTTTGTAAATAGAAACTGATAGATTAACAATAGTAATGAATTTTGGTAAGATATAAGTATCAATATAAATTGGAAAGCAGGGTGATTATATGAATTTTAAGGCTATATGGGAGGATCCAGGGGAATTAGATGAAAATTATCCAGCAATGGTGCAGGGAGTTGATTTTAACAGTAATGGATCTAAAATTATGGGAATAATGCATGTGGCACAGGGTATAGGCCCCCATAAAACAATAATTTTATTACATGGGTTTCCCGGATATGAACAAAACTTTGATATTGCTCATGTACTGCTGAGAAGTGGTTATAACGTATTGATATTCCACTATAGAGGCAGTTGGGGAAGCAAAGGAGATTATTCTATAAACCACGTATTGGAGGATGTAGAATCTTCAATTGATTTTTTGAAATCAAGGTTCTCCAGGGAGTGCTGTAGAGTTGATGACCAAAACATAATCTTAATTGGACACAGTTTGGGAGGGTTTAGTGCTCTTATGACTGCAGCAAATCATGCTGAAATAAAGTCAGCAGCATGCATTGCCGGATTTAACTTTGGACTATATGGAGAGAATATCTCGAAAAATGATTTTTTAATAGATTCAGCCATTAAGAAATGGGAAAAGGCAGTGATACCCCTTAATGGTATAACTGTACAGAATTTTATAAAAAGTATTATAGAAAACAAGTATAAATGGAACTTACTGAATATAGCAGAAAATTTAAAAAAACATTCCATATTAATGATTGGAGGGAAAAAAGATATAGTAGCACCTATAGATGAGCATTATCTGCCTCTTGTGAAGGCACTAAAAAAACAAAAAATTCATCTTAAAGAGGAAGTTTTGGATGGAGATCATTCTTTTACCAGCAAAAGAATAGCTCTTGCTAAGGAAATATTGATCTGGCTTCAATGCATAAACTGAATATATGTACATAAAATAAATCTAGAAATTCATTCAATAAGCTGTTCTGATATTATTGATAATTTCTTCTAAAATTCAGGTACGAAAAACATTTCTTATGTGTAAATTCCACCTGGACTCAAGAATAACTTGATGAAGTTGGAGTGTGATTCAGTTTATGAAAAAAAATGTGATTATACTGGCTGTACTTTTTTGTATATGTATTGATATACCTGGAAAAGCTGCTTCAAAGGACTATGATATTGTAACAAAACAGGATATTTTATGCCTTATGATGGCCTATCCGGAGTATATTGCAGATGTGGAAAAAGATAAAAGCGGCAGTGTATATATAATTATGAATTCTGGTAAAAAAATTTTGTATGATGATAAAAAGGAAAAAAATTTTGAAGAAAAATTTCAAAATACAGATTTACAGGATATGATGGAGCAACCTTATCCGTTGAAAGCTATAGACGGAGCTGTAGAAAAAAATTTTGATCCTGGAAGGTTACGGGTTTATTCTCTATTAAAAGATATTTATGGCAGCAATAAAGGTTCTGTGGAATCAAATCTTAAGATGACCAGCCTTGGATATAAGAGACTTCAATTTAATGGCAATAATGGAGCTTCAGGATCTCTTGAAAATGCAATGAAAGAACTTATGCCTCTTGCACAAGAAAGATCAGATATTTCAAGATGTCTGTTTCCCAGCAGCGGTACCTTCAACTACAGATGTATTTCAGGAACAGGCTTATTAAGTCCCCACTCCTTTGGAATAGCTATTGATCTGGCCAGAGACAGAAGGGATTATTGGAAGTGGGTATCTAAAGAAGAAGGCAGTGTTAGAATAAGAGAATATCCGAGAGAAATTGTAGAAATATTTGAAAAAAATAATTTCGTGTGGGGTGGTAAATGGAGTCATTTTGACACATTGCATTTTGAATACAGACCGGAGATAATTCTAAAAGCCAGATATTTTGGAGATAAAAGCAAAAATAAGAGTTATTGGTATGAAGGTGCCCCCTATAAAGATAAGCTGGTAAAAAGCTACGTTGAAAAAATTGATGGAAAATTGTAATGAGGGATTTGTAATAAATATGAAATTTTTATTAAAATTTACAGGCTCATTATTATTGCAATTGGGTACAATAAGTGTACAAATTATATAAATTTTAATCCATTATTAAATTGTATGAGGAGTATGACTTATGAAACATTCAATAGTAGAAAGAGTTTTGAAAATCATAATGGCAATTTTAGTTGTATTTCTTACATGTCCTTTTGAAAATATACAGGGAAAAGAAATTGATGAAAAAGATGAGATTATAAATTCCACAAAAAAAATATTTAGGGATAGAAATGAAGCTATATTAAATGGGAATTTAAAGCTTATAGAGTCCAGTTATGATAAAAATACAACATATGGTACATGGGCCTATGAACACGAAGAAAAGAAGATGAAATATCTAAAAAATTGGGAGGAAAAACAAGGGGTGAAATTTACTGAAATTATTCCCAATATAGTAATTAAGAGAGTGAGAAAAAAGGATGATAGATTTTCTGTAAATTTAATATGTTCAACAGAATACAGGTATATATACGAAGGTGCACCGAAAGCCGTAAACAGCTGCCGAATTGGAACCTCTCATGTAATAAATATTGCGAAAAAAGATAGCAGGTGGATTATTACAAAAGAGTGGTATAAGGATCCCTTTGCAGATTCTCTGAATTTGGAGAATTTAAAGGGTGATTCAGTAAAACAGTATATATTGTCTCAGAGTAAAAGAGATTTTTCCAATATAACTGACAGGAGAAAATCCTCCATGGAGTATTCAGGTAGATATTGTGGCATAGCCTCGGAAGAGCAATATGGATATACTTATAATAAGAAATATAGAAATTATAACTCCCAGGGAGGAGATTGTGCCAATTTTGCATCTCAAGTATTACATGAAGGCGGAAGGTTTAAAAAAAATTCTATGTGGAATTATGACAGATCAGGAGCTACAAGTTCCTGGTTAAATGCAGATGGTTTTAAAAACTATATGATATACAGCGGAAGAGCATCCGTTATTGCACATGGAAGTTATGAAAAAGTATATAAGGCTTCCTATAAACTTCTTCCCGGGGATTTTATAGCTTATGAAAAAAAAGGGGATATTACCCATATTTCAGTGGTAACAGATGCAGATTCTAAAGGATATTCCCTGGTGAGCTGCCATAATACAGACAGAAACAGGGTTCCGTGGGATTTGGGATGGAGTGATAAAAATATAAAATTTTGGCTGGTACATGTAAATTATTAAGAATATAAAATAAAATTATCATGATTGAAAATCATGATAATTTTATTTGCATTATAAAGCTGAAGTATCTTTAGAAAGCTTGTTCAGCACATTTTCTATATCTTTTTGAGCATTCTCCATGGCTTTGGCACCACCAACAGAAGATTGATCCGTACCTTCTACCAGTATATGTTCAAATTTATTTATACCCAGAAATTTAAATACATCTCTAAAATAATCAACCGCATGATTAAATTTGGAATTGAATATTTTAGGGTAAACTGCTCCGCAGGATTGGATATAAACCATGTCTCGTATTTTGTCATCTAAAAGTCCAATTATGTCTTCTTGAGATGTTTTGATGATTTTGTCATTTACCATAATACAGTCCAGATATGACTTAAGCCTTGAGGGATAGCTTAAAGTCCACATTGGAGCTGCAATTACGTAGGTATCTGCACTTAAGAATTGATGGCAGAGTGTGTTAATTCTGTCCACTGATTTCTTATCTTCCTCCGATAAGTTATTGTAATCAGCTCCGGAAGCCAATTGTCCTCTGCCTTTAAATATCCTGTGATTTATTTCGGGAATGTTTTCCGCATATAAATTTAATTCTTCTACAGTATAGTTCTTACTTTTAGATATAAAATTATTTATAAAACGTCTTCCCACGGTTTTACTGATGGACGTTTCTTCAGGTTTTGTGTTTGCAGTAATATATAATAGCTTTTTCAATTTTTATACCTCCTTATGAGAATATTGAATTATATTCTATTAATTATTTTTAGCTTATAATCTTAATTTATGCTATTGATCAAAAGTATAAATTCAGTTTGGCTTGAAACTTTTAATGTATAAATTAATAAAAGAAGGATATGCTACAGTAAGAATATATTTTACTATACAAAAAAGAAAGATATGATGGAATTAGGAGGAAATACATATTGTTTAAATTGACTAAAACCCAAAAGCTGACAGGAAATATATATGTAGTTAGAACGTTAATTTCTAATTTTTTTATGTATTCTGACTGTGAAACTACTATCTGCTTTAACACAGGACTTATGCCCTCTGTCATAAATAGAGAGCTGAAAAAAATAAATATTCATCCTCAATCTGTTTCCGGGATATTTTTAACTTACCCTAATTTTTATCATACCGGGGGCATTAAATTATTTAAAAATGCAAATATCTATTTTTCAGCAGATATATCTATAAATAAATTTTCCAACAGACCCTTTTATATTGAAGATACCACAAATATAAAGTGTGAGAAACTTCATGACGGAGATGAAATTAATATGGGAAAGATAAAAATAAAATCTATTGTGTTTCCAGGACATAAAAAAGGAGTTATTTCTTATATAGTAAACGATAGTATTTTATTTGTATAAAATGGTGTTAAAGACAGATATTGATTGATTTAAATAAAAAATAAGCTGTTAGGTTCCTATATTTTAAATAGAAGAGAATTAAAACCAATTTGTGGACAAACAGTGTAAAACAAATTGCATGTATTGACAATAATATATCATTAGTGTATTATCATATTATGACACAAGCTCAATCATTCTTACATGGAGGTGATAAAATGGATGCTGAATTTGATCCTAATATACCAATATACATTCAAATAATGAATATTATAAAGAGAAGAATAGTAACTGAAGAATTGAAACCCGGAGACAAACTATCTTCTGTAAGGGAAATGTCTGCAAAACTTAAAGTGAATCCAAATACTGTTCAGAGGACTTATAAAGAATTGGAAAGGCAGGGTATTACCTATAAACAAAGAGGCATGGGCACCTTTGTAAAGGAGGATATATCTGTAATAAGGGAATTAAAGAAAGAAATGGCACAATATATCATAGGTAATTTTATAGAAGGCATGACAGACTTGGGGTTTTCCCCGGAAGAGATAGTTAAAATCGTAAGAGAAAAAATACAGGAGGATATATAAAAATGGAAACAATACTAAAATGTACTGATTTGAAAAAATCTTATTTTAGAAAAACTGCTTTAAATGGAGTCAATTTAGAAATTAAAAAGGGTAAGATAACAGGACTTTTAGGACCAAATGGAAGTGGTAAAACTACATTTTTAAAAATTGTGGCAGGAATATTGAGGCCAAGTTCTGGAGAAATATTTATAAATGGGAATAGACCGGGAATAAAGACAAAAGCCCAGGTTTCATATTTGCCTGACAGGGATTATCTTTATAAATGGATGAGAATAGAGGATGCCATAGCTTTTTTTAAAGATATGTATGAAGATTTTGATGGAAAAAAGGCGCAGGAGCTTTTGAAGTTCATGGAATTGAATGAGGATAGCAAGGTTAAGGAATTGTCAAAGGGTATGAGTGAAAAATTGTATCTTACGTTGGTGCTGTCAAGAAAGGCACAACTTTATGTACTGGATGAGCCTTTAGGAGGAGTAGATCCTACAACCAGGGAAAAGATATTGGATGCCATACTTGAAAATTATACAGAAGACAGTTCCATACTTATAACTACACATTTAGTAAGTGATATTGAAAGATTGTTTGATGATGTGGCCTTTATATCCGAAGGTAAAATAATATTGTTTGGCAACGCTGAGAAACTTAGGGCGGAGAAGAAAATGTCCATGGATGAAATATATCGTGAGGTGTTTAAATAATGTTTAAATTTATAAAATATGATCTCCAAGGCTGTTTTAAAGATTTCATAATAATAATTTGTACTATAATAATTTTAAATATATTGCTGCTTACCAGAATAAATGTATGGGATCCACAAATTATAGTTTTCTTGAATCTTGCCATAAACTTTGCAGCAGGTATAGTGATTATACTATGGAATATAAGGCTGTTCAGCAGGGATATATATGAGGATACCGCATATCTTGTCTTTACTACACCTAAAAGCGGCGGGAATATATTGATGAATAAGATTATTACAGCTATTTTGCAAAGTTTGATAGCATCATTGGTTTTACTGGCATTTACAGCTATTTTAATCCAAATGCTGAAGCTGACCCAGGGATTTGTATTTACAGGAATATCTTTCAGGCAGGTTTTTAGTACCTTAACTCCACAATTTATAGTATATTGCATATTGGTGCTATTTGTAGTATATGTTTCATTTTTACTTACTGTATATTTATCTCTCACATTGGGCAGAGTTGCCATTAAAAATAGAAAATTAGGAAAGATGGGTACGTTTGTTATATTTATAGTACTATGTCTGGCACAAAGCAAAATAGAAGATGTATTTTCCGATATATTCCCTCAAAGCTTTACGTTGAGAATATTTAACAGCGGTAATGAAGGATCCTGGATAAAGATGGGGAATACTCTTGCTAACTCCAATAATGTTTTTTCCTCAGGAGCCAATCTTAATATATCTTTGATTATTATATCTATAATTTTAATGATAGCAATGTTTTATGCTACAGCCTATCTTATAGAAAACAAGCTGGATTTATAATTTAAACTATTAACAATAATTTAAATTTTATAAATATTAGAGGATTTAATTAAAATTGGGAGAATATAAATTATAGAGAGGGGTTGTGATGTATTATGGGAAAAATACATGTTTCAAAATCAGAAATAATAAAAGACAAAACTAATAAACTTGAAAAAGTATTTGCTGATTTAAAAGAAGATTTCAGTCTGGAAGGATTTGTAGAAATATTTAAGGAAAATTATCCTGAAGATTGGGATAGAATAGTAAAACGTTATAACCAACATAAGAAATTGAGGAAAAAGGGAAAAAGTTATCCAATGCCTGAACCCGATATATATCTTGAAAATATTTACAACAACTATCTCGGTAAAAAAAATTAATGACCTAAAATATTAGAAGGGGTTATCTAAAAAAAGATAACCCTTTCTAAATAACTTTTACAGCAGTGCTGTACAAATTATATTATTTTCTATATCATATTAATGTAAATTAATAATTAATCTGTGAAATACAGATTATAGAAGGTATATAGTAATAGTAAATGAATATATCAATGTGAATATATAAAGTTTATATTAAAATAATATATTTAGGAGATATGCGTAATGAATAAAACTATTCTGATGGCAGATGATGAACAGAGAATGAGAATTCTCATAGAGGCATATTTAAAAAAAGAGGGATTAAATGTTATTTTAGCAGGAGATGGAAAAGAGGCACTTAGACAATTTAAAGAAAACCATATAGATTTAGTGGTACTGGATATAATGATGCCTATAATGGATGGATGGACAGTATGTAAAGAACTTAGAAAGATTTCAAATGTTCCAATAATTATGCTTACTGCCAGAGCTGAAGATGAAGATCAACTTTTAGGGTTTCAGCTGGGAACAGATAGTTATGTAACCAAACCTATAAGCCCTAAAATTTTAGTAGCTAAAATAAAAGCTCTTTTAAGAAGAACCTATGATGACGAAAATGATTCTATAAAAGAAAATATTTATGATGGTATTTTTATAAATGAAGAAGGCCATGAGGTGAAAATAGATGGTGAAATTGTATATCTTTCTCCAAAGGAATTTGAGTTATTATGTTATTTGATAAAAAATAAAAATATAGTTTTAAGCAGAGAAAAAATTTTGGACTCTATATGGGGAATGGACTATTATGGAGATCTTAGAACAGTGGATACTCATGTTAAAAGATTGAGAGAAAAATTGGGAGTTAAATCCTATTTAATAGCTACGGTTAGGGGAATTGGTTATAAATTTGAGGTAAAAAACAATGAAAATAAGAAATATTTTCTGGGAAAATAGATTTATAGTAAAAATAAGAAAAAACATAACTTGGAAATTATTTGTAATAACTGCACTGGTATTTATAATTTTTATAAGCAGTACTTTGATTTTTCAATCACTATTTTTTGGCAAATTCTATATAAATAGAAAAGAAAGAAATCTACAGGATGAAACTCAAAAGTTTAAGATAGCTTATAATAAAGCAAAGGACGAAAATGAAGTAATAGATCTTATCAGAAAATTTGAAGAAGATAATAATGCCAAACTGGTTATAATGGATAAGGGTGGTAAAATAAAATTTATAACAAAATTGAACAGCGAAAATTATGATGCGGTTAGAATAAAAATCATAAATGATATTATAATAAGATGGACTGAGGATTCTGATTTATTTAATGAAATGAAAAAATATAATAAGTCTATAACTGTGATTACGAACAGGGAAATCAATGGAACAAAAAATATTCTTACAGCTATTCCAAATAACAGAAAGGAAGAAATAATATTTTCGGTAACTTCCCTTCAGCCGGTGGACGAAGCATCTTCTGTAATAAAAGAATTTTATTTTTATTTTTATATAGGTGCAGTAGTATTGATTCTAATACTTTCTCTCATATATACAAATATGGTGTCAAAACCTCTAGTCAAGCTAAATGATACTGCAAAAAAGATGGCATCACTTGATTTTTCCGAAAAATGCAATATTAAAAATGAAGATGAAATAGGAAATTTGGCAAATACTTTGAATTTTTTATCTCGTAATCTAGATAAAGCTTTAACTTCTCTTAAAACAGCCAATATAAAATTGGAGAAGGATATAGAGAGGGAAAGAAAGATAGAAAAAGTTAGAAAAGAATTTGTAGCCTCCATTTCACATGAACTTAAAACTCCTATAAATCTAATAGAAGGTTATGCAGAGGGCTTGAAGGATAATATATTTAAAGCTGATGAAAAAGATGATTATATTGATATTATAATAGATGAGAGCAACAAGATGGCAAATTTAGTAGCAGATATGTTAAATTTATCCCATCTCGAATCTGGAGTATTTAAACTGGATAAGGAAGAATTCTTCATAGACGAGCTTATAAGCTCTGTATGCAAAAAATTTTTTAAAGTTATAAAGGATAAAAATGTAACGGTTCATTTCAATATGATTAAGCAGATTAAAGTAAATGCCGATTGGAACAGAATGGAACAAGTTATAGATAATTTTACTACTAATGCTATAAAGAATACAGAAAAAGGCGGCAGTATAAGCTTTTCAATAATAGACAGTGGAAACAGGGCTATTGTATCTGTAGAGAATACTGGGAATAATATACCAGATGAAGATATAAATAAAATTTGGGATAATTTCTATAAGGTGGATAAGTCAAGAAACAGGGAATTGGGAGGTACCGGTATCGGTCTTGCTATAGTCAAGAACATATTGGAGTTGCATGGGTATGAGTATGGTGTTAAAAATACAGATAATGGGGTTGAATTTTATTTCATAATTGTTAAAGTATAAAATTTTATGAATATAAAGCTGACAGGTTTATTAACAATAGGTTATGGGTTTATTAACAAATTATTAATAAACTTGTCATGTAAGTGTCACTTAAATGATGTAAAATTCACCTTGAAAGTTTAAAATAGCTACTTAGAAAAGAGGAAGAAAAATGAGATTTCCAGATGTTAAAGACAATAAAATACTGGGCAGAGTACTTAATTTATTGTTTAATAACATAGATATAATTTTATTTTGTATTATAGTTTTTGTAAAACTTATGTCCTATGAAAAAGATATATCTTCAGGCTATTTAAATAAATCTGTAATTTTCCCAATAGCTGCATCAATATTAATATTGATAAGTTTTTCATTTGCTTTTAAGGAAAAAACCAGGATTAGTTTTTTATATATAGCTGATATCGTATTAAGCGGAATACTTATAGCAGATTTGATGTATTATAGATATTTTAAAGATATTACTACAGTGGCTGCTATACGGAATGCCAAATTGCTGCAGGGAGTATCATCCAGCGTCAGCAGCGTGGCTAGTGTTAAAGATCTTTATTATCTATTGGATTTGTTCATCTTACTTCCTGCGGGGAGAATTTATAAAAAAAAGAAGAAAAATATAAAGCCCTTATCCAGAAGATTATTGAATTTTTTAGTAATATTTGTATTTGGAATTGGAATTAATGCAAGTGTCTTTTATAGGGTTTCTAAACAGCAGCCTACATTGCTTACAGCTATGAGCAACAGGATATACTTGACTAACATGATAGGAGACGTTAATTTCCATTTGGTGGATTCTTATAATTACATAAGTAATAGCATCAAGAATTCAAAAAAATTACCCGATGAAAAAGAAAAAGATATTAAGACATTTTTACAGAATAACAATAAAAATACAGATGAAAGCAATTTCAAGGGTATAGGAGAAGGAAAAAATCTGATAGTAATCCAGGTAGAAGCTCTTCAGGGGTTTGTAATAAATCAAAAGGTAAATGGCCAGGAAATAACGCCAAACCTAAATAAATGGGTAAATAAATGTATGTATTTTGACAATTATTTTTATCAGGTTGCAGGAGGAAATACATCAGATGCGGAGTTCATGTCCAACAATTCACTTTATCCGGCACAATCCGGAGCTGCCTATTATACCTATAGTGGAGACAAATATGATTCCCTGGCAAGTTCCCTGAAAGATAAAAACTATTATACTGCAGCTCTTCATGGAAATAGTGAGGGGTTCTGGAATAGAAATGTCATGTATAAAGCCCAGAGTTTTGATGATTTTTTCGGAGAGCACAGCTTTAATGTTGATGAAAAAATTGGACTAGGGCTAAGTGATAAATCCTTTTTGAATCAGTCCTTGGAAAAAATGAAAAGTTTTAAACAACCTTACTATTCTTTTTTGGTTACTTTAACAAGCCATTTTCCCTATGAAGCTGTGGACAAGTATGGGGATTTTAATGTAGGTGAGTATGAAGGAACATTCATAGGCAATTATTTAAAAGCCATACATTATACAGATGCCCAATTAGGAGAGTTTTTAGATAATCTTGAGAAGGATGGAATAATGCAAAATTCTATTATAGCATTATATGGAGATCATTTTGCTATTCCAAAAGACAATGCCCAGCAGCTTTTTAAATTTGAAAATGAAAGCAGCAGTGATGATTATACATGGTTTAAATATCAGAAGGTACCTTTATTGCTGCATTTTCCAGGTGACGAATATGCAGGGGTAAATCATAAGTACACTGGTCAGATGGATCTATATCCAACTTTAGCTAATATGTATAATTTGCCTAAAAACTATATGTTTGGAAGTGACATGCTAAATGGCAATAGCGAGAAAGTTATTTTCAGAAATGGATCCTTTATAGATGGACAGAATTTATATGTATCCTGGTCTAACACATACTATAATTTGAAATCTGGAACTAAAGTAAATGAAACTGAGGCACTGAAGAATGAAAAAGATGAGTACACAAAAGAATTGGAGTATTCAGATGATTTGCTGAATCATAATTTGATAAGTGCATTTGATCAGGAAAAGTGAAATTGAATAAGTGGTATATATTAAGTATGATATGATTATACTTGAAAGGGCAAGCCACATGGCAGGTACTTCTTCTACCATGTGGCTTGCTCTATTTGACCATGCTGATGTGTATTTTATTAAACTAATAACTGTTGGCAACATCTTTTAATATCTGTGAACTGGCTGAAAGTTCCTGAAGAAGGGCGTTTATATCTTCAAATTTTGAAACTTCATTATTAAAGGTATCATTTATGTTATTCATATTTTTTGATATGTCAGATATGGAATATTGAATCTTTTTTAAAATTTGGTCGATTTCTTTTAAAGAATCTGAACTGGAAGAGGATAATTTCCTTATTTCATGAGCTACCACGTTGAATCCTTTTCCGTATTCACCTGCCCGGGCAGCTTCTATAGAAGCGTTTAAACCAAGTAAGTTGGTTTGATTAGCTATATTTTTTACAAAAGCCAGTATCTCATCAGTTTCACTGGATTGATTTTTTGTATCTTCAATACTATTTTTTATTTTATCATTAGTTTTAGCCATAGCTTGTACATCCATTGACACACTGTTAGTAGACTCGCTGATTTTGCTCAATGCATCTGAAAGGGACTGTGATAAGTTAGATATTTTAAAACTTTTGCTTAAATCTTTTACTATTGCAGCAGATCCTGCAACCATGTTATTGTCGTCTATAACTGGAATAGATGTGGATTCCACTTCCTTTCCAAATATTTCTTTCGAGATTCGTTCTGTGGCAATTCTTTTAGTTTTCATTGCAGTATAGTCCGAACCTGAATTTGTTATTTTATCACCAGGTTTTACATTTAAATTAAATTTTTCGTTGCCGAATATATATGTATATTTCTCGGTATCTGATATGGATATTAGAATGTCTTCTTTAAAGAAGTTTTGTAAACAAGGTGCTATAGAAGTAAATGCATTTAATTGTGCAATGTTAAAAAAGCTTTCCATTTATTTATGTTCCTCCTTATAATAACGTAAGATTATTTTATTGTTACGATTATACCACATTGTACAGGTAAAGATAATATTTACTAGTATATGTAAAAAATATAAAGCATATTATTTATATATAGTACAATATAATTTTTGATTTTAATAAAGATATTTACTTTTAGATCTACTTATCTGACTGTAATGAGGAGGAGTTTCACTTTTGAAACTGAAAAATTGAATATGTTAATAAAAAATATATTACAAGTCATTTTTGTCATATTTATATTTATCATACCTTTTAGCTTGGTAGTCCTGATATGGTTTGATGTGAAAGAATTTATTAGGGAAATACACGATATTCATAAAAAATAGCAATTTATAGGAGAATGATATGACAGATGGAGATTTTTTTACTTTTAGCGAATATATGAAAAAAGAGTATGACGTTTTGACAGCATCTATGGAAGATTATTTGGAGATGACATATAGATTGGCCCATAAGGAAGGGTTCACTAGAATTCATGAACTGGCAAAAGCTTTAAATGTACAACCTCCTTCAGCTACAAAGATGATCCAGAAACTTGCTGAGTTAAATTTTATAAATTACGAAAAGTATGGGATAATAATTCTTACAGATCAGGGTAAAAACATGGGACAATATTTGCTGGATAGGCATAATATTGTTGAAAGTTTCTTAAAAGTTATTGGCATATCAGAAAATGTATTAGAACAAACGGAAAAACTGGAGCATACTATAAATAGCCAAACCGTAAGGCATTTAAAAGATTTCATAGATTTTGTAAATATAAGACCAGATGTGATTGAGGATTTTATAATTTTTAGAAATAAGAAAATGATCGTAAAGAAGAATTCAAAATAAAAGGTATTGATACTTTATTAAAGACTTTTTTATGATATAATTAATTTATAGTAATAAATTATAAAAATATAAAAAGGATGAATAATATGGATTTTATATTTAAAAACATTTCTGTAGTTTGTAAAGTATTGTTTACGCTGATTATTATTTTTATTCTAATAAGGATAATACCCTTATTAGTGGCAGTGGGAATTGCTGCTTTTGTGTTTTATAAGGCAGGAGGGTATTTTAAAAGTAAAAAAAGAAACAAATCAAAAAAAAAGAATATGGATAATATAGAGAAAAATGAAGAGAATCCATTTGGTATTGGTAATGAAAAAATTATAGATGTAGATTATGATGAAATTAAAAAATAGTAGATCAGCTGAAAAATGAAGTGAATTTTAAAAAGCTGAATTAGGAAGGAGTTGAAAACCTTTTAGGTTATATTATGATAAAAACTGCTGTAATTACAATAAGTGATAAGGGCTCTCAAGGGAAGAGAATTGATAGAACCGGACCTGAAATAGAAAATGTTTTAGATAAGTCTAAATATAATATTGCATATTATAAGATAATACCGGATGAAATGGAAGATATACAAAAAGAACTGTGTTATGCCTGTGATGAATTGAAAGTGAATTTGGTACTTACAAATGGAGGGACAGGCTTTTCTTCCAGGGATATTACTCCGGAGGCAACTTTAAAAGTTATAGAAAAAAATGTACCTGGTGTAGCAGAGGCCATGAGGACAAAGTCTTTGGACATAACTCCAAAGGCAATGCTTTCAAGGGCGGTGTGTGGTATAAGAAAAAAAACACTGATTATAAATTTACCAGGAAGTCCTAAAGGGGCGGTGGAAAACCTTCAATTTATATTGCCTGCACTGCCCCATGGTATTGATATATTGATGGGATGGGATTCTGAATGTGCAAAATAGGCAAGGCCTACTACAGGGGGGGAATAGTTTATGGAACTGACTCACATAAATGAACAGGGAAGAGCAAGAATGGTAGATGTAAGTGAAAAGGAAAATACAGAAAGATGTGCAATAGCTGCAGGTTCCATATTCATGAAAAAGGAAACTTTATCTATTATATCAGAGGGAAAAGCAAAGAAAGGCGATGTGCTTTCTGTAGCTCAGGTGGCAGGAATAATGGCTGCAAAAAATACTGCCAATATAATTCCAATGTGTCATTCTATAAATATAACAGGTTGTGATATAAAATTTACATTGGATTTTGAAAAATCCAAGATTGATATTGAAGCTTCTGCAAAAATTTCAGGAAAGACGGGAGTTGAAATGGAGGCATTAGTAGCTGTCAGTACAGCGGCTCTTACTATATATGATATGTGTAAGGCTGTGGATAGAGCAATGATAATATCCAATATAATGCTTGTGGAAAAAAGCGGAGGAAAGTCTGGATTGTTTAAGAGAAAGCTTTAAATATATTTTTGTAATGGGGGAAAAAAATATGGCCACAGTTGTTTCAGTAAATATAAGTGAAAAAAAAGGAGAAATAAAAAAACCTATAGGAAAAGGATTATTCAAACAAAATAATGGATTGGAAAATGATGCTCATGCGGGAAACTGGCACAGGCAGGTGAGTTTGCTTGGAAAAGAGAGCATTGACAAGATGAAAGCTCTCGGAGTAAATGATTTGTCCAGCGGAAAATTTGCGGAAAACATCACTACTGAAGGTATTGTTTTATATGAACTTCCAGTGGGAACTGTGCTTAAAGTAGGGGAAGTAATTATGGAAATCACACAAATTGGTAAGGAATGTCACAGCGGATGTGCCATAAGGAAACAAGTTGGAGATTGTATTATGCCCAGAGAGGGAGTATTTGCCAAAATAATCAAGGATGGATGGATATATGAGGGAGATCCTATAACTTTAGTTGAACCGCAGGTCTAATTAAAATACATAATGTGCAGAGAAGCTGCCCCGGAATAAAAGGTGGTTTTTATTCCGGGGCAGCTTGGTTTATATGAAATCAGGTTAATCTTAAATTTTTATATCCAGAAGATCCAGTATAAACATAAATAATGGAATACCTAAGAGAAGTCCCCATATGCCCATAAGATGTTCAGAAACTATTAGTACTATAAAGGTAAAAAATATAGGAAGTTCCATTTTGGAAGACATTAATTTCGGATTTAAAATATAACTTTCAATAGCGTGAATTATTGCGATCATGATAAGCACATATATTACCTTGGTAAAACCACCTATACTGAAAGCAATAATACAAAGGGGAATAAGAGATATTATCACTCCAGCTATTGGAATTAAACTCAATATGAATATCATAAATCCAATAGTAACTATCTGGGGAAAATGAAGTATAGAAAGCATTATCACCGATATAATAGTGTTAAAAAACGCTATTAAAATTTGAGCCTGAATTACTTTTCCAAATGAATTTAAAAAATTCTTTCCAAAAAAACACAGATATTTGTACAATCCGGATATTTTGCTGGATTTAAATTTTTCTAAAAAAGAAATAACCTTATGTTTTTCCAGCATGAAAAATAAGCTGAGCATTATAGAAATAAATATATTAATACTCCATTTTCCTATATTTGTAGCAAGCTGAAGAGATATATTGAATCCGGATTTCAAATAACTTTTTATATCTATTTGACTTAATATATCAATTAAATATTTTTGAGCCGTATCAGAATTTGAATTTGGTTTAAATTCTGATATGTTATTTATTATATATTTGGTCTGGTTTATAAGTTGTGGAACAAATCCTACAACAATCAGTATTATGGATAAGAACAGCAGCGCATATAAAATTATTGTAGTAATCTTCTCTTTTGCTGCAGTTACTTTAGTAACTTTTTTCAATACTAAATTTTGAATGCTGTTTATTATATAGGAAAATAAAAATGTGAGTAAGAATATGTCAAATACAGATTTAGACCAGTAGAAAAAAAGCATGAGACCGATAAAAAAAAGTACTCTTTTTACAGATTCTTTTGAAAAAAATTCTTTTATGGAATTCATATAATCTCTCCTTAGTATATTTGGTATAGTATATATTAAATAATCCTGTATTTATAATGGCATAGTATCTATATTATATTATAAAAATTATTTTATACAAATTTCAAGTGGTATTTAATAAAAATAAAATCCATTATAGAAATATTAATTAATTTAAAATTAATTGTTGCATATTTATAATTTATAATGTATAATTATAAAAAAATAACTGGGGGCAAGAAATATGAAGAAGATAAGTACAATAGTGTTAAGTGTAATTATGATATTTGCACTTTTTACAGGCTGCGGAAACAGCAGCATATCTAATAACAGCGGGGAGGATAATTCACTCCAGAGAGTTAAGGATTCTGGTAAATTGTCCATAGGATTGGATGATTCATATCCGCCTATGGAATTCAGAAATGATAAAAATCAATTAGAGGGATTCGATATAGATCTGGGAAAAGAACTTGCCAGTAAGCTGGGGGTAAAATATAATCCTGTAGTTACAGATTTTAATGGGATAGTCTTGGCACTGCAGTCGGGAAAATTTGATGTTATACTGGCTACCATGAGCATAACTGATGAGAGAAAAAAAAGTATAGATTTTATAGGGCCTTATATTAATGGAGGACAGATAATTATAGTCAAATCAGGAAATGTATCCATAAAAACAAGGAATGATTTAAAAAACAAAATAGTGGGAGTTCAGCTTGGAACTACTGGAGAGCAGGCTGCAAACAAAATAAGCGGTATTAAGGAAATCAAAAAGTATGATAAGATAACAGAAGCTTTTCATGAAGTCAGCATAGGAAGAATTGACGCCTTAATATGTGATTCTGAAGTAGGTGAATATTATGTGGCAAAGGACAAAACAGGTTATTCTGTGCTAAAAGATAAGCTTACTAAAGAACCTGTTGGAATGGGTATAAAAAAGAAGGATAAGAAATTACAGGAAGCTTTGAATAAAGCACTGGAAGATCTTAAAAAAGAGGGTACATTGTCTAAACTCTCTATAAAGTGGTTTGGACACGATATTTATAAAGAGGAAAATTAATTAAGTAAGGATAAAAGTTGCAGTTTCACTTTTATCCTTATTTAATATGTTATAAAATGATAATATAGCAACTTTGCGCTGGTAATAATATTAAATTTAAAAGGAGGAAACCTTTCTGTGATAGAACAAATAAAAAATGATTTGCAGGATATAGCGGAAACTATCAAGGCAGTAATAGATATTGATATAACTATTATGGATAGAAAACTTTTGAGAGTGGCGGGTACTGGAAAGCTTAAAAGAAAAGTTGGAATGAGTGCGCCTAAAAATTCCGTGTTTGAAAAATGTTTAAAAAATGGAAAATCATATTTTATTGAAGATCCTAGAAATTGTACTGAATGTATGGTTTGTGAAACAAAAGTGCAGTGTGATGAAAAAGCAGAAGTATGTTTCCCCATAATCATAGATGACAAAATTGAAGGTGTCATAGCAATGATAATATTCGACGATGCTAAAAAGGAAATGTTTCTTAAGAAAAAGGATATTTATGAGAGCTTTGACAGGAGAATGGGAGAACTTATCTCCTCCAGAATAAAAGAAAAAAATATGTATCATAAATTGGAGTATAAATCTACTGAACTTTTAACCATAATAGATTCTGTAAATGAAGGAATTATAACTATAGACAGCCATAATAAGATATTGAATTTAAACAGGTATATAAAAGAAAAATTTAAGTTAAAGGAAACTTACCTTATAAACCGTGACATAAGCAGAATTATTCCAGATAAAATAGTGAATAAGTTTAAACCAAATAATTATTATATAGAGGAAGAAACTGTAACCGTGGATTTTAATAAATCAAGATTTAACTTCCTATTATCTGTCAGGCCTATAAATTTTAATGAAGAAATATATGGGGCAGTAATAACCTTTAAAGATTTTAATAAATTACAGCAATCCGTATTTAAAATAGATGGGAAAAACTCCATATTCAAATTCAAAGATATAATAGGCAGCAGCAGTACTTTTTCTCAAGTTAAAGATCAAGTAAAACAAGTGGCACAGCAAAACATGCCCGTTTTGCTGTTAGGTGAAACAGGTACAGGAAAAGAGCTGTTTGCAAGAGCCATACATTGTGAAAGTTATAGAAAAAATGAAATATTTATGCCTATAAACTGTGGTGCCATACCTGAAACATTAATGGAAAGTGAATTATTTGGATATGAAAGGGGATCTTTTACTGGAGCCAGTAACAGCGGGAAAATGGGTAAATTTGAAATAGCTAAGGATGGTACCATTTTTTTAGATGAAATAGGGGATATGCCCCTTCATATGCAGGTAAAACTTTTGAGGACTCTGGAGGAAAAAGAAATTATGAGGGTGGGGGGCGTAAGTACAATAAAGGTAAATCCTAGAATAATAGCTGCTACAAATAAGAATTTATACAATATGGTAGAAAAAGGACAATTTAGAGAAGACTTATTTTATAGATTGAATGTAATACCTATAAGAATACCTGCCCTTCGCGAAAGAGGAAATGATATACTGGAACTTTCACAGTATTTTTTAGATAGATATAATAATATATACGGTAAAAGTATAAAGGGTTTTTCTGAAAAAGTAAAAGAAATATTTTTGAGTTATTCCTGGCCTGGAAATGTTAGAGAACTTCAAAATCTCATAGAATATGCCATGAATTTTGAAAAGAAAGATTTCATAAGTCCTGATACTATAAGGGGGAGAACGGGAAAAACCAGTGAAAACTTTATAGAAGACAGAAGCCTTAAGGACATGGTACTGCAATATGAAAGGGATATTATAAATAAACTTATGGAAAGGTATGGGTCGGATATTGCTTCAAAAAGACTTATAGCTGAGAAATTAAAAATAAGTACAGCTACACTATATAGAAAAATAGGAGAAAGCTGAGAATTTCATATATCAAAAATGAGAATGGATTATCATTTTTGATATATGAAATTGAATAAAGGTAATGATAAATATAAAGAGTATATATTTAAGGTATATGCTCTTTATATTTATCATTATTGAGAATTAAGTGGAAATAATATGAGCTAAAGTCATTGGTATGATAATTGCTGCTGATATTCATAGGGAAAAGGGAGGTTTATCTATGAAAGATTATGAATTATTAGTAGATATATTAAAAGATCAGGTAGTACCGGCTTTAGGATGTACAGAACCAATGGCAGTGGCTTATGCTGTTGCTAAAGCCAAGGAAACTTTAGGCGGAGATATAAATGGTCTTGATATATATGTTGATAAAAATATATTTAAAAACGGAAAAGAAGTAGGTATACCTGGCACAGATAAGAAAGGTATTTTGACAGCAGCAGCTTTATCCATGGTTGCAGGTAAATCGGAGTATAAATTACAGGTATTAAAAGATGTTTCAGATAAAAGCTTAAAGAGTGCACTTGATATAATAGATAAGAATATAATTAAATTAAAGTTAAAAAAAGATGTAAGGGGTCTGTATATAGAAGTAATTGCAAGACAAGAGGGTAATTATTCCAGAGTGGTAATAAAAAACAGTCACTTGAATATAATTTTAATTGAAAAAAATGGACAATGTATTTTCTCACAAGATGAAAAAAACGGTATAGCTGATAAACTATTTTTGAGAGATAAAATAAAGGGATTCACCATAGAAGATTTTAAAGATTTTGTAGATAATATTTCTTATGACAGAATAAGATTTATTGAAGATGGAATAACTATGAATGAAAATATAGGTAAGACAGGGTTGAAGCTGGATTTGGGCATAGGTATTGGAAATTTGTTCAATGATAGTTCCAGTGTGGAACAATATGCCAAAGCTATTACGTCTGCTGCATCAGAAGCAAGGATGTCAGGATATCCAATGCCGGTAATGAGCAGTGCAGGAAGTGGGAATCATGGATTAGTGGCTATACTTCCTATAGCTATAGTAGGAGAAAAAATGAAGCTGGGAAAAGAAAAGATAGTAAGAAGCGTTTCTCTCAGCCACCTTGTAACTATTTATATAAAAAGTTATACAGGGGCCTTGTCACCAGTATGCGGATGTGGAGTAGCAGCTGGCGTGGGAGCTAGTGCAGGACTTTCCTATCTGATGGGCGGGAGCTTGATTCAAATAGAAGGGGCCATTAAAAATATGATTGCAGGAATAAGTGGCATGATATGTGATGGTGCAAAAATTGGATGCTCATATAAATTAGCCATATCTGTAAATGCGGCTTTAGATGCAGCTAAGATGGCAAATAGAAATATTTTTATACCATCTAAAGATGGCATATTGGATAAATCAGCAGAAAAAACCATACAAAATTTAGGAAGGATATCTGTTGAGGGAATGGTAAATACAGATGGGGTTATATTGGATGTGATGATGGAAGAATGTAAATAATACTTTGAATTATGTGCCGGCTGAAATATTCAGGCACATAATCCCCTTATATTAATTTTTAGAAATTCTATAAAATTATTCTCTAACTGGATGTTTTATGATAATATTAAATTAAGAAATAGAAAGGAGTTTTATAAAAAGGAGATGTAAACGTTATGAATACAAACAATAATTATCTGAAAGAAACCACATACGGATGGGATAATTTTTCTAAAATTATAGTTTTTATTGGATGCATTTTCTGTTTACTTGCTGCTTATGAAGCTTTTTTAGGACTGCTGATGATTTTATATGCTTTTTGGAGAAGCCGATCCAGAAATATTATGAGAAGAATTAGAGAAGAGAGGGCCTTGTTAAAATTTCTAAATGGCATATATTGTATTGTATACAATATAAAATATCATAGGATGTCTTTAGAAATTTTAGGATTAAAAAACAAGAAAAAATATAAAAAATGCCCCAGATGCGGTAAACCAGTTTTATTAAAAAATTCAGTTAAAAATAATTTAATATTATGTCCTAAATGTTCTTTGAAATTTAAGGCAAAGTAATTATTATTCAAATAAAATTTAACATTTCAATAGTGTTATACTAATAACAGTCATATGATTCATGGGCTGTTATTTTTTATGATTAAACTCACCTGAACCTTAAAAATATGATAATAAAAACTTATTATCACTATTGATATATATCACTATTGATAATAGATTATAAAGTGATATAATTATTATATTGTAAAAATTTAAATAGAATTTTATAAAAGCGGAGGTAATAAACTTTGGAGAAGATTGCGTTGATAACAGACAGCACCAGTGATATGCCTAAAGATATGGTGGATAAATACAATATAAAAATACTTCATTATAGAATAATATATAAGGATAGAGAATTTATAGACAGAATAAATATAACACCAAAATATGTTTATGATAATTTAGATAATGAGATACCTACATCTTCACTGCCTTCTATAGATGAAATGGAAAAATTGTTCAAAGGTCTTCAGGAGCAAGGATATACTCATGCCATAGTTGTAACTCTTTCTGGAGGATTAACAGGTATTTTGAATGGAGTAAAATTAGTTAGTGAAAATTATCCTGAAATTAAAACTTATATATATGATTCCAAATCCATTTCTATGGGAGAAGGTATACTGGTTGAAGAATGCGGAAAGCTTATAGAAAGGGGAGCCAGTTTTAATGAAATAGTAAATAAGCTGCCAGCCTTAAGAAAAAGATTACATTTATATTTTGTAGTTGGGACCTTAGAATATTTGAAAAAGGGTGGAAGAATAGGCAAGGTAGCTGGTACTATTGCAGAACTTTTAGGTATAAAGCCTATTGTGGCAATTGATATAAATGATGGTAAATATTTTACTTATGATAAAGTAAGGGGAAGAAAAAAGTCTTTAAGCAGAATAGTTGAAATTGCAAATAATATTCTTAGGACTAAAAAATGCAGGCTGTATATTTTAGATGGCTGTGCATTGGAAGATGCTAAAAAGGTATTTAATGATATAAAAGAAAATCAAAATGTGGTTTCTGCAAGTTTTGGAGGAGATATAAGTCCTGTGGCAGGCTTACACAGTGGACCGGGTCTAGTAGGATTAGTGTTATTTGAGGAAGAATAAATTTTATGAGTAAATTTAGTTTAGAAAAAGATGCAAAGGAAGAAGAAAAACGGTTATACAAAGAATATAAGAAAAAGCTTGCTGAACTTAAAAAGGTAAAAAAAGCGAAAGAGGCTGTAGGGCAGGTATTCACAAAAGGTCTCCTTCCAATATATGTTCTTTATATTTTAAGTTTAGATGCCACTAATGGAAATGATATATCCCACAAAATAGGTGAAAGGACTGGAGGAAGGTGGGTACCCAGTACAGGAGGAATTTATCCGCTGCTAAAAAAACTGGAAAAGGATAAATTAATTGAAGGAAAATGGATTGATTCTAAGAATAAAATGCAAAAAATATATACTCTAACTGATTTGGGCGCTGGTGAACTGAAAAGCAGAAAAAGACTTTTAAAAAGCAAAATAGAAGAGTCATTGGAAGTGTTTAATATAGTTTATAAGGATCTGTATGGTGTTTCAGAGGAGTAGAATCCTCTGAAACTTATTTGTTTCAATTTGTTTTAGAATGCTGTTGTTTAAATTCTTTAAAAGACAGTGATACAGGCCTGCTTGTTTTGTAGACTCCATACAGCAATACAATTAAGGCAAAACCAAAGGAAACTATATTTATCATCATAGGTGAAGTGTAGTTATGTAAAAGTTTGTCCTCTAAAAGCATTTTAAATGATGTGTGGGCAAGTATAGCACCTCCCAGATATATTATCATAGGATGCCTGTTCATAAGTTTTGCTACATATTGGCTTCCAAAAAATATGATAGGAATATTTAATAATAATCCAAATATTATAAGTAATATGTGTCCCTGTGCAGCACCTGCAATTGCCAGAACATTGTCCAAACTCATGGTTATATCAGCTATAACTATGTTGGAAATTGCCGTCAGGTATTTGCCAGTTGGGTTTATTTGTTTCTTTTGTATTTTTTTTGACTGGGGTTTTATAAAATTCCAGGTAATCTTTATGAGCAGTAGTCCGCCCACTAATTTTATAGGAAGCCATTCTATCAGCAATATATAAGTAATAAGGCAGGCAAACAGTATCCTGAAAAAAACTGCAGTAAATACTCCAATCATTGATGCCAATTTTGCATGCTTTTTTGGCAGTTCTCTGGTTGCCAGGGCAATTACCCCTATATTATCTCCGCTTAAAACTATGTCAAGCAAAGTTATCTGCAAGGCTCCTGATAAAAAGGTAGCTAAATTATCCATTCTGCATACTCCTTTTAATGGTAGATTTTAGCAGTGAACACTAATTTTATTTCTACAAAATAATATATTCTTTAAATATACCAAATATTACCTTATACGTGTCCACTGGTTTTATTCTAACATATGCATTACATAATGTAAAGTATATTATATAATGTGGTTTTTATATCTACATAATTTAAACTATAATATATCAATATAAGCAGGAGCTTTGCAATGAAAGGGTGAATTAAAATATTAAAAATAAGGACAGGTAAAAATGCTTCAGTTGTTTTAATGATTTTTATTTTAGTACTCTCAAGTGTATTTTCTGTGAAAGCTGCATCTCAGGTTGATAATAAATCAATCCATGGCAAGGTTATTAAAATAGAAGCCAGTGGGGATAAAAATTCTCAAAGGTTTTCTAATGTGGATGTAAAAATTATTTCGGGAAAGCTTAAGGGCAAAACAATTACCGTACAGAATTTTGTAGGAGGAAAGATAAAAGATGAAGAGAGCAGTACTCAAAGTTTTGTAAGAGTTGGAGACGAAGTATTAATTAATGTTGACAAATATGATAAAAAGGGAAATGTTGAAAAGGCATATATCTATGAAATAGTGAGATATAAATATCTTTATAAACTGGGAATATTTTTTATTCTGCTATTAATAATTATAGGAGGAAAAAAAGGATTTAAATCAGTTATAACTTTGGCTATAACTGGACTTATGGTGCTGAAGGTCTTAATACCTCTTGTAATGCAGGGATTTAATCCAATAGTTGTTTCTTCTCTTATATGCATGTTTGTGATTGTGGTGAATCTTATCATAATAGGCGGGAAAAATGAAAAAACTTTGGCAGCTATTATAGGAACTTCAGGAGGAGTACTTATTGCAGGAGCCATAGCAATATTTTCAAATTCCATAATAAGAGTAAATGGACTTACTGACGATCAAATGCAATCCATTATATATACTGTGCAAAATTCTAATTTTAATTTTCAGGGGCTTTTGTTTGCAGGGATAATAATGGGAGCCTTGGGTGCAGTTATGGATGTGAGCATATCCATAGCTTCTTCTGTGAAGGAAATTGAGGAAGTTAAACCGGATATAACCCTGAGGGAATTGATAAAGTCAGGTATGAATGTAGGTAAGGACATTATGGGAACTATGGCCAATACTTTAATACTTGCCTATGTAGGAGGGGCTATGTATATAATGATCATGATTTCCTCCTATTCTTATGGTACTTCAATTTCCACAGCTGTTGATCAGGACATTATTGCTTCGGAAATATTAAAGGCTTTGGCCGGCAGTATTGGATTGATTTTTGCAATTCCAATTACAACAGCTGTATCTGCATTACTTGTTAAAAGACATAGGGAAGAAATACAAAAAACATCTGGAGAATAAAAGTCAAAGTAACATTTTTTTATCTAAACAAATATAATACAGTGAAGTAAATTGAAATGGGAGGATATGAAATACAATGGAGGTCACTGTAAATTTTTATACTGTTTTAGATGAAAATTCTGAGGACTTAAAAAAACTTCATAGTCAAGTGAAGTCCGATGATCCTATATATTTAACTCTTCAGGTAGGAGATATTATAATATCCCAAAAGGATAATTTAGAATATGTTATAGTTAAAACGGTAAAAAATCTCTATAAAGAAGAGCTGGATATATATATAGCTGGTGTAAAAAGCAAGGAAGAAATAATGGATGAGATAGAAAACTTGGCTAATAAGACTATAAAATCCGTATTGGAGTCCATTAAAGATACATTGGATTTTGATGAAAAAAAGGATTTTAGTAAAAATTAAACCTGAAAACACTGTTGAATTCATTTATCCTTATGATTTCAATAGTGTTTTTGATAATAGGAAAATTAAAATTTAGAGGTATGTAAGATGAACAGGAGTATATTAAAAAATTTGGCATGTGAAAGCAGAGATGAACTAATTGAAAGGATACAGATCAGAGCTCTGCAGTATGGTATACAGAAAGATAATATTGAAGATTCAAGTGATTGCATAATTGTAAATGGAACTGTCTTGGGTAAAGAGGAAAAACTGCAGAGGAAAAAACTTATTGAGAAAATTAAAAGCTTAAATGATAATGGGGAAAATGGATATGACAGGGTTATTGAGGAAACTGCCTATATCTGGTTTAATAGATTTGTGGCACTGAGGTTCATGGAAGTAAATGATTATTTGCCCACAGGGGTTAGGGCGCTATCTTCTTCTTTACCAGGAAATATTGAACCGGATCTGATAAGAGATGCATTTGAAGTGGAGCTCCCGGTAGATACTGAAAAAATATACCATATGAAATCAAATAATGATATGGAAGGTTTATTTAAATATATGATAATAGCCCAGTGCAACAGCCTAAATAAAACCCTGCCCTTTATGTTTGAAAAGCTGGGAAATAGTACTGAATTACTGTTTCCAGGGGGAATTTTAAATGAAGGAGCTTTTATAAGAAGATTGACAGATACGAATCTCATATCTGAAAACCAATGGAAGGATGTAACCATTATAGGCTGGCTTTATGAATATTATATATCTGAAAAAAAAAATAAGGTTATGAAAGCAAAGAAGAAATATGCTAAAGAAGAAATACCCTACGTTACACAACTTTTCACTCCGGATTGGATAGTTAGATATATGGTTGAGAATTCACTGGGAAGATATTGGGTGGAATCCCATCCGGAACACAGTGATCTGAAGAAAAACTGGAAATTTTATATTGAAAGTCCCCACACTGTGCCTGAAGAAAAACTGATACCTTATGTGAATAGGAAATTGAGAGTTGAAGATATCAAATGTTTTGATCCAGCCTGTGGTTCTGGACATATACTTATATATATGTTTGATGTATTATATCAGATATATGAGAAGTGTGGTTATATGCAGAGGGAAATACCTGAATTGATTATAAAGAACAATCTTTATGGAATGGACATAGATGACAGGGCATATCAACTGGCATGTTTTGCCGTTGTCATGCAGGGAATGAAATATAACAAAAAGCTTCTCAGAAGTGCAGAGGGAAAATCCAGGAACAGCGGGACAAAAAGCATAGATTTACATATAGTGTCCATACAGGAGAGCAATAGTTTTAATGAGTATGATATAATTTATATAGCAGGGGAAAGACTGGGAGAAAATTATAGCAAGACAAAATCATTTATAGAGAAATTTAGAAATGCTAAAATATATGGTTCATTAATACAGTTAGGGGAGTTTGATGAAAGCTTTTTTACAAATAGATTAAAATACATAATAAGCAGTCCGGTGGAAAATTTAACTCAAAATGAAAGCAGAAAAAAGATTATCAGACTGTTGCCTAAATATATAAAACAGGCTAGGATAATGTCAGAAACCTACGATATATTAGTTACAAATCCACCTTATATGGGAAACAAGTATTTTAATCCATTGCTTGGAAAATATATTGCTGAAAATTATTCAAGGGCAAAAGCAGATATATTTTCTGCTTTTATAGTATATAGCTTTTCAAAAGTTAAGTATAATGGACATTTGGCATTTATGGTTCCCTTTGTGTGGATGTTCATACAATCTTATGAAAAACTAAGGGAAATTATAATTCACCATAAGAATATAAGCAGTTTAATTCAGCTTCAGTACTCTGGGTTTGAAGAAGCTACAGTTCCAATCTGCACATTTACCTTGAGAAATTACAATGTGGATATTAGGGGAGATTATATAAAATTGTCAAGTTTTAAAGGAGCTGGAAATCAAGGGGTAAAAACTATAGAGGCAATAGCTAATCCCTGTGTAAATTACAGATTTACCGTAAATCAAAGGAAAATGGAAAACATTCCAGGAAAAAGATTTGGATATTGGCTTACTGACAGGGAAATTGAAATACTGAACAGGGCAAAAGTCATGGCTGATGTTTCATTTCCATGTACGGGTATGCAGACGGGAAACAATGATGAATATATAAGACAGTGGTTTGAAGTAGAATACGATCTTATAAGTTTCCCGGGAGAAAATAACAGGGAGAAGTACTGGATACCATATCAGATGGGCGGGGAAGCCAGAAAGTGGTATGGAAATGTGTCTGAAATAATTTATTGGAAGGATAATGGCCAAAAGGTAAAAAGGGAAAAAGGTTCTGTTATAAGAAATGAAAAATTCTTTTTCCACAGGGGTATAAGTTGGAAAAGAATAACTTCAGGCAGGAATACTATAAGGGTGTTAAATGAAGGCTTTATTTTTGATCAATCTGCAGATTCAATATTTGTAAAAAATGAAGCTGATTATAATTATATATTGAGCTTTTTCAACACTAAGGTAATGATGAATATTTTTGAATTTATTTCGCCTACATTGAATCTTACTGCAGGTACTGTTAAACAAATTCCCATATATGTGGAACATAATATATTGCTGAGGAAAAAAATCGATTTTTTATGCGAAGAATGTATACGTATATCTAAAAACTACTGGGATTCTTTTGAAACTTCATGGGATTTTAAGAGGCATCCTCTGCTGGTCCATAAAAAAGGATCAAATAGTATAGAGGAGGCTTATGATAATTGGCGTGATTTTTCAGAAAAACAATTTTGCAGATTAAAAGAAGCGGAAGAGGAATTAAATAAAATATTTATACAGATATATGGATTTCAAAACGAGATGACTGCGGAAATTGAAGAAAGGGATATTACGATAAGCAGGGCCAATAGGCAGAGGGATATTAAATCCTTTATATCTTATGCGGTGGGGTGTATGTTTGGAAGGTATTCTCTGGATACAGAGGGAATTGTGTATGCCGGAGGAAAATGGAGTGACAGGTGGCAGATCGTAAATGACAACTGGAAAGTCAGAAAGACAAAAGTGGATGCAAAGGGTAATGTAATTTCTGATAATTGGGTAAATTCTACTTTTGCCCCTGTCCAGGATAATATTATCCCAATATTTGATGAGGGGTATTTTCAAAATGATATAGTATCCAGATTTATAAAATTTGTAGGTATAACTTTTGGAGATAAAAATTTATCTCGAAATCTTAATTTCATAGCACAAACTCTTGGAAAAAATAAAGGCGAAAGTGATAAGGATACTATAGAAAGATATTTTCTCAAGGATTTTTTTAAAGATCATGTTCAAATGTATAAAAAAAGACCTATATATTGGCTGATTACTTCGGGAAAGCAAAAAACTTTTAATTGTTTAATTTATATGCATAGGTATAATGAAGATATTTTATCCAAAATAAGAATGGATTATTTGCAGGATCTTCAAGAAAAATTGGACAGAAAAGAAAAATTCTTAGTTCATATTATAGGGGAAAGTTGTGATACCTATGAAAGGAGCTATGCAAAGAAAAAATTATCGGACCTTTACAAAGCAGTGGATGAATTGAAACAATATGATGAAATACTGCATCATATGGCTGATATGAAGGTGAAAATTCATCTGGATGATGGAGTTAAAGCCAACTATGAAAAACTTAAGGCACTTTTAAAATAGGATAATGTACATAATACAGGTACAAGGGGGTAAGAATGTGAATTTTAGATTGGAAAAGGATTTGCTTGGGGAAAGGAAAATTGAGGCTTCAGCTTATTTTGGAATTAACACTAAAAGAGCTCTGGAGAACTTCAATCTAGGCGGTAAGATAGTAAACCTGAATTTAATTAAAGAAGTTGCACTTATAAAAAAAGCGGCTGCAGTTGTGAACGCAGATTTGAAAGAAATGGAGGAGGTTAAAGCCGGTGCTATAATCAAGGCCAGTGAAGAGGTAATAGAGGGTAAATTTGATGATCAATTTGAGTTAAGTGCATTTCAAGGAGGTGCAGGCACATCTACCAATATGAATGTAAATGAAGTCATAGCTAATAGAGCCATAGAAATACTTGGAGGCAGAAAAGGAGATTATACGCTGGTACATCCCTTAAATGATGTAAATATGTTCCAATCTACCAATGATGTTTATCCTACAGCCCTTAGAATTGCAGCTATACGACAGATAAGAAGGCTGAGCAGCTGCCTGGCAGATTTACAGGAAGAATTGCAGATAAAGGAAAATAAGTTTTCAGATATAATAAAACTTGGAAGAACTCAATTGATGGATGCACTTCCCATGATGGCAGGTCAGGGATTTGGAGCTTATGCCAAGGCAATAGCAAGGGACAGGTGGAGAATTTACAAGGTAGAAGAAAGGTTAAGGGAAATTAATATAGGAGGTACTGCCATAGGTACAGGACTTAATGCCACCAACAAATTCATATATGAAATGACAGATGTACTTCAAAGTTTAACAGGTCTTGGTATTGCCAGATCTGATTATCCCATGGATGTTACCCAGAATTGTGATGTGTTTGTAGAAGCTTCAGGACTTTTAAAGTCTCTGGCCGTTAATCTTTTGAAAATTTCCAATGACTTAAGACTCCTGAATTCAGGTCCAAGAGGAGGAATTGGGGAGATAATTCTTCCTAAGGTTCAAGCAGGTTCTACAATTATGCCGGGGAAAGTTAATCCTGTTATAGCGGAAATGGTGGGCCAGGTAAGCATGAGGGTAATATCAAATGATACTGCTATTACCATGGCCAGTGCTTCAGGACAGTTGGAATTGAATGCTTTTACTCCACTTATTGCGGAATGTCTGCTTGAATCATTGGAACTTTTGGAAAAGACAGTTATAATATTTAAGGAAAAATGTATTGAGGATATTCAGGTTAATGAAAAAAGGTGTAAGAAAAATCTTGAATCATCTACAGCTGCAGTAACGGCTCTGGTGCATTATATAGGATATGACAGGGCTGGTGAATTGGCGGAAAAGGCATTAAAAGAGAATAAAACCATAAAAAAAGTTTTATGTGAAGAAAAAGTATTATCCAAAGAAAAAATAGATGAAATTATGAATCCCTATCAGCTTACAAAGCCAGGAATACCTGGAAAATAATATTGGAGGTGCAATTATGGGTTTGAATGAATCTCCCCGTTCTGTAAGAATACATATAGCTCTTTTCGGAAAAAGAAATGCAGGAAAATCAAGTATTATAAATGCTATAACTGAACAGAATACAGCTATAGTATCAGATGTAAGGGGAACTACTACAGATCCTGTGTATAAGTCCATAGAAATTTTGCCTATAGGTCCCTGCGTAATAATAGACACTGCAGGGCTTGACGATGAAGGACAATTAGGACATCTCAGGAAGAAAAAAACCATGGAAGTTTTAAATAAAACTGATATAGCATTGGTGGTAATAGATTTTACCATTGGCATTACAGATTATGACAGGTATATGATAGGTGAAATTGAAAGAAAAAAAATACCATTGATAGTAGTGCTGAATAAAATTGATCTGTTGAGTGCAGATAATGATTATGTTGAAAATATAAAAGCAGAATTGAATTTGCCGATTATAGCAGTATCCGCTGCTTCGGGGAAAGGCATTAAAAGATTAAAAAATGAAATAGCAAATGTACTGCCTGAAAACGAAGATAAATTCAAAATAATTGGGGATTTAATAAATCCAGGAGATTTTGTGGTGCTTGTTACCCCTATTGACAAGGCGGCACCTAAGGGAAGGCTCATACTCCCACAGCAGCAGACAATAAGGGATATTCTAGAAAGTGATGCCATGGCAGTAGTAACAAAAGAATATGAACTTAAAGAAACTCTGGAGAATTTAGCTAAAAAACCTAAAGTAGTAATTACGGATTCCCAGGCATTTTTAAAAGTGGCGGCGGATACACCTAAAGATATTTTAATGACTTCCTTTTCCATATTATTTGCCAGATACAAAGGGGATCTAGTGGAGCTTATAAAAGGGGTAAAAACTATAAAAAAGTTAAAAGATGGAGACAAGGTGTTAATTGCAGAAGGATGTACCCACCATAGACAGTCTGATGATATAGGAAAGGTGAAGATTCCAAGGTGGATAAGGCAGATTACGGGGAAAAAAATAGATTTTCAATTTTCATCTGGTGTCTCTTTTACAGATGATATAAAAAGATATGCACTTATAGTTCACTGTGGGGGATGTATGTTAAATAGATCTGCCATGCTCTACAGGATCAATACTGCAAGTGAATTTAATGTACCTATAGTTAATTACGGTATAGTTATTGCCTATGTTCAGGGAATATTGGATAGGGCGCTAAAACCATTCCCAAGAGCCAAAATGATATGGGACAGCATGGAAAATTGATTTTTTTAAATCAACTGTGAAAATTATTAAAAAATTCTATATAGATATTCGGATATATTATTAAATATAAAAAGCATAATTAATGTCATTTAAGTGAATTAATTATGCTTTTTTTTTAATATAAAAAATAAGTAAGGTATTAAAATATATTTATGAGTTAGTTAAAAGTAATTGTAATTTTGAATAAATAATGTAATTTAAATTCATTAAACGTATACATGTATTGATAAATGATAAATAATTAAACGTTTAAATGATAAAATAGTAATATAATAATGTAAAAAATAATAAAATGGCATTGAATTGCATAAAAAATGGTGGTATTATTATAAAAACATTCATATTAATCGCGATTTAATATAATTTTGGGAGGATGACTAGGATGACAATGAATAAGGGAATTAAAAGTAAAATACTAATTTCGTTTGTATGTATATTTGCACTTGTTTTATCTGCCTGTGGAAGTTCAGGGGGAGGTTCCACCAGTTCGGGAAATGAAAAGAAAATTATCAATATAGGCATGATGAATGCTCCAAGCGGCTTTAATCCATTAGAGTGGACAGACGTAGCACAAGAAGTGAGTTGTGGATTGTTGTTTCAGGATCTGGTGGAATTGGATGAGGATATGACCTATAAGCCTATGCTGGCTGATTCCATTACAACTAAAGACAATAAGACATTTACAATTAAACTCAATTCAAAAGCCAAATGGAGTGATGGGAAACCTGTAACTGTAGATGATGAAACATATACCATTGGTCTTATATCCAATCCTAAAGTGCCATCTACTGTGGCATCAAATTTTAATATTATTGAAGGATTGGACGATTCAGGTAAAAATACTGCTGGCAGTACTGATATATCCGGTGTAAAGAAGATTGATGATCATACCATGACCATCACAACCAAAGCACCTATGGAATTAACATTATTTGAAGATACAATAGGAACTAAACTTAAAGCTCTTCCTAAACATATACTTCAGAGCACTGCACCGGATAAAATTTATCAGAGTTCATTTATTCAGAAACCAACCGTAAGTGATGGACCTTTTAAATTAGAGAAATATGTAAAAGACCAGTATGTACAATTTGCTGCAAATAAAGACTATTTTAAAGGAACACCTAAATTAGACGGATTGATTTTCAAGATTATGCCAGGAGCTAATATAACTGCTCAATTGCAAAGCGGAGAAATTGATATGAATGATGCAAGTTTAGGACAAATACCTTTTGAGGATTATGGGAAAGTAAAGGCTATGAGCAATCTTAAAACAGATTCCTCAGGTGTTCAAAGTACTATCCAGACTTTGATGATAAATGTACAGACTGTACCTGATCCAAAGGTTAGAAAAGCTATTTCCTATGCTATAAACAGGAATATGATAATAAGCAGTCTGTTAAAAGGTGAAGGCCAGATAATCGAATTACCCTATTTAAAAGAAAGTAAATTTGTAAATAAAAATTTGAAACCTACTGCCTATGATCCGGAAAAGGCCAAAGCACTTTTAAAAGAAGCAGGATGGGATTCCAATAAGGCCATAAATTTTGATATACCTACAGGAAATAAAGTTCGTGAGCAGGTTGCAGATATCATAACTCAGAATTTGCAGAGTGTGGGTATAAAAGTAAACCCTCAGAAATACGATTTTGTTACAAGTCTTGCTACAGCTAAAAAACACAATTTTGATATATATCTGGTAGGTATACCTGTTTATCCTATGAATCCGGATTTGTCAGCTATATTAAAGACTGGACAGGGGCTTAATCTGTCACAGTACAGCAATGCAGAAATGGACACCTTGCTTTCAAAGGGTTTAAATCTTACGGATCCAGCTCAGGTAAAGGCAAATTATGACAGAGTACAGGAAATATTTGCACAAGATTTACCTTGCCCATCAGTATATGTACAAAATCAGCTAAGGGCTGTAAATAAAAGAGTAACTTATGGAGAACCTAAGAATTATGGTACGTTCATTGATGTGTATAAATGGGATGTACAAGGTAAATAATTGAAGTCTGCAAAAGATTATATGTTACAAACTTATAATCTTTTGCAGTATAAAAAGATTGCTTTACCAGAAATATTATAGAAAGGATGATAAATATGAGTTGTTTGCTTTCTGTAGAACATCTTCAAACAGCATTTAAATCAAATAAAAAAGAAGTGGTATCTGTAGAAGATGTAAGTTTTGATATAAATCGTGGAGAAACAGTGGGTATAGTTGGTGAATCCGGTTGTGGAAAAAGTGTAACTTCTCTGTCTATAATGAGACTTTTAGGTAAAAAAGGATATATAAAAAAGGGAAAGATAAAATTTGACAATGTGGATCTTGCAAATTTGGGAGATAAAGAGATGAGGAACATCAGAGGCAACAAGATATCAATGATTTTTCAGGAACCAATGACTTCACTGAACCCTATTTTTACAATAGGAAATCAGATGACGGAAGCTATAAAATTACATCAGAATATGGAACATAAAGAAGCGGAAGAATATGCAGTGGATATGTTGAATTTAGTAGGTATACCCAGAGCTGATAAGATAATTAATGATTATCCTCATACTCTTTCAGGTGGAATGAGACAAAGAGTGATGATTGCCATGGCACTTTGCTGTAAACCTGAACTTTTAATTGCAGACGAACCTACTACTGCACTGGACGTTACTATTCAGGCACAGATTCTGGATTTGATTAAAAAACTGAGAAAAGATATGAAAATGTCAGTTATGCTCATTACTCATGATTTGGGTGTTGTAGCAGAAATGGCGGATAAAGTTATTGTAATGTATGCTGGACAGGTAGTTGAGGAGACGGATGTGTTTACCTTATTTGACAATCCAAAACATCCTTATACCCAGGCACTTATAAAGTCAATCCCCCAAATTGACTCAAATGGAAACCAACGTTTGGAATCCATAAAGGGAATGGTTCCATCCACGTATCAGGGTATAGTGGGATGCCGTTTTCATAATCGCTGTCCCTATGCATCTGAACGATGCAAAATGGAAGCACCGGGTTTGAATTCTACTGGTGAAGGTCATAAAGTGCGCTGCTTTTTAGATGAAACTATGGGGGAAGCAGATAAGGAGGCAATATAGCTTATGATTAAAGAAGCAGAGAAACATATGAAACCATTACTTTCCATTGAGAAATTAAAAACTTATTATCCCATAAAAAGGGGTATTTTATCAAAAACTGTGGGACATATAAAAGCAGTGGATGGTGTGAATTTGAAGATTTATCCAGGAGAGACATTGGGACTGGTAGGAGAATCAGGGTGTGGAAAATCTTCAATGGGCCGTACAATTGTAAGACTTGAAGATCCCACGGAAGGCAGCATATTTTTTAATAATGAAGATATTGCAGCATACTCAAATAAACGTATGGCTAGTATTCGTACTGAGCTGCAGATAATATTCCAAGATCCCTATTCTTCCTTAAATCCTAAGAAACGTGTATATGATATACTGGCAGAACCTCTTAAAGTTCATAAAATTGTACCAGAGGATAAAATACCTGAAGAAGTTGACAGGCTTATAGATTATGTGGAACTGCCTAAAAGTTTTAAAAATAGATACCCCAATGAATTTTCAGGTGGACAGAGACAGCGTATTGGCATTGCCAGGACACTTGCACTAAAACCAAAGCTTATTGTCTGTGACGAACCTGTGTCAGCACTGGACGTATCTACTCAGGCACAGGTACTGAACCTCCTTAAGGATTTACAAGAGAAGTTCAATCTCACTTATCTTTTTATAGCTCATGGATTGGGAGCAGTAAAGTATATAAGTGATAGAATTGCAGTTATGTATTTAGGCAAGATAGTGGAGGTTGCAAGTACGGAGGAAATTTTTAAAAATCCAAAGCACCCATATACTAAAGCTCTTTTGAGTGCATATCCAATACCCAATCCACATATGAGAAACAAAGAGAGGGTTATTTTGGAGGGTGATGTGCCAAGCCCTGCAAATCCACCAAAAGGATGTAGATTTCATACCCGTTGTAAATTTGCTAAAAAAAATATATGCAGTGAAAAAACTCCTGGATTAAAACAGGTAAAAGGGGTGGAGCGTGAGGAACATCTGTCGGCTTGTTTTTTTCAGGATAGTTTTTAATTAATAAGGAGGACTTTTAAATGGGTAACTATATTGTTCGAAGAATATTAATAAGTATTCCAGTTTTAATTGGTGTAACTATAATAAGCTTTGTAATCATTAATATGGCACCAGGCAGCCCGCTGGATAAAATGATTGATCCGCATCTGACTGCAGCTGATATTGCAGCCAGGAAAGCTGCACTGGGGCTGAATGGACCGCTGTATGTCAGATATTTAAGCTGGCTGGGGAATGTACTTCACGGTAACCTGGGATATTCATTGACTTCATTTCAGCCTGTATCCCAGATAATAGGGCAGAGGATATTTCCTACTTTTTTGCTTATGGCTGCTGCTCTTGTAATTGGATTTGTAATAGCTATTCCACTGGGAATTTTAAGTGCTACTAGACAGTATTCAAAATTGGATTATATAGCTACAACCGGATCACTTATTGGAATATCAGTTCCAACTTTTTTTCTTAGTCTTGTATTTATATATATTTTTGCCCTGAAATTAAAATTATTGCCTTCTGGAGGCATGATAACTTTAGGACAAAATAATGGATTTTTAGATGTACTTAAACATTTGATACTGCCTGCGGTTGTTCTTGGGGTAAATGAAGCAGGAACACTTGTAAGATATGTGCGTTCCAGTATGCTGGAAGTACTGGATCAGGATTATTTGCGTACGGCAAGATCAAAGGGACTAAAAGAATCCATAGTTATAAACAGGCATGCCTTTAAAAATGCAATGCTCCCCATTATAACTGTAACGGGTCTGGAGATTGTAACTTTACTGGGCGGCTCTGTAGTTACAGAACAGGTATTTCAGTGGCCAGGGATAGGACAGCTTACTATATCTTCTGTAATGAGTCGTGATTATACCACCTTAATGGGTCTTATTTTATTTGGAACTCTAGTTGTTATAGTGGCCAACCTGTTGATTGATATTATATATTCTATTGTGGATCCACGTATTAGGTATAACTAGGAGGTTAATATTATGAGCAAAATGGAAGCAGAATTGCAAAATAGTTCAGATGAATTAGCTGTTGAAACATCTGTAGCTAGTGAAAGTTATACACATTTAATTATGAAGCGATTTAAAAAACATAAAATGGCTGTAACGGGAGTTATATTCATATTTATACTAGCTGTAATCGCAGTATTTGCTCCACTTATAGCTCCTAAAAGTCCATATGCCGTAGAAAATTTATTTGGTGCTGCACCATCTTCCAGGCACTTGCTTGGAACTGACCAGGTTGGCAGGGATGTGTTAAGTCGTCTTATATATGCTGCACGAGTTTCTCTGCTTGTTGGTATTGGAACTATGATTTTAAGTGTGAGCATAGGTACGGTACTTGGACTTATATCGGGCTATTTTGGTGGAAAAATTGATATGATTATCATGCGTATAACAGATATTTTTATGTCATTTCCTCAGATGATGCTTATATTAGTGGTGGTAAGTATTATTGGACCTGGTCTTAGGAATATTATATGGGTTCTAGGTTTTTTGGGGTGGCCGGGTGTAACACGTTTGGTTAGAGGTAATGTACTTTCTATTAAAGAAATGGATTATGTAAAATCTGCTGTAGCACTTGGATTTAGTACTCCAAGGTTATTGTTTTCCCATGTACTTCCAAATACTATGGCACCTATTCTGGTAAATGCAACTTTTGGAATTGCCAGAGCTATTATATATGAGGCTTCACTTAGTTTCCTGGGAATGGGGGTACAGCCGCCTACTGCAAGCTGGGGAAATATGCTTACGGATGCCCAGGCTCTTACTGTTTTAACCAGTGAACCATGGTTATGGTTTCCACCAGGAATTATGATTGTTCTCACTGTATTGGCATTTAATTTTATCGGTGATGGTTTAAGGGATGCGTTTGATCCAACAAATGCAAGGCAATAAAAATTTTTATTAAAAAGTGAGGCAGTATTTTATGGCGGATAAAAATGAAATCATATCTATTATAGAGGGAAAAAGGAATTTATTTGTTGAAGTTAGTGATAGAATATGGGAATTTGCTGAGAATAGCTTTAAAGAATTCAAATCATCCAATCTTCTGTGTAATGTACTTGAAGATGAGGGTTTCACTGTGTATAAAGGTGCAGCAGGTATTGATACTGCATTTAAGGCAGTTTACGGCAGCGGCAAACCGGTAATTGGAATTCTAGGTGAATATGATGCATTGTATAATTTAAGTCAAAAAGGAAAAATTGCACAAAAGCAGCCCTTGGTGGAAAGTGGAAATGGACATGGATGCGGACACAATGCATTAGGGGCAGGCTCTCTTGCAGCTGCAGTGGCAGTTAAGGATTATTTAAAAAAACATAATATGAGTGGAACTGTGTGTTATTTTGGATGCCCTGCAGAGGAAGGGGGTTCAGGTAAAACTTATATGGTTCGGGAAAAGGTATTTGAGGGGGTAGATGCAGTTTTTGGATGGCATCCCCAAAGTATAAATGCAGTATTGGGCAGCAGTATGACTGCCAATATAGAAACTTATTTTAGATTTTACGGTGTAAGTGCCCATGCAGCAGATTGCCCTCATCTGGGAAGAAGTGCACTGGACGCAGTAGAACTTATGAATATAGGTGCAAATTATTTAAGAGAACATGTCATTCAGGATGCTAGGATACACTACGCCATTACAAACAGTGGGGGTTCTTCACCTAATGTTGTACAATCCTATTCAGAAGTACTTTATCTGGTTAGAGCACCTAAAATGAACCAGGTAAAGGATATTTACGAGAGAATTAAAAATATTGCTAAGGGAGCTGCACTTATGACAGACACAAGATGTGAGGTGATTTTTGACAATGCACTTTCAAATCTTGTTATAAATAGTACTTTAAATAAAATAGTGTATGAAAAAATGTCGGAATTGGGACCTGTGATCCCTGATGAAAAAGATATAGAATACGCTAAAAAGATAAGGGAGACTTTAACTGAAGAGCAGAAAAATTATTTTCCAATTGCTATAAATCAGGAATTTAAGGATGAATTAAAAGAAAAAGCTATTGCAGATTTTATTATGCCCTATAAAGAGAGCTCCCGTATAATTCATGCATCTTCAGATGTAAGTGATGTAAGCTGGGTGGTTCCAACAGCACAGTGTTTTACAGCTTGTTATGCATTGGGTACACCAGGCCATTCCTGGCAGGTAGTAGCCCAGATGAAAGGGGAATTTTCTCATAAAAGTATGCTTATGGCAGGAAAAATTATAGCACTTTCTGTACTGGAATTGTTTGAAAAGCCTGAGCTCATCAATAAATCTAAAAAAGAATTAAAGGAAAGGCTTCATGGAGAAAAATATGTATGTCCTATTCCTTCGGATATCGAGCCTTCTATAAATAAGAAAAGTCTTCAAAAAGTTATTTGATTGGGGGGAGTATAAAAATGAATATGCTAAAAAAGGCTATAGAAATTAAACCCTGGATGATTAAATTGCGAAGAGATTTTCATATGTATCCTGAACCATCTTTTGAAGAAGTGAGAACATCGAAAATTATAGCCGAGGAACTTAGAAAGATGGGTATAGATGTGAGGGCTACAGGTAAAACAGGAGTTATTGGGCTGTTACAGGGGCAAAATGCTGGAAAAGTCATTGGACTTCGTGCTGATATTGATGCATTGTCCGTTACAGAGGATACAGGACTTCCCTATAGTTCAAAAAATATGGGATATATGCATGCCTGTGGGCACGATACTCATATTTCAGAACTTTTAGGGGCTGCAAAAATATTGTGCAATTTAAAAAATAAATTAAATGGCAGTGTAAAGTTTATTTTCCAGCCAGCAGAAGAAGCAGCAGCTGGCTCGGATTATATGATAGAACATGGGGCCCTTGAAAATCCTAAGGTGGATATAATTATAGGAATGCATACTTTTGGTATGATTGAAACCGGTAAGGTAGTAGTTCAAAAAGGACCTTTTATGGCTTCTGGTGATGAATGGCAGCTCACTATAGAGGGACAATCCTGTCACGGTTCTTCACCCTGGCAGGGAGTGGATGTCATGCCCTGTGCTGTTGCAATAATGGAGGGATTTCAAACCATCGTAACCAGATTCAATGATGCAAGAAATCCCATAGTTATTAATGTGGGAACCGTAAATGCTGGTGAAAGGTTTAACGTGGTTCCGGGAAAAGTTGAAATGACGGGAATGAATAGGACATTTTCAAGGCATTCCCGGGAAATGATGCCTAAATGGATGAAAAAAATAATAGACGGCATATGCGGTGCATATGGCTGTACATATGATTTTAAGTATAAAGAAGGATACAGCCCCACTGTCAATGAAGATACTTCAACTGAGTTTGCAGAAAAATCAATAGCTAAAATAATAGGTAAAGAGAATATAATTCAAATAGGAAAAATCATGGGTTCTGAAGATTTCTCATCCTATCTTGAAAAGGTACCGGGTACTTTTATGATACTGGGTGGAGGGAATAAGGAAAAGGGATGGATGTATTCCCAGCATTCCAATCATTTTACTATTGATGAGAATTGTCTTCCCATAGGAGCAGCAGTTTATGCCCAGATAGCTGTGGATTTTTTGCAAAATTAACATCTTGAATAGCTACAGCATGTTTATATTGTATTTTAGCATAGGGGTGATTTAAAATGGGTAAGATAGTATTAGCTGAAGACCAACCTATTACTAGAATGGATATTTATGAGATGCTTACATCTTCAGGATATGATGTGGTGGGAAAAGCTTCTGATGGACTTCAAGCGGTAGATTTATGCAGAAGGTGCAGACCGGATCTGGCCATCATGGATATAAAAATGTCCAAATTGGATGGTATACAGGCTGCACAATTAATAATAAAAGAAGAGCTGGCGGAAGCTGTGGTAATGCTTACAGCCTATAGTGGAAAAGAATTTATAAATTAGCCTGTAAAACCTCGTACCCTTGTGGTCGAGGATGTAAGGGCTTTAAGTTAGGGGAGTTCAATACTCCCTTAACTTAACATTACACTAACTTCTGATTTTGAATGTACCTTTGAATTGTTTCAGTCGATACCGAACCTGCTGTACCAACCTAATAACCTTTGCTCCATAATCCACTACCCCAAAACCTTTGTCGTTTCAGATTTGGAAAGGTTCTAAAAATATACAGTGCAGATACACTTTTCAAAGTCTTAACAATGTCTACTGGTGCAATGGTTGGAGGTGTAGAAATAAATAAATGACAATGGTCAGGCATTATTCCCATTTCTAATAACTCATAACCATAGTTGAAGCAAATCATTTGAAAAACTTTTTTGAGTTCTTGCTCTAAAGTATTCTTAAAAATGCTATGACGATATTTAGGACAAAAGACAATGTGGTAATTAATATTGTAAATGCTATGCTTTGTTTTCAGTACCTTCGTACTTGTCAATTATAAGTTTCATTCCTTCCTCAATTAAGTCATTAGCATTGATTTTAGTTTGTTTTTCAGCACTTACTTTAAGAGCAAGGATTTGAATTTTAGAATATAAATCAACATCTAAAGTTGTATTAATGCTTTTTCTTGCCATGCTATCACCTCATATAAACTATACCATATAGTTGACGCTGCTTCAATGATGTTGTATAATAACTACATGAACTATATGAGAAACGAAGTGATATTGTGGAAAAGGCTTTCAAGTTTAGATTAGTACCAACTAAAGAACAAGAAATAATATTAAGTAAGACTTTTGGCTCTTGTAGATTTGTATATAATCACTATCTTGAAAAGAAGATAGACTTATACAAAAGTGAAGGGAAATCCATGTCTTATGTTGAGTGTGCCAACGATATGAAAAGCCTTAAAAGTCAACATGAATGGCTTAAAGAAATAGACGCAATATCACTTCAACAGAGTTTGAGAGATTTGGATAAAGCATATAAGAATTTCTTTAAGGGTAGTGGCTTCCCTAAATTCAAGAGTAAACATAATCATAATCAAAGTTATAGAACTCAAATGGTTAATGATAACATCAAAATTGAAGGCAATAAAATTAAACTACCTAAAATTGGTTGGATAGAGTTTAAAAAACATAGAGAAATTCAAGGTAAAATACTTAATGTTACGGTAAGTAGAACCCCTTCGAATAAGTGCTTTGTTTCCATTTGTTGCACCAATATTGAAAGTGAAAAACTACCTCAAAATTCTAATGCAATAGGCATTGATGTAGGTATAAAGTCATTTTGTGCTATGTCCAATGAGGAAACTATAGAAAATCCTAAATATCTTCAAAAGTCTTATGAGAATTTGATTAAGGTTCAAAGAAGATTAAGCAGTAAAACTAAAGGAAGTAAGAATTATCATAAAGCAAGGGTTAAACTTGCAAAAATCCATGAGAAAATTGCCAATCAAAGAGCAGATTTTTTGCATAAGGAATCTTTGAAACTTATAAAAGAAAATCAAATTATAATTCTTGAAGATTTGAATGTAAAAAACATGATGAAGAATGAAAAGTTAGCACAAAGAATAGGTGATTGCAGTTGGTCGGAGTTCACAAGACTACTTGAATATAAGGCTGAATGGTATGGTAGAACTGTACATAAAATAGATACTTTCTACCCTTCAAGTCAATTATGTTCGGTATGTGGCTATCAAAATGCAGAAGTAAAGGACTTAAACATAAGGGAATGGATATGTCCTAAATGCGATAGCAAACACGATAGGGATACCAATGCAAGTAAAAATATTCTAAAGCAAGGATTGAAAGAACTAAAAATATCAGTGGCGTAAGCCTGTAGATAAATACGGTAGGAACTATCGGAATTAAGCCTGTGGAGATAGTAGGTTGCGAGGTCGAAGAAGCAGGAAGCCCCATCCCCTTGTGGGTGGGGTAAGTTCACCAATAAAGCCAAGGAAATTGGTGTTTTCGGATATATTGTAAAGCCTATAGACGAAAGAAAGCTGATTCCCCAAATTGAAATTGCAATATCTAAGGGCAGGGAGATAAAATCAATTAGAAATAAAGTCGTAGAGATAAAACAGCAGGCTGGAAAAACTAAAATAATTTACAAAGCTAAAGAACTGCTCATGGAAAAATACAGTATAACTGAAAATGAAGCCTATGGCAAAATACGAAAACTTAGTATGAACAATCAGTGTTCAATTCTGGAAACTTCAAAAAAAGGGAATTATGTATTACAATATATCGGTAATTGACAATGGCAGCGGTTTTGACACAGGTCAAATAAAGGATAATAGTCTTGGCTTAAATATTGTCAAGAGTATAATAAAAGATAAATTAAAGGGTGACATAAACATTGAATCAAATAAAAGTGGCACAAAAGCAGTATTTTCTTTTAAAAATTAACAGGCAATATTACAGTTCTTTAAAATACTTTTCTGTGAAAGATTTAAAAAGATAATCAGATTTTGTAAGGTATTTTCCTTCTTTCCAGGAAAGATATATTGTCCGTTCACATTTAGGCATATCTATATGTATAAGGGAGATTGAGGGACCGATAAGCTTTGTCCAGGATATGTAAGGAACAAATGCAACTCCAAGTCCTGCCTTTATAAGTCCTCTTACCATTGATGGTTCATCACTTTCAAAAACTATATTGGGAATGAATCCTGAATGTTCGCAAAATATATCCGTTATCTTTCTCAATGCCTTGTTTGGTTTAAGACTTATAAAAGACTCATCCTTTGCTTCAATGAGATTTATACTTTTTTTACAGGAAAGAGGATGATTATTTGGTACTCCAAGATATATTTCCTCTGTTCTGAGTGGAATACTGAATTTGTTTAAAATATCTGAGTATGATGATAAAATTGAAAAATCGCAGTCATCACTGCCGTATTCATTTTCATTTTGAAAAAGGCTGAAACCTACTTTAGGATATATTTCCCTGAAGGAACTTAAAAGATCGGGAATAAGTCCAGATGCGGATAGTACCATCAGTTTTATATTTTGAGGTTTATTTTCCTTCATATCCACTAGTTCCCTTTTTCCATCTTCTATGGAACTCAGTGCAGAATGTACTTTTTTAAAGAACACTTTGCCATATCTGTTCAATTGTATAGTTCTGCCATTCCTATCAAATAACTTAACGCCCAGTTCATTTTCAAGCTGCCTAAGTGTTCTGCTCAGGGCAGGTTGAGATACAAGAAGAAGTTTTGATGCCTTAGTCATATTTTCATATTTAGCTATAGTTTCAAAATACTTAAGTTGTTGAAGTTCCATAATAAATCCCCCCTTATAACAAATATGTTATATACATATATAATAACATGTATTGGAAGTTATAAGAACAAAAGACTAAAATTTTAATTATAGGGGTGATGTAAATGAAACAAATCAAGCTAAGTGAGAGAAAATGGGACACAAGGCATGCTGAAAAAGAAAAAAAACTTAATGCTGTTTTAAAAATATCTAAAGGAAAGGTAATACCAGCTGATAAAATTGTAGATGTAATGGAAAGGGCAATATATCCCGGCAATATAGTGACACTTGAAGGTGATAACCAAAAGCAGGCATCTTTTTTGTCAAAATCACTTTTAGAAGTTGACAGTAAAAAGGTGAATAATCTTCATATGGTCATATCAAATCTTTCAAGAACTGAACACCTCCAGATATTTAAAAAGGGAATAGCAAGTATCCTGGATTTTTCATATGCCGGCTCTCAAAGTGTAAAGGTATCCAATATGATAGAAGATGGAACAATAAAGGTAGGAGATATTCATACTTATCTGGAACTGTATTCAAGATTGTTTGTAGATCTTATTCCTGATGTAACACTTGTTGCTGCTGAAAAAGCAGATGAAAATGGCAATCTCTATACAGGACCCAATACTGAAGAAACCCCCGTATTAGTGGAAGCAGCAGCTTTTCATGATGGTATAGTGATAGCTCAGGTCAATGAAATTACTGATCATCTGCCAAGAGTGGACATACCCGGTTCATGGGTGGATTTTATAGTTGAATCCCATGCTCCATATGATATAGATCCATTGTTTACAAGAGACCCTGCAAAAATAAATGAAGTTCAAATTCTCATAGCCATGATGGTTATAAAGGGAATATATGCAAAACACCATGTTATTTCATTGAATCATGGTATAGGGTATAATACGGCAGCCATAGAACTTCTGCTTCCCACCTACGGGGAATCCCTTGGACTAAAAGGCAAGATATGTACCAACTGGGTGCTTAATCCCCATCCAACACTTATACCTGCAATAGAAACAGGGTGGGTGAAAAGTGTATATAGTTTTGGAGGAGAGCTTGGAATGGAGAAATATGTGGCTTCAAGATCCGATATATTTTTTGATGGCAATGATGGAAATTTAAGATCAAACAGAATCTATGCACAAATGGCAGGCCAGTATGCATTAGATGCTTTTGTAGGTTCCACACTTCAGATAGACAATGAGGGGAATTCTTCAACTGTAACCGCAGGAAGGCTTTCAGGATTTGGAGGAGCTCCAAATATGGGATCCGATTCAAGGGGAAGAAGACATTCCACTGCTGCCTGGCTTGATATGATAACTGAAAAAGGAGAAACAGAGAAGGGAAGAAAACTTGTAATTCAAACTGTTGAAACCTTTAAAAGAGGTGACAATCCTGTATTTGTAGATAAACTTGATGCAGTGAAAGTCGGAAAAGATTCAGGACTTTCTGTAACACCTGTAATGATATATGGCGATGATGTTACTCATGTGGTAACTGAAGAGGGAATAGCTTATTTGTATAAGGCAGAAAACATAAATGAAAGAAAAAAGGCTCTTGCAGCAATTGCAGGTGTAACTGATCTTGGACTTGAAATAACAGATGGTGAAATCAATGCTCTCAGAAGAAGGGGAATTGTTGCCTATCCTGAGGATATGGGAATAAAAAGAACTGATGCAAAGAGAAATCTTCTTGCTGCAAAGGATATAGATGATCTTGTTCAATGGTCCCAGGGACTCTATGAGCCACCTGTGAAATTTAGAAATTGGTAGATGGGAGATGTAAATTATGGAGTTATATGAATTTGAATATGAAAATTGCAATAAAAAGGTATATAAAAGAAGTCATACAGGAGTTGTAGGTCCAAAAAATCTTGAAGTTACTATTGAACCAAATAATGAAAGCAATGTATCAAAAGTGATTATAAGAACAGGAACTATGGGGAAAAAGGATATATACAAAAATATTATAAATAGATTTTTTAAAAAATATCCCGTATCCATTAACATGAAAATAAATGACTTTGGAAATACCCCTGGTATAATAGAGCTCAGGATACTTGAAGCATTGGAGGAGAGTAAAGATGTTATTAAAGGATAGTTTCATTGAATTAAAAGGCAGGGAAAGAGCAAAAATAGTTTTTGACAGTGGAACCTTCAGAGAACTTTTAGGGCCCCAGGATTATATGGAATCCCCACATCTTGAAATTCAAGATGTTGTTCCTGAAAGCGATGACGGAGTTATAGTGTCAAGGGGCAGGATAAACGGACAGGAAAGTCTTGTTATATCAGTAGAAGGAATATTCTTAAATGGCGGAATAGGAGAGGTTTCTGGTGCTAAGTTTTCAGGAGCACTGAACATTGCCCTGAGAGAAAATAAAAGGGGAAATAAAATAGTCCCAATAATTATGTTTGACAATGGAGAAGTAAGACTTCAGGAAGCCAACTATGGTCTTATGGCTGTTTCTGAAATACAATCTGCAGTTATTGCACTTAGAAAGTATGTGCCTGTTATTGGGGTCATACCCGGGAAACTGGGAAACTGTGGATCAATGGCAGTAACTGCAGCCTTGTGTTCCATTTTAATAATGACAAAGCACGGAAAGTATTTTATGAATGAACCTGCTGCAATAGAAGAAAAAGTTGGAGCTAGTGAATTTAATTCCAGAAATAAATCACTTATATGGGACACAATTGGGGGCAAGGCAAGATATACTCAGGGATTTTGTGATTATTTAGCTGATGATGATATAGATAGTATAAGAAATACCATAATCAAGGCTATGGCTTCTGATGGAAATAAAGATTTAAGAAGCAGAAAACAGGAATATTACCTGGATAAAATAAACAGTATTGATTTTGCCCAAAAAGTAGATATGAAACAAGTGAAGAATCCTGTAAGCAGGGGAAGAACCTGGTTTGAAAAATTATCTGGAAAGAGTGGAACTGCTGCTGTTGATGACTCTGTTCTGAGCACGGTGGCCAGTTTTTATGAAGATAAAGTTTATATTATATCTGTAGTTCCAAATTTAAATAATAGATTTCCAGGGGCAAAAAATGGAGAAATGGGATTATATGAAGGATGGACCATTGCAGAAAGAATAAGGGGGATAGTGGAAAAGGATAAACACAAGCCTATTAATAAAAAAACCCCTATAATAGCTGTGGTGGATGTACCAGGACAGGCCTATGGATACAATGAAGAGCTTTTAGGAATATTTCAGTCCTGTGCTTCTGCAGTGGATGCCTATGCAACTGCCAGGGGAGAAGGACATCCCGTAATTGCTCTTATTGCAGGCAAAGCAGTGTCGGCAGCATTCCTTTCACATGGATATCAGGCAAACAGAATTATAGCTTTTGATGATCCAAAGGTATTTGTTCATGTAATGGAAAAAGATGATTATGCAAAGACCTTAAAGAAAGACACTGAATACCTGAATGAAATTGGCAAGAAAATCCCAGGATTATCCTATGACATAAACTGCTATGGTAAACTGGGTTCGCTTTCAAATATCATAGATGGCATAAATGTAGATGACCCAACGGATGTCCAGGTGGAAAAAACCAAAAAAATTATTAAAGCCAATATAGATGACATAAGAAATTCTTCATCTGCAGATTTAGGCGCTGGGGTTGGACTTAAAAGTAAAAGTCTACAGAATGGAAGACCTGTATCAGTTGAAGTTATAAAAAGATTAGAAGAAGAATGGAAATCGATTTAATAATAAATTACAAATATTTTATTAAATTATTATAAAAATACGCTTTACATTGACAAATTATTGTGATAAACTTACTGTAAATTAAAAAGTAAGTGCAATGGAGCAGTTACTTTATATTAAAAGTTTTTAATATCTCTGAAAAAATTAATAGAATTTTAATAAGCAATGGAGCTTAAACACAGGAGTGTTTGGGCTCTATTTTTTAAATTAAAATTTTCTAATAAAAGAGGTGATTGCAGAAGGTAATGGAAGATAAAATTTTAAGTGTGGGAATTGATATTGGAACAAGCACTACACAGATTATATTTAGTCAAATCACAATGCAAAATACAGCTGACTCTTTTCTTGTCCCTAATATCAAAATTGAAGATAAAATAACCTATATATCAAATAAGATAAGAAAACTCATATATAATTTAAAATTGAATCTCTGTGTTGGAGAAAAGCCTGAGTTCAGTGATTTGAAAGCTCTTACAGATGAATTTGCAAAAGTGATTTTTAAAACTTTCAATAATCAAGATTTATCCAGAGAAGAGGAGAAACTTTTTATTCAACATAAAAGTAAAAATATAAAGTCACAATTTCTTATGTTCTCAGGTGGAGTATCTGAATTTGTATACAGCAGTTTAAAAATAGACACACTTTCAGAGGCTTTAAGGTTCAAGGATATAGGACCTGTCCTAGGATATTCCATAAGGCAGATTTTTAAAATGCAAAAGGGTAAATTACTGCAGCCTAAAGAAAAAATAAGGGCTACTGTAATAGGAGCAGGAAGCCATTCTGTAAAGATAAGTGGAAGTACCATAATGTTTGAAGATGATATATTGCCTGTGAAAAGTGTTCCAATTGTGAAAATCCCCATGGGTGAAGATGAAAAATCTGAGTCCATTTATAAAAATATCTGCAGCAAGTCCAGAATATATAAAGATACAAATTGGGCAATTGCTTTTAAAGGACCTAAATCTCCTAAATATTCACAGATAAAAAAATAGCAAATGCCATAGTTGAAGTTTTTAGCTGCAGTGATAATCCAATAATTGTAATTGTAGAAAGCGATTTTGCAAAAGCGTTAGGACAAACTATTAAAAATATTGATTCAAATCATAAAGTAATATGTATTGACAACATAGAAGTGACAAATGGAGATTATATTGATATAGGAAAATCTATATCAGGGGTAGTGCCGGTAGTTATAAAAACCTTGATTCTCAAAGGTTGATTGAGAAAATGATGCTGAGAGGGTTGCAGCAAAAGTTGTTTTATCCGAACTAACTCTTGAAGATTTAAGAAACAACCCGGTGGTACCCTATGAAAAAGACGAGGTTACCAGGGTTATACAGGATCAGGTGGACGAAAATTGCTACAATAAAATAAAATCTTTAACTGTAGGCGGGTTTAGAGAGTTCTTATTGAGAGCTGATGAAAAGAGCATAAAGGAAATAAGAGACGGCTTGACTTCTGAGATGATAGCAGTGGTTACCAAGCTTATGAGCAATATGGATTTGATCTATGGAGCTAAAAAGATAAAAGATCTTGCCACATGCAATACTGCAATTGGGAAAAAAGGTAGTACTTATATTAGTAGGGTTCATTCTTTATTTTGCAGTATTTAAGAAGAGAACAGAGGTTACAGGTGATTTGGAAGTAGAAGAGAAAGAAGCAGTAAACTAAGGGATGGATATCAAGTGATTTTAAGGTTCAGGTAGAGTTTGTCCATAAAGAATGCTTTTTTCCCCTGCCTGAACCTTAGGAAAGCTTATCAAGGGGTACAGTATTACTTGTTTTTGGGGCCTTAGCCAGGGACAGTCATGGGATAAAAGTGTCAGCATAGGAACTTTTTCGGATCATATGCATAGGTTAATATATACAGTAATAATATGGAGGATGTCTGTGTTTATTTATGTAGTTAGGCAGGGAGATTCACTTTGGAAAATATCAAATTCTTATAAAATTTCAACGGCTGAAATAATCAGTGCCAATGGACTTCAATACCCAAACAATCTTCTTATTGGTCAATCCTTGATAATTCCCGTAGAAGATACTGCTCATATTGTAAAACCAGGAGAATACCTTTGGCAGATTGCTCAAAATTATGGGATTTCTCTGCAGGAGATTCTACAGGCAAATAGAATAATCAATCCGCAAAATATCTATCCAGGGCTTCAATTATATATTCCTGCAGTTAGATACCGGATAAAATCCGGAGAAACTTTAGAGCAGATTGCTGAAAGATACCATGTTTCACTGAAAAGATTAATAAATGTAAATAATATTCCAAATGCATCTCTTGTATATCCTGGGACTGTAATTGTTATTCCCAGGAAAAGACCTTCTATCTATGTAAATGGCTATATCTATGATTTTACTGAAAATTCTCCCGGCATTGTGAGGGAAGTGGGAGAAGATTTAACCTATTTAAGTCCTTTTGCCTATAGAATCAGAGAAGATGGTACTTTGGAAACTATAGATGATTCTGCCGTAATAAATGCTGCTTATGCTGAAAATATAGTTCCCATGATGGCAGTAACAAATTTTACAGCTACAGAGTTAGGCAATAATTTGGCACATGTTGTTCTGTCCAATGAGGATATCAGAGAAAATCTTATTACAAACATAATTAATATCATGAGAACTAAAGGGTATTTGGGAGTGAATATTGATTTTGAAAATGTACTGCCATCTGACAGGGAAAATTATAATACATTTCTTGAGCTTGCGGTTCAGAGACTGCACGGGAAAAATTTTTTTGTATCCACTGCCCTGGCACCAAAGACAGGAGAAAGTCAGCAGGGATTATTGTATGAAGCTCATGATTATGAAGCCCATGGAAGAATTGTGGATTTTGTCGTGCTTATGACCTATGAATGGGGATATAGATTAGGGCCTCCCCAGGCAATTTCACCTTTAAACAGGATAAAACAGGTGCTGGATTATGCGGTTACTGTTATACCAAGGGAAAAGATTTTATTTGGTTTTCAACTTTATGCAAGGGACTGGATTCTTCCCCATGTCCAGGGTATGGAGGCAGAGACTTTCAGCATGCAGGAGGCTGTGGCAAGGGCAGTGAGACATCAAGTGGTCATACAATTTGATCCAGTCAGCCAGACACCATTTTATAATTATACGGATTCACAGGGAAGGCGGCACCAGGTATGGTTTGAGGATGCAAGAAGCGCTCAGGCCAAATTTGATACAGTTAAGGATTATGGATTAAAAGGTGTCAGTTACTGGGCATTGGGTTTTGCATTTCCACAAAATTGGACTTTGCTTCAAGATAATTTCAATGTCATAAAACTTGTATAATGTGGTGTACTGAAATAGTTATCTAAGAAAATTTATGATAGAATTATATTAAAATTGGGAAATGAGTATAGATTCGTATAAAAGTCAAATTTGTACTCACTTCTTTTTTGGAGTATATTCTATATATGTATTTCTAATTTGAATTATTTAACAGTATTGGGCTTGTTTTTATATATCCAACTAAAAGGGAATAAACTCACATATTATATGTATTCTTCTCTTCTCTGGAATATAAATATGCTCAGTCCCAGGAATAAAACTGTCCACCCAATCATTATTACAGCTGCAGACAGGGTATTTATGTAATATGCTCCTGTTTTTTGGACAAAGGATCTGGTTATTATTTCAAGAGGACTGCTCAATCCTAGAAAAAAAGCAGAAGTAATGTAGGATTTATCGCTTAAAAAGCCTGGCATTTTTGAAATAAATATAAAGACACCTCCAAAGAGTATGGTACTGGAGACTGCAACTGCACTGTTTTTAAACAGGGTGGACATCAAAACACAAAAGCTCACAGAAGCAATGATGAAAAGTATCTGCAGCAGTGCAAATTCACCTAAAAATTTGTAAAGGGGTATAAGGGTGGAAGTGCCTGGTATAACCTCTATAAATTTATTGTAAGTCATATTTTTTATGGCACTGTATTTGAAAGAAGGGCCTATGGTTACGGGGTATTTAAAACTGTCAAAACCATATTTTATACCGCCAAAAACATATACTGCAGCATAGAAAAATATCACCAGGGCTGAACTTGAAATCACACCTGCAAAAAACTTTCCCCAAATGAGCTTTGCCTTGCTTACAGGTCTTAGAAGTATAAATTTCAAAGTGGCAGGAGTGTATTCGCTGGATAGTATATCCGAAGTTATAATAGCGGCTATCAAAAATATTATGATCATTGAAAAGCTGAGGAGCATGACATACTCAAGAAAAAAGGTGAATCCTGTAGTTGAAAGGCTGTTTAGGGGTTTTAAATTGTTTTTCAGCAGGTATTTATATTCCTTTAATTGTAAAGCTTTATATTCCGGATTGCTGATGCTTTTGCCTTTGGAGGTTTTCTCCAGGATAGCAATTTGTTTTTCTAAATTTGACTTCCAACTGTCAGGATGGGATTTATCCAGCTGGTATTCTCTTATGCCTGTTTCAATTTCATCCACATGTTCCTGGGCCTCCTTTATTACTGAAGGATCTTTGGAATTTTTCTTCTGTTCCATATAATATTTTTCAATCCTTTTATTGTTTGCCAGACCACCTTCACCGCGATCTTTGTTAAAAAAGAAAAAAGAGGCGGTAAATACCAGGCACATCAGTATAAAACATACTATGAGTTTCTTCTTATGACATATTTTTATAAGTTCATTTTCAATTATTTTCAGCAACATCAACATCTCCTCCTATAAGTTCAATATATCTGTCTTCAAGGCTTCCATGAAGCTTGGACATATCCTGTATGCCTTTGATTCTTCCTTCCTTTATGAAGGCAATTTTGTCACAGAGAACTTCCATCTCTCCAAGTATATGTGAGGAAATAAAAATGGTGACTCCCTTTTCCCTGACGTATTTTCTAAATAGATTTCTAAAATGAATTATTCCACTGGGATCAAGGCCGTTTGTAGGTTCATCCAGCACCCATATTGTTTTATTTCCAAGAAGTATCTGTGATATTGCCAGTCTCTGCTTCATACCCATGGAATAGGTTCTGAATTTCTGGTTCATCTTATCTTTTAGCTCTACTTCCTCTAGAGCCTTTAATATGTCCTTTTCTTCAATTCCCCTGTCCAGTCTGGCAAGCTGCTGGAGGTTTTGAAGTCCTGTAAGATAAGGATACATATCAGGTGATTCCACCATGGCGGCCATATCTTTTATGGATTCAATTCTATGGTGCAGAATATCTCTGCCCTGAATATATATTTTTCCAGTGGCAGGCCTTAAAAATCCAACAATCATCTTTATGGTAGTTGTTTTTCCCGCCCCATTGGGGCCTAAAAATCCAAAGATTTCCCCCTGATTTACGGTTAGATTTAGATCACTCACTATTTGTCTTTTTCCTATTCTTTTGGATACATTCTCCAGTTTAAGCACTTCCACAAAATTCACATCCCTTTATGTAATATATCTATTATAGATTTACAATATTACATAAAGGGTATATTTAATATTACAAAATGGATGGAGTTTATTAAGATTTTATTACGATTATTACAAATACAAGAAATATGTATATAATAAATATATAAACTTAGAAAGGCGTCTTTATATATGTACAAAAATTCAGTTCTAATTGTAGATGATGATGAAAACATAAGAGAACTTCTAAATATAATGCTGAGAAATCAAAATATAGATACTATCTGTGCAAAAGACGGTATGGAAGCAATTCACATACTAAAAAGCAATAAAATAGATCTTATACTTTTGGATATTATGATGCCAAAAATGGATGGCATGATGGCATGTATGAAAATACGTGAAAAATTGAACATGCCCATTATAATGATATCCGCTAAAATAGATGACTCCGATAAAATAATGGGGCTTACCATAGGGGCGGACGATTATATATCCAAACCCTTTAACCCAATGGTGGTAATTGCTAAGGTGAAAGCACAGCTGAGAAGGTATAAAGAATTTAATCTTGACCTTGCTGTAGATTTAGACATGATTAAAATTCAGGATATGGTGGTGGATATAGGCAGGCATCAGGTGAAAATAAATGGGCAGGGGGTAGAGCTTACTCCCCATGAATTTGGGATACTTGCCTTTCTTGCAAAAAACAAGGACAAAGTATTGAGTATAAAACAGATATACGAAAATGTATGGGAGGAGCCTTATCTTAAATTTGACAGAACCGTTACCGTTCATATAAGGCGTCTTAGAAAGAAGATAAAGGTGGGTTATATAAAAACTGTATGGGGAGTGGGATATAAAATTGAAAGTTAAAATATTTGGTATTCAGCTGAAATTTGCTGCAGCATTGATATTTTCTCTGATTTTGAGTTTTATCCTACTGAGCATTTTTACTAGAATCTACTCTTCATACAATGAAAATATACAAAATTACAATTATAGTTTCAGCAGCCTTAGAGAAGCAGGCGAAAATCTGTCCGTTGATTTAAGCAAAAGCAATTTTAGAAACATAAATGAGCTGGAGCCTCTGTTTCAAAGTTATGAAAAGAGGTATCATTTGTTTAAAATAAATTTCATAATAACGGATGGCAGGGACAGGGTTATTTATAAATTCAGGCAGACGCATATAGATGTGAATGAATTGAGAAAATTCATGGTAGATACTTTTAAAGGAAAGAATGTAGGAGGTAACGTTACACATTACTTTAAATTTTCCTATACTGTTCCCTTGAAAATAAATGACAGAATATATATGCTGTGGATTACAGGTGTTCCCTTTAATGCATTAAATGACACTTCCTTTAACTGGATGAGTAAAAGGGGGCTTGTACTTATGCTTTGTCTATCAGTATTCATATTTTACATGATCACTATGTCAAAAATGAAATATATAAAGGAAATATGCAGGGGACTAAATAAAATTGCAGGTGGAGATATAGAGTTTAGAATAATGAAAAAAGGTCATGATGAGCTGGCAGGTATAGTATCCAATGTAAACTACATGGCAGATAAAATACAGGAGAAAATCACGAGGGAGAAAAACATTCAGAGATCCAAAAGTGAACTTGTAACAAATGTTGCCCATGATATACGCAGTCCCCTTACCAGTGTAATTGGCTTCCTTGAAATTGTGAAAAACAGTGAATACAAATCTGAAGAAGAGATGAAGAAGTTTATAGATATTGCATTAAAAAAAGCCGGATCCATGAAAAGACTTACAGATAATTTATTTATGTTTACTAAATTGGATAGTCTTAATATGAAGTCGAGTTTTTCAAGAGTATGTATTAATGAGTTAATTTATCAAGTGGTGGATGAATTCTCCGTTATTTTTCAAGAAAACAATCTTGAACTGGAAGACAATATAATTTCTGAAAATTTAATGGTGAATATAGATGTAAACATGTTCCTAAGGGCCCTTAACAATTTATTTTATAATGCACTGGAATATAGTGTAAAACCATCTAAAGTGAATGTAGCTCTGGGTAAAGAAGATGACAAAGCTGTAATCTCCATAAGCAACAGCTGTAAAGATTTAAATGAAGAGAACATAAAGATGATTTTTGAAAGATTTTACAGAGCTGATAAATCACGGTCAAGCCCGGATAACAATTCGGGGCTTGGGTTATCCATAGCTAAAAGTATAATTGAGCATCATGGAGGAAAAATAACTTCCTTATACAAGGATGACAGAATATGCTTTAAAATATCCATGTCAGCGGAGAAAAATAAAATAAGGTTAGGGTAAATAATGGTTAATATTGCAGCTGATAATTTAATACCATTTATTTTGATTGTACGAATTAATAAGGTAGATACTTCTGTTATAAGAAGATCTACCTTGAAAAACTTTTTGCTTATTCAGTTTTTATTCCTAATTTTTAAATTCTTCTTCTGTTGGAGCAGTCCGTTTGTTGATGCCAAGAACAAAATAGCCTATAGTAACGATGATGCAGAATACAGCTCCAATCAATAAAGACATTTGCGTTTCGGAGTTAAAACACATACCAATTAAAACTAAGCAAAGATACACTACTACAATATAGTTGCCATATGGGAAAAACTTTGACTTAAAAGGGTGTGCTGCCATTTCGGCTGCATGTTCTTTTCGAAATTTTAATTGACTGATGCACAAAACAAGCCAGGGAACCATACCTGGAAGAACGCTGGCACTATAGATATAAACAAATAATTTAGAATTTGGATAGATATAGTTTAAAACTACACAAAACAGTAAACAAAGCAAAGTTATTTTAATAGCATTTGCTGGTACACCATGTTTGGTTACCTTGCCGAGAAATTTAGGAGCTTGACCATTTCTTGACAAAGTATAAAGCATACGTCCACAGCTGTAAATTCCGCTGTTGCAGCCAGACATTGCAGCTGTCAGCACTACGAAATTTATGATACCAGCAGCAGAGGAAATCCCAATCTTAGCAAATGTCAGAACGAATGGACTGCCAAGAGTACTGATTTGATTCCATGGATAAATAGTTACAATTACAAATATAGCACCAATGTAGAAAATTAATATACGCCAAATTATATTTTTTGTTGCTTTTCTCAATGTGTTTTTTGGATCCTGTGCTTCGCCGGCCGTGATACCGATAAGTTCTACACCTTGATAAGATGCTGTTACCAGACATAAGGCAAATAACCAACCTTTCAAGCCACCAGCGAAGAAGCCGCCGTTTGCTGTAAGATTTGTTAAACCAATGGCTATACCATGATTGCCCAAGCCAAAAAAAATCAAGCCAAATCCCACTAGGAGCATAGCTATAATTGTAACAATCTTAATCAAAGAAAACCAAAATTCAAATTCACCATAGAACTTAACTGAAGTCATATTAGCAGCAGCTATAATACCTACGCCGATTAAGGCCGGAATCCAGGACGGTAAAGTTGGAAACCAATAATTCATATAAATTCCGATGGCAGTAATTTCCGACATGCCTACAGCTATCCACATAAACCAGTAACACCATGCTGTTATATAGCCAGCCCAAGGGCATATGTACTTTTTTGCATAATTTGCAAAGGAACCAGTTAGTGGTTCAAGATAAAGCATTTCTCCCATAATTCGCATAACTACATACATCACCATGCCGGCCACTCCATAAGCCAACAGTACTGATGGCCCAGCCCATTTGATTGTGCTAGCCGATCCCATAAACAGGCCTACACCAATTGTACCGCCTAAAGCAATTAATTCAATATGACGTGCTTTTAGGCCCCGTGATAATTCTTTTTTTTCCACTTAAAATATCTCCCTTCAAGATGTCTATTCTTATCGGTATTATACATTAAAAGGATATAAATTTCAAATTTATCAAAATGAAACTAGGATATCATTATGAAATGAAAATAATCTCATAATGATATATTTTGCACTTTTGAATTGATTTGAGCAATGCAATTTGTGGATATTTTCATATTAAGAGGTATGTAGTGCTGTATTGACAAGATTTCTGTACATATTGATGCTTTTGGCACGAATATTGCTGCTTAAGTTAATTAAAATCACTATACATCAAGTAATTCTTATTTATACTCAGGATGACAATGAGTTTTACATATATGTAGGAAAAAAGATTTAGTATAAAATGAAAAGTTTTTAGATAGGAGGAAATTTGATGGAAACAATTATTCAAGATTACTGGGACAATAGGGCGGATACATACAGTGAAATGATAAATGAGGATATGAACAGTTTCAAGAGAAAGTGCTGGAGTGAAATTATCAGTAATAAAATGGGAAATAGAAAAGATATAAGGGCATTGGATATAGGTACAGGCCCTGGTTTTTTTGCAATAATCATGGCACAGATGGGATATGAAGTAACTGCAGTAGATGGTTCCTGCACAATGATCAAGGAAGCCCGGGAAAACGCAGAAGTGGCAGGAACAAATATAAATTTTATAAAAGGAGATGTGGAAAATCTCAATTTATCTCCAGAGAGGTTTGACTTGATTATAAGCAGAAATGTCACCTGGACATTGAAAAATCCGGTTAGAACCTATGAAAATTGGTTTAAACTTTTAAGGCCAGAGGGGAAGTTAATTATATTTGATGCCAATTGGTATCTGAGATTGTCATGTCCTGAACTTCAGGAGCAATATGTAAAGGATATGGATGAGGCCCTGAAACTGGGCTATGATTGTAAAACCTATGAAAAACAGAGGAAAATATGTGAAGATATTGCAAGGGATCTTCCCTTGACTTATGAATTACGTCCTGCATGGGATGAAAAGGTATTGATGAAGTGTGGGTTTTCAAAGGTTGATCTGGAAAATGATATTTCAGAGAAGATATACACTGAAGAGGAAAAAACGGCCTATAGAAGTACACCTATGTTCAGCATATGTGCCTGTAAATTGTAAACAAGTATACTCATATTGAAGGGCATTACTAAGAAGGGGTGACAAAAACAAGTTGCAGAAATACATATTGAAAAGATTGATATATTTAATTCCGATTTTATTTGGAATTACATTTTTAACATTTGCCCTGACGTATTTTTCACCGGGTGATCCTGCAGTGCTTATGCTAAATGCCACAGGGGTAACTCCTTCTCCGGAACTTGTAGAGAAAGTGAGGGGTGAATTGGGACTTGACAGACCTTTTCTGCTTCAGTATTTTAGCTGGCTGTCCGGTGTGATTAGAGGAGATTTTGGCATTTCCTACAAGTACGATAGGCCGGTGCTGGATTTAATATTCGAGACACTTCCGGCTACTTTTAAACTTGCGGTGATGTCCATGATTCTGATGCTGCTCATAGCACTTCCACTTGGTATTTTATCTGCACTTTATAAAAACAAGCTGGCTGATTATGTAATAAGAACTGTATCATTTTTTGGCATATCCATGCCTGGATTCTGGGTTGGCTTATTGTTAATGTATATATTTTCATTGAAGTTAAAAGTTTTACCGGTTATGGGTGACTCAGGATGGACAAGTATTATACTGCCCTCGGCAACTTTGACTGCTGCAATGGCATCAAAATATACAAGGCAGCTGAGGGCCTCCATACTGGAGGAAATATCCCAGAATTATGTAGTTGGCGCCAAGTCGAGAGGAATTGGTAGATGGTGCATATTGCTGAAGCATGTACTCAAGTGCTCTCTTTTATCAATTATAACTTTGCTGGGTTTGTCTCTTGGATCACTTCTTGGAGGAACAGCTATAGTTGAAACTATTTTTTCCTGGCCAGGAGTGGGGAAACTTGCGGTGGAGGGTATATTTACCAGAGATTATCCGCTAATACAGGGATATGTGGTGTGGATGACATTGATCTATGTATTTGTCAATCTTGCTGTAGATATTTCATACTACATTTTAGATCCTCGTATCCGATTGGAAAAGGGGGCTTGATATGAAGAGATTTGAAACATTTTTAAAGGATAATAAATTGTTTGTATTTCTCTGTATACTGGCATTGACTTTGATTGCGGCAGCTGTCACAGCACCTTTCCTGGCACCTAATGATCCCTTTAAAACCAATATGGCAAATGCTCTTCGGGGAAGAGACGGCAGGTTTCCACTAGGTACGGATAATCTTGGAAGATGCATTTTTTCGAGACTGCTCTATGGAGGTCAGGATTCTCTGAAAATGACTTTCAGTCTTGTTGTATCCGTATTTATAGTTGGCACGGCGGTGGGAACAGCAGCGGGGTATTTTGGAGGACTGGCCGATAATATTATAATGAGATTTTCCGATGTTTTTCTTGCCTTCCCTGGAATTATTTTTGCCATTGCAATTGCAGGAGTGCTTGGACCTAGTTCTATTAATACAGTTATAGCTTTGATTGCAGTAAATTGGGTAAAATATGCCAGGGTGAGCCGGAGCCTGGTCATGGCTGTAAAGGAAAAGGAGTATGTTAAATTGGCAAAAATGGGTGGTGCCAGAGAATATCAACTGATCTTGAAATATGTAGCACCCAATATAATATCACCTCTTGTGGTAATGGCCACCATGGATATAGGTACTATGATGCTTGAAATATCCTCCCTGTCATTTTTGGGACTGGGTCCCCAGCCGCCTACTCCAGAGTGGGGTTATATGCTCAGTGAAGGCAGAAATTATATGCAGACCTCACCAGAGCTTATGATATATCCCGGCATTGCCATATTTATAACCGTCATGATATTTAATTTACTGGGAGATAGTATGAGAGACATACTGGATCCTAAAAAATAACATTGAGGAGGACTTAGTGAAAATGAAAATAAAAAAATATCTAGCAGTTATACTTTCAATGATTTTTTTATGTGCAGGTTTTATAGGGTGTAAAAGTGAGAGGACTGCTGAAAAAAGTGACAATGGACAATCAAAAAATATTGTATTTGGAGTAAATCAGTTTCCCAGCAATCTGGATCCGGCAGAAGGATTCAACGGCTGGTTTGTTTCCATGTATGGTGTAGGAGAGACACTGGTGAAGCTTGATAAAAATATGAAAATAGAACCACTGCTTGCCGATTCATGGAAAAGAGTGAATGACTTGACCTGGAAGTTTCATATTAAAGATGGAGCTAAGTTTCAAGATGGTACACCTGTTAACGGTAAAACTGTAAAGGCTTCTCTGGAAAGGTCACTGAAGTTAAATCCAAGAGCAGAGTCAATATTACTTATAGATTCTATAACAGAAGATGGTCAATATGTTAGTATAAAAACAAAAACCCCCTATGAGGCATTTTTGGGAAACATTGCAGATCCCGTTGCCATAATAGTAAATACCAGTGCTGCAAAGGATACATTTACCAAGGCTCCTGTGTGTACAGGACCTTTTAAAGTTAAATCCTATGTTCCAGATTCAGAAGTGGTGGTGGAAAAGAACAAAAGCTATTGGGGAGATGAAGTCAAGATAGACGGGGCAACTTTCAAGTATATCAAAGATGCCAATACCCGGGCAATGGCGCTTCAGTCAGGAGAAATTGATGCGGCACAGAGTATTTCAAGCCACAACATATCTTTATTTGCTGATAAGTCCAAATACAATATAGATAAGATTACCAGCCTGAGAATAATAATGTCCTATGAAAATCTGAACAATGAATTTTTGAAGGATCCTGCAGTCCGCAAAGCCATAGCTCTGGGAGTGAATAGAGAATCCTATGCCAAAGATGTTTTAAAAGGCACTGCTGAAACTGCAGTTGGACCTTTCCCTAAATCCCTGCCCTTTGGAGAAAAAAAACTTAAGGCATATAAATATGACAAGGATGGGGCAGTCAAACTTTTAAATGATGCAGGATATACGGATACTGACGGAGATGGTATAAGAGAAAAAAATGGGAAAAAGCTGGAATTGAACCTGGCATTTTATACAAGCCGTTCCGAGCTTCCGGTAATTGCACAGGCAATGCAGTCCGAGCTTAAGGAAATGGGCATAGCTGTTAAACTGCAGTCCTATGAATCAGTAGCCAATGTGCTTAAAAGCGGCAGCTTTGATCTCTGCTTGTATAGCGTGAATACTGCAACATCGGGAGATCCACAGTCTTTTCTGGAATTGTATTTCAAGACTGGAGGAAGTGAAAATTATGGTAAATACAGTAATACTGAAGTGGATTCTCTTATTGATAGGCTAAAAAATGAAAAAGATACTCAAAAAAGAAATGATATTGCCATAGATGTAGAGAAAAGATTGCTGGAGGATAATTCCAATATATTTTTAGTTACGCCAATGCTTAATCTGGTAAGCAAGAGTAATGTGAGAGGGCTGACAATGTATCCTGTTGATTATTATCTGCTTAACAGCAGTGTGAGTATAAAATGACAAGTAAAAGTATATTGGATATAAAAAATATATCTATAAAATACGGAGAACAGGCACCTGTGGTGGAAAATTTAAGCATGACAGTTAAAAATAAAGAAATAGTTGGAATTGTAGGTGAAAGCGGCAGTGGAAAATCCACGATTATAAGGGCTGTACTTGGACTTTTGCCTGCAGGAGCAGCTGTTTCCTCAGGAAATATAATTTTTAAAAATGAAGATATTTTCAATTATTCTGAAAGAAAATGGAGAGAAATACGGGGAAACAGAATGGCAGTGATATTTCAGGATTCAGGCGAATTTTTGACTCCTGTAAAAAAAGTAGGGAATCAATTTGTAGAAACTATAAGGAGTCATTTTCGTATTTCAAAAAAAGAGGCTTTTGATAAAGCTGTTTTCATGATAAAAAAAATGGACATGGCAGATGCAGCTGCTGTAATGAATTCATATCCCTTTCAGCTGAGCGGCGGTATGAAACAGAGGGTTGCCATAGCCATGGCCATGGTTATGAAACCTGAACTTCTTCTGGCAGATGAACCTACCAGCGCTTTGGATGTAACTGTTCAGGCCCAGGTTGTGAAGCAGATGGCTGAACTCAGAAAGAATTTTAATACAAGCATAGTGCTGGTTACCCATAACCTGGGAGTAGCAGCTTATATATGCGATAAAATAGGAGTAATGCAGGAAGGAAGGCTGGTGGAGTGGGGAACTAAGGATCAGGTGATAAATAATCCAAGAAACAAGTATACTATGGAATTATTATCGGCGGTACCTGAATTGGAGGGATGCGATTTTGGAGGAAAAGAAGCAGCCTATACTGGAGATTGAAAATCTTACAAAACAATTTGAAATGGAGGATAAAAGAAAGCTGACTGCAGTGAATGATGTTAGTTTGAAATTGTATAGGGGAGAGTGCCTGGGACTGGTTGGAGAAAGCGGCTGCGGTAAAAGTACTCTGGCCGATATGATGGTTCATCTTGAAGAACCTACTTCTGGAAAGATTATTTTTAAAAAGCAGGATATTACAAATTTAAGAGGAGAAAAATTGAGGCAGAACAGGAGGAAAATTCAGATGATATTTCAAAACATCTCTGAGACCTTCAATCCCCGGATGAAGGTCTGGGAAACCATAGTTGAGCCTCTTTTGAATTTTAAACTCATAGATAAGCACAGTGCCCGTAAAAAAGCGGCAAAGCTTCTTGAAACAGTTGGCATGAGTGAAAATTTTGCAGATAGATATCCCCATCAGCTTAGCGGAGGACAGCGGCAGAGAGTGGCAATAGCAAGGGCGGTATCCTTAAAACCTGAAATTATAGTATGTGATGAAGTCACTTCAGCCCTGGATGTTTCCGTACAAAAGCAGGTTCTTTCTCTCCTTGCGGATCTGCAGAGGAAAGAAAAATTGTCCTACATTTTTATCTGTCATGATCTGGCAGTGGTAAAAAATATAAGTCATAGGGTTGTGGTTATGTATCTTGGAAAAATTGTTGAAATTATTGACAGCTGCAAACTCACTTCAAGTGCATGCCATCCTTATACAAAAGCCCTGCTGTCATCCGTGCTGTCTGTTAAAAAAGCTGATAACAGCAGAATAGAAATAATTAAAGGTGAGCCGCCAAGTCCTTCTTGTCTACCTCCAGGATGCAGTTTCAGCTCCAGGTGTGAAAGATGCGGTGATGTATGTTTGAAAGAAAAGCCTGAATTAAAAGTAATAGGAAAAAGTCATTTAGTGGCTTGTCACTTATTTGATAAATAATGTATAGGCTGCGTACATATTAGGGAAGAAAGGAGTTTTGTTTTATGCAAACAGTAAGAGCAGGAAACATGTCTGCTAAAACAGGAGAAAAGATATCAGAATATGTAAATGTGAAAGGAACAGAAATAGACCTTCCGGTTACAATTATTTGCGGGGAAAAAGAGGGAAAAACTGTGTTTATCTCCGGAGGTGTGCATAATGCAGAATATGGAGGAATAGAGACAGCTATCGAGCTGGCCTCTGAGATTTTGCCCTGTCAATTGACGGGAAATCTTTAGGTGGAAGTTTAATCTTTGTATCACCTAGGTGTGGAATCCTGCTGCTTTATATGGCACTTTTGTCTTCGGTATCACTGGTAATATGGTCGGCTTTGTATAAATACAACAAGGTCTGCAGAATAGCTGTATACAGTTTTATGATACCTGTGTTTGGAGTCATATTATCGGCCATTTTACTTGGAGATTCCATATTGAAGGTGAAGACTCCGGGAGCATTGGTTTTAGCCTGTATTGGTATATGGATTGTTAATGGTAATGAAAATTAATATGGAATTATACTCAGAATATCTATTTCTTCATGTAAATATTTATATTTTTATATATATTTGACCAAGAATGCTTGCAAAACATTACTGTAACATTATTTCGTTTTGAGCGCTCTTTTACTATTTCAGCCATGTTGTGTCCTATGTAATCTGTAAGAACCATTACTAAATCCATATTTGATGGAATAATTATTTTTCTGTCACCCTTTTTTCTCCCAGTTACATGTATTATTTTATTAAATCCATTTTCTCTTAACTTGTTTTTTATGCTTGCAATTCTGTCTCCGCCCACTACTAAAATCCCCATTAGTTATACCTCCAATTTGCATTTTATTTTTATAATATAATTAAAAAAGCTATTTTCCTTTAATAAGAAAAATAGCTTTTGATAACAATTTTTTAAAATTAGCATTTTTCTTATCTTTCAAAGTGATCCAATTCACTTTGCAGGAATTAACACCGGTACATATAATATGTCCGGTTGTCGGGTTTCAAAGGGCCAGTCCCTCCACCGCTCTTGATAAGAGAACATTATTAAATTATATAAATTTTATTGTACTACAATGTGATTCACAGTGCAAATAAATATTGAAAATTATTTTTACCAATACAGATTTCATGATGTTTAAAATGATGGTGAGGGAAAAGTGGACTAAAGGGATGAATTAGGAATTTTACAAATTCTCATAATAATACTATGAATTTCTATTATATGCTTCTTTGAAATGTATAAACTAATATAGAGGAGATGATATTTATGTCTAGAAGAAATAAAATACTGGTTCCGGAAGCTAGAATTGGTATGGAAAAATTAAAAATAGAAGCAGCCAGGGAACTGGCTGAAAAGAACAGAGATCCTAATGCAGTAAATAATTTTTCCATAGGCGGACAGATGGTTAAAAAAATGGTTGAAAAATATGAAAAAAAATTAAAATAATATTAAAAGCCCGTCCCAAGAGGATAGGGCTTTTTAACTTCATTCAATTTATTTATAAATGTGAATCAAGTCAGCTGGAAAATAATTTTGATTTTTCAGTTACCTTCCATTGTTTTTTCAATGTTTAAAATAAAATCACTGGCTTTTATATCTAAACTTTTGCAGATTCTAAAAATGATATTTAAAGTAGGATTTCGCTTCTGGCGCTCGATCATGCTTATATAAGTTCTATCAATATTACATTTGTGAGCAAGATCTTCCTGTGATAATCCACATTTTATTCTGCGGTTTTTTAAAGTTATAGCAAGTGCACTTTCTAATGTCACGTAAACCACCTCTCAAATTTAATTTTAAAAAAAATGTTGCAAATTGTCATCATACTATAGTCTACAGCAGAGAATTTTTGTGATATAATTTAAAAGTGTTTTGAATTATAAGCTTTAATTTGTTATTTATTAAGAAAGGCGGTTTGAAATTTACGTGATGGATGATAAGGTAAACGATTTAAGAGAGAGATTGCATAAATTAATTGAGGAAAAGGCAGATTACAGGGAAATATTAAAGGTAAGCCAAAAATTAGATAAATATATAAATCAAGTCCTGAAAAGTACAAGCAGTTAATTATATAAAAAAGCGGAGATCTGCCTTTTTTGAGGTATAGGCAGATAGTGAATGTACTGGATTCAGCAGCAGGCAGCGGACTTGTCAAAAATAATGTTAAAATAGTGAAAGGCCTCATCTCAAAAAGATGGGGCTATATTTCAAATATAATATCTTAATCAAATCTTAATGGGTTTGATAAGTGTTTCTTTAAAAATAAATACTACAATTTAATTATAATGAAAATTAAAAAAATAAGGAGATATTTTACATGAAGAAAAAATATAAAATTTTAATTATAGTATTTATATTGTTTATTGTGGGTATGGTATCTTTAAATGTATTGAGAAAGCCCAACACGGCATTAAATAAAGGAACTGCTGGAATTGCTGTAAAAGTGACGCCAGCAGATTGGAAGGTTAGAAAATTAGATAAACTGCCACAGTTAACCTCAAGTTTTAAAAACAGTAAAGTAATGGATTTACGTTCAAAGGATCTATCAGAAGCTGATATTGGTGGGAAGGAAAAAGAACTTTTAAATTCAAGTTTTGATAGTAAAACAAAATGGCCCCAAAATATCACATCAGTTTTTTTACCTGAAAAAATTATGTCATTAGGGAAAAATCCAGGACTTGGGATAAGGACTGTCCATAATTTGGGAGTAAATGGGAAAAATATTGGTATTGCAATAATAGATCAGCGTCTTCTTGTAAATCATGATGAATATAAAGATAATGTAAAATCTTATGAAGAGCTCCATTGTGGACGTGAGACTTCAATGCATGGAGCTGCAGTAGCTTCAATAGCTGTTGGTAAAAAAACGGGTATTGCTCCAAAATCTGATTTGTATTATATAGGGCAAGATCCTATTGATATATGCCAAAAATCAAAAGCCAATTTTAATTACACTGCTCATGCCATAAACAGAATAATAGAACTCAATAAAAAATTACCTCGAGGTAAAAAGATAAGGGTTATTTCCATTTCAATAGGATGGGGCTCAAGAGATGTGGGTTATAATGAAGTGGTAAAAGCGGTGGACAGGGCCAAAGAAGAAAATATATTTGTAGTTTCATCATCACTTAAAGATACTTATGGATTTAAATTTAATGGGCTTGGAAGAAACCCTCTGTCTGATCCTGATGCTTCTTCATCTTATACTCCAGGTTTATTCTGGCAGAACGAATATTATGAAGGAAAATATAATTTGAATAATACATTGCTTATTCCCATGGATTCAAGATGTACAGCAAGTCCAACAGGATACAAGGATTATGTTTTCTACAGGGAGGGTGGTTGGAGTTGGTCAATTCCTTATATAGCGGGTATTTATGCTCTTTCTTGTGAAGTGAAGCCGAGTATAACTCCCGATGAATTTTGGAGGACAGCACTAAAAACCGGAAGTACCGTTAAATTTGGTAAAAATAGTAAATTATGTAGTTCAGCTAAGATAATTAATCCGCTAAAATTGATTCAAAGTTTAAAAAACAATTCATGAGAATTTTCTATGTTATAATCCTGATAAATAAATTCAGTAGATAAATTTACAAAAACATATTGACAAAGGCAGAATTATTGCTAAAATAAAATTAGCACTCAAGTGATATAAGTGCTAACAAAAAACATTTAAATACTTATCAACTCAAGTATTATTTAAGTTAATACATATTAGATATATTAGATATAATTGAATTGAAAGGAAATGATAGAATGGCTGTAAAAGAATTTAAGGCAGAATCAAAAAGACTGCTTGATTTAATGGTTAACTCAATTTACACAAATAAAGAAATATTTTTAAGGGAACTTATATCAAATGCCAGTGATGCAATTGACAAGAGTTATTATAGGTCACTTGTTGACGAAAATGTCAGTTTCAACAAGGATGATTTCTATATCAGAATTACTGCGGATAAAGAAAAAAGAACACTTGCAATTACCGATACAGGTATAGGTATGACAGAGGAGGAACTTGAAAATAATCTTGGAACTATTGCAGAAAGCGGTTCTTTTGCATTTAAAAGTCAAAATGATATAAAAGACGGAGTGGATATCATAGGTCAATTTGGAGTTGGATTTTATTCTGCTTTCATGGTATCTGATGTAGTAACTGTAAAAAGTCGTTCCATTAATTCGGATAAGGCATATAAATGGGAATCAAAAGGTGCAGATGGATATAATATTGAGCCTTGTGAAAAGGAAACCGCAGGTACTGAAATTATATTAAAGATTAAAGAAAATACTGAAGATGAAAAGTATGATCAGTTTCTAGATGAATATAAAATCAAATCATTGGTTAAAAAGTATTCTGATTTTATAAAGTATCCAATTAAGATGATGGTAAAGAAAAGCAGACCTAAAAAGGATAATGACAAGGAGCAGGAAGATTATTTTGAGGATGAAACTTTAAATAGTATGGTACCTATCTGGAGAAAAAATAAAAATGAATTGAAACCTGAGGATTACGATCAATTCTATATGGATAAGCATTTTGGTTATGACAAACCTCTCAGGGTGATACACTCAAGTGTTGAAGGAGTGGTAAGTTATAGAACTTTGCTTTTCATTCCGGCCAGGGCACCTTATGATTTTTATACAAAGGAATTTGAAAAAGGATTGGAGCTTTATTCAAATGGCGTTTTGATAATGGAAAAATGTGCTGACTTATTGCCGGATTATTTTAGCTTTGTGCAGGGTCTTGTGGACTCAGCAGATCTTTCACTTAATATTTCCAGAGAACTTCTTCAGCATGACAGGCAGCTTAAATTTATTGCAAAAAAAATAAAGGATAAAATAAAAGATGAACTTCTTTTGATGTTTAAAAATGATCGAGAGAAATATATTGAATTTTATACCAGCTTTGGAAAACAGCTTAAATATGGAGTTTATTCTGACTTCGGAGCTAACAAGGAAGTGCTGCAGGATTTACTGATGTTTTATTCTTCTACGGAGAAAAAGCTTGTAAGTCTTGATGAATATGTTTCACGTATGAAAGAGGATCAAAAGTATATATACTATGCAGCCGGTGAAAACATAGAAAAAATTGAGAAATTACCTCAAACTGAACTGGTTAAAGATAAGAGTTTTGAAATATTATATTTTACTGATGATGTGGATGAATTTGCAATTAAAATGCTTGCAAAATATAAGGAAAAAGAATTTAAATCTGTTTCCAGCAAAGATTTGGGTTTTGATTCCGATGATAAGGAAAGTAAAAAAGAAACTGAGGAAAACAAGCAGCTGTTTGATTTTATGAAAGAGGTGCTAAAAGATAAAGTTAAAGAGGTCAGGGCATCCAATAGATTGAAAACCCATCCTGTCTGCCTTGCAAATGAAGGGGAAGTGTCTATTGAAATGGAAAAGGTACTTAATATGATGCCAAATAATCAAAATATCAAAGCAGATAAAATCTTGGAAGTAAATACTAACCATGAGATGTTCAAGGCAATTAAAAAAGCATATGCAGAAGATAAAGACAAATTAAAAATGTATTCCAATCTGCTGTATAACCAGGCACTCCTAATTGAAGGACTTCCTGTAGAGGATCCCGTGCAATTTGCAAATGATGTGTGCTGCTTAATTAAATAATTTATAATTCAATGTTACAGGCTTTGCTTTTATGGCAAAGCCTGTATTTTTATACTTTGCAAATAGATAAATAATAAGAAATCTGAATTAAAAAGTTGTTAGGATAATCAAATTATAACAATGAATATAACAATTATCTCACATTTTTAAAATTCTCTAACAAAATGCCATAACTGGTGTCGTAAGATAAAGGTCTATTTAAGTAACTTTAAGGAACTATTGATAGAAAAATAGACAATTGGTATAGTTATTGCTGTGTAAAATGTTAATAGTAACCTGATTGTTTCTATTTACATGAAAACAATTAAATAGTATACTTATATATAGTAGTAAATTTACTTCTATATATTATACATAATAGTATATTTACTACTAAAGAATTAATTAAAATTCCTTCAGGAAAAATAAAAATATTATTTCTATACTAATTAATAGTAGGTATAAATGAGTATGCTGGATAAACCCTTGAAAACGGTTTAAAAAATATTAATTGTTTTTAAGTTATCAATTTTTAAAGCAGATAAAAGGGGGTGATGTGAAAATAAAAAGCTATGTATAAAAATTTTCACTAAAAAACTTTAAAAAGGAGATTGAAAAAAATGATAAAAAAGATTTGTAAATTAATTACTGGATATTTTCCGGTGTGGGTGGTTATAGGTTCAATTTTATCTTTCATATTCCCGGCTCATGTTAAGCCTTTAAGTGCCTATACTGCTTACTATTTAGGAACTGTAATGTTCTGTATGGGTCTTACCATGACAACTGATGATTTTAAACTGGTATTCTCCCGCCCGCTTGATGTACTCTGGGGTGTGGTACCACGTTATCTTATTATGCCTTTTGTTGCATTTGCAATATCAAAACTGCTGCACTTGCCAGCTCCTATAGCTGCCGGACTTATTCTAGTTGGATGTTGTCCTAGTGCTGTTGCTTCAAATCTTATGACATTTTTGTCAAAAGGGGATGAGGCACTTTCAATTACTGTTTCAAGTGTAAACACTGTTCTGGCACCTATTCTCACACCGGCAATTTTCTTGATGCTTGCAGGTTCAATGGTTAAGGTGAATGCAGCATCAATGCTTCTCAGTATTGTAAAAAGCGTGGTTGTTCCCGTTTTCCTGGGAGTATTAATTCGTAGAATTGCGGATAAACCAGTTCAGAAAGTTGTGGAGTTTGTACCCGTAGCATCTACAATTGCACTTATGTTTATTATAACAACAGGTGTTGCTGTCAATGCTGAAAACCTTGCCAGCGTAGCATTCATGGCCTTTTTAGCAGTAGCACTTCATAATGCGACTGGATTATTCCTTGGATATAATGCTGCCCGCAGATTGGGTAAACTCAGCAAACGTAAATCCAAAGCAATTGCATTTGAAATAGGTATGGAAAACTCAGGACTTGCAGTTACTCTGGCTTTAATGAACTTAAATCCTTTAGCTGCTATTCCAGGTGCAATTTTTAGTGCTTGGCATAATGTTACAGGATCTACACTGGCAACTTACTGGGCTAAAAGAGCAGAGAAAGACGATGCTGAAGATGCCAAAGATGCTAAAAATATTGGAACTGAAAATGGTGTAGTTTAGAAAAATTATGCAAGATGGTATTGATAATATAATTTAAAACTGTATTATATACAAAAAGAAAGATTTGTTGGACTTATATAAAAACTTCAAATAGTACAAAGAGTTTACGCAGCTTATGTGAACGATGCGATTTTATGCATAATATAATTGAAATTTATTCTTATAAGGAGGCTTATTATGCTTGATATAAAAATGCCGGTAATTCATAAAATAGTTACTGAAGAAAGTTGCAGCTGTTTATCAGAAAAAGAAATAATTGAGACAGTTAAAAATGGAATAGACAAGGAACTTGCAGGAAAAAATGTTAAGGGAAAAAAAGTGGGTGTACTGGCTGGAAGCAGAGGCATACGGGATATTCAGCTGATTATAAAACATGTTATAATTAATTTAAAGGCACATGGAGCTGATGTAGTGGTTTTACCTGCCATGGGCAGTCATGGGGGTGCAACGGCAGAGGGACAGCGTTCAATTCTGGATCATTATGGTATCAACGAAAAGGAACTTGGAGTTCCAATAGTGTCAAACATGGAAGTGGCAACTATTGATCATATAGGTAACCAGCCGGTATATGTAGATAAAAAGGTGCTGGATCTGGACTATATAGTTCCAGTGAACCGGGTTAAAGCTCATACTGATTTTCATGGTGAACATGAGAGCGGAGTTATAAAAATGCTTGTTATCGGCATAGGAAAACAAGCTCAGGCGGAAGCAGTACACCAGCATGGTGCCAGTGGGCTTAAAAATCTGATTCCCAAAGTAGCTGCAAAAGTATTGGAACATATTCCACTGTTGGCTGCTGTAGCTATTGTTGAAAATAAAAAAGATATGACAGCAGTTGTAGAAGTTTTAAACGCCGAAAATATTTTTGAAAGGGATGCAGAACTTCTCAAACATTCAAAAAAATTATTAGCTAAATTGCCCTTAAACAATTTAGATGTTTTAGTAATTAAAGAAATGGGAAAGAATATTTCTGGTGTTGGAATGGATCCAAATGTAATTGGACGTATGAGAATTAACGGTATACCTGATGACAAGGGTACTGCAAGTAGAATTGTCATACTGGATTTGACAGATGAATCCGAGGGAAATGCTTTGGGAATGGGTATTGCTGATGTAACTACACGCAGACTTTATGATAAAGTTGATATTCAAAAAACTTATATGAATACTATAACATCTGGTTTCTTGGAGCGCTGTTTTATACCGGTAGTAGCTCCTACAGATAAGGAGGCCATTCGAATAGGATTACAAACTTGTGGACGGGCTGTAAATCAGGAAACAGCACGTATTATGCTGATAGACAGCACTCTTGAACTTTCACAGGTATATGTATCTTCGGCACTATTGCCGGAAGTTCCACCTGAATATAAAATTTCTGGAACTGATATTACAAAGGTTTTTGATGAAGAAGGAAATTTAGTTTTGTTTTAAAAAAGTATTAATATGTAAAATCATCCCCCAAGGATGCTGAAGGCGGCTGTTTCAAAATTCTATTTTGAAACAGCCGCCTTAAATATTAGAGCTGTCTGTTCATATGTTATAATTGTCAATATACAAATATCATACTATTTGATTTGGAGGAGAAAACAATGAGAATTTTACATACTTCTGATTGGCATCTGGGTAAAAATTTAGAGGGATACAGCCGAATGGATGAACAAGAGGCCTTTCTTGAAGATTTTATAAAAATAGTTCAAACCAATCATGTGGATTTGATAATTATTGCAGGAGATATTTATGACAATGCTAATCCCCCGGCCAGGGCTGAAAAATTTTTCTATGATACGCTGAAAAAATTATCTTCAAATGGAGAAAGGATAACTTTAGTCATAGCAGGCAATCATGATAATCCGGACAGGCTGGTGGCAGCAGGACCTCTGGCAAGGGATCATGGAATTATAATGGTAGGTACACCAAAAACAGTAATACCTTGCGGCAATTATGGCAAACACAAGGTTGTCAATTCTGGTGAAGGTTTCATTGAGGTTGAAATAAATGGAGAAAAAGCTGTGATTATTACGGTGCCATATCCTAGTGAAAAAAGGTTGAATGAAGTTTTGTATGACGAAATGGAGGAGGAAAGGGAAAAGGTAAAATCATACAGTGACAGAATTAAAATGTTATTTGATAATTTGAGTAAAAATTATAGGGAGGATACTATAAATATTGTAGTTTCCCATCTATTTGCAATGGGAAGTGATGAGGCGGGTTCAGAAAGGAATGTTCAGCTGGGCGGAAGTTTTATTGTAGATGGAAGCTGTTTTCCTGAAAGTGCCCAGTACATTGCACTGGGACATGTTCATAAACCCCAAATAGTGCCTGGAACTCATGGAAGGGCAAGATATTCGGGTTCACCTATTCAATATAATAAAAGGGAAATTAATTTTAAGAAAAAATGTTTTATTATAGATGTGAAAGCAGGGGAGGACTGCAGAGTTGAAGAAGTTGAATTTAAAGTATATAAGCCTATAGAAATTTGGAAATGTAAAAGTATTGAAGAGGCCATGGAAAAGTGTGAGGAAAATAAAGAAAAAAATTGCTGGGTTTATATAGAGGTAACTTCTGATAGATATATAAGAGAAGATGAAATAAAATTTATGAAAACTACAAAAAAAGATATATTGGAGATTGTTCCAAAAATAAAAAACAAGGATAGTGAAAATATAGATATAAATAGTTTTTCACATAAGTCTTTTGAAGAGATTTTCAGGGAGTTTTACTTAAAAGAAAGAAAGGTTGAACCCCGGCCAGAGGTAATAGATTTGTTATTATCTATTATTAGGGAGGGAGAAGGCAATGAAACCTATTAAGCTTAAAATAAAAGGATTAAACAGTTTTGTGGAAGCCCAGGAAATTGATTTTAAAAAATTGACCAGCAAAGGTATATTTGGTATATTCGGATCTACCGGCAGCGGGAAATCTACTGTACTTGATGGAATTACTTTAGCCCTGTATGGTGAAGTAGCAAGAAAAAGCTCTAATTTTATGAATGTAAATTGTAACAGCCTAAATGTAAGCTATGAATTTCAAATATCTGAAAAGAAAATAAAAACCTATATAGTAGAGAGAGAATTTAAGAGAGAAAATAAAACTGGAAAGGTGAGAAGTAAATCTGCCAGGATAATGGATGTTACCGGCAAATTAAAAAAGGTATTGGAAGAAGGAGCTAAGAATGTAACTGAAAGATGTGAAGAAATACTGGGGCTTAAGCTGGAGGATTTCACCAGAACCGTGGTACTTCCCCAGGGGAGGTTTAGTGAATTTTTAAAATTAGAGGGAAAAGACAGAAGAAATATGCTTGAAAGATTGTTCAGCCTTCAAAAATATGGAGATGATCTGTCATTTAAATTAAGTGCAAAAAGTAAAGAAGAAAGAGAAAAGGCCAGTGTGCTGCAGGGCCAGCTGAAGGGTTATGAAGGCATTGGGGCAGAAAACTTGAAAGAAAAGGCTGAAGAACTGGAAAGAATAGAAAAACAGTATGGCAGATGTAAAATAGAATATAATGTGGTTGAACAAAAATTTAATGATGGAAAAGAATTATGGAAGCTTCAATTGGAATTAGATGAAAAAGTCAATGAACGCAAGCTGTTAAGAGAAAAAGAAGGTCAGATAAATGAATGGGAAAAAAAGGTTAGTTTGGCTGAAGGAGCATTAAAGATTAAACCCTATATGGATAACTTTGAAAATACACTTGATCAAATAAAGACCATAAAAAAGGAACTGTTAAATTTAAATAATAAAATAGGTGTTATAAGAGAAAATAAAAATAAAACAGGGATAATACTAAATGAAATTAGGGATAAAAAAGATAAGGAACTGCCGGAATTAAGGGTAAAACAACAAAAAATTTCAGATGCTGTTGAAGAAAGCATAATATTGAACCGATTACAGCAGGAAAAGAAGCTGCTGAAGAAAGATATTGAATATTTGAAGAAAAATTTACAAAATAAAAATAATGAAATGATAAATGATAAAAATTATATTGAAGAGCTATTGGTTAATATCAGGAAAAAAGAAGAGACAATGGAAATTTTGAAAATACCTGAAGAGTATAAAAGAAAAATAAATAAAGGAATGATTATGTTAATTAATTATGAGAATATTATGGTTCAAAAAAATAGCCTGTGTAAAGATATAGAAACTTGTCAGATGAATATGAAAGCTGCAGCTGGCAGAGGGGAAATTTTACTAAAAAATATTGAAGAAAAGAAAAAGTTGTTGGACGATAATATGAGGAAATTGAATAAACTGCTGGAAATGTGTCCTGGGGATGAAAACACCCTGCTTGTTTTTCAAGCCAATTTATCTTCTGTAAAAGGTAAATGTGATAGATACAGAGATTACAAAAATTCTGAAGATAAAAGCAAAGGTATTGTTCAAGATTTAAAAAAAGAATTGAAGAATAAGTGTGGCATAAAATCTGATTTGGAATGTGAAATTAAGGAAGTAAGTGAAAAGGTGGAAAAATTTAAAAGGGATGATTTGGCAAATACTTTAAAAAATACACTGTCGGAGGGTGATTCATGTCCTGTTTGCGGTTCGGCATATCATTGTGTGAAAAGCTTCAATATAATTGACACCAGTAGTTTAGAAAAACTAGAAATTGATTTAAATCAAAAAGAAAATAAAAGCAGGAAATTAACTGAAGAGATAATAAAGATACAGACAAATATTTTATCAGAAGAAAAAAATGTAAAAGAAATTCAGAAAAAAATTAAAGAATTAGGAGAGGACTTTAAAGAGATTTCAGTAAGTATTCTCCAGTGTGAATTTCATAAATTAAAATACAATATAATTGAATTTAACGACAAAAAAAGTATTCTGGAGAAAAAGATTAAAATTTTAAAAGAGGAAAAGACTTCTATGGATATTGATTACAGCAGAGAAATTACTATACAAGAGCAAAATAAGTCTCGATTGATAAGATTGCAGCAAGATTTAAACACTGAGGAAGAAAAACTGAAAATAATGGAAGAACAATTGTCGTCATTAAAAGCTGAACTATCAGTAGAAAATTTTAAAAGCAGGTCAAATGAAATAAATGATAAAGAAAAAGAAAGAATTAAGCTGGAAAGTGAAATAAGAAAATTTAGAAATGATTTAGATATAAAACGGAATGAAAAAGAAGAACTTAACAGCAGAGTAACAGATTTAAAAGAAAAATTAAGTGAAAAACAGGCAAAGTTTCAGGAAACAGACAAAAACATATGTGAAAAAGAAAATAGTATAAAAAATAAAGTGGGGCAGATAGTGGATTTAGAAGATCTTAATAAAGGGATATCTGACTCCATAGAAAAGATAGAAAGTGAATATGCAATAGCAGAAAAAAATAATAGGAAAATAGAGAAGGACTATGATATATATAATAATAAGATAATAGCTGCCCATAGCAGCTTAGCCAATTTAAACGAAAGAAATTTAAAAGAGAGGGAAAGTCTGGAAAAAGCTCTGAAAGAGCAACCATTTAAAGACATATATGAAGTTAAAAAGTTTTTTATGAACAGGCTTGATATGAATAAACTAAGGGAAAAGATACAGGAGTATAAGGATTTTCTTGTAAAGTTAAATGTCACTATAGAAAATCTCTATAAAAATACAGGGGGTAAAACTTTAACAGAAGGCCAGTGGATCCAAATGCAGCAGGATAAAAATGAAAAGAATAATGAATTGAATAAATTATATGAAGCTAAAATAAAAATAAATGAAGAGGTAAATTCTATAAATATAAAGTTATCAGAGTTAAAGGTTCTTTTAGAAAAAAAAGAAAAAATGGAACATGAATTAGGACTTTTAGATGATCTGGAAAAATTATTTAAAGGTAAAAAATTTGTGGAGTTTGTGGCTGGAAATCAATTGAAATATATATCCCTGGAAGCAGATAAAAAATTGAGGCAGATTACCTGTGAAAATTATGGATTAGAAGTTGATGAGGACGGAAGATTTTTTATCAGGGATTATAAAAATGGGGGGAAAAAGAGGGATGCTTCCACATTGTCAGGAGGTGAAACTTTTGTGACATCTTTAGCTTTGGCACTGGCTCTATCTGCTCAAATACAGTTAAAGGGCACAGCACCTTTGGAACTGTTTTTCTTAGATGAAGGTTTCGGTACTCTAGATGATAATTTACTTGAAATAGTTATGGATTCCCTGGAAAAAATTCATAATGACAAATTATCAATAGGAATAATAAGCCATTTGGAAGTTATCAAGGAAAGAATGCCGGTAAAACTTATAGTATCTCCTGCTGAGGCAGGAATGGGAGGAAGCAGGGTAAAAATAGAAATAAATTAACCGAGAGTATATTGTTATTTATATATAATTTATTATATTATTGTAAATGTAATATAGTAAATATTGAATGGAGGGGGATACATTATGAACAGTATAAAAAATATAGCTGCCATAGGAATGGGGGCTATTGGATGTGCATATGACAGTAAATTGTATGACTTGAATCCAGCAGGATTAAAAGTCATAGCAGGTGGAGAAAGGGCTGAAAGATATAAGAAAAATGGATTTATAATAAATGGAAAAAGATATGACTTTACATATGTGGATCCGGAAGAAAAAACAGAACCGGCAGATTTGATTATTGTTTCAGTAAAGTCATATCAACTTTGTCAGGCTGTGGAGGATATGAAAAATCAAGTTGGGAAAGATACAATTATAATATCTCTTATGAATGGAATTACCAGCGAAGAGATAATAGGGAAAAAATATGGAATGGATAAAATGCTCTATGCCCTCTGTATTGCCATTGATGGAAACCGAAAGGGCAATGAGATCTCCTTTTCCAGTTACGGAAATATAGTTTTTGGCGAAAAAACAAATAATATTTACTCGGAAAAAGTACAGAGGATAAAAGAACTTTTTGACAGGGCAGATATAGCCTACAGCATTCCAAAGGATATGATGCACTCCCTGTGGTATAAATTTATGATCAATGTGGGGATAAATCAGGCTTCAGCAGTTGTAAGAGAGAATTATGGAGTATTTCAATTTGTAGGCGCGGCGAAAGAGCTTATGGAATCTGCCATGTGGGAAGTGGTAAGGTTATCCAAAAAAATCGGCATAAATTTAAGCGGAGGGGATATTGAAAAATGGAATAAGGTACTTGCTTCCATGCCTCCCCGCAGCAATACTTCAATGTGTCAGGATATTGAATATGGCAGAAAAACTGAAGTCGATATATTTGCAGGAACTGTATGCAGACTGGGAGAAAAATATGGAGTAGATACTCCAGTAAACAGGACACTTTTAAATATAATAAAGGCAGTGGAGTGGAGCAATGCTTCAAAAATGTAGGTTTTATAGGAGAGAATAGATGGAAGAGGATTATAAAGATCTTAAAATTGCAGAAAAGAGAACTAAGGTAAATGTTATAGTATATGTGTTTTTATCTTTATTTAAGCTCAGTATAGGATATTTTTTTCACTCCAGAGCTCTTTTCGCGGATGGCATTAATAATTCCACGGATATAATAGCTTCCCTAGCCATTGTTATAGGACTTAAAATATCCAGAAAACCTGCCGATGAGGATCATGCCTATGGACATTTGAGAGCACAGACGGTATCTACCCTGGTTGCTTCTTTGATAATGATAGCTGTAGGAGCAGAGGTTTTTTACAATGCAGTGTACTCCACTATATTTTTCAAGGCCAAGGCACCGGATATGATATCTGCATTGGTTTCCATTGTATGTACTGTATTGGTATATGTAGTGTACAGGTATAACAGGAAAGTGGCAGTTAAAATTAAGAGTATGGCACTTATGGCTGCTGCAAAGGACAATCTTTCAGATGCCTGGGTCAGCCTTGGGGCTGCCTGTGGAATTATAGCATCGCAGTTTGGTTTTCCCTGGATAGATCCACTGGCAGCAGTAATAGTGGGAATACTGATAATAAAAACAGGAATGGGAATTTTCAAGGAGTCCGCCCAAAGTTTAACTGATGGTTTTGACAGCAGGCAGCTGGATAAGATAATTGGAAAAATAAATCAAGTTGAAGGCGTAGACAGTGTCAGGGATGTAAAGGCCAGGGTACATGGAAACAACATTTTACTTGATATCGTAATAGGCGTCAGCTCCAAATTGACCGTACTTGAAAGTCATAGTATTACGGAAAAGATAGAAAGCATGCTGAGCAGTGAATTTAAAATAAAATATGCAATTATACATGTAGAGCCGGCTTTGAAATAGCTGTTGTATTCGGACATTAGGGTAAAACTGAATAATTGATTACAGGTTGAACATGATGTATAATAAATGCTACAGGAGGCGATATTACATGGATAAAATTTCAAGTTTCACTGTCAATCATTTAAAACTGATACCAGGTGTTTATGTTTCCAGAAAAGATAAATATGGAGAGGTAGTTCTAACCACATTTGATATAAGAATGACAAGCCCTAATGATGAACCTGTTATGAATACAGCGGAAGTTCATACCATTGAGCATTTAGGAGCAACTTTTTTGAGAAATCACAGTATTTATGGAGATAAAACCGTATATTTTGGACCCATGGGGTGCAGAACGGGATTTTATCTGATTTTGCATGGAGACTATGAGTCAAAGGATATTGTGGATTTGCTGGTGGAGATGTATAAGTTCATATTAAATTTTCAAGGAGATATACCTGGAGCTGATCCAAAAGACTGTGGAAATTATTTGGACATGAATCTTCCTATGGCGAAATACTGGGCAGATAAATTTCTCAAAGAAGTTTTGACAGATATCCCGGATGAAAGGCTGAATTATCCAAATTAATATGGAAATAATTAATAAAAGTCGCTTTTATCATATTTTATGATAAAAGTGACTTTTTAATCTTAGGTTAATTATTATAACTAAACAAGATTCATTTTAGAAATCAGCAGATATAAGATATTGACAAGCAGTAGTCGTTTACAATAAAATAATATAGTGTAATCATATTACACTAGTTTGATTTTGGGCTGTTTATTTTATAAGGGGGAATATAATATGCCGCAATTTTTAGATATGGAGGAAGCAATAAAGAAATATGTTAAAAATGGCTCAACCATTATGATTGGGGGATTTCTTGGAAGCAATACACCATTGATGGCTGTTGATAAATTGGTAGAACTTAATATAAGTGATTTGACACTTATATGTTCAACAAATTCTTTTCCAGGAGGAGGATTTGATATAGGACTGCTGTTTGATCATGGGCTTGTAAAAAAGTTTATAGGTTCTCATATAGGAACCAATCCTACTGCTGTAAAACAATATATGGATAACAAAATAGAAGTGGAGTATTATCCTATGGGCAGCCTAATTGAGAAGATAAGGTGTGCTGCTGCTGGATTAGGTGGAGTGCTGACACCTACAGGACTGGGAACCTTGCTTGAAAAAGGTAAAAAGAAGATAGAAGTAGATGGCAGGGAATACTTATTGGAAACTCCTTTAAAGGCAGATGTAGCTATAATAAAAGCTCAAAAGGCAGATAAAATGGGAAATCTTGTTTATAGCGGTGCACCTACTGCCAGCCCGCTGATGGCAGCAGCGGCAGATATAACTATTGTGGAAGTTGAAGAAATAGTTGAAGCCGGTGAAATCAAACCGGAGATAGTTCAAACGCCGGGAATTTTTAATGATGCAATATGTGTAGGATACAGTTATGAAGAATGTCAGAGTAAGATGAGAAAGGTATGGAGTAGACTACAATAATCTATATTTAATTGGACAACTTAAAAGCGGGGGGGAATTTCAAATGAATATAAAAAATAAGATAGCAAAAAGAGCTGCCAGAGAATTAAAGGATGGAATGGTAGTAAACCTTGGATTTGGTATTCCAACTTTAGCAGCCAACTATATTGAAAAGGGAATAAATGTTATGCTGCAGTCTGAAAACGGGGTCTTGAATTTTGGAACAGATGTAAAAGAAAATGAGGACAGTCCATTTTTTTGCGGTGCAAGCGGAGGACCAATAAATGCACTGCCCGGTTGTTCCATTGCTAATTTAGATACAGCTTTTCTGATTTTAAGAGGTGGACATGTAGATATAACCATATTAGGTGCTTTAGAGGTAGATTCAGAAGGAAATATAGCCAATTGGGCAGTGCCATGTGGAAATGATAAATATATACCTGGAGTGGGAGGAGCTATGGACATACTGGTAGGTACTAAAAAGGTAGTGGTTGCCATGACACATAAAGCCAAAGATGGGTCATCTAAAATCAAGAGAAAATGTTCCATGCCTATTTCGGCAGTTAAAGCAGTGAACTTAATTATTACTGATGAAGCTGTAATAAAGGTTACAGATGAGGGACTGCTTCTGGAAGAAATAGCACAAGGACTTACAGTAGAGCAAGTTGTTAAAGATACTGAGCCGGAACTTATAATATCGGAGAATTTAAAGGTCAGTGATATTTTATAATATATAAAGTTGAAATTATTTAAAATGCAAAATAATACTTGATTAAATTATATTTATGTAGTATTATGAGGTTATTAAAAATTGCAATGATAAGAAGAGTAAATTACAGGATGCTATTTAGAGAAAATTTCCATTAGGTGCAAGGAAATTTTAGCGGAGAGTAATTGAAGTGCATCTTGGAGCACTGAATTGAATTGAAGTAGATTTCAGCGGATACAACCGTTAAAATGTTGAGGTATGATTGTACCAATAAAAGTTTTATTTTATTTATCGTATTTTGTTTGTTATTTTTACGATTTATATTATTAAACAGAGTGGAACCGCGGAAGTAACCTTCTGCCTCTGTAAAGAGGCAGAAGGTTTTTTGTTTTTCAAAATTCCGGAATTTGAAAAATAATAAATGAATTTAACAAGTATTAGATGGAGGAATCTTATATGAAAGTTTTTGATGATATTAAAGAAATGATAGGAGAAACACCTATACTAAAAATAAATAAATTTGATTTAAAAGATGGAGTCAATATATATGCAAAGCTTGAAAATTTTAATCCAGGAGGCAGTGTAAAGGATAGAATTGGCGATTATATGATAAAGCAGGCTGAAAAAAGGGGAAAATTAAAGAAAGGATATACAATAATAGAGGCTACAGCTGGAAATACTGGGCTTGGAATTGCACTAGGAGCATTAAATAGAGGATATAAGGTAATATTTGCAGTTCCAGAAAAGTTTTCAATAGAAAAGCAGGTGCTTATGAAAGCACTTGGGGCAGAAATAGTTCATACTCCTGAGGAAAGCGGAATGAGGGGAGCTATAGAAAAATCCAGGGAACTTTTAAATGAAATACCCAATTCCATATCATTGGGGCAATTTGAAAATGCAGATAATCCCAAGGCTCATTATATTACAACAGGTCCTGAAATATATGAACAGCTGAAGGGGAAAATAGATTATTTTGTTGCCGGGGCAGGCAGCGGGGGAACTTTTACGGGTATAGCAAAATATTTAAAGGAAAAGAACAGCCATATAAAAGCTATACTGGCTGATCCGGAAGGTTCTACTCTTGGTGGAGGTACTGAAGAACACGGTTATGCCATTGAAGGCATAGGGAATGATTTCCTGCCGGATACTATGGATTTGGACTTAGTGGATAAAGTTATAAAAGTAAATGATGATGAAGCTTTTTCCGCAGTTAGGGAACTTGCAAGAAGAGAAGGATTAATAGTGGGATCTTCCTCAGGAGCAGCTCTTTCGGCAGCATTAAAACTGGCTGAAACTATAGATAGAGGTAATATAGTTACTGTATTTCCGGACAGGGGAGACAGATACTTCAGTAAAAGTTTGTATGATTAAGGGATAACTGACAAATGATGCTGACAATATTGAGATTATTATTTTAATATGTATTGACAAGAGAGCTTAAAAATTATATAGTAAATATAATCAGTTTGATGTTTGTAGATCAAAATATAAAATTTCTTATCAAGAGAGGTGGAGGGATTGGCCCTATGATACCCGGCAACCTGGTATGTATTATATACCCAACGGTGCTAAATCCAACAGGTGAAAACCTGAAAGATGAGAAACAGAGGAAATATAACTTCCTGCGGTTTCTCAGCAGGAAGTTTTTTATTTTGACTTCAAATTTAAAATTAAATATGATAGTTCTTATCAAGAGAGGTGGAGGGACTGGCCCTATGATACCCGGCAACCTGATTATGCATTATATAATCAATGGTGCTAATTCCAGCAGGTAAGTCCTGAAAGATGAGAAACATAAAATGTAACTTCCTATGTTTTCTCAAGTAGGAAGTTTTTATATTAGTTTTTTATGGAGGTATGAAATGAGCAAAAATTTAGAACAACAGCCATTAAAAAAGGATTTAAAGAATCGTCATATACAGATGATTGCTATTGGCGGTGCTATAGGAGTAGGCTTATTTTATGGATCTGCTGATGCTATTAAAACAGGTGGACCTGCTATTATTTTAGCCTACTTAATAGGTGGTTTATTTATTTTCTTGATTATGAGGGCATTGGGGGAATTAGCTGTAGACCAGCCTAATTCAGGATCATTTAGTGCTTATGCAACTCGTTATCTGGGGCCTTTTGCAGGATTCTTTTCGGGCTGGACTTATTGGTTTCAATGTACAGCTACTGTTATGGCTGAACTTACAGCAATGGGAATTTACATTCAGTTTTGGCTGCCTGAATTTCCAAAATGGCTTACTGCCCTAATATTTTTATTAATACTGATTGCAATTAATTTAATTGGTGTTAAAGCTTACGGTGAGTTTGAATTCTGGTTTGCCCTTGTAAAGGTAGTTGCTATCATATGCATGATTATTTTTGGAATATTGATTATATTTTTAGGATTTAATAATGCTGGACATTCTGTTGGATTGTCTAATATATGGGATAATAGTGGATTTTTTGCCAATGGATTTAAGGGATTTATTTTATGTTTTGTTTTTGTAACCTTTGCTTTTGGAGGTGTGGAACTTATTGGTATAACTGCCGGTGAAGCAGAAGAACCTCAGAAATCAATACCCAAGGCAATAAACGATGTGTTTTGGCGTATACTTATTTTTTATGTAGGGTCTATTACTGTAATGCTGGCGCTTTATCCATGGAACAAAATTGGAATAGATGGAAGTCCTTTTGTACTTGTATTTTCCAAAGTTGGAATTCCTGCAGCTGCATCAGTTATAAATTTTGTTATTTTAACGGCAGCTCTTTCAGGTATGAATAGTGCTCTGTATGTGGATGGCAGGATGCTTTATAGTTTGGCTCTGAATAATAATGCACCAAAGGTATTTGGTAAAGTGAATAAATCCGGAGTACCCTATGTAGGAATACTTTTCAGCACAGGAGTAGCAGTAATTGCTGTAATATTGAATTATTTTGTTCCAGGAAAGGTTTTTGGATATATTTCTTCAGTGACAACTATAGCTATTCTGACTGCCTGGGGAACCATTCTAATAACCCAGCTGAAGTTTCGAAAGGAAAAATCTGCAGCAGGTGAGAAAATCAAATTTAAAATGCCGCTGTGTCCTATATCATCCTATATTACTATAATATATCTGTTGGCCATTGTTGTTTCATTGGGATTTTTACCTGCCACCAGGGTGGCTCTTTATGTCATACCGGTATGGGTACTGGCACTTGTAATTTTATATAAGTTGTTTTGCAGTAAGAAGATAAGAGACTCTTAAAAAATTTCATTTTAAGTTCGTATTAGAGTTATGCATAAAAAATATTTAAATAAATTGGAGGGTTTAAAGTGAGTAGATTATTTACATCGGAATCAGTAACAGAAGGACATCCTGATAAGATTTGCGACCAAATATCTGATGCAGTTCTAGATGCAGTCATTGAACAGGATAAGTATGGAAGAGTGGCTTGTGAAACAGTTGTAAATACTGGATTAGTGCTTTTAGTAGGTGAAATATCAACTAAAGCTTATGTGGATATACCTAAAATAGTTAGACAAACTATCAGCGATATAGGGTACAATAATTCCAGATTTGGGTTTGATGCCAGCAATTGTGCTGTTATAACCTCCATAGATGAACAATCTTCAGATATTGCCCTGGGGGTAAATGAATCTCTGGAGGCCAAACGAGGAGAAAAAGATACTATTGAGGCAATTGGTGCGGGAGATCAGGGAATGGTGTTTGGATTTGCCACCAATGAAACTCCAGAGTACATGCCACTTCCCATATCATTAGCCCATAAACTTTCAAGGAAACTTGCCCAGGTAAGAAAAAATGGAATTATTCCTTATCTTGGGCCGGATGGAAAAACTCAGGTTACAGTAGAATACGAAGGTGAAAAGCCTATAAGGGTGGATACAGTTTTGATATCCTCCCAGCATGAAGAAGGCATAGGACACGAACAAATTGAAAAGGACATAATAGATGAGGTTATAAAAAAAGTAATACCTGAAAAATTTATAGACTTTAGTACAAAATATATTGTTAATCCTACAGGAAGATTTGTAAAAGGAGGTCCAGAGGCTGATTCAGGACTTACAGGAAGAAAAATAATAGTTGATACCTACGGTGGATACGGAAGGCATGGGGGAGGAGCTTTTTCAGGAAAAGATCCTACGAAAGTTGACAGATCAGGAGCATATGCAGCAAGATGGATAGCAAAAAATTTAGTGGCCGCAGGTGTGGCAGACAAAATAGAAGTTGAAATTGCCTATGCAATAGGTGTGGCAAGACCGGTATCTATAAGTGTGGATACCTTTGGTACGGAGAAAATCATTGAAGAGAAGATAATAGAAATTATAAATAAGCTGTTTGATTTAAGACCAGCAGCTATCATAAGAGATTTGGATCTGAGAAGACCCATATACAAGAAAACAGCGGCTTATGGACATTTTGGAAGAACCGATATAGATTTGCCCTGGGAGAAACTTGATAAGGTTGATGAAATAAAGGAAAAGTTGTTTGACAATGTTTTGTACTATTAAAATAAAAAATTCTGTGCTTTTTAAATGTAGTTGACCAGAAATACTGGAGGCTAGATAAGTTGAAAATAAGCTTATCTAGCCTTTTTATTTAAAGTTATAAGAGAGAGGAGATAATAAAATATGCCTGTTAATTTTGCAAAAAGTATTGAGGAGAGGACATTAGAGCATCCATGCTATAATTGTGCCGCCCATAAATATGCCAGAATGCACATACCTGTGGCTCCGAAATGCAATGTGAGCTGCAATTTTTGTAATAGAAAATATGATTGTGTAAATGAATCAAGACCTGGTGTGACAAGCGGAATTCTAACCCCTGAGGAAGCCAGAGACAAATTCAAGGTAGTAAAAAACAGAGTAAAAAATTTGACGGTAGTGGGTATAGCGGGACCAGGAGATCCACTTGCAAATTTCCAAGAGACAAGAAAATCCATAGAATTAATAAAGAAAGAGTGCAGGGATATTACATTTTGTCTTTCCACCAATGGATTAATGCTTCCTGCATATGCCGATGAAATAATAAAGCTGGGAATTACCCATGTTACTGTAACAATAAATGCTGTTGATCCTGAAATAGGCGGCAGGATCTATAAGTTTGTCAATTATCAGGGAAAGACTTTTGTAGGTGAGGAAGCAGGGAAGATACTGCTGAATAATCAATTGTCAGGGCTGAAATATATTGCTGGAAAAGGCATTGTGACAAAGGTTAATATTGTGATGATAAAGGGAATTAATGATACTCATATCCCTGAAATAGTGAAAAAAGTTAAAGAATGCGGTGCCTATATGACCAATATAATGCCTCTAATACCTGTAAAGGGCAGTGTATTTGAAAACAGGGATACTGTAAATGAATCTGAATTGAAGAACATGAGGGAAAAATGTGAACCACATTTAAAACAGATGTATCATTGCAGGCAGTGCAGGGCGGATGCCATAGGAAGTTTGAATAAAGATGTATCAGCTCAGTTCAGGGATTACAGGAAAAATATAATTTCTCTTGACAAGCCTGAGAAAATCCATAGAGACCATAAGGAGAACAGGGACTATAGATTTGCCGTGGCCAGCAGTTCAGGAGATTATATAGATGAACACTTTGGACATGTGTCCCAGCTGTATATATATGATGTGATAAAAGAAAATATCAAGTTTTATGAGAAAAGAAATGTGGAGGTGTATTGTAGAGGTCCACAGGAGTGTACTGGACATGATGACAGAATATCCGGTATTATAAAATGTGTGGATGATTGCGACGGAGTACTTGTATTGCGCATTGGCTTTGAACCTGTAATCAAGCTTCATGAAAAAGGCATAAGAGTATTTCAGATGTACAGCACCATAGAGGAGGGAATAGAAAAGGCAATGGAATTGATGAAGTAGAAAAAAGAATAGGAAGATTAATTTTATTTCTTGACAATATATATGCTATTTGGTATAGTAAGTAATATAATCAAATAATTTGAATAAAATTCTTATCAAGAGAGACGGAGGGACTGGCCCTATGATGTCCGGCAACCTGAATTTATTTAACGGTGCCAATTCCAGCAGATTATAATCTGAAAGATGAGAAACAAAGATTACTTTCTTGTATCTATCTTTACAGGAAAGTTTTTTATTTTATATAGGTTTTTTCGTAAGATTACAAAAAGTTGACTAGAAACACTAGAGACTTATTTTTGTAGAGATAAGTTTCTGGTGTTTTTTGCATTTCATTTTCGGATATTTTATAAAAACTCAATATTCAGACAAAAAAAGAAGAATGGTATATAAACAAAAGCATACCTGATGAAAAAGAAGGTGCAAAAGTCAACAAATGGGTATCAGATGCCATAGGAGCGCCTGTAAGCGCCATTACTATTATGCAGATGATGGAGTCATAAAAGACAGGGATATACAGCAGTGGACAGCTGGAAGTAAGACGATCGGTGCGTTTCCTAAAAATGCAAAGGTAAAGGTCAGTGATATAGTAACCCATCAATTTGACAAATATGGCAATTCTGGATCACAGCCCAATTATATAGTCAAAGAATAATATGAATATAAAATCCCATGGGAGGGGAGTTTTGAATGAAAAAAGTAGTGAAAAAATCTAAACAGGAAAGTGTAAATATAAAGGATAGGCAATATAAAATTGTAATTGATAATGTAAGAAAATGTTATAATATAAAATCACAAAATCGTCAGAAAGATGAAGAATTTTTAACACTTGATAATTTTAATTTAAAGGTAAAAAAAGGAGAATTTATTACAGTGGTAGGTCCAAGCGGCTGCGGGAAATCTACCTTTTTAGATATTCTGGCAGGGCTGTCAAGACCTACATCAGGAAAGGTTTATATAGATGGGAAGCTGATTACGGCACCTGCTCTGGACAGAGGAATTATACTGCAGGGTTATGCACTGTTTCCATGGAGAACTGTAGAGAAAAATATTGAGTTCGGCCTTGAAATAAAAGGCATGACAAAAGATTTAAAACATCAGATAAGTAAAAAATTTATAGATCTGGTAGGATTAAATGGATTTGAAAACAGATATCCCCATGAACTGTCGGGAGGAATGAAACAAAGAGTTGCCATTGCCAGGGCACTGGCCTATGATCCTGAGGTGCTGCTTATGGATGAGCCTTTTGCAGCAGTAGATGCCCAGACCAGGGAGTCTCTTCAGGAAGAATTATTGAATATATGGGAGAAGACAAACAAAACTATTGTGTTTATTACCCATAGTATTGAAGAAGCGGTATTTTTGGCCGATAGAGTGGTGGTGATGTCAACTAACCCCGGCAGAATTAAGGAAATCATAAATATAAAACTTCCAAGGCCAAGGATTAATTCTCAAATCAGAACTTCTCAGGAATTCAATTCCAACAGGAATAGAATATGGGAGCTTCTCCACGGAGATGCTGATAAAATTCAAGCAGAAGCTATGGTATAAATTTAAATATGTAAATACTTTTATAAAATAATGGGAGGTTGTAATTTATGAAATTCGATTTAAATACTTCTGTGGTAAAAACACGGGAAGAACGCCTTGGTACTATTATTGGCTGGAAAACAGGAAAAGCTTCCGAGCTCTCCAGGGATTCTTCATATACCTGCGGAGGCTGCAGGGGAAATGGTGGAAAAAGACTTTGTGAAACCATAGGACCATTTACCCAGGGCTCAGGATGCAGTGAGCAGATGGTAGAATGTCAGGCTGGTAATATAAGAGATGCGGTTTTGATTCAACATTCGCCCATAGGCTGCGGTACAGGTCAGGCAGCCTATAATTCCATATACAGGAATGGATTGGCAATCAGAAACCTGCCGGTGGAAAATATTAAAATAATTAACACTAATATAAAGGAAACGGATATGGTATTTGGAGCTCTTGGCAAATTGGAACAATCCATAAGAGATGCCTGGAACAGGCATCATCCTAGAGCAATTTTTATTGCCACATCCTGTGCCACAGGAATTATTGGTGAAGATATAGATAGTGTGGCCGGCAAAATGCAGGAGGAACTTGAAATACCGGTTATCCCCATGTACTGTGAGGGATTTAGATCCAAACACTGGAGCACGGGATTCGATGCCACCCAGCATGGAATACTGAGGCAGCTGGTACGCAAAAATCCAAAGAAACAGGAAGATCTGATCAATGTAATAAATTTATGGGGAAGTGATGTATTTACGCCTATATTGGGGGAACTTGGACTTAGGGTTAATTATATAGTGGATTTGGCAAAGGTTGAAGATTTGGAACAGCTCTCAGAAGCTGCAGCTACTGTTGGATTTTGCTATACGCTTTCTTCTTATCTGGCCGCAGGACTTGAAGAACAATTTGGGGTTCCCGAAATTAAAGCTCCACAACCCTATGGTATAGCAGGAACGGATGCCTGGATAAGAGAAATTGCAAGAGTTACCCACAGAGAAGAAAAAGCAGAGGCATATATAGAAAGGGAACATAAGAAAATAGCTCCAAGACTTGCCGAACTTAGAAAACTTCTTAAAGGAAAAAAAGGCTATGTAGCTACGGGATCAGCATATTCTCATGGACTTATTGCAGTACTTAAGGAACTGGGTGTGGAAGTGGATGGTTCCTTGGTATTCCATCATGATCCAATATATGACAGCAATGATCCAAATAAAGATTCATTGAAATTCTTAGTAGATAATTATGGGGATGTACCAAACTTTACAGTAAGTAACAGACAGCAGTATCAGTTTTATATACTGCTTAAGAATGTAAAACCTGATTTCATTCTTATAAGACATGCAGGTCTTGCTCCATTGGCTTCACGTATGGGAATTCCATCTGCACCACTTGGTGATGAACACCATGCAATAGGCTATGAAGGAATTTTAAATCTAGGTGAAACCATTTTGGATATACTGGCACATAAAAAATTTCATCAGGATCTTAAGCAGCATGTTAAACTGCCATATACAAAATGGTGGCTTGCTCAGGAAGATCCTTATGCACTTAAAAAAGATAATTTTGTAAAAGCAGAATATTAAAAATAACAGTATTGATTTTAATAGAAGAGGAGTGAACACAGTGCCTAATGTAAAACTAGAATGTAAAGATATAAATCAAATTACAAAAAAATCAAATTCAATCGAGCAGATAAGATATGGCTGCGCTCTTGGGGCCATGCACAGTGCCTTTGCAATTCCAAGAGTAATACCCATTGCCCACTGCGGCCCGGGCTGTGTGGATAAACAGACAGCCAACATAGCTTTTTATAATGGTTTTCAAGGAGGAGGCTACGGTGGAGGATCAGTTGTACCAAGTACTAATATTTATGAGAAGGAAGTTGTATTCGGTGGGGAAGACAGGTTGAGGGAACTTATAGGTGCTACCTTTAAAGTTTTGGATGCAGATTTGTTTGTGGTTATGACAGGTTGTATTCCCGATACTGTGGGAGATGATGTGGGATCTGTAGTAGGCGAATTCCAGGACAAGGGTTTGCCTGTAGTTTATGCTGAAACAGGAGGGTTTAAAGGAAATAATTTTACAGGCCATGAGTTGGTTGCAGAGGCTATTATTGACCAGTATGCAGGTGATTACAATGGACCTCTTGAAAAAGGGCTTGTAAATGTATGGTCCCTGCTGCCTTTCCACAACACCTTCTGGAGGGGTGATCTGGCTGAAATAAAGAGGATACTGGAGGGAGTGGGACTTAAAGTAAATATTTTATTTGGACATGAGTCCCAGGGAGTTTCAGAATGGAAAAATATAAAAAAGGCTCAATTTAATTTGGTATTGTCACCGTGGCTTGGGCTTAAGACTGCAGAACATTTAAAAAAGAAGTATGGGCAGCCTTATTTGCATATTTCAACTATTCCAATTGGAGCAAAGGAAACCAGCAGCTTTTTAAGGAAAGTTGTGGACTTTGCAGGAATAGATAAAAGTAAATCAGAGAAATTCATAGAAAAAGAAGAAAAAAAATACTATGAGTATTTAGAGGATTTTTCCGATTTTTATGCAGAGTACTGGTGGGGACTTCCTGCAAAATTTTCTGTCATAGGTGACAGTGCATATAATTTGGCCTTGACAAAATTTTTGGTAAATCAGCTTGGACTTATACCTGCAAGGCAGATTATTACTGAAAACCCCCCTGAAAAATATAGAGAGGCTATCCGTAATGAATATAAGAATATAGCAGAAGATGTTTCTACTGATGTGGAATTTGAAGAGGACAGCTATGTAATTCATGAAAAAATAAGGGAAACTGATTTTGGTCATAAACCACCTATTATTTTCGGAACCACCTGGGAAAGAGATCTTGCTAAAGAGTTAAAGGGGTTCATAGTGGAAGTGGGTTTTCCTGCATCCTATGAGGTGGTTTTATCAAAGTCTTATGTAGGATACAAAGGAGCACTTACATTGATTGAAAAAATATATACCACTATAGTAAGCGCAAGTGCATAGTTTTTCGAATATTGATTTTAATATAAAATTTTATAATAAAAAAGACATGGAGGAATAATATATGAGGCAAATAGCAATTTATGGTAAAGGCGGCATAGGCAAATCGACAACTACACAAAACCTGACAGCAGGATTATCTGAAATTGGGAAAAAGGTAATGGTAGTGGGCTGCGATCCAAAGGCAGATTCTACAAGGCTGCTTTTAGGTGGACTGGCACAGAAAACAGTGCTGGATACGTTGAGGGAGGAAGGCGAGGATGTAGATCTGGATTACATTTTGAAAAGAGGATTCAACGGAATAAGATGCGTTGAATCAGGGGGACCAGAACCGGGAGTAGGGTGTGCAGGAAGAGGTATTATAACTTCTATAAATATGCTGGAGAGGCTGGGTGCATATACAGAAGATCTGGACTATGTGTTTTATGATGTACTAGGTGATGTGGTATGCGGAGGTTTTGCTATGCCCATCCGTGAAGGAAAGGCAAAGGAAATATATATTGTGGCCAGCGGTGAGATGATGGCACTTTATGCAGCTAATAATATATCAAAGGGCATAAAAAGGTATGCCAATAAAGGCGGTGTGAGACTTGGTGGAATAATATGCAACAGCAGAATGGTGGACAATGAGAAAGAATTGCTTAAGGCATTTGCCGAGGAAATGGGAACACAGCTGATTTATTTTGTCCCCAGGGACAATGTGGTACAAAGGGCAGAAATCCATAAACAGACTGTTATAGAATTTGATTCAGGTTCAAATCAGGCAGAGGAATACAGATCCCTTGCAAGAACTATAGAGGCAAACAATAATTTTGTGATACCAAAACCTATGTCCCAGCAGAGATTGGAGGAAATATTTCTGGAGCATGGTCTTATAGACAAAAATTTAAGTGCTGTCTAAAATATTATCATCAATTTCATAATGAACTTTAAGAGATGATAAATATAACTTAACTTCCTGTGGATTTTACAGCAGGAAGCTTTTTTTTTAGTGTTATAATATTAAGTAATTCTTGGGTTTAGATGAGTTTGCTCATAAGGAATACTTTTGTATATAAACCTTAGATAAATTTATTCAGAGACACAGTATTGTTTATTCCGCTCAGGTGTTAACAATGGTGATCTCCAGATAAACTTGGAGGGATAATTATAATGAAAAGAAAAATTCTGGTGAGTTCATGCCTGCTGGGGCAAAAAGTCCGTTATAATAATGGGGATGCAGCTTGTTATGATCCCCGCTTTCTTAAATGGTTCAAGGAAGGACGACTTATAGGTATTTGCCCGGAGGTATCAGGAGGTCTTCCTGTTCCAAGACCGGCTTCCCAGAGACAGGGAGATAAAGTAATTACTAGTGCTGGATTGGACGTGACCTCTGAGTATGAAAAAGGAGCACAGGCAGCTCTTTCCCTGGCAAAAGATCAGAATGTAATATTGGCCATTCTAAAGCAGAATAGTCCGTCTTGTGGAAGTTCATGTATTTATGATGGTACATTTACCGGTACTAAAAAGTTAGGCCAGGGGAAAACCACTGAATTACTGCGACAAAATGGTATCAAAGTGTTTGGGGAAGATCAATTAGATGAAGTTGAAAGGGAAATAGACAAATGGACAAAAACAGAATAAGACTTTTAAATGTTGATGATGAGGATCTGAATTTTATAAGAGAGCTTATTCAAGAGGATGGTTTTTATCCTCTTGAATCAAATTTTAGTATGGATGAAGAAGAAAAAATCGTGCCTACATCGGGATCTCATAACTGCGGTGGGAGGTGCATTATAAAAGCACATGTTAAAAATAATCGTGTAGTGAGAATATCCACTGAGGATGATATTCCTGATACAGAAAAAATGCCACAGCTAAGGGGATGTTTGAGATGCCGCTCTTATCGCAATCGCATGTATAACTGTGACAGATTAAAGTATCCTATGAAACGCAGGGGAAAACGGGGTGAAGGCAGGTTTGAACCCATTAGCTGGGATGAAGCCCTGGATACTATTGCAGACAATTTAAAAAGAATTATGCATGAATACGGACCGGATTCCATATATATTCAATATGCAACTGGAAATGAAGGAAAACTTTCAGAAAATGTGTGGATGAAAAGACTTCTTGGCATGTATGGAGGGTATTTATCCTATTATGGAACCTACAGTACGGCTTGTACCCAAGCGGCTACTCCCTATACTTTTGGTACTGTATATACTGGAAACAGCAGGGAGGACTGGGTTAATTCGAAACTCATCATTTTGCTTGGATTTAATCCGGCAGATACCATACATGGAACAAATACTTCCTATTATCTTAAAATGGCAAAGAAGGCAGGAGCAAGAATAATAAGCATTGATCCTATTTATTCCAATACGGCAGTTGCCCTTGCAGATGAATGGATTCCCATTAGGCCCACTACAGATAATGCACTGCTGGATGCAATGGCATATGTTATGATTACCGAAAACCTGCAGGATCAGAGATTTTTAGATAAATACTGCCTTGGTTTTGATGAGGAACATATGCCGCCGGGTATTCCATATGGAAATTCCTATAAGAACTATGTGCTTGGAAAGGGAATTGATAAAATACCAAAAAACCCTGCCTGGGCTGAAGCTATTACAGGGGTACCCAGAGAAACTATAATCAGATTGGCAAGAGAATATGCTTTAAATAAACCAGGTGCATTGATACAGGGATTTGGGCCTCAAAGACATGCCTATGGAGAGCAGATAGCCAGAGGCGGAACGGTTCTAGCTTCTATGACAGGCAATGTGGGTATCAGCGGAGGCTGGGCATCAGGTACGGGATATCCAGTTAGGGAGGGTTATGTGGCATCAATTCCCCATTATAATCCCAATAAAAGTAAAATCTCCATGTTCAGCTGGCCGGATGCCATAATCAGGGGCAAAAGTATGGGAACCAACCTGGGTGTTAAAGGCACAGACAAATTATCTTCCAATATAAAACTCATATTTAATTTGGGGGGAAACTGTCTTGTAAATCAACATACAGATTCAAATGGTACTGCAGAGCTTTTGAAAAATGAGCATCTGGTAGAGCTTATTGTGACAAGTGATCATTTTCTAACTGCAAGTGCAAAACTTTCAGATATAATACTGCCTGCAGATGATATGATGGAGAGGGAAGACATAGTTACCCCCTGGGGGTTCGGTGATTATGTACTCTTTATGAATAAAGCAGTTGATACCGTGTTTCAGTGCAGGAATGCCTATAAATGGATAGGGGATTTATCCGAGAGGCTTGGACTTCTAGAAAAGTTTACAGAGGGAAAATTATTGGATGACTGGATAGAATACCTTGTTGCAAAAACAGCTGAGAAAAATCCCGGCTTCCCATGTTATGAAAATTTCAAGAAAAAAGGAGTGTATCGCTGGATTTATGATGAACCCTCCATTGCCTTTAAGAAGCAAATTGAGGATCCTGTAAACAACCCATTTCCAACGCCTTCAGGAAAAATAGAAATTTTTTCACCGAGATTGTGGAAAATGAACAATCATGAAGAGATTCCAGCAGTTCCTAAATATATTTCTGCATGGGAAGGACCGGAAGATCTTCTGGCAGAAAAATATCCTATCCAATGCATAGGGCATCATTCAAAGAGAAGAGTCCATTCAACTTTTGACAATATGAGCTGGATGGAGGAAGTAGAGCCGCAGAGGATACTTGTAAATTGTGAAGATGCAAAATCCAGGGAACTTCAGGATGGAGACATGGTTAAGGTATACAATGACAGGGGCACTGTAATTTTGCCTGTAAAAATCACCAGCAGGATTATGCCGGGAGTTGCTTCACTGCCTCAGGGAGGCTGGTGGATTCCGGATGAAAAGGGAATTGACAGGAGAGGATGTATAAATGTTTTAACCAGATACAAGCCAACTCCATTGGCTTTTGGAAATCCATCCCATACAAGTCTAGTTGAAATGGAAAAAGTATATTAGAGGGAAGTGCTTGAAAATGTGCGGACAACTGGCATTTTATTTTGAACAGAAAAATTGTACAGGTTGTAATACATGCAGCATAGCTTGTAAGGATAAAAATAATTTAGAAGTAGGACAAAATTTCAGAAGGGTGTATGAAGTGTCCGACGGAAATTATACAAAAAGGGGCAGGGCCATTATACCTGATGTATATGCCTTCTGGATTTCAGACAGCTGTAATCACTGTATTGATCCTGCATGTATAAAAAGCTGCCCTGCAGGAGCAATTAAAAAGAGAAAAAAGGATGGTATTGTATATATTTGTGAAGATATATGCATTGGATGCCGTAATTGTATTAAGGCCTGTCCATATAAAGCACCTCAATATGATGCCCGGGTTAAAAAAGTCAGAAAATGTGATTTTTGTATGGATTTGCTGGACGAGGGAAAGCCTCCAGTCTGTGTAGCTGCCTGCCCAATGAGGGTTTTAGATTATGGTCCCCTGAATTTGCTTAGAGAAAAATATGGGAATGTTCGTGAAGTAAAAGGTATGCCAGAAGCAAATATTACAAAACCTGCCTTAGTAATTACTCCACACAAAGATGCATTAAAAACATAAGGAGAATTTTTTTATGGATGATATGGAATTGTGGTTTATGGAAAAAGAAGCTGTATATTCCACACTGGCTCTTTTTTACAGAGGCAGCTTGAGTAGAGGATTGAAAATTTTAAGAGGTACTGATTTACTGAAAAAACTTTTTGAATGCAAAAATAATTTGACTGTGTGCCGTAAAGCTGAGATAATACTAGATGAAATAAATGAGAATCATTTGAATTCCAAATACAAGGAAGAATTATCAGAGGATTATCAAAGATTGTTTATAGGACCGGGACATATTTTAGCACCTATGTGGGAATCTGTATATGAGAGTAAGGATAGGCTTATTTTCGGAAAATCGGAACTTTCCGTAAGAAGATTTTATGGTGAATTTGGATTAGGGGTGAGTCCAAAAGAGCCGGCAGATCATCTGGCTTTTGAACTTTTTTTTATGGCAAGACTTTGTGATGTTAAAATGCATGATGATTTGCAGAACATAGTAAAGGCTTTGTCAGCAATGGAAAAGTTTTTAAAAGATCATTTATGCAAATGGGTTCCTGTCTGGAGAGAGTGTGTAAATTCCAGTGCCAAAACTAGATTTTGGATTGAGTTTTCCAATATGACAGAAGGCTGGATAATGGATAATTTAAAAGAAATAAAAGAAATTCGCAGCCTTGTCTTGTAATATGTATTTTTTTATTGAAATTATATGCAGCAGGGTGTATTATTAAAATAATAAAAGCTAAAAATTGGATGAACACAGCGTGAGATAATATTGGTTAACCGAAGGAGCAATGATGTACAGTCACAGTGTATACTCAAAAACTTTCAGGTAAAAATAGCGCTGTAGGACAAAACTCTGGAGAATCTGTTTTTTAAACAGTACCGAAGGTGAAAGATGTTTTATATCGAAGCTCTCAGGTAAATAAACAGGGATATGTGGACTAGTTAGTTTGCATGTCTTTTTTGTTATATAAAAATATGTAGGGAGGTTTTGTTGTGGAAAAGTTAAAAAAAACTGCACTGTTTGATTCCTATAAAAAATATGGGGCAAAAATAATAAACTTTGCAGGATGGTCCATGCCGGTGCAATTTGAAGGCATAATACCTGAGCACGAAGCAGTTAGAGAAAAGGCAGGGTTGTTTGATGTTTCACATATGGGTGAGGCCCACATAAGGGGAAAAGATGCACTGAACTTTGTTCAGAATTTAATTACCAATGATGCAACTGTGCTTGAAGACAATCAGATACTGTACACTCCAATGTGTTATCCAGAGGGCGGAATTGTAGATGACATCATAGTTTACAGGTTTAATGGTGAACACTTTTTCCTGGTGATAAATGCTGCAAATATAGAAAAAGATATTCACTGGATGCTGAGTAACAAGGGAAGTTTTGATGTGGATATCAAAAATATATCTTCTACTATTATACAGCTTGCCATTCAGGGCCCAAAAGCTCAAAAAATACTTCAAAAACTTACAGATACGGATTTAAAGGAAATTAAATTTTTCTTTTGTAAAAGAAATGTACTTGTTTCAGGGAAAAGGTGCCTGGTATCCAGAACCGGATATACAGGGGAAGATGGATTTGAAATTTATACTGGTACTGAAAATGCAGAGTATTTGTGGGATAGAATACTTGAAACCGGCAGGGAAGAGGGTATAAAACCAGTAGGGCTTGGAGCAAGGGATACACTGAGGTTTGAAGTAAATCTGCCCCTTTATGGAAATGAACTTTCAGAATCCATCACCCCTCTTGAAGCTGGAATAGGATTTTTTGTGAAACTTGACAAGAAAAATTTTATAGGCAGGGATGCTCTTTTAAAGCAGAAAAAAGAAGGGCTTAAGAGAAAAATAATTGGATTTGAAATGAAGGAAAGAGGTATTCCAAGAAATGGGTATGAAGTTCTTGCAGAAGATAAGAAAATAGGTGAAGTGACCACAGGATATCGTTCCCCATCACTTAAAAAGAATATAGGACTTGCCCTTGTGGATTTTAAATATTCCGGACTTGGAACTGAGATCTTCGTAAAGGTGAGAGGTAAACTTTTAAAAGCGGAAGTAGTAGACAGAAAATTTTATAAAAAAAATTATAAAAAATAATTAATTATACGGGGGTTTGGAAAATGAAAGTTTTAGAAAAGGCATTTTACACTAAAGATCATGAGTGGATAAAGGTGGATGGAGATGAAGCCTATGTGGGAATCACCGATTTTGCACAGGATTCCCTGGGGGATATTGTATTTGTGGATTTACCTGAAGTAAATTCAGAATTTTCAAAAGGAGAAACATTTGGGGCAGTGGAATCTGTAAAAGCAGCTTCGGATCTCTATATACCCGTATCAGGTAAAATATTGGAAATAAATGAAGAACTTGTGGATAACCCTGAATATATCAACCAGGATCCTTATAAAAACTGGATAATTTCAATTCAGGTATCAGATAATTCACAACTTGAAGAACTTTTGACCTCACAGGATTATGAAAAATTATGTGAGGGGAAGTGATAATATGAATCCATATCTACCGCTGACAGAAGAGGACAAACAGCTTATGTTTAAAAAAATAGGGATAGATAATATAGATGATCTGTTTTGTGATATACCAGAGAATATCCGATTAAATAGAAAGCTGGATATAAATGAGCCCATGTCCGAACTTGAAGTAAGTTCATATATGAAAAGTATTGCATCCTTAAATAAAAATTGTGATGATTTGACTTGCTTTTTAGGTGCAGGTTCCTATGATCACTATATACCATCTGTAATAGCACATATAATATCAAGATCAGAATTTTACACTGCATATACGCCTTACCAGGCTGAAATAAGCCAGGGTACTCTTCAGACTATATTTGAGTATCAGACGGTTATGGCAGAGTTAACCGGTATGGAAGTTTCCAATGCATCCATGTATGATGGTGCAACTGCCTGTGTTGAAGCAGCACAGATGGCTGCAAATGTGACCAGGCGTAAAAAAATAATTGTTTCCGGAGCACTTCATCCTGAAGTTAGAAAAGTTCTCAGTACTTATTTGAGATTTAAGGATTTGAATCTAATGGAAATAGATGAAACAGAAGGAACTACAGATATAGATAAACTTAAGGCAGCTCTTGATAAAGATACGGCAGCTGTTATAGTGCAAAATCCAAACTTTTTAGGAATAATAGAAGAGCTGCAGGATATTGAAAAATATACTCATGAAAATAAATCACTTTTAATAGTCTATTGTAATCCTATATCTCTGGGAATTTTAAAAAGTCCCGGTGAATATGGTGCAGATGTGGCTGTAGGAGAAGGGCAGCCCCTTGGAAACAAGATGAATTACGGCGGACCCTATCTTGGATTTTTGACTACAAGGAAAAAGTACCTTAGAAAAATCCCGGGAAGGATTGTAGGTGAAACCACGGATTCAGAAGGTAAGAGAGGTTTTGTACTAACTCTCCAGGCAAGGGAGCAGCATATAAGAAGAGAAAAAGCATCTTCAAATATCTGCTCCAATGAAGCCCTTAATGCACTAACCGCCCTTGTATATTTAACTACTCTTGGGAAGAGGGGCATCAGGGAAGTTGCCTGTCAAAATACACAAAAAGCCCACTATGCTTTTAAGAAGCTTACGGAAAACGGGAAATACAAGCCCCTGTTCAACAAACCATTTTTTAATGAATTTGCAGTTGAACCTACAAATAGGGTGGATGACGTGAACAGGTCATTGCTGCAGAATAAAATACTGGGAGGCTATGATCTGGAAAAAGAATATCCTTCCCATAAAAATTCCATGCTTCTCTGTGTTACAGAGAAGAGAACAAAGGATGAAATTGATAAGTTAGTTTCTGTATTGGAGGGGATCAAGTAATGGATGAGTATAATAAACTTATTTTTGAACTTTCTAAAAAGGGAAGAAAAGCGTATTCACTTCCAAAATGCGATGTACCGGAGGAGGATATTTACAAGTTACTGCCGGAAGAACTTATAAGAAGGGAGGAGCCTGAACTTCCAGAGGTAAGTGAAGTTGATGTTGTAAGACATTTTACTCTTCTTTCAAACAAGAATTTTGGAGTGGACAATGGATTTTATCCTCTTGGTTCCTGTACCATGAAATATAATCCTAAAATAAATGAGAATATGGCAAATTTAACCGGATTTTCAGAACTTCATCCCTATCAGCCGGAGGAAACAGTTCAGGGAGCTTTAAAACTCATGTATGAATTAAGTGAAAAGCTTGAGGAAATAACAGGCTTTGAAACACTGTCACTGCAGCCTGCAGCAGGTGCCCACGGTGAACTTTCGGGGCTTATGATTATAAAAGCCTATCATGAAAAAAATAAGGATTTTAAAAGAAAAAAGATAATTATACCTGATTCAGCCCATGGAACCAATCCCGCTTCAGCCGCCTGTGCAGGATTTGAAGTGGTGGAAGTGAAATCCGGTAAAGACGGGACAGTTGATATTGAATCTTTGAAATCTGTATTAAATGATGAAATAGCAGGCTTGATGCTGACCAACCCAAATACCCTGGGACTTTTTGAAAAAAACATCCTGAAAATAGCAAAACTGGTTCATGATGCAGGAGGACTTCTCTATTATGATGGTGCCAATATGAATGCCAATATGGGAAAGACAAGGCCCGGAGATATGGGATTTGATGTGTGTCATATAAACCTGCACAAAACCTTTTCAACGCCTCATGGGGGCGGAGGACCGGGAAGCGGGCCTATAGGAGTCAAAAGAGAATTTTCACAATTCTTACCTGTTCCTATAGTTTCAAGGAAGGGCAATAAATATTATCTGGATTACAACAGGCCATATTCCATAGGAAAAGTCAGGAGTTTTTATGGGAATTTCGGAGTTATGGTAAAGGCTTTTTCATATATACTGAGTATGGGGGCGGATGGTCTTAGAGAAGCCAGTGAAGATGCAGTTTTAAATGCAAATTATATAAAAGAAGGACTTAAAGAGTATTATAATGTACCTGTAGATAGTGTCTGCAAACATGAATGTGTACTTGGGGAATTGAAAAATAATAAAAATGGAATTACCACTCTTGATGTGGCAAAAAGGCTTATAGATTATGGATATCATCCTCCGACAATATATTTTCCATTGATAATAAAAGAGGCAATGATGATAGAACCTACGGAAAGTGAGAAACTGGAGACACTGGATGAATTTATAGAGAATATGATAAAAATTGCAAAAGAAGCTGAAGATAATCCAGAGATAGTTAAAGCTGCACCTAACACTACCTATATGAAGAGATTGGATGAAGTTAAAGCTGCAAGAAAACCTGTAGTAAAATGGAATAAGTAAATATATTCAGGGGTGTAATAATGATTAAAGCTGACCAACAGGATTTTAATAAACTGTCCATATTTAAAAATGTAGATGAGTCTACATTGAAGCTATTGAAAGAAAAGGCCTTTAAGAAAAAACTTCATAGAGGTGAGGTATTGTTTTGTGAAAAAGACAGGGTGGATAAAATTTATTTGGTACTGGATGGAAAGGTGACCATGTACAGGATGTCGGAAGAGGGACAAAAAAGGGTTATTTATATTTTAGACAGGGAAAGTTTTATAAATGAGGACATCTTTGATAATTTACCTGCATCTATAAGTTGTCAGGCTTTTGAAGACAGTTGTATCCTGTATTTTTTTAAAGATGATTTACTGGAAATTATGTCAGCAGATTTTAACCTCACTCCTATTATCATAAACTCCATGAACAGGAAAATAAGAAGGCTTTACAGACAGTTAAAAAATACAGTACCTTTAAAAATGGATAAAAAGCTGGCGGCCAAGCTCTGGAAATTATCCAGGGATTATGGCATAAAAATCACCGGTGGTACCCTTATTGATCTGAATATAAGTATAACTTATCTGGCAGATATGCTTGGCAGTACAAGAGAAACTGTTTCCAGGTGCATAAATGCTTTTGAAAGAAAGGGAATGATCAAGTTCCACAATAAAAAAATAGTAGTTGTAGATCCGGAAGAGTTATCCATATACTTTAGAGGAATTTAATGTAATCAGCAGGATTGTGTGTTTTAAAATAAATACCTATGAAAGCTATTGTGTAATAAAAGACTATGCTTGTACAAAATAATTACAAGCATAGTCTTTTTTGTTTTGTGTGATTTATATCACATTGCATTTTCCATATTTATGATATGTTAAATGTATAGCAATTTTTAATTGAATAGTAAAAAATAAAATTATAAATATTTTAAGGAGGGAAATAAAAAATGGGGTTTGCAGCTGATACTGACAAATTCAACAGTTTTTTGAGGAAATTGGGAAAAGATTATAAGATATATGCTCCAGTGGATTTAAAGGGTAAGGGAACATTTTCAGATACGGATACAGTAAGATACGCACAGATAAATACCATTGAAGAAATAGAATTCAATAAAAAGTCAAATTTTTCACCCAGGGAGGTACTGCTTCCAATTACCCAGACATTATTTTATTTTACTGAGGATTCTGTAACAGAGCCTAAAGCAGATGACAAAAAAGTATTGATATTTTTAAGAAGCTGTGATATTCACGCCATAAAGAGAATTGATGAAATTTATTTGAGAAATGGTTTTGGAGATATTTATTATAAAACATTAAGAAATAAAGTTAAATTTGTGCTTATGGAATGTGAAAACAGCTTTGAAAACTGTTTTTGCTGCAGTATGGGAAGTAATAGCACTGAAAAATATGATTTGTTTGTAAGATACAAAGGTGAAAAGGTATTTATAGAATGCAGGGATAAAACTTTTGAAGGCTATTTTAATAACATGGAGAAATGTGCTGTGAAACCTAAATTTGTACAATCCAATGAAGTGAAAGTAAAGATTCCTGAAAATATAGATGAAGATATATTTACTAATCCAATGTGGAAAGAATACTCCACAAGATGTATAAATTGTGGAAGATGTAATGTGGTATGTGGAACCTGTACATGCTTTTCCATGCAGGATATTTTTTATAAAGACAACAAAAATACAGGTGAAAGAAGAAGAGTATGGGCTTCCTGCCAGGTAGACGGATATACGGATATAGCCGGAGGACATAGCTTCAGACAGGATAATGGAGAAAGGATGAGATTTAAGGTCATGCACAAGGTTTATGATTTTAAAAAGAGATTCGGATACAACATGTGTGTCGGCTGCGGGAGATGTGACGATGCATGTCCGGAATATATATCTTTTTCAAATTGTGTGAATAAATTAAATGATGCAGTAAGCGGGGTGAAGTAAATGGAAAACATATATCTGCCAAAGGCCAGCAGAATATTGGATATAAAAAAACATACGGACGTTGATTACACTTTCAGAATGGAGTTTTCAGGAGAAGTTAAACCAGGACAGTTTTTTGAAATTTCCATTCCAAAGTATGGAGAGGCACCTATATCAGTGTGTGAAATAGGAAAGGGATATGTGGACTTGACTATAAGACGGGTGGGTTTGGTTACAGATGTGATTCACAGTTTCTTTAAAGGAGACAGGCTTTTTATGAGAGGACCTTATGGAAATGGTTTTGATGTGAACTTATATAGTGATAAGGAACTTGTTGTAGCTGCAGGAGGAACTGGAGTTGCACCTGTAAAAGGTGTAATTGACTATTTTTCAGATAATAGAAATGAAGTTAAAAATTTTAATGTGCTGATGGGGTTCAAGTCACCAAAGGATATACTGTTTAGAGATAATATAGAAAAATGGAGCAAAAACATCAATGTGACTTTAACTGTGGATGGGGCAGATGAAGGTTACAGGGGAAACATAGGGCTGATTACAAACTATATTAAGGATTTGGACATTAAAAATTTAGAAGAGGCACAGGTTATTGTGGTGGGACCTCCCATAATGATGAAGTTTACTTTGGCTGAGTTCTTAAAAAGAGGAATTAAAGAGGAAAACATCTGGGTTTCCTACGAGAGAAAAATGTGCTGTGGAGCAGGAAAATGCGGACATTGTAAAATGAATGACACTTATATATGTCTGGAAGGTCCGGTATTTAATTATATTAAAGCCAAACACCTGGTGGATTAAAAAAGGAGGATGATTATGGATATCAATACAAAGGTACTGAAAAAAAATGCATTTAGAATAACCAAGGAAAGAGGAAAGACAGCCATAAGGATCAGGGTACCAGGCGGATATTTAAAGGCTGAGTATTTTACCATGCTCCAAAAAATTGCGGAGGAATATGGCAACGGCACAATTCACATTACAACCAGGCAGGGGTTTGAAATACCCGGTATTGAAATGAAAAATATTCCACTGATAAATGAAATGATACAACCTGTTATTGAAGGCCTGGAGATAAATCAAAAAAGTGTCAATGGAGGGTACCCGGCTTCAGGTACGAGAAATGTCTGTGCCTGCATAGGCAATAGGGTGTGTCCTTTTGCAAATTATGATACCACTGCTTTTGCAAAGAAAATAGAAAAGGCCATATTTCCCAATGATTATCATGTAAAGATAGCCTTGACAGGATGTCCTAATGACTGTATAAAAGCCAGAATGCATGATTTCGGAATTATAGGCATGACGGAACCGCAATATGACAGTTATAGATGTATAGGCTGCAGGGCCTGTGTGGATAATTGCAGACTGAGATCTGCAGATGCCCTTGGCTTTGAAAATTTTAAGGTTGTAAGAGACGGCAGCAAGTGCATAGGCTGTGGTGAATGTGTGGGCAAATGTCCTACAGGTGCGTGGACAAGAAGCAGTGAAAAGTATTATAAATTAGTGATAATGGGCAGAACGGGAAAGAAAAATCCAAGACTTGCCCGGGACTTTATTAAATGGGCGGATGAAGAGAGTATTATAAAAATAATTTTAAATACCTATGATTATATAGAAGCCTATATGGATAGAAATGCTCCTGGAGGAAAAGAGCATATAGGATATATTGTGGACAGGACTGGATATCAGGAATTTAAAAAATGGGCCTTAAAGGGTGTAAAGCTTAATCCCAAAGCTGAAGTGAAAGAAAATATATATTGGTAAAAGTTAATGGAACTGCATTTGTGATATTGAAGGTTTGAAATTTTTATTTTGTACTTATATATGCTAGACTTCTAAAAGTACAAAGAGGTATAATACCTTAATTTATAAGGCGTTATACTTCTTTTATCACTTCAATATTATTCGATATTTAATTATATCCATTCCACGTAACATCAAAATCTCCTGCATCTAGTAGACCCGGAGTAGCTATAGTACCATTTCCTACCATTGTAACTTTATACATATTAAGATCGGTATCTTTTGCAAGTTGAACATAATCACCAGATTCAAGTCTATATCCAGACCAGCTAAAACGTACAGCCTTTCTACCTGTTGAGACATCAGTTGTTATTGGGTAAGTAGATATGATGAATTTATTGTTGGACGTTCTGCTACCCATTCTGCAGAATCAGGCATATTGCTAGGCGTGTCTATTTTTACAGTAAATGTTGTAGTTAAAGATTTTGTGTAATTGTTTATATAAAAGTAAACATCTACATAACCACTACGTACAGATGTTTCTACCTCGCAAAAGAATTGATCTCCAGGATTACATGGTATATTGTTTACTTTAATTTCGTAATCTGTATAATAACTTGTACCGATTAATTCATACCAGGGATAATAGTTTGTCCCAAGATTATTTACAGAAGCTGCGGTGCCAGTTTGAACAAGAGGATTACTACCGTATCCACCTAATCCTACCCATTGCGATGAATAGGCAGGTAAATGACCAGGAGCACTTACCGAAGGAACATACCATGAACCTTCTGCATAATTACATTTATCATTTCTTACATATCCTGACCAATTATACGAACTAGAACTTGTACTATTTTTATCATTAGCAGGCTGCATAACATTATGCTTAATATTTGTTTTTGTTAAGTTTGGTTTTACCCATTTACCGGTAACAATTTTGTTCCCGACTTTTTTTCTTTAAAGTCAACCTCCCAAGTATTTTCCCCTGTTTTTTTTACATTGAAAATAAATATATCATTATCTTTAAAATATCTATTATAATGTTGTAATTTAGCAAAATAGCAATCAGTATCAAAAATTGCTTGTTTTGTAGCTTTAATAATATTAGGATTAGTTTTCTTTATATTATCATCAATAGTTATCTTATAATTAATACTAACACTGATATCAAATGAATCATCTTTAGAATTTTGATTTTTAAATGTGTTATTTAAAATCATATTTAATTCACCATCTTTAATTATTTTATTTCTATACCTCTATATTAATTTTGTATAGGTATAGTATAAGTATTTATTGCATCTTCAGTAGCTTGTGAAACAACTCCTGTACCACCAATCAGCTCCAATTCAGTATTTGATGTAACATTGTTTTTAATATAGTTTATTGCATTATCTGTTGCGTTTGAAGTAAGTAGAGCTATAGAAGCATCTTTATCTACTAATACCAGTGGTGAAGAATATTTTCCAGCTACAGCTGATGCTACAAGTGCATCTGCATAAAGATTGTCAGGATCTGCTGCGCTTGCATTTGCAATGTATAATTTGTCAGTCTTCAAACTGTCTTTAAATGCAGCTAATACCTTTAAGTTTGTATCAAATCTGCTGTTTCCGCCAGATACTCTTGTAGTTGCTCCCAAAACATTGTAGATAGTGTCATTTATAACATTTGAAGTTCCAACAACTGTAACCTTTGATTTGTTTGCTTTTACGAAATTAATTACTGGTTTTGTTGCAGCTTGGTCATTGTTTGCCAATAATAATATTTGTCCTTTTGCAGCTGCTACTGGTGCTACTGAAAGAGCATCTGAGAATCCCTGTCCACCAACAACCATAACGTTGCTAGGATCAACTCCCAATTTAACCAATTCGTCAGCTACTGCTGCATTTGTTTCATATCTTGTAGCTCCGCCTAATTCTGTCAAAGTATAATCTGCTTTAAGCCCATCTCTTATACCCTGTGAAATTGAAGCAGTTCCACCAATAACATATATGTTATTTGGTTTTAATGTAGTAAGTGCTGCCTGAGCATCTGCACTCAGTGTGTCAGGTGTAGTCAAAAGTATTGGTGCATCCAGTTTCTTGGCTAATGCGGAAGCGCTTACTGCATCTGCATAATCTTCTCCTGATACCAATACTACATTGTCACTTCCACTTGCCCAGTTTGTTGTAGCAACCTGAGAGGCTGTTGCATATCTGGTAGCACCACTTACTCTAGTTATTTTCCACTGAGCTGCCTTAACCGGACCAGCTGATAAGGCTATAGTTAAAACCAATGCTGTAAGAGTAGTACTTACTATTGCTTTGTTCTCTCTGTTATTCATATTATAATTCATCTCCTAATTAAGGTTATTTAAATTAATTATACACTTATCCTTAATTTATTGTAAAATTTATGAAACAGTTAAGAACGTGTCAATTTACTGTAGATTAAAAAACTACAGACTTTTCCTGTAATATATTTTAACTTGTGCTCCTCTAAGCGTTTTGAGCAGCATACTCAAACGTGTTTTTTTACCAAAATTTAATACTTTTATATTGTAGAATTTTTCTATATAATTATTTTTAATGGAAGATACTGCAGATCTTTTGGACAAATAAAAATACTTTTTTCTTTTTATCTGGCGTTTTTCCCATGATATATTTATTAAGATGAAACCTATCAAGTAAATATATACTCTTGGGGATCCATTCCACCCCTTTTTTTATCCATTTTGCAAATAAATTGTGTGCATATATATGCTAACCTATCCCCTATAAATTATATAGCACAACAAGTTAAATTAACCAAAACGTCTAGTATAAAACCTTTCTAATTTAATTCTACTTATTTTCGCTGTTAGGAATATACCAAAAGTAATCCATTCCAGAAGTTTGCATAACCGATCCTTTTGGCATTTCAGTAATTGCATGAAAAATAGTATTCAAATCAACTGTTGACATGTTTAAGTTACATAAAGAAAATATAAATATTATAGAATTCCACATAACATAAGTTGATGGAATAAACATCCAAATAATAAATGGTATGATTCCCAATACAAGTGAAGGCAAAAGTATAGCAAAAACAAATCTCCACTTAGGAGTTGGGTAAGTTGTTATAGTGCCCATTCCAGACCTTGAATAGAATAATTCTACTGTAGCTTTTCTGGTATTTTGCTCTTTGATAATGACTTTCCAGAATTTAATCTTCCTTTCCATACTAACTTCATAAATATTCTCCCTGTATTTATAATAAATTGTATATATTTCAAATTTATTATAACATATTTGCTTTGAATATATAATCCAACTCCCATAATAAATGCAATAATATAGAATAATAGTATTTTGAATAAAATTCAAAAAAGGATATATTACATTTTTTAGTATATGATACTTGATAATACAAATTAATGTGTAGTATAATATAAGCGTACTTTATAATATAAAATACTTTGTAATATAAAGTATATTGGAGTGATAGATATTGGAGTTTGAAAAAGAAATGCTAAAAGGATATATTGATATAATTATAATATCAGTTTTACAACGGAATCCTATGTATGGATATGAAATTGCAAAGAAAATAAAAGAGAAATCAAATGAAAATTTTCAAATAAAAGAGGCAACTCTATATGTATCACTAAAAAGGCTTGAAAAAAGAAATTATTTACAGGGATATTGGGATGACAGTGAAGGTACTGGTGGTGGAAGAAGACGCTATTATAAAATCACAGAAGAAGGAAAAAACTTTTTCAGGAAAAAGGTAAAGGAGTGGAATGTATTAAGCAAGATATTGAATAATTTTGTGGGGGGATATAGTAGTGGAGAAGATTGATATTTATGTTGATAAAATTTTCAGTGATTTTAATGAATCAGATGAAGAAATAAAAAATTTAAAAGAAGAAATGAAAGCTCATTTATATGAAGAGGTAGAAGATCTGAAAAAACAGGGATTTAGTGAAGAAAAGAGCATAGATAAGACTTTGGGAAATTTTGGAAGAGAAAAAAATATAGTAAGAGAAATGAATACTGTATGGAAAAGAGAGAGTGAATTTACACTTATTATTTTAAAGGCAGCCATTCTTGCTTTTGTGCTGGGATGTTTATTTATGGCTTTTAGTAAGTTTTATAAAAGTAGTAATGTAAAATACTATAATAGTACCTCAGATTATGTTATAAATACTATTTTTAAAGAAGTAATCAATAAAAATAATTTGCAAAAAAATCAGGTGGATAAAATTTTAAATGAATTTAATAGTAAAAATAACAATGGACTTTATTATGTGAAAATAGAAAAATTAAATTATTTAAAGTATGAATATAAAAAGTATGTTCCAACTGTTAAAGTTGATAATAGCTATGAGGGAAAGATGTCTGAAGATTCATGGAATATCCATTATAAGAAGACGGGCTTACAGCAGAAGAAAGATGAGAATAGCTTGTATAAGCTTGCACAGTTGAAGGAAGGTTCGGTTAATTTAATATTTAAAGAAATTGCATATTCACTATTTATAGCTTCGTCGCTTATTTTATGTATGACCCTTTATAATTATATAGGTGGAGGAAGTAAAATTATCCGCAGTATAGCTATATTGGATTTAGCGCTGACAGGATTATTTATATCATGGGTATTTTTCCCGGACCATATAAAAATAGTTTCTGTTTCTATAGTAGCTATTTGCTTGATATTATTTGCTGTATTTAGGATATATTTTATTAAGAAAAAAGCCAGACAAAAAGTATGAAGTGGTGGAATTAAAGTATGGTTTTAAAGTACAGCAATGTTTATGACTTTCTAGGATTGATATAATTTCAGAGAATAAAATTAATAGGTTCCCGCCGGCAGCTTCAAAATAGATGCTGCCTTTTTTGTATAGTTGTTAAAGAAGTCTTAATTAAACTTTTATATATTTTAAAATTGATTTACACTGTCAAGTGTGCTTTTAACAAGGATAACTTTATATTTAAAAAAAACAATTATAGAAATCATTGACAAATAGAGATTACAATAGTAATATGGATTTATAGATTACATTCGTAATATCTAGGAGGGAAAAAATTGAAAAAATCAAATAAAATATCAGATTCAGAATGGGAGATAATGAAGATATTGTGGAAAAAATCACCCATTACTTCCAGTGAAGTAATTAGAATTTTAAAAGAATATATGTATTGGAGCCCAAAAACTATTCATACTCTTATTAACAGGTTGGTGGATAAAGATATTGTTGAAGTAAAAAAACAAAAACCTTTTTATTTGTATTCACCTAAAATATCTGAAGAGGAATGTAGAAAGGTTGAAACGGAATCTTTTCTTAAAAAAGTATATAATGGATCAATTCATTTGTTGATATCAAATTTCATAAAAGACGAAAAATTATCGGAAAAAGAGATAAGGGAATTAAAACAAATTTTAGATACAAAGGACAGGAAAAAGAGGTGATTTTGTGGATCTTTATTCTGTTTTTAGAATGACTCTTTTATCATCTGCTATGGGAAGTATAATAGCTGTTCTTATTTTTATTGTGAAAAGGATGCTTAAAACTAGACTTAATGCTGCCTGGCAGTATTATATATGGTTTTTGCTTATTATAAGATTAATTGTTCCAGTTGGATTTGAAACTCCTTTCAGTAGATTTAGTGTGATTGCACCTGTTACGCAAAAAATAGAGATGAATAAAAACTTTTCTGAATCTAAATTTAATAAGTCAGTAAAGGGTATAAAAAATCAGGATGATTTTGCAAAGATAAAATTAGAACAAAAAAATAATTTGCAGAAAATTAAAATTAGTAATTTTAATTATTATTTCAATATGGCGAGTATAATTTGGGCAATGGTGGCTGCTTTTTCTGCAGTTATAATATTATCTATAAATGGAATATTTATTTTTAAGGTAAATAAACAATTTTTTTGCAAAGATACAAATACTATTCGTATATTTGAAGAATGTAAATCCATTATGAATATATCCAGGTCTATACCTATTGTTTATGATACCCATATAAATGCCCCATCGCTTTTGGGAATAATAAGACCTAAAATATTGATTAATCCAGATTTAATGGATAGAATTTCTCCTGAAGAAAAAAGGTATATATTTTTACATGAACTCTCTCATTTTAGGAAGAAAGATATTTTTATAAGCTGGATAATATTATTCTGTGGCATAGTTAATTGGTTTAATCCTATAATATTATCTGCTCTTCATAGGATGAAAGAAGATTCTGAAATAGCTTGTGATGCTCATGTATTGTCTTATTTAGATAAAAATGAATACAAGTGTTATGGGGAAACAATTATTGACTTGATAAAAATTGTTTCTAATGTAAAAACAATCCCTGGTTCTATAGGGATAATTAATGGAAAATCAAATATAAAAAGGAGAATAATTATGATTAAAAATTTTAAAAAGAGGCCCGGGAAATGGGGGGCAGTGTTGATTTTCATTCTGGCAGCTGTATGTATCATGGGTATGACTAATTTACCTGGCAAAACTGTCATCTCCGCCAATGAAAAAAATGCATCTGAAATAGAAGAAAATAGTATGGATTATGTAAATATTGTAAAGAAATTTTTACCTCAAAATTCACAAATTGTAACTTTAGATAAAACAAAAGAAAAGGATAGCATTTTACTGAAGAATTTGGATAATGACGGCAAAAATGAGATTATAACTGCCTACAAATCAACAAAAGAAACATCTAATGAAGATGAAAAGATAAATGTGCTGGTTCTGAAAAAGATAGGAGAAAATTGGACTAAGGTTTTGGAGGAACCAGGAGAGGGGTTTAGTCTGGATGTAGTCTTAACTGCAGATTTAAAAGGAAATGGAGAGAAGGAAGTACTTTTAGGCAGAAGAATTGGAGGAACTGCAGCACAGCTTTCCATATATGAATGGAATAATAATGTTTTAAATAAAATTTCAAAAGAGGATATATATTATTCAAAACTTGATGTAATAAATGTGCAGGGAAAGAACAGGCAGGATATAGCAATCTGGCAGCATGATACAGGAGATGCTTATATAGTAGATATTTTAAAATGGAATGGAAATACCTTTATACAAGATGAAGATAACTATAAAGAATATTTTAAAGAAGTCATAGTACCTTATTATGAACAAAAAGTAAAGGCAATGCCGGATGCCGGATTTTATTGGTATTATCTGGCCGACTCACAGATAAAGGCAGGAAATAAAAGTGAGGCTCTAAAATCCATAGATAGAGGATTGAGTTTGAATACAGCATATCCACCAAAAGAAAATTTTAATAAACTCAAGGAAAAAGCATTAAAGTAGAATTTTATTTGCTGTCATCTAGAAAGGTGCTTTAGAAATAAGGTATCTTTCTAACTTAAAGCTAAAGTAATAGGAGATTTATTATGTCAGATATTAAAATCAAAAATTACAGAAAACAGAAAAAAAATTTGAAAATCAATAAAAAGAAAATGGCTAGATCAATATGTATAATAGTTTTATTAATCTGCGGTTTACATGCTTTATGGATAGGTATTTTTGATAAAAAATACAATAAAGTTGTATATACGGGAGCTAAAAAAGAGGAAAATATAGATGCTATTAAGAGCAATCCACAAAGTACATTAAAATATGCTAAATATGAACATTCCATTGGTGAATATGAACAGGCAAGTAAAGGTTATCAAGCTGTTATAATTAATTCCTTATCAGATAAGCCTTTAAAATTGACAGCTCAAGCCTATTTAGAGCTGTCCAATTATAAGCATATGTTGGAGAAAGTGCAGACAAAACAATATTTAAAATACAGTAAATCAAAGAGAGATGAGTATAAAAAGGCAGGTTACGTATTTTTGAATAATGTTAATTACACTACAACCGGTGACTATTTTAATGCTAGTGAGGAAACCTGCTATTATGAAAATGATTATGTACATCTTGATGAAAATGGATTACCTATGGTTAAATATGATTCAGACAGCGGAGGAGATGGATACTTTCATTATAATCCTGTAACAATTGCACAATTTTCTTTAACTCAATTTGGGAAGTATAAAAAAGGTACTGGTACCAAAAAGAAGTTTATAGATTCAGTTGACAAGCTATTATCACTACAGAGTTCTTCAGGTGCATTGAGACTTAATTTTAGATTTAAACATTATATTAATGATTATGCATATGAACCAGGCTGGGTATCATCTTTAGCACAAGGACAAGCTATAAGTGTTTTTGTTCGTGCCTATCAAGTTACAAATGATAAAAAATATTTAGAGGCTGCAAATAGAGCATATGAATTTATGTGTATTCCAGTTGATGAAGGTGGTACAAAGGATACAACAAGGGAACTGGATGGGAGCAGCAATGTGTTTTTTCAAGAATATATAACTAATCCCAAATCTTATACTTTAAATGGTTTTATATATACCATACTTGGCATTTATGATTTATCTCAAACAAAGGACAGTGTTTACAGTAAAAATGCCCAGAAGATGTTTATTAATTGCAATAATACGCTTCTTAAAATTGTATATAAATATGATTTAGGATATATGACAGCCTATGATGCCACTTATCTCACAAAAAAAGATCAATATCCAAATATAAATATAGAGTACCATAAAACGCATATAGAACTTGTGGATGCAATGTATTCAATTACTAAAAATCCAGTGTACAAATACTATAATCTATTGTGGAAGTCATATGTTTTAGCCGTGTAAATAATAAGGATAACTTATTAGGCAAGAAGAAATTGTCCATTTCATTTCCAATTTTTGCTATGGGGTCAGTCCCCAATACAGAAAATGGAAATAGATTGATAAACAGACACAATGCGAGGTCAGGCACTGTGGTAAAAATTGTAGGGAAATTTGCAACCTAAGTAAGATTAGCTATTTCACATATTCTTGATATTATTGATCAAAAGCTTTTACTTAAGTGGATGGATGTTTATTGTAAAATATAAACATATAGATTTTATCGCCCTGTTCACAACATTTCAGCATCTATTTGTAATGTCATCAAGGTCAAGCCCATAGGGTGGATAAGTTATCCTGCACTGCTCAAAAACCTAGAAATATTGTACAGAAAAAATTGATTTGTAATTTTGCTTAAAGAACAAGAGTTTGTATGAGATTGACATTTTATGATTATAATATATGATATAATAAAATAAATGATAGGGCGGTTGATTTGTTTTCATTGTGCATTGTGAATTGATAAATGGCACCCGGCGTTTGCTGGGGCAGTGCAGCTGGAACTCAAGGAATATAAAAGATATCTGGAATTTATAACGAAATATCAGCTTTATAAAAGAATAAAGTACAAAGAACAAATAACAGATAATGAAGATTTTCCATACTGGAAAATCCACCAAATTTGATATTTGATATTTGTACTTTGAACTTTGATTAAGTGAGATGTATAAAAATATGGGAATGCCTAAAATAAGTAAGAGCAGTATGGAGTTCTTTGATGATGGAGTAAAATATTAGTAAAAGGGGAAATTATAAATGAAGTGGGAGGAAATTAGAAAAATGTATCCACATCAGTATGTGAAGTTTCAAATAACAGAATCACATATTGAAAAAGATAAAGAATATGTTGATGAAGTAGCTTTTATTAAGGCAATATCTGATAGTAAGGAAGCAATGAGAGAGTTTAGAAAATGCAAGGAAGATCAGCTTGTATATAGTACAAAAAATGAAAAACTTATTATAGATTTAATACAACATATCGGCATAAGAAGGAGTATATGATATGCAAAAATTAAACCTAAAAAATGGATTATTATATACGTCTATTAATATAGTTCATGAAGGTAACAGAGTTTTAGTAGAGGATGTTATTGTTGATACAGGATCTTTCCATACAATAATAAGTCCAGAATTTTTGGATAAATTAGATGTTGGTTTTTCAGAAGATGATAGTATTGTTAAGGCATCAGGTTACGGAGGTGCAACTTCTTATTCTGTAAGGAAGAAAATAGATGAAATATTTTGTAAAGACATAAAATTAAAAAATATTAAACTGGACTTTGGAAATATTGATCCAAATGAACGATTAAATGGATTGTTAGGATTAGATTTTCTTAGAACTGCGGAAGTTATTATTGATTGTGTAGATCTAATTATGTATAAGAAGAAATAACTCATTTGCTAAATGTAATCCATTACGGGGTCAGCCTCCAATACAGAAAATGGAAATAGCAAACAGAAATTGTGCATTTCCAATTTCTTCTATGGGGACTGACCCCATGACAGATAATGATGGCAAAAAAGAGATTATAACTGTCTACAAATCAACAAAATAAACATCTGTACAAATACTATAATCTATTGTGGAAGTCATATGTTTTAGCCGTGTAAATAATTATGTGCATTCTCTTTCTTTAGACAAATAATATAGTAAAGCTTAAAATTATATTCCCTTCTAATTATGAAGATATAATTTTATTTTTTGCTCAAAAATAATCAAGAATCAGAAAGATGATAATTTGTTGTTTATGCTAACATATAAAAATGGTTCTTTCCATAGTTAGTTGATACTTCGCATTTTCTCAAGCTGGAGAGTTTTAATTCGCAGGGTTTCAAAATTGCATCGGCCATACATAATTCACTTTATTACTTTTAGTTTATTTACACTTCCCTCTGCTAATCCATTATTATACTCATATTTAATTGAATTTCTGACGGCATCAAAATCTCGGTTCAACCCATTAACAAAACTGTTTATTTCCGGTATCTGGAGATCTTGTGCCTTGTCCATCCATTTCTTAAGTCCACCTGCATCTTTATCTATAAGTATTTTTTTGAATCCCCATATAATATTATGAATTTTTCTAAAGCATGGATTTTCACTGCAGATTCTTTCAAAAAATTCCTGACTGACTGCTTTAACTTTTTCGATTGGATGATATAAAAGCTTAAAAATATCTTTACGCTCTACAGTTACCATTTTTACACTTTTTCCCTGACTCTTATCATAGTAAAATTTCCGGCGCCTTTTCCAATCTGTTATATAACGACGCATAGTTGAAGAAGATCCCTGATAACCTGATTCTCTTATTTTTTTCTCTATAACAGACCCCATGAGACCTTCTGCAAGCATATTGTTTATATCTTTTATAAATGGTGATAATTTACCTTCTCTTTTCTTCCCATAAGATGCATGAACAGGATTGAAATTTTCATCAAGATATTTTTTGATCGTGGAGGTATTTAAACCTGTGCGCCTGGATATTCCACGATTGCTGCAGCCATCATTTTTTAACTCTCGTACTTTGTTTACCCGTTCCATTTTAAGGTTTACTTTATCTTCATGTACTTTCATCAACCTGGTTTGAAACAATGAATCTCTTTCATATGGTGTCATTGAAATCAGCTTATCATAGGCACGGATATCCATATTTAAGTTCTGGCAAATCTTTGTTTTACAATAACCCATGGAAAGAAAAAGTTCTATTTGGTCATACTTTTCTTTTAATGTTAATTTTCTATTTTCATTTGCTTTTGAAGGTGGCTGCAATTCTTCTTCAGTAAAATCCTTGTCGTTAGGCAGAGATATGGATATATGTGTCTTGAATTTCTTCTTCAGATAATCTAATGCATATGAAGTCAGGTTTTTTAGCAGATGAAACCTGTCACTGATTTGTATGGCATCCGGGTGAGAGTCTGAAATTGCATTATGATAAGTAATTGATCCATCACGAGATACAATACGAAGGTTTTTATATGACTTTAGCCAATCTTTAACGGTATCATATTCTCTTGAATCAATCATATCCAGTATGTGGTGTGTTTTTATATCTACCATAATAGTTCCATAAGATTTTCTTTTTCTTAAAGCAAAATCATCAATGCAAACATCTGTAACAGTATCTTTATTAGTTATGGGAGTCTCTTTTTTTTTTAAGAGACAGCAGATGGCACTCTTGCCAATGTCTGCGATACTATTTCTGAGCATTTTTGAGGCTGATGTTGAACTGCAGTTCAGCGAGAGCCTTATGATTTCATCTTCTAATCTATTTGTTTTCTTTGCCTTACTTGGAAGGAATTTAAAGCGTTCTCCAAATGTTGTGTGGTCACATTCAGAATTATCGCAAAACATCCTGCGATTTAAAAGTATAATAATCACCTTTTTACCCTGTATGGGCAGGTCTTGAAAGCTTCTTTTATATGTAGAATGTACACGGGAAGATGGTTTGCCACAGAAGGGGCAATTCACAATTTTTCTATTTGAAACTACTTTAATGTAGCATAGATCACCAGAAATCTTGTGATCTACATAATCTAAATTTTTATCTAAAAGTTTAATAAATTCATCCATAAAACAACCTCTTTCTTTTGTATTGGCCACTTCATTATAACATATTTTCCCTATATTCAACTAACTATGGAAAGAACCAGAAAGTTGTTGACATATACAGTACTGTTATAAGAGAAGATAAAAGTTCACCCTGGTTAGTTGATGAATGGGGGGAAGGATAAGTATGCCATATAAATTTTTACTGTGATGAAGGTGTGACAAAAGTATCTCATCTATATTATTATGGAATATTTTGGAAATAAAATATTAATTCATGTTATAATATGGATAATGGAATATGGTTTATGATAGATGAAAATATAACGGATACTGAATGGAAGAAATATGAGCTTTTTTCGAAAAGGTGGACACTCATAGGAGGATGGTATATTGTATAAATTAAATCCATTTAAAATTATATCAAATATTGAAAATGGAACAGTAGAATTTAAAAAAATGGGCATTCAGGATTGTATAGTTGCTACACTTATTTATGGAATTATATTAGTCTTTATAGGAGGTTTATTTATAAAAACCAATATTAATTCTTTATTAAAATCATTTATATCTAATAGCCTTATGGCATTGCTCATATTTGTTGTTACTACAATTTTATTTTATGGATTGTATGTAACTCCAGTAAATGGAAAAAATATTTGTGAAAAGATTGCTAAAAAGATTACAATGAAAAATATTTTTTATTTAACTGTAGCTGTAGTGGGATTTAAAATAATTTCTAATGATTTAGTAGTTTTTATATTGGATCCTTTTAGTAAAATATTAATGCCTAAATTTATACTGAAAGCTATGAGTGAAGTTACACAAATATCATTTCTTATGTATGTTTGTATTATTGGGCCCGCAATGGAAGAATTAGTATTTAGGGGAGTAGTACTTGGTGGATTATTGAACACATATTCTGCTAAAAAGTCAATAATAATTTCAGCTATATTATTTGGAATAAGTCATTTAAATGGCATTCAGTTTATTAATGCCTTCCTTTTGGGTGTCTTTATGGGTTATATTTATGTAAAAACCAAATCAATATATTTATGCATGTATACTCATGTATTATTTAACAGTATTGGATTTACACTTATATACCTACCTAAAATTCAAAATTTAATAGTGATTATTTCAATTACTATTTTAGGATGTTTATTTATGATTTATGGATTAAACAAAATTAATAATTTTATTTATGTGCAGAAATAGTATTTGAAGATTCAAAAGTGTTATCTATATTACGTTAAATCTTTATATATAGCGGCATGAATGGACTATGTAATTGTGGATTTTTTTAACAAAGTTTATAGTATAATTATTAATAATATATAGGATAAAGGAAATTGGGAATTATGACTGAAAATTATCTTAACAATAGGATTAAAAAAATAGAACAGAAGACAAGATAAGTACATATTTATGGGGAATAAGGCAGAGAGTGGGGTTTGCAGGGCCTAATATACATACATAGAAATAACGTACCTTGATTTGATTTACACAAACCTATCATAAAAAAAGTAAGTATAGATGTCTACCACTAATATGATAGTTATCTATACTTATATTGTACAAAATCTAGGTACGTTCTCGTAATACAATTACTAATTAATTTAATACATCTTCCAATACCCTCATTATGTTTTTATAAGTTATCTTTTCTATGTCTTCAGATTTATAACCTCTTTTAATTAAAATGTTTATCAAGTTAGGTATTTTAGATGCATCTTCTAGACCAGGTGTTGCACCGCTGCCGTTTTTACTGAATGACATTGTATCCGAATTCAAAAAATCACAAAAATCAAATCCAAAGTTAATATAATCGATGCCTACCAAATCCGCAATGTAGTCTATATGATCCGCTAGTTTTTCAACACAGGGTTTTTCCTTATCAATAAAACCTGCCCATGAATTCATCCCAATCACACCTTTTCGCTCTGCAATTGCTTTAATTTGATCATCCTTTAAATTACGTTCTGTATTACAAATATTATAAACATTAGAATGGGAAGCAATAAAAGGTTTTGTTGTTTTTTCATATATGTCCCAAAAAGTTTTTTCATTTGCATGAGATGTATCTATTAACATTCCTAGATCCTCCATCTTCTTAAGTGCTTCAAATCCGATTTTAGTAACTCCACGTTCTTTATTAGGGCTTTCAACACCTGTAGCAAATTCGTTTTCTTCATTCCAAGTCAGCATAGCATGTCTTATTCCTAGACGGTAAAGCATGCTTAAAACATCAACATTACCTTTTAATCCGCTGAGTCCTTCCATTCCTAAAAGAATGGCAAGTTTATCTGAAGCCTGTATATTTCTGATATCCTCAGCATTTTCTGCAACAGCTGCACAATCTTTCATATCCTCTATTTCTTCGCATGTTGCTGCTAAAATGTCCATCATTCTTTTAGTGGGATTGTTAACATATGGAGGATCAATCCAAACTGCCAATAATATGCCATTTACATTGCCCTTTTGCAATCTATCAATGTGATAGTTTCGCAATATGTTTTTTTTGCCTTTCATTCTTTTATCAGTAACATCAGCTAATATGTCGGAATGGGCATCAAATACTTTAAATGTTTTCACTTAAATCTTCCTCCTGTTAAATGTATTTTACATTATGCTTTTGTATCATCTTTTTACATAGGTAAATTTTTTTTGCCTTTCATTATATTTTCATATCTTCCGTACATCAATAATGCAACTACTGCAAATATTGCAGGCCCGGCTATCATCCATAATGATGATGCAAAGTCCCCTTTTGTTAATGCAGGTTTAATTATTACTGCTATATTAGCTATTAAAACTGTAGCTGTCACTATTATTGTCCATATCAGTGAACTCTTATAATTTTTGTACACTACAAAGGGCTTATCAATATCTTCATTCTTCTTAAATTTAGCAAATGCACCTGCGATGAATATATATGGCAATGTAGTAGCAACGTTAGTCATCAGTACCAGTTTGTCAAAGAAAGCGGATGCTCCCTGTCCTCCTAAACTTACAAATAATATGAAAAGGATAATAATAATACATTGGATCCACATGGCATTTTTAGGAAGGCCATCTTTAATCTGTGACAGGTTTCCAGGCCATAATTCCTTTGGAGTACCCTCCACCAACTGTTTTATAGGTGAATATGAGTATGAAACTAAAGCACCAAGATAAGTTAGAAATAATGACAATCCAACAAATCGTCCTAACCAGTTACCAAGTGATATTGAAGCAGCCGTACTTAATGACAATCCTTTACCGATTTCAACGCCTAAGTTATTCATAATAATAATTGTTACGTTCACCATATTTACATCTTTTCCACCTAGTATACCAGTCCAGCTGGTAAATATGCCCACTGCAAATATGCCCAGTGCATAGCAGACTGCAATAAAGGCAGCACCCATCAAAACACCTTTCGGAAAGTTTTTTTCAGCATTCTCCGTTTGGTCTGTAACACCTGCAACTACTTCAATACCAGCATAAGCAAGTATTGCAAAAGATATAAAAGATATTATTGATACAGCTGACTGATAACCAGGGTTAGGTGAATGAACAAGTGCCTGCGCATTAATAGCCTGAGCCAAATGTCCATGATTTAATATAAATACTATTATTGCACCAATATAAGCAACTATATTGATAAACGCTACTGAAATACCGCCTAGGGAAGTTATTTTTATTATTTTGTCTAACCCTTTAGTTGCTGTGAAAGTCAATGCAAAAACAAATACTATAGTTAATAGTCCCAAAGTATGAGTTGCGTTTAATCCCAACAAAGACCAATTTGAAGTTGTGTCTTTACCCAAAAGCATAGTTGAAAAATGAACCCATATTGAATTGGAAGTCAGTGTTATCCATACCAGCCAGCCAACGTACCACATGAATATGGAAATAAATGCATATTTGGCTCCAACAACTTTTTCAAGCCATGAATAAATTCCACCTTTTTCTTTTTTAAATGCGGCACCATATTCTGCAACCATAAATGCAAATGGAACCAGAAAAGTTATTGCAGCTAATATATACCAGGGGATTGCTGCATACCCCATGAGCAGGAATGCTCTGGGAATGTTCGGAAACATAAATACTGATGTAACACACATTAATGCTAATGGTATTACAGTTAGTTTTTTATTAGCTCCTTTGGTTTTTCCTGACATTTTTTTCACTCCTTATAATATTTTATCTAAGATATTAAAAAGTTTTTTCTCCCTTCTTTTCGTAGCTTATTATTTCAATATATTGAAATAAGTATCTATTTTATAACATATTCTTCATTAATCTGAAAAACCCTTTTTTATTTTTAAAAAATATTTCATTTTTTTGGATTATTTTTCCCCCTGCAAAAAATTAAATTAAGAATATGGAAATATTAAATTAAAGTTAAATAGCCTCAGCTTAAAGGAATATTAAGCTAAGGCTATTTAACTTTATTGATTTTAATAACTTGCAGGTGTCATTGACCAAATAGAAATTGCAGTTTCATTGCCAATATTAACAAATCTATGGGGCGTTGTACTATCATAGTAAATGCTGTCACCTTCAGATATAACAAATTCCTTGGAGCCCAATTTTACTTTCATTATGCCTTGAATCATGTAGCCGCATTCCTCACCTTCATGAGAAATTTGTTCATAAGAACTGCACATCCCTGGTTCGATATTTACCATTAATACTTCTAGCTTTTTTCTTATATTTGGACTTAAAAGTTCATAAGTAATATTTGAATTGGGCAAAATTATTTTTTTTCTCTCGTCTCTTTTAATAATAAAACTATCATCATTATATTCATCGAAAAAGTAATTTATATGCACATTTAATGCTTTTGCCACCTCCCAAAGTGATCCTACAGAAGGTACCGTTAGATCTCTTTCCATCTGACTAATTAACCCAGTGCTTAATTTTGCCATTTCAGCAAGCTGTGCAATACTGATTTTTTTCTCTTTACGCAAATTTCTAATTTTTTCACCTAACTTCATAAAGTAATTCACCACACTAACATTTTAGTACAAATTATATAATAATTCATTTCTGATAAATTTTGTTATAACCTGTTTAACCTTAGATAAATTACACCATAATTTTAGTAATCGTGCAAGTATAATTTTGGATTTTTTTTAAATAAAATTTAGAGTATAATTATTAACAAACAGTATATATGATAAAGGAAGTTGAAAATTATGTCTAAGGATTATTTTACAAATGCAGTTGATCTTGCCAAAGATATATGTATGAAAAAATTACACAAGGGAGATATTGCAGTGGATGCAACCATGGGAAACGGCAATGATACTGCGGCTTTGGCGGAACTTGTGGGAATATCAGGAAAGGTATATGCCTTTGATATACAAAAAAAAGCAGTTGAAAATACAAGAAAGAATATAGATGAGAGAAATTTATCAAAACAGGTAAAGCTTATAAATGACGGCCATGAGAACATGGATAGGTATATAGATGAAAAAGTAAAACTGTTTATCTTTAATCTGGGATATTTACCCAAGGGAAGACATGATGTCACCACTAAAGCGGCAACTACATTGAAGGCCGTTGAAAAGTGCCTCAAATTGATTCAACAAAATGGGGTGATAATTTTAGTGATATACTATGGACATGAGCAGGGAAAAATTGAAAAAGATGCCCTGGAGGGTTATGTGAAAACCCTGAATCAAAGGGAATACAATGTAGTTAAGGCATCTTTTGTCAATCAAATTAATTGTCCACCCATGCTTATTATAATTGAAAAAAGATAAAAATAAGCAATATATCTATTAATTTTTACCTTTTGCTGACATAGTGTCAGTTATTTCATAAAGAGGGACAATACAGCCTTTTTTTACATCAACCAGGCCCATGTCTGTCAATTTCAGAGCCGGGCTTACAGGTAGAGCCAGGGTACAGAGAGAAGAAATGGGATTATAATGCTTATAGCCTAATTGTTCAAGGCTTTCTCTAATTCGTTTTACGGATAACCCGATTTCTTTTACAGAACCACTTGACATAATTCCACAGACATTCAGCTGTAATTCCTCCAATATCTTTTCATTATAAACAGTTACAATACCGCCCTGAAGTTCCTTTATACGTTTAATTGCCAACATCATGTTTTCGATGCTTTCTCCAATGACCATCAAGTTGTGATGATCATGGCTGTGGGTAGTTGCAACGGCTCCATGTTTTATGCAATCTCCGGTTACAAAGCCTAAACCAATATTTCCGTTTTTTCCGTATCGTTCTAATACCATAGTTAATAGGCAGCCACTTCCCTGCCATTTTAATTCATGGTTCACAACTGGCATTTCTATTTTTTTTATTTTTGTTTGTGTAGAACCATTTACAACCTGCATAATTTTCACAATAACGGAATCTACATCTTCCTTTACAGGAATGATAAAATCTTCTTTGCTTAATGATTTTATACAAATACTGTGATAATAGTTCTCTGGAAATATATAGCTTGAATTCTCATCTTCCACTGTGTCTCCGGCACTATAAAGTTGCCTTCCATTTTTATACACTGAAACAATATCGAAGTTTTCAATATCATTCAGCAATATAAAATCGGCCAGCTTTCCCGGCGCAATTGCTCCTCTATCTGTGAGGTTCATTCTTCTTGCATTTGTATATGTGCTGCAATAAATAGCATTTTCTTTACTAAAACCAAGACTCATTGCCTTTTTTACAATAAGATTCAGATGACCGTATTTATACAGCTTATCCGCCATGGTATCATCCGTAACAAATCCGCAATGTTCGTACAGATTATTTTCAATAATATAATTTAAGATCTCCTGTCTCAGCATTTTCTCCTGTATTTCTACAAACATGCCATTGGCAAATCTCTGCTTGATTTCTTCAAGAGAATGTTCCGTATGGTCCCCGTTAATGCCCAAGTACAGATATTTGGCCAAATCTAAATTTACAAGAGAAGGACAATGCCCTTCTATGACATAATTTGGTTTGTTTTTCCTCAGATATTTTAAAAACTTTGTGATTTCCAAACTATTTTTCTTTATAATCTGTCTGCAATTCATAATTTCTCCCACACAAATTACATTTTCATATTGTAGTAGTTTTTTCATATCTCCAAAGTCTATTTTTCCACCTGTGGTTTCTAATTTTTTATTGGTAGAAGGTACGCTGCTGGGTATTCCATAAAATACGTCTATCATAGAGTGCTTCCCAGCTTCTATCATATGCCGGATACCGTCAAGCCCCTTGACATTTGCTATTTCATGAGGTTCTGCCACAATGGTGGTAACGCCGCAGGAAGCCAGCCGCCTGCAAAATGGCTCAGGTGTCATCATGGAGCTTTCAATATGCATATGAATATCCACCAGCCCGGGAATCATGTACTTTCCTGTGCCGTCTATTATTTCTTTACTAGTAAAATTCCCATCTTTTTTTGTATCCACATAATAAATTCTATCTTCTAATATGTAAACATCTGCATTTATAAATTTCTTTAGATAGCTGTTGAAAACGTCAATGTTTTTAATGGTAAGATCAACTTTTTCCATATTTTCTCCTTCCAATTTTTATTCCTGTATATTTAGCCCTAAAATAGTCACTGGTTTGATAGGGTGTATGAAGTAATATTTATAATTTTACGATGGAGTAAAAATACAATAAACAGATAATCGCTATAACATACAGGGGCTTGCTGACCTCTTTGATTTTCCCGGAAGAAATTTTTAAAATTAAATATGCGGGAAGTGCTACACAAATACCGTTTGCTATATTGTTTGCAAATATGGTAAATGTTACACAAAGGAGTGCAGGTAGATATTCTGTCATGTCATTATAATTGATATATCTCAGTTTACTAAGCATATTTACACCCATAAAAATCAGTATAGGAGCTGTGGCCGATGAGGGAATCATTAGTGCAAGCGGTGTAAAAAAGAGCATTGCTGTAAAAAGAAGACTTGTAAAAATTACTGTGAGGCCTGTTTTCCCTCCAGCCTCAACACCGGCAGATGATTCAAAATAAGTTACCATAGTCGGCATATTGAATAATGCGCCGATACAGGCGGAAATAGAATCCACATAAAAACATTTGTCTATACCAGGAAGGTTACCATCTTTATCCAAGTATCCAGCTTGTGCACCGACCCCTAAAACTGTTCCCAAGGTGGAAAAGAAATCTGGAATAAACAGGGCAAAAACGAAAGGAAGATATTTTAATTTTAGAGCACCTAAAATGTTGATTTTTAAAAAATGCTGTTCAAGTCCTCCTGGAAGTAAAACAAGTGAGGATGGGATTTTAGTAATACCCATGGGAATGCCTATCAAAGTTGTGATTATGATAACAAGAATCATTCCAGCTGTGATATTTCTTGTCTTCAAAATAAGCATAAGTGTAAATCCAATAACAGCCAAGATGACCTTTGGGGATGATAAATCTCCAAAAGTTAAACTTTTTTTAACTGCATTTACAACTATCAATCCACAACTTTTTGCACCCACTAATGCAATAAATAGTCCGATGCTTGCAGTAATTGCATATTTTAAGCTCACAGGAATAATGCGAACCACACTCTCCCTAATCCCGGCAAAAGAAATAATTACAAATAAAAGACCACTTATAAAAATAATACCAGCTGCTATATCGGGTGAAATACCCTCATTGGCAACCATAGCAGCCACAATGGCAACACCGCCAAGGCCGGGAGCAAGCGCAAAGGGTCTATTTGTGTATAGTGCCATAGCAGCTGTTGTAAGTATAATTAACAGGATCTCAGCTGTTAATATTGAGCTTTTGTCAAACCCAGCTGTTCCCATTGTATTTGGTACAACAGCTAAAACATATGCCATTGTAAAAAATGTTGTAATACCTGCAATCAGTTCTGTTTTAATTGTAGTACCGTATTCTGATAATTTAAATTGTTTTTCTATCCAACTATTCATATAGGTCCTCGTTACCTTTCTTCTTGAATTTTTACTAAATTAAATTTTTTATATAAACATCCGAATGTTTTATTACAATAAAGTTTATGTAGTAAATAGTTATATGTCAAATATATATAATTCATATATGTCATGCATTTTAACTATGAATTTATTATGGAAGCATACTCTTTCTGGTATTATTATATAAAAGGCTATTTAAGGGAGGAAGAACAATGGACTTTAAAGAGTTAAATTATATATTGTGTATTGCAAAGCACCAAAGTATCACAAAGGCCTCAAAGGAACTCTATATTTCACAGCCTACACTGAGTAAATTCCTGCAAAGGGTAGAATCTAAAATAGGAACAAAATTATTCCATCACATAGATAATCAATTTACACCCACTTATGTAGGTGAACGTTATTTGGAATATGCAAATAGAATTATGAACATTAAACAAAATTGGGATGATGAATTACATAAATTGGTGTTATTGGATAATGGGCAGCTGACTATAGCTTTTCCCTTATTTAGAAGTTATTGTATTATACCGGACACCCTACCTATATTCAAAAAAAAGCATCCTCATATTCATGTAAATCTTTTAGAAGAAGTTTATGATGTTGAAGGGAAACTATTAAGTGATGATAAAATAGATATTGCCATTTTTAACAAGACAACGCAACATTTAAAGCTGGAATATGAAACTTTGAGAAATGATGAAACTCTTTTACTGATCAATTCAAATCATCCGCTTGCTAAAAGCGGTAAAGTTGTACAAGGATGTGGCTATCTTTGGATTGATCTTAAATTATTTAAAGATGATAATTTTATCCTTCTTAATTCAAATTTGCATACAGGAAAAATTTCCGCACAATTATTTGATGAAGCGGGAATAAATCCAAAGGTAGTCTTTCGAACAAGAAATGTTGAATTGCAAGCTCAAATGGCTTCTGAAGGGTTGGGGGCATGTTTTATTTCTGAGAGTTATCTTAAACACATTAAGTTTGAACATGAACCTGTGTGTTTTTCTATTGGAAAACCTAGAATCATAAACCCTTTGGTTGTGGCTTATAGAAAAGGTGCTTATTTAACACAATATACCCTGGATTACATCAAAATCCTAAAAGATTATTTTTCTTATTATAAGAAGGAGTAATTGTATTTTAATCTAGGATATTTACCCAAAGGGACACATGATATTATCATTAAGGAAGTGACAACACTCACTGCCGTTGAAAGGGCATTTTTCATTAATCAAATTAATTGTCCACCTATGCTTATGGTAATTGAAAAAAGATAAAAATAGAAGAAGTGTATTTATGAACTCAAAAGTCAAGGATTTAGCAAGCATTGGCGGTGTTGAACTATTTGACAAAATAATTTACAAAATTTAAAATGATAATAAGAAGATTAGTCTTATGTAAATGTCGAAATAATTGGCGCTTTATAAACCCTATGGCCCTTATTTACTTGAGGTATATAGGGTTTTTAATTTTATTATATGATTTAAATGAAATGTAAAAATCAGATATGTTTAAAAGGAGATAAACATGAAGAAAGCATTGATAGTTGATGATGAAGTCCATATTACAGAACTTATAAAAGTTAATTTAGAAGAAAAATTTCAAGTTTTTTGCTGTTACAATGGATTGGATGCGGTAAAAATTGCAGAGGAAGAACTTCCTAATATAATAATTTTAGATATAATGCTTCCTGGAATTGATGGATTTGAAGTATGCAGGCGTATACGAAAAAATCCATCAACAAGTAAGATTCCCATAATAATGCTTACCGTAAGAAAGGAAGAAAATGATAAGATTATAGGATTAAAACTGGGAAGTGATGATTATATAACAAAACCTTTTAGTGTAAATGAACTTTTGGCCAGGATAGATGCAGTACTTAGGAGAATACCGGAGTACAATTCTCCCAATGATTCTACTGGGGAAAAGGGCAGTAATATTATAAAAATTGGCAATATAATTATAAATAATGATAAATATGAAGTTATAAAAAATGGTAAAATTGTAGAACTTACTTTAAGGGAATTTAAATTATTGCAGGTTTTAGCTAAAAATAAGGGGAATTTAGTTTTAAGAGACGTACTGATTAAAGAGGTATGGGGGCCTGTTAATTCTAGTGATTCCAGAACTTTGGATGTACATATTAGAAAATTGAGGAAAAAATTAGAAGACAATGATAAATTTCCTGAATATATAGAAACTGTCAGAGGTTTAGGCTATATGATTAAGTAGGTGAATTGATGAAGAGAAAATTGTTTAGCACATATATAATACTTCTTTTAGTTGGATCAATAATAACCGGTACCTTGTCTCTAAGTTTTGTAAGAACTTATTATATGAAAAACCTTAGAGAAAGACTTATTGGAAATGAAAAACTGATTACAAATGCTTTACTGAGTTATACAGAAAATAATCAAAGCATAAATTATTTCCTTATAGCAAAGAAATTTTCATCTCAAATAGGTAATGAGGTTACATTTCTGGACGATAAAGGAAATATAATTGCTGACTCTCGAAATAATAATGTAATTGCAAAAAATCAAATGGATAAGTTGGAAATACAGAATTGTTTTAATGACAATATTGCTGTAAATGAAAGAATTGATGAAATTACAAAACAGAAAAATTTTTATCTGGCTGTCAAACCTATAAAAATATATGATAAAAATATAATTATAAGACTTTCAGTGCCCCTAAAAGAATTTGACAATCTGAACAGGGCATTTTTAAGCTGTATTTTGATTGCAATTTTAATGGGAACTATAATTGCAATTGTAATTGGATTTTTTTTCTTGAATAATCTGATGGAACCCATAAGTATACTTAATATAGCCACAAAAAAAATATCTTCAGGAAATTTCAAATGTAAGGTAAGGATAAACACCAATGACGAACTTCAAGAACTTGCTGAAAGCTTTAATCACATGTCTTTAAGTGTAAATAAAGCCATGATTCAACTGAATCATAAGAATATACAATTAAATTCCATATTGAACAGCATAATTCACGGTATAATAGTTGTAAATGAGAATTTGGATATAATACTCTTAAATTCAGCTGTAAAAAAAATATTTGACGTGAAAGAAATTCATGGAAAGAATTGTAATCTGAAATACATTTCCCAGTCAAGGGAATTGTTTCAAATAATAAATAATACCTTTAGTACAAATACCTGTAGTCAGAGAGAAATAACATTAGCCGGAGGCAAAATACTTAGAGTGTCTACTAATTTAATAAAATATGAAACTAAGTTTAAAAATAAATGTAAAAATATAATTATAGTATTTGAAGACATTACGGAGATAAAACGATTAGAAGTTCTTCGCAGTGAATTTTTTATAAACGCTTCCCATGAGTTGAAAACCCCATTGACCACTGTAATGGGATTTATTCAAACTTTAAGGAAAAATGTGAATGACCATAATGTGAATGACCATAATGAATACCCGGTTCAAAAGGAAAATAGATTTTTGAATATAGTAAATGGTGAGCTGGAAAGATTAAAAAGATTGATAGATGATATACTTCTTCTATCAAAGCTTGAAAGCAAAAAATATAATAACAATATTGATAAAATAAATATTTACAGGGAATTGGATGAAATAGTATATATGTTTACATCCAGGGCAAGGAGCAAAAATATTGACATAGATATTTTAACTGTTAGGAACTTTTCATTTAATTTATGTAATAGAGACTGGTTTAGGCAGATGATAATAAATATTTTGGACAACGCCCTGAAGTATACCCAGCAGGGAGGAAATATAGAAATAAGGGCTGAATCCAAAGAAAAATTTGTGTATATAAGTATAAAAGATAATGGAATAGGAATTCCTGAAGAGGACATACCAAGAATATTTGAAAGATTTTACAGGGTGGAAAAGTCCAGAAGCCGTACAGAAGGAGGTACCGGATTGGGGCTTGCAATAGTAAAACATATAGTTCAGGAATTTAATGGCAGCATATATTTAAATAGCCATTTGAATAAGGGCAGTGAATTTATAATAAAACTGCCTTTTAACACTTAAAAATATTGACTAAACAAAAAATACCATTTATAATGTTAATTGTGTTAACAATGTTAACAATGTTAACACAATTAAATTTTATTGTATACAATATTATATAATTTAATTGGAGATAATTTGATGATAGGCATGCTTAAAACATTCATTTTTAGATCTTCTATCGGGAATAAGAAAAATATAACTTATAAATATGAAAGATTGAGAAAACAACTTATGCTCAGTATATTTATAGGTTATGCCGGTTACTATTTTGTGAGAAAAAATTTTGTGCTGGCAGTACCGTATCTATTGAAAGAAGGGTTCAGTACAGCACAAATGGGCATTGCCATGTCTGCCATGTCAGCCAGCTATGGAATAAGTAAATTTTTAATGGGAATTGTATCGGACAAGAATAATCCAAAAGTATTTTTATCCCTGGGAATAATACTTTCGTCAATTGTAAATATATTAATTCCCTGTACCAGCAGTTTTAAATTTATATTACTTTTTATAGTTTTAAATGGATGGTTTCAAGGTATGGGATGGCCAGCTTGTGGAAAAACTATTGCCCATTGGTTTTCTGACGGAGAAAGAGGAACAAAAATGTGCACGTGGAATATTTCTCATAATCTGGCAAGCGGTATTATAGCTCCGGTGGCTTTATTCGGAATGATTTTATTTGGAAATTGGAAAGGCATATTTTATTTTCCAGCAGCAATTGCTATTTTAATAGGGATAGTATGTTTTGTATTTATGAAAAATGATCCTGTTTCATGCGGACTGCCGCCAATAGAGGAATATAAAAATGATTATTATTCTTTTGCCAAGGTGGAGAACGGAGAAAATGAGCTTTCTGTAAAGGAAATACTTTTTAAATATGTATTGAACAATAAGTATTTATGGTGTCTTGCTTTTGCCAATATATTCGTGTACATAGTCAGGTATAGCATACTTGATTGGTGTGCAGTATATCTTACAACGGTTAAGGGATTTTCACAGGATCTTACAAACTGGTTTTACTTTTTTTATGAATATGCCGGGATACCCGGGGTTATTTTTGCGGGAAAATTAAGTGATATAACCTTTAAAGGGAGGCGTGGACCTGTCTCTACAATGTCCATGCTTCTAGTAACCCTGGCTGTAATGGTTTATTGGATGAATCCCGCGGGAAATTATATAGTTGATATAATGGCTTTGTTTATTACAGGACTTTTAATTTATATTCCCGTGACCCTTATAGGTGTGGCAGCCATAGATATTGTGCCTAAGAAAGCTGCAGGCACGGCTGCAGGATTTACAGGACTATTCGGATATTTATTTGGAACTACCTTTGGAGGAGCTGTAGTTGGCAAAAGCATTCAATATTATGGATGGACGGCATTTTTTATGATAATTGTAAGTTCCTGCATATTGGGAATACTTTTTCTTTCCTTTACCTGGAATGTTCATAACAGAAATAAATACATGGAAAATGAATATTTGGAGGAAATTTAATTTGTGTAAAAATATTATTTAGGGGGAATATTTAGAATGTTTAATGTATTTAGGCCTGCGCCTCATATAGACAGGCTGTCTGAAGATAAAATAGACAGCCAATATAAAAGATACCGTATACAAGTTTTTATAAGTATATATTTAGGATATATGATTTACTATTTTGTAAGAAGTAATTTTGCTCTGGCAAAAACTTATTTAATACAGCAGGGATTTACTAAAACCGAATTGGGTTTTGTAGCTTCAGCTCTTGGGCTTGCTTATGGAATAAGCAAATTTGTAATGGGAAATTTTTCGGACAGGGCTAATCCTAGATATTTTCTGGCGACAGGGCTTATACTGTCAGGTGTTGTAAATTTATTTTTCCCAATTACATCCAGTATTACGGTGATGTTTATATTGATGCTCTTAAATGGATGGTTTCAGGGTATGGGATGGCCGCCCTGTGGAAGAACTATGACCCATTGGTTTTCGGACAGGGAACGTGGAGTAAAAATGTCAATCTGGAATACTGCACATAATGTAGGTGGTGGAACAATAGCTATTATAGCCATGATTGGTGTTTCCATGTTTGGAAGCTGGAAAGGAGTATTTTATCTGCCTGCACTTATTGCAATAGTTGGAGGAATAGTATTTATAATATTTGCAAGGGATATGCCCCAATCGGTAGGACTTCCACCAATAGAAGAATATAAAAATGATTATCCTGATGTAAAAGTGGATGATAGAGAGAGGGAAATGTCAGGTAAGGAAATATTATTCAAATATGTATTGAACAATAAGTTCCTGTGGTCTATTGCAATAGCAAATATATTTGTGTACTTAGTAAGATATGGAATTATAAACTGGGTTCCCACGTACTTAAAAGAGGTAAGAAATTTTGATACCAGAAGTTCTTCAATTGCTTTTGCGCTTTTTGAATATGCTGCTATACCAGGGACGATAATAGTAGGCTGGATAAGTGACAAAGTGTTTCATGGACGACGTGCGCCAATAGGTATAATTTGTATGGTAGGAGTAACAATTGGAGTATTTGTGTACTGGAAGAGCAGTAATGTCATGGCTATTAACTGTGCTCTGGCATCTATTGGAGCACTTATATACGGACCTGTCATGTTAATAGGAGTAAGTGCACTTGATTTAGTCCCTAAAAAAGCAGCTGGAACAGCTGCAGGTTTTACAGGATTATTTGGATATATGGGTGGAGAAGTATTAGCAGAGGCAGCCATGGGAGGTATTGTGGATAAATTTAGCTGGAGTGGTGGATTCATTTTCCTTATGGTTTCCTGTGTCCTTTCTATAGTATTTTTATTATTTACCTGGAATGTTCACGACAGATCTAAATATGATAAAGAAATTACAGCTAGTTAAAATTTACCGGCAGCTTGAGTTTTACTCAGGCTGCTTAACTTGTAAATATCTATGATAAATATTATAATAAAAATAGAAGTTTTTTGTGGGATAGTAAATTTTAAACTATCCTTATTTTATATTTAATTTTATAATGAAAGGAAATAAGTATGAGCAAAATATTGGTATTGGCTGAAAAACCTTCTGTAGGAAGAGATTTGGCTAAAGTACTTCGATGTAATAGAAAAAATACAGGTTATTTGGAGGGAGATAAATATGTTGTAACCTGGGCACTGGGACATTTGGTTACATTAGCGGATCCAGAGGCCTATGATGAAAAATATAAAAACTGGAAGCTTGAAGATTTGCCTATGCTTCCGGAAAGATTGAAACTGGTGGTTATAAAACAGAGCAGCAGGCAGTTTAATGTGGTAAAAGCTCAGATGAACAGGAAAGATATAGGAGAAATAATAATTGCCACAGATTCGGGAAGAGAAGGAGAACTGGTGGCCAGGTGGATAATAGAAAAGGCCAGGATAAAAAAACCTCTTAAAAGATTATGGATATCTTCTCAAACGGACAAATCCATAAAAGATGGCTTTAAAAGCTTGAAACCTTCTGCACAGTATGACAACTTATACAGGGCTGCTCAGTGCAGGGCGGAGGCGGATTGGGTTGTAGGACTTAATGTGACCCGTGCCCTTACCTGCAAATATAATGCACAGCTTACTGCAGGAAGGGTGCAGTCTGCAGCTCTTGCTATGATAGTTCATAGAGAAAAGGAAATACACGATTTCAAGCCCCGGGATTATTACGAGATCACTGCTAGATCTGACAAATTTAAATTGAAGTGGCAGAATAAAAAGAGCGGCAGAGGAGACATTTTTGATAAAAACAGTGCAGAGAGTATTGTAAAAAAAATTAAGGGTAAAATTTGTACTGTAGTTGATGTGGTGGAAAATGACAAAAGAAAATTCTCACCTGCCCTGTACGATTTGACTGAACTTCAGAGGGATGCCAACAAGATATTCAACTATTCTGCCAAGGAGACATTGTCCATAATGCAGAGACTTTATGAAAACTACAAAATATTAACTTATCCAAGAACTGATTCCAGATATATTTCTACAGATGTGGTGGATACCATACCTGAAAGATTAAGAGCTGTTTCACTGGGGAATTACAAAAAATTTACAGAAGAAATATTGAGAAAAAAAATAAATGCCCACAAGGGTTTTGTAGATAACAGTAAAATTGGCGATCATCATGCCATAATTCCCACTGAGGAAAGAGTACAATTGTCTAGATTGAGTACTGAAGAGATGAATATATATGATTTGGTGGTAAAAAGGTTTTTATCCGTTATGCTGCCCCCTTATGAATATATTCAAACTTCTGTGAAAGCAGATATTAATGGAGAAATATTTACAGCCAGAGGTAATGTGGTAAAATCCAAGGGATGGAAAAGAGTCTATGAAAGAGAAAGCAGTTTGCAGAATGAAAATGAAGAGGACAATCAGGTACTTCCAAAAGTGAAAAAAGGCGACAATATAAATATAAGGTCTATAGAATTAAATAAATTACAGAGCAAACCACCTGCCAGATTTAATGAAGCTACTCTTTTATCTGCCATGGAAAATCCTCAAAAGTATGTAAAATTGGACAGCGAAAGTGCTAAAACCCTTGGGGAAACTGGGGGTATTGGAACAGTTGCCACCAGGGCCGATATAATAGAAAAGATTTTTAATATGTTTTATGTAGAGAGAAAAGGTAAGGAAATTATTCCAACCTCCAAGGGAAAACAACTCATAGATTTAGTACCTGCCGGTCTTAAATCACCTCTTCTGACAGCTAAGTGGGAGAAAGAACTTGAAAATATAAGCCGTGGAAATGAAAATCCAGGAGTGTTTTCCAAGAAGATGAGAGGGTATGCAGTAAAATTAGTTGAAGATGTGAAAGAAAGCAAGGATAAATTTGTACATGATAATATTACAGGAAAGAAGTGTCCCCGCTGCGGTAAATATATGCTTCAGGTAAAGGGAAAACGTGGAATAATGAATGTTTGTCAGGACAGAAAATGCGGCTATAGAGAAAATGTAAGCAGATTTACCAATGCAAGATGTCCGGAATGTCATAAAAGGCTGGAAATCAGGGGAGAGGGCCAAGGCCAGATCTATGTATGCAGCAACTGCAGTTTTAGAGAAAAAGTATCCCTGTTTAATAAGAGATTTGAAGAAGCCGGCAATAAGTTAAATAAGAAAGATGTTTCAAAATACATGAGAAAGATAAAAGAAGAAAACAAGGAGCCTATAAATTCAGCTCTGGCAGAGGCACTGTCCAAGTTGAAATTGAAATAACAGCATGCTTTTAAAATTTATAGTTTGTAATTATTGCATAATAAATGCTAAAATATAGGTGATTTATTTGTAAAGTATATTTGAAAAAGCTTATAAATAAGGAGTGATTTATATGGAAAATTTTGATTTTAAAAATGCTACGGAAATTATTTTTGGAAGAGACACTGAGAAATTTGTAGGCAGTAAAGTAAAAGAATATTCAAAGTCCAAGAAGATTCTTTTCTGCTACGGTGGAGGAAGTATAAAAAAATCCGGCCTTTATGACAGAGTGGTTAAATCTTTAAAAGAAAATGGAATTGAATTTATAGAACTTTCAGGTATAAAACCCAATCCCAGACTGGGACCAGTTAAAGAGGGCATAAAAATCTGCAGGGAAAACAACATAAAATTTGTACTCTCTGTAGGTGGTGGAAGTGCTGCGGATACTGCCAAGGCAATTGGAGTAGGAGTACCTTATGATGGAGATGTATGGGATTTTTATTCTGGAAAAGCCGAGGTAAAGGAATCACTCCCCGTGGGAGTGGTAATAACGCTTCCTGCTACAGGAACTGAATCCAGCAATAGTTCTGTTATAATGAATGAAGATGGCTGGTACAAAAAGGGCTTGAATACAGTACTTATAAGACCTGCCTTTTCAATCATGAATCCGGAACTTACCTTTACACTTCCAGTTTATCAGACTGCCTGCGGTGCTGCTGATATTATGGCACACATAATGGAGAGGTATTTTACAAATGTAAAACATGTAGATCTTACAGACAGACTTTGTGAAGCTGCCCTAAGGACTGTCATAAATAATGCACCCATAGTTTTGAAAGAACCAGAAAATTATGATGCCAGGGCAGAAATCATGTGGACCGGAACCATAGCTCACAATGATTCATTGAGTACAGGAAGAATTGGAGACTGGGCATCTCATAAAATTGAACATGAATTAAGCGGAGAGACTGACATTGCCCATGGAGCAGGACTTGCCATTGTTTTTCCTGCATGGATGAAATATGTGTATAAACATGATGTAAATAGATTTGTACAATTTGCAGTGAGAGTCTGGGATGTGGATCTTTCATATAATTCACCTGAAGACATTGCTCTTGAAGGCATAAAGAGATTGACTGCATTTTTTAAGAGCATGGGTCTTCCTACAAGTTTAAAAGAGGGAAATATACCTGAAGATAAAATAGAAGAAATGGCAGATAAGTGCACGGATAACAATACTAACACTGTAGGCCAGTTTGTAAAAATAGGTAGAGAAGATATTGTAAAAATATTGAATTTGGCTAAATAGTATATTTGAGTCATTGATAAAATAGAGCAGTTAATAAATATAAAATTAACTGCTCTATTTTATATTTATTCAATAATAAAATTATCATGTGGATAGTTTTGTACTATGTCAAAATAGTACATCATATTCTAATCTATAAAATACAAAACTTAGTCGAAAATTTTAAAAAACCTTCTATCTTTTAGTAATAAAATTTAAGCATAGCAAAATTAAAAGTTGATTTAGAAAATAAAAGGAGGTTTTTTTGTGACGGAGGTTTTAAATAATTTGTATAGTATGACCAAGAGCGAAAGAATAGAAAAATTAAAAGATGTTTTGTATTCGGTGACCCCAGAAATTGAGTCTGAAAGGGCTATTTTGATTACACAGTCTTTCAAAGAAACAGAGGATTATCCAATTATAATTCGAAGAGCAAAGGCATTGGAAAAAATATTAAATAAAATGACAATAGTGATACGTGATGGAGAACTTATTGTAGGAAATTTAACTAAGAAACCCAGAGCGGCTCAAATTTTCCCTGAATATTCAAATAAGTGGCTTTTAGATGAATTTGACACATTAGCTAAAAGAAAGGGAGACGTATTTCTAATAGCTGATGATGTAAAATCTCAGCTTAAGGAAGTATTTAAATATTGGGACGGCAAAACTGTAAACGAATTTGCTACAAAACTTATGTTTGATGAAACTATAGAAGCCATGGATGAAGGAGTATTCACTGTTGGAAATTATTATTTCAATGGAGTTGGACATATTTGTGTAGATTATGGTAAAGTACTTTCAAAAGGTTTCAAGGGAATAATTGCTGATGCAGAAGCAGAAAAAGCTAACAGTGACAAAACTGATCCTGAATATATAAAAAAGAGAAATTTTTTAGATGCTGTAATTATAACATCAAAGGCAGTTATTAATTTTGCAGGACGTTTTGCAGAGCTTGCTGGAAAGATGGCAGGTGAAACATCAGATATTAAGAGAAGAGAAGAATTATTACAGATTGCAGAAAATTGTAAAGTGGTACCGGAGAATCCAGCTGCAAATTTCTATGAAGCACTTCAGTCCTTTTGGTTTATACAATCTGTTATACAAATAGAATCAAATGGACATTCTATTTCACCAATGCGTTTTGACCAATATATTTATCCCTATTATGAAAAGGATATCCCAACTGGAAAAATAACTAAAGAGAGGGCCCAGGAACTTTTGGACTGCCTGTGGGTTAAATTTAATGATGTGAATAAAATTCGTGATGAAGCATCTACAAAATCTTTTGGAGGATATCCTATGTTCCAGAATTTAATAGTAGGTGGACAAACCATAGATGGCAGAGATGCCACCAATGAGCTGTCGTATATGTGTCTTGAAGCTACTGCACATACACAGCTGCCCCAGCCATCCATATCCATACGAGTTTGGAACAGGACACCGGAAGATTTAATGTTAAAAGCAGGGGAGGTTACCCGCTTGGGTCTGGGTATGCCTGCTTATTATAGTGATGAAGTTATTATACCATCATTAACCAATAGGGGTGTAACTCTTGAAGATGCCAGGGATTATGGAATCATAGGCTGTGTAGAACCACAAAAAGGCGGTAAAACTCAAGGATGGCACGATGCAGCTTTCTTTAATATGGCAAAAGTACTTGAAATAACAATCAATAATGGATATAACAATGGAAAGAAAATTGGACTCAGTACAGGAGACTTTACTTCTTTTACATCCTTTGACAAATTCCTGGATGCATTTAAAAAGCAGATGAACTATTTTGTAAAGCTTTTATCAAATGCAGATAATAGCGTGGATATTGCTCATGGAGAGAGAGGTCCGCTTCCATTTTTATCTTCCATGACAGATGATTGCATAGCTAAGGGAAAAGCTCTTGAACAAGGTGGAGCCCATTATAATTTTACAGGCCCTCAGGGAGTTGGAATTGCAAATGTTGCAGATTCATTGGAAGTTATTAGAAAACTTGTATTTGAGGAGAAGAAAATATCAGCTAAGGCTTTAAAAGAAGTATTGGATACTAATTTTGGACAGTCAGCTTCTACCGAAAATGAAGCTGTTGAAATAGCAAATAGTATAAAGAACATAGATGGTGTGGAAAATTTGAGCAGTGAAACCATAATATCCATAATACAAAATTTAATAAGTGAAAAAAATAAGGTTTCCTCAAATAACGGCTCAACTGGTGATGTTCAGGGGGAAAATATACGACAAATGCTGCTGAACAAAGCTCCTAAGTATGGTAATGACATAGATGAAGTAGATGAATTGGCAAGTGAAGCAGCCGCTATATATTGTAATGAAGTAGAGAAATACAGAAATCCAAGAGGAGGACAATTTCAACCTGGACTTTATCCTGTATCTGCCAATGTGTCCATGGGACAACAGACAGGAGCAACTCCAGATGGAAGAAAAGCAGGGGAAGCACTGGCAGATGGAGTTTCACCAGCTTCAGGAAGAGATGTAAGCGGTCCAACTGCGGCAATTAATTCCGTGGCAAAAATAGATCACTGCAAAGCTTCAAATGGCACACTGCTTAATCAAAAATTTCATCCTTCTGCTCTGGCAGGATTGTCTGGACTTGAAAATTTATCTGCTCTTGTTCGTACCTTCTTTGATCAAAAAGGTATGCACGTACAATTTAATGTAGTCAGCAGGGAGACTCTTTTAGATGCTCAAAAGAACCCTGACAAATATAAGAGTCTGGTAGTACGTGTAGCAGGATACAGTGCTCATTTCACATCCCTGGATAAGTCAATTCAGGATGATATTATAAAGAGAACTGAACAGACTTTATAGCAGCAATTAATATAATAGAGGGGAGCGGTTTTTTAAAACTACTTCCTTCTTGTTTTAAAGAAGCTTATGTAATTAGAGGTGAAAATATGGTAAATGATATGGTGGATTTAAAGGCAAAAGGAATTGTATTTGATATTCAAAAATTTTCGGTGCATGATGGACCAGGGATTAGAACCATAGTGTTTTTAAAAGGATGTCCTCTTTCATGCAGGTGGTGCAGCAATCCAGAATCCCAATGCAGGGAGCCTCAGGTAATGTTCGTGTCTAAGAATTGCATAGGGTGTGGAAAGTGTAAGAAAGTCTGCCCTGTAAATGCTGTGAATTTTGAACTCCCCTATAGAATAGATCAGTCAAAATGTATTAAGTGCGGGAAATGTGTTGAAAATTGTTATGCCAATGCACTTGAAATGTCAGGAACGGAAAGAACAGTTGGAGAAGTTATAAGTGAATTGAAAAAAGACAATATGTACTATAGGCGTTCAGGAGGGGGAATAACTCTTTCCGGGGGTGAAGCATTGACTCAGGTGGATTTTATTGAAGAGCTTTTGAAAGGATGCAGGGCAAATAGATGGAATACTGCAGTTGAAACTGCCGCATTTGTAAGCAAAGATGTTTTAAAAAGGGTGCTGCCCCTTTTGGATCTTGTGATGATGGATATAAAACATATGAACTCAGAAAAGCATAGGGAATATATAGGGCAGGGCAATGAAATTATACTTGAAAATGCCAAATTTATTGCCAGCTCAGGAACACAGCTCATTATACGGGTTCCTGTAATCCCTGGATTCAATGATGATCAGGATAACATTTTAAAATTATCACAATTTGTAGTAGCACTTAAAAATGTGAGAGAAATACATCTTCTGCCTTATCATAGGCTGGGTGAGAACAAATATGGTTATTTAGGGTATAAATACAGAATGCCGCCAATAGATCCCCCTTCCAATGAACATATGAAAAAGCTTAAGGATATAGTGGAAAGTTTCGGATTGATATGTAAAATTGGTGGAGTGAGCTAGATATTTTAAAACATACCGGTTACATAAAATGATGATATAATTATATGCCCGGTATGTTTTTATATTTTATTACTATTAGTTACTTTAAATTTATGTGGGGATAAATTTTCATTTCTTAAAAATACTTTGCTAAAATAAGCAGCATCTAAATAACCTACTTCCAAAGCTATCTGGGTTATGGATTTATCAGTATTGATTAGAAGCTTTTTTGCTTTTTCAAGTCTTAATTTAGTAATATATTGAATAAATGTAACACCTGTTTTCTGTTTGAAAAATCTGCTTAAATATTGAGGATTTAAATGGACAAAATTAGCTGCTGAAGTGAGGTTTATCTGGTTATTAAAATTATTATCTATATATTTTAAAATTGTCTTTATAGTATTTTCACAAGAAGCTTCAGTATTTTCATAAGAAACTTTAGATTTATTATTATTTGCGTTGGAAGAATCAAGCTTTTCTATGGAATTTATAACTTTAGTTACAGCAAGTTTTAAATCATTTGGTTTTACAGGTTTTAATATATAATTTGACACACCATATTCTATAGCTTCCTTTGCATAGTCAAATTTTTCATAGGCCGTTAATATAATGGTTTTTACATTTGGAAGAAAATCTATTATTTCTCTCTGGGCATCAAGACCGCTTTTTTTTGGCATTCTTATATCCATAAGTATTATATCAGGTTTGTAGATTTTGGAATTCAGTACAGCTTCGTAACCATTTTTACAATCTTTTGTTATGTCAATATTATAAAAATATTTCTGAAGTATTATTCTTAAAGCTTTCCTTTCCAAAGGTTCATCTTCTGCAATCAAGAGTTTGTACATAATTAACCCCCTTTTAAATTGTCATAATTTTGGGAATACGAATTTCTACTTTTGTACCTGCATTGAGTTTGCTTTTTATTTTTAATCCATATTTGCTGCCAAAATAATGCTGAAGTCTATTGCTGGTATTTTTTACACCTATTCCAAATTGTTCCGGCATGCTGTCATTATTGTTTAAAAGAGCGAGAACATTTTCATCAATACCTTTGCCATTATCGGATATCTCAATTAAAATATCCTTTTCTGAAGTTAAACTGCCTTTTATTGAAATTTTACCTCCTTCCGATTTTTCCGAAAGACCATGTGCCAGACAATTTTCTACTATAGGCTGTATGGTCATAGCTGGAATTCTGCATTCTAAAATGTTATCATCTATTTCAATTTTATAAGTTATTCTATCGCTGAATCTCATGGCTTGTATAACTAAATATCTTTTTGTGTAATCAATTTCATATTTTAGTTTGGGAAATTCTTCAGAATTTCTAAGACTGTATCTTAAGAGATCTGAAAGAGTATATATTAACTCTTCCGTTTTAGGGGCATCTTCAATTAGGGCCATTCTTGCTATTGTATTCAGGGTATTAAATAAAAAATGAGGATTGATTTGGGCTTGAATGGTCTTTAATTGCATTTTTTTAGCTTGATTTTCCAATCTTGCTTTTTCTTCACTTTCTCTCAAAAGGTTTTCCTGTGTAAGCCTGTGAATTCCCATTTCAGCTATATATCTTGCCAAAAAATTATAAAATTCTACACAATTGTGGAGATAATCACTTTCAACTAATTCAAGTGATTCAGTTACTTCCTCTAATTTTTGAATGGGTATTTCATATTCTCTTGAGAGTTTTTGCAGGTTTATGGAATCCTTGGTTTGTTTATTTTTTATGAGTACTTGTCCACCAAGTACTGCACCTAGATAATAGTCATCTACAATAATAGGAGCTGTAGAATCCATGAGACCTGTGTGACAGGTATATATTCTTGGATTTTTATCTTTCATAGCTAAAAAGCTAGCCTGTGAATCACATAATATGCAATTTTTTCTGCCTTTTGGAGAAGAACGCATCAGTGAGCAAAAAGGAGTGAAATTGGTTTCTTTACATACGGGTATACCGTTTATATCTACAATAATTGTAGGAAATTTAACTAATTTTGTAAGCCTATCTTGAATGTCTTTTAGAGCTTTTACATCGATAATATCCTCGAACTTTAGATTCTTTAGTAAATTCATTTTACTTTTTTTCCTCCTGGCTACATATTATAAAATTATTTAATATAGTTAAATAATTAGCTCTACATATCAAGAAAATACAATAATTATTTATATATATAATACAAAAGCTAGTCGAATTTGTCAAAAAAATTTTACCCATTTAGTAATAAAATTTAATCAAAATAAAAACTAAAATTTATGGAGGTATTATTTTTATGGGACAAGAAGCATTAGGAATGATAGAAACTAGAGGTTTGGTAGGAGCTATTGAAGCTGCGGATTCAATGGTAAAGGCAGCAAATGTTACTTTAATAGGTTATGAAAAAATTGGTTCAGGTCTTGTAACCGTTATGGTAAGAGGTGATGTAGGAGCAGTAAAGGCTGCTACAGATGCTGGGGCAGCTTCAGCTAAAAGAATAGGAGAAATTGTATCAATACATGTTATTCCAAGACCTCATACAGATGTGGAAAAAATATTACCTAAAATTTCAGAATAATTGATTAGAGGTAGTTAGTATGGATAATGATTTAATAGAAAAGGTTTTAGAAGAAGTTAGAAAAAATATGGATTTGAAAAATATTGACATGAAAAAAGCAGACAAAATCATACAGGCATCACCTGAAAATTTAAAGGGATCAAAGCAAGTACAAGAAAACAATGATATAGAAAAAGGCAATAAAAGGGGAAAGAAGGAGGCAGATGTAATGAGTGCACCATCACCGATAACTGAATTTGTAGGAACAGCTATAGGAGATACAGTTGGGCTGGTTATAGCAAATGTTGACAGTCTTTTGCACGAGAAGATGGGATTAGATAAGAAATATCGATCTATAGGAATAATAAGCGACAGGACAGGAGCAGGGCCTCAGATAATGGCTGCAGATGAAGCAGTAAAGGCTACAAATACAGAGGTAGTAAGTATTGAACTGCCAAGAGATACAAAGGGTGGAGCAGGACACGGAGCACTTATAATTTTAGCTGCAGAAGATGTGTCTGATGCAAGAAGAGCAGTGGAAGTTGCCCTTAAAGACACAGAGAGGACCATGGGAGATGTATATGGGTGTGATGCAGGGCATGTGGAACTTCATTACACTGCCAGGGCTAGTTTAGCATTAAATAAAGCTTTTGGTGCTCCTATAGGAAAAGCTTTTGGAATAATTGTTGGTGCTCCTGCAGGGGTAGGAGTGGTAATGGCAGATACGGCACTTAAGACTGCAAATGTAGATCTGGTAAGTTATGCCAGCCCCGGAAATGGGGGAACTTCCTATTCTAATGAGGTTATTATAACTATAACCGGTGATTCAGGTGCTGTCAGGCAGTCAGTAATTGCAGCCAGGGAAGTAGGATTGTCTATATTAAAATCCATGGGACAAAATCCTGTGTCCACTACAGGTAAACCTTATATTTAATATACAATTTATGATGAATTTATAATAAGACATCCTTTTATGACCAATTATTGTGTTTGAAAAGGGTGTCTTGTGTATAGTGATTAAGAAGTAGTAAATTCAACAGGCAAAATAGAAAAGACTAGGGAAAAAGAGGTCTGCATTTATGCCATGCTCCTAACTGTCCGAGAAGAAGATGGCAGCCTAAGAATTTGTGTATACATTATAAATATAACATAGATGTTTGAGAGGAGAATGAATATGGAAATAATAGATAAAGATTTACAGTCAATACAGGAAGTTAGAAATCTTATAGCAAAAGCAAAAAAGGCTCAGGAAGAGTTTAGCAAGTTTTCACAAAATGATGTAAACAAAGTAATAGAAAATATGGTTGAAGCTTCAGAGGCTAATGCTGTAAAACTCGCAAAAATGGCTTATGAAGAAACAGGTTTTGGAAAATGGCAGGATAAGGTTGTAAAGAATAAATTTGCCAGCAGGGTAATATATAACAATATTAAAGATATGAAAACCACTGGTATCATCAAAGATGATAAAGAGAAAAAAGTAATGGATATAGCTGTTCCTGTAGGGGTTGTGGCTGGACTAATACCATCAACAAATCCTACTTCTACTGTAATGTACAAGTCAATTATAGCTTTAAAGGCAGGTAATGCCATAGTATTTTCTCCACATCCATCAGCTAAAAATTGTATTATTGAAACAGTGAAAATATTGAGTAAAGCTGCAGTGGAAGCAGGAGCTCCTGAGGGAATAATAGGAGCTATGACAATTCTTTCTATGGCAGGAACCGACGAGTTAATGAAAAATAAAGACACTTCATTGATTCTTGCAACAGGTGGAGAAGCTATGGTAAAGGCAGCTTATAGTTCAGGAAACCCGGCTATAGGAGTTGGCCCTGGAAATGGACCGGCATTTATTGATAAATCAGCAGATATTCCTCTTGCAGTAAAAAGAATAGTGGATAGCCAAACTTTTGATAATGGGGTTATATGTGCTTCAGAACAGTCCATAGTTGTGGAAAAATGCATAAAAGACAAAGTAATTGAAGAATTGGGAAAACAGAAAGTGTACTTTTTAAATAGAGAGCAATCTGAAAAATTAGGCAAATTTATTTTGAGATCAAATGGTACAATGAATCCGCAGATAGTTGGAAAGAGTGCACGGGTACTGGCACAGCTTTCAGGAATTACCATACCTTCAGATACTAAGGTTTTGATTTCAGAACAGACAACAGTTGGCAAGAAAAATCCTTATTCAAGAGAAAAGCTTACTCCAATACTTGCTTTTTACTGTGAAGAAACTTGGAAAGATGCTTGTGATAGATGCATTGAACTGTTAATGAACGAAGGAAAGGGACATACGCTTATAATTCATTCAAACAATGAGGAGATAATAAAGAAATTTGCACTTACAAAACCTGTATCAAGAATACTCGTAAATACTCCAGGAGCATTGGGGGGTATTGGTGGAGCTACAAATCTTGTGCCAGCTTTGACATTGGGCTGTGGAGCAGTTGGCGGCAGCGCAACTTCAGATAATGTAGGACCTATGAATTTATTAAATATAAGAAGAGTTGCATACGGAGTTAGAGAATTAGAGGATATAAAAGCAAGTGTAGGTGCTGAATCTGAATCTTCCTGTAATTCTCAAGATTTATCAGAGGATTATATACAAAGCATCGTGAAGAGTATAATGAGTAAATTAAATAATTAATATTGTTTGTTATATAAAATTAATTGATGTTAGGAGATAAGGTTTTTTATGAACACATTTAAAATTAAACCTGTTGTGTATTTTGACAGGGATTCCATAAAATATCTTAATAATTTAAAAGAAAAAAAATCGTTGATTATAACAGATCCTTTTATGGTGAAAGCAGGATTTATAAACAAAGTAACAGATATTTTTAAAAATAATAAGGTGAAATATAAAGTGTTTTCAGGAATTAGGCCGGATCCACCAGTTGAAGTAGTTGCAGAAGGTGTAAAGGAAATGATATCTTTTAAACCTGATGTTATAGTGGCGCTGGGAGGCGGTTCGTCTATTGATGCTACAAAAAGCATATTGGCATTTACTATGAAAATATTAAAAGATAATGAAGGTGGATATAAGAGACCTCTGTTTATTGCTATTCCCACTACCAGCGGAACGGGGTCAGAAGTTACTTCATTTTCTATAATTACTACAGGAAATAAGAAGGTTTCATTAATTGATGAGAACTTAATACCTGATGTGGCCATATTAGATGCAAGTTTTGTTAAAACAGTGCCCGGAAGAATAACTGCAGATACAGGAATAGATGTTTTAACCCATGGAATAGAAGCTTACGTTTCAAATAAAGCTTCAGATTTTAGTGACGCACTGGCTGAAAAATCCATGAAAATAGTAATTAAGTATTTACCTGAGGTTTATAAAAATGGTGATAATATGGAAGCCAGAGAAAAATTACATAATGCCTCCTGCATGGCAGGTATGGCTTTTACAAATGCTTCTCTTGGAATTAACCACAGTATGGCCCATATACTTGGAGGAACTTTTCATATACCTCACGGCAGGGCCAATGCAATATTACTGCCTTATGTTATTAGGTACAATGCCAATTTGGAAAGCGGTAGGTGTACTAGAACGGCTTTAAGGTATAGAGACATATCTAAGTTCCTGGGTCTGCCTTCTTCTACAGTTAAAGAAGGTGTGATAAGCCTTATTTGTGCCGTGAATGTGATTTTGGGTTTAACAAACACACCTAGAAATTTAAAAGAGGCTGGAATAGACAGACAGGAGTTCATTAGTAAACTTGAAATTATGGCAGAAATTGCCCTGGAGGACAGATGTACTCCTACAAGTCCAAGAATTCCAAGTAAAGAGGAGTTAATTACTTTATTTAAAGAGGCCTATGGAGATTAGAATGTTAAAAATTTGAGAGCTGTTTGATCTTTAAATTATTATCAAAAATGGTTTCAAAAAAATTTTATTTGAATAATATATAGTAATAAACCAAGTTTTAAAATACTAATGATAAAATTAAATTATAAACTTATAAAAGCACAATCAAAGGGATATATCAAAAATAATTTTTGATATATCCCTTTTTAGTGTATTCTTTAAAACTATAAATGAAAGATAAGTATAAATTTATGACAATATGTTAAATTATTTGTTATTTTTATATTATAAAACTTCATTTATATAATATAGTTGAAATAATAGTTTCATTTATTATTTTAAAGCTAAAATCTTCAATGAAGTTAAAAAAGATTTGATATAAAAAATAAATTATTGTACAGCTTACAATATTAAAGATTTAGTTTGGGATGGTTTTATTAATATATAAATATAACCTTATTATCTTAAAATACAGCATATATGTATTAAAATGAATTTTTAAAAGTCATATATGAGTGAAAAATTCAAGTAAATAATACATTCATAATTATATTAATATTTAAATAAATGTTAATTTTGTAAATTATAATCCATAAAAAATTTAAAATGAATTAATAATTTTTTAATAGATTCTGATTTAGTGCAAATTTTGTTATAATCCATCTTGTAAATTTAATTGCAAATTATGAATTACACAATAATTTTACTTTCATTAAACGTATACATAATTAATTATTTACGAATTTGAAGGGAATAAAATATTGAATTAATAAAAAAATAATAAGAAAATTTACAGAATATCATTGATTTGCATAATAAATGGTGGTATTATAATAAAAACATTCATTCATTTATTGGATGAGGATGTCAATTGTAATTGTATACTTAGTTTTTAATATGGTACCTTTGAAATGCGATTTTAAAAATTATTCTTATTAAAAACAGGTTTGCAATTACAGATTAAAACAATGCATTGTTTTATTTTCAATATTAATTAAGACAAACTATAAAAAGTCTATGGATTATTAAAATATTTATTTGGCTTTAAAGTTGTAAGAAAAATATACAAGGGGGCAATAATTTATGAAAGATATTTTCAGAACAAAATCTATTGATAGTCTTATAGCGGAGACTAAAGGTAAGGAATCCTTGCAAAAGGTGTTGGGTTCTTTTGAACTTACCATGCTTGGTATTGGAGCAATTATAGGTACAGGTATATTTGTACTAACTGGAATAGCAGCAGCAAATTATTCCGGACCAGCACTTGTAATTTCATTTATTATAGCAGGTTTAGCCTGTGGTTTTGCTGCACTTTGTTATTCAGAGATAACTACTATGGTTCCAGTAGCCGGCAGTGCATATACTTATGGATATGCAGCATTGGGAGAATTTTGGGCCTGGATCATAGGCTGGGATTTAATTCTTGAATATGCCTTTGCAATTGGTACGGTGGCAATTGGATGGAGCGGTTATTTTACCAGTATATTAGGAAATTTGGGAATTACACTTCCAACTGTTATTACAAAGGCACCTTTTGAAGGCGGATTAATAAATTTGCCTGCAGTATTAATACTTGTACTTATAACAGCTGTTCTTGTAGCTGGTGTAAAACAGAGTACCACTACAAATAATATAATAGTTGCCATAAAATTGGCTGTAGTATTGTTATTTATAATATTAGGAGTAGGACATGTAAAACCAGCAAATTGGCATCCATTCATGCCTTATGGATGGAATGGGGTCTTTGCAGGCGCATCAGTAATATTCTTTGCCTATATAGGTTTTGATGCTGTTTCCACTGCAGCAGAAGAGGTTAAAAACCCTCAGAAGGATTTACCAAGAGGTATTATAGCTTCATTAATTATTTGTACTATATTATATATTGTAGTATCAGCTATATTAACAGGTATGGTTCCATATCTGAAATTTAAAGAAACAGCAGCTCCAGTGGCATTTGCACTTCAGCAGGTAGGTATTAACTGGGGTTCAGCATTGGTTTCAGTAGGTGCAATTTGCGGTTTAACTTCAGTGCTGATTGTTATGATGTTTGGTCAAACCCGTATATTATTTGCAATGTCAAGAGATGGATTACTTCCAAAAGCGTTTGGACATGTTAATTTGAAATTCCATACACCTGTAAAGAGTACTCTGCTTGTTGGTGCTGTAACTATGATTGTAGCTGGTTTCACTCCAATTGGAATTGTTTCAGAACTTACTAATATAGGTACACTATCCGCATTTATCATAGTATCCGCATCGGTTGTAGTTTTACGAAAAAAAGAACCAAATAGGCCAAGAGGGTTTAGGGTTCCATTTTCGTCTGTTACTCCTATATTCTCCATAGTAGCCTGCGGGTTCCTGATAGCACATCTTCAAAAAGTAACATTGATTAGATTTGTAGTATGGCTTGTTATTGGATTAATACTTTATTTTGCATATGGATACAAGCATAGTACCATTACTGAAGATGATGCTGGAGAAAAGGCTATATAATAGAAAATTAAAATAATTATGATCCATAGAAACAGATACAGTAAAAACTGCTGTATCTGTTTCTATCCATAAAGCTTATAGAATGTTAAAAAACAGTGGGAATAAAAAAATAAAAATAAAAAAGTAATGAAAAACTATTGACATTTAGGACATAAGGTATTATTATTACATATAATAATTTGAAAAGATTAATTATAATCGAGATGTAATTTAAAATATAAAACTGTGATAGGGAAGAGTAGATAGTAAAAGATTTTAAAGAGAGTGGGGTAAGGTGAAAGCTCACAAATTGGAAACTGTTGAAAATCACCCTGGAGTTGTAAGCTGAAACATAGTAAGCTGTACCGGCAAAGCCGTTAATGGAATCAAGTAAAAAATTGGGTGGTACCGCGGACCAGACTTCTCGCCCCAGGCAGAGTAGTTTGGTCTTTTTATATGTAAATTTTTAAATTGTAGTCAAAACAATATGTAGAGTTTACAGAATTATCGGTCAATTTTAATCTGTTAAAGAAAATAGAAATATAAAAGTAAAAACAAGTATGTTAAAAAAATAACAATTAGGGGGCTTTATATATGAAAATGAGGGGCGCAGAAGTATTGCTAAAATGTATGGCAGAACAAGGGGTGGATACTGTTTTTGGATACCCGGGGGGTACTGTTCTTCCCATATATGATGCTTTATACAGTTCAGGGGAAATAACTCATATATTAACTGCTCATGAGCAGGGGGCTACTCATGCGGCAGACGGATATGCCAGATCTACAGGAAAAGTCGGGGTAGTAATTGTAACTTCAGGTCCAGGTGCAACTAATACAGTGACTGGAATTGCCACAGCTTATAGGGATTCAGTTCCTATTGTAGTATTTACCGGTCAAGTATCTTTAAATCTTTTAGGAAAGGATTCATTTCAGGAAGTAGATATTGTAAATATTACAGCATCTATAACCAAGAAGAATTATATTGTAAAAAATGCAGAGGAATTACCCTGTATTGTAAAAGAAGCATTTAAGGTGGCAGCCAGCGGAAGACCTGGGCCTGTAGTGATAGACATACCTAAAGATATACAGGAATTAGAAATTGATTATGAGCCTGAAATAAATAGCTGTGCTGCAGCTGAAGATAGTGAAAAAGAATTTGATGATGATTTTGATAGTGCAATTGATATGATAAATAACAGTAAAAGACCTGTTATTTATTCAGGGGGTGGTGCGGTTATATCCGGAGCTGAAAAAGAACTTATGGAATTGGTAGAAAAAATAGATTCACCAATTACCTGCTCGCTTATGGGAATTGGAGCCTTTCCTGGAGAACATAAAAATTATATGGGAATGGTAGGTATGCACGGCAATCCATGTTCAAATTATGCTGTAAGCAATTGTGATTTGCTGATAGCTATAGGAGCGCGATTTAGCGACAGAGTTATAAGCAAAGCAGAAGCCTTTGCACCTAAAGCAAAGATCATCCATATAGATATAGATTCAAAAGAGTTTGGCAAAAATATAAGTGAAGATATTTCCATAAGGGGAGATGTTAAAAAAGTACTTCAAAGGATGAATGGTAAATTAAAAAATTCCAATCATGAAAAATGGATGAACAGAATAAAAGAATGGAAAGAGCAGGAGGAAGATCCTTTCAAGGAAAACTGCAGATTAAGCCCTAAATTTATAATGAACTCCCTTTACAGGATTACTAAAGGGGATTGTATAATAACTACGGAGGTAGGGCAGAATCAAATTTGGACTGCACAATATTTTAAATTCTTAAAGCCAAGAAGGTTTATATCCTCGGGAGGACTTGGAACCATGGGGTATGGTCTTGGTGCATCCATAGGAGTATCTGTTGGGAACCCAGGAAAGAAGGTAATAAATGTAGCAGGTGATGGGAGTTTTAAGATGAATTCTGTTGAGCTTGCCACTGTTGCAAAATATAAACTGCCTATTGTACAATTGCTTTTGAATAACCATGCTTTAGGTATGGTGCATCAATGGCAGGACATGTTTTATAATAAGAGATTTTCATATACGGAATTTGAAAATGATGTGGATTTTATGAAATTGGGAAAGGCTTATGGTATAGAGACTTTTAAGATAGAGTCCAATGATCAGGTTGAGGAAATTTTAAGGAGGGCTTTAAATTTAAACAAGCCTGTTATAGTAGAATGTGATATAAACAGAGAGGAAAGAGTTCACCCCATTGTCCCGCCAGGTGCAGCTATAACAGAAATCATAAGATAAAGGAAGGAGCAGACTGTACTCCTTCCTTTTCGCATTTTAGGCTTTCTTTGTTATTCTGCCTTGAAATAATTCATATGAGTACAAAAGTATACATATGATGTAAGAACTGATTATGGTCATAAGCAGAGTCTGAACTATCCGGGGTATCCACAAAAACATAAAACCTTTAGCCATAAGTGCTGGAGTGAATATCAGCAAAATATAGGTATTTAAAGTTGATACCAGGATACCAGAAATTCCCAGGGATATTACCAGCTTGAAATAACTGCTGTTTATAAAATCATGGGCTTTTCCCCTTCCTTTTTTAATAAATACATTTATAATAAACATTATAATGCCTATGGCCCCTATAAACATAAAACCAAGGCCAAGGTATTGAGATTTTGTGCCTAGAGAAATAAGTAATTTACCTAAATAGGACTGAGGTATAAGTTTTGTGGCTGTAAAATTTAGGAAACCTATTAAAAATAATACTATGAAAAAAATATTATAGTAACTTACAATTTTATGTTCCTTAGTATTTTTTATATGTTTCCATATGATGGCAGGTAAAAAACCAGCAATAATATTGGTTATAGTAAGCAGGGGAATATATGCTCCCATAGGACTCATTATATAGCCCAATATATCTACTAAACCGCCTGCAATTCCACCGTAGAGAGGACCAAATAAAAGGCCCGGCATTACATAAAATATAGCACTAAAACTTATTCTCATAGTAAGTATGCCGCCTGCGGCTATCAATATAGAAAAAGATCTTAATACCAGCGCAATGGCAATAAACACAGCAGTAGTAACGAGAAATTTTGTATTCATTCTATTTTTCATATCCTTTACCTCCAGTGTATATATTTGAAAACGATTTACACAGGACTAACGATATTTTTTCATAGAAACACCTCTTTTCTCTTTAATGTGGTCACATTAAAGAGAAAAGAGGTAAATACAAGATCTCTTTAATGTAACAGCGGAAGCAACATTATATCATAAGCTTTAAATTAATAATGTAATGGATTTAAGCTTTTCGTTTAGAGACAACCTCCCATTCTCTAACACTTTATGCATAATATTTACTCTGCTACTTAATTTAATTATATAAAATAGTACAGGTATTGTCCATAGCTTTTTTTATAATATTTGGATGAATTAGTGGTATTTATATAATTTAAAAGTAAAAATTTTATAGGCAGTATCAATATGGAACCTTTAGGAAAGTAAGTCTTTTATGTCTCTATAAACCAGTATATTTGATATTCCTCCATAATATCTTACTATTCCATCTATTACAGTTATAGGCGGTTCAAATCCTTTTTGTATAATATTTTCAACTCTTTTTTCCTCCCCTTTTAAAAATTTTGTATTATTCAATTCTACAAAGTCTATATCTATATCTTCCGACACATCACTTATTTCAAGAAAGTTTTTTAAGTTGTCATATAAGTCTTTAGTTTTCATAAATGTAAGTTTATCTGATGACCCGAAAGCATTATGATTGTTTCTGCAGCTGGAGCAGTCAGCACATTTGGATTGCTGTGAACAGTTATTGCAGTTATCATTACCGCCGCAATAGTTGACTCCAGATAAAACAGCATTTTTATTTCCGTATATGTTGATTTTTATTTTCATATATTACAGCCCTTTCATTTTAAATTGATTTCATGGGAAACTTCACCTGAATCCAAAAATCACTTGATAAGAATTATAATATCATATATTAAATATTTATACTAAATGCAATTTAAATTCGCTTATGTTGACAAAAGATGCATTTGAAAATAGAATTATTATATCACAGCAAATTGCTATGATTTATATATGGAATTTGTAAAATTTATAATTGCATAGGAGAGATAATCAATGAAGAGAGAAATATATATGGATTATGCAGCTACAACTTTTGTAAAGCCAGAAGTTTTAAAAGAGATGATGCCATATTTTGCTGGGTATTTTGGAAATCCTTCATCCGTTTATTATATATCAAGAAAAACTAAGATGGCAATAGGCAAGGCCAGGGAATGTATATCAAAAGTTATAAATGCAGATAAAGATGAAATATTTTTTACCAGTGGAGGTTCGGAGTCAGATAATTGGGCTATAAAGGGAACTGCCATGGCTAATGAGAAAAAGGGAAGACATATAATAACTACGGAGATAGAACATCATGCGGTGATAAATACCTGCAAGTATTTGGAACAACACGGGTTTAAGATAACCTATCTTCCGGTTGACAAATTCGGAATGGTTAATTTGCAGGAGCTTGAGGAAGCTATTACAGAAGATACTGTACTTGTATCTGTAATGTTTGCAAATAATGAAATAGGAACCATAGAGCCCATAAAAGAAATAGGTGAGCTTTGCAAAAAGAAAGGTGTGCTGTTTCATACAGATGCAGTTCAGGCAGTGGGAAATGTGCCTATTGATGTCCAGAATATGAATATAGATTTACTTTCCATGGCAGCCCATAAGTTTTATGGACCTAAGGGAATGGGAGCTCTTTATGTAAAAAAAGGAGTTAAAATAGACAGTTTGATTCATGGAGGTTCTCAGGAAAGAGGGCGAAGGGCCGGAACGGAAAATATTGCAGGAATAGTTGGTATGGGAAAAGCACTGGAGCTTGCAGCTCAAAATATGAATAAAGAGAGTAAAAGGCTTATATACTTACGAAATAAACTTATAGATGGGCTTTTAAACATACCTGATACCAGATTAAATGGTGACAAAATCAACAGACTCCCTGGCAATGTAAATGTAACTTTTGATTCTGCAGATGGGGAAATTATAGTTATGGCATTAGATGATATGGGAATATGCGTCTCTACAGGAAGTGCATGTTCAGCAGGAGCAGTAGAGCCCTCTCATGTACTCACAGCTATAGGATTTTCTGAAAATGCTGCAAAGAGCTCCATAAGACTTACCCTGGGAGCAAAAACCACAGAAGATGATGTGGATTATGTGGCAAAGACTTTAGGTGACATAGTTTTAAAGTTAAGGGAAAATAATAAAAAATGGAATAAGAGAATGCATTAGGTTAAGCAACTATATTTCAAATTAGAATAGGTGATGAAATGGGAAAAAAAGTAGTAGTAGGTATGAGCGGCGGAGTGGATAGTTCTGTTGCAGCATATCTTTTAAAAAAACAGGGATATGAAGTAATAGGAGTAACAATGCAGGTATGGCAGGATGATGATTATTATCAGGGGATGGAAGGAGGATGCTGTTCTCTAAGTGCGGTAGAGGATGCCAGGTCCGTGGCATATCATCTGAACATTCCCTATTATGTTATGAATTTTAAGGATGTATTTAAGAGCAATGTGATAGATTATTTTGTAAATGAATATATGAAAGGAAGGACACCCAATCCCTGCGTAGCCTGCAATAAGTATATAAAATTTGAAGAGCTCTTAAAAAGAGCCATGGAGTTAGGAGCAGATTACGTGGCAACAGGTCACTATGCAACGGTGGAGAATATAAATGGAAGATATGTACTGGTTAAATCCAAAGATATTAGGAAGGATCAAACCTATGCTCTTTATAATCTGACCCAATTTCAATTGGCACATACTCTCATGCCCTGTGGGATATATAATAAGGAAGAAGTGCGGGAAATAGCCAGGAAAATAGGCTTGGCTGTGCATAATAAAAGGGACAGCGAGGAGATATGTTTTATTCCGGATAATGATCATGGCTCTTATATAAAAAGAGTAATGCCAGGTGGAGTAAAAGAAGGCAATTTCGTGGATAAACAGGGAAACGTACTTGGAAAACACAAAGGGATAGTTTATTATACCATAGGACAGAGAAAAGGACTTGGAATAGCTTTTGGAACACCTATGTATGTTACAGATATAAATCCGTCGGACAATGAAATTGTGCTTGGAAAACAGGAAGATATTTTCAAGAAAAACCTGACTGCAGGAGATTTGAATTTTCTTCCTTTTGAAAAATTGACAGCACCTATGAAGGTTCGTGCCAAAATAAGATATTCTGCCGTACCGGCAGAAGCTTCAATAAGTATGCTGGATGAAAAAAAAGTTAAAGTTGAATTTGCTGAAAAACAAAGGGCAATTACAAAAGGTCAGTCTGTAGTATTTTATGATGGAAATGTCCTGGTGGGAGGAGGAATTATTGAAAATGTATACTGATTAATGTTAAAATTATAAAAAATGGGGTATGAAGGGGATTTTTAATATGAATGATTTGCCGAAAATATTTGATAGTTTTAGTGATTCAAGGAAAAAGGGATTCATAACAATAAAAAATTTAAAAGATGAGGGAAGGAAAGTTGTAGGTACTTTTTGTACATTTACTCCCTGGGAGATTATAAATGCTTCTGGTGCAGTATCTGTATCTCTTTGTGCTAAAAGTGATGAAACCATAGAGGATGCTGAAAAGTATCTTCCTAGGAATTTGTGCCCTCTTATAAAATCAAGTTATGGATTTGCAGTAACAGATAAATGCCCATATTTCTATTTTTCAGATCTAATAGTAGGTGAGACTACCTGCGACGGAAAGAAGAAAATGTATGAATATTTATCTGAAATAAAAAATGTATATGTTATGCAGCTTCCGCAAACCAGCAAAGGAGAGGATTCCTTTAAGTTATGGAAACATGAGATAGTAAAACTTAAAAGTGTACTTGAGAGGGAATTTAATGTTATTATAACAGAACAAAAAATACGAGAATCTATAAAAATAAGAAATGAGGAAAGAAAAGCCCTAATGGAACTTTCTGCATTGGGAAAGATGGATCCGCCGCCTATAACAGGACTGGAGATGCTTAGAGTTTTAAACGGTGCTTCTTTTAAGTGGGACAAGAAAACGGAAATAGAGGAAATTTATAATTTAATAAATGATGTTATAGAAAAGCAGAAAAATGGACAAAAGAAGATTTCACAAAATGCTAAAAGAATACTTGTAACAGGATGTCCCTTAGGGGAAGCCACTGAAAAGATAATAGATGCCATAGAAGGAAACGGTGGAGTTGTAGTATGTTATGAAAACTGTACTGGAATTAAAGAAATAAGCAAATTGGTGGATGAAGAGAAGGCTCCGATAGATGCTTTAACTGAGAAATACTTGAATATAGGATGCTCCTGTATGACACCAAATGATAACAGGATTGATTTGATATGCCAGCTTATTGAGGAATATAAAGTGGATGGAGTAGTGGATGTAATTCTTCAGGCCTGTCATACATACAGCGTAGAATCCTATGGTATTAAAAAAGTTGTTACTGAAGAGGAAGGAATTCCGTATATTAGTATAGAAACGGATTATTCTCAGGCAGATATAGGACAAATAAAAACCAGGATGGCAGCATTTATAGAAATGCTTTAGCTTCACATTAAAGGCTCCTGCTTTTATAAAAGTGGGAGCCTTTATAATACAAGAAATTAATTTGTGTATCCAGGGTTACAGATAATTTTTATTATTTAAGGTATTATAAAGGAAATAGATAAATTTTTTAATCTGACCTGTGAAAAAAGTAAATTATACAAGGAGGTAAAATAATGAAGGTACTTATAATCTGTTCAGAAAAAAGCGGAGATTTGCCTGAAAATGAATTTTATATAAAGACGGACAGTAGATTTGCAAATTCAAAATTCATACCTAATATGAAAAACTTCAAAGAGGTATGTACAGTATGCGGCAAGGAGTGCATCTGGTGCAGGGGAAGATATAAATTGAATTTTATGGAGAATATAAGCGAAATAGTAAAGCTTCCGGATCTATACAGAAAGTTTGAAGATTACCCTCTGAAATATTTGCCTGATAAGTTTAAAAAGCATGATATAGCTGTTTTGATAGGAATACATGAAGACATAATAGTGGAAATTCCAAAACTGATACATGAAAGCGGAGGTAAAGGAATAATAGCACCCTGTGAAAGTGGCAGCTGGATGTCAAAATGGACAAAAGAAAAACTTGTAGAGGAATGTGAAAAATACAATTTGCAGTATGCCTTTCCAAAACCATTCTGTACCTTGAACTACGGAAAATTTCCTGTTATAAATGAATTTATCCACTTTTTTAAAATGGGTAAGCCTAAGTTTAGACTTTATGTAGACAAAAATAATGTAATAGTAAAAGCAGAAGTGATAATATCTGCACCCTGTGGAAACGGTTATAATATAGCAAAACATCTTGTAGGCAGAAAGCTGGGGGAAGATGCAAGAAAATTTCTTGCAAAGTATTGGCACAGTTATCCCTGCCTTGGAGATATGCATATAGATGGAGAACTTGGAGATACACCTCTTCATATAAGCGGATATACCCATTATAGTGCACTGGAAAATTCCGAAATAGTAAGAGTTTAAAGGATTTGATATTTTTGTATATGTATAATATATGGTTTGTTGAAAATAATATACTATATATGTACATTTTTAAATAAATAAAATTCACCTAAATTAGTAATTAAATAAGGTTTAAGACAATAATTACATTATATATGCCTATCAGGATATAAAACCATCATATTAAAATAACAAATAAGTTTTAATTCTCAGGAAAACAAATAAATTTTGGGAGAGATATTTATGCATAATTATAATTTCCAGCGCGAAGAAATAGAGAGAGTATATGGAAAGGTGAGCCCCTTTGAACTTAAAGACAGATTGATAAATTTAGCTGAAGAATCCGACAAAAGTGGTGTACATTCTCTTCTGGATGCAGGCAGGGGAAATCCAAATTGGATTGCAGCAACTCCAAGGGAAGCTTTTTTTACCTTTGGTCAATTTGCCCTGGAAGAAAGCCGTAGAGTGTGGAATGACAATGACTTGGGTGGTATGCCTCAAAGATTGGGAATTGCCCATCGGTTTGTGGATTTTTTAAACAAGAATGAAAGGGCTCCGGGAATCGGACTTCTTAGAAAAATGATCAATTATGGTGTGACAATAAAAGGTTTTGAGGCTGATGAGTGGATACATGAACTGGCAAATGGAATTATTGGAGACAATTATCCCCAGCCGGATAGAATGCTTAAGCATATAGAAAGTGTGGTTCATGATTATCTCATTCAGGAGTTATGTTATAATGAGCCTTTGGAAAGAAAATTTGATTTGTTTGCAGTGGAAGGAGCTACTGCAGGTGTGTGTTATATTTTTGACAGCTTAATTGCAAATAATATATTATCAAAGGGGGATAAAATCGCAATTATGGCCCCGATTTTTACACCTTATTTAGAGATTCCCCATTTACCCAGATATAATTTTGAAGTAGTGGAACTCTTGGCACAAGAAGCCGCTGAAAATGGAACTCATAGAGGCCAATATCCTTTTTCAGAATTGGAGAAGGTTTGTGATTCAAGTATAAAAGCGCTATTTGTAGTTAACCCCAGCAATCCGCCCTCTGTTGCAATGGAACCTGGTATAGTAAGACACTTAAAAGAGGTGGTGGAAAAGCATAACCCTGATTTGATGATTATTTCAGATGATGTATATGGAACTTTTGTAGATGATTTTCATTCATTGATGGCAGATTTACCTTACAATACTATTGGTGTATACTCATTTTCAAAGTATTTTGGAGTAACAGGCTGGAGGCTTGGCACCATTGCATTATATGAAAACAATGTGTTTGACAAGCTGCTTAGAGAATTGGATTCAGATAAGAAAGAAAGGGCGAGAAGGCGTTATGCAGCACTTTCCACTAATCCTGAAGAAATTCCTTTTATCGATAGAATTGTAGCAGACAGCAGACAGGTGGCTCTTAATCATACTGCAGGGTTATCTACACCACAGCAGGTGCAGATGGCATTTTTTGCATTGTTTTCTTTAGTTGATAAGGACAGTAGATATAAAAAATTAACAAAAAATATTTGTCATCACCGCCAGAAATTATTATTTGAAGGATTGGGGCTTAAACTCAATAAAGATCCTTTTAGCGCAGCGTATTACACTCAATTTGACTTGTTGGAATGGGCCAAGAACAATTACAGTGAGGAATTTGCATATTATTTGAAAAACAACTATAGGCTCATAGATGTTCTTTTAAAGCTGGCAGAGGAATCCTCCATTGTGCTTTTAAGTGGCAGTGGATTTCATGGACCTGAATGGTCTATAAGAATATCCCTTGCAAATTTAAGTGATGAATCTTATTCTAAAATAGGAAAGGTGATTCATAAGATATTGGAGGACTATGCTGCAGACTGGAAAAAATCACAAGACTAATAATGAAATATACAGCCAATACTCATGTAATAAATAGAATTTTTAAAATTTTATAAAAAAGTATTGACAAGCATGAACATATATAGTAAAATTACATAAAATATAAAAACAAGGATAGGGACATACAATATGAATTATATTTTAAAGAGAGTGAGAGTTGGTGGGATCTCATAGATATTTCATATTGGAAATCACCCTTGAGTTGCAGGCTGAAACAACAGTAAGCTGTGCCGGTGCAAGCCGTTATGTAATTAAGTATAAATTTGGGTGGTACCGCGAAACAGACTTCTCGCCCCAGGCAGGAGGACTGTTTTTTTTAGTACCTTTTAAAAGGTTATGTAAAATATAATAAATATAAAAGCATAGATAGGGACATACAATACGAATTATATTTTAAAGAGAGTGGGAGTTGGTGGGATCCCATAGATATTTCATATTGAAAATCACCCTTGAGCTGTAGGCTGAAACAACAGTAAGCTGTGCCGGTGCAAGCCGTTATGTAATTAAGTATAAATTTGGGTGGTACCGCGAAACAGACTTCTCGCCCCAGGCAGAAGAGCTGTTTTTTTATTATCTAAAATTAATGTTAGATAAATTTTCATCTGGCCAGTGGAGATTTATACATTATTCTATGTAAATAAAATGAAAATATGTATTTATAAGGAGGAAATAAAATGTTGAAATCTAAAAATTCCCGAAAAGGTGACTCAATAAAAAATTCATTGGAGGATTCCCTGATTTATGAAAATAGAAATTCATATTATGAATATTTAAGGGATATGAAATCAGAAAGTTTAAATGATACCTGTGATTACTCTACAGTTTTTATGACATTCTAATTTGTTATAAGGGTATTTAGAGCCCTTGATTATTTAAATGCTCATAAACTAAAAAACGCCTGAAATTTTAAAATTTCAGGCGTTTTAAATTTTCTCATGGTAAGATTCAATCTGAGCCCTAGAATTACTTGATTATATGTATTTAATATTTGTAAAAATAAATAATGGTAAATATGATATAATAATATACATAAACTTATGATATATAAGAAATATGTTATACATTTCACTTATTGTATGATTTTAAATTTAAAACAATTATAAATAATAAAATCAAGGTATTTAATACATATTTTACAGGCAAAATAAAGTTGAAAAGGGGGTCAGTATAATATGTTGCGGCATATTAAAGAAAACAAGGGAATTGACGAAGGAATTCTATTAAAGGAAGTTAATATTGTAGGAAATCTATGTGCTGGTTATGGAGAAATAGTTATAAATCAAATTTATCAAAACTGCAGCAGCGAAGATATAGAGGGAGTCTATATCTTCCCACTGCCGGCTACGGCAGTAATATCAGGGTTCGAAGCAGAAATTGGAGGAAGAACTTTAAAGGCGGTGGTAGAAGAAAAGGATAAGGCACTGCAAATTTATGAGAATGCAAAAATTCGCGGAGACAGTGTTTTTTCACTGGAGGAATTTAGTCCACATTTTTTTAAAATAAGTATAGGTAAAATAATTTCCGGCGAAACTGTGAAAATAAAACTTTCTTATATAGAGGAGCTGGATTACAAAGACAGTACTTTTAGGCTTACAGTTCCTGCGATTTCCGAACCTAAGATAATAAAGAGCAGATCAAAGATTGAAGAGTTAAAAAGCAACCTTGTAAATAAACTGGGGATAAAGAGAGTTAAAGAAGAGGATTTTGAATTTAAGGTGAATATAATAGTCGAATCCCTTAGTAAGGTTGACTTTAGATGTCCCTACCATAAGATAAAGGTGGAGAGGGAAGGTAATACAGTAGCTAAAATAAGCCTGGATGAAAGTTATCATTTAATGGATAAGGATTTTGTGCTTTTTATAAATGAAAGAGAAACTTTAGAAGCAGATGGAATGATATATGAATATAAGGAAAATGATGAAGAAAAAGGAATAGTCTATATACGAATGATCCCAAAACTTGATCCTTATGAAGCGGAGGTTAAGGAAAACTATGTGTTTTTAATCGACATTTCGGATACAATGAAAGGTGAGAAATTGGAACAGGCTAAGAATGCACTTCAGCTTTGTATAAGGAATTTGTCAAAAGGTGATACCTTTGACATAATAGCTATGGGTGTAAAATTAATCAGTTTTTCTAAAAATGGATTAATAGAGTTCAATGCAGATTCTCTAAGAGAGGCTTCCAGATGGATAGATGATTTGGAAACGGAAGAAGATGCAGATATATTTGGCGGGATAAAATACAGCCTGGAAAAAGAAGGTTCTCAAAATACCATATTGCTTTTTACAGATGATTTAGTGGATGAAGAAGAAGATATACTTTCTTATGTAAGAGAGAATATAGCCGATAATAGAATATTTACCTTTGGAATAGATTCTTCAGCAAATAATTATTTTTTAAATAAATTAGCCCATGAAAGTTATGGAAAAGCAGAATTTATAGATATGGAACAGAGAATTGAAGATATAGTTTTAAGACAGTTTAACAGGATAAAAAATCCTCAAGTGGACAATATTCAAATGGACTGGGGAAAATTACAAGTTAAATCTTCTTATCCTAGAACCATTGAATACATGTATGATAGAGAACCATTTTCCATATTTGCCAATGTACTTGGAGAAGTAGAAGGCAGGATAATTTTAAAAGGAGAAGTGGACGGGAAAGAATATGCAAGAAGTATAGATATTGATAATTTTAATACGGAGGAAAATGCCAATTTATTAAAAAAAGTATGGGCAAGGAAGAAAATAAGATCCTTGAAAATAAACATGAAGTTGGAGAGGGGACAGAAAAAAGAGGAAATGAGGAAAAGTTTAATAAAACTTTCCAAGGAAAATGGATTTATAAGTCCTGAAACTACTTTTATATTGATGGAGCTTAGAGAAGAACCTGTACTTGGAATTCAGCTTAAAAATATAATTCCAATAAAGGTGAGTGAAAATACCCTGGGTGAAAAAATAGATGAGAATATGGAATCAGGATTTTTATATAGAAGTTTTGCATGTGATGAGGATGAAAAAGTGTATTCCAGTGACAACAAATATCTGGATGAAAAATATACAAGGGGAAGGCTTCTCAGGATAATTGCCAAAAATCAATTTGCAGATGGAGCTTTTGTGGATTATGAAGATAGTAATATAGAAGATAAAATAGAGACAACTTCCATGGTAATGCTTGCTTTTATAACAGGAAATGAAAAGATAGATATTTACACCAACCAATTGAATAAGGCGGCAGCTTTTATATGTAAAAGTTATGATGATATAAATTTTGATGTAAGGTATGATATTATAAAAATGTCCATTTTGGCATTAAATAAAATAAAAAGAAAGAAGTTGTTGAAGGATAAGTATATTTCAGAAATTGATCATACCATGGAAAAATTATGTGAAGTGCTTCATTCTAAAGAAGAAACAAAACATATTCTAAAGGATTTAATGAAAAATTCTTTCAGTAGAAATTTAGCTTCATTGTTTAAATTAAGTGAGGATGGAAAATATATAGAAGAAGAAATAACCATAGTGGAAGAGAGGAACTCAATATTTAACATGGCTAGGCTGGCAGTATTAAAGGCTCTTAGCAAATAATTTATCAAAATGACATAAAATCAGGTCATTGGTATCAAAATAAATTTCTAAGAAATTTTGGAGTATATGAGAACCGATTTATGTTTAACGTTGCGTAAAGAAAGAGTAAAAAACTAGTGCTTGTAATTTTTTAATTATAAGTACTAGCTTTTTTTATTGAATTGTATTATAAATAATTCACATTTATCATTGACAGAAGAAAGATAAAGTTATATATTTATAACATAGATTATGTTATAAATATATAACTTTGGAGGATACATTATGGAAAAGAGAGTTGATTTAAAAATATGGATGATTGCAAAAACTACACCTGCAGTATTTCTGGTATTGTATTATTGGATGTGTGTTAGAAAATACTATAGTCCGGTATACACATGTCTGCAGTATATTGTATTGGGATTTATTTTAGTGAGTTTATATGTGGTAAATAAAAACAGGGATGTATTTGATGAATATGCAAAAGAAGTTCTGGGCAGAACAGATACTGTTTGTTTCAAATTGTCTTATGTTATTTTTGGATTTTTGATTATTCCTTGTCTAATAAATGATGCAAATCCAATTGTCATAGGGTATGGGATAGTGTTTGGACTGCTTATACTTGCTGTAATACGCAGCATTGTATTTTGTGTACTCGATTCAAGAGGAATATGACAATGTCAAAATTAATAACTAAAATTAGAGATTATAGGGAAGATAGGGGAATGAAACAGAGTGAACTGGCTGAAATGGTTGGTGTAAGGAGAGAAACAATAGTCCATTTGGAAAATGGCAGATACAATCCTTCACTTAAACTGGCAATGGATATTGCAAAAGTATTTCATACAACAGTTGAAGAATTATTTGAATTTGAAGATTGACAGACAAAGAGTGTTGCTGTGGTTATGGTATAATTAAAATGATTTAAATCCCAGCAATATAGTAAAAAATTGTGATTTATGATTTGGTAAATTTAGACGGGAGGAAAAGAGATGATTGAATTAACAAATGTAACCAAAAGTTACAGCAGTTCTTCAAAAGCAGTGGACAATATAAGTTTGGATATACCTGATGGAGAGATATTTGGGTTTATCGGTCCCAATGGAGCAGGGAAAACTACTACCATAAAAATGATAACAGGTATAATAAAACCAGATAATGGAGAAATAAAGGCAAATGGTATAGACATAAGTAAAAGTCCTTTAGATGCAAAATGTCAATTTGGATTTGTTCCGGATAGCCCCGATATGTTTTTAAGACTTAAAGGAATAGAATATCTTAATTTTATGGCAGATATATATGAAGTAAAAAGTGAAAAGAGAATGGAGCGGATAAAATATTTATCTGATAAATTTGAGATATCGAAGGTGTTGGAAGATAAAATTGAAAGCTATTCCCATGGAATGAGGCAAAAAATAATAATTATAGGTGCGCTCATTCATAATCCAAGTATATGGATATTGGATGAGCCTATGACAGGGTTGGATCCAAAGTCATCATTTATTTTGAAGGAGATGATGAGAGAACACGCAGATGCCGGAAATACTGTGTTTTTTTCAACTCATGTACTGGAAGTAGCAGAAAAATTATGTGACAGACTGGCTATTATAAATAATGGAGCTATATTATTTTCTGGAACTTTTCAGGAGCTGAAGAATCAATTCAAAGAAGATGAGAGTTTGGAAAACATTTTTCTGGAGATGACTAACCATGAGTAAGTATTTAGTTTTAACCAGGGTAATGCTGAAAAATGGAAGTAATTCTGGAAACATTAAATCAAACAGTAAAATAAAAAAACTTATACTTTTCATAGTATTGATGTTGGCATTTTTGCCAACAGTAAAATTGTTTGCAGATTTTGTTTCAGAAGCCTATGATTATCTTTATAAAATAGGCCGGCAGGAATTGATTTTATCTTTGGGAATATCCTTTGCCAGTGTTTTTATATTCTTTTTTGCTATAGCATTTTCTTTAAATGTATTATATTTTTCAAAGGACATAGACATTTTTCTGCCTTTGCCGCTAAGACCCTGGGAAATTTTAGCTTCAAAAATTACATTGGTGATAATTTATGAATATATTACAGAAGCCTTTATATTATTGCCTGTTTTTTTTGTATATGGCTATAAAGATGGAGCAGGTCCATTGTATTTCATATACAGTATATTGATATTTTTAATAGTTCCAATAATTCCTGTAGTAATAGCTTCAATTCTAAATATGATAATAATGAGTTTCACCAATATAGGAAATCACAAGGATAAACTTAGGGTATTGGGTGGAATCTTTGGAATGGTATTTGCAGTGGGATTAAATGTAGTGATTCAAAAGATGAACATAAATAATGGAAATTATAGAAACATGCTAAAAACCATCAGTGAGGGCAATAATTCTGTTACATCTTTTTCAGACAGGCTTTTCCCCCATATGGATATAGCTGTCAACGCCCTTGCATATAGTAATAATTTAAAGGGCTTTATGGATTTGCTTCTATTTGTTGTCTTAAATGCAGCAGTAGTTGTATTATTTTTATTGATTGGAGAGAAGCTGTATTTTAAAGGTGCTGTAGGAGGAAATGAAACTTCATCTAAAAATAGGAAAATAGATTATACAAAGATGGATAAAAAAGTTGTACAAAAATCTGCATTTAAAGCTCTTTTATCTCAGGAAATGAAAATCCTTTTTAGAACACCGGTATATTTTATGAATTGCATTGTATCAAATTTTATACTGCCCATAATATTTTTTATTCCCTTTTTGATTCAGCCAAATTCTTTTCATAAATCATTTGGTGAAATGAATATTTCAATAGATGCAAATACAGCCTTGATATTTAGTGTTGTTTCAATAGCGGCTGGAATGATTTTGGGATCTATTAATTCTATAACTTCTACAGCTGTATCCAGAGAGGGAAAAAATATATTCATAAAAAAATATATTCCAATAGCCTATAAAACCCAAATTATGGCTAAGGTATTTTCAGGAGTTTTAGTTGGAAGTTTAACTATGGTTATAATTTTAATAGTTTTAAAAATTTTTATTAATATCTCCCTCTATTTTTTGTGCATAGTTTTTGTATTAAGTATTCTGGGGATTTTATTCACAGCTTTTACAGGAATATTGATTGATCTGAATTTCCCTAAACTGAATTGGGACAATGAAGTAAAGGCAGTAAAACAAAATTTCAATAGTTTTATAAATGTAATCATTGGTTTTGTAACCGCAGGATTGTTTTCATTTCCCATTATAGTTTTTAGACAGAACATAAGTGTAATTGCTATATTTGAACTGGCTGTTATAATTATAATGGATTATATATTATATAAAATCACAGTTGAAAAGGGTGCTTTGATATTTGAAAATATAGAATAAAATTGTGAACCATAAAATCTGCTGACATATTGTTTATGCCAGCAGATTTTTTAAACATTACTGTGGAGAAAAGCGGCAATTCTATTAGTAGGTATGTCTATTAAAGTACTTGTACTGTTATTTTCACAACAGGAATCAGATACTGAATTACAATTTTCAGCCGAGGAATAAGGATCACTGCAGGTATTTAAATTATTGCTGAAATTATTTCTTGGTTGATAAATTGGAGCTGAACCTAATTTGACTGCAAGTCTTATAAAATAGTTATTTACACCCAGCAATATTCCGGTAAAATTACATCTGCAGGGGTCCCCTCCAGTTGTGCATACAGTTACCATTTCTCCTATATATTTTTTTAAGGTATCTATAAAATTCATGGCTCCTATACTATTGCATTTATTGGAATGATGTTTTCCATGGCTGCCATAAGATAAATTATTAACTTCAACATAAGGAGTATTTTCAGGTGAATTGTTTAATGTGTTTTTCTCATTGTAAGTGGTGAAATCACCATGGTATTCCTCTTGATTTTGATTCACTTCGTCTATGGGATTTACGTTTGGATAAACTGTGGTTTGCCATGAAGAATTTTCTTCACTGTTTTCCCCATCTATGTCTGTGGAATTAGAATTTAAAGATGTTTTTTCATCGGGAATGTAATAGCTTTCATCTTTGATGTCCGAAGGATGATTTCTGGAATGTCTTCTGTGGTGTCTGCTCAATATACTCAACTCCTTTCTATAAATAATGAAAGATTATTTTTAATCTAAGAAGAACTTGATATTTAAGCACCGCTTTATCTGGGTGCTATTTTTAAATGCAGGTTACAGGATTTTAGCCCTAATTCATAATATGATATTAGGTTAATTTGTGACATCAATTTTAAAATTTAAGTGAACATATAACAAAAAGGCATGAACTCATTGAAATTGGTTCATACCCTTTGGTATTTGTATATAATAGTTACAACCTACTTTAAAATTTTAACTTTGTCTCCATCGTTTAAGAAAGTCAGGCCTCCTAATACTACATTATCTCCTGAATTTATTTTTGAAGATAATATTTCAGTGATCTTATCATTTGAAAGGCCTGTGTTTATGGATATTTTTTTTATCTTATTATTTTTCACTGCAAATACATAAGAAACTCCATTTTCAACTTTTATAGCCTCATTAGGTACAACCAATATATTATCTTTATTTTTATCAGGAAGTGATATTTTAGAAAACATACCTGGTTTTAAACTGCCGTCAGAATTATTTATTTTTATTTTAACTAAATATTTTTCAGTCTTACTGTCTATACTGGAGGCTATATTATCTATAGTACCAGAAACCTTCTTATTCCCGGCTGAAGGGATGGTCATGCTTATAGATTGTCCAACTTTAATTTTTGAAAGCATATTATCAGGTACATTTACTTCTGCAATGATTGAGCTTAAATCCAATACAGTTATAGAAGGCTGTGATGCGGAAGAAATTTCTCCTTCATGTATATTTACAGCAGATACAATCCCGGAAATAGGGGATTTAATTATAGTATCATCAATTTGGGATTGAATTGATTTAGTACCAGCTTCAGCTTGGTTTACCTGGGCCTGTGCGACTTCAACCGATTCAGGGCCGACTTTTTGCTGAATCAGATTTAGGTTTTGCTGTGCTGCGGATAATGCAGCAGATGTAGTATTCAATTTTGTACTGGCATTATCCAAATCCTGTTTTGCCACAGCTCCGGCAGAGTACAAACTTTGGGTTCTGTCGTAAGTAGTTTTAGCATCATTATAATTTATTTGTGCAGTTTCCAATGACTGCTGAGCCTGCAGTACTTGCTGGTCAACTCCGGAACTCTTGGTTTTATCTAAATTGGCATTGGCAGAATCAACACTTGCCTGCTGTTGTTCCAATTGAGCTTGCAGTGAGCTTGAATCGAGAGTAAATAGTATATCGCCGCTTTTCACTGAACTGCCAACTTTTACATTTAAACTTTCAACTTTACCAGGTGATTTAGGAGATAGAGAAATTTCATTATCAGCATTTAATTCTCCAGAGTAATCAACAGTTGTAGATAGTGAACTCAGTTCTGCTTTAATTACTTTTACATTTTTAATTTGATTTTGAGACTCCGTTTTTCTATTTTTAATTATATTTTGGACTATGGCAAATACCATTAATGCTGCTAATATAAACAATACTATTTTCCATATGATTTTTTTGGATTTCAAAATATTAGGCTTCATTACTATACCTCCTGAATTTCTACATGTTTTTTCTTCTTTTTAAATATGTGTTTTTTTAAGTCATCCATTAATGTATAAACTATAGGTAATATTATAGGGGTAAAAATAGTAGAAGCAATCATACCTCCAATAACTATAACGGACATACTTGATTTTAATTCACTTCCTTCACCTATAGAAAGAGCAGAAGGCAGCATACCTACAATCATAGTTGCAGAAGTCATTATAATAGGTCTCAATCTTTTTTCACCGGATTCAATTAAAGCTTCTTTTAAATTTTTCCCACGTTTCATAAGTGTATTTGTGTAGTCAATTAAAAGAGTACCATTTTTAGATGCCAGACCATCAAGCATTATAAGCCCTATCATGGACATAATATTTAAGGTTTTACCGGTGATAGCCAATATACCAAGAGCCCCAATTAAAGCACAAGGCAGAGATATCATCCTTATAAATGGGGTGAGGAATGATTCATAAAGTACAACAAGTATCATATAAATGAGAATTAATGAAATAATCAGGGCCTCTATAAGAGAAGTAAAATTATCTGCCATATCCTGTTGATCACCGCCAAATTTAATTTCATACCCGTCGGGAACAGAAAATGATTTTAATTTCTGGGTTATGTCCTTATTTACAACACCTAATGATCTGCCCTGAATGTTTGCAGAAACAGTAGCTATATCCTGTCTGTCCTGCCTTGATATAGATTGAGGGCTGTCTGCCTTTGTTACAGTGGCCACCTCACTTATAGGAATGGATTCACCTGCTTGATTAACAACATTTATGGAGCCTATATCTGCAGGAGTTTTTATGTCCCCATCTTCAAATTTTACAGTTATATCATAATCATCACTGTTTGTCCTATACACTCCGGCAGAGGATCCCTGAATGGCCGTTCTAAGTACTGAAGATATATCCGATGTGGATACGCCATAATTGGAAGATGCTAATCTGTCTATTTGAACCCGCAATTCACTCTCGCTGGCATTTGAGGAATTATTAACATCTATAATTCCAGGAATATTTTTAACTATACCTTCTACTTTATCAGATATTTCCTTTACCGTATCAGTGTCATCACCTAATACTTGTATGGATATAGGTTTGCTGCTTCCGCTTCCAATTTGAGACTCAGTTACGGAAAAATCTGTTCCAGTGAGAGAGGAATTACCCCAGTCTCGAACTTGTTTTGCTATTTGAGATTGGGATTTTTTCCTCTCATTTTTAGGGTGAAGTTCTACATATATACTTGCAGAATTTGAATTACCTCCCATAAGGCTGTTGCTGTCGGAACCAACTGTAGAATAATATGTATCTATTTCAGGTACTTTATGCAAATACCCTTCTACTTGCTTAACCGTTTTGTCCATTTGGTTTAAAGTTGAACCAGAATCAAAGGTCATGTTTACGGTAAAGGTGCTTTGATCTGTATTAGGTATAAGTTCTGTACCAATAGCTCCTGCAGGTATCAGGAGAATAACAGCTATCAGTCCAACTATACTGAGAGATAGTACTCTTTTCCTATGATCTAGAGACCATATCAAAGCTTTTTTATAGACAACTGTTACATTATCTATTGAGCTTGAAATCATATTAAAAGCTTTATATAATTTGGTAGCCTTTATTTTATCTAGTTTTCCAGAAGATTTTTTAGGTTCATCATTGACTTTGCTGAACAATCTGGATGCCAGCATAGGGGTTATTGTAAAGGATACGAATAGGGAAAACAGCGAGGCAACAGCAATGGTAAGCCCAAATTCCTTGAAAAATTTTCCTGCCATACCTGATATAAATGCCACAGGAACATATACAACTACATCGCAGAGAGTTATTGCAATAGCTGCAAGTCCTATTTCCATACGGCCATCTATAGCAGCAGATTTTGGATCTTTTTTCATAGCTAAATGACGCTGTATATTATCCAGCACAACGATTGAGTCATCCACCAAAATACCTATGCAAAGAGATAATGCCATAAGAGACATCATGTTCATGGTAAATTTCATAACATACATCATGAAAAAGGTTGAGATGAGGGAAGTTGGAATTGCTATAAGCACTATAAGCGAAGATTTCCAGCTCCTTAAAAATACTAATAGGACTATGGCAGTTGTTATTATTCCCTCTATTAAAGTATGTTTTATCTGAGAAAGGGATGAATTTATAAATGTAGTACTGTCATATGCAGTTTCCAGTTTAATACCGCTTGGAAGCCGAGTCTTGATTTTGTTAAGCTCTGATTTTATATTGTTTACAGCTTCAACTACATTTGCATCACTTTGTTTTTGTACACTTATGGCTATGGTGCTTTTACCGTTTATTCTTATATGTTCATTTTCTACAGGATACTCTAAATTAACATCTGCTATGTCAGATAGGCGGACTGTGCTGCCATTTGAAGTTGGTATCAATAAATTTCTAACTTCATCTATATTTTCAAATTCACCCATAACCCTTACAGATTCATTTAAGTTTTCTTGTTTTATTTGTCCGGATGGGAGATTTATATTATCTGATTGTAATTTTGAAATCAGTGTATTCACGTTTACACCATAGAATTCCAAGGCAGATTTATTAAGTTTTAGTACAAGTTGTTTTTTTTGTATTCCTTCAAGGGTTACATTTCCTACCCCTTGAACTTTTTCGAGAGATTCAGTTATATTATTTGCTTCATTATACAATTCATCATAGGACACATTTCCTGACACAGACAGCATTAAAACAGACATGGAATTTGTATCTATTTTAAATAGGACAGGTTTATCAGCATTTTTAGGAAGCTGAGCCTGGGCATTGTCTACGGCTTTTTGCACATCTAAGAAAGCGGTATTCATATTTGCACTCATCTTAAATGTTAAAACAGTTTGTCCTATACCTTCCTTAGCCGTGGATTGGATTTTATCAATGCCACTTATACCAGATACAGCATTTTCAATGGGTTTCACCACGTCTTTTTTGATATCTTCAGAACTGGCACCGGCATAGGTAGTGGATATAGAAATTATAGGTATATCCATAGACGGCATAAGATCTGCACCAATATGGGTATAGCCAAATACGCCGAGACCTAACAAAAAAAGTATTACCATGGTTATAGCAGCGGGTTTTTTTACAGATAATTCTGTTAAATTCATTTTTGCCTCCTTTGTGCAGTTATTTTTACTTTCATAATTTTTAAAATTATATTCTAATGGAGATAGTATAATTATTATTATATTATGGCAAAATAGGGATGATAAAAATTTACAATATTACATAACTTAAATTATATATATATAAATATAAAAATTCAAGAATTGATAACAAATTTCATATAATATTAATAATCATATTTTGCATAGTATAGTGCAATTTTAACACTGTACTTGTATTTTTTTTTGGTAAAAATACGCTGGGAAATTAAAAACTATATAATAAAATGTATTTAAATAGATGAAAACCATTTTTATAGATTGAAAGTATGAAAATTTTCTCAATAAAGAAGTTGAAAATTCAAAAGCAGTGTGATATACTAAATTTAAATTTAGTGAAAGACATTTTCACTTAACGGAAATAAGATATAAACTGCAAATAAATTTGTTTTCTTGAAATTCAGAAAACTCGTTGAAGTTAAATAGAATTAGAGAATAAACCCACTATGGAATTATATATTTTCTTATATGCAATTGTAGGTTTCCTATAATTTAAGAAATAAAAAGTGACATGGGATTCAAATAAATAAGGTAATTGAATGGGGTTTTAGGATCATTGAGACAGGATGTTTGGTTATCCCTGGGGTGGTGCTGCAATTAACCGATAATGATATGGTTTATAAATTAAATGTAAATTAGAAAAGAGGTAGTATTTAATTGATTAGTGTTAAGAATAGCGTACATTTGGTGGTGGAAAAAAACTGGTGCAAAGGCTGTGGAATATGTGTGGAATTTTGTCCTAAAAATGTACTGGCTTTAAAAAATGGAAAAGTTTCAATTGCAGATGAAGATAAATGTATAAAATGCGGTCTATGCGAATTGCGCTGCCCGGATTATGCAATCTCTCTAGGAGGTAAATAAAGATGGGAAACAATATTAAACTATTACAGGGAAATGAAGCTTGTGTGGAAGGTGCTATTGCAGCAGGAATGAGGTTTTATTCAGGATATCCTATAACTCCGTCAACGGAGATAGCAGAACTTTCATCCAAAAGATTACCTATGGTAGGCGGAAAATTTATTCAAACAGAAGATGAAATCGCAGGTATGGCTGCAGCTATAGGAGCATCGCTTACAGGAGTAAAATCTATGACAGCTACAAGCGGACCTGGATTTTCACTAAAACAAGAAAATATCGGTTATGCAGCAATGGCTGAAGTGCCTTGTGTAGTTGTAGATGTGCAAAGACATGGTCCGAGTACAGGACTTCCCACATCACCATCCCAGGGTGATGTGATGCAGGCTAGATGGGGTACTCATGGTGATCATCCCGTGATAGTAATATCACCTTCTTCCGTTAAAGAAGTTTTTGATTTAACTGTAAGGTCTTTTAATCTTTCGGAAAAATATAGAACACCTGTTATATTGTTAATGGATGAGATTGTAGCTCATATGAGAGAGGGAATTGAAATTCCTAAACCAGAAGACCTGAAGATCGTCAATCGTAAAAAACCTGACATGGAAGATGAAAATTATTTGCCCTATAAGGTTAAAGAAGGAGAATATGTTCCTCCTATGGCAGCCTTTGGAGAAGGATTCAGGTTTAATGTTACAGGACTTGTACACACTGAATCAGGTTTTACAACAAATAGTACTGAAGTAGCTGATGTTCTTTGCAGCAGGCTTTTAAGGAAGATTGAAGATAATATAGATGATATCGTAACTTATGATGAATTGTATATGGAAGATGCGGAAACCATAGTAATTGCCTATGGAGGAACGGCAAGAAGCGCCAAAAGTGCAGTAAAGCAGGCTAGAAAAGCCGGCTTAAAAGTTGGTATGTTCAGGCCCATAACCATCTGGCCTTTTCCAGAAAAGCAGGTTAAGGAAATTGCAAAACAAGCCAAAAACATAATTGTGGCAGAACTTAATCATGGACAATTAGTTTTAGAAATTGAGAGAGTGATAAAGGATGAATCAAATATTTTCCAGATAGGAAAAATAAATGGTGAAGTTATTACCCCCCAGGAAATATTATCTAAAATTAAGGAGGTAATTTAAAATGGCTAGTGCATTGGTTGAAAATTATTTGAGAATGGAAAATTTGCCCCATATATGGTGTCCTGGATGCGGACATGGAATATTGATGAGATCCATTATACAGGCCATAGACAATTTAAAACTGGATAAAAACAAAGTATGTATTGTATCAGGTATAGGTTGTTCTTCAAGGGCTGTTGGATATATGGATTTTAACACTCTCCATACTACCCATGGCAGGGCGATAGCTTTTGCAACGGGAGTAAAATTGGCTAATCCGGAATTAGAGGTTATTGTAATTTCAGGAGATGGTGACGCAACAGCTATTGGAGGTAATCACTTAATTCATGCAGCTAGAAGGAATATTAATATTACAACAGTTATTTTTAATAATAATATTTATGGAATGACAGGCGGACAGTATTCTCCGACTACACCAAAGGGGGATAAGGGAACTACGGCACCTTATGGTACGGTTGACAGGGCTTTTGATATTCCAAAGCTTGCTGCAGGTGCAGGAGCTACTTATGTAGCCAGAGGTACTGCTTATAATACAAAACAATTAATTACGCTTATTCAAAAGGGTATCCAGAATAAAGGATTTTCTCTGATAGAGGGCGTTAGTATATGTCCTACTTATTACGGAAGAAAAAATAAAAAAGGTTCTGCCGTAAACATGATGAAATGGCAAAGGGATAATGCCGTCAGTATTAAGACTGCAAAGACGCTTTCACCAGAAGAACTGAAGGGAAAATTTTTAATAGGTGAATTTAAAAACACCACGGAACCGGAATATACTGAAGAATATCAAAAAATAGTGGATAGATTCATAAAATAAGTAAATTATAAAGGAGAAATAAATTATGAATAATCAATTGGAATTGAGATTAACAGGTTCAGGGGGACAAGGACTTATTTTAGGCGGGGTTATTTTGGCAGAAGCAGCAATAATGGAAGGTAAAAATGTTATTCAGTCACAATCATATGGGCCGGAAGCTAGAGGAGGTTCCAGCAAGGCTGAAGTAATAATAAGCGATGAGGAAATTGATTTTCCCAAGGTTTTAAGAACAAATTTATTATTGACCTTGACTCAAAAATCATGTAATAAATATATCGGTTCACTTGGCAAAGATGGAATACTGCTCATAGACTCATCGGTAATAGTTCCAAGTACCAATAAAGCTGAGAGGGTTATTAAGGTTCCTATATTGGAAACTGCAAATAAGGTAATAGGTAAGTCAATGGTAGCCAATATCATTGCCATTGGAGCTATTAATGGCATCCTCCATATTGCTTCAAAGGAATTTCTTGAAACTGCTGTTTTAAATAGAGTTCCAAAAGGAACGGAAGAGTTAAATAAACGTGCTCTAGAGGCAGGGTATAAGTTAGTTGAAAATTGTGATGCCTTGAAAGAAAAATGTCAGCTGGCAGGGTAGGTTTTAAATTGGAAATCCATAGTTTTTAATATTAATATTTTTAGTCATTTATGATATTTAATTAATTAGATATTATAAATGACTAAATTTTTTAATATTTAATTAATTAAATATTAAAAAACTAGTTGAAAAGTTAAGAATCGAGTGGTATATTGTAAACGTAATGAAATCGATTTTTATAGTATGAAAATTTTGAAATACAAATTAGTTTTATTTGAATGATTGGGAGTACTTCTAAGACATTAATAAGATGAGGTGAGATTATGAAAGACAAGTATGATGTAGTGGTAATTGGTGCTGGAGTAGTAGGCAGTGCTGTAGCCAGAGAACTTTCACGTTATAAACTCAAAGTAGCTGTTTTGGAAAAAGAAATGGATGTAGTTTGTGAGACAAGCGGTAGAAATAGTGGTGTTATTCATGCCGGCTTTAACAGTAAACCAGGTACACTGATGGCAAAATATTGTGTAGAAGGATGTCTTGGGTTTGATAAAGTTGCAGAAGAATTGGATATCCCGTTTAAAAGGACAGGTAAGCTGGTAGTAGGATTTACAAAAGATGATATAGAGGAACTGGAAGAATTAAAAGCAAAAGGTGAGAAAAATGGAGTGCCTGGGCTGAGAATAATATCAGAAAAGGAAATAACAGAAAAACAACCTTATGTAAAGGGCAAAGCAGCTTTATTTTCACCAATGACAGGTATAGTAAATCCTATAGTATATACAATAGCACTGGCAGAAAATGCATGTGAAAATGGAGTGGAATTTTTCCTGGAAAGGGAAGTAAGGGGAATTAAAAGAATAGAAGATCATTATGAGATATCCACCAATAATGAAACTTTTAAAACTAAATGGGTTATAAACAGTGCAGGATTAAATTCTGATAAAATCGCTGAGATGGTTGGAATAGAGGATTATAAAATATATCCATGCAGGGGTGAATATTTTATACTTGATAAAAATTTTAGTAAATATTTAACCATGCCTGCATATCCGGTACCAAATAAAAAAGAAGGCGGATTAGGCATTCATCTTACTCCTTCTGTAGATGGAAATGTTCTCATAGGACCAAGTGCAGTGTATATAGACGAAAAGGACAATTATTCAGCTACTCAAGAAGTAATGGATATGCTTATAGAAGGCGGTAAAAAAATGCTGTCTCAATTGGAAAGAAAATATTTTATAAGAAACTTTTCAGGAATAAGGCCTAAATTGGTAAGTAAGGAAAAAGGAGGTTATGCAGACTTTGTAATTGGAGAGAGAAAAGGAATACCAAATGTAATTAATTTAATAGGGATAGAATCTCCGGGACTTACAAGTGCACTTCCTATAGCAAGAGATGTAGTTAAAATCATAGACAAAAAGGAAATTTTACAGGAAAATGAGAAATTTAACCCTATAAGAAAGGGAATATTGAAGTTTAATGAGCAGTCAGATGAAAAACAAGCTGAACTTATAAAACAGGATCCGGATTATGGCGAGATATTTTGCAGGTGTGAAACAGTTACAAAACATGAAATATTAGAAGCAATACATAATCCTCTGGGAGTTAAGACCTTGACTGGAATTAAAAACAGAACCAGGGCAATGATGGGAAGATGCCAGGGCGGATATTGCCAGACAAGGATTGTGAAACTTCTAATGAAGGAATATAATTTGGAACCAGAGGAAGTAAGATATTCAAGAAAGAACGGATATCTTTTTGAAGGGAGGGTTAGGTAATGACCATAATACAAAAAGATGTAATTATTATAGGAGCGGGTCCTGCAGGACTTGCAGCAGCTATAAAATTAAAAGAACAGGGAATAGATGATATTCTCGTACTGGAAAGGGAAAAAGCCCCGGGTGGAATACTTAAGCAGTGTATACATGATGGATTTGGTCTTCTAAAGTTTAAGGAAGCACTGAGCGGACCTGAATATGCAGATAAATTCATCCAAAAGGCAAAAATAGAAAATGTGGAAATAGAAACTGAAGCTACAGTTATAGGACTTACAAAAGACAAGGAAGTCACAGCGGCAACAAGAAATGGATTAAAAAAATATAAAGCAAAAGCTGTCATATTATCAATGGGATGCAGGGAGAGGACAAGAGGCGCTATAAGTATACCGGGAACAAGGCCTGCAGGCATTTTTACAGCAGGTGTTGCTCAATCCTATATAAATTTAAATAATCTTATGATCGGAAAAAATATTATCATTCTTGGGTCAGGTGATATAGGTCTCATAATGGCCAGAAGACTTACACTGGAAGGGGCCCATGTCATCGCAGTATTTGAAAAACTCCCTTATCCAAGCGGCCTTCCCAGAAATATACAGCAGTGCTTGAATGACTATAATATTCCTCTTTATTTAAGCCATACTGCTACTAATATTATAGGCAAGGATAGAATTGAGGAAGTTGAAATTAGTGAACTGGACAAAGATGGACAGCCTATAAAGGGTACAGAAAAAAATTATAAGTGTGATGCTTTAGTTTTATCTGTTGGACTCATACCTGAAAATGAATTGTCCCTGCAGGCAGGTGTGGAACTTGACGGCAGGAGCAATGGAGCACTGGTTGATGAAAATTTACAGACTGATGTAGATGGAATATATTCCGCTGGAAATGTGCTGCATGTACATGATTTGGTGGACTATGTATCAATGGAAGGTGAAAAGGCTGCTGAATCAGTTGTAAGACAGCTCAAGGGCCGTGGTGCAGGAAAAAGCGAAATAAATATAAGTACTGATAGGACAATAGGCAACATAATACCAAATAGAATAAGTGGAACTGAGGATGTAGAATTGGCCTTAAGAGTAAGCAGACCAGCAAGAGATAAGGTTATAAAAGTTTTGCAGGGCGAGAGAGTTATAAAAGCAGCCAAATTAAAAAAACTTAATCCTGCGGAAATGATACATTTAAAGGTTAAAAAAGATGATATTAGATCAAAAGAAGATATTAAGGTGGTGGTAGAAGTATGAAGAAAGATTTTACATGTATAGTTTGTCCTAATGGTTGTGATATTACAATTGAATATGATGGCGGGCAAATTACTAGCATCAGTGGAGCAACCTGTAAAAGGGGAGAGAAATACGTAAAACAGGAGATACAGGATCCTAAGAGAACTATTGCTACTCTGGTAAAGGTCAAAAATGGCAGGGAACCTTTGGTAAGTGTCAGAACGAAAGAGCCAATACCCAAAAATAAAATATTCGATGTGGTAAATGAAATAAAGAAAATAAAATTAGAAGCACCTGTAGAAATACATCAAATTGTGAGAAAAAATATTTTAGAACTTGGTTCTGATGTTATAGCAACCAAAAGTGTAGAAAAATTATAATAAATGCTGAAAATATGAAAGTGTAGGCTGCTCTTTACTCCCGGTTGGCAGTTGGAGAGTTGGAATCTGTAAAGTGATGCTGTTTATTATTTAATCCTGAAAAAAGGAAGAAAAGATGGGAGTATTAGGGCAGATACACATTGCTAAATTATGGAACTGATCTATTTTTTGATTATTTGCATAATGTTTTTTAAAATATTTCATAAAAACGATTACACAAATATCTTCGATTTTTAGGATACAGGTAATAAATTAAAATAAAAGTTTGTGTTCAGGTTGTTGTATATAATGTAGTTTTCTTAAGAATTTTTGCAATATACGGAAATATGGTATTCATACTGTTTTATCATGCATTAAAGATAAATCTAGTTTATATTTTTGTATATTTGTATTAAAATAGTGATTATGATAGCTTTTTAGGGGATATATATTTTGGGTGACTTAATATGTTTAGTTAAATAAGACCTTAAAATGCATTATAGTATTAATAAGGTTTCATAAAGCTCCAGTTAAATAATTTTAACAATTTGAAATAAAGTATATAATTAAAAGGGGGAAATCTCATAATGCAGATATTAAAAACCATGAAAAAGGTACCTGGGGGAATGATTGTAGTACCACTTATTTTAGGTGCAGTAATAAATACATTTTTCCCAAATGCACTGAAAATAGGTGGATTTACTACAGCTTTATTTAAAAATGGCTCATCCTGCCTGATAGCTCTATTTATACTGTGTTCTTCCGCTAAAATCGATATACATAAATTGGGAACTCCCATATATAAAGGTCTAATATTGACAGTTCCTAAAATATTAATAGGTGGAATTTTAGGATGGATTGTGGGAAAGACATTTGGACTTTCAGGTGTATTGGGGTTGTCACCTCTTGCTATAATTCCGGCAGTGGCAAATTCCAATGGAGGAATGTATGGAGCAATGGCAGCTCAATATGGAAATGATACGGATGAGGGAGCAATATCATTAGTGGCATTAAATGTTGGACCCTTTGTTACCATGCTTTTCATGGGAGTAGGCGGCCTGGCGGACTTTCCCATATATTCGTTTATAGCCATTCTTGTTCCAGTTGCAATTGGAATATTTTTAGGAAATGCAGATGAGGATATGAGAAAATTCTTAAGCAGTGGTTCAGGATTGCTGATTCCCTTCTTTGGTTTTGCTCTTGGAACGGGAATTAATCTTGCAAATGTCATTAATGCAGGTATTTCCGGAATCGCATTGGGGTTATTTACATTTGTAGTAACTGGCTTTGTAACATATGCTTTATATGGTTTATTTCCTGGAAGCAATAGATCCCTTGGTTTTGGAGTGGCAAATACGGCAGGAACCTCAATGGTTGTACCTGGGCTTGTAGCGGAAGTTGATAAAACTCTAGTGCCATATGTAGCTGCAGCAACTACTCAGATTGCAGCATCAGTGATAGTATGTGCAATCTTGTGTCCCTTAATGGTAGGATATCTCGATAAAAAATGGCGGCAGTCTGGTAAAATATCGGTGAAGCAAAAAAGCTTAGTATAAAAGACAGTATTTCTCTGTGGAGCTGGAGCTGCTTAGAGGTTTATTGTGTAATTTATATTTTAACTTTATAATAAAAAGTTTATATTTTAAAAGTCAAGGAGGAATATTATGACTGGTACACTTGTTAATGACATGGAAAATGAATATGATCAATATTTAAATGATGAATCACGTACTGTGGGAAAAGCGGATTATATTTCATTTCCTTCGTCTGAAGATGATATAGTAAAGATAGTATCTTATGCTAAAAAAAACAATGAAAAAGTAACAGTACAGGGAGCACTCACAGGAATTACAGCAGGCGCTGTACCTAAGGGCGGAATTATACTCAATGTCAGCAAGATGAATAAAATTACAGGATTAAGGTATGATGAGGGCAAAAAATGTTTCTTATTATCAGTACAACCCGGAGTTTTACTTTCAGAAGTTCGTAAGGCCTTGGATAGTTTAGATTTTGATACTAAAGAATGGTCTGATGATTCAACCAATGCATTAAAGCTGCTTCGAAAAAATGGTAAGTGGTTCTTTACTCCAGATCCCACGGAAGCTTCCGCATCAATAGGCGGAATGGCAGCCTGCAATGCTTCAGGTGCAAGATCCTTTTACTATGGACCTACGAGAAACTATATAGATTCAGCACGTATTGTACTTTCTGACGGTTCTAAAATTAAATTAAGAAGAGGAGCAGATAAGGTTAAGAATTCAAAATTTACTGTAAAGACAGATTCAGGTAAAGAGGTAAAAGGTCACCTGCCTTATTATGTTATGCCTCATGTTAAAAATGCTTCCGGATATTATGTAAAAAAAGATATGGATCTTTTAGATCTATTTATAGGTTCGGAAGGAACGCTTGGCATTATTACTGAAATGGAAATACAACTCACCCCGCTTCCAAATCAGATATGGGGAGTCACTTCATTTTTCCCATCAGAAAAATGTGCCATAGACTTTGTGTATGCTGTCAGAGAAGCCGAATTGAATGTAAAAGTTGCTGCTATAGAGTATTTTAATAATAAAGCATTGAATCTTATACGCAAACAGAAAGAAATTACTATGGCTTTTTCACAAATGCAGGATTTGCTTCCCAATTACCATACGGCAATTTATGTAGAACTTCATGGGGATACTTATGAAGAATTAAGTAAAGCTATGTTGAAAATTGGAGAATTAATTGTAAAATGCGGTGGAAATGAGAAGGATAATTGGCTTGCCACTAATCCCATAAACTTAGAGAGACTTATAGCTTTTAGGCATGCTACTCCGGAATGTGTCAATCTAATTATCAGTGAGAGAAAAAAGAAGAATCCACATATTACTAAATTGGGTACGGATATGGCTGTACCTGACAGTGAACTTAAGGGTATAGTGGATTATTATGATGATTCTATTTCCAAATCCGGACTTCAAACAGTAATGTTTGGACATATAGGAAGCAATCATATACATGTCAATATACTGCCGAGAGGTGATGATGATTATAACAAGGGCAAATCAATGTACCTTAAATGGTCGGATCATGTAGTGGGTATCGGTGGCACCATATCAGCAGAACATGGTGTAGGTAAATTAAAAACTGCTATGCTGGTTGAAATGTATGGCAAGGACAATATCCAAAAGATGAGAGCAATTAAAAAGATTTTTGACCCAGACAATATTTTGAATTCAGGAAACATTTTTGAAAGTCAAAATTAACATTATAGAAAGCAGATGATTAGATTGAATATATTAGTTTGTGTAAAACAAGTACCGTCAACTACTGAGATAAAACTGGATCCGGAAACTCATACTATAATTCGTGATAGAAATGATAATATAATCAATCCTCTTGATACTTATGCAATAGAGGAGGCGTTAAGGTTAAAAGAAAAATATGGTGGTAAAATTACAGCTATTAGCATGGGTATACCTAAAGTTACTGATATGTTGAGAGAAATTATAGGGCTTGGAGTTGACGAAGCAGTACTCTTAAGTGATAGAAAATTTGCAGGTTCAGATACTCTGGCTACAGCTTATGCATTGGAAAAAGCAATAAAAAAAGTTGAAAATTATGATCTTATTATTTGTGGAAAACAGGCCACTGATGGGGATACTGCACAGGTAGGCCCTAATCTTGCTGAAAAATTGGGGATCCCCCACACAACATATGTAAGCAGAATAGACAGTGTGGAAAATGGCAGGATTAAATGCAGAAGGAATGCAGATGAGGGATATGCAATGGTGGAGTTAGAACTTCCAGCTCTTATAACAGTTGTAAAAGAAATTAATGTTCCCAGGCTTTCAACTATAGCCGGACTTAGAAGATCCATAGATGCAAAAATACCTGTGTGGAATAGTTCTGATATTGATGCATCTGATGATTTTATCGGATTGACAGGTTCCCCTACTCAAGTTAAGAAAACTTTTGTACCGGATCATAATATAGAAACTGAATTTTTAAAGGGTACACCTGATGAACAGGCTGGGGCACTTGCAGAAAAGCTCACAGCAATGGGTATTTAATAATCTAAAGTAAGGAGAATAGTATATGTCAAATATTTCTATTATAAGTAAAAAATGTGTAGGATGTAAAAGCTGTATGCGCCAGTGTCCATATGGGGCTATAAGCATGAAAGACAAAAAAGCAGAAATAGGAGAAAACTGTACTCTATGCGGAGCCTGTGTGGAGGCTTGTAAATTTGGTGCAATATTAATGGAGAAAGACAGCAATAACTGGCAGCAGAGCGGAGACCATTATAGTGGGATTTGTGTTTTAGCTGAACAGTTCAATGGCCATATTAAGGCTGTAACTTATGAGCTGCTGGCAAAAGCTGGTGAGTTGGCTCTGAGTTTAAAGACCAAGGTTTCAGTTATATTGCTTGGTTATAATGTTAATGATAATGCAAAGGCTATTATTGCTCATGGTGCAGATGAAGTACTTGCTGTAGATAATATCATGCTTAAGGACTTGAATGAAGAAATTTATCCCGAATTGATTACACAGATAATCAAACAATACAAACCAGAAATACTGTTAATTGGTGCCACTGCTTTTGGCAGATCCATAGCACCCAGAATAGCTTCAGCATTAAATACAGGTTTAACTGCTGATTGTACAAAGTTGGAAATAGACAGTAAAACAGGACTGCTTTTTCAAACAAGACCTGCTTTTGGGGGAAATCTAATGGCTACAATTGCATGCCCTCTTAGAAGACCACAGATGGCTACAGTAAGGCCTAAAGTGCTGAAGGCTGCAGAAGCAGATAGTTCTCGGGAAGGTAAAGTCATTTATCCGGAAGTAAGTTTTCCAAAGAATATTAAATTACGTATCTTAGAAACTGTTTTATCCGATTCTCAAAAGATTAATGTAGCTGATGCAGATATTGTAGTTGCTGCAGGAATGGGTATGGGAAGCATTAAAAATATGAAACTGGTGGATGAACTTGCTGAAGTTCTGGAAGGAGCGGTAGGAGCCACAAGAGCTGTTGTAGATTTAGGATGGGCGGAATACAGCCAGCAAGTTGGACAAACTGGTAAGACGGTAGCACCTAAAATTTATATTGCCTGTGGAATTTCTGGTGCAATTCAGCATCTTGCAGGTATAGCATCCTCAGCATATGTAATAGCTATTAACAAGGATAAAGACGCTCCTATTTTTAAATCTGCAAATGTGGGAATAGTAGGAGATTGTCTTGAAGTTCTGCCTGAATTGGTAAAATCATTAAAGAAAATAAAAGAATCTAAAATTAAAGTCGGAGCATAATTTTAAAATAGATTATATTTAAAAATAGGGGGTATATATATGAATTTTAAGTTGGATATATTATGCAGGGCATTTCCCGGTAAGTCCACCATAAGTGCACTTGGATGGAGTAATGTTGTGCTTATACGTACCAAAGACAGAAATATATTGTTTGATACAGGTGCACAGGGAGTTAGACCAAATCTTTTGAATTCACTCAAAAATTTGTCTGTAGAACCAAAAGAGATAGACACAATTTTTTTAAGTCACTTGCATTTTGATCATTGTGGAAATGCCTCTTTATTCCCAAAGGCAAAGTTTATTATAAGTGAAACTGAATGGAAATATGCTACTACAGAGGATGATATCTTTACAGCAGCAGAATCTGTAGGATATTTGAAAAACAGAAAAAAGCTTATGATATCTCAAGATGGAGAAGAGATTTATCCTGGCATGAAAGCTATATTTACCCCGGGACATACACCTGGTGGAATGTCTCTGGTACTGGCGGCAGATGATGAAAAGTGGATTATTGCCGGTGATGCAGTAAAAAACAGAATAGAGTTGTTCACGGAGAAAGTTGATATGTCTTTAAATGATGAGGACAGTAAACAAAGTATATTCAGAATAAAAAATACTGCAAATCGTGTTTTACCAGGACATGATTGCTGGCTGAGAATTGAAAATGATGAAGTTGTACCTGAAGAAAAAGTACAGGTTGAGATTTCCCTTCCTAAGGGAATGCAGGGTGGAAAAAATGGAGTTTTCAAATTAGCTGTTGAAAAATAGCTAATTTATCTGATGAACCGGCTAAAATTCAAGTATTTGTCAGATTGTGGTTAATAGCAGAAGTAATAACTATAACTTGACACAAATAGACATGAATGATATAGTAATAGTTGGAAAATTAAGATAAAATACTTGTAATTTAAGGGGTGAATTAATATGGCAGATGGAAATTCAAGCACCAGATCAATAGAAAGAGCTTTTGATATATTGGAGTGCTTTATTTTTGACGGTATAGAATTATCGTTAATGGAAATTTCAAATAAAATTAAATTATCCCCTAGTACGGTTCACAGGCTTATTGGTACACTTCAGAAAAGAGGCTATCTGGAAAGAAATCCAGTAAATAAAAAGTATTATTTAGGTGCTTTAATTGTCAAACTAGGCAATATTAGTTTGAAATATTTTAAAAAAGAATTTATTCAGATTGCATTTCCGTATATGGTAGAATTGCGTGACAAATTTAATGAAAGTGTTACTATGTATGTGAGAGATGGTAATAAACGTGTTTGTGTACAAAGAGTTGAATCAAAACAGAGTTTAAGATTGGTTATGAATATTGGAAGTATATTGCCTTTAGAAAAAGGTGCACCGGGAAAGATATTGCTTGCTGATTTACCTGAAGATCAGGTAAAAGAGCTGGTGGAGGATTATGATGATACTTTTAAAGATACTTTAGAGCAAGTGCGTAAAAATAAGTATGCTATAAGCAGGGGTGAAAGGGAAAAAGGGCTGGGAGCCATAGCTACACCTGTGTTTTTTGCTGATGGAAAAGTTCTTGCGGCACTATCTATGACCGGTCCCATAAACAGACTTTTAAGTAAAAATGTTAAAGAAAAAATTGCAGCTGTAATTGAATATGCTTCAGAAATATCAGAAGCCCTGGGATATATGGAGAAGAAATAGGTTATTTTTAAAGGTATAATGCTACAAAGGACAAAGGACAGAGAAATTTACAATTTAGATTTTAGAGGAGTTATTAATGAAGAGCAATACAGTAAATACAATAGAGGCATGGTATAATTTTAAGATAAAAATAATTTTAAAAAGTATGCTGGTTGGTATTTTTGCAGGATTTGTAACAGTATTTTACAGATATCTTTTAGAAAAATCACTTATAGCTGCTCATTTTATTTATAGTATGGAACTTAAAAACTTTTGGCTTATTCCAGTATTTACTGTTGTTCTTATAATTGCAGGTTATGTAGTGGGATGTATTGTTCAAAGTGATTCAATGGTAGCGGGCAGTGGCATACCCCAGGTGGAGGGTATTTTAATAGGAAGACTTAGGATGAATTGGTACAAAGTAATACTAAAAAAATTTGTAGCAGGAGTTATAGCCATTGGTGCAGGGTTATCTTTAGGAAGAGAAGGGCCTTCAATACAAATAGGAGCAGCAGTAGGACAAGGTATTGGCAGACTATTTAAAGGAACTGATTTAGAGGAAAAGTTTTTAATAACCAGCGGTGCTAGCGCAGGGCTTGCAGCTGCTTTTAATGCACCTGTTGCAGGGTGTATTTTTGCGTTGGAGGAAATTCATAAAAATTTTTCATCAAAGATTTTGATTTCAGCCTTTTCAGCATCTATCATTTCTGATTTCATATCCAAGCAATTGTTTGGAATGTCACCTGTTTTTAATTTTAATTATATAAAGGTATTACCTTTATATAATTATGGTTACATAGTGCTGCTTGGAATAATTTTAGCTTTATGCGGAGTTCTATTTAATAAGGCACTTTTAAAATCCCAGGATATTTATAATAGTATAAAATGGCTTACAGTAAAGAGAAAACCTATAATAGCTTTCTTAATAGCTGGAGTCATAGGACTTGTTTTACCACAGATACTTGGAGGAGGGCATGACTTAGTTTCTGCTCTTGCAAATTCAAATATGACTATACAGATGATGATTGTAATATTGGTGGGGAAGTTCCTGTTCACAATGTCATCTTATGGATCGGGAACTCCAGGTGGAATATTTCTACCACTTCTGGTCATCGGGGCGCTTACAGGCAGTATCTATGGAAATATTATTCATGTTGCCTTTGGATTTAATTCACAGTATATAAATAATCTGATAATACTTGGCATGGCTGGATATTTCTCATCAGTTGTAAAATCTCCGATTACAGGTATTGTACTTATTACAGAAATGACTGGAGCTTTTACTAATCTTTTGTCCATTTCTGTGGTAAGTATAGTTGCCTATATATTTTCGGACATGTTGAATTCTAAACCTGTATATGAACTTCTTTTAGGCAGGATATTGAATAAAAGCACAGGATGTAAAATAGAAGATGATAAAAAAACTATAGTTGAGACTGCAGTTCATATCAATTCAGATATTTGTGGAAAGAAAATAAAGAATGTGGCATTTCCACCTCATTGCTTAATTGTAGCATTAAAAAGAGGTGAAAAAGAAATAATACCAAAAGGTGATACAGTTGTTTGGGCAGGGGATTATTTAATAATACTTATTGACAAGAGTTATGAGGCTGAAATAAGAAAAAGTTTGTATGAGTTATAATAATAAATTAACTATAAACCTGTATAAAAAGAAATAAATTTTATGTTTGAAATTTAAAAGGTTAATATTAAAATAGCAAATTTATTAGAAAAAATTTATTCCCGCATAGAAAAAAATATATTTTTCCAGGGTTTTAAAAATTATCATATATAATTATGAATAAATATCTGTATGTAAGGTTCATTTAGCCTGATGCATTACATTGATGAATTTATGAAGCAAATAAAAATAAAGGAAGATGCTTATATTTATTATATATATTGAAAATATTATGTTGAATATGAATTCCATTTAATATTTATATAAAATTATGTATAATTAATCTATGCTTGGAGAATTAAGCAATGGACAAAATATGCAATGTATATGAGAAAAAGGGGGACTAAAAGATGAACTTTCAAAAAGATGTTTATAATACAATGAAAGAGCTTGTTGCTATACCAAGCATATCTGGCACAAGGCAGGAGAGCTTTATAGCAGAAAAAATATATGAAAAACTTTTAGAAATACCTTATTTCAAGGAAAATACCCATAATGCCGGTAAGGTAAAAATTGAAAATGATCCACTTGGAAGAAGTTTTGTATGGGCAGTGGTAAATGGAAAAGAATATTCTGAAAATTCATTGATTTTGTCAGGACATTTGGATGTGGTGGGAGTAGAAGAGTTTGGACATTTGAAATCCCAAGCTTTTGATGTAGAAAAATGTACAGAAAGAATTTCAGAATTGGATTTGGATGAGGATACTAGAGAGGATATTAAATCTGGAGATTGGATATTTGGAAGAGGAACTGCAGATATGAAATTTGGAATAGCTCTTAACATCGAACTTTTAAGGAAGTTCAGTGTGAATAGAAATTTTAAGGGAAATTTATTGTTTTTGGTGGTCCCGGGGGAAGAAAGCAATTCTGAAGGTATGATTTCAGCAATACCCTTTCTTCTTAACTTAAAAGAAGAGAGAAAATATAATTACTGCGGCATGATAATATCCGAACCAAGCATACCGGAAAAGAAGGAGAAAGTTAGTAAAAGATTGTACATAGGCAGTGTGGGTAAAATTATGCCTCTGTTTTTTTGCGTGGGAAAAGAAACCCATGTAGGTGAATCTTTAAATGGATTAAATCCTAATCTAATGGTCTCTGAAATAAATAGATTGTTGGAATGTAATGAAGATTTTTCAGATAATGCCTATGATGCTGTGACTCCCCCGCCCATGTGCTTAAAACAGATGGATTTAAAAGATCTCTATTCAGTTCAGAGCCCTCTTTATGCTGCAGCTTATTATAATGTACTGACCCTTAAAATGGGATATGAAAAATTTATTGGAGATCTGAAAAGTCTGGCCAATGAAGCTTTTTTAAATGTATTGGATAACCTTTCAAAAAAAAGAGAGAAATTTGCAGAAAAATCCTCCAGACAATTAAAATTTCAATCTGTTTATCCCTGTGTTATGACTTACAGTGATATTTTTTATGAAGTTAAAAGCAGCTATAAGGATTTTGACAGTTATATAAGAAAAAAAATTAGTTTGTGGAGAGATGAAAAAAAAGATAATCAGACTATAGCTATAAATATAGTGAGAGAGACCTATGAGCTATATAAAGAAAAAAAGCCCATGATAATAATTGCTATCATTCCACCTTATTATCCGCATAAATACCTAAAAAGTGAAGACAGTAGAAGCGGCAAGTTTATAAATATAGTGGATAGAGCTATTGAATATGCGGAAAGAGAACTACATGAAGAAATCATAAAAACTAATTTTTTTATGGGTATATCTGATGCAAGCTACACAGGTGTAAGTGCAGATAGTTCAGTAAACGGTCTTATTTCAAATATAGTCGGCTATGATATAATCTACAAACTTCCTATAGATGAATTAAAAAAGATTGATATCCCTGTAATAGTTTTTGGAGGTTCAGGAAAGGATCTGCATAAATATACTGAGAGGCTAAATTTGCCTTATTCATTTAATGTAGTTCCAAAACTTTATGAATATATAATTTCAAATATACTAAAATAATACAAATAAGATTAATATTATACCGTATTTTAAATTTACGGATTAATTCGAATATTCGAAATAAAGATATATAATTGATTATAAATATCAAAAGACCCTTTTTAGGAATAAGAATCCATGGGAAAATTTTTTGCAATACTTAATTTAAATTAAGTATTGCAAAAAAAATATTAGAAGATATAATAATATTGGAATAGAAATAATATAAAATTTATTATAGTATCTTAAAAAGGAGGATAAGAAATGACATCAGATGTAAGTGAAACCAAGAAATTGACGCTTATTTCCCTAATATTAATGATCTTTACTTCTGTATTTGGATTTGCCAATATGCCTAGATCATTTTATTTAATGGGATATGGAGCAATTCCATGGTATATTTTATCTGCAATTACATTTTTTATACCATTTGCTTTTATGATGTCTGAGTATGGTGCTGCATTTAAAAATGAGAGAGGTGGAATCTATTCATGGATGGAAAAATCCGTAGGTCCTAAATATGCTTTTATAGGAACATTTATGTGGTTTGCTTCTTATATAGTATGGATGGTGAATATATGCTCTACAATATGGATCCCATTTTCAAATGCCATATTTGGAAAAGATGTAACTTCTACATGGGGGATTCTGGGGTTGAATTCCACTCAGACAATAGGAATATTGGGAATAATTTGGATATTATTTGTAACGTTTACAGCATCAAAAGGACTGGACAAGATAACAAAGGTGACTTCAGTAGGGGGCACGGCAGTTGTACTTCTAAATGTGGTATTATTAATTGGAGCATTAATTATACTCATAGCAAATGGAGGTCATCTGGCAGAGGCAGTTGCTTCGTCCCAATCTTTTGTAAAATCTCCTAATCCGGAATATCAATCACCAATTGGAATGTTATCTTTTTTAGTTTTTGCAATATTTGCCTATGGCGGCATTGAGGTAACCGGTGGATTGGTGGATCAGACTGAGAAAGCTGAAGTGACTTTTCCAAAGGGGGTTACTATAGCGGCCTTAATTATTGCAGTAGGGTATTCGTTAGGCATATTTTTATGCGGTATATTTACTAATTGGAATGATGTATTATCACAAAAAGGAGTTCACATGGCTAATGCTGCCTATGTAGTTATGCAAAACCTAGGATATCAATTTGGACAAAGCTTAAATATGAGCCAAGCTGTTTCTCTTACTATTGGAGCTTGGGTAGCTAGATTTGTAGGATTGTCCATGTTTTTGGCCTTAACAGGAGCTTTCTTTACTCTGTGCTATTCACCATTAAAACAGATTATTGAAGGTACACCTAAGGAATTATGGCCGGGAAAAATGGCAGAAGTCAAGAATGGAATGCCTGTAAATGCTATGTGGGTACAATGTGTAACAGTAATAGTATTTGTAGCATTAGTATCATTTGGCGGAGATGCTGCTGCTAAATTTTTCTCAAGACTTGTATTGATGACTAATGTGGCAATGACTTTGCCTTATATGTTCCTGTCCGGTGCATTCATAGCTTTTAAGAATAAAAAAGAAATAGTAAAACCTTTTGAAATTTATAAGAGTAAATCTTTAACCTGGGTTTGCACTATATTAGTTACATTTACAGTAGGATTTGCTAATTTCTTCACAATAATTGAACCGGCTACTGTGGGAAATTTAGGAGACACTGTTTGGATGATAGCAGGACCGCTATTCTTTACACTGGTGGCACTTGCAATGTACAGCAGATATGAGAAAAAATGCAGTAAAAATACTGTCTGTTCCAAATAATGTTGATAAATTAAAAGAATCCATCCAGAATTTAATTCTGGATGGATTCTTTCTTGTAATGCAATTCAAAGGTTTATTTTACTGGTATTTTATACTGCGGGCATAATTGAGAAAAGTGCCCCTGTATACGTATACTCTATAATCTGCTGCTTCAAATTTTAATTAAGTACATATACATTGACAGATCTTATACCCCAGCTTTGGGCTTCAGACTGGGAAGGTACGAATAAGTCTATTCTATTTCCCTTTATGGCACCGCCGATATCTGCTGCAATGGCATAACCATATCCCTCTACATAAACTCTGGTACCAATAGGTATGACTCTGGGATCTACAGCTATAGTACTGTAGCTGTTTGGATCTCTTTTAGTAGGAGAACCTGATGCCGTAATACCATCACCGGTATATGCAGTTGCCTGCATGCTGAGAACTCTGGAAGAAGAAACAGTGCCTGAACCTCCACGGGATAGAGTTTGATTACTGCCGGTAGTACTAGCCGCAGCAACGATAGTAGAATGAGAAGCTTGTTTAATTTGAGAATTTTGCGCAGCTATTAATTGTTGTTCCTTTGATGTTTCTTTAGAAAGAAGTTCATTTTGCTGTTTTATATCATTATTCAATTTGGTTAGAATAACTTCATTACCTGTTCTTAAAGATTGTAACCTGTTATTTTCATCATTCAAAGTTTTCTTTTCTGTTTCTATAGCCAGTTCATTTTGCTTTAGTTTGGCAATAATGCCGTTATCAAATTTTATAACTCTTGTAATAGTATCAATTCTGGATAAAAAATCACTTAAATCCTTGGAAGACAACACTATTTCGAGGTATCCATCGGTGCCATTTACATACATAGCTCGTATCCTTTTTTTGAAAAGGTTATTCTGGGACAGGGAATTATTTTTTGCAGTTTCCAATTTGACTTGTGTATTTTTGATGTTTTTAGCAATCTTATTCATATCTGCTTTATTTTTATCAATTTTTTGTATTACCCCATTGATTTGATCATTTAAATTCCCCACTTTTGCTTCCAATTGCCTTTTGTTATCCTGAGTTTGTTTTAATTCATTTGACGTATCTGCAGAGGATGCAGCAAAAACATTTCCGCATGTCATTATGATTAATACAAAAGTCATAATAACAGATAAGGTTTTTTTATTCAATTTATTTTCCCCCTTAAATGGTTATTAAGCTTTGAAATTTAATTCAAAACTTACTAATGTTTTTTATTATACCATTAATCTATGCTAAAACTCAAGTTTTTATAGAGCTAACTACAATAATATGGATAATCTGGATATAAGAACTATTATACTATAGAATAATATCTGAAGCAAATGAGGGTTTAAGGTCTTTGACTGAATGTGGGAAATTCAGGCAGAACCTTTATTATAGACTTTGTGAATTAGTAAAAGAAGGATTTAACGGATTCATAAGATCAATGTGCTAAGAAAAAAAATTCTTTGTAATTATAAAACTTGAAAAAATTAATTATAAAAACTTGAAAAAATTTATTGACATTGTCAAAAATCTATAGTACACTACCAACTAATGAATAAAAGCTGTGATTGGACTTAGTAAATATGTGTACATTTTAGAGAGAGTGGGATTAGGTGAAAGCCCATAAATTAGCATATTGAAACTCACCCAGGAGCTGCAGGCTGAAAATCTTAGTAAGCTTAGCCGGTTTTTGCACAAACCGTTATATGAATTGAGTATAAAATTGGGTGGTACCGCGACAGACTTTTTCGCCCCAGCGAAAAAGAGCTGTTTTTTTTATACTCTGATTTAGAAAATTTATTAATTTGTACATCAATTTTGTAATTTATGCAGATATGATAATATATCAGCCACAACATTATTATATCTATGGAGAGATGGAGGTTTATTGTATGAATATCATAGTCCTAATTAAACAGGTTCCTGATATGGAAAAAGTAAAATTTGATAGTGAAAAGGGAGTGGTGGATCGCAAATCTGCTGGTACAGAAATCAATCCTTTTGATTTAAATGCACTGGAAGCAGCGGTGCAGATAAGTGAGAAAATTGATTCAACTGTTACAGCTGTGAGCATGGGACCGCCAAGTGCAAAGGAGGCTTTGAAAGAATGCATTGCAAGAGGGGCAGCACAGGGTATACTTGTCAGTGATGCAAAATTTGGAGGTTCAGATACTAAGGCCACCTCTACCATATTGTCCAGTGCAATTAAAAAAATAGGCAATTATGATTTAGTTATTGCAGGAGAAAAAACTGTAGATGGTGATACAGGCCAAATCGGACCTGAAGTTGCAGAATTTTTGAATATACCTCATGGAAGTTATGTAAGCAAAATACAGGATATAGATGAAAATGAAATTAAAGTCTGCTCCGAAATATGGGAGGGAACTTATTTAAAAAGTATAAAATTACCTGCACTTATTACAGTTACAAAAGATATAAATACTCCAAGGCTTCCTTCTTTCAAGAATAAAATGAAAGCCAGAAAAGCAGAAATAAAAATTATAAAGTTTGAGGATTTAGAAGAAAATTTAAATATAGATAAAGTGGGATTCAAAGGATCACCAACAAAGGTAAAAAAAATAGAAATACCCCAAATGACAAAAAGACAGGGAAAAATATACAGACAAAATACTTCACAGGCAGTGGGAGATCTTATCAGCATATTTAAAGAAAAAAAGGTGGTGGACTGATAAAATGGAAAAGGAATATAATGGCATACTGGTATTTGCAGAACAAAAAAAAGGACAAATTCATAAAGTCAGCTATGAACTTCTTGGAAAAGCTAGAGAACTTGCTGACAAGTTAAATGCTCCTGTGTACAGTGTACTTCTGGCACCAAAGGGAATAAAAGCTGAAGAGTTGATATACAGAGGCGCAGATAAAGTCTTTTATATAGAAAATGATGTATTTAATGAACCTGAAGAATTAGTTTATAAGATGAATTTAGTACAGCTTATCCATAAAATAAAACCAGAAATTTTCCTTATAGGAGCCACTAGTCTTGGAAGATCCCTGGCACCCAGACTGGCAGCAGCATTAAATACAGGTCTCACAGCAGATTGTACAGGCCTTGAAATAGATGAAGATGGAAAATTGATTCAAATAAGACCGGCTTTTAGTGAAAATATACTGGCCCATATAAAGACAGATACTTATCCTCAAATGGCTACAGTGAGATATAAGGAATTTAATGAGGGCAGGAGAAATGATAAAAATAATGGGGAAATTATCAGGGAAGATGCAGTAAAACCGGAAAATGAGCTGGTGAAAGTTATAAAGGAATTAAAGGAACAGGAAGTAAATATTTCAGATGCCAGTGTAGTAGTGGCAGCAGGCAGGGGACTTAAAAAGGCTGAAGATTTTGCAATGATTAAAGAACTGGCGGATTTACTTGGAGGTTTAGTTGGGGCTACTAGAAGCATTGTAGATGATGGATTTATTTCCAAAGACTTTCAGGTAGGATACAGTGGGAACAGGGTAAAACCTAAAATATATATAGCCTGCGGGATTTCAGGTGCACCACAGCATCTGGCCGGTATGAAAGAGTCGGAATTTATTGTGGCAATTAATACGGACCCTTCAGCTCCCATATTCAACATAGCTGATTATGGCATAGTGGATGATATGTATAAAGTAATACCGGAATTGGTTAATAATATCAGGAGCAGAATGTAATATATAATTTATAAAAAGGGGGCAATAATTTTGAAAAATGAAGTAATCGAAACATTAAAACAAATTGTAGGAAAGGATTGGGTTGTAAATGATCTATCAAAGATGCAAAGTTACCTTTATGATGAAACTGAGCCTTTATTAAGACCTGAAGCATCAGAGGATTGTGTGGTGGTTAAACCTGGTTCACCCCAGGAAATATCAGATATATTAAAGTATGCCAATAAAATTCTGATGCCCGTAGTTGCCAGAGGCGGCGGCACTGGAGTTGTGGGTGGAGCAATACCGGTAAAGCCAGGTATAGTTTTATCTCTTGAAAGACTTAACAAAGTTGTTGAACTGGATGAAAAGAACTTGATGATAACTGTTGAAGCAGGGGCCACTTTAGCAGATTTATTAGAAGTGCTGGGAAATGAAAGTAAGCTGTTTTTCCCTATACATCCGGGAGATGAAGGAGCACAAATAGGCGGAATGGTTGCAACAAATGCAGGAGGTACAAAGGCTGTAAAGCATGGAATCATGAGAAATCATGTAAAGGCACTGGAAGTGGTTCTCCCAACGGGAGAAATAGTTACTCTTGGTGGAAAACTTATAAAAAACAATATGGGCTATGACTTGCTTCATATGATGATTGGAAATGAAGGAACACTGGGAATCATTACAAAAGCAACTTTAAAACTCTATGCAAAAAATAAATATACAGGTACACTTTTGGTTTCATTTAATACAAGAAGAGAAGCATGTGATTCAGTCCCAAAAATATTACAGGAAGGGATTACTCCATTGGCTGTGGAATATATGGATAGAATTGTTGCAGAAAAGGCTGCAGAGCAGCTGGGAAGTAAATGGCCTCCGGACAATAAAGGCTCTGTAGATCTCATCTTCATGCTGGATGAACCCACTGAAGATGAATTGTACTCAAATAGTGAAAAAATCGTAGAAATATGTGAAAAATACAATTCAGTGGACAGCATTATAGCAGAAACTGCAAAAGAACAGAGAAATATTCTGGAAATAAGAAGCAACGCCTATGGTCCTTATAAAGACAATATATCAGATGCGCTTGATATAGCGGTTCCTCCATCAGCTGTACCTGATTTCTTTGATGACATAACAGAATTAGCTGAAAAATATAATAATAATATTGTATCTCTTGGGCACATTGCTGATGGAAATATTCATAATTTTATTATGGGGGACAATGGTAAACTGCCTTCTTATTATGAAGAATTAAAAGAGGAAATGTATAAAACCGCAATAAAATATGGTGGGACAATAACCGCTGAACATGGAACGGGAAAAACAAGAAGAAAACATATGTCTCTTCAATTTACAGAAAGGGAAATTCAAATTATGAAGGGTATTAAAAAGGTATTTGATCCAAACGAAATTCTCAATCCAGGAACTATAATTGACTGATCTGATATTTTTAATAAAAAAGCTGAAGTGGATTTTACTTCAGCTTTTTACATATATATTAAAATAATTTAAATCAGATAATACTTTTAGCCGGCTTGGATTTGGAAGCTATGGATATAGCCCTTTTGTCCACTACTGATATCAATAGAAAAGTGGCAAGGCATGTTAGCCATTCCATGAATATTACATGGGGAAAGATCCTGAATGAAGGTACCATTTCCCATAAAAGCAGTACTATTATCCCTGTTAAAGTGGTATAAAAAGCAGAGCTCCTTCTGCATAACCCGGGAATAAATACAGTAAATAAAAATACTATGGTAAAAGCTGTACAAAGGCTTAAACCTATTGATATGGTTTTTAATATGCCTGACATGGATAGAGCTAATATAAAAGTTGATATTCCTATTAAAACTACAAACATCTTATTCATAATAATAAGTTTTCTGTCCTCTATCTTTGGATTTATAAATGATTTATATATGTCCTGAGTAAATAATGTAGATGCACCTAAAAGCAGATTACAAGCTGTGGATACATCAGCAGCCCACAGAGCAGCTAGAGTCAGACCTGCTGCTATAGGGTTTAGTGACAATATCATTTTGGGTAATGCCAGAGTTCCGCTTACATCAGGAAAAGCGGTTTTAGCCGCCATGCCTATTATGGCACATAGGAAGCCTATGGGAATCATAAGCAGTCCGGCTATTATAAATCCTTTTCTTGCGGTTTTGGAATCTTTAGCTGCAAAAGCTAATTGCACGGGTCCCTGCATGGACATGACCTGTGTAATCATAATGAGAAACCAGCTTAAAATTATCCATATGCCGGTACCTTGTACAGGACTGAAATAATGTATATTTTCAGGAAGCTGTAGTTTTATATTACCCAATCCGCCCCTTGAAGCTGCTGCCAGTATGGTGCATAATATAATTCCCGTATATTTTATTGGAACGTTGAACATATTACATAATCCTGCAGACCACATTCCGCCTATAAAAGTTATACTTATAAATACACAGGCACTGACTATCATACCTGTTTTTAATGTAAATACTTCAGGCAGAAGTGAAGATAAAATGGATCCTCCTGCAATGTATTGGAGTGATACAATTACTACAAGAATAATGATCTGGCATATGACACAGATAATTCTTCCCTTCTCATCATAAAATTTTCCGAATAACTCCGGCACAGTTGATACATTAAAATCTCTATACTTACCAGCTATTAAAATTCCCATGAGAATAGCCCCCGCACCCCAGGCTACATTGTACCAGCCTGCTGACAGACCTATGTCATAAGCTTGTTCAGCAACACCTATGGTGGAGGCTCCGCCTATGGCAAGACCTATTAAAGAACAGGTTACAAGAGGAGTTGTCAGCTGTCTCCCTGCCAGGGTATAGCTTTCTCCACCCTTTAAAGCTTTTTTTCTTGCAAAAAAACTTATTACAAATAACATTGATATATAAAGGATTATAATTATTAATGATATATTCATTTTTACGGCCCCCTTTTTGTTTGATGTTAGTACAGGCAATAGTTGAATGTTCAGCTGCAAAATTTGGATAAAAAAAACGCCCCTGGCCAAGGGACGAATCAATCGTGGTACCACCCTAATTGGACAATATCGGCTTTCTGAAATTTTTAAAAGAGTAATAAAAAAAGCACCTACGCTTAAGGGACGAAACTTAATCGTGGTACCACCCTATTTCAGAAACAAATATATTGCTTATCTCTTACTCGTAACGGGAGTTAAACGGCTCGGCCTACTTAAAAATTTTCAGCCTGCGGTTCAGGAATGTATTTCATAAAGTATATCAGACAGTTTACACCAGCCACTGTTTCTCTTTGTGATAGACTTGATTACTTGTTTCCATCTTCACCTAAATATAACATGTATTATAACTTAAAATTGTTGTAAATACAAAATATGAAATAAGGCTTAAAACTTAATTATATTAAAAATCCTATAAATAGCTGCTAATATTTAAAGGATATGTAATAGGTACAATAAGAAATAATCTAAGCAGAAGCGGCCTCCATTGAATTCAAGAATCACTTGATACTGGAATTGCCATGTTGTATTTCTGGATATTTAAAACATTTGATCACGTTGTAGAAATATGTAAAAAATATAATGATGACGCGGTTCCCAGTCACATTGAAGGTGGAAATATCCATATATATTTGCATAATATGTTTGTTATGATATCATATAGAATATAAGTAATATTAATATATGTCTGAAAATAAAGAAGGGAAGGTGAAAAGCTTAATTATATTGATTAAATGTAATTAGGTATTATATGATTAGTGAAGGTGAACAGAGAGTATACGATACTTTAAAGGAAATAGGCATTGAATATGAGAAATATGATCATAAACCGGTTTATACTATAGAAGATGTCAATGAATTGGATATAGATATTCCAGGTGATCACACCAAAAATCTTTTTCTCAGAAATAGAAAGGGAAATGTTCATTACCTGGTGGTTTTAGAAGATTCAAAGCAGGCGGATTTAAAAAAATTATCCAAACAGCTGGGAAGTACGCCTCTGTCTTTTGCTTCAGAGGAAAGACTGGAAAAGCATTTAGGGTTAAAATCCGGTTCAGTGAGCCCTTTTGGGTTAATCAATGATAGTGACAAATGTGTTAGGGCAATAATTGACAGTGACATACTCAAGGCAGAAAAGGTGGGATTTCACCCCAATGTAAATACAGCAACACTGGTTATTTCCTCCAGAGATTTTCAAAAATTTTTAAAATGGACTAAAAATAAAGTATCCTATATAAAAATCTGAGCCATTATATGCGAAAAGGGTATTTTTATTCTGCACTATCTGCCGTATTATTTGGAACTTGTGGCATTATAATAAAAATTGCCTTTTCAGAAGGGGCAGATTCCATAAATATATTGATTATGCAGTACATAATATCAATTCCAATTATGTTTTTTGCCATGCTTTTGATAGATAAAAATGCTTTGAAAATAGATAGGCGGGATCTTTACCATACAGCTGTTCTGGGGATAATAGGCAATACATTTATGACGGTTTTTTATTATAAGGCATTTAATTACTTGAATGTTTCCATAGTAACCATATTGTTATATACCTATCCTATAATGGTCTTTATCTATTCCATGATATTTGAAAAAATGATTCTGGATTTCAATAAGATTCTTGCTGTTATTACAGCTTTTATAGGATGTTTCCTAACACTGGGAATAGCAAGGCAGGTGGATGTTCTTTCTGTGAAAGGATGTATATTTGGATTTTTGGCAGCATTGTTTTATACCTTTATGAACATATATTCGGAGAAAAACATGAAAAAATTGAATCCGCTTACCATGAATTTCTATTCAATTATTTTTTCATTATTGTCTTTGATAATTTTTAGATTTCCAGTTTCAGTATTAAGTAAAGACTTGAGCATCAAGCTCATTATCTGTATTGTGGTGCTGGCTGTGGTCTGTGAAATAATACCACTAACTTTGCTGTATGCGGCAATTAAAGATATTGGTTCTTTAAAAGTTTCAATAATAGGAAATTTGGAAATACCTACAGCCATGCTGCTTTCATTTTTCATATTAGGGGAATCTATGACCCTGATTCAGATCCTTGGAGCAGCTATGGTGATTTATGCAGTTTATATTACTAGAAGGGCAGATTAAATTTAAAGTATAATATTATATATATAAGGACAATTATTTGTTTTTTAAATTAAAAACGCAGGTGTTTAATATGGATTATATGCAAAACTCAATGTTTGATAAAAAATTATCTTCTCCACTGGCGGAGAGGATCAGGCCGGTGAATCTGGAAGATTATATTGGACAGCGTCATATATTGGGAAAGGGAAAAATACTCAGAAATTTAATATATACGGATAATATAAGTTCTATGATATTTTGGGGACCGCCTGGAGTTGGGAAAACTACTCTGGCCATGATAATTGCCTCTATCACTAAAGCTAAATTTATAAATTTTAGTGCTGCCACTTCCGGCATCAAGGAAATAAAAGAAGTCATGGCAATGGCAGAAAAGAATAGGAGAATTGGCATCAGGACGATTCTTTTTATAGATGAAATTCATAGATTTAATAAAGCTCAGCAGGATGCTTTTCTTCCCCATGTGGAAAAGGGAAATATCATACTCATAGGTGCCACTACTGAAAATCCTTCTTTTGAAATAAACTCGGCTTTATTATCAAGGTGCAGAGTTTTTGTCCTTCACTCTTTGGATACGGGAGATATTGTCAGTTTATTGAAAAGAGCAATAAAGGATAAGAGGGGATTTGGATATTTAAAAGTAAACATTACAGATGAGATATTGCAGATGATAGCCATATACTCCAACGGAGATGCAAGATCTGCTCTCAATGTACTGGAAATTGCCATAATGAGCTGTATTGACAATATCAGTACTTCCAATGTGACAAAAGAAGCAGTGGAGCAGTGTATTAATAAAAAAAACCTGCTATATGATAAAAATGGAGAAGAACATTATAATTTAATTTCTGCTCTTCACAAGTCAATGAGAAACAGTGATCCAGATGCAGCAATTTACTGGCTGGCAAGAATTTTAGAATCAGGAGAGGATCCTCTATATGTGGCAAGGAGGATAATACGTTTTTCATCGGAAGATATAGGAATGGCAGATCCAAGAGCTTTGGAAGTGGCGGTTTCTGCATACAATGCAGTTCACTTTATAGGAATGCCTGAATGTAGTGTGAATCTTACTGAGGCAGTGGTTTATATGGCATCTGCTCCGAAGTCCAATTCCCTGTACCTGGCATATAATAGTGCAAAAAAGGATGCTCTTGACACTATTTCACAGGGAGTTCCTCTTCATCTTAGAAATGCACCTACTAAATTGATGCATGACTTGGGTTATGGGAAAGATTATAAATATGCCCATGATTTTAAGGAAAGGACTGTGGATATGCAGTGCCTGCCAGATAATTTAAAGGATAGGCAGTATTATATTCCTTCAGACGAAGGTCTTGAAAAAAAAGTTAAGGAAAAATTATTAAAGATAAAAGAGATAAAGAGTAAACACTGAGTTTACTCTTTTAAAATGTAGAAAATCATTTATTGAAAATATCCCAATGGGCAGTACCTGTATGGTTTTATATTCATGGATTGCATTGAGGAAATATATTTTTTAAATCTGTTATTTAAAATGTCCCAGTTTATATTTTGAATAAATGTAGAAATATATTTCCTCCGGTCCGTTCCAAAATCCATGAAATATGCATGCTCATAAACATCCATAACTAATATGGGGCAGGAAATCCATACCGCACCAGTATCGTGTAAATCACTTCCTATTATATGGAGTTTATTATCCATTGAATCAATGGATAATATTGCCCAACCGCTCATAGACAACCCTACATTTGTAAGATAAGAGATAAAATTATTGTAAGAGGAAAATTGATTTTTTATGGCATTAAGTAGAGGGCCTTGAGGAGTGTTATTGCCTCCGGTCATATTTTGAAAATAGAGTTCGTGAAGTTTTACTCCATTTAACGAATATGTTTCACCAAGTTTTAAGCTTCGCATTGCTGAATAAGTGGGATTGCTGTCTGTATAGCTGTCAGGTATATAAGGAGTGTTCCATATTTTATTTAATGCGTTTACATAGCCTACATATAATTTATAATGTTCATCCAGCTGTTTTGTTGAAATGCCTTTAACCGATTTGAAATTAAAAGTTTCGGGCTTTATATTGCTCATTAGATCACCTCTAAAATAATATACTAATACATATTATGCAGTAAGTCCTAAATGTGTTAGAATATTACAAAAGACAATTTTTTGAATATCTACTGCAGAAGATACATAACAACAGTTATTTTTTCAATATTGAATTTTTAGTATAGAAGATTATTAAAGTTAAAGTGGGAAGTACTATTTCTAAAGGCAGGGATATATACTTTGGCACATAATTAAATCCAATATTGATGTGTTGTGGATAATTTTTCTCAAGCAGCAGCGAGAGAATAAGAACAATAAAGGGTATAAATAAGAATCTATTTTGTTTTAAATTGAATACTTGAGAGGCACCTAGAACAGCTGTATATAAAAAAATGCTCAATTTGAAAAAACCTTCCACTAAAAATAGAATCATGAAAAGTATATCAAGTCTGCTCAAAAAATCACCTATATGCATGAGTCTGTATGTTTCAAATAAGGGAAAATTGGATAGAGTGGCAAAATCAACTCCCAGTGTACATATGAATACAATGCTGTTAAATGATAATAATAAAGCATCTACTATAATCGATAATATAGCTGTTTTTTTTATCTTATTTTTTTGAAGGACAAATGGGTATAACATAGTAAAGACTATAGTTTCTCCATAGGGAAAAGTAATGAGCTGCCAGGAATTTTTCAAAACATTTAAAATACCATCATCCAATATAGGTTTTAGGTTTTGTAGTTTAAACATATCATCTGTTGATAATAATATGAGAAAAAAACTTCCTAATTTTATGGTAAGCAGTATTATGAAATAAAATTGAATTAAACTTGATATATTTTCTATTCCGGTATATACTGCATAAACTATGGTTATTATGAAAATCAGACCAAAAATTGTTTTTGATGTATGCTGTAATGCAAAAGAAGCTGTTAACTCCAAAAGATCTCTAAGTATACGTAATGCTATATAACTAAAAAATGTAATATAAATAATACTTAGAATAGTACCTATAAATTTACCGTATATTTTAGGCATGTATGTTACAAGAGTATCTTTAGGATACTTGTTGTACAATGTTATGTATACAATTTGAAGCAGTATACCGGGTAATGCATATAATAATAAAGCTATCCAGACATCTTGTTTTGCTTCAGGAGCTAAAAAAAATAGGGAGGCGGTTCCATAGGGAATCATAGTCATTAGTATGAAAAATTGATATATTGATATTTTTTCTTTCATAGTTATTTTCCCTTTCCAGCATCTATGGATTTTGATATGGTACCTGTCTGGTTTATTTTAGATGAAATATTTACTTTGATATTTATATTGGGAAATGATTTGTCCCAGTTATTTTTTATGCCTTTCCATTCATCAGGATATTCCCTGTATAATAAATTTCCAAAATCAAATATATCTGCTGAAAGTCTATTTTGCGATGCATTTATAGCTGCAGATACTTCACTGTGGATGGCTTTATTTTGTTCCTCGGATAATTCATCTAAAATAATAGGATCCCTATTAAAATCCATATATTTATATGTACTGTTTGATATTTCAGAAATATTTGATTGAGCCTTTATGTAAACTTCAATATTTGCTCTATTGTTATTGATAGACGGTTTTAATCTGCTGCTGGATTTTATGATATCCAGGCTTATTTTACTTTTATTGTGTGGATAAATTACTATGTTTCCCAACTTGATTTTACCTTTTATCCACTGCATTCCTCTTGTTTCATCAGTATTCATATACCCAATAAGTTTATCCTCTCTGAATACTGCACTGCCTGCCACAAGAAAACTGCTGTTTGAAGTATTTTCATTTTTTGTACACATATCTATAACTCCACATGTACTTATAGGATTCTGACTGTTCATACTGTTTTCAAATTCCAAATTTGTTGTGGTGGGGGAAAAGCCTAAATATTTTTGCCTTGCAATTAAATAATTGATTGCATATGCTGAAATGGGGTTTTCCGTAACCTGTGTTTTAAGTATATCTTCAGCTTTGCCGTGAGTAACCAGTATGGGGGTGGTGGGCCTTATTTCACTGAATCTTAAGGAAAAATCTATAATAGGTTTTATACTATATTCTGCCAGATTCTGCCCAACAACTATGAATTTTTCGTTAGAAAATTTAATTGGCATACTCAACTTTTTTGAAAGATTGTTCAGGGCATTGTGAATAGTGGATCCAGAGCATACATAGACATCTGTTTTAAGTATTTGTTTTGTACCTTGAGTTTTTAGAGAGTTCATACCTTTAAGTATTTGTATGCTTACAATGAAATTATTATCCTTGTCAAGGTCCACACCTAAGGCTACAGGAAATGCAAGTGTCTCAATTTCATTCTTATCTGTACAGCCGGTTATACAAAAGCCGGATATAACTAATGATATAGCTAAAAGCATTAAGTTAAGCTTCTTTAAGCTTTTTTTGAAATTAATCATAATAGCCACCTCATCAACTTGTATGCTTATGAATTCTATTACTGATAAAGTTATTCTTTAACTTATTTGACTTTTGAGTACGGTTTAATTTCCATATGGGTGATCTCATAATTTGATCTTCTTGAGGATCTATATTAAAAGGAAAAATGGGAAACATATAGGGAATTCCAAAGCATCGAATGGAAGAAAGTCTGGTACTGATTAATAAGATCCCGCAGGTAAGCCCAATAAGTCCTAAATATCCACTTAAAAATAAGAAAAAAAATCTAATATATACAATAGGCAGTTCGAACTCTATTGAAGGTACTGTAAATTTTGTAATGGCAGTTAATGAAACTATTACTACAATGGGACTGCCTACTATTCCCGCATTTACTGCAGCATCACCCAGGACTAATCCGCCTACGATGCTTATGGCAGGACCTAGAGTTTTTGGCATTCTCATCCCGGCTTCTCTCATGATTTCAAAAGCAACCAGCATAAAAAAACTTTCCCATAATGCAGGCAGGGGTACGCTTGATCTGGAATCAACTATGCTTATTATAAGTTTAGTTGGTATGAGCTCCTGATGAAAATTATTAAGAGCTACGTATATTGCAGGAAGTGCAATAGTTGTAATCAATGATATACATCGTATAATCCTGTTTAAAGTGGCAGAAGAATATTTAATATAGTAGTCTTCACCAGATTGAAAAAATTCAACGAATAAAGTTGGAACGGAAAGTGCTACAGGGGAGCCGTCCACAATAATTATAATTTTTCCCTCCAGAAGTTTAGATGCTGCAATATCGGGTTTTTCTGTCTTGAATACCAAGGGATAGATGCTGAGAGGTTCATCAGATATATATTCCTCTATATAGTTGGAATCCAATACGGATTCTACATCTATTTTTTTTAGCCTCTTTTTAACTTCTTCTACTATTTTGTTGTCAGTTACACCAGAAATGTAACTTATTATGATATCTGTATGTGTTTCTTTTCCAAGTATAAATTTTTCCATTTTTAAATTTGGATTTTTGATTTTTTTTCTTATTAAATTGATATTTTCTATAAGGGATTCAGTAAACCCTTCCCGTGGTCCCCTGAGCACTGAATCCGTAGGTGGTTCATTTATATTTCTTTTTGGAGGATTGTTTAAATCAATTTCAAAAGATTTTTCTAATCCATCTATAAATACTACAGGATTGCCTGTTACAATGGATTTTATGGATTTGTTGATATCTGTATGTATATTTTCATCTTTTATTCCAAAAGTAGATTTAATAAATTGGATTTCATCGGTATAACTGCTTTTTGAATAATTATCTGAAGTTAATTTTGCTATGAGAAAATTTTCTATCAGTGATTTCTTCGAAAATCCTTCTAAATAAACTATAAGAGCTTTTTTCTCCTTGATATTGAAAAGGGAAATTTCACGTATAACTAAATCAAAACAGTTTGAAAAACATGATTCTATATAACTTTTATTTTTTTCTATGCTGCTGTCGATATCAACAGGATTTTCTTTAGGGGATTGCTTGTCAGGTATATTCTTATTAATTATCTTTTTAGATGAAAAAATTTTTTTAATGAGGTTATTCACACTAGTTCACCTCTAGATTATTTTTTCATTTCTGTACAAAAATTATTCATCAAATTTCATATTCTAAGTACATTCATGGCATAATCCGATAAAAAATATATTAGCATCTTTATATGTGAGAGGGATTGAAATCAATAAGGCTTCCCACACAGGGGGGGTATAGATTTAAATCGTAAGTGAAAGGAGAACTCCATAAAGCGCCATGGAGCTCTATATTAAAGATAGTTAAGGTTATCTGGTAAATTTCTCTGGAAATTGCTTAATAATTCCTTTTGCCATCATGTCTGCCATTTCTAAAGCTTGTCTTTCAATTTCATCATATGTTGTGATACTTGCCTCATAATTTTTGGTAAGTAAATCAAACTGCTTCAGATTTAGTAAGCTCTAAATGTCTATGGAGCATATCCTTCCATTGATCCTCGGACCAATAGGGGTTGATGCTGCCCAAAAAAGCTGCAATTTCATCAGCATTGGCATACCATTCTTTTTCAGCATCTGCTGCTGCACTGCTGTTTCCTGCTTTTGCTGCGTTTACAAGATTTGCTGCGATTAAAAGATGATCCGTAAAAAGATTGCTGAATTTAGAGGCAATTTCATCACCATAAAATTTTTTTAAAACTGCTTCAAAATCCAGGGGATTTTGGAGAAGGCGGCGGGTGGCCGAATCCGTACCCGGTAAATCAAATACTATACCGATTATGACTATTCTTGTCCAGAGAACATGCTGCTCCCACAACATACGAAATTTATTCATTAAAGCCAATTCTGATTTGGTGATTCCATAAGGAGTCGGACAGTTACTTTGAGAATATTCATATCTACGGTATTGAAGCGGGCAAACATTAGTAAGCCCTATTACTTTTGGACATAAATACAAATTTATCACTACTTTATCAATTACTATACCCTATATAATATGAGTAATTAATAGAAAGGTTCTGCATATATTTCATTTATCTATTTAGTATGTTTAATTAAAGATCTGAGTGGATGAAAAAGTTAGGAATTTATTAAAGATAATTATTAGAAATTCTTAAAAATAAATTATCTGCTATAGATATATTTTCTGTTGTTTTTAAGTTGTATATATCCCACTGTTATGGTATTGTCATCATTTTTCAATATGTATATACCGGGAGTATTATTGGAGCCATATAAAATGGAACCGTAATTTCCCTGCTCATCTGCCATGCTTGATGAATACCAGTAAGTTTTATTGCCAATCTTATAAGTGATTTCACCTCTGTCAAAGGTTATAGAATTATTCTTATTATTTTTATCGGTCCAACTTCCATTCAAACTGGCTAAAACATTTAGATATTGTCCATTGGTTTCTGTAAAATTTAAAATTTTACCTCTTACTTCATGGCTTTGACCATTTGAAAATTTAATAATAGCTTTTTCATTATTTATCCATGTCACCTCATAAGACATATTGGAAAATGGCTTATATCCATTTCCTAACCTTAATTTTTCAACAAGCCTTATAAATATTTTATGACTTTTAGTATATACCAAGCTATAATCTGTTTCATTTTTTGTTTCCTTAACTATAAACATATTTTTCCCCTTGGAAAAATTAGATTGGAATTGTATATTATCTATACTTTTATAAATTCCTACTGTATTTATTGATGCCAATATCAAGAGCACCCAAAAATATGTCAATCTTGTTTTCCTGTTTTCAAAGTATATTGATAATGCCGATAGTATTATCAAATAATTTATCACATTATACATATAATCATGTACTAGGTATAATCCCCTGCTTTTTTCCGCGTACTCCAGAAATATCCTTATGAACAATAAAATAAATGTTATGAATATTGTTATTTTTTTATATTTAGCCATGTTTTTCAAATTTTTTCTCTTCTTTCCTTAATATTTATGGAGCTTGATTTCGGGTTGCACTTTATACCTTATAAGGATAATTGCAAAAAATCTGCTTAAATATTTCCTTAGTAAAAAGGGAATAACTCCTTAATTATTAACATAAGCTGTCCTTAGACTTTTATATAACTCAATTAAGTTAACGTGTTTAGCATCTTTAGAACTGTAGTTTCCTATTCTAAATGCCAATTGTACGAATAAGCCTATGCTGCAGGCAGTTAATAGGGTACCAAAACCCACGGGTCCCCCTAAAAAATATCCAATAATCAATACACTGCCTTCAATTATACTTCGTATAAGCCATACAGGCATATTGTATTTTTTTACTAACACTTCCATTAAACCATCTCTTGGTCCAGCCCCTAAATTTACTCTTAAATAAAAATAGGTGGCCCAACCCATAATGAAAATTCCCAAAAACAACATGGAGATCTCTCCTACAAGACCAGCTGGATGTTTAAAAATATTCAATTTTTGGATTAAATCAATAAACACTCCTAATTGGTATTGATTTTAATTTCCATATCTTAATTCTCCATATTTTAAATTATTGTAAATTGCTTTTCTATATTATAGCGAACTTAGAAGTGATTGTCCAAGTGTATTTTCAAAATGTATTTATATTGAGATAAAGTTAGTATAATGTTGATTGCCTATCTGTTTTTGTTGATCAATAAAGTATGCTAATATATACTAAATATATACAGTAATAGGAAGGAGTTGATATGCCATGAATAGTTTAATAATTTACAAGTCCATAGAACATAAAAATACAGAAAGAATAGCCAATCAAATTAATCAGGTTTTGAAAGGCGATATAATGAATCCGGAAGAAGTAAATGTAAATGAACTTGACAAATATGATTTGATAGGGTTTGGATCCGGAATATTTTATGGCAAGTTTCATAAGAACATGGTAAATTTGGTAGATAACCTTGGAAATTTTCAGAGTAAAAGAGGATTTGTTTTTTCAACCAGTGGACAGGGAAAGGCAGACTATAACAATTCACTTAAGAATAAGCTGGAAAGTAAAGGATTTGATATAATTGGAAGCTTCGCCTGCAAGGGGTTTGATACCTATGGACCATTTAAAATTTTTGGTGGAATAGCTAAGGGAAGGCCAAATGAAAGTGATATGACGGCAGCAAAAAAATTTGCTGCCAAATTGCTAAAGGATAAATAACAGAAAGAATTATAAATAAACTTTAATCAAGTGATTCTTGAGTTCAGGTGGATTTGTCCATAGGGTAAATATATCATATAAAAAAGAGTTGATAGCTTGTTATCAATTCTTTTTTATTTTTGCTGCAATTCATTCTAAAAAACATCCAATAATCAGTGATTGAAAATAAAGAAATAATTTTAACTATCATCACCTTTTTTTCACCACATCATATATTATAGTAGAAGCCAATGACAAAATTGTCAATTACATTTATAAATATTTTTTGCTTTATTTTAGGCGTAATATAAAAAGGAGGATTTTGTTTATGAATTATATGTCAAGATCTAATAAAGACAACTGTGATCCATGTAATAATATAAAAAAGGAAAAAGATTGTACTGCTATTGTAAAATGTGGTTGTCCTAGTTCAACTACACTGCCTGCTGCTACGGTTGCGGGAACTACTTTTCCGCTTGCTTCACTAACATTAAATACTCGTGGATTAAAAGATCCATGTATTAAACTTGAATTTGCAAGTAATCTTGTTGCGGCTGTTGCTTTTACCGGTACTGTAAATTTTCAAGTATTTAAACAATGTGGAAATCAACTTACCCCTACTCCTATCGGACCTGTATGGACTTTTTCACTAGTAGCATTACTTTCTAGCCAAACATTCTCATTTTTCGTTTGTGACTGTGATTGCAGCTGCTTTAGTGACTGCTGTACCTATACTGTAGTTGCCACTGTTACTAGTGCAGTTACTGTTGGTACACTTGCTATCAACAATGCAACACTGGGAGCAATAGCTACATGTGGAAGTTCATGCTAACAACATGATCATATAAAATATACAACTCAAGGTAAACAGCCTTGAGTTTTTTTATACTGCAAATTAAAGCATTCAAAAGGCATGTGGATTTTAGGGAAAGGATATGTTATGATACTAATACGTGGATTAAATAGTTAAATATCTAGAATTTAATATAAACAATATTTATGAAGTGATTCTTGGGTTCGGGTGGAGTTTGACCGTAGGGAATGTCTTTCGTATCTGAACTTTGGAAGAACTTATTTAGGGGTGTAGCAGTGCTTATCACCCACTTTACGAAGCTGGGAATATTTGAATAAAGAAAATGTAAAGTTAAAAATGGAGGTATAATGATGATTGTGACAACCACAAATAGCGTAGAGGGAAAGAAAGTTTTAGAATACAAGGGAATTATTTTTGGTGAAGTGATTTCTGGTGTAGATGTTATCAAAGATATTGCAGCAGGGCTTACCAACTTTTTCGGGGGACGTTCAAAATCCTATGAGGGTGAACTTATACAGGCAAGAGAAGAGGCATTAAAGGAATTGGAGGATAGGGCATCTGCTGTTGGAGCAAATGCAGTTATCGGTGTGGATATCGACTATGAAGTACTTGGGCAAGCTGGAAATATGCTTATGGTAACTGCCTCGGGAACAGCAGTAGTAGTTGAGTAAATGGGAGAAAATTATATGGCTGATTATAAGAACAATACAAAAATACTAAAACCGAAAATTTCAAATGATTTATCTGCATTGCCATTACTAAAAAAGGATATATTAGATGAAACTTCATTTTCAGAAGTAATTTTTAGTCATTGTCATATAGAAAATTGCCAAGCAAAACGGGTTTCCTTTAAACAAATTATATTTGATAATGTAATATTTACAGATGTTTTATTGCAATATAGCGACTTTACAGATGTAAGATTTGAAAATTGTGACTTATCCAATGTGGATTTTAGGGAATCCTCTATATATAGGGTGGAATTTATAAATTGCAAGCTTGTTGGAACCAATTTAAGTGAATCAACCCTTAGAAATGTCCGATTTAATAAGTGTAATGGAAAGTATGCATTTTTTAGATTCACAGATTGTGTGCAGATATTATTTGATAATTGCCAATTGGGTCTTTCTGATTTTCAGGAAAGTAAATTTTCTAAGGTGGAATTTAAAAATACAGATATGAGTCAATGCCAGTTGTTTGGTACTAGTCTTAGTGGAATGGATCTCTCTGAATGTGATATTGATGGGTTGGGGGTAAGACTTCAAGATATAAATGGTGTTATAGTTACATCCATGCAGGCGCTAGCACTTTCAACATTAATGGGAATTGTAATTAAAGAATAGGAATTCCTTGGAGAAGACAATGAAAAATCTATGAAACTGGAATCATCATTGGGTTTTAGAAAAGATAGAAATGTTCCTGTAAATAAAAATGTATAGACTTTACTTAAGTATAATTTTTGTATATAATAAAATAGTTACAAATAAAACAATTATACATTAAATATTATAATAACTATAGCATAAAACACTTATGATTGTCAATGATTATTTTTTTAAATTATAGGAGCGTGATAAAATGAGTACTTATGTGCAGGACAGAGATGAAGAATGTAAATACCTTGAGGGTACATTGAGTTTTATAAAAAAAGAATTGGACAGTGAAAATTATAGCTTAAATAACAGGCAAAAAGAGCTTATTGATTCCAGAAGAGAAATGTGGAAAAACTCTGTTCATTTTTCAGATGATTTCGATAGAATTCCTGAAATGAACCAGTATTTATTTGAAGTTAATAACCAGGCAAGAAGCTATGAAGATACTCTTAAAAAAATAAAAAAGTATGAACAAATGTTGGATTCACCTTACTTGGGAAGATTTGATTTTAAAGAAGATGACTTTGATGAAGTAGAAAAAATTTATATTGGTTTATACAACTTAATAGATGACAGTACAAATTCAATTTTAGTGTATGATTGGCGTTCTCCTATTTCAAGTATATTCTACCAATATGAAATGGGCAGATGCTCCTATAATTCACCTTCAGGAATAATTTCCGGCGATATCCTGTTAAAAAGACAATATAAAATTAAAAACGGTAAGCTTAAATATTTTTTTGACAGTAGTATACAAATTAATGATGAAATCCTTCAGGAAGTGCTAAGTCGCAATGCATCTTCCAAAATGAAAAACATTGTTAAAACAATTCAAAAAGAACAGGATATAATCATAAGAGATAATGATAATGAACTTTTAATGGTACAAGGCGTAGCTGGAAGTGGTAAAACTTCCATAGCACTGCATAGGATTGCTTTTTTGCTGTATATTGGAGTAAGTTCAAAATTGAATTCCAATAATGTAATTATAATTTCACCTAATTCTGTTTTTAGTAAATATATTTCTGGAGTTTTACCTGAACTAGGTGAGGAGAATGTAACCGAGATAACCTTTCATCATATTGCAAATAAAGTCCTTGAAAATAGATTTACAATTGGGAACCGGAGCCACCAACTTGAAGGTTTAATAAATTGTCAAGATGAACAGGATTTTAATTTGAATGTAGACACTATTGAATTTAAAGGTTCTAAAATATTTATAGAAATTTTAAATAGATTAATTCATCATTTTGAATACAGATTGATTCCATTTCAAGATGTATATTATGATGGTAAAATGTTAAAAACAAAACAGGAAATAAAAAATGAATTTCTTAATAACAAAATAAACATACCTATATCCACAAGGCTTAAAAGAATAGAGAATATAATACTTGATAAAATTCATCCACTTAGAAAGATAAGGCTGAAAAAGATTATGGAAATTGTTAAAAATTCCGATGGCCATGAATTGGAGATCAAATCTTTCAGTAGATTACTTTCAATTAAAGAAACAAAAGCATTTATGAAACATATTCATGAATTTACAGAAGTTGACTATATGAACTTATATAAATTGTTATTTGAAAAAAGCTGTCTCTTACTTAAACTATCACATGGAATGAAACTTCCTCCAAATATTAAAGAGATCATATACAGGACTAAAAAAAATCTCAATAAAAACTCTATTAATTATGAGGATTGTGCCCCGCTTTTATATATTAAACTCAGATTAGAAGGAAATAAGGATTTTCAGAATATTAAACAGGTGGTTGTTGATGAAGCCCAGGATTATTATCCACTTCAATATGAAGTCCTTAAGCTTTTGTTTGGTAAATCCAGATATACCATACTGGGAGACTTCAATCAATCCTTGGAAAGGGCTAAAAATAAAAATATATATGATGATATAGAAGAAATACTCCATAAGAAAAAGTCTACAAAGCTTTTTCTTAATAAAAGTTATAGATCTTCTTCGGAAATAATTTACTTTGCAAAGCAGATACTAAACAATAAAGAGAACTTTATTCCCTTTGACAGACATACAGAAAAACCAAAAATTATATTTAAGGATAATGAGAAGTTACTTTATCATGCCATTTCTCACGATATTAATTATTTTTGTAATGAGGGCTATGGTTCCATTGCATTAATTTGCAGGACTCAGAAGGAGGCAGATTGTGTTCAAGAAAAGTTAAAACCTTTAATTAAAACTAGGTTGTTAGATATTAATAATGATGAAATTGAGAAAGGTCTATTGGTCATTCCATCTTATATGGCAAAAGGTTTAGAATTTGATGTTGTACTTGTATACAATGTTTCTAAAGATAATTATAAAAATGAATTTGACAGAAGACTTTTATATGTAGCATGTACAAGGGCACTTCACCAGTTAAGTATTTATTATACTGGAGAGAAAAGTTCTTTTATTGAAAATATCAAGTGATTCTTAGGTTCAGATGGAGTTTACTCATAGAGAATGCTTTTCTCCACCTGAATATTAGAATAACTTATAAAGATTTATTTTTCAGCAGGTCACATATTTGATAAAACTTGAAGAACTTCATTTATATTGGGCAATTGAGCAGGAGGATATACTTTAACCCATTTTACAATTCCTTTTCCGTCTATTATTACATTTGCTCTCTTGGATGTACCATCTTTCTCAATAAATAGCCCATAATCCTGGGTAACTTTACCATGAGGCCAGAAGTCAGCAAGAATACTTAAATTTTCAAGAACAAGTGCAGATGCCCATACTTTTTTGGAAGGCTGGGCATCAACGCTCATACCAAGTGGTACTGTATTTAGTTTTTGAAAGTTATCCCAATTATTTTCCAGTGCTCTCATCTGATCTGTACAAACTGGTGTCCATGCAAGAGGATGCCAGGAAAGCAATACATTTTTACCTCTATAATTTGATAAGTTTATAAATTGATCGTGATTATCTTCTAATGAAAAGTTTGGTGCAGGATCTCCTATAGCAATTAGTTTCATAATTTCATCTCCCTCTTATTAGTCAGATATATTATGTCGCATTTATTTAAATATATTCTAAAACAGTTTGTCAAGTTCATTGTCAATATTTTGACTATCTGAAGCATTAATCCATTTCTTTAGGATTATTACATATTTGCAGTTATTAGATTTATTTTTTAAATAAGTATAAACTATTTGAGATTCATCGATTCCTTCCTTCCCAATTTTTATTGAATTTCCTGCACTTTTATCACTAAAGTAAAATAAAATATTAGCTCTAAAAATAGATTTTAAATTTTCAAAGCCACAATCTTTTATTATATATTTTTTATCAAAAAGTAGTTTGTTTCCCTTAATGAGGAAAAATTTAACTTTATTATCATTTAAATATTCAAGTAAAGCAATATTCCTATTTTTTTCTGTGAATTTTATGACCTTGCCATTATGTAGAAGGTAATTTGCTGCAATTATATAATCTCTATACTTGACAGCATTTTTAAAATCAAGTTTTTCCGAAAAAATACTCATTTTATATTTCATTTTTTCAAGAATACTTTTATCAGTGCCATTGAGCAGTTTTATTATTTTATTTAATATAGTAAGATATTGTTCTTTTGGAGTGCTATCTAAGCATATACCGATGCATAATCCTAAAGAATAATTCAAGCAGGATGAAATTTTTGGCGATTTAGTGCTGCACAGTATTTTACAACATTCTTTTATTCCCTGAAGCCCTTTTTCCACTGTGTTTCTGCTCTTATAAGGTCCAAAATAGACATTCCCATCATTTTCAACTAATTCATCGGAAACCTCAATACCAGGATATCTTTCATTGATGCTTATTTTTATATAAGAATAGGATTTGGGGTTTTTCATCTGCTTGTTATACATGGGCTTAATTTTTTTTATTAATTTACACTCCAGAATAAAGGCCTCGAATTCTGTATCGGTGAGTATGTAGTCAAAATCCTCTATATTTTTCATCAATCTTATAATTTTGGAAGAATGTGATTTTAAATTTTGAAAATATGACCTGACTCTGTTTTTTAAATTTTTAGATTTACCTACATAAATCACATTGCCAAGAGAATCCTTCATAAGGTATACTCCTGGTGAAGAGGGAAGTTTTTTGACTTTATCCTTTAGGTACATAATTTGTCCTCCAAAAAATATATGATATCTAAGATTGTACCATAAATATTAACTAAAGCTGAAATTATATTATTAAAATGGTGAAGTAATATTTTCTATTTGATTTTTATGTGCTGAGAGGAATAGTAATATACAAGTATTTAGTTAGATACATAAAACAAGAGAGAATGTTTTTCTTATTTTTGAAACATACTATCCTTAAGATTATATGAACTTGAGGTGGTATAAAATGGAGAATAAACATAAAGGTTTATCTGCATGGCAGATTACAATGATGGCATTGGGTAGTATAATTGGGGGTTCTTTTTTTATTGGCTCAGCTGTAGCTATTCGTGCTGTAGGTCCTGCTATTATAGTATCCTACATACTAGGTGGAATTTTAGTCTATTTTATCCTTTCTGCACTTTCAGAAATGACAGAAAAAGATCCCTCTCCAGGATCCTTTAGGACATTTTCCGCAAAAGCTTTTGGCCCAGGCACTGGATTTATCGTCGGGTGGGTTTACTGGACTGGTATGATTTTAGCTATGTCCAGTGAAGCAGCTGCTTTGTCTATTTTGATTCGGAATTGGTTTCCAGGTGTGTCCATTTCACTATTTGGGAGTATAACAATTATTGGAGTTACATTGCTTAATTTATTAGGGGCTGATAAATTGAGTAAATTTGAAAGTGGTCTGGTTGCTTTTAAATTGCTGGCAATAGTATCCTTTATAATTATTGGACTGCTTTTAATCATGGGCCTAATAGGTAAAAATCCAGCAGTAGGTATGGGTGAGTTGAGACATGAACCGCTACTTTCAGGTGGAATAAAAGGTATTGCCGGAAGCATGCTTACAGTTATGTTTGCTTATGCAGGATTTGAAACCATAGGTTTGGCAGCTGCTGACACCGATAATCCCCAAAAAGTGATTCCTAAAGCAATTACCTATACTGTTTTAAGCCTTGTGGTTCTCTATATAATTTCTGTTGCTGTTCTTCTTCCTTTGATTCCCACCGGAATGGTTAGTGAAAATGTAAGTCCAATGGTGGCGGCTCTTGATAGGTGGGGAATAAACTGGGTGGGAAATGCAATAAATATAGTGATGTTTACTGCCATGCTTTCAACTATGCTTGCAGCTATGTTTGGTCTTGGAAGAATGATTCGTTCTCTTGCAGATGAAGGTTTTGCTCCAAAATTTTTAAAAGATGGGGAAGATGTTCCTTATAGAGGAATGATTTTTTCAGGTGCTGCAATGCTCTTGGGATTGATGTCTGGACTTTTATTTCCAAGGGTTTATTTGTTTTTGGTAAGCGCAGGAGGATTTGCACTGCTTTTTACATATGCAATGATTGTAGCTTCACGAATTCATCTTTCTAAAAGAGATAAAAAAAGACATGAATATGCTTCCTGGTTTACTTTAATAAGCCTTATTATCGTTATTTTCAGTATGCCTTTTATCCCAGGGCAATCCCCTGGACTTATAGCAGGAATAACAATTATTGCATTTTATTCATTAACTTATGCAGGAGTAAAATATTATGAAAATACAAAAAAATTCAGGCATGAAAATGTAAAAAGAAATAATATGGGGCTATACACAGAGTTTTCCAAAGAACTGACAGAGAATCATAAGAATTTAGACAAAAATACAAAAGAGTAGATAAAAAGGCTGTCTAAAATATTTTTAAACAGCCTTTTTAAATTTTTTATTCATTTTCTGATTTTAAAGAATCAATCATGGAAATCCTATTGATCTTTTTCTTGCTTAGAGCTTTGGACAACTCATAGGTCATATATATTACAATAAACCCTGAAATGATGTATATATAATTTATGGTCATAGGAAATGAAATACTCATGTCTTTGGTTACAGAATTAAATAACGAGTGCAGAAATGCAAGGATCAATGGTATACCCAGAATATAACCCGCAATAACTGTGAGTGAAGAACTGTTTAATATGAGAGAGTAAATCTCTTTTTTTCTGTAGCCCAATATTCTAAGCAGTCCAATATTTTTTTTATTCTCTTCTATGATTAAAGAAGTTACTACGTATATGACTATAAGCCCGATTATAAAGGATATAACCGATATGGATCCTATGGTTACTTTAAGCGGCTGTATAATTGCATCAAAGGATTTTTTTATATCATCAGATGTAGCAGTAGTCAACAGCTTGTCTTCTGGAATTTTCAGCTTATTTTTGCTCCACAGACCCATGTAGCTGTGGGATGGATAGCCAAGCATATGGTCAAGCTTTTCAATGGGAATATATACATATTGGCCTAGATAAGTTTCTGCAATGCCATTTATTTTTATGCTGTATTCTTTTGAATCAAGTTTGTTCACAACCCGTATGGTATCATCTGGCTTTAATCCAAGTTTGTCCGCAAGAGGCCTTGTAATAATGACTTTATCAGTATCTAATTTTTTCCCTGAACTGTCTTTTAATAAAATATATTTTGAATTGGGAGCTATCCCATATATAGTAAAATCTGTTTTGCTGTTGGATTTCAGATTGAAAGGTACTTCACAAAAAGCTTCACCTGCTGCAGGTTTTCCATTTTGAATGGAATTAAATATATAAGTATAATTATATTTAAATGCCTGATTGAATGAATCCTTCATAAGGTAATCTATAGAACTTTTGGCAGCAAATCCGAAAAGCAGTAACATTGATGCAAGTATAACTCCCAGAAGGAGAAAGGCGCTTCTTGGTATATTTCTAAGCTGTTCCCGAATTTTAAACTTGGTGGAAAATTTTAATCTGTCAAGTTTTAAATTCTTTTCTATAAAATTGACTTTATTTCCTCCGTAACTGCCCCTCATCAATTGTATGGGAGAATATTTAAGGGTATTTCCTATTACAAAATAGCTGCAAATACTAAGAAAAATTACAGGCAGAATAATACTTATTGCAATATATTTTATAGTAAAATCCATGGAATTCATGGGCATATTAAAATAGTCCAGCATTAAATTGATCATGGGTTTTGAGGATAAAATTCCAAGGGCAGTACCCACTAGTCCACCTGTAAATGCAATGGACAGAGGATATATAAGGTAGTGCTTCATAATTTCCGCTTTATTATATCCAAGAGCATAAAGGGTTCCTATAATTATAGATTCTCTTTTTAACATTCTCCACATGACAGTTCCTGTAAGTATGCAGGTGAGAAGCAGTATGACAGCGGGCATGGAGGAGCTTATTCGATTTATGCTGCTGAGCTTTGCGTTTACATAGGTTACTCTTGGATTTTCACTGATATTTGTCCAGTTTAGTATGATTATATTTTTGCTTCTCAAATAGTCTTTAAATTGTGATATTCTAGATTCAATGCTGCCTTTATCAGTATTGAATTTTATACTGTAAAAGCTGCTGCCCCTTTTAAAGCTGTTAAAATCATTCCTGCCGATTACCCCTATTCCAAAACTATTTGGATCATTCATCAAATCTGATTCGGATTTAAGTGGATATATATAATTTGGCAGTGACATAAAACCCGATACCCTAAAGGATTTTCCATAAATTTTTATATGGTCATTGACTTTGAGTTTATTTGCTTTTGCATAAGCGGGATCAATTAGAATGTCATCTCCACTCAGATTTTTTCCTTCAATGATTGCAGGAATATTTATTTTTGTATTCTGGCTGAATATTCTAAGAGTATTGCCGCTGGATACAGGGTAATCAACTGATCTGGTTTCTTCAATGCTCATGTTGAATTTTGTTTCCAGAGAATTTATGTTGTTTAAATCTTTGTTTATTGTAAAACTTGCGTCTTCCTGATTGTAGTTCTTTTCAAAGGAAGATGATATATTTGATATATTACTGGAAAGCAGATTGAACATGGTAAAAAGAAGACAGCTTAAAATGATGAGCAATAGGGAACCCATATATTGAGACTTGTTTTCCAGCATGGTTCTTTTGATCTTTTTATTTATAACCATTACCACTCAATCCTTTCTGCAGGAATAATATTTTTATTTATCTTATTTTCAATAATTTCTCCGCTCCTTACTTTGAAGATTCTATTGGACATGGAACTTATGGCCTCATTATGAGTTATCATAAGTATGGTTGTACTAAAATCCCTGTTGATTTTCTGAAGAAGCTTCAATATTTCCCTTGAAGTTAAAAAATCCAGCGCACCTGTAGGCTCGTCACATAAAAGCAGGATTGGATTTTTGACTATGGCTCTTGCGATTGCAACTCTCTGCTGTTCACCGCCGCTGAGTTCATTGGGGAACCTGTATTTTTTATCAAGCATATCTACATCTCTCAGTACCTCATCTGTAGGCAGCGGGGATTTACTGATATTTGAAACAACTTCAATATTTTCACCTACAGTAAGGTGGGGCACCAGATTATAAAACTGAAATATAAAACCTATTTTCCTTCGCCTGTAATCAGTAAGTTTTTTGTCGGAAAGTCTGGTGACTTCTGTTCTGTCTACTAAAACTGATCCGGAATCGCAGCGGTCAAGTCCGCCTATTATATTTAGCAGAGTGGATTTACCAGAACCTGAGGGACCGAGAATTACACCAATCTCTCCGCTGTCAAGGGATAAATTTACATTATTTAAAACAGGAGTAGCCACATTACCTGTTTTATAGCTTTTCTTTAAATTACTGACCTGCATGAACATTTATTTTTCCCCCATTCCATTTTTTAGAAGCTCTATCATGGATTCAATCTCTTTTTCATTTGTTTCAAAGTCTTCATCCACAATATCACTTCCATTTTTCCTTGACTTATTCATCATGTGTTTTTTGAATTCTATTGATACTCCTGTAATAAATATGGAAAGCATGTCATCATCCATATCTTTTCTTATAAAACCATTTTTTTTACCATTTCGAATTAGTTTTAATGTATATCCATTTAAAGTATCCATCATATAACACATGGACTCATCGGTTAAATCCTTATATTTACCAAGAAATACATCCTGGATAAATATTATGAGTTCTCTTTCCTCTTTCATCTGAATCCATAGAGATTTAGAACTTTTATGAAATAAATCGAAAATATTTACATCTTTATTGCCAGAGATAAAATAGTCACCGTACTTTTTAGTGATAAAGTCTGATGCCCATTTTACTGAAAAGAGAAATAGTTCTTTTTTGTTTTCAAAATACTGATACATACTGCCCTTTGATACACTGGCATTTTTAGCTATATTAGCTATATTGCCTTTTTCAAAACCATGATTTAAAAATTCATTTACAGCAGATCTCATTATAGTTTCCTGTTTTTTTTCTTCCAGATTAAAAAATGTTTTTTTGGGCATTAAATCACTCCTTTACGTCATGTGACCTGCAGGTCATGTGACCTGTTAGTCACAATTATAGTATCTGATTTTACAAAAGTCAAGAAATTTGAAATCAGAAAACAATGGCATATAAATAGGTTATTCCCTAATAAAAATATTGGAAAATGTATAACAGTATATGTTAGAATGTATTATAGATAAAAAACTGGCCAAATGATAATGTAAAAAGTGATATCAATTGAGGGTGCAAAACTGCGTTATGATGTAGAAGCTTTCAATGAAAAAAAGTGTAAAGTAGGCTTTGGAACATATGAACAGCATATAATTAATTTAGAAGATTTTTTAAATAGAGATAAATAATAAATATGGGTAACTATAATAGAACATTCATCCATCTATATAGCCATTGTTTTTTAGGAGATTTTTATCAAGTCTTCATAAAGAATAATGGTATAATTACAATATATTTGTTTTGAGGTGAGAGAATGGAGAAACATGATTCAAAGAAAAGCAAGGTTGTATTGATTGAATGTAATGAATACCTGGAAGATAAGGTGTATGAAGCCATTAAAAGTGGACTTGAACTTCTGGGAGGTATAGAAAAGTTTGTAACCAGGGAAGAAAAGGTGCTTTTAAAGCCAAACCTTTTGAAAAAATCAACACCGGATAGGGCTATAACAACCCATCCAACTGTATTTCGGGCTGTAGCAAAACTTTTAAAGGAAAGAGGATATACACATGTTTTCTATGGGGATTCTCCCGGCAATGGAAATCCTACAAAGATATCAAGTTCTGCCGGCATTAAGGAAGTGGCAGAGGAACTGGGAATTGAAGAGGCAAATTTCAGACAGGGTAAAATGGTGGAGTTTCCCCAGGGAAAAGTTGCAAAAGAGTTTGTAATAAGCCAGGGAGTTTTGGATGCTGATGGCATTATAAATATTTGTAAAATGAAGACTCATGCTCTGGAGCGGATTACAGGAGCAATGAAAAACATATTTGGATGTATTTATGGCTTTAACAAAGGGTTGAGTCATGCAAAATATCAAAGCTCAGATAGATTTGCAAAAATGCTGGCAGACCTGCATGTTATGATAAAACCAAGACTTCATATTATGGATGGAATTGTTGCCATGGAGGGAAACGGACCTGCATCGGGAACTCCTGTACAGATGAATGTTATTCTGATGTCAGAAGATCCTGTGGCTCTTGACAGCGTTTTTTGCAGGCTCATTCATTTGGATCCGGCATCAGTGCCTACCAATGTAAATGGTGAAGCCTGGGGACTTGGAAATTGGCATGATGCTCATATTGAAATTTTAACTCCTCAGGGTGAAAAATCCATAGATGAAATTGTTCAACAATACGGCAATGAAAATTTTGATGTTTACCGGGGTGATATAAAAAAAGCAGGGTTTCATAGAGTGGAATGGTTGATGAAACTTGTAAGGCAAAGGCCTTATGTAATAAAGGAGAAATGTATTCGCTGCGGTATATGTGTAAACAGTTGTCCTGTGGAAGGAAAGGCCATTAGACTGGATAAAGATAAAGGTACTGCTCCTGAATATAATTATGATAAATGTATTCGATGTTATTGTTGTCAGGAAATGTGTCCTAAAGAAGCAATTGAAGTAAAAACACCGCTTTTAAGAAAGCTGCTGGATAAAATAGTAAGCTGATCCTAGAAGAACCCAGGGTCACAGCAGAATTTTTAAAAAAGCTATTTTGATTTATACTGGAATGAATAAACTGGAATGAATAAATAGAGGAAAAGATGATATACATGAAATTTTTAATACAAGTATTTACTAAAGCCTGTATAGAAACGGTTAATTTAACAGGTATGCTCATATTGATAGGTTTCCTTCTGGGGCTGCTTAGAAATTATTCAGTAAGAAATTTTCAGAGAAGTTTTGGTAGTAGGGCAGTGATGATAACTGGATTTATAGGAGTGCCGGTACATGAACTCAGTCACGCTATTGCTGCACTGCTTTTTAAACACAGAATTACTGCCATGAAGCTGCTTCAAAAACCGGATGCCAATGGTGTAATGGGATATGTAGAACACAGCTATAATCAAAACAGTATTTACCAGCAGGTAGGAAATTTTTTTATAGGTATAGCTCCTATTTTTGGGGGTATTGCCTGTATGGTTGCACTGATGCATGTGACTATTCCTGAAACCTATAATAATTTTGCAGATATTTTAATGAAAAATATACATGTGGAAGTAATAGATAATTCTACAATTATGGGAATACTGTATTCTTATTTGGGACTTGTAAAAAGTATTTTTTCAATTGGAAACTTTGAAAATCCACATTTTTATATATTCCTATTTATATCCATATGCATATCTTCCCATATATCACTTAGTTTGGCTGATATAAAGGGAGCTTCAATTGGTCTTACAGTTATATTTTTCATATTGTTTATATTGAATATTTTTGGATTGTCAAAATATATACAGGCTTTTAATTTGATAAAATATAATATTTTAATAACAAGTTTTTTAGTTGTGGCAGTGATATTTTCTCTCATAACTTTTTTGATAAGCCTGCCTTTGGTAGTTATAAGAAAAAATTGATATATATTGTTAGGAAAAGGTGCATTTGTAAAACTTAAAAAAATACTATAAAGGAGGGCATATGGAAAATATAAGCATCTTAGGATTTTCATTATATGAAGTATTATTTTATTTTGCTGTCTATGCATTTTTAGGCTGGTGTCTTGAAGTTGTTTATGCTGCAGTAAATACGGGATCTTTTGTGAACAGGGGATTTTTAAATGGACCTGTGTGTCCTATATATGGTGTTGGGGGGGTAATAGTCATAGACTTTCTCATGCCATTTAAGGACAATTTGATTTTATTGTTCATTACTTCTGTTTTCATTACTTCTCTTCTTGAATATGTTACTGGTTTAGCTCTTGAGAAACTTTTCAATGACAAGTGGTGGGATTATTCTCAATATCCTTTTAATATAAGGGGCTATATTTGTCTTAAATTTTCACTGGCATGGGGTATAGGATGTATCCTGATTATGAAGATTATACATCCTGCAATTGTGGAGTTTGTCAAACTGATTCCAATGTTTTTAGGCAACATTCTATTATTATCATTGACAGTTGTATTTATTATTGACCTTGTATCTACAGTTGATACAGTAATGAAACTTAACTTCAGATTGAAAAGAATTCATGAAATATCCGGTAAAATCAAAGAAAAATCAAATATACTTGGAGAAGGCATATCCAGAGATACAATCGAACTTAAAAGAGAGTATGAATATCAGGCAGTTGAGATTAGAAAAAAATATGATAATTTGTCTGAAGATGCTATTGAGCTTAAGGAAAAATATAAAAATGATCTAATGGAAATTAAGAGAAAATATGAAAATGGTCTGGCTGAAATCAGAAAGGGATATGAAAGGGAAATAAGCGAGTTGAAGGAAAGCTATAAAAAACTTACAGGCAGGAGAAACCATCTTCATAGAAGAATTATAAGGGCATTTCCTGATATTAAATCAAACAGGTATTTTGAGGCATTAAATGAATTGAAGAGGAATATGACCAGGAAGTAGTTATGTGGATTTAATTGTAGATCTGGATATAATAGCGGCATAACAGCTGCAGCATATATTTTATATTTGCTGCAACTGTTATGCTGTTTATTCTTATCCTGAAATTATGAAGATCTTAAATTCTATGATTGAAGCTGTTAAAGCATTTTATGCTAAAGAACAGCTGTATTTTTTACCAACGAACAGCGTGCCTACCTGTTTGCCATCTATAATACTGTATAAATCCTCTGGCCTTTGGCCATGGGTTATAACCATGTCGATACCATGTGAAGTGGCAATTTGGGCGGCATCAAGTTTTGTAATCATTCCGCCGGTACCGCGATTTGAACCGGAACCTTTTGCCAATGTACGGATATTTCTGTCAATATCATCAACACGATGGATAAGCTGTGCATTAGGATTTTCTCTTGGGTCACTTTCGTAAAGACCGTCTATGTCCGACATAAGAACCAGTTTTTTTGCTCTGCACAGCACAGATACTACTGCTGAAAGTGTATCATTGTCACCAAATATTTTTTGCTCGGATTCAATTTTCGTATAACTCACAGAATCATTTTCGTTTACGATGGGGATAATGTCCCTCTCCAGAAGAGAGTTAAATGTGTTTATTAGATTTCGTTTTTTTCGGCCTTGCTCCACGTCTTCACCGCTGAGAAGTATCTGAGCGACAATCTTATCATACTCGCTGAAAAATTTATCATAGATATGCATGAGTTCACATTGGCCTACAGCAGCTGCAGCCTGCTTTATTCTAAGCTCTTTGGGGCGTTCGGACATTCCCATTTTATTTGTTCCCACTGCAATGGCACCTGATGAAACAAGAATGATTTCATATCCTGAATTTTGAATACCTGACAGGACCCGTGTCAGTCTGTCAATAGAACGTAAATTGATTTTGCCTTTTTCATTTGTGAGGGAGGATGTACCGATTTTAATTACTATACGATTTTTAATAAGATCCATAATGCTTCAATCCTTTCTATATTGTGGTTTTTATAATAAGCAGTTATTTTCAATTTAAGAACTTGTTTTAGATAATAAAAAAGCCCTAAGTTGATTAAAATCAACTCAGGGCGAAAATGCTTTCCGTGTTACCACCTAAATTCAGTATGAACTGCACTCAATCAGTACGAAGATAATTCTTGATACTGTTTTCCTGATAGCGGTGGAATTTCCGATGAAGTCTACTTGAATAATCGTTCGATCCATAACTCCAAGACTGGTTCAATATTTTTTCATTAAAGTCTCACACCAACCAACTTTTCTCTGAAAATCCAAAATATCTACTATTTCTTTTCATGGTTTTTATAATATTAATTTTTAAAATTATAACACTAATCTTTAACAATAGCAAGTAAAAAATCATATATTTTTTTCATTCATCTTCTGCCATCTTCTGCTGACCGTTCCCGTGTTACCAATCCCTTTTTGTGAAATATTTAGTTTTCCCATTGACATTAACGCTGTGTGAAGGTTTATATTTAATTTGCAGGGAGATGAAAATATGGAATATACAGTGCAAAAACTCAGTGAGTTATCGGGAATCAGCAAAAGGGCAATTCGTTACTATGATGAAATTGGAATACTAAAGCCGGCCAGAATCAATTCATCAGGGTATCGTATTTATGGACGAAAAGAAGTGGATAGACTCCAGCAAATTCTTTTTTACAGAGAATTGGGCGTTAGTCTGGAGAGTATAAAAAATATTATAACCTCTACTGATTTTGATGCTGTAAAAGCACTGAAAGAGCACCGCCAAGAACTTCTTGGGAAAAAACAAAAATTGGATTTGTTAATCGCAAATGTTGAAAAAACCATTGCATTAACGGAAGGAAGGATTACAATGACAGATAGTGAGAAATTTCAAGGCTTCAAGCAAAAAATCATAGATGAGAATGAGAAGAAATATGGCAGGGAGATTAGAGAAAAATATGGAAATTATACTGTTGAAAAGTCCAATAAAAAAGTTGAAGATATGACTAAAAAGCAGTATGAAGAGGTTATAGAACTTGAAAATCATATGATGGAAACACTGGCAGCTGCCTTTAAGACAGGAGATCCTGCAGGAGAACTGGCACAAAAAGCAGCAGATATGCATAAGAAATGGCTTTGCTATTACTGGGACAGTTATTCAAAAAAAGCACATGCCGGTCTTGCACAGATGTATGTAGAGGACAAGAGATTTACAGCTTATTATGATAAAAATCAGCCTGGTATGGCAGAATTTTTAAGAGATGCCATTTTAACTTACACTTTTATGAATAAATAGAGCTGATTAGTAATAGGAGCTGCAGCCAATGAAAAAAATAATTGCTGCAGCTTTTTTATTGCCAAAATTACAAAATTGTAAGACAACACTTTAACTTTGTAAGCCAATAGATATGGAGTGAAAACAGTACTTTGGTTATACTTTAGACATGGGAGGGAAAATAAAATGGAAATATTAAAAGTTGAAAATTTAACTAAGATATATGGAAAAGGAGAAAATAAGGTAGAGGCATTAAAAAATATAAATTTATCCTTGAATAAAGGGGAATTTGCGGCAATCGTAGGGGCATCCGGCTCCGGTAAAAGTACACTTTTGCATCTTTTGGGAGGCCTTGACAGACCTACAGGGGGAAAGGTGATAATAGACGGAGAAAATATCTATGATTATAAAGAAGATAGGCTGGCTGTATTCAGAAGGAGAAAAATAGGATTTGTATTTCAGTTTTTTAATCTGATACCGGTTTTGGATGTGGAAGAGAATATAGCGCTTCCCGCTCTTTTGGACAATGATAAGGTGGATGGGAAATATTTGAATGAAATTATAAAATTGCTTGGCCTAGAGGATAGAAGAAAACATCTTCCTTCAGAACTTTCAGGAGGGCAGCAGCAGAGGGTGTCCATTGGAAGGGCACTTTTAAATAAACCCTCCATAATATTTGCAGATGAACCTACTGGAAATCTGGACAGTAAAAATTCAAAGGAAGTTATTGAACTTCTGAAATTTACAGCTAAGAAATACAGCCAGACCCTTGTACTCATTACCCATGATATAAATATAGCATCTTTGGCGGACAGAGTGATTACAATTGAAGACGGGCAGATAATTTCAGATAAGTATCTTCAAAACAACTAGATAAAGAGAGGAGGTGATTTAATATGATTACAAGTTACAAAAAGCTTACAGGAAGGTACCTCAAGTCAAATAAAAAGAGAAGCATACTCACAATTATAGGAATAGTGCTGTCTGTTGCACTTATAACAACTATAGGATTTTTTATGATAGGAATGAAGGATGCTGAAATTGAAAGAGTAAAAAGTGATTATGGATCCTGGCATGTGATGTATTCTGCTCCAGACAAGGATCTAACTGCAAAGGTAACCGGCAATCCTAAGATTTTAAGAAGCGGTCTTTATCAAATGGATAAGGATATAAAAATAAATGGAGATGTGAGTGTAAGTCCAATTACTGCTACAGACAGTGCACTGGAACTTCTGCCATATAAAATCAAGACGGGAAGGTTTCCTAAAAATGCCCATGAGGCAGCTGTAGAAAATTGGGTTCTCAGGTATATGAAAAAGGATATCAAGTTAGGAGATAAAATAAAGCTCAATAACAGGGAATACACTCTTACGGGAATACTTCAGGATAGTGTATCCAGTCAGATAGAAAAAAAAGGCATCTTTTTATCCAAAAACAACAGTATTGACAGACAAAAATCCGTACTGCTTGCAGAGATAAGTTCAAAGACAAATTTGAGAAGGGCGGTTTCGGAACTGGATGGCCTGCCAAAGTATAAAACAATAAAAATCAATGGTAAAATTACGCCTTCTGTTGTAAATAATTCTCCTCTTATAGATATGGAAGGAGGGGGAAAAAGTAATGAATCAGGATTGACAAGCTTATATGGTACAGTGGCAGTTATAATAGGAATAGTGCTGGTTGCAGCCATTGCAGTAATATATAATTCATTTCAAATCAGTGTAGTGGAGCGGATGAAGCAGTTTGGGCTTTTGAGGGCAATTGGAGCAACACCGCTGCAGATCAGAAAAATAGTACTTAGGGAAGCATCTGCTCTTTCGATTATAGGTATACCATTGGGACTTATATGCGGTATTATAGCAATTTGGGCTATAGGGCTTGGATTTAAAATAATTGGAGGGGACATGGTTTCCATAATGAAAGTATCCATATCACCTGAAGTCATGCTTATAAGTGCTGCAGTTTCCATAGCGGCCATATATGTATCTGCACTGCTGCCTGCACTGTTTGCCGGAAGAACATCCCCCCTTGCTGCTATAAGCGGAAGAACGTCTATAACAAAGGAGAAAATAAAACGGAGAAAAAATATAATTATAAGCAAGTTATTTAAATTTGAAGGGGAGTTAGCCTATAAAAACATAAAGAGAAACAGGAAAAGATACAGGATAACTGTTTTTTCCATAGTAATAAGTGTGGTGTTGTTCATTACCTTTAAATCCTTTATGGATATGTCCTTGAATGTATCAGAAGGTCTTAGCGAATCCGACAATATACATTTTTCAGTTCAATCCAATGGAGAAAATAGTTTTGTAGATGATCAGGTTATAAAGGATATAGGTGAATTAGATTCTGTGGATAAAATGTATAAAGTATATAATGAGTATAATTTTACCCAATTTATAGATAAAAATAAGGAAATAGGAGAGGTGAAGAACATAAAGGGCATATATGGCAAAGGTACAGCTATTGATGGAAAAGAAAAAATACCCATGGATGGAGCCATTGGCATATATGATAAAAATGCACTGCAGGTATCAAAGAAATATGTACAATCCGGCAATATAGATATAGATAAATTGAATGATGAAAATGGTGTTATTTTAATAAATAAAAATATAATTTACAATAAAGAGGCCAAGAAAAGCTATGTGGGTCCTGCAGCTCATATAAAAGCAGGAGATGAAATAGAACTGCAGTACGCCGGAGAAACAGGCACCAGTTTAATAAACAGTGAAAATGCAGTTGTAAATAGAAAGCCGGCTGAAAATAAAGGTACTGTTAAAAGGGTAAAGGTAATGGCAGTACTGAAGGATGAGCCTTTTAATTTTGCATTGCAGACAGGACCCAAGCTTATAACCAGCAGGGAAGTAGCACAGAAACTGACGGGAATAAATGATATTAAACCAGTGGGATTGAATATTACCATTAAAGATATCAAAAACGAAAATAATGTAAAAAATCAGATAGAAGGTATTATAAAATCAGATCCTGCACTCAGCATGATAAATCATCTTGATCAAAACAGGACAGCAAAATCAGCAATTTTGATGATAAAAATACTGATATATGGATTTGTAGTAGTGGTGTCCTTAATTGGAAGTGTCAATATTATAAATACATTGACCACAAATATAATACTGAGGAGAAAAGAATTTGCCACCCTAAAGGCTGTAGGCCTCACTCAAAAGGGACTGAAAAAAATGATAGTTTTGGAAGGTCTGTTATATGCAGTTGTTGGAACAATATACGGTTCCATAATATCCTGCGGATTATCTTATATGATGTATAAAGGAATAAACGGGGTAAGGGAATTCAGCTGGCCGATTCCCTGGAGTGGAATGTTAATTGCAGCAGCTGCTGCTGTTACAATAGGATATTTTTCAGTACTTTCGCCCCTTTCCAGAATAAACAGGGAAAATTTAATTGATGTAATCAGGGAAGACTATTAGCAATTCACAATTCACAGTTCACAAATTACAGTGTACAATCCACAATTTATGGAGGATTGTGCACCGCTTGTGGTTTTGGCGCTGGAAAAGCAGATAACTTAGAATTATGCTTAAAATTAATTAATTGTGCTGCAAGTTCAATATGTAAAGAAAAGTGAAAATATTAAGATTAAAAAAGAAAAGAGGGGGAAAAGTATGAGAAGTCTCCTAATGCTACTAATATCATTTTTTTTAGTAGCTATATTGAATATTATATTAAAGAAAAATAGTAAGCAGCTTGGGAAGAAAATATTATGGCAGCATTACTTATTCGGGTATTTTTTCATATTGTATCTTATAATTACTTTAGAATTAGTGGGGTTTCCTTCCTTGTGGGAATGGGAACTGCTTTCAAAATTAAATGAACCAATATTTAATCCTCATATAAATTTAGTGCCTTTTTTTAAAGATGGATTTGATATTACATATATATATAATATTATATTATTTATGCCTTTTGGATTTCTCCTGCCAACTCTATGGGAAAAATACCGTAACAACCTATGGTCAACCTTTTTTTATGGACTATTTTTCTCATTTACCATTGAAATTAGCCAATTGTTTGTAAGAATGCGTGAAACTGATATCAATGATTTGATAATGAATGTTGTAGGGACTATCTGCGGCTGGGTAATTTTCAATATTGTGAGAAAGGTTTTCTATAAACTTCCTAATAAAACAGTAGTCCACATTTGTTCTAGTGATACCCTGGCTATTAAATCAGAACTTCATCTATATATTGCCATTGCAATGATATGTATCTTTTTTAGATAAAAGAAAGTGCAAAATTCGGTGTGGTACAGGAAATATATTAGTAAAGTTATCCAGCAATAAAGATTTTAAATTATACGAAAATGATTGAAGCAGCTGAAAATAATCGTGATAATAAAGTAGAATTAAAAATATGAGATACAGAATTCGGGTTTGACATGATTTAAGATTAAGGAATAAAGGATAAGCAACATTAATAATTAGGGGGAATTTTTGTGAAATGGAACGGAGCAAGAAAAGTATATACTAATAAGTGGATTTTATTTGAAGCTATGGAAGTTCATTCTGAGGATAGTAAAAGAATTGTAAATGAACTTTCAGTTATTAATGTATATGATAATAGAAAAAGTATGAATATTAGTAAAACCTATTAAAAAGTTATTCTAGTTTTACGTGAAATTTTATCTTGAACTGCGTAAATTTTGCTTACTATTTAATCTGTAATTATAAAGTATTGTAAATTATTATAAAAAAGAGTGGGGGAGTATGGTATGAGAAAAGTAACTATCATTTTAGCTGCTATAATGTTGTTTATGATTACGGGTTGTTCAAATAACGACGTAATTAAGCACAGCTATACTTATAAAGGAGAAAATGAATTTTGGGCTGCCCAGTATAAGGTGAATGCTACAGGTACATTCACTAAGAAAAATGATAAACTACATTATGAAGGTAATTCTAACAGCACACTAACAGTAACATGTAAGAAAAACATATCCGAATTATCTTCGGTAAAACACCTGGAAATATCGTATAAGAGCAGTGCTGGAGGTGAAAAAATAACGGAAAACTATAGTGATGCTTCTCCAAAAGAAAAAACTTATACTATGTCATCAAGTAGTACAGATGGAGTAATAGAGGATAAGGATGAAGTGATAAAAGTCACTATAAATCTTGACGGGAAAATACAAACAATTGAATTGAAAAATGAACAATAATTTTTACTGTATATTATATTTTAATAAATAGCTCTTGTGAGGGGCTATTTATTTTTGCAACTTTTTATGTGTATCATCAATATTGCCATAATTTTGCTTCGATTAATATTTAAAGATGTAGAAAATGGCAGTGTTTTTTTCTTTCAAGATACTTTTGACTGAATCGGTTTATAGCAGTATAATAATATTGTTATAAACCGATTCGGTTTATAGATTTTTGGAGGTGAGTTTTTGAAAAAGTTTTTTAATCTGCCCATAGAAAAGCAAAATATAATTATAGATGCTGCACTTAAATCCTTTTATAAAAATGGTTATAAGAAAACATCCATAAGGGACATTGCTGCCGCAGCAGGAATTTCAAAATCAATGGTATTTCATTATTTTGGTACAAAAAAAAGTTTATACCTTTATTTAATTGAGCTATGCGGCAATATTATTGTGAAAGAAGTTGATGAAAAGTTTGATTATAGGGTTACTGATTTCTTTGACAGGATTAAACTTTCATCTAGTATTGAAATTTCGGTTATGAAGAAACACCCTGCAATTCCGTCCTTTTTAACGAGCATGTATTTTGAAAATGATGAGGAAGTAAAAGAAGATATAAAAGCCATTTTAGCAAAAGGTGAAGGCTTTAGAAACAAAATTGCTTTTGATGGCATGGACTGTTCAAAATTTAAGGAAGATATTGATCCCAAGCTTGTTATGAAAATGCTGGGCTGGCTTACTGATGGGTATATAAGTCAATTATCAAGTAAAACAGGAGTTGATTACGAAGCTTTTTTCAAAGAATTTGAGGAGTGTATGGATTTACTTAGGAACAATTTTTACAAGGAGGAATATGTATGAATTCCTATGTGCTGAGTTTTCAAGATATTGATAAATCGAATCTGCCTATGGCAGGTGGTAAAGGTGCTAATTTAGGAGAACTGTCTAAAATTAAGGAAATACACGTTCCAGAGGGCTTTTGTATAACTACTGAAGCTTATAGAAGAATTGTTGATAACAATCCGGAATTTAATGTGCTGATTGATGAATTGTCCCTTTTAAAGGTAGATGACAGGGGAAAAATCGGCCAGCTTAGCAAAAAAATTCGTGGGGTTATAGAAGGCATATCCATTTCAAGGGATATTGTGGAACAGGTATCACAATATGTTTCAAAACTTGGTGAAAAAGATTCCTATGCGGTACGTTCCAGTGCCACAGCAGAGGATTTGCCTCTGACTTCCTTTGCAGGCCAGCAAGATACCTATCTGAACATCAGGGGAAAGGATAACATAGTGAAGTATGTTAAAAAGTGCTGGGCATCACTGTATACATACAGAGCAGTAATTTACCGCATGCAAAATAACTTTGATCACCGCAAGGTCTATTTGTGTGTTGTAATACAAAAAATGGTTTTTCCACAGGCTTCGGGAATAATGTTTACTGCAGATCCTGTCACTTCCAACAGAAAGGTTACATCCATCGATGCAAGTTTTGGCCTTGGCGAAGCTCTTGTATCCGGTCTGGTTAATCCAGATATCTATAAAGTACGGGAAGGAAAAATATTGGACAAAAAAATATCCACAAAGAAACTGGCCATCTATGCACTGGAGTCGGGGGGCACAAAAGAACAAGAGATTGAGGCCGCAAAGCAGAATACGCAGACACTTTCGGACAATCAGATTTTACAGCTGGGGGGTATGGGCAGAAAGATCCAGGCTCATTTTGGTTATCCACAGGACATAGAGTGGTGTCTTTATGAAGGCAAGTTCTACATTGTTCAAAGCAGACCTATTACTACATTGTATCCTGTACCACCTGAAACTAGGGATGGAAAGAATCATGTGTATATTTCATTCGGGCACAGACAGATGATGACTGAAGCCATGAAGCCATTGGGAATGTCACTCTTTCAAACCTTATTCAAACAGATGGTTGGGACTCCCATGAGCGAGATGGGTGGAAGGTTGTATATTGATGTATCCCGTGAACTTTCTTCATCCTTTGGCAGGATGTCTTTTATCAAAAGCATGGATACAGTTGATGTACTGATGAAGAACGCCCTTATTAATCTTACAAAACGAAAAGATTTTATCAGAACACTATATAAAAAAAAGACAGCCATGGCTTCAAAATCAATGTGGTTGAAATGGATAATCCTTACCATAAAAGATTATAGAGCAAACGACCCGGGTATAGTAGAAAGGCTGATGAACAATAATAAGGCTCTGATGGTTGAACTGGAGCAAAGTATTATCAAATTTTCCGGTGAAAAATTGTTTGACTTTATTATGGAGAGTATGGGGCAGATAAAAAGTACCATTTTTAACAGCTATGGAGTGGTTTTTGCAGGGGCCTATGCCTCTTACTGGATAAATAAAAATATTGAGAAATGGCTGGGTGAAAAAAATACAGCTGATACTCTTGTTCAATCTGTATCCAATAATATTACATCTGAAATGGGGTTTGAACTTTTGGATGTGGCTGATGTAGTAAGGCAGTATCCAGATGTAATTGAATATCTTCATCATCCTAGGGAAGAAACTTTTTTTGAAGATTTGCTCAAACTTAAGGGAGGGTTAACTGTCAGCAATTCAATTAAAGAGTTTCTCAAAAAATATGGAATGCGCTGCTCAGCCGAGATTGATATAACCAGGACTCGATGGAATGAAAGGCCTACTATACTTATTCCCGCTATTCTCAATAATATCAAGGCCTTCGGACCAAATGCACACAGTATGAAATTTGAACAGGGGCTGCTGGAAGCAAAGCAAAAAAAGCAGGAACTCATAAGCCGTCTTGAAAAATTGCCTGGCGGAAAAAGAAAAGCCAGGAAAACCGAGAAAGCAGTCAGTGTTCTGCGTAATTATGCCGGTTATCGTGAATTCAATAAGTACATTTTAGTGTGGTATGACTGGATCATCAAGCAGGCATTTATGAAAGAAGCAGATACTTTGGTCCATAAGAGTATAATACAAAACAGGGAGGATATATATTACCTGACTTTTGATGAACTTAGGAATGTTATTAAGACAAATGTGATAGATTACAAAATCATAACTAAGAGAAAAGAGGACTACGACACTTTCGAAAAGCTTACACCTCCCCGTGTTATAACCTCCCAGGGCGAGATTATAGCAGGTGAGTACAATACAGATAAAATACCCGAAGGTGCCCTGGCAGGAGTACCTGTTTCATCAGGGGTTGTTGAGGGCCGTGCGAGGGTTGTTTTAAAAATGGAGGATGCCAATATAGAAGAAGGGGATATTTTAGTCACAACATTTACTGATCCCAGCTGGACTCCGCTGTTTGTATCAATTAAAGGTTTGGTTACCGAGGTAGGCGGAATGATGACCCATGGGGCTGTTGTTGCAAGGGAATATGGCCTGCCTGCAGTGGTAAGTGTTGAAAATGCTACAAAATTGATTAAAGACGGACAGAGAATAAGACTAAACGGGAAAGAAGGATATGTGGAAATTCTGTAAGGAAAAGCTGCTGCATCACAATTATGTGTTATAGCAGCTTTTCAAATCTGAGAGCTGGCATGTCATTTTGGCAGGGCAAACTTCATCCGTATTATTTCTAACATATTGTGCAGTTTTATGGAAAAACATGATTGTAAAGAACTGCAATTGTTGGCCCTTTATCATCCAGCGTACCTCTCAAAAATCTTGCCTTCATGAATTCCTGACACATAAGGTGGGTGAATTCAATTATCTCCTTCTGGTACCACTTTATTTTGCGAAACTAAAGTTTAGTAAAATAAAATGTGATAGAATTATGTATAGATAAGTAATTTCGTGTAAAATAGTACTAAGTATAATATCGATATAATAAGAAAAAATATGACTTAGTTGGATTAAGAGGTAAAAAACAGATGTTGGATATTAATGAAGAATTAAAAAATTATAAGTTTACAGAATTTGGAAATGTATTGGAAGAAGAGGAAAAGAATTATGAAGTATTGGAAAATATTTTAAATATATTTACAAAAGATTATAAAAAGATAGGAAAAGAACAATACAAAGCAGCAAATGGAATAGAGGAAATATTGGATATTCTTGAAGAAAAACAAGATGTTTTTAAAGAATTGAAAGAAAGAGAAAAGGACAGAAATAATGAAATAAGCACAATTCTAAGCTTAATTATGAATATTCTGGATATATTTGATTATATAAATACCTTCGCCTTGCAAGGCCGAGATAAAAATTTACAAGATCAGTTTGAACTTGTTAAAGAACAATTGACAGAGAAGTTATCTCAAAGCTCAATTACGATTTTAGACAGGGAAAATACAAAGTTTGATGTGAAATTACACAACCCTGTAGCTGTAAAATGCTGCAGGGAAAAACCAGAAGGGGTGATTTTGCAAATTGTAAGGAAAGGATATATGTACAAAGGAAAAATCCTGCGTAAGGCAGATATTGTAGTAAACAAGTATAGTATCAGTTAAAGGAGGAAATTCAGAATGAAAAGTAAAATAGTAGGAATTGATTTGGGAACTTCTACTTCGGAAATTGCTGTATTTGAAAACGGAAAATCAAAAGTAATAAAAAATAAGGATGAAGAATACATAACCCCTTCCGTGGTAGGAATTTCTGAAAATAATGAACTGGTTGTAGGTAATGATGCCAGGGCTCAGCTTATATTGAGACCGGATAAAACTGTAATGGAAATCAAAAGACTTATGGGTTCAGAAAAAAAGGTACAAATGGGTGATAAGCAATATAGACCGGAGGAGATATCTTCCTTTATTCTAAGTTACTTGAAAGAGTGTGCAGAGGAATATTTAGAAGAAAAGGTAGAGAGGGCGGTAATAACCGTTCCTGCATATTTTACTGATGAACAGAGGAGGGCTACAGTAGAAGCAGGTAAATTAGCGGGATTTAAGGTTGAGAGAATAATAAATGAGCCTACTGCTGCTGCACTGACTTATGGAATAGATCGCATGGAGAATAATGAATACGTACTAGTCTATGATCTTGGCGGAGGAACATTGGATGTAACACTACTTGAGATGTTTGACGGAGTGCTCGAAGTAAAAGCCAGCAGCGGCAACAATCAGTTGGGAGGAAAAGATTTTGACGACAGAATAATAACTTACGTGGTTGACAATTTTTATGAAAAATATGGAATTGATCTGAGAAATGATATAAAAGCAATGGTAAGGATTAAAGAAGCTGCAGAGGCTTGTAAAGTAAAATTGAGCAGTTTAGGAGAGTACAGAATAGTACTGCCATTTATAGCCTATAGTGACAATGAACCTCTATCCATAGATATGACTGTAACAAGAGAAATTTTTGAAGAACTTATAGAGGATCTTGTAGAATCTACTAAAGCACAAATCGATGTTGTATTAGCAGATTCATTGGTTGCCAAAGAAAAAATTAATACTATACTGTTAGTTGGAGGATCTACAAGAGTACCTCTTGTTAAAAATTTTTTACAAAGAATTTTTAACAGGGAACCCGAGTCCTTTGTGGATCCGGATCTTGCCGTTGTCATGGGCGCGGCCATTCAAAGTGCTATACTTAACCAGGATCTTTCATCAGAAACAGATATACTTATTACTGATGTCTGTCCGTATACACTTGGAATTGAAGTGCTGGAGGTATTCAATGGAATACCTATACCGGACGGTTACAGCGTTCTTATAAATAGGAATACGACTATACCGGTTGTAAAGGAAGGAGTATATTATACAGCCTCAGATAGACAGACAAAAGTGGAAATAAAGATATATCAGGGGGACTATAAAAAGGCATCTTCAAATAACTTTCTCGGGAAGTTTATACTCTCCGACATTCCACCTGCACCTGCTGGAGAACAGAGGGTAAAAGTCAAATTCACATATGATGTCAATGGTATTCTTCAGGTGGAAGCAATTATATTAAGTACAGGTAAAAATGCTGGTATTACAATCGAAACAACTGGTGTTGAAATGGATAAAGAGGTTGAACTTGAGTCTTGGGAAAATGTGAAAGGATCAAGAAAATACCGCAGGTTCATTAAAAAGGCTGAAAAATATATAAGTGAACACCACGATGCAGACAGTTATGAACTGGAATCATTATTAAAAGATCTAAAAAAAGCTATAATTGCTGGTGATAGTGAATTAGCTGAAGTACTTGACCAGAATATTACAGATATGATGTATGAACTGGAGGAAGAATAGTGATTTCAGAGTTATCAAAAATATATATGGAGGAAGGATTTAGAAATTTACAACAGAAAAAGCTGAATACAGCAGAAGACAATTTCCAAAAAGCCATAGTTATGGATAATAAAAACTGGCAAGCTGTAAATTTGTATGGTTTGTGTTTGTATACTTCAGGACACTTTGAAAAAGCCGGGAAACTGTGGAAAAATAGTATTGGCTTAAACTCCAAAGAAAATAACAGGGCGTATTACTATATTAAGAGCCTTCAAGAAAATGAATTTATTGTACTTTGTAACTTGTATGATAAATCTCTTAAGTATGCCAGAAATGGGAACTTTAAAAAGGCAGATGAAATCATGGAAAAAATTGAATTTAATAATTGTAAAATAATCCCATTCATAAATTTCAAGGGTCTCTGTAATCTGGCATTAGATAAAAAAAACAAAGCTATGATATTATGGAAACAATCTTTGCTTATTAACAAAGAAAATGAAGATACATTGAACTATATAATTAATAGCTGTGATCAAAAAAGAAAATATAAGTTTCTTTATAATATCTTAGGGAAAATTTTAAAAAATTCTGAGTAAAATATAAAAAAGGTGATATATTATGGAAGATTATTATGAGATATTAGGATTAAATACAGAAGCTTCAAAGGAAGATATAAAGAAAGCCTATTTCAAGCTCGTGAGGAAATATCCTCCAGATAGGTATGAAACACAATTTATGGATATTAGAAAGGCCTATGAAACTTTAAGCAACGAAAAAACCCGTAAACAGTACGATTTAGTAAATTATCTATCTACTGATATAAAAGATGAATATAATTCTGCAAGTACTCTTCTGAAAGAAGGAGATTTAACTGGAGCAATAAGAATTCTTGAAAAAATATTAGAATCAGATCCAGGTATTCTTATAGTTAAGTCACTTTTAGCCGAAGCCTATTTAAAAAACAGAAACAGTGGCAAAGCTCTTGAAATGTACAAAAAATTAACCTCGGAAGAACCGAAAAATGCAGCCTTTGCAGGTTATCTCGCTAATGCATATCTTATGAGAGGCTGGCAAAAGAAAGCTATCGTTGCCTATAATAGGGCAATAGAACTTGACAGTGACAATATTTCACTTTGGATGGGGCTAGGTGATGCACATATAAAAAATGAGGAGTATTTGGAAGCAAAGCGTGTTTTGGAAAAAGCTTTAGATGTGGTTGGAGATATAAGTGATAACACTATAATTTATTTTAAATTAATAATGCTTGATATAGAATCCGAAAGTATGTCTTCAATGTATAAATATTTAGATAAACTTACGGAAATTGCCCTAAATAATAATGAAATAAAGGACAATGTAGCATGGTCGTTATCTCATATAGCAAAGTATTTAATGTGTGTAGACAATTTAGAAGAAGCAAAAAGTATAATAGACAGAGCTGTAGAAATTTTACCAAAGGACAAAGATATAGAGTGCACAAAAATAGATATTGATAATTTTAAGAAATATAAAGATATATTCAGTGAACTAGACATGGATGATAAGATAAAAGATCAAGTCGCTGGACTGGTTGCTTTTAAAATTATGCCTAATATCATATTAGGTATTGAAGATGATAGAAAGGAAGTAATGACTTATTTTTATGAATATGAAATATTGGAAAACTATTCAAATTATGAATCCTCTATTCAAAAGCTAAAAAAGGACTATCCTGAGTTATATATTGTTAGGGAAGATTTTTTTAATAAGGCAATAAGCAGCACTGAAAGAAAAAAATTGAAATTGGATTATAGAAAAAAGTTGAATAAATATAAAAACGTGATGGGTGATATTTTTGATATTGAAGAGGATGAGGATGAATATGAAGAGTTTGAAAACTGGTACGATGATAATGAATACCAGGAACCTTATGTAAGAAAAGAACCTAAAATTGGCAGAAATGATCCATGTCCTTGTGGAAGCGGAAAAAAATATAAAAAGTGTTGTGGAAAATAACACGACCTCATCAATTGGTGATATTTCACTGGATTACTTAAAAAATTCTTCGAAAAATGACTATAAAAGAATAAAGAAATATCGTAAGGCTGCAGATAGAATACTTGATGTTCTCGAAGAGGATATTCCGGTATAATACTTCATATCTTTCTTATATGCATCATTTTGTCAGAGTTATTTTTTAATGCCTGGTTAACTTCTTCAAAATCTGATTTTTCAGCATAATAATTTATTCTATCAACTCCTGAATGCTGCTGCCGCCAGTAAGAACATCTTCTTGTGGTTGGAGTCTTTTCTGCTGTTCTTCAAAGGCTTTTACAAGATGCTATAGATCCATAGACGACGTGATTAAAGATATAAATGCATTAAAAACAAGGCATATAATGTTTATTGATGATAATTTTATTGGAAATCCCAAATGGACAGAAAAATTATTAGAGAAAATAAAACCTCTTAAACTAAAGTGGAATGCAGCGGTTACTTCCAATATAGTGGATATGCCTGAATTATTAGATAAAATGGAGGCGGCTGGCTGTCAAAGTCTATTTATAGGTTTTGAAAGTATAAATAGTAAGTCAATAGATAGTGTCCACAAGGTGCAGAATAGTGTAAAGAGATATGAGAAACTTGTAGATGAAATTCATAAAAGGGGAATAATGATAAATGCAAGTTTTGTTTTCGGATTAGATGAAGATGATGTCTCTGTATTTAGGAATACATTAGAGTGGATAGTTAAAAATAAGATAGAAACGGTAACATCACATATCCTTACCCCATATCCTGGTACAAAGTTATACTCATCATTAATATAGGAAGTTTGGAAAGCTGACAGAATTATTGTGCAGTATAGTTTCTTTTAAAAATGTAGGAAGATTTTTTAGATGGTTAGCTTATTGTATAAAGTAGGTGGTGGAATTTTTATCTTTCTATCATTAGATAAAATGTCAGAGCCTATTTATATTAATATTTTAATGCTGATAGTATCATAGCTTTTAAGATTAAAACTCGGAGGATTTATGTTTATGTATATAATTTATCTGTCAATAGCGGTGGCAATAATAATAGGTCTTGGCAGTATATTATTTAAGGACTTATACATTTCATCACTTGATTTGCCCAATATTATAAATAAGAACTATATAAAAATCTCTTGTGAAGTTGAAAAGTCCACTAAAGCATCTTCAAGATCAGACCATCATTCACAATACATTGTTGTTAGAAATTTGCAGGATAATAGCATTATAGAGATTGATTTTACATATAAGTATGATAGAATTTTAAAAAATAAAAGATATAATATTTGGTATTTGCCTAATTTACATCAGGGATTAAAAGCCGAGCCTATTAATTAATGGGTATATATGAGGTTTTAAAACACAGATTAATTCTGTTTCTCAATCCTCAAGTACAATGCAGCAGTAAGTTCACGCAAAGCATTTTATAATTTGGATCTAAATTATGGGTTCTTAAAGTAAATATAGGAAGTGGTGTTTTTGTTAAAGAAACTTTTTCAACGTTTTAAAAAAAGCAATTGGGAAATGGTCTTTTTCACTGAGAAAGTAGAGGAATACTGTAAGATAAAATATGAACTTATCAGTAGAGGAATTAAGGTGAAAACTAAAATAATAAGACATAATGGAGTCAGAAGTTTTGTAACTATGAATAAAGGTGGAAATGAATATTATGAAATATATATTCAGCCCAGAGAAATAGAAAAAGCCAATAAAATTATCCACAATCAATAAAAAGATAAATTTTTCCTAATGAAAATGACAAATGTACCACTAAGTTATACTTTGACTACACAGAAAATTGGAGGATGATATAAAATTGAAAAAATGTTTTAAGAGTTTTATTCTAATAATTTTTTCCTTAATACTTATTATTGGTGTTGGGTGCAGCAATGCAAAAGTAGCTAATAATGGCAATATCGGAACCGGATCTGAAAAGGTAATAAATAAGGCAATATCAAATTATATCGTTGATTACTATTCGCATATATTAACTAATGCCGATAAGGTCTTTGAAGCCCATAAGGTATATACAATGGAACAGAAAAATGGATTGATAAATGTTTATATTTATACCTTATTTGAAGGATATGCATTTGCTGACGGAAAATTTGGACTTTCCTGTGGAGGATCAAATCCTGCACTTATTGTGTTAAAAAAAGACAAGGATAAATTTACTGTTGTTAAATTTGAACAACCTAAAGATGGAGATGAATGCGGACCATCTATAAAAAAGATGTTTCCAAATAAATATGCAGCGGAAGCCATGAAAGATACAGGGCGTGACTTAGGATTGGAAACAGAAATAAAATTAAATGCTAAAGAATGGTTAAAATCACAAGGAAGAAGTGAACCACTTTCAGAAGAATAAATTCGTAGAAGTAAATTAAAGCTAAATCTGACAGAAGAATTAAATGATTTGGAAGCCAAATATACAAAGCCTAATGGAGAAATTTTGGCAGCTATTTCTGATGAAGGAAATGTAGTTGATTGTGTTGCATTTTACAAGCATACTGATAAACGCTGCGAAATGAGATTGGTTTTATAATTTAGCCCGTAAAACCTAGTACCCTTGTGAATGGGGTGGCTTACAGATTGTAGAAATATGAGATAGGAGGAATTTACTTAGCCTATCTCTTTAATTTTTCATAAAATTACATTGTATTATATAGTAATTAATGTTATAGTGTATATTGCGAGGTGGAATTATGGATATTGATAAAGAAGTGTTAAAAGGTTGTATAGATACCATGTTAATTTGTTTACTTAATGATAATGATATGTATGGGTATGCATTGGTAAAGAAAGTAAGAGAGGTTAGTGAAGAAACATTTGAATTAAAAGAGGGTACTTTATATTTAGCGTTAAAAAGGCTTGAAAAAAATGAGATAATAGAATCTTATTGGGGTAAAGGGAAAAGTGGTGGTGGAAGGCGTAAGTATTATAAAATAACGACTATTGGTAGGAGATATGTACAGAAGAAAAAAAAAGAATGGATATTTTTAAATAGTATAATGAATAAATTTTTAGGGGGAATTTAGAAATATGATGAATATTGATGAATTTGTTGACTCACTATATAAGGGGATTAGTGGAAGCGAAAAAGAAATTAAAGATTTTAAAGAAGAAATGAAATCGCACCTTGTTGAAACTGTTAATGAATTAAAAAGTGAAGGTAAAACAGAAGAAGAGAGTCTTAAAATCGCATATGAGCGTTTTGGAGAAAGAAAAATAATTAATAACGGATTATTTAAACTGTTTAACAGACAAAAAAAATTTATTGGAATCATTTTAATTTCTGCTATAGTGTTTTTATCAATTGGAGTTATTTCATATATGTTTATGTCTCAAAAAGATTTAAAATTTCAAAATGAACAGAAGATATTAACAGAGGGAGTTCTAGATAGCATTGGTAATGAAAATAATGTTACAAATAATATAAAAATTCAAATACAAAATCTGGTTAAAAAATATGATTATATCAACTACATTGCTTTATTTAAAGTTAGTGATAATTCTGAATTTAAGAAAGAAATAAAAAAAGACGACAGAATGAATATATATGGAACTTATAGATATCCATTTAATATAAAAAGTGCTAGGATAGTATATCCTAGTAATATAAAACCATTAACAAATTCACCATATGCTTATGATCGTTCAACAGTAGTAGCAACAAATGGAGATTGGATTGTTCAATATGAATACAAAAAGTCGATTTATAGGTATGTTGAAAATTATTCCAGTAGAATAGTGTATTCTAATTTGGATTACAGTACTGCTAGTTTCAATTATAAAAATTCAATTTATTTTATAATTATAGGAGGAACTCTTTTGTCTGTATGGATAATAATTAAAATTTATAATAGATTTAATTCTAAATTATTTGATTAAAATAATGGGAACTAATAATATCGGTAAGAAATAATTAATTAGTATTTGGCAAACTTCTAAATAGGTCAACATTCTGTATTCTTAAAGTAGATGAAGGAAGTGATGTTTTTGTTAAAGAAGCTTTTTCAATGTTTTAAAAAAATAATTCAGGATTAGGACTTGCCATAGTTAAAAATATTGTGGAATTGCACAGGGGTGTAGTGTGACAGAAAACAGGGACAGTATTTTTAAATTATATGTAAAATTAAGAAATCATCTGTATAAGTATTGGAGACTATAGTAAATATATGATATAATTTTCATAGAATAAATTGGTAGAAGTAAATTAAAGCTAAGGAAAAATTATTTGTATAAAATATCAATAAATATTAATTAGGAAGTTGAAAGGAAGAAGAATATGGAAATAGTCAATGGAAGCAGATATTTGCCGGAAATCAAAGATTTAATTGTTGAATATACAAAATCACTTAATCGAGATTTGACTTTTCAGCATCTGACAGAAGAATTAAATGATTTGGAAACCAAATATACAAAGCCTAATGGAGAAATTTTGGCAGCTATTTCTGATGAAGGAAATGTAGTTGGTTGTGTTGCCTTTTATAAGCATACTGATAAACGCTGTGAGATGAAAAGATTGTATGTAAAACCACATTATAGAAAATTAAAAATTGGTTATAAACTAATAAAAGATATAATTGAATTAGCATCAAAAGATGGTTTTGAAGAAATGGTGTTAGATACAATAAAGCCGTTAAAGAGTGCTATTCATTTATATAAGAAATACGGTTTTGAAGAAATACCAGCATATTACGATAATCCAATGGATGATGTTATATACATGAGATTGGTTTTATAAGTTCCAATTTACAGCAAATATTAGAGATATAATTTAATACGCAGTATATTTATTTTATGTACTGGGAAAATGGAAGAAATTTATTTTTATAGATTATAGAAACATGAGATAGGAGGAATTAACTTAACCTATCTTTTTAATTTCTTATAAAAGTACATTATAATTTATGGATGCAGCATATTTACAGTGAGGTGGAATCAATGTACAAATTGTTGTTGGTGGAAGATGACAGTGCCCTTGCGGCAGGTATAGAGTTTACTTTAAAAGATGAAGGGTATGAAGTTTTTACAGTTTCAACGGTTAAGGACACAAAAAAAGTAATGGAAAACAGGAATTTTCATCTTGTGATTCTGGATATAAATCTGCCTGACGGAAACGGTTATGATCTGTGCAGGTATATAAGAGACAAAAGTGATGTGCCCATAGTGTTTTTAACTGCCCTGGATGAGGAGGTAAATATTGTGCTCGGCCTTGAAATAGGAGGAGACGATTATATAACCAAACCTTTTGGGGTGAGGGAATTTTTGTCAAGGATAAAGGCTGTAATAAGAAGAAATTATAAAAAGGAATCTGCAGGCGGCAGGTTTCAGAGCGGGAATATAGTGGTGGATACCTCCAGTGCCCTGGTGAAAAAGAGTGATAAAAAAGTGACGCTTACAGCACAGGAGTATAAACTGCTGCTGATATTTTTAAGCAGCCCTAAGGTTCTTATGAGGAGAGATGAGATATTAAACAGGCTTATTGAAGGTGAAAAATCATTTTTTGATGAAAATACCCTGTCCGTTTATATTAGGAGAATGAGGGAAAAGATAGAGGATGATCCTAAAAAACCAGAGTATATAGTGACACAGAGGGGACTGGGATATACGTGGAACAAAGATGTGAACAAGGAGAAGTGAATATGAAAAGATATTTTATCAATCCAGAGCTTAAAAAAAGTTCAGCAGTTCTTTTATGTCTAAATATTATATTTATGATGGGTACACTTTTAACTTTGAAAATGTATCATGATAGTTTAAAGCAGGATTATGTGCGGACTTTTGGAGCTGTAACTGAAAGAATATACAGATATGATCCTGAAACTGCCAGGGAAATAATACCTGCCATTACAGCTGAAGCAAACGAGAAAGAGGCTGAAAAAGGAGAGTACATATTAAAGCAGTATGGATTAAGTGGAAAATTGGAAGATGAACTTTTTCCATACATAAACAAATCTGCACAGAAAGAAAATTTAAATGTAATTCTAATATTTATCAGTATGGCAGCCTTGTTTTTCCTGATGAACTATATTCAGTACGGATATTTTTATGAAAGGATAAGAAGGCTGAATTTTGGTGCAAAAAAAATAGTGGAGGGTGATTATGATATATCCATAAGAGAGGACAAAGAGGGGGATTTTTCAAAATTATCAGCTTCATTTAATTCAATGAAGGAGATAATAAGAAATAATTTAAATGAACTGGAAAGTGAAAAGGGGTTTCTGGTAGAGCTGTTGTCTGATATATCACATCAACTGAAAACACCTCTTTCCTCAATGATAGTCTACAATGATATTCTGCTGAATAAACAGGTCTCAAAAGAACAATCCAGAACCTTTTTGATAAATAGTAAAAACCAGCTCTACAGGATGAACTGGCTTATTAAAAGCATATTGAAACTGGCCAGACTGGATGCCAGGGCAATAGAGTTTCATATGGAGCAGCAGAGCTTGAATGAAACTACAAGATATTCCATAGAGGCCCTTGATGATAAAATAAAGGCTGCAGATGTAGAGGTGAATCTTAATGAAGGTGATGAAGTTGTATTTCCTCATGACAGGGAATGGCTCTGTGAAGCATTGATAAATATTATTAAAAACTGTGTGGAGCATACCCCTAAAAGAGGAAAAATAGATGTAGCTCTTATGGAAAATCCTATTTACAGGAGAATAGTCATATCGGATAATGGAGAGGGCATATCTGAAGAGGATCTTCCAAACATATTCAAAAGATTTTATAAAGCTAGGACTTCAAGAAACAATGACTCCATAGGGATAGGTCTGGCACTTTCAAAATCCATAATAGAAGCGCATGACGGAATTATAAATGTACAGAGTAAGCTTGGTGTTGGAACCACTTTTATAATTACTTTTTTGAAATACTAATTCTTGCAGTCTATATAAGTATAAGTTTTGTTTTTAGCTGTATAATTCATAAAAGTTCAACTCCTTAATGGAATGGGAGTATGTAAAGAACATATACAAGTTTTTGAAAGAAAGGAAAAGCATCCGGAGCACATGTACTTGATCCTATATTTACCATAGCAGACAAATTGAATTTTCAAATCATTGCTTTTGCGGCACCGGAGATTATAAAAACAGAAATCAGTGAAAGATTTCTAGTTTTTGGTCTTTAAAAATAAACGATGAAAAAGGAACCGGAAAGTAAAACAAGTATTTTTCATATATAAATATTGGGATTTATAAAACTACATATATTCATTCCTAAATCAACGAACAGACCCCAAAATAGACCTACGAATACTTGAAGAAATTGTTTTTTTGGAAGACTCTTTTTTAAAATATTGTATATTGAACATGGTACAGCAACAATTTCAGATTTAACGGGAGAAAACTCTAACCGGCTTATAGGAATTTTGAATACAGATGATGTATTACAGGCCGAGTTTTTTCACATATGCACTGTTGGTTCAAGTATTGTCAGTGTATTGTTATAAGTGTTGAGATTAGCTTGAGCACCTATAGGTATAGCCATCTTGTATGTGCCGTGTCCAGATGCCAAATTTGTCATAAGAGGTTTATTCAATGGCATTATAACTTCATTAATTAAATCCTCATAGGATTTCCCATATGCAGATTCACAATTTGTGCATTCACCCATGATAATACCTGCACAATCTCTAAGTTTACCTGCTAATATAAGATGATTTATATGTCTATAGACTGTATTGATAGGTTCATGGACTTCTTCGATCAAAAGTATCTTTCCTCTGGTATCAATTTCAAATGGGGTGCCAAGGTTATCTACAAAGGATGTAAGGTTACCACCCACTATAACTCCGGTTACATTGCCGGGAATTCTGCTTACTAAAGGCATTCCGGGGGGATTTTCTAGTTTTCTTGGCGAGATAAGGGTGGATGTAGCAGTAAAAAACTGATTCAGGTTGTATGCGGGAGTAGTTGGTTTGAAGTCTATTAAAAGAAGACTGTGAAAAGTAATCAGGTTAGCCCATACATACAAAACATTTAATAAAATTGTTATATCACTGTACCCTGTGATAATTTTAGGATTCCGTGCGATGACAGGATAATCAAGGTATGGTATGATACCTGCAACACCTACGCCGCCCCTTGAGGGTATAATAGCCCTCACATCAGGGTTTTCAAACATTTCCATCAGATCAGAGGCTCTCTGTTGTTCTGTGGCTGCAATATATCCGCCATAAGAATATACGTATTTTCCTAAAACTACATTGAAGCCCATATTCTTAAGAGTCTGTATACGAGCATTAATGATATCTGCAGATAATGGACTCCCTAAAGTAACTATTCCCACTGTATCTCCTGCAAGTAAAATTTGCGGCCTTGTTGCCATAACCATTCACCTTCAAAATAACTTAATTACTATAATATTATATGAAGTTACTCAAATGGTTGATAATTTATCATTAAATAATCAACTGCAGATTTAAAATTTGGACTATAATTTTCGAAATCATATATAAAAATATAAACTAACTCAGGAAGAACTGACAAAGACCGTTGGAGTTACAAGACAGACCATCATAGCCATAGAAAATGATAAGTACAATCCTACTCTGGAATTGGCAATGAATCTTGCGAAATACCTGGATGTTTCAGTAGAAGAGCTGTTTATATTGGAATAATGATAAAATTTTATTGAAGGGAAGCATATTTATGACTGATTATTTTGACTTAATTAATCAGCTGTTTTTTAGTGTGTCCGACTAGATGTAGTCTTCTGGTAAAAAAATAAAAAAGGCCCCTTAGTCAGTCCTTAATAAGACAGTATGTTTTGGAAGTATGGCGTAGCGTAAATGCTACGCCATTTCTTCATGTGCAAGGGCTTCCATTTTTGGCAAAATCCCCAACATATCATAGCTGATATGAATATTTTGTCTACGCTTTCCGTCCGATTTATCTGGTGCTTCTACAAACACCTTGCTAACCAAATCATTCAAAATGGTAGGGGTAAGTTCCGTTAAGTCTGTATTGGTAATACGTTTTTTATAGCATAACTATCCACCCACCGAGCAACAGTTTTTCTTTTTCCGCATAAGCGACGGGTATGTTTTCATATTTTTTTGAGGTTCACTTCGGGCCAACTTGGCCCGAAGTCCTTTGGCACTTCTCTTAATTTATTCAATGATTTTAATACAAGCACCATGTCCAGAAGCTACAAACGCCGGGGTAAGCGTCCCCAAATCGTCTAACAGCTTGTTTTGCATTTCAGAAGTGGGAAGTTGGTCAGCTCCACTTAAAGCCATTGTATCAGCCCATCGGCTTTCTATAACTTGTCCATGTGTTTCGCCCATTTGAAACATTAGATCACTGCTGAAAAATATCCTACGCTTCGACTCCATGAAAAGTAAGCCTTCCCACATATGCATTTCAGACGGGTATCCAATAATATTAAACTCGAAGTTATTTCCGCAAAGCCTTTCCCCCGGTTTCTTAATCTCTACATTTTGAGTAATTCCAAAGCCCAAAAGCTGGCGAGCAGTTGTTTCTGAGCATACAGCTACCGCATTAGGATATTTCTGCAACACTATGGATAGGCCACCGCACTCGTCCGATTCAAAATGCGAAATTAAAATGTATTTAAGCGGTTTGTCGCCAAGAAGTTGCTTTAACTGTGGCAGGGTAGCTTGTGCTTGTGGAACAGCGCCCGTTTGAACAAGGACAGCTTCATCGGTGAGCAATAAATACTGGTGCATTGAGAGTTTTATCGGTTCTATAATATCAGTGAACTGGTAAAGGTCTGGATAGATTTTTGTCATATTTTTATCTCCTTTAAATTGACTTTAGTTTGAACAGTGATATACTTTATTTAAGCTACGTTTGTTGCTTAAATAAAGTATATCACTGCGCAAGATGGTTTACAAGTTTGAAAAGGTAGAACATCGTTAATTGCGACATTGAATAGGAGTTTGTTGCTTAATGAAACGTAAAAATATTACAACACATATGATGAAAGAATATATATCCAAAAGCCTATTAATCCTCATGGCAGAAAAAGATTTTACAAGTATTAGCATAAATGAAATTACAGACAAGGCAGGAGTCAATCGTTCTACTTATTATCGTAATTTTTCATCAAAAGAAGATATACTTAAGTTCTATTTTTCAAATATTATGCAGGATTATTTGAGCGATTATAAAAACTCAAAAAAATATTCATTTGAAAATTATATGCTTACACTTTTCAAGCACTTCCACAAGTATAAAGAAGAACTTTTACTAATTTATAAAAATGGATTGGCTTACTTAATTTTAGATGTATTGAATTATCAATTTGAGCAAAGCAGAACTGGGAAGAATATCAGCATAGAAGAACAGTATAAATTATACTTTCATACTGGAGGAATTTATAATTTTTATATTCTATGGTTTTCTCATGAAATGAAGGAAACGCCAGAAGAACTAACAAAAATAGCTTTATCGCTTTTTCTCGATAGTGCTAAACCTTTACTTTTAGCGTTAGAATAACTATGAGTTACCAAGGCTTTTTCCTGTCTTTCGCTAATCAGCAAGCAGGGCAAGTGTGCACACACTTGCACATTTTGAGGAGAAAAGCACTTTGATTTTGACTGTTCACTTTTGTCATACGCTCTCGTATGGCGGCTAATTCCTCATGCGTTACCATAACATGTAACCGTAGATTTCGTTTCTGTTTCGGCATATTGTTTTGTCCCCTATACAAATATTTTGTTCTACTTATTAGAACAAAAAACGAAAAATAAGCGTATCGTCCGCTGAGAACAATACGCTTGTTTTTGACATTTCACTTGGCAGTTGCCCATAAACAATATAGTTTTTTATACTGTCTTATGCAGGACTGACATTAGGGGGCCTTTTATTATACTCTCAGTCTTTATTTTCTTGAATTTTTTCATTGAGCTCATTCAAGTAAGTCCATCGATCCATTTTTTCATTCAGTTCCTTTTCCAGACCGTCTTTTTCAGCTGTAAGTTCCTCAAGACGCATATAATCAGAAGAGATCTGTCCTATTTCTGTTTCTTTTTGAGATATAGATTTTTCCAGGTTCTCAATTATACCATCTATTTCACTGAATTCCAGCTGTTCTTTATAGGTGAATTTTAACTTCTTTTTTTGATGCTGAGTATAATCCTTTTTTTCAATGACTTTTTTAATATTTTCTTTTGAGACTTCTTTTTGTTTCTTCTTTTGTATCTGGCGGAAATAGAAATAGCTGCTGGTATACTGGGAGATCTGCCCCTGGCCTTCAAATGCAAATATCTTGTTTACTATTTTGTCAAGAAAATATCTATCGTGGGATACGGCCACAACCGCCCCTTTAAAGTTTTGAATATAATCTTCAAGAATTGTAAGTGTCTCTATGTCAAGATCATTTGTAGGTTCATCCAGTAAAAGCAGGTTAGGATATTCCATAAGCACTTTTAAAAGATAAAGCCTTCTTCTTTCTCCACCTGAGAGTTTTCCCAGTGGAGTCCATTGAACCGAGGGCTGAAAGAGAAATTTCTCAAGTACAGCAGAGGCACTTATTTTTTCACCTTCTGCAGTGGCGGCATATTCTGATGTTCCTCTTATATACTCAATTACCCTTTGATTCATGTCCATGTTGGATATTCCCTGGGAATAGTATCCTATTTTGATGGTTTCACCTATATCTATGCTTCCGCTGTCAGGCAGGATTTTTTTGGCTAAAATATTCATCAGCGTTGATTTGCCACAGCCATTTGGGCCTATTATCCCTATTCTGTCGTTATTTAATATATTGTATGAAAAGTTTTTGATAATGGTTTTGTCTCCGAAGCTCTTGCTTATATTATCTATGTTTATGACTTTTTTACCAATCCTTGAACTTTTAATATCCATATCCAGTTTTGAATTGTCTGAAATTGATTCTTCATTTGTAAGCTGCTCAAATCTTTGAATTCTGGCTTTTTGCTTTGTGCTCCTTGCTTTTGCACCTCTTCTTATCCAGGCAAGTTCTTTTTTTATAAGGCTTTCTCTTTTTCTTTCATCGCTGTTCTCTCTTTCAAGTCTTTCTGCCTTTTTTTCAAGAAAAGTACTGTAGTTACCTGTGTAACTGTATAAATTTCCATTATGAAGTTCAAGTATTCTATTGGTGATTTTATCTAAAAAAAACCTGTCATGGGTTACCATGAGCAGAGCGCCCTTATGGCTGATTAAAAATTCCTCCAACCACTCGATGGTTTCATCATCAAGGTGATTTGTGGGTTCATCAAGTATTAGGATATTTGAGGGAGTTATGAGGGCAGAGGCCAGGGCTATTCTCTTTTTCTGTCCTCCTGAAAGTGTAGATATCTTTGCATCAAAATCAACAATACCCAGTTTTGTAAGTATGATTTTAGCCTGGTTTTCAATTTCCCATGTATTTTCTGCTTCCATTTTAGAATTAAGATTAAAAATTTGATTTTGCAGCTTTACATTATCAGGATCTTTTTTAATAAGTCTGAGAATGGTTTTATATTCTCTTAAAAGTTTCATTACAGGAGAACTGCCCCTGAAAATTTGTTCCAGTACCGTTGTTTCACTACTATTATTAAAATCAGAATTCTGGGGTAAATATCCTAGTTCAGATTTATTTGCTCTTATGATTCTGCCCTTATCTGGTGTTTCAAATCCGGAGAGAATTTTTAAAAGTGTTGATTTCCCGGTACCATTAACACCTATGATGCCTATTTTATCTCCTTCATTTATTCCCAAAGATATATTGTCAAGCAGTATTTTTTCACTGTAACTTTTGCTTATATTTTCCGCAGTTAATAAATTCATTCTTACACATCCTTTGCCCTATTATTATAACATGAGTAGATAATAAATGTGATATAATCATTGTGGTTCCATAAAAATTGCTAAAAGAGGATGATAAGATGAAAAACAAAAAATTCATTAGCAAGATTCTAACAATTTGTATTGCCGGAATCTTACTGTTTTCAGCAGCAGGATGTTCAGATTCCAGCAGTGATAATAAAAATGCAGATAAACCCACACAAACACTTGCTGTAAAAAATAATGATTCCAACAAGACTATAAACCAAGAATCCAAATCACCAATACAACTTGAAAAAGCAGTGGTAATCAAACATATAGATGGAGATACAGTGTATGTGAAGCTGGAAAATGGACAAGATGTGAAAGTGAGATTTATAGGTGTAAATACACCTGAAAGCACAACAGAACACCAGCAGTATGGAGAAGAAGCAAGCAATTACACTAAATCAAAGCTTTTAGGTAAAACTGTATATCTTGAAAAGGATACAGGTGATACAGACAAATATGGAAGGCTTTTAAGATATGTATGGCTTTCACCGCCTGCGGAAATAAATGAAAGCGAAATTATAAACAAGATGTTTAATGCCATACTGGCTGTCAATGGTTATGCACAGCAGATGACAATTCAACCCAATGTAAAATATGCGGATTATTTTAAGAAGTTCTGTACAGAGGCCAGAGAAAACGACAGAGGTTTATGGTCTGTAAATTCCAATGGGACTACAAGAGGAGATAGTATAAAAAGAACTGCAGGTTCTGCATCAAATATAAAAAGCAGAAGTACTTCTTCGGGTACCGATTCATCCAGTGAAAACGGTACTTCTTCGGAGCATGGACTCATAAAGGGCAATATAAATTCAAAAGGTGAGAAAATTTATCATATGCCAGGGGATAAATATTATGATAAAACAAATCCGGAGGCATGGTTTAATACAGAAAAAGAGGCACAGGCTGCAGGATACAGAAAATCAAAAATATAAATTCAAGTTTATAGAGATATCTTTAAAAAATACATCTTTACTGCCCAATCTTTTTCATAAGATATGTTTAGAAGATTTGGAGTATGCTGGGATATCAGAGGATAATTCCTGTTAAATGAAGTTATTATGGCGGAATGTTGTATTTTACCTCTTTTGTTCTCATAAAATATTATATCTCCCGGCTCCAGCATGGATACAGAATCAACTTGTATACCTTTCACACCATATAGTTTTTCAGCAGCATTGATTTTTAAATACCAGTAAAGTGAACCGGCTACGGCCCAGGAAACAGACCAGCTATTTTTGCTGTACCACCATGTGCTTTTGCCTGAAGAAACCATGGGAGCATTCCCAGCTTTAAGGCATTGAGATATGAAGTTTGTACAGTCGCCGCCATTATCACCCTGTACAAGAAAATATCTGTAAGCAGAATTTGGTGATTGGGCATAAGTTAAAGCATAATTTACAGCTTTCATTCTAGAATAGGATAAGTTTTTTCTATAACGCATAATTACTCCAAAAAAATTGTTTATGATATAATCTATGCTAATATATAATAAAAAATTACAGGGAAGAGAACGTAAAAATTTTATCTGAATTCATGGAAGTCTATTTATGTTATAATTAAGTTCTGTATAAAGTTATTTTTGGATTCAAGTGGTATTTATTTCCAATAATTGTTTTTCCCATATGAATCTTAAAATAACTTATTAAGGGATAAGCATTGGTTTATACTGCAGATGGAAACTGCAGCAATAATAAATCACAGCAGTTAGATAAAATATATAAACCAGGGTGATATGATGGATAAGGATAAGTTATTACAATTATTTAATGAACAGATAAGCGGGAAAAACCATGGCAAGGGAATGAGAATTATAGATAACGACCTGGTTTCTTCTGTAGATATTTCAAGTGAAGAAGATCTTATTTACATAAAGGGCAGGGTTATTTCAGAAAGCCTTTTTAATGAATATAACACGGAAATTCAAATGGATACTGAAAATAAAAACATAGTTTCAACTTACTGCAGCTGCATGGATTATGAAAATAATGAATTCAGAAAAGACAATTACTGCTGTAAGCATTTAATAGCCACATTTTACAGGGCAGTTGATAAATTAGTAAAACATCCCCTTTTAAATGAATCAAACACTGAAAATATTTTTCGGACCAAATGTAATAAGAATACACTATCCACGCTCTTAGGTGATGAAAAGGGCAGGAGTGAAATAAAAATAGAGGTTTACGTAAATAGAAATCAATGGGAAAATAAAATTTCTGCCCAGTTTAAAATAGGGCTTATTTCCATGAACTCAAGTAACCTTTATGTTTTAAAAGATATAAACCAGTTTTTGCTGGCAATCTTGAGCGGTATACCTGTATCTTACGGAAAAAATTTTACTCTGGATATGAGACAGGATAAGTTGAGTGTGAAAGACAAATGCCTTATAGATTTTATTCAGATGCTGAAAAGTATAGAGGGAAGTTCCATATATAGAGGCAGGGTAAAAAAATCAAATGTAGACGGAAAGTATATACACATACCGGATTATCTGGTAAGGGAATTTTTTCAGGTAATAAAAGAGCATAGAGTTTATTTAGATGAAGGCTTTTTATACAGATGCATTGAAACTGAGGTGCTGGAAGATAATCCACCGCTGAAATTTGATTTGAATATAGTGAAAAAAGATTATGTCTTAAAGCTGCCAAACGGAATGCCTATGGTATTGGGCTCAAGAAATAATGTATTTTTTTATGGATCAACTATATATCTTCCTGATGCTGAATATTGTTCAAAAATAAATCCTTATCTTACAGTGTTCAATGAAGCTAGAACAGTTATACTGCAGGGATCTGAGGAAGATACCATACTTAGAGATTTAATTCCTGACCTTAATTTATTATCAGATAATGTTGTATTGTCCAAATCTATAAGAGATAAGATAGTAAATGAAAAATGTGAGTTTAAGTTCTATTTTGACAAGGAAGGCAAGAAGGTTGCTCTAATTGTGAAAGTTAAATATGGGGCTTTTGAGTTTAATATTTTTGAGGATTGTACTGAGAAGATCATATACAGGGATTCTAAAAGAGAAGCAGGGACTTTGAAAATATTGCGATCTTTGGGATTTGAAAGGTCGGATAACAAGTTTTATCTTATGTGGGGGGATGACTATATATTTAGATTTTTCAAAGTGGAAATAGAAAAGCTTCAGAAAATAGGAGAGGTGTTTTACTCTGAAAACTTCAAAGGTATAAAATCCATAAGCAGTAAAAATATAAGTGGAGACGTTAAATCAGGAAAATATGATTATTTTGAAATGAAATTCAAGCTGGATGACATACCATCAGAAGAGACAGCTGCCATATTGAGGGCTTTTAGAGATAATCTTAAATATTATAAGTTAAAGAGCGGGGAATACCTTGATTTGGAAGAATTGGAACTTAGAAAGTTCTTGAGATTATTGGATGTGGTCTCAAAGGATAATATTGTAGACAATCATATGAAAATAAGTAAAAATAAAAGTATTTATTTAGATTCATATATAGAAGAAAACAATATAAGATATATTAAGGGCAGTTTAGAACTTAAAAAAATAAGAGATAAATTGAAGAACATAAAAAACTTTGAATTTGAGGAACCGGAGAAATTAAAGATTGATTTAAGGGAATATCAAAAAGTAGGTTATAATTGGTTTAAGACACTGGATTATCTGGGGTTTGGCGGAATACTGGGAGATGAGATGGGACTTGGGAAAACATTTCAGGCAATTGCGTTTTTACTTTCAAATCCAGGCAGCAAGTCATTGATTGTAGTACCTACATCCCTGGTATACAATTGGATTCATGAATTTGAAAAATTTGCTCCGGATATGAAAGTAGCAGCAGTTAACGGACCAAGAAAAGAAAGAGAAGAACTGCTGAAAAATATAAATAAATATCAGGCTGTTATAACTACTTATAATCTTTTAAAAAGGGATTTGGAAATATATAATAATATAGAATTTGACTACTGTATGCTGGACGAAGCCCAGTATATAAAAAATCCTCATTGTCAAAATGCGGAGAGTGTAAAAAGTATAAAAGCAAGGAGAAGATTTGCACTGACAGGCACCCCTATAGAAAATTCTGTTATGGAGCTCTGGTCCATATTTGATTTCATAATGCCGGGCTATTTATATGATGAAAAGAGATTCAGTGTGAGATATTATAAGAAATTTAAAGAGGATCCTGTAGTAATTGAAGATCTCAACAGGCTTGTAAAACCATTTATTTTGAGAAGAAAGAAAAAAGATGTTATAAAAGAACTGCCGGATAAAATAGAAAAGACAATTATGGTTCATTTAAAGGATAAACAGGAGAAGGTTTATGGAACCTATGCAAAGCATGCACTGGATCTTATTGAAAATAAAGTAAAAGAAGATGAATTTAAAAACAGTAAAATTGAAATACTTGCATATATTACAAAGCTCAGGCAGCTTTGTCTTGATCCATCTGTAGTAATGGGAGACTACAGCGGAAGCAGTGCAAAAATAGAAGCACTGGTGGAGCTTTTAACACAGAGTATAGGTGAAGGGCACAGAGTGCTGGTATTTTCACAATTTACTTCTGTACTTAAAAATATTGCAGGGAGAATAAGCAAAGAGGGAATAGAGTATAGTTACCTGGATGGTTCTGTATCTTCAAAAAATAGGATGAAATTGGTGGAAGAGTTTAATTCAGGAATAAATTCAGTATTTTTAATAAGTTTAAAGGCGGGGGGAACAGGTCTCAATCTCACTTCTGCAGACATAGTAATTCATTTTGATCCCTGGTGGAATCCTGCTGTAGAAGAGCAGGCTACGGACAGGGTGCACAGAATAGGCCAAAAACATGTGGTGGAAGTAATAAAGCTTGTAGCTAAAGGCACTATTGAAGAAAAGATTATACAGCTGCAGGAGGAAAAGAAAAGGCTTATAGACAGTCTGCTTGGAGGAGAGCTTTCCGGAAGTCAGGGAATTGCCTCGTTATCACAGGAGGAAATTATAAAATTGTTCAAATAAATGGAATAGGGTCAGACCCCCTGACATTTATTGTCAAAAGACCTGACCCTATGCCTGGAAAGTTTAATTTTATTCTATCATAGATTGACATATATACAAATCTATGATAAAATAAAACCATAAATTGAAATTTTAGGTGATGAAGTTCATCTTTAAATTATCCTTTGCGATTAATGACTTCTACTATTGTTAGTAGAAGTTTTTTGTTGTGTCTATTATTATTGCGGAGGGGGGAAAACTTGAATTGATAGTAAAAGCTATTATTATAGGTATTGTGGAAGGAATAACAGAATTACTTCCCATATCATCTGATGCACATATAGCATTATTAGTTAAATTTTTTGATTTTAAACAAGAAATTTTAACCTTATTTATTATATCAACTCAGTTGGGAACATTGATTGCAATTATTTATACATACAGAAAGTTTATTTTAAAATCATTTTGTAATATAGGACTTGGTAAATGGGGATTTAGGTTTTGGATTATGGTATTAGTTGGATTTTATCCTTCAATTATAGTTAATTCAGCTTTGGAAGGTTTTATAGAAAAAAATCTTTTTAATTTTGTTAATATGGGCATAACGTTAATAACTGGTGGTATTTTGCTAGCAGTTGTTGAAAATAAATTTAAAAACATGTATAAAGTTAAAAGTTTTAACCATATTGGATTAGTACGTTCTCTGAAAATAGGACTTTTTAGCTGTATTGGACTTATACCAGGAATGTCTAGAACTGCAGCTGTGATTATGGCATCTATGATAAATGGTGTATCATTATTAGCTGCTGCTGAATTTTCCTTTTTTATTGCCATATTATCAATATATTCATCAATAATTTCTGATTATAGGAGTTTATTTATAAGTAAACTAATGTTAAGCAATGTAGAAATCTTTAGCATATTTCTAAGTTTTATTATATCATTTATAATTTCATTATTTAGTATTAAAAAATTTATTGAGTATTTACAAAACAAGTCTTTAAAACCTTTTTCTATATATAGAATATTGTTAGGAAGTATTATTTTAATATTAGCTTTTTTTAATATAGTATAAGTATATTTAATTTGAAATAAGTTTTAAAATATGAATTAGTTTTTTTATAAAAATAAATAATTAAGTACAGACGATGGAGTTCGTCTTAAATGCACATTTGTGCTAATGACTCCTATAAATTTTTTTATTATAAATAATTTAGGAGGGTTAGAGAAATGTGGATTTTATTTTCAAAGTGGATTATCCTATCCATAATCGCAGGAATTATCGCGTACTACTCTGGTATTTCAATATCCTTAGTGGAAATAATAGTTGGTATTATTGCAGGTAATCTGATGAATTTATCTACAAATCAGTGGATTGACTTTCTTGCAGGCGCGGGAAGTATAATTCTTACATTTCAGGCAGGAGCAGAAATAGACCATGATATATTAAAATCCAATCTAAAACAAAGTTTATCCATAGGGATATTATCTTTTGTGGCACCATTTATATTATGTTTTTTAGGGTCCTATTATATTTTGGGATGGACTTTGAATTCTTCAGAAATTTGTGGAATATCACTTTCAACTACTTCTGTCGCCGTAGTTTATTCAGTAATGCTTGAAACGGGCCTGGATAAAAAAGAATTAGGGCAGAAAATTTTAGCTGCTTGTTTTGTTACGGATTTAGGTACTGTTTTAGCACTGGGACTTATATTTGCCAACTTTAATAAATGGCTTATCCTTTTTATAATATTAATGGCCGCAATCACACCTTTCTTGAATAAAGTCACCACTAAATTCAATGATAAATTTGGCGGCAAAACATATCAACTGGAGATAAAATATATATTCCTGATCTTATTTTTATGTGGTGGCATAGCTACAATGGCAAATGTAGAAGCGGTATTGCCTGCATATATAATAGGATTAGCACTTTCACCGTTTTTTAAGAAACAAAGATATTTATCAGATAAACTTACAGCTATAACTTTTAGTTTATTTATACCTTTTTATTTTTTAAAAGCCGGAAGCAATGTTTCTTACCATGTTATAAACTACGCATGGATAGTATTGGTATTTTTAGGTATAAAAATAATTACTAAATATATAGGGGTGAGGCCACTTACCATATTGTATAAATATAAAAAGAGAGAAGGAATATATACTACTTTACTTATGTCAACAGGATTAACCTTTGGCTCGATAGCTGCTTTATTTGGACTCAGCCATGGCTTTATAAGTAAAATTCAGTATTCTATTATAGTGACAACAGTGATTTTAAGTGCTGTTGTGCCAACTCTTATAGCTCAAAGATTTTTTAATCCTGTAAATAATGTTGGAAAAATAAATGTAAATAGTGTAAATGACGAGGAGGTAAAATAAAGATGTATGAAAAGATAGTAGTAGCTTATGATGGATCTGTATATTCTGAAAAGGCTTTTGATGTTGCTGTAGAATTTAAGAAAAATTTTGATTCAACTATACATTTGGTATCTGTAGTTCATGTACCAGATTTTGTGGAAACAAAAAGTGAATTTGATGGGATGATGAAAGATGGAACAAAATTTTATGATGATGCACAAAATACAGCAGAAAAAAAAGCTAATAAGTTGGGAATAAGTATATGTAAAAAAATTATCTCAGGTAATATAGCCCAGAGTATAGTAGCTTATGCTGATAGCATAGATTCAGATTTAATAATTATAGGTCATAGAGGACGTAATAAAATATCAAAATTTTTACTTGGAAGCGTAGCTGTTTCTGTTACGAGAAGTGCACACTGCCAAGTACTAGTTGTAAGGTTATAATAAAATTCATTTAAAATTAAAAAACAATTGACATCTATCTTAATTATGATTGAATATAAGCTGAAGCCAGCTTTTTGATCTCATTCCCCTAACTTCTGAGATTATTTAGATGGCTTCATAAATTTTTTGATTTTTCATAGCCTTCCAGGCATCTTGTCATGGTTACTTCTGCCATTCCCATCTCTTTTAATTTTAAAACTAATGAATGGTATAAGCTGTACTTCTTGTATCTGGCGGCCTTACTAATATAAATTCTAAACATTTCCCATCCTTTGGTTAATTTCATTTATTATCACCGCTTTTTTTAGTATATACTACTAATTTCGGTTTCTAGGGTAAGTCCTATGGTTCCAAGAAAGAATGAACCCATTATATAAATACAGGAGAATAATGTTAAATAAAGTGTTTTTAGGAAAAAAACAATCTAGAATTTAGTACAATGGGATAAAATAGAAAAGACAATGGTGAAAATTTGCAGTCAATTAGTAATTGAAGGGCTAATTGACTATAATTACATGAGTGTTGTTATTTTTTATCAAATCCAATGTGTTTTGCTGCTGGGATGAAAAATCGTTGAAACCATCAATTATTATTTTGGATATATCATTGATATGGCAGACTTTAATCAAAGAGGTTTTGTTTAATTTGCTGCTGTCCATCAGTAATATGATTTCTTCGGTGTTTTCCATGGCTGCCTTTTTAGCATCTATTTCGAAAGTATTTACATCCGTGAGTCCATCTTTTAAAGACAGGGCCTTGCCTGATATGAAAAGCTTGTTGGTATTGTATTGCTTTAAAAATCGGTTTGTATCCGTTCCTATAAGAGAAAGGGTTCCATATCTTAAAATCCCACCTGCAAGTATGATGTTTATATTTTTAACACTGTTAAAATAATTGCATATTCTTATACAATTTGTGACTATGGTTATTTTTTTGTTTATTATGTAAGGACATAATGCATATACAGTGGTGGAAGCGTCCATGAATATTATGTCTCCATCTTTTATAAGGGTGCTGGCATATTTGGCTATGGCGCTTTTTTCTGCTATATTCTGACGAGTTCTTATTTTCAAACTGTCATCAATGGGATCCGTGTTGTTTATGGAAGTGGCTATGGCACCTTTGAGAACCCTTTTTAATACACCTTTTTTTTCAAGATATTCCAGGTCACGTCTTATGGTCATTTCAGATACATTTAAATCTCTGCTGAGATCTTTTATTTCAACTTTTTTATAGTTATTTAAGATTTTTTTAATTGATAATCTTCTTTCTTCTTGTGTCACGGTATATACCTCCCCATTAAACGAAGATTAAATTGAATCAATATAATATAAATATATCATAGTAGTGTGATTTATAAAAGAATAGGGACTAAAAATGTCGTTTTTTTAGATAGAATTAGAAAAAATATATATAATATTTACAATTAATGAAATTCAATAGATTTTACTATTATACAGCATTTGTGAATTTTCACATATAGGTGTAATATTTAAACAAATAAATGTTATTTATAAACATAAACTTATTTAAATAAAAAGTATTACCAATAAAGATAAACGGAGGTTAAAAAAATGAGCCAGTATGAAGCTATGAACAACGAAACTATAGGTGATTACCTGAAAAAAGAAGGAGTATTTCCTAAAAATCACAAGCTAGCCAGCAAAGAAGTTGGAGATGGAAATCTGAATCTTGTTTTTAGAGTGGTTGATCTGGATGATGATAAGAGGGTTATTGTAAAGCAGGCACTTCCTTATCTTAAAATTGCAGGAGACGGATGGAAGCTCACTTTGGACAGAAACAGGATAGAAGCTGAAACTTTGAAGCTTCAGGATAAAGTATGTCCTGGCAGTGTGCCTAAGATATATTATCACAGTGACGAATATGCACTTACGGTTATGGAAGATCTGGGGGATATGGAAATTCTCAGAAAAGCCATGATGGAAATGAAAACATTTCCTAAGTTTTCACAACAGATAGGAAAATTCATGGCCAGGAATTTATTCCTTACTTCTGATATGGGAATGAGCCCTATGGAGAAGAAAAAAATTGTGGGAAAATTTATAAGTCCTGAATTGTGTGATATAACGGAAAGGCTTGTTTTGAACGATCCTTATATGGATGCCCAGTCAAATGATGTAAACGAATATATAAAAGATTATGTGGAAAAGATGTGGCAGGATAAAAGAATAGCTCTTGAGGTTTCAAAATTGAAAAATATATTTATGACAAAGGCTGAATCTTTACTTCACGGAGATCTGCATACAGGTTCCATATTCATAAATGAGGAGAAAACTGTGGTATTTGACTGTGAATTTGCATTTTATGGTCCTTATGGATATGATATAGGTCTGCTGTTTGCCAATTTTATTTTGAATTATGCTTCCTGGGAAGGCAGAAGGGATAAAAATAAAGAGGATATAGAGAAATACAGAAATCATATTATCAGTTCCATAAAAGAAATTTGGAGAGAATTTTTAAAGGAATTTAATTATCTTTGGGAAAATGAATCAAAGGATATTATAACAAAGGTTGAAGGCTACAGAGAATATTATATAGAAAACCTTCTTCATGAAACCATTGGGTTCTGTGCTTGTGAAGTTATGAGGAGAATCGTCGGTATGGCACATGTACCTGATATGGATATAATGGAGGATCTGAAAGAGAGGGCCAAGGCACAGATAATGGGTCTGAAAATTGGACAATCAATTCTTTTGAAAAGGGACGGTATTGGATCCATTGATGAGTTTGTAAGATTAATTGAAGGTTCTTCAAATTAAAATTATAGGAGGATAAAATCATGTCTGAATTATTTGCAATTGAATGGAAGGATGAAGAGGATAAACTTATACTATTGGATCAGACCAAATTGCCTAATTCAATAGAGTATAAAAGCTATGATACTGTGGAGGGAGTTTATGATGCCATAAAGACCATGGTGGTGAGAGGAGCTCCGGCTATAGGAGTAACGGCAGGCTACGGTTTGTATTTCGGAATTAAAAGTGCACCTGAAACTTCTTTTGAGGAATTTTATAAATATGTTGTAGAAAAGGCCGATTATTTAAATTCCAGCAGACCTACTGCTGTAAATCTTTCCTGGGCACTTAAAAGAATGATTGGGAAAATTGAAGATGAAAGGCGCAGGAATATAGCTGATATAAAGAAAATACTTAGAGAAGAAGCAAAAAAGATTCACAGTGAGGACATAGAGATATGCAGAACCATAGGAGAAAATCTAATTACCCTGTTGAAGGACGACATGGGAATACTGACTCATTGCAATGCAGGACAGCTGGCCACCTCAAAGTATGGTACAGCTACAGCACCAATGTACCTTGCAAAGGAAAAGGGATGGCATCTTAAAATATATTCCGATGAAACAAGACCAAGGCTTCAAGGTTCCACTCTTACTGCTTTAGAACTTTATATGGCAGGGATAGATGTGACAACTATCACGGATAACATGGCAGCGGTAATTATGCGCCAGCATAAAGTTGATGCTGTAATAGTAGGCTGTGACAGGATAGCTGCAAATGGTGACACTGCAAACAAAATAGGCACCTTTGGAGTTTCCATCTTGGCTAAATATTTCAATATTCCAATGTATATAGCTGCACCTACCCCAAGTATAGATTTAAATACTCCAACAGGTAAGGACATACCTATAGAGGAGAGAGATCCAAAGGAGGTTACCTGCAGGTTTGGAGTATGGACAGCACCTAAGGGAGTTAAAGTTTATAATCCTTCCTTTGATGTAACCCCTCATGAGAATATAACTGCCATAGTAACTGAAAAAGGCATAGTATATCCTCCTTTTGGAGAAAATCTGAAAAAAATATTAAAATAGATTTTGTCTGCTCCCTTTCTTTTTCAAGAAGCTGGCTTTTTATAGAAAAGAGAGGGAGTTTAACTAGAAGAATAAACTGAAATATGGAGGAGAAAAATGGGTGATGTAATAAAATATATACTGGATCTGGGAGCTGCAGTTTTTCTGCCTATAATTATGATTGCAATAGCATTGGGAGTTAAAATGAAATTAAAAAAAGCCATAATATGTGGTTTGACTCTTGGAATAGCCTTTACAGGAATGAATGTAGTGCTGGGATTTATGTTTAAGTCCATCAGCCCTGCTGCCAATGCATTTGTAAATATTACAGGTATAAAACTTACTACAATAGATGTAGGCTGGTCCCCTGTAGCAGCCATAGCGTGGGCATGGCCTTATGCACTTATAATTTTTCCAATACAAATAGGTATAAATATAGTGATGCTGGCACTTGGATGGACAAACTGCTTGAATGTGGATATGTGGAATGTATGGGGTAAAATACTTACAGCTACTATAGTTGCTGCAATAACTCACAGTATACCGCTTGCTCTTGCGGCAGCAGCAATTGAAGTGGTACTGGAATTGAGGAATGCGGATTTGGTTCAAAAGTCAGTATACAGATTATCTAAAATAAGCAACGTAACCTGTCCTCATGTAATGAATTTACAGGGAGTTATACTGGCACCTATAAGCAGACTTTTGGATTTTATTCCAGGAATAAACAAAATAAATCTGGATTCAAATAAATTGAAAGAAAAGATTGGAATATTCGGGGAAAACAGTGTAATGGGATTTATAGTAGGAATTTTGATTGCAGCCATTGGAAGATGCAGTGTGAAGGTTACACTGCAGACTGGTGTTGAGATTGCAACAGCATTGGTGCTTTTCCCTCTGGTGGCAAATCTTTTCCTTGAATCACTGGGTCCCATAGCTGAAGCTGCTGGTGAATATATGAAGAAAAAATATAAGGGACGGGAATTTTGCATAGGCATAGATTGGTCCGTGCTTGGAGGAAGTTCTGAACTATGGGTTACATCTATTTTGCTTGTTCCCGTGGAACTTGTATTTGCCATAATACTTGCCAAATTCGGAGTAAACAGTGTTCTGCCTCTGGCTGCAATTATAAATGTGGCGGCGACAGTACCGGCTCTTATAGTAACAGGAGGGAACATAGTAAAAATGTTTATAATGGGTGTAATAACAACCCCTATATATTTAATTGTTTCTTCACAATTTGCACCTATACTTACAAATCTGGCCAGAGTACAAAAGACCCTGACAGTTCCCCAAGGACAATTTTTAACTTATTATGGAATAGAAGGGCCGGAATTTAGGTGGAGTATAGCACATGCGGCTAATATAATAAATGGAGACGTAATGGGACTTGTAGCCTTTATTTGTTTTATAGGATTGTTTTTCTGGTATGCTAAATATATGAAAAGAATGGACAGGGAAATGGAAACCATAGAAAAAAAGAATGTAAAAGTTGGAAATGTAAAATAGGAGGGGAGTATTATGCTTGAAGATAAAAAAGAGGAATTGGCTTTAGTAGCACGAAAAGCAGATGAAGAAGGTTTATGCAAGCATAAATCAGGAAATTTCAGTATTAGGGATAAAGATACGGGCTTCATATTGATAACTCCCTCAGGCGTAGACAGAAAAAATTTAATGGGGAATGATATATGCGTATTGGATTCGGAATTGAATGTAATAGAGAATAGGGAAAATCATAAACCCAGCAGTGAAGTCCTTATGCATGTTTATGCATATAATTCAAGAAAGGATATAAATGCTGTAGTACATACCCATTCAAGATTTGCAACATCTTTTGCAGTATTGAAAAAGGAAATTCCCCCTATTGTGTATGAAGCTGTGTACTATGGAGGCACTGTACATGTGGCACCTTATGGAAGGCCTGGCACAAAAGAACTTGCGGAGTCAGTAGTTGAACCCCTTAAAAAATCAGATGCATGCCTTCTTGAAAGTCATGGGGTTATAACTGTAGGTGAAGATATAGAGGGTACCTATCTCAAGGCAAAATATGTGGAGGAGATAGCGGAAATGTATTACAGGGTACTTCTTATGAATAATCATGAAGAACCTAATGTTTTACCTGAGGAAGAATTGAAAAAGTGGAAATATCCATCATATATAAAATTCAGATAGAAATGAAAATATAAAATAAAAATCAATGAGAAGACCTGTTTGCCATAAAAGGGCAAACAGGTCTTTAAAATTTTTTCTTATATATAGAATATTGTTAGAAAATGTTATAGGGTCAGACCCCCTGACATTTATTGTCAGGGGGTCTGACCCTATGCTTGGATTAAAAGTCTTTATTTCTGTATACTTTGCAGGACAAAGTAAAAGATACTGAAAATACAATGAAGCATATTGCCATTATGATAAATTTCATTGAGATCTCAGGAATACCTTTCAAATAGGTACTAACAAGCTGAACTTTTTTACCCAATACTTTTGCAAAGGCCGTAAAAACAAAGAATATGCCTAAAAATAATGCCATTACTGCATATCTTGTTTTTAAATATCCAAATTTAAAATACAGGGGAAAAAGTATGCAGCTTAAAAATAGAACTGCTATTAGTCCCCCCAGTATACCTTCTGTATTGATAGTTCTAGCCAAGTGTATCAATCCTGTATACTGTGCAAAAGTGAGAAATAAAAATAAAATTATCATGCTGATAAGTACGAATACAAGCAATGACAAGTACTTGGATATAATTATAGTTGTTCTGTTTATTGGAAGACTGTTTAACATTACCTCGGCACCTTCATCCCTATAAAAGCTGTTGCTTAAAAATGCATAAGCAGTGAAGGTTGCTACAAAGGAATACACAACACTGGTGTCACCGGAATTGCCCTTAAAAGCAAAAACCAGGGGTAAACAAGTTAAAATTGTTATAATAAAAGTTTTTTTCTGTATAAGCAAGTCCTTTAAAACTAAATTCCACATTTTCTGTTCCTCCTTTTTCAGTTTAAATCTTTGTTTTTATATACCCGGCAGGATATTATAAAAGATATTAAAAGCAATATTATTAATAAAAATGTACAAATCCAGGCCCATCCTAAATTAAATGCATCATTTAAATATGAAGTGATTTTTAGAATAATATTTTTCAAATGAGAATGACCTTCAAAAAATAGAGGGCCAAAAGCAACAAGTATAGTTAAAATTATATTTAAATATCGGATTTTTGAATACACAAATTTGAAATTTGCAGGAAAATACAGTGAGCTATAAAATAAGGTTTGCCCCATATATATAAATAATATATTTGAATTCATGGATTTTTGGTCATTAACAAATCCAAAGGCAGTCAATACAAGTAAAATGAGATAGTATATGATTATGGTAATGCCCATGGATACAAACATGGACAGATATTTGGCTGAAATTATATCAGACCTTTTAAGGGGAAGGCTGACAATAATTTTTTGGGATATTTCATCTTTCAAAGCAGCATTTTCTATAAAATTGCTGGAAATACAAAAAAGTACAAGCGAAATATACCCGCTGAAATTACCATTTGTTCTTTGGAACAATAGGATTCCAAATATTAAAAATGCTATGAAAAACAGGGAAGTTTTTTTCTGTATTAGTATGTCCTTTAGGACTAAATTCCACATTGCCTATTCCCCTTTCACAGTGTATACCATGATATCATCCAGGGTGGCTTTTTCAATTATAACTTTGTTCTTGAATAATTTTTTTGTTTCCAGTTTATTATTAGTCAAGCCTTCAAAACCAAAGGAGGTTTCTCTTATGCCTATAAACTTTTTCCTCATATCAGGTTGTAAAAGATTTTTATCACCTTTTACAATGGCATAACTGTCCAGAATATTGTCCTTGGTATCTGAAAAAACTATCCTGCCGGAATTCAAGAAAGTGATGTAATCCGCTATTTTCTCAAGATCCGTGGTGATGTGGGTGGAAAATAGTATGGATTTATTCTCATCCTGGATTATTGAACAAAGGGTATCCAGCATTTCACTTCTAAAGACCGGATCCAGTCCTGAAGTGGGTTCATCCATTATAATGAATTCGGCATTGTGGGAAAGGGCCATGGCAAGAGAATACTTCATTTTCATTCCCTTGGACAACTGTTTTATTTTTTTGTTGCCAGGCAGGTTGAATTCATCCATATATCTATTGAAAGTTTTGTCGTCCCAATCTTTGTAAAAACGGCATATGATATTTTTCATGGCTGTTGTAGTCAAATCCAAGTAAAAGTAATTTGCATCATATACAAAACCTATTTTCTGTTTTATCTGCTTTTCATACTTTATATTGTCCAGTCCAAAAACCTTTATAAGTCCTGAATTCTTTTTTACAAGATTCATTATGAGTTTTATAGTGGTGCTCTTGCCGGCACCGTTTGGACCAATGAGTCCCATAATATATCCTCTGGGCAGGTTAAAGCTTATACTATTCAGTGTAAAACCCTTGTAAATTTTACTTAAGTTATTGATCTCCAAAATGTTATTCATAATTCTCCCCCCAAATTTACATATTGTCATATAGAATATCCAGCATTTCTTTTAATTCTTTTTTCGTCAGACCAATGATTTTGCTGTCCTCTATGGCTTCCATGAGTTTATCTTCAATTGATTTCATCTTTTTTTCTTTTAGGAACTCCTTGTTTTGAGCTGATACATAGGAGCCTTTTCCGGGAACTGTTTCAATAAAACCTTCTCTTTCCAGTTCCTCATAGGCCCTTTTGGTGGTTATTACACTTATTTTAAGTTCCTGGGCAAGATTTCTTATGGAAGGCAGAAGCTGGCCTTCGGAGACTATGCCCTTTATTATGTTGTCTTTTATTTGTTTTGTAATCTGTTCATAAATAGGATCCTTGGATATGTTGGAAATAATTATGTTCATAAGCAGTACTCCTTTTGTAAATCGTATATACTGTATATATCGATATATACACAGTATATACAAAATAAATATTTTTGTCAATTTTAATTTTCTAATGGAATTCTAATGTTTTGCTAATTTTAATCTAATGAGAGTGCTGTATTGTATAAATATAAACTCATATGTAAGGTTAATAAAAGTAAATTGGAGGAATTAATATGTCTATTACTATTGAACAAATTGATTTATTGAGAAAAAGAGCAGATGTAGGTTATAAAGAGGCAAAGGAAGCACTTGAAAAATGCAACGGGGATGTAGTAGAAGCCCTTTCATATTTGGAATCGGAAAATAAAATCAAGTCTGAAGAAGAATTTTTAAAAGGATCTTCCCTTGTGAAAAAAATAAAAAAGGTGATTTCAAAAGGCAACAAAATGAGCATTGTAATTTCAAAAAGTGAAAAGACTATATTGAATTTACCTTTAACACTGGCTGTACTATTTACCGTATTTGCAATGCCGGTTGTTATAATATCCCTTGTAATTGCACTGATTACCAGCTGCAAAATAAGATTTAACAGAGAAAGCGGTGATGATTGCAGTATTAATGACAAAATAGATAAAGTCAGTAAAGCAGTTGAACATGTTACAAACAAGGTAAACAGAAAGTTTACCAACGCTTAAAAACCAAGTCTGCCTGTGATTTTCATGGGACAGGCTTTTATTTTATATTTTCCTAATGGCATTAAAAGGGTATAATACATTTAGATAATCTGAATGTATACAAATAGGAGGTATATATGGCTGGCGAAAAAATTCTTATTATTGAAGATGAAATAAAAATAGCTAGATTTGTTCAATTGGAACTTCAACACGAAGGATATGAAGTGGAGCAATGCCAGGATGGAAGAACAGGACTGAATACAGCTTTAAAGGGGAATCATGATCTTATAATTCTTGATGTGATGCTTCCGTCTATAAATGGAATGGAGGTTCTCAGAAGGCTGAGGCAGACATCTCAGGTTCCGGTAATCATGCTTACTGCAAAAGATGAAGTTACGGACAAGGTTATGGCACTTGATATAGGGGCTGAGGATTACGTCACAAAGCCTTTTGCCATAGAGGAACTTCTGGCCCGTATTCGGGTTATATTCAAACATAAAAAGCGTGTGGCTCAATCTGGAATTATTACTGTGGGAAAATTGAAGATGAATATGAACAGATACGTTGTGACCTACCATGATAATGTGATAGATCTGACTAAAAAAGAATTTGATCTGCTTAAATATTTTATGATCAATAAAAATATAGTGCTTTCCAGAAATAATATTCTGGAAAATGTCTGGAAATATGATTATATAGGTGATACAAATATAGTAGACGTATATATTCGCTATTTAAGAAGTAAAATTGATGACAAATTCAATGATAAATTTATTTATACTATTCGTGGAGTGGGGTATCAACTGAAATATGAATAGCATGAAATCCATATTCAAAATAATATATGATATAACTAAATCTATTTTGATTTTTTTGTATAATATGATATGCAGGATTATTGAAATTATTTTTGAAAAACTCAGATTCTCCATAAGCTTTAAAATCACAATAACTTATGTTTTTATGTTTTTAATAGCTTTTCTATTTATGGGTACAGGTGCGGTAATGAGTTTCAGATATTATATGGAAAATGGCAGCCAAGGTGATTATGCAGTGTTGTTAAGCACTGTTGTATTCATATTGGGTATTATAAGTTTGACTGCAATTATTATTCTGGGGTCAAGAGCCAGCAAAAAATTTTTGTCCCCGGTAAAAAATATGAATGAAACTGTAAAAGAAATATCCATAAATGATCTTGGAAGACGTATTGATGTAAAAGGCTCAAAAAATGAATTGAAGGATTTGGCAAAAACCTTCAACGAAATGCTGGATAGGATACAGAATTCAGTAGAGCAGCAAAATCAGTTTATATCAGATGCATCACATGAATTGAGGACCCCTATTTCTGTGATTCAGGGATATGCAAATCTTTTGGATCGCTGGGGAAAAGATGACAGGTCTGTTCTTGAAGAATCCATTGCATCTATTAAAAGTGAAGCTGAAAACATGAAGGAACTTGTAGAAAAGCTTTTATTTCTGGCAAGAGGGGATAAAAACACACAAAAAGTCGAAAAAGAAAATTTTATGCTCAATGAGTTGATTGATGATCTGATAAAGGAAACAAGGTTAATTGACAAAGATCATATTATAAAAAGTGATTACAATGATAAGATTGATATCTCTGCGGATAGAAAACTTATGAAGGAAGCTTTTAGGATATTTATTGACAACAGTATTAAATATACTCCTTCTGGAGGGACAGTAATGCTGGACTCTTATCTCAAGGACAATGCAGCTGTTATAGTTGTGTCGGATACAGGCATAGGTATTTCAGAAGAAGACATTCCCCGCATATTTGACAGATTTTACAGGGCGGATAAGTCCAGAACAAAATCCAGCGGAGGAACAGGACTGGGGCTTTCTATCGCCAGATGGATAATTGACAGGCACAATGGGAAAATAGATATCTGGAGTCAGGTGGACATTGGAACAGTTATAAAAATTACCATTCCCATCTCTAAGACATAGAATAAGTTGATAATTGTTGGTAAATACTGAAATATGAGGAACTTAATAGTTTTTGCTGATGAAATGTGTAATCATTTCTTCGATTAATTTATAATGGACTTACATAAGTCTATTGCTGTAAAAACAATAAATAGAAAAGGGGAATCTCTAAATTGATAAGTATAACTAAACTGCTGTGGAATTCGCATAATTATGGAGATAATCTTAGATATATAGAAGGTGCTGCATTGGAAAAGTGTGGCGTAAGTAAGGGCAGAGGGCCTGTGGTTGCATGGAACTGCACAAAAACCTGCAATTTAAAATGCAGACACTGCTATGCAAATTCAGACAGTAAAAGATATGAGGGGGAACTGACACTTAATGAGTCGAAAGAATTTATAGATGATCTAAAAAATTTTAATGTTCCGGTATTGCTGTTTTCCGGTGGAGAACCCCTTATGAGAAAGAATTTTTCCGACATACTGGCTCATGCCAATGAAAAAAAGATTAGAAGCACTATATCCACTAACGGAACGCTCCTAGACAAAAGTATATGTAGAACGTTGAAGAAATTAAATGTTGGATATGTAGGTGTAAGTCTTGATGGAATAGGAGAAAGCCATGATAAATTCAGGGGTGTTCCAGGTGCATTTGACAGTGCATTAAAAGGAATAAGAAATTGCATAGAAGCAGGCCTGAAGGTTGGCCTTAGATTCACCATAAATAGAAATAATTATAAAGAAATTGAAGGGATCTTTCATTTGATAAAGGAGGAAAATATACCAAGAGTCTGTTTTTATCACCTGGTGTATTCAGGCAGAGGAAATAAGATGATGGATGAAGATATTTCAAAAGAGAAAACACGGCAGGTTTTGGACTTAATTATAAAAAAGTCATTGGAATTTGGACCGAAAGTAGAAATACTTACTGTGGATAATCATGCAGATGGAGTTTATACATATTTAAAATCTCTAAAAATGTTCAGGGATAAATCAGAAAGAATATTGTATTATTTAAAAAACAATGGAGGAAACAGATCTGGTATGGCTTTTGCTGACGTGGATTTTTATGGGAATGTGCATGCAGATCAGTTTACATGGCAGTATGTTTTTGGAAATGTTAAGGAAGAAAAATTTAGTTCCATATGGAAAAATGGCAGTCATAAAATATTAAGTGGACTTCGAGATAGAAAAAGATTACTTAAAGGCAGGTGCAGTAAATGCAGGTGGATCAATGTGTGTAATGGAAACTTTAGAACCAGGGCGGAATCGGTATCAGGAGATTTTTGGGCAGAAGATCCGGCCTGTTACCTTACAGATGAGGAAATCAGATGACTAATTTTAGAATTTTGTTTATTGGAGGTGAATGATGATAAATGATAGTATCATGGAATACAACAAATAGGTGCAACTTAAAATGCAGTCACTGTTATAGGGATTCAGGTAAAGAAATTATAGGGGAATTAACTACTAAAGAGGCAAAAACATTAATAGATCAAATTGTAAAAGCCGGATTTAAGATAATGATATTTTCCGGTGGAGAGCCGCTTATGAGAGATGACATATTTGAACTTATAAGTTATGCTTCACAAGCTGGTCTGAGACCTGTTCTTGGGACTAATGGAACTTTGATTTCTAAGAAAACAGCAGAGAGGTTGAAAGAATCCGGCGTTGCTGGAGTAGGGATAAGCCTTGATAGTCTTGATTCAAAAAAACACGATATCTTTAGAGGTCATGATGGAGCATTTAGAGATACTATTAATGCAATGAACAATTGCAGGGAGGCAGGTATAAGATTTCAAGTCCATACTACAGTTATGGAATGGAATAAGGAGGAAATAATTGATATAAGTGATTTTGCAGTAGCTATGGGGGCAGCTGCACATCATATTTTCTTTCTTATACCTACAGGAAGAGCAAAAAATATAGAAGATGAAGTATTAAAATCTGAAGAATATGGAAGGTTGTTAACAGTTATAATGAAAAAACAACAGGGGATTCATATAGAATTAAAGCCTACTTGTGCTCCTCAATTTGTACCAATTGCTAAAAGTTTGGGCATTGATATAAGATTTAAACGTGGATGTATTGCAGGGATAAATTATTGCGTTGTAAATCCAAAAGGAGATGTGCAGGCATGTGCCTATTTATCACAATGCGCCGGGAATATAAGAAAAACAACCTTTGATGAAATCTGGAGAAATAGTGTTTTGTTTAATAATTTAAGGACCCAGAATTATAAAGGAAGCTGTGGAAGCTGTAAATATAAAGATACTTGTGGCGGATGCAGAGCAAGAGCCGCATACTATAATAAAGGAAATTATATGGAATCAGATAAATTATGCATATTTTAAGCTTTAAAACTTTTACAAGGAGGGTTTTTATGGATGAGATAGATAAAAGATTACTTGAGTTAATACAAAACGAAATCCCAATTGATAAAAGACCATTTAAAATACTGGGGAAAAAATTATTGATTACAGAAGAAGAAGTATTACAGAGGATAAATAAATTGAAAGAAAAAGGTTTCATAAGAAGAATAGGTGGAATTTTTGATTCAAGAAAATTAGGATACACAAGTACTCTTTGCGGGGTCAAGGTTCCAGGTTACAGAGTAGATGAAATTGCCCAATATATAAATAAGTATGATGAAATAACACATAATTATATAAGAGAAGATAATTATAACCTTTGGTTTACAATTATAACACCTTCTGAGGAAAGCCTATACAGCATACTTGAAGAAATAAAAATAAATACAGGGTTAAAAGATATAATAAATTTACCTTCAAATAAATTATTTAAGGTTAAAGTAATCCTGAATCTGGGGTCAAATGAAAATGCTTACTGATCTTGATAAAAAAATAATACATAGATTACAGGAATCAATTCCCATAACCACGGATCCCTATAAAAACATTTCAGAGGAATTGGGTATAGATGAAGATGAACTTATAAATAGAATGAAATACTATAATGAAACTGGAATATTAAAAAGAGTAGGAGCTGTATTGTATCACAGAAGAGCAGGTTTTAAAGCTAATGCAATGGTAGCCTGGAAAGTCAGTAAAAAAGATGTGGATTCTGTTGGAAATTACATGGCATCTCTTTCTTATGTAAGTCATTGTTATGAAAGAAAAGTCTGTGATTTATGGGAGTATAATTTATATACAATGATACATGCAAGAAATAGGGAAAAATGCAATGAAATCATTGAAAATATATCCTATAAAGCAGGAATTGAAGATTATAAAGTATTATATAGTATAAAAGAATTAAAAAAAACCAGTATGAAATATTTTAAGTGATATTATTGATAAACCCTGTAAAATAATTGCAGGGTTTATCGGCTTCCTAATGAAATTTTTATTTTTCTGCAGATATTGAAAATGACATTGGAATATAAAATATGTTAAGATAAGTTGTAAGTATTTAACTTTTGAATCTGAAAGGCGGCTGATTTAACCATGGAAGACAAAAAATTAAGCACACTTGTTGTATACTACTCTTTGGATGGAGGAGAGAAGGGTAAAACTTTTGAGAATAGAAAAGAAAATGTAGTATTTTATTGGAGGCAGGGATTATGTTAAATATAGGTTGTCATTTATCAGCTTCAAAAGGTTATGAAGCCATGGGAAAAGAAGCTCTTGAAATAGGAGCAAATACCTTTCAATTTTTTACACGTAACCCAAGAGAAGGCAGGGCTAAGAAAATTGATCCGGAAGATATAGAAGCACTGTTAAAAATTATGAAGGAAAATAAATTTTCTGTAATTATTGCTCATGCACCGTACACATTAAATGCCTGTTCTGCAAATGAAAAAACAAGGGAATTTGCATTTGATATTATGGCAGATGATTTAAAAAGAATGGAGTATCTGCCTAACAATTTATATAATTTTCATCCCGGCAGTCATGTAAAACAGGGTGTCCAGGTTGGAATAAAATATATTGTAAATATGCTTAATACCATATTAAAGCCAGAGCAGACTACTACTGTGCTTCTAGAAACAATGGCCGGAAAAGGTACGGAAATAGGCAGGAATTTTGAGGAGCTGAAGCAAATTCTTGATGGCATTAGCCTTCCTGATAAAATGGGTGTGTGCCTTGATACCTGCCATGTCTATGATGCCGGATATGACATTGTAAATGATTTGGATGGAGTTCTGGATGAGTTTGACAGAATTATTGGACTGGATAAGCTTAAGGCAATACACTTAAATGACAGTAAGAATCCTTTTTCAAGTCATAAAGATCGTCATGAGAAAATTGGAGAAGGATCCATTGGGAAAGAAGCTGTGATTAGAATTATCAATCACCCAAAATTGTGCTGCCTGCCGTTTTATCTGGAAACCCCCAATGAACTGCAGGGGTATGCCGAGGAAATTAAAATGCTGCGGGAAGCATATGAGTTTTAGTTCATATTATTATCAACCTGTTTATTTTGATGGTATAATTAATATAATTTATGTTAATTGGAGGTACTGCAATAATGAATTATTCCGGAATTATTTTTGATCTTGATGGTACACTGCTTAATACACTTGCCGATATGGCAGATTCAATGAATATTGTGTTAAATAAACAGGGGTTTCCTGTGCATGATATAGAAAAGTATAAAAATTTTGTTGGAAACGGTATGGAGAAATTGGTGTGGAGGGCTTTGCCTCCAGACAGTGCAAATGATGAAACGGTGAAGTTGTGTCTGGCAGAATTCAAAAGGGAATATAATGAGAGATGGGATCGATTGACAAAGCCCTATAAGAGAATGGGGGAATTAATAGACAAGCTTCATTCTATGGGGATAACCATGTCAGTACTTTCAAATAAGCCTGATAATTTTACTAAAATAATAATCGACAAATTTTTTGGACTGAAACGCTTTGCTTTCGTCCTTGGTGCAAGAGAAGGTATACCTAAAAAACCGGATCCATCTTCAGCACTGGAAATATCCAGACTTTCAAAAATTCTGCCATCAGAGTATCTTTATGTTGGTGATTCAGGAGTGGATATGAATACAGCCAATAGTGCCGGTATGTATGCTGTAGGTGTAACATGGGGCTTTAGAGAAGTCCATGAGCTTTTAGAAAATGGTGCCAAAGCACTGGTTAACAGCCCTATGGAACTTGTTAAACTCATAGAATAAGGAGAGTGCGTATGAAATGCCAAATTTTTATGGCGTAAGAGAAGGAAAAATCCCGGGGGTATATAATAGCTGGGAAGATTGTGAAAAACAGATCAAAGGATTTTCCGGAGCTGTATATAAAAAATTTAAGGACTATGATTCTGCACTTGAATTTATAAGTCAGGATAAAACTTATTCGCCACAAAATGTGCCTGAAAAAGATGTCCTATATGCCTATGTGGATGGTTCCTACAACAACGGTGATAGTATAGCAGGATATGGAGTGGTAATAGTAAAGAATGATACTGTGCTTTTTAAGGATTTGGGAGCTTTTAGAATTACTGACATGATTGAAAGCAGAAATGTATTTGGTGAGATAAGGGGAGCTTTAAAGGCTGTGGAACTGGCGCTGGCCAATGATTTTACAGATATAGTTATTGCGTATGATTACAAGGGTATAGAGTGCTGGGCCACAGGTGAATGGAAGGCAAATAAAATTCTCACTAAAGATTATAGGGACTTTATGCAAAAATACATGAAAAAGATAAATATAGGATTTAAAAAAATCAAGGCTCATTCAGGAGAAGATAAATATAATGATATGGCAGATCTCCTGGCAAAAAAAGCTGTGGGAATAGTGGTTTAATAGTATGGGACTTGTATAGATAATTGAAATAATCTATAATCTTAACTAAGTAAAAGGAGGAATACTAAATGGAAGTTATAGCTTTTAACGGAAGCCCTAATAAAACGGGAAACACTTATTATGCCATAAAGATAGTGGCAGATGAACTCCAAAAAGAAGGAATAAATACCACAATCATTAATGTTGGAGCTGCAAAGATCAGAGGCTGTATCGGCTGTAATGGGTGTTTTAAAAATAAAAATGAAGAGTGCATATTTAAAGATGATATTCTCAATGAATGTATTCAAAAAGTAAAAACAGCAGATGGAATAATATTGGGATCACCTACTTATTTTGCCGGAATTGGTGGAACAATGAAATCATTTTTGGATAGACTTTTTTATGTTGCAGATTGTAACGGAGGGCTTCTCAGACATAAAGTGGGTGCATCCGTTGTTGCAGTAAGACGTGCAGGTGGAGTTCCTACTTTTAATCAATTGAATAATTATATAAATTATGGGGAGATGCTGATGCCATCTTCAAATTACTGGAATGTTATAAATGGTACAGTTCCAGGGGATTCTGAAAAAGATGAAGAGGGAATACAGATTATGAGAATGCTTGGAAAGAATATGGCATGGCTTATGAAATTGGTCCAGAACGGTAAGGGAAAGATCCCGGAACCTGAAAAGGAGAAAAAAGTATTTACAAATTTTATTAGGTGATAAATTTGTATAAATATTGTTCGGCTCTGCAGCTTAATCTGCAGGGCTTTATTTTTTTAAAAAGAAAATCAGCATTCACAGTATTTGCAGAAACTATGTTAAAATTTAACTAGACGCTTGTTGTCTGCCGGCATATAAAAGGAGGGGAATATTATACGTAAATTATCACAAGAGGAACTTAAAGATATATTAAAGACTAGAAAACCAAAAGAAAGGCTTGTTTTAGAAGAGATAGAGCTTTTCAATATGGATTTTACAAGTTGGGATTTATCTAATATTGATTTTTCTTTCAGCGCATTCCATCAAGTTAGGTTTGATAAGGCAAATCTAGAGTACAGCAGTGTTTCTAATGTGTTGTTTGATGAATGTACTGTACGTAAGACGAATTTCCGACATGCAAATTTAGAATGTGCAGTGCTTCGATATGCAGATATGGCAGGTTGTAATATTGAATGGGCAAATTTATATGGCGCAGTGTTAGAGCATGCTAAATTGGATGGGATTATTTCCGATGAGAATACAAAATGGTTTCATTTACATTGCCCGGAGAAGGGAGCTTTTCTTGGGTATAAAAAGTGTTTTAATGAGTGTTTGGTGCAGCTTCTAATCCCGGCAGATGCAAAGCGCACTTCGGCTACTTTACCTTCTTGCCGCTGCGACAGGGCAAAAGTTCTCACAATAAAAAGTTTTGACTATAAAGAAAGTTACAGGGAAGCTTGGTCTCTTGTAGATGAAAATTTTGTTTACCGTGTGGGCCAGTGGGTAGAAGTAAAGAACTTTAATGAGGATCGATGGATGGACTCTACTACGGGTATTCATTTTTGGATGACAAGGGAGGAAGCAAAGAACTATTAAAAGCAAAAAGGAATAATTACGATTTTCCATTTCTCGTAAAATGCTGCATATACCAAGAAATGTAGTTTTTATAACTATGTATTGAAATATGGATATATATGTAGTATTATATTAGTACAAAGAATATAAATATTTAGACTGAAACAAAAAAGGAGTAATTTATGTCAATTATAGAAGTACTTCAAGAATGGTATAAAAATATATGTGAGAGCAGCATTTGTACGGGAATACAAATAGAAACCGTAAATAATTCTGGGTGGTGTGTATACATTGACTTATTTGATACAGCTTATGAGACCGAAAGTTTTGATACTGTGTATATACAGAACAGCAGCAGTAATTGGTTTAAATGTATTAAAGAAAATAGTTTATTTAAGGGTTATGGTGGAGTTCAGAATCTAGAAGACATTTTAAATGTCTTCTATTGCTGGACAAAAACTAAAAAAGCTTAAGCTCCTGTACTTTAAAGGAGTATATGGTCATGATAAAATAGATACTGAAAAATTTATAGGGTGTAGACAATGTGTTAAGGATTATCTCCCTTAAAATAAGTACCCATTATTAGGGTGCTTATTTTTTATTGCCTTCCTGTTCTTCTAAAAGCAGATCACAGAATTTGGAAACAAGTCTTATGTTTTTATTATCACATTTATTGAGTTTTTTTGCAATTTCATCTTTTAAGTATTCATTGGAAGTGTATATTGAATCCAATAGGACAAAATCTGGAGTTATACCAAGGGAATTACAAATTTTCAGTAAAGTATCAATACTTGGTATAGAACAGTTTCTTTCAATATTACTTATATAATTATTTGAAAGTCCGGTCATTTCTGCCAGCTGCTCTTGAGTAATCTTTTTCTTTTTTCTGGCTGATTTAATACGATCCCCCATTTTTTTGTAATTTGTTTTCATCTGCATCACCTATTCTGACTTTAGCTATTTTTAGCAAAACATATAACAAACTGTAAGTGTAAAATACACTTGTAATTGTATAAAAAAATGTGTATACTATAAAATATATTACATTTTTAAACATAAAATGATATAAAATGAATAATAAAAGCTAAATAATTGCAATTATAACATATAATTGAAAAGTGCTATTATCGATTAAATTTAAATAATAAATCATTTGTAGATAATATACAAATTTATGGAGGTAATATGATAATTTTAAAAGGTATTGTTAAATCGGCTGGAAATTTAAATATGGGAGTTTAACCAAGTTTATTAATGAGGAGATATTGATATGAAAATTTTTAAAAACATGAGAATAAAAACAAAACTATCATTATGTTTTGGAATCATGGCTGTATTAATTTTTGCTATAGGAATTATAGGAGTAATTTCTTTTCCCGGAAAAAGCATTGTCACCACAGTGTTGATAATATCTGGAATAGTACTTTCCGTAATATTTCAAATCTTTATACCCAGAGACATAAACAACTCCCTATTAGAGATGATGGAGCTAGCTGAAAGATTATCTAAGTTTGATTTGACATATGATTATGAAAATGATAGGAAAGATGAATTTGGAAAAACATTTTCAGCCATGGAAAAAGTTCAAGAAAACCTGAGAGGTTTTGTAAAAAAGATCTCTGACAGTTTTCAGGAGATGAATGCCTCCAGTCAGGAGCTTTATTCTGTAGTGGAAAAACTATCTGAAAAAGCTGTTAATATTGATGATTCGGTTGCAAATATAGCTGCTGGCGTTGAAGAAAATAGTGCAGCTTCTGAGGAAATAACTGCTTCTGTAGAAGAGGTGAATTCCAGCATAAATGAACTTTCCCAAAAGGCGCTGGAAGGGAGCAATAATGCAAATGAATCTAAAATAAGAGCTGCTGATGTAAGAAAGAATGGAAAAGATGCTATGGAAGAATCACAGAGATTGTATGAAAGCAGGGCAAATAATGTTATTAAGGCAATTGAAGATGGAAAGGTAGTAGAAGACATAAAAATTATGGCAGATACTATTGCCAGTATAGCCGAACAGACCAATCTTCTTGCATTAAATGCTTCTATTGAATCAGCAAGGGCAGGAGAACAGGGAAAAGGATTTGCAGTGGTGGCAGATGAAGTGGGAAAGCTGGCAGATCAATCTTCAAAAGCTGTAACTGGAATTCAGGATACTATAAAAAAGGTTCAAGAAGCTTTTAAAAATCTTTCTCAATACAGTAAAGACGTGCTGAAGTTTATAAATGAAAATGTGAATACCAGGTTTAAGAGTTTTGAAGAAATGGGAATTCAGTATTATGACGATTCTGATTTTGTAAGTAAAATGTCCGATGAAATAGCATCTATGTCAGAAGAACTCACTGCAACAGTAAACCAGGTCAGTGAAGCTGTCCAAAGCATGGCAAACACATCACAGAAGTCTTCAGAACACGCAGAATCAATAAAATCAAATGTGGATGAAACCACGAGAGCAATACAGCAGGTGGCAAAAGCTACACAAAATCAAGCACAGCTTGCTGAAAATTTGAACGAAATGGTGTTAAGATTTAAGATATAAAAGAACTAAATGGACATATTTTAATAATGAAGGTAAAATTATCATAAATTACTATAGAGAATATTTATCATATATTCCTATAGTAATTTTTACATTTAGGCTGAGGCTAGAAGTATTGACAAACTATATCACTTAATGATATAGTTTGTGTAAAGAATAATGTATCATTAAATGATATATTTGGAGGCAGATATGGCTAGAAATAATTCTTTGAAAAAAGGTGAGCTTACAGATACATATTATTATATTTTACTTTCTTTAATGGGGCCAAAGCATGGATATCTGATTATGAAATCAGTTGAAACAATATCAAAAAATACTTTTTCAATAGGTCCTGCTTCTTTATATACCAGCATAAAAAAGCTCCTTGAGGGTGGACTTATAAAACTTACGGAGGAATCTCAGCAAAAGAAAATTTATGTAATAACAGACAGAGGTATTGAATTTTTAAAAAAGGATGTTGAAAAAAAACGTGAAATGGTGAAGACTGCTGAAAAAGCATTTAATGACAGGGGGATGTTTTAAAGTATGTTTAACAAAAAATATGTTATGAGTAAAGGGCTGGCATTTGCAGAAGATGAGGAAATGGAAATGCTGTCAGCCTACGCTAAAAAAGGGTGGATGCTATATAAATTTGGTTTTTGCGGGTATAAACTGAAAAGAAATCCTCCTAGAGACCTGCAGTATTCTCTGGATTATAGAAAAGATCCAGATGAAGAATATTTTTCATATTTCAAGGAAGCTGGATGGTCCCATGTATGTTCTTGGGCAAAGTCACTTCATATTTTCAGTGCACCTCCAGGAATAAAACCCATTTACACGGACAGTTGTACCGAAGCCCAAAAATATATAGAACAATACAAATCAAGTAAAAAGGCAGCAATTCCGTCTTCTATAGGTTGTGTCCTTTTTTTGATTATAATATTACTATCAAGGTATGATTATATACCATATATTTATGGAATTGTTTTTAATATTCTTCTAATACCTGTATTTGTTGTAGCTGTTTTTTCAGGACTTCCCTGCGTATCCTATTATTTGAGGATAAACAGGGTTGGTGAAGTGAAAAATAAAACCTTCAGCAAAAAGAGGAGAGCAATTTATGTAATTGCCGTAATTATGACTTTATTGCTTATATTAATAGTCTTTTCCAATATATTTTATGGCATTCACGTAGGTATGGCAATGTTTTATATGGTTTGGTTCGCAGCTCTTGTATTATGGATAGTGGTTTGCTATATTAGATAATTAGAAGGAGAATTTTAATATGAATGATGATTATATATTGAGGATAATAGAATCTGCAGGAAAGTTTCTCCAAAACCTTGTTTCCAATAGACAGGATCAGGGCAGGGAACTTCAAAATATAGATGTCCAATCAATGTCTGTAGAGGATATATTGACAGTACTATTAAAAAAAATGATCATTCAAGGTAAATACAATGAGGCAGAAAATATGTTATTTGAGGAACTGAATAAGAATCCTTCAGATGAATTGATTCATATAGGGGAAAATTTTTATGATATGCTGTTTTCAAAAAGTGATGAGCAGCTTTCTGAGGGAAATTTTTCAAGAAAAGAAATATTTCAGGGGTTGGAGGATATGAAAAAATTTAAGAATTAGTGGAAGTGTAAGTGGTATATAACGGAATTTAATAAAATAAGTGGAGGGAAAAATGCTTGATGTAAAAAATGTAAGCAAAAAATTCAAAGACATAAAGGCTGTGGAGGAACTGTCCTTTCAGGTTAATGAAGGAGAGATAGTGGGACTTCTTGGCGAAAATGGTGCAGGGAAAACCACAACTTTGAGGATGATTTCCACTATGTTAAAGCCAACCGGGGGAACTATAAAAGTAAATGGATACGATGCAGTTAAGGATTCTTCCAAGGTTAGGGGAGAGATAGGCATTTTATTTGGCGGTGAAGTCGGGATATACGACAGATTGTCAGCACGGGAAAACATAGAATACTTTGGGAAATTATATGGAATGTCAAGAGAAAAAATAAATGGGAGAATAGATGAACTTGTGATGGATTTAAAAATGGAGGAGTATATAGACAGAAAAGCCGGTAAATTTTCAAGGGGAATGAAACAGAAGGTATCCATAGCCAGGGCCATAATACATTCACCTAATGTAATGCTCTTTGACGAACCCAGTACGGGTTTGGATGTTTCAGCGGCCAGGGTCATACATGAATTTATTATAAAATGCAAAAGTGAAAACAAGATAATTCTTCTGTCCTCTCATTCCATGTCGGAAGTTGAAAAACTCTGTGACAGGGTCGTAATAATTCATAAGGGAAAATTGGTGGAAGAGGGAACAATAGAGGCTTTGGAGAAAAAGTACAATAATGGCAGCCTTGAAGAAGTATTTATAAAATTGATAGGAGGTAATGCAGGTGAATAATTTCTGGGTGATTTTAAGAAAAGAACTTACAGATATATTCAGAGACAGGAAAACTCTTATATTTACCATACTCCTGCCTATTATAATGTATCCGGCCATGTTTAAGATAATAGATCTTACAATGAAAAATACTACGGACTCCCTCCAGAAAAATATCACCATTGCCTACAGGGGAGATAAAAATTCTTCCATCCATAAGGTGCTTGAAAGCATGAAGAATATAACAATGGACAACAGCGGAGACGAGTCTGAAAAGCTGAAGAAGGGAAAGATAGCCCTCATAATTGACGTGCCTGAAAATTTTGATTTAAAAGTTGCAGGTGAGGATAAAACCAATATTAAAATAATATATGACAAGGATTCAAACAAGTCCTCCATGGCAGCTTCCATAATAAAGGATATTTTCAATAAATACAGTGCATCCATTGTTGACGGAAGGCTTCAGGCAAAGGGAATCAACAGTCAGATACTGACACCTTTTGAAATAAAGGAGCAGACTTTAACTAAAGAGGATGATAGTCCTATAGCAGCTGGTATTTTAAGTGTACTTCCAACTATATTGATCATTTTCATGATAAGCCCTACCATAGGAATAGCGGCTGATTTGGTAGCCGGGGAAAAAGAAAGAGGGACTTTTGAGCCGCTTTTATCAACTTCTGTAGGAAGAATGTCCATATTTTGGGGAAAACTTATGGCTATTTCCTCCGTAGCGCTCATTACATTGATAGTTACGCTGGCTTCCATGATAGGTTCCATGCTGTATATATTTTCAGGCGGAGGTAAATTTACCATTCCCATAGGTGCTTTTGCCCTTATAGGAATAGTATCTGTATTTGTACTTGTAGCAATTAGTTCCATAGAGATATCCATAAGCATATTTGCACGTTCCATGAAAGAGGCAAATACATATCTTGGAGGATTTCTGGTACCGGTAATGATTTTGACATATGTGCCTTTTATGATGGATGCTAAAAATATAGGTTTCATGTTTTTTAATATTCCCATTGTAAATGCAGTGGTGGTTATGAAAGAAGCTATTGCAGGAATATTCAACCCTGTGCATATTGCAGTGGTATTGGGATGGCATATTGTATATGTAGTGGCCACTGTATTTTTGGCAAAGGTCATGTTTTCCAAAGAAGAGGTTGTATTCAGATCCTAATTGTCAATTCACAATGCACCATTCACAATGGACAATTTATAAGGGGCAGAGAAAAACAGGGAAAATTTTCGGTGACAACTGAAAATTTTCCCTGTTTTATATTTGAGTATATTTATTATTTTACTTTCAGACCTCTGTAACGGTTTATTGCACTGCAAAGTTCGTATTTTCTGGGCAGGGCCAAATTTCCAGGATGTCCTGTATAAGGGGAAATTGAATCCAGACCGAAATCTTGTATCTGTTTAAATAATTTATCTGCAGCCTGAGAAATTGATATCTGATCATTTATTATTTTTTGTGACAGAAAATTCAGCATTACTGCCATGCAGTTTGTCTGACTGCTGTCTGTTAGTTGATCCAGGGCTGAAAGATCTATGGCTGATTTTTCATATATTATGGTATGGAGTCCCTTGGATCTTATTCTGGGCTGCTTTCCCCTATGATTAAAACTGGATTTAAGAGGTACTCTGGCTGTGATGTCTCCAAAACTGTTTTCATCTGTTCCTTCTCTTTTATACCCGCTGGTACCTGCAATATTTTTGGCAAGAGCTGTAACTTCCTTGGGAATATATTCATCCATCATGATTATATGATCCGCTACATCAAAATAATCTCCGGAACCTCCCACAATCAATATGGTTGACACATTATGCTGGGTATACAGCTGCCTCACCTTGTCAATAAAAGGTGTAATAGGTTCCTTGTCCTTAGAGACAAGTTTTTGCATCCGCCCGTCACGTATCATGAAATTTGTTGCAGAAGTATCCTCATCTATGAGAAGGAGAGTGCTGCCTGCTTCCAGTGCCTCCATTACATTGGCTGCCTGGGAAGTGCTTCCACTGGCATTATCCGTAGAAAATCTTATGGTATCCTTGTTGTTGGGCAGATTGTTTATAAAAGGGCTTATGTTGACTTTTTCCACCCTGCGGCCATCTTCGGCACGTATTTTCACTGCATCACTTCTGGTTATGACAAACTCACGACCGTCACCTAAAATATGATCATATACTCCTAATTCAAGGGCTTTCAGCAGAGTTGATTTTCCATGATATCCGCCACCTACAATCAAGGTTATTCCCTCTGGAATTCCCATCCCTTTCACTGCACCATGGTTTGGAAGGAGTAGTTCCAGTTCAAGATCTTCAGGACTTTGAAAGGGAACTCTCCCCTGTGACAGGGGTTTGTCGGATATGCCGTTTTCCCTGGGCAAAATAGAACCGTTGGCTATAAAAGCCACTAGATTTCTTTTCTTCAATTCACCTCTAATGTATTCTTCATCCAGAATCAGTTCTATTTGATTTTTCAGTGCGTTCTGATCGATGTTTTTAAAAAGCAGTGAACTATCTGCGATTTTGGGAAGAATATTAGAAAAAATGCTATTGGCAGATTTACCTAGAATTCTTCTCCCTGCAGCAGGCAGTTTAATTTCAAAACTTGCTTCAATACGGTTTTGTTTTATGAGTATGGAAGTTCTTTCAAGAATTTCCTGACCACAGTTATCCATGGTTAAATGTTCACTCAGCTTTTTAAAATTCACGCCATAGTTAAAATTATTTATACTGTTTCGGAAGGCTCTGGTTAGAAAATCCGATACTGCCCTTATTTTGCAGCTTGAATCCAAAAACTTATGTGGAAAACCCGCTTCACTGCGGGATACAATTATACGGGCCTTTGAAGGAGGGGCAAAGGGATCAGCTTGAACATGATCAATGGAAAGTATATATTTTCCAACGGCATATTCTCCCCTTAGTTCCTTGTAGGCAGAATAACCTCTCCCATCTATTGATAATAGTAATTTTTGAAGTTCATTATAATTTTTCAAAATTGAATCCTCCTTGTTGTCTTTTGATTCAGGTAGTTACATTACAGATGCTGGATACTGTTATTTTGTAATTTTTTGCATTTTACATTATAATATGATAACATAATTTTATAGTCAAATGTAAGTAAAATATTAACAAACATTTGTATAACCAGGGTAAAAGAGATGGAAAAAGCAGGCTTTTTCCTCTGATATAAAGAGGCGGGGCTTTTTTGTCTTATATACATATGGATAATATTATAAAATAAAGAGGTCTTTAAAATGAATTTGGTTAAATCCTATGGGAAATATATAAAAAAGAATACAGATAATCCTTATAAAACATTGAATTTATTAAAGGCTGGATTTTCTATTGAAAAGTTTTTGGTTTCAAAATTTAAGGATAAGAATCTCCCGCCTTCCCTTAATTATCTAAATGAACTCTGTGTTGATTTTATACTCAAGCCCCTTAAAAATCCGCAAAATTCAGCTTTTATCACTATATTTTCGCCGGTTGAAATACTTCATGCCATGGGCATAACTCCATTTTTGATTGAGGGATTTTCATCCTTTCTTTCAGGTACACAATGTGAAGATGTATTTATAGATTGTGCCGAGAAATCAGGTATTTCTGACACTCTCTGCAGTTATCACAAAGCTTTTATAGGAGCTGTAGAAGCAAAGGTAGTTCCAAAACCCGGATTTGCCATAACTTCGTCCATGATATGTGATGGGAATTTGAATACCTTTAGGTATGTTTCAGATAAATACAATATACCTTATTACTATCTTGACATACCCTATGAATACAATGAGGATACGGAAAAATATGTGGCAGGCCAGCTGCATGAAATGGTAGAATTTATTCAGGATATAATGAAGGTTAAATTTGATGAAGACAGATTCAAGGAAGTAATAAAAATTGAAAATGATACTAAAATGTATATGCGTAAATTTTATAAAGGCCTTGAACGTAAATATTTCCCCAATACGCTTACCCTGGAGATGTACAGATTATTTGCATCTCATTTGGGAATAGGCAGAAGTGAAACACTGAAATTTTATAAAATGCAGGCTGAAGATATAGAAAAATATCCTGATTATAATGGAAAGAGAATTCTCTGGAGTCACGTGATACCATTCTACAGTGAGGTACTTAAAAGTTATTTCAATTTAAATTCGGATTATCAGCTTTTAGCTTGTGACTATAACCTGGATAATATAGAAGAAATGGACTATAAACACCCTTATGAGGCTTTAGCAAAAAAATTTCTTCAAAACAAACTCAATGGTCCTTTTCAAATGAAAATAGAAAATGTAATAAAAATTGCTGAAGATTTTAAGGCCAGTGGTGTAATAAATCTCTGCTCTTTTGGCTGTAAAGAGTGCAGCGGAGGGACAATGCTTTTAAAAAGGGCTCTTAAACAAAAGAATATACCTTATCTATCCATAGATGGTGATGGGGTGGATAGACGAAATGCCCATGAGGGTCAGGTAAAGACAAGAGTTGAAGCATTTATGGAAATATTAAACGGCAGACGGAGGGTGACAAGATGATAGGTTATGTCTGTAAGTATACACCTTTTCACATTATAAAGGCTTTTGGAGAGAAGACAGTAAAAATAGATCCTCATGTTTCGGGATTTGATAAAGCTGAAACACTGATGCATCCCAATATATGCACTTATGCAAAAGCAGTACTTGAAGAATGTATTAATTCTGCTATTTCCAATGTAGTCCTTGTAAATTGCTGTGACAGCATTAAAAGGTTATATGATGTTTTGAAAAGCAGTCCTGACTTTAATTTTGTATATCTTATAGATGTACCAAGGAAAAAAAACAGGGCTTCCTATCTTATTATGAAAAGCGAAATTATAAAATTCATAAATTCCATGGAGAAATTTACTGGGAAAAAATTTGATGAAGATAAATTTATAGATATAGTCAATTCAGAAGTGCCGCAAAAATCTTCCGAACCCTCGGATATAAATATTGCACTTATGGGATCAAGAGTAAAGGACTCCACAGTAAAACAAATCCAGGATACAGGTGCTTCTGTAAATTTCAATTTCACCTGCACGGGAAATTTTGCAAAGTCAACGGTGCTTATGAAGAATGAGGACTTTATTTTAAATTATGCTTCATTTTTGCTGAATTCATTTCCATGTATGAGAATGGTGGATAATGACCACAGAATTAAAATTCTAAATGAAAATTTGGGCAGCATAGATGGTTTGATATATCATACCACAAAGTTTTGTGACGCATATTCTTTTGAATATGCCAAACTCAGAAATATAATCTCAGTGCCCATGTTAAAAATAGAAACAGATTATACAGAAGAAGGTAGTGGTCAGATGAAAACCAGAATAGAAGCTTTTATTGAAACAATTAAATCGAGAAATAAACAGGATGAAAAAAGTTATAATAAAAAGGCAGAAGGTGATATTTTAGTTGCAGGTATAGACAGCGGTTCTACATCTACAAATGTAGTGATAATGAATAATAACAGGGAAATACTTTCTTATTCTATAGTGCGAACCGGTGCCAGGAGCCAAAGCGGAGCAGAAAAGGCCATGAAGGCAGCTTTGGATAAACTCCATATAAGCCGTGATAAACTTTCCAAGATAATTTCAACAGGATACGGGCGTGTAAGTATTCCATTTGCAGACGGGGAAATAACTGAAATCACCTGTCATGGGAAAGCAGCATATTTTTTAAATAACAAGGTCAGAACAATAATTGACATAGGGGGTCAGGACAGCAAAGCCATAAAACTGGATGACAGGGGAAAGGTACTGGATTTTGCCATGAATGATAAATGTGCAGCAGGTACCGGAAGGTTTCTTGAAATGATGAGCCGTACCCTTGAAGTACCGCTGAGTGAAATGGGGAAAAAATCTTTGAACTGGAATGAAGACATAAATATAACAAGCATGTGCACCGTGTTTGCAGAATCTGAAGTTGTATCCCTTGTGGCCCAAAACAAGGAGATATCAGATATAATTCATGGATTGCATAAGTCAGTTGCCACAAAAACAGTTTCACTTGTAAACCGGGTGGGCAGGGAAGAAGGCTATATGATGACAGGAGGAGTTGCAAAAAACATAGGTGTGGTCAGGTGTCTGGAAGAAAAGCTTGGGAATAAGGTGTTTATACCTGAAGAACCCCAGATAGTAGGTGCCATAGGTGCAGCACTTACAGCACTGGAGAATAATTAATCCAAGTTGTATATGAATTTTATAAAAATAGTATAAAACCTGGGTCTGCTGGAGACAGGCTCAGGTTGGCTATTTTTGTTGAAAATTTTTTTCAAAAGTTAAAAAAGTATACTTAATGTTTTTATCACAGTGCTTCTCATATTCAATTACTTTATAACCCTTTCTGTTGAATTCAGGAAAATGTGCATCTCCATCTTCAAAAGACATTATTTCAGTTAAATACAATCTGCTGCAGTAGGGCAGCATCTGCGTGTAGAGTTGTGCCCCGCCTGTTATGAAAACTTCCTGGGGTGAATATTTATATTTTAAGATGTGTTTAATGGAATGTATAACTGTAACTCTATTATCCAAAATAGAATAATTTTCATCCCTGGTTACCACAATGTGTTTTCTACCCGGAAGTACTTTGGGAAGCGACTCAAAGGTTTTTCTTCCCATTATAATGGTTTTACCCCATGTTATTTTTTTGAACCTTTTTAAATCTTCAGGTATATGCCATATTAATTGATTATCCCGGCCTAGTACATAATTTTGATTAATGGCTGCAATTATATTTAGCATTATAGGACAGCTCCTTATTTGTTTTTCAGTTTTTTACTATATTATAACACAGATAAAAAGGTAAAAGACCGCAGAAAAACACTCTAAAGTCCTTCTTATAAATTATAGCGTAAAGCTATTTTAAACTGTTGTAAATCATTTCTAAATTAGATTTCATGCTTTGAATATAATTCTTGTTGTCTTCTTTACTTTCAATTGTGTATATTTTTTCCACCCTTGCTCCCACTTCTTTGGCCAGAGTATTGGAGACCTTAGGGCTTACCATATCTTCTACAAATATGGTTTTTATATTGTTTTTCCTGCAGTAGCTTACAAGCCCTGCCAGCTTTTGAGGAGAAGGTTCTCCTTCAGCAAATACACCTTCCACACTGTTTTGCTTTAATCCAAAGTCTCTGCAGAGATATGCAAAAGCAGCATGACCAGTTACAAAACTTTTATTTGTCACAGTGGAAAATTTTGTATTGTATTCATTGTAGAGCTCATTTAGCTGTTTTGAAAAGTCTTTGTAATTTTTTTCATAAAAATTCTTATTTGCAGAGTCCGCTTTAACTAAAGCATCTTTTATGTTCTTTGATTCAATTTGGGCATTTTTTAAACTTATCCATGTATGTGGATCGTACTGGCCCTGATCTTTTATTTCATTATTATCAGTATTTTTAATTGGACTTATCCCCTTTGAAGCATCTACTGCAATTAAGTTCTTATTACCTGCTGAACTTATAACTTTATCCTTCCAGGACTCCATTCCAAGTCCGCTGTATACAAATACGTTGGCATTGCCTAAAATTTTAAGATCTTTTGCAGTTGGTTCAAAATCATGAGGTTCCGTACCATTTGGAATTATAGTTGTAATATCTATTTTGTTTTTCCCAATAGCTGAAGCAAATTCCCTCATAGCATTAAAGGACACCACTACTTTGGGTTTGGATTGAGTTTTATTATCTGTGGCTGTTCCACTGGTGCCATTGCAACCGGAAAAAATAAAAATAATACAGCTGAACATAGCAGCTAATACAGATAACTTATTTTTTTTAAACATATATAGTACCTCCTTAAAATTATGTAAATGCAATAGATATGCATTTACATATATAATATAATAGATGAATGAACTCTTGTCAATAAACATAAGAAAAAATATTCTAGTGTAATTATTAATTATATAGGAAAGCTTCATTAAATATATAACTGTTATATTTTTAAAATACTTGAATATTATTTAATAAACACTGAATTAAGGAGTGATGAAGTTGTCTAAGATAAACAAATGTTTTGTACTCTTTATAGTACTATTGATAATTCCAGTTATCCTATTTAGTCCTATTAGAGTAAAAGCAGAAGGAAGTGAAAGTGATAATGCCAATGCTGGAAGTATAGTAAAAGAAAATATTGTAAATATAGTATCTTCAAATAAAGCAAACGATACGGATAAAAATATTATTGTAAAACAACAAAACCTGAAAGTAAAGATTATAGAAGGGAAGCATAATGGTGAAGAGGTTGACATTAGCCATGACATCCAGCCATTCAAGCCAGATAATATAGAGTTTAAGACAGGTGATGAGGTATTTCTGACAATAAGTGAAGATAATACTGGAAAGATAAATTCAGCTGGTGTATATCAGATAGTGAGGCAGAAACAATTAAAGGAGAGTAATCCACAAATTTCAAATAGAGATGTTATAAGAGCTGGAATGAGTGTAGGCAGGATACTATAGGAACCATGACTACTACTTGAACACTGGCATATATAAGCGGAGCCATATTTCTGGTATTGGGGTATATGGCCAGCAGCAGCAGTTTTACTGATATAATAAATCAGGATATGATTGCTTCAGATATAATAAAAACTTTTGCAAGCAGTATAGGATTGATATTTACAATTCCAATTACTGTTTTTGTATATTGGGTTTTAGATAAAAAATAACTGGTGATTTTGTTTATGAAAGGGGGGAAAACTGCTTTTAAGCTAAAGCAGTAAATATATTGAATTATAGAAGATTTAGCAGAAAAGATAAACCTAAGTTTGAAATGTTCAATTTAATTATAAGCCTTATATTTGTAATTATTTTACCCTATTTGGTTGAAGCCGGCAGCAATACAAATAATAATATTAAAGGAAATATGTTTTATGTTCAAGTACTGAATTACTCAATGCCGGCGGTTAAAACCATTTGCTTTGATGAAGATGATATGGCGGAAAACAACTTCTCATTGAAAAATTTGGCTTTGGAAGTGTTTAATATAGATGCTAAAAATCCATTGAGCATACTGGGAAAGGAAGTGGCCTTTATAGGAAAGGATATTCCCAATAACAGTGTCAATGAATTTAAACTGGATAATAAACAAATAACTAAAACAGATGATAATTTGAGCAGAGGAGATAGTTCCAATACTTCAACTAAAAATACAAGTGTATATGACCCCAGTTTAAACAGGAAGATGAATAGTGAAAAGCCTGATGTACTTATATATCACACCCATACTACAGAGAGCTATAAACCTGGAGATGCCAATAGTTTTGATGATACAAAAAATGTCTGTGCTGTGGGACAGCAGCTGGTGACTGAATTGAATAAATATGGTATATCTGCAATAAATGATACAACTGTACATGATGCAGTAGCATATACCCAGAGTTATGCCAGGTCTTCAGTTACACTGGGTAAATATTTAAAAAAATATGGAGATTTTAAACTGATAATAGATATGCACAGAGATTATGCAGAAGACAAAAATTCGGTGACAATGAAAATAAATGGTGAAAATGTGTCCAAATTTATGCTTGTTATGACCAAGAAAAACCCTCATTTTGACAAAAATATGGAACTGGCAAATCAAATAGTAGATCTTTCGAACAAGTTATATCCAGGTTTTTCAAGAGGTATCAATTTGGATTATAATTATGGAACAAGATATTTTAACCAGGGTATGAGCAATAATGCAATACTCATGGAGATTGGAGCACAGATAAATACTACGGATGAGTCCAAGGCTTCCATGAAATATGTGGCAAGGATACTTGCACAGGTTATTAAGTGATACAGTTTAAGGGAAAATTTATAATAAAATTTTCCCTTGATATTTAGTCAGGTTTATAAGTTTTCATATTATATATCAATTCATGAGCATTGTTTGAAACTAAAAGAAGTTTCAGGCTGAGTTCACTTATAAAACCCTCTCTGCAGGAATTTTCAAGCATGTCTAAAAGCGGATCAAAAAAATGTTCTATATTCAGCAATCCTATGGGCTTTTTATGAATTTTAAGTCTGGCCCAGCTTATGGTGTCAAATAGTTCCTCATAGGTACCAAGTCCTCCTGGAAGAGCTATAAATCCATCAGAAAGATCAGACATTTTTTCTTTTCTTTCGCTCATGTTTTCAACCTGGATAAGTTCAGTTAAGTTTTTATTAGGTGGTTCATTTGAAAGAAGCATTTTGGGAATAACACCAATAACTTTTCCACCATTTTTTAGAACTTCATTTGAAATTTCCCCCATAAGCCCAGTACTGGATCCACCATATACAAGCTGTATTCCATTTTTGATTAATTCTTTTCCAAGTAATCTGGCACCTTTAGTATATTCTTTACGTGCACCTAAACCTGAACCGCAATATACACATATTCTTTGCATGGTATCACCCTCCGTATAATTAGTTAAGTAATAGCGTATTTACTTTATTATATAAAAAATAAATATATTTGATTATATTAGTGAATTTTTATAAATAGAATTAAACTTGTACTGATTGATAATTATATATCAATTCATATATAATTATCAATAAGATAATATTTTAAATGAATAAAATATTAAATTGTATTTATAATGTTGATATATACTGCAAAATTAATCATAATAAAATGTATATTATATAATTTTTAAAAAGAAGGTATGTTATGGAAAAAGAGGTTTTGCTGCTGGACAATGTAACGAAAACAATAAGGGGTAAGGGTATAATTAAAGGAATAAGCTTTTCCATGAAAGAAGGAGAAATAATGGGCTTTCTCGGTCCAAATGGAGCAGGTAAATCCACTACTCTCAGGATGATCGTAGGGCTTTCACGACCTACCTCGGGGAATATCGAAATATGCGGATGTTCAATAGTTAAAAATTATGTAAGGGCCATGTCAAATGTGGGATGTATTATAGAGGGACCTGATTTGTATAATTATATGAGTGGAATGGATAATCTTAAAATGCTGGCATCTATGAGTAAAAATGTTGGAAAAGGGGATATAATAAATTCTATAAAGCTGGCAGGCTTAGAAAACAGGATAGGAGACAAGGTAAGTACATATTCATTGGGAATGAAACAGAGGCTTGGAATTGCACAAGCCTTAATGCACAATCCAAAGCTTCTTATTTTAGACGAACCAACTAATGGATTGGATCCATCAGGTATAAGCCAGCTTAGAAATTTGATAAGGAAAATAGCAGAAGAGCAGAATATTTCCGTACTGATATCAAGCCATCTTATTTCTGAGATAGAACTCATGTGTGATAAAGTAACTATAATCAAAAATGGAAAAACGATTTTGGAAAGTTCAGATGTAAATAAACTATTAAACAATGAAAATGTATTCTGGGTACTAAGTGACAATGAGAGGGGAAAACAGATTTTAGAAGATATATGGAAAATTAATGGGCAGATAGTGAAAGAAAAGCTTGAGGCACAGGTTTCCCCGGATAAACTGGAAGAAATAAATTCCTATTTTATAGAGCAGGGTTTGAAGATAAAATATGTAGATAATAAACATAAAACTCTGGAGGATTTATTTTTAAGTCTGACAGGGGGAAATGAAATTGTTTAGGGGTGGGGATGATAAATTTGCTAAAACTAGTGGAAAATGAAATATTTAAAATGCTTTCAAAGAAAAAGCTTATTTTTATTTCGGCAATTTTATTAATACTGGTATCTCTTTTTTGTTATGGTGAAAATGCATCTTACAAACATACAATAAGAAGATTTTCAGGGACACCAGCTCAAACTCAAAATTACAATTGGAAATCACTGGTAAACCAGCAGATACTGTATTTGAAAAATACTGCCAATAATCAATACATTAAGCAGGATAGAAAAAATTCCATAAATATTCAAATAGCTCAGCTGGAATATTATTTAAACCATAATATAAATCCCATAACCCCAAGCAGTGCAAAATTTACTATTGATTTTATGCAGCAGTCAGTTTATCTGTTTTTACCTCTCCTCATAATAATACTGGCGGGAGATGTTGTTTCAGGAGAATTTTCTTCAAGGACAATAAAGATGCTTCTGACCCGGGCCGTTCCCAGGTGGAAGATATTACTTAGCAAGTATATTGCAGTTTTGCTTTTATCCTGTATAGTGATTTTAGAATCAGCTGTTATGTGTATAGTTGTGTCAAGTTTTATATTTCACAATGGAGGCTGGAATGAACCCATGGCAACGGGATTTAAAGTTATAGGTGACAAGCTGGATTCTTCAAGCGTTATAAGAATTTATCAATGGCAATATGCCATTCTGGTGTATTCTCTTGGATGGTTTACTTCAATTAATATTGCAACTTTATCTTTTATGGTTTCTGTAATAGTGAGAAACACTGCAACTTCCATAGGTATAATGCTGGCTTCCCTCATAGGAGGAGGATTTCTTCAAATGTTTTTATCAGATTGGCCCTTAGTTAGATACTTCTTTGCAGTAAATTTGGATTTGACTCAGTATTTAGCAGGATCTTATCAGCCAATACAAGGTATGAGCCTTACTTTTTCCGTGTTGGTATTATGTGCATGGTCGCTGGCAGCTTTAATTATAAGCTTTAATGTGTTTCAAAAACAAGACATATTGGTTTAGTCGGGGGGCAGGAGTCTGATGTATAAAAAAATAAGATTTTTAACTATACTGATTTTTGCACTGATAATTACAGCAGTATTGTCAACAGGTTTTATATATTCCATTTCAATTACTAATGCACCCAGTAAAAATAATACTTCTATAGCAAAAGATAAAGGAAGTGAAAATAAAGCTGTGAATACTAAAATAAAAAAATTGGACAGTAATTCATATAATATCCTGGTTATGGGGGATTCTCTGGCAAGAGGTACCGGGGATGAAAGCAACAAAGGGTTTGCAAATGATTTCTCCAGTTTGTGGAGAAGTAAAACTAAAAAATCTATAAAGGTTACCAATATTGCAGTTAATGGTGATGTGTCGACCGGACTTCTAAATATTGTAAAGGATCAGCAAAATCTTCAATATATACAGGACTCCCATATGATATTCATCTCCATTGGAGGCAATGAAATCAAAAATTTTAGAAGTACAGATGCATCTTCAGCAGTTGTTCAGCCAGATAATGAGAAAGCGGTTCAGGATAGGTACCTGAAAAACCTGGAGAATATTTTTAAACTAATAAGAAGTAAAAATCAAAACAGCATTGTTGCGTTTATCGGGTTATATAATCCTTTTGGGGATGAGCTGACTGCAGATAAACTGGAATTGTTAAATGAATGGAATTATAAAACGGAGGATTTGGTGTCATCATATGACAATGCAGTATATATTCCCACTTATGATCTTTTTAAATATAATTCTCAAAATTATCTTGCCGCCGATAATTTCCACCCTAATTCCGCAGGTTATGAGGCTATTTCCAAAAGAATATTTGAATCATTGAAGAATTTTAAAAATTAATAATTATAAAATAAAGACTTATCTTGATTGGGATAAGTTCTTATTTAGTGTATAATTAAATTAAATATAGTTTATCAATTAATTGTTTGATTTCAAGGGGGAATTTTAAATGAATGATGATTTGGAAACATATGTTGAAAAAGCAAAGGAACTGGGTGCATATGATGCTAAGATAATTGATACAAATACTATAGAGATAGCTGCATGGACAATAATGAAGTGCAAATTTGGATGTAACAATTATAACAAGAGTAATTGCTGCCCTCCTAATGCCCCTTCCTATAAGGAAACTCGAGAAATAATCAACTGTTATAATAAAGCTCTCCTTATACAGTGCAAGTTGAATTCAGATTCAGCTGCTGAAGTTGCAGCTGGGATGGATTTAAGCTCAACCACTAAAATTATAGTTGATATGGAGAAAAGTATTTTTTTGTCGGGTAATTATAAAGCTTTTGGATTCGGAGCTGGTCCCTGTAGGCTGTGCGAAAAATGTGATATAGGAAATTGCAGACATCCTAATGAAGCAAGGCCTTCCATGGAAGCCTGTGGAATAGATGTGTTTGCCACAATAAAGGCAAATGGTTTTCCAATAGGTGTGTTAAAGGATAAAAACGGTAAGGATCAAATTAACTGTTATGGCTTAGTGCTTATTGGATAATATATTTCAAATATTATACAGGTGTTTTTATACTATATAATATTATTTACAAATAAATGTTCTATTTGAAAATAGTTATTGACATCAGCTGCTATTGGTAGTATTATTTATCCGAATTAAATTTAATAAGTATGTTGTTAGGTGAGGTTCCTATACTAGATATATGCTGCTACCCAAAAATATCGAAAGATACCAATGGGTCAACAGGTACTGCCGGATTAAGGTTTTACTTAATGTAGCTGGAATATTCCAAAGCTGTATAGTACTAAAGCTCAACGAAGGATATAAAAAATTTCTTGTTGTTGTTTTATTGATGAGCCTTTTTTAGGCTTTTTTTATTTTTATTGGAGGTAAACTAATGGAATCATACCTTAGTTATTTATGTTTAAGTGAAAGGGACATATCAAGAATTTAAAAATGTAGGATAGTACTGTTTTAATTGATAGAGTTATAAGCTGCTCTCCTATATTCCAAGGAGGGAAAAACATGAAAAAGACCAATAGAATTTTATTTATATTAAGTATTATTGGCCCAGGCCTTATAACTGTCAATGCTGGCAATGATGCCGGCGGTATAACTACTTATGCAACAATTGGTGCATCCTATGGATATAAAATGTTATGGGGAATTTTGATAATAACTTTTAGCCTTTCCGTTATTCAAGAAATGAATGCAAGGATGGCCGTAGTTACTGGAAAAGGATTGTCAGATTTAATAAGAGAAAGCTTTGGCGTAAAGTGGTCATTGTTTGCAATGAGTATATTGTTTATAGCCAATTTTGGAGTATGCGTTGGAGACTTCGCTGGTATTGCTGCAAGTTTGGAGCTTTTCAGAATAAGCAAATATATTACAATACCTTTAACAGCATTTTTAGTTTGGTTTTTAATAACTAAGGGGTCTTATAGGAGAACAGAGAAGGCTTTTCTGGCATTTACTTTTGTGTTTTTCTCTTATATCATAACCTGTATAAAAGTTCATCCAAATTGGATGGAAGTTATGAAAGCAGCCATTACACCATCTATAGAATTTAATAAAGCTTACATATTGACTTTTATTGCCATGATAGGAACAACCATAACTCCATATATGCAATTTTACCTTCAATCATCTATAGTAGATAAGAAATTAAGTTTAAAAGATTATAGATATGAAAAGTTGGATGTATATTTAGGAGCATTTTGGGGTGACTTAGTTTCGTTTTTTATAATAATATGTACGGCGGTAACATTGCATAGATCTGGAATAACAATCAACAGTGCAGAACAAGCTGCCATGGCATTGAAGCCACTGGTTGGTAATTATTCTACAGTACTTTTTGCCATAGGTTTATTTGGGGCCTCAGTTCTGGCTACTATGGTAATACCATTGTCAACTACTTATGCTATATGTGAAGCATTTGGTTTTGAAGGTAGTTTGAATGACTCATTTAACGAAGCAAAAGTTTTCTATGGAATATTTACTTTTATGATTATATTTAGTTCAGCTCTAGTATTGATACCTAAGCTATCATTAGTGGGCATAATGCTCGTTACCCAGCAGATTGCAGGAATTCTATGTCCGGTAATATTAATATTCATGGTACTATTAACAAACAACAAAGATATAATGGGAGATTATACGAATAATAAATTTCAAAATACAGTAATTTGGATAACAGTATTATTTATAGTTATTTTATCGGTGGTATTATTTATTTCTCCTATATTGGATAAATTATCTTTGTTATTATTGATAGTCTAAATATTAAATAATATGACTAAACTAGCACTCTAGATTGATAGAAAAGAATTTGATAAGAGAAAATTGCTGGGAAATAATAAAAAAGATAAAATGGATAGTTCAATTTTGGACTGGAATTTGGCAAGGTTCATAAATATTAATATATTAAAGTAAGTGTAGAGAAAATTATAGGGTATAATACTTAAAATTGAATTTATGGTAGAAAATTACTTGTAAAAACAAAAAAATACTTCTAAAGCCTTTAGATCAGTGGATCTCATTTGCAATCCTATAAAAATACCACTTTTTATTCTCCTCAAATATATTATGAGGAGCAGTGGAAAATTTACAGGGTATTTTTTAAAAATATAAACTCTTAAAAGAAAATTATTGTTAAGAAAGGAACAATATGCAAAGATTAACTGATGGGCATTAAAAAGCAAACTTTACTAGATAAAACTTTCTGCTACACTCATTTATTTACAAATAAAAAACTATTTTAAATGTTTTTTATTTTTCTTATGTGACTGGCTGTTTTTTTCAATTATATCCAAAGATTCACATAAACATTCTTCCATGACTTCAGGCGTTATTAATACAGATTTATTGTTATTCATTCTATCACCTCCTTGTATCATTATATTATATATCTTTAATAAATATATGTCAAATAAAATTTTTGAAATCCTGTTTTGATTTCCAATTACCTATTATGGTATAATCTGAATATATTTTGTTTTAATTGTATATGCTGCTAAGAAAAAATTAAAAAATATTTATTCTTAAGGGAGAGTTAATTATGACAGCTATTGTTGTATATATATTGATAATTATATTAGTAAGCACCTTGTTTTCTGTATTTTCAAATTTTAAAGCAAATAATGAAATCAGGGAAAGAATAGAAAATAACTGGGGAAAGGAAAAGAAGGAAAAATATAGTGATGATGATATGAAGACTGTAGCTGAATATTTTAATAATAAGAGGCAAAGTGATAAAAGTAAATTTTTTATTGATGAAATTACCTGGAATGATTTGAGTATGGATGATATTTTTAAAAATATTAATACCACGGAGAGCAGTCCTGGAGAACAATATTTATATAATATGTTAAGAGAACCTTTATATGATCATGAAAAACTTGAGAATAGAAATAAATTGATAGAATTTTTTCAGAATAACGAAGCGGAAAGAAAAAAAATACAGTATATACTTGCCAGATTGGGTAAAAATAGAGGATGTTTTATATCAGATTATTTTTATAAGAAAGAAGGAAAAAGAAAGTCGTTTTTGACTTATTACAGGATTCTGGCAGGAATCCCCATTTTGGGCATAGGAGTGTTATTTCTAAATCCATATATTGGATTGAGTACAATAGTTATATCTTTCTGTCTAAACATAGGGGTATATTTCAGCAGAAAGAAAAAAATAATACATAAATTTGAAGCTTTTATGTACATATTGAGAATAGCAAAATATGCAGGATTAATTTTAAAAGAGCAGGTAGAACCACTTAAAGATTATAATGAAAAGCTGAAACACGCACTTAAAGAGATAAAAAGTATAAAAAATGCTTCCTTTAGCCAAAGCAATAATGGTACGGATACAGGAATTCTTACAGAATATGCGGGAATGGTTTTCCTTGTAGAGCTTATCAATTATGAAAAGATGTCTGATATGCTTATAGAAAAAAGCAGGGAGTTTGAAGTTATATTTGAAGCCATAGGTGCCATAGACAGCTGTATGGCTGTAGCATCATATAGAAAAAGACTGAATTATTATGTCACACCTGAATTGACCAGATGCAGTAAAAAACAGGAGCAAGCCAGCATTTTTAAAGATGTGCTGCATCCACTTATAAAAGATCCAGTGCCCAATTCAATAGTGATGAGGGATTCCATTCTGATTACAGGTTCCAATGCATCTGGAAAGTCCACATTTTTAAAGACAGTTGCCATAAATATTATTTTAGCCCAGACCATATACACCTGTCTGGCTTCGGAGTTTAGATGCTGTTATTTTAAAATATATACTTCCATGGCGTTAAAGGACAATATATTCAATAATGAAAGTTATTATATTGTAGAAACTAAATCCCTAAAGAGGATAATAGACAGTATAGAGGATGAAATTCCTACTATATGTTTTGTAGATGAAATACTCAGGGGGACCAATACTGTAGAAAGGATATCAGCTTCTTCCCAGGTACTTAAATATCTGACTTTAAACAATTGTGTATGTGTGGCTGCCACTCATGATGTGGAACTTACCCATATACTTGAAAGGTATTTTTCCAACTATCATTTTGAAGAAAATATTATAGATGATAATATATCCTTTGATTATAAAATACATGATGGAAGATCCCAAACTCAAAATGCAATAAAACTTTTGGGCATTTTAGGGTACAGCAGCCATATAGTAAACAGGGCACAGGAAAATGCTTCTGACTTTTTAAAAGAGGGAGTATGGCAGGTGGAATGATATTAAGAGAGGGATAAATTATGGAATGAATAAGGTAAAGATTACTGCTTATTTACGAAAAATACAAATACTGCGGTTGTTTTATTATCCGGCAGTATTTGTAGGTGAATTCTATTTTAGAGCAGTTTTTTGTTGAATATATCCAACAGGTTCAGGCTTGATATTTGATTTTTTATAACAATTTTATCTATGGTATACATGCCTTTTTCTTTCATTCTATTGAAATATTCAGCACCGGAAAAAGTATATCTGTTTTTTCTCCCCTCACTGGTACGTATTTTCTGATTTGCATAATTTATTATATCACCTATTACGGTACTGGTTGGTAGAATCAATGGAGGGATTCCAAGACCATGGCGAACAGCATTATGACCTGCCAAAGATCCGGTACATATTGCCTCTGTATGTCCAACAAATAATCCGCTTTTCTCTCCGCCGCAGAATAGATTTTCTATTCCGGATACCTTTAGATCATTGGAAACAGGAGCTACAGAAAGATACCTTATGGAATTTCCCTTACCTCCGGCATAAGGATCAATGAATTTCACATTTTCAAGTCCAGGTATTTTTCTCAATTTATCAAGAGGGTAATATGAAGTCATGAGTTTTATATGGCCTGTATCCAGTAAAATTATATTTTCGGCAAATTCCTTTAAGGCATATTGCTGGCATACCTTGGCCTGCAGTTTATCCAGATTTATATCCTCTTTGGGAACTTTGAGTACAGCTACACCCTTTTCTTCAACTCTATTTAATAAATCCTTGCCTATTGTTTCTTTTGCAAGTTTACAGGAGCCACTAAAAGCCCCATAATTTCCATCGGCTCTTTCCCCATGGAGGTCCTCCACTCCGGCACAGCTGCTTATGCTTATTCTTGGACCAAATGATGGACACCTAAGTATACACATGGAGCAGCCATTGCCATATCTTATGCAGTTTCCCATGGGTCCTGTGGAACCGGTAGTTTCAACAAATACATCAGCTTCCTCGTAATTCCCATCAGAGGTATAGATTCCCTTTATTTTATTGAGGTCCATTTTAACATCTACTACCCTTGACATCAAATTTATCTTTATATCTTTATTTAAGATATATTTTCTAACAATTGGTTCAATTTTATTTACGTCATAAAGCCATGCATGAGCATGATTTGGAAAATCCAAGTTTTTATGTCTGGTAAGACTGTCAGTAATATTTATAAGGTCACCTGCCCCGAGAGCTGTTATTTCTTCGGCAGCGGTATATCTGCCGTTGTTTCTCATTATTCCGCCTACATTTCCCAGGCCCAGAATCATATCTGTTTTTTCATAAATAGTTACATCTGCACCTGCCTTCTTAGCAGTCAGAGCTGCAGCACATCCGGACCACCCAGAACCAATTACTATTACTTTCATAAAAAATGCCCCCTATATAAAATTTCTATCTTTAAATAAATCTCTTGGGTCCATCTGAACCTTGCATAGTCTCTTAACTACATCATTTTTATAATGTTTGGTGCAGCTGGAACATATTCCTTCACCACAGTTCATCTTAGAATTGTTGCAGCAGGAAAACTTTATGGTTTTGTCTACAAGTTGGAGAATTTTATAAATCAATATATCAGGACCGCCACAATGAATTATATTTATATCTTCTGCAGTTAAAAAATCCTGGAGAATGGTTTTGAATTTATCTGTAAGATTTTCACCTTTTATGGTTGTACAATTTACTATATCTGAACTGTAACCATCAAAATATTTTTTACTGAAGCTGTCATTAAATTGTGTGTCAACTATGGAAATGATTTTGTTATTATTTGAATATAACTTTTTTATAACAGGAATAGAAGGTGCAAGACCTATACCGCGGGCTATAATCAGCGAGGTACCGTTCTTGGCTCCGTAAACATTTGAAAGACCCATTATTCCATTTGAAAATGGACCTCTAACAAATACCTGATCTTTTTCATTCAATTTAAATAGATTTTTTGTTTTAGCCCCATTTAATTTTATTGCAATCTTTAAAGTGTTTTTATCTATATTAGCTTCCATTATTGATATTGGAACATCATAGTAATCTGCATTTCCTATATTTCTTAAAAATATAAAACTTCCTGGATAAATAAGTTCTCTTGTGAGATTTCCCGGAGCATTCAAGGTAAGTAAGCATAAGTTTTTATCGGGAAGACTCTTCTTTAATATAGTACAGGTATAAGTTTTTCTTAAATTTTTAGCCTTACTGCCGTTTGATATATATTGGTCGTATATGCAAACGCCGCACCAGTCCTTACACTGGCAGAATTCTTTGCCGGAAAGCTGTGAACAAAGCACACAATCCGAGGTCTCTGCAAGATGACATGGGCAATATGGACCTCCAGCGTCGATACAATTCATGGAAATAACCTCCATCTATAATTTATTACAAGTTTATAAAGTCGTGTACAATATTAGGTTATTTTCCAATATAAATTTTGTTACTTAAAAATAGGAAAATTTATTAATTTAGGGATATGCGCTTTTTTGCCTTAATATAAAATCTTTATAAAATCTTTATATGGACAGGTAAATCTTAATTTTAACTTTATACCTAGAGTGATATATTGTATCAGGAAGAAACACATACATTAAAATATATTGTATTTGTTATGAACTATAAGTTATAAAAATTGGACATTATGGAAGAAAGTTATTTAAGGATAAAATTTACTTTTAGAGGTGTTAAAAATGAGCTTTAAATTAGGAAATTTTTTAAATGGATTGACAGGAAAAAGTTTAAAAACTGAAGAATTAAAGGGGGAAAAGTTCAGTGTATTCTGGGGACTTCCTATAATGTCCAGTGATGCTATTTCATCTGTGGCATATGCAGGTGAGGAAATACTGTGGATACTGGTTCCAGCAATAGGATTGCTGTCTTACAGGTATATGTTGTATGTTTCCATGCTCATTGTGTTTTTAATGTTCATGCTTACATTTTCTTATAGACAAACTATAGATGCCTATCCTTCCGGGGGAGGATCCTATGTTGTAGCCAAGGACAATCTTGGAACCAATGCAGGGCTTATAGCGGGTGCTTCTCTCACCATAGATTATATACTGACTGTAGCAGTAAGTGCTTCTTCCGGTACTGCAGCTATTACTTCGGCAGTACCTTTTTTACTTCCCCACAGAGTTGGAATAACATTGGGACTAATAATTTTACTTGTTATCGGAAATCTGAGAGGAGTAAGGGAATCCTCCAAATTATTTGGAATACCTACTTATCTTTTTATAATTTCCGTATTGTCCATGATAATCTGGGGAATAATCAAGATACATTTTATGGGATATACGCCTGTACCGCTCTATAAGGTACCTGAAGCTTCAGAAAGCATAACTCTTTTTCTTTTTTTGAAGGCCTTTGCAGGTGGGTGCACGGCTTTGACAGGTATAGAAGCAGTGAGCAATGGTGTTCCCAGTTTCAAGGAGCCTTCACAGAAACATGCCAAAATGGTGCTGGGATTTTTAGCTTTCATTGTGCTGCTGGTATTTGGGGGAATTTCTTATCTGGCTACACTTTATCATGCTGTCCCAAATTCACAGGTAACCGTGGTGGCTCAGATCTCCCAGCAGATATTTGATAAAAGTATTATGTTCTATATAATTCAGGCAACTACTGCAGTCATATTGATTTTAGCCGGGAATACCGCCTTTGCAGGACTTCCGCTGCTTCTGGCGTTTATGGCCAAGGATGGTTATGCACCCAGGCAGTTTGCAAAACGGGGCAGAAGGCTCAATTATTCTAATGGAATAATTATGCTGGGGTTATTGTCCTGTATACTGGTCATAATTTTTAAGGGAGATACCCATTATCTGATACCTCTTTATGCGGTAGGGGTATTTGTATCCTTTACCTTATCACAGGCAGGTATGTTCAAAAGGTGGATTAAAAACAAAGGCTCTGCCTGGAGGCATAAGGCAGTTATAAATGGACTGGGTGCCCTTATGACCTTTGTAACTGCAGTTATCATAGGAATTACTAAATTTATACATGGAGCCTGGGTGGTTTTTATACTTATACCTTTTACAGTTTGTATTATGAGAAAAATAAAAATACATTATACGGAGGCAGCCAGACAATTAAAGCTATCCATGGATGAGAAACCCAGGGAAATAGATTTTGCTTCACAGAAAAGATATGTAATAGTGCCTATTGATACTCTCAATAAATCCTTTTTAAAGGCTCTCAATTATGCCAGAACCATATCGGACAATATAATAATATTTCATGTTTCCGTAGAGGATGCCGCTACAGAAAAACTTCTAAAAAAATGGCATCAGTACGGTGTGAATATACCCATAGTAGTCAAGAAATCACCTTATAGGAGCATAGTGGGGCCTCTGGTTAAATTCATAGAATCGGAAGAATATGCCGCAGGCTCAAAGGACACGGTAACTGTAGTCATGCCTCAGTTTGTGGTTACAAAATGGTGGGGGAATATACTTCATAATCAGACTTCGCTGTTTATCAAAACCATGCTTCTTAAAAGAAGAAATATAGCCATAGTAACTGTGCCTTATATAATAGACGAGGGATAGCCGTTTTGCAGGATTTGCTTTAACAAAAAGTTAAAATGAATATTGTGCTGAGGACTATTACAAGGATATTTTAGTTTTGTCTTAAATTATTGAGGGGTCATCTAATACGTAATACTATATAGCAGCAGTAAGTAATACTTTATACAAGCCATATAAAATAGCAGAGGAGGGATTGTGCTGGAAAACTTAACGGAAATGCTCAAAGGTGTGCTTGAGGAATGACTGGATAAAGATTCATTATAACCTGATAGAACTATTTGAGGCCGGTGCGGCGGAGGGTGAGAGTGTCCAGAAGGTTTCAGGTGACGATATCAAAGGCTTTTGTTCAGTGCTGGCCTAAAAATATAGTTGACTAAATTGGAATATAATATTAAAAATATATTGACTAATTTAGTCAACGTGCTAAAATAAAGATAGGCTAAAAGTCAACAATAAAAGAAGGGGCATTATGGCAAAAGGAAACAATACAAATGCAGTTTCCAAACGTATGAGTATTTTGAATGCGGCAATGGCGGAATTCTGCAATGGTTATAAAAAAGCTTCCACTGATGCCATCGTCAAATCTGCCGGTGTGTCAAAGGGGCTGTTGTATCATTACTTTGGATCGAAAAAAGATTTATTCCTGTATGCATATGATTATGCAATCAAAACTGTAATGGAGGAGTTCTATGATTTAATCAACTTGAAAGAGAGAGATATCCTGAAAAGGTGGAAACAGATTGCATTGCTCAAGATGAAATTGATGAAAAAGCATCCTATGATTTTTAATTTCATTGCACATGCATCTTTTCCCGACAGTGAATCTGTCAGAGACAACATTCTTGAGCGGAAAAATAGACTTACAAATGAAGTATATCCTAAATTGTTTTATGACATCGACCGCACTTTGTTCCGTCAGGATATAGATGTGGATACGGCAATCAGCGTCATCATATATACTATTGAAGGTTATTCACAAAATGAAACAAATCCTGATAAGTCTACAGCAGATTACTTTAATGAATATGATAAGTATTTAAGTGGTTTTGAACCATATATAAGGCTTTTCAAGAAAAGCTTTTATAAATAGAAGGAATTATTAATTATATGTAAATATATTGATTTGAAAAAGTAAAAGTGCTAAGATTATAATCAACAATGAATAACTGGTAGAATAATGTTCATTATTCTGCATAATCATTAAAGCCTATATCATGACTGGCAGAGTAAAGTTGAAGCAATACCAATGAAAGCAGAGGTTATTGCCAAGTAACAGTAAGATTAAATCTTTATACAATTATAAAATTACTTAATAATATATTTTGGATACTTCTTATTTTGATGCAGGGGGAGGCGATATTTTAAATTTATGAATGAATACTAATTATATTGACTTGTAATACTATTATAATAGGAATAGATAGTGAATATACAGTTGTTTGGCATTCATAAAATTTAGTGAGGATATAAATAAATGAATTATAGCATTAAACAAATAATAAAAAAAGCTGCAGAGAAATTGATTTTGCAGAAGGGGTTTAGAGGTACTACAATTAAGGAAATTTCAAAAAGTGCAAAAATATCAGTAGGTACTATCTATCGATATTACAAAAATAAGGAAGAAATCCTCAATGATATAGGAAGAATGGATTTAAAGGATGTATCTTATTCTCAGAACAATAAGCGTAAAGAAATAATGGATGTGGCTCTTGATGTTTTTGGAACGAAAGGATATTCCTGCACAAATATGGAAGATATAGCCAATAAAATGGGTATGTCAAAAGCTTTTATTTATCAATACTTTAATAATAAATATGAACTATTCCTTTCTACAATTAGAGAATTTTCACAAATACAGACCATTTTTAATCTGTCTAAATTTAATAAAGAGTCTATAAATGTAGAAGAATTTTTAACAGAAATCGGAATGATACTTCTTTCTATATTTAAGAATCCGCGGAAATTAAAATTAATGCGGATTATTATTGCAGAAACTCCTAACTTTCCAGAAATAGGTGAACTCTTTTTTTGCCAGATACTTGGAAAAGTTACAGAAGGTTTAAATAAGATGTTAAAATCTTATACTTCCAGTGATATAGATCCTGTGATGTCAATTAAATTTTTTATTGGGTCCATCTGGTCATTAGTATTTTTACAAGAAATGCTGCCCTTGAAAGATAGAAATTATAATGATGAAAATATTATTAAAAATGCTGTAAAAATATTTCAGTATGGAGCTTTGAAATATAATTAATAGATGAAAAACAATAAAAAAATCTGTTATAAATATTACCCGCACTAATACTTAAAGATAAAACAGGTATATGGATATTAACTGGTTGCTGTTATATTTTCATAAATATTTTATGAGGAGGAATTTTCATGACAATAAGAGATAATTTAGAAAAAACTACTAAACAGGCTATTGTAAACAAGATTGTTGGTTATCTTGATAAAGATCCGGAAAAAAATATAGATAAAATTTTTAAGGCTATTAAAATGCTGACTAAAGACCAATCTGCATTGGCTCAAATTGAATTTGTTGAGAATTACTATAACGATGATAAATATAAACATGAATACATTCAGAATATTTTAAAAAATACGGATACTAAATGTCTGAAGAAATTTTTCTCATGCTTTTTTGCAAATGCAAACTGGTTTGCCGGACCAAGAAGACAAAAATATTTGGATGAAGAAGATACTAAAATACCATTTGTTATGCTTCTAAGCCCATCCATGAGATGTTCTCTTCACTGCAAGGGGTGTTACGCTTCAAGTTTTGACAAGAAGGATGACATTTCCCCGGAGGAGGTTGACAGAATTATAGGAGAAGCAAGAGATCTTGGAATTTATTATATTATTATTTTAGGTGGAGAACCTTTCTTTAATGATTATCTTCTGGACATTTATGAGAAATATGATGATGTAATGTTTACACCATTTACTAGCGGACTTTTTCTAGATGAAAAAATTGCAGACAGACTTAAGAAAAGCGGCAATGTGATACCTATGCTTTCAGTTGAAGGTTTCGAAAAGGATACTGATGAACGCAGAGGAAAAGGCACATATCAAAAGGTATTGAAGGCCATGGATATACTCCATGAGAGAGGAATACTGTTCGGGGTGTCTTCAGCTGTTACTAGGACTAATATAAATACAGTACTCAGTGATGAATTTACAGATATGTTGATTGAAAAAGGTTCTAAAATGAGCTGGTACTTTTTATTCATGCCTGTAAACGGGGAAGATGAAGACTTTGATATGATGCTTACAGGAGAACAGAGAGATTATCTGGGAAGAAGATCCAGAGAAATAAGAGCCAATAAACCATATTTTACTATAGACTTCTTTAATGATGCCCCATATGTTGGAGGATGCATTGCAGGTAAATACTTTTTCCATGTTAATTCCAAAGAGGATGTTGAACCCTGCATATTTTCACACTTTTCAACTGTTAACTTAAAAGGCAGACATCTGATAGATGCATTCAGGGATCCATTCTTTAAGAAATTAAGATCTATGCAGCCCTATAATAAAAATATGTTGAGGCCGTGCAGCATGATAGATAATACCAATGTCATAATAGATGTATGTAAGAAAGTAGGGGCAAAGCCGGATGATGTCGGGGCAGAGAAAATGCTTCATGATCCTGAATTTCATGAAAAGATAACAAAATCGTCGAAAGAATTTGCACCCTATGCTGAAAAAACCTGGAAAGAATTTTTTAAGGAAAGTGGCAATGACAAGTTTGCCAAAGGATAAAATATAAAGGAAGAGCTGTATTAGGTGTGCAGCTGTTTCCGTAATAAGAATAAATTCCCGGGCTGAAAAGTCCGGGAATTTATTCTTATTATCTATCCTTTAGAAAAAAATTTTTTAGAGGTATTGAAGTCTGAAGTTAAAGGATCATTCAGACAAGTTAAAAATTTTCGGACGCTATTGACCTAATCGGTTAATAGCGTTATTATGTTATTAACCGATTAGGTCAATATCATTAGAACATTAGGAGGGTGAGTTTTTTGGAGAAATTTTTAAGTTTACCTATAGAGAAGCAGGATATAATTGTAAATGCTGCCCTTACCTGCTTTGGTACTAACGGTTACAAAAAAACTTCCATTAGCGATATTGCCGCTGCGGCGGAAATTTCAAAAGCACTGGTATTTCATTACTTTGGCACAAAAAAGTCTTTGTATTTATACCTAATTGATCTATGTACCAGTACTATAATGAATGAAATCGACAAAAAGTTTGATAATAGCATTACTGATTTCTTTGATAGAATTGAACTTGCAGCCAGCATTGAAATTTCAATTATGAAAAAGCACCCTGCCATTTTCCCTTTTTTAAACAGTGTGTATTTTGAAAATGATGATGAAGTTAAAGCGGAGGTAAAAGCTTTTCTTGCAAATAGTGAAGGTGAAAGATTTAGAAGCAAAATTGCTTTTGAAGGCATTGATGCTTCAAAATTCAAAGATCACATTAATCCAAAGCTGGTCATGAAAATACTTGACCGGATTACTGACGGGTATTTAAGTAAAATGCCTAGAACAGGAATTGATCTTGATGCTTTATGTGAAGAATTTGATGAATATATAAATCTGTTCAAAAGAAATTTTTACAGGGAGAAATACCTGTAACCCTATATTTGATTTACCCAATATGCGTAAAATAGAGAGGAGAATATGTATGAATTCATATGTGCTTGGCTTTCAGGAAATGGATAAAACCGGGATTGCAATTGTGGGAGGAAAGGGCGCCAACCTGGGGGAACTGTCAAGAATTGAGGGAATACAAGTGCCGGAAGGTTTTTGCATTACTACTGAAGCCTATAGAGAAATTATTGGGAATAACAAGGAGTTCAATTTACTGCTGGATGAGTTGTCCCTTCTAAAAGCGGAGGATAGGGAAGACATTGGTGAAATCAGTGCCAAAATCCGCAGGGCCATTGAAGGAACAGCTATTCCACAGAGTATGGATAATGAGATTACCCGTTATCTTGAACAACTTGGTGAAAAAAGTGCATATGCTGTACGTTCCAGTGCCACGGCGGAAGATCTGCCCGGAGCCTCTTTTGCAGGTCAGCAGGATACCTATTTAAATATTATCGGAAAGGAAGCTGTCCTGAAATATATAAGCAAATGCTGGGCATCACTGTTTACCGAGCGAGCCGTAATCTACCGCATCCAAAACGGTTTCGACCACTGCAAAGTCTACCTGTCCGTGGTTATCCAGAAGATGGTTTTTCCGGAGGCTGCAGGAATCATGTTTACTGCAGATCCTATTACGATGAACAGGAAGGTTGTGTCCATGGATGCAAGCTTCGGGCTGGGTGAAGCTCTGGTCTCCGGACTGGTAAATGCAGACAACTATAAGGTGCGTGAGGGCAGTATTGTTGATAAGAAGATATCCACAAAGAAGCTGGCTGTCTATGCCTTAAAAGAAGGTGGTACAGAGGAAAGAAAGCTCGATGCCGAACACCAGAATATGCAGACGCTGACAGACCAGCAGATTCTGGAACTTGAAAAAACAGGCAGGCGGATAGAAGCATATTTCAGAAAACCCCAGGACATCGAGTGGTGCCTGTATGAACATAAAATTTTTATACTGCAGAGCCGTCCCATCACTACACTTTACCCCGTACCGGAAGTTAAGGACGGAAAAAACCATGTGTATATGTCCTTTGGACATCAGCAGATGATGACTGATGCAATGAAACCACTGGGGTTATCTTTTTTTCAGCTGGAGTTTGAAGAGGAACCTGAGGATAACTCAATGAAAACTCTCCTTATTCAAGCTGGCGGAAGATTTTTCATGGATTTGTCGCAGGATCTGTCTTCTCCTCTGGGACGAAGGATAGCACTTATTGCCATGGGCAAAATAGATCCCCTTGTGCTTAAAGCCATCAGGAACTTGATGAAGCGAAAGAAATTTATGAAATTGTTAGCGCATGGCGGTAAAGGATTTTTCAGCATGGGTACAGGGTATTTTACATGGGCGCTGCCCGTTCAGTTTATTAAAATATACCACAGCGGTGATGGAGCCATTGTTAAAGCTCTAATGTCCAAGAATGAGGCGTCTATCGTAGATCTGCGGCAAAAGATTGCAAAACTGTCTGAAGAAGAGTTGTTTGATTTCATTATAAAAGATCTAAAGCTGCTAAAGAAAGCTATGTGTGATTCGCAGGGCATGGCAGCAATTTACGTTGGTGTATATGCAATAAGCTGGATTAATAAGAAAATGAAAAAGTGGCTGGGTGAAAAAAGTGCGGCAGACTCACTTTCCAAGTCGGCACCCAACAACGTCACATCTGAGATGGGGCTGGAACTGCTGGATGTGGCAGATGTGGTTCGGAAATATCCGGCGGTGCTGGAATATTTGGGGCACGCCAATAATGACACTTTTTTTGAGGACTTAGCGGAGCTGGAAGGCGGTAGTGCCGTCAGCAGATCCATAGGGGCATATCTTGAGAAATATGGTATGCGCTGCTCCGGTGAGATCGATATTACCAGAACTCGCTTCAGTGAACAGCCAACCGCCCTCATTCCCATGATTCTCAACAATATTAAAAACTTTGAGCCGGGTGCTCACAAGGATAGATTGGAGCAAGGCCTGCTGGAAGCGAAACAGAAGGAACAGGATCTCTTAAGCCGTTTGAAACAGCTGTCTGGAGGAAAACAAAAGTTTAAGAAGACGAAAAAGATGATTGACCGCCTGCGCAATTTTGCCGGCTATCGGGAATATCCGAAATATATCATGGTTGAGCATTACTGGATTATCAAGCAGGCACTGATGAAAGAAGCTGTTAAGCTTGTGCAAAAAGGGATTATCCAGGAAAAGGAGGATATCTACTACCTATCCTTTGAGGAATTTCGTGAGGCTGTCCGTACAAGCCGTCTGGATTACAGCATTATAAGGTTGCGAAAAGAGGAATACAAGGTTTATGAAAAACTGACACCGCCGAGGATAATGACTTCCGAGGGCGAGGTTATATTCGGCGAATACGATAATGACAATATCCCTGAAGGTGCTTTAGCTGGTATACCTGCTTCATCCGGAATCATTGAAGGCCGGGCACGGGTCGTTCTGAAAATGGAGGAGGCCCACATAGAGGAAGGCGATATTTTGGTCACTGCATTTACTGACCCCAGCTGGACACCCATGTTTGTATCCATAAAAGGTTTAGTGACGGAAGTAGGCGGTATGATGACCCACGGTTCTGTAATTGCCAGAGAATACGGCCTGCCTGCGGTTGTGGGTGTGGAAAATGCCACTAGGCGTATTCAAGATGGACAAAGAATACGGATAAACGGAACAGATGGGTATGTTGAAATTCTGTAAGGCGCTGGAATGATAGTTATTAAAATCCGAAAACCTCAGAAGGAAAGGATGGAACAAATGAATGGTGATATAGCTGCTTTCAAGAAACAAGTAGAGGGTAGCGGAACGAAAGGATTGACGATACCCTTGATATTTTCAACTATTTACCAAACAATTATATAGGAGTATTCTCAATGCTGCTATACTAATTTTTCAAAGTAAATTGTGTCATAATAGAATCTTCACCTAATTCCTGTTCGATTCTTAAAAATTGATTGTATTTGGACACTCGTTCTGTTCTTGCTATTGCACCGGTTTTAATCTGACCTGCACTCAATCCTACTGCAAAATCTGCAATAAACGTATCTTCCGTTTCTCCAGATCTATGGGAAATCATAGTTGTATATCCAGCTTTACGTGCTATTTTCATGGTTTCTATAGTTTCTGTCACAGTTCCAATCTGATTTAATTTAATTAAAACTGAATTTGCGATATGTTTTTTAATACCTTCTTGTAAAATAGATGGATTTGTAACGAAAATATCATCTCCTATTAATTGAATCCTGCTACCTAAATTCTCAGTTAAATCCTGCCAGCCACTCCAATCATGTTCAGAAAGTCCATCTTCTATTGATATAATAGGGTAACTATCTATTAACTTTTCATAGTACTGGATCATCTGTTCAGAAGTTAATTTTTTATTTTCAAAATTGTATTTTTCATCTTTATAAAATTCACTGGCAGCTGGATCTAAAGCAATTGAAATATTTTTTCCCGGTATATAACCTGCTTTTTCAACGGCCTCTTTATCTCCTGTTGAGGCACCAGATGGAACGCCTGCCCTACCCAAGCTTTCATCATCTAACAGAACATCTACTTCAATTGTTGGATTTCCCCTTGAATCAAAGATCTCTCTTGCAGTTATATTTTTAATATTTTTACTCATATTTTTCCCCCTCAAAGTTACTATACTATCACTTGATGTTATAGATTTTTCAGAAATTTTGGTTGATATACTTAATATTCTATATTTAAGAAGTTTTTATTTTATTAAAAGATGGAATTCTAAAACAAAAAAATGACTTCTATTTATGATAAACATAATAGAAGTCATTAATCTCAAAAGAGACATTTAAAGGTGAACTTCATCACCTACAATATACTTTTTATGTTATTATAGCATAATAATAAATTTCTTGAAAGGTTTAGTTTTTCATATGTTATTAAAGACTCTTGACTTTAATGTAACATATAGTCATAATATTTCTGCGATTAAGCAGTTGATTAAATAAATATTTATTCTTATAATTTTAGTTGAAGTTGTAATGATTTTGTAAAATGGTTTTATTAAGGGGGAGGAGTATGAAATATGCTGAGAATAACAATACCGGGACAAAATGAGTTCTCTGTTAAAAACGTTGTTTTTGATTTTAATGGGACTCTTGCCACAGACGGCAAATTAAAATCACCTGTGAAAAAAATACTGGTTGAAATCGAAAGATTTTTGGATATTTATATTTTATCATCGGATACATATGGCTCAGTGCAGAATGAATGCAAAGACATCGGTGCCAAAGTTCAAGTCTTAAAAGGCAGCAGTGGTAGTGTGAAAAAGAAAGAATTTGTACAGCTGCTTGGTGCTGAGGATACAATATGTATAGGCAATGGGAAAAATGATATTGGGATGTTTGAAATTTGTGCCCTGTCTATCCTTATAATCGGTGAGGAAGGCTGTTCTGCCAAAGCGCTATTAAAGGCTGACATTATTGTAAAAAGCAGCGAGGATGCGTTAATGCTGCTGCTGAACCCAAAAAGAATTACGGCTACTCTCAGAGAATAAGCTAACAGATATTGATATTGAAATTTTGGACGGTATCATTTATAATGAAAGCTAAATAAGGGAAATGAAGTTTTCCCAGGCAAGAGCCTAAACGCTAAAAAGCTGATGACTTCTATAAAAAGGAGCTATCAGCTTTTTTATATTCTTTTTGAAAGGTGGAGCTGCAAAATGACCTTCACAAGTATTTTATTTCAGAAAAATGATGCAGCTATTAATAGAGGATCTCAGGAAGTTCCCTCATATTTTAAAGATCTGAATATTGAGCAAATTATAGATACAATCATATCTGGAATGCAGAAATACAATTTAAAACCGTTTTTCCTTCAACCTCTGCATAATGAAGATACAATATATTACCGCCAGGAAGTTATGCAAGACCTTGAATGTGAAGCATTGTTTAAGAAAATAAAGGCATTTTCGGGATATATTTATGACATCGCAGCTGAAATGCAAAAAATAAGTGAGTATCTTACAAAACCAGATGAATATGATGATGAATTGACTCTAACTCCAAAAGTTGAACAAGCTTTTCAGAGATTCAGCTGTGATGACACAAAATGTTACACTCAGAGTATTTCTGATAAACCCTATGCCGAGCATATTGGAGCAGGTGTGTTGAATTTGGTAGCAGAATTGTATCCAAATATCTTTTTAGATCTGAATAACTACTGCATAAAAAACTCTGATGTTGTGAGAGAGTTTTATAATATTGCAACCGAGGGTATTAAAAAGAAAAGAGAGTTTTGCTGGGAAACATTCGGCACATACACTTCTGTCAATATTATAATCCAGATGATCTTCATACCCTTTATTGTTTCTATCTTAAAAAGAAATAAGCTCATACCTTGATTGGATCTTTTACAATAGAAGAATCAATTGTCATATTTAATGATTTGTGAGAAATGGTAATCTAAAATAAAAGGAGGAAATTTTAATGGCTCGAAGTAAAGATACGGCTGGTATCGAAAATTCATATAAGGGAAGTGGATTAAGTAATTCCGATGTTCAAGCAAAGCGAAAACAATACGGCTATAATGAAATTCCGGAAAAACGAGTAGGACCGGTCATGGGAACACTTAGGCGGATGTGGGGACCTATTCCATGGCTGCTCCAGGCAGCCATGATATTTGAACTAGTTCTGGGCAAAGGTATTCAGGCAGCAGTTGTTCTTCTGTTACTTGTTTTTTCAGCGGTTACTGGAGAAGTTCAAGAGAAACGTGCAAAGAATGCTGTCGGTTATCTGCACAAGCAACTGCAAATCGGTGTCCGAACCTTGAGAAATGGAACATGGCAGATGCTGCTGTCTCGGGAGATTGCCCCTGGAGATATTGTACACGTCAGAATTGGGGATATTGTACCGGCGGATATGGAAATCATCAGCGGTACTGTAAGCATTGATGAGTCTGCACTGACAGGAGAATCCATTGATGTCACCAAACAGGCTGGAGAAACGATTTTTTCTGCTTCTACCATCAGCCATGGTGAGGCAATTGCAAGCGTAACTGCAATTGGAACGAAGAGTTCCTATGGTAAAACTGCAGAACTGGTTCGAACAGCTGGAGCTCCGGGGCGGCTTCAGGTATTGCTGTTCAACATTGTTCGTTATCTCGCATATTTGGATATTGTTCTTGCTGTTATCCTTGCAGTCACTGCATTCATTCATGGAACTTCTTGGCAAGAGCTGCTGCCGTTTCTGGTGATTTTGTTTATTGCCACTATTCCCATTTCAATGCCTGCCAGCTTTACTGTAGCAAATTCACTGGAAGCGCAGAATTTGGCTAAAGACCATGTATTGATAACAGGATTGACTGGAATTCAGGAAGCTGCAAGTATGAACGTCCTACTCGTGGACAAAACAGGGACATTGACAAACAATCGTCCTGAAATTGCTAGGCTGATTTCGTTTGGACAGATGGGAAATACCGAATTGTTAAAGCTGGCGGCTGCCGCAAGCGATGACACCTCCAATGACTCCATCAGCACCGCAATACTCGGAGCTTTAAAAATACAAAACTTATCTGTTCCGGAAAGGACGTCCTTTATTGCATTCGATCCAGTTCACAAAATATCCAGGGCTCAGATTAACGAGAATGAAAGCCAAGTGGATGTGGTTCTTGGTTCACCTGCAGTCATTACTGAAATTGCGACAGTGCCGGATCAGTTTATGGAACAGGTTAAATTGTTGAGTTCGAAAGGTTCCAGGGTTGTGGCAGTTGCTTCTGGGGAGAGTGGAAAACTGGTCTGCCGGGGTCTTATTGCCCTGGCTGATTCACTGCGGGATGATGCTAAAGAATCGATTGCAAAAATCAAAAGCTTAGGTATTCGCATCATCGTGATAACGGGTGACACCAGCGGCACCGCCAGAGCGGTTGCCGAGCAGGTGGGAATTGGCAGCCGAATTGGGACATTAGAGGATGCCTTATCCAATCCCTTGGATTTCGATGGATTTGCCAATGTATATCCGGAAGATAAGTACAAGATCCTTCAGGCCATACAGAAATTAGGAATGGTTGTCGGAATGACCGGAGATGGAATTAACGATGCTCCAGCTCTGAAACAAGCAGACGTGGGCATTGCGGTAAGTACCGCCACAGATGTGGCAAAATCATCGGCCAAAGTCGTTTTAACCGAACCACATTTGTCTGATATCGCCAGAGTAATTGATGGGGGGCATCGTGTTTACAGGCGAATGATGACCTGGACTATTACAAAGCTGGCCCGTACGGCTGAGTTGGCTGCACTTCTGACCTTTGGATTTATCTTTACCGGATTTTTCCCGGTTTCGTTGAGCCTGATTGTATTCATTGTTGTGATGAACGATATGGTTACCCTAACCTTGGGAACCGACAAAGCCTGGCCAACCACAGTTCCCGAAACATGGAATATGCCTCAGTTGGCAAAGATATCCGCTATTTTTACCATAGGGTGGCTGGCTCTTGGCCTGGGAATTCTCTGGTTCTACTTCAAATTTCAAAATTTAAGTGCAGCACAGATCAGTTCTTTAATGTTCCTATACCTGATTTATTCGGCAATGGAAACCATTATGATGACGCGAACCCGGGATCCATTCTGGTCCTTTGCACCAAGTAAGTGGGTTCTTGGGATGGTTGGTATCAATATTGTATTTGCCACATTAATGGCTGTCTTCGGCTGGGTGACGGCATCGGTTTCCTTCTTATCTATCATGATGTTGTTCATCATCACGCTTTTTGCCATGTTGATCTTGGACGCCTTGAAAATATGGTATTACAGAGTAACAGGTATTTTAGGAACTGAGCGACATTCATAAGCAAATTAAAATTTTTATTCAGGGATAAAGATTGCTTTAAATAGTTTAGGGGTGATGTTTTGAAGGATAATTCTGTAACGATTATTAAAAGTGGAAAACTGGTTGATATTGATGAAGATAATTTATGCAAGAATGATATGGTGGTCGTACAGCTTGGAGACATTGCTCCTGCCGATCTCAGGTCTAATTGGAAGGGTGATTGAAAGAATGGCATTATCGGAAGTATCAAGACAATCTGAACGCTGTTCTGTATTTTTTTACTATTATATATTGATATATATCTTAATTTATGATAATATAATAAAGTAATTTAAGATTTAGGTAATGAAGTTTGCCTTTAAGTATCCTTTGTGATTAATGACTTCTGCTATTGTCAGTAGAAGTTTTTTTATGCCTATTTTTAAATGAGGACGATGGGGTTCGTCTTAAATGTATATTTATGTTAATGACTCCTGCAATTTATAAATAATAAATTTATAGGAGGATTAGAAAGATATGGCTTCTATTTTCAAAGTGGATTGTACTCTCTATAATCACAGGTATCATAGCATATTACTCTGGCATTTCAATATCTCTAGTTGAGATATTGGTGGGTATTGCAGCAGGTAATCTTATGAATTTAACTACGAATCAGTGGATCGATTTTCTCGCAGGCGCAGGGAGTATAATTCTTACGTTGGCTAATGTAGAAGCGGTACTGCACGCATATATAATAGGTTTGGCACTTTCTCCATTTTTTAAGAAACAGAAATATCTGAATGATAAGCTCACGGCAATAATTTTTAGCTTGTTTATACATTTTTATTTTTTGAAAGCCGGAAGCAATGTCTCTTAAGCAATAAAGATATAAAAGATCAAGAAACAGATAATGAGGAGGTTAAATAAATATATAAAAATATAGTAGTAGCCTGTGCCGATAGTGTGAATTCAGACTTAATAATTATAGGGCATAGAGGCAGAAATAAAATATCAAAGTTTTTGCTGGGAAGTGTAGCTGTATCTGTCACAATAAGTGCTCATTGTCAGGTATTGGTTATAAGGCTATGATAAACTTTGCCTAAAATAGATCAAGTGTTTTACAAAAGATTATATTAAAAATGAAGGGGAAACTAACAAATGAGGAAATTTATTTTTATTGGCATTGGTGGATTTTTAGGTGCCATAACAAGGAGCTTTATAAAAAACATTCATATATTCAATCAAACAACTATCATACCATTGGATACATTATTCATAAATGTTACTGGGAGTTTTATATTAGCTTTTGTACTTACAGTTGCAGTTAAGAAGTTAAAAATTGATGAGAATATACAACTTGGAATTTCAGCAGGATTTGTAGGGGCGTATACGACCTTTTCTACATTATGTAAAGAAACGGTAAACTTAATTACCGGAAAATACTATTATGCGGCAGCATCTTATATGATTATGTCAGCAATTTTAGGACTTGCAGCAGTGTACTTAGGTATAATGGCTGGAAATAAATTAAATTTAAATATAACAAAGAATCACCACAGGCCGGATTACGATGAAGATGTTCAAGATATAGATAAAGTAGTTTAAATCACAGGAGGAAATAACATGAATTATTTACTAGTTGGTACTGGCGGTATATTGGGAAGTATTGCAAGATATGGTATTGGAAAAGCTATATTAACACATTCTAATAGTAGATTCCCTATTGGAACTTTTATAATAAATATAACAGGAGCCATTATGCTTGGAGCTTTGACTTCAGCTCAAATTGACACAAACATATATTCATTTCTTGGAGATGGTTTTTTAGGAGCATATACAACCTTTTCTACATTTATGTATGAAGGATTTAATCTATTTAAAGATAATGAAAAACTGAATGCATTCATGTATATATTGAGTTCCATCATCATTGGAATAATAGGATTTTCAATTGGTATGAATTGGTATAATTACGGGTGTAAGTTAATTTTCAGATAATAGGAGTTGTTTTTTTATGAACCAGTATAGAGATCCGGATCCTGACTATCTTTTAAAGGAAATTAAAAAAGATGAAAGCGAAAACAAGCGGGGAAAGTTGAAAATATTTTTTGGATATGCGGCAGGAGTGGGAAAGACTTATTCCATGCTCAGGGAGGCCCGGGAAGTAAAGCAGCTTAAAAAAGATGTGGTAATAGGGTATATAGAGCCTTACGGAAGGAAAGATACCATGGAACTGACCAAAGGGATTGAAAGTATAGCTCCAAGGGTGATCAATTGCAGAGGTATGATTCTAAAGGAATTTGATTTGGATAAAGCCCTTTTGAGAAAGCCTGATATAATACTTGTGGATGAATTGGCACATACCAACGCAAAAGGCAAAAGAAACAGAAAAAGATGGCAGGATATATATGAGCTCCTGGATGTGGGAATTGATGTATACACCACCCTTAATGTGCAGCATATTGAAAGCCTGAATGATATAGTGGAAAGCATAACTCACATGACTGTGAGGGAGACTATTCCCGACAAGGTGTTTGAAGATGCAGACAAAGTGGAAATAATAGACATAGAACCGGATGAGCTCCTAAAGCGGTTCAGCGATGGGAAGATATACAGCAGGAAACAGGTAAGAAGGGCTTTTGTCCACTTCTTCACTAAAAATAATCTGTATGCCCTGAGGGAAATAGCACTTAGGAAGACCGCAGACAGGGTAAATTATGAAGTGGAAGTTGACAGACTTTCCAGGGGACAGATTACCGTAGTGCCTACCTCGGATCAAATAATGGCATGCATAAGCTCTTCTCCTTCCTCTGCAAGGGTAATACGTACTGCGGCCAGAATGGCTGAAGTCTATCACTCGAAGTGGGTAGTGCTTTATGTAAAAACCACCAAAAATCACGAAAATGAAAAGGGTGATGTAAAAAGACTGAATTACTATTTCAATTTGACAGAACAATTGGGTGGGGAAATAGCTACGGTATATGGAGATGATATATCCGATCAGATAATAGAATATGCTAAATTCAGGAATATAACAAAAATCATAATAGGAAAGAACAACAAAAAGACCAGTAGATTGTTTCACTTTTATGCCAAGGATGTGGTTGACAAACTTATGGATTCCAATTCCTATATTGATGTTTATGTTATACCTAATTCATTATATGAGGAAAAAAAGAAAAGATTTTTTACAAAATTGAACTTTGATTTTGCTCTGTCTGTGAGGGATATTTTGGAGGCTGCTGTAATTACATTAATTACGACTTTTATTGCCCTGTTTTGTGAATATATTGGATTTTCTGAATCAAATGTATTTATGATTTTAATTTTGGGTGTTATAATTGTGTATATCAGAACCAAAGGATATTTTATGGGAATAATGTCTTCAATAATAGGGGTGGCACTGTTTAATTATCTCTTTATTGAACCGAAGTATTCATTTCAATTTTATGATAAAAACTATTTGATTACTTTTGCCATTATGCTTGTCGTGGCATTTATAATTGGAAATCTTACCAATAGGATTCAAAAAAATGCTTCTGATTCAGATATCAGGGAGAAAAGAACACAGACTCTCTATAGAATAAGCAGCAGGCTGCTCAGTGCAGTTGGAAATTCTGATGTGGTATCCATAGGTATAAAATATATTTCCAGACTTATTGGCAGAACTGTTGTATGCTATCTGTCACAAGACGGAAAACTGTCCACCCCTTTTGTTTACAATGAGCATGAAGGAAAATCCCCAATTTCCTTTTCAGACAAAAATGAAAATGCTGCAGCTTATTGGAGCTTTTTAAAGGGAAAGGAATCAGGAGCAGGGACGGATACCTTCTATGGAGCACAGGGATATTACATACCTATAAAAATTGGTATGAAGATATTGGGAGTTATAGGTGTATCCTGTTCTGAAGGCTTTCTGGAGCCGGATCAGAAATTCATACTGGAAACTGTTACAAGCCAGATGGCTGTTGCACTGGACAGGGAGGTTCTCGTAAGTCAGCAGGAGGCCTCAAAGGTGGCTATTGACAGGGAAAGGCTGAGAAGCAGTCTTTTAAGGTCTATTTCACATGATTTGAGAAGTCCCCTGGCGGGAATTAAAGGTGCTGTGAGTACAATTTTGGAGGATGGCAAGTCCATATCTGAAGAAGTCAGGCAGAATCTTTTAAAGGGTGTTTATGACGATACTGAATGGCTTATAAGGCTGGTGGAAAATCTGCTCAGTATGACCAGATTTGATGATGGAAGTGTGAAAATCGATAAAAATATGGAACTGGTGGAAGAAGTGCTGACGGAAGCAGCACAGAGAAGTTCCAAGTATTTCAAGGATCATGAGATAAAAATAAGCCTTCCCGGTGAAATGATAATGGTTCCTATGGATGGAAAACTTATTGAACAGGTGCTTATAAATTTGATAGACAATGCTTCAAAATTTTCTCCAAGGGGATCTCTCATACAGGTAAAAGCCTATGGAAAAGACAATGATGTGTTTTTTGAAGTTATTGATAATGGTTCAGGCATAGATGATAAAATACTGCCTCATATATTTGACAGGTTTTTTACCGATGGAAGTAAAATATCCGATTCCAGAAGGGGAGTTGGATTGGGGCTTGCCATATGTAAATCCATTGTGGAAATTCACGGCGGAAAAATTGCGGCTTTTAATAAAAAAAATGGAGGCGCTGTTTTTAGATTTAATATTCCCGGCAAAAAGATAATAGATTAAAGAAAGGGGAATGACAGTTGGATAGCAAACCATATATTCTGGTAGTTGAAGATGACAAAATTATAAGAAGGTTTATAACTGCTGCACTGTCGGCTCAAAATTACAAGTACATTGAAACGGACATGGGAAATGAAGCCGTGGCTCTTGCCATGTCAAATAATCCGGATCTTATAATACTTGATCTGGGACTTCCGGATATCGATGGAGTCCAGGTCATATCCAGAATAAGAGAATGGTCCAAAGTTCCCATTATAATTGTTTCTGCCAGAGAAAATGAAAGACAGAAGGTTGAAGCGCTGGATAGAGGAGCGGATGACTATCTGACAAAACCTTTCGGAATAGGAGAGCTGCTTGCCAGAATCCGTGTATCCTTAAGGCACAACGGCATGAACAGTGTTCAGAAAAAAGAGATAAAAGAATTCAGAGTTAAAGATCTGGTTATTGATTTTGAAAAAAGAAAAGTGGTTATAGCCGGGGAAAATATACATTTGACTCCTACGGAATATAAAATAATGGAACTTTTATGCAGGTACCCGGGAAAAGTACTAACTCATAATTTTATTATAAATGAAATTTGGGGATCTGTTTTGGGAAATGAAACCCAGTCTCTCAGAGTGTTCATGGCAAACTTGAGAAGAAAGCTGGAAAAAGACCCTACACGACCTGAATATATATACACAGAGGTAGGAGTGGGATACAGACTTGTTGATGAATAAAGCTTGTATTTTTATCTATTCATGAATCCTATTAAAAGAGAGAACCATAATGAATGATTACTTTAATACAATTCACAAATTTGACTCCCACAGCCTAAAAAATCAATGGGGTTATTACACAAATCAATTTTGTGTCCTGCTTCATGGGATTTCTCCATGAATGTACAATGGTGGAAGGATATTGTATACAATTTTTGGCTTCAACAAAATATTCGGTTCCATCCAAAGTAACAATGAGACCGCCTTCCAATACATATACAAATTCCTCACCGGGATGATTGAATTTGCTTCCGTGCATCTGCTCAGGAGGTATTATCACCAGCATTGACTCCATGCTTCTTGATGGAAAATCACCGCTTATTCTTATAAATTCTGAATTGGAACCTTCCATTTTAAATGTTTTTTCTTCATCTATCTTAACTAAAAAATTATGAGTTTCAGGAGCTTTAAAAAAATAGCTTATGTTAACATTCAAGGCATCTGAAATTTTTTTTAGGGAAGTAATTGCAAGCGAAGAAGAGCCATTTTCTATTTGAGATAAAAAACTAACTGAAAGACCGGTTTTCTGGCTTAAGTCTTTTAAAGTAAGATTATTTCCCTTTCTTAAATTGTGGATTTTTTCAGCTATTTTACCAATCATTATTTCCCTCCATAATCTTGAATTTAGAATTTTTATATAAGTTTTCATTCTAACATGATATCATAATAAAAAGATATATTCAATAAAATATGTCTTAAATAATACCAAAGATTTTAAAAGAGTTATAATCAAAAGTAATTACTGTGTAATCAAAAATAGTTACTGTATTATTAAAAAAATGTGTACATGCCAAAAAAAATATGATAATATTGTAATTGTAAAGAAACTATTATAATTTTCTGATTATTAGTTTATTATTTTTACAAAACATAGGAAATTAAAATAATAATTTATATTAGGAGATGATCTATAATGATACAAGAAAGACTTGAAAAAGTTTTAAGACTTATGGAAAAAGAAAAGTTACCCCAAATGATAATTTCAGATCCATCTGCTATATTTTATCTTACCGGAAAGTGGATTTTACCTGGTGAGAGAATGCTGGCACTTTATATAACATTAAGTGGACATGACAAATTATTTATCAATGAGTTATTTCCTATGAGTGAAGGTATAGGAATAGAGACTGTATGGTATAATGATGTGCAGAATCCTGTGGAAATTCTTGCAGAATACGTTGAAAAAGATAAGCCTATGGGTATTGACAAGAACTGGCCGTCACATTTTCTGCTTAGATTGATGGAATTAAAAGGTGGAAGTACATTTGTAAATGCCTCAGGAATTATTGACAAGGTGAGAATGTGCAAGGATGAAAGAGAAAAAGAATTGATGAGAAATGCTTCTAAGTTAAATGATATTGCTGTAGGCAAAATGATTAAGCTTATTCCAAAAAAATATTCGGAAAAGAAAATGGGAAAGATACTTTCTGATATATGGGAGGAACTGGGAGCTGAAGGCCATTCTTTTGATCCAATTGTAGGTTATGGTGTCAATGCAGCAAATCCACATCATGTAATGGATGGCTCAACTGTGAAAGAAGGGGACAGTGTAGTTATTGATATTGGCTGTAAAAAAGACTCCTATTGTTCGGATATGACAAGGACTGTTTTCTATAAATATGTACCAGAGCACAGCAAAGAGGTTTACAATGTAGTCCTTGAAGCAAATAAAAGGGGAATAGAAAAAGCTAAAGCAGGAGTAAGGTTTTGTGATATAGATGCTGCAGCAAGAGATTATATTACGGAAAAAGGTTATGGAAAATACTTTACTCATAGGCTGGGACATTCTATAGGAATAGATGATCATGATTTTGGCGATGTTTCTTCAGTGAATACTGATGTAGTTCAGCCAGGACAAATTTTTTCTATTGAACCAGGCATTTATATACCGGGAGAAGTTGGAGTGCGAATAGAAGATTTAGTAATTGCTGCTGAAGATGGATGTGAAGTGCTGAATCATTATCCGAAAGACTTAATAACAGTGCAATAGTATTAAAAATTCATATAAGTAAGACAAACAGGAGGAATTAGGTTGAGATATATTGTTATATATTGTTATAGCATAAAATAACCTAATTCCTCTGTCTTTTATGAAATTAATGCTTAAGCCTATGATGCCAATTGTCAATTCCACCTAGATCATAAATTTTTTTAAAACCCAGTTTTCTTAATATATTGGAAGCCTTGGCAGATTTTATACCGCATTTGCAGTATACTACAATAATAGAATTTAGATCTAACTGCATCTTTTTTATAGCGTCTTTAAAATGTTCAATAGGAATATTTTTACTGTTGGAGATATGTCCTTTATGAAATTCCCTATGAGTTCTAACGTCGATTAAAAGTGGAGGAAACTGGTCTTCCAGCATTTTTCTTAATTCTCTGCCGGATATCTTTTTGATACTTCTCATTTAGTATACCTCCTTCTGCATTTGAATCTTATACTGATAATATATGATAGTCATCTCAATTTCTCATTAAATTTTTATGATATAATAATAAAAATAAGCTAGTGCTTTTTCAATGTATAAAGTATGATAATCATTATAAGAAAGTTGCACTTTTTAAAAGATAGCAGGGGGCACATTTTATATTATGAAAATTAAAGATATATTCTACAAAAATATTGACAGGAACATAAAAGGTGTTATTAAAATAGGAGGGGATTATAAAGAAAATGCCAATGAGGAACTGGATGAATATGTAGTTACAAGGGAACTTTCAAAACATTTCAGCCATTTTTTTAATGCATATAAAAATAGTATAACAGGAAATACTGATAAAATTGGAGTATGGATATCAGGATTTTTTGGCAGTGGTAAATCTCACTTCTTAAAAATATTGGCATATCTTCTTGAGAATAAAACAGTGGGGAACAGGAAAGCAGTGGAATACTTTAATGATAAAATTGAAGATCCCCAAGTTATGGAGGACATTAAGCTGGCAGGAGATACTTTGACGGAGGTAATTCTTTTTAATATAGAATCCAAAAGTGATCTGGATTTTAAGGTAAATAAGGATGTCATAGTGAAAGTATTTATGAGAGCATTTAACGATATGCAGGGATTCTGTGGTTCTATACCCTGGTTGGCTGATCTTGAAAGACAGATGGAAATAGATGGGACTTACCATGAATTCAAAAGTGCCTTTAGGGAAGCAGCAGGAAGAGAATGGGACGATGTCAGGGAAGATTTTTATTATGAGGAAGATTCTTTAATTGAAGCACTATCAAAATCTACAAAAATGAGCTGCGAATCTGCCAGAAATTGGTTCCACAGAGGAGAAAAAAATTATTCGTTAAGTGTAGAAAAATTTGCCCGAAGGGTGAAGAAATATATAGAAGGCAAGGGCGAAAATTATCATCTGGTGTTTTTGGTAGATGAGATAGGACAGTATATAGGCGATAATGACAGGCTCTTGTTGAATCTTCAAACTGTAGTAGAAGATCTTGCAGCAGAATGCGGAGGAAAAGCCTGGGTTATAGTGACAAGCCAGCAGGATATAGATACAGTTACAAAAGCCAGTGGAAATGATTTTTCTAAAATACAGGGAAGATTTGATACAAGATTATCACTTTCAAGTTCCAATGTAAGTGAAGTGATTAAAAAGAGGATTTTGAAAAAAAACAGCAGAGCTTATGATGCGTTGAAGCTTTTATATAATAAAAAGAATTCAATACTCAAAAACCTTATAACCTTTTCCGAAGATACACCTGGGGAAACCCCCTATAGGGATTATGAAGATTTTATTGAAGTATACCCTTTTGTGCCTTACCAGTTCAATCTGCTTCAGCAGGTATTTGTATCTCTTGGCATTAATGGAGTTTCAGGAAAGCATCTGGCAGAAGGAGAACGTTCCATGCTTTCCTGCTTTCAAAAAGCAGGAATTGCTTATAAGGACAATGAAATAGGGACACTTATACCATTTTCAGCCTTTTACCATACATTGGATGACATCCGGGGTTTTGATGTAAGCAATATAATGATTTATGCTGAAGGTAATCAAAAATTAAAATCTTTTGATTTAGAAATTTTAAAGGTGCTGTTTATGATAAAATACCTTAAAAAAATTCCATCAACTATTGAAAATATTGCAACTCTTATGATTGAATCCATAGATCAGGATAAAATAGATTTAAGAAATAAAGTAGATAGTTCTTTAAAAACACTGATAAAAGAAGCAATGGTGGAGAAAAATGGGGAAGAGTATATATTTTTAACCTATGAAGAACAAACTGCCAATAAGAAAATCAGAAGTATAAATATTGATCCGGAAAAAATCATACAGAAAGTTTCCCAGATAATATTTGAAGAAATATATAGGAATAAAAAATACAGATACTCTGCAAGATATATTTTTAACTTTAATTCTATGGTAGACGGAAGGATATTCAGAGGTAATCAAAATAGTGAAATGGGTATCAGGGTAATAACTCCATATTTTCACCATAGTGCAGAGCTTACAGTTCAGAAATTAAAGTTAATGTCCTTTCAGGAGAACAACCTTATAATAAAACTGCCGGGAAACACAGATTTTATAGAGGAGATGGAAGAAATATTAAAAATTCAGGCATATTTACTGCAAAAATGCAGTACAGTATCTACTGACAGGGCAGAAGAAATAAACATAAAAAAAAGCAAGGAGGTTATAGAACGCAGGGATAGAGTGAGAATATTACTCTATGATGCACTTGAAAATGCTGATATGTACGTATATTCTCAGAAGCTGGATATTAAAGAGAAACGTCCTGAAGACAGAATCAACAGCGGATTAAAAATACTGGTAGACAGTATATATGACAAATTAAACTATATAAATAAATACATGGATTCTTTCGAAGATATAAATGCCATATTTACTGAAAGCGGCATGCTTATGTCAAATATAGAAAATGATGAAAATAAATTGGCAGTTCAGGAGATTAATAATTATATTGAAAGGAACACAGTCCGTCATGTACCAATTAAAATGGAAACAATGAACAGTGTATATTCAAAAGCGCCTTTTGGATGGAATCGGCTTGATATAGAGGGAACAGTGGCAAAACTATTTAAGATGAAGGAAATAAGATTGAAATTAAACAGTGAATATATAGATATTTCTGACAGGGAAGTGATAAAATATATCACAAGGGAGGATTACGAGGATAAACTATTTTTGGAAAAAAGAAGGAAAATTCCTGTAAATCAGATTAAAACTGCAAGAAATTTACTCAAGGAGCTTTTTGAAATTACGGATTTTTCAGGTGATGAAGATTGTCTAATGATAAAATTCAAGGATTTATCATGGAATGAAGTGGCAAAGATAAATGAACTTTTAACATATTATAAGCAGTTTGAATATCCGGGAGAAAATATCCTGCTTTCAGGAAAGAAAATACTTGAAAAAATTAAAGGTATAAATGATTCGGTAGAATTTTATGAAAAACTTGAAGATTTAAAAGATGATCTATTGGATTATGAAGAAGATTCTGTGGATATAAAGAAATTTTTTGAAAATCAGAAGGACTTTTTTGATAAAGCAGTGAATGTTATAGATATGTATAAAAAAAATAAAATTTATTTGCTGAATAAAAGATCTGCTGGTTTAATAGAGCAAATTGAAAAAATAATAAAAAGCCAGAGACCCTATTCCAAAATTCATGAGCTGCCGGATTTAATAGATAAGTTCTCATTGATATTTAAGGAACTTTTGGAAAGTGAATGTAAACCTGTCAGGACTGTAATAGAAAAGGATCGTAAAGAGGTATTGAACGAACTGAACAAATATGATTTTAAAGAGCAGTTTTATGGGAGATTTAAAAATTCTTTTGATGATTTAATGACAAGACTTGATAGTTCAAGTAATTTCTATGAGGTTATTGCCATGAAGGAAGAAAGTGACAGATTAAAACTCAGATGTTTTGAAGCTGTCAGCGGGAAGTCGTTAACAATTAGACAAAAGCATACAGCAGGCAGGGATAAGACACCTGAATGTAATTTAAAAAAGACGGTTAATATAAGTGCTGCCGATATATTTCAAGGAGTAAAAATTTTAGAATCCAAAGAGGATATAAGAAATACTCTGAATGAAATAGGGAGAAAATTAGAAAAAGAACTGAAAGAGGATATTATTATTAGATTAGTATAAATTGGCAAAATAATAGAAAAGGTGTCAGGTACTATTGACATTGCCTTTTCAAAATAAAATTTGTTGCTCTATCTATTAAGCCTGGCGATGGGACCTGCCGGGTTAATAATATTACTTATTTTATTGTATGGAATTTCTATCTTAAAAAGGCCATATACATAAGGGGTATACTCATAAATCTGATAATACAGCACCAGACTATCCGGAGTCAGGTAATACTGTTGATCCTCTGTTATTCCCTTATATTCATCGATTAAATCAATATTATTTTCTTCAATATATTGCTGGGCCAGTTCATTCAGTATTTTAGTATAATATACTTTAGAATTGAATAGATCGCTGAACTCATATACCTGGCCTGTCTCAGTGTTCACTGTTATAGAAGAATATTTTGTATATCCATGAGCAGCATGATTTATATAAATACCCATATTAAAAAGTATGCTGAGAATATTTTTCTGGTTTAACATTATCTCATAATTCCCCAGTACATCGTGGAAATCTACAATTTCGGGCAGCAGAACCTGACTTCTAAAAAGTTTGCTTACTTCATCTGCAATAATATTATTAATTTTTGTAAGAGGTTCTGTGTCTTTTTCATTTGATATTACAGGATAGTTAATACTAAAATTAGCAGGTGATAATTTTTGCTCATTTAATTTTACGGAATCTGAACTCTCATCATTTCTGTAGAACTTTAAGCAGGTGTCACCAATATTAAATGTATAATTTGAATTATCGGGATAATTAAAATAAAGCATTTTTAAGTCTCCTCATGATTTTACTTCTCATAATATTTTATTCTGTTTATCCTTTAATGTGAAGATTATTTTATTTCAGCTAAATTTTATATATTTATCTGAATATTTGGCAATAAGATAAAAGAGCATTCATTAGATAGGGAACGATATGGGACAAGTGACTTATATAATTCATGATTATACTTGCATATAGATAATGTTACAAATTAATGATGGGTTATCATAATTGACCATTATACACATATATAATAAAATCTATTTGCAATAAAGATTTGAAATGGAGAGGTAATATGAAAAATATAAAAAATAGTATATTAAAAATACTGGTAATTATAATAGGAAATGTCATATATTCTATTGGAGTCAATATGTTCATCATTCCCCATAAATTTTTAAGCGGCGGAGTATCGGGTATCGCAATTATATTTCAGTATTTAACAGACATACCCTCAGGATATTTTGTCATAGCTATAAACATACCTATATTTATAATAGGATTTAAAATCGTAGACAGGAAGTTTGGAATATTTAGTTTTATCGGTATGGCAGCCATGTCTTTATCCCTGATATTCACAAGATCAGTGAACACTCTTTATTATCTGCCGGATCCTCTTCTATCAGCATTATGCAGCGGAATGCTTACAGGAATTGGAGCAGGAATTGTATTTAAATGCAGGGCTTCTCAGGGAGGTACGGATATAATAGCAGTGGCAGTAAAGAAAAAATATGGGATTTCAATAGGAAAGATGGGCTTTGCAATTAATGCGGTAATAGTGGCAGTAGGTATGGTTATAGGAAATTTGCCAATTGCAATTTATACTTTGATATCTATGTATATGTATTCTGTAGTAGTTGATAGAGCAATTGAAGGATTTGACAGGGAAAAAATAATGTTTATAGTAACCAGTGACAATGAAAGTATAGAAAAGGCTATAGTTGAAAAGCTTGGCAGAGGAGTTACCTATCTTTATGGGGAAGGGGCTTATACTGGAACTCAGAAAAAAATTATATATTCCATAATGAGTTCCAGACAGGTGGAAGAGGCCAAGAGATTTATTCATGATTTAGATGCCAATGCAGTTATGTCAATTATGGATGCAAATGAAGTACGAGGCAAAGGTTTTAAACCTAAAGTTTTTTAAAAAATAATACACAGTGGATTCAATGTGTTTTTTTATTTATGGAAGGGTATTTTAGATCTGATATTAAAAAATATTTTAAATAATTTTGAATGTAAAAATGGAGGCTTTCTGATATTGAAGGAATTAAAGGAACTTAAAAATACCAGTACTCCCCCGAATATTATTGCTGTGTTTAAAATATTATTTATGAATTTTGTATTTTTAACATTAAGCTTGCTGTTGAATTTTCCAGCTGTGGAAACAAGTAAAAACCACCATATCATGCTTCCTGTAAATACGCCAAGAATTAAAAAAGATTTGTTGGTGGGGCTTGTTTTCACATTTGACAGATGTAATCCCGTAAATACGGCCATGAATGAAAAAATGGTGGCAGGATTTGCTAATGCCATCAAAAAGGTAGAAGCAAAGGCTTTAAATAATAAATTATCATTTGGGGAGACACTTTCCATATTAATTTTATCTGTGCTTTTGTTTAAGGTCTTAATTTGTTTTTTACTTATAAAAGGATAAATACCGAAAAAAATCAATATAAGGCCGCCTATAGTGCGAAAATATAATTCATGTACTACAATAAACTTTTCTATTATTATAAAACCGAGAACAGCCAGTGAGGCATAAATACTATCTGTAACTGCTGATCCAAGTCCGGAAGCCAAACCGTATTTGCGTCCAAAAGAAAGGGTGTTTCTGAGACACATGGCACCAATTGGTCCCAGGGGCATGCCTGTTATTAATCCTATAAGTACTCCTCTAAATAAATTTGTTAACATAAGATTTATCGCTTCCCACAGTATAGTTTATATTTAATCCAACGAAATTATTTATATTATTGTTCACTTGCTATTATTTTATCCTTAATGGTATATATCTTCAATGAGTTTACATAAAAATATAAAAATTAAATTAATGCATTAATTTTGAAAGAAATTTGTACGAGAAATATAAGTAAAGGGAGGAGTGTTAAAAATGAAATTAGTTTGTTTGGGGGATAGTGTAACTTATGGATACGGAGTGAAAAGAAGTGAAACTTGGACAACTACTCTGAAAAAAAAATCAGGAGTTGAAGTTATAAATAAGGGTATACCGGGAGATACTTCGGCAGGTATGCTATCTAGAACCTATAATGATGTTATATTAAATAATCCGACCCATAGTATGATTATGGGAGGTGTAAATGATTTTGTATGGAATTTAAATATAGATCAAACTGCAGCAAATTTATCTGCCATAGCGTTTCAACTTATGCAAAATAATATAATACCTATATTCGGATTGCCTATACCAATTTGTATTGAAATGGCAAAAGAAAAGTGGAATTTTTTGATGGACATTTGTGATATAAATAATAAATTGAAAGAATTAAACAGTTTATTAAAAGGTTTCTGTAAAAATTACAATATACAAATCATAGATTTTTATTCCTTTTTTATTAAAGATAATGGGGAGGGAAAAGAAAAATATTACATTGATGGACTTCATTTAAATGCCAATGGAAATGGGAAAATGGCAGATATTATTTTTAATGCTGATATACATAACCTCATTAACCAGACCGAATAGTTGACAAATTAATTAAAACAATATATCATATTGTACATTAGAAATTTTTTGTTTACAGAAATTATTATATATTAGCTGATTAGAAAAACTAAAGGCTGAACTTTTAAATACGGTAACAAGGTGTGTTTGCTGTATCTTAAAGAGTTTAGTCTTTTTGAAGTAAATTCATTTATAATTTATGAGGTGACCAATATGTCAAATGCTTTAAAAGAAGATTGTAAGTTGAAACTTGATATTATAAGCAGGGCAAAAAAATTAGGTATGAATATGGTGGGATTTGCCCCTGTAGAAAGATGGGAAAAGTATAAGGAAATTGATCCGGAATATTATCCCCAGAACATATGGCCAGGTATAAAAACGGTTATTGTGATGGGTGCCCAAATATATTTGCCAATGCTTGAAACAACTCCTTCTGTTGTTTATTCAGAGCTATATAATACATCTAATAGAATTCTGGATGAAGCTGCTTATAAAATTGCCAATTACTTGAATACATTGGGAAATCAAGGATTCTTTTTTCCAAGAGATTGTTATGGAGATATTTCCGTTCTTGTGAAGAAACCAGCAGCAGCCTTTTCCCAGGTATTAGCCGGAAAATATGCAGGACTTGGAACCATTGGATACAATCATACCTTGATAACTAAAGAATTTGGACCAAGGGTAAGACTGGTTTCAGTTTTAACAGATGCTGTGATTCCAGAAGATCCAGTTTTAGAAAAAGACTTATGTATTAAATGTGAAATGTGCAGAAAATGTTGTCCAACCTCTTCATTCAAGACCACGGAAAATTTTATAGCAGACATGGACAAGAAAAAATGTGCATCATATCATGCCAAGCTTAAAAATGCATATTGTTATCCCTGCGGAGTATGCATAAAAGTTTGTCCTATAGGAGCTGACAGGAAAATATATGGATATAATGCTAGAAAATATTTAAATGAAAGAGAAGCATTAAAAAAAGACAAAAAGGATCCGGAATATGCCGGATGGGTGCACTGCAGGGAACACGGCTCAAAATCTCCTGAAGAATAAAACCTATAAATAAAGGCAGAGGTTAAATAAGTCTGCCTTTATTTTTCTAAGAAGTTTTATTTAGATATTACTTTACAGCTGGAAATGATATAATATAATTAATATTGGTTGGTGAGAAAAAAATAAAATGAGGACTGTATTTTTATACTTGTACTTTGTATTTTATATGATTTATACATTGTATTTAAAATTTAAGTTTAAAGCTATTGACAAAAATTTTACTAGAAAAGAAGCAGATGAACTTATATCAAAATTGGTATCAAAATGGGCAAAAAATATTTTGGATAAAATCGGCATTGAAGTTAATGTAACTGGAAATAAAAATCTAACAGATAAAAACTATTTATTTGTTTCAAATCATCAGGGAAATTTTGATCCATTTATAATGCTTGCTTATATCCATAAACCTATAGGATTTATAGCAAAAAAAGAATTATTGAAAATACCGATTATAAGGGGATGCATGAAAGAAATTCATTGTGTATTTATGGACAGAAAAAGTATAAGGCAATCAGTAAGGGCTATTGATAAAGGTATAGATAATTTAAAAAAAGGATATTCCATGGTTGTATTCCCTGAAGGTACTATAAGCAGAGGTCATAAAATGCTTGAGTTTAAAAGAGGAAGCTTTAAACTTGCAATTAAATCTGGTGTTTCTATAGTTCCAGTAGCTATTGATGGCAGTTATAAAATATTTGAAGATAATAATGGAAAAAAACTTGTACCTGCACAAGTAAAATTAGTTATTGATAAACCCATTGATGTAAAGCTTTTAAGTACAAACCAGAAAAAGAACTTACCTTTAATGATTAAGTTGATAATAGAAAAAAATTTAGATAAAAAATAATTTGACTGATTATATAATTGCAGTAAAGTTATGAGGATAAATTCATATAGTATGGAGGAGATTAAATGAAAAATTTTGTTACTACTAACTGGCTTAAAGAACATTTGAAGGATGACAATTTAATAATTGTAGATTGCAGGGGTGATTTATTGGACAAGAGTTATGGGAGAAATGCTTATGAAAAGGCACATATAGAAGGAGCAGCCTTTGTAAACTTAAGTACTGAATTATCCTCTACACCGGGGGAACATGGAGGAAGAGATCCTCTTCCAGAACCTGATGAATTTAAAAATACTGCAGAGAACTTAGGAATAGATGATAACACTGTAGTTGTAGCCTATGATGATTATAAAATTGCGGATGCAGCAAGATTATGCTGGATGCTCAGATATTATATGGGTCACAAGTTTAATTATGTTTTAGACGGTGGAATAGATAAATGGGTAAAGGATGGAAATCACATTTCTAAGGATATAGTAAAATTCATTAAAAAAGGTACTCTTAAATTAAATGTAAATGAACATATGAGAGTGGATGTTAACTATGTAAACAATATAAAATATAATGACAGGTGCATGATAATAGATTCAAGGACGCCTATAAGATATAGAGGGGAAGATGAACCCATAGATAAAATAGCAGGGCATGTACCTGGAGCAGTAAATTATTATTGGAAAGAAAATTTAAATGAGGATAATACTATTAAAGATACTGCTTATTTAAAAGAAAGATTTAAGGATGCATCTGGCAAAAAAGAAGTAATAGTTTATTGTGGCTCAGGTATAGATGGCACCTTTAACTTTCTAACATTAGATGAAATTGGAATAAAGGCCAGACTTTACAGCGGCAGCTGGAGTGACTGGATAACTTATAAGGGAAACAATATAGAAAAAACCATTATATAATAATTGAATGTAAAAAAGGCCAGCATTGCCAACACACATGTTTTTTAGGTGGATGATGATAAGCACTTGCTGGCCCTTGAATAAATTTTTGATTTATATGAAATCAATTTTAATCTATTATGGTACCTGGATTTAGGATTTCGTTTGGATCAAAAGCTCTCTTTATCCCTTTCATAATCTCAATCTCCCTTGGGGTAAATTGAAGTGGCATATATTTTTTCCTGGTTTTTCCTGTACCATGTTCTGCTGTTATTGTTCCGCCGTATTTTAATGCAATTTTATACATTTCCTGTTTGAATTTTTCATAATAAACGGGCAAAGTTCCGTTATCACTCATAATGAAATTATGTATATTGCCATCTGCTATATGACCTACAGCTGGAATGGTGGTATTGTATTTTTCAGCCAGCAATGTTATATCATCAAAAAAATCCGGCACCGATGAAGGGGGAACGGCCATATCAAGTCCGTCTGCCACATATTCTTTAAAAGGAGTATAGGCATTGCTTCTTATGTCTAAAAGTTCTTTTTGTTCCTTTGAAGTTTCTGCTATAATGCTGTCTACTGCATTATGCTTTTCGCATATTTCTACAATTTTTTCACTGCCAGAATACAGTTCATCTTCAGTTTTACCATCAAGCATGAACATTAAATCCACAGAACCTTTATTTGCAGGCCATATTGTTCCTAAATGTTCCGCAGCTTTTTGTGAAATAAATCTGTCCATGTATTCTACAGCCAGGGGTGTAATTCCTTCCTGAAGTATTTTAGGTACTGAATCACAGGCATCTCTTCTTGTATTAAATGAAATCACCAGGGTTCCGGTATAATCATTTTTGGCATAGAGTTTTAAGGTGACTTTTGTAATAACACCAAGAGTTCCTTCACTTCCAATCATCATGTTGAGCAAATCGTAACCCATATTGTTTTTTATGAGTTTTCCGCCAAGAGTGACAATTTCTCCCGTAGGAAGAACTACTTCCAGGGACTTGACATGGTTCCTCATAATCCCATGCTTTACAGCCTTAGTTCCTCCTGCATTTTCCATAACCATACCACCTATTTGTGCGCCTTCGTCACCAGGGTGTATAGGAAAAAACAACTTATCCTGTTTATTTAATGATTCCAGCAAATCCGACAAGGTGGCTCCCGCCTCTACTGTAATCATCAGGTTTTTTTCATCAAGTTCAATTATCCTGTTCAATCTTTCCAGAGACAGGATTATACTGGGTTTTAAAGGTACAGCTGCACCACATACTCCAGTGCCCCCTCCCCTTGGAACTACAGGTATGAGAAATTCATTTGCATATTTCAATATATGGGATATTTCTTCCGGGGAACTTGGTTTAACTACAACACAATCTTTTGGAGGATTAAGTCGAATTAAAGATTCGGTTTCATCATTTAAATAATTTTCCATCTGTGATAGTTTATCTATAACCCAGTCATTTCCTACAATTTTCTTTAAATCTTCAATTATTTTGTTTTTCAATAGGTTCACCTCTTAATATTTAATTCAGTAATTTTTTAGTTTAGCAATGCTGGATATGAATAAATTAATAATACTACTTTTATGGAAAGTTGTACATTTTTTAGAACACCACATTATTTAAACCTGAGTTCCGTGGCATTTATGCAGTATAATGCGGAATCCTTTAAACATTATAATGGCAAATCCTTTAAACAGCTTGACTAATTACTTTTTTCACTATATAATCATATGTAATATATAACATAATATAACATAATATGAATGAATTTGATTATACATTTTATGTCATGTTCTGTCATGTTATATTGTGAAAATATAATTAAATGGGGAGGATTACACTATATGAGAAGATCTAAAAAAATGTTATTCACTATTTTGACTTTATTTATCACATCTTTGGCAGCAGGCTGTGGAACCACAAACAGTACAAGCTCCAATGATCAAAAAGATGCTTCATCCACAAAACAGGAAAAGGCTGTTACCTTAACTGTATCAGCTGCTGCAAGTTTGAAAGATTCAATGAATGAAATCAAACAATTGTATACTAAAGAACATCCTAATGTTACTATTACATATAATTTTGGAGCATCAGGTACACTTCAGCAGCAAATTGAACAAGGAGCACCAGCTGATATATTCATGTCTGCAGCAACAAAACAAATGGATGAGTTAAAGAATAAAAATTTGCTTGTAAACGATACCGTGAAAGATTTGCTGCAAAATGACGTAGTGCTTATAGTACCTAAGGATTCGTCAAAGATTAAAACCTTTGATGATCTGGCAACAGACAAAGCTCAAAAGATAGCACTTGGTGAACCCAAGAGTGTTCCTGTAGGACAATATTCTCAGGATATACTTACAAACTTAAAGTTAATGGACAAGGTTCAGCCAAAAGCTGTTTACGGTAAGGATGTAAAAGAAGTCTTAACTTGGGTTGAAACAAAAAATGTAGATGCAGGTATTGTTTATAAAACCGATGCACTGGTGTCAAAGAAGGTAAACATTATAGCTACGGCACCGGAAGATTCTCATAAACCTGTAGTTTATCCTGCTGCTGTGATTAAAAACAGCAAAAATGTAGATGCAGCCAAAGATTTTCTTAAGTTCTTATCAGGAGATAAGGCCAAGTCTGTATTTGAAAAATATGGTTTTAAAGTAGGAAAATAATTGATGATTAATTTTATCCCATGGCACAGCACTGCTGAAAGCACTGCTGCGCCTATGGATAAGTTCTTCTAAGACTTTGTCTGTGGAGAAAAGTATTTTTTATGGCAAAACTTTACCAGGTCTGAGAATTGCTTGATTTTAGGGAGGGGGAATTTGTTGTGGGCTTCGATATTTCACCAGCTTGGATTTCTATAAAGACAGTCTTTTTAGCTACCATTATAACATTTTTTATAGGAATTATCGCTGCCTATTGGATGACTAATTATAATGGGAAATTGAAAAGTGTTGTAGATACCGTATTTACACTTCCTCTTGTACTTCCGCCAACTGTGGTTGGTTTTTTTTTACTTCTCATCTTTGGGAGAAATGGTCCTATAGGTGAAATACTATTGAGGTTTGGAAAAACTTTGATTTTTTCATGGCCGGCTACAGTTGTAGCAGCAACCATTGTGGCATTTCCGTTAATGTACAGGACAACCAAAGGCGCTTTTGAACAAATAGATAATAATATTGTAAATGCTGCTAGAACTCTTGGAGTATCTGAATGGAAGGTATTTTGGAAAGTTACACTGCCTCTGGCATGGCCGGGTATAGGTGCAGCAACTGTTCTTTCTTTTGCAAGATGTCTTGGAGAATTTGGAGCCACCCTTATGGTAGCAGGAAATATACCTGGTAAAACCCAGACTATTCCTATAGCTATTTATTTTGCAGCTGAAAATGGGGAGATGGAAAATGCTCTTATATGGGTTATAATTATTGTTATGATTTCAACAGTTATGATTTTTTTAATGAATTACTGGAATGATCATCAGCAAAAAAATATATATGGTGTTGGGAGAAAGTAAAATGGGACTTTATGTTGACATTAAAAAAAATTTACCTGGATTCAGTTTGAATATTCAGTTTGATACAGAAGATAATATAATAGGACTGCTTGGGGCATCAGGTTCCGGTAAAAGTATGACGCTTAAATGTATTGCAGGATTGGAAACACCTCAAAGCGGTAAAATCATATTAAATGAAAAAGTACTATATGATTCCGAAAAAAAAATAAACATACCTGTCCGTAAAAGAAGAGTTGGTTTCTTATTTCAAAATTATGCCCTGTTTCCCAATATGACTGTAAGTCAAAATATAAGTTTTGCTTTGGAGGAAATGTCCCGGGATGAAAAAAATAAAATAGTCAGTGAAAAAATAAATATGATGAACCTTCAGGGGCTGGAACACAGATTTCCAAACCAGCTTTCAGGGGGACAGCAGCAGAGAGTTGCCATTGCAAGAGCTCTGGCTGTAAAACCAGAAATACTGCTTCTAGATGAGCCTTTTTCAGCACTGGACAGTCATTTGAGAAATAAGATGGAAGAACAACTTGTACATATATTATCTGATTACAGTGGAGCTACAGTGTTTGTATCACATAACAGGGATGAGGTATATCGTATTTGCAGAAATATTGCCATAATCAATAAAGGAAGGGTAGAAAATTATGGTGACAGGGAGTACATATTTAAAAACCCTGCCACCCTTGCTACTGCACAGCTTACTGGCTGTAAAAATATATCAAAAATCAAGGTGCTGGATGAAAATACCATAGAGGCACTGGAATGGGGATGCACTCTTAGGACAGACAAAAAAATTAAAGGTTCTCCATCTTATGTGGGAATTAGATCCCATTATATTACTTTGGTCAGCAAATATCCAGAGGAAAACACTTTTAAATGCTCTGTGAATTATGTAAATGAAAGTCCCTTTACTGTGGCAATTTATCTAGATAGTGTGGAAAAAAAGAATTATGTTAAAACCAAATCTTTACGATGGGAAATAACCAAGGAAATGTGGAAAAAAGTTAAGGATATGGAACAGCCCTGGAACATATGCATAAATAGTAAAAAACTTTTTTTGATTTAAATTGTTCTCATAGGCAAGACAAAGACTAAATCAAGTTAATTGAATGAAAAGCCTCAAGATATCATAAATGAAGTTATCTTGAGGTTTTTTACTGCGTTAAAATGAATCACTGTTCAAAAAGATTACAAAAAAATTGCCCGAAAATTGCTCAAAAATTGAACATGAAATTAATAGTTAAAAGAAAATGCAGTAAAATCAACACCTGTCCTTTGGTACGTATATTGCTTTAGTTAAATATAACCCAATAAAAACATAGGGTTTATATAACAAATAATAATCAGGGGGAATTTCAAAATGTTTAAAAAAACTTTATTTGTCAATGGAATTGCCAGAACTGTAATATCCACTCCGGATATAACTTTGGCGGATGTATTGAGGAATCAATTGCATTTGCTTGGGACTAAAGTAGGATGTGGAAAAGGTGAATGTGGTGCTTGTTCTGTAATAATGGACGGGAAAGTTACAAGGTCCTGTATTGTCAGAATGAAAAGAGTACCTGATGAAGCCGAAATCACTACTATTGAAGGTATAGGAACTGAGCAAAATCCTCATCCAATTCAATTGTCATGGATGGTTAATGGTGCAGCACAATGCGGGTTTTGCACACCTGGATTTATAATATCAACAAAAGCTCTTCTTGATGAAAATATAAATCCAACTAGAGAAGAAGTGAGAGATTGGTTCCAAAAGCATAGAAATATATGCAGGTGTACCGGATATAAACCATTAGTAGATGCAGTTATGGATGCATCAAGACTTATGAGAGGAGAAATAAAAAAAGAGGATCTCATGTTGAAATTTAAAGATGGAGAAAGTCTTATAGGAACTAAAGCCATTCGTCCTTCAGCTTTGGCTAAAGTAACTGGAAATTGGGAATTTGGAGCTGATTTGGGTTTGGAGCTGCCTGAAAATACTCTTCATATAAAGCTCGTACAGGCTAAGGTGTCCCATGCAAATATATTATCAATAGATACTTCTGAAGCTGAGAAAATGCCGGGAGTCTATAAGATTATAACATACAAAGATGTACCGGGAACTAATAGGATAAATGGATTGGCATTCCCGAACAATAAAGGTGATGGAAAGGAAAGACCTATACTTACGGATAAAAAGATTTTTCAATTTGGAGATGCCATAGCCATGGTACTTGCAGATACTCCATCTGAGGCACAGGCAGCTGTGGATAAAGTCAAAGTTGAAATTGAGGAACTTCCCGCATATATGAGTGCACCTGCTGCAATGGCTGAAGATGCTATTGAAATTCACCCGGGAACACCTAATGTGTTCTTTGAGACAGGTATAGATAAAGGCAAGGATACTAAAGCTATAATGAAAAAGGCAGCTTATGTAGTTGAAGATGATTTTTATGTAGGCAGGCAGCCTCATCTTCCGCTGGAGCCGGATGTAGGTTTTGCATATATAAATGAATCGGGAGAATTGATAGTTCATTCAAAGAGCATAGGTATACATGCCCATGCTGCCATGGTAGCAGAAGGTATAGGAATCCCTCTGGAAAAATTAAAAATAGTCCAGAACCCTACAGGAGGAACTTTTGGATATAAATTCAGTCCCACTATTGAAGCCCTGTTGGGAGTAGCTGCACTGATAACAAAGAGGCCTGTATATTTAGGCTTTAATATGTATCAGCAAATAACTTATACGGGAAAAAGATCACCTTTCTTCATGCATGTTAAGATGGGTGCAGATAAAGATGGAAAATTACTGGCATTAGAATCAGATTGGACAGTAGATCATGGACCATATTGTGAATTTGGAGATTTGCTTACTACAAGAGGTTCACAGTTTATAGGAGCCGGCTATGATATCCCAAATATAAATGGACAGGGAAGAGAAGTTTTTACAAATCATGCCTGGGGTTCAGCCTTTAGGGGATATGGATCGCCTCAAAGTTTATTTTCTTCAGAAGTATTGATAGATGAACTAGCTGCTAAGATGAAAGTGGATCCCCTTGAACTCAGATATAAAAATGTATACAGAGAAGGGTCAACTACACCTACTGGCTGTAAGCCGGATGTAATTTGTCTGCCAACTATGCTGGATAAACTGCGACCAATTTATAAGGAAGCTAAGAAAAAAGCTGCAGATAAAAATAAAAACAGTGTAGATAAAAAATATGGCGCAGGTATGTCACTCCTTTTATACAGTTCCGGTCTTGATGGTGCAGATACATCTGCAGCTTGGGCTGAAATAACACCTACGGGAGTAGCCGTAGGTAATTCCTGGGAGGATCATGGACAGGGCGCAGATATGGGAACTTTGACAATTAGTTATGAAGTTTTAAAACCACTGGGTATAAAACCTGAACAGATAAAATTGGTTATGAATGATATGCAGAAAACTCCAGATAGTGGACCTGCCGGAGGAAGCCGCTCCAATGTCCTCACAGGAAATGCTACAAAAGTTGCCTGTGAAAATCTGGTAGAAGCTTTAAGAAAACCAGATGGAACTTATAGAACTTATGAGGAAATGATAGCTGAAAAACTGCCCCTTAGATATGATGGAAAATGGACAGCACCTTGTACTACTCCTGATGTACAGACAGGGCAGGGAAATCCATTCCCATGTTATATGTATGGTACTCTTGTAGCAGAAGTGGAGGTTGATGTTAAGACAGGAAAAACCAGGGTACAAGGCTTGAGTCTGGTATCTGATGTAGGAACTATAATAAATAGATTGGTAGTAGATGGACAAATGTATGGAGGACTTGCTCAAGGTATTGGTCTAGCTTTAAGCGAGGATTTTGAAGATTTGAAAAAGCATACTACATTGACAGGTTGTGGAATACCTCAAATAAAAGATGTACCTGATAATATAAATGTACAGTATGTAGAAACTCAAAGACCAAATGGCCCATATGGGGCATCCGGAGCAGGTGAAATGCCGCTTTCAGCACCACATGCCGCAATTGTAAATGCAATTTATGATGCCTGCGGAGTACGTATAACTAAATTGCCGGCAAGACCTGAAAAGGTTCTGGCAGGATTAAAAGCAATGAACAGTTAGCATTTATTATATTTGCCAGTGGTGAAATGTAAATAAGTTTTTGTTTTCAGGGTGGTAAGTTTGTATGTGTAATGATTTAAATTGACTGCATTTATTAAACTGCCCTGAAACTTATATAAATGCTATTGAGTTGGATGGGAGGCATTTTATATGGATTTAAGTAAATTACTGGAAATGAGTGACAGATGTATTACAGAGGAACCTCCAGCCTGCACAGCATACTGTCCTATTCATGTGGATGTAATGGGTATTATGGATGAAATAGGAAAAGAAAATTTTAAAAAGGCATATAAAATAATGGCAAAAAAAATGCCTTTTGCAAGAATAATAGGCAGAATATGTGATCACCCCTGTGAAGATGTATGTGTGAGAAAGGATTTGGGAGGTTCTATAAATATAGGCGAACTTGAGAAAATTACTGTAGAATATGGATTTTCAAAAAATAAAAAAGGGCTTCAAATTCCGAAGAATGGAAAGAATATTGCAGTGATAGGTGGGGGAATAAGCGGTGTGACTGTAGCTGACAGCCTTGATAAAAAAGGCTATGGCATTACAATATATGAGAGTGACAATAAACTAGGAGGAAGATTTTGGCTTTACCAGGGAAAGGAACTTACCGGGGAAATTATACAGGAGGAGTTAAATATACTGGCTGATAGGGATATACACATAAAGTTGAACAGGAAAATTCATAGAAAAGAATTAGATGTTATAGTTAAAGAGTATGATGCTGTTTATCTAGGTACAGGTACATGGAAAGGGGATTTAAGAGTTGATGAGGAAACTTTTCAAATAGAGGATTCCCCTATATTTATTGGGGGAAGACTTTTAAACAAAAATGAATCAGTTATATATTCTGTAAGCTCGGGAAAAAGAGCTGCTGTATCTATTGACAGATATGTTCAGAAAAAGTCCATGACAGCTGTAAGGGAAAGGGAAGGTTCCTATGTATCTCCCGTTAATTTTAATACAGAGGATATTGAAATCAAAGAAAGGGTGAAAAAAACCTGTGAAAAATATAGTGCTGAAGAAGCGTCAGAAGAAGCAGGAAGATGCTTGAAATGCCATTGTACACAGTGTGTTAAAGCGTGCAGCCACCTTAAAAAATACAATAGGATTCCAAAAAAATATTTAAGGGAGATAAGACATAATGAGGATATAGTTTTAGGAAATCATTATGCAAATAAAGTTATCAATTCCTGTACCCTCTGTGGATTATGTAAAGAGGTGTGTCCATCTTGTATAAGTATGAAAGATGCAATAAATGAAACAAGAAAAAGTATGGTGGAGAGAAATAAAATGCCTCTGTCCGCCCATGACTTTGCACTGAAGGATATGGAATTCAGCAATGGAACTCATTTTTCAATGGCTAAAAAACAGCCGGGATATGAAAATGTAAAATATGTATTTTATCCGGGGTGTCAGCTTCCCGCTTCGCAGCCTGATTATATTGAAAAAACTTATGAATATCTCATGTCAAATATTACAGAAGGTGTAGGACTTGTCTTAGGATGCTGCGGGGCTCCTGCAGATTGGTCAGGAAGGCAGGACTTGATGGAAAAGTCCATGGAGAAAATAAAAAGTACATGGAATGACATGGAAAAGCCTACTTTTATTTTGGCTTGTTCAACTTGTTACAGCATATTTGAAAAATACATGCCTTTTATAAAGATAATCTCACTGTGGGAAATAATGGAAATGTATGGCGTGCCTCTTAAAAATAAAATTACAGGTGAAAAGCATATATTAAATATACATGATGCCTGTACTGCCAGATACAATGAAAAAGTTCATAAAAGCATAAGAAATATAGCAGGTGAGCTTGGATATACCATAGAAGAGCTGAAGTTTTCAAGGAAAATCACAAAATGCTGTGGTTACGGCGGGCTTGTGTTTTTTTCAAACAGGGAGCAGTCAAATGAATTTATAAAAGATAGAATAAAAGAGGGGAATCAGGATTACCTGGTGTATTGTGCAATGTGCAAGGATCTGTTTGTATCCTTTGGAAAGAAAACCTATCACATCCTGGATTTGATCTATGGGGATGACTTGAAAAATATTTCTTTAAAAAAGATGCCGACCCTTTCTAAAAGGCATGAGAACAGAGAAAAGGTTAAAGTCAGCTTGCTGAAAAACATATGGGGAGAAGATATGGAAAATTTAAATGGAGAATATGGTTTCAAACTCATTTTGTCTGAAAATGTGAAAGAGGAAATGGAAGACAGGTTTATTCTTATTGAAGATGTGAAAAAGGTTATTGATAATGCGGAGAAGAACAATGAAAGATTCTTTAATCCTGAAAATTCTCATTATCTGGCCAGACTTAGAATTGACAATGTAACTCACTGGGTGGAATATGAAAAAACTGATGGTGGATTATTTGTAGATAAAGTTTATATGCATAGAATGCAAATAGTGGAGGAGTGAATATGAATATTAATAAAGCAGAAAAAACTCCATGGATTTGTGATAAATGTAAAGAAAAGCTGGAGCCTAGAAAGGTAACGGTACGTTATCTTGGAGGAAATTTTGAAGTGAAGCTCATGCAGTGCCCAAAGTGTAAAATGGTAATTATAGATGAAAAACTTGCAATGGGTGAAATGCTGGAAGTGGAAAAGAGTCTGGAGGATAAATGATGAAGTGCTGTAATGCCTATGAAAGTGAATATATGAGAGATATTACCGGTGAAACTCTGCGGCCAGGCGGATTTGAACTGACAGACAAGGCAATGAAGTTTTGTGAATTTTTACCTAAAGATATACTGCTTGATTTGGGAAGCGGCATGGGATCTACAGTGAACTATGTTTTTGAGAAATACGGCATAAGGGCAGCAGGAGTGGATCCATCTAAAAAATTAATAAAGATGGGAAGAGATAAATACAAGAGCATAAATTTGGTTTATGGAACAGGTGAAAAAATACCTTTTGAAGATAATAAATTTAAGGGAGTATTTGCTGAATGCACTCTTTCACTTATGAAGAATTTAAATTGTGTTTTAAAAGAAGTGTACAGAGTATTAAAAAAGGATGGATGGTTTGTTATAAATGATGTTTATGCCAAAAGGCCTGAATTTTTAGAGGAAATGAAGGAATTTCCAATCAACAGCTGTATGAGGGGACTGCATGATTTGAAATCTTTGAAAAAATCTCTTATGGACAATGGATTTAAAATACTCCATGTAGAGGATTGTAGTGATATGCTGAAGTCCCTTATGGTTAAAATAATATTTTCCCATGGATCCATGGGCGATTTTTGGAATAGGACAACAGGATGTTCTATAGATGGATGTGAATTTGAAAATGTACTCAGAAAATGCAAACCAGGCTATTTTGTCCTCATGGCAAAGAAAGGAGAAAAATTCAATGGATAATGACACTGCATTTAAAGTGTATAAACTTGCTTCATCAGGCTTCTGCTGCACACAGATAATGGTTAAAATGGCTCTTCAGGAAGAAGAAAATGATAATGAAGATTTAGTAAGGGCTTTTAGGGGAATGTGCAACGGTATAAATTTTATGGAGAAAACCTGTGGTGTACTTACAGGAGGTATAGGTATTATAGGTCTTTATGCAGGCAAGGGAAATGAAGAGGAAGATTGTAAAGAGGATTTTACGGAGATGATGGATGAATATACAAACTGGTTTCAACGTGAATTTAAAAGCACTGACTGCAGGGATTTGGCTGGAATTCAAAATATAAAGGATGTGGGGAAAAAAGTGGGCTATCCTGTAAAATGCGGGGAAATACTTCAAAAAAGTTATATGAAGATTCAATATATATTAGATGAGCACAATTATGAATTTGGAGATAGGGGATAAATGGACAATATGAAAGTAATTTCTGAAACTGAAAGCTTGTGTCCCATTTGCAGAAAAAAAATAAGCGCGGTGAAAGTATTGCAGGATAATGAAGTATACATGGAGAAATACTGTAATGAACATGGAAAATTCAAAACCATTTTATGGAGAGGAAGTACACCTATTGACAGATGGGTGAGAAATAAAGAGAGAATGTATATTAAAAACCCAGGTACAGCTGTTGAAAAAGGGTGTCCATTTGACTGCGGATTATGCAGCAGTCACAGGCAGCGTACTTGTACAGCTTTAATTGAAGTTACAGGCAGGTGTAATTTAAATTGTGAGTTCTGTTTTGCAGGTTCTTCCAGTACAGCTGCATCCAGGGACCCTTCTTTAGAACAGATCAAGTTTTGGTATGAATCAATATTAAAATCTTCTGGAAAATGCAATATACAGCTTTCAGGGGGAGAACCTACAATGAGAGACGATCTGCCTCAGGCAGTATCTATGGGAAAGAAGCTTGGATTTGAATTTATACAGATAAATACAAATGGACTGCGTATGGCAGAAGATAAACAGTATGTAAAAAAACTTAAACAATCAGGGCTTAATTCTATATTTCTGCAATTTGACGGTACTCGGGACAGTATATATAAAAGGCTCAGGGGAAGGAATCTTTTAAATGTAAAAATAAAAGCTGTGGAAAACTGCAGTTCATATGGAATAGGAGTAGTACTTGTCCCAACTTTAGTTCCTGGTATAAATACGGACAATATAGGAGAAATAATAAAATTTGCAGTGGGAAAACTGCCTGTTGTAAGAGGGGTTCATTTTCAGCCTGTAAGCTATTTTGGAAGAATACCATATAGTCCAAATGACGAATATAGAATCACTCTTCCAGAAGTTATGGATGCTGTAGAGAATCAGACATCAGGGAAAATAAAGGTGAGCAGTATGAAGCCGCCGGGTTGTGAAAATTCACTGTGTTCCTTTCATGGCAATTATATTTTAAAGAATAAAAAAGAGCTTATAAGTGTTACCAACAATTCCAACGGATGCTGTGGTGTTGAAAAGGCAGAGGAAGGTGCAAAGAAGTCTATAAAATTTGTTTCAAGAAACTGGTCTTCAAGAGAAAAAAATGCTCATGAAGAAAAATTGCACTTAGAAAGGCCGGATACCTGGCAAAATATACTTTATACCATAAGAAATTATTCTTTCAGTATATCTGCCATGGCCTTTCAGGATATATGGAATATTGATCTGGAAAGACTTAAAGATTGCTGTATCCATGTGGTAAATCCCAAAGGAAAACTTATTCCATTTTGTATTTACAACATGACAGATACAAAGGGGGATTATATATACAGAAATGCTGAACCCTTTTAGATATGAGGAGGAAAAGATGGATTGCACACCTATTGAAAAGTGGATAATGGGAAAGACCAAGATAAAAAATAAAAGCAGAGAAGAACTAAAGGCATACCAATTATATAAAATAAAACAGACTTTATATTATGTAAAAGAGCACAGTAATTTTTATAAAAAGTATTTAAAAGACATATCAGCAGATACAATAAGTTCCTTTGCAGATTTTGAGAACATTCCATTTACACTTCCACAGCAGGTAAGCTGCAATTCCATGGATTTCTTATGTGTACCATCAAAGTGTATTTCCAGGATAGTCACACTTAGAACTTCAGGCACAAGTGGAATGGAAAAGAGGGTTTATTTTACAGATAATGATTTGCAGTCAACTGTTGACTTTTTCTGCTTCGGCATGAAATCCATTGCAAATGAAAATGACACAGTACTGGTACTTCTGCCAGGAGATAGTTATGGAAGCATAGGCAACCTGCTTAAAACAGCTTTAGGTGCTCTGAAAATAAAGTGCTTTATAGGTGGTATCATAAGAGATTATGAATATACCGCAGAATTTATAAAAAGCCGGGGAATAAGCTGTATTGTGGGAATACCCATACAGGTTTTAAAATTAAGCAGAATTTACCCGGAAATATTTGCAGATAATATAAAAAGCATACTTTTAAGTACGGATTATGTACCGGAAATACTTATAAAGGAGATTACGGATAAATTTCACTGCCGGGTTTTTACCCATTATGGAATGACTGAAATGGGTTACGGGGGTGGTGTGGAGTGTGAAGGTTTAAATGGATATCATTTAAGAGAAGGGGATTTGTATTTTGAAATAATAGATCCTGTGTCAAAAAAAGTTTTAGAGTCCGGAAATCAGGGTGAAGTGGTTTTTACCACTCTTACCAGAGAGGGAATGCCTCTTATAAGATATGCTACAGGTGATATAGCTTCTTTTAAAAAAGAAAATTGCAGATGTGGTACCTTTTTACAGACTATGGACAAAGTTATTGGAAGAAAAGACAATATAATAAAAATCGGTGACAATAAACTTATTTACATGAAGGATTTGGATGAAATTATTTTATCATTTGAAAAAGTTATAGATTATAAAATGGGTATATATGACAACAAGATAACAATAGGAATAAACACATTTACTGAAGAAGACTTCCATGGATTAAAGGACATTGTGGCTGAGAAGATTCAAACTATAATTCCAGGCAAAATTATAGTCTATCCTTTGAAAAAAAATATTGAGATAAAAAACAGCATGTTAAAGAGAAAAATATATGATTGTAGAAAGAAGGTTTTAAAGTGAAGGATATATATGAGGCAATAAATGATCTGATATTTAAAAATCAAGATTTTGTACTTGCAACTATTTTAGAAAAATCAGGTTCAGCTCCCAGGGAGCAGGGCACAAAAATGATTATTAAAAGGGACTTTTCCATCGAAGGTACTATAGGCGGAGGTATATTCGAAGCTATGGCCATAAAATTATCAGCTGATATATTCAATAATAAGAAATTTATTATTAGAAGGTTTACACTTTCAAATGAAGGTGCCTCTTCTATTGGAGCTGCCTGCGGAGGAGATCTAAAGCTTCTTTTGGAATATATAAATCCTGATGACAAGCTTATGAATGCTATATATGCTCAGGCCTTTAAATTGAAAAGTAAAGGTGAAAATTTTGTATTTATAACCAGATTGAATGAAGATGAAAATTATATAAGCGGCATTGATAAGTGGATTTGTACTGAAACCGGTTTCTACGGAGAGGAAAATGATACAGCCCAAAAAATATTAAGGAGCATAAGAAAAGACTTTAGAAACCTTCATTTTCAGAAGATTGAAGGAGATAACGGCCTGTATCTTGCAGAGCCTGTTTTAAATAATGAAAGTGTTTATATAATGGGAGCAGGACATGTATCTCAAAAAATTGCAATTATTACAAAAATACTTGAGTTCAAAACCGTGGTTTTAGATGATAGAGCAAAATTTGCCAACAGAGAAAATTTTAAAACTGCAGATGAAGTGAAGGTCATTGAATCTTTTGAAAATATATTGAATTATGTAAAAATAGACAATGGGAGTTATGTTATAATAGTTACAAGAGGTCATGCCTATGACAAAGAAGTACTGGAACAGGTTTTAAGGACTGAGGCAAAATATATAGGTATGATAGGCAGTAAAACTAAGAGAGATTTTGTATATAACAAACTTAGGGAAGAAGGCTATACTGAAGAGGATTTAAAAAGGGTACATTGCCCTATAGGCATTTCCATAGGAGCCCAAACTCCTGAAGAGATAGCCATAAGCATTACAGCTGAAATGATTAAAGTCAGAAGAGAAGTTTAAAATGAGCTGTGATGATTTTGCCGGAATAATTCTTTCAGCTGGATATTCATCCAGGATGGGCGATTTTAAACCCCTTTTAAAATTTGGAGAATATACTTCAATTGAAGTGGCTGTAAATACCTTTATATCTTCAGGAATTCATAATGTTATAGTTGTTACAGGATACAGGGGAGGTGAAGTAAGAGAAGCCCTGAAGAATTTCACAGTTCGGTGTATAGAAAATAAATCTTATTCTCAAGGTATGTATTCTTCCATAGTAGAAGCTGTAAAAACTTTGGACAGCAGAGCAAAAGCGTTTTTTATACTTCCTGTGGACATTCCCCTTGTGAAGACCAACACTTTAAGGCTGCTTAAAAGTAAATATACAATATGTAATAAAGGAATTTTTTATCCTACATTTATGGGGAAGAGGGGACATCCGCCTTTAATAGACTGCAGATATAAAAATGAAATAGAAAATTGGAATGGTGACGGAGGGTTAAAGGGATTATTGAGCAGATTTGAGGATGATTCAAGTTATATTCCTGTATTTGATAAGGGCTCTGTAATGGATATGGATACTAAAGAAGATTATTTAAGGCTTTTAAAATATTTTAATTCCAAAGCTCCGGATAAAGAAGAGTGTTACTGCATTTTAAATGATTATAATGTATCCGATAGTATAATAAGACACTGCAGAAAGGTATCTCAGGTATGTGGTCATATTTTAGGAGAACTGAATAAAAAAGGGTATAATTTTAGTGAAGATATTCTGGAAGCAGCAGCACTGCTGCATGATATATGCAGGAAGTCAAAAAATCATGCAGAGGCTGGAGCAAATATATTGAAGGAACTTGGATATGAACGTGTGGGGAATTTAATAGGTACTCATATGGATATAGAAGTGAATGAGAACGATGAAATAAGTGAAAATGAAATATTATATCTGTCAGATAAACTTGTACAAGAAGATAGATGTATTTTACTTAAAGAAAGATTTGACAGATTACTTTTAAAATATAATAATAACCTGGAGGCTCAAAGAAAAATCAAAAACAGGTTACAGGATGCAGAAAGAATAATGAGCAAAGTGGAAAAGGCAGTGGGAAAGAAAATTGAATACCTGTAGAAAAATTTATCTGGTGAGACATGGTAAAATAGATATGGGAAATGAAAAGTGTTATATAGGAAATATTGATTTACCACTTTGTGAAGAGGGAATTCTGCAATGCAGGAAATTAAAAAAAGTTTTTTCTGATGTTCATATAGAAAAAGCATATTTGAGCCCGCTGAAGAGATGTGTGCAGACAGCAGATATAATTTTGGGATGCAGAGATGTGAAAAAAGTATTAGTAGAAGAATTTAGAGAAATAGATATGGGAAAATGGGATGGAAAAACCTTCGGATATATAAAAAAAATTTTCCCTGAGGAATTTAGGAAAAGAGGAGAAAATATAGATACTTTTATACCTGAAGGGGGAGAAAGTTTTAGGCAGCTTCAAAAAAGGGTTATGCCCAAAATAATGCATATCATAAAAAACAGTACAGGCAATATAATGGTTGTTACTCATGCAGGAGTAAATAGGGTAATACTGGGCAGTATTTTGTCCATCCCACTTTGTGACATATTTAGAATAAAACAAAATTATGCATGTATAAATGAGTTATATTGGGACAATGAGAGAAAAATATGGATTAAAGAGAAGTTTTGTCTGAATATGTGAGTGAATATACAGGGTTAAAAAGTTGCTATAAACCTTTTATTGTATTATATGAGGGGGGTATTTATGGAGATTATGAGGGAAACTTATTGTGAACCTGATAGGGAATTACAGCGTTCCCATGAAAGATGCAAAAAAATGGGAATTAAAAGGAATCAGGTTTTCAGTAAAAGGATTATTTGTGATACGGAATTACAAAAAAAATTTACTTTTAATAGGAATTTGATATTAACTGCAGAACCTTATATAGAAAATTTAATGAATTTTGTACGAGGCTCTAATTTTTTTATATTGCTTACAGATAAAGAGGGCTGTATATTAAATGCCATGGGCGATGAAAAAATACTCTCAAAATCATTTTCTATGAAGATGATACCTGGAGCTTTTATGAATGAGGAAAATATAGGAACTAATGCAATGAGCATGGTTATTAAAACTAATAAACCAATTCAAATTTCAGGAAATCAGCATTTTATTTGTGAATATCATAAGTGGACATGTTCTGCCGCACCTATACGAGATAGACAGGGTAATCTTATAGCTGTTCTTGATCTTACAGGATATATTGAAAGTGTACATTCCCATACCCTGGGAATGGTTATTGCCGCCTCTAATGCAGTAGAAGAAATGTTAAAGATAAAAGAATATGAAGTAATAAATGATATAAATAACAAATATAAAAAAACCTTGTTTAATTTTATTCCAATGCCAATAATAACCTCTGATATAGATGGAAAAATAGAAATTTGCAATGAAAAAGCTTTAAGTACACTGGGCAGCAATAAGGTAAAAGTATGTGAGATGAAGGATATTATAGAAAATTGGATAAATGTAAAAAAGGACATATACTTGGGAAAAAGTATTTCACAGGAAGTGAATATAAATGTTTCAAAAAATAGAGTACGATGCCATTTAACTGCCAGTCCGGTTTATAATTCTGAAAAAAATGCTATTGAAATAATATATGTGTTTGAAGATATAAAAAATATAAAAAGGAAAAATAGCGATCAGGCATATTATACCTTCGATAAGATACTTGGGGAAGATGAAAATTTTATAAAGGTTATAGAATATTCGAAGAAAATTTCAGGCAGCAAGTCTACTATTCTTATAATAGGTGAAAGCGGTACAGGAAAAGAATTATTTGCACAGTCCATTCATAATTACAGCAGCAGATCAGAAGGGCCTTTTATAGCATTAAATTGTGGAGCTATTCCCGAGCAGCTTATGGAATCTGAACTTTTTGGATATGAAGAGGGGTCATTTACAGGTGCAAAAAAGGGAGGAAATCCTGGCAAATTTGAATTGGCTGATGGCGGTACCATAATGCTGGATGAAATTGGAGAAATGCCTCTTGATATGCAGACAAAACTTTTAAGAGTAGTTCAGGAAGGAGTCATAACAAAAATAGGAAGCTGCAAGTCCATTCCTATAGATGTGAGGATTATAGCTGTTACCAACAAGGATTTAAAAAAGGAAGTGGAATTAGGAAGATTTAGAAAGGACTTGTATTATAGGCTTAATGTATTACCTGTCTATTTACCACCTTTAAGGGAAAGAAAATCCGATATAATATTGCTTGTAAAGCATTTTATGAGCAGTATATCAAAAAAATTGGGCAAAAAGGATCTTATTATATCTGAAGAATATTTGAGGAAGATGATAAAATATGATTGGCCGGGAAATATAAGAGAATTGAAAAATGTTGTGGAACTCATTGTAAATTCAGGAGGTATACCTGCAAATTATTTTGGCGAAGAAAAATGTGATGATAAGATAATCCTGGACATTAATGATGAATGCTTAAAATTGGATTATGTGGAAAAATTGCATCTGGCAAAGGTGCTTAGAAGATTTAAGGGAAATATCACCCATTCAGCAGATGCCCTTGGAATAAGAAGAAATACCTTATATAATAAAATTAAAAAATATAATATAAAAACATAAAGATTTCACAATTACTGAATTTTCAAAGGATGTGGGTATCTTGTATAATTACCTTGGTATTTCTTTACAAAGACTTCTGCAGATTGGAAAATTGAGGGGAGCCAGGATTCTAGCAGGAAAAGGTGGTATGAATAAGAGAATAACAAAAGTGGATGTGATGGAAGTTCCCGATATTATAGAATGGGTTGGAGAAGGAGAGCTTTTAATTACTACGGTATATTCTATTAAAGATAATATAAATATACTCATGGAACTTATTCCTGAATTGAATGAAAAGGGTGTGGCTGCTCTTGGAATTAAAATTGGCAGATATATAAAAGAATTACCCCATAATATTATTGACTTAGCAGATAGAATAAATTTTCCCATTATTGAAATACCAATTGATGTTTCCCACAGGGAAGTGATATCAATTGTTTTGGATGCAGTAATCGAAGATCAAATGAATAAATTATTGACCATAGAAAAGTTTAACAGGGAAGTAATGGATATAATGATGAAGGGTGGGAACTTGAAGGAAATTGGGGAAAAGCTATATGAGAATATGGAAAATTCTCTGGTAATATATGAAAATATGGATGGTAATTGTGAAACTTTTTGTACTGAGGAGATAAGTACAAATGTAATTGATAAGCTTATTAATGAACATCTGAGTTTAAGTTATAAAAGAATAGAAGATGAATCCGATGAAATTTACAATGAAAGTATGGATACAATCCAGGGAAAGAGCATTAAGAGGGTTATTATTCCAATAATTATTGAAAAGGTTGAATATGGATGTATTTTTATCTGGCTGGATAAAAAGGAACTGGCACCTTTGGATAAAATCCTTATAGAATCCTATGTTCATATTATTGCCTTGGATTTTGTCAAAAAGCTTTCTATATCAAAAATGGAAAGCCGTTATAAATTGGAATTTTTCGATGATTTACTGAGTGACAATGAAGATAGGCAGAATAAAGCTATGGACAGAGCCAAGACTTTTGATTTTCATTTGGATAAGAAGCATGGAGTGGCTGTAATATATTTAAATGATAATTTTCAAATTAAAAATACAGGTTTAGGGGATGTAAATTTTAATAGTGATGTTACCAGTACACTGCTGTTTATTACTGGAAGAGTGGCAAGAACCAGCAAAGAAAAAATATTGTATGTGGATAAGAATGACAGGATTATAATTTTATATGAAAATAATCTGTCTGAGGATTCACAAGCAGTAAAGGAAAAAGTAAAAAGTCTTTGTAATGACATATTAATGGATATTTCCAAGAAATTCAAGAAGAAACAATTCAAAATAGGAATTGGACGCTGCTATAATGATGCCTATAAGCTGAATAAAAGCTACCAACAGGCAAAATTCATTGTGGAAAAACTGAACAAGTCTTTTTCAGGGAGTATTATACATTATGATGATCTGGGATTATATAGAATACTGTGTTTTAATGGCCTTCAGGGAGAACTTGCTAAATTTTGCAATGATACTATAAAACCACTGGTGGAATATGATAGATTAAATGGCACTGAATTGATTAAAACTCTTAAAATTTATTTTGAATGCAATGGTAATATGAAAAAAATGTCAAAGCAGATGTTTATGCATTATAATACCATAATATATAGATTGCAAAAAATTAAAGATATAATAGGAATGGATGTAGAAAATGCAGAAGAAAGGCTGGATCTTGAAATAGCAATTAAAGCCTGGAATATAATCAGGTGATTTTTAACTTCAAGACAAGGATATGATCATAAAAAATGTTTTTTGAGTTTATAGTTGATAATGGAAGCTTATTATAAAAAGAGCTGTCTCCATAAGGAGGCAGTTCTTTTTATGTTGTTAATAATTAACAATAAATTGATAGAATATTTAGATATATTACATAAAGCTATCTGGAAATAAACGTGTTAATATGTTATTAGAAAGATAAAGATTTAGAATTATACATGTATAATGTAAAAAAAGGGTTGATGGCATGAAGGCATTTCTCATATGTGAGAATTTACTGGATGCAATAATAAATGAGCAAATAGTAGAAGGCAAGGTTCATTCTGTATTTAAAAGTGCATGTAATATGGAAACCCGGAAGGGTCTTGTCACACTGCTTAGCAGTGACAGGAATATGGCACCTATGAGTATTCTAGTAGACAATCATAGACAAGTTAATTTTATAGATATTGGCATAAGAAAAGATTTAAAGTTTGTATTTAGTGAAAACGTTATCTATAATACAGAAAAAAATATTCTTATTGAACTAAATAATGTACGAAGCTGGTATTCAGGGGTGTTGATAAAAGCCCCCAAATGCACAGAAAAGGAGATATTGGAAAATATAAAAGTATTGGAAGAGGAACTTGGTGTTTATGGTAAGTTTCATGGAATAGGATGGTTGATAAGCGCGTTGAGTGATGAAGTACCTGAACTGCAGCTTAGACATTTTTGTATATGTCCTTATAAAAAAGCTCTTGAATTTATAAAGTGCAGATTTATACAATTTATTAGGGACTTATTAAAATGTGATTGGCGGCAGCTGGGAGAAAGAGGAGAAAGTATTATTGGATACGGTCCCGGACTGACTCCGGCAATGGATGATTTTATCAGTGGACTCATGATTTCTTTTATATATTTTGGGAATTGCTGCAATTTAAGTTTTTCCAGCATATGTGAATTGAATAAAAAGATTATCAGCAGTGGACTGGACAGAACTACGAGGATCAGTGCGGAAATGTTGAGGCATTCTGCTGTAGGAGAAACGAATGATGCAGTTAGAAAGCTTTTGACGTCCCTTATAGCTTGTAAAGACAGAAAAGTTATTGTTTCATCACTGTTAAATACAATTGATTATGGTGAAACATCTGGGACGGATACTGTTCTTGGAATTTATGTAGGAAGCAAAATATTGACAAATATAGCGTATAGAAAGAATATAGGAGGGTTTGTTTAAATGAAACTTTGTGTAGATATTAGAAAAAATACTTATTACGATTCTGTAGCCCTAATGGTTATTACCAAAGAAATAAAAAAACTACCCTATGTAAATGAAATAATTGTGGGTATGGGAACAGATCTCAATAAGGATCTGGCAGACAATTTGAAATTAAGCAGTACTGATGTAAAGAATTTAACTCCCAATGATTTTTTTATTGCTGCATTGGTAAATGAAGAGGAGGATAATGCTTATGAGAATATTATAAATAAAGTAGATGAACTTTTAAATTTCAAGAAGGAAGAAACAGGGAGTGAAGATGAATATAAACCTAATACATTGAAGGCCGCTGTCAAGCATATGAAGGATGCAAATCTGGCAATTATTTCTCTCCCCGGGGAATATGCAGCAGATGAAGGGAGAAGGGCTTTAAAAAATGGACTGAATGTAATGTTGTTTAGTGATAATGTCTCCATAGAAGATGAAATAGAATTGAAAAAATTCGCCAGAGATAAAGGGCTGCTGGTAATGGGTCCTGATTGTGGTACTGCAATAATAAATCATGTTCCGCTGTGTTTTGCAAATGTGGTTAGAAAAGGAGATATAGGAATTGTAGGAGCCTCTGGAACAGGTACTCAGGAGGTCACTGTACTTATTGACAAACTGGGAGGAGGTGTATCTCAGGTCATTGGAACTGGCGGAAGAGACCTAAAAAGTGCTGTAGGCGGGATCATGATGATAGAGGGATTCAAGTCATTGATAGATGATCCGGATACAAAGGTAATAGTGTTGATTTCAAAACCGCCTGATTTACAGGTCTATAAAAGGATTTTGAATATAGTGGACAGTGTAGATAAACCTGTAGTAGTTGATTTTATAGGCGGAGACAGGGAAGAAATTGAATCTCATGGGGCTTACAGCTGTGTTAGCCTGGAAGATGCAGCCCATAAAGCTGTGGCACTATCTAAAGGAAATCCTGTCTTTGACTATACAGGATTTACACAGACGGAAAATGAAATAGATGCATTGGTAGAAAGGGAAGCCTTGAAATTTGACAGTGAACAAAAATATATAAGGGCATTGTATACAGGAGGCACTTTAGCTGATGAGGCTATGAAGCTTCTTGATAAAGAAGGGTATGTGATGTATTCAAACATACCTCTCTCACCTCAGTACAGGCTTAAGGACATATCGAAAAGTGAAAAGAATACCTGCATTGATTTAGGAGATGACGATTTTACTGTAGGAAGGCCTCATCCTATGATTGATCCTATGGGAAGAGTGGAAAGACTGCCAGAAGAAACCTGTGATGGAGAAGTGGCAATTATATTGATGGATTTTGTTATAGGCTATGGATGCCATGTTGATCCAGCAGGAGAAATGCTCCCGCAAATTATTGAGGCAAAGAAAAATGCACAAAACAGAGGCAAATATCTTTGTGTAGTTGGATATGTGTGCGGTACGGAAGCTGATCCACAGAATTTAAAAAAACAAAAGGAAAAATTAGAACAAGCTGGTGTTATAGTCATGCCTTCAAATGCGCAGGCTGTCAGGTTCTGTGCGAAGTTGATGAGGAGATTGAATAAATAATATATGAATGGAAGTGATTGATTTGACTGCAATTAACAGATTGTTTAAACAAGATATTAAGGCAATTAATTTGGGACTGGAATCTTTCTATAATGATTTAAAAAGTCAGCATATACCATGTATCCAGATCAATTGGAAACCGCCCAGCCAGGCAAGCAGGTGGCTTTCACTGCTGGAAGATGAAAGCATAGCTGATAAGATAGAAAAAGCAAACAGTGAAGCTATAGATAGATTATTGTCCGCCCAGCCAGTTCTTGTAGGTGTAGGTATGGCTGGAGAGGTTATACCTGGAATGACCAAAAAAACCATACTTCATGCAGGACCACCTATAGCCTGGGATAAAATGAGTGAACCAGTTAAAGGAGCCATAATTGGCGGACTGATTTATGAAAAATTGGCCGGCAATAAGGATGAAGCCATAAAAATGGTATTGTCTGGTGAATTAAATTTTGAACCCTGCCATCATCATTCGGCAGTAGGACCAATGGCAGGTGTGGTTACCTACTCCATGCCGGTTTGGATTGTGCAGAATAAAACATTTGGAAACTATGCATATTGTACATTCAATGAAGGACTGGGAAAAGTATTGAGATTTGGAGCTTATGGAAAGGAAGTACTTGATAGACTGTATTGGATGCAGAATTATCTTGCACCTGTGCTTAAACAAGCTCTTGAGATAAAGGGGAGCATAGATTTAAAGACAATATTTGCCCAATTTCTTCAAATGGGGGATGAAGGTCACAATAGAAATAAGGCTGCTACATCGCTTTTGTTTAGAGAGATTGCACCAGCTGTTGTGAGGACGGATTTTTCAGACAAGCAAAAAGAAGAGGTATTGACTTTTATAGATAAAAATGATCATTTTTTCTTAAATGTATCAATGCCTGCCTGCAAATGCAGCCTTGATCCACTGGAAGGCATTGAATACTGCACCATATTGTATACGATGTCAAGAAATGGAACAGATTTTGGAATCAGAATGGTTGGCACGGGTAGAGAGTGGTTTACAGCTCCCTGTGAAATGGTACAGGGATTGTATTTTCCGGGATTTGACGAAAAAGATGCCAACCCGGATCTTGGGGACAGCTGTATAACTGAGACAGCAGGTATAGGTGGTTTTGCTATGGCAGCAGCACCTGCAATTGTACAATTTGTTGGCGGTACTCCAAAGGATGCCGTTAATTATACAAATACCATGTATGAGATAACATATGCAGAGAATAATGCCTATAAAATACCCGGCATCAATTTCAGGGGAACTCCTACTGGAATAGATATGAGGAAAGTTATAGAAACAGGAATACCGCCGGTAATAAATACGGGCATTGCCAGCAATAAAGCAGGTGTTGGCCAAATTGGAGCAGGCGTGGTAAATCCGCCTATGAAATGTTTTGAAGACGCTTTAAAATTTTTTATCAATAAATACAATTTATTATAAATGGAGGTTATATTATGAATATTATTGATTCCTTTAAATCAGTAAAAATGTATGATCTAACTCAAAAGATAAGTCATTTGACACCACCCTGGCCGACTTATGAGCCGCTGCAGATCAAATTTTTCAAAAGACTTTCTTCAAATGGTGCCAATGGACAGGTACTGACTCACTCAAACCACGTAGGTACTCATCTTGATGGTTCACTGCATTTTTGTACTCACGGCAGAGACATTTCTGCAATCCCGCTGGAAGAACTGGTAGCACCAGGAGTAGTTGTTGATATATCTGATATAGCCGAAGATTACGGGATCTATACTTCAAAAGATATTATGGATAGAGCAGATGTAAGAGAGGGAGATATACTTATCATTCATACGGGATATCATAGATATGCCTGGGATGAGCCTGAAGCTGACGAAGAAAGAGTTATGATGAGGCATCCAGGACCAACCAAGGAATTTGCAAATTGGTGTAAAAAAATGAAATTTAAATGGATAGGTGTTGACTGCGGCTCTGCAGATCATCCTATGAATACCAAAATTCGTGAATGGGCTCCGAAAGAAGCAAAAAAAGCTGATAAATTCTTGAGATCTAAATATGGAAAAGGACTTGAAGATTTTTGGCCGGATGAAGACTATCAATTGATGCACTATGATCTGTTCCCATATAATATTGTACATGCTGAAAATCTTGGCGGAGATATAGACAAGGTGCTTGGAAAGAGGTTGATAATTGGATGTTTCCCATGGAGATTTGAAGGCGGAGAATCCTGTATATGCCGAATAGTGGCTTTTGATGCAGAGTAAATTGTCAAAATAAAATTATGATATGAAAGGATGATAGAAAATGATAGTAGACAAAATGGAACAGAGTTTAAGACCTGTTGAATTACCTATGAAACCATATCCTCCCAAAGTGATTTCCATGGCCAGCGGGGATAAGCTGGTAATTCGTCAAATAAGCAGAGAAGAGGTACCTCATATTTTAGAAGCAGTTAAACCTCTCATGACAGTGGAAAAAGATTTTTATGATATTGTTGCTTCTAGATTGTATGCAGAGCTTTTAGGATATTATCGCTACAGAGTTAAAAATGAGTACTGTTTAGTTGGTACAATAGATGGAATAATAGTTGGAATTGTAAATGGGCGTATGGTAGATGAGAAGGTAGGTATGTCCTATCATACCATGGCTTTAAAACAGGGTCTTAGAATCGGTGCACAGTTGTTTGCAGCAAAAATGGAGTATCATCTGGATATTTTGAATCAAGAAGAGGTTTGGATAGTGGCTGAAAGTCCAAACGGCTTCAAGAGATGGATGATTGAATATGAACTGGAATCAAGGCCGGAAATATGGCATGAACTAGGTGGTGTACCGACATATGTGCTGACAAAAGAGCTTTGGGAAAAACACAAAGCTGATAAATTGGCAGGGCGCAGACCGGTAAAAGAAGAACTTCTTAAGACTGCAGAAAATTCCATTCTCCCAATTACCTATGCTCAGATTCCGGGGTACAAAAGATGCGAGAAGTAGGAGTTGTAGGAGTAGGCCATACAAAGTTTGGTAAAATGTCTGAGGGAACCTTTATGGATATGCTGTGTATGGCAGCAGTACAGGCTCTTGACGATGCTGGAGTAAAAACCGTGGAGGGAGAACATGGGATAGATCAGGTTTTTGTAGCTACAATGGGGGCCGGCATTTTAAACAAGCAATGTGGTGTTGCATCTGCACTTGTGGATACATTGAATTTGAGGCCGGCTATGGCGGAGACCGTAGAAAATGGCCCGGCATCAGGTGCTTCTGCAGTAAAATTGGGATATATGGCAATTGCCAGTGGTATGTGTGATGCAGTTTTAATTGTGGGCGGAGAGATGATGAGAGTTGTCAGTGGATGGGAGAGCACTGATTTTGTTGCTACAATGCTTCATCCAGAAGCAGAATATGATTATGGCATAACTTTACCGTCGCTTGCAGGGATGTTTACCAGGCTGTGTATGGAAAAATACGGGATAACAGAGAAGGATTTGGCCATAGTATCTGTAAAAAATCATGAAAATGCACTGCACAATCCAGTGGCTCACATTCATACCATGCCAAACCTCTATGCTATTACAGAAGATGAAGATGCGGGGATAGTAAATCCATATGTGGCATCTCCGCTCAGACTGTATTCGGTGTGTCCAGTATCTGACGGTGCAGCAGCAGTTCTGCTGTGTGCTATGGATAAGTCAGACAGATTTGCAAAGAAGCCGGTAAAAATTGCTGGAATAGGTCAAGCCACCGATACCCATGCCATGGCCGAAAGGGAAGTACCTACAGATCTGCTGGCAGTGAGATTAGCTGCACAGAGAGCTTATGAAATGGCAAATTTAGGACCTGAGGATATTGATGTAGCAGAACTTCATGATGCATTTCAGATACTAGAAATTGTGGAATCTGAGGAAGTAGGATTCTTTAAGAGGGGAGAAGGACATATTGCAGCCAGAAACGGCGAAACCAAGATAAATGGTAAAATTCCAATTAATACTTCCGGAGGATTAAAGGCTAAAGGACATCCACTTGGGGCTACAGGTGTTTCCCAAGTTGTGGAATTGGTTAAACAACTTAGGGGTGAGGCAGATGGACGTCAGGTAAAAGGTGCAAAGACAGGGCTTGCAGTAAATTTTGGCGGCTTTGGAAATAATGTTGTGGCTACTATAGTGACAAAGGAGGGGGAGTAGTTATGGGTGAAAAAATGTATGCCTACAAATGCACATCATGCGGAAAACTCCACCATCCTAAGCATTATGTATGCAAAAAGTGTGGCAGCAGAACATTTGAGAAGATACCCCTTGAGGGAGATGTGAAGCTTTTGACCTATACAAAAGTATATAACCTTCCAGAAGGTTATATGAAGCCTTATTTGTATTTTGGAGTTGCTGAATTTAAAAATGGACTTAAGGTTACAGGCCAATTGGAGGTTGAAAATCCTGTAATTGGTATGAAACTTATTTCAACTGTAGGAGTTGTTAAAGAAAGCGTCAATAGAAATTGTTGTGGATTTATTTTTAAAGAAGCTAAATAAAAACGAAAACGCCGATAAAGAATTGTGTAGGATTTGTGAAATGCCCCTAAAGATGCAGGTTGTATGATTAATTGTAATTATAAAATGCTTTAGGGGCATTAAATATATATTCATATTGATTGGGGGGATTTAATTGCAGGATTTTCAATACGTTAGGCCTGAGACTTTACAGCAGGTTTTAAAACTGATGGATATGTATGGAAACGAGGCAAAGATTTTAGCTGGAGGAACTGATGCAGTAATTGCGTTGAGAAATAATTCTATCCATTGCAAATATCTTGTTGATATTAAGGGGATTAAAGAACTTCACAGCATATCTTATAATGATGAAATTGGACTTACCATAGGTTCTGCAGTGACGCTGAATGAAATTATAGATTGTCATGACATAAGTTCAGATTATCAAATATTAATTGATGCAGCTAAAGTTCTTGCAAATACACTGATTAGGAATAGAGCGACATTGGTTGGAAATATATGCAATTCATCGCCGGGAGGAGATATGCTGCCAGCCTCACTTGTACTTGAAGGAAGAATCTGTATATCATCAGTAAATGGACATAGAGAGGTTTTTCTAAAAGATTTTTTTACAGGGGTAAAGAAAAATGTTTTAAAAGAAAATGAAGTGGTTGTAAAAGTAATTTATCCACCAATTCAGGGAAAGGGCAGATTTATTAAAAGGTCGAGAATAAGAGGCCATGATCTTTCACAGATAAGCGCAGCAGGTTATTTGAGGAAAGACGGAAATCTAAAATTATCTCTGGGCGCAGTGGCAACTACACCGGTCTTTATAGAATATACAGAACATTCAAAAACATGTAATTTTACGGAGTATAAAAATAAAATAGTAGATACTGTCGTGACAAGGATCAAGCCTATTGCTGATGTAAGATCTACTAAGGAGTATAGGATTGCAATGGCTCGATATCTAACCTGCAAAATAGTGGATGAACTGGAAGGGGGAAAATAATTATATGGAGAAATTGCATTTGTATGTAAATGGAGACGAGGTTTTTGAAGAAGTGACGTCAAATAGTACTCTGCTTTGGTTTTTGCGTGAAAAATTAGGGCTTACAGGTACTAAGGAAGGCTGTGGTGCAGGTGAATGTGGTGCATGTACGGTTATTCTGAATGGCAAAGCTGTAAATTCCTGTTGTGTTATGGCACTGGAAGCTGCGGAAGGGGAAGTTCAAACCATTGAGGGTGAAGCAAAGTGTGGAGAATTATCAAAATTACAAAAATCTTTTATAAAGCATAATGGCCTTCAGTGTGGTTTCTGCACTCCCGGGATGATTATGTCAGCCAGGGCGCTGCTTATGAAAAACCCGCATCCCGGCAGAGACGAGATTAAAGAAGCGTTACAAGGAAATCTGTGCAGGTGCACTGGATATGAGGACATCATAGAGTCTGTTGAAGCTGCTGCAGGGGAAGGTGAATAATTATGAATTTCAATTATGTGGGAAGTAGTATACCCAGAGTAGATGGCATTGAAAAAGTTACAGGGGAAGCACAGTATGTACAGGATATGAGCTTCAAAGGCATGCTGTATGCTAAGCTCAAGACCAGCCCTTATGCACATGCATTAATTAAAAGCATTGATGTGAGCAGGGCAGAAAGTTTACCAGGAGTAAAAGCAGTGTTGACTGGTAAACAAGCTTATCAAAAGCTTGGAATCTATATTGTGGATAAATCTATTTTGGCAGTAGATAAAGTGAGATACTTCGGAGAAGCTGTTGCGGCCGTTGCAGCTGTAAGTTTGGATATTGCTGAAAAAGCCGTGAATCTTATTGAAGTTGAATATGAACCTTTGCCAGTACTGCTGGATGTAGAAGAAGCTGTAAAGCCCGGTTCCATATTGATTCACCCGGATCTGAAAAATTATAAGACAATTCCAGATGTGTTTTTTCCGGAAGCTGATACAAATATAGCAAATCATTTCAAGCTCAGAAAGGGAAATATTGAAAAGGGATTTGATGAATCAGATCTGATAGTTGAAAATAAATTCAAAGTTCCGCAAATTTTGCATGTTCCCCTTGAAACACATGCAGTTATAGCAAAATGGGGAACTGGAGATAAAATAAAGATTTGGAGTAGTGCCCAATCCCCATATACGCTTCGTAATCTGTTCAGCGTGGCACTGGGAGTTCCAATTCAAAATATCGATGTTACCGTACCTTATGTAGGAGGTGGTTTTGGAGGCAAAGCAGGTATTCATCTGGAACCATTGGTTGCACTTCTTTCAAAGGCTGCTAAAGGGAAACCGGTGAAATTTGTTGCAACAAGAGAAGAAGAAATATCAACCCTCCCCTGCAGACAGGGGCTTACTGCAAAGCTCAGGACAGGTGTTAAGAAAAACGGGAAAATTGTAGCCGAAGAAATTGAATATTTATGGGATGCAGGAGCATATGCGGATTATGGAGTAAATATAACAAGGGCAACTGGATATTCAGGTGCAGGTCCTTATGAAATAGAAAATGTTAAACTTGATTCTTATACCGTTTATACAAATCATATTTTTGGTACAGCTTACAGGGGATTTGGGCATGCTGAAATTTTTTGGGCAATAGAACGACAAATAGAACTTGTAGCAAAAAAATTGAAAATGGATTCATTGGAATTTAGAATGAAAAATCTATTAAGACCTGGCTCTAAGACCATAACAGGCGAACCTATTTATGAGCAGTCTGGAAACGTTATCAAATGTTTGAAAATTGTTGCCGAGGAAATAGGATGGGGAAAAAGTAAGACGGAAGCTGAAAAAGCCTTTGAGAAGAAAACTGGCATATATAGGGGAAAAGGTATAGCAGTACTTCATAAGGCACCTGCCATGCCAAGTAATGCAGCTACTTCTGCTTTGATTCAGATGAATGAAGATGGCTCCATTAGATTTAATGTGGCAGGAATAGATATGGGCCAGGGTGCATATACAGCCATGAGTCAGATGATAGCCCAGAGATTGCACGTGCCTATAGAAAAGGTTCATGCAGTGTTTAAAACAAATACGGATTCAGCGACTTATGATTGGCAGACTGTGGCAAGCAGAATGACCATATTGGGAGGAAATGCCGTACTTCAGGCCTGCGATGATATTGAAGAGCAAATTTTTGATGTAGGGGCAATTGTTCTTCGTGCCTCAAAAAGGGATCTTGCACTTGGTGATGAATGTGTGTATGTAAAGCAGTTTCCAGAAAATAAAGTGTTTTATAAAGAAATGGCAGTAGGTTATACTTATCCAAATGGAAACGGTATAGGTGGTCCACTTATTGGACGAGGAAAATATATAGCACAGGGATTGACAATTCTCGATAAGGAAACAGGGCAAGGCAGACCGGCACTTGATTGGACATATGGTGCTCATGCCTTTGAAATAGAGGTGGATATAAATACTGGAGATATAAAAATATTGAAAGTGGTAACAGCCATAGATTTAGGTCATGTTATAAATAAAATGTTAGTTAAAGGACAAATGGTTGGTGGAATTATTCAGGGAATAGGAACAGCCCTATCGGAAACTTTAAAATATGATTCTCAAGGCAGGCTTTTGACCAGGAGCTTTGTAGATTACAAAATACCTACAATGAAGGATTTGCCGGAACTTGTTAAAGTGCATTTTATAGAAACTCCGCAGCTTGATGGGCCTTATGGCGCCAGAGGTTGTGCAGAACACCCTATGATTTCAGTAACCTCTGCTATTGGAAATGCAATTGCAGATGCAACAGGAGCTGAGCTTTTTGAGACACCATTTTCAGCAAATAAAGTATATGAAGCATTAAATAAAATTATTTAAGGAGGAGAATAAAATTTATGAAACGTGTTATAGGAATTCATGAGAAACTACCCATTGTTGAAACTATACCACTTAGTTTTCAACATTTGACGGCCATGTTCGGTGCTACCATTCTTGTACCGCTAATTCTTGGGGTGAACCCTGCAATCTGTCTTTTGATGAATGGTATTGGTACATTGATTTACTCTTACGTAACCAAAGGCGGAATTCCGGCATATTTAGGCTCAAGTTTTGCATTCATATCACCTACTATTTTAATTATCACATCTTTTGGTGGTTTCAGTCATGCACAATCAGGATTTATCTTCTTTGGACTGTTTTTCATATTGATGTCCTATATTGTAAAAAGGTTTGGAATAAAGTGGATTGACGTTGTCATGCCTCCTGCTGTTATGGGTGCAGTGGTTGCAGTAATTGGACTTGAACTTGCTCCAAATGCAGCAATTCAATCGGGTCTTGCTCCTGCGGCTACGGCAGTTGGAAAAGTTGTTCAGCCTTATGTAGCTGATCCAAAAGTCATTTTTGTAGCTCTATTCACCCTGGCAGTGGGAATATTTGGTTCCGTTATATTCAGAGGATTTGCACAGGTTATACCGATTTTAATTGCTGTAGTTGCAGGTTATATTCTTGCATTTATTATGGGAATGGTGGATACAAAGATCATTGCAGATGCAAATTGGTTTTCACTCCCTAAGTTTCAGGCTCCTGTATTTGACTGGAGTGCGATTTTTATAATTGCTCCTGCCTGTATAGTTGTGTTTGCAGAGCATATAAGCCACCTGATAGTTACAGGCAAAATAACCGGCTCAAATTTACTGGTGGATCCCGGACTTTACCGTTCACTTCTTGGAGATGGTATTAGTAATGTTATTTCAGGTTTTACAGGGTCAACACCAAATACAACTTATGGAGAAAATATAGGCGTAATGGCCATTACCCGGGTTTATTCTGTATGGGTGATAAGAGGAGCTGCCATATTTGCAATAATCTTTTCATGCATAGGTAAAATAGCAGCTGCAATACAGGCTATTCCAGGTCCGGTTATGGGCGGCATTACTATGCTGCTGTATGGAATAATAGCAGTTCAGGGTATTAGAATGTTTGTAGAATCAAAGGTTGATTTCAGTATAAATTACAACATGGTTTTAGGCGCAATTACTTTTGTAGTTGGTGTAAGTGGAGCCAGCATAAATATTGGAACAGTGCAGTTAAAGGGAATGGCATTTGCAGCTGTTGTCGGAGTTATCCTGTCGATTATTTTCTATGTATTGGGTAAGTTTGGAATAATGAATGAAAAATACGAAATAAAATCTGATATAACAGCTTCGGATGTTCATATTGGGGTGTAAGAATAATGTATTGACAATACTTATATTATCTGCGTTATGAATATTTCGGTTTTGGATCAAATAATGAAAATGGAGGAATCTTGTATGTCAAGGATAGTGGTAGCTTTAGGAGGGAATGCACTTCAGGCGAATCCTAAGGATAATTCAGCAGAATCTCAGCTTAAAACCTGTTATAGGACGGCAAAATCTATTGTAGATCTTGTTGAAGAGGGCAATGAAATTGTTGTTACTCACGGGAATGGTCCTCAGATAGGTCAGATTATTGCAACTTATGAAACTGCAGCTTTAGCTGATAGGTCAAAAGGTGTAATGCCCTTTCAGGAATGTGGAGCTATGAGTCAGGGATATATTGGCTACCATCTTCAGCAGGCACTGAAAAAGGAATTAAAGAGAAGGGGAATGAGTAATCAGGCAGCAACAGTAATTACACAGGTTATTGTAGATAAAGATGATGCGGCATTTAAAAACCCAACGAAACTTATAGGTTCATTTTTTACACGAAAGCAGGCTGAAAGAATGATGTCTAAAATCAACTGCTTGATGAAAGAAGATGCAGGAAGGGGATGGAGGATGGTTGTACCTTCTCCACTTCCAAAAACTATTGTAGAAGAAGAAGTAATTAAAACACTTGTTGGGGCAGGTCATATTGTAATTACTGTGGGAGGAGGAGGAATTCCGGTGATAGAAAAAGATGACGGCAGCCTTGAAGGAGTTGCTGCAGTGATTGACAAGGATTATGCATCAGAAAAAGTAGCTGAAATAATTGATGCAGATACACTGCTTATATTAACTGCCGTTGAAAAAGTTGCCATAAATTTCAATAAAAAAAATCAGAAAAATATATCGGCAATGAGTGTTAAAGATGCCTATAAATATATGAAAGAAGGACAGTTTGCACCAGGTTCTATGCTTCCTAAAGTAAAGGCGGCTGTCATGTTTGCAGAGTCAAAAAAAGGCAAAAAAGCTATAATAACATCTCTTGAAAAAATTAAGGAGGCATTATGCGGCGGCACTGGAACTGTAATAAGTGATACTTGACAAATAGGCAGCATTGGCTGCAGGGAGATGATTATATGAATATTAAAAATGTATCAGTATTAGGTACTGGAACCATGGGGCCAGGCATAGCATTACTTTGTGCACAGGCTGGATTGAAGGTAGTCATTTATGGAAGATCTGATATGAGTTTAAACAGGGGGTTCAAAAATATAGAATTTAGTCTAAATTTTTGGAAAGCCGCAGGAAGGTTGTCAGAAAGACAGTGTAAAAAAATTTCAAATGACATAAGGGGAGTTAAGACAATTCAAGATGCAGCCAAAGATGCTGATTTAGTAATTGAATGCTTGTCAGAAAATATAGGGCTGAAACAGAATTTTTTTAAAATTTTAGATGAATTATGTCCTTTAAATGTGATTTTGGCAACTTGTACATCAGGGTTTTTGCCAACAGATATAGCTGAATACACAGTACATCCTGAAAGAGTAGTAGCTGCTCATTTTTGGAACCCACCTCAATTAATTCCTCTTGTAGAAGTAGTACCTGGAAAAAAAACTTCACAAGAAATTATGGCAAAAACTATTGAATGGATTGAATTTATAGGTAATAAAGCAATTCCTATGGAAAAGGAATGCCTGGGTTTTATAGGAAACCGACTTCAACATGCCTTGTTAAGAGAAGCTTTATTTATAGTGGAACAGGGATGGGCAAAAGTTGAAGAGGTCGATAAAGCCATTGAATATGGACTGGGAAGAAGGCTGCCGGTTACAGGTCCTATATGTACTGCTGATCTGGCAGGACTTGATGTAATAAATTCTGTATCTGCATACCTGCTTAAGGATCTTTGTAATTCAACTGAGCCTTCTTCACTGCTTAAAAGCAAGGTTAAGAATAGGGAATTGGGCAGTAAAAGCAAAAGAGGATTTTACAATTGGTCACCAGATGTTCTAAAAAAGATACAAAAAAAACGGGGTGAATTGCTCTTATATTTTTTAAAGGAAGATAATAATAACTGATCTGTATTTTTTCTATATAATAATGTGTAAACAATATATGAAACGTGGAATTCACATATTGTTTACACATTATTAATGTATTGTTCATATGGCTATAATCTTAAGGAAATAATATATTAATATATACTATTTTGTAAAATTTGAAGAAGGGAGTGAAAATAAAGAAAATATATTGTTTTTATGCGGAAAGGAAGGAGTTTTTTGTTTAAATTACCAAGAAATATTCTGATATCTGCAGTAGTTATTTTAGTGTATCAACTAAATTACTGCAATTTTGTTTTAGCTGATGATTCAGCATTAAAAAGTGGATCTCAACAATACATAACACAAAGCAATTCTGATAACAGGGATAATGTACCTGTTGATAAAAAGTGGACGATAAAATTTAATGAGCCTGTAGATTTATCATCTGCTCAGGAGAGTGTAAAAATAACAGATAAAAAGACTAATGGACAAGTACCCCTTGATATATCCTTGAGTAATAATGATTTCTATGTAAATGTGTCACCTAAGCAGTCTTATACTCCCAACAGTGAATATACCCTAAGTGTAGCTGACAATTTAAAATCTAAATATAACAGGTCTTTAAAAAGCAGCTTTAGTATGGATTTTAAAACTACCCTGCAGATAACAAATGTAAATGATTTAAATGTATCAATAAGCCAGGGAGATAATTATGTACTTCCTGATATAGTAACGGCAACCATGTCCGATGGAAGTGTAAAGCAAGTGGGGGTTGTGTGGAATAAAAGTGTTAATACTGAGGATTCGCCAGGAACTTATGTTTATGAAGGCAATGTGGCTGGGTATGATAAACCTGTGAATTTAAATGTTACTATAAAGCCTTCAAATAAGGATGTGGAGGCCGTAGCTTCTACTTCCATGTGGATATGGCAGCTTCAAAGCCAAGTGGATGCTTATGGTGGTATAGATAATTTGATTGCAAAATTAAAATCCATGGGAATAAACAATGTATGTATTAAATACAATGAAGGTTCAAGCCCTTCAGGAGGAGGGACAAACTTTAGAGATGATTTTTTAAAGTATGTGGGAAACTTCAAACAAGCTGGATTTATAGTAGGTACCTGGGGATATAATCATTTTAATTATCCCGAAGATGAAGCCAGCCTTATAATAGAGGCCTTAAACAATAGTGACTATTATGTTTTTGATGCTGAAGATGCTGTATCAGGTAAAACCCAGCAGGCGGAGCAGGTATGTCAAATTATAAGAAACAAGTGCCCTAATGCCATAATTGGATATACATCTTTTCCGATAGCTAGTTATCATCAGGATATACCTTATTCAGTTTTTAATGAATACTGTGATTTTTCGGCACCTCAATGTTATTGGGGAGATATGCAGTGGTCCGTTGCTTCATGTTTGAATAAGATGGTTCAGGATTATAAAACTTATGGATTGGACAAGCCAATATATCCTATAATACAGACTTATAATATAGATTATGAAGACTATAGTGCTTATAACACATATGATTTCAAGGCCACCGGTTTGTGGTCACTAGATAATATCGGAAGTACATTTATGCAATTCATAAATGATATGGGGAGCAAATTCAGCAGTTAATATTAGAAAATATGGGACGCAGGTTATAAAACACATATAAAAGTGAAATATTTTTATATATGACTTGCATATAATAAAAAACTGTGATAATATTTTTACTAAAATATCATTAAAGATTATAACATTTTTAGGGCTTTGCATTTTTTAATTTGAAGTACAATGTTAAAAATTAAAAAGAAAAAGCTTGAGATGTATTTTGGGGCTTAAAAAATGCATCTTTGCTGTATAAATAAAACCACCAGTTAAGCTGGTGGTATTTATTTAATGATTCTAAAAGGGGGCTTTGTAGCATGAATTGTAATAATGGATTTCCTTCAAAACAGGGTTTGTATGATCCTGATTATGAGAAAGATTCTTGTGGAGTGGGGTTTATAGCAAGTATAAAAGGTGAGAAAACCCATGGTATTGTAAAAAAAGGCATTCAGATTTTAGTTAATTTAACACACAGGGGGGCAGTAGGCTCTGATACCAAAACTGGAGATGGAGCAGGTATACTTGTTCAAATTCCGGATGAATTCTTTAGAATAAATTGCGATAATCTAGGTATAGGATTGCCTGGATCTGGAGAATATGGAGTGGGAATGGTGTTTTTTCCCAGAGAAACCGCTTTAAGACTGCAGTGTGAGGGAATATTTGAGAGAATTACGGAAAAAGAAGGCCAGAGGGTTCTGGGCTGGAGAGATGTTCCCACTGATAATAGGGATATAGGCGAAACTGCAAAGGGTACTGAACCAATTATAAAGCAGATATTTATAGGCAAAAATGCAGAGGATCAAACTGAATTTGAAAGAAAACTTTATATAATAAGAAAAGAAGTGGAGAATAAGGTCAGGGAAAATTTTAAAGGAACTGCAAATGCCTTTTATGTATGCAGCCTTTCAAGCAGAACTGTAGTGTACAAGGGTCTGCTTTTAGCGGATCAGATAAAAAAATTTTATATTGATCTGAATGATATAAATTTTAAAAGTGCCATAGCGCTGGTACACCAGAGATACAGCACAAATACCTTTCCAACCTGGGACTTGGCCCAGCCATTTAGATATTTGGGGCATAATGGAGAAATAAATACCATAAGAGGAAATAGGAACTGGATGAAAGCACGTGAGGGTGTACTTAAATCCAAAACCTTTGGTGAAAATATAAAGAACCTTTTCCCCATAATAGATAGCGGCGGCAGTGATTCTGCTTCTCTTGACAATGTACTGGAACTTTTATATCAAGATGGGAGATCTCTTCCACATGCACTTATGCTTCTTATACCGGAGGCTTGGGAAGGAAATGGACATAGTAAAAAATATAAAAAGTTTTTTTATGAATACCAGGGTTCATTAATAGAGCCCTGGGATGGACCGGCAGCTGTTTCATTTTCTGATGGCGTTCAGGTTGGTGCCACTCTTGACAGAAATGGGTTAAGGCCTGCCAGATATCTAATAACAAAAAGTGGATTTGCGGTACTTGCTTCAGAAGCTGGAGTACTGGAATTTAAAAATGAAGATATACTGGAAAAGGGTAAATTAAAACCTGGAGAGATGTTTCTGGTGGATACAGCTAAAGGAAAAATTATAAAGGATGAGGAATTAAAAGAAAAAATATGTAAAAGCAAACCTTATGAAAAAATATTGAAGAAATTAAGGTTTAATCTGGATATGTTTGATACGGTTGTGGGAAAAGAACAGATAGCTCCAGAAGTATTAAGGGAGAAACAGCAGGCTTTTGGATATACTCTTGAGGATTTAGGAAGAATTTTAGTGCCTATGGCAGTGGAAGGTAAGGAACCAGTGGGTTCTATGGGAAATGATACACCGCTTGCTGTACTTTCAAATAAAAATCAATTGCTTTTCTCATATTTCAAACAACTTTTTGCACAGGTAACAAACCCTCCCATAGATTCTATAAGAGAAAGACTGGTAATGTCTCTTTTGAATTATATAGGTTCTCCCCAGGCCAACATACTGAATGATGAAATTACAAAAGATCCCTTTATAGAAATTGACAGTCCCATTTTGACAGACGAGCAAATGTTAAAGATAAAAAGTCTAAGAAATAAGGATTTTAAATCTACTACAGTTCCAATTACTTTTAAGTGTGATACGGGAATAGATGGCTTTAAGGAAGCTCTTGGAAAAATCTGCGAAAGGGCTTCAGAGAGAATAAAAGAGGGATATAATATATTGGTATTAAGTGATAAAAATGTAGATTCCTATGAAGCTGCAATTCCAAGTCTTTTAGCAGTTTCAGCAGTGCAGCATCATCTCATCCGGGAAAAGACCCGTACAAAGGTCTCAATTATTGTAGAAACAGGAGAGGCAAGGGAAACCATGCATTTTGCACTGCTTGTAAGTTATGGAGCTTCAGCGGTAAATCCATATCTCGCATATCAGACTATAGATCAGATGGTAAAGAACAGGGATATAACCGGAACATCTGTGGATGAGGCAAAGAAAAATTATATATATGCCATAAATCAGGGAATATTAAAAGTGCTCTCTAAAATGGGAATATCTGCTCTTCAAAGTTATCATGGTGCACAGATATTTGAAGCCATAGGTCTGGATTCGAAATTTGTGGACAAATATTTTGAGGGAACACCTTCAAGAATAGGCGGAATCGGCATTGATGTAATAGCCAGTGAAGTATTATCAAGGCACAAAAATGCATTTAATAAGATAAGAAAGCCCATTTCACAGCTGGATGTAGGTGGTAATTATTCATGGAGAAGGGGGGGAGAGTTTCATCTTTTTAATCCTGAAACCATATATAGACTTCAAGTTGCGGCTAGAACCAATAATTATCAACTTTATAAAGATTATGCCAAAATTATAAATGAACAGGATAAAAATTTATGTACCATACGAGGATTATTAAAATTAAAAGAGGGAAATGAGATTCCCATAGAAGAGGTTGAACCTGTAAGCGAAATACTTAAAAGATTTTGTACTGGAGCTATGTCTTTTGGATCCATAAGTAAAGAGGCCCATGAAACCATAGCCGTAGCTATGAATAGAATAGGAGGACGAAGTAATACCGGAGAAGGAGGAGAGGATCCTGAAAGGTATAAATTAGATCTCAATGGGGATTCCAGAAGAAGTGCTATAAAGCAGATAGCTTCGGCACGTTTTGGCGTTACTACAGAGTATCTGGTAAATGCAGATGAGCTTCAGATAAAAATAGCTCAGGGGGCAAAACCTGGTGAGGGCGGTCAGCTTCCGGGGAAAAAAGTTAACAGGGATATTGCTAAAACAAGGCACTCTACCCCGGGGATAGATCTTATTTCTCCGCCGCCACATCATGATATCTATTCTATAGAGGACTTATCCCAGCTTATATATGATTTGAAAAATGTAAACCCTGAGGCAAATATAAGTGTGAAATTAGTTTCAGAAGTAGGAGTTGGGACAATTGCAGCGGGGGTTGCAAAGGCTCATGCAGATTTAATACTCATAAGCGGGTATGATGGTGGAACAGGAGCAGCACCAATTTCATCAGTAAAGCATGTTGGAATTCCATGGGAATTAGGATTATCCGAGACTCAGCAGGTACTTTTATTAAATGATTTGAGAAGCAGGGTTAGGATTCAAACAGACGGGCAGTTAAAGACAGGCAGGGATGTAGTGATTGCAGCACTTCTTGGAGCTGAGGAATTTGGATTTGCAACTACTGCTCTTGTGGTAATGGGATGTACTATGCTTAGAAAATGCCATTTAAATACCTGTGATATGGGTATAGCCACACAAGATCCTGAACTTAGAAAGCACTTTAGAGGCAAGCCGGAATATATAATAAATTTTTTAACTTTTATTGCACGGGAAGTAAGAGAATATATGGCTAAACTTGGATTTAGGACAATGAACGAAATGGTTGGCAGGGTAGACATGCTGCAGGCAAAAGAAACAATTAAACATTGGAAAGCCAGGGGACTGGATTTATCTGCTATTTTATATAAACCATATATGCCCAAGAGAATTAAATCCTATTGTGTAATACCTCAGGATCATGGTATGAAGGAAGCTATGGATTACAAGATTATTCAAATGGCAAAAAAGGCAATAAATGATAAGATAAGGGTCAATGCAACTATGGAAATAAAGAATGTAAATCGTGCGGTAGGAGCTATGCTAAGCGGTATAATCGCTAAGAAGTATGGAAGTGAAGGGCTGCCTGAGGATACAATCCTATTGAATTTTAAAGGATCCGCAGGGCAGAGTTTTGGTGCATTTGGAGTAAATGGACTTACTTTAATACTTGAGGGTGATGCCAATGACTATGTAGCAAAGGGATTATCCGGAGGTAAGATAATTATCAAGACGCCTAAGGAATCAACTTTTGTGGCAGAGAAAAATATTATAGCTGGAAATACTATTTTATATGGAGCTACCTCTGGAAAAGCTTTTATAAATGGCAGTGTAGGAGAAAGGTTTGCAGTGAGAAACAGTGGGTCTACAGCTATAGTTGAGGGTGTAGGAGATCACTGCTGTGAATATATGACTGGAGGAACAGTAGTTATCATAGGCAAGACGGGAAGAAATTTTGCAGCAGGTATGAGCGGCGGTGTGGCCTATGTGTTAGACGAGGATGACTCTTTTAACAATAAATGCAATTTACAAATGGTTGATATAGAAAAAATCACAGATGATGAGGATATTGATACAGTATATAAATTGGTACAGGATCATTACAAATATACAAACAGCTTAAAAGCTCAGGATATACTCAATCAATGGGATATATATGAGGAAAAATTTAAAAAAATAATACCCAGGGCATATAAATCCATACTAAGACAAACAAAAACGGAAAGAGAAACAGAAGCAGTTGCTGCTTCTAATATGTAGGAGGCAGGGAGGCAGCATTATGGGAAAAATAACTGGCTTTAAAGAATATAAAAGAGAGAATCCTGAAAAACGCGGGATAAAAGAAAGAATTAAAGATTATAAGGAGATATATTGTAAATTTCCCAAAGATAAATTGAGAATTCAAGCAGCTAGATGTATGAACTGCGGCACTCCATTCTGCAACTGGGGCTGCCCGCTTGAGAATATAATTCCAGACTGGAATGATTTCATATATAAGGATGAATGGAAGAAGGCCTTTGAAAGACTTTGCCTTACCAATAATTTTCCGGAATTTACCGGGAGGATATGTCCTGCCATCTGTGAAGGGGCCTGTACTCTGGGAGTAAACCGGGAGCCGGTGTCTATAAAAGAGGTAGAGCTTAATATAATTGAAAAAGCTTTTGAGGAAGGTTGGATAACACCTAATTTACCAAGGGTAAAAACGGGAAAAAAGATAGCTGTAATAGGTTCGGGTCCTTCAGGACTTGCAGCAGCAGAAGAACTTAATTCCGTAGGGCATGATGTTACTGTATTTGAAAGGTCGGACGAAATAGGAGGACTGCTTAGATATGGAATCCCGGATTTTAAACTTGAGAAACACATAGTGGATAGAAGAATAAATATAATGAAAATTGAAGGAATAAATTTTAGAAAAAATATCAATGTGGGTGAAGATTATCCTGCTGATAAATTAATTGAGAATTTTGATGCAGTGATCTTAACAGGAGGTTCTACAATCCCAAGAGATCTTAAAATTCAGGGAAGAGAGTTAAAGGGAATATATTTTGCAGTAGATTTTTTAAAACAGCAGAATATGAGATTGGCGGGCAAAAGGATTATGGAAGAGGAAATAACCGCAAAGGGAAAAAATGTGGTAGTCATAGGCGGGGGAGATACTGGGTCGGACTGCATAGGCACTTCCATAAGACAGGGTGCCAAAGCTGTATATCAATATGAGGTCATGCCTAAACAGCCATTGATGCGGGATGATACCATGCCATGGCCTACTTTCCCAAAAATTCTCAAGGTAACCACTTCTCATGAGGAAGGATGTAAGAGGGAATGGTGTATAAGCACAGAAAAATTTACAGGTGAAGAAGGGGTAGTAAAAGCTCTTCACGGAGTAAAGGTTAAATGGGAAAAGGAAAATGGAAAGATGAAAATGATAAATATACCTGGTACGGAATTTCATCAAAAAGTTGATCTGGTTCTTTTAGCCATGGGTTTTATCCATCCCAAACATGAGGGCTTATTAAATGATATTGGAGTAGAATTTGATGGAAGGGGAAATGTGAAAACAGATAAAAATTATATGACCAATAAAGAAGGAATATTTGCTGCAGGAGATATGAGACGTGGGCAATCCCTTGTAGTATGGGCTCTAAAAGATGGAAGAAGGGTAGCTCAAAAAGTTGATTACTATCTGATGGGTGAGACATCTTTAAGAGGATGAGGACAACTAGTGTACCTAGAGCTGATTGAAAACATACAGATAATTGCAAGCAAAATTTCATTTAAAAAGTCCGATATAAATCGGACTTTTTAATTAAAGTAAATAGAACGCAAAAACTCATAAAGTATCAAAAATAAAACAAATAAAATACAGCCTGAAATATTTTCCATTGAGGGAAACTTTATTTCAGACACAATAAAATTAACTTTAGCAAATAAAATAATCTAAAATAACAGCTGAATATTTGATTTATGTATTAAGGGATCCCAATGTCTACACAAATATGAAATGTGTAATTAATTTTATTTTAATATTAAGAACATATACACTAATAATTTTAAATAAATAATTGATTGAACAGTTTAGTATAAAAATAAGGTATAAAAAAAGCAGACATACGTCCATCCTGGAGCGAAAGTCTACCGCGGTACCACCCAAATTATTACTCATATGTATAACGGCTGTGCCGGCATAACTTACTTTAAATAAATTTCAGTATGCAACTCAGGAGTGATTTTCAATAAATTTAACCTGTGGGCTCTCACCAAACACCCATTCTCTGAAGGTATATCTTTATTTACTCTTCTCCGTCAAAGTTTTTTATATTTATTGCATTTACTATACTATAAAAAATTATATATGTCAACAATATAATTTAAATTTTTTTGCAGGAAATACATTTTTAATAATTGACTTTTAAAATGAAAAAATTATTTTTTTGTATATAATGTAATAAAAAAATAATACTGCAAAAAGTAAAACTTTTATAAAAAAAACCCTTGACATTCTTCTAAAGGCGTATTATTATCGTCACATACACTAAATTTTAATAAAATAAATTGTTATGAAAGTTAGCATAAATATTATAGAGTATAAAGACAATGATAAGGAAGAGTAAATAGGAGTATATTTTTTAGAGAGTGAGATTTTTGGTGAAAACTCATAAATATAACTATTGAAGGTAGCCTTGAAGTTGTGAGCTGAAATTAAGTAGGCTTTACCGGTAAAACCGTTATTACTTTGAGTAAAAAAATTGGGTGGTACCGCGCGACCAAACTTCTCGCCCCAAGGAGAGAATGTTGGTTGTTTTTTTATACAAAATTTTAGGAATTTTGTTTTGACTTAGGCTTTATGGATAAGTTATGGGGAACATTTATTATAAAGCAGGGTAATATATTAAAAATAATAGTCATAACATTTTTAATTATCTTAATTTTCATTTAATTAAAAAGGGGACTTGATGTGTCTTATTTCAGAATTATTAAATTCACAATGTACAGTGGGCACAAATTAAATTATTCAGGAGGAAAATATTATGGAAAAGTTAAAAGTTTATTATGATGAGGATGCTAATCTGGATCTTTTAAAGGGAAAGAAAATAGCTGTTTTAGGTTTCGGAAGTCAGGGACATGCACAAGCTTTAAATTTAAAAGACAGTGGTCTTGATGTAATAGTTGGATTGTATAAAGGCAGCAAGTCCTGGAAAAAAGCTGAAGATTATGGATTCAAGGTATATGAAACAGCTGAAGCTGTTAAACAAGCTGATATTGTAGCAGTCCTCATTCCCGATGAAAAACAAAAACAGGTTTATGAAGAGAGCATAAAAGATAATTTGTCAGAAGGAAATGCACTGTTCTTCTCCCATGGTTTCAATATTCACTTTAACCAGATAGTTCCACCTAAGAATATAGATGTACTTATGATTGCACCTAAAGGACCTGGACATATAGTTAGAAGAGAATATACATTGGGTGCAGGAGTTCCATGTCTTTATGCAGTATATCAGGATTTTACAGGAAAAGGAAAAGATATTGCACTGGCTTATGGAAAAGGAATTGGCGGAACAAGAGCAGGTGTTATGACTACAACATTTAGAGTAGAGACAGAAACGGATTTATTTGGAGAACAAGTAGTACTTTGCGGAGGAATTGTTGAACTTATAAAAGCGGGCTTTGACACTCTTACCGAAGCAGGATATGCTCCAGAAAATGCATATTTTGAGTGCATGCATGAGATGAAGATGATAGTTGATTTAATGTATGAAGGCGGAATAAATAAAATGAGATATTCCATCAGCGACACTGCAGAGTATGGAGATTATAAGATTGGGAAGAGAATAATAAACAAAGATACAAGGGCTGAGATGAAAAAAGTTCTTACGGAAATTCAAGATGGAACATTTGCAAGAGACTGGCTGCTTGAAAATAAAACCGGAAGACCAGGATTTACTGCAAGGAGAAGGCTGGAGCAAAATTCAACTATTGAGAAAGTCGGTAAGGAACTCAGGTCGATGATGCCTTGGATAAATGAAAATCCGGATAATGAATAGTTTGTTCTGCAAACATAAACAAAGTTCTTGATATCAGATGGATTTTGTTTATGAGCTGTGAATTGTGAATAAGGAAAAAACTTATGTGAGGGTTGTTACTGCTTATTCTTCTTTATTTTGGAGGAGCTGGGGAGCTTTGGCAGGGCAGCCCTATAAATAAAAAGGGGCTTTAAAATAACATAGAAAATATACGGAAAAAAAATAAACAGTAAAAGACTTTACAGAGAGCGGGGTAAAGTGAGATCCTGCAGGCCAAAGCTGTTTACATATATACAGAATTGCAACTTTAAATATTGCTGGGCTATATAAATGCGAGGAGGTTTTAAAAAATGAAAAGTGATTTGGCAAAGAAAGGAATTAAAGGTGCTCCTGCTAGGGCACTTATGTATGGAATGGGATTTACAAAAGAAGAAATTGAAAAACCTTTGATTGGAATAGTAAATTCACAAAATGAAGTTGTTGCAGGACATATGCATCTGGATGAAATAGCAAAAGCAGCTAAGCTTGGAGTGGCTATGGCGGGCGGAACACCTATGGAATTTCCTGCAATTGCAGTTTGTGATGGAATAGCTATGGGACATATAGGCATGAAATATTCACTTCCATCAAGAGAACTTATAGCGGATTCAATTGAATCAATGGCACTTGCCCATGAATTTGATGGACTTGTTTTAATACCTAATTGTGACAAGATAGTTCCAGGAATGCTAATGGCAGCTGCCAGACTTAATATACCAGCTGTGGTGGTGAGCGGAGGACCTATGAGAGAAGGCAGGTTAAATGACAAGAAACTTGATTTCAGTACCTGTATAGAACAGGTGGGAGCCTGCAGTGATGGTAAGATAACAGAAAAGCAGCTGGAAGAAGAAGTTAAAAGATCATGCCCGGGATGTGGATGCTGTTCAGGACTTTTCACAGCAAACAGCATGAACTGTCTTACTGAAGTTCTTGGAATGGGGTTACCTATGAATGGAACTGCACTTGCTCAGACAGGAGAGAGAAATCAGCTGGCAAAGTATGCAGGAATGTATGTGATGGATTGTGTGAAAAATGACAGGAAGCCAAGGGATATAATGACGCTTAATGCATTTAAAAATGCCATAACTGTAGATATGGCCATGGCAGGATCTACAAATACTGTTCTTCATCTTCCGGCAATTGCACATGAAGCAGGACTTAAACTTGATCTGGATTTATTTCATGAAATAAGCAGGAAAACACCCTGTCTTACAAAATTAAGCCCAAGTGGAAAACATCATATGGAAGACCTTCACATGGCAGGCGGAATAGAGGCTCTTATGAATGAACTTTCAAAAAAGGGTCTGATACAGGAAAATGAATTGACTGTTACAGGAAAGACTGTAGGTGAAAATATAAAGAAATATGAGGTACTTGATTACCAGGTTATAAAACACATAGATAAACCTTACAGCAGTGAAGGTGGAATAGCAATTTTAAGGGGAAACCTTGCACCAGATGGAGCAGTAGTTAAAAAATCCGCAGTAGCTCCGGAGATGATGGTACACCAGGGACCTGCAAGAGTCTATAATTCGGAAGAAGAAGCGGTAAAAGCTATTTTCGGCAATGAAATAAATAAGGGGGATGTAATTGTAATAAGATATGAAGGGCCAAAGGGAGGACCCGGAATGAGGGAAATGCTTTCACCAACCTCGGCAATAGCAGGTATGGGACTTGACAAGGATGTGGCACTTATTACAGATGGAAGATTTTCAGGAGCTACAAGGGGAGCATCTATAGGACACATATCACCGGAAGCTATGGAAGGCGGGTTAATAGGACTTGTAGAAGAGGGAGACAATATTTTTATAGACATCACCAATAAAAAAATAGAATTGAAAGTAGATACTGAAGAGATGGAGAAAAGAAGGAAAAAGTATGTAAAACCTGCTCCAAAGATAAGAACAGGATATTTGTCCAGATATGCAAAGCTTGTAACTTCTGCAAATACAGGAGCAGTACTTAAATAATAAGAGAGGGGAAATGAATTGGTTAAAAGAATCAGTAACATATGTAATAAATATTTTGCACTTTTAGTTATAATAATTGCCATAATAGCTTTAATGAAGCCTAATACATTTTTATGGGTGGTTCCCAGAGTGTCCCTTTTACTGGGGGTCATAATGTTTGGAATGGGAATGACTTTAAAGAAGGAAGATTTTAAAGAAGTTTTTACAAGGCCCAAAGATGTACTGGTTGGAGTAGTTGCTCATTATATTATAATGCCGGCTGTAGCTTATGCACTATGTGTTCTTTTAAAATTGCCCAGGGATATTGCAATTGGGGTAATACTTGTAGGATGCTGTCCAAGTGGAACTGCATCTAATGTAATGTGTTTTATAGCAAAGGGGGATTTAGCACTTTCTGTATGTATAAGTTCCGTATCCACAATTTTAGCTCCCATTTTTACACCGGCTCTAATATTGCTATTGGCAGGTAAATGGGTTGAAATACCTACTCTGGCATTATTTATTGATATTGCAAAAATAGTGATTCTGCCCATTGTTCTTGGAGTTGTTTTCAATAAAGTTGCAGGTAAAACAGCTTCCAGGGTAGTAAATATATTGCCTATTGTTTCAGTAATAGCTATAGTTTTAATAGTTGGAGGGGTTGTAGGAGCAAATTCAAAGAAGCTTATTACAACTGCTGCAATTGCAATAGGAGCTGTGGTGCTTCATAATCTGTTTGGTTTCCTGTTTGGATATCTAGCTGCCAAAATAATGAAAATGGATTATGCAAAAAGAAAGGCAGTTTCATTTGAAGTTGGAATGCAGAATTCGGCTTTAGGTGTTTCACTGGCCATGAGCTTTTTTTCTCCTGTGTCAGCTATACCAGCGGCGATATTCAGTGTTTGGCATAATATTTCAGGCCCCACTCTTGCAAGTTACTGGGCGGGTAAAATTAAAAAAATGGATAGATGAGTTTTGTAGTGTTGATTATGCACAACAAGCAGATTATTTTTGCTTGTTGTGCATAAAAAATATATTAGATTTTATTCATAGAAAGAAGTGGTATATTAACTAACGGTGAGGAGAGATGAATATGAAATCGGCTGAGGCAATCATCCAATGTTTCAAAAAAGAAAATGTAAAAATAATATTTGGGTACCCTGGTGCTACGGTGATTCCCATGTATGAAGCTTTGAGAAAATCAGATATTGAACATGTATTGGTAAGACAGGAGCAGGCAGCAGGTCATTCTGCCAGTGGATATGCCAGGGCTACCGGAAAAGTTGGTGTCTGTATTGTGACATCAGGGCCGGGTGCGGCTAATCTTATTACGGGTATTGCTGCTGCTTATATGGACTCCATTCCCATGGTGATTATTACTGGACAGGTAAAGTCCACCTTAATTGGAAGAGACGTGTTTCAGGAATTGGATATTACAGGTGCTACAGAATCCTTTACAAAATATAATTTCCTTGTAAAAGATGCAAAGTGCATACCTAAAATTGTAAAGGAGGCATTTTATATAGCCCAAACTGGAAGAAAAGGTCCTGTACTTATAGATATACCTGTAGATGTAATGGATGTGGATATTGATTTTGAATATCCAGAAACCGTTGATATAAGAGGATATAAACCTACTACCAGAGGTCATGCAGGGCAGATAAAAAAAATAGAGGATAGAATTAAAACCAGTGAAAGGCCCCTTATCTGTGCAGGAGGAGGAGTTATTCTTTCCAAAGGTGAAAAACAATTGAGAGAATTTGTAGAGAAATCTCATATACCTGTTGTCAATACACTGATGGGAAAGGGTGCAATGAATGAAGATAGTGATTATTATGTAGGTTTGATAGGAACTCATGGTTTTGATTATGCCAATAAGGCTGTAAAAAATGCAGATGTTTTAATACTCATTGGAGCTAGAGTTTCAGATAGAACAAGCTGTGGTATAAGTGGATTTGCAGAAAAAGCCGATATAATTCATATAGATATCGATCCAGCTGAAATAGGAAAAAATCTGGATACTGATATTCCCGTAGTGGGTGATATAAAAAATATTTTAGAAAAACTGTATGAAGGAATATGCCCAGTGAAAAGTGAACATTGGATAAATGAAATCAGGGAATGGGAAAAGAATTCACAAATACAGAGAAAAAATACGGACAAAGTAAATCCAAAGTATGTTTTACATAACATATCCGAAGTATTGAAGGGAGATGTTATTTTAACTGCAGATGTAGGACAAAATCAGATCTGGTGTGCCCGTAATTTTAAAATTGTGGATGAAGGGAAATTTCTTACTTCCGGCGGACTTGGAACTATGGGATATTCACTGCCGGCAGCTATTGGAGCTAAAATAGGTTGCCCGGATAAAAAGGTAGTGGCTTTTGTTGGTGACGGCGGTTTTCAGATGAGTATGTTTGAGCTTGCTACTATTGCAGAGAAAAAAATAAATATGATCATAGTACTTTTTAATAATTCGGGACTGGGATTGGTTAGAGAAATTCAAAAGAATAACTGTCTTAAGGAATTTGAAGTTAACTTTAAAACCAATCCGGACTTTGTTAAATTGGCGGAAGCTTATGGATTATCGGCAAAAAGAGTGAAAAATGATAATGAATTTAAGGAGACTTTTCAGGAGGCTCTGCATTCAGAAAGGACATTTTTAATAGAATGTATGGTAGATCCTAATGAAAGTACATTTTAAAAGGGGGAGATCACTATAAAAAGGTATGTGCTGTCAGTATTGGTGGAAAATCATTCGGGAGTTTTAAGTAAAGTGGCCGGACTTTTTAGCAGGAGGGGATACAATATTCACAGCCTTACTGTAGGAGTTACGGGAGATCCTGAAATATCACGAATGACTATTGTCTCCCTGGGAGATGATTATATGTTTGAACAAATCAGCAAGCAGTTAAATAAATTAATTGAAGTTATAAAGGTAATAGATTTAACAGATGTTCCATCCGTTTGCAGGGAACTATCCTTGGTAAAAGTATCTACAGATTCAAATAGTAAATTATTGATTATGGAAATTGTAAATACTTTTAGAGGGAATATAGTGGATATGGATGAAAAAAGCCTTATAATTGAAACAACAGGTGATGAGAAAAAAATATCCGCTTTTATTGAAATTATGAAACCCTATGGAATTAAAGAAATCATACGTACAGGACTTACAGCTATTCAAAGGGGAAATAAATTGGAAAAGTGATATAAAATAAAGCACTGTTCGAAAAAGTTACAGGATTTATTGTAGATTTTGACAAAAAAATGAACACAAAGTTTATGCATTCAAGGGAGTATAGTGAAATCAACATCCGTTTTTTGGCATATATATTGCTGAAACATATTTAATAATGTTTTATTGGTTAAAACATGAAGTAATACAAAAATTGAAATTAGGGGGAATTAAAAAAATGGAAAGATTTACACTGCCAAGAGACATTTACTTTGGTGAAAATTCTTTGGAATATCTAAAGAGTTTGGAAGGTCACAAAGCTGTAATTGTTGTAGGAGGAGGCTCCATGAAAAGGTTTGGTTTTTTGGACAAGATTGAATCTTATCTAAAAGAAGCAAACATTGAAGTTAAATTGATTGAGGGAATTAAGCCAGATCCATCTGTTGAATCTGTTATGGACGGTGCCAAGATTATGAGAGAGTATGAGCCTGATTGGATAATAGCAATAGGTGGAGGCTCACCAATTGATGCGGCAAAAGCCATGTGGGTATTTTATGAATATCCTGACTTTACCTTTGAAAAAGCAGTAGTTCCATTTGGAATACCTAAATTGAGACAAAAAGCAAAGTTCATAGCTATACCGTCTACAAGTGGTACAGCAACTGAAGTAACTTCATTTGCCGTAATAACTGATTACAAAACTCAGATAAAATATCCTATGGCTGATTTTAATTTAACTCCGGATATAGCAATAATAGATCCGGCGATTGCACAGACCATGCCTAAAAAACTTGTGGCATACACTGGTATGGATGCATTGACTCATGCAATAGAAGCTTATGTAGCAAGTCTGCGTTCGGATTTTTCAGATCCACTTGCACTGCATGCTATAAAGATGATTGATAAATACTTATTTGAATCCTATAAGGGGAATACAGAAGCCAGAGGACATATGCACATAGCTCAATGTCTGGCAGGAATGGCATTCTCAAATGCGCTTCTGGGAATAACACATAGTATGGCCCATAAAACTGGTGCAGTATTCCATATACCGCATGGATGTGCCAATGCCATATTCCTGCCTTATGTTATAGATTTTAACAAGGGTGCCTGCCCGGAACGATATGCAGAAATAGCCAGATCACTTAAACTTCCTGGAGATAGTGATGATGAACTGATAGATTCATTAACTGACATGATTAAAAAGATGAACAAGAGCATGAATATTCCTCTTACATTAAAAGATTATGGAATAAGTGAAAGCAGTTTTAAAGAGAATCTGGATCGTATATCTCACAATGCCATGGGTGATGCTTGTACCGGAGCAAATCCTGCAAAGATAACTGAAGAGGAAATGAAAAAACTTTTCCAATATATATATGAAGGGAAAAAAGTTGATTTTTAATATTTGATTTTAGGCAGCGGGTATTATTTACCGCTGCTTATTTGTTTAAAATTGCTGTATAATATATTTCGCTGATTTAATCTTGACGGGAAGCTGTCTATTAAAGAAATAAAAGATTAGGTTAAAAAAAATATGTTATAGATTTATTCCAAGTATATTTTTTACTATGAGACCTACAATAAAGGAGAAAAGGGAAACTCCCAGACTTACTCCAGCCATTTGCAGAAATCGCTGCTTGAAATTAAATCCTTTGGCTACAGATATATAATAATTGAATATGGATATTATAATTACAGCAATAACAAGGCTTATAACCAACGCTTGTATATACATGTTTCTGGGCATAAAAAGAAAAGGAAGTATGAGCAAAATAACGGTTATTAAATAGGATCCACCGGTGTAAATGCTGGATTTTACAGCATTTTTTGTGCTTTCTGCTTTTTCTGCAATGTATTCACTGGCAGCCATGGAGAGAGTAGCTGAGATTCCTGTAATCATTCCAGCCAGTGCAATTACTTTTGTATCTGCCATGGAAAGTGTGAATCCGGCAACACTGCCTGTTATTTCTACAAGTGCATCATTTAATCCAAGAACTATGGAACCAATATATTTGAGCTTTTCTTCATCCAGCATGTCAATAAGCAAGAACTCGTGTTTTTCCTCCTCTTCAGCTAACCTGGAAAATTCGGGAAGAGATTTTGACAATTCACCATAACTATAACCCTTAATGGCTTCATTTTCTCTTCCTTCCATTTGTTTTACAGCAAAAGTAAAACCAAAGATCCTTGCTACTGTGGAATAAAACCATACTCTTTTTTTATTTTCAGAAACATTCATATGAGTATATGTTTTTATAAATCTATAATGTTCTTCTTCATCTTTTGCTACTTTTAGAAGTATATTTTTGTTGTTTTCATCCTTTGTAATTTTAGCCACATTTATATATATCTGTCTTTCAGTTATTTCCCTTGACTGCATTTCAATCAAAATCTTCTTAAAACTTTCACTTATTTTCATTTTATCTACTACCTTTTTATATATTACTTTTATTAAAACAGGGATTTAACACATATTATAGTACTATAACAGCGTACTTACAAGGTAAAACTCACAGGTAGGCATTTTTCTTGATATCCCATTCAACTATTCTGGAATTTCTGATTTTGCCAACAGCAAAACTATCTGACTATAAGTGGCCACTTTGCTTTTTGGTATTCTAAAACTTATGTTATGGAACCTGCGAAAATTCTTAGACAATTTTTGTATCATTTTGATTTAGGGGTTGGAGATTCTGAAAAACTGCTCTGGGATGATAATAGATTTGATCATAAAGACAATATAAGAATTCATAACTATAGAATAAACAATGATTTTTTAGTTAAAATATATTTATATTGAAATATAAATAAGAGGTGCTTATATAATTATGGATAATAAATTATTAGAGAGTTTTAAGAATAAATTAAAATCACAAAGAGATGAAGCAAATGACTTATTAAAACAAATGGAAAGGAATCAAACAATAAAATCCAATGCTGAAATGTCTGCGGAATTATCCTTTTATGACAATCATCCAGCAGATAGTGCAAGCAGTATATACGATAAGGAAAGAGGAATGGCTTTTCAAAAAAATGAAGAAATTATTGTGGAAAAAATAGATGATGCACTAAAAAATATAGAAAATGGTACTTACGGAGTTTGTAAAAAATGTGGAAGAGAGATAGACAGGGAGCGTCTGGAATATATTCCATATGCGGAATATTGTATTGATTGTCAAAAAAGTATTGATAATTTAAAACCTGACGAAAGAAAAAACAGGCCTCCGGAAGAAGATATCATTGAGTATACCATGGATGGTGTACATAACAATCAAGTTGAATTTGATACGGAAGATAGTTATCAGACAGTAGGCAAATTCAATAGAAGAGAAAATATAGTGGAAGAGTATACGGATGAAGATGAAGAATATGTTGAGCCTATAGAAAAAATAAGCAATGACCAGTATAAAAATCAATTGCCTTAATTGAATAGAAATATTTTCACGCAGGCAATGAACATGGATTTGTATAAACATCAAATCCATGTTCATTATTTATTTCACGGGGTTTTGATGTTTCAAAATCCTGGGATGATCCGGAACTGAACTTTGACAAGTTTGTAGTATGGATAAATGGAGAGAGTATTAATGATTTGCCAATGCTTAAATACGTACCTAACAGCATAGCCATGGGAAATGCCACACCCCTTTTATTCGATTTAGTGTCATTTGTTACAAGGGATATAGAAGAAGATGGAATCAAACATACATTAGAACACTATGGAATTATATAAACATGGTTAATGAAACTTGCACAAATTAGGAGAATTTTTGTCATAGTGGTTGATATCAGCAGGTTAAAAGCACATATACAATTAAATATTTATATAAGATATGGAGGAAGAAATTATTTGCTTGACAATAGTTGTAAAAGAATTTATTGTATAAATACATATAGTAATATATCGTATACTATATAAGAATTATAGACTGCATTGATTATATGCAGTCTATGTATAAATTACCATGACAAGGGGTTTGTAATACCTTGTACATTTAGATATTTTGGAAAGAAGGAATATAAATGAAAAATCCTATAGTTACAATTGAAATGGAAAATGAAAAACTGATAAAAATAGAGCTTTATCCAGATATTGCACCGAATACAGTAAATAATTTTATATCACTAGTAAAAAAAGGCTTTTATAATGGTGTGATTTTTCACAGGATTATACCGGGATTTATGATTCAAGGAGGAGATCCTGAAGGTACGGGAATGGGAGGCCCAGGCTACTCAATTAAAGGTGAATTCTCATCCAATAATTTTGCCAATGATTTAAAGCATAAAAAAGGAGTAATTTCCATGGCTAGAACTATGGCACCGGATTCTGCAGGTTCACAATTTTTTATAATGACAGATGATGCCCCTCATCTTGATGGTCAGTATGCTGCATTTGGAAAAGTTATAGAAGGAATTGAGGAAGTAGATAAAATAGTATCACAAAAGAGAGATTATAATGATAAACCCTATGAAGATCAAAAGATGAAAAATGTAACTGTAGAAACTTTTGGAGAAGAATATGAAGAACCACAAAAACGTGTGGAATAAAAACTATATGTTTCAATGCAGTCATCTAATAAGTATTTAATGGAATTTAAGAAAATTTTGCACTTGGCTTTTCCTGGAAAAGCTGGTTTAGAGCTGCCCATATAGGCAGTTCTATTTTCATTACAGCCTGACCATGGATATATTATTATGTGTAGAATTTTATCATAAATAAGGGGCTTTTAGTATAAACTGTACAAAAAATAAGTAAAATAGTAGCATCTGCTTTGTTGATGAACTGCTATTTTTTTGATCTATAAATAAGTAGCACTATTTTTAAAGAATGTTTATATTGGCTGGTATCATTTCGCGGAGTTATTAAATGTTTACTAGAAAATATGAAATTTTGAAATATACATCTGTTTTTTGGTATTTGCAATAGGAGGATTAATATATGTTAAAAAATATTGTAAAAGTTTTTAAAAGAGATATGAAAAGTACCTTGAAAAATAAGATGACAATGTTGATTGTTGCAGGCGTATGTGTTCTTCCATCTCTATACGCATGGATTAATATAAAGGCATGTTGGGATCCTTATGGAAATACAAATAATATTCCTGTGGCCATAGTAAATGAGGATAAAGGTACAAAGTTTAGAGACCGAGATTTAAATGCGGGTAACAAGATCGTGGAAAAATTAAAAGATAATCATAAAATAGGATGGAAATTTGTAAACGGCAAAAATGCGGATGTGGGTATTGTAGATGGAACATACTATGCAATGATAAAAATTCCAGAAGATTTCTCAAAGGATCTTGCAAGTATAATATCAAATACTCCTAAAAAGCCTCAGATTATTTATAAAGTGGATACAAAAAACAGTCCCGTAGCCCTTAAGATAACTGATGCAGCAAGAAACACTCTGGTGGATCAGATAAAATCCAGTTTTATATATACAGTAAATCAAACTATATTTTCTTCCTTGAATACTCTTGGGAAAAATGCAGATGAAAACAAGCAGAACATTATAAATTTAAAGGATGGGATAATAGAATTAAGTAATAATATGGATATTATAACAGATGTTCTTGAAGGTATAAGTGATGGCTCAAGTGATTTGAATTCAATGCTTTCCCAGATTAAGTCAGGTATTCCGGTGATAAATTCAGGAATAGATAATTTAGAAAATAATAATGAAAACAGCAAGTCATATATACAGTCCATTCAATCCTCCATGAATAATTCCTTTGACAATATTGGAGTTAATTTAAATACTGCAAAGACTGATGTATATAGAATTCAAAATTTAATATTAGATTTGAATTCAACTGCTGCAGATGTAAAGTATTCCAATATAGATTCCACCGCAAATAAAATCAATTATGAAATAAATATATTATATAATAAAATAAATTCAATCATTACCTTTCTTGAAAAAATCAATGAATTCAAGCATGATGACAGTACATCAAGACTTTTGGAATCTTTAAAAAATACCAGAGATTCGTTGAATGTAGAGAAAAACAAGATAAACAGTATTCAAAAGCAGCTTAATAATTCAAATGGAATGAATAAGAATTTGATGAACTCACTAGCAAATGATATGGCAAATATAAATCAGCAGTTAATAGATGAAACTAACAAATACAATGGGCAGGTAAGAAAAAATTTAAATTCTCTAGCAAATGAACTTATTGAATCCGCAAATGGTGCTTCTTCTGTCTTGGCAGCCATACAGGGGCTTACTTCCCAAGAAGGTAATTCCATAGATGCATTAATGGATGGAAGTAAACTGGCAGCAGATTCATCCAGTAAGCTAAATAGCAGGCTGCTTGAATTCAAGGATATTATTACTAGATTGGCAAACAAACTCAAGCTGGTAAATAATAATGATATAATACGGATAATTACTATATTGCAGGATGATCCTAATTTTATAGGAAGCTTTATATCAAATCCATTTAATGTTGTGGATCAAAACATATACACTATTTCAAATTTTGGTTCAGCTATGGCTCCTGCTTATACAACACTTTCAATTTGGATTGGTTCCATTGTACTTGTATCCATTTTTAAAACAGATGCAGATAGATTTGAAGGGGATGAGGAACTTCCACCAAGGGAAAGATATCTTGGCAAAATGACAACCTTCGTAACTTTTGCACTGGTGCAGGGACTTATAGTAGTTGTTGGAGACAAACTTTTACTGAATGTTCAAATGGTGAATGTGTTTTTGATGATAATGGTGGCACTGCTTTCATCTTTTACTTTCATGGTAATAACATACACTCTTGTTTCCATGTTTGGAAACGGAGGAAAGGCAATATCCATTATTTTGCTTATAACTCAGATAGCCGGCAGCGGAGCTACTTATCCAATACAGCTTGATCCACCTATTCTTAGGATAATGCAGCCTTTGTTTCCCTTTACCTACTCTGTAAGTGGATTCAGGGAAGCTATTGCAGGTCCGCTTATAAGCACTGTAGTTATGGATTTTGTAATTATGATTTTAATTTCAATATTTTTTATACTATTTGGTTTATTTCTGAAAAAACCTTTACAGGATAAAACCTATAAATTCAGGATGAAATTTAGGGAATCTGGTATGGGAGATTAGATTAATATTGATTTTAGGAGGAAAGGCATTGAAGACAGTATTTAAGTTATTAAAAAGGGATTTGAAAAATATAACAACAATTCCATCAGTGCTTGCTTTAATTTTATTATTGTGTTTTCTGCCATCTCTCTATGCGTGGATCAATATTAAAGCCTCATGGAATCCATATGCCAATACAGATAAAATGCCCATAGGGGTGGTAAATAACGATAGCGGCACAACTTTTAACGGAAAAAATATAAATGTTGGAAATGAGATAGTTAAAGACTTAAGAAAAAATTATTCTATAAATTGGGTTTTTATAGATGACTGGCAGGGAAATTATAAACTTAATTCAGGAAAATATTATTCACTTATAGAAATACCGGCTGACTTTTCCAGCAAGCTTTTAACTTTGACTACACCATCCCCTGAAAAACCCAGTATAATATATAAGTCAAATGAAAAGCTCAATGGAATAGCCACTAAAATTACGGAGTCAGCTAAAACTACCCTGATAAATAATATAAGAAGCACTTTTATAGAATCAGTAAACAAAGAGGCCCTAAAACAATTAAATTCTATGGGTAAAAAGCTTGAAACAGATAAACCGCAAATTTTACAGCTGAAGTATGTTATACCGGAGGCCATAGCTACTGTGGACAGTATAAAGAACCATATATCCAAGGAAAATTCCAACTCAGAAAATCTTCAAAAATATCTCAGTGAAGTTCAGACGGATTTGCCAAAATTGTCCCAGCAGATAAACAATCTTCATGACATTGTAGCACAGGAAAGGATATTGACTTTATCCACCAAACAATCTATAAATTCTGCACAAAGTGATCTGGATAAAGATATAAATGAAATTGAATCAAAAGAAAACCAACTTCAATTGTTACTTAACAACTTGCAAAATATGAATGATGCAAGTATTGGTGCAAGTTCAGCCAGCAGCATGATAGATAATCTGAATGGGTTGAACAATTCCCTAATAGACAAAGTAAATACTGATATCAGAATTCTGAATACTATAAATAAAATTATGCCTGTCAATTCAGTAAGTGATCTTATAGATTGTCTGGAATCGTTGAAAACTTCACTAAACACTGAAGCAGGTTATTTAACACAGTTAAAAATGTTGATAAACAGCAGTTCTTCAAAAGACAACATTAATGGAATCATAAATCAGCTTTCTGCATTAAGTATGGGTATATCCACTAATATAAGCAATGTATCAGACAGATTTTATTCAGGAATATATGAAGCAATGAATTTATTATCAGATGAATTGGAAGTTGGCTTAGACAGTATTGATTCAGCATTGGATACAACCCAGAACTTGTTGCCTGAACTAAAAGTTCTTGCAAAATCCGGCATATCCAACAGCAAAAATTTAATTAATCAGCGAAGTAAACTAGATAAAAAATTGACAGACATTCAAAATAAGTTAAACAAATTAAGCGGCAAAATAAAGGAGCTGAATAATAAAAATTTAACTTCAATAATAAATATAATGGAAAAGAATCCGGATAAAATATCCAGCCTTATATCATCCCCTATTGAGGTGAAAAATGTTGAAATATATAATTCAGGACTGTTTGGATATGGAGTAGCACCTTTTTATACTACTCTTGCAATATGGGTGGGAGTTTTGCTGCTATCTTCCATACTGACCATGAAATACAGGGAACTTGAAGGTGGGGAAAAACTGAAATCCTCCCATAAGTATTTTGGAAAATTTCTTCTGTTTTTGATGATATCAATTATACAAACCACAATTATAACTTTGGGAGATATGTATATAGTGGGAGTAAAACCTGTAAATCCAGGGCTTATGATTGGATTTGCCCTTGCCTGCAGTTTTACTTTTACCATTATTATAGTTACATTGGTATCTGTAATTGGAAATATAGGAAAGGCAGCTGCAGTGGTAATAATGGTTTTTCAGATTGCTGGGGCAGGAGGAATTTATCCTGTAAAAACCCTGCCTCAGATATTTGGAGTGCTGGAGCCGCTTTGGCCCTTTACGTATGCAATAAATGGATTCAGAGAGGCTATAGCAGGGCCTGTCTGGAATAATGTGTATAAGGATTTTCTTGCTTTAATGGTTTTTGCAGGTGTATTTTTGATTATTTCCATTTTAAAAGAACCTCTTCAAAAATTAACTGACAAATCAGAGCACAAATTTAAAGAGTCGGGTCTGTAGAGTCAGGGGCAGTTTGTCTATGTGGGTGAAGAGACTTGTCTTATATTAAATCTTTCACTATAGTTAAATTTCAGCTGTTCATTTTAGATGAGTCTGCTAATGGACTTGATCCATTTGGGACACAAGAACTTCGTGAATTAATGTGTTTCATTTCCAAGAAGACAAAGCCTGCGGTTATCAAAGCAGACAGGATATCAGCTATAGGTGGAGTCCTCCATACACCTTCAATACCCCAAAAGTGTGGCAATATCAGCAATAGGGGAATCAATAAAAACAACTGCCTGGATAATCCCAAAATTGTGGATTGAATTGGTTTGTTCACTGCCTGAAAGTATTGGGAACACACAATTTGAAAACCAGCTACAGGAAACATCAAAAAAAAGACTGACAGTGCGTGAGCGGTGAGCCGGGTTAGTTTTATATCATTGCTGATAAACATGTTAGCAATTTGAGTGGGCCATAAATGCACCACTGCAGTGCTGACTACCGCTATGACCGTACCAACAATAGCTGCTTTTCTTAAAGCTTCTTTCACTCTATTGAATTGTCGGGCACCATAGTTAAATCCGATAATGGGCTGGGCACCTTGACTAACGCCAAGAATAGGCATAAACATTAAAGTAGATATACTTCCCACAATACCCATGGCCGATAGTGCCATATCTCCACCATAGGTCATAAGCGCTTTATTTAAAATGGTATTTTGCAGACTGTTGGCCAATTGCATGGAAAAAGGGGCAAAGCCGATAGATGCAATACTAATGACTATATTTTTCTGTAATCTGAGATTTTTTAGTCGTATTTTAAGCAGACTAGGTCCCCAAAGGAAATAACTTAAAACCCAAATGGATGAAAATATCTGACCACAGATTGTGGCCAGTGCGGATCCTTTAATTCCAATGCCTAATCTTATTACAAAAACATAATTTAAGATTATATTAATCACAGTTCCTATTATCTGGGTAAACATGGCCATTTTAGGATTACCTTCAGCTCTGATAAAATTTACCATTCCCATACTTATAGAACCCAAGGCTGATGCCAGCATTATAATGTGAGTAAAATCTTTGGCATAAGGCAGAACCTCAGCACTTGCTCCAAAAAAAGTAAGAATAGGATCGCTGAAAAGAAAATAAATGATACTTATGCATATTGGCAGTAATATCAACAACAATGTGGCATTTCCGGCTATTTTTTCAGCCTCTTCTGGCTTCTTTTCTCCCAGGCGAATGGATATCAGTGATGTAGCACCAACACCAATTAGCACAGACACCGCCATGAGAATAAGCATAATTGGAAAGGCCACGGTTATAGCTGCAATAGCAATTGAACCCACTCCACGGCCTACAAATATACGGTCAATAATATTGTATATGGAGTTTACCAGCATGGCTATAACAGCTGGCCAGGAAAACTTCCACAGCAGACTACTAATTTTTCCATCTCTAAGTTCCGTTGTACTATCCATTTTTTAATTCACCTTCTTAATTTTTTTCATGAATTCCACAACATATTTAAGACTATCCACAAATTTCATTAGTTCATCAGATTGTGCATTACCTAAAATTTTGCTTATACATTCAATGGAGTTTCTCGTTATATTTTCCATTTCTGATTTTCCGGCAGCTGTAAGGGATATTAGGGTCTTCCGGCGGTCATTAGCATCTTCGCAGCGAACAACCAGACCAAACCCCTCTAATTGATCAATCAAGGTGGTTAAGCTGCCTTTTTCCATATTAAGCATCTTTGAAATTTGGGTTGCAGTAAGAATCTCATTCTGATAAAGGAAACCTATGATCATAATGTGATTTTTTTTAATTCCATGGTATTGACGATTTTCTTTTGGAAATTGGCGGAGAAATTTTTCATGAAACAGTCCTACGGTTTTAAATAACAGATCATGCAGCTCTCCTAGTTCTTCGTATGTCATATATATCACCTTCCATATAGTTAGAATTCTAATTTTAAGAATACTAACCTATTATATGCCTCTACTTTCACCATGTCAAGTTAAAAAAGAATGAGCAGAAGCTCAGCATCAAATAAGAAAAGTTTTTTACGTTCCTTATAAAATCCTTATAATTATCTGCTATCATCTTTATACAGGAAAGGATGATTGAAATGGATAATTTGATTTTGGAAACCAGTGATCTTTGTAAGGCCTTCAAAGGAGAATATGCGGTGAAGAACATATCCCTCAAGATAAAGAAAAATTCCATCTATGGACTTCTGGGACCCAATGGGGCGGGAAAATCCACCACACTGAAAATGCTGACAGGTATGCTTCGTCCCACAAGGGGGAGAATTTTATTTGAAAATGAGCCCTGGAGCAGGAGTGCTTTGAAGGATATAGGGGCCCTTATTGAATCCCCGCCTCTTTATGGAAACCTTACTGCCAGGGAAAATCTTAAGGTGAGAACCACGGTTTTGGGGTTGGCGGAGAACAGAATTGACGAAGTGCTGGGCATAGTTGATCTTAAAAATACAGGGAAAAAGAGGACACATCAGTTTTCCATGGGTATGAAGCAGCGTCTTGGGATAGCTCTGGCCCTTATAAACCATCCCAAGCTTTTAATTCTGGACGAGCCTACAAACGGACTTGATCCTTTTGGAATACAGCAGTTTAGAGAGCTTGTAAAATCATTTCCAAAGCAGGGTATAACAGTTATATTGTCAAGTCATATATTGAGTGAAGTAGAACAGGTGGCCCAGGAAATAGGAATTATTTCAGGCGGAGTTTTGGGCTATCAGGGACACATGAAAGCAGGAGAGGATCTGGAAAAACTTTTTGTGGAAGTTGCAGGAAAGTACAGAAGGGAGGGCGAATAACATGGCAGCATATTTCAAGTCCGAGGCTTTGAAGGCAAAACACAGCTTTTCAACAAAACTTGTTTTTCTGGCACCTGTTTTTACCATAGTAGTGGTACTTTTCCTCTCTGCAGCCTATTTCCATCAGAATATCTATAACTGGTGGTATGTAATGATACTTCCGGGAATGATATCCGTAGTGTGTACCCTTGTGGCAAAACAGGACGGCAGAATGAAAAATATGGCAGTGATGTCACTGCCGGTGGATGTTAAAAAAGTATGGATGTCCAAGATACTTTTGTGCATACTTCTTGTGGTGGAAGCTTCAGCTGTTATTCTGGCCGGTGCTGTAGTCATTGGGAACCTTTTAGGTGTAGGCATTTTCAAATTGCCTCTTTTAAACCAGTTTGAAGGAGTTTCAGTGCTTGTACTCACTTTTTTGTGGCAGATTCCCCTTTGCCTTTTCCTTGGAAGCAAAATAGGAATGTTCCTCACAATTATCATAAATATGGCAGCTTATATGGTTCTTGGAATATTGTGTTCGGTAAAAGGTTTGCTCTGGATGATACCCTATGCTATTCCCGCCAGGCTCATGTGCCCCATTTTAAAAATTCTTCCAAATGGCCTGCCGGCTGTCCCGGGAAATCAGACTTTCAGGCCGGAGCTTCTTTCAAAGGGTGTTATTTTGCCCGGGATTGCAATTTCACTGATTTTGTTTTTAGTGCTTGCATTTGCAACTTCAAAGTGGTATGAAAGACAGGAGGCAAAATAGATGGTTCAGTTCTTTAGGCTTGTCAGGGGGGATTTCCAGAAAATAAAGAGGAGCTCTATTTTGTGGATTCACATTCTAGTTCCTTTTTTTATAGCGGCGGCGTTTATAGTTTACTATTCAAATTCTACTGTAAATACATTTTCAAAGATATCCGGATATTTCGAAGTATTGTCCATAGGATTTCCACTTATAATCGGAATAGTTACAGGTAATGCACTGGAGCAGGAGGCAGATGCGGGAAATTTTCAGCAGCTTTTAATGGCAAGGAGGAAGATGGGCAGCTTTTTCAGCAAAATAGTAATGCTTTTCCTGCTGGAGTTATTTTCCCTGTTTATCGCAGCAGGCGTTTTTGAAGCTGGAATGGAGTTTTCAAATAATGATAATCTCATCTCTGCAGCAATTTGTGGAAAAATTGTTTTACTGCTTTTTTCAAGCACGGTATTTTTATATTTTCTCCATGCACTCTGCAGTCTGAAATTTGGCAGCGGGGCCTCCATAGGTCTTGGAATCGGGGAAAGTCTGATTTCAGCTTTAATGCTCACAGGTCTTGGAGATAAGATATGGAAGTGGATTCCCTGTGCTTTTGGAGTAAGATTTTCTGATTATTATATTGGCTTAAATGCAAATACTACAAATAGTGCTTATATTATATGGGATTTTAAAAGTGGAATTTATACCTGCACTGCAATGACAATTGCTATAATTATAATAAGTGTGGTTTTCTTTCATTATTTTGAGGGAAGAAATGAAGACTGAGCAGATGAGGTGATAAAATGGCTAAGATACTGGCAATTGACGATGAAGAGGGGATTCTTGAAATTATAAAAGCTGCACTTTTCAGGGAAGGACATGAAGTTACTGCTGTCAGCAATTTTTCAAATTTTACGGTGGAAAAATGTCAGGATTATGATCTGATACTTCTGGATATAATGATGCCGGATATGGATGGATTTACCCTCTGCAGGAAAATCCGGGATCTGGTGGATTGTCCTATTATATTTTTGACGGCAAAGACCTCTGAAGGGGATATTATAAAGGGACTTGGACTGGGGGGAGATGATTATATCACAAAACCCTTTGGGATTGGAGAGCTGAGATCCCGTGTAGCAGCTCATCTAAGAAGAGAGCACAGGGAGAAGCACAACAGTTTTGCCATAGGAAGGGTTAATTTTAAAATGTCTGCAAAAGAAGTATATGTCAAAGACAAACTGGTGCCTTTGACAAAGGGAGAATATGAAATCAGTGAATTTTTAGCACTAAACCACGGCCAGGTGTTTTCCAGAGAAAAGATATATGAGTCCGTATTTGGATTTGACAGGGAAAGTGACAGTTCTGCTGTTGTGGAACATATAAAGAACATAAGGGCAAAGTTCCATAAGGTAAATTGTCATCCAATTGAAACGGTTTGGGGGATTGGCTACAAATGGGTTTAAAGAACAGTAAAAATTTTAGAAGTTTATTTGTGAAATATATTATATATTTTATTTTCAGCACTTTTATACTTTTTCTGTTTGTCTTCTTTGGATTTGATTTTATGCTTAAAGCAAATATTGTGTTTCCTGCCAATTATTTTGAGAAGAAAATCCAACAAAATGGGAATGAGATTACAAGGGTGGAAAAGGTAACTGAAGCTCTGGTACCTGAAGGCTGTCAGTATGGTGTTTACAGCAGGCAGGGTGAAGTTCTCTATGGAAATTTTAAAGTCAGAGAATTTCAGAAGGTATGGAGGGATTTTAAAAACAATAAAGTGACTTCAGGGAGAAATCGCTATTACAAGTTTTTTTACAGAAGTAATGAAATCTGTATTGTCAGGTATCCGCTGAGAGCGCAGTTTACAAATCTATTTCTCAGGAAATATTTTCCTGATATCGAAAATTTATTATATATTCTTGCATTCTTAATTTTTATAATGGAGGTACTTTTACTTTCTGCAAGATTTGGAAGATATTTTTCAAAAGAGATGGGTATATTGATGAAAATTACAGAGAGGATAAAACAGCGGAATCTTGATTTTAGTCCCGGGCATTCAAGAATCTATGAAATTGATAAGGTTATAAATTCTTTAGATGAGATGAAAAGGGCATTGAAGGATTCACTGGAAAAACAGTGGAATATGGAAAACGCAAGAAAAAATCAAATTTCTTCACTGGCCCATGACATAAAGACACCACTTACCATTATAAAGGGAAATGCAGAACTTATGAAAGAGAGCTGCAGTGATTCTGGGGCTATGAAATACAACCGGTATATTCTTGAAAGCGCCAGTGAAATTGAAGGCTATTTGACACTGCTTATGGATATGATAAAATCGGAAAACAGTATTGTATTTAACCCGGTGAAAATAGACAGGAAAATATTTTTCAAAAGAGTGGAAACCGCAGGGAAGACTCTTGCAGATAGAAAAGATATTCAGTTTGTCAGCGGCAAAGGGGAAAATGTGCCGGAATTTTTCCATGGAGATGAAGAGCTGCTGTACAGGGCCCTTGTAAATGTGATATCAAATGCAGTTGAATATTCACCAAAAGGTGAGAAAATTAATTTCAAGTTGGAGGGAAACGGCAACAGTATAATGTTTTCGGTTGAAGACAGTGGAAGGGGATTTTCAGAGGAAGAACTGCAGCTGGCTGGAGAGCAGTTTTACAGGGGTGACAGCAGCAGAAACTCAATAGATCATTATGGTATGGGGCTTTTTATTGCCAGGTCCTTTATGAAACTTCATGGGGGATTTGTGAAATTGTCAAATTCTGAAATCACAGGGGGAGCTCTTGTAATACTTGAAATACCACTGAACCCAATTAAGTGTTAAGAAACACCAGAGTAAGATTGATTTTACTCTGGTGAAATTCTAAAATTACAGCTCTTTATCATCTATGGAATTGAACCACTCATTTATAGGTTTCATAATTGAACTTATACAGCCATCCTGAAAAGGTGACTTTAGGTCTGCAGTTTCAACAATTCCTAAGAAGGATTTTGTGCCTCCAACTCTGCATATCTTTATATAGTCTTCCCAGGCGGATTTTTTATTGCCCATTGCTTTTTCCCAGAATTGCAGGGCACATATCTGTGCCAGAGTATAATCTATATAGTAAAAAGGCACATTGAATATGTGGGACTGCTGAAACCACCAGCCTCCTCTTTCCAGAAAGCTGCATCCGGTATAATTTTTATGAGGCAGATATTTTTTCTCTATATTTCTCCAGGCAGTTTTTCTATCTTCAGGAGCTGCCTCCGGATTTTCATATACATAATGTTGAAATTCATCTACAGTTACTCCATAAGGTATGAATTTTACGGCACTTTCAAGATGGGCAAACCTGTATTTATCCGCATCTTCGTGGAAAAAAAGTTCCATCCAGGGCCAGGTGAAAAATTCCATGCTCATTGAATGTATTTCACAACTCTCGTAAGTTGGAAATATACATTCCGGAACTTCAATCCATCGGGACAGGTAAGTCTGAAAGGCATGACCGGCTTCATGGGTCAAAACATCCACATCTCCTGAAGTGCCGTTGAAATTTGAGAATATAAAGGGAGCCTTATAATCCGGTATATAGGTACAGTATCCGCCCCCAGCCTTGTTCTCTTTGGTAACAAGATCCAGAAGTTCTTCCTGCAGCATGAAATTGAAAAATTCTCCGGTTTCATCAGATAATTCGGAGTACATCTTACGGGCATTTTCAACTATCCAGTTAGAACTTCCCTTTGGCTTGGCATTTCCTGTGGTAAATTCAAAACTTTCATCATAATAGGTGAGAGAGTCAAGTCCAAGTCTTTTTCTCTGTTTTTCATAGAGGATTGAAGCAGCAGGTACAAGGTATTTTTTAACCTGATTTCTGAAGTTGGACACCATTTCAGGAGTGTAGTCACTTCTCTTCATTCTTATATAACCAAGTTCCACAAAATTTTTAAAGCCCAATTTTTTGGCTATTTTAGTTCTCACCTTCACAAGGTCGTCATATATTTTGTCAATTTCATCTTCATGGTCTGCAAAAAATTTGTATTTGGCATCTGAAGCATTTTTCCTTATTTCTCTATCCTTGCTCTGCATAAAAGGCGTCAGACCAGATAGGTTTCTGGTTTCACCCATAAAGGGAATTTTTGCAGAAGCCAGTAATTTTGTGTATTCAGAGGATAATTTATTTTCAAACTGCAGCTCCTCTATGACTTTTGGTGAAAAAGCCTTTAGAGAAAATTCTGCCAGAGTGAAAAATTGTGTACCAAGCTTTTCTTCCAGTTCTTTTCTGAATTCTGACTGAACCAGTTCTTTGTAAAATGTAAAATCCAGTTCATCGTACAGAGGGGAATATTCATCCCAGTAAGCTCTCTCTTTATCATAATATTTATCTTTTGTATTTATGCTGTGCCTTATTTCAGCAAGGGTTCCCATAGTCTGCAGGTGATTTCTTATGTGGTTTATGCGATTTATACAGTCGAGCTGTTTTTCACAGCTGTGGGAAACTTTCAGTTTATTCACAAGAGAATCAATTGATTTTTTGATTTTATCATAATCAGGTCTTTCATATTTAAATTCGTTGAATTTCATATAACAAGCCTCCAATGCAACTTGAGTTTATTAATATTATAATATAAATGGATGAATTTTCAAAATGGATAATTTGATGTTTATAAATAAATCTGATAAAATATAATCAATATTATGAAAGGGCAGGGTATGTAATTAATGAAGAACAACTAATTCAGCTTTTAAATCAAATTGAATTTAAATTTTACAGGCCGTTAGGTCTTTATTTTGCTGGATTAGTTTAAATGAAACAACAATACCATGATGCTGCAGCTGCAGTGCATCATTTATGTACTTGTTTTTTGTTTATCTTTCCGGCTTTATGCAAAGGAGAGATTTTTTTATGCTTATTTTAGAGGCTAATGATCTAAAAAAATATTATGGTGACAGGTTGATTATATCTCTTAAGAATTTAAAGATAAAAACTGGAGACAAGGTAGGAGTTGTAGGGAGAAATGGTGCAGGTAAAAGTACTTTTTTAAATATTTTAGCTGGGGAAGTGAAGCAAGATGAAGGGAGTATTCACAGGTACTGTTCTATTTCATACATGAAACAATTTTCAGATGAAAATATAACAGCCCAGGGTAAAATATTGAAAGAATTCAGGGTTGAGAAAAAAGTTCACACTGGAAACGTCAGCGGAGGCGAGCGTACCAAACTCAATATTGCAGCTGCATTAAGCGAGGGCACAGAACTGCTCCTGGTGGATGAGCCCACCTCAAATCTGGACTATGAAGGTATCAGTGTTTTGAGAAAAAAGCTGGGCGAAATAGAAACTTTTGTATTAATAAGTCATGACAGAGAGTTTATGGATTCACTTTGTAATAGGATCATTGAAATAGAAAATGGGAAACTTGTCTTTTATGAAGGAAACTATTCCTGTTATAAAAAACAAAAATCTATAAAAATGAAAAGTGTACAAAATGAATATGAGCAATATATAAGTGAAAAATCAAGGCTTGAGAAGGCTGTTACTGAAAGAGAAAGTAAATCAAAATCCATGAAAAAAACTCCAAAGAGAATGGGAAATTCAGAAGCAAGGCTTCACAGGAGAGAGTCCGGTGAAAAAAGAAAAAAAGTGGAAGGAGCAGCAAAAATCATAGAAACCCGTCTTGAGAAACTGGAGGTTAAAGAAAAACTGAATAGAATTCCAGAGGTAAAATTTGATTTTTCCCTTACTGATCCTCCTAAGAATAAAATAGTTATATCAGGTGACAATATATGTTTTAGCTATGGAAGCAATGTTATTTTGAATAATACCAATTTTAAAATATACAATAAAAGTAAAACAGCTGTTATGGGACCTAATGGTTCGGGGAAAACTACGCTGCTAAATCTTATATACAGTAATTTTAAATCAATATATAAAGTACCCAGGGTAAAAATAGGTTATTTTTATCAAGACTTTCAAAATCTTTATTATGATAAAACCATACTTGAGAATGTAATGGAAAATTCCATTCAGGGCGAGAGTTCTGTAAGAACAATTTTGGCAAGATTATTGTTTTTTGATGATGAGGTATACAAAAAAGTTTCTGTACTCAGCGGAGGAGAAAAGATAAAAGTTTCCTTTGCAAAATTATTTGTTTCAGATGTCAATGTACTGCTTCTTGACGAACCTACCAACTATCTTGACATATATTCAATTGAAGCTCTTGAAGATATTATTAAAGTTTATGACGGGACAGTTGTATTTGTGTCCCATGACAGTAGATTTATAAATTCAGTTGCGAAGAGACTGCTTTTATTAAAAGATGGGCAAATAACGGAATTCCATGGGAATCTGAAAGAATTCCAGGAACAGCAGAAGTTGAAAAATGATAATAACAACTATAGTATTGAGAAATCAATTTTGCAGATGAAACTTACTGAGATTATTTCTAAAATGTCACTTCCAAATTGTGACAAAGAAATGCTTGAGGTGGAGTATAAAAGTATTTTAAATAAATTAAAAAGTCTAAATAGAAAATAAAAATATAAAAAGGGAAAATTATATGAGTTTATATGAGGATAAAGCCTTAAAAGAATTATTTAAGTGGAAAGAAGACATGGAAAGTAAAGCTAGTGCTGTAAATGATTTTACAAAAAATATTCAGGAAAAAATGAACAGCTTTATTCTTGAAATTGGGGCAGTAGTAGGTGCATATGCCAATTATAAGTTGATGGAAAAACTGGAGAATACAGCTGTGAATGCCTATAGGCTTAGAATTTTTAAATTGGATATTTAGGAAATGGAGATAATATGAATATTACAATAATTGCAGTAGGTAAATTGAAAGAAAAATATTTAAAAGATGCAGTTGGGGAGTATTCAAAAAGACTTTCCAGATACTGTAAACTGAATGTCATTGAAGTCATGGATGAAAAGACTCCAGAAAATGCTTCTGAAAAAGAAGAAAATGTGATAAAAGAAAAGGAGGGCAAGAGAATATTGAAACATTTGAAGGAGGAAAATTATATAATAGTTCTTGACTTAAAAGGAAATATGATCTCCTCCGTGGAGTTTGCCAGTAAAGTGGAGCAGCTGGCTTTAGCTGGAAACAGCAGCATAACTTTTATAATTGGAGGCTCACTTGGTATTTCCAGGGAAATTTTACAAAAGTCTGATTATAAATTGTGTTTTTCAAAGATGACTTTCCCACATCAGCTTTTCAGGGTAATGCTTTTGGAGCAGGTCTATAGGGGATTTAAGATAATTAAGGGAGAACCTTACCATAAATAACGCAGCTTTTGTGTAATTGGTTGATATGAGCTGGTTAAAGAAATTTGCTTGAAGTTACTATTAATAAAAAGTTTTATAAAAATATGATTTTAAATTATAAAATGTGTTATAATAAAAATACAAAGAGGGAAAATAAAAACAGGATGCGGCTAACATCCTGTAGTATACAATCTAGTTGCTTAGGCAACTGGTGTCACTAATTATTAGATAAAATAGTAGCTACCATTTGCAGCGGGGGCTACTATTTTTTTATTTCTTTAATAAGTAAAACTATAAATGTTAACAGTGAAATTAGGAATAATCCTCCTTCAAAAAGTAACATTAAGATGTCATTACTCATTGTATCACCTCCCTTGTAAAAGGGATAAGTGATACCAGTAGCCCACGCGCAACCTATTTAATTGAAGAATATTTCAAGAATGTATACAACGACATAGGAAAGCCAGAAGAAAAGACAATAAATGAATTTTCACTAAAAGACTATGGAATAATTGTATACATCGAAGATGGAGACAATGTTTAGGATTTGAAGGAAATAGGATTGAATCCAGAAGACAATGGACTTTTAGGAGCAACTCCGGAATGGGTTGATGAACAACCTATAGGAGAAGATAAACTGGAGAGTATATGCATAGTTTGCAACAATGAATATGCACTAAGTATATTTCTGCTAAAGAACAACATGGATAATGAAGTTAAAAAGTGGATAGAAGATAACAGATAACCACCCAATCTCGAATTAAAGAAAGAGATTGGATGGTTATTTTTCTGTTTAAAAAGTCTTAACTGCTGTATTTATAGTGGTTAACGCCTTTTTTGGTTTTAATGGAAGGGGAGTAATATGGCTAGAAAAATCATAAAGGATACTAAATACTGTCAGATATTCAGCCGGGGAAAAATATCAGATGAAGAATATACCTACTGTATTGAGAAAATATTTGTAAAGGTCAAAGAGAGAGAAGAAATAAGGTTTAGCCTATACAAAGATACAACATTGACACCGCAGAGGTATATTCCAAGGTCACTGGATGTAACGGAAGAAGAACTGCTTGAATTGATAAAATAGGCTATAGATAATTTGGTATTTTCAAAGGAATTCATAAAGAATTTGGGTGAACTGTTGAATCAAAAGCAGCCTAAAAATAAGAGCAAAGGGGAGTTGAAAGATGAAAAATAAAACTAATGAAGAGATATCTGAAACAAGTAAATCTAAAATTATTCCTCGCAAGAGGATAGGCATAGTTTCAATAAAAATGATAAGGGAGAAGAATATATTATTTGATATGAGAGTTATAAATTCATCAAGGGATGTAGAAAAGCTAGGGAGAATATTTCTTGAAAATGCAGATAGAGAAGAGTTTATGATATGTTGTCTTGATAATAAGAATAAACCAACTCTGATTAATATAGTATCTATAGGAAGCATTAATAAATCTATTGTACATCCACTATAAATATACAAAAAAGCTATTTAAAAAAGTACGGAGCATTGTATAAAATGATATAATCTATTTGTAAATTAATTTATAGTAGTAAAATTTTGCAAAGAAAAAATATTGACTTGATTTAAATCCACTACTATGCTAAATTAGATTTATAAGTTGCAACTTATAAATTATAAAAAAGTTTATATGTCTGAGTTTTCTAGGGTTCCGCAGTTTGCAACTGGCTGGTCCGAGAGAGAACGCACATTTAATTGTGTACACGGAAGGATAAAAACCTGGGAGATATTTTTGTAATATTTCCTTAGGCTTTTTTTATTTTCTTTTAAGTAAGCCATGAAATATTACTATACTAATCTTAATTGCTAATTTAGGGAGGTAAAGTTTGTGGAATGGATTTATTTAGTTACAGCAGGTTTCTTCGAAGTAAGCTGGGCAATAGGGCTGAAGTACTCACAAGGATTTACAAAAATATTACCTAGCATCTTAACTGTTATAGGAATGATTGCAAGCTTTTATTTTTTATCATTGTCTTTAAAAAGCTTGCCACTAGGCAATGCATATGCAATTTGGACAGGGATAGGAACTGTTGGCACTGTAGTCTTAGGCGTTATTTTATTTAAAGAACCCATTAATGTAATGCGTATGATTTGTATTGTATTTATAGTTTTTGGAATCGTTGGTCTAAAATTAACATCAATAGACTAATAATTGTATATAACTTAAAAATAGCAAAAATAAATGTAATTTTGATGAAAGAAAAGTGATAAGAAGAAAATATGCAGCTATTTAGTTTTAACATGAAGGAGGATGAGATAATGGGTGGTTTCAGTTATAAAGATATTTATATGGAAGATGGAAGAAGGGTACTTGAGATTAACGTACTTCCAGAAAAGTATTGTAATTTTGATTGCATATTTTGTCCTATTGGAAGGTCGCAAAATAAGGTGGATACCAAAAGGTCATTTGATAAAATAGACAGTTCATTGATTGAACTGGGAAACATAATAGAAAGTACAAAAGCAGAATTAGTCTTTATTAACTCAAAAGGAGAAGCTTTAGTAAATGATAAAATTGGTGATATTATTGACTTTATCAAAGCCAAAGGTTTGCCTGTAAGACTACTTTCTAATGGATATTTACTAGGTAGAGATGAATATATGAAAATTGCTAATAAATGTGATGAGGTTATTGGAGAAATAAAAATAATAACAGAAGAAGGCTTTCAAAAAGTTCAAAGACCTATTGAAGGATATACATTAGCAGAATATATTTCAAACATGGTTTCCTTTAATAAACAATACAAAGGGAAATTTATATTTGAAATTACTATCATTAAGGGCTATAATGATGATGAAAAATCAATTGAGAAGATAAAAAGTATTATTAAGGAAATATCTCCTGACAAAATAATTGTAGCAAGAATGGAAGATGAAAAATTTAAGAAAAAACTTGGTATAACTGATGAAAGATTTGAGGAAATTTCAAGTTCATTATTAAATATTTAGTAATACTAATACATAATATTCTAAAAATGCGAAACAACGATTATTTAAAGGTAATATACAGACAAAAAATAAATTTGTAGGGAAGGTGAAGTTGTGAAGATATTTTTACGAATGCATCCAAGAAATCGCTTATCCTCTGTGCAACTATAAAATTATTACTGTACAGAGGAGTGTATATTAAATGAATAGATTAAATAAACCAGTTTTTACGAAAGAAACAATCAGGGAAATGGAAGATATGTCATTTTTCACACATGCTAAGATTTTTGACGATTTGCTAATTGTTGCACAAAAACAAACAAATTGTTTTGTATTAAAGACAAGTGAAGGGTTGATAGTAATGGATGCTGTTTGGCCCGCAAAAGAAGCTTTTAAGGCAATAGTAGATTCCATTAAAGATGTTGGCTGGAATCCTGATACAATAAAAAAGCTGGTTTTGACACACGGACATGTTGATCATACAGGATGTGGTAAATGGTTTGTTGAAAAATATCATGTTGATACATACCTTTCTAAAGTGGATGATATTTTTTGGGAAGAACATCCAACAAAGCCTGATAGACCGGAAACGTGGAAAGATTACAAAATTGATGTTTATATTCAAGATGGTGATACCATAACATTAGGTGATAAAACAATATATGTTTATGGTACTCCTGGTCATACTCCGGGAGGATTAAGCTACATTTTCCCTGTAAAGGAAAAAGGGAAAATGCATATGGCAGCATTATGGGGAGGAACGACACCACCATGGACAAAGAATAAGAATGAAGTGAAACAATATCTCAAGTCATTGGATTACTTTATAAGTGAAGCAATTTGTAAAAAGGTAGATGTGGCTTTAAGTAATCATACAGCTATAGATAATGGCTTGGAACGTATTATGTATTCAAAAAAGAGATTGGACTATATGCCTAATATTTATATTATCGGGCAGGATGGATTTCAAAATTATTGTCAGGTATTTCGTACATTGAGCTATGAGATGCTGGAAAAATTATAAGTATAGCATCAAGCAGATAAATCCAGACTTGTATAATTAAATAATGTAAAATTTTAAATTGAAAAGTCAGGCATGGATTCATTCAAGTACCAAAAAAATCGGCACTATGGTCACTGTAAAAAATAGAATAGGGTGATGATAGTGCTTTTTCAAGTCTAAATATTTTTTAGCCTTAGAATATCATTCAATGAAATTAACTTCTAGCGGATTCCTATTAACTAATCTCTGAAATTTATATTTTGGATATCCAACCATAACAGCACCCGTTATTACTTTATCTTGGGGAATATTAATCAAATTTAATAGAGATGCATATTCTGCAAAAGCACACATTTCAAATAGTCCGGCCCAGCAGCTTCCTAGTCCTAAAGAGGTTGCAAAAAGCTCCATATATGTAAACTGTGAAACTGTATTTTGTCTGCCATTTTTTAAATCTTTAGAAGCAGTTCCCAGAATCAAATTGGGTGCATCCCGTAGTATTACATCGTTTCTATTTTCCTTATAATCTTTAACATGAGCAGAAAAACTCCAGTATCCTGAGGACTTAGTTACTTGTTCTTCCATCCACTCCATGACAGTGTCTGTTACTTCCCTAAGCAATTCTTTATTTTTAATAATAATATATGAAATTCCCTGGCTATTACTTGCCGTAGGAGCAAGTCTTGCAATATTAACTAATTTTATAAGCTTTTCTTTTTCTACAGGTATGTCTTTATAACAGCGAATTGATCTGCGTGATCTAAGAAATTTTTCCGCTGCTACTTCATTTATTACAGGAAATTTTTGTAGTTTAACTTGATCTTTTAAAGGAGTCTTCATATTATCAATTGCACTATTAGGGCACACTGCAGTACACTGTCCGCAACCGATACAAACTTTTTCAACGACCTCTCTTGTGCCATTTTCGTCCATATGTAAAAATTTTGTTGGACACACTTTTGTACAAATTCCACATTTAATACATTTCTCTTTGTTTATCTTAATTAATTTCATCATCTACGCCTCATTTTTGTTTAAAATTTGTATACGAAAATTACTTACGTTATAATAATATACATCAATGTAAAACATAGCAAGTACGCACTTACAAGTGCTATAGTAACCATTTGTATACTATCTATTTAAGGAGATGTTCCCAATGATAAAATATAAAAATACAGAATACCAATGTTCTATGGAATTAACTTTAAATATAATAGGTGGAAAATGGAAGCCAATTATTCTTTGGTATTTGAGCAGCAATACTCTAAGGTTTGGAGAATTAAAAAAGAAAATGCCTAAAATAACACAAAAAATGCTTACACAGCAGCTTAAGTCACTTGAAGGAAATGGACTTGTTAATAGATTTGTATACAATGAAATACCACCTAGAGTAGAGTATTCTCTTACCTATACCGGAAAAACTCTTATTCCAATTTTAGAAAATCTATCTGAATGGGCACATGAATATATAAATACAAATAAATCACAATGTCTTTAATAGTACTTACTGCATATTTTAAGAAAACGAAGATCAAAATTGACATATACAGACCACAAATAACGTAGATTTTTTATGTAATGAGTTGATATAAGTGGGATTATGGCATTGACTTATAACGGAATAGGGACCTGTGACAGTGCAGTACTAGGCTATTATCAGCTTAAAACAAAAGTTTTTACGAAAAAGTTATTTGATCAGGGTGATTATGAGATAATCAGTCTCATAGGGAATTTCGGCACTTGTAATGAAAAACCTTGTATTCATGTGCATATTTCCAGTACTGTTTCTTTATATTGATACAGGTGTACTAATTCCTATAATTTGTGCTGTGGCCAGTATACCAGCAATTGAGGAATTGATTATTTAGTTGATATCAAATGAACTTCAGATAAACAGAAAAAGTATACTTATAAAATAGGGAATTGGCAGAAAGAATAAAGATGTATCATGTGTAATACTGCAAGGTTTTGTGTAATTGCCTGCAAATATTATCTATATTCCATCAAATATCTGTGGGCTGTTTGTACTGAAACATGAAATTCATGTGCTGCATTATAGGCTTGCGTAAGGACATTCGAACCAAAATAGGCAAGCAGCTGGGTGACAGCGTAAAAGTTACTACTAAGGAGAGGGTTAGGTGAATATTTCATGTGGAAATGTCCAAAATGTGGACGTGAGTTCAAGAAACGGAATCAAGATCATTTTTGCGGCGAGCCGCCGAAAACAATTGATGCATATATTGCCGCACAGCCTGAGAGTATTCAGCCGTTTTTACATCAGGTTAGGGATACCATTCGCGGCGTATTGCCGGAGGCACAGGAATGTATCTCGTAGAGTATGCCGACTTACTGGAACAAGCATAACATCATCCATTTCGCAGCATTCAAAAATCATATCGGATTGTATCCTGGCGATAAGGCCATCGAGAATTTCAGCAGCCGTTTAACAGAATATAAAACAAGCAGAGGCACTGTGCGGCTGCCATATAATAAGCCGCTTCCTTTGAAACTGATTGCAGATATTGCAAAATGGTGCTATGAAACGGGAGATCATCGTTGATTTGAAGCAGAAAACATGTTATGTTGCAGAAATTGAGATGGATCAATTTAATTTGAAGAAGTAGAGCATAGTGATGGCAGCGAGCAGGATTTAGTTGTTGCTTTACGGAAAAGTGCAGAATATGTACCAGAACTATCTCTGGTTGCAGAAGAAAATAAAAGGATTCTTGGACATATTATGTTTACTGAAATCCACATAAGCGGGAAAACAGAACTGGCATTAGCACCACTTTCAGTTTTACCTGAATATCAACGCCAGGGTATAGGAAAAGCGTTAATTGCTCAGGGCCATAAAATTGCTGTCCGGATGGGGTATGAATTTTCAGTGGTTTTGGGTAGTGAAGAATATTATTTGAAAGCAGGATATGTACCTGCCGAACAGTACGGTATTAAAATAGTATTGACTGCTATCATCAGTACAGCCCACTACACTGGAAATGCCAAGAACAGCAGTTTGACTGGGATGACGGCTAAGGGCAAATTTTCAATTGATTTCATAGCATGAAAGAAGTATAATATGGTTAGAATATTACTATAAGGAGTTGATACCATGCAGATTAAACCGTCCGCAAGCATCAGGCAGAACTATAATGAGATTGCGGCTTTGTGCAAAGCCTCCGGTGAGCCTGTGTATCTTACCAAAAACGGCGAGGGTGATCTCGTGGTTATGGATATAGAGGCGTTTATACGTAGGGAAAAAATGCTCAAGCTGCGTGAAGAACTGCTGTCCGTTGAAGAAGACCGTCTGGCCGGACGTGCCGGAGTGACGCCGGATGAACTGGACAGCTGCCTGGACAGCATAATTGACGAGGTGGAACATGGAAAATAAACCTCAATATAAAGTGATTGTCTCTGACCGTGCCCGTCAGATGCTGATGGGCCATGTTCAGTTTCTGGCACAGAAAAGCCCCCTGACTGCCCGTAGAACAAAAAATAAATTGATGACAGCTATCCGTTCCCTTTCCAATATGCCGGAGCGTTTTCCTTTTTTAAATGTCGAGTTTATACCGCTGAACAAGTATCACAAGATGTTTGTTGAGAAATGGTATTTGATTCTGTATCAGATTAAGGACCAGATGGTGTTCATTGACTATATCGTGGATTGCAGACAGGATTATGGGTGGCTGGTGCGATAGGTTTTGGTAAGATTATATTTTCGTGAGTTTAAAAGTATGTAGTAATGAGGAGAGTTCACGATGACTGCTCATAATACAAACTGATTTTTAATACGTAAATAACGTAATAACTACAGTATAAATTAAATAAGAAAAAATGTAAAATAGTAAGTAATTATTGAGTGCAAATAAAAAATTAAGAAATAACCTTGACTCTTACCTTGGAGGAGGGATTATGATTACACTTGGGGTGAAGAATTATGCTGTATACGGTCAAAGAAGTTGCAAAATTGACAGGTGTTACTATAAAAACACTTCATTATTATCACAAAATAAGATTGCTGGAACCCTGTGAGATAACTGATGCCGGCTATCGTCTCTATGGGATGAATGAAATTCAGCGTTTGCAGCAAATATTATTTTATCGTGAACTTGATTTTTCCCTCAAGGATATCAAAAAAGCACTGAAGGATGAACCAAATCGATTAGAGTGTTTAGTTGAACAGCAGAAACTGCTCCTTGCGCGCAGGCAGAGACTAGATTGTTTATTAAAGACTATAAATGATTCGATTGTCCTTGGTAAGAAAGGAGGAATTATGGATAAATCAGCAATGTTTTATGGATTTAACAAAAAAGAATGGGAAGGTGCACTCTCGGAACAAAGTGAATATATTAAAGATAAATATGGATATGGTATGCCCGAGGTACAAGACGTGGATATTATGAATGAACAGGCCACGGAAGCAAAGAAATTTATTGTCTATATAAGTGATGGTCTGAAGAATGGATGGAAGGCTGATGATGAAAGAATACAAGAGGTATTGAAAAATCATATTACATTTTTAATTAAGCATGGTCATAAGGTTGATGCAGAGTCATTTGCAGTCCAGACAAGGTTTTTTTTAGATGATGATTTTCATAGAAATATGCTTGAAAAGCAGCAGATTGGACTTTCTTACTATCTTTATACAGCTGCAGGTATGTATTTAGCTTCAAACTAATGGAAGCTGTAAGCAGTATTTTAAAAGTGACTGACATAAGTATTTTATGAAGAGGTGAGTAGATTACTTGCCTCTTATAATTTGAAATGAGGATTATAAAAATACTAAAAGACAATCGGTTATATTGTCTATATAAAAAAATTATCCCGAGGTGCAGGATATTGTATAAAAATGATATAATCTATTTAGTAATCTAAAGGCATTTCTTGTAGGAAAAGCAAATAGGGAATTTATAATATGTTTAAAAAATCCGGGAAGGAATATGTAAATGAAGATTAAAAAGAATAAATATGATATAATCGTTAACTTTTTAAGTCTATTATCCCTAGCAGGAGCAGTTATTTTTTTGATTGTTTCGTGGGAGACAATCCCAGCTGAAATCCCCGGACATTATAATGCTGCTGGTGAGGTTGACAAAATAACAGATAAAAGTTCTTTGATTGTGCTTTTGGCTGTTGGATGGATTATGTTTGTTGGATTATCAATTGTAGAAAAATTTCCGCAAATATGGAATGCAGGAATGCAAGTAACGGATCAAAACAAAGAAAAAGTATATAGAATCTTAAAAACCATGATAGGAACTATAAAGCTGTCACTAGCCCTGGTATTTTCATATTTAACCATATACTCAACCACTGGAAAAAATCTATCATCTCTATTCCTGCCAGTTCTTTTAATTTTAGTATTTGGGTCTATGGGGTTTTTTGTATTTCAACTACGGAAAGGAAAATAGAAAAATTATAAATTTGAAAAAGTAGATATTAGGAAAATGAAATTATTTTTACCCTATATGAAGTACGATTTCATATACTGGATGAAAACCCAGCCATTCAGGTTGAAATCACCAAATCCAGAACAGGAGGCGAAAATATATGAATGTAGAGAAAATTTTAAATATGAATATAAGACTTGCAACCATTGAAGATTTACAGGCCATTACTGCTGTTGAGTTAATATGTTTCCCCGCAGCGGAAGCTGCTTCAGAAAGTAATTTTAAAAAGAGATTGATTGTGTATCCTAATCATTTTTGGCTTCTGGAAGATGACAGAAAGCTGGTTGGATTTGTAAATGGAATGGTGACAAATGAACCGAAAATATCTGATGATATGTTTGAAGATGCCAGTTTGCATGATGAAAATGGTAAGTGGCAGATGATTTTTGGTGTAAACACTATTCCTGAGTATCGCAGGCAAGGTTGTGCAGAAAAAATAATCAGCAGGGTTATTGACGATGCCAGGACACAGGGACGTAAGGGATTAGTGCTTACCTGCAAAGAAAAACTGCTGCACTACTATGCAAAATTCGGATTTAAAAATGGAGGAATTTCAGAATCAACACATGGCGGAGCAGTTTGGTACGATATGCGTTTGACTTTTTAGCAGGTAAAGCTGTTAATAGCCATATTAAAAATAAACGCTTTAAAATATCCAGAAAATATAGCAAAGCAAACAGAAGGCAAAAATATATGATATATAGATTATTTATAGAAGGGTAGAGAAGGATGAATAAGATATTAATTGTAGAGGATGATCCTGAAATCAACAAAATGCTGCAAACTTTATTGAGAAAAAATAAATACACAGCGGCAGCTGCATTTTCCGGCACAGAGGCTCTTTTGTTATTGGAAAAAGAGTCTTTTGATTTGATTTTATTGGATCTGATGCTGCCCGGATTGAGCGGGGAAGAGATTTTAACGAAAATTAACGAACAATTCCAAATTCCTATTATATGTGTATCTGCAAAAGATGATTTGGACACTAAACTTGGACTCATTCGAGATGGGGCAGATGATTATATAACAAAACCCTTCAATAATGAGGAATTAATTGTAAGAATAGGTGCAGTATTGAGAAGAGTGAACAAGGGTACAACTACATATAAAACCAATATATTTCAATTCAAAGATCTGGTTTTGGACAGTGAAAATCATATCGTAACTGTCAAGGGCCAGCCTATTGAACTTACAATGAAAGAATATAGTATATTGGAATTGTTGATTAGTAATCCAAGGAAAGTATTTACCAAACAGAATATATTTGAAAGCATCTGGTCTGAGGAATGTATTGTGGATGAAAGAGTGGTTACGGTACATGTCAGTAATTTGCGCAATAAATTGAAACATGGAGAAGCATACATAAAAACAGTTTGGGGAATAGGGTATAAAATGCAGGACAATTAATGTATAAACTTTGTACTTTCTTGATAAATTCTAAACTCTATTTTAATACCTTTTATCTATTATTTAAATATAGGTTTAAATAATACTTTAATTATAAAAAATAGGAGGCAAAATATATGGAGTTGGTATTACAGACTGATGGATTAACTAAAAAATATGGAAAACAAACAGCTGTAAATAAGGTTAATTTGAATATTGAGAAGGGTGATATCTACGGATTAATAGGAAAAAATGGTGCAGGCAAGACAACAATTATGAAAATTGCCTGTGGATTGATTTACCAGGATGAGGGTGATATCCAGCTGTTTGAAAGCAGCAATTTAGAAAAAAACAGAAAAAGAATGGGATGTGTTATTGAACAGCCGGCACTTTATCCTGACATGACAGCAGGAGAAAACCTGATTTATTATGATAAGCTGCTTGGTATTACGGACTATGGCAATGTGGATGAGGTTCTGGGCCTGGTTGGTTTACAAAATACAGGTAAAAAGAAAACCAAGGCTTTTTCCCTTGGCATGAAACAGCGTCTGTCCATTGCAATCTCCCTGTTGGGTAATCCTGATTTTCTTATTCTGGACGAACCTATCAATGGATTGGATCCTTCTGGTATCAAAGAAGTTAGAGAACTGCTGTTAAAACTAAATAGTGAAAATGAAATTACCATATTGATTTCCTCTCACATTTTAGGAGAGCTTGCCAAAATCGCAACAAAATATGGGATCATAGATAAAGGAGTACTTGTGGATGAGTTTCAGGCAGTGGAATTGGAAGAGCGCTGCAAAAAATGTCTTGTCATTGCGGTAAATGATTCTGAAAAAGCAACCTACATTTTAAAAAATAACATGGAAAGTGAAGATTTCAAAGTATTTGATGAAGGAAAAATCTGCATTTATGACTGCCTGGATATACCTGAACAGATCAATAAGGAATTGGTTGAGAATGGTGTTTTAGTATCAGAAATTTGCCTGGAAGGAAATGATACAGAGGCATATTTCCTGAAGATGATGGGAGGCAATCAATAATGATGAATGTTGTTTCCAGTGAATTCTATAAAATATTTAAAAGCAGGGTTTTTTATGCTATATCAATTATATTGCTGGCAATGAATTGTATTTCCTTTGCAGCCTCTGTTTCTCTCAAGGTAAAAGGAAAGATGTCAGGAACAGGATTTTCCAATTATCAAGGCTCTTATGGCGCAGATTTTATCTTCTATATCATCCCTATTTTTATAGCCTGCCTAATTACTGCTGAATATTCAAATGGCAGTATACGGCAAATGGCCTGTCATGGAATAGCCAGATGGAAATTGGTTCTTGGACAGTATATAGCCATGTCTTCTGTTATTACGATAATTCTATTGGGGTTTGGAATTTTAAATTTATTATCATGTACAATATTATCTGAATTAGGAGAAATTGATACAGCTGCATTTATTCGGATGAATATTGGGGTGATTTGCATGTTCTGGGGTACTGCAGGAATTGGCACTTTTTTATCTTATCTATTAAAAAACGAAGGTATTACAATTATAGTTTCTATTTTACTAGTTACAGGCAGCAATTTCATAGCAAATCTGCTTGCTTTATTAACCAGGAATGATGTTTTCACAAGATATTCTCTTACAAATATGCGTAAGACTATAATTGATTTTACTTCAAAACCAGAGGAGGTTATGAAGTGTTCAATTGTATTTTTCTTAATTGGAATAATTACAATTCTGGGGTCCAGTTTGTTGTTCTCAAAGAGAGATGTAGATTGACTGACAGGCTTGAAGATATTCAAAGACCAGTTTAATTCTTGTAAATATATTAAATAAATGTATTATAGAAATAATGAAAGATACAGGGTAATTCACATAAAGGAGTCAATATGGAATATATCTGGGTAATCACAACTTTTTTATTGATATTTATGTTTATCATACTTGTTTTTTATCATCTGTATTATCATATGAATATCAAGCATATTACGAGACAATTAAAAGAAATTATGAATACAGATACCAATCAGCTGCTGACAGTAACAGCAAAACAAAGGGATATTACAGAGATGGTTAATCAGCTCAATAATTTAATTCGGGATGTAAGAGTGTCCCGCATAGGAATTAAAAGGCTGAACAGGAATTTCAGACAAAGTATAATTAATATTTCACATGACTTGCGTACACCACTTACAACTGCCAGCGGGTACGTTCAAATGCTCCAGGCAGATGCTGCAGATGAAGAACAGCAAGAGTATCTGGCAATAGTATTGGAACGGCAGAATATGGTCAAGACACTGCTGAAACAGTTATTTGAATATGTACGTATTGAATCAGGGGAGATTACTTATGAACATGTGCCTATGAACGCAAAAAAAGTTTTGATGGATACACTTGTGATGTATTATGATGATTTTTACAAGAAAGGGGAGGAACCAACTGTTCACTTTCCGGAAAAGTCCTGTATGATACGAGGAGATGAACAGGGAGTGAAAAGAATATTTTCAAATATTTTATTCAATGCAGTTATACATGGCAGGGGAGAATATTGTTTCGAAATTCAGGAATCGAAGGAATCATCCAGTTATATGTTTACTTTTTCCAATCTTAGTGAGCCCATGACCAGAGATGATTTAGATTGCATTTTTGAACGTTTCTACACGCAGGATAAATCTAGAAATAAAAAGACTACAGGACTGGGACTGACAATAGCCAGGGAAATTACCAGACAGTTGAATGGAACAATAGAAGCTTTTTATAATAATGGCAAATTCTCAATATCCATTGTATTTCCTAAAGTTTAACAAAATGATATAATACCTATAGTAATTTACAGTAGTAAATTATAGTGGACAATATTTATATAATACGGAGAGGATAAAATGGAACTTAATTATTTTATAAGAGAAGTTAAATTAAATAGAAAAAGAATAAATTCATTTTCTAAATATCCATATTGTTTATCTGTAATAAAAAATTTATCAACTATAAAACTTCATCCTAAAGTAACATATATAGTAGGTGAAAATGGAACTGGTAAATCTACCATACTTGAAGCAATTGCTGTAGCATATGGTTTCAATCCTGAAGGGGGATCCAAAAACTTTAATTTTTCAACAAGAAACACCCACTCTGATTTATGGAAAACTTTAAAATTGATTAAAGGAACTAGAATGCCCAAAGATGGTTTTTTTCTAAGAGCAGAAAGTTTTTATAATTTAGCCTCGAATATTGACGATATAGAGGCTGCTAACTCATATGGCGGGAATTCATTACATTCACAATCTCATGGAGAGTCTTTTATGTCATTGATTATGAATAGATTTAGAGGAAATGGTTTATATATTTTAGACGAGCCGGAAGCTGCATTATCTCCAACAAGACAAATGGTTCTAATTTCGAGAATACATGATTTAATTGAGGAAAATTCTCAATTCATAATCTCTACTCATTCACCAATAGTATTGGCTTATCCAGATTCTATAATTTATCAATTGGATGACAGATTAAGAAAAGTTGATTATGAAGATACTGAAACTTATCAGATAATGAAATCATTTGTGAATAATCCTAAGAAAATGTTAGATATACTTGGAGTAATGACAAGATAATTGGAATTGGTTTATTGATATATAAATTTCTTATATGAGAATTTGAGTTTCCAGACTCAATAATTTTGAAAGAAACTTTTCCCTTGAAAAGAAGGTGGGAAATTTGTTATTAAGGTTGAGTATATAATTTTTTTATATTTTTTAATCCCTCTATTATTTTTTGCTTTGAAAAATTACATTTACTAAGTTTATTTTCATCCCATTTATTGATTTCTTCATAAAATGCTAATGCTATCTTATAATTCTGCTTTGATCTATGTGATTTTATGGCATCAATTATCATATCTTGAGCTTCATTAATTTTGCCGCCGCTTACATATTTTCTAACCATCATTTCCAGTAATCCATCTTCAGAAATGGATATATTAAATTTATCCAGTTTGATATTGCTTTGTACAGCATCTCGTCCTGCAACGATGGCAACTGCCATTTCACTGATTGATTTTATCAGCCTTTTTATATAGTCATCTTCATACATTTACAAATTTCACCATCCCTTAAAAATACACAAAACGTATTTATTAATAATAAAGAGCCAAAATGTAATTACATAATTATTATACGTAAATTTCTATTATATTACAACTGCAGAAAATCTACTTATAAAGTTCTTGATTTCAGATATTTTATGATATATAATGATGAAAGTAAAATTGAAAAAGACAGTTCGTAACCATCCTGTCTTTAAACAAAACTAGGGGTATGGATTATTTAATAATCCTTTTAAAAAAGCACCTAGGTGCTTTTTATTTTTGTATTTACCTCTGGATTGGAGGAAAAATGGAAAACAGAAAAGTTTTTAGCACAAGAAAGATTGCAACATCGGGAATAGTAATTGCATTATATGCTATATTAATGTATCTTACCCAGGGATTTGCATTTGGTCAGTATCAGATAAGGATAGCTACAGCACTATATTCATTAAGTGCACTTGCTCCCTACTTGATAGTTCCTCTTGGAATTGGAAATATGATCAGCAATACGATTATGGGTGGAATGGGAATTTATGATATATTGGGAGGATTTTTAGTAGGTGTTATAACAAGTACGTTTACCTATTTGATAGAGCGTGCACACTTTAATCGATGGCTTATGATTATACCGCTTGTTTGCGGGCCTGGGCTTATTGTGCCCATATGGCTGTCAAAAATATTAAATGTGAACTATACCATACTTGCTGTAAGTTTGTGTATAGGTCAGATTATACCTTCTATTGCAGGAGTACTGCTTGTTAAACATCTAGAGAGTAAAATAAAATTTTGATTGGAGTTGATAATATGAATGACAGGGAGAATGAATTGAAGGATTCCACTGTTCTGGGCAAAGAAAATGTAAGCTATAAGTTTGATTATGATCCATCGATCCTTAAAACGTTTGTTAATAAACACAGGGATAACGATTATTTTGTTAAGTTTAACTGTCCTGAGTTTACAAGCCTTTGCCCCATAACCGGCCAGCCGGATTTTGCATCTGTTTATATTTCTTATGTACCGGACAAGCTGATGGTAGAAAGCAAATCACTTAAACTTTATCTTTTTAGTTTTAGAAATCATGGAGATTTTCATGAAGACTGCATGAACAAAATAATGAAGGATCTTATAAAACTTATGTCTCCAAAATACATAGAAGTACAGGGAAAATTTCTTCCAAGGGGAGGAATTTCAATTGATCCTTATACCAACTACGGTAAAAAAGGTACGCCATGGGAACGTGTTGCTGCCAAAAGACTTTATTATCATGATCTTTATCCCGAAAAGATTGATAATAGATAAAGTGTTTTTATTTGCCGTATTAATAGGAAAAAATATGAATGCCAAAGGCGAAATGGGGAATAAACCTCTTTATTTTAAAATATGAATGGTATTATTCTCCATGTACTTTTAATATAATCGAGATATTCATTGCCAAATGAATTTATAAGAGTTTTCTCTTCAATTTTTATTCGATATCCATATACAATTGAGATTATTATTAGGGTAGTTAATATAGATGTTATGGATCTAATTGAAATTGAGATTCCAACAAGTGTGAGTATGGATCCTGTATATGCTGGATGTCTTATTAATTTATATGGACCATTTTTTACAATGGACTGTTTGGATTCTATTATGACAGAAAGTGAGAAGAATCTTCTCAGTGTAAAAACCGCCCAGCATCTTATAATGATCCCAGTCATCATGAAAATTACTCCAATAAAGAAAAAAGGGTGCGGTAAAATTAAATTTAATTTGTTCCTAAATAAAAAACTAAAATAGATACAGGCATAAACGCCAATTACAATTGAAAAAAAGGAACCTTTATCTTTGAATTTTTTGCTGCTTTTTCTGAAAAATGATTTATGGAAAGTGAATATAAAAATTATGCATTCGGAAATCAGCCATATGCAGAAAATGTCCTGAAAGATATTGTGTTCAAATGTGTTTGAAAAAAATCTATAGCCAAATAAATTCATGCTATTAAAATCCTCCCCCGATATATTGCTAATAACAATTATTATTATAACTTCTGTGTTTGAAATTGGAAGGTGAATTAGGTAATAATTTGCAAAAAAATAGACTAATATACAATGACTAAAGTCATATATATAATCTATTATTTTTTTATAAAAAGAGCTGACAGCTGAGTTCTTCTCTTTAAGTTCAATTTTCTTAGAATATTGGATATGTAATTTTTTTTGGTTGAATTTCCATGTTTTAAACTATTTGTTATGGATTCTTTTATTGTTGAAATCAAGATATTCTTTATTGCAATTGATGATTTTTCTATATTGTTATCATAATCAAGTGTTATTTTTATAATATTCAACTTGTTGAATTTGGAGATTATTGATGTTATTTCATTATGAAGGCTGAAATTTTCATCAAGTTTTCTGAGATTGTATACAGTCTCCCGTAAACTCTGAATGCTTTTGCTTATTAGAGATTCCAATTCGTTTATTTCATGATTTATTTTTTCCCTGTCTTTTATTGCTTTGATGTATTTTATATTCATAGAGAGAGCCATAAGTGAATGGCCCAGAGAATCATGTAGCTCCTGGGATATTCTATTTCTCTCGTTTAAAATAAGATGTTCTCTTTCCTTAAATGAATAGTCGATTAAAGAACAATTCAGCATCTTGAGATTATTCATTTCATATCTGTATTCATGAATGCAGATATATACAAATAAAACTATAATATATACAAAAATGCCAGATATATAAGAAGGTATATCTTTATAGAAGGGAATTTTGCTTATTAAAATATTATCCACCAGCAAATACAGGATAAACCCTGACATATGGCAGAAAATGAGTGATCTTCTTGTTTTCCGGTTGTCAAATTCAAATACATTATCCAGTATGAAAAAATAATAAAATAATATGAAATTGTTGTTTGAATTTAAAAGCAGGAGTATTACACTCAATGCCATGCAGAATGCAAGGAAAATCAATGCTTTCTTTTCACTGTATTTCATGGTGTTAAATTGCATATATGTAAGGATAAACTGCAATATAACTAAACCTATAAAAATCACATCAGCAGGATATAATTTATTTGTGTATGATAACCTGGGTATTACAGATAAAATCAGCAGTAAATACAGTAACTTGGATTTTATCAAATTCCATAATTTTAATATTTTATTCATTTGCAAACTCTTTTCTTGCTTTAGTCTGTATCAATTGACGCATAATACAAGTGAATATTTTACAGCATCTATGAGAACTAGATGAAATAATTTAATTATATCTCTAGCATACATCCTTATATATACGTTGTATAGTAAAGTGCACCCCTTGTCAAGACAATTTTTTAGCAAATTTATAGTTAGGTAAATAAATAGTATCTTAATGATTTCACTTAAATACACTTCATCTGTGAATGAAAATTGTGTAAGAGAGCTGCCATCGTAGATGGTGCGTCATCATTCTTGACGTAATTTCCATCTGCAGGTATAATTTTTTCAGGAAGGAAAATAAATTATTTATTGTATATTTCAGCATGAGTCTTATAGCCAAGGCTTTGATGCGGCCTTTTATAATTATAATATTTCAAGTAATCGTTGATTCCAATGTATGCCTACCGTGGATTCTGGTAATCCTGCAGGTAAATATTTTAATATTTAATATTTTCCCATATGGAAATGTAGGTAACATCAATACTTCTGTATCTAAAGTAAGGATGCTGTGTATTTTTGCAATAGCCATGGGCTCAATTGAGATTGCTGTTACAATTATCCCCAATAAAATAATTGATAAAAGGCCTGTGTGACAGCATCAATGTTGAAGAACGTTTAGCCTGTATACATTGGTGCCCAAAGCAATCCATTGAATATAAAAATGATTCTTTAAATAAAGAACCCTGTAACTATCGGGATATAAAAGTACAGGAGTTACTTCAGAAGAAAGTATTATAAATAAAAAATTTGTAGCGTAGTTTTATATTGCATAAGATGGAAAGCGGGAAAAGTTCAACTATAAGAGAAGAAGAATAGAATAATCAATGTATCTATAGATGAATTTTCAAAATATGGTTTTGGTAGAGCTTCTACAAATAGAGCTGTAAACAAGTATAAAGATAAATTAAATGATTTTGTTTTTTTTAGTAGTAGCATAATTCAAGAATCAGATGAGTACTTAGGACTGTTTAAAAAACTGATGTACGGAAATGTATTATCTTTGTGATTTCATTAAAGAGGTGAATACTCAAAAGAATACTGATTTTTATATAGATGACTGTTTATTTGATAGAAAATTTCGTAACTGTCTCGCTCATTATGGTTTAGGTCAGTATATAAGAGAGATTGAGATCATTTCAGATGATATACTAAAAGGATTAACAAATAAAGCCTTTGGAAAAGACTAGCTAACTACAAAAGTGGAACTCTATGAAATTCTAAGAAGTTTAACTAAGCAAATAAAACAAATTATTTTGGAATAATATATAAAAATGTCTATTGTTAGTCTATAGTTTAAGCATTATAATCAAATAAACAAATTCCAACTTATCGAGCAGTTTGGATTTATTTTTACAAATCTAGACTGCTCTTTTTTCTACATGCCAAGTATAGTTCAGTCAATCATTGCACAAAGATAGTGGAAATTTGTGGAAACATATGGTACGATAAATAATGAAAAATTTGAATTACTCAGTATTTATATAATCGGATGTTGGCAATAAAGTGATGAGGCGGACCAACAGTATTTATATTTTTGCGAAGCGCAGCTTTAAATTAATTGACAGAAAGCAAACATTAGATGATAAAAGTCAAGGGGTTCATCTGTTACAATTTAATGTATACTTCAAAATGCGAGGTGAAGAAATCGTGACAGACAAAAAAATCATAGTACAATTTACAATCCTGACATTTTGCATAGCTTATCTTGTGTCAGGTGCTTTGATTGCTCTTGGGCAATTCGGATATTCGGTTCACAATTGGGTTCACTCGTTACAGGAATTTGGGATGAATATTCCTTTTGCAGTCTATATTTTGTCGCCTGCCATTGCTTCCTATATGGTTCTGAAGAAAAATAACAAAATAACGAATTTTAAGGAATGGTTGAAAACTGTTTTTTATGCCAAAAATAACATCTCTCTCTATTTGTTCGTTGTTGCAGGGCTTGTACTGTATTTTTTGATACACATTGCAGTTTCAGGCCGCACAAAAATGGTGCTTCCATTTTATACGTTCTTCCTTTCTCTGCCTGGCAATCTTATTATCGGTGGCTTGGAGGAGGCTGGTTGGATGTACATATTGCAGCCTGGGCTCAACAAAAAATATGGCTTTATTTTATCTTCTATTTTTACTGGAATCGTTTGGACGGCATGGCATATTCCTCTTTTCTTCATTCCGGGGACGAATCACGGCGAGGGACTCATTAACTTTTGGATGTTTGCAGTTCAGCTCATTGCGTTTCGTTTTTTTAACGGGGCAATCTACAAAATATCAGGAAAAGGCCGTGTGTTTATGTGCGTATTATTCCACACTATGTTTAATGCGGCATCCCCCATATTTGGCACCATGACTATGACTTGGGTGGGAACCATTACCGCAAATGCTGTGATTGTTCTTGTTTCAATTGTAACCGTTGTGCTATACCACAAAAAGAACAGGCCAATAGTATAAGCATAATAAGAAACTGACCGAGCAGGTCGGCACATAAGGTAGGAGCTGGCCTGCTTTTTGAGCATATACATGGTTTCAAGCGCCCTAATGTGATATAAACTACGTTTGAATATTTGCTATACCATTATTTGGTAATAAACCAAGCTCCAGCAGTGTTTGAGAATCATTGAAATAAAGGATGATCCCTGTGTTATGTGCATCCGAATAATTTACTGCCGGATGCGCATCTGAAAACTCCGACAGCTTTTCTATAAGTAAGATATTCATTGTTTCCACCATCTACATTTCAAGTATTTGCCAGTCAATGCTTGCATAAATGTAGTGGAAAGTCACTGAAATATGTGGTATGCTTTTCCATATAAAAAACTTAATCTGCTCATGCAGCACAGATGCCATAAATAATGATGTGCACCGTGTATACCGCATTAATATTAAGTATTGCTTCTGGAAAGAAATTACGCAACGATTTAACGATATGATTGATAGTTTACTTAACGTTTGGGAGCGGTATAGAGTAATGCAATTATGGCTTGATACAAATATTCTGGCATATGATTTTATTGACAGCAGATATTTGCAAAATAATTTTGAGGTAGTTAAAGAAATGATGAACTAAACAACAATTTGTATAATGAACAATAATCTTATTAGATGAATTATTTATAATTTATGGGAGATAAACATCATGATAAAACATAATTTTAAAATACAAGGTATTCCAGCAATTTAATTAAATGCACCCATTAAGATAAGGAGAATCAAATTGAATCAAAAAATACGAGAAAAAATTTTTGAACTGGCAGATGAAAAATATAAAGAATTCCATACTAAAATATCTCCTACTGATTCCAGTATAATTGGAGTCAGAATGCCTCTCTTGAGAAAACTTGCAAAGAAAATAGCAAAAGGAGACCGGAAATAATATCTCAAAACAGCTGAAAGTGAGTACTATTAGGAAATAATTCTTCAGGGGATAGTGATAGGGTGTGTAAGGGTGGATGTGGAGGAAAGGCTTCGGCTTATTGGCGAGTTTATTCCCAAGATTGATGGTTGGGGTATTTGTGACAGCTTTTGCAATGGACTTAAATTTATAAAGTCAAATAAAGAAAGAGTCTGGAATTTTATACAGCCTTATTTGAAATCAAATAAAGAATTTTATATTCGTTTTGGTGTAGTGGTTCTGCTGGATTTCTATATAGATGAAGTTTACATAAATACTGTGCTGGATGTTTTGGATGGGATAAAGAAAGATGACTATTATGTAAAAATGGCAGTTGCCTGGGCTGTGTCAATTTGTTATATAAAGTTTCCCGAAAAGACGATGATATACTTAAAGAATAATTCTTTAGATGATTTTACATATAATAAAGCACTTCAGAAAATAACAGAATCTTACAGAGTTGATAATGGGACAAAGTTAATTATTAAAAGCATGAAACGTAAATCAAGTGATTCTTAGGCTCATATGAAGGTTGTTTATGATAAATGTTTTGCTCATTTAACTATTTTGTAATTTTTTATTTGTTAAAATAAAATCTGCATTATAGCAGTTATGGAGTAGAAAATATCATAAGAAGTGCAGTTTTTTTGTGATATGTTCTGATGTGAGTTGGTTTAAGGGATTAGTTTAAAGTTCATATGGATAAAAAGATTTCACAAAAATATGTTTTTAAATTGTAAAATGTGTTATAATATAAATACAAAGAGAGAAAATAAAAACAGGATTATGGTAACATCCTGTAGAATATAATCTAGCTGCTCAAGCAACTGGTATCACTAAATTATTAAATAAATAAAGTAGTAGTCATTCACTTGCGAATCGGGGCTGCTATTTTTTATTGTTTTAATAAGTAATACTATAAATGTTAATAGTGAAATGAGGAATAATCCTGCTTCAAAAAGTAACATTAAGATGTCATTACTCATTGTATCACCTCCCTTCAAGAGGGATAAGTGATACCAGCAGCCTACACACAGCCTATTAAATTGTACTAATAAATTATAGCATGCCCAATGTGATAATTCTATAGTCAGTATCAGTTGGTGACTCCATAATATATAATTTTCAGCTTCTTTTAGTGAAGAAAATTGCAATCAAAAAAATTTACCTTACTATATAATTATATCGATGAGTTGGATTTGGCCGCCCTGGGCTTAAGCATTTTAATGCTTCAACCTTTTGAGTAATACCTTCTTCTGCACATACTGCAGAAACTGCTTCTGATACTATACGCTCTAAGTCCGCTGGATCCATTTCAATGCGAGCGTTAAGAATCATTTTAGCCTTATTTCCCATGCCTGCACTGCCTCTAATATTCAGTGATTCTTTCCTACCTGTCAAATTACCAATAACATAATGTTCTCCTGTTTCAATTAATAATTTTACGTGCCCAACAGCTGATTTTAAAGTATCAAATCGATGACTTAATTCCTTCAACAACTTTTCCGCTAAATTGTCCCAGTTTGCAGATTTACCCTGCAGCATTAATGTGGTGTTAAGCCAACCCAGAACTGCCTCACCCTCTGCGTAAACGTCATAATCTACTTCTGCCAGGTGGTTTCCTGCATCCACACTATTCATAATTTCATTTAACCACATTTCCAAGCCTTCCCCATTTTTTGCACTCAATGTAAGAATTGTAGCTAAAGGCCATTTGGCAGCTGTGAGTTTCTTTAATTCATCAAGACAATCCTGTGATAACAAATCTGTTTTATTAATTGCAATGATATCTGCTTCCTCAAGCTGTTTTTCAATAATGTAAGCTGCACTTGTATGTAGACCTGATGTCCCTCCATGAAGTATATCATGCAATCTTTCTGGATCCACCAGCACTGTAAGCGGTAAAATAATTAAATCCTTTTCAAACCTTTGTTTTAATGGCTGCATTATTGTTGCAGAGAGATCTGTACAGCTGCCTACAGGCTCAGCAATAATTATATCAACCTGTTTTTGGGCTTCTAAATTTGAAATAGCATCAGTAAAACCATTAAAATTACAACAGAAACAACTGCCGCTGACTTCTGATACAGTACCGCCTGCCAGTTCAAGAAATGCTGTATCCACCAATTCAGATGCCTGATCATTGGTTATTAATCCCACGCGTTTCCCTTGATCCGTCAGTTTCCGTGCTGACTCCCAAAGAAGTGTTGTTTTGCCGGCACCTAAAAATCCACCAATTATACAAAGCTTAGTTTTCCCCATTTCTTAACGCCTCCATATTAGTTTTATTTATTTTATTGTTTTTTGTATTTCTTCAAGTAAAAGATCTATAGAATCCCTATAATTCTTAAGTGTGTGAATCCATTTAAAAAGACATTCTGTGCCATCTTTAGTAATACTATAGCATTTTACTAAATTCCCATTGTCAGAAACCTGTTTCTTTGATGTAAGCAGTCCTCTTTCTTCCATAGCCTTTAATTGTCTGTATACCCCTGTAGGATCAGGTTTAGTACCTTTTATCATGGAAGACTCAGCTATTTTTTTTAAAATTATATAACCATAAGCATCACATTCATAAAGTATTTTAAGTATTATTGGGTGAAGGAATTTATCTAAGTTACCACCTTCACAGGAACATTTTGTATAAAGTTTCATAATATTAAACACCTTCTGCTTTTAAGTATTTTATATTTAGCCATATTTCATAAATATAATCAGCAAATTTTTTCATATTATTTATTTCGGGTGGGTTTATTCCATATAAAAATTCATATCATGAAATATTTCCCTTTAAATTAGAGTTTCTTGTGAAAGAATATTGACAGATTATTTATAATATTATAAAATTATAGCATAACTATTAGATAATGTCTAATAATTTATTTAATATACAGAAGGAGGAAAAAATGGATACTTATTATAATCCGGAAGATTTACTTCAGTTTGGGAATATGGGAGAAGATGCGCCCGAAATGTGGGAAAAATTTATGGCTTATTATGGTCAGGTATTTGCTGATGGAGCATTGACCGCTAAAGAAAAGGCACTTATTGCTTTTGCGGTGGCACATGCTGTCCAATGTCCTTATTGTATTGATTCTTATACACAGACGCTTTTGGAAATGGGTGTGAATCAGGAGCAAATGATTGAAGCTGTTCACGTTGCTGCAGCTATCAGGGGAGGAGCTACATTAGCACATGGTATGCAGGCAAAGAATGTAATTAGAAAACTTGAACTTTAGGGGGAACAAACATGAAAAAAAATTTATATTTGGAGCACATTGATGGAATCCCTCCTTTTTCGGAAAAGGTTCAGGATCAAGACTTTTGTATAACAAAGCCCCAACTGGATGTCATGCAAATAAACATCAGCAATCGCTGCAATCTAGCCTGTAAACACTGCCATGTGGAGGCCGGTCCTACACGCACAGAAATCATGAACCGCCAAACTATGAAAGATTGTCTGCAGGTATTTAAAGAAAATGACTTCTCCGTACTTGACATTACAGGAGGATCACCTGAAATGAATCCTGATTTTCAATGGCTGGTAGAGGAAGCATCGAAAAAGGCTATACATACTATAGTTAGATCTAATTTGGTTATTCTAACGGAAAAAGGTTATACTCATTTGCCAGAGTTATATGCTCAGCATAAGGTGGAAATTGTAGCATCTCTGCCATACTACTCAGAAAAGGATACTGACCGGCAAAGAGGCATTGGGGTTTTTAAGGCATCCATTGATATGCTGAAGAAATTTAACCAGCTGGGATATGGTAAAACGCCAGATTTGGTGCTGAATTTGGTATACAATCCAGGCGGTGCTTTTTTACCACCAAAGCAGGACAGGCTGACATTGGAGTACAAAAAGAAACTGATGGAACAATACGGAATTACATTTAATAAGTTATATACTATTACGAATAATCCCATCGGTCGGTTTGGTGAATTTTTAGAAAGAAGTGGAAATCTAAAGTCTTATATGAATCGTTTGGTGTCTGCCTTTAACCCTGAAGCACTAGAAAATATGATGTGCCGCAGCCAGTTGTCAGTGGGTTGGGATGGTTTATTGTATGACTGTGATTTTAATCAGGCTCTTGGAATGACAGCAGAGGGCGTTGGCCAAATTCAAGATTTAAAAGGAAGAAGCATGACCTCTCGAAAGATTGTTTTTGGGAATCATTGTTATGCCTGTACGGCTGGCAGCGGCTCTAGCTGCGGAGGGGTTACTACTTAAACAAGTAACAGATATATGGAATAAAGTTATTCAGAGACAGGGGGAAAGCTTCAATGAGAGAAAATGAAATTGCAGAATTGTTTGAACAGGGTTTTGACTGTGGCCAGGTAGTGCTTGCCAGCTTTGCAAAAGAACTTGGCATGGATACAAAACAGACAAATAAAATGGCTGCCAGCTTTGGGGCCGGCATGTTCTGTGGAGAAACCTGTGGTGCAGTCATCGGTGCATTGATAGCAATTGGTTTGAAATATGGTCATTATTTGAAGAACACTCCGGATATCAAAAATCAAAATATAGTTAAAGTAAACGAATTCAGAAAAAAATTTTTAATGAGGTATGATTCTACAGTTTGCAGGGAACTGCTGGGTTATGACATCAGTAAACCGGAGGAAATGAAAATTATTCTGGAAAAGGGACTGCTCTTTAGCTTTTGTCCCAAATTGGTGGCCTATGTCACAGAGGTTTTAGCTGAGATCTTATCAGAGGATATGCAGTTAAAAGGAGAAGATAAAAAATGAAAATTGAACGAAAACTTCAGCAAATTTTAGATAAAGCCTGGAGTAATATCCCCCTAAAGCGGGAGGAATGTAAATACCTGCTGTCTATTGATGAGACAAGCTACGAGTCCGGGCTGATACGCAGTACTGCCAACAGTATAATCAGAGGGAAAAATGACAATTCGGCCATCATACTGGGTCAGATTGGCGTGGAAACATCTCCATGCCCTGGCAAATGCAAGTTCTGTACCTTTGGAGACGGGCATACAAAGTTTGAATACAGTCATATTGGACAGGAGGAACTGCAGGAGAAAATGGAAAGTTTCTGTAAAGAAGGAGACCTTTATGGACTGTACCTTATGACAATGCATGAGTATAATATTGAAAATTTCCTAAATATTATACACCGTGCAAAAAAGATTGCTCCTGTAACCACACAGATATGGGCAAATATAGGGGATACCGACCTTGATACATTTAAAGAAATACGAGAAGCGGGTGTCACCGGTGTGTATCACGTTTGCCGCCTGGGAGAAGGTATGGATACAAACTTAAAACCTGAAAATAGAATCCGGACAATGCAAAATGCTCTTGATGCCGGTCTGGAGCTTTATACATGCTGTGAACCAATTGGCCCTGAGCACACAATAGATCAGCTGGTTGACAACATATTTATTGGTGCAGAAATGGGAATATACCAGCATGCTGCAATGCGCAGGGTAGCGGTACCGGGTACACCTCTTGCAAAGTATGGCCAAATCAGTGAATTGAGGCTTGCACACATTGTTGCTGTTATTGCACTATGTACTGTCACCCTGCCTACTATGGCTTACATGGGTGTTCATGAGCCAAACCAGCTTAGTTATGTATCAGGTGCAAATATCATTACTGCAGAAAGCGGAGCAAATCCTCGTGACTGTCAGGGTGATACTTCTAAAAATCGTGGTATGGATATGGCACGCTGCCGCAGAATGTTATTTGAGTGTGGATTTACTAACATACGTAGGGGTGATGAAAGTAAGATTCCATTGGATTTTGAATATCTTGAAAAGACGAATTCTCTGGATTAGAGAAATATTGGAAATTCCTAATTCTGAGAACATCCCGTAGTGTACAATCTAGTTGCTCAGTTAACTGGTGTGGCTAGTAATTTATAATAAAAAATAGTAGCCATCCATTTGCAGCAGGGGTTGCTATTTTTTATTGCCTTAATAGGTAATACTATAATTGCTCTGCATGTATTTATAGATTGTTAGCACTGGAAGGTGTGATTCAAGGCATTAAGAAAACAGCGTTATCACAGGAACGCAAAGCAGAAAAAGAAGTTTATTTATAATTTAAATTGGAATAGTTAATATATATTTTAAATTATTGTAAAAACTAATAATATTATTTTATATAATTAATACGTAACAGTAAGATTTTGCGAAGGAAGGCATATAGTTGACGCAATCTTAATATTATGCTAAAATCAACCTGTAAGTTTAAACTTGTGAATCATAATTTAATTATATATTTAAGTTTTCTAGGGTTCCGCAGTTTGTAACTGGCCGGTCCGAGAGAGAACGCACATTTAATTGTGTACACGGAAGGATAAAAGCCTGGGAGATATTTTTATAATATTTCCTTAGGCTTTTTTTTATTTTCTTTTAAATAAGCCATGAAATATTACTATAAATCTTAACTACTAATTTAGGGAGGTAAGGTTTATGGAATGGATTTATTTAGTTACAGCAGGTTTTTTTGAAGTAAGTTGGGCAATAGGGCTTAAATATTCTCAAGGACTTACAAAAATATTACCTAGTATATTAACTATTATGGGAATGGTTGTAAGTTTCTATTTTTTATCATTGTCTTTAAAAAGCTTACCACTAGGCAATGCATATGCAATTTGGACAGGGATAGGAACTGTTGGCACCGTAATCTTAGGTATTATTTTATTCAAAGAACCGATTAATTTAATGCGCATGATTTGTATTGCATTTATAGTTCTTGGAATCGTTGGTTTAAAATTAATATCAATAGATTAATTATCGTATATAATTTAAAAATAGTAAAAAATAAGTATAGTTTTACTGAAAGAAAAATAATAAGAAGAAAATATGCAGCTATTTAATTTTAATATGAAGGAGGAATTTTAGTGAAAAAGTTTGTCATTGAAGATGATTTTTGGAGTTTATTTCCAGGTGCCAGGATAGGAGTTGTTGTTTGTCATGGCATAGATAACTCTATAAAAAATGAAAAGCAATATAAGGATATGATTCATGATTCAGAAGAGAAAACCTTAAAATATCTGGAAAATGCAGAATTCAGTAGTAATGAAGTTATAAAAGTATGGAGAGAAGCCTTCAAAAAATTTAAAACAAAGAAAGGTGCAAGATCATCTATTGAAGCATTGCTAAAACGAGTGCATAAAGGAAATCATATAGGGACTATTAATTGATTAGTTGATATTTACAATTCTATTTCTTTAAGATATGCTATGCCTTGTGGTGGCGAAGATATTGATGCATTTGTTGGGAATATAAGATTAACTAAGGCAGTCGGAAATGAAAATTTTATTACATTAGGAACGGATAAAAATGAACCACCATATGAAGGTGAAATAGTATATAAAGATGATGAAGGAGCAATTTGCAGATGTTTTAATTGGCGGGAATCAGTAAGAACAATGCTCACTGAAAATACAAAGAATGCTTTTTTATGCGTTGAATTAATTGATGAAAGAAGATTAAAAGAGTTTGAAAATGCTTTAAAAGATTTAGCAGAAACAGTACGTGATAATTTAGGCGGAACATGTAAGATTTCAATTCTTGATATTAACAACAAAGAAGTATCAATAAAGTAATTTGAGGAGGATACGGCAATGGGCGATTTCAGTTATAAAGATATTTATATTGAAGATGGAAAAAGGGTACTGGAAATTAACATACTTCCAGAAAAGTATTGCAACTTTGACTGCATATTTTGTCCTATTGGAAGGTCTCAAAATAAAGTAGATACTCAAAGGTCATTTAATAAAATAGAAAGTTCATTGGCTGAAATAGAAAGTATGATAGAAAATACAAAACCAGAATTAATATTTATTAACTCAAAAGGAGAAGCCTTAGTAAATGATAAAATCGATGATATTATTGACTTTATCAAAGGCAAAGGTTTACCTGTAAGACTGCTTTCTAATGGATATTTATTAGGTAGAGATAAATATATGAAAATTGCTAATAAATGTGATGAAATTGTTGGAGAAATAAAAATAATAACAGAAGAGGATTTTCAAAAAATTCAAAGACCTATTGAAGGATATACATTGTCAGAATATGTTTCAAATATGGTCGCCTTTAATAAACAGTACAAAGGAAAATTTATATTTGAAATTACTATCATTAAGGGCTATAACGATGATGAAGAATCAATTCAGAAAATAAAAGATATTATTAGACAAATATCTCCTAACAAGGTAATCGTTGCAAGAATGGAAGATAAAAGATTTAAGAAAAAACTTGGTATAACTGATGAAAGATTTGAGAAAATTTCAAATGCATTACTAAATATTTATTGGGAACGTTCATAGATTTGTGTAAAATAAGATAGATAGAGAAAAATCCATTTGGAAATTACTATGGGATTAAGCTCCTGTAGTAATTTTTATTTTTTAGGGAATAACTAATAATGGGATGTTGTAGCTTTCTAATAATAGTATTGTTTGCAATAATACTATTATTATTCATTTTTATACAAAATAGTACGGGCAATAATTTTATATAAATGGTTCTATTCACTCTTTAAACATTATAGTTAATTGAGCAAGTGTATTACCCCAGTTTGGATAAGGTGATGTCCATTTTAACATTATTTGCTCTGTTGCCAGGTTATAGTGCCTTCAGAAGAGATTCATCTGTAGGAAATACTGTTCTTACTTTAGTGAATTTCCTAAGCTGCCTGTTGAAACCTTCCAGAGCATTGGTAGCATATATTATTTTTCTTATATCTTGAGGGAAGTCAAAATATGTAGATAGGTTTTCCATTATCCACAGTTGCTAGAAATCCAAAGCCATTTTCTTTAAAAAGTTTTATTATCTCATCCATTTAATATTCTTCCTTGCCTGTTCTGTTGAGAAAATTGGCTAACAGTAGTAAAATTTTATATATATGAATAAGCAGTGGTAATGGTAAATTGAAGCTTGGAGGTTTCTTATCAATGAAAAGTAAAGGCAAGTATGATATATCCTTTTCCTGTGAATTTGTGGACAAGACTTTAGAAAGAGAATTTTTACATTATGATATGAAGTATTATTCCAGGATCACAGGATATATTGCTCTTATATTTGGAGTAATATATATGTCCTTTATAATTTCTGATTATTTCACCATTGAAAGTCCCTCTTTATTTATGATCATAGTACTAATCAGAACATTATTTTTTATTTTATCCATAATTATATATTTTGCCGTAAAGAAAATCAATAATTATTCCAATCTGATCTATTTGATAACAGCATATGAGATTGGATTTTTTATTTCTTTTATAATGATAATACTTAAATATGGACCTAATGGATTAACACCAATCTTCAGTATAATGGCTATCACTCTGGCAGTATATATTACGCCTAACAAGCTCGTTAATGCACAAATTATTTCTATCTTTTTCAACCTGATTTTTTTCATGCTTTATACTAATTATATAGAGAATATGGAAACCGGTGTACTTTTGAAAGTTATTGAATACAGTATAATATTTATTATATTTGGAAATATGCAGGCATACCTGACCAATTTTTATAGGAGGAAACGGTTTGTGGATAGCAGGGAACTTTTAAGATTGTCAGTAACCGACTCGCTTACAGGCATTTACAACAGGGGGAAATTTGATCAGGAGCTTAACTGGTGGATTGATTATTGTAACAGGTACGGAAATCCCCTTTCACTGGTTATCCTTGACATTGACGATTTTAAAAAAGTCAATGATAATTACGGACATCTTATTGGCGATAGTGTTCTGCAGAATATAACATCAACAATAAAAAGTGATCTTCGGAATACCGATATTTTTGCCAGGTGGGGTGGGGAGGAATTCGTAGTACTTTTTCCAAATACTGATATCCACCAGGCTTTTGAAATAACAGAAAGGATGAGAATTTGCATTCTGGAAAACAAATGTGGCGGAGTAGAAAATGTTACCTGCAGTTTTGGACTTGTGTCCCTCCAAAAAAATGAGAATACAGAATCACTGCTGCAAAGAGCGGATAAATTTCTTTACAAAGCTAAAGAACAAGGCAAGAATACTGTTGTATGTGAAGTTAGCAAAGTTGGGGAATAGGTAAATGCGACGTATAAGCAAATTGTAATAGTAAATAAATATAAAACAAGGTATACTAATGAGTAAAATTTACAACTTTTTTTAAAAGAATTTCCTGGGTATATGCTACAAATTTTATATCGTTTATTGACAGTTCATTTCTAAGTGCCCATTTGATCAATGTAATTACATTATTACAATATAATTCCGACAACAATTCACATGTAATGTCTGTTTTTACTTTATTTAGTATTTCAAATTTAAATTTTTGTTGTAGCTTATTTTTGAGAGCTTTTTCTAAGTCTCCACCCTGTTTTTCATGGATATTGAACAGCAATAGCAGTCTTTCTTGGTTGGGACTGAGTACTTTTTGAGATAATGTATTTAGGAGCTCAACAAATTTCTTTTCTTTGATGTGAGTAAATCTGATTTTTAGAGAAGGATCAAATAATTCTACATATTTTTTTATATTTTCCCTAAGTAAATGGTATTTGTCTTCGTAGTGAAAATAGAATGTTGAACGACTAATTCGAGATTTAACACAAATATTTCCTACAGTGATTTGTGAAAAGCTAAATTTTGTTAGTAAATAAAAAAAACTTTGATTAATGCTTTCCTTAGTTTTAGCAACTCTGATATCTTCCATGTAAATCCTCCTGATATAAAACAAATTTGAATAGTATGTACGATTTCATACAATTTGTATTATTTTGTTCTTCCTTTTTATATTAACTTCTTTTACTCTAGATTAAAAGGAGTGATTTAAGGTGATGACAATTACAGGGAACAAACAACTGGATTTCCAGATCAACCGCTTTACTTCAGATTTTCAAAATGATTCATCTATTCAAAGTGACTTGAAGGATATGAAAAAAAGTATAAAGGATTTGAATTCATGGTGCATCTGGTGGTCTGAATCAGCAGAAAAGAAGGAAAAAGAACAAAAATTCAATATTGCAGCTAATTATTACAAGGCTGCTATGTTTTATTTAACTAATGAGGATTTGAGAAAAAAAGAGCTGTACGAAGGATTTATCAGATGCTTTTATAAGGGATTTCATACATTTAAATATGAAAGATATAAAGTTGCCTATAAAAATAGCTTTCTTCCTGCATTATTTTTGAAAAATCAAAATGCTGATAAAACACTATTAGTAATTGGCGGTTTCGATGGATATTTAGAGGAAGTTGCAACTTTTTTTAAGTATATGAAAGGAACAAATTACAATATTTTAATTTTTGATGGACCTGGTCAGGGAAATACTTCTTCAAGAGGCATGAGGTTTATACCTAATTTCGAGCAGCCTGTTTCTGTCATATTAGATTATTTCAAATTACCCAGAGTAGATGCCATTGGTCTCTCATGGGGTGGATATTTTGTATTACGGGCAGCAGCCTTTGAAAAAAGAATAGATAAGGTTGTTGCTATGGATATTTTTTATACACCTATGGATACTTTAAAAATGAATTTGGGGATTTCAAAATATTGGGTTTTAAAATTGTTATTGAAGTTCAAAGCAAAAAGATTACTCAATTCAATTATTCAGAAAGTTATTTGTAAAGACATTGATTTAAAATGGAAGGTAAAAAACGGATGTCAAATAACTGGAGAAGACAACGCATATGATTTAATAAGGAACTTACAAAGGTACAATACAGGAAAAATAATAAAATTTGTAAATCAAGAATGCCTGTTACTGGCTGGAGAAGAGGATCAATACGTTCCTGTCAGAAGACTTCAAAAAATAAAAAAAGAATTAATTCATTCTGAAAACATCCAGACACATCTTTTTACCAGAGAAACTGGTGGTGAACAACATTGCCAAGTTGGAAGAATGGATTTAGCCTTTGAAATTATAAAAAAATTTTTAGGTATCAAGTAATTCTTTAAATTCAAGTTGAGTCTGCTTAATCTATCAAGAGATGTGGAGCTATCTAGTGAAGGTATTGATATATATAATAATAGTAAGATATTGTACAAGATGATATAATTTTCTTAATAACAAATTAATATTATTTTTGTTTTTAATAAAAATTACCTGATAAAATATATTTATAATGGAATATTTGTTTGGAGGGATTGCAATGAAATAAGTCTATGTGCCAGGTTGTGCATTTAAGTAGATCTTTTGTTTGGAGAGAAAACTGGAATTGGAACATTTGAACCTGATGTATGGTACGATGAATTGCAAAAATTTATAGATGAACATTAGATTGTAATTTGTTTTTAGACAAGGAATATTAAAAATGAGTATCTATTGTCAAGAGTACCAAATCTAACTATAATAATTGTATCTAAAGATGATAATGAAAATATTGAATATGAGTGGTATAGCATAATTGCACCAAAGAGAGTTATCGTGATATTGGCATTAGTACAGCTTTGTTCAAGAAATCTATTTATTGATTAAATTCATTTAAATCAATAAGTAAGTTGATATAGGGGGAATGAGGTATGAAAAGGCAGAAGGTTAGAAAACTGCTGCTGATAACAGCATTTTTATTATTTCCGATAACGATGTGGTATTTTTCACCAGACATCATTATTATGGGAGCCATGGAAAGGATAATTAATGGAAGTTTCATTACATTTTCAATGATGTTGTTCGGCTCAATATTTTTTGGAAGATTTTTTTGCGGATATTTATGCCCAGCAGGTGGTCTGCAAGAATGTGCTATGCTGGTAAATGAGAAATCACTGAAACAGGGATGGAAAAATAATATAAAGTATGGTATCTGGTTTATTTGGATAGTTTCAATTGCGGCATGTTTTATTTTAAGTAAAAATAATGTGACGATCAATCCGTTTCATATGACTGACCATGGGATATCCATATCAAATATTTATGATTATATTATCTATTATGGCGTATTGCTATTGCTTTTTATTCCATCAGTTTTGTTTGGTAAAAGGGCCGCCTGCCATTATTTCTGTTGGATGGCACCATTCATGGTAATTGGTACAAAGGTGGGTAAATTGTTGTATATTCCGCAGCTGCATATCAAAGCAGAACAAGACAAATGCATTTCCTGCAGTCAGTGCAGCATAAAATGTCCCATGAGTCTAGATGTGGAGAAAATGGTATCCAAAGGAGAATGCAGTAACCCGGAATGTATTCTGTGTGGAGAATGTGTGGACATATGTCCAAAAAAAGTCCTGCGATATAGCATGGAGAATAGAGTAAAGAACCATGGCAAATGAGAAGAAAATCAATCAGGTGCTCCTTGATGGTCCATGCTGATCCTGGAACCTGATTCAAGAAACAGAGAAGAATTTTTAATAAATGGAAAAGAGGTATATTTTGTTATGAAAAATAAAATTCTCGTTGTATACTACTCCCTTGAAGGAAATACGAAGTTGATAGCTGAAACTGTTTCAAAAGCTGTATCAGGTGATATACTGGAGATAAAGCCCAAAAAGGATATAGATCCAAACAGCAAGATGAGATATCTTACAGGCGGTAAAAAATCTATGGCCAGGGAAAAACCGGAACTTTTGCCCTATGATATAAAACCGGAAGAGTATGATGCTTTATTTATTGGAACTCCAGTTTGGGCGTGGAATTTTGCTCCTGCCATGAGAAGTTTTTTTAACAGGACAAATTTAAACCACAAGAAAATAGCTTTATTTAGCTGCAATGGTGGGAATAATGGAAGAACTTTTGAAAATATGAAAAGTGAACTTGGGAAAAATGAATTTTTAGGTGAAATTGAATTCAAAAATCCTCTTAAAAATGATACGAAAAAAAATGTAGAAAAAGCCCAAAAATGGGCTGAAGATGTCTGTAAAAAACTATAGTTACCTATTTTCAATTACTACTAGAATTTGTTTTACAGTACTATAATAATTAATGAATATTTAAAATGAAAATACAGGCCTTAAGATGTGCTGATAAAAGCATAATGGCATACAGGGTTAACGCATGAGTAAACAAAGTGTTAAAATGCCTAAAATAGTAAGTTTGGAGCTTCTTTTAAACATATTATTGTGGTATTATAAATCATATAAATTTATATGAGGTAAAATACCATGGTAAAACGTAAAATGTTAACACATTATTTTGGACTTATAACAGATCAAAGACAGGATACAAAAATTAAACATAACCTAACATCAATATTATTCATAGCTGTAGTTGCAACATTAGCAAATTGTGACAGCTGGGTGGCTATAGAAGATTTTGCAAACGACAGGATCGATTTCTTCAAAAAATATCTGACTTTGCCATATGGGATACCTTCTCATGATACCTTGCAAAGAGTTTTTGAATGGATTGACCCAAAAGAATTTAGAAGTAGTTTTATGAAATGGATAGAAGAAATATCAGCAAGTTTGAATGGATCTATTATAGCGATTGATGGAAAGACTGTATGCGGAGCACGTAATATAGCTGAAGAAAAATCAGCAATACATATAGTAAGTGCATGGGCAAGTAAATATAGAATAGTTATAGGACAGGTAAAAACTGCCGAAAAAAGTAATGAAATTACGGCTATTCCAGAACTTCTAAAATTACTAGATATTAATGGATGTATTGTAACTACTGATGCAATGGGATGTCAGAAAGATATAGTAAAAGCGATAGTGGATAAGAATTCTGATTATGTGCTTGCACTAAAAGGAAACCAGAAGCTTTTTTATGAAGAAGTTAAAGAATATTTAGATGATGCAGTAGAAACGGGCTTTAAAGGTATTCCATACAATTATACAATGACAGTAGATAAGGGACATGGAAGAAATGAAGTACGAAAATACTACATTACAGAAAGTATAGATTGGCTCAGTACACGCAGTGAATGGAAAAGTTTAAAAAGTATAGGAATAGCTGTACGAAAGAGTGAAGAAAAAGGGAAAATAACAATAGAGAAAAGATACTATATAAGTTCTCTACCGGCTGATGCTGTAAAATTTTCAAATGCTGTGCGTAAGCACTGGGGAATTGAAAGTATGCATTGGGTACTTGATGTAGTGTTTAATGAAGATTCTAACAGGACAAGAAAGGAACACAGTCCAGAGAATCTATCATTACTTAGGAAGTTTGCACTTAATATACTTAGAAATATAGAAACAGAAAAACCTATGAGTGGCCCAAGGAAAAGGGCTAAAGCAATGACAAATGAAGATTTTCTTGATTCAATTGTAAAGCATACATTTTTGGCTTGATAAAATAGGGCTTATTTTTGATGTCACGGGATATATCCAATAACAAGGACTATCTGGTTAATTAAAAAAAAGCTATTGGTTCATACCACCATATGTGAAAATTTAGCAATGATAGAATTTATTCCAGAGTTTATCTGGGACATAAGAGATTATAACTTTTCATGCGTTTGCCCTGTAATGGCATATATAAATTATTGCGTAATATTTTTAGATATGTTATGATTATCAAAATGATATGTCTGTAGATTAAGCTAGTTAATGCCGGTTGAATCAAGTGATTTGATTTCAAGATAATATGACTTTTAGGGTGGAAAGTCCTTTTAGGGGCTTTCTATTTTTTTGTCCAGGAGGAATTATATATGGAAAAGATATTGCTTAATATTGTATTGATTCTCATATTTACAAAGATAGGAGGAATGATAAGCAGAAGATTGAAAATGCCTGAAGTTTTAGGAGCGTTGATTGCAGGTGTAGTACTTGGTCCGGTTGTATTGAATATTGTACAATATGATGATAATATTAAGCTCCTTGCAGATATTGGTGTAATTATGCTTATGTTTTTAGCAGGTCTTGAAACCAATGTGGAAGAATTTAAAAAAGCAGGATTTTCTTCATTCATAATTGGAGTGGCAGGTATAGTGCTTCCGCTTGTACTTGGAACCTTAAGTGCCTATCTATTTTTTGACAACTTTTTGGAGAATGTATTTGTAGGGGTTATTTTAACTGCTACAAGCGTGAGTATTACAGTAGAAACTCTTAAAGAACTTGGAAAACTTAACACGAAAACCGGTATAAATATTCTCGGTGCAGCAGTAATAGATGATATATTGGGTCTTATGCTTATATCAGTAGTTCTTGCGGTGGCACAAACCTCTGGATCAAGTACTGGAGAAGCGGAAATATTATCGCTTGTATTTGTATTTATAAAAATAATTTTATTTTGTGTTTTTGCTATAATGGGAGTAGTATATCTGCCTCAATTTATAAATAAATTCAAAAATCATATAAAACCAGGCAGGGAACTGCTTACCTTTTCCATAGCTTCGGCCCTGTTAGTTGCATATATTGCTGAAGTTTTGGGTATAGCAGCTATTACCGGTGCATATATATGCGGTCTTATATTTTCATCATTTGCCCATAAGGAATATGTGGAGAGAAACATAAAGGCAATTTCATCAGGATTTTTATCCCTTATATTTTTTGCCAGTGTTGGAATTGAAGCAAATCTAAAGGGAATTAATCTGGAAGTGCTTTTTATCACCATAGTTATGTTTATTACAGCAGTGACTGGAAAACTAATAGGCTGTGGAGGTGCTGCAAGGCTTCTCAAAATGAGCAGGCATGAATCCATTCAAATTGGAACCGGTATGATTTCAAGGGGAGAAGTGGCTATAATTACTGCAAATATAGGGCTTCAGGAGGGAATAATTTCAGAGAAAATATTTCTTCCAACTTTAATTGTGGTAATTTTGACTACAATTATAACGCCTGTTTTACTTAAACTGGCATTTTCACATCATTCCGGGTACAAAAATATACAAACATGATTATTTACACAAAATGTTTATCACGGGAATGTGTGATAACATCCACTAAAGCTAAAAATTTGTTTCCGGAAGCAGCTTCGATACTGAAAAACCCTAAAAATGTGTAAGCCATGTAGGTGATGCTTCAAGATATAAAAAAATATAACTGAAAATTAAAATTTTCAGTTATATAAAACTAAGTCTTATTTATTTTATACAAATTATATTCTCTTGATTATTTACCGCTGGCACCGTAATTTGCCAATACTCTAGCACTGGGATCATTTACGTCACAGCCTTTCCACTGTTTATTCGGCATCCAGAAATCTGCTATCATTTCTGCCTGCCCTGGATAGTATTTTTCAAAAATTTCTCTGTATAACAAAGATTCTTTTGTGAATGGTTTAGCGTGATATTCATACTTGATGCATAGTTTTTCAAAGTCCTCATCAGAATAATAGGTTTCTGCATATTCTTTTAAATAATCTACCATAGAATGTCCTACAGCATCACTAAATGCTGCTTTTTCACGATATAAAATATCCTGCGGCAGATAATCGCCTTCAAATGCATGTCTCAAAAGATACTTGCCCTTGTTGTATTTGTTCAGTTTCTTTTCAGGGTCGATAGACATAACATATTTTACAAAATCCAAATCTCCGAAAGGTACTCTTGCTTCCATCGAATTTGAGCTGATACAACGGTCTGCACGAAGTACATCATACATATAAAGCTCTTGGATTCTCTTCTGCGATTCCTTTTGGAATTCTTCTGCATTTGGAGCAAAATCGGTATATTTATAGCCAAATAATTCATCGGAAATTTCACCGGTCAGAAGTACTCTCACATCAGAAATTTCATGTATTTTCTTGCAAATCAAATACATTCCCATACTTGCTCTTATTGTGGTAATATCGTATGTCCCGAGAATTTTAACAACTTCATCAAGGGATTGAAGCACTTCTTCTTTTGTCATATAAACAACAGTGTGATCACTATGAATATAATCTGCAACTTCCTGTGCGTATTTTAAGTCAATTGCATCTTCGGTCATACCTATGGCAAATGTTCTGATTGGCTTTCCAGGAGCTATTTTTTGAGCAACTGCACATACCAACGAACTGTCCAGTCCCCCGCTTAGCAAGAAACCTACAGGAGCATCGGCATCCATACGTTTTTCTATAGCAGCTACCAATTTATCATGAATTTTGCTGCAGATAACTTCTAGGCCGTCTTTGCAGTAGTCAGCATCTGTTGCAGCAATATCACAATAGCATGTAAATTTACCATCAGCATAATAATGTCCTGGCGGAAATGGCATAATCTTATCTGTAAGACCAATTAAATTTTTGGATTCACTTGCAAATATAATTTTACCTGACTTAGAATAACCATAGAATAGAGGACGAATTCCAATTGGATCTCGTGCTGCAATGTAACTGTTCTTTTTCCCATCGTAGATAATAGCTGCAAATTCTGCATCTAATTTTGAGAACATATCCAGTCCATATTCATAATACATGGGAAGCAATATTTCACAATCACTATTAGAAATAAACTTATGTCCTTTTTTTATTAGTTCCTTTTTGATTTCACGGAAGCCGTAAATTTCACCATTACATATAGCTGCATCCATTTTCCTTGTAAATGGCTGCATTCCGCTAAAACTTAAATCCATAATGGAAAGTCTTTGAAAACCCAAAATACCAGATGGCAAACTAAGAATCTCCATCATATCCGGTCCTCTCGACTCGGTTCTCTGCAATGCTTTTGCAAATTTTTCATATTTCATATCTGTTCCTGTATAACACATAATTGTACACATATTAATAGCCCTCCTTAGATATAAAAACAGCGTCAATTCGTCTTAATAATAGGACGAATTGACGCTTATCCGTGGTGCCACCTAATTTACCATATCATAATATTGGTCTCTTTCCAGCTACTACTGGTATCCAAATAACGCATGGAATACGACGCCCCTACTTTATATGGAACTGTTTCAAACCTTTGGTTTAAAAGACAGTCTGCAAATATTTCAGTTTGCAGCTCCGGAGTGTTATTCAAAAAAACTCTGCCGCTGGGTTCACACTATCTCCAGCTCACTGTTGGTGAAATATTTTTTACTTGTCTCCATCATAACTTTTATTTGATGAATTTAATTCTAAACTGTGTACATGTCTTTGTCAACAACTTTTTATCATAATAAGACAAAACTATGTATTTAAGTAGTTGGGGGTAACTGTGATAAATAATTAGAAATACAGAAAATACTACAGGATGCGGCAAACATCCTGTAGTATACAATGTATTTCAAAAAATATATTGATAAGTTAATTGCCTGTATTTTCAGTTGTTCCACCAGTATTTCCCGTTGATGAATTTGAATTTCCAGTTGTTCCACCAGTTGATGAATTCGAATCCGTATTTCCGGATGTTCCACCAGTTGATGAATTTGGATCTGAATTTCCGGATGTTCCACCAGTTGATGAATTTGAACCTGAATTTCCGGATGTTCCACCAGTTGATGAATTTGAACCTGAATTTCCGGATGCTCCACCAGTTGATGTCTTTGAATTTGTATTTCCGGATGTTCCACCAGTTGATGTCTTTGAATTTGTATTTCCGGATGTTCCGCTAGTTGATGTCTTTGAATCTGAATTTCCGGTGGTCCCATCTGTTGATGTCTTTGTATCTGTGCTTTTATTTGTTCCACCTGTTGACCCTGCTGCATTATTGGATTGTCCGTGAACAGTAGTTTTTACAGTAGGAGTTGCTGTATTATTAGGTTTTCCCTTTAAATAAGATTTCCCTAAAGCTCCAACAATCATAACTAAAATAATTGATACAATAATTATCATTGCCTTTTTATTTTTGCTGGGTTTCTTATTTTTATGCATAAATTCTCTATTTCCCATATTTGTTGTTTTCCCATCGTCTGATGCCTTATTTATAACCTTTGGAAAATCATCTTTTTTATTGGAAACTGCTGCTTTGTTTTTTCCCATTGTTTTCCGTAGTGCTTGATTTATACTTTTAGGTATATTAAACAATAAGGACAGGATCCCATTTTGTTCTATAGAGTCTATCCTCTTAAAATTTTCAGGTGATCTGATTATAATAGCAGGTTTGCTGGGTACTGCATTTTCCACATATAATGTAACTGAAAATTTATCACCATTACTTAAAAAAGGTATATACACATCTAAAATATTATTTTTTATTGAGGAATCAAATTTCAAACCTTTTGTTATCTTGGCATCTGTAATTTTTAAGTTATTTTGTGAACTTTGTATATTTAGAGTTAACTGATGAATTATTTTATTGGATACATTGCTGACAGTAATAATGTATGCAAAAATCCTTTTGTTATTTATCACCATAGGTATACCATTTCCTATGGTACATAATATTTTAGGCGCCAGGTTTTTATAATAATCTAACAGTAATCCAGATATAAATGATATTACTATAGTTATAATTGCAGTTTTGATAATATTTATCATATTAATTTTCGCTTCCTTATTTTCTTTCATTGTGTAACTAAATTATAAAGTAGATAAATATTTGTGTCAAACTTAAAAATTAATTAAAGGTTCTATAAAATCATGAAAAATCATATCCATTTTATAGAAGATATAAATAATTGAAAGTCTGATGAGGGGTATTATATGATCAGTAAGTTTCTTTACGGATTGATTAATTCTTATGAAGAAATAAGAAAGAAATATTTTCCACAAGTGTCAGGGACATTTATTCAACCGGATATGGTGATGAACTGGAATGACTTAAAATGGCAGAGAGAGCTTTCCTATTTAAAAGAAGTTAAAATGAAGTATATTGTTATGAATACTTTTATTGTTCAAAATCAAGATATTAGGAGAATATATAAAACCTCAATAAAAAATGAAAGTAAAATAGGAGCATACGATGTAGTAGATATATGTCTAAGAAACTGTGAAAAAGCTGGATTTAAAGTATTCCTGGGAATTGATTATAACAGTATGTGGTGGAAAATGGGACCTAGAAAACCAGAATGGCTGTACAACCAGATGAAAAGCGGAAACCTGATAGTAAGGGAATTATATGAAAAATACCATGAAAAATATAAAAATGCTTTTTATGGATGGTATTGGGTATATGAAGTGGATAATCTTAATTTTAAAAACTCAAGGGATTTTAAAATATTGGCTAATGCTGTCAATATAAATTTAAATTATATGGATGACAATAATACAAGACTGCCATTTATGATATCGCCTTTTATGAACTCAAAATATTCAATCCCACAAGTTTATGCAGATAATTGGAAGCATTTTTTTGAACTGACTAATTTAAAAAAAGGAGATATTTTCTGCCCTCAGGACTCAGTTGGTGGAGGCGGTCTTCATATAACGGAGGTAAAAGATTGGTTTAATGCTCTTAACAAAGCTGTAAAGTCAAAAAAGGGTATTTTATTCTGGGCCAACGTGGAGACTTTTGATCACATTAGTTGGTCTAGTGCCCCAATAAAGAGATTTATAAAACAGATGAAATTTGAGAATCCATTTGTAGATGACATGATAACTTTTGCCTATAGTCATTATTATAGCCCAAATAATATAAACAGCGGTTTTCACAGGGCTTATAAAAGATATTTGTACCAGCATGAAATTTATAATAAAAAACCCCATGCACCCCAATGGATTAAAATTAATAAAGGAAATAATGAGACTTTGATTCAATGGGAAACAACTAAAAATGTAGCAGGGTATAAATTATATTGTAATGGAAAGGAAATATATTCACCCTCAGTTCAGAGAAAGTATGGAGGGAATAATAAACAATCATTAGGAGAATTTGTATGTAGGAATAGTTCAGAAAAATCCAAGTATGAAATAAGGACTGTGGATTTTTGGGGGAATATATCAAGAAAAATCACAGTGAAGAAAAAATAGGCTTTTATACAAATCAAGGCATATTAAAATTGTGGCCAAGTCTTAAAACTAGGGCCACAATTTCAATTACTATTTTGTATCTAAATTATTGACATGGATTTATTTGTTCTTGCTATGGTAGTATTGTCTTGCTTTCGATCTGATAATTCAGGTACTGGATTTGGATGCAATTCTGAACGATAATCTTCACTTTTCTTCTTCTGATGCTGATGGATTACTACATGACTGGCCACGGCGGAAATGTCATGGTTCATTTTATTTTGGTAATAGAAGAATTTATGATCTGAAGGAAGATCGTGAACATTTTTAAAATCTTCTTTATCGGCAGTCAGTTCAATTTGGTTTGCAAGAAGGTTTCGCACATAGTCCCTGGTGTCGTGAAATTTAAGCAATTCTGGAAAAGCACCAGGAACAACCTGTTCCCACTGTTTGTTTTCATATTTGGCAAGAAGCTGGGCTGCTTTGTGCAAATGGGATATTTCCTGCTGCAGATGCATCTCCCAAATGGATTTTACATTCATATCCACTTCATCCTGGTAGAAGGAATAATACAGATAGCATTCCATATATTCATGCAGCAACAGACTTTCCAGCCATGTGCAGTTTGGGTCAATAAGCGATCCGTATTGGCTTACATGCTGCTCCTCTATCATGGCGATTTCCATGTAAAGCTGGCGTCCAACATCGTTGTAGTATGTATTGCCTAGGTTCATGTAGAAATTCATGGTCTGCTGTTCTCCTGCGGTAATTATCATGGTGCTTAACTTTGTGCGGATATCCGCTGTTTTAAAATCAACAAATCGTTTGGCTTCCTCTTCCGGATAACGGTGTTCTGCAATGGTTGGACGTCCCGGAGTAATGTCTACATATTTTTTTACCAATTGCTGTGAAGGAATGTTTTCATCTAAATCCAATAGATTTGAATAACGGTAAAGATGATCAAAATCCTCCAGCAATGCAAAATCAAGTGCCTGTTTCACATAAGAATTGGGTTCATTTTGTGCCAGCCAGGCGGTGAGATCCACAGCAACATGTTCGTATCCGATAGTTGTTTCAAGCTGTGTTTCATCAATAGGTTTGAGCCAGTTAATGTGTTTCTGCTGCTGTTGTTCAATTCGGCGCAGCATCGCCAATTCCCGGCGCAGGTCATTGTTGCTGCAATGACGATGGAATTGATGAGAGAAAAGAGCTGCTTCTACTTCAATTCCATTCATCAAAATGATACGGACTTTTGTATAAGGATCCACATTTTGTTTTGAATATGACTTTGGATACATGGTTTTCCAGTCCATGATACCATCTTCCAGGGGTATGGGCTTTTGGTCAAACGGATTAAACATTATCATCACTCCTCTTTCTCTCTAGTATGACCATTAGGTTATATAAATATGTATGGATCTCTATTTTTTAGGATATGGAAAGATAATGTATCTGCTGCGAATTTTTTATATTGGATGATGAGGCGAAAGTATTGGAATCTACCTGCGAAAAACATATGGGACTTGATATGAGGAATTCTCCAAACTATAAAAGCAGCATGAAAAATGAAAAGTTAATGTATGGTCCTTATGAGGACACAAATACCATGGACATTGATCTATCCCAGAAAAAATTTGCAGCTGAAGTCACTTTGATGTTTTCCATACCATATACCAATTATTTGGGGAATGAAAGAATACTTTTAGGACGAGTTCTCAATGACGATATGAGCAATGTAATCCAGGATGAAGATACTCATGTATATAAAGATTCCGGAGACAACTATCTATTTATTGTAAAAACGTATAGAGATATATTGCCGGGAACAGCTATTTCAAGAAGCAGGTTTGAAGACAATACTTTCACTAAGGGTGATAACCTTAAAGAGGGAGTAAGAACATCTAACTGGGGAGTTGTCAAAATTAAAAAACATACGGAATTTGAAATAAGATTCACTGATCCTAAAACAGGAGATTTACATCAAGGCGTAAAAAATACTATAAAGAATGGGAGCAATTTAGACTGCTGGCCCGGTTATCCGGATTACAGGCACATAATGGTGGGTGGAAAGGGCATTTTGATAAATCCACCTTACAGCAATGAAATATGGGGTATGATGTGTGAAGGTGATATATCCGAAATATATAATTTCAAAAGTATAAGTCTTAAAATGCCACTTATAATATCAGCTGTTACAGCCTTAGTTATAATAATAAAACTGAATTTTATAATACTAATGCAGAAAAAAATAAAAAAATTCTATTATTGGATTGGTGTTTTATGATATTATTATAATAAGGAAATTTTATATTTCAAGGAGGAATTTTTAATGAAATCACAGCCTGAGCCCGCATCACACCATAATATATGGGTGACAGGAAAGGGAAACTGCTAAATTATGATTACTTTAATAAATATCATTGTCATATGCTTGCTTGTGTTCATGAATGCTTTTTTTGTGGCTACAGAATTTTCCATTGTAAAGGTTAGAAAATCTAGAATAGAAACATTAGTACTTGATGGAAATAAAAGTGCAAAATTTACTTTGAAAATAATACAGGATCTGAACTCATATTTATCTGCATGTCAGCTGGGGATAACTTTGGCATCTTTAGGTTTAGGGTGGGTGGGAGAACCTGCAGTTTCAGACATGCTTATGCCGCTGTTTAATTTGTTTCATGTTCCTGAAACTGTTATACACTCAGTCTGTTTTGTAATTGGATTTGCAGTTATAACCGCTGTTCATATTGTGCTAGGGGAGCTTGCACCTAAATCATTGGCAATTGTTAGTACAGAAAAAATAGCCATGTGTACGGCGCTGCCTCTTATTATATTTTATAAAGCAACTTACCCGGTAATGTGGACTTTTAATCACAGTACAGATCTTGTTTTGAAAATATTTGGGATTTCACAAGTTAATGAAAATGATGATGCTTATACGGATGAAGAAATAAAACTATTGCTTCAAGAAAGCTACAAAAATGGGCTTATAGATAAAACAGAGCTGACTTTTGTAGATAATATATTTGATTTTTCTGATAAAACTGTAAAGAATATAATGATACCACGTACTGACATGTGCTGTATTTATGTTGATGACTCTTTTGAAGAAATTGTAGCTTTTGCGCTGGAACATCAGCATACAAGATATCCAATATGCATGAACAGTAAAGATAATATTATTGGGTTCGTACACATTAAGGATTTATACAAGCAAAAAATTGAAGGCCAAATAGAAGGTGTAAAAAATATTATTCGTCAAGTTAAGTTTATTCCAACATGGATTTCCATAAGTGAGCTGCTTAAAGTGTTCAAAAAAGAAAAAACTCAGATGGCAATAATTATAGACGAATATGGAGGAACTCTTGGACTTGTGACTGTTCAAGATATTTTGGAGGAAATTGTTGGCGAAATTCAGGATGAGTTTCATGAAGAAGGCAGTGAAATCAATAAGACTGAAGATGGAAATTATATTTTAGATGGTAAAATTCTTCTTAAGGATGTAAATAATCTGCTTAAAATCAGCATTGAAAGTGAAAATATTGATACGGTAGGTGGATGGATTTATTCACAGCTGCCTTCTTATCCACAGGTTAATGACAAAATAACTTATGAAAACTATGAATTTATTGTGCTGCAGTGTGACAGGAAGAGAATAAGCAAGGTATTGATTATGGCTGTCAAAACTTAACCGGCTGCAAGGGGCTGAAGACTAAAATAACTTGCTTTATATAATAAACAATGTTATCCTTATTAAGGACTTAAATCAATAGCTAATAATGAAATACAGATCATTTAGAGAAGGTCAGAAAGTTTTAATCAGGAAACATTTCTAGTATATAGTTAATGAATATTTTGCCCTTTAAATAGTTAATCTATTTTAGGGTTTTTTACTTGTCTATAATTAAATTTTAAGACAAGCTGGAATAGTAACTAAAATAAAAAATATGCAGAAAATAATAAGCGGGACGGCCAGTTTGAGTAAATTCAATAAGGCATAAAAAATTGGCAGTTGCTTACAAAGGAGAAAAATGTTATTTCAAAAATTAAATATTATTGACCCTATTTTAAGAGCTTTAAAAAACCAGGGATATACGGGTTCTACTCCTATACAGGAACAATCTATCCCAGCTATACTTGGAGGAAATGATTTTGAGGGGTGTGCCCAGACGGGTACTGGAAAAACAGCAGCTTTTGCTGTTCCTATATTGCAACTTATTTATAATAGCCAAATAGTTCAAAAAGGATCTTCAAATATTAAGGCATTGGTTCTAGCTCCCACCAGGGAATTAGCTATGCAGATAGGAGAAAGCTTTACTTCATATGGAAAATATACAAGACTAAAGAATACTGTTATTTTTGGTGGAGTTTCACAAAAACCACAGACCGATGCATTAAAATCAGGAGTAGATATTTTAATTGCAACACCTGGCAGACTTCTTGATTTAATGCAGCAAAAATATATAAATCTACAACATATAAAGTTTTTCGTACTTGATGAGGCAGATCGAATGCTTGATATGGGACTCGGACATGATGTGAAAAGAATTATAGCAAAACTTCCTAAAGACAGACAAACCATGGTATTTTCCGCCACTATGCCCCGGAAAATTTCAAAATTAATAGATTCTATTCTAATAAAACCAGTAAAAATAGAAGTTACTCCTGTTTCATCTACTATTGACACTATTAGTCAGGCGGTATATTTTGTTGAGAAAAGAAATAAAAGGTCTTTGCTTATTCATCTGCTAAGGGATAAATCTTTTGAATCTGTTCTTGTATTTTCTCGAACAAAGCATGGTGCAAATAAAATAACGGGAGAGCTTGTTAAAGCTGGGATAAAGGCTCAAGCTATTCATGGTAATAAGTCACAAAATGCGCGGCAACTTGCATTAAGTAACTTTAAGGAAAAGAAAATAAGGGTTTTAGTAGCAACGGATATAGCTGCAAGGGGCATTGATGTAGAAAAAATATCTCATGTAATAAATTTTGATTTACCGGACGTACCAGAAACCTATGTTCATAGAATAGGACGTACTGGAAGGGCGGGATCAAAAGGAGCTGCACTTTCATTTTGTGATGAGGAAGAAAGGCAATATCTCATGGACATTGAAAAAATCATATCAAAGTCAATACGGATCATTGAAGAACATCCATATACTGTGAATAGTTCAAGTGTGGCTATAGGCACTTCAGGTGCAGTGAAAAATAGGGATATAAGGAAGAAAACATCTGGTGGTAAAAACAGCTATTCTAGAAAAAACAAAAAAGGTAACAAGATGATTTAAATAGCCTTAGATTTACTCTTTGGAGCTTGCTTGTTCAAATAAAAATAGAAAATCAAAACGGCGCTGATATCGCAAATGAGAATAAGTGCAGCCATTGGTACATAAGTGTAACTTCCACCAACACCTACCAATGGAGAAAGCAATCCGCCAATTAAGTTCATACCAAGCCCTAGTATTGCAGAAGCACTTCCAGCTGATTTTTTTTGATTCTGCATTGCCAAAGAAAAGGAAGATGTGCTTACCATACCCACCATTGACACAATAAAGAACAGTGGAACAATTACCATTAATAAATGCCTTGGTAAAAATAGGCTGGCAAATAAGGCCATACTTCCTAATCCAGCAACGGAAATACCTATTTGTAATAATAAATTTTCTCCCAATCTACTAGCTAGTCTACCTGTAATTTGGGACATTAAGACAATACCTAGACCATTAATTGCAAATACCAGACTGAAACCCTGGGAAGATAAACCAAACATATTTTGCAGTACAAAAGAAGAACCGGAAATATAACAGAACATTGCGCCCATAACTAATCCCTGTATTAAGGCATAACTGATAAAGACCCTGTCGCGAATTAAGGACTTAATTATGGTAAGCGGATGTTGAGATTCGCTTTCTGGGGAATCATCAATTGTCAATGTTTCTTTAAAACAGAGAAGTGTTACTAGAAATAAGATTGCGCCAATAACACCTAAAACAATGAAGATACCTTTCCAGGTAGTAAATTTTAAGATTATACCCCCGAAAATAGGAGATAAAACTGGGAATACACCATTTACTGCCATCAATAATGAAAAAAATCTTGTCAATTCTGTACCATCGTATAAATCCTTGGCAATTGCTCTGGAAATTACCAAGCCTGCTGAACCAGATAATCCCTGAATAAATCTTAAAACAATTAATATCCAAATTGAAGTGACAAAAGAACATAGGAATGATATGACTGTAAAAATAATTAGTCCCACTACAAGGGGCTTTTTCCGCCCGTGTTTGTCACTATAAGGTCCCACTAATAATTGACCTATAGCAAGTCCAATTAAACAGGTTGTAATACTCATTTGTGTCAAGGAGGCACTGGTATGCATTTGAGCTTCAATTAACGGCAGTGATGGCAGGTACATATCCATTGAAAGCGGACCAAAGGCACTTAAAGTTCCTAATAGTATAATGAGACCCACAGGCAAACTTTTTTGATTGCTTTTTATTTTAAATATCAACTGATTTTCCTCCCGGGTAAAAGTTATAATTGATCATGAAATTCAAATTATCTGTATATACAAATAATTTGAATTATAACACCAGTTAGTTGGATATGCAAGTCTTCGAAGATACTCAAAAAGACAGACAGTTGAATTTAAATAATAAAATGTGATATAATATAAACGTAAAATAAAGAATAACAGGGTGCTGCTAACATCCTGTAAGTATAATATAATCTAGTTGCTTAAGCAACTAATATTACTATTAATTATTTAGATAAACTAGTAGCCATCCATTTGCACAGGGGGCTATTATTTTTTTGAGATTTTTTCTATAATTAACATTATCAATGGTTATCTGGAGAAGATTAAAAATATTTTTAGATCCTAAATATAACTATAAATATAACTATAAAAATTAATATACTAGAAGGTGAAAAAATTGAATAATAAAAACAACAAAACATATGACAAGAGATGGATGATTTTATTTACTGTTGTCTCAGCTACATTTATGTCAACACTTGATGGAAGTATTGTAAATGTAGCCTTGCCGGATATGTCTGCTAAATTGCATGTGGCTATGGCAGGTATAGAATGGGTTGTTACCGGATTTTTGATAACAATTTTAGCTACTATTTTGATATTCGGAAGGCTGGGTGATATAAAGGGAAAGACAAAAGTATTTAGGTTTGGAGTTGTATTATTTACTGTGGGATCACTTCTATGTGGGCTGACAAATTCACTTCCATTTTTAATAGCAGCAAGATCTATACAGGCAGTAGGTGCGGCTGCCACCATGGCAACCAACCAGGGAATTATAACTCAAGTCTTTCCAGCAAATGAGAGAGGAAGTGCACTTGGAATAATAGGAACATCCGTTGCATTAGGAGGAATGGCAGGTCCTCCATTAGGTGGATTTATTATTTCCGCCGCCAGCTGGGAATATATATTTTTGATAAACGTGCCAATAGGAATAATTGTGTTTATAATGTCTATAAAAATATTTCCAAAGTCAGATAAAGTACTTGATGAAAAACTTGATGGTAAAGGTTCATTTTTATTTATGGTATCTGTTGTATTGATGTTTGGGGCATTGGTTGAAGGACAGAGTATGGGATACAATAACCCAATTATGATTTCTTCATTTATAATTTCATTTATAGCGTTTATAATATTTATTATTGTAGAAACCAAAACAAAACTACCACTGCTTCAATTGGAGATTTTTAAAAACAGCCTGTTTTCCATAAGCATAATTTGTGGATTTATTTCTTTTGTTGCAATAAGTGCGTCCAATATAATATTGCCATTTTATTTTCAGGATACCATGAAGCTTTCTCCGGCCTCCACTGGATTGTATATGATGGTATCCCCCGTTGTATTATCTATAGTGGCTCCTTTAAGCGGACATCTATCAGACAAAATGGGCTCGGAGGTTCTTACATTGATTGGGTTGTTTTTTACAAGTCTGGGATTATTTTTTATATCCAGTTTGAGCGAAAAATCTCCATTAATTATGATAGTGATTTACATAGTGATTATGACCATAGGAAATGGAATGTTTCAATCACCTAATAATTCATTGATTATGTCTACTGTGCCGAGAAATAAGCTGGGTATTGCAGGAAGCGTTAATGCACTTGTCAGAAATTTGGGATTTGTTGTGGGAACTTCTCTTTCAACTCTTCTACTGTATAATAGAATGAGCCACAAAATGGGGTATAGGGTAATTGATTATGTAAAAGGAAAGGATAATGTATTTATGTATGGGATGAGATGGGTGTACATATGTGCTGCTGTATTGTGTTTGATGGGTGCTTTAATAACTGCATTTAGGCTATACAGCAGCAATAAGGATAAGAAATGTTACCTTGCCTGATTCTTAAAAATATTTTATTATAAACGGCAGTATAGAGCATATCTGTGGAGCTGATTTTTGTCAGAAAAATAACATTTGCTGCGGCATGGAAATTGTTCTTTCCGCTATCAAAACAAGCTATTGACAAGCCTATTGCATTATGTTAAGCTGATTTTATTATATAACTGGCGGAAGTGGAAATAACCACAGGGAATATAATTTTATTAAGTCGACCGTCTGGGCAATAACCCCGGACTGTAGGCTTTTTTTATTTGTTTCCATTATCATTTACTTTTAGAAAAGGAGTGTATTTTATGAAAGAGTTAAATTTGAAATATGGATGTAATCCAAATCAGAAACCTTCAAGAATTTTTATATCTGACGGCGAATTACCTATTAAAATTTTAAATGGAAATCCAGGGTATATTAATTTACTTGATGCGCTAAATGGATGGCAATTGGTTAAAGAATTAAAAGAATTGACAAATTTGGAATCAGCGGCATCTTTTAAACATGTCAGTCCAGCAGGGGTTGGAATAGCAACTCCCATGAACAATGATCTGAAAAGAGCTTATTTTGTTGATGATTTGCAGCTATCACCCATGGCTGCAGCATATTCTAGAGCACGGGGAGCTGACAGAATGTCTTCTTATGGAGACTTTATTGCGTTGTCAGATATATGTGATAGTGATACTGCAAATTTAATTTCCAGAGAAGTTTCTGATGGAATTATTGCTCCTGGATATGATATGGGGGCATTGAATATATTGAAAAATAAACGCAAAGGTAAATATAATATAATTGAAATGAACCCTGATTTTATTCCCAATGTGATTGAAAGAAAAGATGTATTTGGAATTACTTTTGAACAAAAAAGAAATGATATAAAAATTACTGAACAGTGCCTAGAAAATATTCCCACAAAAAACAAAAGTTTTTCAGATAAAATAAAAAGAGATCTTCTTATCTCTTTGATTATACTAAAATATACCCAGTCCAATTCTGTATGCTATGTAAAAGATGGACAAGCTATAGGCATAGGTGCCGGGCAGCAGTCGAGAATTCATTGTACACGTTTAGCAGGAAATAAAGCTAAAATATGGTTTTTGAGACAAAACCCCAGAGTTTTAAATTTACCTTTTAAAAACAATATAGGAAGACCTGAGAGAGATAATGCTATAGATGTATATTTGTCAGATGATTATTTAGATGTGTTAAAAGACGGAATTTGGGAAGAATTTTTTGTAAAAAAACCAGAACCTTTTACTAAAAAAGATAGGGAAAAGTGGTTAACAGGGTTAACCGATGTTTCTTTAGGATCCGATGCATTTTTTCCTTTTGGGGATAATATAGAATATGCCCATAAATGCGGTGTAAAGTATGTTGCTCAGCCAGGAGGTTCAATTAGAGATGATAATGTAATTAATACGTGTGATAAGTATAATATGTCAATGGCATTTACGGGAATTCGTTTATTTCACCATTAGATAGATTTTAAAATTTACCAATTAACTTATTGTTTTTAATTTTTTAAGAAATATTAAGCATATTACAATTTTAAGAGAAGATGACCAAAAAGTCTGTATAGCTATTGGAATAAATGAAAGGGTGAGAATTGCAAAGCTAATAAATGATATGGGAACTTACAGGAGTGAGCGTAGGTTCTGTAAAAAGTAAATCTACGTTCATTTCCGTGCTATAATGAAAATTACTACAGGAACATAATCCTATAGTAATTTCAAAATGAATTATATAACATATACTCTTAAGCCATCAACATTACATTTGACGCTTTAATTACTGCTGTAGCTTCAGAGCCAACCTTAAGTCCTAGACTTGCTATTGAATCCATTGTTATAATAGAGCATATTTTGTTTCCATTTCCTATGTCTATTATAACCTCACCGTTAACAGCTCCATCTTTGATTTCAATTACTTTTCCCTTTAATTGATTCCTTGCACTGAGTTTCATAGTGCTGCCTCCTTTATTTTATATTTATGAGTTTTTCTTATCATGACTTAATTATACATAAAATTCAGATAGAATTAAATCTTTATTTAATTCCACATATATCCGGCAGGCTGTAAAATAGTTTAATTAGCTGATTGAGAATTCCATTTTGGTGCCGGACCTCTCAAATATGATATAAAAGCTGCAAATAAACTGAAGAAGAAAGAAATTGTAAAAGCCATTCTAAGTCCGTTTATAAATTGGGTGGAGGCAATACTGGCTGAAGAAACATGGGAATGTACGAAAAGTGCCTGCATGGCACCAGGTGATATACTCGAGGAAATTATGGCCATTGATATAGCTATACTAAGTACCATTCCAGCATTGTTGAACATAGTTCTTACGCCTGCTGCTATTCCTCTTTTATCAGCTGGTACATTTGCCATTATAGCACTGGTATTTGGAGAAAAGAACATTCCAGATCCAATCCCTGTAATTACCATGCAGATTATTAAAGTGGACATGGAGGAAGTTGTACTTATTTTCATAAAACCAATCAAACCTAAAGCAGAAACAAAAAGACCTGCTGAACTCAATATTCTCGAACCATATTTATCACAAATCCATCCGCTTATAGGGGACATGGCCATCATGGCAATTGCAAAGGGCGATAGAAGCATACCAGCTGTAATTGGATCAATGCCCTTGTCACCTTCAAAATAAAATATGAGAAGGAAGGTTACAGCACCTCTTGCAATACCATTTAAAAGTGTACTTGCATAGGCAAAAGCAAGAAGTCTTGTCTTTAAAAGTCTCATATCCAGCATAGGATATTTTGTGTGATTTTCAATGTAGGTAAATGAACCGATAAGCAATATTGCAATTGAAAATAATATTATTACGGATTTGCTGAACCACTGTGTAAATCCTCCTATAGTAAGGGCAAGAAGTAATGAGAACAATCCAAAAGTGAAGGTAAATGTACCTCTAAAATCGAATTCCTCATGATTAGAAGTTTCTTTCATCTCTTTAAGAGATACCGCAGCCCAGATAGTTCCTATAATTCCTATAGGAATATTTATATAGAATATATTTCTCCAGCCGAAATTTATTAGAAATCCTCCAAGAATTGGACCTATAACAGCTGCTACACTTACCACCATGGAGTTTACTCCAAGTGCTTTTCCAAGTTCTCCCTTGGGGAAAGCATCTGCTATGATTGCAGTGCTGTTTGCAATCATAAAGGAGGCACCTATAGATTGTATCATCCTAAATATTAAAAGCTGAACTCCATTTAAAGATAATGCACAAAATAATGATGCTACTGTAAATAGGGCGAATCCTGAAACATATAATTTTTTCCGCCCAAACATGTCTGCTATTCTGCCAATAGAAGGTACTAAAATAGTCAGTGAAAACATATATCCCATTATTGTCCACATTATTATACCTATACCTGAATTTAGGTCTTTCATAATTACAGGCAGTGCAATCATGAGTGTACTTGCACTTAAAACAGAAAAAAGAGCCCCTATAGTTGTACACGAAAGAGCAATCCATTTATAACTTGGTTTTTTCATTTTATGTCATCCCCTATTTTATAATTGAAAATAAATTAATATCTCTAAAAACTCTATGAAAATAGATTATATATTGTATGTATTGTCATTCAATTTCTGCAATTTATTTAGCAGATCATAACATCGCTTTTTTATTCTTTCTAAAGATTTCTCTTTTTCATTTATAGAATTTATCTGTGAGCTTATACTTTCAATATATTTATGTATTTTATCAGTATTTTTATTGCTGCTGTCCTCAATCATGTCAGCTACTGAAATTTTAATCATCATTAAGTTTTTTATCTCTTTTAGAGAAAAGCCCAGACTGTTTTTTAAATCCTTAATTCTTTCGATTTTTCCTACATCTTCATCAGAATATAATCTGTAGCCGCATTCAGTTCTTTGGGGAATTACTAAACCTATATCTTCGTAATATCTGAGAGTTCTTTTTGTCAGCTTGGTTTTTAAAGCTACTTCCTCTATTTTATAATTATCATGATTCATAATATCGCCTTCTTCAATTTTAAGTCAAATATATTTTCGTAACAAAAATAAATTATACTACTTCTAGACGTTAACGTCAAGGTAATGAAATTCCATGTTTTGTAAGGTAAGCATTCATGGAAAAATTTAAATTTAACTGTCTGGTGGAATTTAAACTCAAAGATGATATTGAAAAAACTATTGACTTGGAGTTTACTATAAATGGTATACTAAATATATATTGATTTTAGATATTTACGATGATATGAAAGTGAGATGGAGTAGAATGAAAGTAATTGCAATCAATGGAGGTCCTAGGAAAACATGGAATACTGCTACTCTGCTGAAAAGCGCATTGGACGGAGCAGCGTCCCTTGGCGCTGAAACCGAGATGACTCATCTATATGATCTTTCATATAGGGGCTGTATCAGTTGCTTTTCCTGTAAGTTGGATGGAGGAAAAAGCTATGGAAAATGTGCACTGCAGGATGATCTGACACCAGTTTTTGAAAAAATTGAGAAGGCTGATGCACTGCTGATGGGGTCGCCGGTCTATCTGGGTGATGTGACAGGGGCTTTGCGTTCTTTTCTGGAACGGTTGGTGTTTCAATATCTAGTTTATGACAAAAAGCAATCTACCTTATTGAAAAAAACAATTCCAGTGGGCTTGATTTATACTATGAATGTGGATGAAGACAACATGACTCAAGCAGGATACAAACAGTATTTTCAAAGAAATCAAGACCTTATGACCCGTATTTTTGGTCCAGCGGAATCACTCTATGTAACGAATACTTTACAATTTCCCGATTATTCCAAATATGTCAATACCATATTTGATTCACAGAAGAAAACAAAAAGACACCATGAAATTTTCCCACAGGACTGCAAAAAGGCTTACGAATTGGGTAAAAGGCTGCTGCAAAACCAATCACAATAATCACCTTGCATTCTTTATAAAGGGATTCCTAGATTCAGATAGATAATTTTTATTAAATAAAAAAATATATCAAGAAAGTATTGATTAATTATTGATATGTGTTATAATAATAATTAATAAATAGTGATTATTATTTAGATTACATAAATGATTATTTAAATTTGATAAACGGAGGCATTCGTTATGAGAAATGAAAAAAATTTTAGATTAGAAGAAAGAATATATGAAGATGTTATAGATGAAAAGGAAATATTTGCAACTGAAACAGATGACCTAGTATTGAATTGTGATGGTGAACCCTGTAATTTTTCTTATAATAAATAAAGTTTCCCCCATATAATTTTAATTTAAGCAGCCTATAAGCTGCTTGTTTTTTATCAGGGATTTTATTTTTATTTTAAGTGATTTGTATAAATAATAAGATATTGTATAATTATTTATAAATAGAAAATTATGCTATTATGCAGCTGAAATTTTTTGTTTACACATTTGTTAGTTCTTTATGTATTTTATAAAAAATTATATTACGATGGGAGATGGTTTTATGAATTTTAAATTGACTGGGGAGCAGGAAGCCATTAAAAATGCTGTTCGAAAATTTGCTGAAACAAAAATTGAGCCCATAGCATTTCAATTAGATGAAAAAAATATGTTTCCGGAAGAAATCGTAAGGGAAATGGGGCAATCATCCTTTATGGGGATTCCATATCCATTAAAATATGGAGGAGCTGCCAAAGATGTATTGAGCTATATCATTGCAGTGGAAGAATTGTCCCGGGTAGATGCAGGGGTAGGTGTTATCTTATCGGCACATGTATCATTGGCATCATGGCCCATTATGGAATTCGGAACAGAAAATCAAAAAGAAAAATACCTCACTCCACTAGCTTCCGGAAAGAAAATTGGTGCATTTGGTTTGACAGAAGAAAATGCTGGCAGTGATGCTGGGGGAACAGAGACTACTGCCGTTCTAGATGGTGATTATTATATCCTCAATGGTGCTAAGGTGTTCATTACAAATGCAGGTTATGCCGATACTTATGTAATATTTGCAGTCACAACGCCGGGAATTGGAACCAAAGGTATAAGTGCTTTTATTGTGGAGAAGGGATGGAAAGGATTCACCTTTGGCACACACTATAATAAAATGGGTATTCGTTCCTCTGCTACAGCTGAGCTGCTCTTTCATGATGTGAAAGTACCTAAGGAAAACCTCCTTGGCAAAGAAGGGGAAGGTTTTAAAATTGCCATGATGACTTTGGAAGGTGGGCGTATCGGCATTGCTGCACAGGCACTTGGAATTGCCCAGGGAGCTTATGAAAAAGCACTGAATTACGCTAAGGAAAGGATTCAATTTGGCAAGCCCATTTCCAGACAGCAATCTATTGCATTTAAACTTGCTGATATGGCTACTAAAATTCGTGCAGCAAGATTCATGGTATACAGTGCAGCTGTATTGAAAGAGGAGCATGAGTCCTATGGAACTGAATCTGCCATGGCAAAGCTGTATGCTTCTGATATTTGTCTGGAAGTTGTCAATGAGGCAGTGCAAATTTATGGAGGTTCCGGATATATCAAGGGATTTGCCGTGGAACGTATGTATCGTGATGCTAAAATATGTACAATATATGAGGGCACAAATGAAATCCAAAAGCTGGTTATTTCTAATTTCATTTTAGGAAAACCTAAAAAAGCTCCTTCAGAAAATACTGCCGGCAGTACTGCTGATACAGCAGTAAAAAAATCAGCATCAAAGGCAATAACGGGAAATCGCAGGAGAGTTATTATAAAAGAGGGAACTGCAGAAGAAAAAGTACGCAAATTTTTAAGTTATCTTCACAGTGAAAACATGAAAATTGAAGGCAAGTCAGCTGTACCCCTGGGTGATAATATTGGAGAGGCGGATAGAGTGTGCAGTATAGGACTTGGACTGGCTTCCAAAGATGATCTGCCTATAATACAGGAGCTGGCCCAAAATATGGGAGCACAACTTGGCTGTTCAAGACCTTTTGCTGAAGAAAGGGAATGGCTGCCGCTGAACAGGTTTGTAGGAATATCCGGACAGAAATTCAAGGGATCCTTTTATATGGCTATAGGAATATCCGGTCAGATTCAGCATCTGGGCGGCATCCGTGATGCAAAGATCATAACTGCCATTAATATTGATGAAAATGCACCTATATTTTCAAATGCGGATTATGGTATTGTGGGTGATTTGTACGAAATTGTGCCTGTTCTTAATAGAATTTTAAAAGAAAAAGATCTGTAGAAATTGATATAAAGGAGTTGCTGCATAATTAAATAAAGAATTAATTATGCACAGCTCTTTTTTGTTATAATTTTAAAATAAAAATCTAAATGAGGCTTGTCCTTGATCTTGTGAAAAAGCAGATAACAAGTCCAAGAATAAGGCCTGTAAACATAGGCACAACCCATCCCATACCCAGGCTGAAAAATGGTACGTAATTTCCATAGAATTTCAAGATATTTTGTACAAAAGGCAGCGATTTAACTGCAGATGGCAGAGCATTCAGGCAATCGGCTACGCTTACAAAAAGAGTAAACAAGGTAGTAAGTACGTATACACACTGACGGTTTTTGAAAAACTGGGACAGTAAACCAAGTATAATTAATGCAATGGCCAATGGATACAAGAACATTAAAACGGGAATTGAAAGTAGAATTATCTGAGTCAATCCAACGTTAGCCACGAGACAAGCTATAAGTGTAAAAATAATTACATAACCTCTGTAGCTAAAACTCCTTGGAAACAATCCATAAAATGTTTCAGAACAAGCAGTTATAAGGCCAATTGCAGTTTTTAAGCAGGCTACTGTTACGATTAATGCAAGCAAAATGCTGCCCCAGGAGTTGAAATAATATCTGGCTACTTGAGCCAGTGCGATTCCTCCATTTTCAGAAACAGGGAATTTCCCCACGCTTGTAGCGCCTACATAAGCTAAACATCCATAAATCAGCCCCATGAGTAAAATAGTTACTGCACCTGATTTAATAGTTCCTACTGCAATTCCTTTGGCACTTGTGACTCCAAGGTCTCTTAATGTTCTTACAACTATAATTCCAAAAGCCAGGGAAGCTAGTGCATCCATAGTATTATAACCTTCCGAAAATCCTTTAAAAAAAGGAGTATTGGTATAGGCATCAACAATTTTTGCACTAGATGCAGTTCCCATAGGATGAGCAATACTTGTTATTATTAAAATAGCAAGAAATATTAAAAAAAGCGGATTTAGAACTTTTCCCACCCAGGTGAGAATTTCACTTGGCTTTAAGGAAAAAAACAGTGCTGCAAGAAAAAAAACAGCGGTAAACAGAGCAAGCCCCAATTTACCATATTGACCTGGAATAAAAGGAGCAAGTCCAATTTCATAAGAAACTGTTCCAGTTCTAGGTAATGCAAAGAATGGTCCGATTGTCAAATAGAGCAGCAGTGTCATTGCATAACCATAAAAAGGATGAACCCTGCTTGCCAGATCGAATAGACCTGTACTTCTAGAAACACCAATGGCAACAACACCTAAAAAGGGAAGACCAATAGCTGTTATGAGAAATCCAATTGTTGCAGCAGATACGTGTGCACCTGCCTCCTGCCCCATATGTACTGGAAATATCAAATTTCCTGCCCCAAAAAACAGTCCGAACAACATAGATCCAACTACTATGTACGACGACAAAGATAATCGTTTATCCAAATAAATCAGCCCCCAACTATAAATTAATAATTTCATAAATTCTTTTATTATAAATAAAAAAATTTATTTATCTTTAATATTATCATAATCATTACATATTACACCTAATTGCCATATAGTTTTTTATTTTCAGAAAAGGTTTATCAGTATTTAAAATTGAGTAAAAAATATTTTAAACTGTCAATAATTAATTTATACTTATTGTGAGATATGTAATATCTGTTTTCACCTTCCATTATAATTACAGGGTACAGTGCAAAAACAATCAAAAATATCCTGGATAAAAAATAATTATGAAAAAACTGTATAGCAGCCTGCAGCTTGAATATACTAAGAAGTAAAATTTTACATTGCAAGTTTAGGTATAAAACAGGATAATTAATTATAAAATAGTATTTTATAATTTTACTGAAGGAGATAATGATGAAAGATATAGCATTTATAGCTCCATTTAAAAATTTAGCTGATTTGGCGGAGCAAGTGATTAAAATAAAAGAATATAATAATATAGAAATTGTAGTTGGTGGATTAAGTGCAGGGGTAATTGCCGCTAAAAAGGCAGTACAAGATGGGGCAAGTGTAATTATATCCAGGGGTGGAACATACACTATGATAAAGGATGTTGTAGATATACCCGTAGTTGAACTCAGCATAAGCTCATTTGATATTTTAAGAGGGTTCAGGGATTTATTTAATTATAAAGGTAAAATTGGTGCGGCTGGATATAAAAATATAATATACAGGTGTGAAATAATAGGGGATCTTTTAGATCTGGATATAGTTAAGATTGAAATCCATGATGAAAAAAAATCTGAAGAATTATTAAAGCCATATGTTGATGAGGGTATAAGCATATTTGTAGGTGACACTGTAGGCACCTATGCGGCCAATAAGTTAAATTGTAAAAATTATATAATAGAATCCGGAAGAGAATCCATTATAGATGCAATGAGAGAATCCAGAAGAATATTCAAGGGCATACAACTTGAAAAACAAAAAGCAGAAAGGTTTAAAACTATAATGGATTTTGTCCATGATGGAATAATATCTGTAGATAATGAAGAAAAAATTACTATATTCAATTCTACAGCTGAGAGAATATTTGATATTTCAAAAGAAGAGGCAATTGGAAAAAGAATTGAAGATGTAGTCAAAAATACGAAATTGGATGAAGTATTAAAAACAGGATGTGTGCAATTGGGGGAAATTCAAAATGTGAATAATTGCAGAATAGCAACTAACAGGGTGCCCTTTATTGTGGATAATAAGATAAATGGAGTAGTGGCAACATTTCAGGATATTACTAAATTACAGGAGTTAGAGCAGAAAATAAGAATTAAACTCCAGAAAAAAGGTTTTACAGCTAAGTACAATTTTAAGGACATAATATATAGAAGCGGTAAAATGAAAGAATGTATTAAAAAAGCTGAAATATATAGCCACTATGATTCTCCGGTTTTGATTTTAGGTAAATCGGGAGTTGGAAAAGAACTATTTGCCCAAAGTATTCATAACAGCAGTAATAGAAAAGATATGCCTTTTGTAGCTATAAATTGTGCAGCCCTGCCGGAGAATCTCATAGAAAGCGAACTTTTTGGATATGTGGAAGGAGCATTTACAAGTGCGGCAAAAGGTGGTAAGGCAGGTGTGTTTGAACTCGCTCATAGAGGTACAATATTTTTAGATGAAATAGGGGAAATGCCACTTGATGTGCAGACCAGATTGCTCAGGGTTATTCAGGAAAAACAGGTTATGAGAATAGGGGACGACAAGTTAATACCTATAGATGTCAGAATAATATCTGCTACAAATAAAAAATTAAAGGATATGGTAAGTGTGGGGAAATTTAGAGAAGATTTATATTACAGAATTAATATACTTTCATTTTTGGTACCTGAATTGAATGATAGAAATGAGGATATAATTGAGCTTTCAAAATTTTTTATAAATAAATACTCTGTAAAATACAATAAAAAGATTGAACACATATCAGATGAGGCTGGAGATTACTTAAATAGTTATTATTATAAGGGAAACGTCAGAGAACTTCAGGGTATTATAGAAAGAGCAGTAGTTCTTTGCAATGGTAATGCATTGAGGTTAGAGGATGTGCAATTATTAGAGGAAACTGAAAGAGAGGATATAAAAAATAAAAAAGACATCGGTTCAAATAAGATAAAGTTTAAAAATTTAAGGCAGGTTGAAGATGAATACATAAAACAGGTCATGGATTATTGTGATGGCAGTGTAGGTAAGGCGTCAAAAATATTAAAGATCAGCAGAACAACTTTGTGGAGGAAAATGAACGATGATGCATAATGCATCATCGTTCATTTTTGAAACGTAATTTTGTTCCACTATGAAACTGATGATTGTTATATATACCTATTGTGTAGTAAATAAATTTGGCATGATACTTGCTACATAGTATAAATGAAAAAATTATAGAGGGAGGAATACACATGCTAAAATTTGCGGTTATAGCAAATGAAAATGATAATGTAGCTACTGCAGTAAAAAATTTAAAAAAAGGTGAAAAGGTATTAATTGATGTATTTGGCAAAGAAATTCAGATAGTACTCAATGAAGATATTCCCTTCGGCCATAAGTTTGCTGTAAAGGATATATCCAAGGGTGGAGAAATAATAAAGTATAAGGAGTCTATAGGACAAGCTACTCAAGATATAAAGTCTGGAGATTATGTTCATGTGCATAATGTTGTAAGTGAAAGAGGACGTGGAGACTTGGAGGTGTCTAAATAATGAAACTTTATGGATACAGAAGAGAAAATGGACAAGTAGGTATAAGAAATCACATATTAATACTTCCTGCATCAGTTTGTGCCAGTGAGGTTGCAGCAGGAATTGCAAGTCATGTAAATGGTGCCATAGCAATACCAAATCAGCATGGATGCTGTCAAGTTGGTGCCGATATGGATCTTACAATAGCCACATTGAAATCACTGGGGAAAAATCCTAATGTAGCAGCAGTGCTTGTAGTTGGGCTGGGATGTGAAGGAGTTCCAACAAAAGAAGTTGCAAAAGATATAGCATCTACAGGTAAAAAAGTTGACTATTTAATAATACAAGAATGCGGCGGAACCATAAACACAGTTACAAAAGGTACTAGAATTGCAGCTGCCATGGCCAGAGAAGCAGCTGAGATTAAAAAAGAGGAAATAGATATATCAGAAATAACTCTGGCAATTGAATGTGGTGGATCTGATACTACATCAGGGCTTGCTGCAAACCCCGCAGTGGGATATGCATCAGATAAATTGGTTTCACTAAATGGTACATCCATATTTTCAGAAACTACAGAATTCATAGGAGCTGAACATATACTGGCCAAGAGAGCTGTCAACAAGGAAATAGGAAACAAGATATTGGAAATAGTTTCTAATTGTGAGAAGAAAGCCAATACAATGGGAGTTGACATGAGAGGTGGACAGCCTACTCCGGGTAATATTCAAGGTGGCTTGACAACAATAGAGGAAAAATCTTTAGGGTGTATATATAAAGGTGGAACTGCGCCCATAAAGGGAGTATTGAATTATGCAGAAGCACCAAAAAGTAAAGGATTATATGTTATGGATACGCCAGGACAGGACATTGAATCTATGACCGGCATGGTAAGCGGCGGTGCCCAGCTGGTTGTATTTACTACAGGGAGGGGAACTCCTACTGGAAATCCTATTGCACCGGTAATAAAAGTAACGGGTAATCCGGAAACATTTAAAAATATGCGTGATAATATGGATATAAATGCAGGAACTATAATTGAAGGATCCAAAACTGTTAAACAGGTAGGGGAAGATATTTTTGCTGAAATGCTTCAGGTAATAAATGGCAGAAAAACCAGAGCAGAATCACTTAATCACAGAGAATTTGGCATATTGAAACTTATATCAACATTCTAAACCAAATATATATTAACGACGTTAAATTATTATTGATAAGGGAAAGGGTATAATGAATATATATTATATTCATTATATAAGGTGATATATGCAAATAAAAAAAACAATTGATAAAGTACCAGGAGGAATAATGGTAATACCTCTATTGCTGGGGGCGGTCATTAATACGTTTTTCCCGCAGCTGTTGACCATCGGTGGATTTACCACTGCAATGTTTAAACAGGGATCTCTGCCAATTTTAGGAGTGTTTATGTTTTGCATGGGTTCTCAAATGAGCTTGAAAGTGGCGCCGAAATCCTTTAAAAAAGGTGCTGTTCTAACAGTAGCCAAATGTGGAATTGGTACAATTATAGGATTAGCTGTAGGAAAGATATTTGGAGCTGCTGGAATCTGGGGATTGACACCACTGGCAATTATAGCTGCAATGACCAATACAAACAGCGGGCTTTTTGTGGCGCTGACAGAACAGTATGGAGATGAAAGCGATGTAGGTGCTGTGGCTGTACTTTCATTAAATAATGGACCATTCTTTACTATGTTAGTTTTGGGTGCTTCAGGTTTGGTTGCTGTACCGATTACAGCTTTCCTGGCTGTTTTGGCTCCTATAGTTTTGGGAATGATTTTGGGAAGTTTGGATGAAGAAATTCGTAAATTTCTGGCTTCCGGACAAAAATTACTTATACCTTTCTTTGCTTTTCCACTGGGAGCAGGAATGAATTTAACAAGTATAGTAAAAGCAGGATTGCCAGGAGTATTATTGGGAGTGCTAACAGCTGTATTAACAGGCTTTGGAGGGTATTTTGCCCTTAAGGCAATTGGAGAAAAGAGACCTATTGCAGCTTTTGCCAATGGTTCTACAGGAGGCAACTCCGTAGGGACTCCGGTAGCTATAGCTGCTGTGGACAAATCCTTAGCTCCCATATTGGGGGCAGCCACGGCGCAAATAGCAGCATCTTGTATTATAAGTGCATTTTTGTGCCCGGTCATAATGGTTCTTATGAATAAACATTTAGAGAAAAAGAAAATGGCCGAGTTGGCAGCATAGAGGAAAATTTAGATAATATAAAAAATAATAAGGCTTAAACAGTAACAGGAAGGTTTAAGCCTTATTGTTGTTTGTGAAGTTTATGTAAGAAGTTTTCATGCAGAATGTTAGTATATCATGGTTCTAAAATGTTCACAATATATGAAGGAACAAATGAAGTTCAAAAGCTGGTTATTTTAAATTCCATTTTGGGAAAATATAAAAATGTATTTAATATGAAATTCATTTCTTTAAGAGAAAAAAGGAATAAAGATGTGTGTAAAACTTTTAAGATAGATGAAGCAAAAAAAATAGATTATTTCCCCAAAGATGATATTGTAACGGATTTCCTAGTATCTGAGTATATAAAGAAAAGTATTGTAAACATAATTAATAATTGAATATTCTATTAATAGCGAAAATTCCAACTAGTACAAAAATGGGAAATGATTTTTCCATCTATGAGAAAAGTATTTAATATAATCTTTTAATTAAATTATTTTACAGGTCAAAATTGGCATATAATATTCTTTTATTCCTGGCATGATTTTTGCTAAATTAAATTTATAGAGAAAAAAGTATGGACATCAATGTAATTGCTTACGAATGCAGTTCTATTGCTAGTATCTTTATTTAAATATTATTGGGAGGGATTGTTCTGGAAAAATTAAAGGGAAGAGTAGGGAATACTACACTCATAGATACTGAGGAAAGGATGTTTTATTTATGGCAATATTAAAATTGTTAAGGGCTCCATTAAAGTATATACAAGGTAAAGGGGCATTGCTGAATTTTTATGAAGAAACCAAGGATTTAGGATCATCATATTTATTTATCTGCAGTAGAAGCGGATATAAGAATTCCCATGCAAAAATCGAAAAGAGTTTTGAAAAAACGGACTGCAAGCTGCATTTTGAAATATTTAAAGGTATCAGTTCTAATGGAGAAATTGAAAAAATGAGGGAAATTGTAAGAAAAGAACAAATTAAAGTGATTGTAGGTATTGGAGGAGGATCTGCCATTGATACTGCCAAGGCAACTGCTTATTATGAGAAATGTCCTGTGACCATTGTTCCTACAGTTACAGCCACTGATGCACCTTGTACTGGACTTTCGGTTATATATAATGATGATGGTACCTTTGACAAATACTTATTTTATCCGAAAAATCCAGAAGCTGTAATCGTAGACAGTGAAGTTATTGCAAATGCTCCTGTAAAGTTTCTTGTAGCAGGAATGGGCGATGCACTGGGCACATATTTTGAGGCTAGAGCCTGCATCAGAACTGATTCACCAAGTCTGGAAAATGGAGGTATAGCATTGTCGGCTATGGCTCTATGCCAGCTATGTTATAAGACTTTGCTCAAATCTGGTTACCAGGCAAAATTATCTTGTGAAAAGCATTTGATAACACCGGCTTTGGAAGCTGTAATCGAAGCCAATGTATATTTAAGCGGAGTAGGTGCTGACAATGGTGGATTGGCAGTTGCTCATTCTGTATATAATGGATTTACAGCATTGAAAGAGTGTGAGAAGAGTATGCATGGTTCTTTAGTTGCATTTGGTACCATTGTGCAGCTTATTCTGGAAAGTGCTCCTAGGGAAGAAATAAAAGAAGTTATGGATTTTTGTTATAGTGTAGGCCTTCCAATCACCTTAAAAGAGGTTGGTGTAATGGATGAGGAAAGAGTCCATATAGCTGCAAAAAAAGCGTGTGTGCCTGGTGAAACAATTCATCATCTGGCAGGTGACGTGACCCCGAATCAACTGTATGATGCCATATTGACAGCTGATTTATTAGGCCAGGAGTATTTTAAATAATAAATTGTTTTTTATTGTTTATGTGGAGTTATCTATGTGAAGATATATTGTAAATGGATTAAGGAAGGGCAGAGATGTCCTTCCTTAAATGTTTCTCTGAAAATTGTTGAATTAATGTTTTAAGTTAAAGCAGAATTTATATTTTAAATTAAGAACGCTATTTTTGTAACATTTTCTAATTTTACCCATACAATATAATTGGTAATTATTTAAGCAGGAACAAGAATACAAGGAGGTTCCTAATGTATAATAATGAATTTTTCCGTTGCCCCTATTGCTCTGGTGAAGCTGTTTGTCCTTTTTTAAATAAAAGGATGAGGAACTTTTATAATCCTGGATATTATAATGATTCTGAAGACTTAAGATCCTTTTATGAAGAAGATTATAGAAATATGGTCGTTCCTCCAATTTTAACTAGCAGATGGAGCAGGTGGGAGGATCTGGGAGGGAATTTGACTTCAGCACCTGCTGTTTCATCCTGGGCACCTAACAGGCTGGATACTTTTGTAAGAGGCACAGATAATGCTCTTTGGCATAAATGGTGGAATGGATCCAGGTGGAGTGACTGGCAAAGTCTGGGAGGTACATTGACTTCAGCACCTGCTGCTGTATCATGGGGTAATAATAGAATTGACGTATTTGTAAGAGGTACAGATAATGCCATGTGGCATATATTCTGGAATGGTTCTCGCTGGAGTGGCTGGGAAAGCCTGGGGGGTACATTGACTTCAGCACCTGCCGTTTCATCCTGGGCACCTAACAGGCTGGATACTTTTGTAAGAGGTACAGATAATGCTCTTTGGCATAAATGGTGGAACGGATCCAGGTGGAGTGACTGGGAAAGCCTTGGAGGTACATTGACTTCAGCACCTGCTGCCGTGTCGTGGGGTAATAATAGAATTGATGTATTTGTGCGTGGACAAGGTAATCGATTATATCATCTATGGTGGAATGGATCCAGATGGAGTTCATGGGAGGATCTCAGAGGGAGATTGACTTCAGGTCCCGCAGCTTCTTCGAGAAGAGCAAATAGACTCGAGGTGTTTGCAAGAGGATCAAATAACCAATTGATTACAATGTCATGGAATGGAGCCAGATGGAGTAATTGGCAGGGTATAGGTGGAAACATAACTTCTGAACCAGCTGCGGTATCCTGGGGACCAAACAGAACGGATGTATTTGCTAGAGGAACAAACAATGCCATGTGGCATATTTATAGAAATTAGATCTAAAAGATATTGTTAAGTAAAAGCCTTAATTACCTTCTATTGGGAACTAGGGCTTTTACTATTTGTAAAATACTTTATTAACTTTAATTATGATTGCACACAATTCTTTCTTAATTAAAAATTAGGCAATAATATAGCCATAAGTTGTGTCTTAATCCATTAACTCTTACGGCTATTAACTAAATTGCCTTATTTCAAAATTTCCACATCCTGATTTTGCAGTAGTTTTATTGTCAAAAGCAATACTACTTTTTCAGTTATGATATGGAATCCCTGATCTAAAGATAATTTACAATTCTCATTTTCTGGGTTTTCAAGAATGTCGGTTTCAGTAATTTCTGAATTTATTAGTTCACAGAATACTTCTTCATTAAATAACTCAGTTGATCTAAAATTTTGTTCATGAATATCTGAGCCCAGCAGATATTCTTTGCAGGAATCACAAGTTTTAATGTTGTTTTCTGACATATCCACTTTATCTTGAGAGACAGAAGATACAAGTTTAGGGGGAGTTTTGAATGTGACTCTAGTAGTACACTTAAAAGGTACTTTAACTGCAGCATGTTTTAATTTACCTTTTAATCTTATCTCATCCACATATTCCTTTGTAGTGTATTCAATATTTTTCCTAATAAAACCATTTATAAATAATATTCCGGTATCAGGCTTGTGACTTTCACAGTCGGGAATAAGTTTACATTGGTTTAAATATACATTTTTTTTGATATCTTTAATTTCTAGTATAGAATCCTCCAGTTTAAGGGAAGATTCAATATTAATGATTACTTTACATTCTGTTATTACTACTGGAGCTTTTATTATTACAGGTCCCTTAGTAACTTGGGAAGTATGAGGAATGTTTTCACAAATCGGCAATGTTTCCGAGATAACAGTTGTTTTATGGTTTTCAATGGTAATGTTTTCTGGATTAGTATCTTCCAAAGTATTACTTTCTAAGACGGTATCTTCTGAATCGGCAATTTCCAAAGTATTGTTTTCTAAAACGGTGTTTTCTGAATCAGCAATTTCCAAAGCACTGTTTTCTAAGACGGTGTTTTCTGAATCGGCAATTTCCAAAGTATTGTTTTCTAAGACGGTGTTTTCTGAATCGGCAATTTCCAAAGTATTGTTTTCTAAGACGGTGTTTTCTGAATCAGCAATTTCCAAAGTATTGTTTTCTAAGACGGTATTTTCTGAATCAGCAATTTCCAAAGCACTGTTTTCTAAGACGGTGTTTTCTGAATCATAACTTTCTGAAATATTACTTTCTGGGAGAATGTTTTCTACATCAGCACTTTTTAGACTGCCATTTTCTATATCAGCATTTTTCAAGTAAGCATAGTCCCTATTTTGTGAAATATTATAATTTATATATTGTTGGTTTTGAGCATCACAATAATTTTTATATGGATCACTATACTCTACAATTTTATAATGTTCAGGTGTTAAAAGTTCTTTATAATAATGTTTTTTTGAATGATGACGATGCCCTTTGCAGCGGGTTTTATCATATCTTCTATTATGTGTATCATCAAGTTCTCTTTCAACATATTTTTTGTCATGGTGTCTTTTATGGTGTTTCTCATTATGTTTTCTGATATGTTCATCATGATGTGTTTTTTTACCATGTTCATCATCATGGTGTCTTTTATGGTGTTTCTCATTATGTTTTCTGATATGTTCATCATCATGTGTTTTTTTACCATGTTCTTCGTCATGGTGTCTTTTATGATGTCTTTCATTATGCCTATCATCATAATCTTTTTCAGGATGATCTTTATTATATTGTCTTGAATGGTATGTTCTCCCCATAATTTATCCGCTCCTTAAAAATATTGTAAATTGAAGTACTTGAAAGATATAATTATTTATAAATTGATTTAGCTATAGATACTTTTGGATTAATAATATTTTTTATAAAATTAAGTGGTATAGTAAATTGAGTAATACAATAAATAGAAGAGCAATTAGGTATGTACCAATATTTATCCTGTCTTAAAAACAGATCCAAAACCTCTCTTAAGCAAGCTTTGGATCTTCAGTATATAAATTAGTTGACATTAAAAGAACGATAATATTATTAAGTTTCTAGCCTTAACAATCTTTTTCTTTAGGCCATGGATCATTTGAGTCAGACGGTTCGTATACAGGACATTTAGGAGCAGAAATAGCATATTTTTCAGATGGCTTTTCAGGTGCATTTTTAGGCAATCCCAGTGAATTAATTCTTACTTGTTGTTTTTGTAATACTTTTAAAGTCAAATCTATTACTATCTTTTCAGTGAATTTACGGAATTCTTGCTCCGTAGGATCTTCATAGAACTTATTATTTATTGGAGTTGGATATTTATGAATATCAACTTCAGTAATACATGTCTTTACTAATTCACAGAAAGGTTTCTCATTAAATATTTCTGTATTAGTGAAACTTTGATCGCAAGGATCACGTCCAATTACAGGATCTGCACAAACATCGCAGCTTCTAAGATTATCTGTAAAGTATTGTAATTCTTGTGAATTAGGATTATTACAGAAGAAAGGTTCCCTAAGGAAATTAACTCTAGTAGTACAATTAAAAGGTACTTTAACTGTACAGTGCCTTATATCTCCACATATATTTTTTCTGTCATTGCTTATACACCTTTCTGTTGCATATTCAATATTTTTTCTCACAAAACCAGATATATATAATATACCAGTACCAGACTTCTTGTCATGGGAGAATGGGATAAGGCGGCATTGAGTTAAATATACATTCTTCTTAATACGTTTTATTTCTATGGCTTCGTTGTCTAATGTGATGGTAGCTTCAACTGGAATCGTTATATTTGTCTCTGCTAGTATAACTGGAATTTTAACAAATGCATCTCCATATGGAATTACATTAGGTTTTACATAAACTTGATCACACATACCTTCAGTTTTAGCTGTAACAGCTGCACAGGATCCAGCAGCATCTTGAGTACAAGCTAATCCATCAGGATTATTATCTGTATAAACGTCATTTTTTTGTGTTGATTCATATATATCATTCATGAATAATGTTATCCTCCTTTTTATCTAACAAAAATATAATTTAGTGAATGTTAATTCTGTCAGGTTCTAATATATATTATTCAGGCTTATGTTTTTTGTTACAGGACTTAATTGATAAGAAGGATTTGTTTTGATATAATGATTCAAAATATATAATATAGATTTGATTTTCAAGAGAAGGGGAATGAAAATATATGAAAGTACTTCTTATGAAGATTACCCTGAGAGCAATATGGGTACATTCATTGAAAGAGAAGAGAATGGTTGTGAAAAGTATAATTCAAAAATTAAAAAACAAGTTTAACATATCGGTAGCTGAAGTGGATAAACAAGATATTCATCAAATGATAGTTATAGGTATTGCAGGTATATGCGGAAGTTCGGCACAAATGGATTCTATAATGGAGAATATTATAAATTTTACAGAATGTAATACTGATGCAGAAATAATTGATATTCAAAAAGAAGATATTAGAAATATTTAGATTTTTTATTCTAAGGCTACCACTGCTGACACATAAATTTTTCAGAATACTGGATGGTAAGCAATGATACGTATCTGGATAGGTTTTTCTATTTTTTTAGATAGTTTATTGTCAATAGTGGTAGTAGGTCAATTATTCAATATTAAGCGACTCTTCATTTTCCAATAGCTTTAATATTTTGATTCCTATTTCAATATTTAATCTATCATAATAATTTTCAAGATCAATTTTACATATTTTATTTATTTTTTCGAGACGATATAATATGGTTTTATAGTGTATAAACAGTTTCTGTGCAGCTTTAGAAGCATTACAATTACATTGCAAATAAATTTCCAGGGTTTTAAAAAGCTGTGAGTTATGGATTTTATCATGGTGTTTTAAGTTTATTATTTCTTCAGGTATAGTTTCAATGAGGGAATTTTTGTCTTCAATTTTACTGAGTAATCTTAGAACTCCTAAATCTTTAAATTCAATAATGGAATCCTTTCCATAAATTGTAACACCAAGTGAAATTGCATCTTTTGCTTCCTTGTAACTTTTGTATATTAATTTCAGGTTTTCAGCTGGACTGCCTATTCCAACTATCATAGAAGTTTCCATAAATTTTTTGACAATATCTTTCTGTATGGATTTGCAAGCTTTTTTAATGGTTAGAAGGGTATTATCCGTATACCTTTTATGTAAAGGCCATAGTGCTATTATGGAATTGCTAAGCCGGCCGACTACACTATAAGAGTTAACATTATGAATACTTTTTGACAGCTGAGTGTAAATTTTATCATGCTTTTGTTCAAGACTGGTTTTTTCATTATTTAAATCATAATTAAGGCTATTTATAAGTTCAAATATTATTACTATATACGTATTATCAGTATTTAGTCCAATTAACCTTGCACGTTCAAAAATTAAACCATGTCTGTCTATTTTATTATTTATTAAATCATAAATTAAATTGTTTATAAATTTTTCTTCGATAGTTTTGCGTTCAATCCTTTTTTTCATTTCCAGCAATGTGGCAGTTGCAGCAATTTCTAAAATAAAATAATCATTAGTTCTTAGAGTATGCTTTAATTCAAATACGCACAAATATCCTTCTGTCTTATCTCCAATGGTTATTGGGAATAATATTTCCTTAACATCTTTGTATTGTACATTTTCAATTTCGATATTTATTTTCTGAGTTATATAATAGAGATAATTTAAGTCTTCTCTTGTAGAAGTGCTGTTAACTTCAAAAAAAGTGTTGAAGGGGGAATCCGTTGTTGCAATACATTTATAGTCAACATCATATACTGCTACAGGGTTTCCTACTATTTTCTTAAAGTAGTTGATAATAGCATCAATACCTTTGCTTTTTAAGCCCAGATGGGAAAATGTACTATATATTTTATGCATGTCTCTATAATTTTTAAAATGATTTTCATTAACTTTAGCTGCTAAAAAATATATAAAATCAGATATTTTCACATTTGGAATTACATATACTATTGGAAAATTAAATTCAACTCCTATTTCTGTAAATTCATTTAGAATATTAAAAGCTTTAATATAATGTTTACTGTTATAAATTATCATATTCATGCTTTTTTTAGATAACTTTTCAATTAAGTTTCTTAACTCCTGATTTTTCATAGAAAAGTTATCTAAATCTAATACAAATAATCCACCGTCAACCCATTTTTCCGAAGGAATGTTATTATGAAAAATACCTGTTATAAAATCATTAAAATTATTTTTTCCTGATATAATTTTATATTCATCTATAATATTGTTTTTAATCAAGTATGATAATGTGTTAATCAATTTATTCATCCCTTTTGGTAAAAAAATTTTAATTGTTTGTTATATATGGAATATGACAAAAATACAAAAAATCCTGTTATTTTTCAGGATAATAGATATTGGAGTAACTTGTATTATCAAAAAGAATATTTATCAGCATAGTTGTCAAGATATACTTTCCCATATTGAAGCTTTTCAAGATCTGCAGGGGATGGAGTTTGAGCGGCATATCCTATTGAAATTATGGATAGTACATTTATGTTTGAAGGTATGTTTAAAATCTGGCGTACATAATCTTCTGAGGTTATATTATCATTGTATTTTCTATTTCTAACTTGAATCCAGCATGATCCCAGTCCTTCAGCTTCAGCCGTTATGTGCATTAGAACGGACGCTATAGAGGCATCTTCAATCCAAACATCACTTAATTCGGAATTTCCAAGGACAACTATTCCTAAAGCTGCATTTTTTAAAAAAGCTGCGCCTGGTTTTGTAAAAGAGAGTTTTTGTAATTTAGCTTTATCTTCAACAACTATAAATTCCCAAGGCTTGGAGTTCTTTGAAGAAGGGGACAATAACCCGCTTTGAATTATTTTAATGATTTTTTCCTTTTGAATTTTTTGAGAAGTATATTTTCTAATACTTCTCCTCTTTTTTAATAATTCTAACAATTTTTATACCTCCTATACATTTTTATTAATTTTACCACTAAAACAGGAAAAAAAATATATCAATTAAGGATAAAAACAGTGAAAGTTAAATTTTCAGTTATAAGTAAAGCCGAGAATAAACTCTATATTCTCGGCTTTATGTGAATATTTAAATGTAGTTATTTACCAGGGTTTATAAACATCTGAACCCAATATGGAGTTCCATTTTTATCTTTAGCAACTCCAACTCCAATTTCTGTAAAATTAGAATTTAATATGTTTGCTCTATGACCTGAAGAATTCATCCATGCATTCATTACTTCAGCAGGAGTCTTCTGACCATATGCTATGTTTTCACCTGCAGCTGTATAGCTGATACCAAATTTTTTCATCATATCAAAAGGTGAACCATAAGTAGGTGAAGTATGACTGAAATAGTTTTTATCAATCATATCCTGGGCTTTCGCTGTGGCCACTTTAGATAATTCAGCATTGGCCTTAAGTGGAGTTAGTCCATTTTTACTTCTCTCCACATTAACTAATTTTATTACTTCATTTGCTTCTGTGCTTATAGTAGAAGCTTGTCCACTATTTTGTGCTGGTTTTACAGGTGTAGTATTAGATTTTGTACTAGCTGCAGGCTTTGTAGTATTTGCAGGTAATTTGGCAGCACACGTAGTGTTGTTTCCAGCTGCCTTTTTTGAAGTAACAATTTTTAAGTCTTTAAGCTGAGGATATTTAGCTCCAATATCTTTTAACAACGTCTGTTGATTTACTGAAGCAGGGCAGGCAGTTCCGGCTGCTTTTGCCATAGTAGGCATGATAGTTGGTATAGTACCAGCAATAACTAGTGCTGCAATTATTGATTTAATTCTTTTATTCATAAAATGAACCCCCAAAAGTTTTGATTTGTAAGAAATTATATTAAATTTATATGTATAAATTATTTAATATAATTTTAGTGTAGCTTTTTATATATTAAAAAACTTATTTTAGAGTATAAATAATAAATATGAACATTATGTCGCTATTCTGTAAATGCAGTAAAAACATTTCAAAAAATTCTCAAAACATTTTGGTAATGAAGGTCCATATTTCAATATAAACATAAATTTAAATATAAATTTAGAAAGATATGCCTAATCAGTCATTTTTGTGCTCATAATAAAACTTTTTATAGTTTTCAAGTTCTCTTTTTAAAAGATTTGGAGTGTCTAGTTTATATGGGCAGTGGTTTTTACAGTGTCCACATTCTATACAATTATTTATCAGCTCCATTTTTTCTTTGAAATCATCTTTCATGAAATCTTTGTATGGAGATCTTCCCAAGAGCAGAGTTATTCTTGCAGAGGTAGGAATATCAATTCCAGCAGGACATGGAAGGCAATATCCGCAGCCACGGCAGAAATTTCCAGCTAATTCAGAACGATCCTTGTTTATAATGGCCCACATGGATTCATCCAGTATTGGTGGCTTTTTTTCAAGGGCAATAAATTCATCTAATTCAGATTCCCTTTGTATACCCCATATGGGTACAACATTGTTGAACTGTCTTAAAAACGCAAATGTGGATGCAGCATTGGTTATAAGTCCTCCTGAAAGGGCTTTCATTGCAATGACTCCAATATCTCTTTTTTTGCATTCTGTTATGAGTTTTAAATCATTGTCTGCAGATAGGGAGCTTAGAGGAAACTGGATGGTATCATATAGCTCAGAGTTTGCGGCCTCTACAGCATTATCTATTCTATGATTTGTAATTCCTAAAAAGCGGGTCATACCTCGTTTTTTGGCTTCCAGAAGACCAGCATAAAGTCCTTCAGGATCTTCAGGGTCGGGTAGTTCATCAGGATTATGTAACTGGATAATATCTACATAATCTGTTTTTAAATTTTTTAGACTTGTCTCTAAATGTTTCAGTAAAGTTTTTTTATCTTTTGCATGACTTTTAGTAGATATTATAATATCTTTTCGCACATCTGCAAGAGAATAGCCTATTTTTTCTTCACTATCAGAGTACATTCTTGCAGTATCAAAAAAGTTTATCCCATTGTCATAGGCTTTACGTAGAATCTTTTTGGCTTCCTCAAAGGAAACTCTTTGTATGGGTAAAGCACCAAAACCGCTTCTTGTCACCATTAAATTTGTTCTTCCCAATCTTATTTTATCCATAATAACACCTCCGAGTATTCTTATAATTTTACATTTAATTATATACTAAAATCAGACAGCTGGTAACATAAAATAGAATGTGTTTATATTATTTTATATTTTTAATTTATGTATTATAATTATTAGGTTAGATGAAAAGAATATGAATATTTCAAAGTATGTAGGAGGACAAAATGGAGTATACATTAATTGCAACATCAACATTTGGATTGGAATCCATAGTTGCCAGAGAGCTTAAGAATCTTGGATATGAGGATTTAAGGATTGAAAATGGAAGAGTCATCTTTCAGGGAGATGAGATGGATATAGTTACTTGTAATCTATGGCTCAGAACTGCAGACAGGGTGCTTATAAGAATGGCGGAATTCAAGGCGGAGAGCTTTGAGGAGCTTTTTCAGGGGACACTTTCTGTGGAGTGGGGAAGTTTAATGCCTGAGGATGCATTCATGCATGTAACGGGAAAATCTATAAAATCAAAGCTGCACAGTGTACCTGACTGTCAGTCCATAGTTAAAAAAGCCGTAGTTGAATCCATGAAAAATAAATATAATATAGGAAGGTTTGAGGAGACTGGAGCGGAGTATAAAATAGAAGTTGGCATTTTAAAAGATGTGGTTACATTGACAGTGGATACATCAGGCGAGGGACTGCATAAAAGAGGATATAGGAAGAATTCAGGGGAAGCACCTATAAAGGAAACCTTAGCAGCGGCTATGGTACTGTTAAGCAAATGGGAGCCTTCCAGTGTGCTTGCAGATCCCATGTGCGGTTCTGGAACCATTGCCATTGAGGCCGCATTAATAGGGAAGAACATAGCTCCAGGACTAAATAGAAGTTTTGTTTCAGAACAGTGGAATATAATTCCCCAGGATTTATGGAGGGATTTGAGAAAATTTGCTTTAAACTCTATAAATAATAATGAATTTAGAATTCTGGCATCGGATATAGATGGAAGAGTAATCAGAACTGCCATGAACAATGCGGAAAAGGCAGGAGTGCAGGATTATATAGCATTTCAAAAAATGCCGGTACAGAAGTTCAGTTCAAAGAAGAGCTGCGGTTTTATAATAAGCAATCCCCCTTATGGAGAAAGACTGGGGGAAAGGGAAGAAGCTGAAAAACTGTATGAGGATATGGGCAGGGTATTTTCAGAACTTAAAGACTGGAATTATTTTATAATAACAGCTCATGACAAATTTGAAGAGCATTTTGGGAAAAAGTCTGACAAGAACAGAAAACTTTATAACGGAAGATTGAAATGCTATTATTATCAGTATTTTAATAGTGTCAAGTGATTCTTGGATTCAGAGGGAGTTTTATCACAAACATAAAAAAATATGCCTGCTGCCTGAAATAACCAGAAGGGATTGGCAGGATCCCCTCAATGTAAATGCGGGGTGAACAAATTTATTTCATTGCTTTTTCAGCTCTTATTGTTTTGCCTTTTATAGTTTTGTTCTGAAGTGCCTTGAGAACTATATCACCCTTACCGGATAGAATGTTTACATAGGAAAAATTATCCTCTATGTCTATTATACCTACGTCATCAGGATTTACTCCCTTTATACTTGATATAGTTCCAGCTATGTCGCCAGGCCTTATTTTTTTCTTTTTCCCTGCACTTATATATATTTTTGTCATATCTTTATTTATATATCTGGAGCTGTAATTTTTTAATTTTGGTCCGGCTTTTAATTTTTCATTGAATAATTTTTTACCTGTTTCAACTTCTTCTTTTGATGGAATTTTACCTTCTTCAATGTTTAGATTAAAAAATTCACCTATTTTTTCTAAAAATATATATTCTTTAGGAGTAACAAATGTTATGGCAATTCCTCTATTTCCTGCCCGGCCTGTTCTTCCAATCCTGTGAATATAGCTTTCTTTTTCCATAGGTATGTCATAATTTATGATATGTGTTATATTTTCAACGTCTATTCCACGGGCTGCTATATCCGTACATATAAGGAAAATGAATTCTCCTCTTTTAAATCTTTTAGTTACATCAATTCTCTTAGATTGAAGCATTCCCCCATGGAGGCCGCTGCAGGGGTAGCCTTTATCTTTCATCTGTAATACCAAGTCATCTACATTTTTCTTAGTTCTGCAAAATATCATGGCGCTGTCAGGTTTCTCAGTATATATTATTTTATTTAACAAATCAAATTTTTCAGGTGCTTCAACTTCATAGTATAGCTGCTTGATTCTGATTACCGCAGAGTTTTCGGACTTAATGTCTATATTAATTGGATTATCCATATACCTGTTAAATAATTCCAGCATTTCTTCAGGTATAGTTGCAGAAAAGAGAAGAGTCAGTCTATTTTTAGGAAGAGCATTTATTATAAGTTTAACTTGATCTATAAATCCCATATCCAGCATTTCATCTGCCTCATCTATGACTAAATATTTTATTTTTTTAAGATTTAAAGTATTTCTCTTTATATGATCCATTATTCTTCCGGGAGTTCCAACTACAACATGAACTCTTTGTTTAAGTTTTCTTATTTGAACCGTTATGGGTTCTTTGCCAAATACGGCAGTGCAGTTTATTCTTTTGAACTTTCCTATGTTTGAGAAGTCCTCCATTGTCTGAAGGGCAAGTTCTCTTGTAGGAGTGAGCACCATTACCTGAGGAAGTTTTTCCTCTAATTCTATTTTATGGCAGATTGGTATGGCAAAAGCTGCAGTTTTTCCACTGCCGGTTTCGGATTTTATTATAATATCTTTATTTTTTAGAATGAGTGGAATAACTTTTTCCTGAACTTCAGATGGATTTTCATATCCTAATTTTTTTATTGATTCCAATATGTCTGAATCTAGTCCAAAATCATTAAAGCTTAATTTATTCATATTATTTTGACCCCTTATGTTTTAATACTACTATAATACTATTATATATTCATAATGTATAGGGAAACTTATTGGAGCATACCATACCGGGTAGTTTCAAACTGCACATATTATTATAAAAGTAAATGAGGAAATAGATGAAGCTATTTGGACTTTTTACTTTCAAGCTATTCACAGCAATTTAAAAAGTCGCTGTGAACAGCTCATTGAAGATATATTAATTTCTATTTTATCAAATTGTGTTCTCTTAAAAACTGATCAGCAACTGTCTCTGGTTTTTGCCCCAGACTATCCACTTTATAATTCAATTCCATCATGGTTTCATCATTTATCTTTCCACTTAATTTATTTAAAATTCCCTCAAGTTCAGGATGTTTCTTTAAGGTTTCTTCTCTTACTATAGGTACGGCATAATAGGGTGGAAATATTTTCTTATCATCTTTTAAGACTTTTAAGTTAAATTGCTTAAGCAGTCCATCTGTAGAGAAAGCATCAATTACATCTGCTTTATTTTGATTTAGAGCAGTATATCTAAGCCCTCCGTCTACGGCATTTACTTCCTTGAAATTAGCTCCATATACACTTTTAAGTGGTTTCATTGTATCCGATCTTTCTGTAAACTCCATTGTGGGGCTTAAACGCAAATCACCACTTATCCTTGAAAGGTCGGATATGGTGTTTAAATTGTATTTACTAGCAGTATCCTGAGATACGGCCAGAGTATAAGTATTATTGAATCCAATGGGGTTAAGCCATTCTATACCAAGGTTTTCAGCATAGTAATTTTTAACTGTACTATATACCTTATTGGGATCTTGAATTAAACCGTGTTTCATTACATCCATGAGTCCGGTACCTGTATATTCTACACTTACATCTACATTTCCAGATTTCATGGCACTGAGTACTACACTTGTCCCACCTAAATTGGGTTTGTAATCCACTTTTATATTACTATTATTTTCAATAAGTTCTCCCACCATGTCTACTAATATGATCTGCTCTGTATAGTTCTTTCCTCCAACTACTATTTTATTTTTTGAAGTCTTATAATAAAATATTGAACCGGCAGCTATTATGATACAAAGCAGGGCAGCAATTGCTCTTTTATATTTCGGTGATATTTTCTTCTTTTTTCTTTTTGTTGCTGATTTCTCAATCTTGCCAATTAAAAAGTCTATAGCAAGTGCCAGTATACATGCTGGTATTGCCCCCGCAAGTATCATATTATTGTTAACGCTTTGGACGCCTGTAAATACCATATACCCCAGGCCGCCGGCTCCTATGAATGCAGCTATGGTCATCAGTCCAACGGCTGTAACTGCAGATATTCTTATACCGGCCATTATTACAGGGAGAGCAAGGGGCAGCTTCACAATTTTCAGAATCTGTGATTCTGTCATTCCCATTCCATGAGCAGATTCTATGATATTGGAATCTATACCTATAAGTCCAGTATAGGTGTTTTTTATAATGGGAAGCAGTGAATATAAAATTACCATTACAATGGCCGGCTTGCTTCCGATACCTAGAATGGGAATTAAAAATCCTAGAAGAGCCAAACTTGGAATCGCCTGTACTACATTTGCAATACCTATTACAGCTGAAGATAATTTCTTTTTCTTTTCTATAAGTATTCCTAAAGGTACCCCTATCAATATGGCTATAACAACTGACAATAAAGTCAATTCGATATGCTGCAAAAAAAGCTGCAATATTTGACCTGATCTGCTTGCTAAAAAATTACAAAATTCTATAATGAAATTCATTAAATACCCTCCTCATCATTTAAAAATTGAGTACTTAACACTGTTATAAGACTACTTCTAGTAATAAGCCCCACCAATTTGCTTTTGTTGTTTAAAACAGGTACATATCCTATTTTATTATCATTTATCTCCTGAAGTACATCAACTATGCTGTCTTCTTCAGATACTGTAAATACATCTTCTTCCATTATATTTTTTAATCTCAGTGTTTTGTCCATACTTTTTCTTATATCTTTAAAGGTTACTATTCCAAGAAGTGTTAAATTTTTATCTACCACCATAAGACTGTCTACTTTGTTTGCCCTCATTATTTCTACTGCTTGAACTATGGTTCTCTCTGAATTGGTCATTACCGGATTGGTTATCATTATATCCTTTGCTTTTATAAATTCTGGTTTATTCCAGATCCTGTTTTTACCTATAAATTCTTCTACAAAGCCATGAGATGGATTTTTTAATATTTTTTCAGGAGTATCAAATTGGAGTATGTTGCCATCTTTCATTATGCATATTCTGTCTCCAAGCTTTATTGCCTCATCCATATCATGGGTTACAAATACTATAGTCTTTTTTAACTGCTGCTGGAGATTGAATAATTCATCTTGAAGCTGGTTCCTGCTTATAGGATCAAGAGCACTAAAAGGTTCATCCATAAGTACTATATCCGGATTCATGGCAAATGCTCTTGCTACTCCTACTCTCTGCTGCTGTCCGCCGCTGAGCTCATTGGGATATCTGTCCAAGAATTCATTTGGATTCATGCCAATCATGTCTAAAAGTTCAACAGTTCTATGTTCTATCTTATTTTCAGACCATTTTTGAAGCCTTGGTATCAATGTTATATTCTCCCGTATTGTCATATGGGGAAAGAGACCGGTTTGTTGAATTACATATCCCATATTTCTTCTAAGGTTTATAGTATCTTCTTCCTTTATATTTTTATTATTTACAAAGATATCACCAGAAGTGGGTGTTATAAGTTTGTTTATCATTTTTAAAGTGGTTGTTTTTCCACATCCGCTTGGGCCAATGATTACTGCCAATTCACCTTTGTGAATTTTCAAATTTATATTGTTCAACACTACTTTGTTCTTAAAAGACTTATTTACATCTTTAAACTCTATCATAAATCATCCTCCGTTTCATTAAATGCGATTTTTATTATTTGTGGAATACAAATTACTGAAATTTAGAAACTCTATAGACATATATAAGAATTGGTATTAAAAGCTGTAGTATAATAACTTTTAATAAGTTATTAAATAAGCATATTTAATTATTGGATAATTTTATATATTTAATAATTTGACTAATTTAATGTTATTGCTTTTAATATTAACATAAAAATACCTTATATATCAAATCAATAAAATTATAAAAATATAAAATAAAGAAAAATTTTACAAAAAAAGAGGACGTTTATATAAATAATAACTCTACTAATCTCTTCTTATTAGAGACTTTAAAGCATGTTTTTGTAAATTTAAAATTTTTTATAATCTAAATAAAAATTTACACTATATTAACAAAAATTTTATATCTTTATTTGCCAGAATATTGATTAATGAAGAAGCTGAACCTGTATCTCCCTTTTGCTGATCAAGGAGAACATTAGTACTGATAGGTGCAATTATAGGTGCAATACCTGACATAGGTTGCACTATTGTCAATATAGTTTCTCTTTTTTCCTGAAAAGTGGTTTTTGATTATAGCAATTGAGACAGATGTAATACCGCCAGCTGCAATACCTTATATAAATTTTGAAAAAATAAGGGAATAAATGCTTGAAGATAAAACACAAAAAATGCTGTGCCAAATTGGTTATTGAAGTATTAGTTCTAAAATATGGACTCATTTTATTTTAGGCAGGGCTGGTAAATACAAGTCTATAGAGAGTGGAATAAACATACTTTCTACAATTCTTAATCCTCTTTGAGAATTCTAAGTACAGTTAAAATCATTCCAATGATACATATAAAAGCTGCAAATAAATACACCACATTCATACCATAAAGAAATATATCCGGTCTTCCCTGTATAAATCCTGTAACTTTATATCCTATTTTTTTGCTCATTCTATTATACAAAAGAGCTACGGAAAAAGTTATTCCCGATACCATTCCTATATTTCTGACCAATCCATTTATACTGCCCACTATGCCCAATTTGTTTTTTGGTGCCAAGGACATCACTATGGAATTATTAGGAGATTGAAACATACCATTTCCTATACCCATTAGCGCTATGCTGATTGCTATTTGTACATAACTGGATTTAAGATTCAAAAAAGCCATGGCACAAAGCCCTGAAGCCATGGTAAAAAGTCCGAATACAGTAAATATCTTGGCTCCTATTTTATCTGATATATAACCGCTTAAAGGTGCCACTATGGCTGTACTTACAGGAATGAACAGCATGATAATACCAGATACAGCCGGAGATATTGACCTGGCACTTTGGAGATAAAAAGGCTGAATTATGTTTACACAAAACATACACAGAAAAGAGATAAATGCACACAATATACTTATATTGAAAAGTTTATTGTGGAATATGGAAAAATCAATCATCGGATTCTTGGAGTTTTTTTCTGTAAAAAAGAAACTTAATCCACAGAGTATGCTTATAACAAAACTTATAATTATCTTATTGTTACTCCAGCCTATGGTTTCACCGCTTAAGGAAGCCCAAAAAAGAGAAAGTATTAGTATTATGAATAAAACGGCACCTTTTAGATCAAAGTTCAGTGGACCTGCATTTGCTTTTTCTTTTGGAAGTATGAATTTACCTGCAATAAATGCAAATATGGATATAGGTATATTTATTAAGAATATAGATTGCCAGTTAAAAACTTGTACCATAATTCCTCCAAGTGGGGGTCCAAGCATGGTGCCAACGGCTACAGAACTTCCTAAAAGCCCAAGAGCTCTTCCTCTTTCTTCTTTAGGAAAAGAAACAACTATTATGGCCTGATTTGCAGACATGAACATGGCGGCTCCTATAGCTTGAACTATTCTTGAAAAAACCAAAAAGCTGAGACTTTTTGAAATTGCACATAAAAATGAACCAAATCCGAATATTATAAAGCCATAATTAAAAATAACTACTTTTCCAAATTTGTCAGACAGCTTTCCAAATATGAGTATAGATGCAGATATTACTATTAAATAACTTGTAACCACCCATTGTATACTGTTTATTTCAACACCCAAATGATTAGATATCACGGGAAGTGCTATATTTACAATACTGCTGTCTATATTTCCCATAAATGGAGATATTAAAACTACTGATAATATTTTCCACCTATTTTTATAAATTTCTTCGTTCATAATAAAATCTCCTATAAATTATATACGATAAATAATAATATACAAGGAGAAATTAAAACTGTCAACTTTTATATAATTTTAAGAAAGTTTTAAGAAAACTCCTATAAAATTTAGCTGTATAGGTAAAGTTTACAAAATTAAATTCAAGAGGTGACATTGATGAATACTATAAGTGACAATCAAAGTACAATTAATTGGTATCAACAAATTAAAAACGCCCAGGAACAATCCCAAATTTATAATAATAAAAAGAAGGAACAGGATTCAGCTATATTTGGGCAGCAGGGAATTGAAAATCTTAATTCCATTCAGGGAATACAGGAAACATCAAATAACAGTGTAACCAATTCGCTGAATGCTCTTGTATCCAGCGGCACCATTACTCAAAGTCAGGAAGATGCTGTAGGAAATGCATTTCAAGCTGCATTTCAGGCAAATAGGACAAATGCAGGAACATATAACAAGGTAACAAATCCATTGGATAATTTGGTGTCAAATGGTACAATCACACAAGATCAGAAGGACACTATAAAAGATGCTCTAAAAACTTCATTTCATAATTCGCATCAAGTACACAAAAATTCTGACAGCGGATTAAACAATTCACTGGATAGTATGGTATCAGATGGTACTATTACGCAGGATCAGGAAGATGCCATAAAAAGTGCCTTACAATCTGCATTTCAAACAACAGAATCTAAAAAAGGCCGCAGCAGTGGATTAGAGGATATTCTTGACAGCCTGGTATCCAATGCTACAATAACCCAGGATCAGGAAAATACTATACAAAATATATTTAACTCAGGTGAACAATTTCAATTTCAATAATAGATTATTTTTATGATAGGATAGTGGTAGTTATATGAAAAGGAAATTAATTTCATTGATAGTCAGTATATTTATAATTGGAAGTTTCTTTCCTACTGTTAACGCCAGTGCTTCCAAAAGCCAATTGAGGATGGATACCTCCAGATATATAGTTATTGTAACATCTCAAAAAGATATCAACAATATAAAATCTAGTATTCCACAGGCAGGAGTCAAAGTATTAAATGATGGTGAAGCTATTGTATACTCTAATGAGATTTCAAAAAATACCCTTAATAAGGGATTGTCTAAAGTTAGAGGAGTAAAAGACGTAAGAAGTCCGGTGAAAATGAGCATAGATGGATTTTCAAGAAAAACAGCCAGTAATTCTCCAAGAAATTTGGAGTGGGATATATCTGATGTGGAGGCCGATAAGGCGTGGTCAAATATAACTCAAGGAAAAACTGTAAAAATTGCTGTAGTGGATACCGGAGTTGATTACAATAATTTGCTGCTGAAGGGAAAAGTTGATGTTGATGATGGTTATAATTTTATCACGAATACTTCAAATGCAATGGATGATAATGGACATGGTACAGGAGTGACAGGTATTATAACCACGAATTCAGCCTTAAATGGTACGGATCTTCTTGGCATAGATGGAAATTTGGATGTTCAAGTAATTCCTGTAAAAGTACTTGATAGTACTGGTTCTGGTGATTCTGACATAATTGCAGAAGGCATACAATATGCAGCAGACAAGGGAGCTGATATAATCAATTTAAGCTTTGGAGGAAAAGGATCTTCACCTGAGATAGATTCTGCTGTAAAATATGCCACTTCCAAAGGGTCATTCGTAGTTACTGCAGCAGGCAACGACAATGCTGATGTAAAAAATTATTCACCTGCATCCAATCCAGACGCATTTACTGTATCAGCGCTGAATATGCACAATACTAAAACCTATTATTCAAATTATGGTTATAATGTTCAAGGTGCTGCGCCGGGAGATAATATTTTGAGCATTGAATTAAATAATGCATATTATTTTATGACAGGTACGTCTATGTCAACTCCTATAGTATCCGCGGTGGCAGCTATGGTCAAGGCTGTGAATCCAGATCTAAATTCATCTCAGATAGATCAGATACTTGATGAATCCACAGATAGTATCATGACAAAGGGAAAAAATATATATTATGGATATGGTAAGATAAATGCATTGAAAGCAGTAGAAACAGCCATAAAATCTAATAATCAGTAAAATAAAGCAGCCATAAGGCTGCTTTATTTTATAGTGAATTCGGTACAAATTAACTACAAGAATCAGGACTCGGCAATATTTTAATATTTATCTCATCAAATATATGTTAAAAATTAATTTCTAATAAAGTTTTTCTATAATTTAATTTTATTTTAATATATATAAATTAAAATAATTAATAGTGAAAAATTAAGGAGATGATTAAAAAATGTATTTGGTACTTATAATAAAAGCCATTATAATAGGTATTGTAGAGGGTATTACTGAGTTTTTGCCTATATCATCTACAGGTCATATGATTATAGTAGGTGACTTGATAAATTTTAAAGATCCAACTTATAGAAAAGCTTATGTGGATATGTTTGAAATTGTAATTCAACTAGGAGCTATACTTGCAATATTGGTGCTTTACTGGAATAAAATATCTGGTTCATTAAAAAATCTTGCCCCTGGAAAATGGGGATTTAGGCTTTGGTGCAATATAATGATTGCTTTTATACCAGCTGCTGTTATAGGAGTATTATTTAACAATATAATACAGGAGAAATTATTCAATTCTATTACAGTAGCTTGTGCACTTGTATTTGGTGGTTTTCTCATGATATTTATGGAAAACAGGTATAGAATGGGAAATAAAATAAATAAAATTGAAGATATAACTGCAGGACAAGCTTTTAAAATAGGATGTTTTCAGTGTCTTTCCTTTTGGCCGGGAATGTCCAGGTCTGCATCTACAATAATGGGTGCGTGGACAGGTGGACTTACCAATGTGGCAGCAGCAGAGTTTTCGTTTATTCTGGCAATACCTACTATGATAGCTGCGTCAGGTTTTTCATTGTTAAAGGTAAAAATAACAATGACTGCTCCAGAAATAATAGCGCTTATAATAGGATTTGCAGTTGCATTTGTAGTTGCGCTAGTGGTTGTTGATAAATTTATAAGCTTTTTAAAGAAAAAACCCATGAGAGTTTTCGCCATATATAGAATATTTATAGGAATACTGGTATTAATATTGACATATGCAAATATCATACATGTTACAAAATAAATTAATACATCTCTATTTAACCTTAGTTAAGTAACTTGAATTTTAAAATTACTTAACTGAGGTATTATAAATCAATTCTAATTTGAGAATTTCCTATTATTCGATTATTATAATAAGCATCCACTTTCTAATATGCTTTAGATTTAATAATGTCAATATTCCACCCTTTATCCGGTATCTTCCATAATCATAGGTAACACGTTGAATAATTACATTTTTTATGCAAATTTAATATAAATACAATTATATTTTAATAATATAGATTTAAAATAGAAAATGCAGTTAAGATATTAAGTGTTAACTTAATTGCTGAAAATAAAATCTGAATTGGTAATTAAGTTAATTATATGAGGGGGAGTAGAAATGGAGGATAAACTAGCTATGTGCAGGATAATAACTAATTTTAAGAATTTTAATATGTTAATTGATGGGTTTATTGAAAAATTTCCAGCAAAAATTGAGAACTATGGGTATATTACAATAATTAATTCTTTTATTATCAATAATATGCTCAGTTTTGACATTAAGTATTCTTGTTCAGATCAAGATATAAAAGATATTTTTGGAGATGTATTTAAAAATGTAGTTAAAGAAATAATGAAAAGTCCGTCAAAATTTACAATCGAACTAGAAGCTATTAATTAAAACAACAGAAGTTTAAACAAGAGAGTCATACTTATCTGTATCATATTTTAGCAGTACTCTGGTTAAATGTTCGGCATGCTCTTTTTCATCACTGGCTATTAAATAGAATATATGCTTGATGTCTTGTTGATAGAATTCCACTAAGTGTTGTTCATATAAAATAACAGCTTCAAATTCACCTTTTATATCTGCTCTGACATTATTTAAAATAATTTGTTTATCATAATTAGGCTTATATGATTGCATAGTTGTTTTGATGATGGGAGGCTGATTTCTTTGAACATTGTATTTTTGATATTGTACCGAATCATATTTACGAAGTAAATTAAGTAACATTCCATAGTGATTTTTTTCATCCTGCATTATACTTTTCCAAACAGCATTAATGTCTTCCATATTTGAGTCTGCTATGTGTTGGGCGTATCCGTTTATAGCAATAATTTCACCTATAAGAGCTTCACGTATCTTATTTGTAAAAAAATAAGGATGTCCTTGTGGTTGACCGTCTTTAACAGTATAGCTCATTATAACACCTCCAGGTCTTTTTTATTTATTATATTATGGTTTATAATATAATATGTCTAAATACATTAATTTTTAATTTGATTTTAATCTATTTAATTTAATATACAATATTGAGGAAAAATGTTAAAGTACTATTTTAGAGGTGATTTTTTGGAAAACTATAAAATACTTATAATTGAAGATGAAAAGAAAATGTCCACATTTATTCAAATGGAGCTCAATCATGAAGGATACACTACTGACGTTGAATATAATGGAAGAGATGGATTTGAAAAAATACAGAATGAAAACTATGATCTGGTGCTTTTAGATATAATGCTGCCTGGGCTAAATGGAATGGAGGTCTGTAGAAGAGTAAGGCAGTTTTCCAAGATTCCAATTATAATGATAACTGCTAAAGATGATGTGACAGATAAAGTAATGGGGCTGGATATCGGAGCAGATGATTATCTTACAAAACCATTTGCCATAGAAGAGCTTCTAGCTAGAATACGTGTTATAAGAAGAAATAATAATGAAAATTTAAATGATTACAAATATAAGGTAGATAATCTAATAATGGATACCAAAACACATGAAGTTACAAGAGATGGTAAACTTATTGAACTTACTAAAAAAGAATATGATCTTTTAGAGCTTCTTCTAGCCAATAAAAATGTAGTTTTAACAAGAGATCAACTGATTGAAAAAGTCTGGGGTTATGATTATTTTAATGATACCAATGTGGTTAGTGTATTTATAAGATACCTTAGAAGTAAAGTTGATGATGGATTTGAGAATAAATTAATCACTACCGTAAGAGGGGTTGGATATGTAATAAAGGGAGATAAGTCATGAATTTAAATATAATAAAAGATGCAAAGATATCTGTCAAATTGACCGGAATATTTGCTTTCATGTTCTCTGTAATGCTTGTAGTGTCTAATGCATATATATTAAATGGATTAAAGCATTATTTATATACACAGGCAGGTAAACGTGTAGAAGATGTAAATGCAATACTACTCAATAAGTTAAAATCAAATGAAAATTCCAATAATGAGTTATTTTCCGACGTAATGCCTAATGAAAATATGTTTATAAAAATAATGGATAAAAACGGAAAAATAATAAGCGAATCAAATAAATTTAATTATCATTTAAAAATTTCTGAGCCCTATGGCAAAACAAAACATATAGAAGAACATGAAAAACATCTTACGTATTTAAATACAAAAATATTAAATAAAAATTATGGAACTGTATATATACAAATAATTAAGGATATGGACAATGAATATGATTTCTTGAAGATATTGTTTTTCTTTATGGCTGCGGCAGATTTATTCGGAATAATTTTATCAATTCTACTAGGATATGTTATAAGTAAAAAAATGCTGAATCCGATTGACAGTATCACAAAAACTGCAGAGGAGATAAGCATTAACAATTTAAAAGAGAGAATAGATATACAAGGTCCCAATGATGAGCTTAAAAGGCTTGCAGGTACACTAAATGACATGATCGACAGACTACAGGGATCTTTTAATAGGCAGGTTCAATTTGTGTCAGATGCATCTCATGAGCTTAGGACACCCATAGCCATAATTCAGGGATATGCCAGCCTTTTAGATAGATGGGGAAAAGATGACAGGGAGGCCCTTGAAAAGTCTATTGAAGCCATTAAATCCGAGTCACATAATATGGGCAAACTAGTAGAAAAATTGCTTTTTTTAGCCCGTGGTGATAATAAGTCGCAAAAGATAGAGAAAAATAGATTTCATCTCAACAAATTGATAGATGAAGTTATTGAAGAGACTAGATTAATAGATAAAAATCATATAATATCAAATACCAACAATGAAAATATACAGGTTGTTGCAGATTATAAACTTATAAAGCAATTGGTCAGGATAATTGTGGATAACAGTGTAAAGTTTACAGCAGAGAATGGAAAAATAGATATAAGTTCTATTAAATTTGGGAAATACATTAATATAGTAGTAAGTGATACCGGTATAGGAATTCCACAAAGTGAAATTCCTAAAATATTTGATAGATTTTATTGTGTAGATAAATCCAGATCTAAAGATATTGGGGGAAGTGGGCTTGGACTATCCATTGCTAAGCAAATTGTGGATACATACAATGGAACTGTGGATGTTAAAAGTGAAGAGGGAAAAGGTACGAAAACAACTATAAGTTTAGATATCGATTATTAAAGCAAGCCAATTTGGTGTGTTTGCAGATTGCAGTGCACTTGCAAAAAAAGATAAAGTAAATATCATGCATATCCATGGATTTGTTACAATCCCTTTCAATAAGGTCATAAGTATCATTAATGGATCGTTATTTTGCGGTAGTTTAAGTCCATTCATTGGGACTATAAACATTGCTATTCCTTCTTTAATAAGCTTTTGTAGTTCGGGTTCTGACTCGCCTACAGCGGGTTCTTTTATAAAAAAATATAGTATAATTAATAAGAAACCTATTATACTTACAATTTCAAACGGTTTTCTCCAGCTTGTAAAAGAGGCTACCAATGATGCCATTAGTGCTCCTGATATTCCACCAAATCCCTGAGCCATACCCCAAAGGCTTAATAACATTCCTCTGTACTTATTTGGAATATAGTCAGTTAAAATGCTAAAGCCAATTGAGGCTATACATCCTAACCCTATGCCGGTAAAAATTTGAAGAATAAAGAGCTGGAGATAATTACTACAACGTGATATTAAGAATACTGAGAATGACCATATAATAGTGCCCATAATAACAAGAAGCTTTCTATTGAATTTACCTGTGAGATAGCCCCATAGGATTGATGAAAAAGATGTAACTAAAATATTAACCGCTGAAATAATTCCCAATGAAGAAATTTGAACATTCATATCTTTTGCTATAGAGGAAAAAAGTGGTGGAAATAATCCTATGATGATATTATCGGTAGTATCCATATTTTAACTTAACTAATGAAAGGAATTAATTATGATTAATAGTGTACTTATCATTTCATCTAATTTTACTGGACACGGACACAAAAGTATAGCCGAGTCCCTATGTGAAAAGTTTTCAAACAATAAAAATGTGAAAATTCATATTGTGGATGGGTTTTCACTTGGTGGCACCACCTTGTTGAATATAGCAAAGGCATATGGACCCATAACTAGAAAATCAGAGAGCCTATGGGAACTTATATGGGATATATCATCTGTTAAACCATATCTCATTAATGAAATTATCGAATTAAAAGTAAAAGATAGATTTTTAGACTTATTAAAAAAAGTAAATCCAGATTTGATTTTGTCAATACATCCAAATTTCAATGGCTCTCTTATGAATATATTAAAAAAATATAATATCAAAATACCATTTATTACACTTATTGCGGATTTGGTGAGCATATCACCTCTGTGGGCGGATCCAAGAGCTGATTATATTATAAGTCCTACACAAGAAGCAAAATATAAATGTATGGAATTTGGTGTTCCTGCAGAAAAAATAAAGGTTTTAGGTTTTCCAGTTCGTTGGAGATTTTATAATCATACATGCCAACGTGAAGATTATAATATGAATAAACCTCTGAATTGTATGATAATGAGCGGCGGTGAAGGTGTTGGAAACATGAAAAAAATAGCCGAGATTCTGCTCGATAATTTTAACTGTACAGTTAAAATTGTAGCAGGCCGAAACGCAGAATTGAAAAAAAGATTGGAAAAATCATTGATTGAAAAATATGGTAATAAAGTTGAAATATATGGTTTTACCAAGAATGTACAGGATTTGATGTGGTGTTCTGATATTGCATTTACACGAGGAAGTCCTAATGTCATTATGGAAGCTGTAGCATGTAATGTACCTTTAATAATAACCGGTGCTTTACCGGGGCAAGAAGAGGAAAATCCAAAATTTGTTGAAAAGTATAATCTTGGGATTATATGTAAAGATACAAGAAAAATAAAAACCGTAATAAGTGATTTGATTGCAAATAATTTGCAAAAACTGAATAAAATTAAAAGCTCCCAGAGAATTTATGCCAATCCAGATGCTGCAGAAGATATTGTAAATTTTATTTTGAGTATGAAAAATAATTTTAATGAAGTAGAAATAAAGGATGCGAATTTTTTGATCCCAAAAGTAAAAATGTGAATGTTATTAAAAATTCTTATTTAATTATAACTTTTTTTTAACCATATCTTAATTTTATATGTATAAGATAATACATATAAAAGTTAATTTAAATATATTTAAATTTTAAATAACAGAAGGGAAGAAAAGTTATGAGTGTCATAGGAAATTTAATTAACATTGTATTACATCTTGATAAATATTTAAATATTATAATACAAAATTATGGAGTATGGACATATGGTATCATATTCCTGATTATATTTTGTGAAACAGGTTTGGTTATTACGCCATTTTTACCGGGTGATTCCATTATCTTTGCAACTGGAGCGCTTGCTTCAGGAGGTATGCTGGAAGTGTTCACGTTACTTATTGTATTTTTTTTAGCAGCAGTAATAGGAGATACCGCTAATTATTATATAGGCAAAAAAATTGGAACCGGCATTTTGGAAAAAGAACATATCAGATTTATCAATAAGGATCATCTTGACAAAGCACATGGGTTTTATGAAAAATATGGCTCTATGGCCATAGTATTGGGAAGATTTATTCCAATAATAAGAACCTTTGTACCATTTATAGCTGGAATTGGGAAGATGAGCTATTCAAAGTTTATAACTTATAATATGCTTGGTGGACTCTTATGGGTATCCTTATTTTTAGGCGGAGGATATTTCTTTGGAAGTTTACCTTTTATAAAAAATAATTTTTCTTATGTAATAATAGCTATTATAATAATATCGCTTATTCCAGCAGTTATTGCTTTTGCCAATGAAAAGAAAATAGAGGAAAATAACAATGACGGTACTAGTGCGGAAATTTGATGTTTGCATAATGCTTTTTATAAATTAGCCTGTAAAACCTCATACCCTTGTGGTCGAGGATGTAAGGGCTTTAAGTTAGGGGAGTTCAATACTCCCTTAACTTAACATTACACTAACTTCTGAATTTTGAATGTACCTTTGAATTGTTTCAGTCGATACCGAACCTGCTGTACCAACCTAATAACCTTTGCTACATAATCCACTACCCCAAAACCTTTGTCGTTTCAGATTTGGAAAGGTTCTAAAAATATACAGTGCAGATACACTTTTCAAAGTCTTAACAATGTCTACTGGTGCAATGGTTGGAGGTGTAGAAATAAATAAATGACAATGGTCAGGCATTATTCCCATTTCTAATAACTCATAACCATAGTTGAAGCAAATCATTTGAAAAACTTTTTTGAGTTCTTGCTCTAAAGTATTCTTAAAAATGCTATGACGATATTTAGGACAAAAGACAATGTGGTAATTAATATTGTAAATGCTATGCTTTGTTTTCAGTACCTTCGTACTTGTCAATTATAAGTTTCATTCCTTCCTCAATTAAGTCATTAGCATTGATTTTAGTTTGTTTTTCAGCACTTACTTTAAGAGCAAGGATTTGAATTTTAGAATATAAATCAACATCTAAAGTTGTATTAATGCTTTTTCTTGCCATGCTATCACCTCATATAAACTATACCATATAGTTGACGCTGCTTCAATGATGTTGTATAATAACTACATGAACTATATGAGAAACGAAGTGATATTGTGGAAAAGGCTTTCAAGTTTAGATTAGTACCAACTAAAGAACAAGAAATAATATTAAGTAAGACTTTTGGCTCTTGTAGATTTGTATATAATCACTATCTTGAAAAGAAGATAGACTTATACAAAAGTGAAGGGAAATCCATGTCTTATGTTGAGTGTGCCAACGATATGAAAAGCCTTAAAAGTCAACATGAATGGCTTAAAGAAATAGACGCAATATCACTTCAACAGAGTTTGAGAGATTTGGATAAAGCATATAAGAATTTCTTTAAGGGTAGTGGCTTCCCTAAATTCAAGAGTAAACATAATCATAATCAAAGTTATAGAACTCAAATGGTTAATGATAACATCAAAATTGAAGGCAATAAAATTAAACTACCTAAAATTGGTTGGATAGAGTTTAAAAAACATAGAGAAATTCAAGGTAAAATACTTAATGTTACGGTAAGTAGAACCCCTTCGAATAAGTGCTTTGTTTCCATTTGTTGCACCAATATTGAAAGTGAAAAACTACCTCAAAATTCTAATGCAATAGGCATTGATGTAGGTATAAAGTCATTTTGTGCTATGTCCAATGAGGAAACTATAGAAAATCCTAAATATCTTCAAAAGTCTTATGAGAATTTGATTAAGGTTCAAAGAAGATTAAGCAGTAAAACTAAAGGAAGTAAGAATTATCATAAAGCAAGGGTTAAACTTGCAAAAATCCATGAGAAAATTGCCAATCAAAGAGCAGATTTTTTGCATAAGGAATCTTTGAAACTTATAAAAGAAAATCAAATTATAATTCTTGAAGATTTGAATGTAAAAAACATGATGAAGAATGAAAAGTTAGCACAAAGAATAGGTGATTGCAGTTGGTCGGAGTTCACAAGACTACTTGAATATAAGGCTGAATGGTATGGTAGAACTGTACATAAAATAGATACTTTCTACCCTTCAAGTCAATTATGTTCGGTATGTGGCTATCAAAATGCAGAAGTAAAGGACTTAAACATAAGGGAATGGATATGTCCTAAATGCGATAGCAAACACGATAGGGATACCAATGCAAGTAAAAATATTCTAAAGCAAGGATTGAAAGAACTAAAAATATCAGTGGCGTAAGCCTGTAGATAAATACGGTAGGAACTATCGGAATTAAGCCTGTGGAGATAGTAGGTTGCGAGGTCGAAGAAGCAGGAAGCCCCATCCCCTTGTGGGTGGGGTAAGTTCACAAATAAATATTTAAGAAACAAGACTATTAAAAAGTTTAAGAAAGCAATTTATTTTTGAATTAATTGTTTTCTATCATTAAAAAATTTCTTGTAACTTAAATAACAAGCTGTAAAAGAAGTTACAGAAGTAGCGGAAAGCAACATAAAAGTGACTATTATCTGATATTTCACCGCACTAACAGGTGAGGTACCTGCAAGGATAAGTCCTGTCATCATACCTGGAAGTGCCACTATTCCAAGAGTCTTAGCTGAATCTATAGTAGGGAGCATACCAACTTTAATAGAATCTTTTATTATACTTGCAGATGATTGATAAATATCAGCTCCAAGAGAAAGTTTTGTTTCAACTTCATCTTTTTTATTTTTAAAATTCAACTTTATTTGTTTGAAACTTAATCCCAAACTTACCATGGAGTTGCTTATAATCATTCCACCTATAGGTATTACTTGATAGGGCTCATATTTTATAATTCCCAAAGATACAAGAATAATCAAAGTAATTGATGTCCCAAAGGTTATTGATATGAAAGATATAATAAAAATATTTCTGATTTCACCTCCTCTTTTTGCTGCATTATATGAAGCATTCACTATCATAAACATTAATAAAAATGTAGTAAATAATACATTCTTTAATCCAAATACATAATTTAGTAGATATCCTACAATAATTAGTTGTATCACAGCTCTTGCTATACTTATAATTATATCTTTTTCAAGGCCTAATTTTTGCCAATAAGAGAATATAAGAGAAATTAATACAAGTAATAGAGAAAAGAGAATAGAATAAATACTAATATTTGCAGCTCCAGTCATTTTATAACCTCCAAAGATTTCAAACTTCCATTTTCAATTGATAAAATCTTGTTCGCATGCTTTTTATTTTGCTCCGGATTATGAGTTATCCACAAAATAGTGGTCCCTTTTTCATTTAAAGATTTGATTACATTTTCCACAATAGAAGTATTTTTTTCATCAAGTGCTGACGTAACTTCATCTAACAGGAGAATTTTAGGAATGAAAATTAAAGTTCTAATTAGTGCAATCCTCTGTTTTTCTCCACCTGAAAGATTATTTATGGTTCTAGATAAATAGCTTGAATCCATTTTAAAATCTTCTAAAAGTTTTTTGATTAAATTTAAGTCCACTTCTTTATTTCGTATAGAAAAAGGAAACATTAGGTTGTCCATAACCGTATTTTCAAAAAGACAGGGAGTTTGAAAGCAATAGGCTATTTTTTTCCTCCATTCTATAGGGTCATATTTAACATAAGGTATGCCTTCATAAAATATATTTCCGCTAGTGGGACTTATAAGTTGTGAACATAACTTGAAGAATGTACTTTTGCCGCTACCAGAAGGGCCAACTACAGATACGAAATCCATAGGGATGATTTCTAAAGATAAATTTTTTAGTATGTATTTATTGTCGCTGATGTATGATACATTTTTAAATTCTAATAAAGACATAAATAAATCTCCTCAAATATATAAAATATAAATATATTTTTATTTTATACTATTAGCATTAAAATCAGATTAAAATCCTCAAATATTAGCAGTAAAATAAAATTACCCGAGGGTGATTTGAAACAGGATTATTGTTTCTAAATCTCTCGGGCAGCAAAATTTTACGGACTGAATTTAAATATTAATTCAAAGGTTTATCTTTCATGTATAACCTGTAGCCTATTTCTTCAAATAGTGAAAATAAGCTGGTAGTTATGAAATATAATCCTATGGCAACTGGAGCTTTAATTGTAATAAATATGCTGAAAATGATTATAAATATAAGGTTTGACTTTGTCATTTTCACCCATTCTACTGTTTTCAAATATTTTATATATGAAAGTAAATTGGGGCTTAATGATATAAGTGCATATATTAAGGGAATTATAAAATATTTATCTGGCGTTTTAATGCTGGCTATCCAGGGAATAATAATTGTACCAACATTTACAGGCATTTTTATAATGACAAAATATAGTGAGGATATTATGGGCAATTGCAGCAGACTTACAAAGCATCCCAGCATGCTTTTAGTACTTTGTCTATAATATTTTTGCATTTCTGATTCAAGTTTTTTCTTGTTGTTTTTGTATTTTTCTTTTATGCCGCTAATTTTTTTTGACAATATATGCTGCTGAACAATACTTGTTTTTTGTTTTATTGATACAGGCAGAAGTACAACCCTAACTGTTACCGTCAATAGTACAATTGCGATTCCCAGATCCCCGGTAAGATTAAAAAGATAGTGAAGCAAGGTATTTAGCAGATTAAAAATGATGTTCATAAAGTTCTCTCCTCTTTTAATATATTTGGTTTGTTAGGATACATCATTTTTAATTAAAGGTACACAAAAAATCTCCATATGCTGTATTTTTCATAGACAGTATATTCATCTACAGTCATACCCTCTGAATATTTCAAGCTTTCTCTCCACGTACAGGTAATTAATTTATAATTTACCTTTTTTATATCATTCTTGTATGAATATAAAATACAGGAAAGGAAACCAGCTATGAAAAAAAAAATTAAAATAAGTTGAAGTATATTTACAATATCCAATTTCATAGTATTTTACCTTTTGTAGTATATTTTTTGTAGACTTCAATTAATACTATTATTAATAGTATTATTGCTGCATAGGGAAGTACTTTGTATAAAGCTACGGTGTAACTGAGAATTTCACTGCCCAGTAATTTCTCGAATATAAGATTTAATAATCCAACACAAAGCAATGCTGAAAGAAATGAATAACAAGCTGATTTAGTCAATCCTTTATTTATCATGTAAAATCTTTGAGGAAGATAAAATATCCATGAAGTTTTTTGCCTTTCTTTTTTTGATGCAGGTACAATGATAAGTGAGATGATATTTGCCAGTATAAGCTGGTTTATGTTGATGCCAAAATCAAGGGGCTGTGGTTTATGTTGATGCCAAAATCAAGGGGCTGGCTGATTATTCCTCCTAACAGCGTCATGAATGCTGAAATCAAAATCGTCCACAGAAAAAATTTCTGCATATAATCTAATGAAGTGTAAACTGCGCTTCTGCCGCTGCTGTATTCTTGAATAACTGATTTGCAGAATTCTTTATAATTTTGTCCGATAATCAAGTCCGCAGATTTATTTTCCATTTGTGCCTGCAATATCATATCTATAATTTGCTGGAGAATTTCTTCCTTTTCAATTGTTCTTAAATTGCTGTTTTGAATATAAACCGTAATACTTTTGTATAAGTATAAGTTGGTGCTGTTTAATTTTTTTTGTTCTTTCAATCTTATTTTTTTAAACCGCCATCCTGATAACATAATCATTCCTCCAATACATTGTCAATACTCTGTCTGATTTTCTTCCAGGATAATATAAAGTTTTCCAATTCTTTAATACCTTCACCGGTAAGATAATAATATTTTCTCATAGGACCCAGTGGAGATTTTTTCATAACAGAGTAAAGCAATTTTTTCTTTTCCAGTCTTATAAGTATAGGATAAACACTTCCTTCTTGGATTTCCTCAAAACCATAATTAACCAGGTTTTCACATATTTCATAACCATAGGTTTCGCGGCCGTTTACTATTTTCAAAATACAACCTTCCAGTAATCCCTTTAATATTTGGGTAGTATTGGACACATAATCACCTACCTTGTATTGTATAATAGTATATGTAAATTATATATCTGCTACTATGTATTGTCAAGTAGATGGAAACAATAAAATCAACGGATATTTAAATAAACAATAATGTATCGTCAGGAGGAGATTATTTTGTATAACTATAATTGAGATATGATAAAAGTATATAATATTTACATTATAAATATTATGTAAATATACTATAAAGTAAACCAAACAACAAAAAATATATGACTTTTTTTATTTATTATACAATCTTGTAGTAACTTGTGCTGAAATAAAGGATGCTATTAGAATCCCTGCGGCTAAAAGTCCGTATACCTTCATATTTATATTGGCAGGAATTTTTGTGGGAATTATAATAGCAGATGAGATAAAAAACTTATGGGTATAGTAGATCAATGTATTGCGAAGTAGGATCTTAATAAACAAAATCACTGGACATTTGAATAAGCAATAATGTATTATATAAATTGGTAATTATATATAATAATAGATTAAACATTTTCCTTATATTTCCAGGGAAATTTTGAGAGTAGAATTATAGTTTTCTATAATATATGTAAAGTAATTATTGGATTCAGGTGGAGTTTTCTAATCAAGAATTAAGAGGGTGTTATCAGTGGAAATACTTAAATCAATATTTTATTTTATATTAGCAGGGTTATTTGAAATAGGAGGAGGATATTTCGTATGGCTGTGGCTCAGGGATGGTAAAAGCATATGGTACGGTTTAGCTGGAGCTGTAAGCTTAATAATTTATGGAGTAGTACCCACATTGCAACCACCAGGCGCTAGTTTTGGACGGGTATATGCAGCATATGGTGGAATATTTATCCTTCTTTCAATCCTATGGGGATGGAAAATAGATAATGTTGTTCCTGATAAGTTTGATTTAATTGGAGGAGCCATTGCGCTTATCGGAGTTTTAGTAATCATGTATTATCCAAGAGGATAGGAATTTATTGATTTATAATTAATACTACTGCAAAATACCAGTCATATATATAGATGACTGGTATTTTGCATATTTCCCAGGAAAACCCTCACCGTATATTTATTTCCAGACTGCTGTGTCTTTAATAGGAGACAGTGAATTTTATTATTATTTAGTCTTTCATGTTTTTGCTAAATAGTGATATATACAAACAATTTTTAGAAGGATATATAAGGATACATTATGTATAAATAAATATAGTAAAATTAATCATTATGTAAGATGAATTTACAGAATATATATGCTATTCTATGTTTACACAATAGTTTTTTAAACTTACAATAATGTAAATGTTTTAATTAAAGGGAGGCAGAGTAAATGGAAATTATAGGAGAATTAATAAATACCAGTAGAAAATTAATATCTGAAGCTGTGAAAAAGAAAGATGGACAATATATAAAAGATATTGCGAAGCTCCAGCAGGATAGTGGAGCCACATATATTGATGTGAACTGTGGTACATTTATGCAGACTGAAGTTGAAACTATGGAATGGTTAGTGGACAATGTGCTTCAGGGATGCAGCTTACCTCTTTGTATAGATAGTCCCAATCCCCTTGCCTTAAATGCTGGACTTAAAAAAGCACAAAAGGATAAGCCTATGATAAATTCTATAACAGGTGAGGATGAAAGATGGAAGGCAGTGCTTCCGCTGATAAAAAAATATAATTCCAAAATTATAGCTCTTTGTATTGATAATACGGGAATGCCCAAAACACAAAAGGATAGGCTTAGAATTGCAGAGTATCTTATTACCAGACTTACAGGTGAGGGGATTGATATTAATGACATATATATAGATCCTCTTATAAAACCTATAAGTGCAGGAGAAAAGCATGGAGTAGAAGTACTTGATGCCATACAAGAAATTATGGGAAAATATCCTGGAGTACACACTGTCTGTGGACTTACAAATATATCCTACAGCCTTCCTGCAAGAAAACTACTAAATAGAACATTTATGGTACAGACTATGGCAAGGGGGATGGATTCGTATATCTTGGATCCAACAAATAATGAAATGAGAGGCTCACTTCTCGCATCTCAGGCACTTATGGGACAGGATAGATTTTCAAAAAAATTTATCAAAGGGTTCCGTGACGGTATATATAAATAGAAAATTTTAAATTTATATTTCATAATTTTAAAAAGGAGGGCAGAATGAAGTGAATTTAATCATTTTTGGTGGATTTCTTGGTTCAGGAAAAACAAGTTTAATATTGTCCCTTACACATTTCTTGGTAGAAAATAGACATTCGTCTAAATCCAATGTGGTGATCATTGAAAATGAAATTGGAGAAATTGGAATTGATGACAAGATTCTTGAATATCATGACTTAAGCGTTAAAGAATTGTTTTCAGGCTGTATATGCTGTCAGCTTTCCTCAGATTTAATAATTACTTTAAATGATATTCATGAGAAAATAAATCCTGAATGGGTGGTTGTTGAAACTACAGGATTAGCTTATCCGGGGAAAATATTAAGTACATTGAACAAATACGGAAAAAACATAGACAGTATAAAAATTGTAATCATAGTTGATGGAGAACGTTTTGAAGAACTGACGGCTGTAACACCTGTACTTATAAAAAACCAAATAGCTGATGGAGATATAGTGCTTATAAACAAAATAGATCTAGTTACGGAAGAAGAATTAAAGAAAGTAAAAAATTATGTGAAAGAGTTTAATCCAAAAGCTAGTTTGCATACGCTGTCTGCAAATACAAATGTGGATGACAGCATATGGAAAGAGGTGACTGAGAACTATGAATGATATTCATAATGGATCTTTCCATCATCATGATAGTGGAAAAAACTCCTGCAATCATCATCACCATCTTGATAATGATTATTCCCATGAAGATTTATATGGAGAATCAGAGGAAGTACCTGCAGTATTCTCATATTCCAATTCTTTTGAATTCAGGAATGAACTTGCTGGAGATGAAATAAAAAGTATCATTTTAGAATTTATAAAGGATATTAAAAAATGGGTGCAGGAAAACAAATATTTTATAGGGCACTTAAAGGTTTTTGTAAAAAGTGAAAATGATTTTAATATATGGATTGCTACTACTGGTAAAAAGATTAATGTAAAAGAATTATCTGGACAGGATGAAAATAACATTAAACACATTGATTTAAATATGGCGTTGATTATTTTTGGTACTGATGAGGAAACTTTAAGGGAAATGGTTTTGAAAAATCTTGACAAAAAATTTACTTAGAACTTGAAGGGGGAAATGTATGGAATCTAAATTTCAATCTTTGGTAGAAGAAGCACTTGAATTGAAAGCTGATCATGCAGCAATGATAGATGTATCTCAAATTAAATTTTATGAGGATGCCAGAAAAGCCTGTGAAAGGAATGTATGCGGCAATTATAACACTAATTGGATGGGTCCGCCGGCTGTAGGCCCCATTGATAAATTAATAGCTGAAGCTAAAAGATATAATGAAGGACTTTTGATACAGACAGTGCATCAACTGTCAGGTCCATTTGATTTAAAGGGAATGAAGGCTTCAGTTCAAGTTCATGAGGATATATTCAGAAAAATTCTTTCTCATGTAAAAAGTAAATATAAATTTGAAGAACTGCTTTCTTTAAGTGCTGGATGCTGCAGGCTTTGCAAAGTATGTACCTATATTGATGGAACCAAGTGCAGATTTCCAGACAAGGCACTTTCATCCTTAGAGGCATATGGGATTGATGTAATAGCACTGGAAAAAAGCTGTGGGATTCCATATTACAATGGATTAAATACAGTTTCTTGTGTGGGGTTAATACTTTTTAACGAAAATTAGTATTATTTAGTTAAATATTATTTTTAAAATATCCATAATAAAAAATGTTAACATCAAAATTTTTATATTTATTAAGGGGAGGATATGTTATGAGCAAAAAATTAGTTGATGCAATGTCAAATCTAGACGAAGATATGGTGCTTTCAGAAGTGAAGGCATTAAAAGAAGGAGGAACTGATCCACTTGAAATTATAGGTTATCTGCAGGAGGGTATGTCAATCGTTGGAGACAGATTTGAGAAAAAAGAGTATTTCCTTTCTGAGCTCATTATGTCTGCAGAAGTGTTTAATGAGGCTTCACAGCTAATTGGTGGAATCAGCAAATCCAGTGATTCCAAATATGGTAAATTTGTTATAGGCACCATATATGATGATATCCATGACATAGGGAAAAATATTGTATCTACCGTAATGAGAAGTAATGGATTTGAAGTGATAGATCTGGGAGTTGATGTGCCTACCTCAAAATACATTGAAGCCATAAAAAAGTACAATCCTAGGGTTATAGGAATATCCTGTCTTTTAACTACCTGTTTCAATAACATAAAGGAATGTATAAAAGCTATAGAAGATGCGGGACTTCGGAAGAATTTGAAAATATTAATAGGGGGAGGACCTGTAGATGAAGCAACAGGTAAATATGCAAATGCAGATATGGTATGTAAGGATGCCCAGCAAACTGTAGACTTTTGTAAAGGAATTATGGGAGGTGCAGCAAAATGAAAAGCAGCCAGGAATTATATAATGAACGTTTGAACATAATTATGAAAGCTGTAGCATTAAAGAAGCCTGATAGAGTACCAGTATGCATTTTGAATGATATGTTTGCTCCTAGGCATATGGGAGTCAAAATGAGTGATTACATTTCAGATGCAGCACTTTCAAACAAAACTATGATAGATTCAGCTGTTGAGTTGGGAGCAGATGCACTACAAGATGATTATATGGATCCAAGATTTCTAAGCCTGCTTTGGCTGGCAAAAGTAAAGCTTCCAGGAGTTGAGCTGCCGGAGGATAATTTATGGCAGGTTCAAGAAGAGGAACTTATGACAGTGGAAGATTATGATGTTATCATTGACAAAGGTTGGAATTACTTTGCATCTAATTTCTTTAAAAACAAGTTGGATAATTTGATGGAAAGGATTGCATCATCATTAGCCTATGCACCTCAGGCAAGGCAAAACTGTATTAATGCTGGCATAGTACCTTTATCTACTGGTCATGTTACTCCTCCTTTAGAAATGATCTGCGGTGCTCGTTCAATGACAAAATTTATGATAGATTTGTATAGAAGACCTGATAAAGTACAAGCAGCATTTGATGCAGCAATGGTCGATATTGTAGAAAACGCAAAAAAATCTTTTGCATCTAAACCTATAGGCGTATGGATTGGAGGCTGGCGTGCAGCTAGTCAATTCTTAAAACCGGAACTGTGGGAGCGATTTGTTTGGCCTTATATTAAGAAATTGACAGAAATAACAATAGAAGCAGGTGTTATACCTATATTCCATATGGATTCCGATTGGGAACGTGATCTTTCTTACTTTAGGGAATTTCCTAAAGGAAAATGTATTTTCTATCCTGATGGCGCTACAAATATTTTTAAGATAAAAGAAGTTTTGGGTGATTATATGTGTATCAATGGAGATGTACCACCATCACTTTTGACTCTTGGGACAGAAGAGGAAGTTTACAACTATAGTGTAAAGCTTATCAAGGAAATAGGTCCAGAAGGATTTATTCTCGGTCAGGGGTGTGATATACCTCTTAATGCCAAAGTTGAAAATGTAAAAGCCATGATTTCTGCTGCAATTGGAAAATAATTTTTAAGAACAGTGAAAAGTTAATAGTGAAGAGTATATAAAGAACAAGGTTCAAATATCAGATGCTATTTGAACTTTGTTCTTTCTCTTTTTTAAAACTGCATTCCCCGTGCAAATTCCAGATTAAAATGTTTTTGGGCCCCTAGTTCAATATAGGTGACTTTATTTGCAATCTCATCTGACCGTTCAAATTCAATTTGTGATAATAGAGCAAGCTTTGCACCGCTTCCGGCGGCATTTCCCACCATTTTGATTTTAGGTTCCAGTTCTTTTGGAATCAGGCCTATTGTGCAGGCACTGTGTGGATTCATATAATTACCAAAAGCACCGGCAAGAAGAACCTCTTTAATGTCATCTAGATTTATTTCAAGTTTTTCCACAAGTATTTTAATACCCGCCGAAATGGCTCCCTTTGCCAATTGAATTGAAGTGATGTCATTTTGTGTAATTAGTATAGGATTTCCATTAACTGTTTCAGATGCAGGTACCATTAAAAAGGCATTGGTACCATTATAAGTTATTATGCGATTACTATAGTTTTTTGCTGCAGGGTTTGTGAGTTTGTCCGGTGATAATAATTTACCTCTTTTATTTATAAGACCAGTTTTAACAAATCCTGCAATAATATCTAAAAGGCCGGAGCCGCATATGCCTCTTGGTTTTTCATTGCCGATGACTGTATAAGTCATTGATTCACCAAAACATACATGATCTATGGCTCCATTGGCTCCCCTCATTCCACTGCTTATCTGAGCTCCTTCAAAGGCAGGGCCTGCTGCTGTAGAACAGGATACAAGTTTCTTAGAAGACCCCAATACCATTTCACCGTTGGTGCCTATATCAACAGCTAATTTTATGTCTTTGCTTTTATCAATGTCCGTAGCCAAAATTACAGCTACCGTATCAGCTCCTACAAATCCAGCAATAGTAGGCAGTGCAAATACCCTTCCAGAAGGGTTTATATTCAGGTTCAGCTCTGGTGCATTTAATTTTATACTTTCATTTACTACAGGCACATAGGGAACGGCTGCTATGTATCGTGGAGTCAAGCCCAGAAAAAGATGATGCATGCAGGTGTTGCCTACTACAGTTAAGGCATATATATCATCTTTTTTTATATTTGATTTTTTTGAGACATCATCTATTAATTCATTTAATAACTTTAAAATAGTAGACTGGAGTAGTTTTAAACCATTTTCATTTTGGTTGGCATAGGTTGTACGGGAAATTACATCTGCACCGAATTTAATCTGGGGATTCAGTGAAGATGAAACAGCCAGTTCTTTTCCGGTATAGAGATCCATTAAATACCCAACCACAGTGGTAGTTCCGATGTCAAAAGCTATGCCAAACATTTTATGACTGGTATTACCTTTTTCTATTCCTAAAATTTCATTTTTATCAATTATTACAGTTACGTTATTATGTGCTTTACGAAGCTTGTCAGGCAATTGCTGTAAAATTGGAATTCCTATTTTTAAACCTCTATAATCAGGATTTTTTAGGATAAGTTTTTCCTTTAAACGGCTTAAGTCAGATTTTTGATGTTCCAGAGAAGGCAAGTCCAACTGGATGAAATCTTTTTTTAAAAGAGGGAGTATGGCAGAGTTCTTCTCAACAGATGATTGCAGTATATTATAATCTGTATTCTTTTCCATGTTTAATTCTACAAGCATATTGCTGTGAATTTCCGTAAGACAGGCTAAATGCATACCCTCTAAAATCTCATTTTTACTAAGGTGCTCTGATTCTTTTTGAAGTGCTTCAATTTTGGGGCTTAAAACTTTAACAAGACATTTTCCACATTTTCCTATTCCACCACAGGGAAAATCAAAGTTTAACCCTGATTTTACAAGTGCATCTTTAAGGGTGCTTCCTTCAGAAACGGAAACTTTATAATTTACAGGTTTAAAAGTAATTTCATAATTATTCATCAATAACACCTCCATGAATATCAATATATTTAAAAATTATAAAAGTCAGTGTAAGGCTAAAAATTGTAGTAATGTTATTTAAGTCTATGTTCATTATTTGTTGAATCCTTTTCAGACGATGAGACAAGGTACTCCGACAGATATTTAAGTTATTGGCTGTCTTCAATTGATTTTTTTCATTTGATAAATATATATATAGGCAGTGCACGTAATCTGTATTATTAATTTTATCATATTTTATCAGGGTAAATATTGAAGCGTGGCAAAATTTTTTCAAATCATCCTGCCGGGAACAGATTTCTAAAAGGTGGTATACTGCTAGATCCTCATAATAAAAAAGAAATTTGTTTTTTATAAGCCGTATTCCAAGCTCAATAGACTTTACTGATTGTTCATAGTATTTTTTTATATGGGCTATGTCATGAAAGCAGCGGCTTAGTCCGCCATAGATGTTATTGTTTTTAAAAAAATCTGTCAATCTTGAAAAGGTATATTCAATATTGAAAATTTTATCTTTACGATTTATTAGTACAACAATAAAATCATTATATATAATGGATTTACACCCTACAAGCATATAATCAACTGTGTCCATTACCTGCTGCAGTGAGGTATGTACAAACTTATTCTGGGGAACGGATATTACAAGTGTATATAAGTTGTAATTGAAATTTAAATCTAAAAATTTAAATCTTTCTTCAATTATTTTTTTATTGTTTTCATTACCATCAAGTAAGTCTATTATGAGATTTTCATATCTAAGGCCTTTTGCATTTTGAAAAAGCTTGTTTTTCTGCATTTCAGAAGATATTATTCTGCATAAAAGAATAATTAAATCCATGTCATCTCTGGAAAAAGGCTTCTCACATTCCAAAGACGTAAGATAGCCTATTACGGTATTGTTGATCTTTATATTTGATATTATTCTTGGAATTCTAAACTTTTCCTTATTCATAAAAATAGGAGAGCTGCTTTTATGAACTGTTTCTATAAATTTTTTGATGTTGTCTTTAGGTACAAAATCATAAGAGCAGTATCCTTTAGTTAAAAGTTCAACCCATATGGGATCATCCACTTTTACATCTTTTGAAGAAGCAATTAGTTTAAAACTTAGATCAAGGATACATATAGGATTTCCAAGAATCTCATATCCAACGTTTACAATATGTTCAATGCCCTTTCCACTAATTAACGCATTTAATAATTTGGATGAATTTATATCAAATTGCTGATATTTTATAATAATTTCCTGTATTTCATTAAAGATTTTGAATATATCTATTTTATTATCCAACACTATCAAATTTAACATAGGATTTTTTTTGTACTTAAAGGTAAAAGATTTATTTGTAATATAAAGTATATTAACAGGATTATTTTGATATAAAATCTTTGGAAAATTTGAACTTCTTACTATGTATAGATAATTTGGATTAAAAGAAGATTGATTTTCACTGAGAAATTTTACAGCTTTAATTGGTATATCTTCTTCTTGAGAAATATATAATTTGGGATTATAATTATTTATTTTACTTAAAAGATTATTTAGAGTTAAATTCATATTGAACACCTCTTATATAAAAATAATAAACTATTATGTATTGAAATTGAAGATATAATTTATAAATAATTGTTATAAATTTAGAATTTTAATAAAAGTAAGAAAATACATGTAAAATGTACATAATGTTTATTTTTATATTGAAATTTGTTCATTGTGTATGATGTTTTATTTATATATTTATGATAGTTTATATACATAAGTAAAAATCAATTACATGATTGAATTAATGTTTTATGATTTAAAAAGATTTATTTTTATAGATTAGAGGGCAGGGATGTTTTATGAGTAAAACACTTGTAAAAGCAATGGCAGAATTAAATGAAGATGCAGTTATTGAAGAGGTGAAATCCCTTATAAAAGATAATGTTCCCGTATTGGAGATTATCCAGTACTTACAGAAGGGAATTGAAATTGTAGGAAAAAATTTTGAGGAAAAAAAATATTTTATGTCCGAACTTATTATATCCGGGGAAATATTTAAAGAGGCATCACAAATACTTAAAAAGGAATTTCCTTCAAGAACTTCAGAACGTGGAAATTTTATTATAGGGACTATATATGGAGATATACATGATGTAGGCAAAAATATTGTCAGTACTGTTATGAGCAGTAATGGTTTTCATGTAATAGATCTGGGAACTGATGTATCTACTGAAGAATTTATAGAAGCAATTGAACAATACGAACCTAAGGCAGTGGCAATTACGTGTCTTCTTACAAATTGTTTTGATAATTTGAAGGAATGTATACAGTCAATTAAAAATAAGGGATTTAAGAAAAATTTGAAAATCTTAATTGGGGGAGGGCCTTTAGATGAGCATGTGCGTAAATATGTAAGGGCTGATATGTTGGGTAAAACCATTCAGGAAACTGTTAAATATTGTAAAAAGCTATATGCCCCGGATTAAATTATATATTTATTCTATTTGTCGGCCGCTGTTGTATTTATATAAGTTCCTATGTTATAATAGGGCTTAATAAAATTTATCATAATAAATTCCAAGGTTATTATAATAAAATAAATCTATACTTCAGAGGTGATAACATGCCGATAAAAATAAAAGATGACTTGCCGGCTGCTGAAATTTTAAATAATGAAAACATATTTGTCATGCCCGAAAATGTAGCATTTCATCAGGATATCAGGCCTCTTAAAATTGCAATTTTAAATTTGATGCCAATTAAGATTACCACAGAAGTTCAATTACTGAGACTTATAGGTAATACTGCATTACAGATTGAAGTTGAGTTACTCCATCCCAAAACTCATATATCCAAAAATACTTCAGAAGAATATTTAACCAATTTTTATAAGACTTTTGATGATGTAAAAGATGAAAAGTTTGATGGATTGATTATTACTGGAGCTCCCATAGAACATCTGGAATTTCAGCAGGTGAATTACTGGAAGGAGCTTGAGGATATAATGGAATGGAGTATACACAATGTATACTCCACTTTGCATATATGCTGGGGTGCACAAGCAGGACTTTATTATCACTATGATATACCCAAGTATATATTAAAGGAAAAAATGTTTGGAGTATTTAAGCATAAGGTTGTACAAAAAGGTGTAAAATTACTTAGGGGATTCGATGATGAATTTTTTGCACCTCATTCCAGATATACGGAAGTGAGAAGGGAAGATATTGAAAAAGTGGACGAACTAACTATATTGGCACAGTCAGAGGAAGCAGGAGTGTATTTGATTTTAGCTAAAAATGGGAGACAAATTTTTGTCACAGGACATTCCGAATATGATCCTCTTACTTTAAAATCGGAGTATTTAAGGGATATAGCAAAGGGTTCAAATATAAAGATACCGAAAAATTATTTTCCACAGGATGATCCTGAAAAAGAGCCTGTGGTAAAATGGAGGGGACATTCAAATTTATTGTTTTCAAATTGGCTTAATTATTATGTTTACCAGGAAACTCCATATGATTTAAATGAAATGAGACCTTTAAAAAAGCTGGATAAAATCAAATAAGTTAGGAGAGTGAAGACCGTTACTGTATTGGATTAACGGTATATTATGGATTTAAATATAAGAGAAGCAGTGAACTATATAAATTCAAATATGGAATTAAGACCTAAAATAGGAATTATACTGGGCTCAGGACTTGGAGGCATGGCTGATGAAATTCAAGATGCAAAAGTTTGTAAATACAGTGAAATACCCCATTTTCCCGTTTCTACAGTACAGGGGCATAAAAATCATTTTATTATAGGAAGGCTTCAGGGGAAAGTGGTAGTTGCCATGCAGGGAAGATTTCATTACTATGAGGGATATTCAATGAAGGAGGTAACCTTCCCCATTAGGGTGATGAAGATGATGGGTATTGAAACCCTCATAGTCACCAATGCTGCAGGGGGTATAAATAAAAATTATAATAGCGGAGATTTAATGCTTATAAAAGATCATATAAATTTATCCGGACAAAATCCCCTCATAGGACAGAATTTAGAAGAGTTTGGTCTTAGGTTTCCAGACATGTCAGAGGCTTATAATAGGGAATTTAGAAAAATCGCAAAAAAAACAGCATTGAAATTGAATATAAATCTTCAAGAGGGAGTATATGTATACACCACTGGACCGAGTTATGAGACACCGGCGGAGATCAATATGATGGGTATACTTGGAGGAGATGCAGTAGGAATGTCTACAGTTCCTGAGGTAATTGCAGCTAATCATAGTGGAATAAAAGTTATAGGAATATCTTGTATAACCAATATGGCAGCTGGAATATTAAATCATAGGCTCAGCCATGAAGAAGTTATAAAAACTTCTGTCTCTGCCAGTGAAAAGTTTATAACCTTTACTAAAGAATTAGTGAAGGTTATATAGGATATTGTATGAAATTCTAGTATAATGATGTCATACTATTTTTGAAGAAGTTTTTTGTCTTTGGCATTTACTTCTGCAATATGATGAAGTACTAATTTTATAGCTATGACATCATCTAAATATCCAAAAGGAAATATATAGTCAGGAATAATGTCCACTGAAAGTATAAAATACAACAGCCCGCTTCCAAGCAAAGTGTGAATTTCTTCTGAAGCAGTTTCATTACAAAATTTTTCGTACATCTGTTTTAACTCATCTACAAACAAACCACTTCCATTTATATCTTCTATTTTTTCTTTAAAATTTTTATATATGGTATTCCTGCCTTCTTTTGTAAGGGCATATCTTTTGTATTTCTCCAGTTCATCTTCTATTTTAGATAAATCATAGTGATAATCAAGTAGATTTGAAAATCTTAAAAGTTCTTGAATGTTTTTTATGAATGAAGGTGAGTTTAAAAAATTTTCATTTTTTAAAACATCTATGTCATATCCATCTGCTAACAATAATTTTTCTATGGGAACATTTAAATACTTGGAAAAAATTTGAAGATGATTCATATTCGCACGCTGTTTTCCATTTACAATCCTTGAAATAGTTGCAGTGTCTATTCCACTTAAAGCACTGAGTTTACGCATAGAAAGCAAATTTTTTTTTAACAAATCTCTAATAAGGGATCCTAGTTCGGATTTTTTTTGACACACACTTTATTCACTCCTTAATTCATTGGACAATTACCTAATCAGCAGATAATTATCTATAGTAAATTATATGCACTAAAGTATTAATTAGTATATAAATCTGTTGAAATTATTTCAACAATAATTGAAACATAAGCAACAATTCTTGTACAAAAGTATAGTATATATTAGTTGCAATTATCTCAACAATATATTCTGGAGGTACAATGAAATGAATCAATTAAATGAAAGTAGTTTAGATGGGTTTAATATAGATAATTCAAAATTCAAGTTTAATATATTATTATTGTCCCTGGTGGGTCCTGGAGTTCTGGCTGCAATGGGGGATAATGATGCAGGAGGAATAATTTCATATTGTGTAACGGGTGCCAAATTTGGAGTAAGCTTATTTATACCCTTGTCTATTTGCCTTAGTATACTAACTTATACAGTTCAAGAGATGTCCATGAGGCTTGGCACTGTCAGCCAGAAGGGATTTATCGCACTTATTGGTGAGTACTATGGCAACTTTTGGATGAAATATCATCTGTATACTTTACTTTTTCAAAATATTTTAATGCTTACTACTGAGTTTATGGGTATGACAGCAGGACTTATTGTAATGGGAATACCTCTTTGGATGGGAACAATAATTAGCCTGGGATTCATATTATCAATTATCACTTTTGCCGGTTATTTAAAAAAAGAGAGAATGGCACTCCTCATGGGTATTTTAAATGTGGTGTTTGTGTTTATTGCATTTATGACCAAACCTGATGTAACATCTATGATAAATGCTTTTTTAAACTGGAATTATCATGGCTATAGTCATAACCTATTGTGGTATATTGCTGCAATAGTAGGAAATTCAGTAGCGCCCTGGATGATATTTTTTCAAGGAAGCGCTTATATAGACAAAGGAGTAGTTGCAGAACACATTCATCTTGGTCGTATTGATATACGCATAGGGTGCATAGTTCAGGTAATAATAGCAGTCTGTATAATTATCTCCGGTACGGCATTATTTGGTGAAATTTCAAATATAGAAAATGCGGGACCCGCCTTGATAATAAATTCTCTTGCAGATCATATGGGAAAAGCTGCAGGTATACTATTTGCAGTGGGTATATTTAATGCAGGACTTCTTGCTTCAATTACAATAACTCTATCCTCATCCTGGTGTGCTGCAGAAGCCTTTAAATGGCCCCACAGCTTAAATAATAAGATAAGTGAAGCACCTAAGTTTTACGCTGTATACATTGGAAGTGTCATAGTGGCAGCTTTTATTGTTTTAATACCAAATCTTCCTTTAAATTATATGGCTCTTGCAACACAGGTTACAGGAGGTCTTTTAATAATACCCATATTGATTTTTTTAGTTGTGTTTACAAACAAGAAAGAAATAATGGGAAGGTATACCAACAGCTTATTTGTAAATATAAGAGCCTGCATAGTTACAGTTTTATTGATGGGCGCAGCTCTGTTTTTCATAGGGCATTACCTGATATGGTAATATATAAAGCACCATTGTTTCTGCAGCTTGCGCTTTGAATAACCGGATGTTACAATAAAAGGAAAAACCATGGTATAAGAACAGGCAAATTGATTTCAACTTTTAAGGGGGTCTAGAGGTGAAGAAAAAAATTTATAGGGGGAATAGGGTTGTAATTTTAGCTTTTACATTTACAGCAATTATAATATGTATAGTAACTGGGATTTATTTATTTTACGGTTTGTTCGCCAGTGTCATTTTTTCATCATGCCTGTTTATAAAGAGTGGTTTTACTTTTAAAGAACTTTTAACAATGATAAAAGATAGTCTTGTTGAATGTAGGGAATTGTTTATTTTAATGCTTTTGGTGGGTATAACTATTCCAATATGGTTTTCTTCGGGAATCATACCTGCCATGATGTTTTACGGATTTAATTATTTTATAGGGAAAAATTTAATATTTGCAGCATTTATATTTACCTCTATAGTTTCAGTTTTTATAGGGTCCTCCATTGCTTCTATAAGTACTATTGGAATTGCACTTCTGGGGCTTGGAAAGGTATTTCACGGACCGGATTATATTTTTTTAGGTGCAGTTGTTTCAGGTGCATTTTTGGCAGACAAGCTTTCTCCAATTTCAGGGCTGGTAAATCTTATGCTGTCTATTACCAAGGTATCTTATAGAAAGGCTTTAATTTCCATGTTCAAGATATTTTTACCCGCTTATGTATTTGCGTCAGTCATATACTTTTATATCGGTAAAAATTACATTGTAACCAATGGAAACTTAAGCAATTTTAAAAATTCCATCAGTGGAAATTTTTTCGTATCCCCACTGCCTTTATTGGTGCTGGCTGCTGTATTCATAATGTGCTTTTTTGGAATAAGAGTAGTTAAATCTCTGTCAATAGGCTTAATTGCAGGTATATTCATAAGTATATTCTTACAAAAAGTACCGGTGGTAAAAATTTTTGGATACATATTTTTTGGTTACAGTAAGACTACTAATTCTCAGGAACTAAATAAAATATTAACTGGAGGTGGAATTGAATCTGTAATTGGCATACTTTTCATAATAATGATGGCCATTGCTTTGAGCAGTATATTCAAAGGTACGGGTTTTATAAACCCAATAGTAGATAAAATAATTGCCAATGTTAAGGATCCGGGAGAGCTTGTTGTAAAAACCGGAATTATAAGTGGAATGCTGACCGTATTATGTGATCAAAGTGTAGGGGTAATAATGCCGGGAGAATTATTAAGAAATAAATATGAAAAATTGAAGGTTCCAAACCATGTCCTGGCAAGAACCATATCCGATACTGGAATTATTATAGCTCCGCTTATACCCTGGAATGGAAATTCCCTGTTTATTCTGGCACTTACAGGAATATCTTCAATTAAGTATTCACCTTATGCATTTCTCTGTTACATATTACCCATAGTTACTTTTATTTCAGGAATATTTTATAAAAAATTATCTTCATTTTGCAATTAAAATAGGAATGGACAACTTATGTTTTACTTTATCTGTTATTGTACCGAATAGTATATCAGATATGCCATGATGACCATGGGTGCCGAATATAAGCAAATCTGCAGAATGTTTTTTTACAATTTCAGCTAGAGATTTTTCTGCCTTGCCATATCCTATTTCTGATATAACATTTTCAAAACCCAGTGATTTTAATTTTTTAACATAGATATTAAGTCTTTCAATGTCCTGTTTACTTTCAATATCGTTTGCTTTTGTGCCATAGATGTTGGCACTTACGCTTTCTACTATATGGATTAAGATCAGATTACTGTCTTTACTGCAAAAATTTACGGCATGGGATAATATGTCTTTGTCATTTTTACTAAAATCCAGAGCCAGTGCAATTTTGGTGTAAGGTTTAATTTTATTTATTTCAGGAAAGAGTATATCACCGTGAATGTCAATTACATTTCTGTTTCCTGTGCCATGGATTATAGGTTCCAATATTATATAGATAAGTAAAATACCAAGTAATATACAAATTGTTATAGGCAGATATTCAATGGATTTTAAACTGCCATTGGACATCCATTCTCCCAGGGTTTCAATAACCAGTTTTACATTTAGATATATTATTAAAATAGATAAAATCCATGCCAGTATTTGTGCTTTTCTGGATATTACAAAATTCTTCATTAAATCTTTACTGCTGACGAAATGTATAAGGGGAACCAGGGCAAAAGCCAGCTGAAGACTTAATACGACCTGGCTTAGTATAAGAAGTTCCCCGGTAGCTGAATCACCAAAGTATAGTATAGTTAAAATTGAGGGAATTATTGCAAGTATTCTTGTAATAAGCCTTCTTACCCAGGGCTGAACTCTAAGATGTATGAAACCTTCCATTACAATTTGTCCTGCATAAGTACCCGTTATAGTTGAAGATTGTCCGGCGGCAATTAGAGCCACACCAAATAAAATAGGGGCCAGAGTATTTCCCAAAATAGGTTCTAAAAGTTTGTGTGCTTTTAGAATATCGTCCACGCCATAGTTACCGCTTTTATGAAATACTGAAGCAGCTAATATAAGTATTGCGGCATTTACAAGAAAAGCCAGGTTTAAGGCTACTAGTGAATCTATGTTATTGAATTTGACGGCTTGTTTCAAACCATCCTCTGTTCTCTCAATATTTCTCGTCTGTACAATGGAAGAGTGGAGGTAGAGATTGTGAGGCATTATAGTAGCACCTATTATGCCTATGGCTACAAAGAGTGCATCTTTATTTGGAAGGGTTGGGATAAAGCCTAAGGCTATTCCATGATAGTCCGGTTTTGATATGATTATTTCCATAAAAAAACTTATGCCGATTATGGCAATTAACCCGATTATAAAAGCTTCCATTTTTCTAATACCAAGTTTATCAAGAAGCAGCAGAAGCAGTGTGTCAAATCCGGTTATAATTACACCGTATATAAGAGGAAGATTAAATATTAGATTTAAGCCTATGGCCGTACCTAAAACTTCCGCAATATCTGTGGCGATAATTGCAATTTCACATAAAATCCACAGTATGTAATTTACAGTTTTATTGTAGTGACTCCTGCATGCCTGGGCTAAATCCTTACCTGTTATAATGCCGAGTCTTGCACAGAGAGTTTGAAAAAAAATTGCCATTATATTGGACATTAGTATTACCCATATGAGTTTATATCCAAATTTGCTTCCTCCCGCAATATCCGTAGCCCAGTTGCCGGGATCCATATAACCTACGCTTACCAGATATGCAGGGCCTATAAATGCCATTAACTTTTTATAAAAACTTTTTCCTTTGGGAATTTGGATTAAATTGTTGTTTTCCTTCATAAATATGCCTCCTTCAAAGTTAAGATAGGTCTTAAGCCTGTTAAATACTATTATAATAGCATTTAATATATTTTGCATTACTAAAATTTTATAAAAATTATGAGGGTATTTTGGGAAAGAACTGTATTTTGTAGTTGCAGAAGGGGAAATCCTTGGATATAATAATAAATAGATGATTTTAATTGTGGAGGTGTATATTATTAATAAAAATAATAATTTAAATGAACAGATTAGGGTAGAGAAAGTTAGATTAGTGGGGCAAAATGAGAGTACCATTTTAAAAACCAGGGAAGCCTTGGAGATGGCAAGAGAAAAGGGTATGGATTTAGTAATGGTTTCACCCCAGGCTAAACCTCCGGTGTGTAAAATAATGAATTACAGTAAGTTTCTCTATGAACAATCTAAAAAAGCTAAAATGGCCAGAAAAAATCAAAAAATTGTTGAAATGAAAGAAATTAGGTTAAGTGCTACTATCGAGTCAAACGATATAGAGATTAAAGCTACTAATGCCAGAAAATTTTTAGATAAAGGCGACAAAGTAAAAGTTTCTATAAGGTTTAGAGGAAGACAAAACAACTATACAAATTTAGGCAGAAGTGTCTTAAATGTATTTTTAAGTAAGGTTGGAGAAGATGTATCTGTAGAAAGAGCACCTAGACTGGAAGGTAATAATATGTTTATGATTTTGGCTCCTAAAAAGTAGTGCTTTCTAAGTAAAAATAGAGCAGTTAATCAGGACTTGATATTTTAGGTCCTGATTTTATTTTTTGCAGACTATTTGATGATATCAGGGTTATTTTTAGCAGCCACATATTTTGCCAACTCTATGAAAACAATTGGTATTTTCATAGAGTTGATTTTTTTGGTGGTGTTTATAATATTTAAAATATATTTTATTGGTAAAAAAATCCGTATATAGGAGAAATTGATACAATGAGCTGTCATTCATCTGACGGCTCATTGTATTGGTTTAAACCACACATATAGAATTAGAATTAATATGATACTAGTACTTTTAAAAAAATATTTACAAAAATAACTTTGTATATTATAATTAACACATATTATAAATGATATTGAATATCATTATCTTGTGTTAATGATATTCAATTAAAATATAACCTACATATAATTAGTGAAGGGGGAAATATTGTGCCAATAACAATGATAAAGGTAGGAGATACAAGCAGTATTAAAAATATTGTAGGCAGTGATGATACCCGCCGCCATCTTGAGCACCTAGGATTTGTCCTGGGGGAGAATATAACCGTAGTTGCTGATATAACTGGAAATCTGATTGTAAATGTAAAAGATGCCCGCATTGCTTTAAGCAAGTCAATGGCAAACAAGATTATAGTATAATGTAATTTTTCATCTGCATAAATGAAGGGAGATAATGATATGAAAACATTAAAGGATACTAAGTGTGGTGAAACAGTTACCATTATTAAGGTTCATGGAAAAGGTGCTGTTAAACGAAGATTTATGGACATGGGTTTGACCAAGGGAACAGAAGTTTTTATACGTAAGGTAGCTCCACTTGGAGATCCTGTGGAAATTAAGGTAAGAGGATATGAGCTCAGCTTGCGTAAAGAAGAAGCTACAATAGTGGAAATCAGCTGAATTGAGATTTATTGAATTGTAGATTTTAAATAATTGACGTCAATTAGGAGGGATGTAAATGTCAATTAAAATTGCTCTTGCCGGTAATCCAAACAGTGGTAAGACAACCATGTTTAATGATTTGACAGGAAGTTCACAGTATGTGGGCAACTGGCCAGGTGTTACAGTAGAAAAAAAGGAAGGTAAGCTAAAGGGTCATAAGGATGTAGTTATACAGGATTTACCCGGTATCTATTCTCTTTCACCTTATACGCTGGAAGAAGTGGTTTCAAGAAATTATCTGATTAATGAAAAGCCTGATTCAATTATAAATATTGTGGATGGCACCAATATTGAAAGAAACTTATATTTGACTACACAGCTTACAGAAATCGGAGTACCTGTTGTAATGGCTTTGAATATGATTGATATGGTTCGTAAAAACGGCGATACCATAGATATAAAAAAGCTGGGAGAAGACCTTGGCTGTGAAGTTGTTGAAACATCTGCATTGAAAGGTATTGGCTCCAAAGAGGTGGCGCAAAAAGCCATAGAGCTTGCTAAATCCAAAACTCTAAATACTTCATCTCATATCTTCTCGGAATATGTAGAGAAATCCCTGGCACAAATTGAAGGTATTGTCAAGGATAAGGTAAATAACTTAAATCCTCGTTGGCTTTCCATAAAATTATTTGAAAGAGATAAGAAAGTTTTAGAGCAGGTATCTCTTGATGAAAATGTAAAAAGACAGATTGAGGATGTAATTGCAGGTTGTGAAAAAAAGTTTGACGATGACAGCGAAAGTATTATCACAAATGAGCGTTATGCTTATATAAACAAGGTTATAAAGAGAGTCTTGTACAGAAAAAATAAGACTAAAATAAAAATGTCTGACAGAATTGACAGGATTGTAACCAATCGTGTTCTGGCCCTACCTATTTTCGTTGCAATTATGTTTTTGGTTTATTATCTTTCCATTTCAACGGTAGGAGGATGGATGACGGATTGGGTAAATGACAATCTGTTTGGTGATTTTGTACCAAACAATGTTCAGTGGATTTTAAATAGTCTTGGTACTGCTGCTTGGCTGAATTCCTTTATTTTAGATGGTATTGTTGCCGGCGTAGGTGCTGTGCTTGGATTTGTGCCTCAGATGATGGTGTTGTTTTTATGTCTTGCCATATTAGAAGACTGTGGTTATATGGCACGTATTGCTTTTATCATGGATAGATTTTTTAGAAGATTCGGGTTGTCAGGCAAGTCCTTTATTCCAATTCTTATTGGAACGGGTTGCGGTGTACCTGGCATTATGGCAAGCAGGACAATTGAAAATGAAAGTGATCGAAGAATGACTATTATTGTAACTACTTTTATCCCTTGCAGCGCAAAGTTACCTATTATTGCCTTAATTACAGGAGCATTGTTCAATGGAGCTCCTTGGGTTGCTACATCTGCATATTTTGTTGGAATTGCAGCAATTGTTATTTCAGGTATTATTCTCAAAAAAACAAAACTTTTTGCAGGAGATCCAGCTCCTTTTATAATGGAACTTCCGCCATATCATGTGCCAGGTGCCAAAGGTGTTCTAATCCACATGTGGGAGCGTTCCAAAGCTTTTATGAAAAAGGCAGGAACGGTAATACTTCTTGCCACTGTAGCAATATGGTTCTTAAGTTCCTTTAACTGGAGGCTGCAGATGGTTGATATAGAAAAATCAATTCTTGCAGGTATTGGAAATGTAATTGCACCTATATTTGCTCCGCTGGGATGGGACAATTGGAAGGCTGCAGTAGCTTCCATAAGTGGACTGATTGCAAAAGAAAATGTAGTAGGAACTTTTGGTATACTTTATGGATTCTCTGAAGTTGCTGAAGATGGTGCCCAGATGTGGGGAAACCTTCAATCATCATTTACTCTGCTTTCTGCATATTCATTTTTACTTTTCAATTTACTGTGTGCTCCTTGCTTTGCTGCCATTGGTGCAGTTCGTAATGAAATGGGTTCAGCAAAATGGACGTTGTTTTCTGTAGGTTATCAGTGTGTATTTGCTTATATTATAGCGTTGATTGTATTTCAAATTGGTTCATTGTTTACAGGTAGTGGATTTGGAGTTGGTACAGCTGTGGCTATTCTCTTAATTCTTGGATTGATCTATATGTTGTTTAAGAAACCTTATAAGGCTAAAGAGATTACTGATGAAATTGGTAATTCTATAAAGGAAAAAGAGGTGGTATAATATGGCGACATTTTTAGTTTCGGCAGTTATATTTGGCATTGTAGCATTTTCCGGATACAGGACTTACAAGTCCCATAGAAAAGGAGGAGGCTGCAGCTGCGGTTGCTCTGGCTGCAGTAAATCTGCTAATTACTCCAAGCATTAACAGTATGTATTAAAATAAAATTTCAATATAAAAAAGCACTAAAATTAATTTGGTGCTTTTTTATATTGAATTGAATTTAAGGTGTTTTTGAGATTCTAAATACAAGACTTTTATAAATTTCTTAACATTTATGTGAATAGTGGTATTTGAAGGAATGCTGTTTTGAAGCTCAAGCATTCTTTTCCTAATTTCAGTAAAATCAAAAAATTCCGCAGCATATTTTTCAAATTTAGGATTGGAATAATCAGTGAGACCAAGAGAAGCTATGTAATTTAACGACTGCATAACGGTTCTCCTGATTCTTTGCTCGGAAGCTTTAACCTCTTTTTTTATATTCATGGAATCAGCTTCTTTACCTAGTTTTTCCTCTGCAATACAAGTAAATAATTCTTTAAGGGGAGGAAAATTCTTTCCCGACGGCGTGTCACCTTCATGGGTATGTATATATTTCACAATGGAAAGTAAATCCTTGCTGCCGCTTTCGCCAATTATACCTAGATCACTTAAGATAAATTCGCTGTATTCTAAAATGTTTCTATTTATTATAGTTTTATGTTTTAGATTATCTACTTTTAAAAAATTTATGGTATCTTCAATATAATTTATAGATTTTTCAAGTTTTATGCGAGAAATGACCCTTTTTATAACTTCAATAACTTCCAGTTTATTTAAAGGTTTGGTAATATAATATTGAACTCCCAGCGAATAGGCCTTACCTATCATTTCCTTATTTTCTACTTGAGAAATCATTATTGATTTGCCTTTAAAGGAGGAATCCAGTTCGCTTATAGTTTGAAGACCATCTTTAATGGGCATTAAAAGATCAATTACAAGTATATCTACATTTTTAGTGAGTAGAAAATCACTGCATATCAAAGAGCCATTTACTGCTTCACCTACTACCTCTCCCAAATTGTTATCTTCAATAATTTCCCATAGCATTGAACGAATAGCTTCATCATCGTCTACAATAAAAAAATTCATATGATCACCCCTTTTTTATTAAGCTTTCAACGGGAATTTCAATAGTGAAAATGGTTCCACTGCAATTAGTTGTATTGTTAAAAAAAATTTTGCCCTTTAAATTTGTGGCTACTTCTTTTACATAAGAAAGACCTATACCTGTAGAAGGTTCTCCAAATTCATTGTATTTTGTCGTATAGCCCGGCTTGAAAATAAGTTCTCTCTTTTTTTCCGGTATTCCAGTACCAGTATCCTCTATTTGAAACACAATTAAATTGTATTTTTTATTTATATAAATTTTTATAATACCCATTTTCCCTATGGATTCTACAGAATTTGATACTAAGTTGTTTATAAGTGACATTACAGTATAGCTGTGAAGTTCAGGTATACCCGGGGATATATCTGTAAAAAATTTAATTTCTTTTCCGAGGGATATAGAATATTTTCTATTTGTTTCAACTATTATGTTGACAATTTCATTTACATTCATATAGTCTTTGGAGTTTTCAGATAAAATCATTTTAGAGAGGCCTGCATATATCCTCTGGTTGTCCTTTTTTATTTCATGCACCTGCCCTGCAATCTCCAATAATTCTTGTGCCAATTTTTGAGAGTCAAATTTAGAATGATTATTTTGAAGCCCTTCATATAAATTATAGCAATTTCTTGTGATATTTTCAGCATAGGTCAGTGATTTTTTTAATTGAACAGACTCAGCATATAAGTTTGAAATAAGTAAAAACATATATCTGTTTTGTTCCTCTTTTTGCTTGGCAAAAGTTCTAACTCCATTTAATTTTATTATATTGAAAAATCCAAGTACAAAAAAGCTTCGTGTAATAGCAATAATGCAAACTAATCCCAGGGTGTAAATTGAAATTAAATCTCCAAGTAGAAAAAATCTTATTGTCAGTTCCGTGGTGGAGGAAATTATATCTATAACAGTAGCTATTATGCCTATTAAAAGTGGCCTGTTATGAAAACTGTTTACTTTTGTAATGCATAATAAGAATGAAAATACCAGATAGTAGAAAAAAGCCGGGAAATTTAATAAAAATTCATTGAAAAACTTAAATCCGCTTTGCGATATATAATCAAGTGCAATTCTAAAGGCAACAGTAGAGGTACCAACTACAATTCCGTATAAGATTAGAGGTATCTTTTTTACCCACAGCAGGAGAAATAAAAACATGGCAGAGCTGAAACTGACACGAAAAGTATTATGAAATGGATAAAATTTTAATTCACTTATTAATGGTATTGAAATTACCATCAGTACTAAAATAAATAAATCATCTTTCAAATTTGAAATGTTTTTCAAGTAAATATTCACCTCTTTAACGCAGTTCCTAAAACATAAACATTATACCATAAAAGCATAATTATGTTTTTGAAAAATATGAAGCATAAAAAAATCATGTATTCATTAATTATAAAATTAAAAAAACTTTTGTATACTGAGGTATAATAATGTAGTTTTTTATATACCAGCATATAAGATATATTTGAAATGAGCAGATGTTTTCAAAGCTTTTTATATGTTTTTATGTATGTTGATTTTATTAATAATATGGGAGGGAATAAAATGAAAAAGAAGCTTAAGGGTGGACTGGCTACTCAAATTCTCATAGGACTTGTACTTGGAGTTGTGGTAGGGGCTGTGTTTTATGGTAATCCAACTGTAAGTAAGATTTTGCAGCCCTTTGGAACTATTTTTATACGATTGATCAAGATGATAGTTATACCAATTGTGGTTTCATGCCTTATAATAGGTGTTGCCGGAGTTGGGGACATGAAGAAAATAGGTATTCTGGCACTGAAGACGATAGTATATTTTGAAATAATGACTACTATTGCCCTTATTGTGGGAGTTGTATTTGCAAATGTATTTCATCCGGGTACAGGTGTTGACATGAGTACACTTTCAAAGACCAGTATCAGCAGTTATGTAAACACTGCAAAAGAAGCCAGCAATAAAGGATTTATAGATACTTTAATTAATATAGTTCCAAATAATATTGCAGAATCTTTAAGTAAGGGGGATATGCTTCCTATTATATTTTTTTCCGTTATGTTCGGACTTGGAATTGCAGCTGTTGGAGAGAAAGGGAAACCTTTATTGAAATTATTTCAGGGTACAGCTGAAACAATGTTCTGGGTAACAAATACCATTATGAAAACTGCACCTATTGGAGTATTTGCACTTATTGGAGTAACTGTGTGCAATTTCGGTCTTAAATCTCTTGTACCTCTGGGGAAATTAATGATATTGGTTTATACGGCTATGATTCTATTTATACTGATATTTATGGGAATAGCAGCAAAGATTGTAGGCAATAGTGTATTTAAAATAATAAGAATATTGAAGGATGAGATTTTGCTTGCTTTTAGTACAGCTAGTTCGGAAACAGTACTTCCGAGAATAATGGAGAAAATGGAGAAATACGGGTGCCCGAATTCAATTGTATCTTTTGTAGTTCCTACAGGATATACTTTCAATCTGGATGGTTCAACTCTTTATGAATCCATTGCTGCCATATTTATAGCACAATTATATGGAGTACATCTATCCATTGGAGCTCAAATAAGCTTGATAGTGGTACTTATGATAACTTCAAAAGGAATAGCAGGTGTTCCAGGGGCTTCCTTTGTAGTGCTGCTTGCCACATTAGGTGCCGTAGGCCTTCCAATAGAAGGACTTGCTTTCATAGCTGGAATTGATCGTCTTCTGGATATGGCAAGGACGGTAGTAAATGTGGTGGGAAATTCTCTTGCCAGCATATTTGTTTCCAACTGGGAGCATAAATATGATAAAGAAAAAGGTAAAAAGTATTATGAGTATATTAAGAAAAACAGTGACAATATGAATATCAGCAGCAATATAACAGCTTAACATATATAAAGATGAGAATTAAAAAACCTTAAATTCTCATCTTTATATTTTTTTATTATAGGTAAGTATTAAAATATAAGAAATACAGATTAGTTAAAGAATTATGCTGTGATACAATTGATACTGTAAGTTAAAAAAATTAAAGAAAAACAATAAGTTTTTCCTGATTTATTTATATAGCTTAAAGGAGAAGATAAAATGTGCTGTATTACTTTTTTAGATAAGAATATAAAAATTCATGTAAAAAAAGGTACAAAACTTGTAGATTGCATAAGAAAAGCGGGATTTAGCATAGAGACTCCCTGTGCTGGTTCTGGAAAGTGCGGGAAATGCAAAGTCAGGGCATTTGGGGAACTAAGTCCTAAAACTGCAGAAGAATGTAAGCTGACAGAAGAAAATATTAGATTGTCCTGTATAGCCAGGGTACAGGGTGATGCAAGTATAGAGTTCACTCAAAAAGAAAATGATTTAAAAACTGTAAATAGGGGATATTGCAAAAATGTAGAAGTTAAAAGTGGTTTTGAAAAATTAGAATTATTTAAGGATAATTCAACAGGTTCTAATATAAATTACAAGGTGGAAAACTTAAATGTACTGAAAAAAATGGGGTTGTTGGAAAACCACAAATTGAAAAAAGTTCAGGGAATATTATTTAATAAAACTCTCATAGATGTAGATGAGCATATAGAAAATATGCTGGGAGTTGCAGTGGACATAGGAACAACTGGAATATCCTCCTATCTTGTAGATTTAAAAAGTGGAGAAGTATTAGAAAGGGTTTCAGGTTTAAACCCCCAGATTAAATATGGAGGAGATGTAATTTCAAGGATAACTTATTCCATGGAAAATGAAGATGGCAGTGAAACTTTAAGTAGATGTATAAGGGAAAAAATAGACTATATGATTGAAGAACTAATACGAAAAAATTATCAAAGACAGGATATTTACGGGATTTCCATAGCAGCTAATACCACTATGCTGCATTTATTTTTAGGAGTAAAGGCAGATTCTATAGCTGTATTTCCCTATAGAGCCATATTTCTAAATGAATTGAATTTAAGGGCGGAAGAACTGGGAATACATATAAATAGACAGGGTATGGTTACAATTCTTCCCTCGGCTTCATCTTATATAGGGGCTGATATAATTTCGGGGATTGTAGCTGTGGATTTTCACAAAAGATCTTATCCTTCTTTATTTATAGACATAGGTACTAATGGAGAAATAGTTGCCATATGCAATGAAAAAATGGCTGCTTGTTCTACTGCAGCAGGTCCAGCACTTGAAGGAATGAATATTGACTGTGGAATGAGGGCAGAAGAAGGAGCTATAGATAGTTTTGACATAGATGAAAATTATGAATTGGACTATACTACTATAGGAAATAAAGAGGCAGTGGGAATCTGCGGCAGTGCATTATTGGATATTGCAGCAGCTTTTCTGGAAAACGGTATAATAACTAAGACCGGCAGGTTCAGTAAAGGATTTCCAGACAAAATCAGTAACAGATTGGCGGAAAAAAGATTTTATATAACGGATAAGGTATTCGTATCGCAGAGGGATATAAGACAGATTCAATTGGCCAAGGGAGCTATATGTTCAGGTATGCAAATGCTTTTGAAAGAAATAGATATGAATGTCAAAGATATACAGGAAATAGTTATAGCAGGTGCTTTTGGATACCATATCAATGCGGAAAGCATAAAAAAAATAGGCCTTATTCCAAGGGAGTTTAATGGGAAAATAAGTTTTGTGGGAAATTCTTCTGTAGAAGGAGCCAGGATGGCTCTTGTAAATAAAGATAAGCTTCAGGAAATGGAGAAAATAAGAAAAAACATAAAGATAGTAGAACTTTCTTTAAAGGATGATTTTCAGGATTACTTTATAAGAGCGCTGAATTTTTAAGGGAGGTAATTAAATGGAATATACCATTGATTTTAAATGTGTAACTGACAATGATGAGGAAATACCTGAACAAGTGGTGTTGGATACTGGTGTCAGCTTTCCACAGGTACATTACCATGGAGAAAGTATGGCAAGGCTTGCACGGGCCATAAGAATATATAATAAAGATATGGTATGTATGGTACCTTTTTGTATGACCGTAGAAGCAGAAGCACTTGGGGCAGATATAAAAATGGGTGACAGGGCAATGGGACCCAGAGTTTCAAATTATGTGGTTAAAAATATAGAAAATTTTAAAAAGATAAAACCTATTGATTTGAGTGAAGGCAGAATTAACCAGGTATTAAAGGCTGTCAATATTTTAAGCAGCAGTGGAGAACAAACTGTATTGGCTGTTCAGGGACCGTTTACTGTAATGAGTTCACTGATGGATCCAAGGATATTTTATAAAGCTATTAGAAAGGACAAAGCTAGTGTAGATGATTTTATGGAAGTGATTATAGACAGCATAGTATCTTTTGCAGAAGCTGGAATTGAAAATGGAGCAAAGATAATTTCTTTTGGAGATTCGGCAGGAACTTTGGATATACTTGGACCTAGAATATATAAAAATTACAGCGGCAGATACAGTTATGAAGTCCTGAAAAAATTATATCCCAAGTTGCAGGATGCCATTGTACACTTTTGCGGAATAACTTCGAGTTCCATGGATAAGGGGGGGCTTATAACTTCTAAGCCCATTGAAGTGGAAAGAGGAGTTACCTATGGAGAAGCACTGAATTACATAATAGAAAATAGAAAGGATGTGAAAATAGTAGGTCATAATTGCATGAGGAAAACTTCGTCTAAAATGAAAACGCCTGTAATTTGGAAGATAAATTTATAAATTTAAGGGAGAGGATATGAATGAGTATTAAAGAGGAGTTAATAAAGAAATTGTCGGATTCCATAGTGGATATGGAAGAAGAGAATACAGTAAAGGCAGCTAATAAATGGGTACAAAATGGATTAAGGGTCTATGATGCCATAGATAAGGGATTGGCTGATGGTATGAATAGAGCAGGGATTTTATATGAGCAGGAAGAATACTATATACCAGAACTTCTGATGTGTTCAGATGCTATGTATGCAGGTCTTGACATATTAAAACCATATCTTGATAAGAATGAAGAAAATAATAAACATAGAGTTGTAATAGGTGTTGTAGAGGGAGATACCCATGATATAGGTAAGAATCTGGTAAAAATAATGATGGAAACTGAAGGCTTTGAAGTTATAGATTTAGGCAGGGATGTACCACCAGCAGACTTTGTAAACAAAGCAAAAGAAGTTGAAGCGGATATAATAGCATTATCTACTCTTATGACTACTACTATGGATGGCATGGCAGAAGTTGTAAAATTATTAAAAGAAGAGGGAATAAAAGATAAAGTAAAGGTAATGGTAGGCGGCGGACCTATTTCACAAAGCTTTGCAGATAAAATAGGAGCAGATATATATACTACAGATGCGTCTAAAGCTGCTAAGACGGCAAAGAAATTATTTATGTCAAAATCTCTTTTGTCAAAAGGTGGTGTTACTGATGAAAGATAAAATGACTCCTATGGAGAGAGCATTGGCTTTAGCAAAGGGAAAAGATGTTGATAGATTGCCCTGTAATCCAAATATAGCAAATGGAGTTGCCCGTATATATGGTTGTAAAATATCCGACTTTAATACCAGCGGGAAAGCTATAGCTGAAGCCCAGATAGCGGCTTATAGGAAGTTTGGCATGGATGGTGTGAGAGTATTTACTGATCTGTATGTCTGGGCTGAGGCTATGGGAGCAGAACTAGTGCTTCCGGAAGATAATACGGCAGACTTGTTAAAACCGGCTTTAAACGATGTTGAAGATATAGACAAACTCAAAGTGGCAAATCCATATAAAGATGGCAGACTTCCTGTTTTTATAGAAGCCATGAAGTATTTGGTGGAGGCTATTGGTAAAGAAGTACCTTGTTCAGGGGGGATAGTGGGACCTTTCTCAAATGCTTTCTTTTTAATAGGAGTGGACAAGATGACGAGACTCTTATTGAAAAATCCTGACGCAGTTCATAAATTATGCAGAATATCTCTTGAAAATTGTATAGAGTATACAAAAGTTATTATAGAAAATGGTCTTACACCGACTATATCGGAGCCTCTGGCTTCCTGTACAGTAGTAAATCCAAAACATTTCAGAGAGTTTTGTGTTCCATATCTGAGGGAACTTGTTAGATTTATAAAATCAAAGGGTTCGGGGTGTACGCTTCATATATGTGGAAACACAAAAAAGATATGGGGGGATGTGGGCAGTATGGCAGAAGATGGGGTCACGGGTTTCAGCATGGATAATGTGGTAAGCCTTGAAGAGTGCAGCAGGACTATTGGAGATAAGGTGAAAATACTTGGGAATGTGGATCCTTCAGGTATAATGTATGCAGGCACTAAAAAGGATATAAGGAATGCAGTTATAGAAGCTGTAAAAGAAGGTTATAATACTCCTAAGGGTTATGTGGTCATGTCCGGGTGCAGTCTTCCGGTGGAAACACCTTTTGAAAATATACAGACCATGATGGATACTGTAAGAGAAATAGGTTATCCAGTAAATACAGGGAAACTTGAAAAAATGAAAGTAAAGTAGGTGGTTTTTTATATGTTGACTCCAAAAGAGCGGCTTAAGTTAGTTTTAAAAAAGTGTAAAGTTGACAGACCACCTTGTATATGTCCTGGTGGAATGATGAATATGGTAATAAGTGAGATTATGGATTTAACAGGATATAGCTGGCCAAAGGCACATATGGATAAAAAAATCATGGCAGAACTTGCAGCGGGAATTTATAAATATGGAGGTTTTGAAAACGTTGGAGTACCATTTTGTATGACTGTAGAGGCAGAAGCTATGGGTGCAGAAGTTTCCCTGGGCAGCAGGATAAATGAACCCAGAGTTACTAAATATGTAATAGATTCTGTGAACAATTGGACAAAGTTAAAAAATATGAATATGAATACAGGAAGAGTTAAAGTGGTTTTAGAAGCCATAAAAATTTTAAAAGAAAAAAAATTACCTGTACCTATTATGGCAAATTTAACAGGACCTGTAAGTACTGCTTCTTCTCTAATGGAACCGGAGATATTTTATAAGGATCTCATAAGGAAAAAAGACGAGGCACATAAATTTATGGAATTTGTTACGGATAATCTTATAGAGTTCGGAAAAGCTCAGCTGGATGCCGGAGCTGATTTACTTACCATATCGGATCCCAGTGGTACCGGGGAAATAATGGGTCCCGGAAATTTCAGAAATTTTATGCTTCCCTATTTAAATAAAATCGTGGATTCTCTGAAAAAATATACTGATTATGGAATCATAATACATATATGCGGGAGATTGAGAAGTATATATTCAGAATTAAATGACCTTCACAGTAATGTCATAAGTTTTGATTCTATTACCAGTGTAAAGCAAGTATGCAAAAATGTTAAAAATAAAGTTATAATGGGTAATGTAAGCACATTTTCCTTGGAAAATGCCAAACCGGAAGATATTAGAAAGATGTGTTTTAACTGTATGGAATCAGGAGTGGATATACTGTCACCTGCCTGTGGAATAGGTCCCAGGACTCCACTTGTAAATATAAAGACTATGGTTAAGGCTGCAAGGGATTTTAAATAAGCCATGGAGTTGTTTTATAGTTGATTTAGGGGGTATTGACTTGAAAGAAGAGTTTGTAGTTGGAGTGGATTTGGGCGGTACAAAGACCTGTGCCGCGGTGGTAAATTTAAGTGGAAAAATAATATATGAGCAAACTCTGCCCACTAAAGTGTGGATGGGAAAAACGTTTATATTAAATAACATGATAACGCTTATAGAAGAATTAGTTCAAAAATGCAGATTGAATAATAAGGAGATAAAAGGAATTGGTGTCGGTTCTCCAGGACCCCTTGATATATCTAAAGGTGAGATAATCTGTGCTCCCAATCTGCCTTTTAAAAATTTCAATATTATAACTCCACTGAAGAATAAATTCAATATTCCTGTTTATCTGGATAATGATGCCAATGCTGCTGCGCTGGGAGAGTATATGTTTGGCGCAGGCAGAGGAAGCAGAAACATGATATTTATAACGGTTTCCACGGGAATAGGAGGAGGAGCTGTGTTAAATGGAAACATATACAGGGGAAGTACCCAAAATGCACTGGAGATAGGCCATATGACTTTGGAAAAAGACGGTCCCCTGTGCAATTGCGGTAATTGTGGATGCGCGGAAGTTTTGGCATCAGGCACTGCTATTGAGAGAGAAGCAAAAAAGGCTGTAAATAGAGGAGAAGTTACATCCCTTTCCAAATATGAAAATGTAACTTCAAAAGAAGTTTTTAAAGAAGCAGCTTTAGGAGATGATACAGCTGGAAGAATATTGGATACAGCCTTAAATTATTTGGGTATATGTGTGGCCAATGTAATGAATTGTTTTGATCCAGACGTGGTAGTAATAGGTGGCGGTGTTTCCAAAGGAGGCAGCATAGTTATTCAGAAGGTAAATGAAGTGGTAAAAAAAAGGTGTTTTAGAACAATAAGTGAAAATACTAAAATACTTCAGGCGGAATTAGGCACATATGCAGGTGTTATAGGAGCTGCTGCACTTGTAATTACAAGAATCTGAAAGACATTCCTTGTGATGAATCAAAACTTAATCAGATGCAGAGCCTAGGCTGCTTTTACATAAACTCCAAAGAGGCATAATTACCTTTTGGGGTTTGTGTATTTATAATTGCTTTTTATAAATTAGCCTGTAAAACCTCGTACCCTTGTGGTCGAGGATGTAAGGGCTTTAAGTTAGGGGAGTTCAATACTCCCTTAACTTAACATTACACTAACTTCTGATTTTGAATGTACCTTTGAATTGTTTCAGTCGATACCGAACCTGCTGTACCAACCTAATAACCTTTGCTCCATAATCCACTACCCCAAAACCTTTGTCGTTTCAGATTTGGAAAGGTTCTAAAAATATACAGTGCAGATACACTTTTCAAAGTCTTAACAATGTCTACTGGTGCAATGGTTGGAGGTGTAGAAATAAATAAATGACAATGGTCAGGCATTATTCCCATTTCTAATAACTCATAACCATAGTTGAAGCAAATCATTTGAAAAACTTTTTTGAGTTCTTGCTCTAAAGTATTCTTAAAAATGCTATGACGATATTTAGGACAAAAGACAATGTGGTAATTAATATTGTAAATGCTATGCTTTGTTTTCAGTACCTTCGTACTTGTCAATTATAAGTTTCATTCCTTCCTCAATTAAGTCATTAGCATTGATTTTAGTTTGTTTTTCAGCACTTACTTTAAGAGCAAGGATTTGAATTTTAGAATATAAATCAACATCTAAAGTTGTATTAATGCTTTTTCTTGCCATGCTATCACCTCATATAAACTATACCATATAGTTGACGCTGCTTCAATGATGTTGTATAATAACTACATGAACTATATGAGAAACGAAGTGATATTGTGGAAAAGGCTTTCAAGTTTAGATTAGTACCAACTAAAGAACAAGAAATAATATTAAGTAAGACTTTTGGCTCTTGTAGATTTGTATATAATCACTATCTTGAAAAGAAGATAGACTTATACAAAAGTGAAGGGAAATCCATGTCTTATGTTGAGTGTGCCAACGATATGAAAAGCCTTAAAAGTCAACATGAATGGCTTAAAGAAATAGACGCAATATCACTTCAACAGAGTTTGAGAGATTTGGATAAAGCATATAAGAATTTCTTTAAGGGTAGTGGCTTCCCTAAATTCAAGAGTAAACATAATCATAATCAAAGTTATAGAACTCAAATGGTTAATGATAACATCAAAATTGAAGGCAATAAAATTAAACTACCTAAAATTGGTTGGATAGAGTTTAAAAAACATAGAGAAATTCAAGGTAAAATACTTAATGTTACGGTAAGTAGAACCCCTTCGAATAAGTGCTTTGTTTCCATTTGTTGCACCAATATTGAAAGTGAAAAACTACCTCAAAATTCTAATGCAATAGGCATTGATGTAGGTATAAAGTCATTTTGTGCTATGTCCAATGAGGAAACTATAGAAAATCCTAAATATCTTCAAAAGTCTTATGAGAATTTGATTAAGGTTCAAAGAAGATTAAGCAGTAAAACTAAAGGAAGTAAGAATTATCATAAAGCAAGGGTTAAACTTGCAAAAATCCATGAGAAAATTGCCAATCAAAGAGCAGATTTTTTGCATAAGGAATCTTTGAAACTTATAAAAGAAAATCAAATTATAATTCTTGAAGATTTGAATGTAAAAAACATGATGAAGGATGAAAAGTTAGCACAAAGAATAGGTGATTGCAGTTGGTCGGAGTTCACAAGACTACTTGAATATAAGGCTGAATGGTATGGTAGAACTGTACATAAAATAGATACTTTCTACCCTTCAAGTCAATTATGTTCGGTATGTGGCTATCAAAATGCAGAAGTAAAGGACTTAAACATAAGGGAATGGATATGTCCTAAATGCGATAGCAAACACGATAGGGATACCAATGCAAGTAAAAATATTCTAAAGCAAGGATTGAAAGAACTAAAAATATCAGTGGCGTAAGCCTGTAGATAAATACGGTAGGAACTATCGGAATTAAGCCTGTGGAGATAGTAGGTTGCGAGGTCGAAGAAGCAGGAAGCCCCATCCCCTTGTGGGTGGGGTAAGTTCACAATACGGTTTCTAGTCTTGCCATAATTTAGACCGATTCATGTTTACAATAGGGCAGAATTGTGAGGGTTACAAATAAAAGGTAAAAATGCTCTCTTCTGGGTTCTTTATTTAGGAAAGAGTATTCTTATTACTGGAGGATTTTACTGTAAATTTGAATTATTTATTGTATTTGGAATTGAATTTTTAATCTGTCCGCCGGTTTCCCTTATAATTTCTTTTAGCTTCTGAGAATCAAGTAAGTCAGAATTTATTATCACTTTGTAATTTGTGTCCTCAATTTCTCTTGAATTTCCAAAACCACCCAGCATGGGACTGCCTGAATCAAGCACCTTTTGAGATGAATTGCGTACAGATCCTTCGGAATTTATAATGTTTGAAAAATTTATACCGGATCCTAAACCAGAATTTGAATTATATAAATCTATATAGTTGTCATTTAAATCTACAGCCGTATTTCTAAAGCCTGCATTTTTAAGTTTTTTCATTGCATTATTTGCATTTTTTATACCGTTGTAATAAATTTCAATTCGCATTTTAAAATCACTCCTTAAAAATAGTATTTTAAGTTTAAATTTATTTTTCCCACTTATATGAAAATTATTCAATATTTTAATTTTGAGTGTCCTATTTTATGTGTTTACATATTTATATATTGAGGTGATTTTATTGAGGGCAGATGCTGTATTTGAAGGCGGAGGAATAAAAGGTATAGGCCTTATAGGAGCGGTATGTTATTTTGAAAAAATGGGGTATAAATGGAATAGATTTGCAGGAACTTCTGCAGGAGCAATTATAGCTGCACTTTTAGCTGTTGGATATAGAGGTGAAGAATTAAAAAATATAATGATGAATCTGGATGAAAAGACATTTTTCAAAAAAAACTATTTTTGGAAAATTTCTATGATTAAAAAAACAATTTCACTTTTTAAGGACAAGGGTATATATTCTTCTCAGGCCATAGAAAAATACGTAGAGGAACTTTTGCTGAAAAAGGGCAAGATAACTTTTGGAGATATAAGTACAGGTAATGAGTCACCTCTTAAAATAATAGCTTCGGATATAACAAAAAAATCCATGATTATACTGCCGGATGATTTAGCCAATTATGGAATAAATCCTATGAAATTCAAGATAGCTGAAGCAGTGAGAATGAGCATTAGCATTCCACTATATTTTAAACCGGTAGAGCTTTATTACGAAAACAAATGCAGTTATATAGTTGATGGAGGATTACTCAGCAATTTCCCAATATGGATATTTGATACAAAGGATATTCCGGCCTGGCCTACTATAGGTTTTAAATTGACAGAAAAAGATATAAAGCATAATGAATCTAAAAGAAGAGATTTCATTTCATATTTATTTGATATAATGGGAACTATGCTTGATAAAAATGAAGAAGTTTATGTAAAAGACAAGTATGCAGTGAGAACAGTATTTATACCTACCCTGGGTGTTAAGACCACAGAATTTAATATATCTAAAGATATGAGAGCAAAATTATTTGAATCAGGTTATAAAAGCGCCCAGCGGTTTTTACATCTTTGGGATTTTGATAATTATATAAGAGAGTACATGGTCAAAAAATAAATTGTTGAATTATATTATAATTGTGGTAATATTTATATGTAATGTGGTAATATTTATATATATAATACTAAAAGGCTACAGTAATAAGGGGAGATAAGTATGAATTTTTATATTTATAATACTATGAGTAGAAAAAAAGAAAAATTTATTCCTGTGCACAAAGGAAAAGTTGGAATTTATACTTGTGGTCCTACAGTTTATAATTATGCGCATATAGGAAATTTGAGAACTTATATATTTGAAGATTTGTTAAAAAAATCTTTTGAATATGATTCTTATAAAGTAAAGCATGTTATGAATGTAACAGATGTAGGTCATTTACAGTCAGATTCGGATACAGGAGAAGATAAAATGCAAATAGGAGCAGAACGTGAAAATAAAACTGTATGGGAAATCGCTAAATTTTACGAAGATGCTTTTTTTGAAGATTGTAATAAGCTTAATATAAAAAGACCTAATGTGATTTGTAAGGCAACTGATCATATCCAGGACATGATAAATTTAATTAAAACCTTAGAAGAAAAGGGATATACTTATATAGCCAATGGCAATGTTTACTATTCCATTGATAAGTTTAAAAATTATAATAAGCTGGCACATTTGAGCATGGAAGAGCTGGAAGCAGGAAGCAGAGTGGAAGTGGATGAGAATAAAAAAAATCCACTGGATTTTGTATTATGGTTTACCAATTCAAAATTCAAAAATCAGATAATGCAGTGGGATTCACCCTGGGGAAGGGGATTTCCTGGATGGCACATAGAGTGTTCTGCTATGTCATTAAAATATTTAGGGGATACAATAGATGTACATTGCGGTGGAGTGGATCATATTCCAGTGCATCATACCAACGAAATAGCTCAATCAGAGGCGGCTGTGGGCCATACATGTGTAAATTACTGGATGCACGGAGAATTTTTGGTTATAAATGGAGGAAAAATGTCTAAATCAAGTGGAGGTTTTTTGACACTGTCAAAAATTCAGGAACAGGGATTTTCTCCATTGGACTACAGGTATTTTTGTCTTCAATCAAGGTATAGAAAACAATTGATATTTAGCTACAGTGCCCTTAAACAGGCACAGTCCTCTTATAATAAATTAAAAGATAAAATAGCCTCTATAGTTTCAAGTGTAAAAGAAAATGAAAGAAAAGACGAAGAGTTAATAAATAAATATAAATCAAGGTTTAAAGAACAAATAGGCGATGACTTAAATATACCAAATGCATTTACGGTATTGTTTCAAGTTATAAAAAGTACTGAACTTACAAACAGGGAGAAAGAAATATTAATAGAGAGTTTTGACACTGTCTTTTCATTGGATTTATTAAAAATTGATAATAATAAATTGGATGATATAGATGTAAATTTAGTAGATAAATTAATAGCTGAAAGAGAAGAAGCAAGAAATAATAAAGATTGGGTTAAAGCTGATGAAATTAGAGATAAGCTTAAAGACATGAATATAGATATACTGGATTCAAAGAATGGAACCGTATGGAAAATAAGAAAATAAATAATCATTTCATATAAGGTTACATTATTTTACTTTTTATTGAGCATAATAGGTTAGATTAAATTATTTGTAATTTTACAAAAGGAGATGTTTTCATGGAAAACCCAAGAGAAATTTTAAAAGATTCCAGTGAGGGATTTGCTGAATTCAATAAAAGCAACGGAGAGCAAATGAAGGTCTTTTCCGATTTGATGGGAACTTTATTTAAGAACGGTGCTTTAGATGTAAAAACGAAGGAACTTATAAGTGTAGCTATAGGAATATACAATAGATGCAAATATTGTATTGTAGGTCATTCATATAAAGCACTACAGGCAGGGGCTTCCCCTGAGGAAATAATGGAAGCTGCCATGGTGGCTGTAGCTTTTGGCGGAGGGCCTTCCATGGCTTATTCTGTTACACTTCTTAGAAAGTCTCTGGAGGAGTTTAAATCGGATTTTAATAAATAATCTCAAAACATATTAAAAACACTGTTTGTGTAATTTATACTACATGAACAGCGTCTTTTATGATATCATTTTTTATTATAAAAATATTTAGAAAAGTTAATGGTGAAATGTGATAATAAACTTTTTATCTAAGTATAAATAGATATACTAAGATAGAGGTTATAATATGAAATGGTTTATTAACATATATAAAATCAGAAAAAGAACTGTTTTGTTTTTCCTTGCAGCATTTTATATAATTATATTATTCTGTTTTGGAATTATTTATTGGGATGTTGCCAATGATTCCAATGGAGAGTTTTTTATATTTCAAAATGATATAAACATGAACACAAAAATAGAAATATTTAAAAAAAATTTAGATATTAAAGTATACAGTAATGAACTTAAAAATAGTATAAAAAACCTGATATCTTCTGATGAATATAAAAGACCTGTTGCAAAATTGGAAACCATAAATAATTCACTTCAATCTATAAATGTATTTTCTTTTGAGAAGGTTTTGGGAGCAGATTGGGCTAATTATTATTATCTATTGCTTAAAGATAATGGCATTACCCATATTAGCCTGGAAAATTTAGGACAAGATAAAATAAGTGGAAGCTTTGACACTTACAAAATAAAAGTGTGCTTTTATAAAATGAATGAAGATGAAAAATTCAAAGATTTTAAAGGTTACACAAAAAATCAGCAGAATAATTTTAAAAAAATATATACCAAGTATATATGGGTGGACCAGTATCCTGTACTGCACCGTGAGCTTTTAAAAAAACAATATTTTTATTATCCATTGAATTTTTATTTCCCAGAGCTTATGGAAAAATCCATATCTTTTTTAGACGACAGTCCTTTGGTGCTTAAGTCAATAGCAGGCGGGAATTTTAAATATCCTTTATGGAATTTTATGTATTTTAGTGCAGTAACTATGACTACCTTGGGATATGGGGATATTGTACCTAATTCCACCATAGTGCGTGTTTTAGTCATGATAGAAACAATATCCGGTGTAATGATTATAGGCGTTTTCGCCTCATGTTTATTCTGGAACAAAGGGGTAAGATAAAAGGAAAATTTAACACTTAAACACCAGGATCATTTTAACTTGGCTTTAGCGTCTACAAATTTTACAGGTTAATATGCCAATTTTAAAATTTTAGACGTTTTAAAGATGTAACTAATTTATAATCGTATTAATTTAATGAATTGATTTAGATTAGAATTTGAGGAGGAAAATAGAATGTCAAAATTGGTGGAGTGTGTTCCGAATTTTAGTGAAGGCAGAAATGTGAAAATAATTGAAAGTATTGTAGATGAGGTTAGAAAAGTGGAAGGAGTAAAGCTTTTGGATTATTCTTCGGATAAAGATCATAATAGATCCGTAGTAACTTTTCTAGGATCTCCAGATAAAGTGGAAGAAGCTGCTTTTAAGCTTATAAAAAAGGCATCTCAACTTATAGATATGAGAAATCATAAAGGAGCACACCCAAGAATGGGCGCTACAGATGTAGTTCCATTTATACCTATTAAAGATGTTACAACTGAAGAGTGTGTGGAGATTTCCAAAAAATTAGGTAAAAAAGTGGGAGAAGAATTGGAAATACCTGTTTATTTATATGAGGATGCAGCCAGCTGTGAGGAGAGAAAAAATTTGGCCCATATAAGAAAAGGCCAGTACGAAGGATTTTTTGAAAAAATAAAGCAGCCTGAATGGAAGCCGGATTTTGGACCAGGCAAAATGAATGTAAAAAGCGGAGCAACGGTTATAGGTGCCAGATTTCCGCTCATAGCATATAATGTAAACTTAGGTACTGATAATGTGGAAATTGCCAATGCCATAGCTCGAAAAATAAGATATATAGGTGGAGGATTGAGATATGTTAAGGCTGTAGGGGTAAAAGTAACCGAAAGAAATATAGTACAAGTATCTATGAATCTGGTAAATTATGAAAAAACACCTATTTATATCGCTCAGGAAATGGTCAGAATGGAAGCCAAGAGATATGGTGTACCTGTAATAGGTAGTGAAGTTATAGGTCTGGTTCCAATGAAAGCCCTAATAGATTGTGCAGAATACTATCTTCAAATAGAAAATTTTGATATGGGTCAGGTATTGGAATCCAGGTTAAGTGAATAAATTTTAAATTGCTGACTATGCTCAGGTGGTTCTTGGTTTCAGATGAGCTTTCTTATAAGAAAACTCATCTGAAACTTGGAAGAACGTATATTCAATGCTGAATTTTCTGATTTAATTTTACAAGTATATCAATCTCATAATTGTCCAGTGACTTTTTTAAATATTTAATGCCGCTGCTGCAATAGTAATTTACACTTTCGTGAAGATATTTTTTAAAAACATAATTTAATTTTTCATTTTCTTTCATCTTTGTGCTGATTGCAGCTTTGATGCTGTACACAAGACCTATTTCATGGGGACTTTTTAGCATTTCCGAATGTATATGGGCAGCTTTTAAATAGCTTAAAGCTGCATTAAATTCCCCTTCATTAATTTTTAGTAAAGACATAAAGGCTTCCGCCACGGAACGTCCCCAGACTGAATCAAAATGGTTGTATATTTTAAGGGAGCTGCTAAAATATTCCTTTGCAAGAGTGTAATTTCCCATATCAAAAGCTGCTTCACCTGCATTTATACTGAATATTGCAATGGTTGAAACAATCTTTTTTTCTTGGCATATTTTAATTGCCTTATCATAATATTCAATGGCCTGGGAAAATTTCATGGAGTATCTTCTTATTTCACCTATATAATTATAAGCAGCTGCTATGTTCAAGGCATATTTATCTGATATTATGTGGTTTCTTTCAAGTATATTTATGGATTTGTTTAAAAGTTCTTCTGCCTCCCTATAATTTCCGCACATATTATTGTAAAGGGCTTTCAATCTAAATAATACGGCTTTTTCATCTTCATAGTCTTCAGATATGGCAATAGAAAGTCCAAGGTTTACATATGTAATCATATCTTTCACATTATAGGTCTGAATACAATAATAAATCATCTGTTTATAGCCTTCAAGGGCATAATTTATGTTATTTATATGAATTGACTTATTTATCATATCTTTTATTACGGCAGTCCCTTCTTCATATTTTCCTATCCGTATTAAATACCTTCCTTTCATATGAAGAAATATAATTTCCAAGGTTGTAATTTCCTTGAATTTACCCTGCTCTTTAATTTTATTTAAAAGTTTTTCTATTTTGCCTAAGCTGTTTAAAGCCTTTTCGTCACTAAAATATAAATTGCCATATTGAGTATTATCATAATAGAGTACGGGAAAAAGCTCATGGCTGAAACTAAGATATACATTTAAGCTTTTCATACTGTATTTAAGTTCTTTCACATAATTGCTGGCATTTGAAAAATGGTATATCAATTTATAATATGTATTTAAATCATCCTTATTTTTATTAAGGTTTTCTTCAAAAAGATCACCTATTTTATTGTGTAATATTTTCTTTCTGGCCAGAGATTGATTGGAATATATAAACTCCCTTAATTTCTGATGGGTAAATTTTAAATTTATAGTGCCTTCATTTAAAGTTTCTGTAAGTATAAACTTATTCTCTAATTCCTCTAGCATGTCCATTATTTCTAATTCATCTTTATGCATAATTTTCACCAGTATATAAAGAGGTGCTTCATCAAAGAACATGGAACATATATTTAAAATTTTTCTTCCCTCTTCAGAGATATCCAGGTATCTGCTTTTTAATATATCCTGCATTTTAGAGGACATTAGGTTTATATTTCCATTGGACTTTATTATATTCATATATTCAGTTAGGAAAAATAGATTTCCTTCAGTTTCACTGTAGATTTTATTTATCATTTTTTTACCCAAATTGTAATTTGGAAGTGATTCTTTTATGAAACTTTCCGTTTCTTTATAATCGAATCTGTATAGCTCAATTATATTGAGTTTATTATACATTTTCATGGATGTTATAAATTTATCCAGCTCCTCATTGCGTTCTTTTCTGCAGGTAGCAATTAAAATTATATTTCTGTTTTCACCTAAAAGTATACTGCTTAAAAGAAATAAGCTCATGGAATCAATCCATTGAATATCTTCAAATACCAATAGGATTTTTTGTTTAAATCCTATTTTTGTAAAAACATCTTCTATGGCATTTACAATCACTTCATATTTTAAATTATTATTGTTTTCTATAAGTTTTAAATTGGCGGAATAAGTTTTATCAAATTGGGGAAAGAAACTGCCTATTATGCTTTCACAAGCTTGAGGCAGAGGTATTTTTTCTACTTCAATTATTTCAGATAATTTTGATATTATGCTGTTCCAGGGCTTTAATATATATTCTTTTTCAAATTGATAGCAGCAGGTTTCAAGAATATATACATTGTTCTCAGGTATATTTTCCAGAAACTTTTCTTTTAGCTTTGTCTTTCCAATGCCGGCTTCGCCTAATATGAGAATGGAATTTGTATATACATTATTTATAAATTCCAAATAATTGTCCTCTAGAAATTTCAGTTCCCTGTATCTTCCAAAGAAAAACTTCTGTGGTTTTAAATTGCTATTTATATGGCTCATCCTATTTAGTATTTCATTGAACAATTCTTTTGTCTCTCTTGAAGGTTCTACATTCAGCTCCCTGTTTAAAATTTCTGAAAGCTTGTGATAGACCTCAATAGCCTTATTTAATTTGTTATTATTTATTAAACTGTACATTAGTTCCCTGTGAGCTTCCTCATCAAATTCATCAGCTTTTATTAACATTCTGGAGTAAGTTTCTGTTTTAGCATAGTTTTTATTTTCCTTCTCAGTAGAGATTTTTTCCTTTAATCTGTTTATATATATTTGCTGAAGATAATCTCTGAATTGCATTAACCAATCTTGAAAATTTTCTGCATTTTTTACATAGAATCCAGTTAAAAAGGCACCCTTATACAAATCAATCTCATTTTCCGTTTTTAAGAAAGTAATTACCTAGATTTCGTACAAACTAAATCTAACTAATATGAACAAATTTCCATGGTATTATATCCAAAAAGTAACTAAAGGATAATAGCACACCTTTCTAGAAATAGTTTCTTTGGAAAAACAATCATGAAAGGTGGTATTATCCTATATGAATAAGATAACATTTTCTCAAAGTGACTGTAAAGAAGAAACTACTTCCATTTGGCTTATTTCAGTAATGCAATATGGGCTAAAGCTTGAATTTTTCAAGCCCTTAGAGAATTTTAAACTAAAGATGAAAGAAGTAAAATTCTCAGTTTATCAGAAACTAATCACCATAATAATGTCCATAGTTATAGGCTGTGAATTTATGAAAGACATTAATGAGAACCTTGGTCCAGAAAAATTATCTGCAAATCTATTCAATATGGATAGTTTTCCTGATCAATCACAGATTAACAAAGTTTTAAACCGTTTTGACATTGACTCTATATCCCAGTTTGAGGATATACATCATAAACTTTTCATTAAAAATAGTAATTCAGTTTTTATTGATAAAAATGTCGTTGTAGATTTTGATCAATCTGGATTAATTGCAAATGGAAAATCCTATGAATTAACTGCAAAAGGATATTTCTCAAAGAAGAAAAATCAACGTGGATACCAAATGTCAGCAGCATTTACAGGAAAACACTCTGAAACAATTGCAATATATCTTGATTCTGGAAATACACACTGTCAAGATCATTTTAAAGATTTGCTTAAATCTACATTGTCAAAGTACACAGACTCATTGAATAATGGTAATTTAATTATACGGTCAGATAGTGGATATGGCTCTACAGATATAATTGAACTAATGAAATCCATACCTAACTTAAAGTTTGTTACCAAAGGTTATTCTACTGTAAAAGCAAAAAATATTGCCAAAGGAATACCATATTCTGAGTATACCCAGGCTGATGAGGCTGCATGGGTTTATGAACTTCCTAATACTGATGGATTGAGGATTATAATAGTTCAAATTCTCACTAAAAGTGGTAAATTAAAATATACAATGCTTGTAACCAATATTGATTCAAATGATATGAATGCAGTTGAATTATTCCACTTCTATAATGAACGTCAAACAATTGAAGCATTTTTTAAAATGGCTAAAAATGTATATCATATTAAAAACCTTAGAACTACTTCTTTTTATGGCATCTATGGATTCCTCTGGTTGGTTTTCTTAACTCACAATCTTATAACCTGGTTTAAAACAACAACATTGCATAATACTGAATTAGAAACTGTTGGGGTTAGAGTTCTAGTAAAGAAAGTTGGCAATATAAAAGGTTTTGTAAGACGAACTATTGATAAAATAGAGGTTAATATTCCTTCGCTTACCAAACTTTCTAAAATTATTGCAGACACACTATGTGGACCTTCATATGAGCAACTATGTTTTAATATTTAAAAGTGTAATGAAATATAATCCATTAATGGTAAATCTATTTTACCTATATTAAGCAATTTGTTTTTTAGGGCTACCACATTAAACCAGCAGGCTCTGCCTAAAAAAAGGATTAATTTAGTAATTATTGGCTTAAATTTACTGGCATTAAAATCAAAAATATTATTTTACATTGGTACAAAACTTAGGTAATTACATCAGACTGTATATTTATATCCGGATTTATCATGACAGTTGATTTTCTCGGTGATATAAACACTTCCAGATTAAATGTTTTCTTTATTTTATACAAGGCATTTCTCAGATTTTTTTTTGCCCTGTGTTCTTCTTCTTCAGACCACAACAATCCAGCTAATTTTTCTCTTGTACATTCTTTATTTATAAGTAAATAACAAAAAAGGGCCTGTGCTTTATTGTAGGGGAATAAAACCTTTTTGTCATCCATAGCTGCTTCAAAATTCCCAAACATTTTTACATCTATAAAGTTCACCATATCCCTTCTTTCAGATAATATTTTAATTATATTATAACATAGCATCTCAGTGAATTTAAAATAAAAAGGCTTAATATTTTATCATGATGATATTACAATATCAAGCGTCTGCAATATAGAAAAGATACGAAATTTTTAAAATTGTTTTTCAGCTTAATTTGACATTTTAAAGACGCATAGTCAGTAAAATATATGTAAATGAAATTATTTTTTATTACTATTCAATTAATACAATGTTTAAATAATTGAATAGCAGGCAGATACATACAATTTAATTTTACAGGGAGGAAATATTATGATTAATAACATGGATATTAACAAGGCTATGACTGTAAAGCTGGATGAGGAATTTCCTGAAATGCCTGAATTTGCAGAGGGTATAAGAAGGGCACCAGATAGGGGATTTAATTTGACAAAATCCCAGACGAAAATTGCTTTGAAAAATGCTTTAAGGTACATTCCACCTAAGTATCATGAAAAGCTTATACCAGAATTTTTAGAAGAACTCACCACCAGGGGGAGAATTTATGGCTATAGATTTCGCCCTGAAGGAAGAATTTATGGAAAACCTATTGAAGAGTACAAGGGCAATTGTATAGAAGGTAAAGCTTTTCAGGTTATGATAGATAATAATCTGGATTTTGAAGTTGGGTTATATCCTTACGAGCTTGTTACCTACGGCGAAACAGGAAGTGTATGTCAAAACTGGATGCAGTACAGACTTATTAAGAAATATTTGGAGGTTATGACCCAGGATCAAACTTTGGTGGTGGAATCCGGGCACCCTCTTGGCCTGTTTAAATCAAAACCTGAGGCACCTAGAGTTATAATAACAAATGCTCTTATGGTAGGCATGTTCGATAATGAAAAGGATTGGGAAGTCGCAGAGGAAATGGGAGTTGCAAACTATGGACAGATGACTGCTGGAGGGTGGATGTATATAGGACCTCAGGGTATAGTACATGGCACTTTTAATACTCTGCTGAATGCAGGAAGGCTAAAGCTTGGAATTCCCAATGATGGTGATTTAAGAGGTCATTTGTTTGTAACTTCAGGTCTTGGAGGAATGAGCGGTGCCCAGCCAAAAGCTATAGAAATAGCAAAGGGAGTTGGAATAATAGCGGAAGTGGATAAATCAAGAATAGACACAAGGCTTAAACAGGGGTGGGTTAAAAAATGCTCCTCTGATTTAGACGAGATATTTAAAATTACTTCCGAATATATTCAGAAGAAGAAAAGTATATCTATCGCTTATCATGGAAATGTAGTTGATTTATTAGAATATATAGTTAAAAATAATATAAAAATTGATTTGCTTTCAGATCAAACTTCCTGTCATGCAGTATATGAAGGTGGATATTGTCCTCAGGGAATTGATTTTGCAGAAAGAACAAGGCTTCTTGCAGAAGATAGAGAAAAATTTAAGGGATTAGTGGATAAGAGCTTAAGGCGTCATTTTGAATTGATAAAATCTTTAGTGGATAATGGAACCTATTTTTTTGACTACGGTAATTCTTTTATGAAAGCAGTGTATGATGCAGGAGTTAAAGAAATATCTAAAAATGGAATAGATGAAAAGGATGGATTTATATTTCCATCTTATGTTGAGGATATAATGGGCCCTCAGCTGTTTGATTATGGTTATGGACCTTTTAGATGGGTTTGTTTAAGTGGAAAGAGAGAGGATTTAGTTAAAACAGACAGGGCAGCTATGGAGTGCATAAATCCAGATAGAAGATATCAGGACAGGGATAATTATAACTGGATAAAAGATGCGGAAAAAAATGAGATGGTAGTTGGTACTGAGGCCAGAATATTATATCAGGATGCCAAAGGGAGAATAGATATAGCACTTAAATTTAATGAAATGGTTAGAAAAGGTGAAATAGGGCCTGTGATGATGGGAAGAGATCATCATGATGTAAGCGGTACGGATTCTCCTTTCAGAGAAACTTCAAATATTAAAGATGGAAGTAACGTAATGGCAGATATGGCTGTTCAATGTTATGCAGGAAATGCAGCAAGGGGAATGAGTCTTATAGCTCTTCACAATGGAGGCGGAGTTGGTGTAGGAAAAGCCATAAATGGAGGGTTCGGTCTTGTACTGGATGGAAGCTTCAGGGTAGATGAAACCATTAAATCAGCATTGAACTGGGATGTTATGAGCGGTGTTTCCAGACGTTCCTGGGCAAGAAACGAGCATGCTATTGAAACTGTAATAGAGTTTAACAAAAATAATGTGGGAACAGACCATATAACTCTTCCATATTTGGTTGAAGAAGATTTAATCAAGAACTGGGTAGATAAATATTTTAGATGATTTCAACTGCATATATACATGTTATTAGCTGAAAATATGGAGGTAATTATCATGATAATTAAAAATATAAGCTGCCTTGCCACTTGTGCAGGAAGTTGTCCAAAGACAAAAGATAATTTGAAAGATGCAGGTATAATTAATAATGCTTATATAGTTATAAAAAATCATAAAATAGCAGAAGTGGGCAGTGGAGATGAATATAAAAAATATCTGGATAGTAATATAGTTGTAATAGATGCTGAAGGTAAAACAGTAACTCCTGGTCTTGTAGACAGCCACACACATGTAGTCTATGCAGGCTCAAGGGAAATGGAGCTGCCTTTGAAGCTTAAAAACGTAAAATATATTGACATACTTAAAGCTGGGGGAGGAATATTGAGTACTGTAAATAGTGTGAGAGAAACCTCTTCAGAAAAAATTGAAGGTGAAACAAAAAAGAGATTGGATACAATGCTTTTGCATGGCACCACTACTGTAGAGAGCAAATCAGGATACGGGTTGGATTTTGATAATGAGGTAAAAATGCTTCAGGTAAATAAAAATTTAGACAGCAAACATCCCATTAGTATAATTTCTACTTACTTAGGTGCTCATGCCATTCCGGAAGAATTTAAAAATAATAGAAATGGTTATATAGATTTTATGATAAATTCTGTTATTCCCTATGTGAAAGAACATAATTTAGCAGAGTTTATTGACTGTTTTTGTGAAAAAGGTGTATATACGGCGGAAGAAGCAAGAAAAATTTTGGAGGCAGGGAAAAAGGTTGGACTTAAAGCTAAAATTCATGCAGATGAAGTTGAATCTGCATCAGCAGCAGAATTAGCCGGTGAAATAAAGGCAGTATCCGCAGAGCATTTGGTATCTGCTTCAGATGAAGGCATAAAATCACTGGCTCAAAATAAAGTGGCTGCAGTGCTTTTACCTACTACTTCCTTTTACCTGATGCTGAATAAGTTTGCAAGTGCAAGAAAAATGATAGAAGAAGGAGTTATAGTTGCACTGGCTACGGATTGCAATCCTGGAACTTCACCTACGGAGTCTCTTCAGACTGCTATGACTTTTGCCTGCTTTGGACTTAAAATGCTGCCTGAAGAAATAATAAATGCCATGACTATAAATGCAGCAGCTGCAATTTCCAGAGAAAAGGAGATAGGTAGTATTGAAGCAGGTAAAAAGGCGGACATAACCATATTTAATGCTAAAAATTTAAATTATCTGATTTATCATTTTGGTGTAAATGCAGTAGATATGGTAATTAAAGATGGAAGAATTGTAGTAAAAGATGGGGAATTAATATATAATACTGGAAAATAATATAGTTGAATTCAGGAGGTAAATATGTTACAAGATTTTAAATTAAAAGATTTTATAGATGAGCTGGGTTCCAAATCGCCGGCACCTGGAGGGGGAAGTATTGCAGCTCTTTCAGCATGCCTGGCCAGTGCATTGGTCAGTATGGTATTTAACTTGACCATAGGAAAGAAAGAGTACCTGGAATACGAAAAATCTTTGAGGGAAACTATTGATATATCATTACAGGAAGCAGGTTTGTGGGGGAGGGAATTTTTGAGCCTCATGGAAAAAGATACTGAAGCTTTTTTATTCTTGATGCAGGCCTATAAGATGCCTAAAAATACAGAGGAAGATATAAAACTAAGAAAAGAAGCTATAAAGAGAGGTAATGATGAATCACTGGAAATTCCTTTTAAAGTAGCTGAAAGTGCATATAAATTGTATCCTTATATGGTTACAGCCGTAAAATATGGGAATAAAAATGCAATTTCAGATGCTGGAGTTGCAGTTTCTCTGGTGGAAGCTGCCATAGAAGGGGCTCTGCTTAACGTAAAAATAAATATTCAAGGTATTAAGGACAAAGTGTATAAGAAGGAGTTAAAAGATAAGTGTAATCACCTGTTAGTAGAAAGCAGAAATGAAAAACGGAGGATTATGGAAGCCATAGAAGGCAAATTAGAATAATACTGAATTTATAAATAATAAATAGAGCAAAGGGGAAATGGAGAATATGAAAATTATTAATTTAAATGGAAGAGATTTGACTTTAGAGGATATTTGCAATGTGGCATTTAATAATTATGAGGTATGTCTTACAGATAAGGCAAAAGAAAACGTAAACAAATCAAGAATAATAGTAGATGATATAGTTGATAAGGATAAAATAGTATACGGAATTACTACTGGGTTTGGAAAGTTTTCAAATGTGAATATAACGGGTGAGCAATGTAAAACACTTCAAAAAAATTTAATATTATCACATTCCTGCGGCACAGGTGAAAAATTCCCCAAAGAAATAGTACGATCTATAATGCTGCTCAGAGCCAATGCACTGTCAAAAGGTTATTCTGGTATAAGATTAAATACCTTGCAAACTCTTATAGATATGCTGAATAAGAAAGTACACCCTTTAATACCTGAAAAAGGATCTTTAGGAGCATCAGGGGATTTAGCACCATTATCCCATATGGTATTGCCTATGCTTGGGGAAGGGGAGGCTGAATTTAATGGCATAGTTATGACCGGAAGGGAGGCTATGGAAAAATCTGGTATACCTATAGTGGAACTTGTAGCAAAAGAAGGGTTGGCACTTATAAATGGAACCCAGGTAATGACTGCAGTAGGATCAATAGCATTATGTGAAGCTATAAAGCTTTTAAAGATCAGCGACATTGCAGCATCATTGACTATGGAAGCTTTAAGAGGTATAAAAGACGCCTTTGATCCAAGAGTTCAAGGCGTTAGACCTCATAGAGGGCAGATTAATACAGCTAAAAATATACTTGGTTTAACGGAAAACAGCACTTTTGTAACTGGACAGGGTGAATTGAGAACACAGGATGCCTATACCTTAAGATGTGTACCGCAGGTTCATGGAGCCAGCAAGGATGCTGTAAATTATATTAAGGAAAGGGTAGAAACTGAAATAAATTCTGTTACAGATAATCCTATAGTGTTTGAAAACGGAGATGTTATATCCGGTGGTAATTTTCATGGGCAGCCCATGGCCCTGAGTTTTGACTTTTTAGGAATTGCAGTGGCGGAACTTGCCGATATATCAGAGAGAAGACTTGAAAGACTTATAAATTATCAACTCAATGATTTACCGCCTTTCCTGGTTAAAAAGGGCGGACTCAATTCAGGGTTTATGATCACTCAGTATGCCGCAGCTTCTTTAGTATCTGAAAACAAGATACTTGCCCATCCAGCTTCAGTAGATTCTATACCTTCTTCGGCAAATCAGGAAGATCATGTAAGTATGGGAACTATTGCGGCCAGAAAGAGTTTGAGTATTGTAAAAAACACCAGAAGAGTACTGGCCACGGAACTGATGGCTGCATGCCAGGCTATTGATTTTAGAGAAGGGCTTAAATTAGGTAAAGGCACTCATGAAGCATATAAAACTATAAGGGATAAGATAAGTTTTATTGAAGAAGATAAAATCATGTATAGAGAATTAGATAAATGTGAGGAGCTATTAAAAAGTGGTAAGATATTAATGGATGTGGAGAAAAAAGCAAAATTAGAAATATAAAAAATGAGGGGGATTGTATGTGAATCTATTGAGGAAAAAAACTGTGGAGGATTTTAAAGCTTCTGTAAAAAAAAGCGGGCTTAAAAAGAAGCTGAATTACTTTGATCTGGCAGCTTTAGGAATTGGATCCGTAGTGGGAACGGGTATTTTTGTATCTACAGGACAGGGAGCACAATTAGCGGGACCTGCTATTACCATTTCATTTGCCATAGCAGCTATTACAAGTGCACTTTGTGCACTTACCTATTCAGAACTTGCCACAATGTTTCCAGTTGCAGGGAGTACTTATTCATATTGTTATGTAGCCTTTGGTGAAATCGTTGCATGGATTATAGGTTGGAATTTAATGCTTGAATATCTTGTTTCCGGAGCAGCAGTTGCTTCAGGATGGTCAGGAACCTTTGTTGGAGTTCTAAAAGCATATGGCATTAGTTTACCCTATCAACTTACCAATTCTCCTCTTGCAGGTGGTATAGTGGATTTGCCCTCCGTGTTGATTGTTGCCATTATAACCTGGGTGCTGTATATAGGGGTTACTCAAAGCACTAAGGTAAATAATATTATAGTTGCTGTAAAGGTACTGGTAATATTTATATTCATATTCATTGGTGTAACCCATATAAACCCTGTAAACTATCATCCTTTTGCACCTTATGGATTTAAAGGTATAATGTCTGGTGCCGCAATTATATTTTTCGCTTTTATAGGTTTTGATTCAGTGTCTACTGCAGCAGAAGAAACAGCCAATCCTAAAAGAGATGTACCTATTGGTCTGGCGATTTGCCTTGGACTGGTTATAGTATTATATATAGCTGTTTCAGCTATACTTACAGGAATGGTGCCATTTAAGTCCATTGATATAAATAATGCTTTACCTGGTGCATTGGCCAGAGTAGGCATTAACTGGGGTTCCGCATTAGTTGGAGTTGGAGCCGTTGTGGGGATGATTTCCACTATTCTTGTAATATTATATGGACAAATTAGAATATTTATGGTTATGGCAAGAGACGGACTGCTGCCGGAAGTATTCTCCAAGGTAAATGACAAGCATAGAACTCCAGGCAGGTGTACCATAATAACTGGAATTATAACATGTATCATATGCGGATTTTTACCTTTAAATGTAATTATAGATTTGTGTAATATCGGTACATTGTCGGCTTTCCTATTTGTATCTGTAGGAGTTATTGTACTTAGAAAAACCATGCCGGATATTGAGAGAAAGTTTAAATGTCCAGGAGTTCCATTTACACCAATTTTGACAGTAATATTTTGCTTGTATCTTATGATAAGTCTTCCAGGTGTAACCTGGGTCAGATTTGCCATATGGACTGGAGCAGGATTATTAGTATACTTTATGTACGGAATGAGGCACAGCATATTAAATGATAAAAAACACAATAGTGTTAAAACTAAAAGCTAGAAAACAGGTGAATTCACAATCCTGAAAAACACCATCCTTAATTATCGGATGCATTAAATTTATTTATTTTAATGCATCCGGTTTTTAAACTGCTCAAATCTATATGGTTTATTGTCACCTCTCCAGTTTTAATGTGCCTAATATCAAATACCGTTCTTCTTGTTATGATTTTTTCTATGGAAAATTTCCTATCATTTCAGTATCTTCTATTACAGCAATACAATGTATTTGTGGAAGGCTAAGCTTGCCCTTAATACTTTTTTGAATTTTCTTCAAAGAAAATATAATATCATGGACTAAATTCTAATAATGAAAGTTTTTGCAGATAAATGTAAATCATGAATTTATCTAAATAATATTCTTGATTTTTAATTTACATCATATATATTATGTAAATTAAAAACAATGTAAACCAAAAAAAGTATATAATAATACTAAGGAGTTGATAAATTTGACTGAAAAATTATTCTACAAAAATACTTACCTTAAAGAATGTAAAGCAAAGGTAATAAATACATTAGAAGAGGATGACAAAATAAAAGTTGTCTTGGATAAAACTATATTTTATCCTGAAGGTGGTGGTCAGCCTTCAGATACGGGAACTATTGACGACTTGGAAGTGAACTATGTATATGAAGATAATGGAGTCATATATCACTGTATGAAAGATAAGCCTAAAAATAAATATGTGACATGCAAGATTGATTTTAAAAAAAGATTTGATTACATGCAGCAGCATTCTGGAGAACATTTATTATCTGGAGCAATATTTACTTTATTTAATGGCAATAATAAGGGATTTCATTTAGGGAAAGATTACGTAACCATAGACATTGATATTGAGCATATGGACGAAAACATGATAAAGAGAATAGAAAATGTAGTAAATAAATATATTTATAGAGACCAACCCATAAAAACTTATATGGTTTCAAAAGAACAAAGCAAAAAGTTCCCTTTAAGGAAACAAATAGATGTAAATAATATAAGAATAGTTCAGGCGCTTAATATGGATTGCTGTGCTTGTTGTGGAACTCATGTATCCAGAACAGGCCAAATAGGCATATTGAAAATATTAAAGACAGAAAAATATAAAAAGATGACAAGAATATATTTTAAATGTGGTAATAGGGCATTAATGGATTTTCAACAAAAGCATCAAATAATTATGAATTTAAGTAAGAATTTTTCAGTGGAAATAAGTGATATAGAAAAAAGGATAAACTCTGAAAAAGATGAACTTCAGAAACTTCTAGCAGAAAATAAAAATATGAAAAAAATTTTGGCTAAAAATGAAGTAAAAAATATTTTACAAAATAATACTTCAAATATAATTTTAAAAGGATATGACAATAAAAAATTTGAGGAAATCAAACTTATGGCTTCCATTCTTTCAGAAGACAAGCTGAAAAAAAATATATTGATTTTCTATTCGACTTTAGACAAGAGAATATTGTTTATAAATAATTTAAATCAGGAAATTAATTGTGGGAAACTATTTAAAGACAATATAAAAGATTTTAACGGGAAAGGCGGTGGAAATGCTCAACAGGCTCAGGGAATCTTCCTGAATAACAATGATATTGAAAAATTTTCAAATTTTTTGTATTCCAGTGTAATACAAAATAATTTGAAAGCACAAATATAAATTTTTGAGAAATTAGGTGAAATATTTGGACTTTGATAATGTACTAAAAATAATATTATCCATAGCCTTTGCAGTACAATTTTTTTTGTCATTTATAAAAAGAAGATCCTTTAAAAAAGATTATGGTAAAAATATTTTCAAACTGGGATGGAGCAGAGAAAAGAGAAAAGCTTTATCCTTGATTTTCATAGGACTTGTGACATATATAATTTACATATTGGTAACAGGTTACTTTTCAACTCTTTCAGTATTGATTGTGGGATATATACTGATCAGTATATATGATTTTAGCAAGATAAAAATAATTACTTCAAAGGGAATAGGCGAAAAAAGTTTTTACAGTAATGTATATTACAATTTTATTTACTGGGAAAATATTCTTCAATGGAAATGGTTAGAGAATAAAAAAAATATATTAATATTTAAATCAAAGCTAAAAAATAAAACGGAAACAAATGACTGGAGAGTACTTCCTTCTGAAATAAAGGAAATAGAAAAGTGCTTTTCTAAAAATGCCTTTACTTCAGATAACCAGGAGCCTATTTGATAATAGATTTACTTTTTATAACAGCCAGTAAATCCGTATATTATATCTTTAATAACTTCTCCGCCTATTATCATTCCTGCTACCGGAGGTACAAAGGAATTGCTTGCAGGTATCTGTCGTTTGGCGAGGCATTTTCTGGAGCCTCCCACACAAACACATCCTTCCTTACAGGTTACCACTTCTTCAATCCTAGGCTTTTGAGGAACTTCTTCCGAATATAAAACTTTTAATTCCTTTATACCTCTTTTTTTCAATTCATGACGCATTACTTTGGCCAAAGGGCATATTTTCGTATCATATATATCGGATATTTTAAATTGAGTGGGATCTAATTTATTTCCAGCACCCATACAGCTTATTATATTTATATTATGAGTTTTACACCAAAGCACCAAAGCTATTTTAGAAGATACCGTATCTACTGTATCTACCACATAGTCCGTATTGTCCGGTATAATTTCATCTATATTATCTTCTTTCACAAATGTGTGATAAACCTCTACCCTGCAGGCTGGGTTTATATCTAAAACTCTGTCTTTTAAGACATCTACCTTATATTTACCTATTGTGCTAAAAGTAGCTTGTATTTGCCTGTTTATATTGGTCAAGCAAACAGTATCATCGTCCACAAGTATTAAATGCCCTATACCGCTTCTGACCAGTGATTCAAGAGTAAAACCCCCTACACCGCCCAATCCGAATATTACTACAGTGCTTTTTCTTAATTTCTGTAGAGCTTCTGTACCAATTAACAGCTCTGTTCTTGAAAACGCATGTTGTTTCATTAAATAATCTCCTCTTAACTATAAAATATTTACCATAACTAATATCATATAAGATTATATAATTTTAAATCTTTTTAAGCAATAAGATTTTATAATACATCAATTAGACATGTTTAAAAATTGTGTATTAAGTATTAATTTTTTACCAATCATTGAATAGTTTAAATCAATAAATTATAATTAGTAGTATATAAGAACATATATATATAAAAGAGGTGTTTTTATGATAAAAATAGGCTTGTGCCAGATGATGGTTTCAAAATCCGGTAAAAAAGATAATTTAAAAAAAGCTCAGGATATGATTTATGAAGCTGCACACAGAGGAGCTGAAATAATAGCTTTACCTGAAATGTTTAATTGCTATTACAATCTCAAATATTTTGGAAAGTATGCAGAGAGTTCATATGCTTATGGTGAAACTTTAAATATGTTGTCTTCTACAGCAAAAGAACTTGGAGTATATTTAATAGGGGGCTCTATACCAGAAGTGGATAAAGAAGGCAATTTATATAATACTTCTTTTATTTTCGGTGAAAACGGGAAACTAATCGATAAGTATAGAAAAATACATTTATTTGATGTAAACATAAAGGATAAAATAGCTTTTAAGGAATCAGATATTTTAACTCCAGGTAATAAAGTCATGGTAATAGATACAAAATGGGGTAAAATAGGAGTGGCCATTTGTTATGATATAAGATTTCCTGAACTCATGAGAATTATGGCGCTGAAAGGTGCAAAGATAATATTTGTTCCTGCAGTTTTTAATATAACAACAGGCTCTGATCACTGGGAAACATTGTTTAGGAGCAGGGCAATGGATAATCAACTTTATATGGTGGGAATAGCACCAGCAAGAGATGTTAATTGTTCCTATGTTGCTTATGGAAACTCTCTGGTAGCAGATCCTTGGGGTAAAATAATAAATATATTAGACGAAAAAGAGGGAATACTAATATCAGAATTAGATTTAGATTATATAGAAAAAATCAGGGATTCTCTGCCTGTTTTAAAGAATATAAGGAAAGATGTGTATAAGATCACATTATTGTAAGAACTATGAAAATAATCTGCCCCATGTACACCATTATACTTCCGTAATAAGCAATACTGCGCTCCTGGATAAGTTCTTCAAAGGTTCATATGGAGGAAGGCATTCCTTATCAGCATGCTCCGCCTGAACCTAAGAATCACTTTATAATAATATATAACATTTATAGTTTTATGGTATTGTCTGATGAATTCATTTTTTCAACTATGCTGTACATGTTGGTTATTTCTCCTACAACAAGTTTTTCCTTTAAGCCGTAAAAATCCAGACAAGTTCCACAGCTGTAAATATTTACTCCTTTTTCTTCTAATAATTTTAAATTGTCTATGGAGTCCGAACCTTCTACCGCCAATTTAACTCCCCCATTTAAGAATATTAGATTATTTGGCAGATTGGTGCTTTCAGTTAATGCATATAAATAGCTTTTGATTAAAACAGCTCCAAGTTCATCGTTTCCAAGTCCAAGTTTGTTATTTGATACAACTATAGTTAGTTTTTTATCATCAGCTGTAATGGGTTTACAGTTATTTTCATTTTTCACAATAGTTATATAGTAAAGGCCATCTTTTTGTTTTGCTTCACTGGAAAATGCATTACTTTTCGCAAACTTTAATAAATTACTTTTAGAAACATCATTATCTACAATAACGGTAGCAGTTCCCTCTTTTATTGAATCAAAATATTTTTTTGTGTTTATTACTGGCTGCGGACATTTTAAACCTTTGCAATCTATTATATGTTCCATTGATATACCACCTTTCAAAATGAATATCGTTATTTTAAAATTATAATTTACCCAAATAAATTATAGCATAGGGTAAATACATAAATTATATTTTTTACAAATAGAAAATCACTTGACTATAAAAAAATATTATAATGTACAGTTTTACATTAGTCAGAATATTTCAACTTATCCAGTATAATTTAATATTTGTGGTATTATGATATACGATATTTATATATATTTGTTAGGGGACAATAGAATAAATATATTAAGGAAGGATTTTTGTGATGAAAGAGTTTATTTTTAATTTTACATTTATTTTTCAAATCTCAGTTTTTACAATCACAATATATTATTTAATACTTTCTTTATTTGGACTCTATAAAAGAAGAGATAACGGTGCCCAGAGTTGTGCTCCTAAAAACACTTTTGCACTGTTAGTGGCAGCTCATAATGAAGAAATGGTTATTGCACAAATAATAGAGAGTTTAAAGGATATGGATTATCCTAAAAATATGTATGATATTTTTGTAATTGCAGATAACTGTAATGATGGTACTGCAGATATAGCAAAAAAATATAATGTAAATGTATATGAAAGAAAAGTTCCCGATAAAAGAGGAAAAGGATATGCCCTTGAATGGATGTTTAATAAGATATTTAAAATGGATAAAAAATATGATGCCATAGCTATCTTTGATGCTGATAATTTAGTTTCAAAAAACTTTTTAATTGAAATGAACTATAAATTGAGTAAAGGATATAAGGTTGTTCAAGGTTATGTGGATAGTAAAAATCCCAATGATTCATGGATAACCGGTTCTTATTCAATATCATTTTGGACCACAAACAGACTTTTCCAATTATCCAGATCAAATCTTGGACTGTCAACACAAATTTGTGGTACCGGCTTCTGTATGAATACAGATATACTTAGAGAATTAGGGTGGGGCGCAACTTGTCTCACAGAAGATCTGGAGTTCACTTGTAAATTAGTATTAAATGGACACAAGGTAGGCTGGGCTCATAATGCAGTGGTATATGATGAGAAGCCCTTGACATTAAAACAATCCTGGAACCAGAGAAAGAGATGGATGAAAGGTTTTACTGACGTTTCCTCCAGATTTTTCTTTAAGCTTATAAAAAAGGCAATAAGGGATAAAAGTCTTACAGCCTTTGACTGTGCAATATATACTATACAGCCTTTTGTAACACTGCTGATTGGACTTTCGGCTTTAATAACCATTTTACAGAACAACAATGAACACGGCTTAAATATATTTGTTATAAATTCATTGTTTATACCAGTTTTATGGAAAATCTTTAGTATATTTCAGTTTCTGATTACACCTTTTATAATGACATTGGAGTGTAAACTTTCTAAAAAGATGTTTTCTATATTTGCACTGTATTCTCTTAACATAATAGTACTTTCATACATTTTTACCTCCCCTACTTTTATGGAAATGCTGCTTGGGAATATAGTATACCTGCTGATATTTGTATCGTTTATCTCTTTAAATGGCGGTAAACATTCTCTTAAAATATTTATATGGTATCTACTTTACGGAATATATACTTTGACCTGGATACCAATAACAATACAAGGAATATTGGACAAGAATAACAAAGAATGGGATCACACTAAACATATCAGACAGATAAGCATACAGGAAATGGAATAAAGAACAATCCTCAGTAATATATGGCTGAGGGTTATTTTTTATCCTTTTATCTCTCAGCTGCTGTTGGTTTCTTTGTAAAAATACTACCAGGCATCTTTAATGACAGGAATTTGATTTTAACTGTTTCTTTAATATAGTATATAGTCAATACTATTATTAGTTAAATTATAAATGATGGTAAATAATCAATTGCAATATAATGTATAAATAATAGGTAAGGTGATAATGTGATAGAAAGATTGCAAAAGTATATGGCTTATTGCGGCATAGCTTCAAGAAGAAAATGCGAGAACATAATATTACAAGGAAGAGTAAAAATAAATGATGTTACCGTAAATAAATTAGGTTCAAAAATCGATGATGAAAAGGATAAAATTACTGTAGATAATATTATAGTAAAAAAGAAAACTGAGAAGATATATATATTGTTGAATAAACCTGTGGGATATATTTCCACAGTTAAAGACGACAGGGGAAGAAGTACACTGCTTGATATTGTAAAAGTAGATGAAAGAATTTATCCAATAGGTAGGCTGGATTATAATACCTCAGGATTGATTATATTGACTAATGACGGAAAAGTATATAATAACATAGCCCACCCTAAAAGAGAGCGAAATAAGATATATATAGCCCTACTAAAGGGCATACCTTCCAATGATTCCATAAGAAAATTCAAAAATGGATTAAATATAGACGGATATAGAACTGCTGCTGCAAATTTTGAAATACTCAGTATAGATAAAAGCAGAAATAATTCAAAAGTTAGGATAGGAATACACGAAGGTAAAAACAGACAGATACGAAAAATGTGTGCTGCAATAGGCTGCCCTGTAATAAATTTAACCAGGATAGCCATAGGAGATATAAAATTGGGTGATTTAAAGGAAGGAAGCTGGAGATATTTAACTGAAAAAGAAGTAGATTATATAAGAAGCTGACCTGTATAATCTAATGAAATTATTATTAAATAAAGATGAAGGTGACACTGTATTATGAAAAATAATGAATTAGAATTAATTTCATCAAAAGAATTCAAACGCTATGATGATATGTATAAAATTATAGATTTCTTGAATAAAAATTTAAGCAGCTATGGTATAGTTTTAGGAATATCTGAAAAGGCCGATAAAAGTGTAATAAATATTTATAAAGAAAATAGATAAACAATTGAAAGATATCTTGATAATTTAATCAATAGATGATAAAATGAAACAAATATTGCAAAACGAATTCAAGATAGATAGAGAGGAATGAATAAAAATGGAAAATACCAATAATCCAGATTTGATAAAAACAATTCAAATTAAATTTCCCAGATTAAGTAAAGGACAAAAGTTAATAGCCGAATATATTTTAAAGCATTATGACAAAGCTGCATTTATGACAGCTGCAAAATTAGGTTTAAATGTAGGTGTAAGTGAATCTACAGTAGTAAGGTTTGCAAATGAGCTGGGGTTTTCAGGATATCCAAAATTGCAAAAATCCCTACAGGAGCTTATAAAAAATAAACTCACTACTGTACAGAGAATAGAATTATCAAATGACTTTGTAAGCCAGGAAACTCCTTTAAAGAGTGTTTTAAAATCTGATATGGAAAATATAAGAGCTACCCTGGAAAAGATAAATCATAAAACTTTTGACGATGTTGTAAACAGTATATTTGAAGCTAAAAAGATATACATACTAGGTCTTAGAAGTTCTACTGCAATTGCAGATTTTCTCGGCTTTTATTTAAACCTAATATTAGATAACGTAAAAGTGGTTGGGTATGGAATAAGTGATATTTTTGAGCAGATGATAAATTTAAAAGAAGAGGATCTAGTAATAGGTATAGGATTTCCGAGATATGCCGTGAGAACTATTGAGGCATTAGCTTTTGCCAAAAGCAGAAATGCTAAAGTAGTGTCAATTACTGACAGTCTTCTGTCACCTCTTGCAGCCAGATCTGATTATACTTTAATTGCTCAAAGCAATATGGCTTCATTTGTAGATTCCCTAGTAGCACCTTTAAGCGTAATTAATGCCTTGATTATTGCAGTTGGATTACAAGAAAAAGAAAAGATATCTTCTACTTTTTCAGATTTAGAAGACATTTGGAAAGAATATCAAGTATATTCTTTTAAAGACCAAAATTAGTTAAGATTTGAAAAATTGAATGATATACAACAATTTTTAAAATTTTTAAAAGAATTTATGTGAATTAAGAAGGAAATTTTAACTTTGTATAGAATACCTTTACTATAAGATAAATTATAAATGTCTTAATTCTATAATTTATAAATTAAGTGATTAATAATCACATAGGGAGGGTGTTATTACTTATGACTGAACAAAAAGTGCAAAATTATATCAATGGAGTAATTGAAAAAGTAAAAGCAAGAAATTCAAATGAGCCTGAATTCCTGCAAACGGTGGAAGAAGTTTTGGGAACCATAGGACCAGTATTTGAAAAGCATCCCGAATACATGGAAGAAAATCTTTTGGAAAGATTTTGTGAGCCGGAAAGACAAATAGTTTTCAGAGTTCCCTGGGTAGATGACAATGGCAAAGTACAGGTCAACAGAGGATTCAGAGTTCAGTTTAATGGATGCATAGGTCCCTATAAAGGAGGACTTAGATTTCATTCATCCGTTTATATAGGAATTATCAAATTCTTAGGATTTGAACAAATACTTAAAAATTCACTGACAGGACTTCCAATAGGAGGAGCTAAAGGTGGTTCGGATTTCGATCCAAGAGGAAAATCCAACGGAGAAGTAAGAAGATTTTGCGAAAGCTTTATGACTGAATTATACAGACATATAGGTCCTGATATAGATGTTCCTGCTGGTGATATAGGCGTAGGAGCAAGAGAAGTGGGATATTTATATGGACAGTATAGAAGATTAAAAGGTGTCTTTGAAAACGGCGTTATTACAGGAAAAGGATTATCTTACGGTGGAAGCTTGATAAGACCAGAAGCAACTGGTTTTGGTGCAACTTATTTCTGTCAGGAACTTCTTAAACACGAAGGAACTGATTTAAAAGGTAAAACCATAGCTATATCAGGATTTGGAAATGTTGCATGGGGAGTATGTAAAAAAGTTGCTCAATTGGGTGGAAAAGTTGTTACTATTTCTGGACCAGATGGATATGTATATGATCCTGATGGAGTAGTTACCGATGAAAAAATAAACTATTTATTGGAAATGCGTGCTTCTGGAAGAGATAAGGTAAAAGATTATGCAGATAAATTTGGCGCTAAATTCTTTGCAAATGAAAAGCCATGGGGAGTTAAAGTTGATATAATAATGCCATGTGCTACTCAGAATGATATACAGCTGGAACATGCTAAACAAATAGTTAACAATGGAATTAAATTTGTATGTGAAGTTGCCAATATGCCTTGCACTAATGAAGCCGTACAATATTTCTTGAAAAACAACGTAATAGTTGGTCCTTCAAAAGCTGCTAATGCTGGTGGAGTTGCTACTTCTGCACTTGAAATGTCACAAAATAGTGAAAGATTATCATGGTCAGCAGAAGAAGTTGATGAAAAACTCCATGGTATAATGATTAATATATATAATAATTGTAAAAATGCATCCCAAAATTATGGATTTGGATATAATTTAGTAGCAGGAGCTAACATTGCCGGATTTGTAAAAGTAGCAGATGCAATGTATGCACAGGGAGTTTACTAATATTGATGTAAGATTTTAAATGGGCGAATTTAAAATAGATTCGCCTGTTTTTTATATTAAGTTAAAATATATTACATAAAATCTCCATTACAATACAATTGTAATGGATGCTGCAGATATTTAAAATTAAAGATTACAAATTTATATAATATTTATATTGAATAAATCCGTACAGTATATTACTATAATAAGAGTAATATACGTATTTTTTATACAAAATAGGGTGTGTGGAACTAATGGCAAAAGTAATAATAATTGGCGGTGGCCCATCTGGAATGATGGCGGCAATAGCTGCTGCAAAAAACAATAATGAAACTACTATAGTTGAAAAAAATGAAAAACTAGGTAAAAAGATGTTTATATCAGGGAAGGGAAGATGCAATATAACCAGCTGGAAAAGCATAGATGAGTTCTTTGATTATATTCCCGGGAATCCTCACTTTTTATACAGTTCCCTCTATTCATTTACAAATGAAGACACTATGAATTTCTTTAATGACCTGGGGGTCAAACTAAAAGTTGAAAGAGGCGATAGAGTTTTTCCTGAATCGGATAAATCTTCCGACTTAATTGAAGCCATGAAAAAACAGCTTACTAAAGAAAAGGTATCAATAAAATTAAACTCCAGGGTAAAAGGATTTATTCTCAATGATAAGTTTATAAAATCAGTTCAGCTAGAGGATAATTCCATAATAAAAGGAGATTGTTTTATACTCTGTACAGGAGGATTGTCTTATCCTCAAACCGGTTCCACAGGAGATGGTTATAAGATAGCCAAAAATTTAGGCCATACCATAACAAATTTGAATCCTGCTCTGGTTCCCATGGGAATAAATGAAAATTGGATAAAAAAGCTTCAGGGACTTTCATTAAAAAATGTAACCTTAAGCATAGTGGATTCTGAAAATAATATTTTATATAAGGAATTCGGTGAAATGTTATTTACTCATTTTGGAATATCCGGTCCTATTGTATTAAGTGCAAGCAGAGTGGTAAAAAACAATACAAATTTAAAAGCAGTTATAAATTTAAAACCTGCCCTGCAATTTGAACAACTGGATAAAAGAGTTCAAAAAGACTTTTTGAAGTATTCAAACAAAGACTTTAAAAATTCTCTGGATGATTTACTTCCTAAAAAATTGACAGATGTAATTGTAGATTTATCTAATATAGCACCGGATAAAAAATGTAATTCTATAACTAAAGAAGAAAGATTGAATTTAGTAAATTTACTTCAAAATCTTTCAATGAACATAAAGGGACTTCGTCCTATATCAGAGGCCATAGTTACTTCTGGAGGAGTAAGCGTAAAAGAAATAGATCCATCTACAATGAGATCCAAAATAATATCTAATTTGTATTTTGCAGGAGAACTAATAGATGTAGATGGTTATACTGGAGGTTTTAACATGCAAATTGCTCTATCCACTGGATTTCTAGCTGGAACCCAAATCAAGTGACTTTGTATTTGAAATTCACTTTGATGTATTAAATTAATCCTATAAAATAAAGGATTTTATACTTTTTTATAGAATATATAATAAAATATAGTATGTATAAAATTTGACTTGTAAATTATATGGCTTCATTAGAAAGGCGGAATACTATTTTGAATATATCTGTAGCAATTGATGGTCCTGCAGCAGCAGGTAAAAGTACCATAGCAAATATCATAGCCCATAAATTTAACCTTGTTTACATAAATACGGGATTGATGTACAGAGCTGTCACTCTTATGTGCATGAGAGAAAATATAAACTATACAGATGCAGAAGGTGTCTGTAAAATTGCAAATTCACTTAAGATAGATTTTAAAGGTGACAAAATCATAGTAAATGGCGAGGATTTTACAGAACTTATAAAATATCCCAAGATAAGCAGCAATGTATCTAATTATGCTGCCGTTTCTGAGCTGCGAAAATTACTGGTAGATCTACAGCAGAAAATGGCATCAAAATACAATGTAATCATGGATGGACGTGATATAGGCACCGTGGTTTTAAAAAACACTCCGCTAAAATTTTTTCTTACAGCTAGTGCCAGTGAAAGGGCCAGGAGACGATGTATGGAACTTAATGAAAAAAATATACCTGCAGAGTATGATAAAATATTGGATGAGATAATTAAAAGAGATTATATAGATTCACATAGAACAACTTCGCCCTTTGTAAAATCAGAAGATGCCATAGAAATAGATTCTTCTAACCTTTCCATTTTAGATGTGGTAGAAGTTATCTCAGGATACATAAGAAAATACATTGAAGAACACAATTTAGAAAACTCAAGGTGAAATTATGAAAATTATATTAGCAGATAAATCTGGATTTTGTTTTGGAGTAAAAAGGGCCGTTGAAGAAGCTGTAAGCACCCAGAAAAAATTCAAAAAAAACATATACACTTTAGGACCTTTAATTCATAATAATAATGTAGTAAAAAAATTAGAGGAAAAAGGGATATTTTCTATACAAATTGATGACATAAGCAGTCTTAAAGATGGAGATGTGATTATAATACGCTCCCATGGAGTACCTGAATATATATTTACTCTTTTGAGGAGCAAAAAAATAAATATAGTAGATGCTACCTGTCCATATGTTTCAAATATACAAAGAAAAGTACAAAAATATTATAAATTAGGGTATTCTATATTAATAGTAGGTGATAAAGATCACCCTGAAGTACTTGGGATAAATGGCTGGTGTGAAAATACTGCAATTATATCCAAGGATGGATTAAACTTAGGGAAACTTCCATCAAAGCTTTGCATAGTATCACAGACTACAGAAAGACAATCCAACTGGCGAAAAGTACTAAATGTAGTAATTGAACAATGTAAAGAGTTTATTGCCTTTAATACAATATGCAGTGCCACAGAATTTCGTCAAAAGTCTGCAGATAATATTTCAAAAAAAGTTGATATGATGATAGTATTGGGAGGGAAAAACAGTTCTAATACCACTAAGTTATATGAAATATGTAAAAATAATTGTAAAAATACTATTCATGTTGAAAATTCAGGAGAAATACCTGATAATATAATTAGATCTAATAAAATAAAAACTATAGGTGTTACAGCAGGAGCTTCAACACCAGATTGGATAATAAAGGAGGCAATTTTAAAAATGAGTGATGACAAAAATTTAGAATTAAATGAACAACTATCTTACATGGATAAAAATGATACTCAAATAATACTAGGAGAAAAAATCAAGGGTACTGTAATATCTGTAAATCCAAATGAGGCTTTTTTAAATATAGGATATAAATCGGATGGTATACTTCCTAAATCTGAAATAACCAAAAATGAAGAGGATGATTTGGAACAACTAATACATTTAGGTGATGAATTAGAAGTCAAGGTACTGCGAAGACAAAATGAAGATGGATATGTAGTATTATCTAAAATAGAATTGGATAGAGAAAATGCTTATAGAGAATTAAAAGAAAATAATGGGAAGGACACTGTCCTGCAGGTCACAGTAAAAGAAGCCGTAAATGGCGGACTTGTGGCAAACTATAAAGGTGCCAGGGTTTTCATACCAGCTTCTCATGTGGAATTATATCATGTAAATGATCTTTCCCAATATGTAAATAAAGAATTAAATGTAAATATAATTGAATTTAAAGAGGAAAAAAGAGGAACCAGAATAGTAGCTTCAAGAAGAGAAATCTTAAGAGCAGAAAGAGAAAAAATGGAGGAAAAAACCTGGAACATACTTCAAAAAGATACTGTAGCAGAGGGAGAAGTTAGAAGATTAACCAATTTTGGTGCTTTTGTTGATGTACAGGGAGTTGATGGACTGCTTCACGTATCTGAACTGTCCTGGGGAAGAATAGGCAAGCCAAGTGACGTTTTAAAAATAGGAGATAAAATTAAAGTTTATATATTGGATGTGGATAAAGATAAGAGAAAATTATCATTATCTTTGAAAAAGCTTATGGAGGATCCCTGGAACAACGTTGATATAAAATATCCAGTAGGCAGTGTTGTGCTTGGGAAGGTAGTTAGGTTTGCAAGTTTTGGTGCTTTTGTAGAATTGGAGCCTGGAGTGGATGCACTTGTTCATATATCTCAAATAAGCCACAAAAGAATAGATAAGCCTGAGGATGTGCTAAAAATAGGTGAGGAAGTAAAAGCAAAGATTTTAGAAGTTAATAAGGATAATGAAAAAATAGCTTTAAGTATAAAAGAAGTAGATGAGATCTAATATTATAAATTTTTACAATACAATTGTTTCCAGCATTTTAAATTTAATCTTTCCGTTAACTTACTACCTTAGAAATTGAAATATAATCTTTTTTACAATACTTCTTTTCATTCAATATATGTAGCAAATGAAAGAAATATTTAAAGATTAAAAGATTTCAAAAAGTAACTTTTTAATACAATCATATATATTGACTTTTTTGTTATTTTTGATAAAATTTAATTGTTATATTTTATCTAAGGGGGTAAATATGAAAAATGAATGAATTAGGGCGACACATTTTAGCAGAAATCTATGGATGTGATGCTGAAATACTGGACAATAAAGAATTTATAGAAAGAACAATGGTGGATTCTGCATTAAAAGCAGGTGCCGAAGTGAGAGAAGTTGCTTTTCACAAATTCAGCCCTCAAGGGGTGAGTGGTGTAGTTATAATATCAGAATCCCATTTAACCATTCATACATGGCCAGAACTTGGTTATGCTGCTGTGGACATATTTACTTGCGGAGATAGAATAAATCCCTGGGATGCCTGCAATTATATGACTGAAAGGTTTAATGCAAAAAATATGACAGCAACAGAGATAAAAAGAGGTATCTTCGAACATGTAGTAGAAGTAAGAGCTTCAAATATATAAGAGATCATCGTCTAAGGTGATCTTTTATTTTATAAGGTGAAAATTAAATGTATAAATGCATAAAGTTAATAAAAAAAAATTTAAAATATTTTAGGGAACTAAATAGGAAAAGATCTTTATTTAATTCTTTAAATAAAGATTTTTTTCAAATTTATGACAATTGTAACTTTGCCCAGCAAATGATTTTAAGAAGAAAAGTAAAACTTATTAAAACCAATGTTAAGTACATAGGCTATATTTGGACAGATATCTATCATAAAAATATTTGTAATATAAATGCCCTCAACGTAGTATGTGGATATAATAATATGGACAATTTACCTTATAAACATTTGATAAATACTATCAGAGAACATTATACTGTAAAATATTTATGTGAGAACAACAACTATAATTTCAACTTATTAAAAAGCATGGGATTTGAAAAAAAAGAGGGTACCTTAATTTTGTATAAGGAATTATCCGAAAACATACATTTAATCTTAAATAAAGAACTTGAATTTGAAATACTACAAAAGGGCAGGGATGAAGAAAAAAGATGCGAAATACAGAATAAAATATTTGAAGAAGATGACAGAGTTCCCCTTACTCTGGAAGATATTCTTTTTGATGAGATTCAAGATTATTACTTTGAAAGAGGATCAGTTTTCTTAAAAAAAAGCAATGAATATATAGGTTATGGCCAATTTATAATAGAAAAGGGGATTCCTGTTATAGTAAATTTCGGAATAATCAAAGAATATAGGGGCAAGGGATATAGTAAATGCCTTTTAGCATATCTTCTGAAACTAATATATTTCAATGGATTTAATAAAATAGTAATAAAAGTACGGGACTCCAATTATATAGCTTTAAACTTGTATAAAAGTATTGGATTCAAAGTGGAAAAGGAACAATATCATTTAGAATTAAAACGTTAAAACAATATATAGAAAAAGGTTCCCAAATAATGTGGGAACCTTTTTTATATCCAATTACTCTTTTTACTCTTTGGTTCTTTTATATTCATCTATTGCTATTTTCAATAGGCTTACAGCATCCTTTAAGTCATCACAATTTAAACAATAGGATATTCTTATTTCATCTTGTCCTAATCCAGGAGTAGCATAAAAACCATTGGCAGGAGCAACCATTACTGTCTTGCCATCCTTGCTGAAATCAGTTAATAAGAACTTTGCAAAGTTCTCTGCATTTTTAACAGGCAATTTAGCAACTACATAAAAGGCACCTGTAGGTTTCTTGCATACTACGCCAGAAATTTTACTCAGGCCTTCCATCAATATATCTCTTCTCTTTTGATATTCTTTTCTTGTTTCAACAAAGTAACTTTCAGGGGTATCCTTTAATGCAACAGCTCCAACTTGTTCAACAGTAGGTACACAAAGTCTTGATTGACATAATTTCATTATGTTGTGCATAAACTCTTGATTTTTTGAAGCAACTAATCCTATTCTTGCACCACAAGCACTATAACGTTTTGATATACTATCTACAATTATTACTCTATCTTGAATATCTTTTAAGCTAAGAGTAGATGTATATTGAAGTCCATCATATACAAATTCTCTATAAACTTCATCAGCTATTAAATATAAGTCATGTTCTTTAGCTATATCTCCAAGCATTCTAAGTTCTTCAGGTGTATACACTGTTCCTGTTGGATTTCCAGGATTTGAAATCATAAGTGCCCTTGTCTTATCAGTTATTTTACTTTCTATAACTGCCTTGTCTGGCAGGTGAAATCCATCTTCTGCTTTTGTCAGATAAGGAACCATTTTAGCTGAAGCCGTTTCCGCAAAGCCATTGTAGTTTGTATAAAATGGTTCAGGTGAAACTATTTCATCTCCCGGATCACATATTGTCATAAAAGTTAACATTATGGCTTCACTGCCGCCATTGGTCACTACTAATTCATTTTTATTGAATTCAGTACCCCATTTTTTATAATACTCTATAAAGCTTTCCTGAAGCTCATCCATTCCCTGTGATTCCGTATATGCCAGGACACTTGTTTTGAAATTTTCAATTGCCTTAAAAAATAAATCCGGAGTCTTTACATCAGGTTGTCCAATATTTAAGTGATAAACCTTTACACCTCTCTTTTTAGCTTCAGCAGCATAAGGTGCCAATTTACGTATAGGTGAAAATTGCATATTTAAAATTCTATTTGATAACTTCATAAGAATTATCCCTCCACTTTTGATTTAAATTATGAAAATGTAAGAATAAAATCCTCTCATTTAATCATATTTTTCATAGGAACATGAATTGACTTTAATTCAAACATGCTTTGATTTTGTAAATTGTTGAAATAACCTCTGTCTCCAATACAATTAGCTCTCAATTTACCTTTATTTTCTTCCAGTTCTTTAAAATTTTTTATATCATACATGATATCATCTCCTTTTAGAGAAAGTTTAACCTAAAAGGAGAGATTTTATTCTGTAAATTAATAATATTTATAAAGAACCTTTCCAAGTCTTTTGATTCCCTCTATAATCTTTTCTTCCGACATACATGAATAATTTAATCTAAAATAATTATCCCGGACACCATTTGGGAAAAAAGAGCCTCCTGGAACATATGCTACTTTTTCTTTTAACGCTTCTTCCAATATTTCTTTAGAACTTAAGCCTTCTTTTAATTGAACCCAAGTAAACAGTCCTCCGTAAGGATTGGTATGCTTAACTTCTCTTGGAAAATAATCATCCATACCTTTAAGCATAAGAGTTCGACGTTTACCATAAACTTTTTTTATTTCACTTATATGCTCGTTTAAATCGTAAGTTTCCATAAATAAGGCAGTGGCCCTTTGATCCAAGCTGCTAGACTGAAGATCCGCCCCCTGTTTTATTATAACATATTTTTGAAGTATGTCAGGAGCAGCACATATCCATCCAATTCTAAACCCAGGACAAAATGTCTTCGAATATGTGCCAAGATATATTACCCATCCACCTTTATCAAAACTTTTTATAGAAGGATGAGTTGTGCCCTCAAAAATAAGTTCTCCATAAGGATTGTCCTCAATAACAGGAATTTTATATTCTTCAGCCAGTTCAGCCAGTTTTTTTCTCCTGTCATCAGACATAGTTATTCCTGTAGGATTTTGAAAATCTGGAATGGTATAAATCATCTTGACTCTTTTATCTTTTTTGAGTTCTTCCTCCAGTTTTTCCATTATCATACCATTTTCATCCATTTCTATTTCAGTAAATTTAGGTCTGTAGGCTTTAAATGCATTAATTGCTCCCATATAACTTGGACTTTCACATATTATAGTGTCTCCCTCATTTACCAGCATTTTTGCGGAAAATTCAATTCCCTGTTGAGATCCGCTAGTTATAATTATGTCTTCACCAGTTACATGTACTCCTGAAGCAACCATTCTTTGTTTCGCTATTATTTCCCTTAATGGTTTGAATCCTTCTGTAGTACTATATTGCATAGCACAAGTTCCATCTTTTTCTAAAACATTTTGCATTACTTTTTTCATTTCTTCTACAGGAAATAATTCTGGTGCAGGTAATCCTCCAGCAAAAGAAATTATTTCAGGCATTTCAGTTAATTTTAAAAGCTCCCTTATCTCTGAAGCTTTTAGTCCATCTGCTCGCTGTGAAAAGTTTATTTTCATGAAAAAAATCCACCCCCCCAATAGATACTAAAATACTTTAATGTTTCTATCACCTCCTTATAAATAAACTCTCTAGGTATTATCATTTCATTAATAAATTAATAGTAGATATTTAGAAGTCGAAAAAATCAGAAAAATTTTATTGCTGACTTCTTTCTTTATAAATATATCATCCTATATTATAATAATATAATTTTTACAGGATCTTTTCAATAAGAATTTTAATATAGTAGCATTTTTATGAATTTTATATAACACATATAAATATTTAGAGTATAATTTTAATAAGCAAATATATTATGTTGTTAATAAAGTGAAAGGATTTGATGCTTTTTGAGTCTAAAAAGTTTCCTTAGATATATTATAATAGCAGCAGTAATTTCAGCGTGTTTACACAATTAGATATTAACGATATAATTATAGGGTAAAATCAATATGAATTGGAGAACAGAAAATGATAACACAGAAATGTACTACAAATACACAAAATTGCAGTAAAAATCAGAAATATAAAACCTTTTTTATTGAAACATGGGGCTGCCAGATGAATGAAGAGGACTCAGAAAAATTATCCGGAATATTAAAAAAAATGGGATATAAAAAAGCAGAAAATAAAACTCATGCAGATTTGATTATATTCAATACCTGTTGTGTAAGAGAAAATGCAGAGCATAAGGTATATGGGAATCTAGGTGCTTTAAAAAATTTAAAGATTCAAAATCCTCAGCTTATAATAGCTGTATGCGGATGCATGATGCAGCAAAAACACATGGCGGAAAATATAATTAAAAAATATCCCTTTGTAGATATAATTTTTGGAACACATAATGCCTATAAGTTTCCTCAATATTTAAATACATTATATCAGGAAAACAGCCCAGTGGTTGAAATTCAGGACAGGGAAACAGGAATTACAGAAGGGATTCCAATAGACAGGGAAAGTAGCATAAAGGCTTTTGTAACCATAATGTACGGCTGCAATAACTTCTGCACTTATTGTATAGTTCCTTATGTAAGGGGAAGAGAGAGAAGCAGAAATCCTAAAGATATTGAAAAGGAAATAAGGGATCTGGTTTCAAAAGGGTATAGAGAAATCACACTTTTAGGACAGAATGTAAACTCATATGGTAAAAATCTGACTCCAAAAATAAGTTTCAGTGAACTTTTAAAGAAAATAAATAAGATAAACGGGCTTGAAAGAATCAGATTTATGACATCACACCCTAAGGATTTAACTGAAGATGTTATAGATACAATTTCAGAATGTGATAAAGTATGTGAACAGATACATCTTCCAGTACAATCCGGTTCTACTGATATATTAAAAAAAATGAACAGAAATTATTCCAAAGAACAGTACTTAAATCTAATATACAGGATAAGAGAAAAAATTCCCGGGGCATCCATTACTACAGATATAATGGTTGGATTTCCAGGTGAAACGGAAAGTGACTTTGAAGAAACCCTGGATCTGGTAAAAAAAGTAGAATATGATTCTGCTTTTACTTTCATATATTCTAGAAGAAAAGATACTCCTGCCGATAAGTCCAAAGATCAGATTCCCGAGGATGTAAAACATGAAAGATTCAACAGGCTTGTAGAAGTTATAAACAAATGCTCTGCTAAGAAAAATAAAGCCTACCTGGGAAAAGTAGAAGAAATATTAGTGGAAGGTATCAGTAAAAATGACATCACAAAACTTATGGGAAGAACAAGAACGGGAAAACTGGTTAATTTTGAAGGTGATAAAGACTTTATAGGTAAATTGGTTAAAGTTGAAATAACTAAATCAAATTCCTTTTCACTTTCAGGTAAACAGATACGATAAAAGGAGGAACTAAAGTGTCATTAACTCCAATGATGAAACAGTACATGGAAGTAAAAGAAAAATATAAAGACTATATACTTTTTTTTAGATTAGGTGATTTTTATGAAATGTTTTTTGATGATGCAAAAACAGCAGCTAGAGAACTGGAATTAGTTCTTACTGGAAGAGACTGCGGTCTGGAAGAAAGAGCACCTATGTGTGGTATTCCATATCATGCTGCCAATCCATATGTGGGCCGGCTGATAAATAAAGGTTATAAAATAGCCATATGTGAACAATTGGAGGACCCTGCTCTTGCAAAAGGTATAGTAAAGAGGGGAATCATTAAACTTATAACTCCTGGTACCTATACTGATTCCACCTTTTTAGAAGAAAATAAAAACAACTATATAATGTGTTTGTACATAGATGAAAATAATAATTCCGCACTATGCTTTGCAGATGTATCCACAGGGGAATTTAATTGTACAGACACTCCTTTTAATTTATCTATAATTTTAGACGAAATATCCAAGTATAACCCAAAGGAAATTCTCCTTCAAAAAAATATTGATCACTCTGCATTAAATGAAATAAAAGAATTTTTCAATGGATCTTTTACCAAGTTGGATGAAGACTATTTTTCTCAGGATACAGAAAAAATATTAAGAGAACAATTTACAGATTTCAATCCTCAAAAATACAAGTTTGAGACTATAAAATGCTGTGGTTCCCTTTTAAAATATATACATGAAACACAAAAGGCCAACTTTTCCCACATAAATAGATTTCAATATTATAATGTAGTGGATTATTTGACCATAGATGGTAACTCCAGAAAAAACCTGGAAATAACGGAAAGCCTGAGAGAAAATAAGAAAAAGGGCTCCCTTTTATGGGTCATAGATAAAACCAATACTTCCATGGGAGGAAGACAGCTTAGAAGATGGTTGGAACAACCACTTATGGATAGAAATAAAATAATTGAGAGATTGGATTCTGTAGAAGAACTCTCCAGTAACATATCCTATCATGAAGATTTAAAGGAAGCATTAAAAAACATATATGACATTGAGAGATTGGTGGGGAAAATATCTTCTAAAAGCGTAAATGCCAGGGATTTAAATTTTCTCAAAAGTTCAATAGAAAAAATACCTGATGTAAAGTCCATATTGTCACATTTTAAAACCAATTTATTAAAAAACATGTATGAAAATTTAGATGAACTAAAAGATATATACTTACTGATAGATGGTTCTATATTGGAGAATCCTTCTATTTCCCTAAAAGAGGGCAATTTGATAAAAGAAGGATACAATAAAAAGATAGATGAATTAAAGGGAATAAAAATCCATGGAAAGGATTGGATAGCAGCTCTTGAACGCAGAGAAAGAGATATTACCAAAATAAGATCGTTAAAAATAGGTTATAACAAAGTATTTGGATATTATATTGAAATAACTAAAAGCAATTTGAATTTGGTTCCGGAAGGCAGATATATAAGAAAGCAGACTCTTTCCAACGCAGAAAGATACATAACTCCAGAGTTAAAAGAAATGGAAGATAAGATTTTAGGAGCAGAAGATGAATTGATATCTTTAGAATATAATACTTTTATAGAAATAAGGGATACCATAGAAAAGGAAGTTCATAGAATGCAATCTTCTGCTGAAATAATTTCCCAGGTTGACTGTTTGAGCTCTCTGGCAAAAGTAGCTGTAGAAAATAATTATTGTAAACCTGAAATGACTCTTTCAAATAAAATATCCATAAAAGAGGGAAGGCATCCTGTAGTGGAAAATATGATTCCATCAGGAGATTTTATATCCAATAATGTAAATATGGATACCTCTGAAAATCAGCTTCTTTTAATAACAGGGCCCAATATGGCAGGTAAATCCACTTACATGCGCCAGGTGGCTTTAATTGTAATTATGGCTCAAATTGGAAGCTTTGTACCGGCTAAAAGTGCTTCTATATCTATTTGTGACAAGATATTCACCAGGATAGGGGCATCAGATGATCTGGCTTCAGGGAAAAGTACCTTTATGGTAGAAATGTGGGAGGTTTCAAATATATTAAAAAACGCCACCAATAAAAGCTTGATTTTGCTGGATGAAGTTGGAAGAGGAACCAGCACTTACGATGGGCTCAGTATAGCCTGGGCTGTAATAGAATATATATGCAAGAATAATAAATTAAAAAGCAAAACATTATTTGCAACCCATTACCACGAACTTACCAAGTTGGAAGGCAGGATACAGGGGGTAAAAAACTATTCTGTATCTGTTAAAGAGTCGGGAAACGATATAGTTTTTTTGAGAAAAATCATAAGAGGGGGCGCTGATCAATCCTACGGCATTGAAGTTGCAAAACTTGCCGGACTTCCTGAAGAAGTTTTGAAAAGAGCCAGGGAAATATTGTGCAGCCTGGAAAATAAAAAATCCAATAATTCTTTACATAATAAAAAGACATCCTATAAAAATTCTAATGATGAGGAAGATAATAAAGCCTTGAAAAAAGAAGAAAGTATTAAATTAAATAAGCAATTGGAATTTTCAGATATAAAAAAAGAAACTCTGGTTAAGGAAATTAAAAATATAGACATATTAAATATGACGCCTATGGATGGTTTTAACAAACTTTATGATATAATAAAAAGAGCAAAGTCTATATAAAAACAAAAGGATTGATATACAATGAAAAGAATAAATCTGCTGGATATAAACACTTCAAACAAAATTGCTGCTGGTGAAGTGATAGAAGGTCCTTCATCTGTAGTGAAAGAATTACTTGAAAACAGTATAGACTCAGGAGCTAAAAATATAACTATAGAAATTGAAGAGGGTGGAGAAAAATCTATAAAAGTAATAGATGATGGCTCTGGAATACATCCTATGGATATGGAAAAAGCTTTTATGCCCCATGCTACAAGTAAAATAAACAATGTAGAAGATCTTGGGAAAATAAACACCATGGGGTTTAGAGGTGAAGCTCTGGCAAGTATAGCTGCCGTATCCAATATAACCCTTAAAAGCAGAACCCCTGAGTTTGACTCAGGCAGGGAGATAATAATAAATGGAGGAGTTTTAAAAAGTGTTCAACATAGTGGATGTAATCTTGGAACTACCGTTTTAGTAGAAAACTTATTTTTCAACGTACCTGCAAGACAAAAGTTTTTAAAGTCTTCCAGTAGTGAGTCTGCAGGAATCTCAGATATAGTAAACAGACTCTCTCTGGCTAACGCTCATATTTCTTTTAAATTTTTTAAAAACGGTAAGAAATCTATTACTACTTATGGTACTGGCAATGTAATGGATGTTATACGATGCATATACGGCAAAAACATCTATGAGAATATAACACCCATAGAAAAACACAGTGATATAATTTCAATTTACGGATATATAGGGAATTCCGAGATAAGCCGGGGCAGCAGGAATCATCAAAGCTTATTTGTAAATAAAAGATACGTCAAAAATAAACCTATAACCACAGCTGTAGAAAAAGCTTTTAAGTCTTTCCTGACCATAAATAAATTTCCTTTTTTTATATTGTTCCTGGATATATTTCCTGAATTTATAGATGTAAATGTTCATCCTGCCAAATGGGAGGTAAAATTCAGTGATCCGCGAATGATTTTTAAATTTGTATTTGATACTGTTCATGAAGCTCTTAGAAACAGTTTAAAGGATTCCTTTACCATTGACACAAAAGAGGATGATTTAAAGGCTAATGTCACTGAAGTAAAACAAGTTCAAATTCCAGTTGATTTAAAATCCTTAAATAGTGAAAATTATTTAAAAGAAAATGATAAAGATGAAAGTAAATATAATTCTTTCCATGAAAATATCAATGAACTTCAGCAATATAAACCAAATTTATATAAAAAAGATGATCATTATATACAAAAAAATTCACCGGATAAAATAAATACAGAGATTCAAAAGGGAGAAAATATAACTGCTAAATTTCCACCTCTTAAAATAATCGGCCAATTTTACAATACTTATATAATTGCAGAGGATGGAAGTAATCTATATATGGTGGATCAACATGCTGCCCATGAAAAAATTCTCTTTGAAAAATATAAAAAAAGCATTCAAAAGGGGGAAATATTATCTCAAGTATTAGCCACTCCAGCAGTTATAGAACTTACACCTATTGATTATAATTACTATAGAGAAAATGATGATATATTTAAAAGAACAGGATTCAATATAGAATTATTTGGCGATACGGCCATAAGTATAAGGGAAGTACCTATGATACTTGGAAAACCGGATATTAAAAGTTTATTTACGGATATGCTTGACAATTTGAAAAATATGGGCTCTGGAGATACTTTTGAAGTAAAATATCTTTCCATAGCAACTCTCGCTTGTAAAGCTGCTATTAAAGCAAAGGATCATTTGTCACAAATGGAGATGAATCATTTACTTGAGGAATTAAGGTTTATAGAAGATCCTTTTACCTGCCCTCATGGAAGGCCTGTTATAATAAAATTCACTTTAAATGATCTGGAGAAAAAATTCAAGCGAATACAGTGAGGAGAAAAATATGCAAAATTTATTTATACTGGCAGGGCCTACTGCAGTGGGGAAAAGTGATATCTCCATTAAAATTGCTAAAGAATTACATGGTGAGATAATATCTGCAGACTCCATGCAAATATACAAATATATGAATATAGGTTCTGCTAAAATTACAAAAGAGGAAATGCAGGGAGTACCACATCATTTAATAGATATTATCCAACCAAATATAAGTTTTAATGCATCGAAATACAAAAAACTGGCTGTAAAAGCCATAGATGAAATATACAAGAAAAATAGGCTCCCAATGGTAGTAGGCGGTACAGGACTTTATATTAATTCACTTATTTTCAACTATAATTTTACAGATGCACAGGTAGATAGAAACTATAGGGAACATCTTCAAAAACTGGCCAGTGAAAAGGGGAAAGAATATGTACATTCTCTTTTAAAGGAAGTGGATATGTCTTCCTATGAAAAACTTTATCCCAATGATTTAAAGAGAGTTATCAGAGCTTTAGAAGTTTATAAACTTACGGGAAAAACCATAAGTGAATTTAATCACCAAAATAACTTGTATCAAATACCTTATAGAATATATTATTTTGTATTAACTATGGATCGTGCCAAGTTATACCAGAGAATAAACAATAGGGTAGATATAATGCTGGAAAAAGGGCTTATAAATGAAGTTGACAAATTGAAATCAATGGGTTATACCAGTAATATGCAATCCATGAAGGGTATAGGATATAAGGAGATACTGAGTTATTTAGAAAATAAGATATCTTTGGATGAAGCCATATATTTAGTGAAAAAGGGAAGCAGAAATTATGCCAAAAGGCAATTGACCTGGTTTAGAAAAGACAAAAGAGTCATATGGATAAATGAGGACAATTTCAATTGTTATGAAGAAATAGCTCATCATATAATAAATGTATTTAAAACTGCACAATAGTTTTAAATTTAATATATCAATATGTTTTTATTAAAGCCAGATTTAATATCATTAAATTCTTTTTTCTGCTATATACTAAAGGATTTTTGTGATATTTATATAATTATATAATAAAATTACGGAGGGTGAGAACTATGAGTAAACCAGCTAATAATTTACAGGATATTTTTTTAAACGGTGCAAGAAAAAACAAAATTTCAGTTACCATATATCTGACCAATGGATTTCAAATTAGAGGAACAGTAAAGGGATTTGATAATTTTACAGTTATATTAGATTGTGCTGGCAAACAGATGATGGTATATAAACATGCAATTTCCACTATTACACCCATAAAATCAATCTTATTTAATACACCAATTGAAACAGATGATAAAGAATAACTAAAAAACATCAAGGCATATGGTTATTATAAACTATAGAGAGGAATAGGTACTGCCTATTCCCTTTCTATGTGTTATTTTAACCATATTTAAGGAGGTAAAAATATTGCTGGAAATAACTAAAGAAAAACTTAAAAGCAGATATAAAATAGATAAAAAAATAATAGACTTATACGAAAAGACCCTGAATGATGTGAAAGATCAATTTGAATATTATGATGAAATAAGGGAATATAACCAGATAAAAGTTTTAGATGCCCTTCAGCAGGAAAAAATAAGCGAATCTCATTTTACCAATTCTTCCGGATATGGATATGGTGATATAGGAAGAGATTCTCTGGATAGGGTATATGCCAGAATATTCAATTCGGAAAGTGCACTTGTAAGGCCTCATTTTGTAAATGGTACCCACGCCCTTTGTTGTGCAATTTTTGGCAACTTACGTCCTGGAGATACAATGCTTTCCGTATGTGGTACTCCCTATGATACCCTGCACAGTCTAATAGGAATAGACACGGATAAAAAACTGGGTTCTCTCAAGGAATATGGTATAAATTATGAGCAGGTAAATTTAACTGAAGATAATAAAATAGACTTTAAGAACATAGAGGAGCACCTGAAAAAAAACAGCAAGATAAAATTGGTTCATATACAGAGATCCACCGGATACGGCTGGAGAAAATCTCTTTTAATATCTGAAATCAAAAGTATAATTGATTTTGTAAAACAGATAAACCCAAATGTAATATGTTTTGTAGATAATTGTTACGGAGAATTTATAGATACATTGGAGCCTACAGATGTAGGTGCGGATTTGGCAGCAGGTTCGCTTATAAAAAACATAGGCGGCGGCATAGCTCCTACAGGAGGATATATAGTAGGCAAAAAAGATTACGTCACCCAGGCTTCCTACAGACTCACTGTTCCTGGAATAGGAGGGGAATGCGGCTCCACTTTCGGAGTCATGAGACTTTTATACCAAGGACTATTTTTAGCCCCTCACATTTCTGTAGAGGCAGTAAAAGGCGCTATTTTTTGTGCCAGAATCATGGAACTGGCAGGATTTGAGGTTCTCCCCAAATATAATGATAAAAGAAGTGATATAATACAGGCAATTAAATTCAATGATAAATCAAAATTGATAAATTTCTGCAGTTCCATCCAAAGAGGATCACCTATAGATTCATTTGCCCAGTGTGAGCCCTGGGATATGCCGGGATATTCAGATCAAGTTATAATGGCTGCCGGTGCTTTTGTACAAGGATCTTCCATAGAGTTATCCGCAGATGCCCCTATAAGAGAACCTTATATCGGATATCTTCAAGGAGGACTCACTTTCGATCATGCCAAAGTGGGCATACTAATAGCTTTATCCAGTATATTGTAATTCATACTAAAATTAAAGAATAAAGAACAAAGTTCAAATAACTAACAATTAATGAGGATTTTCGGCTTTTGCTGAAAATCCACCTAATCTGTGCTTTGATATTTGGACTTTGAACTTTTATTTAATATTTTCTATATACACCTACTAATCTGCCTATAATCTTACAGTCATCCACTATAATAGGGGGCATATTCTTGTTTTCCGGCTGCAGCCTTATATTATTTTCTTGTTTGAAAAATCTTTTTAAAGTAGCTTCATTTCCGATTAAAGCTGCAACTATGTCTCCATTTTCAGCAAAATTGGTCTGCTCCAGTATGGAAAAATCTCCGTCCAATATGCCTGCATCTATCATGCTTTCTCCCTTTACTCTCAATATAAATAATTTTCTATCATTTTTAATGAAATCCACGGGTATAGGGAAAAAATCCTCCACATTTTCAGCTGCCAAAATAGGCATGCCTGCAGCTATATCACCTATGATGGGAATGTCAATCATCTCTTTTTGCGGGGTTGATTTTTCTATGATTTCTATAGTTCTGGATTTAATGCCGTCCCTTTTTATAAGCCCTCGTTTTTCCAGTTTCTCCAGATGATTGTGAACAGTAGAAGTAGACCTCAATCCAACAGCCGCACATATTTCTCTAACGGATGGCGGATAACCCTTTTTTTTAATTTGAGACTTTATAAACTCATATATCTGAAGTTGTCTATTGTTACCGTAATCTCTCATAAAAAACACTCCTATAATTTATTTATTTGAATTATATCATAAAAGTTGACAAATATCAAACTTATGTTCTATACTATTTATTATATAATAAGAAGGAGAATATTATGAAAAATAATTATTGTATATTTGACAAAAACAAAGTGTGTGATGACTGCGGCCAGTGTGACTTATGTGACTTAAATCCGGGTAAAAAATGCGACAATTGCGGTAAATGTCTGGAAATGGAAGGTTATGATATGAAGGCTGTAAAAGTTGATGATATTATAGATGATGAAAATGAAGCCAGGAAATATGAAGAAGAAAGCCAATATGATTCAATTGATTCTCATTATCATATTATCAAAGAAGATGACAATGAGAATAGTGAAGAAGGAAATGATGATGACCCTGTTGAATTTATAAATGATATAGATGGTTTGAAAGAAATCTTGGAGAATGAAAATAATTTTAAAAAAATGGCATATGAAGAATATCCCGGTCTTATAAGGATTCAGAAAAAAGACCAAAAATAAATATAATATCAAATCAAAGGCTGGAGAAAAAATCCCAGCCTTTGATTTTTTCATTGAAATGCCATTATTCCTCTTCTTCACTTAAAGGGTTTGACTTTACTGCTTCTCTAAGTTTTTCATCATCCACATGGGTATAGATTTGAGTAGTAGATACATTTTCATGGCCAAGTATTTTTTGAAGACTTCTAATATCTACATTTCCATATTTATACATAAGAGTAGCTGCAGTATGCCTGAGCTTATGAGGCGTATATTTTTCACTGTCCAGCCCGGCATTTTTCAAATACTTTTTCAGCATCAATTCCACAGTTCTTTTATTTATTCTAGTGTAATTTCTGCTTATGAAAAGGGCATCCTTATCCTTTATCTTATTATAATGACTGTTTCTTTCATCCATGTAATTTCTCAGAGCCTTAATGCAGGCTCTGTTTAAATATATAGTTCGCTCTTTATTGCCTTTTCCAACTACAGTTAATGTATCATCTTTAATATTTGATATATTTATACTGCACAATTCAGAAAGCCTCATACCACAGTTTAAAAAAAAGGTTATAATGCAGTAATCTCTTTCTTTGAATTTTCCATCTACAGCTTTTAACAAGACCTTGCTTTCCGCCAGACTCAAATAAATAGGATTTCTCTTGCTTATTTTAGGTGATTCCAATTCCATGGCCGGATTTTCATTTATTATTTTAGCTTTATTATTGAGGTATTTAAAAAAAGACTTTAACGAAGCCACTTTTCTGGCTCTGGTATAGCTTCCGTTATTTCTATAATTTTCAGCAAAGGATATAAAAGCAAACAGATCACTTAAATTTATTTGTTTTATAAAATTTTCATCTATATCACTTATGTTTATTTTTTTGAATTCATAGTTTTCTTCAATTAATCCCTTATAAAGTTTTAAAAATCTAAAAAACATGGTCAAATCCACCTTGTAGCCACTTAAAGTATTTTTTGATTTTCCCCTGATGGTTCCAAGGTAATTTAAAAAATCGTTTAAGCACTTTGGCAGTGCCGGGTTATAGATATGTTTTAAATTATACTTCATAATAATAACTCCCCTTTCAAAAAATATACTTAACTTCGCTAAATAATCATTTAGCGAAGTTAAGTATTCTATATGGATACCGCAAAATCCTTCTTTTTATATATAATCATTAATTTTTCATAATAAATTTTAGAACAAATTTTCTACATAATATACGCTAAAGTTTATTACATGTATATATTGAACTAATTTGTAAAAATATGTCCTGCAAATTTCATTTTGATTTCAGTTGATAACATTATCATCTGTGTTGCAGAACTATCAAAAATCAAAAATAAATTTTTGATTTTGATATAATTCATATTGTATTTAAATACAGTTATTAACATATTGTGGAAATAAGGTGGATATTTATAAAATTAAAATATTTCCACAATATGGTGATAACTCTGTGAATTCATTTTTCTCACTTATTCTCCATTTTTCTTATGAAAAAATTATAAATTCCCATTATATAAAATCAGGTTACAATCAGCTTATTTTAAATTTTAAAATTCACACTACATTTATAAATGTAGGTTCCAGAACAAATCCTGCATTTTCAATTTAAAAAGAATGGATTTATTTGTAGAATAAGAAAATAAAAAATATATTGATGTATAAAAACTAGGATTATATTTTTTTAAAACTATTTTTTCTAATAGAATTAAAAAAATATGTTTACATTTCTTTATTTACATAATAATTATTATATAAATAAAGAAAAAAATAATTTCTAAAATTGTATAAATTCTAGAAATTAAGATAAAATATACAGGTGTATATAGTTTACGTTTTCTAATAATTTAAAAAGACTGGAGGTTTGCTGCCCTACCATAATTTTTACTATGTATTATGAGCAGCTGTTTATATATGAAAATAGGTATTCCCAAAGGATTGTTGTACTGTAAATACCACCCTTTTGTTGAAACTTTCTTTGAAGAACTGGGTGCGGAAATAGTAACTTCACCTGATACGAATAAATACATACTGGATGCAGGAGTAAAGAACTGTGTAGATGAAGCCTGCCTTCCTATAAAAGTATTCCACGGACATATAACTGCTATAAAAGATAAATGCGACGTAATACTTATTCCCAGGATAATGCAGCTGGAGAAAAGAGAGTTTATTTGTCCTAAATTTTGCGGCCTTCCGGAAATGGTATTAAATGATATTCCAGATATGCCTCCTGCACTGACTTATCCAATATATGCCTTTTCTAAAAAGAAATTCAGAAGCTGGGTATTAAATGCAGGCTTAATATGTACCAAGAATATTTTTAAAATCAGAAAAGCTTATAAAAAGGCTTTAGGAGCACAATATAATTACAAAGCACCTTCGGATAATTCAAATTTTCCATTAAAAGTAGCCTTGGCGGGTCATCCGTACAACTTAAATGACAGTTTTACAAATATGAATATAGTAAAAAAACTAAATGAACTTGGAATTGGCATACTCACTGAAGAAAATATAGATGAGAATATAATAGATGCAGAAGCTGCAGAACTGTTTAAAAAACCATTTTGGACTTTTGCTAAAAATTCTTACGGCTTTTCGACTTATCTATCCAAAAACAAGAAGGTGGATGGAATAATTTATATATCCTCCTTTGCCTGTGGTATAGACTCTGTAGTAATAGAACTTATAAAAAACAAATTGAACAATTTTCCTCTTCTCATATTAAAAATAGATGAACAAACCGGGGAAGCAGGCTTCAATACTAGAATTGAAGCTTTTCACGATATGCTGGAAAGGAAGTGTCTCAACTCATGAAAATAACTTTTCCCCATCTTGGAAATACTTTTCTTGCTGCAAAAGCCATATTTGATGGACTTGGAATTGATTATGTAATTCCACCTTCAAGCAATAAGGATGCATTGGAAATAGGTTCACAATATTCTCCTGAAGAAATGTGTCTCCCCTTTAAAATAATGATAGGAAACTATATCCAAAGCATAAAAAATGGTGCAGATACAATCTTAATAGTTGGGAGCTGTGGTCCCTGCAGGTTTGGTGAATATTGTGAACTTCAGATGAATCTTTTAAAAAAATTGGGATACAACTTGAATTTTATAGTGCTGGATTATCCAAAGGATATAGGTTTAAAAGAACTTTTTAGAAGAATAAATATCATAGCTTCAGGGAGTAAGAAAAATACTGTGGAAAAATTAAAAATAGCCGCTTCTGGCCTTAAAGTAATAAACCTGATGGATGATATTGAAAAAAAAGCTAAAATTCTCTCCGGTTATGAACTGCAAAAAGGTCAATGCAGAGATATTTTAAATAGGTGCAGAAAAAGAGCCCTTGAAACCACCTCGCCGGAAGAGATGATATGTGCATTAAAAAGTCACATGAAAAAATTAGATGAAGTTCCTATTCTCAAGCATAAAAAACCTCTAAGGATTGCCATAATAGGTGAAATATATACTATAATAGAGCCTTTCTCAAATTTATTTATAGAAGAGAAACTCATGAATTATGGCGTATCCACAGTTAGATATATAACTCCTAGCTGGTGGGTTAAAGATATGGCTCTGTCACCATTTAAATTAAATTCTATCAATATAAGGAGAGCTTCCAAAAAATATCTTCCCTTTTATGTAGGCGGTCATGCCAGAGAATGTATAGGAGAGGCTGTTCTGGCAAGTGAAAAGGGATTTGATGGTGCAATTCAGATTTTTCCCGTAGGATGCATGCCGGAAATCGTATCAAAATCCATACTTCCCACTATAGCAAAAGACAAAAACTTTCCTATACTTACCCTGATAGTAGATGAAATGACCGGTGAAGCAGGATATATAACCAGAATAGAAGCTTTCCTAGATTTACTTGAAAGGAGAAAAAACAATGTATTATATGGGAGTTGATGTAGGTTCCGTCAGTACAGATATTGTAGTAGTAGATGAAAAAATAAATGTCCTTGATTCCTTATATTTAAGGACAAAAGGAAGACCTATAAATGCAATTCAAGAGGGATTTAAATTTTTAAAAAACAAATATGAGGATAAAGATATATCAGCAGTGGGGACTACAGGGAGCGGCAGACAAATCGCCGCCTCAATTATAGGTGCCGATGTAGTTAAAAATGAAATAACTTCCCATGCCGTTGCTTCCTTACATCTGGATCCAAATGTAAGAACCATAATAGAAATAGGAGGTCAGGATTCCAAAATAATACTGTTGCAAAATGGTATTGTAATAGATTTTGCAATGAATACGGTATGTGCAGCAGGAACTGGTTCCTTTCTTGACAGACAGGCATCAAGGCTGGATATTCCCATAAATGAATTTGGAAATTATGCCTTAAAATCCACCTGCCCTGCCAGAATAGCCGGAAGATGTGCTGTATTTGCCGAATCGGACATGATACACAAGCAGCAGTTGGGCTGCAGTAATCCAGATATAATAAAAGGATTGTGCAATGCCCTAGTCAGAAATTATTTAAATAATGTAGCTAAAGGAAAAGACATACAGTCAGAAATATTTTTTCAAGGTGGGGTTGCAGCCAATATAGGAATAAAAAATGCTTTTGAGGAAGTATTGGGTGAAGAAATAGTAGTACCTAAAAATTTCAAAGTAATGGGAGCTATAGGTGCAGCTATTCTGGCAAAGGAAAGTTTGGAAAAAGGCAATACTTTTACCAGGTTCAAGGGATTTGATCTGATAAATACAAACTTTATATCCAAAAGTTTTGAATGTACGGGATGCCCTAACAGATGTGAAGTTATAAAAATACTCGGCAGTAAAAAAATTATAGGTTTTTTTGGTGGTAGGTGTGAAAAGTGGAATAAAACTATTTCTGCATAGAAATAGTTTTATTTAATTATATACGATAGATTTAACCCAATTTGACATAAAGTAAAATTTTAATATATAATATATATAAGAGTTATATATAATTCTTATATTATTAATAAAATTCATTTAATCTTATATTATGGTTTCAATACCACAATATCCATAAATTTCATGTTTTTATTATTTATTTTCAAATATCTTTGTTGTATAACTTATCTTTTTATATAGCATATAATTTTATGAAGGTTATTTCATTTCTCATAATATTTATAAATAACTATGGAATAAAATTCACATAAAGGATGTGGTTCAATGTCAAAAAAATCCCATAAAATATTTAAAACAGCCAGTAAAATAGCACTGATGTTCGTAGGAGCTACTCTGGCATCCATAGCTTTAGAATTATTTTTAATCCCCAATAATGTAATAGATGGAGGTATTACCGGTATATCAATTATATCCAGTTATCTTACAAAATTACCTCTTGGTCTATTTATCTTTGTATTAAATATACCCTTTCTATTAGTGGGATATAAACACATTGGAAAAACTTTCACACTTTCCACTTTATTTTCTGTAACATCTCTGTCAATTATGGTATCTCTTCTCAAACCAATTAGTGGTGTCACGAATGATACTCTTCTGGCCTCGGTCTTCGGCGGAATAATACTTGGAGTTGGAGTTGGATTGATGATAAGAAGCGGAGGCTCATCAGACGGTACTGAAATTATAGCTATAATTTTAGACAAAAGAACCGGGTTTTCTATAGGTGAAATAGTAATGTTTTTTAATATATTCATATTAAGCAGTGCTGGTCTTGTATTTGGTTGGGACAGGGCCATGTATTCACTTGTAACTTATTTTATAGCTTTTAAAGTAATTGACATAACCGTAGAAGGACTGGATGAATCAAAATCCGTATTGATAATTTCAGATCAATACACTGATATAACCGACGCAATTTTAGCAAGGTTGGGAAGAGGAGTTACGCTTTTGGATGGTAAAGGAGGCTATACCAATACCCCAACTAATGTAATATATGTAATAGTATCACGTCTGGAAATAGCCAAACTGAAATCTATAGTTTATGATTTCGATAGTACTGCACTTATAACCATTGGCAATGTTGAAGTTTCAGGAAAGAGTTATAAGAAAAAATCAATACATTAGCAATTGCAATTATCAGCAGACACGGAAGGGGTATGTTTTCGTATCTGCTGATTGCATATTAAAAAGCTTTAGTTCCAGATATCCCTGGTCAGAGAATTAATTTTTCCCTTCCTTTTTTCAGTTTCCTCTATATTTATAGTTATTTTATTCTTGCATATATCAAGCACACAACCTTGTTTTGCACCCTTAGGTAAATTTATTCTCTTTATATCCATCATGGTTCCATCCTCTTTTTCGCAAACAGCATATGGCCCTTCAAATCTGTCTATTATAACCCTCATTTAAATCCCCACCTCATAAAATTTAACTATATTTTTTATTATACTATAGATTCTGCTAGAATATATTTTTTTTATCAATTAATATATAAATTTTATTTTTACCTTTTATTAGAGGATTCAAAAAACTTATGGCTTTTACATTAATTAAGAATTCTAATATAAATCCAACTGATATCCAGAATATGCTATTTACAATTATATAGGCAGTAAAATAAACTATATAATTCAAAGTAAAGCTGAGATTTTTTAATATATGGGAATTAGGCTCTATTGCAAATATAGAATAAAAAATTCCAAGAGGAACCCATAGACTTAAAATTCCCAGAATAACTTCACTTAATTTAACAACAAATGATCTTTTTGAAAAATTTCCATTAAAAAACTTCTCATATAAATTCCATTTTATACTTTGTGATATTATTAAAAGAATTGAAAAAGCTGCAGCCATGTATACAATATAAAATATGAATTCCTTTAAAAGATAAAACTGTTTAAGTGTAAAAATTTTTACCACTAAAAATATGAATATAAATATAAATGCAAGTATGAGATTTTTAACATCCAATATAAATTTTATTTTTCCTTTAATTTTCATTCTATTCCACTCTTCGCAATAATAATTCATGATTTCTCCTTTCTAAAAAATTTGTACATTGTGCCATTATTACAATTATCCCCCTTTATGATATTTATATTAACATTATATTTATCAATAAGCTTTTTTGATAATTTATTTATTATATGCAAGAATCGGATTTTATCCATCTTTTGTAAGTATATCCTATTTTAATTATACAATATTTTTATTGATTTTGATTAAATAAAGCAAATAAAAAATCACTATTAAAAATTTATCTTAAATAGCGATTTTTTATTTGTCTATGATATATTCATTCCGACTTTTATAGCTCTTATATTTAAATCCTCAAACTGTTCCTTTACATTTTTCCTTACAGCTTTCTCCCAATCCACTTCCGGAAGCTGCAGGCTCTTTAATAGGCCCCCCAGCATAATTATATTTTGTGATTTTATATTTCCAAGTTTTTTAGCTTCCTCTGCTGCATTGATCACCGTAACATTTTTTATATGAGATTTTATATTTTCAATAACATTTTCAGGATATTTTTCTTTTTCTGAAAGCACGGTAGCTGAAGGTATCTTATAATCATTTACAATTAATTTTCCATCCCATTTCAAATAATCAATCCATCTTATTGATTCTATTTTCTCAAAGGCAACAATTGCATCTGCATTGCTTTTTCCAATAATGGGTGAATATACCTTATCTCCATATCTAACCTGTGTAGTAACGCTTCCACCTCTTTGAGCCATACCATGCACTTCTGACATTTTCACATCATAACCTGCTGATATAAGACCTGAAATAAGTATTTTAGATGCCAGTATAATTCCCTGTCCGCCAACTCCCACAAATAAAATATTTTTTACTCTGTTCATTATCTGTCACCTGCCTTTTCTATTGCCTGGAAAGGACATATTTGAGCACATAGAGAACATCCTGCACAAATGTCTTCATCTATGTGTGAAAAATTTGAAACTGATATAGCCGGACATCCTAATTTTATGCACATCCTGCACTTCTTGCATTTTTCCTCATTTACCCTATACACAGTCTTGTTAAGATTAAATTCTTTCTTATCTTCTTTACTCAACTTTTTAAGTGCACAAGGCCACTTGGTTATAATTACCGAAGGTTCGTCAATTTCCAATGCTTTATTTAAAGCAGATTCTGTTTCACTTAAATCAAGGGGATTCACCGTCCATATATTTCTTATTCCAAGAGCACTGCACAGACCGGCTATATCTATAGCATTAGTCTTTTCCCCCATTAAAGTATATCCTGTACCTGGATTTTGCTGATGACCTGTCATTGCAGTTATCCTGTTGTCTAATATTATAGTAACTGAATTTCCCTTATTATAAACTATATCAATTAAGCCTGTAATTCCTGAATGAAAGAAGGTTGAATCCCCCATTACCCCTACCACTTTTTTATCTACTCCATTAATTCTAAACGCCTTTTCAGCTCCATGTGAAGTAGTTATGGATGATCCCATGCAGATACACGTATCCATTGCATTTAAAGGTTCAGCGCAGCCTAAAGTATAACAGCCTATATCCCCTGTTATCATTATATCTTTTTTCTTGGATAAAGCATAAAATAACCCTCTATGTGGACACCCTGCACATAAGGTAGGGGGTCTTGATATAATTCCCCTTTTTAAATCTTCTATAAGACCAGCTGGTTTTCTTTCACCTTTATTGTTTATACCCAAAATCGAGGAGGTGATAATATCCGGATTCAATTCACCTACATTTGGTATCCTTTCTTTTCCTATACACTTAATGCCTTTTGCTTTAATCTGATCTTCCATATAAGGTTCCAATTCCTCAATTACATAAAGGGTTTTCACCTTTTGGGCAAATTTTTTTATTTTTTCAAAGGGAAGTGGATTGGTAAAACCAATCTTTAGATAAGATGCACCACTGCCAAATACCTCTTTTGAATATTCATAACTTATTCCTGAAGTTATGATTCCTATATCTCTATTTCCCCATTCAATTCTGTTTAGATCAGTGCTATTACTGAATTCCTCTAATTTTTTCAACTTATTTTCCACTATTACATGAAGTTTTTTTGCATTTGCAGGTATGGTTATAAATTTAGATATATTTTTTAAATATGGTTTTATCTCCACATCTTCTCTCAATTCCATCTCTACTAAAGACTTGGAATGGCATATTCTAGTGGAAACCCTGAAAACCACTCCCGTATCAAATTCTTCAGATATTTTAAAGGCTTTTTTTATAAAGTCTTTGCATTCCTGACTGTCACTTGGCTCTATCATGGCCATTTTAGAAAATTTACCATAATATCTATTATCCTGCTCATTTTGTGAAGAATGCATACCTGGATCATCTGCGGAAACTAGAACAAAACCTCCATTAACTCCAGTATACCCAAATGTCATAAGAGGATCTGCCGCCACATTTAATCCAACATGTTTCATTGCTGTAAGGGATCTTGCTCCTGCAATTGATGCACCTATTGCTACTTCCGCTGCCACTTTTTCATTTGGTGCCCATTCCGAATATATATTTTTGTAATTTGAAATATTTTCAAGTATTTCTGTAGAAGGTGTTCCCGGATAAGCTGATGCTACAGTTCCACCTGCCTCATAAAACCCCCTTGCAATAGCTTCATTGCCTGTCATAAGTCTTTTCATTTATATACTCCTTCCAAAATAATACTTTAATATATACAAATTTAAAAGCACAATTTCATTTCATGCTATAATTTAGGAGCATATATTATGCCAGATGTTTTACAGAGAAGAAAGCCTTATTTTCTAAAGATATTCATATATAAAAGGGTTAAATGGGGAAATATATTACACCATTTAACCCTTTTACATATGAAATTTATTATACAGTGATTCTCAGCTGTGTATGTTAGCAATGGTAGCCTTCCCATAGACCATTGTCTTTCAAATAGTTTAATACCTTCCTGCCAAATTTCGTAATTACACTCCCCCCTCTTCCACTATTTATTTTTATCATCAAATTTTTTTCCAGCTCTATAAGTATAACCCTTATCTCCTGTTCACTTAAAAAGATATTTTTTTGTCTGGCTATCTTGTATAAACTCCGTCTTCCCATTCTCTTTTCATTTTTAAAACCCTTATCTAATTCCTCCAATATAAATATGTATTTCTCCATATCCTTGTCAATTTCACTTAAAAATTTTTTCAAAATGATTTTTTGATTTTTATCCAATATATTTTTTATATTTTTATGAAACTTTTCACTATAAAAAGGCAGGTCTTTTAAATCTATTCTCTTAATTCCCAAACTAGAAAAATATTCTATGTAATTTTTAAGTTCTCTTACGTTCCCCTTCCAGTTATAACCGGTTAAAGCATCTTCAGCGGATTTTGTCAGGGTAAAGCAGGCATTCAACTGATCTTTTATGTCATTGAATAAAGGTATTATATCTTCCCTTCTGTACCTCAATGGTGGTAAATTCAATGGAAGCACACTTAATCTATAATATAGATCTTCCCTAAACTTTCCTTCATCTATCATATCTTTCAAGTTCCTGTTAGTTACAGATATGATCCTAATATCTACTTTGATCAAGCCACTTCCTCCTATTCGCATAACCTCTCTTTCCTGAAGCACTCTTAAAAGCTTTGTCTGAAGGTTTAAGGGCATTTCACCTATTTCATCCAGAAACAAAGTACCCTTATGCGCAAGTTCAAATAATCCCGGTTTCCCTCCTTTTCTAGCTCCTGTAAAGGCACCTTCTTCATATCCAAACAATTCACTTTCCAACAAGCTTTCAGCAATAGCAGCACAATTTACAGCTACAAAAGGGTACTCCCTTCTTTTTGAACTGTTATGTATGGCCTGGGCAAATAATTCCTTACCAGTACCGCTTTCTCCAGTTATCAATATTGATGAGTCTGAATTTGCCATTCTCCCTGCAATTTCCTTATACTTTTTTATAATTTCACTTTCCCCAAATATATCTTCAAACTTATATTTTGCCCTATATCCTTGTCCAATTATTTGGGCTCTAAATCTATATTGTTTTTTTTCTATATCATTAAATTTCTTAATGATAATAACCACACCGTAAAGTATGCCTGAATTAACTAACGGATGTGCAGATAATACAACATCATATCCTTTTATTTTTATAAGCCTTTCCTTAATTGGCCTTATATTTTTCAGAACCATTCCAAAGGAAACATGTGGTATTAAATCAATTATATTTTTTCCCATGGCATTGTCCTTACTTACACCGATTATTTCTTCCGCCCCTTCATTATAAGTGTAGATCTTCCCTTCGGTGTCAATTCCTATTATGCCATCATTAAGAACCTGCAGCAGTATTTTAAGTTCGCTTCCAAAACGATTTGTCTGTCCTATTATATGAGAAAGCCCAAAATTCCTACTGACAATCTCCTTATATCCCATTCTAATATTTTGATTTTGTAAAATATGAAGTAAATTTAACTTTTCTCCTATATCAATTATAGTACTTATATCCAGAAGACTATGCCCTATGTTTATAATTTTTTTAGCTCCTTCAATATTACAGGAGGATTTTCCCAACAAAATAAGGTTTTTTCCCATCATATTCTTATCAATGCCAGGATATATAGGCGTGATTTCTATATGCTTTATTCCAAGTTCATATAATAAGCATACCATTTCTATAGCCATTTCCATACTTTCATCTAAAAGCCCCAAGTGCATTCCCCTGGGAATATTCATTATTTTACAAAATCCAGCTTTTGAAATAGTCCTGTTTGCAAATACTATTTTACTTTCTGGATTCAAATATTGTTTCACCTTTTTTAAAGTATGGTAGGACTGCACCAGTATAAGATCTGCATTTATTCCCTTCCTTATTTCTGACTCATCTATATAGATTTTTTCTATTGATAAATTATTGGAAAACAAGGCAGTAATTTGTTTTCCATAGGTATCCACTGCATCTTTTCCATAACCTATTATTGCAATTTTTTTATTCATATTTTTCATCCTCTAAATTAATTGTTTTTTACAGTATATCATATTTACTTCAATTAATTTCAAACATAAAGACTATAATTATCCATATTAACATATTGATAATTATAGTCTTGGTATTAAGCTGCATATAAAAATATTAATTTGTTTGCAACAACTATTACAGTTTGGTATACTGAGGTTCTTGCTGCTGAATATATTTTTGTCTTCCATTGAGAACTTGTAGAGCATCATCTAAATTTTTTGCTATATTTTGAAAATCATTTTTTGCATTTTGATCCTGAGTTTCCAGGGCAAATGTTTTCATAGTTGCAGCTGCACTTTGTATCCCGGCTATTGCCTGCTGCATTTGAGTTCCAACTGTCATATTTATCACCTCCTTTAAATGATTATCCTTTAGGTTTAAATAATAGAGCTCCGATAAATCCAAAAATTATAGCAGCAGATATACCTGCACTGGTAACTTCAAAAATTCCAGTTAAAACTCCTATTATTCCAAACTCCTTGGCTTCCATAATAGCACCTTTTACAAGTGAATTTCCAAAGCTGCTTATAGGTACAGAAGCACCTGCTCCAGCAAACTTTATAAGTGGTTCATATAGTCCAAATCCCCCTAATATGGCCCCCACTACTACAAGTGTAGTTGTGGTATGAGCCGGCGTAAGTTTAAAAACATCCATCATAATCTGCCCTATTACACATATTATTCCTCCTACTACAAATGCCCAGAAAAACTTTTCCATATAAATGCACCTCTTTTCTATGCTTCTATAGACACTGCATGAGCAACACAAGGTATGCTTTCCTTTTGCTGATAGGACATAGGTGACATAAGGGCCCCTGTTGCTATTATCAATATTTTATTTATCTTTTTTCGATTCATTTCTTTTAAAAAGTGTCCATAAGTTACTGTAGCAGAGCAAGCGCATCCACTGCCACCTGAAAATACAGGCTGATCCTTTTTATACATTAGAATACCACAATCAGTGAATACTCCCTGTGGAAATTCGAATCCATCCCTTTTTAACATTTCTTTGGCTATATCATGACCTATCTTTCCCAAATCACCAGTAGCTATAATATCATAATAGGAAGGATCTCTATTCAAGTCCCTAAAATGTGCCTCTATTGTATCAACTGCAGCAGGTGCCATGGCCGCTCCCATATTAAAAGGATCAGAAATCCCCATATCTATTACTCTACCTATGGTAGCTGAAGTAACTTTAGGCTTATCATACCCTTTCCCCACCACTGCAGCTCCAGCTCCTGTTACTGTCCATTGTGCAGTAGGCGGTTTTTGACCTCCATATTCAGTGGGATACCTGAATTGTTTTTCTGCAGCTGCATTATGGCTTGAAGTTCCACAGAGAACATATTCAGCTCCATTGCTGTCTACAATAAATGAAGATATAGCCAATCCCTCCATAGAACTTGAACAGGCTCCAAATATGCCTAAATAAGGTATCTTAAGACTTCTGGCAGAAAAACTGCTGCTGGTTATCTGATTCATAAGATCTCCACTAACAAAAAAATTTATATCTTCTTTTTTAACCTTTGAATTTTTTATAGCAAGATTACAGGCTTCTTCCAGTAATTTTTTTTCAGCTTTTTCAAAACTATCCTGGCCAAGCCATATATCCTCATGAAGTAAATCAAATTCTCTGGCCAGGGCACCTTTTGCCTCAAAAGGTCCGCCTACAGCAGAACATCCAAGTATAATAGGCTTCGTTTCAAATATCCAGGATTGATGTCCTTGAATCATTTAAATCCCACCTAACCATTGAATAATTATTCTTATAATAGTTACTACAAATGCGGAAAAAACTCCAAAAGTTATTACGGATCCTGCCAACTTAAACATGTTTCCTCCTACTCCTAAAACAAATCCTTCACTTTTATGTTCTATGGCACAGGATGCAATGGAATTTGCAAAACCGGTAACAGGTATGGCAGTGCCTGCCCCAGCCCACTGGGCAATATGATCAAATACACCGAACCCTGTAAGAAGTACGGATACTATAATCAAAACGGCAGAAGTAGGGTTTCCTGCAGTTGCTTCAGTAAAATTAAAATACTTTATAAACATGACTTGCAAACCCTGGCCTATTGTACATATAACTCCGCCTACTAAAAATGCCTTTAAACAATTTGTAAAAACCTTTCTTTTGATTTCATTTTCTTTTGCAAGATTTTGATACTGCTGTTGTGCAGGCGTTAGCTTTTTTTTCTTTTTATCAGACATTTTATCACCTTCTATCCCAACAAATAGGGTTTTAATTTTTCCAGTATGTTTTTTAATATAAGAGAATCTTTTTTATAGATATCCTGTGCATTTTTATCCTGTGTATCCAAAGTAAAGGACATTAAATCTGCTTCTGCCTTTCCCAGGCTGGCATATAACATCTCTCTTACATTTGACTGTGGGACTTCAATCATGTCATCAAACAAATCTACATAGAGCTCACCTTTTGAATTTACCTGACCTATAAATACATTATCCAAAGACACTCCCTGCAATTCCAGCTGCTCATTTAACCATCCCTGATTTAATCCCAGATTGCTCAAGGATTCATTTATTACATTTCCATCTAGTATTACAGTCTGGGGTGCTCCGTCCTGTGAGGTCTGTATTCCCAAGTCCTTTGGAGTAACTGGCTTTTTCTCGGATTTTAGTATTACATTTATGTCTCCTGTAGATTCCATTATTGCAAATTCTACATCTGCCAGATTAAACACATTTTTGGAACGAAGCTCTCTCAGCAGATCCTCACCGCTATACCTTATTTTACTTAAATTTTCCTCCATGACTTTTCCTTTTTTTACAACTACTATTTCTTTCCCATTTATCAAGTCATACATAAATTTGCTTCTCATACATATATAATCTAAAGTTATTGGTAAAAACACCCAAACAGCTAAAGCAAGTATGCCAAATACCCAGTTAGGTATAATATTTACAGAAATCAATGCAATCAAAACAGCTATTATAATGTAATTTATAAAATTAAAAGGAGTTATTTTAGCCCATCGTTTTTTACCCAGCATTTTTATACAAACCAGGGACAAAAAAAACAATGCTGTGGATTTTAATAAAATTGCAATCCAGATCTTCATATATTATTCCTCCAAATCAATTACCTTTATACTGCGGTTCTTCATATTCTAAAAATTTTATTCTCTTATTTAAATCCTGAGTTATACCTTCTACACCTTCAAAGGCCTCTCTATACACAGCTCTGGCCTTTTTATCCTGTTCCTGCAGAGAATATAATCTCAAGGTGCTTTCTGCACCTTTAAGAGTAATCAGTGTTTGTTTTACTTTGGATCCCACAGTCAACTTCTAAAACCTCCTACTCATGCTATATTTTTTTATTTACAAAGTTTAACTAACTATTTTAATCTAGTTTTACCTTGTTTGTATAAATTATTACATGTAATTTTATGAATTTTTAACCGCAAAAATAGCCCCGGCTTACTTTTAATAAGCTGGGGCCTTTTAACTATCTACATACTCTCTATAACTTCATATATTATATTTAATCCTTTTTCCAATTCCTCTTTGGAAACTACAAGAGGTGGAAGAAGCCTTACTACATTGTTTTTACCGGCAGTCAACACAAGGATACCTTTTTCAAAAATCCTTTTTTGCACTTCAGAAGCTTTCCCTTTGATTTCTATGCCTACCATCAATCCCATTCCACGAACTTCTTTTATATTCTTAAAAGATTTATTTTTAAAAAACTCCTTAATAAATTTTCCCTTGTCAGCTACTTCTTCTAAAAATTTTTCATTGGAAATTTCGTTTAATATTTCTATAGCTCCAGCTGCACAAACTGGATTTCCCCCGAAAGTTGAACCGTGATCCCCATATTTAAAGGTATTTTTAAGCTTTTCATTACAAAGCACAGCACCCATGGGCAGACCCCCGCCGAGAGCTTTGGCTACAGATATAATATCCGGATGTACATCGTAATTGTTAAATCCATATAATTTTCCTGTTCTTCCAAGGCCACATTGAATCTCATCACATATAACTAAGATATCTTTTTTTTCACTTATTTCAAATACCTTGTGGACAAATTCACTGCTTAAAGGATTTACTCCCCCTTCTCCTTGAACTGCTTCTATCATAATAGCACAAACACTCGGATCCACAGCTTTTTCCAAAGCTTCCACAGTTATATCAATATGTTTGAATCCTTCTGGAAAAGGATAAAAGTATTTATGGAGTTCCTCTTCTCCGGTAGCTTCCAATGCAGCCATTGTTCTTCCATGGAAACTCCTGTCCAAAGTAATTATAGTATTTCTTCCATTCCCATACTTTTCAAAGCTATACTTTCTGGCAAGTTTTATAGCCCCCTCATTGGCCTCTGTTCCCGAATTGCAAAAAAATACCTTACTCATACTTGAAATTTCTGTAAGCTTTTTAGCCAGTTCTAGTATAGGAACATTTAAAACTATATTTGATGTATGGGCTAATTTTTCCAGTTGATCTTCAACAGCTTTAATCCATTTCTCATTTCCACGGCCTAATGCCATAACTCCGATACCTGAAGTGAAGTCCAGATATTCTTTATTTGAAACATCATATAGCTTGCATCCCTTTCCATGGGTAAATACTACGGGAAGATGATTATAAGTGTTCATTAAATATTCCTTTGCATAATGTAAATAATCCATATAAATTTCCATCTACAAAACTTATACAGCCTTGTAAATGGTCTTGCCCCCTTTTTTATTATAAATTTTTAATACACTTTAGCAAATTGTTTTAACTTCAATTTTAAAAGATCATGGTTCCTATGCCGCTTTTCGAAAACAATTCTACAAGAAGACAGTGAGGAACTCTTCCATCAATAATGTGAGCACTTTTAACCCCGCATTTGACAGCTTCAACACAGCAGTTTACTTTAGGTATCATTCCGCCTTTTATAATATTGCTTTCATATACCTTGGGAATATCCTGCAATTTTAATTCTGAAATCAGTGTGGAAGGATCTTCTGCATCCCTCATAACTCCAGGTACATCTGTAAGAAGTATCAAATTCTGCGCTTTTAAAGCTGCTGCAATTCTAAAAGTACAAGTGTCTGCATTTATATTATATAATTCCCCCCTATTTCCTCTAGCTACACTGCTTATTACTGGAATATAACCGTTGTCTATAGAATTATTAATAATTTCAGTATTTATATTTACTATTTCCCCAACCCTTCCTAAATCCACTTTAAAAGAAACCTTTTTGGCTTCAATCATAGCACCATCTATTCCACATAGTCCTATGGATTTTCCACCATAACTTTCAATCAGATTCACCAAATCCTTATTGACCTTTCCGCAAAGCACCATTTGAACTATATCCATGGTTTCGTTATCTGTATATCTCAATCCATCTATAAAAATACTTTTTTTATTCAGCCTTTTTAAATGAGAGGAAATAAAAGGCCCTCCTCCATGAACCACTACTATATTTATTCCAACGCATTTCATAAGTACCAGATCATTTATAACACATCTTTTAAGTTTTTCATCTTTCATTACACTGCCACCATACTTCACAACTATAGTTTTACCTCTGTATTTCTGAATATAGGGCAGTGATTCTGCTAAAACTTTTGCCACTTCATTATAATCCATTATGCGCCCCCTTTTTTTAATATAAGCACTACAATTTAAATTTTTACGACATATAACTTCCATTGATTTTTATATAATCATAAGTTAAATCACATCCCCAGCAGCAAACACTGCAGCTGCCTGAATTAAAATTCAAAATTATACTCACTTCATCTTGTGACAATATATCCGCTGCCTTATCATTTGAAAAATTCACAGGCTCTCCATCTTTAAATACCAGTACATTTCCCTTGGAACTTTCCATAGAAACCTGCAGCTTATTTATATCAAAATCCACTCCGGAGTATCCAACTGCATCCAGTATTCTTCCCCAATTTGCATTGCACCCAAAGAAAGCAGTTTTAACCAGGCTGGAGCATATTACTGACTTTCCAAGTATTTCAGCTTCCTCTTCATCAGCTGCATTTAAAACTCTGCACTCTATAAGTTTTGTAGCACCTTCCCCATCTTTTGCAATCATTTTGGCAATCTTTATATTTAATTTTTTAAGTGCCTCCAGAAATACCTTGTAATCATCATTTTCTTCTTCTATTACAGGATTTCCAGCTAATCCATTTGCAAGTATAAGCACCATATCGTTAGTTGAAGTATCCCCATCTACTGAAACCCTGTTATAACTTACCTTTACACTTTCTTTTAAAGCTTTTTCCAAAAGCTCAGAACTTATATTTATATCCGTTGTTATAAAGGAAAGCATAGTTCCCATATTGGGGTGTATCATTCCAGAACCCTTGGCCATAACTCCAACAGTTGCTGTTTTGCCGCCAATCTCTAATTTCAAAGCCATTGTTTTTTGGACAGTATCTGTAGTCATAATAGCTTTTGAAGCATCACTGTATCCCTGCTTATCCAATTTTTCAACAAGTTCAGGTACTGCATTTTTTATAGCGCCAATATTTAATTTAAACCCTATAATTCCTGTAGATGCAACAAGTACATCATCACTTTCAATTCCAAGTTCTTTTGCTGCATACTCGCACATCTGCTCTGCATTTTTTATTCCTTCCTCACCTGTGCAGGTATTTGCATTGCCGCTATTTGCAATAATTGCCTGAGCACTTTTATTTTCCAAATGTTTCTTAGTAACTAAAAGCGGTGAACCTTTCACTTTGTTCTTCGTATAAACTCCTGCTGAATTGCAAAGTTTAATAGATTTTATAAGTGCCAAATCTTTTAAATTTTCACCTTTAAGACCACAGCTAATTCCTGAGGATAAAAATCCCTTTGGAGAAGTAACTCCACCCTCAATAATTTGAAATTTCATTTTAACAGCCTCCTTGAAATTTAATTAAAAAACTGCAGGAACATCTGTAAGACCTTCTGTTTCATCAAATCCCAGAAGAATATTCATATTCTGAATTCCCTGTCCTGCTGAACCCTTCATCATATTATCCAAACAAGATATAATTATCAATTTATTATTTTCTTCATCAAAATGCAGAGATATATGACAGTAATTTGAAAATCTGATATTATTTATTTTTGATATTTCCCCAAGGGGAAGTACTTTTACAAAATGCTCTTTTCTATAGAATTCACAATATTTTTCATGCACTTTTTCTATATCTATTGGTTTTTGAGGAGTTGTATAAATTGTAGATAAAATTCCCCTGTTTATTGGGATTAAATGAGGTACAAATGTCAGTTTTATGTTGTTCTTGGATATATTACCCAAATTTTCTTCTATTTCCGGTGTATGCCTGTGATTTGCTACTTTATAAGGAGCAAAACTTTCATTGCAATTTACAAAATGACTGTTTTCAGTGAGATTTTTCCCAGATCCGGTGAGCCCTGATTTACAATCTGCAATTATCCCCTTCTCCTCTATTAACCCTTCGGAAATAAGGGGTAAAAGGGCAAGTTCAACAGAAGTAGCATAACATCCCGGATTACCTATAATTTGTGATTTTCTTATACGTTCTCTATTTAATTCCGGAAGTCCATATACAGCTTGTTCATGTAAACTACGTGTAAGAAAACTTTTACCATACCATTTTTTATATAAAGATTCATTTTTAAATCTAAAATCCGCCCCCATATCTATACATACCTTGTCTTTGTGAATTGCCTTTTCAACAATAGATTCACTTAACCCGCTGGGCAATGCCAAAAATATCAAGTCACTTTTTTCCATAACTTCCTGCTGGCTTTCACATACAAGTTCATTGAGCCCGTAAAATCCTGGATATATACTGGAAATAGATTTTCCTTTATATTGAACAGAAGATATTCCTGATATTTTCACTTTATTATGATTTGACAAAAGCCTTACAAGCTCCGCCCCAACATAACCTGTTCCTCCAATAATTCCTACTTGCATCAAATTATTTTCCCCCTCTTTAAATAGATTTATTTATGGAAATTATAAGCTGACAGTTTTCATATTTATTTTAAATATGTAGTTATTATATGACTTTATGAATAAATATGCAATATTTTTTATAAAAATTAATTTATTTTTTTAATTAACCTATAATACATAGGATTTATCATTATATTACGTTGTTATTGCAGCTTTTCTTTTATTATAAATATACAATAACTGAAATAAAACATTTTATTAAAATTTAAATATTTTCTGCAAAAAAATAAAAGCTTTCGTAAAATGTTACGAAAGCTTTTATTTTTCAATTATTCACAAACCTTGCCTGGATTTAATATATTTTTAGGATCAAAAGCAAGCTTTATATTTCTCATAAGCTGAATATAATCCTCTCCATACTGACGGGCTATATACTTTTTCTTGGCATATCCAATGCCATGTTCGCCTGAAACGGCTCCTTCTAAATCTTCAGATTTTTTATACATGCAGTCAAATACATCGCTTAACTTTTTATTCCATTCCTCATTTGAAAGATCATCTTTTAAAATATATACATGTATATTTCCATCTCCTGCATGTCCAAAGCTTCTTATTCTAATGTTAAATTGTTTCTGAAGCTCATCTGTATATTTTACAAATTCAGCTACCTTGTTTCTTGGAACAACCACATCACATTCATCCATATCGGTAGTTGTGGCCTTGACTGCTTCCAAAAATGCCCCTCTTGCAGACCAGACTGATTCCTTTCTCTCATCTGTATCTGAAATATACACATCAATAGCTCCTTCTTTTAAACATATATCTGCTACTTTTTCATAATCAGCCTCTATTTGTTCCCTGCTGTTTCCATCAAAGGTAAGAAGTAAATATGCATCTGATGATTTATCCGGAAATTTCTTCCCCAAAAACTCCTCTGCTGCAAGTATAACCTCCCTCTGCATAAATTCTATAGCCGTTGGTATGGCTTTGGACTTTATTATTTTGGGAACCGTGGTTATGGCTCTATTCAAATCAGGAAATGGTACAAGCAGACTTATTGATTTTTTAGGAAGGGGCAGAAGCTTTAGTATTACTTTTGTAATTATTCCAAGAGTTCCTTCAGATCCGCATATTAAATCCTTTATACTATAACCTGAACTGTTTTTAACTACTTTGCCTCCTACTTGTATAATATTTCCATTCGGAAGTACTACCTCCAAACCTCTTACATAATCCCTTGTAACACCATATTTAACAGCCCTCATTCCACCTGCATTGGTGTTTATATTTCCTCCAATAGTAGCTGACTTTTCACCTGGATCTGGTGGATAAAACAAATCATGACTTTCTACAAACTTGGCTATCTCCATAAGAAGAACTCCTGGTTCCAGTGTTAATGTAAGATTCTCCTCATCTAATTCAAGTATATTGTTCATCTTAGTTAAGTTTATCATTATTCCACCTTCTATTGGAACTGATGAACCAACCAATCCTGTTCCTGAACCCCTTGCCACCACTGGAATATTGTTTTTGTAGGCATAAGCCATTATTTTTGAAACTTCTTCTGCACTTAAAACTTCTAACATAACATCAGGATATCTGCTTACTCCACCTAATTCATCATGACTGTAATCTTCATTTATATTTTCGCCGGTAAAAACTCTATCTTGTCCAAGCAAATCCACGAAAAACTCTATATCATTATTATCTAACTTTTTATATTTTTCGATGCACATTTCCATATTTTTTCCTCCAAACTGAACTCAAAGATTTTAAATACACTGGATAATTTTTAAACCAGTTCATACAATCCTTTTTCTGATTTAATATTATCTATAAGCTTCGGTATGATTTCATATATATCCCCTACAATGCCATAGTGGGCCACATCGAATATAGCCGCTTTCGGATCCTTATTTATTGCAATAATCAGATCAGAATTATTCATACCAGCTACAAATTGAACTGCACCGGATATGCCACAGGTTATTATAAGTTTTGGTTTAACTGTTCTTCCGCTTAATCCAATCTGCCTTTTTGCATCTATCCATCCTGCTTCTATAAGGGGCCTGGTAGTGGCTATCTGGCCTCCAAGTAAATCGGCAAGTTCTTTTATCATGGCTAAATCCTTTTCAGATCTAACACCTCTTCCTGCTGCAACTATAACATCTGCCTCTGATATTTCTTCTTCAATTTCTTTTTTAATTATCTTCAGCACTTTTATGCCTGATTTAAATTTTGTTTTGTCCATACATTGTATATTTATTTTTCCTGAAGTCTTTTCTGATCTTTCAGGAGCATTCATGACTTTATATCTTACTGTAGCAAGCTGTGGTCTATGATTTGGATTTAATATCTGAGCCATTATATTACCGCCAAATGCAGGTCTTATTTGTACAAGATCCGTATTTTTTTTCATATCAAGAACTGTGCAATCAGCAGTAAGACCAGTTCTAAATCTAGCTGCAACTCTAGGGGCAAGGGATCTTCCTACTGTAGTTGCACCTACAAGAAGAGCCGATGGCTTGATTTTGTTTATGAAATCTTCCAATGCTGCTGTATAAGGCTCTATTCTAAAATCTTTCAGCTCCTCATAATCATACACAAAAACCTCATCTACACCATAATGCAATAATTCTTCTGCCTTGTCCTTTATATTATATCCTACAAATACCGCATATACTGGATGATTTATTTTTGCCGCCAATTCCCTGGCTTTGCCTATAAGCTCATAAGTTACAGGATGTATATTTCCTTCTACATGATCTACATATACGGATATTCCTCTCCAAAGGCTTTTATCTATTTCTTCGATTTTATCCTCTATAAATTGTACTACTCCTTCTGGCCCTTTTTTTACACACATTTTACACATCTTACAGGCAGAATTTATTTCTAAATTTCCATTTTTATTTTCCATGGCACCAAAAGGACATATACCAACCAATTCCTCTATAACGGAAGGCGTAAGCTTATCTTTATTTATTACCAATTTACCCATTTTTCAATTCCTCCTAATAATTTATATAAACTTACATTCTCTAAGTTTTTTAGTTAATTTATTTGCCAATTCTTCTCCATTTCCATTCCACATTTCCTTATCAGTATTTACCTCCGGTGGGAATATTCTCTCTACTTGTGTAGGTGAACCATTAAGCCCATACATGTTTTCATTTTTGTCTTCAAAGTCCTTATAGCCCAATACCTTAACTTCCCTGTCCTTTGTCTCAATCTTCTTTCTAAAGGATGGAAGCCTGGGTTGAAATATGTCTTTTTCCACTGTTAGAAGACATGGAAATTTCACCTCTGATATTTCCACAGTATTAGGCATATCCATTTTAACAATCAAGGAATCATTTTTTACTTCTTCAATACTTAAAACATTAGCTATATGTGGTATTCCTAAATTCTCTGCCATCTCAGGTCCTACCTGTGCTGTATCACCATCTGTAGTCTGTTTTCCGCAAAGTATTAAATCTATATGTCCCATCCTTTTTATTCCCTGGGATATGGTATAAGAGGTTGCCAATACATCTGCTCCTGCAAATTTTCTGTCAGACAGCAGCACCCCTTCATCTGCACCCATCATATACGCTTCTTTTATTACATCGGATGCCTGAGGCGGTCCCATGCTTATTACTTTTACTATTCCCCCATGCTTTTCTTTAATTTTAAGTGCAGTTTCCAATGCATATAAATCATAAGGATTCATTTTGGAATCTATACCTTCTCTTTTTAATACTCCAGTTACAGGATCCACTTCAACTTTTGATGTTCCTGGAACTTGTTTTATACATACTAATATGTCCATTTAAACTACCTCCAAAATTTATATAAACTTAAAAATAATTTTATTGTCTAATTTACAATTACAGCAACTCCATCCGGTATAACAGTAACTTTTGCATTTTTTCCTGCAATGTCATATGCTTTATCAAGAGCTTCTTTAACAGTATAAGCATGCTGCATGTGAATACTTTTTATAATCTCAGGTTGACACATATCAGTAACCATAATTACAGTGCACTTATGAAGTATTCTGGCAAGTATCTGAGATTCCCATTGATCAGGCACAGTTTTCCCTCTCGGAACCTTGGAAACCTTCTCCAAAAATTCTTCCGGGGATTTCACCCCAGCTAGATTATTGTAAAATCCTTCGCCGCCGTGGCCATCATTACAGGCAGACACCATTATTATTACCCCGCCTTCCCTGCAGGTTGCTTCTGCTGCGGTCATCCCCTTAACTGCCTGATATATATTTTGATCCAGTGGATAGCCGCCGTTGGTGGAAATGGCAATATCTGCTTCTACCTTGTTAACTTCAGACAACTCCATGACAAACCTGCAGCCCTCTTCATGGGCCAATTTACTATTGCCTGCAAAAGCATTTATTATTTTTTTGTTTCCATCTATAACTACATTTACTATAAAAGCTAGTTTTGCTCTTTCTGCAGCATATAACATATCCTTATGAATGGGATTATCTTTTAACTTGCCTGTTCTGGCACATGGATTTGATATAAATTCTGAACAATGATTGGCCATAATGGTTTTTCTTGAAGCTATGCCAGGAAGTATGCTTTTTCTTCCACCTGAAAATCCCGCAAAAAAGTGAGATTCTATAAAACCCTCTGCAATTAAAAGTTCTGTTTCTACTGCTGTCTTATTGATTATAAGTTCCCCTCCTGATGGAAGTGTGCCTATCTTGAGCAAACCTGCATCATTCCCCGAGTCATGAACTATTATATTCTCATTTTCAACTATTTCTTCACCAAATTTATCTATGAGTTCTTCCCTAGTTGTAGCTCTATGAAATCCTGTGGCAATTAAAATCTTTATATCAATATTGGGATTTACCTTCCTTATTCTTTTTAAGAGTATGGGCATTATAATTCTACTTGGTACTGGTCTTGTATGATCACTGCTTATTATAACCATATTGTTCTTATTTTTAACCAGATCCTCCAGCTTCGGAGATCCTATGGGGTTGTCAAGTGCACTTTCAACTATTTCGGATTCTGTAAGTTCCGTTTTATAACTTCCTGCTTTTGACTCAAGTACTGCTGCAAGATTTTTATCTTCTATTTCAACTTCCACAGTTCTTTTATTATAAGGCAGTTTTATTACTGACATAGGCAAATCTTCCCTTCTTCTATTTAATTAAACCCAAATACAGGTCCTGCAAAATAAGCAATAAGTCCTAATATAATTACATATACTACACAAAATTTCAAAGTGGCATTTAATATTTTTCCTTCTTGTCCCACAAGTCCTGTAGCTGCTGTGGCAACTGCTATACTTTGAGGTGATATCATCTTTCCTGCCGTAGCTCCTCCCGTATTTGCAGCTGCAAGCCAGAACTCGTTTAAATGAAGTGATCTTGCCACTTCCACCTGAAGACCTCCAAACAATACATTGGCTGATGTATCACTTCCTGTTACAAATGTGCCCATAGCGCCTATTATGGGAGCAATAAGCGGATAAAATCTTCCTGTAGCAGTTACCAGAACTACTGATATTGATTTTATCATCCCGCTGTAACCCATTACTTTTGCAAGCGCCACTATGGCAATTATGGTAATAGCTGATTTATACATTTGTTTAAAGGTATCCACCAGGACTTTTAATATCTCCACAAATTTAGCACCTTGAATAAGTCCCCCTATAAAGGTTGCTATTATAATCAGTGTTCCTGGAGTGGACACCCAATTAAATACATAAGGTGACGCTCCTTTTCCAGAATAAATAAGTGCTGATGTTTTTATTGAAGAAAGTGCCTTATTTATGGTTGGAAACAACGCACTGCTCAATATTACAAATATAAAAACCAATATGAAGGGCAGCCATGCTAGTATTCCCTGTTTGACAGAAACCCTTTCAGCATTTTTTGCAGCAGTGTCTTTATAAAATATTTTAGCTACCGCTATTGTAACTACCATACAGACTACGGAACCAAGTATTGCAGGAAGCTCTGCACCTAAATATTTTGCCGCCAGCAATTGAGGAACTGCAAAAGAAATACCGGATGCAAGGGATATTCCCCAAAAACCTTTTATAGCCTTTACACTCCTGCCCGTAAGCATTACAAGTATAACAGGCACAATAATAATTAAAATTGTCAGTTGAAGACCTACTGCATAACTAAGCTGCGTTACATCAATATTAGAAACCTTTGCAAGGGTTGTCACAGGAATTCCTATAGCTCCAAAGGCAGTAGGAGTGGTATTGGCAATTAAACATATGACAGCTGCAAAAACAGGGTTAAATCCAAGCCCTGCAAGTATGCTGGCCGGTATTGCAACTGCAGTTCCAAACCCCGCTATGGCTTCCATAAACCCTCCAAAAGCCCAAGCTAAAATGAGTACCAGTATCCTGTTGTCTGTTGTTATACCCGTCATCATTTTTTTAATTGAATCCATACTTTTAGTGTAAACGGTAAGATTATAAGTAAATACAGCTGCTATTATTACGATCATAATTGGCCATACGGCAAGGGCAAATCCTTCCAGCGTTGCAGTTGCAGCATTTAAAATCGGCATTTTCCATACCAGAATTCCTAATAATATAGTAATAACCAATGTAAAAGGACAAGTTTTATGACCTGGCATCTTCAAAACACCTAATGAAATCATAAGCCATACTATCGGTATTAGTGCAATGAAAAAAAGTAAATAAACATTCATGCTAATCCTCCCCCCAAGTACCTACAGGTTATGGTACTATGTATTATGGTATTATGGTACTACCAGTTATGAGCTAATCATATCATAGTTGTTTTAATATTTCTACAATTGTTATTTTGTTAACATCAATTTATTTTATAGAATTAATTAATTTATATTGTATACATAACGTTTACAATATAATCGTATAAACAAAAAATTTTTTTGTTTATATAAAAATTAAGTATAAATATCATATATTGGTTAATAAATTAACCGATATAAAGGAGATGTTTATTTTCTTTAATCTTAGTCAGCATAAAATTTTATTTAATATGCGGAATTTATCAATACAGCATATTAAATAAAACATTAGCATCCACCAAAACCATTATAACTTTTTTAAAAGTCTTTCATATATGTTTTTTTATATAGGCATTGGTAAAATCAAGATGTTTCTTCATTTCATCTGAAGCTCTTTTCACATCATGGTTTTTGAGTGCCTCATATATTCCCATATGCTGCTTTGCAAGCACCTCTATATTCTTCTTATCTACCAATATTTTGCTTCTGGCATCTTTTAAAAAAGCATCCATTAAAGAAGACATTGCATTTAAAATATTTATTATTAAAAAATTTCCCGCAGCCTGTGCAATTTTATAGTGAAATTTTTTATCAAATTTTACATTATCCTGCTCATTTCTGGAAGTCTTGAAGGCATCTGATAATTTTTTTAAACTTTTCAGCTGATCTTCATTTATTTTTCCTGCAGCCATAGAAGCGGTTTCTATTTCTATAAGTCTTCTAACATCCATTATTTCTTCAGGATTCCCTCCTTGAAGCATAAACATTACAGAAAGAGGTTCAAACAAGCTTTCTTCAAAACTCTGCCTTATAAAATTACCCTCACCTTGTCTACTTTCTATTAGTCCCATAACCTGCAGTGCCCTTAATGCTTCCCTTATAGAAGTTCTGCTTACCTGCAGATGTTCTACCAGTTCCCTTTCCGAGGGAAGTTTATCCCCTTTTTTCAGTGTGCCGTCTACAATCATATTCTCAATTTGCTCTATTACCTGCTCATATACCTTCGTACTCTTTATAGGAGTAAAAATCAAGTCATTCACCTCCTCATAAACATAGATAATATAATATTACAATATTCGATATCTTTTTTAAAGTATTTTATATAGAATTTACAAAAACATGGTTCCATTTTGTATATATATCAAAAAGACTAACCACATCCTGCTCATTATATAACAGTATTTTTTCCTTTTTCATGTTGGGCATTCTATTTATATACTCACTATCCTTCACTATCTTGCAAAAAGTTTTAGCCAGATTTGAACCGCTTATAACACCATTTTCACGGGTAATTCCAAATTCCTTTTCCAGTGCCTTCAACCCTATTGATTTATGGATCTCATTCTCATACTGTTTCTGTAAATCTATACTTATAAAATAATCCTGTATATTAAATTCCATATTGTATTTTTTAAAAAGATAATTTATCACTGTAAAATCATTATTTCCTGAAAAAGTAACTATATATTTTTTACCCTTTTCAATCATGGTCTTAAAATACTTTTTTGATAATTCAAGTATGGATTTTACATCTTTTTTATTTTCTATCATATATTGAGTTACTTTCAGGCTCTCATTTTTATAATCATAAAAGCAGCATCCAAATACACCTATGCATATGGGTTTTTTGTATATATAATGTTCCAAATCAAAAAATACAGCATCTTTAAAAATACATTTATTATCACCCACCTTTAATGAATTCTCTATCACTGGTTTTTTTACGTCAATATCATTAATTCTTTCTATCACTTTACCACTCTTTTCTAACTATTCTAAATTACACAATTTAAACTTTATACATGTTGTATATATTTTGTATATTAATCCTCCAATTTATCCGCTGAACGGCATTGCTAACGCCCACAGCTTTGTAAAACAGCGGCATAATCAATGCTGCACCCCTGGATAAGTTCTCCTGATGTTCAGGTATGAAAGGCATTCCACATAATCAAGTTCCACTATACCTAAAAACACTTGATATTTTCTGCTTTTAATTTATATATCATATCTTTCCTTTCAACTACTATATTTATTTTCTTACTCAATGCTGCATCATCTAATATTTCTTTTAAAAGCTCCCTGGTAGGGTTTACACATACGGGGTTTTTAACCATCTTCATCATTGAAAAATCACCTGAAGTATCTCCATAAGCATAACTCTTATCCAAATCTATATCATACTTTTTAACAAGCATGTCTATGGAATTTTTTTTGCTTTCACTATCCCACATGGGAACAACTTCTCCTGTATACACATCATTGCTGTCTCTAATATACACGGCACCAACATAATCATCAAATTCATATTTAATTGCCATTTCCTTAACCAATTCTGCAGGGCTTCCTGATACGGTCAATATCTTGTGTCCTCTTTCCTTATGCCATTTTATTCTGTCTCTAGTATAAGAATATACTCTATCTCCTTTTTGTGCCACTACATTTTTAGCTATGAATTCAACCTGAGACTTATGAAGGCCTTTTATAGCTTCAATATATATGTCTGCCATTTTCAAAAGGTAGTTGTCATAATTTCCCTTTCTCTTATCCCACCTATCATATTCTGGTTTAACTTCTTTATACCACCTTTCAGCTGGTATTATTTCATATTTAACCAGCTTTTTAAAAACTTCTGTTATAAGACCTTCTCTATATAAAGTACCATCAATATCAAAAAAAGCTACAGTATTCATATCTGTTATTTCTCCTTTATATTTATATGAAAATTCTATTTTACAATATTATTTTAGCACATATCTATATTTTAATTCTGCAGGTAACTAGAAAAATTTCTTAAAAACCTCTTAATATTATAATAAAAATATATGATAATTTATTTTATATATCAGTTTATTGACAGTACATATTAAATATGATATTATGAATTTAGGAAATGATAATGATTTTCATTACTTACAAATTAATTATTGAGGTGATTTATTATGAGCATTTGTGATTTAAAACCTGGCGAAAAAGGATTTATAAAAAGTTTAAGCGGAGATAAGAAATTAGTTAAAAGGCTTCTAGCACTTGGCTGCATAGAAGGTACTGAAATACTTGTAAAGACTTCTGCCCCCTTGGGAGATCCGATAGTTATAAATTTAAGAGGTTTTAATTTGGCTATACGCAAAAGGGATGCGAAAAATATATCAATAGCTGATTTAATTTAAGTGTTTATTGATTATAATATAAGTATTGATGGTATATACTATGGATGACAGGAGGATTATTATGATTGTAGCAGCTTTACTGGGAAATCCAAATGTAGGTAAAACTTCTTTATTCAATCACTTAACTGGTTCAAATCAATATGTAGGCAATTGGCCGGGAGTAACTGTAGAAAAAAAAGAGGGCTATATAGACAATTCTATAAAAATAGTAGATTTGCCGGGTATATACGCTATGGATACTTATTCCAATGAGGAAAAAGTATCAAAAGAATTTTTGTTAAATGGCAGCCCAGATGTTATAATAAATATTGTAGATTCCTCCAATTTAAATAGGAATCTATATTTAACTACTCAATTAAAACAATTTAATAAACCTATTGTACTAGTGTTAAATATGCTGGATGTGGCTGAATCAAAAGGCTTTAAGGTGGATTTTTCTACATTGTCTAAGGAACTTGGAGTACTTGTACTCCCAATTATAGCAACTAAGGGAACGGGAATAGCCAAACTTCTTGAAATTTTAAAGAATGGTGATTTTAAAGAATCTAATGACAGTGAAAAATTTAAATTTGAGAATGAGAAAGAAGCTTATTCTTATATAACCGAAGTTCTGAAAAAATGTCTGACAAAGACAAAAAAAGATATTACCTCTGTTACTGAAAAAATAGACAAGATAGTTTTAAATAGGTTTTGGGCTTATCCAATATTTTTATTAGCACTTATATTAATTTTTAAATTTACCTTCAGTTGGGTAGGCCAACCTATAGCAGACACTCTTAGTGATTTTGTAAATGGTTCTCTAACCACGTATTTAAAAGGACTGCTTTCATCAGCCAGTCCCTGGTTTAGTTCTTTTTTAGTGGATGGTATTCTGGCTGGAGTAGGATCTGTAATTGTATTTTTCCCCGTTATATTTTGTCTGTTCCTCGGTGTATCATTTTTAGAAGATAGCGGATACATGGCAAGAGGAGCTTTTATAATGGATAAGCTTATGAGGAAAATAGGTCTGTCTGGAAAAGCATTTATTCCTCTTATAGTAGGTTTTGGATGTTCAGTTCCGGCAATTATGTCTTCCAAAACTTTAGAAAGTGAAAAGGACAGAAAATTAACAGCTTTATTGGTTCCTTTAATGTCATGTAATGCCAGGCTCCCAATATATGCCCTGTTTGCATCTGCTTTTTTCGTGAATCATAAAACCACTGTGGTTTTTTCCCTGTATATTCTTGGAATTGCAATAGCCTTTTTAATTGGCATTCTTTTTAAAAATACTATATTTAAGAAAGATGAAGAACCTTTCATAATAGAACTTCCAGAATATAATATCCCCCAGTCACGAAGTTTGCTTTTCCATACCTGGGAAAAGGCTAAAGGGTTTTTAAGAAAAGCTGGTACAATAATATTTTCCATGTCCGTTTTAATCTGGTTTTTATCTAATTTTAATTTATCCGGCATGGTGGATATGGATAAAAGTATTTTATCTTCTATTGGAAACTTTATAAGTCCTATATTTGCACCTATGGGATTTGGCAATTGGCAGAGTTCAGTATCACTTATAACCGGAATTATGGCTAAGGAAATTGTATTAAGTACTATGGGAATTGTATATGGCGGAAACTTGTCTACCATATTGCCTACTCATTTTACATCTATTTCTGCTTATGCTTTTTTAGTTTTTGTACTTCTCTATACTCCATGTATATCATCAATAGCAACTATGAAAAAAGAATATGGAAATAAAATGGCTGTTTTTTCTGTAACATATCAAATTCTGCTTGCATGGATAGGTTCTTTCCTTGTATTCAGGATAGCTACTTTGATATTTGGCTGATGGAGGTGCTTTTGTAATGTTTTTGGAAATTGCAGTAACAGCTGTAATAGTATTAGCTGCAGGTTATATATTATATAGAAATCTTAAAGGTAAATCCAAGGGCAAATGTGATTGCTGTTCTACTACCAATTGCCCTTATCATAATACTAAAAAAAAGTCCTAATTCCATATTAGGACTTTTTTATTAGATAATCCAGTATATCTTCAATAGATACAATCCCTTTTACTATATTTTTATCATCAATTATGGGAATAGCTATTATACTTTTTTCCCTCAGTCTCTCTGCTACAGTAAAAATATTCTCATCACCATAAGCCGTAACTACGTTCTTTGACATAACCCAATCTACCGGACAAGTATCATAATGCCCCTCTTCCATCAGAAATCTATATATATCCGCCTTCACTATCATCCCAATCAATTTTCCATATTCATCCACTACCGGTGCACCATTTATATTATGATTGTCCATAACATTTAAAGCTTTACACAGGCTATCTTCTTTCTTTAATCTTACAATATGAGAACGCATTATTTCTTTTACTGCCATATACTCACCCTCCCATTTATTATTATACAACATCTTCATGGATTTCAAAAGTTTTAGTTGAATTAAAACTCTATTAATAACTGCTGTTTATTATATTTACTAATTCATCTGAATCATTCTCACCTTTCAACAGATATTCTATAGTATGAGAGGCCGCTTTTTTAGATATTCTATTCAGCTGTATGTCTAAATTTATCTTATTTTTTCTCAAAAGAGCCCTTAAATATTTAAGCTGTTTGTCCGTAATACAATCTTTTCTCACAAGAATATTGCTGTTCTTTATTTTAGCAGCAAGTTCATGAATTTTAGGCAGATTTAACACATCTTCATAATTATGAAGCATTATGGTGTCTTTTATATGTTTATCTTTAGATAATAGAAATTCCTCATAAAGCTCCACACTAATACCACCGTCTATTTTATCCTTCCTGTTTATGCCTATATATTTTTCTACGGTCTTCAAATTACACCTTTCCATACCAAGCTGTTTGTAATATGGCCTTATAATCCTGTATAAATCCACATGATACCTGGGGGCAGTAAAACATATATTGTTTTGAATCATTCTTTCCTTTATAAATGGCTCATCAAAAGCTATGCCGTTATAAGAACACCATATATTATCCTTTTGGATATCTACAGAAAATTTATATAATATCTCCCTTTCATCCTTCAAGTCATCTGCAAAATATTGTTTCACTTTAAATTTATTTTTTCCCAGGAACTTCCCCAAGGATATGAGTATTATACTGTGGCTCTCTCGGTCAAACCCTGTAGTCTCTATATCAAAATATGATATATTCTCCATATTGCATTTTAAAAATTCACTCTCACCTATGGCTGTAGCCTGTTCATATTCTTTAATTTCCATAATGTCCGTTACTTAATGTAACTTCTCCTCTCTTAATTCTATAACACACCTTGAAACATCAATCAATACTACATCTTTTCAACTACATCAATTCCCAGTAGATTTAATCCATTCTTCAATACCTGACAGGCTGCCCTTACAAGCTGAAGTCTGGCAATTTTTATAGTTTCATCGCCGGCATTTATAATACTGTGGGCATTGTAGAATTTATTAAAAGCCTTTGCTACGTCTATTACATACCTGGTTACCATAAATGGTTCCAATTTATCTATGGCATTTAATATAGAACTGTTAAAATTATTGAGAACTTTAGCAAGTTCAAATTCTTCTTTAGTGCTTAATTTACTGTAATCCACATCACCTTTTATATTTTCTGACTTTCTCAATATGCTCTTTCCCCTAGCATAGCTATATTGAACATAGGGACCAGTTTCTCCTTCAAAACTCAACATTTCCTTCCAATCAAACACTATGTCCCTCTCCCTGTTATTTTTTAAGTAAGTAAATATCACAGCACCTATTCCAACCTTTTGAGCAACTTGAAGCTTATTTTCCAGCTTAGGATTTTTTTCATCTATTATTTCAAGAGTTCTTTGTACCGACTTATTTAGAAGATCCTCTAAAAATATTACATCGCCTTTTCTTGTAGAAAGCTTTTTATCCGCAAACCTGACTAATCCAAAGCCCACATGAACACATGAATCCGCCCAATCCTTCCCCATTAATTTAAGTGTAGTAAACACCTGTTTAAAATGAAGTGACTGATCTATTCCCACCACATATATGCATTTGGAAAAATCATAAGTTTTTTTCCTGTATATAGCTGCTGCTAAATCCCTAGTGGCATATATAGTTGCACCATCTGATTTTTTTACAATGCAGGGAGGTATATTATATTTATCAAGCATAACAACTTTTGCTCCGTTGCTCTCTACAAGAAGTCCTTTTTTATCTATATCTTCAATAACCGCATCCATTTTATCCGTATAAAAACTTTCTCCTGCATAGGAATCAAAATCCACTCCCAACAACGCATATATCTTTTTAAATTCCCTAAGGCTCAGCTCCTTAAATTTCTTCCAAAGTTCAACCTCCTCTTTGCATCCATCTTCCAATCTTTTAAAGTACATTCTGCCTTCTTCGTTAAGAGCAGGATCTTTTTCCGCTTCTTCATGAAATTTTACATATATTCTCAACAGTTCTTTTATGGGATCCTTATGGAGTTTTTCTTCATCACACCATCTTTTATATGCAGCTATAAGCTTTCCAAATTGAGTTCCCCAATCTCCCAGGTGGTTTATTCTAGTACAATTATAACCCTCAAAACTCATCATTTTATAGAGGGAATTTCCGATGGCAGTACTAAACAGATGACCTACATGAAATGGTTTTGCAATATTAGGAGAGGAATATTCCACAACTATATTTTCCCCACTTCCTACAGATGAACTCCCATATTTGTCTCCCTGCTCCAGTATTTTCGTCAATACATCTCTTGTAAATGTATCCTTATCTACAAAAAAATTTAAGTAAGCTCCCTTATTTTCAATCTTTTCAAAATAATCTTTTTCTATTTTATCCTTTAATTCCCCTGCAATTATATTAGGTGATTTTTTTAGATTTTTTGCCAGCTGAAAGCATGGGAATGCATAGTCCCCCATCTCAGATTTTGGAGGTATTTCTATTAAACCCTCTATAAAATCCAGTTGTAAATTTACATTTATATTTTCTTGAATTTTTTCTGCTGCTAGTTTCTTATAATCCATACGATTGTTAAATAAACACAGGTTTACTTAACACTTTTCAACTCCTCTCCTATTTATCATTATTTCTCATTTTCCATTCGCATTCACTATGTATTGTACTTACCTCTCATATCCATTGGGATGATTTCTATGCCAATTCCATGCAGTTTCAATAATTGTCTCAAGAGAATTATATTTTGGATTCCACCCAAGTTCTTCCCCTGCCTTTTTAGAAGAAGCCACCAGTACAGCAGGATCTCCCGATCTTCTTGGAGCAATCTCAGCATCTATTTTTTCACCGGTTACCTCCCTTGAAACTTCAATCACTTTCTTTACAGAAAAGCCTTTTCCATTTCCCAAATTGTAAGTTTTGCTTTTTCTGTCACTCATAATTTTATTTAATGCCAGAAGATGAGCATCAGCTAGATCCGTAACATGTACATAATCTCTTACACAGGTTCCATCTTCAGTATTATAGTCGTCCCCAAATATATATATTTTATCTCTTTTTTTCAAAGCCACTTCAAGTATTATTGGAATCAGATGGGATTCTGGCCTGTGATCTTCTCCAATAATTCCCCTTATATGCGCTCCTGCAGCATTAAAATATCGAAGTGCTGCATATTTTATTCCATAAGCACTATCGCTCCACTTTAATATCTTCTCCACTGTAAGTTTTGATTCACCATAAGGATTGGTAGGGCAGGTCTGTGCATCTTCTAAAATAGGTATACTTTTGGGTTCACCATAAACAGCTGCAGTTGATGAAAAAACTATATTTTTTACACCGTACTTTTTCATGACCTTTATCAGATTTAAAGTGCCTCCTACATTGTTTTCAAAATATTTAATAGGTTCATTTACACTTTCCCCTACTAGGGAATAAGCTGCAAAATCTATTACTGCTTCAATTTCATTTTCTGAAAAAACTTTATTTAATGAACCTTTCTCTCTTAAATCTCCCTCATATACCTTACCGCCTAAGACAGCATTTTTATGTCCCTTTTCAAAATTATCCAATATTACAACTTCTTTACCTTCCTCCAGCAGCCTTGCAACCATATGACTGCCTATATATCCTGCTCCGCCGCAAACCAAAATCGCCATTATAAAAATCCTCCTAAGATATATGATAATATATATTTTATATCTAAAATCATTTCATTTCAATTGCCCTTCCAGGTAAGACTCCCCTTTTGATCTTACCATTTTCAAATACTATCTGTCCATTTATAATTACGTAATAAACTCCTTCAGGATATGCATCTGGTCTGCCTCTTCCTAAAAACTCCGATTTATCACAAATAGTATCCATGTCAAATACAACTAAATCTCCATCGCATCCTACAGCCATCCTGCCTTTGTTTCTAAGTCCAAGTATACGGGCTGGTGTCAAAGTACACTTTTCAATAGCCTTAATAGGCGAAATATACTTTTTTTCTCTTACCATTTTTCTAAAAAACCTTGGAAAAGTACCTGCATTTTGCGGATGTCCTTCTTCCATGTTGCCTGTGGGACTAGATCCTGAATCTGAAGACAATACTATATAGTCTTTTAAAAGGGCTTCATAAATTTCTTCCTCCACTCCAGTATTGCAAATTATTATTGCATTTTCCTTTTTTCTTCTCATACTTTCATATAAATTTTTTGTAAGGCACCTTCCTCTAAGCTTTCCAGAAGCAAGATATAAATCACTGAACTTCCACCCAAATTCCCTAATGTGCTCTTTGTCAAAAACACTGGTGCTCATACCTGTGGCAAAAGAAGTATACATACCACTGTCTGCCCATATATTAACACCTCTTTTTCTGGCCTCATCAAGAATGTCAAGTGCCTCAGTCATAACCCCTGTTCCATACTGATATACCAGATGGGACACCTGTACCAATGCTCCTGTAAGTTCAGAAATTCTCACAGCTTCCCTAAGAGATTCCAGATCATTTGGGTTCTTAAGTCTAGTGTGAATAGAAATTATTTTTTTATACTGCGAAGCTATCTTACTTAAAGCTATGACTTCCTCAAAAGAAGATCCCGGAGCATATTCAAGTCCAAAGGATAATCCTACTGCACCATTACAAAATTCCCTTTCCAAAATGTATTTCATTTTTTGTATTTCATCTTCTGTTGCTCCAATATAAGAGTTAGTAATTCCTACTCTGTACCTCAGGCTAAATGAGTGTCCTATAAATTGAAGCTGGTTTATCAAAAATCCATTTCCATTTTGTACTCTGAAAAATTCATCCAAATTCAATGGCCCGCCACCGCAATTACCTCCTACTGTGGTAGTAACTCCCTGAACTAGGGATAATTCTCCGCAACTCATATCCCCATCAATATGGGCATGAATATCTATAAACCCAGGACTCACTATATAACCTTCAGCATCTATTTCTCTTTTTCCATTTATATTCTCGCTGGTAATTGCAGCTATCCTGCCATTTAGCAGTGCTATATTGCCCCTGAATATAATCTGCTGCTCCGGATCCGCAATTTGAGCATTTTTTATAACTACATCATAGATATTCATAAAACCACCCCCCCTTCAAAAATACTTTCTGCCAATACATTTGATTTCTAAAAGTATTTTCCAAATATTACTTCTGTTTAAATTCAGACCATATTAAGTCATAAGTTTTTGTAGCGCTTCCTACATCTTTAAACCTTTCAGCTCTCTTTAACTCTGCATCCGGTATAAATACAGCCTTATTATTCAAGTATTCTTTAGACATGTATTTTTTAGCGGCCTTATTTGTATTTACATACTCATTAGCTGTAGTTGCTTCATTGCTTATTTTGCCGTCCAACATAAAATTTATAAACTTTTCTGCATTTTCTTTATGAGGTGCCTTTACTGGTATAATAAAATTATCCTCCTCCGCATTCATTCCTTCTTCAGGATATACTATTTTGAGTTTTGGATTTGACTTAACTGCTGCGGATGCCTGTGAACCATACATAAATCCAACCGTAGCATCACCATTTATAAGGCTGTTATGTGGTGTATCTGCATCAAACACCTTCACATTTGGTTTTAGCTTATCTAGTTCCTGTTTAGCCTGATCCAATTTTTTAGGATCTGTTTCATTCATGGAATAACCTAATTTCTTAAGTGTCATACCTATTACTATTCTAGGATCATCTACAAGCACTATTGAATTTTTAAGTGCAGGATTCCAGAGATCCTTATACCCTTTTATAGGAAAATTTACCTTTTCAGAATTATATACAATCATCTGGCTTCCCAGGGTATATGGTATAGAATATTTGTTGTCTTTATCATAGGGCTGAGCTAAAAATTGAGGATCCACATTCTTATAGTTAGGTATTTTTGATTTATCTATGGGCTGCATTAAAATGTCTTTTTGTTTCCCCATAACTTCAATAATATAATCACTGCATATTACTACATCATACTGAGAACCCTTGGAAGCCTGAAGTTTTGCAAGCATCTCCTCATTGGTAGAAAAGTTACTGTAATTTACTTTTATTCCAGTTTGCTTTTGAAACTCATTTACTACGGAATCAGGTACATAATTGGCCCAGGTAAATAAATTTACCACTTTCTCACTGCTGCCAGATGTTTGCTTTTGATTTCCACAGGCAGATAGGGTAAACATCAAACATGTAGTCATCACTGCCAGACTTAATAACTTAAATAATTTCTTTTTCATTATATATTCCTCCCTAATTTTATGCTATATAAATATATGAACCGGCTATACCTTTTTAGCCCCTATCATTTTAACAGACTGTGCAAAAATTAAAATTCCAAAAGTAATCAAGAGCATTAAAGTACAAAGTGCGTTGATTTCTGGCGATAAACCAAATTTAAGCATGGAAAATATTTTTATAGGTAAAGTTGTGCTTTCCGGTCCTGATACAAAAAAGTTTATAATTACATCATCAAAAGACAGGACAAAAGCAATCATTGCCCCTGAAAGTATACCTGGCAATATCAGTGGAAATATAATGCTGGTAAATACTTTAAACCTATTGGCTCCCAGATCCATGGCTGCATCCTCAATATTGGAATCAAATCCTGCAAGTCTTGACTTTACTACAATAAACACAAAAGGTATGCTAAAAGTAGCATGGGATAAAACCAACGTACCTATACCAAGTGAAAATCCCATCTGTGAAAAATACATAAGCAGGGCAATACCCATAATTATTTCAGGTATGACAATGGTTATATTTAAAAGTCCTTCTACCACACTCTTGCCTTTAAAATTGTACTTATATAAACCAACAGCTCCTATTGTTCCTATTATGGAAGAAACCACAGTACTTGCAACCGCTATGATTAAGCTGTTTTTAAATGCTACAATAACATTTAAATCCTCAAATAATTTTTCATACCACTCCATGGTAAATCCTGTCCACCCAGTTCCCGCTGCCGCCTGATTGAAAGAATAGGCCACAACTACAAATATAGGTAAATATAAAAATATAAATATTATTCCAATATATATGTTGGAAATTCCTTTAAAAATTTTAGTTTTCATCAGAAAACCTCCAAATCAATTTTCCTGCCCACTAATTTCACGCTGATACCCACAATAATCAAAACCGCAATTATCATAATTATAGATACAGCTGCTCCAAAAGGCCAATCCCTCGATACTAGAAATTGATTCCTAATGAGGTTTCCCATAAGCATCACTTTGCTTCCGCCCATCAGATCACATATATAAAATAATCCAAGAGAAGGTATAAAAACCAGAACACATCCTGCAACCACCCCTGGCATGGTGAGGGGCAAAGTCACAGTTAAAAAAGCTCTAAAGGGGCTTGCCCCCAAATCCTCAGCCGCATCAATATAAATTTTTTGTATCTTTTCTATGGAAGTGTACAATGGAAGTACCATAAATGGGAAAAGAGTATATATCATTCCTACAAGTACTGCCCCATAAGTGTAAAGCATCTCCAGCGGTTCACTTATAAGTCCTGTTTTAATAAGTACATTATTTATAAGTCCTTCTGTACTCATAAGTATCATCCATGCATAGGTTCTTATAAGAGAATTTGTCCAGAAAGGGATAATTATTAACATTATGGCCAGTATACGAAATCTCTTTGGTATTTTCACCACCAGATATGCAAAAGGATATCCTAGAACCAGCGTACACAGTGTAGTTATAAGTGCAATGGATACAGAATCAAAAAATACTTTAAAATAAAGAGGAGATATAATTCTTTTATAATTTTCCACGGAAAATATAAAATCTATCCCGCCATTTACTCCCCTTTGAAGAAAACTTATGAACACAATATACAAAATGGGAACTGCCATAAAAAATATCATCCATATAGAAATGGGAAGTATAAAAAAACTCTTTTCAAAATTTGGGATCCATCTTTTAACTATATTTTTTTCATGTGTGGATTTGCTTTCAATTCTCAACTAACCATCACCTTTTCCCTTGACTCCAATTCATTGTACTCTTTTTTCTGATTTATTATTACGGCATCCTGAGGATCCCAGTATATCCAGACAGATTCATCCACCTTTGGCACCTCCAAGTTTTTATTATAATTAATTGAAGTTACCTTCCTTCCATCCTCCAAAATAAAATTAGTCCTTATATTAGATCCTAAATATATATTTTCTTTAACTACTGCTTTAAGGCTAAAATGCTCAACACTTCCTAGAGAATACCTGATATTTTCCGGCCTGACCAGTATACAGACTTTATCCCCAGCCTCCAATGATTTATTGTTTGCAACTATTTTTGAATTTTTTGTTTTTAATAAAGTCTTATCTCCAAAAATATTTTCTACTGTTGAATCAAACAAATTGGATTCACCTATAAAGCTTGCCACAAACTTGGTTCTGGGTCTTTCGTATATATCTCTGGCATCGCCTAACTGTTCTATAGCTCCGGCATTCATTATAACTATTCTATCGGATATATTAAGAGCCTCTTCTTGATCATGAGTTACATATATAAAAGTTATACCTAATTTTTGCTGAAGGAATTTTAACTCCATCTGCATTTTTTTTCTGAGTTTAAAATCCAATGCACCTAAAGGTTCATCCAAAAGCAATATTTTAGGGTTGTTTATAAGTGCTCTTGCAATTGCCACCCTTTGTTTTTGACCCCCGCTTAACTGGCTTGGCATTCTCTTTTCATAGTTATTAAGTTGTACAAGTTCTAACATTTTAGTTACACGTTTTTTTATTTCTGACCTCTTAAATTTCTTGATCTTAAGTCCGTAGGCTATGTTGTTATACACATTCATATGGGGAAAAAGGGCATAATTCTGGAAAACAGTATTGATGTTTAATTCATAGGGTTCTTTATTTTCTATGTGTTGTCCATCCAATAGAATGTTTCCACTAGTAGGTTTTTCAAATCCTGCAATCATTCTAAGTGTAGTAGTCTTCCCACAGCCGCTGGGCCCTAAAATAGTTAAAAATTCACCTCTTTTAATATCTATGGAAATATTTTTTATTACCTTTTGATTATTAAATATTTTTATCAGATTAACAAGTTTAAGTATAGTATCCAATGTTCTTCACCTCCATTTTATAACAATTGCTGAATTTTTTTCATCATTATAATTATAGTTAATAAATGTATAATTGTGTAAGATGTATATTTTACTATTTGTTTAAACCAAAAAGCCCCCACCTCTATTACAGAGGCAGAAGCTCACTTCTGCAGTCCCTACTCACCCTGTTATTATATAAAAATTTTCTTTATATTATATGAAACAATATAATATTCAAAACTTTGTTTAAAATATGATATTTTCAATATTAATTCCTAGTGCTTTGCTCAAATTTGAATTACAGGGTTATAATATCACATTAATACCTTTAAGTCAATTATTTTGTGTAAGGTCTAATTTTAATACTTACATCAAATTTACTATCACCATTATTTTTACCTTTCATACATTAATATTGAACCTAATTTTAATCTAAACTAATATTTTTAGTCTGGGGAAATAATTTCATATTTTTATAATCCCTGTAAGGAGGAATTAAGATGGAAAAACTTTGTCATGTAAGCGTGGGTAAAACAGTAGTAGTGAAACAGCTTTTTTCCAAAAATCTGCTTAGAGAAAGAATGATGGCACTTGGCATTACCAAAGGAACTTTAATTGAAGTGATATTAAAAGGACCCGGTGATAATCTAACTGTATATAAAATTAGAGATACCTTAATTGCACTTAGAAAGGAAGAGGCTTCTTTAATAGCTATAAAACAAGTAAAATTCAATCAATATTATAAAGGAGAATAGTATGGGCCTAACTTTTGAATCCACAAGAAATAAGTCCCTTAAAGATATATTTAATATAGAAACTAAAGAAAAAACTTTTGTAATAGCACTGGCAGGAAACCCCAATACCGGTAAAAGCACTATTTTTAATTCTCTTACAGGTCTTCATCAGCATACAGGCAATTGGCCCGGAAAAACTGTAGTAAATGCCCGTGGAAACTATAAATATAAAGATAGAGATTTTTTAATTGTTGATTTACCCGGTACCTATTCTATATTTGCTTCCTCCACCGAGGAAACAGTAGCAAGGGATTTTATATGTTTTGGGAGACCTGATGCCATAGCTGTAATTACAGATGCCACCTGTTTAGAGCGAAACTTAAACCTGGTATTCCAGGTAATGGAAATCACCAGTAATATAGTGCTATGCATAAACCTAATAGATGAAGCAAAGAAAAAAAATATAATCATAGATGGTAAAGCCATAGAGAAAAGGCTTGGAATACCGGTAATCATGTCCGCTGCCAGAAACAACATAGGTATAGAAGGATTGAAAGAAGCTATATATAATACCGCATCAAATAAAATCAAATTAGATTACAATCCTGTAATATACAATGAAAACATAGAAAATGTTATAAATAAAATAGAACAATCAGTAAAAACAACTTTTCCAGATATAAACTCCAGGTGGCTTTCTATAAGACTTATGGATGGAAATGAAAGCATGATTAATTCCATGGTCAAGTATCTTGACAAAAGTGATCTGTATTCTGTAAAAAAATTTGCAGATGAATTGTGCAGGGATATGGATAAAGAAAAAATACGGGATTATATAACAGAACAAAATTATAAACTGGCGGAGTCCATAAAATCAAATTATATTAAAACGAGCGGTAAAAATACACATAAGGACATTAACCCCGATGCCATAATAACTTCAAAAAGGTATGGAATACCTCTTATGCTTCTGATGCTGTGTGCTATTCTATGGATAACAATAAAAGGGGCAAATCTACCTTCTGATATTCTCTCTAAACTATTATTCGGCTTTGAAGATATATTGACTAAATGGTTTACCCAGGTTAACGCTCCAAGCTGGCTGTATGGAATGCTGATTTTAGGAATTTACAGAACTTCAGCCTGGGTTATATCTGTAATGCTTCCTCCTATGGCCATTTTTTTTCCAATTTTTACCTTGCTTGAAGATATCGGATATCTGCCTAGAGTTGCATTTAATCTGGATCATCTTTTTAAAAAAGCCTGCGCTCACGGCAAGCAATGTCTCACCATGTGTATGGGACTTGGATGTAATGCTGCTGGAGTAATAGGCTGCAGGATAATAGACTCTCCTAGGGAAAAACTTATAGCCACTATTACAAACAATTTTGTTCCATGTAATGGAAGGTTTCCTACACTTATAGTAATATCCTCCTTGTTTTTCGCTTCAGCCTTCGGATTTTCCAAAATAATTCCTGCTGTAGTCATTACACTGCTCATAATATTTGGTATAGTTGTAACCTTAGCTGTATCCTATCTGCTCTCAAAAACCATATTAAAAGGTGTTTCATCTACATTCACTCTGGAGCTTCCCCCTTACAGAAAGCCTCAGATAGGAAGGGTAATCTATACTTCCATAATAGACAGGACTATATTTGTACTATGGAGAGCAGTAATTGTGGCAGCACCAGCGGGAGCAGTTATATGGATACTTTCAAATATATACCTTGGAAATACCAGTATAATAAATCATGTTGTTATGTTTCTGAATCCCTTAGGCAAGTTTATAGGGCTGGATGGGTGTATATTAATGGCCTTTGTACTTGGTCTTCCTGCAAATGAAATAGTACTTCCAATCTTACTTATGTTATATTTATCTACAAATACAATGGTGAACGTTGACAGTATTCTATCTTTAAAGCAAATTTTTTTAAGTCATGGCTGGACATATCTTACAGCTTTAAACACCATGTTGTTTAGTTTACTGCATTGGCCTTGCGCCACTACTCTCCTTACCATAAAAAAAGAAACGGGAAGTGTAAAATGGATGATGTTTTCGGCACTAATTCCATTGTTAACTGCTTTTATAATATGCTTGTGCACTACCTTGATTTACAATGGTCTTCATATGCTGATATGGTGAAATATTTGATTTAAAATAAAAATTGTCAGCGAGTAAGAATTTTTCTCTCTGACAATTCAATTTTTACCATATTATTTTAAGGACTTCATATCATTTTCAATACTGTCAAAATCCACCTTTTCCAATTTTATCACAGCAGTGTGATATTTTTTCTTATACCACAACCACAATCCTCCGAATAACGGAAGACCTATATAAGATGAAATCACTCCGCTCCAATCTATTTTACTGGCTTCAAAATAAGTAATACCCTGTCCCAAAATAACTATAATACAAAGTGCCAGTGCTATTATGGGTCCCAGCGGAAATAATTTAGCCTTATATTTCAATTTGCTAAAATCACGTTTTTGAGCAACATAAGCCTTTCTAAAACGATAGTGACAAAGTGCTATTCCCAGCCAGGCTACAAATCCTGCCAGTCCTGAAGCTGCTACCAGCCACACATAAACTGTAGTTTCCGCATAAAGCCCTGTAAGGAAACAGGCAGATGCCACTATTGTAGTCAATATCAGTGAATTTACAGGAACTCCCCTTGAATTAACCTTGCCCAGCCAGGCAGGGGCCTTTTTATCCTTAGCCATGGAATATAACATTCTGCTGGAAGCATACATTCCAGAATTTCCTGCAGACAATACTGAAGTCAATATAATGGCATTCATAAGAGAAGCTGCTCCTGCCACACCGGCTCTTTTAAATACCATAGTAAAGGGACTTGTATTAACACCTGCATTCATATATGGAATTAAGGCTCCTACTACAAATATTGTACCTATATAAAATAATAATATTCTCCAAAATATAGTATTAATTGCCTTTGGTATAGTTTTCTCCGGATTTTCACTTTCCCCTGCTGCTATACCTACAAGTTCTGTACCTTGGAAGGAAAAACCTGCAATTAAAAATACCAGAAATATAGATTTGAATCCTCCTACAAAAGGAGCTTCTCCAACTGTAAAATTTTTCAGTCCAACCGGTTTTCCATTAAATATACCCAAAATGGTTGCTATACCAACTAATAAAAATACAATAACCGTTAAAACCTTAATACCTGCAAACCAAAATTCCGACTCTCCATAAGCTTTTGCAGATAATAAATTAAGTCCAACTATTAAACCCAAAAAACATATGCTCCATATAATAGCAGGTACACCTGGAAACCAGTATTTCATTATAAGAGCTCCTGCTACCATCTCAGCTGCCACAGTTATGGCCCAATTATACCAATAGTTCCATCCCAATGCAAAACCTAAAGCCGGATCCACGAATTTACTGGCATAGGTGCCGAAAGAACCTGAATCCGGCATATAAGTAGCCATTTCTCCTAAACTGGTCATTAAAAAATATACCATAACTCCTATGCAGCCATAAGCTACCAATGCACCTCCTGGGCCTGCCTGATTGATAGTGGCGCCCAATGCCAAAAATATACCTGTTCCAATAGCTCCTCCCATGGCAATCATATTTAAATGCCTTGCTTTAAGTCCTCTTTTAAGTTTATACGCGTTTTCATTACTTTGCTTTGCTACATTTTGCATTTTTCTTCCTCCTTATGGGTTTTTAAGTTCCCATAAGTGAACTAACTAAGATGAGCATAAAAATTACCTTGAGAGTACACTCAAGGTAATAAATATAAAAAAAATATTAATCCTACAATGAATGATAGCTCTCCACAAACTAAAATATTGTGACAGCTTTGTACATATTCTGTACAAATCCAGTTATTCAGCATTAAAACATTAGCTGAATACTTCGGCAAAATTTCCTTTCAAGCTGCTTCACCGTGCTTAACTCCACAGCTTTACTCTTAAATTTCGCACCTCTACCTCAGTTATTCACTTATAATAAACATTATGAACTAAAATTTAAAATTAGTCAATATATTTTTATTTTTTAACCAGGGCAAACGCATGAAAAGTTATAATCTCTTATGTCCCAGATAAACTCTGGAATAAATTCTATCATTGCTAAATTTTCACATATGGTGGTATGAACCAATAGCTTTTTTTTAATTAACCAGATAGTCCTTGTTATTGGATATATCCCGTGACATCAAAAATAAGCCCTATTTTATCAAGCCAAAAATGTATGCTTTACAATTGAATCAAGAAAATCTTCATTTGTCATTGCTTTAGCCCTTTTCCTTGGGCCACTCATAGGTTTTTCTGTTTCTATATTTCTAAGTATATTAAGTGCAAACTTCCTAAGTAATGATAGATTCTCTGGACTGTGTTCCTTTCTTGTCCTGTTAGAATCTTCATTAAACACTACATCAAGTACCCAATGCATACTTTCAATTCCCCAGTGCTTACGCACAGCATTTGAAAATTTTACAGCATCAGCCGGTAGAGAACTTATATAGTATCTTTTCTCTATTGTTATTTTCCCTTTTTCTTCACTCTTTCGTACAGCTATTCCTATACTTTTTAAACTTTTCCATTCACTGCGTGTACTGAGCCAATCTATACTTTCTGTAATGTAGTATTTTCGTACTTCATTTCTTCCATGTCCCTTATCTACTGTCATTGTATAATTGTATGGAATACCTTTAAAGCCCGTTTCTACTGCATCATCTAAATATTCTTTAACTTCTTCATAAAAAAGCTTCTGGTTTCCTTTTAGTGCAAGCACATAATCAGAATTCTTATCCACTATCGCTTTTACTATATCTTTCTGACATCCCATTGCATCAGTAGTTACAATACATCCATTAATATCTAGTAATTTTAGAAGTTCTGGAATAGCCGTAATTTCATTACTTTTTTCGGCAGTTTTTACCTGTCCTATAACTATTCTATATTTACTTGCCCATGCACTTACTATATGTATTGCTGATTTTTCTTCAGCTATATTACGTGCTCCGCATACAGTCTTTCCATCAATCGCTATAATAGATCCATTCAAACTTGCTGATATTTCTTCTATCCATTTCATAAAACTACTTCTAAATTCTTTTGGGTCAATCCATTCAAAAACTCTTTGCAAGGTATCATGAGAAGGTATCCCATATGGCAAAGTCAGATATTTTTTGAAGAAATCGATCCTGTCGTTTGCAAAATCTTCTATAGCCACCCAGCTGTCACAATTTGCTAATGTTGCAACTACAGCTATGAATAATATTGATGTTAGGTTATGTTTAATTTTTGTATCCTGTCTTTGATCTGTTATAAGTCCAAAATAATGTGTTAACATTTTACGTTTTACCATGGTATTTTACCTCATATAAATTTATATGATTTATAATACCACAATAATATGTTTAAAAGAAGCTCCAAACTTACTATTTTAGGCATTTTAACACTTTGTTTACTCATGCGTTAACCCTGATTTTTTAACCCTTTACAATAAGCTATATATTCATGTTTCTCAATTATCTTGTTAAAATTATATTGAATATATGCTGAAATTAATATATTATATTATATAGAACAAAGTATTAAACTATATTATTTATCAGGAGGTAATTTTTATGACATCTTTAAAGGGTACAAAAACCGCTGAAAACTTAATGAAAGCTTTTGCAGGAGAATCTCAGGCAAGAAACAGATACACTTATTATTCGTCTACTGCAAAAAAAGAAGGTTATGTTCAAATTTCAAATATATTTTTAGAAACTGCTGAAAATGAAAAAGAACATGCCAAGAGATTTTTTAAATTTTTAAATGAAGATTTACAGGGTCAAGCTGTAGAGATAAACGCTTCTTATCCAGTTGCACTAGGAGACACTAAAACTATTCTCAAGGCAGCAGCAAATGGAGAAAATGAAGAATGGTCCCAGCTATATCCTTCATTTGCCGACACAGCAGATAAAGAGGGCTTTCACACTATAGCAACTGTTTTCAGAAAAATAGCTGAAGTGGAAAAACATCATGAAGAAAGATACCTGGCTTTACTTAAAAACGTAGAAGATGATACTGTATTTAAAAAAGACAAGGTATATAAATGGAAATGCAATAATTGCGGATATATCTATGAAGGAACATCTGCACCTAAAGTTTGTCCTGCCTGTGCACATCCTCAATCATATTTTGAGTTATTCGTAGAACAATTTTAATATTTTAGAATGCAATGGGAGGGATATCACTGCTACAGTGATATCCCTGCATCTATACCTGCCATTTTCATTAAATAAAGTGCATTTCTAGTACTTGAAACTCCTGATCTAAGTTTATAATCAAATCTAATTTTCCCATCTTCATAAAATTCTTTGAAATGATAATTTTTTATTCTGCCGCCGCTCTCATTTTCCATTTCAGCTAATTCTAAATCATGGGTAGATACCATTCCACAGGTTTTTGCAGCTTCTAAATTTTTTATTAAAATTTTAGCTCCCAGGTGTCTGTCAATGGAATTAGTACCCTTGAATATCTCATCCAAAAGGAAAAATATCTGTTCTCCTCTGCTGCAAGCTTCTACAATTTGTTTTATTCTAAGTATTTCACCATAAAAAGAAGAAATGTTTTCTTCCAGGTTATCACTTATCCTCATACAGGTATAAATTCTCATTATAGAACAGCTGAACTTTTTTGCATAAACCGGAGCACCTGCGTATGCCAGAACCAAGTTTATACCTGCAGTTCTCAAAAGAGTGCTCTTTCCCGACATATTTGATCCTGTAATAAGCACTATACCTGAAGGCTTTTTTAAAGTCAAATCATTGCATACTGCTCTTTCCCCAAGAAGAGGATGTGCCATGGAGTCTGCCTTGAACACAAGAGGAATATCCAAAATCTCAGGGATAACCCAATCTGGATGATCAAAAGCTATAATTGCAAAACTATTCAGCATTTCAAATTTTCCCACTACTTCAATCCAGTCATAAATTAGTTTCCCATTTTTTTGCTTCCACTTTTCAAAAGCAAACATACATTGATAATCCCACAATAGAAATATATTCAATACAATATACAGCATATTTTGACGTTGTGATATATTACCTGCAATTTTATTCAGGTCATATATCTCCTTCTCAGCATTAACGGAGGTTTTTTCCCCCTTAAAAAGTATTTGTTTTAAAGAATTTAAATAAGTACATTCAAACTTTTCTCTGCATATCATATGTATAATCTTCTCATATGCTGTTATACTGTATTTAATTTCTGACACTTTGCTTAAAGTGTTAAACCTATCTTTGGCTCCTGGTATAAGTAAAATAATCTGTATTATAACTGCTATATACCCTATATAATTTTCAAATAAATGGAATACGAAACTCATGATTAAAGATAATATAGTTACAACAGGTAGTATCTTAAATAAAACTATTATATATTTATTTTTATAAAAGGAATTTTTTGCTTTCAGTATATCTTTTAGTTCTAAAATACTTTTTCCCTCATTTTTTACAAAGGAAGCTTCAGCTTGAAAATGCTGTCTCCATTTCAACTTACGCTGCAATTCCAAAATTGCATTCTGACGGTTCCTTATATCTTTTTCATTTCCTATGTCACCTAAAATCACATTTTTTAAGTTTTTCTTTCCAACATACGTGCTGCAGCAACTTATCCACTGAAATAAAGAACCCTTCCCAAACAGATCCAAATCTAAAGAATAATTGTGATTTTTATCCTTAAACTCCTCTCCATCTTTAGTGAATTTTCTCCAGTCTCCTTCAGCTCTGCTTAAGGAATCATCATTTACCCCCCACAGTTTTTCTGTAAAATTCATACGTTTTCTAAGCTTTTCATGAGTTGCTACAACAAATAGAAACAATATAGATGAAGCTAAAAAGACACTAAAACTCATATAATAATATTTTTTTATATAAAAAAATATTACAAAACCCATGCCAAATAAAAATATTATAAACCTCAACCTGCTTATAATCAAAACAGTATTTTTTTGATTTTCTATAAGTTTATGATAATGATCTCTTCTCCTGGAATAAATTTTTTGTATAAAATTCAAACTTCTACCTCTCTTCTTTTTTCGTAAATTGGCTTAGCTTTAGACTTTGAAAATAATCTTTGATTTTTAAATCCATACCTATTATATGACCTGTTATCCAATTATATACAAAATCCAAAAGCTTTAATACCGCCTCCCGTTTATTTTCATCAATTTCTTCTAAATCCAGACTTTGAATTTTTTCTATAAATTTATCATGTACCTTTTTTTGTTCCCTATATCCTGGGTAATCGTACATCTCCATTATTTTCTCTTCATCCTCAAAATGATAAACTGTATATTCTTTCAGATCATCAACTAAATTTAATATTTCTCCAAAATAATCTGCTCGATTTTCATTTATAGCTAAATCATATATAGATCTTCCTATTTCAAACAACCTTTTATGTTCATCGTCTATTCTCCTAATTCCACAACTGTATTCATCTTTCCAATCAAACATCTTATAAAATTGCCTCCTAAAAATCATTATTACAATAGTTTGTCCAAAACAAACTGCAAAAATTTAAAAAAATAGTATATATTACATTTTAATTATAACAAACTTTAAAAGAAATTATCAATGAAAATTTAATAGCTGCTGGTAAATTCCCAGCAGCCTTCATAAATTATTTACTACTCACTACAATTAATTTATTTTCAAAATTGAAATTCTTTTACATAACTCTTCCCGGGATTACAGCATCCAATATACCAATAACTATTGCTGCTAAAATAGCCCCTATTAAAGATACCCTCATGTTAGGAACCAAGAATTGAGTTATATAAAGTATTATAGCTGCAATTATAAATCCTTTTATTCCTTTTCCAAAGGGAGATGCATCCACCCCCATAAACCTTTCTACCAAATAATCTATTAAGCTTATTACAACTGCTGCTGCTAAATAAGACCACAATCCAATTATTCTGAAACCAGGTGTCAAAAAGGATGTTATTGCAAGCACAATTAATGTTAAAATAAATCTCAGTATATAACTGCCTATATTGGATCTTTCCGGTTCTCTTTTTGTATCATCACCCACAGAAGTCACTCCTTTTCAATAAAATATTATTTATGCAAATATAGTTTTACCTAATATCTAAAAAATATTTAAAAATAATAAAACTTTTAATTGAATAATTATAAAATATCTAATATATATGGTATTTTTATCTTTTTTACAGCCTTGCTTAAAACTGCTAGAAATCTTCAAAGGAAATAATCAGTCATAGCATTTTTACTTATATATTCATATTTATTAAATAATTCTGTACTAAAGAGCCAGATGATATTCATCTGGCTCTAATTTATTTTCATTTTATATATTATTCTATTTTAAACCCTGCTCATAAGCCTCAATCATTTTTTTAACCATGTTTCCGCCTACTGAGCCTGCTTCTCTTGATGTAAGATCCCCATTGTATCCTTCTTTTAAATTTACTCCTACTTCTCTAGCTGACTCCATTTTAAACCTGTTTAAAGCTTCCTTAGCCTGGGGAACTAAAACTTTATTTCCTCTGTTACTTGCCATAATTAATTCCTCCTTGTTTTATATATTGTTGTTTTTGTATTACATTTATAAGTTTGCTCCATATAAAAATTATTACTCTATAAAATTACATGAAAATAAGATAACTATTTACATAATTAGAAACCTTTATATAAGATCTTATTTTTTATATTGTATAAGCATATAAAAAATATTTCTCTTCTGTACATATATACTTTCAATTTTTTATTGTAAATTACAAATTGCTTGGAGTATAATAGGTATAATTAAAATAAGTATAAGCAGGTGATATTATTGTATAAAAAAGGAGATTTCCATTTGCATACCACTGCATCCGATGGAAGATTATCCCCTGGTAAAGTAGTTGAAATGGCCGGCAGAAAGGGTATGGATATAATTGCCATAACAGACCATGACACAGTATCAGCCATGGATGAAGCTTTAGATATGGGTAAAAAAACAGGGCTTAAAATTATTCCGGGTATAGAACTATCCACTTTATATGAGGGAAAAAGCATTCATGTATTAGGCTATTTTAAAGAAATTTCTAATATATCCCCTAAATTTAAAAATTTTTTAACGGAAATGAATGTATACAGAAAAGAAAGGGCAAAAAAAATAGTTGATAATTTATATAAATTTTTTAACATAAAATTAAATTATGAAAAGATGCTTGAAAATACCCAGAATGTTATTACACGGCCTCATATAGCTCAAGCCATAATAGATTCAGGATATAATTACAGCTTTAAATATATATTTACAAATTTTATAGGTGACTCCTGTGCTGCTTTTGTTCCCACCAAAAAGCTAACCACCCAGGAAGGTATAAGAATTCTTAAATCTTTAAATTCCATGGCAGTCTTAGCGCATCCCGTTCTCATAAAAGGTGTAAATATAGAAACTTTACTCCAGCTTCCCTTTGACGGTATAGAGGCAATTTACCCTATGAATGGAGCCAATGATACGGACAGATTTATAAAATATGCCAGAAAGTATAATAAAATAATAACTGCAGGTTCGGATTTTCATGGTTTGCCCAGGGAGGGCAGAGATGATTCATCTCATTGTCACAGTATAGGTGATGTTTATTTAGATGAAGATGGAATAAAAATATTTTTAGATAAACTGAATGCTTTAAATTAAAATAATCTGCGTAATGGTATATATGACTACACAGATTATTTTACCATATCTGTTTTTTTATGCTATATTTCCTTTAAAAATGCCTTATATCCCTTTACGGCTTCATATATATCTGCCTTGCTTGCTACCTCCCAAGGAGCATGCATATTGTGAAGTGCTACACCGCAGTCTATAACCTGCATATTGTATTCTGCCAGTATATATGCTATGGTTCCACCGCCTCCCTGATCCACTTTACCAAGTTCTGCCGTCTGCCAGCACACATCATTTTTTTCCATAATATTTCTTATTTCGGCTATATATTCAGGATTTGCATCATTGCATCCTGATTTTCCCCTGGCTCCAGTATATTTATTAAATACTATCCCTTTTCCCAGATAGGCTGAATTGCTTTTTTCCATAACAGAAGGATAATTAGGATCAAAAGCGGCACTTACATCTGAAGACAGCATTTTTGAATTGGTTAAAGACCTTCTCACCTTTAAATCATTGTACTTCCCACACAGAGCTACAACCTCTGCCACTGTATTTTCAAAAAACCTTGACTGCATTCCCGTAGCTCCTACACTGCCTATTTCCTCTTTATCCACCAAGAGAGTTACGCAGGTTTTCTCAGGTTTTTCTATTTTCATCATTGCCTCAAAGGAAGTATATGCACATATCCTGTCATCATGTCCATAAGCCATAACCATACTTCTGTCCAGTCCAAAATCCCTAGCAGCCCCTGCAGGAACTACCTCCAGTTCTGCAGATACAAAATCCTCTTCTTCCATACTATATTTTTCATTTAATAATTTCAATATATTTTGTTTAACTCTATTTTTAGCATCTTTATCCTTGATTGGAATACTTCCAACCAGTAAATTTAAATCTTCACCCTCTATTACCTTGCTTCCTTTTTTATCCATCTGTTCTGAAGCAAGATGTATCAACAAGTCGGATACTCCAAATACAGGATCATCGTCCTTTTCTCCCACTACTATGTTCACCTTGGTACCATCTTTCTTTATTACTACTCCATGAATGGCAAGAGGAAGAGTAACCCATTGGTACTTTTTTATTCCACCATAATAATGAGTGTCAAATAAAGCTAAATCCGTATCTTCATAAAGTGGGTTCTGCTTTAAATCAAGTCTTGGAGAATCTACATGGGCTCCAAGTATTCTCATACCATCTTCCATGCTTTCATTTCCAATTACAAAAAGTGCTAAAGTTTTTCCTTTGTTATTGGCATAAACTTTATCTCCTGGATTTAATGAGGCCTTTTTATCTATTACATTCTGTATATTTTTATATCCATTTTTTTTAGCTCGGGATATGAATTCTGCTATACATTCCCTTTCAGTTTTACATTTGGACATGAAATCTTTATATTCATCTGACAATTTAAAAAGCAGTTCAAAATCTTTTTTTGAATATTTATCCCAGGCATAATTATATTTTTTGATTAAATCCTTTGACATTTTCATCTCTCCTGTCTATATTTTAATTATGAAATATGAAAAATAATTTTTATTATTCATTTATTACCAATTATATTTTATCATAAAATTGAAAAATGTAATCATCATTTGTATTTTTTATTAGAATATTTTTAAAAAGACTTATACACTCCTTCTCTAAAGCCATTTTTTTCTTTTAAATATACATATAAGAATTATAGCTATGAAAGTCATGAATATAACTACATAATGGCATCCATTTTCTATTTCCATAAATGGTACTCCCTTTAAGTTAGTGCCATAAATACTGCTTATGAGATTCAAGGGTAAAAATATAGTAGCTATTACTGTAAAAATCTTCATGAGTTCATTGGTTTTATTTGCTATTTCAGATTCAAAAGCTTCTCTCACCAAAGCCAGATCCTGAACTAAACTTTCAAGAGAAATCATAAGTTTTTCTATTTTTCTGTCTAAACCTATAAAATATTTTATGCTTTCCTTTTCAATAACAAGATTATCATTTATAGTAAGGCTGTCTCCTATATAAATCAAAGGGCTTAAATACTTTCTTATTTTATAGACCTGTCTTCTTAAAGTTATTAAATTATCTATTTGATCCTGCTTTGGGCTTTTTAAAATATTTATTTCAATTTTATCAGCTTCTACTTCCAATTCAGATATTATATCGTAATTTTTTATAACTATTCTATCCAAAATACAGTATAGGAGTATGCATACTCTTGGATTATCCTTTAGTACAAAGCAGTTTTTCCAACCATATATATCTTTTATAAGATTTTCCAATATATCAATTTTGTCTTTATATACAGTTATTATGTAATTTCTGCTTAAAAAGACATTTAATTCTCTGGATACCACTATCTTCTCCATATAATTCAGCACATTAAATATTATAAAAATGTATCCATTAAAAAAATTTATTTTTGACGTCTGTGAAAAGCTTTTACATTCATCTATAGTTTCCCTGTCTACAGATATAAAATCATTTAACTTTTCAACTTCATCTATATACAGAAGTATCCAATAATGACCGTTTACAAAGTCAATTGTTCCATTAATCTCTTGAAAATTATTGTCTATATCCAATACTTTCATAAAAACACCACCAATAAAAACCAACTTTAATTCGCTTATAAATGATCTCAGTTTATATTAGTGTGTTAATTTAATCAAAAATAATTCATTGCATTTTATAAGTCCGCTTTATGTGGAAGTGTTTTAAAATTCACCTTAAATAAAAAAAGAGCAAAAGCCCTTAAAAATATTTTATTAAAATTCAGTCGGAAATAATGCCATCCATAAGTATGTCATGCTTTTCTCTTGGAACCATTTCTAAAATCTGAAAGCTGTAGGCAAGAGCAATTTTTTTTGAATTTTTTCTTACTTTTTTTAAAAATCTATCATAATATCCTCCTCCATATCCCACTCTTCCTCCATTTTTATCAAAGGCAATACCAGGAATATAGCACAAATCTATTGAGGACTCCTCCACCTTTAAATTTATATTTTCTGGCTCCAGTATTCCATAAGCTCCACTTTTCAATTCACTAAAGTTAGATATCCTCACTGCTGCCATTCCCTGCTCCCTGGATATTGTTTTTGGAACGGAAACATTTTTGCCGTCCTCCAAGGCCCTCTTTATAATTTTATGAGTATCCACTTCAGTTTCAAAACTTACAAATATAAACAAGCTTTTGGCACTGTTGTATTCTTTACTGCATAAAATTTTTTGAAATATTATATTGTCTAATTCTTCTCTTTTGCTTTTAGACAGGTTATTTCTTTCCTCCCTAATTGCTTTTCTAATATAGGACTTATCTATTCGCATGATCTTTTATTTTCCACCTCCTGTATTCTCTTGCTGATTACATCTACCGGGGTTATATCTGACATAAGGCTATATCTATAATTTGCCGCCGCAGCCTCCACTATAACAGCTAAATTTCTTCCAGGTCTTATAGGAACTTTCAGCTTTCTCACTGGAATATTTAAAATATTCATATACTCTTTGTCTATACCAAGTCTATCATAATTTTCATCTTTTTTCCACTGCTCCAGATATATTACAAGACTAATATTTTTAGTTCTAAGTACAGAACTCAATCCATAAAGTGCAGGAATATCAATTATCCCCATTCCCCTGACTTCTATCATTCCCGATGTGATATAGGGTGAAGTACCATGAAGCACTCCGTCTATCTGCTTTATATCCACTGCATCATCAGCCACCAGCCTGTGCCCTCTTTTTATAAGTTCCAGTGCAGTTTCACTTTTTCCTATACCACTTTCCCCTGTTATAAGTATACCAATGCCGTATACATCCACCAAAACCCCATGTAGCCTGGTTTCAGGTGCTAGTTTATCATCCAGATAATTCATAAGTTTATTTATAAATCTTGTTGATATGCTGTCAGTTCTCAGTATCCACCTGTTGTTCGAAATGGCACTTTCCAAAAATTCCTTATGCGGCAGCAAATTTCTAGTAACTATAGTACAGGGATTATAAAATTCGAAATACTTTTCCAGTCTTTTTTTTCTGAGTTCCGGCTGCATTGCATCTAGGAAACTCCATTCAGCCTTACCTACTATTTGAACTCTTTTATTGGCATAATAATTGTAAAATCCACTAAATTGAAGTCCCGGTCTATTTATATCACTTTCAGTTATTTCAGTTATTTTATTCCCTTTATTTATAACTTCTAAATTTAAATCTTTTATAATATTTTCTACTGTAACTGACATTTTCTCACTCCTCAGTTGAATTTATCCTATCTTTATTTTCCATAAATTATTTTGTGTTGTCAACTTCTTTACCAGATAAATCATCTTGAAGTTTATCAAAAGATATCTTATTTTTTATAAAATAAGATACTAAAACAAGAATTCCCAGAAGAACCAGGGCAAAAATAAAATTTAAAGAACCTGCATTTTGTGACTTATCACCTAAATTTATAAAGACAAATACCCCTGGTATTATTCCTATTGCGGTAGCCAACAAAAAATCCTTGAATTTTATTTTAGAAAGTCCTGCCCCATAACTTATTATATCGAAAGGTACTAAGGGTATCAACCTCAATGCAAACACTATTAAAAAACCCTTTTTTTCCACTCCATCTCCAAACCACTTTCCCCTGCCTCTAACTAGTTTCTCCACCATATCTTTTCCCAAAAACCTGGCTATATAAAAAGATAAAGCAGCTCCTAGAACAGCCCCTATGATAGTATATATCATACCATAAACCACACCGAAAGCCATTCCACTAGCCAGTGCAAGTACAGCATTGGGGAAAAGTGTAAGAGGTACAAGGGTAAACATTATTATATATATTATAGGTCCAAGCATTCCAAAAGAAGCAATGTAGTTTTTTATACCAGCTGCATTGTATTTATGACATAAACCAAATTTAAAACATATCCATACAGCAGATACAATTAAAGCAATAACCAGTATTTTTAACAGAATACTTTTTTTATTCAAACTTGTGCCCTCCCCTCATAACTTTATACCTATTTATCCAATTTCTATAAAGGCTGGTATTGTCAGGTATCTTGCAATTAGAATCCCACCTGCCTCCAAATATCAAATCCAGTAGGTGCAGGGACTTTTTACCGCCCATTGACATGGACTCCCTGCAGCTGGCACAATACGTAAGTATATAATCAGTGCTGCTGCAGCCTGCAGTAGTTCTCATGATCTTCCTGGATATATCCGGGTTTGTGGTGAAAATCATTCCTCCAGTGCCACAGCAGTGTGTATGCTTTCCATAGTACTTCCCTTCTCTTACTCTATATCCAAGTTCCTCCATTATATATCTTATATTATTTTGGATATCCTCTCTGTATCTAGTAGAGCAGGAATCCTGGATTGAAAAAACTATATCACTGTCTTTTCCTATACCCTCTATACCATGTGGCAGACCAATATCTGCCAGTATGTTCCAAAGTGAAACTACATTTTGAGTTAATCCACATTCTTTGAGAAGTAAAAAACAGGATTGGCAAGCCGTTATTATCTCTACGGCACCTGAAGAATCTACTATTTCCTTAAACCTCTTAATTTTTTTTTGGAAAATCTCCTCTTCTCCTATGATTCTAGAAGGCTTTCCACAACATTCTACAAGCAGTGCCGTTTCAGGAAAATCTTCTTTCAAATACTCGAAAGTTTTAAATACAAGAACCGGGTTATAGGCACAAAGACTGCATCCCGGCATGAAAAGTCTCTTAGGCCTTTCACCGGTCTTATTTCCTAAAATCCCGCTAAATAGCCTTGAAAAACTTAATTTTTGGTGCATATGCACAGACCTATGGCCTTTCAGAGGGGAGATTTTCTTATTGTTCTTCACTACATATTTTCTAATATTCATAAATACGCTGCTTAAATCCAAATTTTTCGGGCAGACTGATTTGCAGGTTTTACACATACTACAGGAATAAGGTATGCTTACATCCATATTCTTTTTTTGGACTGTATCCTTAAATAAAGATTTAGGACTTACACAAAAGTGCTGAAGCATCTCACATTCTTTTACACACAAGCCACATTCTATACAACTGACGCTTATATCCTTCAATTCATTCAAAACCTTTTCATCCAACTTAATAAATTTATCTACCATAAATTCACCTTTAAACTTTCCAGAAAATCCAGATTTAAGTATTCCTCTATTTTTTTTAGAGTATCTTCATTTTTTATATCTTTCTCTGGGTTTCTATACTGAAGCCATGCATATGCACACCAGGAGAGAGCCCTTAAGTACAAATATGGTGCATACATATGCACTCTTTCTCTTATATCCTTTTTACCTTTTTTTAATTTATTTTCATATATAGCAAAAAATCTGTTTATTTCTTCTTCATGAAACACATAAGAGGACTTCCACAGCGTGGTGGTTTTTGCTAAAAACTGTGTCAAATCCTGGCAGGGATCACTTATTACCGGCTTTTCCCAATCTATAAGATAATTATTTTTTTCTCCTATAATGAAATTATTTGAATTGACTTCCGTATTATTAATTACATGCCATTTATCCTCCACAAAATATTTTTCCCTGTAAATATTACTTTCTGCCTGCTGCAAGAATTTATAAAAAAAATGTTTTTGTTCTTTTTTAACCAAGGGAGATACCATAAAATCCTTAAGCCATTTTTTAGATTCCAATACCCTGCTGGAAAAAATATTATTCTCCACTATAAAATCTTTCTCATCTTTTTCATTTAAATCCAGGGAATGAATTTTACTGAAAATATCTGCAGCCTTTTCCAAATCTGTTTTATAGTTTAAAGGCTTTCCCTTCAAAAATTCCATAATCAAAATTCCATAATTCAAAAATTTCCTTCTATCATCTGCATAATACACCTCAGGTGTTACCTGACTTACGTGAAGTCTTCTAAGTACATTGAATTCGTATAAAATCTGATGTTTAAGTTCTAACTGACTTCCCGTATTCACTCTAAATACATATTTTTTATCATCATATTCCAACACATAGTTTATATTATATTCACCCTGGGCAAGAAAACTAATGGAATAATTATCATCTATGCCCAGACTCCTCAATTCCCTGTTTTCACTTATGTACTCTTTTATCTTATATATCAATTCATCTTTTAGCATATGAACTCCTTTAAATTATAGAATTATCTATTTGTGTTAGCTTTTCTTCCATTAAACTTGTAAAATAAAATTTCGTTTACAAATTCATAAGTATTTTTAGGGAATATATCCCAGCATCTATTCTTATCCTTTACTTTGAACATAAATTTTATTAGATCGCTTTTAGTATCTATATCACAACATTTGTGAGTAAATCCTATGGTTTTGTTACTTCTATTTGCTATATCCATAGTACCTTCAATTACCGATTTTTTTCCCCATCTTATATTATTTGAAAATATCTCCGAATATCTTTCCTTCATACCTATTAAATAATATCCTCCATCTTCTGTTGGTCCCAGGCACACATCCTTATCTTCCAATATATAAAATGCCTTTTTTATATAGGATGGTTGTATTTCCGGTATATCAGTTCCTATTAAAATTACTTTCTCATATCCCTTGTATAAAACCTTATTTATGGCATTGTCCATTTTATTGCCTAAGTCATTTCCGCTTTGAGGGAATATATTTATATAACTGGGAATTATATCCCTCATATAAGACAAATTTTCTTTTGGGGTATATGTAAGATATATATCTATTCCAGAACCCAGCATGCTGCATACCCTGAAAACATCAAGCAAAAATCGAGTATGAAGTTTGGCACATTCCTCTCCTGTTAAAAATTCCATTAATCTGGTTTTAGTTTTACCTGGAATAGGCACTCTTGTCATCAGTATAAGTGCATTCATTATCGGGCCTCCCTGTACATTTTATTTAGTTTTTCTGGTGAAACACCCAGAAAATATAGTATCCTGAGTTTGTGCATTAATATATGAGTTTTAATGGGCCCCCGGTTTTTAAATCTTCTTGCAGAAGTTCCTATGCCACATCTGAGCAATTTCATCTTCCCCATTTTCCTCAATCTTAATGACAGTTCCAAATCCTCCATAATATCTATGTCTGCATATCCTCCTAATTTTTCAAATATGTCCTTTCTAATAAACAGTCCCTGATCTCCAAAATATATTTTAAACTTTTCTGCTCTGATATTTGAAGTTTTGGATATGTATCTCATAAATAATGTATTGAAATCATAAAAATAAAGAGAAAATCCCCCTCCTATATTTTTATCTTCAATAGCTTTTTCTATATAATTAATTGAATTAGGATCCACTATGGAATCTGCATGTAAAAACCATAGTATGTCACCCCGGGCATATTCTGCACCCTTGTTCATTTGTTTTGACCTTCCTCTTTCACTAAACAGCACTTTTGCATATTTGCCTGCTATGAAGGCAGTATTGTCCGTACTCTCACCATCTACCAGAATTATTTCCTTTCTCCCTTTTATGTTTTCCAAGAATGTCAAAAAGCCTTTTAATTTTTTTTCTTCATTCAATACCGGAATTATTATTGAAACCATTTAAATCACCAATCAATTTTTATATTCTATATTTTAATTATAACTTTTTCACATGTAAAACCTTAATGAATATAGTTATTTAAAATACTTATATTGTTCTATATTATTATTTCTTATCAATACGTTTTATTTTTAACTGAAACATATAAAAAACTTTTAGACATTATTTTATTTTAGCAATTTTTACCATGGCACTTTATATCAATATATACAGACACATTTTTCTTTTTTCCACATTTTCTCCACAGAATAATCCACACCTTATCTACAGAAATTATGTTTATTTTTGTAATATACTGTATTTTAATGGCTAATAAAAGATATGTTTATTTTATTATTATCTGGTAAAATATAAGAGGAGTAAAGTTACCTTATGGAGGAATAGTGATGAAAAATGATTTAACAGATTTAGATATTCAAATAAATAATCTAAAAGAAACTCTATATTTATTAATAAAAGGCGGTAGTCTTACAGACGAAACAGTGGTTAGATGCAGCGAAAAACTGGACAAGCTAATTTTAGAATATCAAAGAGAAAATCATTTTGGTTAATTATTGCTTTTTAATAATTATATTCAATATATATCATCTCTTCTAGCCATAATAAAAAACAAGGGGTCTAAGCCCCCAATTTAAATCAAAGTTAGAAATTTATCTACAAGTTCACCTGCTTTTTTCAACTTTTTCTCATCTGATACAAATTTAAATATGAATCCTCTTCTACTGCATTGAAGTTTAAAGATTTGAATCTGCTGATAATAATGGGAACTGTTTTAGATGCTGTTTTCTAATTATTTATAGGAGCCAGTAATAATTTTAGACATTTTTCCTGAATAAAATATATATTCCATATGAAGAGCCCTGGTGAGAACTACATATAATATTTTCTTATCCAATTCACTTTCAGTATAATTTTCTTCATCACAATTATAAATTACACTGCAGTCAAATTCCAATCCTTTTGTCATATAGGATGGAATTATTATTTTGTCATCTCTCAATACATTATCATTTTCTCTGACTAAATTCCAATCGTACTCACTGTACTTCTTTAAATAACCCCTGATTTTTCTGCACTGTTCATAGGTTTTTCCTATAACAGCTATTGTATTTTTATTAATATTATGAAGTTCTTTCACTATATTATCTAATTTTTCACCGAAATCTCTGTTATTTGTAAATTCAACTATTTTAGGTAAATTTCCGTGTCTTAACACAGGTACTGCAGGTTTCAAATCATTTTCTTGGCGTTCAAGCACCTTATTTGCAAATTTTATTATCTCCACTGTAGAACGATAGCTTTGAGTCAGCTGAAAATACTTTACATTGCTTTCAAATATATTTTTTATAATATCATTCCAATTGGATATTCCTCTATAGTCATATATACCCTGTGCCAGATCCCCTACTACAGTCATGGAGTCCCCTGTACTCATTTCCTTTAAAACTGCCATTTCAAAGCTGCTGTAATCCTGTGCTTCATCTACAACCAGATGTTTATATTTGAATTTATTGGGCACTCCTTCTATTTTAAATTTCAAATAGCAGAGTGCGGCCAAATCATCACCATCTACTATCTTATTTTCCATATTTGTTTTAATTTCCTTTACAAGATTATTCCAGAGGTTTTCAGAAACTCTTCCCTTTATAATTTTTTCAAACACTTCCTGACTGGTTAAGAACTTTTTATAAAGTCTGGAAGTATCCACTTCAGTCCATCTGCTAAAATAATCTTCAAAATTTTTTTTTGCCTCCGTTACCACACTTTTTCTTTTTTTATCTCTTTCATCATATATATATGTAAGTCTCTTCCTCCTGTCCGAACCATCCTCCATAGTCTTTTTTATCCTGGCAATTTGATAATCATAGAGAAAATCTATTTTATCTACTATTTTATTTATCTTATCATCTATCTTCAATTTAAAATATCTTTTTATCTCATATTTTCTCTGATTCACGGGAAGGTACTTCATATCCTTTAAATATAACCTGTATATTTCTTCACTGTGGAATAAAATATAATTTTCTACCTTTATATCATCTATATTCAAATCTTTCTCTTCAATATATTTTACATAATCATCAATTAGTTCCTTGTATAAAATACTGCCCCTTATACGGCTATTGTCACTGACTATTTTTTTATAGTGATATTCTCCGTTTTCAAGTATATCAGCCAGTTTCCTGTCCCTGGTGTATATTTTGTCTTTAAGATGCAGCATTTCACTGCACATCTCCTCAAAAGTTACCTGTTTTACATCATTTATTCCCAAATCCGGAAGTACATCCGATATATAACTTAAAAAAAGTTTATTGGGAGCTATGACCATTACATCCTTCCCCTTCAATTTATCTTTATATCTATAAAGCAGATAAGCCAATCTATGAAGAGCCACTGTAGTTTTTCCAGAACCGGCGGATCCTTGAAATATAAGGGTAGTGTTTTTATCAGTTCTTATTATGTTATTTTGTTCTTTTTGAATAGTGGCAACTACATTTTTAAGCCTGTTATTTACACTCTGATTTAAATTTATTTTTAAAAATTCATCAGCCAATGAATTACCCTCTTCATTAGTTGATTTCAGCATTATTTCATTTATTCCTTCGTCAAAGGCATCTTTTAGAATTTCATTTTCAATTAAAAATTTTCTCTTTAGACTAAGTTCTCCGCTTATTATTCCAATAGGAGATTTATAAAAGGTTTTCCCTTCTACACCGCTGTAATATAAATCAGCTAAGGGAGCCCTCCAATCAATTACCTTTTCATCTCCATGCTGTATATCTCCCAATCCAAATTTGCCTATATAAAAAGTTTCTTTATGACCCTTATATTCCCTGAAATCTATTCTGCCAAAATAGGGTTTTTCCCGGCATTCTTCATACTTTTCCAAATTTTTATGAGTTATATTGTATAACCTTTCTTTTGTATCCAGTTCTTCATTATATCTTCCTTTAGCCTGCTTTCTAAGATCTTCTATACTTGTTTTTAATTTGATATCATCTGACTCTATATTTTTAACTTCTGTTTTTATCCAATTTAAAATGTCTTTCAAATGTTCTTTTTCAATTTTCATTTCACTGCAGTCTATAGCCATATTATCTCCTTCCTCAAATATCAAGTGATTATTAGGTTCAGGCGGATTTTTCCCGCCTAATGCTTCGGAATTGTTATCCTGGGATTTAACCGCTCTCTATTCCACTTTTAGAAAAACTGGGAGTATTGGAGTGGTTAACCATGGATAAATTTTATATTTAACAGTATAATATGTCAAGAGTACAAAAAAGCAGTATGAATCCATACTGCTTTTTACCCTGTTTTATTATATCTTAATACTTTTATTATTTAACCTTAGATTCTCTTCAAACTCAAGCTTCTGGCAAGTGCTCCCAAGATAGCCAGGGAAATAACTCCATCTACCATATGATGAATTAGCGTACCTGTACCCACTACTATAAGTACCTTGTACATGGTAAAACCGAAAGGTATTACTGCTATAGCTTCGAGTACAGCATGGATAGGTGCTGTAAGCACTATAACCTTTTTAAAGGATATTCCCCTTCTAAGCATAAGTGCACCAGCTAATCCCACAAATATATGGCTGGAAGCTCTTGCTGCTATTACAAGGGGTGATGTTACTAAAAATCCTATTACAGAACCTATACCCACCATTACTGCTGCAAAAGGTCCCAAAAACATTGATATGAACATTGGTACATGGGCGGCTAAAGTAGCGCTAAAGGGTCCAATCTGTATTTTTAAAATTCCAAAAGCCGTCGGGACTATAATTGCCAGAGCTGTCAAGAGCCCTGAATAAGTAAGTTTTTTTATATTATTCATTTTTCTCCTCCAAACCAATGTATATACTCCTATATATACACTAGTTTATATCAGTTGGAGCTAAATGTAAAGCTATTTATTCTGAAAACTCTTCTCCATTTTATGGTTGGAGGATTTTATCTTTATTCTATTTAGAAAGGCAGTGTTCCTAAACATCTTCTTAAAAACAAAATATCCCAGAAGCATCACTGCAAGTTCCCCCACTGCCTGTGTGAAGAATGTATAAAAAAAAGGTACTTTATAGAGTATATGCAGCTCTTCTGCTATAAATGCGCTTCCAAGCACAGGCCATATAACAGATAGAGCCATGCTTTTTGTCTTCCACATGGCATATGTGGACAAAAGAGTTTGAAAACTCCCCACAAATACATCTACCATGCTAAAGCTGTAAAAATTTGATATGGCACATCCTACAGTGAGAGATATGATGTAAAATGGATCTATAAAAGCTAAAAAGTTTAACATCTCGCTCAATCTGAATCCTATTGGTCCCCAATAAGAAAGCTGACCCAGTGCAATAGTTGCAACTATATATATTGCAGCCACTACAGATATTTTTACCAGTTTATTGGTTTTACTCATCCATCTTACCTCCCACTCCATCCAAATCCGCATTACACCTGCCATCTATATCATCCAGTATCTCAACCCTGTCATAATAGGTTGTCTGAAGTTTTTCAAATAGATAACTGTTATAAAACTCATCTATAAGGGCATTATCTCTTTTTACATTTTTGGTGTTTTCACAAAATATATTTACTGTGACTCTTTCAAAATAATTTAAGGCAAGTTTCAAATCTCTTTTCAGTGCTTGAATATTTTGCCCCCTTATGCCAAAAAGTAAATTCACCCAATCAAAATTTTCAAAATTCCAGGCTTCTCTACAGCCCATACCCTTATTCAGTATATTTTCTCTATAGTCAATTTGGAAACTCTCAGCCCCAACTATAAATTTTAGTTTTGCAGGTGCAAATTGTTCCCTGAAAATTTTTATGTCATCCTCATATTTTACATGACTCTCCATAATAAGCTGCTTAATATTCTTTTCCCTGCACAATTTTATAAGTTCAAATACTGTGACGGCATCCAATTCACTGGCGCTTCCAGAATTCATTATCTGAAGCACCCCGTATTTTCCCGTAACTTTTTCAAGCACTTCATGATTTAATTTATGATTTCTAAAAGCGCTATAGTCCTGATCAAGATGATAGTCACAAAATATGCAGTTTCCCCAAAAACACCCGCTTCCCCTTAAGAGCACCACTTCTCTTGGCAGTCTTTCTGTAACCTGTCCATATCTTTTTAATTTTGGTAAATGTCTCATTGCTTCCTCCTGAAATTTTAAATATGTAAATTAAGAAATGGAACTGTCCTGAATATGTATAAAAATATAAAAAGGCAGAGATAAATTCTCCACCTTAATCACAAAAATAAGCTATTTTTCACTAGCCAATCCCTAGTTTTGTTTATAGACAGGATGGTTCCGAACTGTCTTATACAGTTTTCTATAATTTATTATATAGTATAAAGTGCATAAAATCAAGGGTTTTGGAGGATTACCGCAGGGCAAACCCATGAAAAGTAATATTGTCATTTGCAAGATCTTCTATGGCAACCCAGCTATCGCAGTTTGCCAACGTACCAACTACAGATATAAATAATAAAAGATTAGAATTTCATTGCTTATTATTTAAGCCCCAATAATTCTGCAGGGTTTTCTTTTGTCATCTTGTCAATAACTTTTTCAGGTACCCCCGATTTACGAAGAAACATTACGTAATCAAGAAGTTCTTCACTCCAAAGTGGATTCTCAATCTGACCTGCATCTGTGGATACAATGGTGGATTCATAGCCAACAGCTTCCATGGCTTTTAAGTTCATTTCCAAATTTTTTACCCATTTTCCATTTACCACTCTCGCATAGCATCTTTCAAAATATACACCGTATTTAGCCAGTGCCTTTTGATCCTCCAAAGACATATTCACTGAGGGCCATTCCGGGTGTGTGATTACAATTTTTTTGACACCCAACTCCCTGGCCTTATCTACTACAACTCTTGTTTCATAAGGAGCCAAATGTGCAGTAGCCATAATTACATTGTTTTTCGCAATCATTTTCATAATCTCTATAAGTTCAGGTACAACTTTCCCATCTTTCAATACTTCAATTCCGTCTGATTTCTCCTTTTGCTTTCTATCATTTGATGAATACTCTGTGGGCAGCCATATAATTTTTGCATTCATTGAAATTGCATTTTGAACTGCTGAAGGATTCAATCCACCCACTTGGGTATTTAGAGTTATACCTCCAAACACATGAACCCCTGGTACTGCTTTTTCTGCAATTCTGGCCCTATCCATAGTAGGTACAACATGGGATTTTATTACAACAGCTCCAGCACCTACTCTCCTTGCCTCCTTTGCAAGTTCTATATCATCAAAACGCCTTTCTTTAATATCAGGAGATGTGTGAATATGCATATCAATTATTCCCTTGAGTGCATTGTCATCGCATTTTATATCTAAATCACATATTCCTTCCAATGAACTATTTTTACATTTCATAACTTAATACACCTCTTCTTAATATTTTTATAATACTTTAAGACTATGCAAATAATGCTTTAATGCTGGTCAAAGATTCTATTCCAGCATAGGCAGTTATTATAACTATGATAACACCTATTATGAACAGCCATTTTGGATGCTTATAATTTCCCACAATATCTTTCCTCCTGGATGCTATTAAAATCATAACAAGCATTATGGGAATAATGAGGCCATTTAGAGAACCTGCAACTATGAGTAATTTAGCAGGTTTACCCAATATGATCATTATAAGTGTTGAAATAGCAATTATGCCACTTGTAAGAATTCTCTCATGTCTGTTTACAAAGGGACTCAGTGTCTTAAAAAAAGTAATAGTAGTATAAGAAGCTCCCACAACACATGTAACTGCTGCACACACAATAGCCACTCCAAAGAATATATACCCTAAATTTCCTGCTCCACATTTAAAAGCTGATGCCGCCGGATTAGTAGGATCTAATCTTATCCCTCTGGATACTACACCTAGAGCTAATAGAAACAGCATAATTCTTATAACTGTTGTTATAGCTACTGTGAAGATAGCAGAACTCTCTACTTCTTTTAAATTTTCTTCTCCAGAAATTCCTGCATCCAGCAGACGATGCATCCCTGAGAATAATATGAAACCTCCAATTGTTGCTCCCATTAAAGTCACAGTTGGAAATAATAATGTTGATGGTTTTTGAGGAAACAGAGTACCATAATTCAGCCTAACTCCAGTGCCTATTGAATTTCCATGAAGGACCACTATAGTCATACAAAAAATAACAAGTATCATGATAATACCTAATATTTTTGAAAATTGATCCAAAGCTCTGCCTATATTTTTGGATAAAAATATGAGTATAGCCGAAATGCCAGCTAAAATACATCCTGCCTTCAAATTAATACCAAAGAGAATGTTAAATCCCAATGCTGTACCGCCTATATTGGCTGTATTGAAAGCTATTGATCCTAATAATATCAAAAATGAAATCACATACCCAAGTCCAGGTACAATTTTATTCGCAATGTCCTGTGCTTTCAGTTTTGAAACACATAATACACTCCATACATTGATTTGTGTGAAAATATTTATTATAAATACAGCTATAATTACTAAAACAAGTGACAATTTGTAGTCCTGTGCAAATTGAGCTGTTTGAGTCAAGAATCCAGCACCAACCGTTGAAGTGGTTGCAGTAAAAAATGTAGCACCCCATAATATACTTTTTTTAGTTTTTTTGTCCATAACACTATCATTAATATTATTTTCATTGTTAATGTCAGCCAATTTATAATCCTCCTTTTATATGCCAATAGGTATTTCATCCACAAATTCTAATTATTTAATATCTGGCATATTGTAATTTATCATCGCCGGCTGCTGGTGTATAAATTAAATCATTTCGTGGATATCATACCTGCTTTAAACACTAATAAACTTTTATTCCCATATATCTACAGGTTCTCCCTTTTCAAATTCAATTTCTTTAGGACCGGTTAAGATTTCAAGCCTGGGGTTTTTTTCAACTTGGGACAGCAGAGGTTCACTTACCCATATTTTCCCCAGTTCCATGGTATTTTTAATCCAGACTATCCTATGCTGCTTACTTCTTACACCATTGCACAATTTTACTGCTATCCTTACAGCATCTTCAGCATTCCTGGCAACCATAGGTATCTTGATAGGTTCTGTTTCCGTACTGGTAAAACTATTTGTATACATTGAGATAAAATCTATTTTGTCAAACAGTTTTCTGGTTGTAACATCAGCCACTCCAATTCCAATTGTATTTCCATGGGATTCATCTGTCACATCCAATATTGCACATTTCTTAAATTCAGGTCCTCCGCTGACACATTTGGTAAAATACAGTCCTGTCACGTTGGGATCTTGTCCATCTCCGCTTATATTCTTGCCTATCTCCCCTATTACAAGTACATCAAATTTTGGTATAAGTATCTGTGCCATCCTCTTTCTGCTCTCTTCAAGAAGAGTTTCTTCCTTCTTGAGTCCAAGTATTTCATCTTTTGTAAGTATGGTTATCTTATAGGTATCATCATAGGCATTTTCAACTGTGGATACGGCAAAAATCAGTTTGATCTTCTTAGCTATCATGCACCCAACTCCGGGCATAAGCTCATGGAATCTTTCAAATCCCTTACTGTGAACTGAATCCGCCCCCCGCTGCTTGCCAAGCCCTATAACAAGCATTTTACAAGCACCGCTTTCAACCTTTCCCCTAAAACAGGTGTGGGGTTTTATCCTGGGAATTATAATTACCCCGTCTGCTTCCAGTGCACTTTTGGCAACATAGACAGTTAATCCAGGTTCATATTCTCCAATGGGCTCAACATCTACAGATGCGTCCACTTTAACTCCCATAGTTTCCTCCGTAATACCATAGGAGGCCAGAATAGCTGCCTGCCCCTCCGGTGTGGCCCCGCCATGGCTTCCCATGGCAGGTATAATAAAAGGCTTTGCTCCGGCTTCTTTCAGGCAGTCTACAACTGTCTTTGCCATTTCAGCAATATTTGCAATTCCACAGCTGCCAACTCCCACTGCAATTCTCTTGTCCCTCAGGTTCATATTTTTTATACCCTGTTTTACTTTATCTGCCACTTCAAGTTCTATATTTTCAACTCTATCTTTCTTAAAATTCTGCTTTATTTTCAGGAACCTAGGTAATTCTACTTTAGGAAATTTATTTAAATCCAAAGACTCCATATTCACATACCCCTTAACTTCATAAATTTGAATTATACTAATCTGCCTCTTTACAATTTTAAAATCTTACTTTTGCCTATTAAATTTTATAATAATGGCCTATTTTCAATATCCAATTTAAACACCCCATTTTCTCCACCCTGTATCCCCTCTGGCAAGACTATATTAACCTGTACTTTTTCTTCAGGAATAATTTTATTGTCTTTGATTTTCATCCAGCAATCATGTCCAGGTAAAACACGATCTGCCATATTCCTTATTCTCAATATGCTCTGCAGGCTTTGTTCATTATCTAAAGACATATCCACTTCTCCCTTCAGCAACTCTATCCTGTTTTTTACTGCATCACCTGCAATAATCCACGTCTCATTATCTGCTTCAAGAACCATAGACATTCCTCCGGGAGTATGGCCTGGAGTAAATATGGCTTTCATCCCAGGATAAATCTCCTCCCCGTCTTTGGATATAAACCTTTTCTTCTTACCTTTCAAATACTCCACAGATTCTTCTGTTGTAAAAACATCTTCCTCTGTAGTAGCATATTCCCATTCCTTTCTGCTTATAATGAATTCTGCACTTGAAAATAAAGATGCATTGCAGCAATGATCAAAATGCAGATGGCTCAAAAAAACGCTGTCGATTTGATTCGGTTTCACCGATAATTTTTCAAGTGCTTTTAAAAGATTTGGACGAATTCCCTGTCCTCCCGTATCAAATAAAATATTTCTGCCTTTCATACGTATAAGTACTACATTGCTCCAGCCCAATGCACCTATAGTGGACTTACCCGGAAATGCTTTACATAGCACATCTACCTTAAAAATTCATATGCACCAACCTCCTGATTTTTAAATAATATTTACTTAATAAATAAAGCAAGTATATTGCTATTAATTGCTATTATTTTTTCATCTTTTTAGCCCACCCCACGTCCACAATAGCCCTTGTAGCTCCTACAGCCCCACCTAAAACCTGAGGCAATTTCTGGTTCTATAGTTCTATACTGCTCCAGTTGCTTTTTTATTAAGTTTCACTTATAATATAACCAATCAATGAAACAAAGTAAAACAGAAAACATCAGAATTTAAACAAGTAAAAACTTGTTTAACTAGAATTAAAGAGTCTATCCTAATACATTGCCAATTGCAGAGAACACACTACATATACTTCTTCTGTGAAAAGCAAAACATCTTGGAAAATTTCTCTTTCAACAAATAGAAAGGAGATGTTTTAACATGACCAACAGTGAAGTTGCCTTTTTAGCGGTGGCACGTGAGCTTAGCTTCAGTCGTGCCGCAAATCAATGCTTTTTAACACAGCAATGTCTCAGCGATCATATCCACCGCTTGGAGAAAAAATATGGAACCATGCTGTTTGTCCGCCGTCCAAAAGTTCAACTTACCGATGCAGGTAGGGCACTTCAGGCTATGCTTTTGCGACAGAAAGCTTTGGAGGGTGATTTGTGCCGAGAACTGATGGAGTTGGAGCAGGGAATTGTAGGTCAAGTCACCCTGGGCCTTGGCACCGCACGGGCACAATTATTGGTTCCAATGTTGTTGAAAGCTTTCTATCCTAATCATCCTAAGGTAAAAGTCTGCTTTGTTCTTGGTGATACTTATCAACTTCAGCAAAGATTGACTCTGGGCGAGATAGACTTCTTTATTGGTGTAAATGCCACACTTGTTCCGAATATAGTCATAGAATCACTGATAGAGGATCCCATTTATTTGGTCACTCCCCTTTCTAAAGTTCCACAATACACCACAGGAGACAATATCGATCTATCACAATTTACTAATTTATCTTTTGTTAGTAATGCATCCGGCAGCACATTAAATCAATTGGTCGACGATTTCTTGTCACATCACAATATCCTTTTGCATACGGCAGCAATGATTAGTGACTACAATGTCCAACTTGCCCTTTCAAAAACCCAAGGCATGTCCTTTTTCTGTCCTGGTATGATTGCATGTGCTCCCAATGGTCCAATGACGGATGATGATCTCATTGTTCTGTCCGTCTCTGGTTTGAAAAGCACACTGCAGCTGAGCCTTGTATACAGTGCAGAGCGTAATTATCCTGCATATGTCAGAGATATGTTCGATACAGTGCGTCAGGTGCTCCCATCTATTCCTTGCAGACTGTAACAAATATACGAGTTTTTGTTGATATAAACTCATCGGATTAATCCCTTTGTCTTGAACAATATCTAACTGGTTCTTAATTTTTCTCATGCCTTAAATAATTTTCCACCAATGTGCCAGCCGTCTTAAAATACCTCCTTGATTTTAGATAGTATTTCCTAAAGAGTAATTAATGCAAAGCGTAACTCACATTTTCATAATATGAAAGTAAGTTACGCTTTGAGATGCATCTATAAGATTCACTGCAATACACTTTTATAGATGATACTTTAACCTTTGCTGCATCTAACGATATAAAATTTCTTTGTCATCCGTATGAATAGATTTTATTCAGAATCAGTTTATTGTTTTGTTTTGAATTTATCATAAAGCTCCGCGGGAGTCTTGAGTACTGCTCCCTGATTGGCACTGGTCACCAATGCTGAATATCGATCCAAGGCCGGCGTACAAGGCTTTTTCACAGGTATCCAGTTTGCCAAACGGCGGTGAATTTCCTCCTGCGAAATGCAGAGTTCCAACTTACGGCTGGGGATATCAATAAGAATAGGATCTCCATCCTCCACAATGGCAATAGGCCCTCCCGCTGCAGCCTCTGGTGAAACGTGACCGATACAAGGACCTCGACTAGAACCAGAAAATCGTCCATCTGTAACTAGGGCACATATTTCATCCATGCCACGGCCTACAATAAGACTAGTAACCATGTGCATTTCCCTCATACCAGGGCCACCACGAGGTCCTTCATAGCGTATAACCAATACATCACCCTGCTTAATCTTATCACCGGAAACAGCCTGGCAGGCATCCTCCATAGAAGTAAATACTCGTGCTCGGCCTTTAAAATGGTGCATACTTGGCTTCACACCAGATTGTTTTACCACCGCACCGTCTGGAGCCAGATTGCCGTGAAGAACAGCTAAACCACCCTCTGGCCTTTTAGGCCTGTCCAGAGAAAAAATTACGTCATTCTCTACTAGATCTACTCCAGACAAATTTTCTTCCAAAGTTTTGCCAGTACAGGTGAGTACGCTTACATCCAACAAGGATTCGATAGCTTTCATTACAGCAGGCACTCCTCCCACATCCTCCAAATCAATGAGAGAGTGCGTACCCGAAGGTTTAATATTACATATATAAGGTACCTTCCGGCTCAATTCATCAAAATCAGTCAGCGATATGTCAATGTCAGCTTCATGAGCAATGGCTGGCAGATGCAAAGTGCTATTGGTAGAAGCTCCCATTGCCATACTGACCATGATCCCGTTTTGCAAAGCTTTACGAGTCATAATACGGCGAGGTGTCAGATCTTTTTTCAGCATTTCAAGTATACGTCTACCACTTTGCTTGGCAATTCGCCTTTTTTTCGCACTCACTGCCGGTGCCAAACCACATCCTGGCAAACTCATACCCAGCACTTCAGTCAAACATCCCATGGTGTTGGCGGTACCCAGCATGGCACAAGTGCCATATCCAGGCAAAGCCGTCTGTTCCGCAGCCATTAGTTCTTTCACCGTCATTTTTCCAGTTTGTGTACGGCCAATAAGTTCTCGCATATCGCTAAGGGTTAGTATAGGTAACTTCTTGCTTTTACCCGGCAGCATAGGGCCAGCAGATACTACGATAGCAGGAATATTGCATCGCATGGCCCCCATGAGCATACCAGGCACGATTTTGTCACATCCCGGAATCAGCACCATGGCATCAAACTGATGAGCTTCTACCATGTACTCAATAGAATCAGCAATCAGTTCACGGCTAGGTAGTGGATAACTCATACCCTTGTGTCCCTGACATAATCCATCACAGATGGCGATGGTTGAGAATTCCCTAGGAACTCCACCCGCCTCCCAAATTCCTTGGGCCACATACTGAGCCAGCTCGCGCAAATGGATATGTCCTGGCACTATCTCCGTAAAGGAGTTAACGATTGCAATCAAGGGCTTGTGCAAGTCCTCTTCTTCTAGACCAGTACTATAAAGTAGTGCTCGGTGAGCTGCTCGCTCAATGCCATTGGTAAGCATACCGCTTCGCCAGGATTTATAAAACATAGGATCTTTTTCTGTCATAATATATCATTCCTTTCACTGTTTCTCTCCCCTGTATTGAGGTGTTCTGTACATCCCACCTGCTTTTTCATTATGTTTCACTTATACTATAATCAGTTGGCAAAACAAAGTAAAACAGAAAATATCAGAGTTTAAACAAGTAAGAACTTGTACTTAAAAAATTACAGAGTAGAAACAGCTCTTTTAGTAGCATCTCTAAAAGGCTTCTATGACGTTAAGATGGAGTCCATTCTCAGTGAAGCTCTTAAAACTGCAAATTTAACTATAATTATTTGATTTTATTTAAATATGTCTTCTCTTTTAAGGTTATGCACTATTTTCCTCATAAGTTTCAACAGCTCCTCTCTCTCCTCACAGGTATCCAGACATTTCATTATGCTTCCATAAACTCTTTCCTCCAATCCAAGATGTTCCTTCTGTGCCTGAATTCCCTCTTCAGTAAGCACCAATCTATAAGAACGCCTATCCCTGCTGCTTATGGTTCTTTTAATCATCTTTCGTTTTTCAAGTCTGTTTATCATACTTGTGAGAGTACTTTTAGGTATTTTTAAAATATCAACTATATCCTTTATAATGACATCCTCTTTTCGGAGATAATTCTCAGAACTCCTATTTCAGCAGTGCTCAATCCATGTATTCTTGAAATATGAAGTTTGTAAGATCACTTTTGGTGCTGAACCCAGGGACTGTGAAATCTATGATTTTGTACTTAAAAACTGGAATAGATTAAAATTCAGTCCATCCATTGAAACAATATACTTTGATGAAAAGCATACAAACCCCAAGCGAATGCAGCGGACACTAAAAAAACAATTGCAGAAAACAGACATTGGTACAAAGGCACATCAGGCACTAAAGCTTCAACGGGAGCAGTGTAGGGTTGAACGGAAATCCTACTGCCGCAAGCAGCGTGAAGCAGAAAAGAAAAGACAATTTGCATTGAAACAGAAAAAACATAAGGAAAAACACAGAGGACGATAGTACTCTGTGTTTTTTTGTATTCCAAATACAATAAATTTTTATTGATAAGCAATAAAAAAACTGTTATTCTATATATAGAAATTAAAAGTGAGGTGCTTTTTATGAAACCAGGATCAACAGTTTTCTTAAAAATAGTGGTTTTTCTTATTGGAATTATAGTACTTACATTGTGCATTTTCTGGCTGCCTGCAATAGCTGGTGGAGCAGCAGAGCATTATCCAAAGTTGTTTTATCTGCCTGTTTTAACAGGTGCCTATGTTTCCGCAATACCATTTTTTGCTGCATTGTATCAGGCATTGAAACTTTTAAGCTATATTGACGGTAACAAAGCTTTCTCGGAACTATCTGTAAAAGCCTTAAAGAATATAAAATACTGTGCCATCATAATCAGTATTATATATGCAGTACTAATGCCATTCTTGGTTCCTATAGCAGACGCAGACGATGCCCCAGGTATTGCAGCGCTGGGATTGATCGTTGTTTTTGCTTCTTTTGTGATTGCGGCCTTTGCAGCCCTTCTCCAAAAGCTTTTAAAAGAAGCCATAGATATAAAATCAGATAATGATTTAACGATTTGAGGTGAATAAATTGGCAATTATAATCAACATTGATGTTATGCTGGCCAAAAGGAAAATGAGTGTTACAGAGCTTTCGAAAAGGGTTGGAATAACCATGGCCAATCTTTCTATATTAAAAAATGGAAAGGCAAAAGCAATTCGATTATCAACTTTAGACGCAATTTGCAGGGCTTTAGAATGCCAGCCTGGAGATATCTTAGAATATAGAGATGATTCTTAGTGGATTGTCTAAATTTATTTGGGAGGGGTAAAGAGTGAAAATTAAATTGATTCAGCCTGCAATGCTGCCAAGACCTATGGATACAAAGTTAAAAACAAGAATGAGTCCTTCACTTGCATTACTTACAATAACAAACCTTACACCGAAAAAGTATGAAGTTATTATTGAAAATGAAAATGTTGAAAGGATAGATTTTGACGAGCCTGTAGATTTAGTAGCAGTAACTGTCACCGTAGATGCTATGAACAGGGCGGTGGAAATATCAAAAGAGTTTCAAAATCGTAACGTTACGGTAATTGCAGGAGGAATACATATTTCCCAGACCGGATACAATCTTTACAAGGATAATTTTACGCTTGCCCGGGCGCATAACATCGTTGAACTCTTCTCTTGTATAAGGCATATTATCCAGATTCACAAGCACTTTCCGGATTTCCTGTACAATCCAGTCCGCCGCCCGATGTCCGGCCATAATACCCTCCGCCGTTCTTCCTTCACCCTCTTCAAACAGCACATCCACATGAAGAATATAATCAGTTGACTTTGGCGTGCCGGCACGGTCCAATACAACCTGATCTTTCAAAAGCCCTTCTGAAGAGCCAATGTTTGAGGGCTGAAATCCGTTTTTATCCTCAACACCAGTTATCATGACGGTTACTCCGGAAAGCAGATGTGTAACGCCCTCTCCCAGTTCTCCCCGCACCTTGCAGGCAATGGGAGAGTAGTCCAAATTGGAATTAACAAACATATCATAATTTCCCGGCTTAATGATGCCGACTCTGATATCCTTGATCCTGGGTTCCCATTGAATAATGCTCTTCTCAATCCCCTTTTGTAGCCTTTTACTGAAACAGATTTATACGTTATGACGGTATTCGTAAGGTAATACCTTTGTTTGATTAAAGCTTGGGCAGTCACGAACCCATTCCAAAGATTCCTTTACGATTGCTGTCTGCATTTCCACATTGTTTGGTTCTCCGGCATTTGATCCTATTGGTACATGAGGAGCTGTAATTCTAGGTGCTCCCTGCTGTCTTGCAATGGGAGGCAGTGCAGCAATTACACAGCAGCTCATGCCTGCTTCTTCACAGCATCTGGTGACAATTGTTGCTGAACGATGGCAGGTTCCATATCCTCCTGTGCAAAGAACCACATCTACACCCTGCTCTTTTAATTTGCGGGCAATTTCAGGACCTGTTTCATCCCTGAATTTCTCAACATTTCCGCCGCCGCCCATGAATGTATAAGTCTCTTTGGGCAGAGAACCAATAAATCCTCCGTCTACTAGTTCATGAAGACGATCGATGGGAAACATGGCATTGACATCTTTATTAATATCGGAGTTATCGAATCCGCCATGTGTTACCATCAACTTATCAGATGGTGTATCAAATGGAATTACACGCTAAGAGAAATCACCGGATGTATTATAAGGTTTCTGGTCCTTTTTATGAATTCCACCTGCTGTAATAAAAGCAACCTTGCACTCATTTAATGGTTTTTTCAATTCTGTAAATACTGGTTTTTGTGTAACCGGTACAAAGATTTCGGATTGCAGTCCTTTTTTTGTTGTTAAACTCATTGTTTTTCCTCCTTAAATTGATTTTGCTGGGATATCCCGTTTGCCAATCACTTTCAAACAGCTGAAATAAAACTCAACATTCTGTCCTTCTTCCATCATAACTGGTGTAAATGCCCAACGTCGCGGCACTCCTAACTTAAGGCTCTTACACAGCACATCCTGCTTTACTGCACTCTTAAGGATGTCTTTATCAATGGTAATAACGCCGTCTTTAATGAAAGTTTTATTACCAATCTTTGCAACTGACAAGTTTTATAATCTTCCATTTTAATTTACTGTATTATATTTATATTATCAACCAAATCTGGAATGTCTTTTCTGTAAATTCTGCCTGAAAAAGCTTCTTGGGGAAGTGATATAAATTTAGTACCAGGCTGAATAATTCTTCGATAAATAGGATCTGCAATGACAGTTTCAGCATTTTGTAAATATAGCATAAGGCTGTCCTCATCTTCTGCCTGAGCATCTCCGGATAATAACAGGCATGATTCTGTTTCCAAAGGACATAAAACTTTGGTTTTCATGTTCTTTTCAAGTGAAAGGGCTGCAGCCAATGATTCAGAATAGATACTTTCTCCAATGATAACTGTGCCGCCGCAGGCAGTTCGCCTATCATATGCAATTTGCGGTTTTTCTGTATCAATTGCCCTATCCAGTGCTTTCATCACCACAGCTGCAAACCGATCTCCTATTGGGACACCTACAACATAGGGAGTACCAAACTTTCTCTGCAGTTCTTTTGCAGCTGGTAATCCACTGTAGGAAACCACCAGATTCACTTCTGCAGCTCCGGCTTGTTTCATTTCCTCCAGTGTACTTCCCATCGCCCATACAGATAAAACCTGGAATCCGGCTTCGGCTAATCTAGTTCTGATGCTGTCTATACTTCCGTTTACAGAATAATCTAAAGGGGTGGCTCCGAGTACATTTACGCTTTTCCTCCTTTTAGGTATGCCTGCGGGAGTAAATCGTTTTGCTATTTCAGCAAAAGCCTGTCCGGCTCCACATATATAAGAATGCATACCATTTGTCTCAATACCAAATGATGGAATTCCAGTTTGTTTCTCAATAACTTCTGCAATGGCATGAAAATCCGTGCCTATCATCATTGGAATTGGTGTACCCGCAACAGCTATGAATTTAGGATGCAGATCATTAGCTGCGCTGACAATATCATGTATCATTTTTTCATCATCACCCATGATGGCTTCCATCTCTGAAAGTCCTGTAATGTATACCATGCTGTCCATATCATACCAGCGTGGTTCATCATGAGTAGTATATGTTGAATTGCACCCTGATGCATCATGCATTACAGTCATCCCGCCTAATTCATATAGTGCGGAACACACACCTGATACATCTGCAGTATACGTTGAAATAAATGCTGATGCCTGTTTCATAAGCAGCAATCACACCTCCATCCTTTCATTTGTATAAGCCTTCGTACATCTTTAGGATATGTAAAGGCTTCTTTCATAAGTCCAGCAAGTCTCACAATTCCATCAAAACCGTACATGCCGCCGCCTTCTACTATATTTACAAAGTATTCACTTCCTGTAAAATAAGCAGCCTTTTGTCCTATTGCCAGGATCTTTTCACTGCATTTTCTATCCAGAACACGCATCTTTGCATGTACTGTAGCATACACTTTAATCTCAGGTTTGTTTTTTACAAGCCAGTCAAAATCTGTCTTGTCCCATTTTGTAAATGAATCTGCATACAGCCTGTCCACATTAAATCCATTTTCTACAAGCAATCGTGCCAATCCGGCCGGTCTTGGAACAGCTGTATAATCTATGGAAATCTTTGCATCACCAATTACTTTTTTTGCTTCTTTCAAGGAATTTAAGGCTGCTGACTTTTCATTTACATATTCTTTTTCCGGTAATCCTAAACACTCGTTCAATATATTCAAATTTTTTGTTATTTCATCAAATCCATAACATAAAGGCAAATGCAGATGCTTCTGTCCTAATTTATCTTGCAAATAGTCTCCACCTGGTATAGCAGCAGGAAGGCAGGATATATTAACACAACTTTCGGCCATTTTAAGATATTCGTCATAGGTTTTGCAGAGAGTAATATCCTTCAGTTCATATCCATTTTCATGGATAATACGTATAAGTTCACTGCTTTCATCCGTAGAAATATTATTGCCAATGATATTAATGCTTTTTCTGTCAATCTTCAGTGGTTCAAGGATACTGTAAAGCTGACGCCTCATTTTTTCATCCGGAGTCAGACCGCTTTTTCTCATAATTGGATCCATATAACATTCTGCAAAAGCCACCTCAGGATATCTTTTTCTTAATTCTCCATAAACTAGCTTCAAATCACATCCCATAAAATGATGTATACAGGCGGGATATATGAGAACTGCCGGAGGTTTTTGCGGAAGCTTATGGAGTATATCTGACACACCTTCAATGATAAGTTCTTCCATATCACCTTCCAGCACATTGTTCTCCTGTACAGCTATAGTTGAGAATCTGTCCGCTGTTCCCATTTCTTCTGCTGTAAGCACAACTCCTCTTAAACAGTTGGCTGCACATATATATATCTGATGTGACTTTGGAATAAGCATTCCAATATGAACTATATTCCATGTTCCTCTGGCAGGAGCATTATATTCCAGTCCAGATACAAAAGGTGCAGGAAATACAGCATCTTTTATTGCAGTACACACGCCTGTCTCATCAACGTGCCCAGACACATTTATAAGCATGATATCTCCTTTCCACAAATCCTCATGATAATCTCTGCCAGCTTTCTATACTGTTTTGCCATATCACTTTCAGGAAATGCTTCTATTACCGTCTTGTTCAAGGTTTCTGCTTCCTGAACCACTTCACTTCTGTCCAAGGTACCAACTATTTCTGAATGAATATCCTCTGCCAATTCGCCTACTTTTTCATATTCATTTTTCACATTTCTTCTGTTAAGAATAATACCTCCAAGACCAGCATACCCTCTGTTTTTAAAATTTTCTATGGCCATTGCAATATTGGCGGCTGCATGAATAGCCATGTTTTCACCTGAGGTTATAATAAATACCTTGTCTGCATAACCCCTGCGCATGGGCATGGAAAACCCTCCGCATACTACGTCACCCAGTACATCATATATCACTGCATCCGGTTTGTATACTTCATAAGCACCCTTTTCCTTCAATTTTTCCAGGGCTGCTATAATTCCCCTGCCTGCACAGCCCAATCCTGGATTTGGTCCACCTGCTTCTACACATATTACGCCATTATACCCAACTGTAACCATGTCTTCCAGATTGAAATTTTTTTTATTCACCCTGCTGGCCCTTACAAGTTCGAGTACAGTATTCACTTTTGTTTTGCCATGAAGCGAAACTGTGGAATCAGCTTTAGGGTCGCATCCAATCTGCATGACTTTTATACCTTTTTCAGAAAGTGCAGCAGATATGTTGGAAACTGTTGTGGATTTTCCAATACCGCCTTTTCCATACACTGCAATTTTAATCATGATATATTTCCTCCATATTTCAATTTACTGGTGTTCGCCTTTTTTTGTTCTATTATATCAGCATATTCTTGGAAGCAGTTCTCCTCCCGGAGGCGGCAGCAGTGTTTCAGCGCCAATTTCTGTTTTTACAATAACACGCCCCGGCATATCCTGGGTTACCTGACCGATAATAGCCGCACCCCCTGAATATTTGCCTTTACGCAGCGTATCTACAAGCTTTGGGGCAACCTCTTCAGGAGCAAAAATCACAAGCCTTCCCTCACAGGCAAGATATAATGGTTCCAGCCCCAGCATCCCGCATACGCCTTTTACACCATCTGCTACCGGTATACTCTTTGAATTCAGTCTGATTCCAACTTTGCTCTGTTCTGCAATTTCATATAATACCGTTCCTACACCTCCACGTGTAGCATCTCTTATTACATGAATATCTTTTGAGGTGCCAAGTAAAGCTTTTACTGTTCCCCACAATGGTGCACAATCACTGTTTACATCTGCTTCAATTCCAAACTCATTTCGTGCCAGCAGGACAGTACATCCATGGCGTCCTATATCACCGGTTACAATAATTGCATCGCCGGGCCTTGCATTGAATCCGGAAGTGTTGACACCATCCATAATCCGCCCTATACCTGTTGTTGTTATAAACACACCATCAACTTGTCCTTTTCCAGCCACCTTTGTATCTCCAGCTGCTATTTTAACCCCTGCTTCCCCTGCAGTCTTCTCCATAGCTGCTGCAATTTTCTCTAGCTTGTCCATTTGAAAGCCTTCTTCGATTACAAAGGCACAGGATAGATACAGCGGCTTTGCTCCCATACATGCCAGATCATTTACCGTACCGCAGATACTTAACTTGCCAATATTCCCCCCTGGAAATTCCCATGGAGAAACAATAAATCCATCTGTTGTAAATGCCAGTTTTTCTCCATTGATATTCAATACTGCAGCATCATCCGCTGTCAGGTCAGGATTGGAAAAATGAGTCCTAAAAACCTGATCTATTAATTCTGATGTTTGTTTTCCTCCGGCTCCATGAGCCAGTGTAACTGTTTTATCCATTTATATACTCATTCCTTTCGCTTCGCTCAAGGCACAAAACGTAATGAAAATACTTGGCTTCAAGCGAGTTTTTGTTTTATTATTAAACCATAGGGATTTTGGTATACTACAAATCACGGGGGGGTGAGTGGGCTGTCTGACTTGTCAGATAACCGTATTTATATATGTGTAGACGGCCTCTTCAAGCACAAATAAGTGTACCTTTGAGTACGTAACCTTATCTTTGTTTAAACAATCTCGTTTAAATGCCAGGCTGTCAGTCAATGCACTTTTCCCTATAATTTTTTAGAACTTCTTAGTTCAGAGAGGAGTCCCTATGGCTTTAAAAATCGTGTATAAAATCTGTTGTGGAATTGATGTCCACAAAACTTTTGTGGTTGCATGTATTGCTTCCACTAACAAGCAAGGTATTACTACCTACAGGAGCCATCGCTTTTCTACCTACACGAGTGGTTTGAAAGAGCTGTTACAATGGCTGCTTGATAATAATTGTAAGGATGTATGTATGGAATCTACAGGTAAATACTGGATTCCCGTGTACAACGTCTTGGAAAAAGGCTGTTCTATTGTACTCGCACATCCTAAATACGTTAAGGCTATTCGTGGTAAAAAAACTGACAAGAAAGATGCGAAATGGATTGCTGACCTGTTTAAGCATGATCTTGTTGCCGGTAGCTTTATGCCCCCTGCTGATATCCGTCAGCTGCGTGACCTTATGCGCTATCGTTACAAACTAACCTGCTTTATGTCAAGTGAAAAGAACCGTCTCCAAAATTGCCTTACAGTTTCTAATATTCAATTAGGAAATGTTGTTTCAGACACTTTTGGTAAAAGTTCTATAAGAATTTTAGATAAGATCCTTGAAAATCCTTCAAATACTTCTTTTGACATTGAACCTTTAATTCATGGCTCTATGAAAAATAAAATTCCAGAATTAGAGCTCGCCGTTGATGGTTATATTACACCCCAACAGGCTGGTAAATTAAAAATTATCAAAAGTCATTTGGAAAATTTGGAATCCCGGAAAGCAGAGTTAGAAAAACTGATTCTTGCGCTCGCCAGTCCCTATCAGCAAGAACTCGACCTAATTCTAACCGCTCCATCATTTAAGAATCCTTTCTCTGCAATCACTGTTATTTCAGAGATTGGAGTAAATATGGAGGCTTTTCCTTCGGCGAAACACTTATGTTCATGGGCGGGTCTTACACCTACCAACAATGAAAGTGCAGGGAAGAAAAAATCTGTCCGGGTTTCCAAAGCCGGATGCTATATCAAACCACTTTTAGTACAATGTGCTAATTCTGTGGTAAAAAGTGAAAAGCATCCTGAAATCCGCAATCGCTATCTCCGCATAAAGAAACGCCGCGGTCATAAGAAGTCAATCATTGCAATAGCAAGAATGCTTCTAACAGCATTATACAATATGTTAAAAAATAAAGAAACTTATAATAATGAACTTTATAGAAAGTCAGACATTATCCCTGTTGAACGTGAAATCACAGTAGAGCAGGCTATTTTAATGGCACAGTTCCAAGGTTATAAAATCAAGTCAGCTACCTAACCTTAACTTGCTAAATATTTAGTTTTTAAAAAGTCATCAGAGGATGGCTTGTTTGTCATACACTTTTATTCTAGTAGTAATTCATGCTTTAATTTTCAACCTTATTTCCTCCATACTGATAATATGCCGAACATGCACCTTCATTGGATACCATACAGGCCCCCACAGGATGCAGCGGTGTACATGCTTTGCCAAATACACTGCAGTCCGACGGCCTGCATTTCCCCTGCAGCACATCACCACAGCGGCACGCCGGGTTGCTTCTTCCTTTTACTTCCGGTAAATGGAACTTAATTCTGGCATCAAACTCACTGTAAGCTTCTTTCAATTCAAGGCCTGAATTTTTAATAACTCCAAGGCCTCTCCATTCGGAATCACAAGCCTCCATGATTTCAGATACAATACTTTGGGCTGCTTTACTGCCTTCCCGGGTCACAACTCTCGGATAACAATTTTTAAAAAAACTGTCCCCTTTTTGTAATCCTGTTATTACTACGGCAAGCGCTGTCATGATTTCATTTGCAGTAAAACCTGTTATTACCCCGCTGATGCCTTCCTCAGCCAGACTTTCACACAGCTTCGTACCTGTAATGGCATGTACATGACCGGGATATAAAAATGCATCCGCACTGTCTTTCATAGCCATATATGCCTCCGGCATGGTTTTATTTGCCGTAAGCAATGAAAAATTCGTAAGTCCTGCACCTTTTGCCTTTTTCACCGACAGGCAGCTGGCAGGTGTGGTTGTTTCAAACCCCACTGATAAGAATACCACCTGCTCCTCCGGATGATTTATGGCATACTCACAAGCATCAATAGGTGAATATACTATTTGAACTTTTCCGCCTTTTGATCTGGCTCCAGCAAGATTCATTTCTGAACCAGGTACTCTTACTAAATCTCCAAAAGTACATATGGTAGCATTATGGTCAAGCGCCAGCATAATAGCTTCGTCAATAAATCCAACATTGGTAACGCAAACCGGACATCCCGGTCCTGATATCAGTTCAATATTTTCCGGCAGGATGTTCCTGATTCCCAGCCTGAATATTTCATGAGTATGAGTTCCGCAAACTTCCATAATGCGAATCTTAGATCCATGGTAAGATTCAATAATCTCCCCTGCGGTTTTTTTTACGCTATCAGCCATTATAATTCCTCCATGATTTTATCTGTTTCACTCTTGTCGTCGTTTGTAATTTTAGAAATGGCAATTCCTGCATGAACCATAACATAATCTCCTGGTTCCAGTTCATCGATTAATTCTGCAGATACTTCTCTTTTTGCTCCTGAAGCATCAATAAGAGCCATCCCTTTTTTAATATTTACAACTCTTGCCGGTAACCCTACACACATAGCTATTTCCCCTTTCATTTCTTAGATTTATTGATGTGTTTCATTGCTGCTACTGCCTGCCCCAGTGCTATTCCGCCATCATTGGCTGGCAGTAAACTATGGATTAAAACTTTAAATCCAAGTTTTCTCAAACGGTCCAGGCTCATTTTTAACAATAACTGATTTTGATATACTCCTCCGCTTAATGCTATGGTTTTGATTCCAGTATTTTCCGAGGCATGTTCACACCCTGCTGAAATCATATCCGATAATTTCTGATGGAAAAAATAAGCAAGCATCTGTGCATCTTTTTCAGCTAGAACCCCCTCTATGATTTCCTTTACTAAAGTATCAGTTGCCATAATTAACTGTCCATCTGAATTTTCATAAACAAGATTTGTCAGCCCAATGCTATCCACATCAGAAATCCTGCCCTCACTATTATAGTCCCCATATTTTTCTTCATAAGCTTCTGCTGCAAATTCAAGAGCAGTAGAAGCTTCCCCTTCAAAAGATGATTGTTTTCTAATATTCAAGACAGCACTTACGGCATCAAACAAACGCCCTGCACTTGTAGATGTTATGCTGTTTATTTTCCTGTCAGCCATCATAAACTGAACATTGCAGTTCTTTTCATCACATAATTCAAGTTCTTTTACAATTTCAGCTGCTTTTGTCCTGTCTTTGTATATACCATGGATCATGGATACTGCAATCCGCCAGCCCTCTTTAGCTGATAAGTCGCCGCCAACCTGGAGAAAAGGTTTTATGCTGCCCAATCTGTCAAATCCATCATAAGTAACTTTTAATAACTCCCCGCCCCAGATAGTTCCGTCTGTTCCATATCCCGTTCCATCAAAGGAAACGCCTATAACCGGCTCAGAATAATCATTTTCAGCCATACAGGACAATATATGTGCATAATGATGCTGAACTGGCAAAACAGGTATTCCAATTTCCTGTGCCACGTAAACAGTATTATATTTTGGATGCATGTCACATGCCACAATGGCAGGTGTGGCCTCAAAGAGCGTCTCCAGTCTTGTAATAGACTCCTTCAAAGCTTTTACTGTTCTTAAATCTTTCATATCACCAATATATGGTGACTGATAAAACAAATCATTTTTACCTATACAAAAAGTATTCTTGAGTTCACTGCCCACTGCCAGTACTTCCCCTTTAAATCCCTCTGAAATCATAAATGGCAGCGGTGCGTATCCTCTGGAACGCCTTATCATATAAGGTTTTCCCTCAAAAAAATCCATAACAGAATCATCTGCACGAATACGAATCATTCGGTTATGTGACAGCATGACATCACACATCCCTGACAATTCTGTCACTGCATCATTGTCATCTCTGCATATTGGTGCACCTGATATATTGCCGCTTGTCATGACTAGACAATCCGGCATGGCTATATCATCCTCATATGTAAATATCAACAGTTGAACAGGAGCATAGGGAAGCATTACTCCCACTTTGGGATTATCAGGTGACACTGCATCACATAATAGTCCATTGGTCCTTTTTTTCAGAAGTATGATTGGTTTCTGATGTCCATCCAATACTTCTTTTTGAACTTTCGTAAATTTACATTCACGTTCTGCAGTTTTTATATCCCTCATCATAACTGCTAAGGGTTTTGCCGGCCTCCTCTTTAACGTTCTGAGCCGCTGCACCGTTTCCTGGTTTGTGGCATCACAGCAGAGGTGGAAACCTCCAATCCCCTTTATAGCTGCAATGCCTCCATCATGGATTACCTGCCTTGTATAAGTAATTGCAGTGCTTCCCCGCTCATTTCTTCCAATGAGATAAACCTCCGGGCCGCATTCATTGCAGCATACCGGCTGTGCATCATACCTTCGCGTTTCCGGATGCGTGTATTCATATTCACACTCCGGACACATTGGGAATTCGCCCATGCTGGTACGTACACGGTCGTAGGGCATAGAATCCAAAATAGTAAGCCTTGGCCCACAGCATGTACAGTTTATAAAAGGATGAAGATATCGCCTGTCATTTTTATCAAAAAGTTCTTTTTTACATTCCGGACAAACGGCAATATCCGGAGATACAAAAATTTCGCCCTGCTCATGTTCACTTTCAATAATTTTGAAGTCATTAAACTTTTGTACCTTTTCCACTTCCTGAATATCTATCTTTAATATTGACGAACGCCTTGGAGGATTGTGTTTTAAATCATAGAGAAATCCCTTTATTTTGTTTTCACTGCCCTGGGCCCATATTTCCACATAAGACCCTTTGTTGCATACACTTCCATTTATATGATTTTTATCTGCATGACGGCTTACTGTTGGTCTGAAACCAACACCCTGAACAATACCATAGACTCTTATCAATAAGGTTTTATACTCTTTCATCTCATATCACATCTTTCCTGAAACTGCAAAATGTGGTGTGTCTACGTACCTTCCCCTAAAGTCAGGTATTGCATGTTTCAATATATTATCTCCTACAATTACATCATAATTTCCCTTCTGGACGAGTTCCACAAACTGATCCTCTTCTGTAAGAGAAATATCCCCGTCCTGGCTAAGCTCCTTCTTCATCATAAACCAGGAAGCAACTGTTACATTTGAATTCACATTTCTATTTATTTCATCCCTGATAGAATTTGCAATGACCTGCTGATGTACTACTAAAACCTTTTTACCTGAAAAACTTCTAAACTTTTCTTTCATTTCATCCTCTAATATATCTCCAAGCAGTGGATAAGCAGTTTCATAAGGCGTTCCGAATCTTTCCTTCAAATACTGTGCAGCCTTTAACCCGGCGGGAGATACTACCAAATTCTTTGCAACACTGCCGGCAGCTTCTACCTTTGACAAATCTACCCCCATGCCATAGCAGTAAACATTTTTAAAAGCCTCAGCTTTCAGTGAAGATTCTATTTTATCTGCCGCCTTTAAGTCGCTCATGTCAAGTGGAATTACTCCGATTACACCAACACTCTCTTTCTCTACTTCCATTCCATCCTTTGCAAATCTCTTAAATATTTTAAGATAAGCTTTTTCAGCTCCCACATCATATAAATCCATACCAGTAGTTTCTATGGCAAGGACGGGTATTCCAAGTTTCTTTTCTGCCATTTTCCTTATTGCATTGTAATCAGTGGCAATAACTGCCGGTACCGGAGTTCCTATAACTGCTGCAAATTTTGCTTCCACTTTTTTAGCTGTATCTGCAAGTTTTGCCACAAGCCTGTCATCACGCCCCAGTATAGCATCCATATCACGAAGACCGGCACTGAAAATAGTACTTTTTTCCATGGTCCACCTGGGTTCGTCAAATCCACATACATTGCCAGTACATCCTCCTGCATCACAAATAACTATAATTCCTCCCAATTTATAAAGAACAGCTGCCGCACCAGACTGGTCCGGTGCAAAAGGTGATATATATTTTCTTAACCCTTTCATTTATGCCTCCTTATCAGAACAATCCAATGAATGTTTCAGTTCTTTAAACAATTTTTTTACACCAGCATACCCAAATGGCTGAATATCCTGCTTCCATGGCACATTTACACAATTAGGATGGTAGTACTGGGCATCCCTGCCAATAGTTATATCAATGTTTTCCCTGCTGCAGTCATAATAAAGCATGGTAGGTTCCAGGTTGGAATAAATCTTGGTGTCAGGGCTCAGTTTTGCAATTTTTCTGATATAGACAAAGTCTTCCACAGCAAGATTGCCATATATTTCAGCTACCTTGAATCCATATCTGATAAGCGCCAGAGACAACTCAAAAGGATTGGCATTCATGGCCTCCCCTACCGCAAATATTATATGAGGATAAGCAGCTTTTAATTCAGTTACGGCCTTTTCCGCTTCTCCATAATACTTTTGATCATCAAAGCTTGTACCAAGTGCCTTGGTGAAAATCCTGTATTGATTCTGTATCTTATCTATCTGGTACAGCCTTGTAAGTTCTGCTGCTGGAATACCCAGTCGTTTCATAATATCCTGTGCTGCAAATCTTGCTTCTGGATTTAATACAATATTAAAATTTGCCTCCGCCATGTGCATATATTCATCAAAGTCTCTGCAGCGGGAGATTTCATTTATTTTCTTCATGCCAATCTGATGCAGCAAATCATATAGTTCACAGTCATCTGCAAGGGGAGCAAAATATCCAAGTATATTAACTGTATCCGGTTTTTTCTCCATTGGCTCAAGCAGAGAATAAATAGACTGCCTTACATGTACCATAGGCGGTTTGCGGCCTTCTCTCGTCAGCGCATACATATAGCAGGGAAGCACAGGAATATTCACCCTGTCCATAGCCTTTCTGCAAACGCGCTCCATATCTGTTCCCAAAAGTGCATCAACACATGTAATACAGATCATAACCACTGACGGCATACTTTGCATGCACTGGCAGATTTCTTCTACTGCCTGTGGAATATTCTTTAAATGACCTCCAGTAACAATATCAGTTTCATCCATTATCAAATAGAAAATTCTATCACTATATTCACCCGGTTCACTTAATGTTGTTGTATTCCTGCCGCAGCATCCTGGGGCTACTAAAAGCATAATTGACCCTGGTATTGCCAATGCTGCGCGCTTAACTCCAAAACCCTGGGCACCAGGTGAATTAAAAGAAAGTGTTGCCGGTGAACTGTAAATCAAATGAGTACTGGAAACAAGCTCCGCAGGAATATTATCCTTACCTGCTGCAGCTAAATTTTCTGCTGTAATATAATATGATTCTTTTTTCATTTCATCTCCTCACCCTTAATCAATAATTTGGCTAAATTAAAGAAACACTGACTTATTGGAAGGTTAGGATCTCCTTCAATAACTGTCTTTCCCATTTCTTCAAAACGGTTGATATCCTGATTCCTTGGAATGTCACCTACAATTGGAAGACCAGCCCCCTCTGCAAAGTCTTTTACCTTTTTCCCTTCATTTTCAATATTTCTATGATTGAATACGATACCAAGCACCTTTGCATAACTTCTGTCTTCAAAATTTTTGACTGCGCTGTTTATATTATTGGCTGCATAAAGAGCCATTTTTTCACCAGAAGTAACAATGAGTACTTTTTCAGCATATCCTTCACGAATAGGCGCTGCAAATCCACCACAAACTACATCACCCAAAACATCATAAAGTACCACATCAGGTTTATATGTTTCAAAAAGACTTAATTCCTCTAATAGATTAAATGTAGTAATAATTCCTCTGCCTGCACAGCCCAGTCCGGGTGTAGGTCCTCCGGTCTCTATACAAAGAACATTTCCAAAACCTATTTTTGAAATATCCTCAATTTTTTCCGGTTCCATATCAAATTCCCTCATATAGTTCATTACAGGCATCAATGGTTCTCCTCCAAGCAGGTTGATGCTGGAATCTGCTTTAGGATCACATCCTATCTGAATAACTTTTTTCCCCAACAGGGCAAAAGCTGCTGACAAATTACTGGTAATTGTAGATTTTCCAATGCCGCCTTTCCCATATATGGCTATTTTCAGCATTTTTTAACCTCCTATGAAATTTCATTTATAATTATCCCCTAATACATCTAGTATTTTTTTCTCATGTAAAAAAGTTCCTCCCAAGTTTGGGAAGAACTTAAAAATGCGGTCATAATATATAAATAATGCACTAATGCAAAATATTACTTTTTTACTGCCCGCTCTTTATCTCAGGACACCTTCGCTTCAGAGTGACAAGGATATTAATTTTTAGTTAATATATCAAATAAAATTTTACATATTCAGTTTATCATTTAAAGCTGGTACTGTCAAGAACTTACACCAGATTTAAATCGGAATCTATAGTTTTTTTACAATAAGCTCAAATCACCACTAATCAGCAGATTAAAGCCTTAAAATATTCTTGTTCTCTAAATTCCTGCATTTATATTCAAAAAATTGATCCTTTCATAAAATAAATGTATAATTTATGTATCGATAATTTACAGGGAGGTAATAATTTGGCAGTAAGAGAAATATTACAATTTGGAAATAAACTTCTAAAAAGAGTTAGCAGACAAGTTAGGAAAATAGATGATGATACTTTAAAAGTTATTGAAGATCTTAAAGACACTCTCAGCAATAGTCCCGGCGGTGTAGGCCTTTCTGCCCCCCAGATAGGAGTGCTTAAAAAGATAATAATCGTAGACTTAAAAAAAGAAGATTCCGAACCTATAATTCTAATAAATCCTAAAATTATTAAAAAGATTGGCAGACAGGAAAGTGTGGAAGGATGCTTAAGTTATCCCGGCTATGAGGGCATCGTAATAAGGCCCAAAAAAACTATAGTAACAGGGCAGGATACAGCCGGTAATGAAGTGACTTACAAGCTGGATGGACTGATATCCAACGTATTTTGTCATGAAATAGATCATTTGGATGGTATTTTATATACGGACAGGGCAAAAAAAGTATATAAAGTGAATGTTTCCGATTAATACAATTGAATATATAAAATAGAGCTGTCCCATTTTAGAAGTCACTTTCTATCTTAGGACAGCTCCCAGCTGCATTTCAATTCAGCGGAGAGAAGCTTTTCCTATGGGCAAACTCCACCGCACCCAAAAATCACTTGATGAAAGTATTAAAGATACTTTACAGATATACCCTTTGAGCCAAACAAACTTCCGATAAGAGGCAATTTCGCCTTTTCATATATGAGCACTTTTTCTTCCATTTCAAGTCCTTTTTCCACATATACATTTATACCATTATAGTTGTAACTATTAAATATCTTTTTACTTCCCTTAAAATCTTTTGAAAATTCTATAGTTATCTCCCTTACCTCCATGGAACAGCATCCTCCGGATGCAGAAATAGTTTTAACTACAAAATCTCCTCCTTTTTCCCTTGCATAGCTAAGAGCTCTATCATCAATTGTCAGATTCACAATATCAACCCCTCTCAATGTAAATTAAACACTTCAGAATAAGTACAGTTCCTTTTCTCCATCAAATATTACATATCCCTCTTTTTTTTCTATTAAGGAGTTATTTAAAAGCTTTCTTATGTTTATAGAAAATTTCTCCATGTGATAATTTTTCGATACCTTTATATCTTTATTTTGGATTTTTTGTTTTATAATTTTTTCTCCATATTTATCCCTATACCTTAATAAAAAATCCGGAAGCCATTTCTTTTTATTGAACCTAAGATAATCATACTTTATTATCTCGTTTAACTCAATATTTTTTTCATTTAAATATTGTTCCTCAAATTCAACAAATACTTTATAGTACTCCGCTGAGGATATATTCCTATTCAAATATCCCATATTATAAAAGAACATGCCCATCTCATAATAAAAATCAAAAGCAGTTTTAAATTTAGAGATAAAATAATCCAATATATGTGTGAATTTCCCGGAATTATAGTATTTATCCAGAACCTTCTCCAATCTCTTTAATATGACAATTTCATCATAGCTCATATGGTCTGTTTTCAGGATCTCATAAGGAGCATAAGGTGAATATACCATACCCCACTTTTTTACTTCCTCTCTCATGGATGAACCCTTTAAAAGCTTTAAGAATCCAAGCTGAATTTCTTCTGGTTTTATAGAATACACATTATTGAAGGATTCTTTAAAGGACTTGAAATCTTCTCCCGGAAGCCCCGCTATTAAATCCAGATGCTGTTTTACATTGTGATATCTTTGGACCTTTCTGACTTTTTCCTCTATTTCCTGAAATTCAACATGCCTGTCTATATTCTTTAACACCCTGTCATTTGTGGTTTGAACCCCAACTTCAAGCTGAATTCTTCCTGCAGGAGATTTCTGAAGCAGTTCTATTTCATCTTCTGTAAGAACATCTGCTGAAATTTCGAAATGGAAGGTAGTATCCGTATCCACATTTATTATAAATTTCCAAAGTTCCATGGTAAATTTATGATTGCAATTAAAGGTTCTATCTACAAATTTTATAAGTCTTATATTCTGTGCCATTAAAAATTGAAGTTCTTCTTTCACCCTTTGTATATTTAAAAACCTGACGCCCTGAATAGTGGAAGACAGACAATACTTGCAGGAAAAAGGGCACCCGCGGCTGGATTCATAATATATAATTTTATTTTTAAAACTTTCCTTTGTTTTATAGGGGAATATTATTTTATTCATATCCATCAATGCTCTATTTTCATTTAAAATTACTTTATTATTCCACTTAAAACAAAGTCCTTTTATATCCTTAAGCTTCAAGAAACTGCTTTCATCATTTTTTCCTCCTGATTTTCTAAAATACTCTATCTGAAACTTTACAAATTCATAATAAGTTTCTTCCCCTTCACCTACTATTACATATTCTCCAGCAGCATCCTTTAAAAAACTATAACTGTCATAGGATACTTCTGGTCCCCCATATAAAATTTGAATTTTTGGATTTACCAGCTTAATTAGTACAGCTAATGACTTAATATATTCTATATTCCATATATAACAGGAAAATGCCACTATATCAGCTTTTTCCGCTATGATTTCCTCCAGCACTCTTTCTTTCATATCATTTATTGTAAACTCTCTTATAGTACAATTATATTCAAGTTCTTCAGTATACGCCCTTAAATACCTCACTGCCAAATTGCTGTGAATAAACTTTGAATTTAATGCGGTCAATAATATTTTCATATAAGCTTTTTCTTTTCCTCCAAATCAATCTGGTCTTTTAATACAAAGTCAAATTAAAATTTAAAATTTTATTTCAAGCTACACAGCATCCTTTTTCTGAGCCTTTATATAATAAATTCCATCTGAATTTCTAAAATCCAAAACTTTAAAATACTCCTCTAACAGTTTTAAGGTATTTTCCTTAGAACTGTTTTTTAAAATATTAAAATCCCTTATTTTTATTTTTTTAAGTTTTCCTCCAGGTACTGCTATTTTTACATCTGCACAGAAAATCTTGTTATATCCTTTGTCTATATCCCATATATGTAAAAATCCATTTTTATTCAAATATTTATATATATCCAATATAAAATTTTTCTTTTTAAAATTAAAGCAGAGTTTGTCAAAGGAAAACAGCAGTATACAATTGTCGTAATAGTTTTCCTTTATATTTTTTCCCTCATCCTTTCCATTTACATATTCCACATTTATATTATCATTAAATTGTTTATATATATTATACACTATGCCCTGATTATCCAAACCCACATCCAGTAAATTTCCCTTAAATATTTCATTTTCCATATTTATAAATATATTTCTATTCAATTCAATCACTGTCCTTTACAAACATATAGTTAAATTACATAATATGTTATATATGTTCTGTAAAATAAAAAAAAATCCTCCAATCTATGGAAGAATTTTAAAGTTTTTTATTTCCTTGAAATATTTGATCATGAATCCTGCCGTAGTTCTCTCGGCTTCTTTTATAATAGTCATGGCTATTTTGCCATATCTTTCTTCCATGGATTCTATATTTCTATTCTTTATATAGGTGCTGTTTGCCATTATGGCATTATTTTTTATAAAATCATCCAATTCATCATATACTATAGGTTCCTCTTCAGTTATAAAAGAATAATCCGTCATAAGCCTTCCTATTATCCAGAGTTCAAATTTTCTATGACTGTTTAAAAGCTTATTGTTTACATGATGTGGTACTGTGACATCTTGGACAAGATGGCAGGATGCTCCAAAATAAAATAACGCCCTTTGGATTTCGTCATTTTCAAAAAGCTGTAATGACTGATTGTAATATTTTTTACACTCCGTCAGTGCATCTGAGAAGCCGTATAATCCCCTGCCCTTGGCTATATGATAAAAATGGTTTGAGCTCTTAAAATCTTGATCTGCCCAGGTAACTCCTCTATTTAAGGTTCTCACATATTCTTTAAAAAAATTATATTCCTTCATATACCCATTGATTTTTAATATTTCTATGGCCTGTATAATTATGAATTTATGCACAGTACAATTAGTCTTCATAATCTTCTTCTTAAGTGGATTTACTGCAAAGAATATGCCCCTTACAGCATTGCCATAAGTTTTTTCAATTCCACGTTTCATCCAAAAATAATCTCCTCTTCAAATATAATAATACAATATTAAGAATTCTGATTTTTTAAAATTAATATGATTCCCAGTATTGCTGCTAAAAGTGAATATAGATAAATGTCTTTGTCCATTGCTGGACCTGCATTAATTTTACCTCTTTTTATACTATATAAATAACCATCCCTTCCGTCAAGTGTCAATAATGATTTATTATAAACTTTCATACTGGAAATTTTAGAATTATCTTTAAATTTAACCTCTGCTAAAGGCAGCCCTGCTCCGCGAAAGCTATAGATCATATTATCTGACTTATCATAAAAAAATATGCAGTCTCTTGATTTTACATCTCCATTTACATCTACAGCCAAAGTTCCCATAGTACCTACAGTTTTATGCTGGTATAACGGAGCCGGAGGATTTGTGCTCGGATGATTGTCAAGTATAAATTGCAGCGGGGAGCCTTTGACACTTTTGAACTTTGGAGAAGTAACCGGGTCACCGCCGCTGTAATCCGGCCATCCATACCACATTCCCCTTTTTATTTCATATATATAGTCCGTATCTCCTGCAACGGGCCTGCTTCCTCTATTTTCCATACCTCCTACATCACATATAAGTCCGCTTTTACTGGTAAAATCCATTCCCTCTACATTCCTTATTCCCCATGCAAAAGTTTCACTGCTGCCATTTTTTAAATTATATATTATTATAGATGCATTTCCCGGAAAATGCTGGGGTACTATCTGCCCCTTCAAGCTCTTAGTGTTATAACTTTGAAATGCTCCCCTCTTATACTTTCCAAAATTAATTCCTCTCAGCGTTATATCCTCCGGTGTTATATCATGGGCATAAAAATTATTCTTAATCCATTTATTATCCTCTCCTACCACAGCTGAATTAGTGGCAGACCCCACGGAAATATATATATATCCTTCATTTACCCTTAACAGGCTGTCTTTATAGTCCCCATAATTTGGTATGTCCTTTATAAGAATCCTATTCTTGCCCTGATTTATATTATAACAATATATTTTATCCCCCGAAGAATAATATAAATTATTTTTGAAATAGTCTATGCTGTAAATATCTAAATTGGAGTCTTTCAGTATATCATAACTTTTACCATTACTTTCTATAATCTGTATTCTATTCTTGTAGGCTATGTAATAATTATCTTTTTCATCTCTTGTAAAATCCACTGAATCCTTCAACCCGCCATATTTTAAACTACAGCTCAAAGCATTATCTTTTAGCTCAATCTGAATTTTAGGATGTGTTTTATTGAAATAAAGCTGAATCATAAAAGCTGATGCAGATATAATTACAAGCATTAATAAAATTTTTAACAATTTTTTCATATATAATACTCTCCTTAAATATAGATCTTAAAATATATATATTATAAAAAATCTCTGCATATGAATATTTATGGACAGAGATTCTCATAATTTTATATAATAAAATTATCCGGAGTGTACAATTTTTAAATATATTATTAATTATTAGTGCAGCATTTTTTCAAACCGTCTAAAAGTACACTATTAAACTTTTCAACATCAATTATATCATAGGGCATATTTACCTTATTTCCTAAATTAGCTTCATGCGTTTCTCTCATATATCCTCCTTTTAAATCTTCCAGAGTAGACTTTAAAAACATCTTTCTATTTGAAAACAATTCAGGATTTGTTATATAAAGTGCTGCCGCTGCATCCCAATTGCTAAAGCCTTTAATTTTAAATCTGCTATAATTTAAATCAAACCAATCCTTTATATTATTATATATAAAATCAAATATCTTATTAGAATTCTGTTTTTTTAAAATGTCCATTTCTTTTTCTCCAAATATAGCCTTAGCTGTAACATGTGCATTTAATATAGTCATATTTACTTCAGAATTCAACAGGATAAAAGAAGCTTCTGCATCTTTAGACAAATTCAATTCGCATATTTCCCTGTTATTTATTATAACAGGCTTTAAAATGCCCCCCATTATAACTATTTCTTTTACATTTTTAAAGAAATTTTTATCTTCCATGTATGCCCCGTACAAATTTGTCATGGCTCCTGTGGCAAGGATAGTTATATCTCCAGGCCTTTTTTTAACCATTTTTACCATGAAACTTGATGCCTGGCTTCTTCTGGATACACGAGGATCTTTCCCCTTTAATATGGGAACCCCAGATATATCAAGTCTTTTCAGCATTTTATTTGTATTTTCATATACTTCTTCCACATCCGCATTGCCGCTGGTAGTGCATATTCCCAAAAGATTTACATCTTCTCTTCCCAGTAAATACAACATAGCCAATCCATCATCCACATCCCTGCCATATATACCCATAGTATTGTCACAATCATATATTATGTTATACATACAAAATCACCTCTCCATATATATTATACATAAATAATTCTAAGCTTTAATAAAATCATTAAAGCTTAGAATTATTAAAATAACTTGATTTTTAATTTACAGAATTAAGGGACCTTTTTTGAACAGCCAGTGCAGCTTCCTTAAAAGCTTCTCCTATGGTAGGGTGGCCGTGTACAGTAGTGATTATTTCATCCACGGTAGCTTCAAGTCTTAGTGCCAGTGCTCCTTCTGTTATAAGATCCGTAGCCCCCGGTGCCATGATGTGCACACCAAGAATTTCCTCTGTTTTTTTATCCGAGATAATCTTGATTATTCCATCTGTTTCCTTGGATATCATTGCCTTCCCATTGGCCCCCATAGGGAAAATCCCTGTTTTATATTCAATTCCCCTTTCCACTGCCTGTTCCTCCGTAAGTCCTGCAAAAGCTATTTCAGGTTTTGTATATACACAGAAGGGTACCGTCTTGTAGTCCATTTCAACATCTTTTCCAGATATATTTTCTGCTGCTGCCACACCCTGTTCGGATGCAACATGGGCAAGCATATTTTTTCCCGTGCAGTCTCCCACGGCATATATACTGCTTATATTTGTTTTCATGTGATCATCTACACATATATTATCCTTTTCCATTCTTACTCCTATTTTATCCAGGTCAAGTCCTTCTGTATTGGCCTTTCTTCCTATGGTCACCAGTACCTTTTCAGCTTCCACGCTAAAGCTCTCATTTTCTTTGTGGAAGTCCACCTTAAGCCCATTTTCCGTCTTTTCTATTTTAGTGACCCTGCATCCGGTATTTACTTCAGCACCCTGTTTTGACAATTTATCCGCCATTAAATTTGAAATCTGTCTATCTGCAGAGGGTAAAATAAAGGGGAGTGTCTCAAGAATTGTCACTTTCTTTCCAAGCTGACTGAACAAACTGGCAAATTCTATACCTATTACCCCTGCACCTATAATTACAATTGTTTCCGGCAGAGATTTTAAATTCAGTGCACCGGTGCTGTCAATTACGCCTTCCAGCCCTATTCCTGGTATAAACGGCACAACCGGCAGAGAACCTGTGGAAATTATGGCATTGTCAAAAGCAATTTTTTCAGTTCCTCCATCCTCTTTTGCAACTGTGATGGATTTTTCAGTTTCCATTTTGGCAAATCCCCTGATTACATCTACTTTATTGTATGACAGCAGCCCCTTAACACCTGCAACAAGCCGTTTTGTTATCCTTTTTTTTCTTTTTTGAACATTTTTCCAGTTTATGCTGACTTCACCTACGTCAATTCCCAGGTTCCTGCTGTCTTTTATTTCGCTGTACATATCTGCCGAGTGCAGCAGGGTTTTTGTAGGTATGCATCCTACATTCAAACAAGTTCCGCCAAGTTCTCCATTTTCAACAAGGGTTACCTTATTGCCCAGCTGTGCCGCACGGATGGCAGCTATATAGCCGCCGGGGCCGCCGCCTATAACCACCACATTTTTTATCCCTGCCTCTTCTGCTGCACCTTGAGCCTCCGGCTTTTCTGATTTTTCAGCCGGTGTTTTTTCTTCATCTGCACCTGCTTCTTTTAACAAGTTTGAAATATCTTCATTTTCTGCTGCTATTACAGCAACAGGCACCAGACATTTTACCGTTTCTCCCTCTTCTACAAGTATCTTTCTTACAATTCCGCTGTCTTTTGCTTCTACTTCATTTGTAAGTTTATCTGTTTCAACCTCGAAGAGGACTTCTCCCTTTTCAACTTTATCTCCTTCTCTTTTATGCCATTTTGCCAGCATACCCTCAGTCATTGTAAGGCCAAGTTTCGGCATTATCTCCAAACAACTCATTTAATACCCTCCCAAGTCAAGATTCTATATGTTTTTTAAATTAACATCTGCTTAGTTCAAAGTATAAGCATTCCCGGTTTTTCTACATATTGCTTAACTTTCTGTAAAAATCTGGTTGCATAAGCTCCGTCTATGGCTCTGTGATCTGCTGTAAGCGACAAACTCATAAGTGGTCTTATCACTATTTCGCCATTTTCCACTACTGGTGTTTCAACAATCTTATTCACCCCAAGAATAGCTACCTCCGGCTGGTTTATAATAGGAGAAAAAGTATCTATGCCGAACATGCCCAGATTTGTTATGGTAAATGTACCTCCTGTCAGCTCATCAGGACCCAGCTGATTTGCTTTGGCCTTCTTCGCAAGTTCCCTGACTTCAGTGCTGATTTCTTTCAGCCCTTTTATATCACTGTCCTTTATTACTGGAACAAGAAGTCCGTCCTCCAGGGCAACTGCCACTCCCATATTCACGTAGTCCTTCAATATGAAGCTGTCTCCTTTCACAGAGCAGTTTGCAAGTGGAAATTCTCTAAGCACCTGTGAAACTATTTTTACAATAAGATCCGTATAAGTTACCTTGAAAATATCCTTGATACTGTTTTTAAGTCTCTTCAGCTCAGAAATATCCATGGTCATATTATAGGTAACAGTAGGTGACACACTGACGCTTTCGCTCATTCTTTTTGCAATGACCTTCCTCATGCCCGACATCTTCACTGACTTTTCACCGCGGCTCTCTTCTTTTACTGCTTTCTGCTGCGGCAATACTTTCTCTTCAGCTTTTCCTTCAGATACTGCTGCTGTGTTTTTAGCTGCCTCTGAAGCTTCCAGCACGTCCTCTTTCATTATCCTGCCATCCTTTTTTATGCTTAAAAGATCCACATTGAGTTCCTTTGCCAGCCTGGCAGCAGCAGGAGATACCTTAATCCGGTTATTTTCAATATACCCCTCCACATCTTTCCTAACTATCCTGCCCATGGGGCCCGTGCCTTTTATGAGTTCATAGTTTACACCGCTCTGCAGGGCAAGTTTTCTGGCCACAGGGGATATTTTTATCCTGCCTTCCATTTTCACCGGCCCGGCAGCTTCAACTTCAGCCCGTACTTCTGGCTGCTTTTCCTCCTTTTTCTTTTCCCCTTCACCCTCTTTAGTGCCTGTCTGTTTTAAAAGCCCTGAGATGTCTTCACCTTCGCCTGCTATTATGGCAACAGGTACGAGGCATTTAACGGTTTCACCTTCTTCAACAAGTATCTTCCTGAGTACTCCTCCTTCTTTCGCCTCTATTTCATTTGTAAGTTTATCTGTTTCAACCTCAAAGAGAATTTCTCCCTTTTCAATTTTATCTCCTTCATTTTTATGCCAGTTTACCAGAGTGCCCTCTGTCATGGTCAATCCAAGTTTCGGCATCACTTCAATACAACTCATTAAAAACCCCCCTAAAATCTAGATTGAATATAATTAAGATAGTGTAATTCAGGGAATATTCCCCAAATTACACTTTTACATATTAAAATGTTTTTTTAACAGCGGCTACTATTTTATCTGAACTAGGCAGTATATAACTTTCAAGTTTCGGTGAAAATGGTATGGGAACATTATAGTTTCCAATTCTGACTACAGGAGCATCAAGGTAATCAAACAGTTCTTCACTTATTACGGCGGAAATCTCTCCTCCAAAACCTCCTCTTTTAGCTTCTTCCGTTACAACTACTGCCCTGTTGGTTTTTCTTATTGAATTGAATATTGTATCTTTGTCGAAAGGGAAAAGGGTTCTTGGATCTATTACTTCTGCATCAATGCCCTGTTCTGAAAGCTTTTTAGCAGCTGAGAGAGCTTCGTCAACCATTCTGCCTGTTGCTACTATGGTAACATCTTTTCCTTCTTTTTTTATATCTGCAACTCCAAATGGTATTGGTGCTGAATTTTTATCTACATTACCCTTCTTGGGATAAAGTCCTTTATGCTCGATAAATACCACAGGATTATCATCCTCTATTGATGTGAGCATTAACCCATAGGCATCTGCTGCCGTAGTAGGATAAACCACCTTAAGCCCCGGTACATGTGTAACCCAGGCCTCTAAACACTGAGAATGCTGAGCTGCCCCTTGAAATCCAGCTCCACATGGAACTCTGACTACCATGGGCAAATTTATTTTACCGCCAAACATATACCTTAATTTTGCGGCCTGATTGACCAGCATATCCATTCCCACTGTCAAGAAATCCATAAACATAAGCTCTGCAATAGGTCTCAAACCTGTAGCCGCGGATCCAATAGCACATCCTAAAATGGCACCTTCCGAAATAGGAGTATCTCTCACCCTCATTTCACCAAACTCTTCATGCATTCCCTGGCTTACTCCGAAACACCCTCCAAAGGGACCTACATCTTCACCAAACAACAATACATTTTTATCCTGTCGCATTTTAGCAGACATGGCATCTTTTATTGCTTCAGAAAAAGTTATCTTTGACATATCTATTCAACCCCCTCTTTTATATCGCTGTAAACATCTTCAAATACTGAATCCAACTCCGGTTCTGGACTGTTCATGGCAAAATCCACTGCATCTTTAATTTGTTCATCAACAGATTTTTTCATTTCATTTATTTTATCTTCAGTTAAAACTTTGTTTTCTACGAGATATTTTTCAAAACGTGGAATAGGATCTTTTTTAATCCAGGCCTCTTGTTCTTCTTTTGGTTTATATGGAGCAGAATCCCCCTCGAAATGTCCTCTCTGTCTATAGGTCTTGCATTCTATTAGAGTTGGTCCTTCTCCATTTCTGGCTCTTTGTATAGCCTCTTTGGAAGCATTATAAATTGCTGTAGCATCATTTCCATCTACTGTAACTCCCGGCATATTATATGCCTTTGCCCTTACAGATATATCCTTGATGTTCTGGTGTCTTCTCTGGGAAGTTGATATTCCATATCCGTTATTTTCACAAACATACACAATTGGCAGATTCCAGACACTTGCCATATTCAGTGATTCGTGGAATGTACTCTGGTTAGTGGAATCATCTCCAAAGAAACATACGCAAACCTGATCTGTTCCCCTGTACTGTGCACTCATACCTGCACCTAATGCTATATCCTGTCCTGCACCTACTATGCCATTTGCACCAAGTATGCCTTTGGTTGCATCTGCAATATGCATGGATCCGCCTTTTCCCTTGCAGTATCCTGTAGCTTTTCCAAAAAGCTCGGCAGCCATATATTTAAGTTCTCCACCTTTGGCTATTATATGTCCATGGCCTCTGTGAGTACTGGTTATATAGTCGGAATCCGTTAAATTTTCACAAACTGCAGAAGATATAGCTTCTTCGCCTATATAAAGATGTACAAATCCTGGAATTTTTCCTTCTGCAAAATTATCCTTTGCCATATTCTCAAATGCCCTTATTTTTAACATTTTGTCATAGATATCTATAAGAGTAGCATTTTCTATTTTTTCTTTTAATTTCTCCAAAACAATCCCTCCCAATAATATTAAATAAAAATATGGTTACTTATGCTTATAAACGGTTACATCAGCGTCCACCTCTCTTACTAAATATAAAATAATTTAACATTCTATTTACAAACTTATCTAGCAAGGTTCATACCAAATACAAAATAACTTATACACCCCATTTATCATTCAAAATTCCTGGATTAAAAGATGATTTTAAAGAAATATTTTCATAATGGGAAATACTTCTTTCCCATTATTAGATAAATCTGAATTTTTGATATATTTGCATGACCCGCAAAATGTATTCTGCATAAAATAAAAATCTCTATTGAAGTTGCTGTTCATAGGCAACTTCAATAGAGATATAACATGAAAGAATATTATTCAATTATACTCTAAATTATATTTTTTAATCTTCCTGTACAAAGTTGATTTTCCCATTTCAATCAATTTACTTGCATTTACTACATTGCCATTACATTGTTCCAGTGCTTTAATTATAAGTTCCCTCTCAACTTGATCTACAGTTTTAATCTTGTTTTTTGAATTATTTTCTAAAGATATTGTGCATACTTCAATATCTTCAACACTTTCTCTTATATATTCAGGTATCAGAGAATATGTTATAGTCTCATCTTTGGATAAATAATATGCCCTTTGAACTACATTTTCCAATTCTCTAACATTTCCAGGCCAGTTGTACTTTGTGACAATATCCATAAAACTTTTATCTATATGCTCAATCTTCCTCTGATTTTTCTTACTCAATCTATTTAGGAAAAACTCCACAAACATCCCTATATCTTCTTTTCTCTCTCTTAAGGGAATCAGCCTTATGTTAAATACATTTAATCTAAAATATAAATCACTTCTAAAATTTCTGGCATTGACTTCTTTTATAAGATCCCTATTTGTAGCTGTGACAATTCTTACATCCAAATTTCTCTCATATTTTCCGCCAATTCTGCTAATGGTGTGATTATCCAGAACCCTCAAAAGTTTTGACTGAATTTCAAGGGGCAATTCCCCAATCTCATCTAAAAATATAGTACCTCCATTTGCAAGTTCGAATTTACCGGGATGACCTTCTTTGGATGCTCCTGTAAAAGCTCCTTTTTCATAACCAAACAGCTCACTTTCTACAAGATCTTTAGGAAGTGCTGCACAATTTATGGCTACAAAAGGTCCACTGCATCTTTTACTTCTGTTGTGAATGGAGTGTGCAAATAATTCCTTTCCAGTTCCACTTTCACCTGTTATTAAAACAGCGCATTCATTTTGTGCTATTCTCTTAGCATCTTCAATTATATCCATCATTTTAAGATTATTGGTAAGTATGTTGTCAAAATCATATCTGGAGGAAAACCCTGCTATTTTATTTACCACTACATGCATGATGTCTGCTTTTTGTACAACGATTACAAATCCAATATGGCTTTCACCCATTGAAACAGGAGTTATACTTATATTACAATCTATCCTCTTGTTTTTTATATATAAACTTATTTCTCTATAAGCAATTTTCCCACTACCATTTAGTTCATACATATCTTTGACTATATCTTTTAGTAAAACCTTCATATCCAATTTATATATTTCATTTTTATATGTTCCAAGTATATTGCATATTTTTTCATTAAAATATTTAACCTTAAACTCATTATCTAAAACCAGCATGCCTTCTTTTATTGAATTAAACGCCACTTCTGTCCATTTTCTATGTTCATTTATGGAAAATTGTTCTTGTATAGTATTGGAGGCTTCGGCTACTATACCCAAAGTATGGGAATGAAAAGTTCCAAGGCTTCCCGACAAATCAATACAGCCTATTATTTTTCCCCTGCTGTTGTGTATCGGCGAAGCAGAACATGTCCATTTGTGTTGTTCTTTGCAATAATGTTCTGCACCCAGTGTCCAGACTGGTTTATCTAAATAAATACACGTTCCAATAGCATTGGTCCCAACATCTTCTTCTCTCCATCTCCGCCCTTCTAAGAAATCCAAATTTTTATTTGCAGCCATTATTCTTTCATTTCCTAGGATTCTCAATATAACTGCATTTTCATCTGTCAGTATAATTGAATAGTCTGTATCTTTCAAGATTTCATATAAATTTAACATTACAGGTAAACAAATTCGTATAAATTCTTTTCTTTCTTCAAGTACGGCATCAAACTCACTTTTAGAAAGAATGTTAGCCCTATTGCTGTTTTCTCCAACACCATAGTTTTTGCATCGTATCCATGAATTCAAAATATCAGATCTCACATCTTTAGGTATTTCATTATATTCTATAAATCTATAGCGTCTCTCTTTGATTCTATTTATATAACCCATAATCCCTTCCCCCTAAATTATATATGAAATATAACAATACTTTCATATATATTATACAATATTAACCTGCTGAATAATTAATATTATATAATTTATGGTTTGAAATTTATTATACTATGTTTTATATATTGATAAATGAAAATTATAATCATTGCCAAGAAAGATAAGAGGAGAGTTATGAAAATTGAAATTATTATTTCAGTTATAATTATCTTTAATATAATTGGAGTTACATTAAAATGGGCATGATAAAAAAGACCTGCTCTCATATAATGACAGAAGCCTGGCAAGCTAAGGTCAAAAACAGAGCAGGGTATTCCTGAATATGCAATTTAACAGTATTTTAAAGGCATATCAATTATTGAAACTTTCTAAGCTTCTCATACCTTCAAAAGCTTTATAGGAGCTTCTTACATAAGGTCCTGAAGCCACAAACCTAAATCCCTTTTCTAATGCTATTTTTTTATAATCTGTAAATTTTTCCGGAGTAATGTATTCAAAAACAGGCAGATGCTTTTTAGATGGTCTGAGATATTGGCCTATTGTCAATATGTCACAATTGACTTTCAGTAAATCGTCCATTACCTTCAGCACCTGCTCTTTGGTTTCCCCAAGCCCCAGCATTATACCGCATTTGGTATACACAGCTTTGTCAAAAACCTTTACCTGTCTCAACAGTTCAATGGATCTATCATAAACCGCCATGGGTCTAACTTTTTTATATAAAGCTTCTACTGTTTCAATATTGTGATTCAGTATATCCGGTTTTGCATCAATTATATTCTTTAAGGCATTCCAATTGCCCTTTAAATCTGGTATCAAAAGCTCAACAGTTGATTCTGGATTTTCCTTTCTCATTTCTTTTATAATTTTCACAAAATGCACGGCTCCTCCATCTTTTAGATCATCTCTTGTGACGGATGTTACAACTGTATGTTTAAGTCCCAATTTTTTACTCGCAATAGCTACATTTCTCGGTTCTTCCGGATCCAGTTCAGATGGGCATCCCTTGTTCACAGCACAAAATCTGCAATTTCTTGTACAAGTATTGCCCATTACCATAAAAGTAGCTGTTTTATGCTTAAAGCACTTCCCTATATTCGGGCAATTGGCGCTTTCACAAACCGTATGAAGTGAAAGATCCTTTAACATATCCTCCATTTCATTTAATACCACTGCATCAGGTGCTTTCATTTTCAACCAATCTGGTCTTGAATCCAATAAAATCAATCCCCCTTTGTCATCCATTCCCTAGATACTCAGGAATATACTGTGTTTATCCATTAAAAAATTTCATCTCCACTTTTGTTCCCAAGTCCTGGATGGATGTCAAATCTCACTGCGCCTATAGGTATCTTACCCTTTACAGCCTGTTTGATTTTAGCAGTACCCTCCACACCAAAGCCCCCACATAATTCTATTACAGAGATTCCCTTTTTTAATAAATTTACAGCTGCCTTACATGCCTCATCGTAATTTGTAACTCCTACACTTATGAGTTCTATTTCATTTGTTTTTACAACAGATTTATGAATTTCAGGATTGGCTCCCGGTGCCAAAAAAATAAATGCAGCTTTCATAATAACTACCTCCTATACTCTTTAGCATATAATTCAAGCATAAATCGAGCCAATACTTAAATTATTGAAATCACTTCATCATACAAGAAATTTGAATCCAATTATGGGAAAATTATTTCAAAACGGGAATTGTGCTTAACAAGCTATATCAAATAATTTCCAATCATTTTTGTACCTGTATTAAACAGGTTATAAAATCCAAATATAATATATCACGGAATCCATAGACAGTAAGAACCTTAAAAATAAGAAGAATATACTTTAAGACCCTGTCATAATTATTAATATTGATGATTTAATGTTAATAATATAATTTCTAGGTCAGGAGTTTTTATGAAAAGAGAAAGATTTTTAAAAAGTACCCTTATTTTAATTTGTTCCAACTTGATAACTTCCATATTTGCATTTATATTTTCCATAATACTATCCAGAAAGCTTGGGGCGGAAGGAATGGGGCTATACGGACTTATAATGCCTGTATATGATCTGTTCATATGTCTTATTTCAGGCGGCATGGTAACTGCCATATCCAAGGTAGCTGCAGTATATTTCGGTAAAGACGATTTTAACAATTTAAATCGGTCTATAGATATATCTCTGACTTTTAATTCCCTGCTTGCTACTTTTGTAGTTTGCATGATATTTATCAACGCCCCCTATATCAGTACTAAAATAATATATGACACCAGGGCTACACATGCTCTTCAAGTTATGTGCCCTGCTATTTTCTTCATATCATTATCATCCATACTGAAGGGTTATTTTTATGGAATATCTGAAATGAAAATACCTGCTTTTATAGATATATCAGAAAAATTTCTGCGAATTGTCATAATAACCCTGCTGATAAGTTCTCTTTCACTGAAGGATGTAAATGGGACTGTAACTGCAGCTTACATAACTTTGACTTTAGGGGAGTTTATAAGTTTTTCCATACTTTATATAATGTATAAAATTAAAAAGGGCAAATTTGGATTTAACCTTTCAAATACAGAGGATAAATTACAGCTTTTATTCAATGTCCTTGTTATATCATTTCCCCTTTGCTTAAACGGGTTTTTATCCACATCGCTTTCTGCCCTTTCCACACTGATAGTTCCAAGAAGACTTGTGGCTTCAGGCATAGAATACAATATGGCACTGAGCATGATAGGTAAATTTAATGGTATGGCCGTAAATATAATATTTTTGCCCGTTACAATTATAACTTCCATGTCCATAGTTCTTATACCGGATCTGTCGGAAAAACTGAACAAAAAAAATTATTGGGCTATACAAAAAAGAATATCACAAATTATAAAAATTTCATTGATTCTAGGGGTTTTAACTATGATAGTCTGCATTGGATTGTCCGATTACTTAGGAGAATTATTTTATAAGAGATATGATTTGGACCCTTACATAAAATTTGCTGCATTATCTGCCCCAATAATATTCGTATCCATATCAACTTTTGGTATTTTAAATGGCATAGGAAAACAAAAAATAATACTTAGAAATTCTCTAATTTCTTCAGTGATGGATGTAGTATTGGTATATATACTCACAGGAATACCCCAAATAAATATATATGGATGCGGTATAAGTTTAATGGTAACCTCCCTAACTACTTTGGTTCTAAACATGCATGAACTTGTAAAGGACAATTTCTATGGCAGTCCATAGAAATTGTCCTATTTTACCTTGCTCAATATAAATGAGGGAATCATCCTGACTGCCCTATTTGGCATGGATTGCAAATCCCTGCTGCTTATTCCTCCAATTAAAACCATCACATACATATATGTAATAATTCCAACTATAACAGATGCTAAGGTTGAAATTGCATTGGGAAGGTATGCAATTTTGATGAATTCCAATATAAAATGTATGACAAAATAATTCACACACACTGTAATTCCCATTGCTGCTGATGCTATGAAAGGCTTAACTGCATGTCTCAACATGCTTATTCTCACATTTAAAGATTTTCTGATGATTCTGTAGTTCAATATTATAGGAATCATAAATCCCAAAGTGCTGCCTACTATGGCACCTAATATATTGATCTTAGGTATGGAAATCAGCATGTAATTTACACATATCTTTACAACTATACCTATTACAGAATACAAGGTAGCAGTAAAAAGCTTTCCTATGCTCTGTAAAATAGTAGTTTGTATCTGCATAAGAGACATAAGTACAAGTACCACTGAACCCCAGGCCATAATATAAGCCCCATTTCCAAATTTAAGCAGTTGAAATATGGGACTGCTTAAAACAGACAATCCAAACGCACAGGGAATTGCAATTAAAAAGCAAAGTCTGAAAGAATAGTTTATATTTTCCTTTACCTTTTGCCCGTTTTTAACAGCAACTGCTGCGGATATGGCAGGAAGTATGGCCATGGAAAGAGATGATATTATTGCTATAGGTACATTTAAAAGCTGCTGATATTTTGACAAATATCCATAAAGTATAGTTGCTTTTACATCACTTAGTCCACCTGACATAAGCCTGCTCTTAGTGTTCCACACATCCACCAGACTCCCGGCATAAGTCATTCCCACACATATAGTTATTGGTACCCCGTATTTTATAATTTTTTTTATCAATTTTTTGGTGTCAATTCTCTCCTGGTCCTGCAGTACCATGTTTCTGGGAAACTTAAGTTTTCTGTTTCTTTCATAACAGAACATAAGAAAGCTGGCAGAGGCTAATGCTCCAAGAGAAGTTCCAATAGGTCCTCCCACACATCCCACTTCTACTCCATATTTAATCAAATATGAAGCAAATATAATACCAAATATGGTATTTACTATTTGTTCTATAATTTGAGATACCGCCGTAGGTGTCATGTTCCCGCTGCCTTGAAAATATCCCCTGTAAGCTGAGGCCACAGAAGTAAAAAATATGGCTGGGGCCAAGCTTAAAAGGGATAAATAAATCTTGTTATAACCCATTACCCTGGCTAACGGAGCTGCAAAAGCCATCAACAATGCTGCCATTATTATACCTATGACCATAAGCATAAATCTGGCTATTTTGAATCCCTTCACTGCATCCCTGTAATTTCCAACTGCATTCAGTTCGGATATAAGTTTGGATATGGCTACTGGTATTCCTGAGTTAGTGAGTACGTAAATAAAAGCATACACCTGATAGGATGCTCCATAAAGTCCATATCCTTCTTCTCCAATTGTCATCATCAAAAGCGGGATATATATTATAGATAATACTTTCACTAGCATCCCTGCCGCGGAGAGTATGGCAAAACCCCTAGTAGTTGACTGTTCTTTCATCATTCAAAACTCCCTATTCCAAAGCACTTGTATTTTAAAGTGCCGGTATGACTTGTAATCCGGTATCTTGGTTAAAATTTATCAAATACATCATTTTTAATCTTCTTAAATACAGGTGGAAGGCCCTCTGATATGGTCTTGTTTTTCATATATTTTAAATGTTCAGGGCAATCTCTAAAATTCAGCTTGTAGGCATATAAATACTGATATTTCAAACCATATTTATTGTAAAAAAAACTATTCAATTTAGCTGTCCCATATTTTGCATCTCCAATTATGGGATTTCCCAGATGTGCTAAATGCGCTCTCAGCTGATGACTTCTTCCTGTAATGAGTTCCAATTCTACAAGGGAATATGTGCCGCAGGTTTGAATCACTTTTACTTTCATGGATATTTTTTTAGTATATTTTTTAGGGGTATCATATACAACCGACATATTATTTTTCATATCTTTTAATATGTATCCCTCATATAATCCTTCTTTTATTTTTCCCTTTATCATAGCCTCGTAATATTTTTTTATGTTTCTGCTTTTTATCATTTCGTTTAACAATTTCAGCGAATCATAATTTTTACCATATATGACTATCCCGGAAGTATTCCTGTCCAGCCTGTTGCAGGGTGCAGGGGTAAATGTTATTTCAACTTGAGGATCATATTCCCCTTTATCATATAAATATGAGAGAACGTAATCAGTTAAAGTTGAACCACTGGAACTTTTATCTGAATGTACCAGGACTCCAGGCCATTTTTCAACTAAAAGTATATTTTTATCTTCATAGGTTATTTTTAAAAAATTACTCTGCACTTCCTTAAATTTTGGTTTTTTTTGTGAGGAAGTTATATATTTAGTTTCTATACTATCGCCTTCAAGCAAAAAATACTTTTCTGCAGCCTTTTTACCGTTTACTTTAATATCACCTTTTCTTATAGCCTTGTATATAGCGCTTAAAGGTACATCCTCCAGCCATTTTCTTAAAAATTTATCCAGTCTTTGACCGGCTTCATTATTTCCAATTTCAACTTTCATTATGATCTCTCCATTACTTTTAATGTATTTAAGTCTTAAATTTATAACCTTAATACTAAAATATTCTACATTTATCCTCATAATATTATTTTCATTGACAATTTAATACGGACAACATCTAATTATATACTACTATTATTGATTAGATCAATATATAAATTATTATATTATTATAATTCATTTCTATACAGCTGTATGTTTCCCAAGAAAAATTGTTTGTCACTAAACTCTCCTTTAGAAGTATTCCCCAAGGCTTCCTCAAATTGATATACACTTGCATCTATTTCATCTAAATAGTGCAGTATCTGTGCCTCCAGAGTCATGGGCCTTTTAGGTGATCCGTTTTCCTCCAGGCCATGATGGGAAACTATCATATGTTTTAAAAGCAGTTCTATTTCCAAAGGAGTTCCCAATTTATCTGCGGCATCATGAATCATTATTGCACCTTCTACAATATGGCCCAATAATTTGCCCTCTTTGGAATAATCTTCTACTATGCCTAATTGGTTGGAATTAAGTTCTTTAACTTTCCCTATATCATGCAGTATAACACCGGAAAATAATAATTCCCTATTTACATATTGGCTGTATACACAAGCCATACTCTGTGCATTTTTAAACATCCTGTACATATGATACAACAGTCCTCCTCTAACTGCATGATGCACTTTTTTGGCTGCGGGATAATATATAAGTTTTGTTTTATTGTCCATGAGAAGTTTTTTAACTATATTTTTCAAATCATTATTGCTGAATTTTTCAACTTCCTGCAAAAAACTATTAAACATATCTTCTGAATTTAAGGGTGCATCCTTGATAAAAGTATTTATATTCACATTGTCTTTATCTGTTGCGGGACGGCAATTGGTGATGTTTAACTGTAAATTGTCTTTATAACTTCTAACTGCAGCTCTTATTTTAATTACTTTTCCAGTCTCTACCCCTTCACCCAGCTTTTTTACGGATGTAGACCACATTATTCCATGTATATCATTCTCACCATCACTTAATAAAAACTTAACATATGAATCATTATTTCTAGTCATATCCTCTTCCATTTCTTTTACAAGTAAAAAAATATCTAAGGAAGTATTAACTTCCAGATCTTTTATTTTCATTTTATGTTTTCCTCCCTATAATTAAGAATCACTTGATAAACTGCCTTTTCATAACTCTAACAAATATATTACCATAATTTAAACAGATAACAAATAAAATACTTATATCCTGAGCTTTATAAAAAAACCACCAAGCCTTTAAACATCTTGACTTGATGGCCCCAGAGGCATTTTAAATCTATAAGTATGGGTTATCAGAAATATTTCTGCTGCTGAATAATTAAATTATTTTAAAAAATTATAAGCTGCATTACACTGTATTGCCACTCCAATAGGCAAACAGTCTTCATCTATATCAAATAGATTTCCATGAGCTGGATGCACTATATTTTTTGACTCATTTCTGCATCCCAGATAATAAAACGCAGAAGGTTTTTCCATTGAAAAATAAGCAAAACTCTCCACACCCATACTTGGGCTTTGAAGTATTTTTACATGTTCATTGCCTATTATCTGCTGTGCTGCCTTTAAAACATCCTGAGCTATATTATCTTCATTATAAAGACAGGGATAACTTTCCTCTATATCTATTTCACATTGTCCCCTCATGGAACCTACAATGCCCTTTGTCACTTCTGCAAGTCTCTTCTTTACATATGCCCTGTGTTCAGTTTTCATAGTTCTTATAATTCCGGATATTACAACTTCACCTGGAATTATATTCTGGGCAGTTCCACCATGAATAGAACCTACGGTAATCACAGCTGGATCCACAGGAGGAAGCTCTCTGCTTATAATCTCCTGAAGTGCCAGTATCACATGGCTTGTTATAACTACAGGATCAATTCCCATATTAGGTCTTGCTCCATGTGCCCCTATTCCCCTTATCTTTATTGTAAAAGGATTAGAAGCTGCATTAACCACTCCGAATTTCAAGCCTATATTTCCAACTTCTATGTTTTCCTCTACATGAAGCCCTATAATTCTATCTACATCGGGGTTTTTAAGCACACCTTCCTTTATCATCACCTTTGCTCCCCCTGTAGTCTCTTCCGCCGGTTCAAAAAATAATTTTACATTTCCCCTGAGTTCATCTTTCATGCCATTTAAAATCTTAGCCGCCCCAAGTAAAATGGCAGTATGTGCATCATGTCCACAAGCATGCATCTTTCCTTTTACTTGTGAAGAATAACTGGAATTTTTTTTATCCTGCAATGGCAGGGCATCCATATCTGCCCTTATTCCTATGGTCCTGTTTCCCTTTCCCCTTATTATTCCGCATACTCCTGTACCTGCGGTTTCCTTATATTCTACACCCAATGATTTCAGAAACTCTTTTACTTTACCAGAAGTTCTCTTCTCCTCATACCCAAGTTCAGGGTGCATGTGAAAATCCCTTCTTATATCAACCAGTTCCTTTTTCATGGATTCTGCAGCTTTTAAAAAATCCTTGCTCATATGTTTCCCTCCAATCGATTAAATAGAAAACTTATTCCCAGCCTACCTCTATTACATCCCCTTCTGACAAGGCATCATAATAACTTGCATTGCTGCCATTCAAGTGCAAATACAGTTTTCCCTTTACTTTAGTTAAATCAAACTCTATGTGATTGAATATGTCCACAAATATATAATCTTTTTTTCCCTTAAGTACTATATTTTTTCCATTTGCCACTACGGTTATTTCATCAGCATCAGGTTTCCTGCTATTGTTTTCCATTTCTCCAGGTTCAATTTTTTTATCTTCTTCGTCTAAAGCTGCTTCTTTTGAACTCAAACCTTTTTTTACTATTTTCTCATCTTTTTTTGATTCCACAGAATTTTTGGACACTCTGTAAATTCTATCTCCTTCATTTATTACATAATTTTCATCTAGCTTTTTTCCATTTAAATAGTATATAAATTCCTCATTTTTACCTGAAAAATATTTTTTATAATCCTCAAGAGTTTTGGGAAATATTATGTTCACATTATCTCCTTCATTTATATAATTGTCAATGTTCATTCTATTTCCATTTATATATGCCAAGGGCTCTAAATTTTCTATTATATCATTTATAAAGAAGCTTGTGGAATATACTTTTTGTACATAATCTATAATTTTAGGAGAAGCTGTTTTTCCATTAGCTGCATATTTTATTTCTATATTGTCCCCCTCTTTGACTTTATCATCCATACTCTTTTTTAAACTATTTATAGTTACTTCCGCATTGGAAGCCAGGGTTCCAAAAGCTACTCTTTTTATTCCATTTACAATAAACCTTATATTTTTACCATTTTTACCTATAAGGCTATTGGGGTTTATACCAGCCTGCAGCATTACATCCATCACCGTGTGACTGTGGGAATTAAATAAGCTTATTACATTTCCATTTAACATTACATCTATAAACCCATGTCCTAATCTCCTTATGGAAATCAGGGCTATTCCCAAAACCGTTACCCCTGCGCTTCCAAGAGAATTATCCTTACAAATACACTCCTGAACCGATTGTCTATCCTTTATTGCAATTCTATTAAGAGGTATATTCAATCTTTCAGCTAAAAACTCCTTTATTCTGGGAGTATGTGCTCCTCCTCCCACCAAGAAAACTGCATTGGTGGATTTTCCGCCATTCAGTTCTATTATCCTGCTGCCAATTTCATCTGCTATTTTTTTTACAGCAGGGCTTATGAGCTTTAGTATTTCTTCAGATGAAATTTTGTTTTCCACCCCTAAAACGTCTGTATAAATTATCTCTTTGACTTCACTGCACTTCTTTTTTATTTCCTCCCCCTTATTAAAATCCACCATGCATTTTTGTGATATTATTTCGGTAACTTCATCTCCAGCCTGAGATACCATGTCATATGCACTTATAGTATCTTTATCGCTTATAGCTATATCTGAAGTTCCCGCTCCAATATCAACTAAAGCCAGATTCAAAAGCCTTAAATTCTGGGGAATAGCTGCTTCCATGGCTGCTATAGGCTCCAAAGTCAGATTTACTGCCTGAAGCCCCGCCTTCTCCATAACAGAATATAAGCTGTCCACTACAGAGCGGGGCAGAAATGTAGCTATAATTTCTACTGATATTTTTTCTCCCCTATGGTACATTAAATTGCTTATAAGATAATTATTTAGATAATAACCTTTTACACTGTATCCAACACAATACAGCCTTCCTTTTGTATCCTGGCTTACTTTTTTTTCTGCAGATTTTACCGCCGTCAGCTCTAAACTTCTTATAGTATCTCTGTTTATTTCCCTATCATAATCAACTTTCATTTCCTCTTTCACTGTTACAGTTCTCAAAAATCTTCCTGCAGCTGCTATAGATACATTTTCTATTTTCATATTCAAGTCTTTTTCTATCTGCTTTTTTATCATGTTTACTGAATTTGCTACAAGACCCACATCATGTATCTGACCATCTATCATGGCTCTTTCCTTATGTTCCATGCAATGCTCTGATATTACATTGAATTTTTTATCTTGTACTATTCCTGCAGTACCTATTACCGATCTTGTACCTATATCTAATGCAAATATTACATCCTGCGGGTTTAATCCATTTAAATCCATAATATTTACCTCTTTTTCTATAGTTTAAGGTGTGTTATTGGTAAGAATATACTTCTACATCTAAAAATATTATAAATAATTATATCATATTTTTACTAAAATATGATAATAGGGGTTTCTTATAAAATTGCTGTATACAAGCAGCTTTCTTATATAAAACAAAATCTGCCCTTTATAAGCAGATCTTGTTTTCAACTATCTTTTGATATTTGAAGTTTATAACAGGTAAATGAAATGTTATTAATAATCCAGATAATTTTCAGTAAAATTTTCTTCATCCCATAAATGATCTTTTTCCATTTTATCTTCACTTATATCAAAATAATCATATATAATTTGACCTTCCCTATCTGGAATCGGATCGTCCCAGGTAGTATCTATATATCCAATTTTGCCATCAAGCATAACCATATTCCATACATGGGTTCCTCCATTGGCAGTTCCCTGTACAGCTATGGACTTTATACCTGACATCCTTGCCATCAAATTAAATGCTGCCGCATATCCCTGGCATACACCTGTGCCATTGACCAGAATTCCATATGCCGTATAATCCTCAACTGGTTCCGTATTTTTTATATAGCCGTCATAATCATATTTTGCATTAACTGCAATATAATCATGTATTGCTTTTGCTTTATCTGTCTGTGTCATATCTGGCTTAATTATATTAGAAAGAACCGCCTCTGCCTTTTCATTGGTCTTGTTTTTTATACCTGTCAATTCATCTTTTGAAAATCTATAGTTAAAACGGATACTTCCATTATTTGAAATATTATAGCTTTCGACGTAGTCCATATCCGGGTTTTGCTCCAGTACAATCTTTACAATATCCTCCGGCATGGTGGAAGAATGAATATTATCATAGGTGAGTTGATCCTGACAATTTGAAATTGAAGCTTTAACAGCTTCATACCAATCTTTTTCATCACTTAAAATAGGTTTATTTGCTTTTCCGGACAAATTAGGAGTGACATCATGATTTGTGACTGAATTACTGCTGTTTTCCATACCCATAATATTTTTTAAATAGTTTTCCATTTGTTGTGACACAGATATATATCCGCCGTAAATTAAAATTTTAGTTACTTTATCTTTACTTATATTATAATTGAACTCATTATCAATCAAAGCCATCCCAAGATTATTTTCAGCTGCTACTACAGAGCCCGAAAGGCTGTCTGCAAAAGTCCTGTCATTTGCCACTGCCAGTCCAGTTATATCTTTGCCAAGGGAACTCAGCACATTAGCAGCAAAATCTTCCGGCATGTTTCCGCCTATTCTTTCAACAATAACACCCATATTTTTGAGTTGGTTGTCTATACTGGGTGAAACCACATCATCTCCTCCCATTATAGTTACCTTATTTATATTAAGCTTATTTATAATGTCTTTGGTAATGGGATTTAATGAATTTCCATCCGTAAATAATATGATAGCATTTTCTTTTCCTACATAAGGAGAGGCAGCCATAGCATACTGGAACTTATATCCGGTAGTTAAAAATGCCCCTGTAATTGATTTATATTTTCCAGCTTCCTCACCAATTTTAGCTGCCGTTTCATATCGGCTTTGTCCACTTAATCTAATAACATTATACCCTTGATTTTTTAAATCACTTTCAACGCTACTGTCTATTACACCAGTTCCACCAAGCAAATAAATATTTTTCGCATTAAGTCTTTTTATTTCATTTGATATCACTTCAGGTATATAATCTGTATTTGTCAAAAGCATGGGAGAATTTATTTCATAGGCAAGTGCTGTTCCAGCTAATGCATCTGCAAACTTATCATCTCCCTGACCACTGGAAAGAACTACATTTTCAGAAGCCTTCCAATTATTCTTTGAAATATTTGCAGAGGTCTCATATCTGTCTTGTCCACTTAAACGAGTTACCTCAGGAGTTACCTCAGATGCACTGGCTTTTATAATTGGCATTGACAATATGAGCATGATTGCTGCAGCAATAAGGGGTATACTTTTTGAAATCTTCATATATATTCCTCCCAACATCATTTGTATCATATTTAAGATATCTTCATTATTTTTAGTTTTTGACATTAATTTCTGTATTTTGCATTATAAAAAATAATATTATATAAATTAAAAAGAGCTATAACACCAATGTTTCAGTGCTATAGCTCAAATAATAAGTTATAAAATCATAAACATCAGCAACCCGGCTATCATGGCTAAAACAGCTTTAGATCCGCAGCTTTGCGTCCTCTACTTTCATAGAGTTTGCTATTTATAATGAAATTTTTAATATAATTTATATTATTATAATATGTAATTATTATATAATAATGTTTTTTAAAGAACAAGTAAAAAAATACCAAATGCATTGATTTTATTAAAAATAACTTGATAATTTTAATAACCGTCAGCATATTTCATACTGACGGTTAAAAATTATTCTATTAAATTACTTCAAGTATCTATATTTTACTCAGTGCCTTATCAAATTCAGAGATTAAATCATCTACATTTTCCAGCCCTGTAGAAATACGCACAAGGCTTTTAGATATATTCGCTTTGTGCAGTTCTTCATCACTTAGCGCCCTATGAGAAGTCTTTACAGGATATGAAACAGATGTGGCAACTCCTGCCAGACTAGGTACAAATTTTATAGTGTCAAGTGCCCTTATGAGTTCATAAGCTCCCTTTTCTCCATTAACTACATCTATGCTGAGCATTCCTCCATACAAGCCATTGATAAAATTTTTGCTGGCTATCTCCCTTGAAGGTGAAGATTTTAGTCCAGGATAATAAACTTTTTTCACTTTACCATGTCTCTCCAAAAAATCTGCCAATTTTATAGCATTTTGAGAGTGCTGTATCATTCTAATCTCCAAAGTTCTAAGGCTTCTTATAACAAGCCATGCATCAAAAGGACTCATCATGGGACCATAAAGCGCCCCTATATTTCTTATGTTCTGGGTAAGTTCTTTATTTGAAACTGCAATTCCGCCAGTTACATCACTGTGACCGCACAAATACTTTGTTGCACTGTATACCACTATATCAGCGCCCAACTTTATAGGCTGGCATACTATAGGAGTGGCAAAAGTATTGTCCACAATTAATTTTGCATTGTGAGAGTGAGTCATATTAGATATTGCCCTTAAATCAGCTACCTTCATCAGTGGATTTGATATAGTTTCCACATACACCAATTTTGTATTGGGCCTAAAATATTTTTCCATGGGCTCATTTATGGTATCTACAAAAGTAACGTCTATATTGAATTTACTCAATTCATTCTTAAGGAATTGATAAGTTCCACCGTATAATACATTGTCTGCTATTATATGATCTCCTGACTTTACCAGAGATAAAATTGACATGGAAACAGCTGCCATTCCAGATGAAAAGACCTGGGCATCTTCTCCCTCGTCAACACTGCACATTATTTCCTTTAATGCATCATGAACCGGGTTCCCGTTTCTAGAATACACATATCCCTTGGCTTTTCCCTCATAAACTTCATCCAATGTTTCTACATCATCAAAAGCAAATACGGAAGTCATAGAGATAGGTAAAGTCTTAGATTTAGAAATGGATTCCGGATTTTGTTCTCCAAGGTGAATTAGCTTTGTAGCAAAACTTTTATTCATAATAAACTCCTCCAAATACTGCTAATATTATTTTTACCTATTGTAATTTATATAACATCTATTTTATCTAAATCCTCTTCACAAGTAAATGCCTTAATGAAACAATATTTCTCCATAAAATAATATTTTTAAATTTCAAACATATCTTAAATCTCCAATTTTTAACCAAGCTTAAAAAACAGGAATTTCTGATCCTTTATAAGTTTCTTTTATAAGTTTCTTTATTTCATCAGTTTGATAAGCCTTAACTACTTTTTTGTAAACAGCATTGTTTTTGTCCTTGTCTCTGGCCACAATTACATTTATATATGGTTTTGCATTTTTATTAGATACATCTTCCAGATAAATTGAATCCTTAACCGGGTTGAGTTTGGCATCTATAGCTACTCCACTATTTATTATTGCTGCATCCACATCTGGAAGTGATCTTGGAATCTGGGTAGCAACAAGTTCTACAAATTGAATATTCTTTGGATTTTCAGTTACATCCTGAAGTTTTGGCAAAAGGCCAATTCCTTCTTTTAATTTTATTAGGCCAGCACTTTGAAGCAGGTTCAATCCTCTGCCCTCATTTGTTGGATCATTTGGAATAGCTATTTTTGCACCTTCTGCAACATCCTTAATGGATTTTATTTTATTTGAATACACTCCAAGGGGTGCAAGTACAGTTTCACCTATAGCACTGATCTTCAGTTTGTGTTCTGTTTTGAATTTATTCAGATAAGCATAATGCTGAAATGAATTCAAATCAATTTCTCCATCGGAAAGTGCCAGATTAGGACGTACATAATCTGCAAAGCTTACAATCTGCAGATCAATATTTTCTTTTGCCAGGTTTTGTTTGACTTTGTCCCAAATCTTGTGATCATCACCCGTTATGCCTATCTTCACCACCTGTTTCTTATTGCTGGTAGTTTGTCCAGCACTATTGCTGGAACCGCAGCCTGCCAAAACTCCAAGAGACAATATAACTGTTAAAAATAATCCTATAATTTTTTTCATTTTCAAGACCTCCCTAGTCTATAAATTAATGTGCTGTCAATTTTGATAAAATATCTCCTACAAGTTGAATAAGATTTACAATAACTAAAAGTACAATTATTGTGGCCACCATAACATCTGTCTGAAAATATTGATATCCATAGCGTATGGCAAAATCTCCTAGTCCGCCTCCCCCTACAGTACCCGCCATGGCAGATAATCCAATAAGGCTTATAATTGTTATTGTAAGAGCATGGATAATACCAGGCAGCCCTTCAAGAAGCATTACTCTAAAAATTATTTCAAAAGGACTTGAACCCATTGATTGTGCAGCTTCAATCACCCCCTTATCTATCTCAAGCAGTGCTGATTCTATTTGCCTGGCAATAAAAGGAGTGCACCCGAATATAAGCGGCACCAGTGCTCCTTTCGTACCTATGGTAGTACCTACTAAAAGTCTTGTAAGAGGAATTATAGCTGCCAGGAGAATAATAAACGGTATGGATCTGAAAATATTTATTATTTTACCAAGTATACTGTTAATAATCTTATTCTCCAGTATGCCTTCTTCTTTTGTAACAACCAGGGTAACTCCCATTACTGTTCCAACTACTGTTGATATGATTCCTGAAATGGCTACCATATAAAAAGTTTCAAATATTGCTTTTATCATCTCAGGATATAGATTCACCAAATTTGGTGCTATCTTTCCTAAAAATTCAATCATTATTTATCACCTTCATAATTTTTTTAATTTTCATGTTTGAAATTTAATTATTTCCAACTTTTAGTTTTGAATCATCTTTTTTAATATTCACATACTCCACATGTATATTATTTTCCTCTAAATACCTTATTGAACTATCTACTCCTTCGTTGCTGCCTCTTAATTTTACTATTAAGTTTCCTATAGGTACATTTTGGATTATCTCTATATTTCCAAACAATATACTGGCATCTATTTTAAACCTTCTGGAAATCTTTGAAATAAAAGCCTGACCTGTTTTTTGCCCGGTAAAAGATATTTTAACAATACTCTCCTCTTCAGTTATTTCTTCTATTTCACCTACAGAGTTTCCCTCTTTAAGGAAATCGTAGATTTTTTCATAGTGAAATAATGAGGATATAAATTTCTTTGTTATATTAACTTTTGGATTTGTAAATATATCTATAATATTTCCTTCCTCCACTATTTTACCGGAATCTATTACTGCAACCCTTTGGCATATATCCTTCACAACTTCCATTTGGTGGGTTATAACTACTATTGTCAATTTTAATTTTTCATTGATGTTTTTTAAAAGTTTTAAAATTGCCCGAGTTGTTTGTGGATCCAAAGCGGATGTTGCTTCATCGCATAAAAGCACTTCAGGGTCATTTGCCAGTGACCTGGCAATTCCAACTCTTTGTTTTTGTCCACCGCTTAACTGTGAAGGGTATACATTTATTTTGTCACTTAGTTCCACCAGTTTTAAAAGATCCAGCACCTTTTTTTCTATGCCTTTTTTACTCAAACCCTTTCTCTTTAAAGGATAAGCCACATTTTCAAATACCGTTCTGTTTTTCATAAGGTTAAAATTTTGAAATATCATTCCAATTTTTTCTCTACTTTTTCTCAGTTCTTTTGAAGATAAACGGGTTAAATTCTTTCCATTTACAATTACTTCTCCGGAAGTTGGCTGTTCCAATAAATTTATACAACGAATTAAAGTACTCTTTCCAGCTCCACTATATCCTATAATTCCAAAAATTTCACCAGCTTTAATGTGAAGATTAATGTTTTTTAAAGCTTCAACTGTATTAGTTTTACTCGTATAAATCTTGTTGATATTTTTTAGCCATATCATCCTTTTTCCTCCTTTAAAATTTCAGTCAATTTTTTTAACCATATATTGCAGTTTTACAGTAATTTCATATATAAAATAAAAAACCTCTTCATACAAAGAAGAGGTTGAGAGGCATAAAAAAAACCCGTGAAAGGGTTTTTATGCCTTTCCTCATCTTTCAGAACAATGTTCTGCTGGATTTAGCACCATCACATATATGTGGTTGCTGAAACTTCAAAGGGCCAGTCCCTCAGTTTCTCTTGATAAGGATATATTTGATTTTTACGAATTTATTTTATAAATTAGATTATACAACTTATTTTTATTATGTCAATATGTAATGTTAATTTTTTATTATTGACTATGATTGATTTGTGATAATGTCTTAGTATACCATTTGCGATTATGTCCCAAATAAATAAAAAATAATGTTAGAATATACCTCATGACAATAAGAAATGAGGTGGACATAATTAGAAAGGTAGAATTAAGTATGAAAGAAGATTTTAAATATAAGATTATTAAAAAATTAGTAGAAACCAATGGTAATAAGAAAGCTGCTGCTATTCGTCTTGATTGTTCTGTTAGACATGTGAATAGAATGGTAAATGGATATTGTGCTAAGGGCAAGGATTTCTTTGTCCACGGGAATAAAGGCCGCAAGCCTATCAATTGCTTTTCAGAAGAGACTAGACGTAAAATTATTGATTTATATCAAACTAAATATCATGGAGCAAACTTTACACACTACTCTGAGCTTTTAGCTGCTTATGAAGGCATTTCTATTGCTCCTAGCACTATTAACACAATCCTTATGGCTGAACATATCATATCTCCCAAAGCCTGTCGTGTTACGAAAATGAGGGTGAAAATGGAATTACTAGAGAAACAAAAAAGTTCCAATTTATCCACAGACGATAAGTTAGAAATTGATAGATCCATTATTGCTATTGAAGACGCTCATCCGCGCCGACCACGTTGTGCTTACTTTGGTGAAATGATCCAGATGGATGCATCTTTACATCTTTGGTTTGGAAACACTAAATCCCAGCTCCACATAGCCATTGATGATTCAACTGGTGCTATTGTTGGCGGGTACTTTGATGAACAGGAAACCCTGAAAGGATATTACAATGTATTGAATCAGATTCTTGTACAATACGGTATCCCATATATGTTATTCACTGATCGAAGAACTGTATTTGAATACAAACAAAAGAAAGCTCCAACTACAGAGGAGGATACCTTTACACAATTTGGATATGCCTGCAAACAATTAGGTATTGAAATTAAAACTAGTAGTGTCCCTCAAGCAAAGGGTCGTGTAGAACGCCTATTCCAAACATTACAATCACGATTACCCTTAGAACTTGAGCTAGCAGGTGTAACAAGCCTGGAACAGGCAAATGAATTCTTGAATCACTACATAAAAGAATTCAATACCAAATTTGCTCTTGAAATCAATCATACCAAATCTGTGTTTGAAAAACAACCATCTATTGATAAAATTAATTTAACACTTGCTGTTTTAGCAGATCGTAAGATTGATTGTGGACATTGTGTAAAATTCAATAATAAGTATTATAAACTTGTTGATGCCAACAACCATCCTATTTACTTTAGAAAAGGTACTGATGCCTTAGTTATAAAAGCCTTTAATGATGGTTTATACGTCAGTGTAGGCAATAAAATATATGGTTTAGAAGAATTACAGGTTCATGAAACTAAGTCAAAGAATTTTGATTTTGTAGAAGATAACCCTAAAAAACATAAGCGCTACCTGCCACCAATGAGTCACCCTTGGAAGCAAGCATCATTCCAAGCATATCTAGAAAAGCAAGCGCATAGGGCAAGTAAGACTTGCTAATGTTAATTTAAAATAAATAGATTCAAAAACGACCTCTGCATTTTTTTAAAAAAATATCAAGCAGTAGGTATGTTTAGTGTACCTAAAATTAGGACTTAAAATAAGTAGAGCACCAATTGATTATTGGTGCTAATGTTTCACTTATTTTGGGACATTTTCGAAAATGGTTGACATATGTAATGTTAATTTTTTATTATTGACAAAAATAATTATAAGTTCTATTATGTTTATTAGTCAATCAAATATATAAAATTCTTATCCAGAGAGGTGGAGGGAATGGCCCTTTGAAACCTCGGCAGCAGATCCTATTTAGGATACTGTGCCAATTCCAACAAGTTTATTCTTGAAAGATAAGAGGGGAAATCTACAAATTATCTCTTCTTTATTTCAAAGAAGATTTTTTTATTTAAAGAGGAGGTCAATATTATGAGTATAGACATTATTAAAAATTTTCAACATGAAATAATCAATGAAATTGAAAACAGGAAAGACACTTATATAAATATAAGTCACCTGATACACAATCATCCCGAAATAGGAAACCAGGAATTTTTTTCTTCCAAATTGCTTATAAACACCTTGGAGAAAGAAGGTTTTTCCATAGAAAAAGCTGTGGCAGGACACCCGACTTCCTTTATAGCCAGGAAAAAGTCAAATAAAAATTCTGGTGCCGTTATAGGCTATTTAGCCGAATATGATGCTCTTCCTAATTTAGGCCATGCCTGCGGTCACAACATCATAGGTACGGCAAGTACAGCAGCAGCTATTTCCCTGTCAAAGCTCATAGATAAAATTGGCGGAGAAATTTTAGTATTTGGCACCCCTGCCGAAGAGGGCGGAGAAAACGGCAGTGCAAAAGCAAGCTTTGTAAAGCATAATTTATTTCATGGCGTAGATGCATGTATGATGATCCATCCTGGAAATAATAATTATAAAACAGTCAAGTCTCTGGCCAACGATCCTATCCAATTTGAGTTTATAGGACAAGCAGCTCACGCAGCAGCTTGTCCCGAAAAAGGTATAAATGCACTGGATGGAGTGATTCAATTATTCAATGGAATAAATGCCTTGAGACAGCATGTCACAAGTGATGTGAGAATACATGGCATTATAACTGACGGGGGGTATGCACCAAATATAGTTCCCGATTATGCCAAGGCCAAATTCTTTATACGTGCTGCTGAAAGAAGCACTTGTGATGAGGTCACAGAAAAGGTTATAAATATTGCCAAAGGGGCAGCTTTAATCACCGGGGCTAAAGTCAACATAAGCTTCTTCCAAAACAAAATAGATAATTTTCTACTAAACAGTAAATTCGATGAAGTATTTGCAGAGAATCTTAAATTACTTGGAATTAATCTGGATAATAAAATACCTGAAGGTCTTGGTTCCACGGATGCAGGTAATGTAAGTCATGTGGTTCCCACTATCCACCCACATATAAAAATTGGTGATGACAAATTAGTAGGACATACTCCTGAATTTCGTGAGGCGGCAATATCAAAACAGGGTGATGAAGCCCTTTTAATTGGAATTAAAGCACTAGCTCTCACAGGGCTCACTCTGCTGACAGATAAAAACAAGCTTACTGCAATTAAGGAAGAATTCAATAGGCAACATTCTTAAGAATGTACACAGGTTGGAAATTACTATGGGATTATATCCTGTAGTAATTTCTATTTTTAGTTTAGAATACCTTCTCTGTAAACTTTGTCATAATCTGAAGAATGCAGCACAACCGAAAGCAATCAATAAACATTATTGTTCATTTCTTCTCCTTTTCTTCCCGGCACCGTGGCAATAATAAATTTCTATTTTTCATTGTCACTATAAATTTTGTAACGTAAGTTACAGAAGTTAAACATTCCACATGTTAACATGTAAACATATGAAAAGATAAAAAACAATAATACAAGTTATTTCAAGGAGGTCCTATTTATGAATACTGGAAATTTAGAAAGACAGCACAATGAAATAATGAATTTAATTGATTATGTATTGCAGAACATTAAAAATCATGCTGTAGATGAAAATTTAAATGAAATTGTCAGGAGCATAAACACTATAAGCGGTAAACTCAGAATACATCTATTCAATGAAGACAAATATTTGTATCCCCCTCTTTCAAGCAGTCCAAATAAATCACTGAATATATTTGGTGAAAAATACAGCGAGGAAATGAAAGAAGTTACTGAACTATATAATAATTATAAATCAAAATATAATACCCCCAATAAAATTAAAAATAGCATTGATAAGTTTTGTGAAAATACAGAACAAATTTTTAAAATTTTATCAAATAGAATAGAAAGAGAAGAAAAAGAACTGTATCCTTTATTAAATGATACAAAAATATTATGATACCCATATTATTATAATAGTACAAAACTAGATGGCAGCACAGATTTTCCCTTCGTCCTATTATAAATAGGGCAAAGGTTTTTTAATTTCCTCAAATACACATGGGAAAAATTGGTATCAAATTTCAGAAAATATGAATCTTATCCTGTATTTTCTGTTTTACTAGTGGAATTCTGAAGTTCCAGCTTCCTTTTAATCCATCCAATCCTTCATATAATCTTTATTTGTTAAATCCTTATCTAAACTAACTTCAGAAATTACATAAAAAGCTGCTTCATCATAAGCTATTTCTTTTATTGCTATAGTAACCCCTTTATCATGAACTCCTTTATTTATCTGGACCAACACATTACTCAACTTAGATAAGTTTTTAAATTCATTATACTTTACTTTATTAAACAAAGAGTTAACCCCTGCAAGTTTATTCACTGAATTCCATCTAAAGCATCATCATCATTTTTCAGTATGGCAATGGATACTCTATATAGATCTTTTTCATAGTTCTTTACCAGTTTATTCCCAGACCTACTCCAACTTCTCTCACAGGTAAAAATTTATTTATCTCCGATTTAACGGCAAAGGATGTACAGTGGCAGGGATATAACTCTTTTATATTGTTTCGTCTTAAATAATTAACAGTCTTATTAACCTGATCATCTATTTCAAATAAGTGAAATCCACCTATAACTCCCAATACTCTATTATCTTTACATATTTTTTTTGCATATTCTATTATATTGCATATTCCACTATGAGAACATCCGGTAATAATATAAAGGCCATTTTTACTTTTATATGCAAGTGCTGTATCATCCATCAGATAATCATTAGCCAAAACTCCATCAATCTTTTGTTTTCCAATAGGTCTTCTTCTTTCAAAATCATTTGTTTGAGGTATTTCTCCTAAAAAAATTATATGCTCACTGACTTTCTTAGGTTCTCTTGAAAGTATTAAATTGCACTTTTTTTCTAATTCTCCTTGTAAAATGGGCGAACAGATTTTCAAATTTCCTTCAAATTTTTCTCTAAAAGCATCTGAATGTGCGATAATGTTTATATTGTTTTTATACTGCTGCTCAAAATAATATTTTAACCCTCCAGTGTGGTCATTATGGCCATGTGAAATAACTATGGTATTTACTTTTTCCAAATCTATGCCTAGTGAAGCGGAATTTCTGAGAAATATATCAGAATAACCTACATCAAATAACAGTATAGTATCCTCGTCTTCGATATAATATGAAACAGCAGGTTCACCATAATAATATTGGTCAATATATGTATTATTATCCACTAAAACTTTTAATTTCACTTCTGCATCTCCCCTTCTTGAAATCATCTATATTTTTTCATTTTATTCACTCTATCTGAAATCTGTACGAATCTGTCGTCTTCCCTTACTGGATCAAATATATCATCCTCAAGAAGCTTGCTCATATTTTCATACATATCCAGTGTAAACCCTGGCTTGTTTCCCGAAAGCTCATCAAAACACCATGCAGAAGAAATTTTCTCTTTTTTGTTTAGGTTGTTTACCTCAATATACTCTATCCATTTTTCAAGCATGCCGAAAGCCTTTTCCTTTTCTCCCATTTTTAAATACACATTTGCAAAATTCATATATTCTATATGAAGTCCAAGTACAGCCTCGGCTTCAGGTGAAAATGCCCTTTTAATATCAATTGCCGTATTGAGATATCTTTCCACTAATTTAAGATCATTCTTGTCTTCACAGTAGGATTTTGCAAGACACATTAAAATAAGACTCACATAAAATATATCCTTCCAAAGCTGTCCCTGAAGTATTTTGCGTCCTTTGTTTAAAGTTTTCTTCTTTATCCTCTCAGTCCTATCATGACTCAATTATATTTTAATTGATACTCATTTTCAATATATATTTTTAATTATCAACAGCTTTTGATTTTTTCTCTTGTAATATTGTAATTTTTTCATCAACTTCAATCAAATAAGCTTTAAGTTCTTTTATCTCATTTAAAATATGCTGTTTGTGTAAAGTAAAAATTTTTAGCCTCTCATCTATGGAACTTACCTTATTGTCACATTTGCACAGACAATTTTGAATATCTTTAAGGGACATTCCTGTTTTTTTAAGACAGTTTATTATATTTAATCTCTTTATATCGCTGTCAATAAAACATCGATGCCCTCCCTCAGTCCTTTTAATCTCAGGCAAAATGCCCAGCTGTTCATAATATCTTATAGCAGAAGAAGTCATATATGTCATTCTTGACGCTTCAGTAATTGAATACTCCACTTCAAATCACCCCGGAATTATATTATCACTTTATAAAAATCCAAAGTGATAAAGAATTAATATTATTATATTGCAATGAAAATATATTTTAAACTGCAATATTTGCTCTTGACTTCAAGCTAACTTGAAGTATTAGAATAATAGCATACCGTATATGGAAATTAAAAAATAGGAAAACCGGTTTTGCACGAAAGGTGAAGATGAATCAATGAAAACTCAATTTAACGATACATTAAAATTTATAGACTCTACGCTGAGAGATGGTTGTCATGCACTTAGCAGACAGCCTGCAGTCAAAGAAATTGAAAATATATGCGCTGAGCTTGACAAAACTGGATTATACGCTTTAGATGTAGGTCTTGGTACAGGAATAGGTGATTCTGTAACACTTGCTTTAATCAAAACAGCACGGGACAAGGTAAAGAAGTCAAAACTTATGTCACTTATTGCTCCAGGCAAAGGCACTTTAGAAGATTTAAGAGAAGCAGCAGCTATAGGATTAGATGTTATCAGAATTGCAGTCCTCTATTCACAGGGAGCAAAAGCAGTTCCTTTTATAGAACTGGCAAAAAAATTAAAACTTGAAACAGGAGTATTTTTAATGGCTTCAAGTTTGGGTACAGCAAAGGAATTAGCTGAACAATCCAAGGTGGTTGAAAATGCTGAAGCTGATTTTGTCTACATTGGAGATTCAATTGGAGCCATGACATCTCAAGACATTTATAGCAAAATAAATGCAGTAAAGAATGCTGCTGCAATTCCCATGGGGATCCATACTCATAATAATCTGGGATTGGGAGTATCCAATGCAATTGCCGGAATTAAAACCGGATGTGAATTTATGGATGGAACAATAGAGGGATTGGGAGGAGGCGGTGGAAACGGAAACCTACAGGCACTTATTGCGGTTTGTGAAAAACTAGGTATCAAAACCGGAATTGATTTTAATATACTAAATAAAATCGCAAAAGAAAATATAAGACCAATTATGACTGATCCTCAAGAATTAAAAGGAGAAGATATTGCTGCAGGATTTTCAGGCCGGTTTCCTAAAATTCTCAAAGGATTCAAGTAATCTCAGTCTGGTTTTACATCTGCAGTGAAACAAATAAAGTTCATATGTTAAATACTATTTTCCCAATAACTGGCTTTTTTATTAAATCTACGGTTCTTTCCACTATTAGTTGAAAATTTAAATTTTCCCATAAATAAATCAAGTCTATTGCACAAAATAATAGCAAATATATTTTAATATCAACTATTTTCGGAAAGAACCAAATCTACATTATGTTTCACATTTATAATCCTCCCTTCCTCTTTAAGTATTCTTTATTTATATATCTAATTTTTCCTTTTTAAATACTCTTTTTTTCAAGAATACCATACAGAAGACTATGCATATTCCCCCTAAAATAAACACCATTATTGATGAATACACCTCAAAGCAATAGAGTACCTTTTGCCAGGAATTTCCCATAAAAGCACCTAGTGAAACCAATAATATATTCCACACTGTACTTCCTATTACAGTATAAAGTAAAAATAGAAAAAAACTGATTTTAGCCATTCCCGCAGGAATGGAAATAAGACTTCGTATTATAGGTATGCACCGTCCGAACAATATTGCTTTTTTACCGTGTTTTTCAAACCATTTTACTGTTTTCATTATATCACCTTTTTTAAAACCCAAAATCTTAAATAATTTTCTGTTCAACAATTTTTCAATTTTTCAAGTCTTTCAGGGGTCAGTAAGCATCCAATGGCATATAAAGCAACTGCTCCCAAAACAGAGCCAATTGTTGCAAACACAATAACACCAATGATGTTCATGTTTGTATATGTTGTCATAAACCCGCCAAAAGACAGTATGATTTCTGATGGAATAGGTGGAAAAATATTTTCCAGAGTAATTAATAAACATATACCTATATATCCGGCCTGATTCATAATTTCAATAATCATATCCTGCATAATAACACCTTCCTCTGCAAAAATATTTACAGATCCTTTCTCAATTTAACATATATTATAAAGGTATTGTCCCTATTTTCCGCCCATACTTTCCCTTTATGCAGCTCCACAATATTCTTCACTATGGCAAGTCCCAATCCTGAATTATTTTCATGGGAATTTCTTGGTTTATCCCCCATGTAAAATCTTTGAAATATATTACCTATTTGTTCATCCGACAACTCCCGGACAGGTTCATTTTCAAAGCTTACTACTATATTTTTTTTATCTGAAGTAATATTCACATATACACTGCTGTTTTTCACACTGTATTTTATGGCATTGGACAGTATATTCTGAAAAGCTCTGCTTATGAAGTAGGGGTCCACATTCAATTTCAGATCTTCCATATCATATTTTTTTACAAATTCAATCCCCGATTTCTCCGCCAAAATGGACATCTCCCCTATAATCTGTTCCATAATTTCAACTATGTTCACATTACACAATTTAGGTTTTACTTCACCGCTTTCCAGCTTTGAATACTGAAACAGATTGTCTATTAACAGCTTGAGCTTTTCCGCCCTTTCCAGAGACTTTTTACTGTAGATTTCCCTATTTTTTACGGAAGTGTTTTTATCGTTTAATAGATATAGATAGCCAATCAAAGAGGTAAGAGGAGTTCTCAAATCATGGGACAGATTTGTCATCAATTCATTTTTAAACCTTTGAAGAGATTTTTCACGCTCCATCATATTTTTCAGATTGAGTGACATCCTATTTATTTCCTCTGCCAAAATTCCCAGTTCGTCACTGCCTATTTTTTCAAGTTTACAGTTCAAATTTTTCTGGGAAATTTTTACTATGCTCTTGCATATATATTTTATATACTCAACCTTTTTATAAGACCAAAAATAAATAATCCCCAGTGAGATCACAATTGGAAATGCTATTATATGCATATGCTTGAATATTTCATATACTGTAAAGCTGAATATAATTATTATAAAAAGCTCTCTGGATATACTTTTTAAGAAAAATTCTTTCATTTTACTTATCAATTTTATAACCTACTCCCCAAACCACTTTTATATATTTGGGCTCTCCTGGGTTTATCTCTATCTTTTCTCTTATATTCCTTATATGCACTGCCACCGTATTCTTGGAATTGTAAAAAGCTTCATTCCATACATTTTCATATATAGTTTCCGTACTGAGCACCCTTCCCCTGTTTTCCGCAAGTACCTTTAAAATAGAAAATTCAATGGGAGTAAGTTCTACTAAATTCTCCCCAACAAATACCTCATGGGATTCAGTATCTATTGTAAGATCATCTATAACAATCTTATCCTTGTTATGAGGTTTCTCCCCATTGAATTCTGAATATCTTCTGATTTGGGATCTTACCCTGGCCACCAGTTCCAGTGGATTAAAAGGTTTTGTCACATAGTCATCGGCACCTATATCAAGGCCCAATATTTTACTGCTGGGATCATCTTTTGCAGAAAGCATTATAATAGGTATTTTTTTCTCCTTTCTAATTTCAAGACAAGTATGCAGTCCATCCAGCCCCGGCATCATTATATCCAATATTATCAAATCCACAGCTTGCTTTTTCAACTTTTCTATTGCTGACCCTCCATCACAAGCAGTGATCACCTCAAATTTGTCATTTTGGAGATAAATCTTTATTATATCCAGAATATCCTCGTCATCATCTACTACCAATACACTGTATCCCTTCATGCAAATGTCCCCCTTACTGCAATTTACAATTAAAACAATAATTTTATTATAACATGTTCTATAATTCTACGCTTTTTGCAGATTTGATAAAATTAAATTTTTCCACAAAACATGAGAAAAAGTAAATCATTATGAATGTACAGGGAAATGAATAACGGGGCTGACCTTCAGAAATAAAATATACAAGGGCAAACATATAAAAACAGATAAGATTGTATATTGAATAATCATCTACAGATTTTTTACCTGAAAATCCTCTGATTGTCCTTACAGTATATACAAGCACCATAACTACAGCCGGAATAAATACCATATACCTTGCAGCGTAGGCGTAAAATGAAAATATGAATTTAAAAATTGGGTTTACATTTGCACCATTGAAACTATAGTCTATTTCACTGAAGCCGATATAGGTAATAAACAGCCGTTTGAACCCAAGCTGAACAAATTCTGCTGGATGTGCTTTTATCCATTTCCGTGCTGCCCTGGAGAGCATTTTGTTTTTATCCGTAGCATTGGCATTTATATATTCAGTCTTTTTTACAATAGAATTGTCCACATCTCTTGCATCCATCCACATGCCATATCTGTTCTGAGAATTATTGTTTATATAAAGCACTATTCCCCCATTGTTGGATATAAAAGTAGACTGTCCCATGAGCCTGGTATTTCTATACAACCATGGAGATATAACTACAGCACTTATTGTAAATACGATAAGTGAATGCTTTAATACCACCCCAAACTTCATTTTGAAGCACAGTTCTACTATAAAAATCAGGAAGAAAACCCCCAGGAAAAATGGTTTTACCATGGCGCCCGCAGCTGTCAGCACACCAATCAGCATGTATTTATATTTGACATCATAGAAATATAAAAATGTTATTAAAAGCAATATGGCAGTAAACAGTATTTCTCCTGCTAAAATACTGTTGTAAAATATATTGCTGGGGAAAACAACAAATAGACCATATGCAAATTTACGCCTCTTTTCACTCAAATCTGCTTTTTTTAATATTTTATAAAAAAGTATATAGTTTATGAATGTAAGTGCTAAATTGAAAATTTTCGCTGCTGCCAAGCTACTGCCAAAAATTCTATATACAAGCCCCAGCACAACGGGATACCCCACAGAAGTGTAGGTGTCACCCCAAGGTCCTCCAGCCGCTATCTGTCTGGCTAGTCCATCATAATAGGCAAAATCGGAAAAGGGCTGTGTATTTACCAAAAGCACCCACAGTATACTCATTAAAATTCCGAACAGAGCAGCTTTCCTATAATATTTCTCCATAACAATCCTCCTTTTGATTTTCATATCAGATTCCATTTTAAAAAAAACTTTTAAAGAATCAGTTATAAAATCTATGAAGATTTTCTGAAGATTGCACTGACATTTTTCAGATGTTTTCGTATTATAGTATTTATTTGCTCCAGTAAATCACTACCGTATTCATTGACGTTGTTTCTTCCTTTAGATGCATACTGGTGTGGTACTACGACCTCTGCTGGCTTCTGATAGTTCAGCTACACATCACTGTATAGGTTATTATTTCTAATTTCATATCTATATAACGTACCCGTCAGATCGCCTCAGGCAAGAACGCAATCTTTCACTCTGCCTATCTTGCTACATTTACATTACCTATTTCGGATAATTTAAGGCTTTGATTTGTGTTGCAGCCTTATCCACAGGCATATGCCTTATATGTAGTTTCTGTCCGTCTACCATAGTTTTGCCGCCGACTTCCTTCAGATTCCGCGTCGCCACGGATACCCCCTTGTCTTAAACTATTCATTTGATATTATCCGCCCGTGCTGGGTACTTTCACCCTTTAGATTGCGCCCGTGCTGGGCACACAGCATAACAAAGGGGCTGTCGCATTAGCACAAAGAAATAAGCTAACGCGGCAGCGTTTTTTTAGTGCTTTATAGAAAAATTGATGATATTTTAAATCACAATCAACTTGATAATTAAAAAATGGTGTACTTTAATAAGCCTTTGCTATTACGGCTTTTTTTGATTCAAAGGATTTTAAAAATTTTAAAATTAAGCACTTTTTTAAGTGAAAAAAGATAAGTTCCCGTTCTACCTGACTGAATTTTATTATGCAGTTTATTTATATTATGTGCCATTGCTAATAGAATACTTTCAGACAAAACATTATTCTTACCTTTACTCAAAAATCTGCGAAAACCCATATCCTGTTTTATCTCTCCAAAAGAGCCTTCGGCTTGAATACTTCGATTCATTCTTAACTCACAGCCTTCTTCACTTACAATTCTCTCAAGGTTTTCTTTGCGAAGCATGTTGAACAGCTTTGAAGTCTCAAGATTTTTAGTTCTCTCCTCTAATGGTGTTTTACAGTTATGCCCTTTTATGCATTTGCTCTTATGCTCACAGTTACTGCAATCCTCACATGTATATATGGTTTTCTCACTTATATAACCAGTCTTGCTTTTTCTTTTTACTATTTTATTTATTGTTAGTTTCTTATTATTCTTACATGTATAATAGTCACCAAATTCGTCATAGGCCATATTATCTATTCGGCTTACATCATTTTTATATTTTCTTGTTTTGGATATCTCGTAATTTGCTGGCTTAATAAATGACAACTGCATATTTTCTCTAATATAGACACAATTTTCTTCACTCTCATAACCTGCATCCGCAACAATTTTAAAATACTTAAAATACAAAAAATTCTCCATGCTTTTTATAAATGGAATCAATGTTGTTGTGTCCGTAGGCCGATGGTCTACAGTAAGCCACACTATATATTCAGAATCAATTCCATGCTGTACATTGTAAGCAGGCTTTAACTGACCATTTTTCATGGCGTCTTCTTTCATTCTCATAAAAGTTGCATCTTTATCTGTCTTGGAATAACTATTGCGCTTGCCACAGGTATGGATTTTCTGTGTGTATTCTTTTAGCTTATTAAGGTATTCCTCCAGTTTTTCAATAGAATGTTGAATTGGAGTTTTCCTTTTACCGCATCCATGTACAAATTCTATATTTTCTTTTTGCTTCAAGGCGTAAAGTTTTTTGCGCAGTTTCTTTATATGCTTTATTTTTACCTTGTTTTGATATACAAGCTTTAGTCCATACATTTCTTCGCATTCAGCTGTAAAATCAGCTAATTTAGAGAGTAATCTCTCCAAATTTTTTGAAACTGCTTTTTTCCAAACAAAAGTATACTTGTTGGCACATGCTTCTATCTTTGTACCGTCAATAAATATAGTGTCTCCTGATATTTCTCCAATTTCATAAAGAAAATTTGTCATTTCTGCCATAGTTGTTTCTGCGCATTGAGCAAGGTGAAGACTGCGAAACCTTGCAAAGGTAGAATGATCTGGTGCTGGTGAGCCTTCTAAAAGATACATGAAGTTCACATCTCGTCTGCAGGATAACTCCATTGCTCTTGATGAGTAATTGTGATTCATGTAAGAGTAAAGTACAATCTTCAGCATCTGACGTGGTGTTGCCTGATTCTCCCTTAAACGGGAGTAAGTCGAATACAAACTTGTTAGGTGTAAAAAATTCAACTTTAAAATCAGCATTATTGGACTTCTTTACAAATGCAGTTTCTGAAAAACCAACCTTTTTTGCAATCCGCTGCATATGTTCCGGCAGCAGAGAATCTGCATTTAAAACAACTCCCGCAGGATTACCACCTGCATTTGTTTTTGCAAACGCATTCAGTGTATAAACTTTTATTTTCATTTATTTTCTTCCTTTATTTTAGCTCCTTGATTAGAACAGTTCTGTACAATTTGAACTTTCTCATTTTCCAAAATATTAGCTGCCTGCATTAAAGATTTATCTATAGTTATACTTCCCACATAATTTAACTCAGCTTGTGTTACTACTGCTCTGTGAATCTTACTTTTTAACATGTTTAATATCATTTTATTTTTCTCCCGTTCTAAATGTAAAATTATCTATCAACCTGGTTTTTCCTATGAATACTGCTATAGCTATCAATAAAGATTTATTTGCTTTTTTAACCGGTCTCAATGATTCACTATCTGCAATTTCAATATAATCTACCCTGGCTAAAGGCTGCTTGTTTATTTCCTGCTCAATTACACGTTTAACCAACAATGCATCTTTTTCACCATCTTCCAATAGTTTTTTGGCTTTTTTCAGACTTTTATTCAACACTAAGGCCGCCTGTCTTTCTTTCTTTGAAAGATAAGTGTTTCTTGAACTTTTTGCCAACCCATCCTCTTCTCTTATTATTGGACAGCCTACAACCTGGACATCAAAATTTAAGTCCCTTACCATTCTCTCAACTACAGCTAGCTGCTGGGCGTCTTTTTCTCCGAAGTAAGCTCTGTCTGGTATTACTATATTAAATAATTTGGAAACTACAGTACACACTCCTCTGAAATGTCCTGGGCGCTTAGCTCCACATAATCCTTCCGTTAACCCCTCTACTTCTACATTGGTAGATCTATCTCCAAAATACATCTCTGAGGGCTCAGGATTAAATATCATGCTTGCTCCTGAACTTTCACAGAGTTTTTTGTCATGTTCTATATCCCTTGGATAAGTTTTAAAATCCTCGTTAGGTCCAAATTGTATAGGATTGACAAAAACACTGACTATCACTCTATCATTTTCTCTCATGGCTGTGTCTATGAGACTTTTATGTCCTTCATGAAGGCATCCCATTGTAGGAACAAGCCCTATAGATAATCCTTCTTTCTTCCATTCTCTGACTTGTTGTCTGACTTCTTTTATTGTTTTTACTGTTTTCATTATTTTCCTCCAAAAAGCATAATTTTAATATAACTTCACTTATTTAAAGAAGCTTTCAATAAAAAATACGTATTATTTAATTTTTCAAATTTTTTATAGGTGAAATATTTATTAGAAAATTAGAATATGGAATGAATTGATATCTGAAAACACCAAAATTGTTTATATTTAGAAAAGATTTTTGAAGATAAAAGCTATTGACGTGACATATAACCTTATCTTTCGAATTAAATCTTTGTATATTCTGCCAAATACTTGAGATTATGTCATCAAGAATTTTAATAAATGTTGTATCACTATTTTTTAATATTAGTCCCTCTAATTTCACATTAGTATCTTCAGCTTCTAATGCATACTTGTAGTTTCTGCTATCATAGCCTTTAATACTCACGCTGCTTGGGACAAAATATTCACTTAAAAAAAGCCTGATTTTTCTACTCCAATAAATCTATTATCAACCAATCACTCCTTTCTTCCTGTAAATTTAAGAAGTGATACAAAACTCCTAAGTTTAATTCAAAACCAGGGAGACCTTTATTGACTGTCTTATTCAAATGATATAAGCAGATATATGTATATAAATAATATTGGTACAGCTTTTAATAAATACCGCCCACTTTTACATTTTATTACATGATTAGCCTTCGGTCAACATATGTTTTCTCTTGAACTTAATTTTTTATGAGATAAATCATCTGTTTTCAACAATCTGGATCTCCACCCCGTTTGGATCATCTATAAAAAAGAATTTAATTCCCGGCGATGGTGAAATAGGCCCTCTCTTGATAGCAATACCTTTACTTTTCATGTATTTCACAGCTTCATCCAGTGACTTCACTTCAAATCCAATAGAAATTCCCCTGCTTTGAATTTGAGAATTACTATCTTTACTGCATATCAATTCAATTTTAGGCGTATCCTTTTCTCCAAGCATAGCAATATCTACCCCTGGATGTGGACTAAACTTGCTAAAAATTTTAATTCCCAGCAGTTCATTATAAAATTTTAAAGATTCCTGCATATTTTTCACATTTAATGTTATCCAGCAAAAGTTCATATTATCACTCCTTTAATATCTATGCACGCTTAGACATAGGTTTAATTTCCCAGGATATAAGACATCTTCAGCTTTTTCCAGTAAATATATTTTTAACTCATATAATTCCATAGTGCTCCAATGCATACTTTATCCCTTCGTCTTCTATATCTTTTGTAACAAATGACACCTGATCAAACAGAGCAGGTGTGCCGTTTCCCATGGCAATACTATTAGGGACATACTGAAGCATCGGCAGATCATTGGTGCTGTCACCGATAGCATAGCAGTTTTGCAGAGGTATATCAAAATACTGACGGAGAAATTCAATGGCTGTTGCTTTAGAATAACCTTTCGGTACAATTTCCCCCAGGTTATTTCCCCTGTGGATGTAATCAAATTCTCTGGTTATATAAGAGTAAAAAGCATTATAATCACTGTCTTCATTTATCCATACTACAAATTTATCAAATTCCAATTCCGGATCATCCCAGGTTCTTGAAACATCAACTCCCTGTGAAATAAAAAGTTCTTTAAATTCAGCCAGTTTGCCAGTAGAAGCTCTATTTGTTTCAAAGAAAAAGGAATTCAGGCCTTCAAGAAGTGCATCTATCTTACATTCACGAAGTTTTTGTACAATTTCAACACAAGTTTCATGGGGTATTGATTTATAAAAAAGAGGTTTGTCCTCATAATTTATATAAGTTCCGCAGCCGCAAATATAACCATTAAATCCAATATTTCGTATTTCACTGCCCACATTAAAAAATGTTCTGCCGGTGTTTATAAAAGTGAGGCAGCCATTTTCACGGGCCTTTTTAATTGCATCTATAGTACTCTTAGTGCACTGATGGGTTCTTTCATCAATTATAGTTCCGTCAATATCAAAAAATATCATCTTTTTATTCATATTAATTGCTCCAATCTACCCATACATACTTTTTTCAACCACAAAATAATTATATCATCTTTTATATTATATCCAATGTCCTGTATCTTGTCTATTTTTCACTGCTTATCGGCAAGAGATATATGTAATCATTTTTTCTATGTCTTTTATCCTTTTTTCTGTCTGTTCCTGCAGGAAATCAACATAGTAATTCTGCCACTGCCTTTCCATATCTCCCTTGCAGTTCATCAACAGAACTAAATTTTATTTTTATGATATGATTAATTTTTGCATTTGTAGTTATTATCACATATATTATTCAGACAATATATATTAATCAAATTGACCTGCTTTTGAACAAATTTGACATAATTAAAAAGACAGGAAATTCACTATTACTCATAGGAGCCTTTCCTGCCTAAAATTTTATATTCCCTTCAGCTTGACAGCTGTTTCAGTATTAACTTCTGACATACTCAATCTTGCCGTCAATCATGGTCATATCAACATCCAGGTTGTAAATATCCATTGGATCAATGGATAGGATGTCCCTAGATAAAATAATCATATCTGCTAATTTACCTACTTCAATGCTGCCCTTAATTTTCTCCTCGAAAGAAGCATAAGCTGCATTATAAGTAGAGCATCTGATGGCCTCCAGAACGCTGACGGCCTGTGTTTTGTCACACTGAATATTTTTATTTCTGTCATAACGGTTTACCGCACCGTCAATTGCCTTCAGTCCATAAGGACCTGAAGGTGCATCACTGTGTAAAGAGCACATAACCCCCGCATCCAGCATACTCCTAAGAGCTCCGAAATATTTCATTCTTTTTTTTCCATAGAATTTTTCATAATTTGCACCAAATGCTGCCACTAACCCGGCATTTACACTGGGACAAATGTTCATTTTTGCCATACGATCAATCAAATCTTGATCAGTTAATGTGCAGTGTTCTATTCTATGCCTTAAGTCAGGGCGTGGATTAGTTTCAAATGCTTTTTCATACCCTTCCACCATAAATTCTACGGCCATATCTCCGATGGCATGAGCAGAAGCTTGACATTCGGCATTATTTATTTTTTTGATATACTCTGCAACTTCTTCTCTCTCCCAGCCTCTTTCACCTTTTAATTCAGGATCATGGCTGTATGGTTCTCTGGTAGCACATGACGGTGCTCCGCTGCCTCCGTCAATCATGAATTTGCAGGTACCGATTTTAAAATGTTCATCTCCTAAACCTGACATAAGCCCCAGATCCATCCAGTGTGCATTTTGCTCAAGAGAATAGGGTTTTCCGAAAATACTGTGAAGCATCATGTATGAACGTACTCTAAAGATTTTATCTCGGCAGAGCTTCTGCATGGTGTGATAAGATGAGGGTCCGCATTCCCCGCAATCATGAATTGAAGTGATACCGGCTTCCAAAAGCTGCTGGTGGGAAATCATTGCTGCCCTGATTTGCGCTTCTTCAGTATAATCTACTTGACCCCACAGCCAAAAATGTGTATGTCCACGAACCAGCCCGGTTAATTTTCCATCTGCAACTTCTACTTCACCATCAGGATACTTTTTTGCATCATCCGGTTTGTATACGTTTAGATAAGCCAATGCCTTACTATTATACATGCAAATATGTCCGCCCACATGCATGCAGTGAAGAGGGTTGTCCGGAGCCGCTGAATCCAATTCCTCTAAAGACGGAGGACGCTTCTCTTCCAAAAGCAGCGGTTCATATCCCATCATAGATATCCACTGTCCCGGCTTTTTCAGTTTCACAGCCTGACGAATTATATCCAGTATTTCTGAAACTGATCTGCAATTACGAGTATCGATCATTGCCGCATCTGTTTTTGCTTCCAGCAAACCATTAAGGATAGGATGGTAATGAGAATCAATAATTCCAGGCATCAAGGTACGGCCCTTCAGATCTATGACCTTTGTGCCCTGGTCTATTATTTTCTCCAATCCCTCATCAGTTCCTGCATAAACTATCTTATTACCTTTCACTGCCACAGCCTCAACCATTTCATCTCTTTCATTAACTGTAATTACCTTTCCGTTTTTGAAAGCGTAGTCAGCATAGGAATAATCAAATTTCATTTAGATCCCTCCAATTTTAATTTGCTTTAGTAATTTCTATGTTGTCCAGTTCTATCTGTTTTTTGCCCTTTTTAAATGCTTTAGACGGAAATACATACATCATGATGACCATTATTACCAGTGAAAGAATGATCCCTGTTGTCTGTGCATTCAATATTTTGAACAATTTAAATTTAGGGAATATATACGTGATTATAAGTGTAAGGGCAACACCTGATACCGCCGATACCGAAGCCGTAGCTGCGGTTGGCCTTGTTGAAAAAATACCGAAAAGCAATGGTGCCGTCAGTGACACCGACATCAATGTATAAAATATTGTAAGTGCCGTTATTATATTAGGAAGAAATAGTGCAAGTATTACTCCGATAACTCCACCTGCAAATGTAACGCATCTGCTCATCTTAAGTACTCCTTCATCCGACAGATCTGGATTTACGAAAGTCTTATAGATATCATTTGTAAATGAGCCGTTGAGCATATAAAGTACTGTATCTGCAGTACTGATTTCTGCAGCAAATACTGCTGCAAGAGCTATAGCTGATATTCCTGTAGGCAGCAGTTTCATCATAGCAGTAGGCAATGCTGAGTCCTGTGAAGCCAGATGGGGAAACATTGCAAATGAACACATACCGATTATTGCCGGTATGAATGCGAATAAAAACTGTACTATTGCATTGTACATCGTCCCTTTTCTTATAGTTGATTTGTCTTTTGCACCATAAACTATGCCTATCAAACCCGGAGATACAAAGAACGATGGTGTCAGCATGAAGAAGTATCCTATTATCACTGTTGCCCCTAATCCGAAGAAACTGAAATATTTTGTGGTACTGGCCGCATTATTTAAATTGGCTGCAACCAAAGTCTGAAGTCCGCCAAGGCCCCCCACATGAGACAACGCAAAAGGCACAGCAATGATAAATCCGGATAATACTACTACTAATTTCAACACTCCAACGTAAGCTGAAGATACAAGCCCTCCAAATGCAAAGTATACGGTTACAACTATGGCTCCTACGATAATTCCGGTTGTTTTAGGAATGCCGACGGTTACATTTAATATCCACGAAACGCCCATTAATTGTGCCGCAAACAAAGCCAGAGTGCCTACAAACATCATAGTAGAAAATACGCCTTTGAAATACTTTGAATATCTTTTATCCAGGAAGTCACCGCAAGTCATTAAATTATATTTGGTGGACAGCTCCCAGATCTTAGGTCCTACAAAATAAGCCAGAACCACACTGCCAATGGCAGAAGTTATCATCCACCATACAGCAGAAATACCTGATGTATAAGCAAGGCCGGTGATACCAACTGTAGAACCGGCACCAATATTCCCTCCGATAAGCGTTGCAAACAGCAACCCGGGACCAAGCTTTCTTCCGGCTACCATAAAATCGCTTCCACCCTTAACCTTTTTGGAAGCAACGTAACTTATTAAAATAAGCGCTGCAATATACAATATGATGGCTAAAATATAAATATTCATTAACTAATTTCCTCCTTTCAATTCATAATCCAGAATAAATATGAATTGAATATTAGTTTTTAGATCTAATAGCCTTCTACCTTGGCATTAAAGCTGTATTCAGGTGAAGGAAAAGTTCCGTCCAGGGTTTCCTTATGAAACTGATTCAAGCCCTCTACCATACTCTTCCTGATATGCGCAAATTGTTTAACGAATTTTGGTTTAAAATCTCCATACATCCCCAAAAGATCCTGGGTAACCAGCACCTGGCAGTCAACGTAAGGGCCAGCCCCTATTCCAAGTACTGGAACTTTTATTGATTCACTTAAAACTTTTGTAACACAACTTGGAACACATTCAACCACCATAGAAAATGCACCGGCTTTTTCTATTACCTTTGCATCTTCAATCAGCTGTACGGCACTCTCAGGAGTTCCTCCCTGAACCCTGAAACCACCAAGCTGACTGGAAGTCTGGGGAGTCAGACCTATATGCCCCATAACAGGTATTCCCGCTTTTACAATAGCTTCAATTTTATCCGCCATTTCCACTCCGCCTTCAAGCTTTACACAGTCACAGCCTGTTTCTTTCATAAGCCTGTTTGCACTCATAATAGCCTGTTCACAGCTTACATTATATGATCCAAAAGGCATGTCACCTACAACAAAAGTATTCGGGGCACCTTTTACAACTGGTTTTATATGATGAACCATATCATCCATTGTAACACCTGTAGTTTCCGAATAACCAAGCATAACCATACCAAGAGAATCCCCTACAAGAATAACTTCGGACTCGCTATCGTTTACAATAGATGCTGTAGTGTAATCATATGCCGTGACATAAGTAAACTTTTTTCCCTCATCCTTATACTTTTGAAAATCCAATACAGTCATTTTCTTTTTCATTTTTTATCTCTCCTCATCTTATAATAATTTAGGCCTGTCCTCATAATATAAATAAATTTACCGACAATAATTTAATTATATATGAGAGATATCCTAGTTCCACATTATAGAACTAGATTCTATTTTATCTTATATTAATATATTCTATAAAGAACTCATTATTCCTTCTTGAAAAATAAAAATTTTTTAAATATTTCAATACTTTCTTTTAAAAATATTCATATAACTGCCACCAAAATTCTAGAAATGGCGGCATGGGACTCTTATGGACTTGATAAATCTCTATATAGCCCATTTAATACTGCAATTGCTGCATCATTTAACTGCATAAAGGCTTTATAAAAAGAGGTTAAAACTCTTGATAAAGCAATTGAAAAAGCAGTCAAAAAAATATGCAAAAAATACACTGTAACAAAATTACTTGGAATTGAGATGAAGGATTCAGGATGAAGAATTTGAAGCTCAGGCAAGTATCTTTTCTCACTCTTCTGCTTCAAAAAAAGTTCATATAGAGGATTTGACCTCCTTGTGTTCAAAGTCAGCTGATGAATTGATTAAAAAGTGCAAAACAAGTAAAACACTTTTTGAAAGCATTTACATATATATGAATAAGTGTTATTATATATATAAAAGTAAATAGTATTGTTTGTGGGGGGACCGATTTGGTTGAGAAGGTAAAACCTGACCCTTTGAACTTGACGTAGTTAACACTACCGTAGGGAAGCAAATCATTTAAAGTATGTATTCAAGGAGTGTTTTCATAAACACTCTTTTTTATTTAAAAAATAAATATAATGTTACAGGGGAGCCCATGTCAATGGGCTGAGAGTAAGATAATATCTTTTACCCATATAACCTGATTTGGATAATGCCAACGTAGGGAAATTTTGCGCTATATTAAAAACATCTATAGTTTTTACTCTGCGGGAAGCATTTTGCTTCCCGTTTTTTAATATAAAAATCAAAAGGAGAGCGATAAAATGAATTATTCAACCCAGATGGATGCCGCCAGGAAAGAAATAGTCACGGAGGAGATGCGGACAGTAGCCAAAAAAGAAAATATGGACATAAAAGATCTGATGCATCTTGTATCCAAAGGCAAAACTGTCATTCCCGCCAATAAAAATCATAAAAAGTTAAGTGCAGAGGGGGTGGGAAAAGGACTGAAGACAAAGGTAAATGTCAACCTGGGCATTTCAGAGGACTGCTGCAATGTTACCCTGGAGCTTGACAAGGTAAAAAAAGCAATAGACATGAAAGCCGAAGCCATTATGGATCTCAGCTGCTTTGGAAAAACCCAGGAATTTAGAAACAAGTTAATAGCTATGTCCCCTGTCATGATAGGTACCGTTCCAATGTACGATGCAGTTGGTTTTTATGATAAGGAATTAAAAGATATAACTGCTGAAGAACTCCTTGGAGTTATAGAAACCCACGCTAAGGACGGAGTTGACTTTATGACCATCCATGCCGGTATAAACATGGAAACCGCACAGATATTCAAGAGAAATCCAAGGCTTATGAATTTTGTCTCAAGAGGAGGCAGTCTGCTGTATGCCTGGATGAATCTGAACAACAGGGAAAATCCCTTCTATGAATATTTTGATAAAATTCTTGACATATGCGAAAAATATGACGTAACCATAAGCCTGGGAGATGCATGCAGACCCGGATGTATAGATGATTCTACGGATCCAAGTCAGATAAAAGAACTTATGACCCTGGGGGAACTGGCAAAAAGAGCCTGGAAAAGAAATGTACAGGTTATGATAGAGGGCCCCGGTCATATGGCACTTAATGAAATAGAAACCAACATGAAGCTTGAAAAAAAATTGTGCCATGATGCTCCTTTTTATGTACTGGGTCCCATAGTAACAGATGTGGCACCTGGATATGACCATATAACAAGTGCCATAGGCGGCGCCATTGCAGCAACTTATGGAGCGAATTTTCTCTGCTATGTAACTCCTGCTGAACACCTCAGGCTTCCTGACCTGCAGGACATGAAAGATGGAATTATAGCTGCCAAAATAGCTGCCCATGCTGCAGATATTGCAAAAGGAATAAAAAATACAAGAGATTGGGATAACAAAATGGCTGAAGCTAGAAGAGAGCTTGACTGGGAAAAGATGTTTCACATAGCAATAGACCCTGAAAAAGCCAGAAAATACAGGGAAAGCTCAATGCCTGAAGATAAAAAGACATGTACCATGTGTGGGAAGATGTGCGCCGTAAGAAACATGAACAAGGTCATAGAGGGCAAAAATATAAACATTTTGAGGGATGAAGACTAAAATATCAATTTAAATTACTTTTAAAAGGAGGTGTAAAAATGACTTTTTATGATGTAGTATAATAAACGGCAGTATGGAAACTGCTTTAAAGGTAAATTCGGGAAGATTTCACACAAGTTATACGGATTATATGAAAGGATATCTCAATTTCAATGGCATTTTGGGAGTGTCTGTTCACAGTACTTTAGAAGCGATAAATGCAGAAAAAAAAGGGGCAGATTATCTTCTGGCAGGACATGTTTTCAAAACGGATTGTAAAAAAGGCTTAAAACCCAGAGGAATTTCATTTTTAAAAGATGTACTGAGTAATGTTTCAATACCTGTTATAGCCATCGGCGGCATAAATGAAGGCAATATAGACAAACTACTCAGTACTGACGTCTGTGGTGCTGCAGTAATGTCTCCTGTAATGTGCTCGGATGATCCATATCTTACAACACAGAATTTGAAAAAGCACATGGAATGGATATAATGGAAACAGCTTGGCGTATTGAACTGATAAGCTGTTTCTATATACAATACTGTTTATACATTATATTTCCAACACCCATTACATCCGGAAGGTGGAGCTGTAAATGGTTTTAGCTCCAAACCCTTTCCTTTATTTTCATTACTGGGCAAAGTTGAATTGATAGTTTAGTAATTATTATATGATTATTTTTAACATTCAACAAGTATTTCCTGGAAAATATTATATTCTTTCAAAAAAAGATAAAAAAGGCCCATCAACAGTTGATACGTCTTGCAAAAATTAAATAAAAACCACTATCTAATAATTTCTTGAAACTGACAAAATAAAATCATCTATCATCAGTTGAAAACTGTCTTCTGAACTTACTGGATTTTGGAAATATCCGAGAAAATTCAAGGAGATAAAACCATGCAGCAAACTCCTTAAAACCCTGCTTTTAGTTGGTTTGGAATGTTTGTAACCAGTATAGGAATGAGTCAAATTGCGCCTATGGAGTATTGTTCCAAATAAAAGTTTAACTATAATAATGTTTGTGATCTCTTTTATAGTAACTCTAGCATTATATTCTGTAGAACCAATCATAACAGTGTACATTGCTCAGTTATCTCATAATACAAGCCATGTTGCTCTGTTAGCTGGAATAACATTCTCAGCATCAGGATTAGCAAATATAATTGCGGCTCCAAGACTGGGAAAACTTTCTGATAAGATCGTAGCACAGAAAATTATATTAGTTGCACTTGTAGTGGCAGGAATAATCTTTATACCGCAGGCCTTTGTAAAAAACCCCTGGCAGCTGATGGGTCTTCGATTTTTATTAGGGCTGGCAATGGGAGGACTTAATGTGAACTATCCCGGCTTAGCTTAACCTTCTTTGACCTTATTCTCTCCTCTTATTTTAGGCATTACAATTGATAAAACCAAAGACAAACAGGAGATGAAAATAAAAGCAATAAACAGAATATGCATGGAACTGTTTAATGAAAGTTTTATTTGCTCTGCAGAGAGAGCAGTATGATATTCAGAAGATTGATATAGGTTGCTTGGATTTATGCCTTTTATTCCTTGCCCAACAAAATATTTTGTTATATATAGGTTGAAGATATTCCCAAAGACACTGATGCCAATGGTTTGTCCCAGTGTCCTGAGCAATGTATTGGCTGCAACAGCAACTCCCCTTTTGTTATAGTTCACGGAATCCTGGATGACAATGGTCAAGGTTGTGCTAGCTCCGCTAAATCCTATACCAATGATGAAACCATATAGTATCACCAGCAGTATGTGGGAATCTATACTTAAAGTAGACAGCAATAATGTGCTGATCAATAAAAGGACATTGGACGCCACTGTTACATCCTTTTCTCCATATTTGCTCAGGAGTTTCCCCAGGATAAGTGAAGTAATAAGCCAGGAAACCGACATCGGCATCATCGCCAAGCCTGCCGCAATTGGACGATATCCCTGAATGTTTTGCAGGAATATGGGCAGGTAAACGTCTACGCCCATTAGTATGGCATAAACCAGAAAGGATATCAGGTTTACAATGATACTTGTCTTTGTAAATATATCGAAAGGCATTATTGGCTCCTTTGCCTTTTTTTCCACCTTATAGAATATCACCAGCAATATGCCTGTTATTAATACTGCAATTACTGTAAATATATGAGGATTGGAAACTGAGTTCTGATTGAATAAAAAAATACTTAAAAATACAATCATAGCCAGCGATAAAGTAATAGTTCCAATATAATCGATGCAGTGTTTTTTCTTCTCATAAGTTTCCTTTAAAGATCCCTGCAGCAGAATGATCGACAGCAGTCCAAAGGGAATATTAATAAAAAATATCCAGTGCCAGGACAACGTATCAATTAAAAATCCTCCTAAAAACGGACCCGCAAGACTTGCAATTCCCCATACTGTATTCAGCCCACCTTGAATCTTGGATCTTTCCTCAATATTAAAAGCGTCTCCAATGATGGTATATGAGACGGTGAATATCGAACCAGCACCCAGCCCCTGAACAGCACGAAATGTAATTAACATGGCCATACTCTGTGACAATCCACACAAAAAACTTCCAAGCAAAAATATGATGATCCCCATTGAAAGGATATTTTTTCTGCCGTACAAATCTGCAAGTTTGCCATAGATAGGTGTAGATATTGCAGAAGTTAATAAATATACTGAAAAAACCATGCTGATAATTTCAAACCCATGCAAATCCTTTGCAATAGTAGGTGTAGCCATGGTGACAATCGTTCCCTCAACCGCCGCTAAAAACATGGCCAACATAAGCGATATAATTAGATTTGTTCTTTTAAAATTCATATATGTTAGTGTCCTCTCTCATAAATTTTAGATTTGTCAAATCATTACACGAACCAATTATTTTTTTCGAAATCCTCAGCCATTCTATTGACTTCCCACATATTTAATGAGATGGCATTATCTACTACATATAGAGTATATCATAGAAAATGAGCATATGAATAGCCACCTTTTTTAATTAAATCTAGTTGATCTTATATATCACTGTAACATAATATATCATAGTGATATATGAGGAGGGAGGTCTTGTAACAAAAAAGGTTGAATAAGCACGTGGAAATTCAAGCCGAAATGTGTATTCAATTACTGATAGAGACAAAACCGAACTTGAAAACTGGCTTATGCTTCCAGTTGAAGATTCACCTAATCGTTCAGAATTTCTTCTAAAAATATTTCTTTCAGGAAATATACCTTTAAACAATATATTGGGAAAAATAGAAGCAATGAAAGAAAACTGTGAAAACGCTCTAAAACAATATTCTAGAATTAAAGATGCCTTTGAAGCCGTTGAATTAAAATCAAATAAGAAAAATCTAGCTCTTTGGAAATCAACTGTTACCTTGGGAAAATATATTGAAGAAGCAAAAATAAAATGGTGTGAAGAAACTTTGGAAACCTTTAAAAATTTATAATTATGGAGGAAAATAAATTGATTTCAAATTGTGGTTTCCCTGGAAAGTACAATTTTTCAGGACTTTTTGAAACTTTTAAAGTTATGTGCGGTGGAAAAATTGATGCTTCCATTTTATGTGATAAATGCGGCGGACTTACTGCCTACAAACACAATGATACATTATTTTTTATTTTTTATACCCCATAGTCACTAGCTTACTTGTATCTCTTATATTTTTTCTTTCCCTGTTTTCTAAAATATCCTTGATACAGGTTATAGTGGAAGAAAGTTATTTGAAAAATAGCCCTAGGCAAACCAAAAATGATAAAAAGCATAAATTTATATGGAGACTTCTTACAGTAATATGATCCAAGCCGTTGTTGGAATTATACTTCTAAAAAATATATCAATGAGTTCCTATTATACACTAATTACTCTATTCAGCAATATCTCAATTCCAATATTGATAACATTTTCAAAGTGGTATTTTAAGTCAGAAGTAAATGTAAAAATATAAAATGCTGCATTACCTGTTTAAATGCTGCTGATATATTAATACACTATTTGTAAACATCATGAAATAAGTATCCATTATTAGTTTCTATATTACTTTTCCAGGGAAGTTTATCCCTGGTCTTTTCTTTAAATTAAATGTACCTATATTTAAATGCTTTAATATACTAATTTTGAGGTGAATTATAATGTCAACTTTTGGCTCAATAACACCTGAAGAATTATCCCTCTTAGCAAATTTGGTGGCATTTCAACTTACGGAAGGAAAATCAGCTGATGACAATAATGTATTGGGTAATTTTTTAACTGCCGTTGCAGCTGACATACTTGTCATTGCAGCACAACAAGAAAGCCTTGAATCTTTAAGGGAAAAACAGGACCAAATTAAAGATCTTAAAAAACAAATCAAAGACTTAAAATAGCAATTATAGTATATGGATAGTAATTCTGTCTGTGTATTTTTTACTGATTATATTAATTCAGCAAGCCTAACTCGCCTTTCATTCCACATTTATTTTATTGAATGTATATTTATTAAAAACATAACCTGATTTTTTGTAATTCAATGTCTTAACTGTTTGTACCTTATCTTGCAGCGTCTGCCTCCTGCTGTAAAATTCAATCCATGCTTCACATCTGCATGGATTCTCTACATCTAAAATACTGCAATGATCCTGAAAAAAAAATCAAGATTCATATGAACACGATAGAGAAGTCCCTTCACGGCACTCTTTGATATATTCAATATTTGTGATACCTCTTGGAGAGATAATCCAAACATATCAATAAGAGAAAAAGTTATTCTCTTATTCAACGTCAGATATCTAACCATTGCCAGAAAACATCCATTTTGCATTTTAATGACTGATTCCCTTACAATTACTTGATCTTCAGGTCTTGGACATGAATTTATATAAAACTCCCCTTCTTTTTCAAGTTCTTGAATTTCATCATTAAAGGGCCTTTGTACACTGTTACCTTTTTTCCTTTCATTCACCAGGAAATTATTAAAACATATTTTTCTCAACCAGGCCTTAATTGCATTGGGATTTTTTAATGTATCAATTTTTTGCCATGCCTTCGTAAAAGTTTCCTGACACAAGTCCTCTGCCGTACTGGGATGGTTATACGGCTTTAGAAATTGTTACATACAGTATGGTCTGCAGTACCATCCTGCTGGCAGTTTTCTCATTTCAAGGAGCAGTTCAGATGATGACTGCCGGACCGGGTCAAATTCTATCAGTTCTATATCTTGGCGCAATGCCCAGTGCAATGGCCTATTTTCTCTGGGGAAAGGCTATGCTTCTGGCAGAAAAGGCAAGCGAAGTAACCAATTTCATGTTGGTTACATCGCTGCTTTCCACAGTATTAGGATTTATAATGCTGAAAGAGATTCCAAATATAGGCACTTTCATTGGTAGAACCATTATTATTTTTAGCATCATCTTATTTAATATAAAAGGCAAATGATTATATATATAGGTCCCAACGTTCTTCTTTAATTAAATGGTCAGTCCACGTAGTATTATCAGCTGATTCAGTTAGCTTAAATCCATAATTTCCATAAAGATAACGGGCTGTTTTGAGTACATCAGCAGTCCATAAAAAAATATGCTTATAATTCTTCTCTTTACAAAAATTAATTGCCGTATCCAGGAGCATATGACCTAATCCATTATTTCTTTCATTTGTGGCAATTAGGAACCATCTAAGCTGTGCCAAATAAGGATCTGTTTTATCTGCAGCTATAGCTATTACACCTACAAATTCATTATTTTTTTCTGCAATCCATATATTTTCTAAATCTGGATTATGATTTTTATGAAATTCAATTAAATATTTTTCAACATAATCTCCAAATATGTTACCAAATCCAAATTCCTCTTCATATAACTCTCTATGTTTTTCAATAATATATTTTATATCAGTTTCCCTGTATGATCTAATATTGAAAGCTCTTTTACCATAAGACAGTAATTTCATAATACATTCCATTGAATTAATTAAACTTTTCTTTTCACTTTCATCTAAGTGATCTATTAGGTTAGAAATTTGTTTATCAGATCTTTTTGAAAGATTTGATAGGACATTCCTACCGTTTTCTGTCAATTCAAGGAAATTCAAGCGCCCATCCCCAGAGCATTTTTCCTTAGTAATCAATTCATCCGATTTAAAGCGATTTAATATCCTGCTTAAATATCCCTTGTCAATATTTAATTTATCAATTAAAATATTGGCAGTACACTCTTTAGTTTTATTAATCTCAAAAAGTATACGAGCTTCTGTTAATGAATATGAACTATCTAGTATACCTTGATTTAAAAGTCCCAATATATTTGTATAAAATCGACTAAAAATTCTTACCTCTGATATTGTGTTTAAGTTTCTGCTTTTCATAAAATCACTCCAAACTAGTTTATTTATTCTCATAAAAATAATTATAAGCAAACTGGTTGACTTAGTCAAATAGTTTTAGCCTTATATCTATTTATATTTTTTTAGCTTTAAGAATCTTTTAATATCAACATTTGAAAATATAAAGCAAGTTACCAGAATTGCCAGCATTTATACCATTTTCAATAGTTCAGGTATCGAAAAAGCAATGGAGAACAATTAAAAAGCAACACTATTTTCTCGTTAACTTGATTCATATTATAGATAATTTGAATAGAGTTAAAAGGCCTCACCTTTTTCAGATGAGGTCTTTATCATAGATAATGGATAGTATCAGCTCTATGTATATGTCCATCCTGAGTTAACTTATAACCTTCAATTTCGTAAATGCTTTATTAATATGTTCAATAATAATTACAAATAGGATGAGAGTTTTCCACTGTCTATATTATCCCTACCAGGAATATACAGTGCCATCACTTCTCCAGTCTGTTCCACCAACCAAAACTCCATTTTCATTTTTCCATATTATCTGTCCTCTTCCAAATACACCGGTATCAATGTCATAATTTACATTATGACCCCTTGCATACAGCTCTGCTGCCAAATAAGAAGGAAACTGCTGTTCAAGGCTTATATCCCTTCCATAAGTCCAGAGCCACCTGGGTGCATCCAATGCCGCCTGGGGATTTAGTCCAAAATCAATAGAATTCATCAAAACCTGAACATGTCCCTGAGGCTGCATAAATGCTCCCATAACTCCAAAGGGACCCACTGGGTTATTATTTTTCATTAGAAATCCGGGAATTATGGTATGATAAGGTTTCTTTTCAGGCTCCAGGGCGTTTATATGTTCAGAATTAAATGAAAAACTATTTCCCCTGTTGTGCAGGGCAATGCCTGTCCCTGGCACAACTAATCCTGAACCAAATCCCATGTAGTTGCTCTGTATATAAGATACCATGTTTCCCTCACCATCTGCAGTGGCAAGGTAAACGGTACCTCCCTTCATACTTTTATCCACTTGAGGCATAAAAGCAGTTTCTCCTATTTTCTTTCGTCTTTCTTCTGCATAAGATTCCGATAATAAATCCTCTAAATTGATTTTCATCTTTTCTGCATCAGTAACATATTTTAAGGAATCTTCAAAAGCCAATTTTACTGCTTCCATCTGCTTATGGTATCTGTCTGCAGAATCCCTTTCCCTAAATTCAAATCCCTTTAATATGTTCAATGCCATTAAAGCAGTTATACCCTGACCATTGGGAGGTATTTCATATACATCGTATCCCCTGTAATTAATGCTTATGGGCTTTACCCACTGAGGCCTGTATTTTTCCAAATCTTCTTTTCTTATGTATCCGCCGGTATCCCTTGAAAACTTGTCTATCTTTTCGGCCAGCTCTCCCCTGTAAAAGGCTTCCCCTACAGTTTCAGCTATAATTTTCAATGTTTCTGCATGGTCCTTTAAGGTTACTATTTCTCCTGTTTTAGGCGCTCTTCCCCTAGGTGCAAAAGTTTGAAACCAATATTTAAATTTATTGTCCTTTAAATTTTGTTTAAATTCCCTGTATGATTTTTCCCAAAGACATCCCACAGTAGGTGTGACGGGATACCCGCTTTCTGCATATCTTACAGCAGGTTCTAAAAGCTTTTCAAAGGGAAGTCTTCCAAATTTTTTCCAAAGTTCCGACCAGGCAGCAGGAATCCCCGGAACATTTACAGGAGCCCAGCCAAACCTCGGCATCTCCTTATACCCCTTATTTTTTAAAATATCTATGGATATACCTTTTGGCGATGGTCCGCTGGAATTTAATCCATAAAGTTTTCCATTATGGTACACTATTGCAAAAGCATCTCCTCCAATCCCATTGGAAGTTGGCTCACATACTGTTAAGGCAGCTGCTGCAGCAATGGCAGCGTCTACTGCATTTCCTCCATTTTTTAAAATGTCAAATCCGGCTTCTGCTGCAAAAGACTGAGATGTGGCTACCATTCCATTTTTCCCATAAGAGGCCTGTCTTGTTGTTTTATATGGATTATATAAGGTATTGAATGTCATAATATCTCCTCCAAAACATTTTTATATTTAATTTGCAACTTTAATTTTATAACTGCATACAATGTATAAAAAATAAAATTTAATATCTCTATTATAAAGTATTATTCCGCTTTTAGAAACCTTGGATTATTGTTCAGGGTTTTTTGTTTACATTTGTTTTTAATTTACATAATATTTATGATGTATAATAAAAAATACTTCTGAAAATTAAAAATGTAAAGCTTTGAAATACAAATCTAACTGCTAATCCTGCTTTATCAGTTGAATTTTCTCCACATCAAGCAGCCCTTTATCTGTAAGACGAATTTTGGGAATAACGGGAAGTGCCATAAAAGACAATGTGATAAAAGGATCGATTCCAGAATTTACTCCCATTTTTCTGGCAATGTCAATCATCTTTTTTGTGTTTTTTTGCACTTCACTGCTTGATAAATTGCTAATTAACCCTCCAATAGGAAGAGGAAGGCTTTCAATTACTTTTCCATTGGAGGCAATGACATATCCTCCCTGCAATTTTCTTAAATAATTCACTGCCATCATAATATCTCTATCATTATCACCTGCAGCTATAATATTATGAGAATCATGGGATACTGTAGTTGCAATTGCTCCATTTTCTATTCCAAATCCCTTTAATGGAGCTACAGCTACATGGTCAGTTTTTCCATGGCGCTCCACCACACAGAGTTTGGTATATTCCCTATTTGGTATAAAGACATCTCCCTTGCCAGGAATTTCTTCAAAAAGATGTTCCGTTGTCAATTGTTCTTTTACAATTTCCATTACATGATTTTTCTTTCCCCTTTTTAATACTAATTTTTCTTCAGTTATAGGTTTAAAAATAACTGTATTCAACATCTCTGTCTCTTTAACTTCATATTGAAATAAAGATAGGTAATTGTCATCTATAATATGTCCAGATTTTAGAACAAAGTCTATTTTTATCTGTTTTAGATCCTTTAGAACTACAATATCCGCCCTATAACCCGCAGCAACAGCTCCATGATTTTTAAGCCTGTAAAATCTGGCAGGATAATAAGTGGCCATTTTAACTGCTTTAACAGGAGGTACTCCCAGTTCAATAGCTTTTTTTACATTGTAACTGATGTGCCCTTCTCTTTCAATGTCATCCAAATGTTTGTCATCAGTACAAAACATACATTGTTCAAAAGGAAGTTTTTCACGAAGAATTCCCTTTACAATAGCCTCTAAGTTTTTAGCTCCGCTGCCTTCTCTAATCAAAATGTAAAACCCAGCTCTCATTTTCTCCACTACCTCATTAAAGGCAACACATTCATGATCGTTGTCAATACCTGCCAGGCGATAGGATTGTACTTCTTTTCCTGTTATTCCCGGTGCGTGTCCATCTATAATCTTGTCTTCAAATAAAGCGATCTTATCCATTATTTCCTTTTTATTCTCTATTACATCATGAAAACACATAACTTCCCCCAGTCCAAGAACTCTTGGGTTATCTTTATACTTTTTCATATTTTCCGCAAGAAATTTGCCTGCTCCATTGGTATCAAATTTTGTAGCCGGTACAGATGAGGGTATCATTATATATATATTCAATGGTACATGCTCTGTTGCATCCATTAAAAAATCCAATGCCTTTTCACCTTTTACATTAACCAATTCATGAGGATCTGCAATCAATGTAGTAGTTCCCCATTTGAGGATCACCTTTGACAGCTCCTGAGGCATAACCATGGTGGATTCCATATGCATGTGAGCATCAATAAACCCTGGGACAATATATTTGCCTGTACAATCAATCTCTCTTTTTCCCTCATACTTTCCAATTCCCACAATGGTATCTTCTACAATAGCCACATCATTCTCTATTATCTCTTCGGTAAATACATTAACTATATTGCCTCCTTTTAATACAATATCTGCTTTTTCCTTTCCAATTGCAGCCCTTTGTTTTTTTCTCTTATCTTTCATTAATACTCTCCTTTACCATTTAGAAAAAGGTACAAAAAAGCCAGCTGCCGAAAAATAATTATATTATACCTATTTCTAAATATACTTATAATCAACTATTTACGGTAGCTGGTAGAAACGCTCAACCTCATTATGAGCTTATACAAGTGATCTATTAACTTTTATCTAATTATACTATGTTAAATTTTTTTGTCAATTTAGAATAGTCGGTTTATTTGGAATAACAGTCATATAAAATACCGTATTTTACTAAATCAAAATAAAACTATAAATTTTTACAGGTAAAGATTTAATATGGTTTCACCTAAAAATACGGTTATAATTGAAGCCAGTGAAATAAAAGGTCCAAAGGGTATGTAATCCTTCCTTGATTTTTTGCCTGACAGGATAAGAATTATTCCCACAGCTGCACCTAAAACAAAGGATAAAAACATCATCACCAAAGTCAGTTTAAACCCCAGGAACAATCCGCAAAAAACGCAGATTTCCATGTCTCCCCATCCCATTCCGCCTTTTGTTATAAGTATGATAATTGCAAAAAATATCCCGCTGAATACTCCTCCAAATATGAAGCTTCTTATTTCAAAACCCATATTCCAATACACTGCCATAAATATAAGGGCAGCAGCAAAACCAGCTGCTGTTGTCTTAAAATAAACATCTGTAGTATCAAAATCTATCATTCCCACAACAATTAAAATGCTCATAAACATGGCATATTTTATAAAATCAATACCTATTCCAATTTTAATATAAAGCATTAAATATAAAAGAGCTGTTGCAAATTCTATAAGAGGATATCTTATAGATATTTTTTCACCACAATATCTGCATTTTCCCTTTAAAACAAAATAGCTTATTATAGGTATCAGATCATGCCACTTTATTTTCTTCCCACAGTTTGTACAGTGGGAAGAAGGATATGCGGTGGACTCTCCCCTGGGTATCCTGTATATGCACACATTCAGGAAACTCCCTATAACAGCTCCAAAAACAAAGATAATAACAGCATAATAAATATCCATATACACTCTCCATTTTTAGGTAAAACAAAACCCTACACTTATGAATATAAGCATAGAGCCGGTTGCATCACTAACTCTATACACACCTGATGCCCAAATAAAATGTGCATTTCATTGTTTTCCCTATAGTAATATCAGATTATTTTAATAATAACATAATTTTTACTAATATGTAAGTACTTGTTTTAAGATTTGCAATCATTTTTTAAAATTAAATATTTCTCCGATATAAGTGCAAATTTCTTGTGCAAATAACAGCCTGACATTATTGTAATGCTTATTAAATATATGGGTTAATTCTTCTGAAAAACTTGTATAATTTTCGTCGAATTTTACCCTTCTTTCTAATTTTAATTTAGATTATAATTATATATGTTATCCACAATAATATCATGATTTTATATTATTATAATGCATTAAAGTTTTGCAATAAAAAAAGGCATCCTGTTAGAATGACTAATTTTATTAACACCTGCTTATATTCTGCCAGAACTATTTGTATTCCAAAAACATTTTAATATATTCAGGAGAAAATGGCAGTAAATTATCAAGTATACTATTCACTATTTCATCAACATTTTCATCTGTAATTTTTATTCCTTTCATATCATCTTCATCATTTACAATCATATTTTCCTCTTTAAACCTTTGTTTGTCTTCCTCATTGTCCATGCTTTCCAGTTGTTTTATAAATTTATTATATTGAGTTTCATAAATAGCCCTATAGCTTTCATGTTCCAATGCCTCTGAATTGCTTATACATCTGTCCGACAAATAAACATTGTCCTCGGTAAACATAAGATTTCCATATACATAGGCTCTCATACAAGGTTTTCCTTCAGCTGTGGGCAAATTCAGCTTCTTGTTTTCTTTCTGATGTATATTGAATTTATAATCAGATTGTTTTCTCTGCAGATAACATTTAGAATCCAGCTTTGATAATTTCTTAGTTACATAATCAGATATTTCTGGCTTAAATTTCTTTATGGTATTTTTAACTGTGATACCCATATCATCTCTCCTCGTTTATATATATTTTAATATTAAATTGCAAACAATCATCCATTTGCTAATTTAATTCACTTACTATTATATCACTATAATACTATAAATATAATCCAGGGCAATATCTTTAAGAACCTCTCCCCCTCATCAACTTCTTTTATTCCTATTCATTTCTGTTTCATATGGATTTCCCATAATTGAATTATCTACTTATATTTGATATTATCATCTTATATGCTGCAGCTGTCTCCATGTCAACAGAAGGGGGATTATATTGAAATAAATTCAATGGGCAGCCCAGGTAATATATTCATCATTAGGCATCAGGTGCAATTTTAGGGAGGTTTCAATATGAATGCTAAACTTAATATTATCATATCCATGCTCATATTTGGAAGTATTGGTGTATTTGTAAAAAATATAAATTTACCATCTGCTGAACTGGCTTTTTTCAGAGCTTCTATTGGAAGTTTATTTTTAATTTGTGTCTTCTTTATTAAAAGTGAAAAAATATCTTTTAGGTCAATAAAAGCAAATCTTCTATTGCTTATAATGTCTGGTATGGCCTTGGGATTGAACTGGATTTTCTTATTTCAGGCATATAAATACACTACTATACCCAATGCAACACTCAGTTATTATTTTGCTCCCATATTTGTAATACTATTATCACCCATATTTCTTAAAGAAAAGCTTACAGCAACCAAAATCAGCTGTGTTATTATAGCAATGGCAGGATTATTCTTAATACTGAATACAGGCTCCAATACCGCAGGATCATATAATCATCTAAAAGGAATAATATATGGGCTTCTGGGAGCAGTATTATATGCCAGCGTAATTTTAATGAATAAGTTCATTAAAAATTTATCCGGTTTTGAAACTACATTAATTCAGCTTATAATGGCAGCTATGGTACTTTTATTAAGCACAATTTATAAAAATAATCTCAATACAGCTGCCATAAGTCACAAGGCTTGGCTTTTTATACTTATAGTAGGCATTGTACATACAGGTATTGCCTATTTACTGTATTTTTCTTCAGTGAAAGAACTAAGTGGACAATCCATAGCAATTTTAAGCTATATCGATCCTGTTTCAGCCCTATTTATTTCCTCAATATTCCTGGGAGAAACCATGATACCAATTCAAATAATTGGAGGTATTCTTATTTTGGGATCAACATTTTTAAGTGAAAAAATAGGAGAATAAATGGGATTATTTCATGGAAGAAGTGTTATATGGGGATATGAATTTCCACTTTCCCATTTTGATACGGCTGCAGTTGAAATATCAATGGATTCATAGTTAACTACTGCAAGTTAAATTTAATAGTATTAAATCCCCGGGTGAAATCGGTTATTGCATTTAAAATTCTCTTTTTTCAAAAACTCTCTTTCCTATAAAATAGCCTGCTGCTAAATAAATAATTGATGTAGCATTTGACCTGAGCAAAGAGCTTAAACATATATTATCAGCTCTCACCTTTTCCATAAGTCCCAGCACTCCTATAGGAGAAAAACTACTTGTAACTGTCAATCTGTCGGAAACAGTTAAAAATATTGCAGCCGCAATACCTATGGTAATACTGATATTTTTATTTTTTATAAACATGGATAATATTCCTATTATAAGTCCGAAAGACGTCACAGGAATAACAGCACTTAAGTAAATCAGAAGTATTCTGCAAATGCCCTGAAAGCTTATCTTAAATATAATAGAACTTATTATGAATCCTATAAAGATATTTACAAATACAATAAAAACCGAGTACACAACCAGGCAAAGTATTTTGGCTCTAAAAATATTATTATGGCTTTCATCCAGCCTTGCAAAGTATTTCATGTTTCCGCTAAAAAAATCTTCGCCAAAAATGCCTACGGAAAACACCACCACAAAAAATACAAAATAAGGTACAACTGTCCTGAATATAAATTCCGTACTGAACTGTTTTAAAAATATTACACTGTTCATATTTAATATGTCCATCCTAATCTGCCTGCTGTATTGCCTTGTCTTTGGGACATCATTCATTATATTGATTTTTTCCACATAAATCATATAACATATAGCCGCCACCATAAAGGTTACAAACAGCAGCAGTATATAAACTTTTTTTGAGTGTATCATCTTTATGATTTCATTTTTCAAGAACTTCAATGTCAGCATAGTATCTCCTTTCCTTCGAAAAGCTTTAAATCCACAAACAAAAAAACTGATATATAAATCAAAAACAAAATAATTGAATTCCCATCAATTTGTCCTTTGATGACACATTGCCATAAGAACCTTCTTGGAGTTACATCTCCCGCTACTTTCGGTATGAAATCCGACATTATTACGATTAGAAAAACCAACAGTGATATAATACTGCTGTTTTTACATAGTATTGAAATCATTACATATATAAGTAAAACAGGCATTAATGCTGCTAAAAACATGGAAACCATTTTCAAAACCTGTACTACATCTATTTGTCCACCGTCTTCGATTATATAAATCAAGCACAAAAGAGAAAAAGTAAAAACCATCATTGCAGCAGTTATAAAAATCAATGCAATTATCTTGCTGAAAAATACACTTTTCCTATTTTTAAAGATAATAAAAAATTTCATGCATCCGCTTTCATAATCACCAGTAAAGATATCGGAAACTACAGGCGCCAATATTATTGGCATAACAAACACCAGCATTTCCATATTGCTTTTCAAGAAATCATAATAAGTTGTACCAATAAAGGAACTACCTGCAAATATAACATCATCCATTAAGATAAATGTAATTATAACCCCTCCGTACAAACACATTTTAAAAGGAGTAAAAAATTTTATAAATTCATTTTTTATCATATTGATCTACTACCTCTTTCATAAAATAATCCTCCAGGGAACTGCTCTTTTTATAAATATCCTGAACTTCAATATTATTATCAGCTATGAGCTTATTTATAAATTTAAAATCCCCTTTATTGATTTCCACGCAAATTCCATTTTCAATATCCCTTATTTTTAAGGACACGTGACATAAGATATGCTTCAACTTATCTTTTTCCACTGTAATTATAGTGTACTTTTCCCTGCTGTTGTCCAATAAACTTTCCATGGAATCTTCAGCTACTATACATCCTTTATTTATGAGAGCCACTCTGTTGCACAAATTTTGAACTTCATTTAAGATATGGGAGCAATATATGAATGTTGTATTATTTTCCCTGGCCAATTTTTTTACTAAATCTCTCATTGTCTTTACTCCTTCCGGATCAAGTCCATTGGTTGGTTCATCCAGTATTGCAATTTGAGGCTTGGTCAAAAACGCCCTTGCTACTGCAAGTCTCTGTTTCATTCCCATTGAATAATTACCTGCCTTTTTATTCCTATATTCTGTCAAATCCACCATTTTCAAAACTTCCATAATCCTTTCATCAGGAAGGTTTAATACATTTGTATATAATTTCAGATTTCTGTATCCGGATAAATTGTTGTAAAAGCTTGGATAATCTATCATGGCACCTATGTTGGAAGTATTATTCCCCTCAATATGGATTTCACCTTTCCATGGCTTAATAAGTCCCAATATAATCTTTATTGTAGTGGTCTTTCCTGCTCCATTGGGGCCTATAAATCCATATATGTCCCCTTTGAATACTTTCATATTAATGTTTTTCAGAACCATTTTATGTTTATAATATTTACTTAAATTCTTTACTTCCAATATAGACTTCAATTTTTTCTCCCCTTTTAAAATTTTTATATAAAATAAAAAACCAGAAACCTAAATTTAAAGGTTTCTGATTAAATATTACCAGTCTTATCATCTATTTTATCTTCACATTTCCTAAACAACTTTTATACATTCATAAATACCATTCTGCTTTACTATTATGATGAAAAAGTCCACGTTTATGAAAATAAATTTTTAATCCAAAGCTCCTGTATGAACATATTGCCTTCAACAGATGTATTTATAAACACATTGTCATACTTTTCATCAATAATTTTCTTTAACGTATACAGTCCCAACCCTCTGCCTTCACCTTTTGTAGAAAACCCTTTTTCATATATTTTATGAACTTCAGGTTTTTCACCACAAAAATTATTGTTTACTGCAGCAATAATATACTCTCCTTTACTTAAAATACAGAAATAAAGTTTTGGATCATCACATTTTACAGCTGATTCAACAGCATTATCCATGAGTATTCCAATTATTCTGCACAGTTCCATTGTATTCATAGATATATTAAAAATATTCTCCACTATTTCCACTTTTATTTCCACATTCATAGATAATGCCTTTATAAGTTTTGTTGACAGCAGGGCCTTCAATCCGGAAATTTTAATATATTTCAGTTTATCTATATTACTGTTGTCCCACTTTATATTTTGATCCATATGGATGACATTCTCATAAAAAAATTCCTTAAGTCCCTTAACATCTCCATTATCTATATATTCTTTAAGAGGTGTAAGCATATTTATATAGTCATGCTTGAACATTCTGGTCTGACTATACATTTCCTCCACCATACTTGCATATTCCTCTATTTCATATTTCTCCTGAATTTCTCTTTTTAAACCTATCTGGACTTTTAAACTTTTTTCATAATTATAAATTACCACAAGTATAAATACAGTAGAAAAGAGAGGAATAACACTTGGAATATACCAGTCTATTACAAAAGGAAATATTCTGTAATCCGCTGAATTTACATATGGATATATGAGCAGAATACTTAAAGCTATAGGTGTACTCATAATTAAAATTATTTTACCACTTGTTTTCAGTGATGAGAACTTCAGCTTAAGTTTAAGTTTTGATATAAAAAATGACATAACCAATACCAATGCATATGCAATAATGTAATCTTTTAAAAGCAGATTATCTTTTGCTCCGGTAAAACCTTTTACCATAACACTTATAAAATATATGGTAAAAATAACAATAAGAGCTTCTATTGTGCAGTTTGTATTTTTACTGTTTTTCAACTCAACAATAACAATAATAATAAAAATAGGCAGTACAATGGAGTATGAACCGGTTTGGAGTACTACTCCAATTATAAAAGATATAAAAAAATATTTTGTTATATCTTTTATATCAACTTTATCTTTAAATAATATGTATATTGAAATGCAGCACAGTATACTTGTAGGCAGCGGTGGCAAAATAAGATCTGTAAAAAGCCTGCTCATGGGAAATTTTTTTATTATCATGATACAAGTCCCTTTTTATATCTGAAGGAAACATAACATTCTTCTCCATTTATCATAATTATTCTATTGTTTTTCATATCTATTTCTTTAATTTTGTCTTTGTTTACAATATAGGATTTATGACATCTGTAGAAATTCAAGTTAAGCTTTTTTTGTATATTCTTTAGATTTCCGTAAAATTCTATCTGCCTGTTTTCCTCATGTATCCTTATTTTATGTGCCGTACCACTGGTTTCAATAAACAGAATGTCACATAATCTTACATTTATTATCCTGGAATCTTCATTTATTGAAATGTAATTCTCTTTGAAATTATCACTGTAATAAGTATTGTACGCCTTTATAAGACAACTATTTACTCTTTGTTTAAAATCACTTTCGTCTTTTGCTACATAATCCATAGCTTCCACTTTATATTTAAATACCATGTAACTCATTTCCATATGAATAGTGGTAAATATTATAAAACCCCTGGGATCTAAATTTCTTATTTTTTCGCCTAATTTTATACCATTCATACTGCTTTTCAAATCCACATCTAAAAAGTAAATCCCTGTAATATGATACTTTTTAATGTATTCAATTATTTTTTCTGGATTTTTTGTACACAAGGATATCTTAAGATCCATACTTTCTCTTATAATAGTATTTTCAACAATTTGCTTTATTTTATCTCTGTAAGCTGAATTGTCATCACAAATAATTATTTCCAGCATATCTTTTCACGTCCTGTTATAAAAAATAATATAATACACTTTTATTCTATCACATGCTCATAGAGGAAATTAGAGCAATAAACTGAGCATCCTCATAACATTTGCAAAAAAATTATATTATAATGCTTCCTTTCATATATGGTACGGCTTTTCCGCTTACCTTAACCCTCCTGCCAGCTATTTCACAGTACAGTGTGCCGCCTCTTTCTGATAATTGTTTAGCTATCATTACACTTTTATTCAACCTTTTCCACCAAAATGGTACTAAATTGCTGTGCGCCGACCCGGTTACAGGATCCTCATTTACTCCCAGCTTTGGATAAAAACATCTTGATACAAAATCTACATCAATGCCCCTGGCTGTAACAATAACTCCCAAACCTTTGTCTAATTTTTTCATCCTAGAAAAATTCGGAGCCAATTTTTGTACTTGTTCTTCTGTTTTAAGTACAACAAACAAATCTCTTGACAAATACAATTCAACTGGTTCTACACCAATAATTTCCGAAATCACACCTTTTGACAGTTCTATCCTTTCTGGTTCTCTCAGAGGAAGATCCATCTCATATAAATCACCTCTGCGCTTAACCTTAAGTATTCCACTGGCAGTATTAAACAACATTTCTTCAATTCCAACATCAACGTAATTAGAAATAACATAAGCCGTTCCCAAAGTAGCATGTCCACATAAATCTATTTCTGCTTTCGGAGTAAACCATCTTAAATCATAGTTATTTCCATTTTTAACTACAAAGGCTGTTTCCGACAGGTTGTTTTCCCCTGCAATTTTCTGCATTGTATCATCATTTATCCATTTATCTAATACGCATACACCAGCGGGGTTTCCTTTAAATATTTCATCAGCAAAAGCATCAACAACATAATATTCCATTTAAAATCATCTCCCTAATATATAATTTTTCTTTATCTTAAAAATTATTATTTAAATTATAACATAATAAGATACATCTTCCTTACCTGTTCATAAAATTGGATAAATACTATCTGAATTAGGGCCAATTTTTTCTCCATCCCGCGGCGTTTTTTTTCGGACTTTTACCCATGAGTACGGACCCATGCTGGGGCACACTGAAAAAAAAGTTGAGAATTATCATTTCTCAACTTTTTAAGGTTATCATTTCACAGCCACATATATATCCACCTCAGAATTTTCACTGCCATCATATCTTTTGTCATAAAGTTCAAAATCTCCTGTATAAGTTCTTTGAATATCAGCGTTCCATATATATTTCCACGCTTTTCCAATGCTCTCGGGCATTTTGCCTTTTGCAGTTATCACATAATATTTTGAAGGCGGTATCACCTTTGATACCATGCCTTCGGGTACTGCAGCTGCATCTGAAACTTCATATCCAACTATAAAGGAATAAGTCCCAAACTCCTTGTTTTCATAGTCTGTATACAATCCCAGTATTTCACCACTGTTGATTTTATTCTGTATTGAATCTCCAAGTTTTTGTTCCAGAGACCCCTTCCACAGTTTTTCAATTTCAATACTGCAATTCTTATCTTCATTACTGGTTCTCATCTCTTTTCCAACTAGCATTATCCTATCTTTTTCCACTATTTTTAAATCCATCAGTGCCTTTTCCACCTCTTCAAATTAGGAAGACAATTTTCCATAAGTGATCTTGCTTCATCTTCCCCCATCCCTTTTTCTTTCATAAAGGGAATACAAGTTTCAATCATCTCTTCAATGGTTAAGTCCGGCTGCTTGAAGGCTCCATTTTCATAACAATATATACAGTATTCATCACTTTTCATTTCATTTGATTCTGTGCCGTAAAACTCCTCACTTAAAGGCATTCCACAACTCTGGCAATATTTCTGTTCCATAATACATTCTCCTTTCATATGTTTATAGACCCATTATACAGGAGGCTTTTGACATCATTATGTCATGTTTGAATTTATTTATACATATTGCTTACTTTTTTGCACTTTTCCTTTATGATTTCCCTTATACGCCCTGGTTTAAGCACTTCCACATATTCACCATAGCTCAATATCATGGAATAAACCCAGTTATCCTCTATAACTTCTGTATTTACTATGATACTGCCGTCTTCAAGAAATGTCATTTCATCTTCATCAAAATAATCCTGTATTCTATACTTTGCTTTCTCTGAAAATTTAAGTGAAATCTTTGTGGAAACCTTTTTAGAATCATTAGCCTTTATATACTCTCCATAAGAAATCCGGGATTTACAAATTTCTTCATCTAAAACCTTCAGCCCATCTATTCTGGACAACTTAAATATTCTATAATCTTTCCTCAATGTGCAAAATGAAAAAAGATACCAGGAAAATCCCTTAAATACAAGTGTCACAGGTTCCACTTTTCTGAAAATATATTCCCCTTTTGCATTTCTGTAATTAAAACTTATATATCTATTGTACTGCAGTGCATCATATATAATCTTGTATTTTATGTTTTCATTTTCAGATCTTTTAAATCCCCAGGGCAGTGTGTCTATAAATATTCGTTTGAAGTATAAGTCAACTGTATCCTTTTTATTACAGGGTATAATGCTTTTAATTTTTTCCATAGCCATTTCCACATTTTTGTCATCAAGAACTCCATTTATATTTTTCAAAGTCCCCACTATGGACATCATATCTTCCAGTGTGAGGAACTGATGACTTATCTTATAATTGTCTAAAATATAAAATCCACCATTGTTTCCCTGTTTTGAAGCTATTGGAATTCCTGCCATATTGATTGCTTCAACATCCCTGTAAATTGTTCTTACAGATACCTCGAATTTTTCAGCAAGTTCCACTGCAGATATTTTCTTCCTGTTTAAAAGCATTACCACAATTTCCAATAATCTGTTTATCTTCATAAGCTCTTAACCTCCTTCCCGGTAAGTTGATTTTTTGTTTTAATATTTAAAAAAACAGCCTCTATCTGAAATATACCATTGTAAAAATTTATATACAACAGGCCATGCAAATCTTCTGAGATGTAAGTTATGGTTCCCAGTACAATGTGGCATAATTTATGGAAATGAATCCTTAAATATAAATAATAAAAAAAATACATCTGAGTAAAACTATAAAAAGGAGGTGTTTTTATGTCAAAAACAATACCAGATAAAATAAAAGATAAGAAGCAAAAAAAATCAAAAAACAATCAGCCTATAAACAGTAGTGATTTTGAATCAAAAACACATTGGAAAGCTTACAGCAGTGAAAAGGGCTATCAAATTTGCGGAAGAGATACCCATGTTGAAGAGTGATTTTCGTTTTTAATCATAAGAAAAAAATGAATATTTTATGTATATCGGGAGATATTTTTGTATCTCCCTTGATTTTAAACTGGACAAAAGCTTTAATAATTCTTTTAAAAAAGATACTATAACATGACATACTGTTGTCATGTTATAATAGGTATAATAAAAAACGTAGATGAGATCATCTCAACACTAATGCCATGTTAAGTATTTGAGCATCTGAACATTATTAATTCTTATCTATTTATCAAAAATGATTAGGAGGTACTTTCATGAGTGCTTGTTTATGGCCTGGAAATAATCTAATGATGCTACAGTATCATGACAACGAATGGTGTGTACCAAGCCATGATGATTCATACATATTTGAAATGCTTACATTAGAAGGCGCTCAATCTGGATTATCATGGAATATAGTACTTTCAAAAAGAGAAGACTATAAAAAAGCTTTTCACAATTTTGAAATTGCCTATTGTTCAAAGTTAAGTGATGAAAAAATAGAAAGTATCAGAGAACAGTTCAACGTTATCAAAAATTTATCAAAACTTAAATCTGTAAAAAACAATGCATTGGCAATCATTAAAATACAATTAGAATTTGGAAGCTTTTCTAATTTCTTATGGAATTACGTCGATTTTAAACCATTGATAAACAACTGGAAATGCGATAGTGATATCCCTACTAAGACTAGTTTATCAGAGCAAATCAGTAAAGATTTAAAAAAACGGAACTTTAAATTTGCGGGACCAATAATTATCTATTCATTTATGCAAGCAATTGGCATGGTCAATGACCACATAATAACATGCCCTCACCATTCTGCAAATAAATAATCTATAGAATTTTATAGAAAGGACATCTCATATTAATCATCTTTCATTTTATTATTTACTCAATTATTATATTCAAATACACTATTATTAGTGCCTTTTTTCCATGCAAAATAAGCACCCCAAATAACGGGTGCCTATTTTACACTATAATATAGTAAGAAGTTAAATCTTATAAAAAAACCTTATGGTAGTTGCATTTAAATTTACAGTGCTCTGCAACCACAAACACTAATGTAATTAATACTTTTTATTTCCCTAAAACACTTACAATTATAAATCATACTTATTACGTTTTAATTTCATATTCATTAACTATTTCTAAATTATTATATTTACGGCTTATTTACCCCGCCAGCATTGTTAAGAGGCTTGACGGGTTTATTTAATATGAGCCTGTTCTTTTTCGCAAATGTACTATCGCCCATATAACCTTAAAAACCTGACAACGTCATGTCAGGTTTTTTGATTCATCACTTTTATAAAAGCTGCCAATTATCCCATGTCCAAGTATTATGCCGAATATCAAATAGGTAAATACACTGTTAGTGCTTAAAATAAGCACTAAATTCTGTACAATAAAATAAGGCAGTAAATTTTCAAAATACAATATCAGATATATAGAAAATGCTGTCATAGGCAAGCATATTATAATTACTTTACCCCAATTTATTTTCCAAATGCCAGGCTTTTTAATTTCTTCCGCAAACCTCTCCAATCCTAAAATCACACCTATCATTGCCGCCAGGATGACAGAAATAATAATATACAAATTATTGTATTTAAAATTTGCGTTCCTGTAGGATATAATAGCATTCTCCATGCTCACGATAGCATATACAATGAGTAAAATACCAATTAAATATAATAAATAGGCCTTATATCTTTTCAAACAAATTCCTCCCTCTTACAGGATTAAATTCCCATTAATCTTATTTTATCATTCAATATAAATTTTCACAATATATTTAACAATGAAAAAATTTAATCTTCTTTGGATATAAACTTGTCAATTCTAAAATTGATCATTTATAAATGCCAGTGTTTTCAGGAGTTCTTCAAATTTATCAATGCCTATTTTTCCCTCAATTTGAAACTGTGCTTTTTTCCACAATAAAGTGGCTTCATTCAATTTCTCTTTTCCTTTTTTATAAATTAGCCTGTAAAACCTCGTACCTTGTGGTCGAGGATGTAAGGGCTTTAAGTTAGGGGAGTTCAATACTCCCTTAACTTAACATTACACTAACTTCTGATTTTGAATGTACCTTTGAATTGTTTCAGTCGATACCGAACCTGCTGTACCAACCTAATAACCTTTGCTCCATAATCCACTACCCCAAAACCTTTGTCGTTTCAGATTTGGAAAGGTTCTAAAAATATACAGTGCAGATACACTTTTCAAAGTCTTAACAATGTCTACTGGTGCAATGGTTGGAGGTGTAGAAATAAATAAATGACAATGGTCAGGCATTATTCCCATTTCTAATAACTCATAACCATAGTTGAAGCAAATCATTTGAAAAACTTTTTTGAGTTCTTGCTCTAAAGTATTCTTAAAAATGCTATGACGATATTTAGGACAAAAGACAATGTGGTAATTAATATTGTAAATGCTATGCTTTGTTTTCAGTACCTTCGTACTTGTCAATTATAAGTTTCATTCCTTCCTCAATTAAGTCATTAGCATTGATTTTAGTTTGTTTTTCAGCACTTACTTTAAGAGCAAGGATTTGAATTTTAGAATATAAATTAACATCTAAAGTTGTATTAATGCTTTTTCTTGCCATGCTATCACCTCATATAAACTATACCATATAGTTGACGCTGCTTCAATGATGTTGTATAATAACTACATGAACTATATGAGAAACGAAGTGATATTGTGGAAAAGGCTTTCAAGTTTAGATTAGTACCAACTAAAGAACAAGAAATAATATTAAGTAAGACTTTTGGCTCTTGTAGATTTGTATATAATCACTATCTTGAAAAGAAGATAGACTTATACAAAAGTGAAGGGAAATCCATGTCTTATGTTGAGTGTGCCAACGATATGAAAAGCCTTAAAAGTCAACATGAATGGCTTAAAGAAATAGACGCAATATCACTTCAACAGAGTTTGAGAGATTTGGATAAAGCATATAAGAATTTCTTTAAGGGTAGTGGCTTCCCTAAATTCAAGAGTAAACATAATCATAATCAAAGTTATAGAACTCAAATGGTTAATGATAACATCAAAATTGAAGGCAATAAAATTAAACTACCTAAAATTGGTTGGATAGAGTTTAAAAAACATAGAGAAATTCAAGGTAAAATACTTAATGTTACGGTAAGTAGAACCCCTTCGAATAAGTGCTTTGTTTCCATTTGTTGCACCAATATTGAAAGTGAAAAACTACCTCAAAATTCTAATGCAATAGGCATTGATGTAGGTATAAAGTCATTTTGTGCTATGTCCAATGAGGAAACTATAGAAAATCCTAAATATCTTCAAAAGTCTTATGAGAATTTGATTAAGGTTCAAAGAAGATTAAGCAGTAAAACTAAAGGAAGTAAGAATTATCATAAAGCAAGGGTTAAACTTGCAAAAATCCATGAGAAAATTGCCAATCAAAGAGCAGATTTTTTGCATAAGGAATCTTTGAAACTTATAAAAGAAAATCAAATTATAATTCTTGAAGATTTGAATGTAAAAAACATGATGAAGAATGAAAAGTTAGCACAAAGAATAGGTGATTGCAGTTGGTCGGAGTTCACAAGACTACTTGAATATAAGGCTGAATGGTATGGTAGAACTGTACATAAAATAGATACTTTCTACCCTTCAAGTCAATTATGTTCGGTATGTGGCTATCAAAATGCAGAAGTAAAGGACTTAAACATAAGGGAATGGATATGTCCTAAATGCGATAGCAAACACGATAGGGATACCAATGCAAGTAAAAATATTCTAAAGCAAGGATTGAAAGAACTAAAAATATCAGTGGCATAAGCCTGTAGATAAATACGGTAGGAACTATCGGAATTAAGCCTGTGGAGATAGTAGGTTGCGAGGTCGAAGAAGCAGGAAGCCCCATCCCCTTGTGGGTGGGGTAAGTTCACCAAAGCAACAGATAAAAGATATGGAAATAGTGCATCTAAATTTATTGGAAAAGCCCTAAAGTTTTATGCTGAAAATAATAAATAATAAATTAAAAATTATTAAAAGGGTATATTAAGTAGATGATGTTAGGTTAAATACACTATATGACATACTATTAAAAAGCACCTATAAAAAGTGCTTTTTTAGTTTACATTAATTTATTTTTACATATTTGCGTGATGTGATAATCGATAAAATATACATAATGTGGGTTCTATGAAAAATTTGGATTTAAAAGCTTAAATAATGCTGAGAGATTTATAATCTAGTGAGGACATAAAACTAGCCCATAAATTGTGTCATTAACAGTCTTCCGCCCATTGCAATTAAGAATACAGCCATAGTTAATTTCAAATATTTATTAAGAACATCCTGCTTAAATTTTGCAAGAATTTTAGGCCCCAAGTATGAACCCAGCAATGTACCAATTAAAAGCATTATGACATACTTCCAGTCAATAATGCCCATACTTAAATGCATAAGCAGGCCAATAGCGGATGTACCTGTCAAAACATAAATAGAAGTTCCTACAGCTTTAATCATGGGAAGTCCTAAAATAAGCAGTCCTGATACAATTGGACCACCGCCGCCTCCCATAGATACAACAAAAATTCCGACAATCAAACCTGCCAGCGATAATAAAATAAGCATTATTCAACTACTTCCTTTTTTTCATACTTTAATTTCACATAACTTTTACATAGAAAATGTTTTTCAATTTCTCTCAACAAATCAGGATAATAAAATCTGGCCTTTAAATTCAATTTTCATTATTTGGCCTTCTCTCCATAAACTAATATAATTAGATTGTATACTTTTATAGTTAATTTATAAACTAAATAGAAACATGATATTCTTAATTTAAATCATTGAACTGGCAGGTGTACAAAAATGACAAAAAAAAGAGAACTTTCAAAAGAAAAAGTCCTGAACAAAGCTATGAATATTGCTGAAAATGAAGGTTTGAATTTATTAACTTTCCAAAAATTATCACAATCCCTGAATATTAAACCGCCATCTTTATACAACTACTTCAGAAACCTGGATGAATTAAAAATAACAATCGGCAGTATTTTTTTTAATAGCCTGGAAGCTGTCCTATATGAAAATTTACTTGGATTATCCGGAAAGGATGCCATTAAAGTATTTTGTTCAACAATTCGTGATTACAGCCTGAATCATCCTAAGCTGGCAATGGTTATTTTAATAGTTCCACAATATGAACATCAATCTATTATTTATCAATCTTCATTAAAAATCATCAGGATGTTTGAACAGCTTCTCAGTTTTACCGGCAAACCAAAACCAGAATTGCTTATGCTCTCAAGAAGCATCCGCAGTGCAGTTTTAGGATTTATTTTACTGGAACTCTCAGGATACTTTGAAAATAAAATGGCCAACAAAGATGACAGCTTCAAAACAATGCTGGATATAAATCTATCCCCACTTCCATAGCCAATACTAAGATGCCACCTATTGTCAAATTATAATTTTTATCATTAAAACCATTAATCACTTTAACCAATAGGCTGGTTGAACCAATATTCTTGGTAGTTTTGTATTAGAATCGCCCTTAGCTGTATTGAGCTGAGCCTGTGTAACAAAAATACTATTTGTGAGATTGGCCCCACTAAGGTCGGTATCCCTCAAGTCAGCTCCTATCAAATCAGCTCCGCTCAAATCCACACCTCTCAGTTTTGCTGCAATAAGACATGCTCCCCTCAAGTCTGCACCTATAAGATTGGTTTTTCTCAAGTCTGCACCAAAATAATCTAATCTATGAGAATTAGTATTCTGATTTTTCGAAAGAGTATTTTTTCTTTTATGCGCTTTACTGCGTATAATTTCACTGGTATCTTTAAGCAAAATATTAACCTTTATCCTATGAGCTGATTCAGTTCTTTATTACGTCTATCTTCATACATATGTATCATATTATTTATCTCATATAAGTTCTGTATCAGCACCATGTAATTTTGCTCCTTCAAGTACTTTGTTAAGAAGAATAGCTGTGTTTTTATTTTTCCTGAGGCTTCCGCTAGTAGCTAATATTTTCATGAATTGCCCCTCCATTTAATTAACTTCAAATACTTCTAGTATACTTTCTCCGCTTTTTCAGCAATTAATCAAAATTTTATTTTGATTTTAATATCCCAACTCTTCTCCAACTAGGATTACCTTTATTCTCCCTGGAAATCTCCCAATACGTGTAATAACCGTATAAGTACATATAGAGTTAATTCCTACACAATTGCCGCACTTCCCGGTAGTAGAACATGGAGTTTTGTAATTATGCCTAATAGTATTTTGAGGACATGCTATTAATTTAATTCTCTTATAAGCACTTTCCACATCGTAACATACTTTATTCATTCCTACAACTACAACAACATGTTTGGGGCCGTACATCATTGCCGCTAAACGGTTGCCGCTACCATCAATATTTACAAGTTCACCATTTATTGTAATAGCATTGGAACTTAAAAAATAGTAGTCACTTGTTACTATTTTACTGTAGATTTCATCTCGTTTATCTGATAGTTTTTCATCAAATAAATCTTCTACATCAGTATAAGAATAGTTACCTGATTTTACTGCATCAAAAAAACCAATTTCTTTTAAAGTCTGAGAATCTCCCCAGGCTATTTTATCTTTATGAGATAAAAATGACATAGCTTTTTCTAAAGCTTCTTCTTTTGTATTGGTCCAAAAACCTTCCATCCCTTTATATGAAAGATTTTTGATAATTGTATTTGCAAGCTTCTTATAGTATTCTTTTTTATTTGTCATATTGTACACCTCTTTCTATAATATCTTGTTATAAAAACATACTATTTACCATTATTGTATCCAATTCTTCAGGATAATCAAAGTTCGTAACAATTTCTGCCTTTGCAGCTAATCTTTTGTAGGCGGATTCTGCAATATTTTCACTTAAGTATAATTTCATAAAAGTTCTTCCTCTATTAAATTATATTTTTAATAAAGTGTTATTTTATATCAATTAGGAATACTTATAAAGTGCTTTAATTCAGCCAGTATATAAATTATAATGCATGACTCAGAAATATACTTGTTTTGCAATGAACAAGTCCATCATCCGCATATTTACATCAGGCACTGGATATGGAAGTTTATTTTTATCCAGTTATCAAATACATAGTGCATAAAAAATGAGAATACAAAAAAATATCTCCCTTAAAATTCAGAAAGGGCAATTAAGAATCACTGGGTTTTAAAACAGCATCTTTATTATTTCTGAATTTATAAAAATAAAATGCTCCTAAAAATCCAATTATGGATACAGCTCCCATAAAATAATATGCCGTAATCATATTATAATTATGAGAAATTATTCCTGTTAAAGCCGGAATTATCGTCATACCAACTGCATAAATTGCCTGAAAATACCCCATGGCAGTAGATTTCTTATTTTGATCAACATTTTTCATTGCCTCACTTGTACAAAATGAAAACAAAATTCCCGTAGACATTGCCATTAAAATCTGTGCAAAATATATATAGGTTATAGAAGATGAATTGGGAACTACTAAACAATAAATGCAAATGCATACAAGAACAAGAGGAATCCAAAATTCAGGGCCTCGTTTTAATGCCAGTTTTGATGCGGAAAAATAAGAACTAATCACTGCCGCCACTATGTATATTATTGAGTTCATTCCAATTTGAAAACCGGAGGCTCCAAGTTGCTTTACAATCTGATTTGTAAAAGACATTACAGTAGACATGAGAATACCTTGTTGAATCAGAGTCAGCAGAGAAAATCCTATTAATCTTTTATCAAAATACACAGTTATAAGTTTTTTCACTGGAACAGGTGTGAAATTTATATCCGGTTCCTTTATAAAAAATGCCAGTATAGTTGAAGGCAGTGCCGCTGCAACACTCAGTATGCATAAAATGTTCATTCCAAATCTGTCATAAAACAGGGATCCTGCTGCAAAACCTACAAGAACACCCATATTGTTTGCTGCAATAATTGTTCCCATTGATTTTTGCATTTCATCTTTTTTGAAATAATTTGAATATAAAACCATAAATGAAATCCACATAGCTGATGCCAATCCTGAAAACAAACTTCCAAGAAGAAATCCAATACCATTAGGCATAAATATTCTAAAAAGTGAAGCTAATCCACTAGAACTGCTACCTATTATAATGAAAAACTTATGTCTGCCCCTTATATCTGCCATTACTCCTATAGGCATACGAAGTATCATCTGGGAAAGTCCATAAGCACCTACAACTACTCCAATAAAATTGGCAGCCACACCTACGGAAAGTAAATATGGAGTTTGATATGGCATGTACACATATTGTGAAAACCAAAACATTACCACTATTACGAGTAAAATTCTTTTTTGTACTTTTATATTTAATTGCTCCATTGCCATTCTCCTCTTATAATAAAATGCAGATATCACAACACATATTTACGTATCGTGATATCTTATATATTTGTTTCTATTTTATTTTTTCATAAAATATCCCTGCCCATTTCGCAGACAATATTCCACCTATAATAAGTAAAATACCAATATAATAAAATATATGGGGTTAGATGGAGCACCCATGAACTTTCCCTCTTTTCAACTCCTTAACCTAGTTTACTCCTGCAAATTTAATAATAATTCAATTATATCACTAGTTAATTAAATATACATCTCAAATTTTCTTTGTATAATCTGTAATGCCCAGTCTGTTTCCAAAAGGATCTTCAAATTCAACAGCCATGCCTGTCATGATTTCAAAAGGTTCAGACAAAAATTGGACACCTTTTTTCTTTAATTTATCATATTCAATTTCAACATTTTCAACTTCAAACCAAATGGTGGGCTTCATATTTTTAAAAATACTCTCATCTTTTAAAATAATTGCCGGTTCTTCATTTCCAATATTAAAAGCCACCATTCCTTTTATAGAAAAATCAAATTTCAACTTCAGCCCCAGGATACTTCCATAATATTCCTTAGCCTCTTCTAAATTGTTTACTCCCATAAAAAAATTATCGTAATTTTTCATAACAAATTCCTCCTATATATTTTATCTTCACATATATAGATGCAATAAAAGAAAGAGTCAAGATTCATATGTGCCCGATAGAGAAGTCCTTTTATTGCTCCCTTGGATATGTCTAATATTCTCGATACTTCCTCCAGCGACAACCCAAACATATCAACAAATGAAAAAGCTATTCGTAGTATGGATTCTAAAGAATAAATCCATACTATTGCATTAATCTATAAAGTGTGAAATCTCTTCCAGACTCTTTCGCACTTTTCTTCGGGGTTTTTTATCCGCAGAATAACCAATGGATAGTACAAGCCTGATTCTGTTAGAACTTTCTATTTTCAGTAATTTCTTAAGCTTCTTTTCATTGAACCAGCCCATAATGCAGGTAGACAGTCCCTGTTCCACAGCCGCAAGACACAGCTGGGCAGTTGCAATGCCAATGTCAATGGAAGAATAGTCCTGATTTTTGATTGCTCCTCCAACCCTGGCTTTGATATCCCCTTTGTCTTCCATCACAATTATAAACGCCGGGCACTTATCCGTAAATTTATTCATGACAAGATCCTGAAGACACTTTGCCACCTTGGATGACAGTTCTCTGTTATTTACAACTATAAATTTCCAGGGCTGTTCATTACAGGCTGAAGGTGCTATTCTGCATGCTTCTATGCAGGCAGTCAGCTTTTCTTTTTCAACCTGTTTATCCAGATAATTTCTGCAGCTTTCACGCTTATTTATTAAATCAAAATAATTATTCATATCCGCTCTCCTTCCAATAATAAGCTTTATTATGTATTATTATACACTAAAACTTTTAATCTCATTTTATCTCCTTCCATCTTCTTTCCTCATAATAAAAAATTTGTTATATATGCCGCATCACTCATAATTTCTGGACTTCTTTATAGAACAGTTTTTGTAATAAGATAAAATTTGCAGTATTAGCATATTGACAATTCTTAATTAAACTTCTAATATAAGTTACATAATGGAAAGAAACGGTGGGATAAATTATGAAATATTATAAAAGCATATGGATAGAATTATTATTTAAAATGCCCTCTTTATTTTTTGGCTTTTTTTTATGTTCTATAGCAATAATTCTGGCACTTTATTCAAAACTTGGAATGAGTTCCTGGGATGTTTTTCATATGGGCATAGTTAATCATTCCATTTTTTCCTTGGGACAGGCCACACAAATAGTAGGTCTTTGCGTTATACTGCTGTCAATTTTTCTAGGGGTAATTCCCGGAATTGGAAGTATATTTAATATGTTTTTCATTGGAATTTTTGTAGATTTAATCAACAATACCGGAATATTTAAAACACCGGAAAATATGATGGGAAAAATACTAATGCTCATATCATCTATCATACTTATGGGTATATCTACATATTTCTATTTACGAGTTGAACTGGGTGCCGGCCCCAGAGATGGGCTTATGGAAGGACTTGTAAAAAGGTTAAACAAGCCAGTATGGATTATAAGAGGGTCCATGGAAATTACAGTCCTGATAATAGGATTCTTTTTAGGAGGTCCCGTTGGATTTGGAACTCTGGTATCGGCAATTGGAATTGGACCTTCAGTAGAACTTGCATTTAGAATAGGAAAATATGATTCTAAAAAAGCTCATCACATGGATTTCATAGACCTGTATAAAAACATCAAGGGTGCAGACAGTGTAGATATTATTGAATCCAGGAAATCTGTTTAGTTTATTGTTTTACAACACTTTTTCATTCTCCTGCAGCCCTTTTCTGCCATACTATATTGATATCAGTGATTCTCCAGATTCATCTGATAGGTATGCAGCTGATGTATCATATTAAATCAAGCTTCCAAACAATTGAATTTTCAACTGCTATACCCTCATTTGCCATGCATTTGTGCCCTAGTATCTTTACATTTTTATCATCTAATAAATTACAGATTGCTTCTCCATATTTTATATTCTTTTTAACCATAATAGGATTTGATTTGCAGTATCCCAATTTTTCAAAGGGGAAAGAAGTCCTTGCACAGAGATGTATTATGGAATTGTCAAGATAGCCCTCCAGGCTTTTTATAAGATTATAGGATATTTCACCGCTTAATTTTTTATAAATTGCGGGACCTATAACATCTATATCACCGCTTGGATCAGCATAGGATATTATTCTGGCCCCTTTTTCTATACCCTTAATAATATATTCTCTAACACTGTTTTGTATAGTCAACAGTGCATTATGAATAACATTTTCCTGCTTTCGAAGTCCTCTATATATAGTCAAATTATCTATCAGCAAGGTAAGTATGGTAAAGGGTCCTTCTACATTGAGAGCTACAATGTTTCCTCTGCTGCTTAAAATATCAACACAATCCAGCACTTCCTTTATCATGCCTTTATTAAAATCAAATTCACTGAGATTGGAAAGTTCTTCGATTTTCGAGTATTTAAAGTCATCTGCTAAAATGCCATTGGTGTATTTATCCAATCTCATCTTGCTTCCAAGAGCCTCAGCTTCAACTACTACAGAAAATGGAACATGGCAAATTGCACTTTCATGAATTTCTTTTATCTTTTCAGAAACTGCAGCCATGCAATCCTTTTTCAAATGTGCATCTCCAAAATATATTCCAGTTTGTTCTAAGACTGCTGCTGGAATCTGTTCCATACTTTCACCTTTACATACTGAATCAATATTAAAATCCATCTTTTATATCTCCTTCTCATACCTCGTAAAGTATTGTAAGCCCCTTGTCACAGCGTTTATACACAGCCTGCATATAATCATATTTTGTTATATAGCTTTCCTCTGACCAAACTTTTTGCAATTTTAACTGCTTCCACTGCATTTGAAGAATACCCGTCAGCATTAATTTTATCTGCAAAGTTTTGGGATATGCATCCTCCTCCCACCATTACCTTGAAATCTTCTCTCACATTTTCTTTCTCTAAAATACTGATAACTTCTCTTATACGATTCATTGTTGTAGTCATCAGACTGGAAACTGCTATAATATCTGCATTTACCTTTTTAGCTTCTTCATAAAATTTTATTGGAGCAACATCTCTGCCTAAATCTATTATTTCAAATCCTGCTGTTTCCAGCATAATTTTCACAAGAGTTTTTCCTATATCATGAGTATCTCCCTGAATAACTCCTATAACTATTTTGAACTTATTATCACCGGATTTATTCAAATATGGCTTCAGCACATCAATTCCCGCATACATTGCATCTGAACACATGAGAAGTTCCGTCACAAAATATTCCTCTTTTTCAAAAAGGACTCCGGCTCTTTCCATACCATTGCAAAGACCCTTCTCTATTGCTTCATAAGGGGATATTTCCTTTTCTACTACTTTTCTGCAAAGTAATACTGTTTCATCTTCATCCATTTCAACCACTGCATGGGATATTCTTTTTAAAAGCTCCTCTTTATCAATGGACATTTTTAATCCAAAACCTCCTTTAAATGTTCCGTTTCAAATATAAGGGTTTTAATGGCCACAGGCACCACTTCTCCTGATGGAATAAATTTACCAATGTCTACATAGTCCCCTTCCCCGACCTGCAGTTGATCTATACATATTATATTTGTGTTTGGAAGTAATACTCTAAGAGTTTGTCCTAATACTTTTGCATAATCCTGTTCCATTATAACTATAAGAGGTTTACCAAGTTCTATTAATTGGCTGAAACCTTTAATGATACCTTCTGCCAGAACATTGATATCAGAAAATGATAAGTATCTTTCTTTTGGAACAGCTATGGCTATATTGTCCATATAGTCCTTATTAAAAAAATTTTCTATATGTTTCTTTATAATTGAACTTATTTCATCACTCTTATGGGGAATTAATAATTTAAAGGGTTTAACTACAGGTATATTTTTTAAAGGTAAAATATCATTATTTACATAAATGGTGCTGCCGCTTATGCTAATTATCTGTATACCTGCACCAATTACTGTAGCCCTTATAGTTTCACAGGGTTTTTCCAATCTTATCTTTTTAAAAGATAATTTTTCCCTTATTTTCTGACCAAATAAAGGTCCAATATCACTATACTTTAATATATCTTCTAACCTCATAGGACTATGGCAGCTGCAATTATACGCATAATTGGCAACACCTCCGGAAATCATAATAGAATCCATTTGATAATTGTGACAAAGGGGATTTGACATCAAAAGTCCTTGTGTAAGTTTACTTAGTTTTTTATTGAATAAACATTCCATCAGTATATAAACCATTTTATCCGTAATTTTCTTCAATACATCGATATTAATTGAATCTCCCACATTTATATCCAATTTTAAATTCTTTAATATAATTTTCATAGGCTCAGCAATATGCCTGACTTTTTTTGTCTTTTTGTCTATTTCAATTATTCTGCCCCCAATATTTAAACAACAGCAGTCAATTGCCTTTCCATTTTGAAAAACAGCTATATTTGCAGTACCACCTCCAATATCAACATTTGCAACAGTACAATAATTTTTTCTTGAGTATTCTGCTGCACCTGAACCTTTCCCAGCTATAATTGATTCTAGATTTCCTCCTGCAGTAGCTACCACAAAATCTCCAGCAAGATTTGAAATTTTCAAGGAAATTTTTTTTGCATTCTCTTTTTTAGCAGTTTCGCCTGTAATTATAACAGCTCCTGTATTGATATCCTTGGAGCTGATACCTGCTTTTAAATATTCATTTTTTATTATATCATCTATCTTTTCGTCATCTACCGTGAAGGCATTTTTTAATGGTGTAAAATAAATTTTGCTTTTATATATTACTTCCTTTTTTGTTATTTCAATTTTAGGGACAAGTGTTCCCGAGGAGATATTTTCCACTGTCAAATCACTTATAATAATCTGTGTAGTGGTTGTCCCAATATCGATACCAATACTTTTTATAATATAACTTTTACCATTTAACATGACATTCCCTCTATTGCAGCATCTCAGCAAGTTCTATTCCACTGGCTTTAAATTTCAGCATATTCTTTACTAAGGAAGCTATTTGAGCCCCTGCTTCTGCAGGAGGAGTTCCCTGCTTGTGAATATTGGATATGACAGTTCTATCCGCTTCCACAGTTTTCTCAGTAGGCCTGTATATTATATAGGCACTCATACCTTCAGCTGTATTTAATCCCGGCCTTTCGCCTACCAGCTCTACAATCACATCACAATCCAGCAAAATGGCAATCTCATCCTCCACTCCCACTCTTCCATATTTTACGAAAAAAGGGTTCCCCGTGCTTATGCCTTCTACTTTTAGGCCCTGCAATAATGACAATACCACATCTCCTGCATTTGCTTCTACAGCAGGAGAACTTAGACCATCTGCAATAATTATTTGAACCTGTTTCCCCTTTTCACAATTTTTAAGGACCTTTTCTTTTGAAACTTTATTTAGCTTTCTCCCCTTCTGTGGTTTTTTTAAGTATTCATTTTTATCTTCTGCCAGAGTCTGAACCTGAAAAAAATTATTTTTAATGAGAAATTCCTGTGAAACCTCCATGTCCACAGCATCACGAGCTGCTGCATGATCTGCAAGGAAATTTAATAACGCAGAGGTTTTTAATCTTGTACCACACCTGCCAATGCAAATTCGTGCAGTGGTAGATTTTTTCATAACTTTTAACGCCTCTATATTATGAGGATTATCTATATATATTTTATCTTTACTATAAAGTGTATACCCAAAATCACTATTAATATTTTGTTTTTCCATAAAATCAACCTCCTAATCAAAAATAGACGGATCCCCTGCCAAGTCTGTCAGTTTTCCATTTTCCATCAGCCCACAGCCTTCCATCCATTTTTCAAATTCAGGGGAAGGCCTAAGTCCGAGAATTTCCCTGATGGTAGCATCATCATGATAACTTGTATCCTGATAACTCAACATGCAGTCATCACCACCGGCAACTCCCATAAAATAATTAGCTCCTGCTACAGCACATAAAACCGTGCCCAATTCCTGATCATTTTGATCAGCATTCATATGATTGGTATAACAGGGAGCTATCCCCATTGGGAGTCCATGCATTTTCCCCATAAATAAATCTTCCAGATCAGCCCTTATAATTTCTTTACCACTATAAATAGTTTCCGGTCCAATAAAGCCTGAAACATTATTCAGCATAAAAGGTTTATACCTCCTTGCCAGTCCATAGCACCTGGACTCCAGGGTCATCTCATCCACATTGTCATGCAGATTAAGTGAAACTTCTGAACCCTGTCCAGTTTCAAAATACATAATGTTAGGCCCTTCTGAATGGCAATATTCCAGTCCCATGTTCATAGCCTCATCCAGCATATCAACTGTAATTCCAAATGCATCATTGGCCAATTCAGTTCCTGCAAGACTTTGAAAAATCAAATCTACTGCAGTACCAGTTTTAATTGCCTTCATTTGAGTAGTAACATGTGCCAGGACACAAGTTTGGGTTGGAATATTGTATTTTTCTACAAGCTCATGGATAGAATTTATTATTCTATTATAATTTTCCACTGTATCTATAACTGGATTTACACCTATTACAGCATCGCCGCTTCCATAAGACAAGCCTTCTTTTACAGAGGATATAATTCCTTCAATGTGATCCGTAGTATGATTGGGCTGATTTCTAAAGGAAATAGTTCCAGGCAGACCTATTGTTGTCCTGCAGTGTGCTTGAACCTTGATTTTTTTTGAAGCACAAATAAGATCCATATTTGTCATAAGTTTGGCTGCAGCAGCTATGCTCTCACTGGTAAGACCCTTTCCTATATTTAAAATATCATCTTGTTTTGTATTGCTGCTTAATAAAAACTCTCGCAAATCACTTATTGTGTAATTACATATTTTATCGTATACCTTTTTATCTATTCCATCATATATGGCTCTGGTTACCTGGTCTTTTTCATAGGGAATAACCGGGTTTTCATAAATATCCTTAATAGTTAAGTTAGCCAGACAAAGCTTGGCAGCAACCCTTTCAGTTGCTGAAGCTGCTGCAATGCCATAAAGAACATCTCCAGATTTTTCTTCATTAGCCTTTCCAAGTAACTCACGTACAGATTTAAAAATGAAAGTTTTATTATTAATTGTACTTTTTAAAATCACTTGATACCCTCCCAAATAAATAATTACTTAATTAAATAACCTCCGATTCTTCCTGTTCTTCTACAACAATATCCTGTTCATCGCCTTGTGATAATTTTTTCTTGAAATAGGCAAAATAAAGTATTCCGCCCATTATTGCCAGACAAATATTTACAACCGTGGCACCCCGGAAATCCTTTGGTATTGAAAAGATTCCCAATGCAATAAACTGCCATAAGATAGTTACAAATAAAAGCGGTTTGGCAAATTTGCCAAGATTGAAATTATTTTTTCCAAACTTTATGTTTTTTCTAGCTACAGCATAACTTATAAGAGTTATGAGGTAATATACGCAGGGCAGCGCGGCTGAGGCTACAGCTAAAACTGTAGGTGTTGAAAATATCAAAAATAAAACTCCGCAAGCCCAAAGAAGTATGCATGCGTGTATTGGAGTTCCTCTTTTACCTACTACTTTAAAAACACCGCTTGCAAAAAAGGCGTTGTCTCTTGCCATGGCATAAATTGTTCTTGATGCTGAAGTCATAAATGCCAGTCCACAGGCAAAAATAGATACAATTATAACAATAAAGAATAATTTTGCAATAACAGGACCCAAGTTGGATTGTATAATAAAAGTCAATGGAGAATCTGAAGCAAAAACCTTGGAAAAGTCTTTTGTGCTAAGTGTAGCTGCTATAAGAAACAGAGTACCAAAAATTGTGCTTAAAACAATAGATACAACCATTGCCTTTGGTACATTTTTAGCAGCATCATGGGTTTCATCACTCATATTGGCAGCTGACTCAAAAGCAACAAGGGTATAAAAACCAATAAGGGATGACATAAGCAAAGGTGCCCATATAGGTTTTCCAGAAGCGGAGACTGCTGGATTAACAGCCGTAAGGCTGCCTGGATGTATCCCGTTTCTAAATGCAACAATTGCCAGCACAAAGGTCAGCAGCAGAATTCCAGCAGCTTCTGTAACAACAGATGCACTTGTAATAATGGAGGATAATTTCACACTAAATGCATTTAATAATAGATGTAATGTAAGTACTCCGATTCCAACCATGCTGACAAATCTGGGTGTGACATCAATCCCCAGCAGAGAACCCAGAACGGGTCCAACGCAGCTGCTTATAGAAGGTATAATAACTATAAAATAGCAAAATGTAATCCATCCAACAAACCAGCCAAGTCCTTTTCCATGAAATTTGGATACCCACAAGTAACATTGACCGGTAACGGGCATGAGACTTGCCAGTTCACAAAAGATTAATGCAATTAAAGTAGAACCTAATCCCACTATAGGAAATGTCCATATTCCTATGGGCCCAACGGTTGTCATAACAAGTCCATAATTCAGAAAAATTCCTGTAGTAATGGAGATAGCAGAAAATGCCACAGCAAAAGCTCCGAAAAATTTAATTGTTCTTTTTTATTAATATATCAATATTTTATTATTATTGTTGATGTATCATTAAAAATCATTTAGTATATTGTCATTATAAAAATTTTGTAAATAATATCATAAGCTTAAGCACATGTAACTTTTATCATACAATTGAATTTATTAAACAGTTTTAATTCATATAAGAGGAGAAACTTCTTATGGTTAAATTTCATCTGAATTTAGGAATCACTTGATTTATATAGTCCTGATCCCCATTTTTTTGTCATTATGGTTTCTGAATATTTTTCCAGTTTCCAATCTGGAATATTGCACTTTCCACAAGCACAAAAGGACCATTTATTTCTAAGCCATCTGGCTGATCTGCTTTTTTTGGAAGTCCACACTTCAAATTCTATATTGCAGTGAGTAGTTATCTTGCAGTGATTTCCATGAATTTCTATGGATTTTATACCATGAAGTACACCTGAACGGGAAGGCCACAATTTAATCTTCTCAATTAACTTTAAAAAATCCACATTTTTTCTATAATATTTTTTCTTCCTCTTTTCTTTAACCTGCATATTAATTGGCAGGTTTTTTTCAGCACTCAATTAAAGGACCCCCTTCATAAATGGATTTTTAAATTGACTAGGACAGTGAATCAAACAACATTGTTGCCACACCTATCTCCAGCACATCATGTATCAATCTATCTTTAATTATAGGAAAACATTCTTCCCTCAGACCAAGAGGTATACCCGGTGCTGATATCAATGTGTTGCCATCAACATGTTCTTTTTTTATAATATCTTTTGCATATGTAGCATCAAATATTAAATTATTGTTTTTTAATGCTCTGTTAGGATCTGTTATTATTTCAACTTCTGGAAATGATTTTTTCAAACTTTCAGCTTTTTGTTTCAATATGTCATATACTAAAATTCTGGCACCTCTATTTATCATAAAAAACGCAGCTCCAAAACCCACAGGCCCTGCACCTATAAGTAGCACGTTTTTGTCTTTTAAGCCTCCGGACATCAAATCAAGTGCTGCTGCATAACCTCTTCCCGTATTAAAACTATTCTCTGCCACTTTATTATTGCAGGTGTTGATTGCAATAAATTTATCATCATCTGCAATAAAAATCACTTTTGCCTTTTTTTCATATGCTTCTTCCAACCCGCTTACATCTTTATTTTTTGTAATAAAACATTTAAATCCAATACTCTCCACTATGCAACTTACAGTTTCAGAAAATCCATTTATAATTCCACTGCCGCAGGTGACAGGAACAACTCCGACTAAACTATCCTTAAAACAAGGTTCACTGTCCCTATTCTCCCTGCTAACAGCATACATGGCTATACCTGCCAATGACTTTCCTGTTTTTTCACAAAGTATCTTGTCATATCTAGCTAAATTTTCAGAAATTCCAAAAATATCTTTTGATTTAAGCAAGGTCACTTTATACATCTTCTTTCTTCCAGTTTTTTATTTTGTTTTTTAATATTATCTATAACACGCCATCTTTTATCCCATGCTTCTTTCCGGTTGTTCCCCTTTATTATCAGTGTAGCTTCCCATTCTTCCACATCTGGATTATAATTTGATATAGCTTCATCTGCTCCAAAAAAATCTCTATACAATTTCAAATGGCCTGCTTTACCCATAATATGCTCTCCACATACTTTAATAACATTTTCACTAACTTTTACATGTTCATATATTGAACATGTATTTGCATTTACTGCAAATGAGTCAAATTTACTATTTTTAGAATATATATACCAGAGACATTCCAGCAAATTAACACCGGTTGAATTGTATACTGCTGTCGGTGTCTGACTTGGCAGCCTTGCATCTATTTCCAGTACTTTCATTTTTCCCTGATTTAAAATCACCTCTACGTCAAATATACCTGTCAAATTAAGTTTTTGTGCAATTTTTATAGATATCTCTTCAAATTGCCTTATTTTATCTCTATCCAATTCAGCAGGTGCAATAACTCTTTTACAATCGTAGATTTCATCCATGTTGAGTTCAGTGACTTGAAGTACACGGTAGTTTCCCTGGAATCCAATCACCTCCAAGGAATAGGATGGCCCTTCAAGGAATTCCTGTATGACCAAATTTTCAGTATTCTTATGCCTTTCAATAAATTTATTTAACTGAAATTCATTTTCTATCTTGCACACTCCTTCACTGCCGCTGGCTTCTGATGGTTTCACAATAACAGGGAAATCACAGCAAGGCCAGATTTCAGGAACAGGTATTTGAAGTTTAGCAAATAGTTCATCTGATATAATTTTTGAAGATGAAATTGAATATGCTTTGGCATCGTATAAAATAGGTATTTTTGTCTTCAAAGCATATTCATTTAAAATATTTAGCACTTGTTGATTTTCCAATGCTGGAATTATAAACTGTACATTTTTAAAAATCTCACTGAAATTCATTTTCTTCAACAGATCAGCTTTGTAAAAATAATCGCAAAGTGAAACTGCCGGAGCATTTGAATCTTTATCAATTACCATGACTTCCCATCCAGCTTTTTTCGACAAATAAACTGCTTCAACCCCTTGAAGTTTTCCGCCTACTACAGCCACTTTCATAATTTTCCCCCCTTAATATGCAGAATAACAGTAAACCAGTTCCTTTTTCCTCTTACTCACCCAGTCCATATACTCCTTATTTGCAGCAGGAACCAATCCGCACTTTTCCAAAACAGGAATTACTCCTTTAACAGTTCTATTGCCGTCATCGATATTTAGGGTACTTTGTGAAACGCCAACCAGTCCACCTTTAGGAGGAATTATGGAAGTTACAACATTTGCTCCTGCATCCAGTCTCTCCTTTAGTCCCACAATACCTTCCACATCAAGGGATGCAGGTATTAACCTGTCAGGAAACAGCAGTCTCATAACTGCAATAATATTTAATTCCAGCAAATCATCCGTTATTTTTTCACTAAAAAGAGGGGTTCCTTTTTGTGGTACAAAACTCATGGTTCTAACCTGATGAGCATTCAATCTTTTCATTTCAGACATGGAATCTGCAATATCATTTATATTATTCCAATATCCAACTAACAGCCCTTCTTCCACTAATAAGCCGATATTTCTGGCAAAAATTTTTATATTCCATCTTTCATCATAGCTTTGATCTATTCTCAATTTTTTATATTTTTTTCTGTTGTGGGTTTCCTGATAACAGGCATACCAATCAGCACCAGCCCGTTTTAAATCAATGAGCACACTTTTTGGAACAACACCTGGTGAAATCATTATAGGCAGTTTAACCTTCTTCTTTACAGAATTAATAATTTCACTTAATTTCTCATATCCTTTTCCCTGGTTACAGTGATATTCCGGATCTTCACCCATGGTTAAATCAATCAAATTGACACCTGAATCACAAAGAGATTTTGCTATATCCACAATTTCACTTTCTGTCTTTCTATATCTTTTACAATAATCATTGGATTTTCTATAAAAACAAAAAGTACAGTCATTTCTGCAATATGTGGAAAAATACACAAATCCGTATAAAAACACCTTATTGCCAAAGTGTTTTTTTCTAAGCTCTCTTGCTGTTTTAAAAATTTCAGATCTTTCTTCAGGTTTTACCAGGCTAAGAAGATATACTATTTCTTTTTTAGACAATCCAGTCTCTAATTTTGATTTTTCCAATATATTGTCAAGTATTAAATTTTTCATAAGAATACCTCTTTTCTGTAATATAATACATTTCCTGCAATTTTAATTATATGTTCAGCTTAATACCATCCAGGTAAGTCAAACTCCTGCCCATTTTACTTATATTAGATGAATTTTTGAGAATCATTAAAATACGTTCCAGTCCAAAACCAATTCCCACCCAGGTGTCAGTTATTCCCCAATTTTCATCCAGAAAATGAGGTCCCATGGACGCAGATGCTATTTCCGTATCTTTATACATAATATCAATGGTATCGCCGTAAACTACAGATTCAGTTTTTTCCAGTCTGTAATCTTTTATTCCCACAGCATCCATTATTACAGATGCCAATTCAATAATTCTTTCATGGCGTTTTTCCATGGGCAATCCCCATTCTACTAAATTTAACATTGTAAATTCATTTAAATGGCGGCTTCCCTGAGATTCTTTTCTAAAACAGGAGCCAATTTCAAAAATTCTCACAGGTTTTTCCCATATTCGCAGTAAATCCTTTGAGATAAAATAAAGATTTGGTGCCAGCATAGGTCTTAAACATTTTTTATCATCCAGCCAGAAAACCTGGGAGTGAAGTTCATGTTCATCATCAATAGTCATCTTTTCCAGTAATCCCTTTGATAAGATGGTTGGAGTAACTACCTGCACAAAGTCATTCTTTACCAGGGCCTGCACAAGCTTTGTTTTCAAAATACATAATGCAGGTCTTTTTGTTTCATTTTTTAATGTATTAAGTTCTTGCCTGCTCTTAGCAACTAATTCCCTTTCAAATTTTTTGAAGGTATCATTGCGTTCTTTAGGCCCTGAAAAAATTCTATTTTTTTTATCTTCTGAAGCATTTAGTTCATTGAGCCTTTTCAGCTGAAGTTCTGTCCATTTAATGTTCATTTAATATCACCTGTCCTTTTAATACTTTGGAATATTGTCTAAAATATATCTAATATGTGGGAAATCATCTTTTGCATGGGGAAAATTCATAGCACCGTAAAACTCAATTTGAAAATCCTTTTCCGCTGCCGACTCAACAAAATTAATATCTTTCGATACTTTTTCAGCCTCAGTTCTTTTGTCTGTATTTAAAAGAGCTATCCTTGCACCTTCACCAGCTGCATTTCCAACTGTAACCACATCTTTCAAATCGCAATCCGGAAACAATCCTATGACAAGAGCACTCTCTTTATTTATATAATTACCAAAAGCACCCGCAAGTACAACTCCTTCCACAGATTTCGCTCCAAGTCTTTTCATTAAAATTTTTGCTCCTGCATAAAGTGCAGCTTTTGCAAGCTGGACAGCTCTTACATCTTTTTGTGCAATGCAAATATCTTTTCCCGTATATGTTTCCTCTTTCCAAACAAGTACATATTCCATCCTTCCCTTATCATCTCTACGGATTCTGTGGGATGCCATCTTCTTGTTAAATGAACCGTCAGTTCCAATTATCCCGGTCTTATACATTTCTGCAATGACATCAATTATTCCAGAACCGCATATTCCCCTGGCACTTTTTTTTCTCAGCTCACTTTGCCATTTATCTTCCCCAATCACTTTGAAATCAGGTTTTAAAGATACCGTATCTATTTTTACTCTCTCAATTGCCCCGGAAGCTGCTCTCATTCCACATTTTATCTGTGCTCCTTCAAGAGCTGGACCTGTAGCACAGGAAGTTGAAAACAATATATCTTTGTTTCCGAAATCTATCTCACCATTCGTCCCAATATCAATTACAAGCAGCAGTTTATCCTGTTTATAAGGTTCTTCTGAAATCAGTACGGAGACATTATCTGCACCTACAAAACCCGCTTCAATAGGCAGACTGTAAACATAGGCACCATTTGAAATTTTTATTCCCAGTTCCCTTGCTTTAATGTTCAATCCATCTCTTACTACAGATGGGAAAGGAGACTGTCCAAGGTATTCCGGATCTATATTTAATGCTATATGATGCATTGCAGTGTTGAATACAAGTACTACATCATACACATCAGATATGCTTGCAGATATTGAATGAGCCATCTGTTCAATAAGCTTATTTATTTCTTTAATAATCAAATCATGCATTTCCCCAAGTCCCTTTTCATTTACAGTACAATAGGAAATTCTTGAAAGTACATCATCCCCATATGGAATCTGGGGATTTAAGCCAGAGGCACTATTTAATATTTTACCAGTGGATAAATCACACAAGCTGGCTGCAATGGTTGTGGTGCCCACATCTATGGCAGCTCCATATATTCTCTTGTTTAATCCCGGTTCCAGGTATATGATCTCTCTGTCCATCCACAATGTGACGGTTATATTATATCTTCCCTTCCTCAATACAGAGGGCAAAGCCAGCAGCACTTTGTAATCAATGGATATATCTTCTTTTTTTAGATGTTTAAATTTATGAACCAATTCATCTTTAACACGGTTAAAATCATCTCTGTAATCTTTAAGTGTTGGTTTCTCAAGTTCTATATAATATTTCTTCACTGCAGGATTTAACTCAAACAATTTTTTCTCTGCAGCCTGAAGAATTACCTGTTTTCCCCTCTGACTTTCATCTGGAACATAAATTACAATATCTCCCATTATTTTAGTACAGCAGGCCAATCTGTAATTTTTTAGCTGTTCTTCCTGTGTCAGCAGCTGTTTTTCCTTTTCTGTAATTGGTGATAAATTAGTAATTTTAGAATTAATGCCATACTTTTCAAAAAAGCCTTCTTCCAATTTAACTTTGCATTTTCCACAATTCCCATTTCCACCGCAGGGTGACTCCAGATTAACCCCAAATTCCTGGGATACCTCCAAAATAGTTCTGCCTGAGCGCACTCTGCCCTTACGGCCTATAGGTTGAAAAACAACATTTATCTGCACTAACTCCACCCCTTCCACTATGAATTTTTATACAATATGAAATTTAATTTAATAAATTTTAAATATAAAAAAATCCCATCACTATTGTAATTTTTATAAAGTAACATAAAAATTTAAACAAATGATGGAACCCATAAAAGCTTATGGCAAATAAACCTATATATAATTTTATATAATTAACTATTATTTTTAATGAAAAATAGTCAAGATTATATAATGGCGGAGAGTCCGGGAGTCACACCCGGCTACACGAATTTAGAGTCCATGCGATCCTTCCGATCCACCCTCCATGATAAAAAATATCTTGACTATTTCAGGAATATTGATTTGTATTTTATCACTTACCTGGTTATAGTGTCAATTGTTTCAAAGTTCTATTTCTTAAATTATTTTTAATCCGAAACAAAATTCCAGTGTTTGTAAAACTCCAGAATTCTGCTCCGGAGTCCTGCTATTTATTCCAGTAGGTAAGTCCTAAATCAGTCAAAATCTTTACTGCATCATCATATATATCTAGGTATTCTTTAGTAGGAACCAAATTCACAACATCATAGCATTCTTCAAAAGATTTGCCCTTTGGAGCAGTTTTATAATTTTTCTCATATAATGCTACAAGTTTGTCTAAAATTTCATTTACTTTTTCAGTTTCCATTCCTGCAGCTGCAATAGCTGATTGTGCCATCATCCTTGATTCAAGGCCTGTAGTAAAATTAGTAGCTACACCTTTTGCAGATGCAACTCCCGATAAAATTTCACGGCCGCTTGCAGTGTCGGTAATAGCCTGTGCTGCCGTCTCAAGCAGGCACATAACAGTACAAGGTCCTGCTGCCGTATAATATTGATTTCCCAACATTAGATGTGTGTTGGCCTCTATTGCCATTGCACAGTGAGCGGCTACAGCTAAAGCCTCTCTAGCTGTAGTTATGCCCCAGCGTACATGTATAGGACCATCTAAATGCCAGGTTGCCTGGGTCATAATAAACGCATTTATAGTGGTTGCCACATCTATAATCGTGGTTTCTTCCAATCCTCCAGCATAACCACCATATATAGGCATTTGTTCACTCATGATTATATCTCCAGCCAGTACATAATGAGCATTAAAAACCAATGCACCTACATCAATTTTCAACTCATTTAACTGGGATATTTCATGACTGTCGGATGCCCTCATTCCACCTGGAAAATCTGCTGCAATTACTCCAGCTGGTGAAAGTGAAGTTTCGTTGCCCTACAATCCCATTCCAGGTCTGCCGGCTCTGAGCTGTGCAGCCCTGACCATAATAGCTTCAGATTTAACTGCAGCTATTTCCCATGGACTTCCCGGGACAGGATCATGCCCATTAATTGTCTGCAATACACCATCAACTATGGTGTCAATCAGTGGTTCCTGTGCATAGGACTGATGTATTGCAAGAAAATATTCTTCACTGCAGGGTGCTCCCGTAGGTCCTCCCTGTATAACAGGAGGTTTGGAATCCTTATAACTTCTGCAGGATAATTCCACTGCATCTTTTCCTTCTCCATATATTACTTTTGATGGTGCCCCTTCTATTGCAGTTAGGACTTCTTCGCGGGTATATTTTATTATTCGTTTAGTGTCCATGCAATATATTCCACACTCAACCAGCATATCCAATCCTGCTTTAAAAAGATTGTTTATTAAATTTTTATCAGTTGGAATTATCTTATGCTTATCCATTTTTATTTCATATTTCTTTTTAAGCTTTGAAGCTGTCTGTGGAATTACTTTTGAATCCCACTGTGATTCATCCATTTTCTTCCCGGTTTTTGCTCTGTCAAAAATATCAAATACAGTTACTTTCTTTCCAATAGTCATTTACTTCTACCCCCTTTTTTTACTCATTAATTCTCTTGCTATTTTTACAGCTCCTGATGCACTTTCCGAATATCCATCTGCACCAATTTTTTCTACCCACTCTTCAGATACAGGTGCTCCGCCGAACATACATATGAACTGATCACGTATTCCCTCTTCTTTCAAAAGACTTATAATGTCCCTCTGCGACGGCATTGTAGTTGTCATCAAGGCAGATCCTGCAATTATATCCACTTTACATTCTTTGGCCTTTTCAATTACTTCTTCTACAGGCACATCTCTTCCCATGTCAATTACTTTAAAACCACTTGCAGACAACATGGTCTTTACAATATTTTTTCCTATATCGTGTATATCTCCCTGAACGGTATGAACCAAAACTGTTCCCTGTGAAACACTGTTTTTCATTTCCTCGGACATTGTGGAAGTCAGGATAGACACTGCATTTTCAAATGCTTCTGAAGCAATCAGTAATTGTGGGACAAATACTTCTCCCTGGTCAAAGAGATCACTCATGGTTTCCATTCCCTTTGCCAATCCATCACTAATTGCAATCAATGGATCTATACCCGCTTCAACTGCTTCTTTAGCACTTTCTTCAGCCAACTCAGTATCCATTTCTTCAATTGATTTCTGGAGTTTAGATAAAATATATTTCTGATCCATTTAATTACCCCCTTTAAACTTTATGATTTTAAATACAATTTATAATTTTTCTATAAGTATTTAACCATTTTATTAATTACCTTAAAAGCACAGACATTTCACGAATACTTTATCAAAATCTTCACCATTTGACAGCTCAACAACTTCAACTTTATTTACAAGCTGCTCCATTTCTTTTCTATAATTTTTATTAAGCAAGAAAGCCTGTCCTCCAGATTTAGATGTATTTCCAATAAAATCTATTTTTCCTTTAAAAGCTCCCGGCAGAAGTCCTATATTCAAAAGGCTTTTGGCCCTCAAATGATATCCAAAGGATCCTGCTATCAGTACTCTGTCAACTTTTTCCGCCGATACACCCTTACTTTTCATCAGGAATTCAATTCCTGACCTTACAGCACCCTTTGCCAATTGTACCTGTCTTATGTCTTTCTGGTATAAAAATACATCCTCCGCTATTTTAAATACGGTTTTACCTTCCTTTTTTATCAATCTGGCCTTTAATTTTTCAGGTAAAGTTTCACTGTCATTTGATTTGAATCTGCCGCTTTTGCCTATTACCCCATTTGCCACAAGTTCTCCTATAATATCCAGAAGACCGCTTCCGCAAATTCCTATAGGTTTTCCATTATTTATGGTTTTGATTTCAACAGATCCATCCTTCTTCATATTGAAATATTCTATGGCCCCTGTGGCCGCTCTCATTCCATAGGTAATATTCATACCTTCAAAGGCAGGTCCTGCAGCTGTTGAAGTAGCTGATAATTCTCCCTCTCTGGCTATTACCATTTCTCCATTTGTGCCAATATCAACAAACAAAGTCGTGCCAGTTTTATCCTGAAGTCTTGAAGCAAGTACCCCTGATGTTATGTCAGGCCCTACATAAGCCGAAATAATAGGAGGCAGATATATTAGACCTATTTCAGAAATATCTAAATTGTGCTCTCTGGCAGTTAGATAATTCCCTCCTCTTATCTTTGGCGTATATGGATATTTCCCCAGAGAAGTTGGATTTACATTAGCTGCAAGATGTATCATGCAGGTATTCCCGCTGAAAATAACTTCATATACATTGTCTCTAGCTATACCTGACTGTAATAAAACTTCTTTTATCATATTGTTTATCTCTTTTATTATTCCAGAGTACATGATATTTAATCCTTCCTCTTCAGAGGCAAATTTTATTCTGGACAACACATCCTGAGCATGAAGACTCTGTGGATTTAAAGCGGAAACCGAATTTAATTCTTCACCTGTATTTATGTTTATAAGTGATGCTACCAGGGTTGTAGTTCCAATATCTACAACAATTCCATAATTTAATTTGGACGTATCTCCATTTTCCTCACCTATAATTTTTTCTCCTGCATATATATAGGTTTTTCCATCTTCTTCATAAACTTTTTTTATGAAGCTATCCAACTCAATGTCAAATATTTTACCATCATTTAATATTTCCAGAGTCTTGTTTAAATTATTTGAAACTATTTTCACACCAATATCTCCAATAACTTTTGACTGACATGCAAGAACATATCCTTCCGCTTTTTCTTCATCTGTAACATGATGCTGATCATCACTTTGAAGTACATCTTCCATATTTCCACTTGTTATCTTAACTTTACATTTGCCACAGATACCAACGGCATTGCAGGGAGATTCCATCAGCACTCCTGCTTTTCTTGCAGCCTCTAAAATAGTAGTGCCCTTTTCCACTTCTACGCTTTTACCATTCATAAAATTTACATTTACCATAAAGTTACGACTCCTTTACCACTTCTGTCATGGAAGCTATATTTTTTAATGGAGTTGAGGTACTGAGCCCGCAGGCAGGTGATATTATGTCTATACCTTCTTTAACCAATCGCTCTGCTTGTGCTGACACTTTATCCGAATCACTGAATTCCAATAAAAATGTACTTAGATTACCCATAGTAGTTAACTGTGGATACTCTTCTTTCAGCTGCTTTAAATTTATAAGCGCATCTACACTTATAGCATCGGATTTGAGTTCCGGTATATATTTTTTCACCGAATTCATCTTCCCGCATATGTGAATGATAACCGGGACTCCCATAGCATGAACTGCATCAGCTACTTTGTTCAAATATCTAACTGCATATTCCTTGAACATTTTAGGGCCTAAGATCTCTCCTGTAGCTGTAGGGTCAGCTATTGAAATAACTGAAGCTCCACTTTCCACCATAAGTCTTGCAAATTCAATAATATGATCAGCCGCATAATCTATTACCTTGTGGGCATCCTCTGATTTTTTTCTCAAATCCTTTAGAAAAGTTATGGGATCCACAATTGATGCCGATGTACTTACCGGTCCTGTGAGACTTCCTATGACAGGTACATCCGGGTATTTCTTTGACAGTGTATAAGTTGATTCAGCAATAGCTTTAACTCTATCATTTTTTTCCATAGCTCCCGATTCCCTGTATATTACATCCGATACTGAGGGAAAAGCTTCCTTTTGTATTTTAGGTTCACAGGAAAGGCTTCCATAATTTATCTGGCTGCCAAGTACTTCTGCTTCCACGGTCATGCAAAATGGTATGCCAAAATTTTCAAAACCCGTATTTTCATGAACGTCACTGGCAATTTTAGTCATTACCTCACTGTCATGATGTCCATCAGGCAGTTTGTTGCCAGTCTTGTCCATGATTTCCACAATTGCTGAATTCATCATTCCACCAGGGCAAATTACAGGAGATCTGTCAACAGTTTGTTTATTGAAGGTACGCAATATTCGTTCCTTGGGACTTAAATCATTCATTACAATCACCTCATTTTGTAGTCCATATACTGATATTAAGCTGTAATTTCTTCACTGACTTCAGCTCCAACCAGATGCTTGGCCAATCTAATTGCTTCAGATGCATTTACAGAATATCCATCTGCTCCGATTTTATCTGCAAAGTTTTTGGATATAGGTCCTCCTCCCACCATTACTTTAAAGCTGTCTCTGATATTCTCTTTTTGAAGTATTTTTATCACCTCTTCCATGACATCCATAGTTGTAGTCATGAGACTCGAAATTGCTATTATATCTGCCCTGTTATTTTTAGCTTCCTCTACAAATTTCTGTGCCGGAACATCTCTTCCCAAATCAATTATTTCAAAACCGGAGGTTTCCAGCATAAGTTTTACAAGATTTTTCCCTATATCATGAGTGTCTCCTTCTACGACACCTGTAATAACTTTATATTTGGTTCCATCTTCTGCTTTTTTTAAATGAGGTTTTAAAATATTCAGCCCTGCATACATGGCATCTGAGCACATCAACAGTTCAGGAACAAAATATTCTTCCTCCTCAAAAAGCTTGCCCGCCCTGTTCATTCCATCTGAAAGTCCTTTATCTATGGCTTCGTAAGCATCAATTTTTTCTTCTACAACTTTTTTAGCCAGTTCCAGAGCTTCTTCTTCTTCCATATTCACAACTGAATCAGACAACTTCTTAAAAATCTCTTCCTTGTTAACCGACATTTCTAATTCCCCCTTATTTTGTTCTATATTTTATAAACTGTAGCCTCGTGCTGTTTCCACCATTGCCTTTACATTTTCCAGCGGTGCATCCGGCGGCATATCACATCCCGGCATCATTACATAACCTTCTTTTGCACCGGATCTTTCTATACAATCCAGGCAGGCCTTTTTAACACCTTCCGGAGTTTCATCCTTCATCACATCTACAGGACTCATATTCCCGCCAAAAGCCATCTTTCCGCCCAGAATCTCTCTGGCTTTTCCTAAATCCACTTTGGCATCCAGTGAAATCAGATCCACTCCTATGGCTGGATAAAGATCCAAAAATTTAGTTACATTACCACATATATGTGTCATAGTGCCTATACCTGCTTTTTTCTTTTTTACTCTATCTGCCACTTTTGAAAGACAGGGAACTGCAAATTCTTCAAAAAATTTCTTCGGAATCATGTCTCCTGAGGCTGACATATCCGACATGGATACAAGCTCCACTCCCGCATCTATGAATAATTCCAGATATTTATAACATAGTTCTGAAGTGAAATCTACCAAAGCTTTGACAGCAGACTTGTCCTTTATCATGCCCTTCATCAATTTTTCAATTCCCACAATCTGCCCTGCCAGAGTCAGCTGTCCCCACTGGCTTGCAGCTATCATCGTGTCGTTCCCAATTTTGTTCTTTAATATCCTCGTAATTTTTAATAGACTTTGTATTCCTTCATCTTCACCCAATTTACTTAAATCCAGTTTATCTACCTCTGACAGCTCTTTTATCATAGGTTCTGCAATATCAGGGGATCCCTTTTCCCTGAAATTGATTTTTCCACCAATAGCATGTATGACCAGATTATTATAACCAGATGCCGTCCAGACAATATCTGAATTTACTTTTTGATTGGTTTTTATTACAATGTCCGCTGCTTTGTCGGGTTCCATTTCCATAGCACTTTTTAAGGATACTCCATTACTATTGAAACACCATGCACCTCCAGACAAAACCGTAACCGGTACTCTAGGTGTCTTTTCCATTTTTAAGGCTTTTTTTATAATCTCTTTAGAATTCACTTTACTTTCCTCCTCTTGCCTTTCAATATCATTTCCAGAATTTAAGCATCACCACATTTTGAATTTATTTCTTTTATTTAATGCATATAATATCACAGAAATTTATTTTAGTATATGTGTTAATATTACAAACTTTATTGTTGTCAAAATACAATTCATTAATAAATTCTCAAATTATACACTAAATTTATTAACATATTCTATATTTTTCTTTAATAATTTATCAAGTTATTATAAACTTTATAGCAGCTATAATCAAGATAATGCATTTTATGTACTGATATCTTTATACGTTTTGAAATTTCACAAGTCATATATTGCATATAAAGATATAAGCTCTTTACTTTTATAATGCATTGTCCTCCATATTTTTTACTATTTTATAGGCTTTCATAGCTAAAAGCAATCTCAAACAATCCTCCAGCGAATGTAAATTTACATTAAGCAGATTTTCAATTTTTTTTAATCTATACTTTAAAGTATTTTTGTGTATAAATAATTTGTCCGATGCCTCTATTATATTTGCATTTTCATTTAAATAAGCATCCAGTGTTTCCATTAAATCTATTTGATTTGTCTTTTCATAAGATAGGAGATCCTGTAATACATAATTTGCATAGCTATCTAATAATTTTCTGTTTTTAATATCAATCTCAATTAAAAACAGATATACATCCATATTTTTTAGTGACTCAGTTAAACCTGCTACTCCATCAATTCGTTTGAGTTTCAGCATCTGTTCTGCTTCATAATAACTTTTATTTATTCCTTTTATACCGGAATAAGCTTGCCCCAGTCCAAAATTAAGAATTACACCGGGATTTTCTTTTTTTATCTCTTTATCAATTTTGAATAAGATCTGCTCGAATTTCGTTGTATTTCTAAATTTCTGCGTTAAAAAAATTACAGAATTGGACTTAGTTATAACTATTACGTTGCTGGTATTAATTAAATAAACATTCTTAATTACATTCTTAATTACATTTTTAATTTCATCATATATGTTATTCATCTTTTCTTTTATTTTATAATTTTTTTCTTTTTCTAAATCCTCAAAGCCCTCTATAACTATAATTCCAATTTGATTTAGGCTATTTATATTCATACCAAACAGTTTAAATTTTTTCTCCACAAATTGAACTTCTAATCTTTTATTGTCTAAAATATCCTCTAAAATATTTTTTTTGGATAATTTATTTATATTGTCAATTATAATAGCTTTACATATTTCCGTTACAACTGCACGTTCTTCATTTAAATTAACCTGAAGATAAAAAAATGGAAATTTTAACTTCTTAATTGTTTCAACTACCTCATAAGTTAAATAATCAACAGCTTTATTTGAACAAATAATTAATCCCGATGCATTTAAATTATTTATTTCTTTTATAAATTCAATAATTCTATCCATATTGAAATAATTATTTTTTCCAGAAACAATTACCAGATCTCCACTTTGTATATTTTGAGAGATATCTTTAGTAAACTGAGCATAATTTACTTTATAAACCCACTTTATTGGAAAATTTTTTTCATTTCCGCTGCCTATTTGCCTTAAGTTTTTAAGACCTGCAAGTTTATACAAGTCACTGCATAACAACGCCATAATTATCACCTCTATTGTAATAACAATACATAAATTTTTATTTCATAAAAGAGACTACCATATAAAATAGTCTCTTGATTATATTTTCATAATTATTGGATCTAACAGAAATATAGTCCCTTGCTAGGTGCAATGTGCTTTCAATTGATTTTGATATAATTTTAGTAAATGAACGGTATTTAACTATTAACTCAAAATACTAACATATATTTTGCATTATTTCAATATGTTTATTGCATACAATAGCATATCTCAGCATTCCATTATATCGTTTTATAGAACAAATTTTATTGTAGTTTAAGTACAATGATCCATGATAAATTATTATTTTAATTATTAAGTCCATTATAATAATCTACATTTTCAACAAAATTATAAATATATTGATTATATTACATAAACCAAATTGTACATTTTTAAAAAACTGTTCCCAGTTACTTCAAATTATTTGCATGTACATATGTGTTATATTGCAATTTAAAATTAGCTCCTAAATAAATGACATGAATTTGATGGTCCGTACTTCCCTTCCTGCTCCAATAGTTGTACTTGAATTCTGCAATAAAAAAAGACATCTAAATTAGATATCTTTTTTTGTTAACATTTACTTATATTCTGCCGCAGCTTTACCCTCTGCGAAACCCCTGTGAAACTCACTTCCGTACACAAGCAAAATTTCCCTTAACCCCGACTTATTCATAATGGTGAATCTTATACCCTATTTTCTACTTCCATCATGGTGTTCTCCTCTATTTAATTTTCCTGCTGGCACGTCTTTGTCTGCTTACCTGCTTACGGTTTGTTCTGTATATTGTGTGTCCATCTGATTTCTCCTCTCGCAGCAGGCAAATTCACTTCTCTGGTAATATAAAAGCAATCCAAGAAAAACAGGGATAGTGACAATATAACTTACCCCTGCTTTTCCTCAATTGCATCAGCCCAATTGTTTCTTGGAACCTTCCAAAACCAACGCTGAACCAAACTCCTTCAAATCCGTGCTAAGATCTTCTCTTTCACACGCCGCCCCATTTCGCAGACCGGTAACAACAGGTACCTCTTTAACATCAAATTCCAGCACCTCAAACATGTGTTTCGTATAATCAATATATGATTTGAACAGGCCGGCATCAGGATTCCCCTGATTAAATGAAAGAATCAGCTTTTGTTTTACGGCATTTTCTTTGAAAAACGGAGAGAATCGCGGAGAAAATCGTGCAAACAGTCTGTCCGTGAATATCTTTCCCTGAGCACTCATCTGCCCCATGTAAATCGGCAGGCCTAAAACAATAACATCGGCATACTCAATGGCGTCATAAATTTTCTGCATATCATCGTTAATAACACAACCCTGATCCCCCCTATGACAGGCCCAACAGCCACGACACGGCTTGATATCAAGATTGCTGAAACTGAAGGATTTGGTTTTGGCACCCTGTTCCTCCGCACCTTCGAGTATTTTGTTTATGATAAAGGCGGTATTGCCTTCTTTACGCTGACTTGCCATAATTCCAATGATATTCATCCTTTTCTCCTTACACATGGGGTTTATTTCCCATTTGTTCTGTATATTGTGTGTTCATTTGATTTCTCCTCTCGCAGCAGGTAATTTTGTTTCCCTGGCAACATAATCATTCTATCACTATTTTTGTTTCTTTGTCAATAATAAAATTAGGCTGTATTGTATCATAAGCTGATTCTTTGACACAGGCCCCTTACTCAAAATCATTTCCAGTTGTGGTATCCACACCTCGCTTCTTTATTTCCGCATCCAAATGCCTACTGTAGTTTTCCGCGAAACTAAGTATGATATTAAGTTGTTCCTCGGTTACCTGCTGAAATATGGCCTTATCCCGCTCTTGAAACTCTTTGTGCAGTTCCTCATGGATTTTATAAATTGCCTTCCCCTGCTCAGTAAGCCTAAAATAGATTTCTTTCTTATTATCCGGCTTCTTGTAGCTTTCAACAACGCCCTTTTTTATGAGTTTCTTGGTCAATTTACTTATTGCACCCCTGGTCATATAAAAGGACTCCGCAAGTTTTGTCACGTTGGAATCTACATTTCTTCCAATGTATTCCACGCAATGTACTTCAGAAGACTTATAACCTTTAAGTCTGTCTTTCATTTTAAACTTCTCAAGGAAAGCCTTCTTGTATAATAAGTCCCTGAAACTCATTTCGATCTGCTCTTCTTTGTTCATAACCTGTCCTCCCGCCCGTTGATACATTAATAATATTATATTAAACTTTTGTTTCTATTTCAACAATATTAAAGTAATTATTCTAAGATAGGTTTGCAGACCTTTAGATTTGAAGCAGATAATAATATTAATTGTGCTAATATACTACCCGCAATCAATCCACCAACAATAAAAATTATGCAGCGGTTAAATTCTAATTCTGTACGTTCTCCTCTTATTACATTATTTTAATTATTTATTTTAGGTTTACATTTTATTTTAGTATACATAATATATATAATGTATACTAAAAAATCCCCTTTATTTTCTCAATCAACTGGCCGCTGTAAAGCACAGAGCACTTGAATGTTCTTTCTATATTATTGGGAAACAGTATACTTATAAAATTACCCTTTTTATCTGATACCTCTCCCCTGCCATATAGTTTGTGCACTACGGCATCACCTATCTTTAAATGAAGTTTTTCAGCATAATCATATGTATCAAATACGCCGCATTCTTTTATGAATCTGGATACCTCCACTGCTTTTCCCCTTATGGTACTGCTGCAGTATAAATTCAAATTATCTATGGCTCTTGTAACACCTACATAAAAAAGCCGTCTCTCTTCCTCCAGATTGTTCATTATACTGTTCTCATGGGGAATCAATCCTTCACTGCAGTTTATTATATATACATTTTCAAATTCCATTCCCTTCACCCCATGAATTGTACTCAGTGTAACTGCATTTTCTTCCTTCATATTTTCATCTATGGTTTTTTCTACATTATCCACATGAGCTAAAAATTCATTTATAGTATTAAAATCCTTACAGGATTCCTCAAATTCATACAAAATATGCTGGAATTCTTCCAGATCCCTATTGGATTTTTTGCAATACTCCTTTAAGTAATCCATATACTCCAGTTTATTCAATATAAATTTCATAACATCCCTTAACTTCATCTTACTCAATTTTCTGATTCTTTTTTGAAGATCATCTACTGTTTTAATCTGAAAAATTGGCATGTCATCTATTTTCTTTAAGGCTTCAAAGCAATTTCCCTTTATCCTGTTTTTTCGTATCTTTTCTATATTAACCCTTCCTATATACCTGAAAGGCTTATTTATAATAGTTATAAAGCTTTCCTTATCACACATATCCACAGATAATTTAAAATATGATATTAAATCCCTGCATATAAAGTGATTATAAAAATTATACTGTGCATCCAGTAATTTAAATTTTATATTGTACTTTAAAAATGCATCTATTAAAATTCTTGACTCTATATTGGTTCTATAAAGTACTGCCGCATTTTTATACTGATACTTATGGATTTCTACAAGTTTTCTTATGGATTCTGATACATGATATGCCTGATCTTTTTCCCGTGTAAACATTTTAAAATTAATTTTCCCTTCATATTGCTTGCTGCTTTGAATAGGTTTTAAATTTCTATTTTTATTATTGTTTATAATATTTTTAGACATCTCAACTATATTTTTTACACTTCTGTAATTTGTTTCTAAAAACAGTTTTTTACCACCTTCAAAATATTCTTCAAAATCCACCATGCAATCCGGTCGGGAGCCTCTAAAGGAATATATGCATTGATCCTCATCTCCCACTGCAAACACACGGCTGTCCCTTCCAATCAATTGTAAAATTTCTATTTGAAGCTTATCACAATCTTGAAATTCATCTACTAATATATATTTAAATATCCTTCTGTAATAGTTTAAAATACTTTTATCTTCTTGGAAGATCTCTCTAACCTTCAATTGAAGATCATCGAAATCCATTAAATTATTCACAGTTTTATATTTTTCATATGCATTAAAGCACTGTATAAATACAGCTTTATCTGACTTGCTTTTAAAATTTTCCATACTGTTTCCCGTATTTTTTAAAAGAGATATATCATTTAAAACTTCCTTTACTTTTTCATTTCCTATGGAATCCAAATATGATACAAGTACATTTTTCACTAATTGCTGTGCTTTAAATGAAGATATTATATTTATTTTCCCACTGTGTCTTTTTAATATATTATAAAATAAAGAATGGAAGGTTCCAAAAAAAGGTATATCATTTTTATTGGAAATTGATAAGTATCTGTTTTTCATGTCAAAAGCAGATGATCTTGTAAAGGTTATTACCACTATGTTTTTTGGTTCTACCTTTTTGACGGCTATCAAATAATATACCCTGTTTATAATAACTGTGGTTTTACCGGAACCTGGAGGGGCACAGACCATGACATTTTTAAAATCAATATGTACTGCCTTCATTTGATTTATATCCAATTTATTTTTCATTACCTCTTACTCCTCACTTTCACAAGTGCTGAATCCGCAATCTTGTAATATTTCATCTTAAGTATTACAATGTGTGTATATATAATTTTGTTCACAATTATCCAAATTAAAACATAAATAGAGGAGATTTTTATTATGGAAAGCTCAAAAAATTTCGACATTAGAAGAGGAAGAAATCTTACAATGCTGGTAGATTTTTATGAATTTACCATGGGCAACGGATATTTTGAAAACAATATGGGAAATAAAACAGCTTATTTCGACATGTTCTTCAGACGTATCCCGGACGGCGGCGGATATTGTATCATGGCTGGCGTTCAACAAGTTATCGAATATTTGTCTAATTTAAATTTCTCGGAAGAAGACATAGAATATCTCAGAGCCAAGAAGCAATTTTCTGAAAAATTTCTGAATTATTTGAGAAATTTTAAATTCTGCTGTGATGTATGGGCTGTACCTGAAGGTGAACCAATATTCCCAGGTGAACCGCTGGTAACTGTCAGAGGTCCTGCTATTCAGGCTCAATTTGTTGAAACTATGATACTTTTAACTGTAAACCATCAAACATTAATTGCCACAAAAGCAAATAGGATCTGTAAGGCAGCCGGACCCAGACCTATAATGGAATTTGGATCCAGACGGGCACAAGGGTCTGATGCAGCCATATATGGTGCCAGAGCTGCAGTTATAGGCGGCTGCAGTTCAACCGCATGTACCATAGCTGAACAGATGTTTGGAATACCGGCTGTGGGAACCATGGCCCACAGCTGGATACAGCTATTTCCTTCTGAATATGAATCTTTTAAAGCCTGGGCAAAGGTATATCCGGATAATTGTGTGCTTTTAATAGATACCTATAATGTATTAAAATCAGGGTTGCCCAATGCTATAAAGGTTTTCAAAGAAATCTTGATTCCAAATGGACACAAACCCAGGGGCATAAGAATTGACAGTGGCGATATAACTTATTTAACCAAAAAGTGCAGAAAAATATTGGACGAAGCCGGACTTCAAGAGGTACAAATAGTTATTTCAAACTCTCTGGATGAATTCATCATAAGAGATGTACTCAGCCAGGGTGCTTGTATTGATTCCTTTGGAGTTGGAGAGAGATTGATAACTGCCAAATCAGAACCTGTATTTGGAGGAGTATATAAATTATCAGCTGTAGAAGATGAGAACGGGACTATAATACCAAAAATAAAGATAAGTGAAAATGAAGAAAAGATAACCAATCCTGGATTTAAAAAAATATACAGAATTTATGACAAAATGGACAACAAGGCCATTGCTGATTTAATAACTTTAAATAATGAAAAAATAGATATGGGTAAACCTCTTGAAATATTTGATCCCCTGTTTACATGGAAAAGGAAAAAAATAAAAAATTATTACATTAAAGATTTGATGGTGAAAATATTTGACAATGGACATCTTGTATATGAAAGTCCAGATGTAAGCTGCATAAAAAAATTAGTAAAAGAAGAAACGTCCAAATTTTGGCCGGAAACATTAAGACTTGAAAACCCTCACCATTATTATGTGGATTTATCTAAAAAGCTTTGGGATTTAAAACAGCATTTACTTGGAAAATATTCTGACACTTATGAGGAATAGCTTAATAATCAGCATTAATTTTACTGTTAAAGGGCCTGTAATTTATCAGTTGCAAGCCCTTATATTAAAACATATTATAAATTGCTTTTTATTATATCTGCAAATTTCTTTATTATACAAGCTGTGAAGCCCCAAATTACATATTGTTTATACTGATAAAAGTATTCTGTTATTTTTCCACTTCTAAACTTATAGTTTCTTCCCCTTACTATGAGTTCATAGGGAAATTTTTCCCCTGGCTGGGAGATCACTGGCATTTCATAGACAAGCGGATTATTTTCCATAAAAAATTTTAAAGGCACTTTGAAAATATGATCTACTTCACTTTTGCTTGGGATTATATGTTTACTGTTCAGCCTGCACACAAAAGGATACATTATAAAGTTATATGGCGTTACAACATAATCCATTTCTCCTATAATATCTATATCTTCCCTGGTCAAATTTAATTCTTCCATGGTTTCTCTGACGGCTGTAACCTTGGGAGTTTCACCTTGTTCCATTTTTCCACCGGGTAAACATATATCCCCAGGCTGATGCTTTAAATTCAAGGCCCTGACCTCAAATACCACATTTAAATTTTCTTTTTCCATATAAAGAGGAATTACCACTGCACTTTTTTTAAACTCTCCCATGATTTTTCCTTTTCTGCCTCTAAATATATTTTCAACTTTTTCTATCAATCAAATACCTCCTAAAACACAATAGTTCTCAATTGTAAAATATACTTCTTAATGATATACTTTAAAATGTCATAATCAATTATATAATATATTTTTAATAAAATATATATATAAATTTTAAACAGTTGGAGTGATGTACTTTGAAATTTAAAAGTAATATCATATTACTTACATTTATATTTATATTTTCTCTAAATTATAATGTGTCTGCTGATAATTCAACTAGAACACAGGCTCCTGATATCTATGGGAAAGCAGCTATAACAGTGGATATGCAGACCAATGAAATAATATATGAAAAGAATTCAGATATTAGAGTATATCCCGCTAGTACTACAAAACTTCTCACAGCTATTCTCCTTGAAAAAAACAGGAAACCAAATGATATGCTGACATATACTTCCGGAGCCAAGGCTCAGCCCGAATCTTCCTTAAATGGGGACATTCATTCTATTGAAATAGGTGATTCCATGTCTGCGAAAGATGTAATGGATGGACTTTTAATGTATTCAGCCAATGATCTTGCATATGTCATTGCAGAAAATATATCCAAAGATGCAGGTACTTTTTCCGAAAAGATGAATGATTATATAAAAAAGCTCAATTTGAAGAACACTCATTTTGTTACTCCAAATGGTCTTCATAATCCGGATCATTATACTACATCTTACGATATGAGCATAATTGCAAGGGATGCCTTTAAAAGTTCCTGGATAAGAAATACCATGGCAACATCTTCAACCACAATAAAGACCACCAGCGGCCTTGTTTTCCCAATTAAAAACACAAACAAGCTTTTGGGACAAGATGGCTGTGTAGGCGGGAAAACTGGATACACCATACCTGCTGGCAGATGTCTGGTAGCAGTATATAATAGAAATAACAGGGAAGTATTGGGAGTTGTTATGGATTCCATATATGATCCAAATGACACCTATGTATTTAATGATATGGAAAATATAATAAATTGGAGCTACAATAAAAAGCCCAGTATCTTATATAACAAAAATTCCACAATTGGGAAACAACTGATAAAATACAGACCTTTTTATTTTATAGGTCCTTATAGAAGTATAGAAGTTCCACTTCAAATTAAAGATAATGTAACTTATTATGATAATGATTTGAATAAGAAAGAATTAAAAAAGAATATAAGTATTACAGATACTACTTTAAAGGCTTTAAAAGGCCAAGTTCCACTGGGGGATCTTACTATAAAGGAAAGAGACTACTCTAAAAGCTATAAAGTTTATTCTGCTTTGCCAAGGTATGATCTTCTTAAAAAAAGTGCTCCCCTCTACCTGGAAGCTTTACTGCTAATATTTATATTAAATGTAATTGTAAAATTTATCTGTAAAAGAAAACCGCGCAGATACCTAAAAAAATAAATTTTATACTAAAAATGGCAGCGATTAAATAATACCGCTGCCTAATATATAACTTAGACCTGTAATAACAGCCGCAGTTGTTATTACAGCCAAGAATACTGCATTCAAAGAATTGTTTCCAGGCATGTTTACCTACTAACTATTATATTAAATGATATATCAATAATCAGGAAGTTAATAGTGGAATTAATTAAGATCATTTTTTGATTAAACAAAAGAGCTGTATACTAACTTTTAGTAACAGCTCTTATACATTATTTTAAATAATACAAATTTCATTTTAAATAATCAAATCTTATATCACAAAAGACCTAAAAAATCATTAACCATATTGATAGTTTTCTTCTCTTTTACACCCATCATCTTATCTATTACTCTATCTAAAAGATTCCCCTACAATACCGTCATTTAAATTTTTGACTTCTAAAACTTTACCCAAATTCGAGCTGTAAAGAATAATGCTGTAATCACAAAAACCTTTTTTATGCTGGAAATAGGTGTGGGATAAAGTAATTGACTGAACTGCTTCCATTTTCAATATAGATTGGGTTTTATTAAAGCTTTTGTAGCACATATAAATCAAGCTGCCATCAATTCCAAAGGCAGTATTTTTAAATTCAAGATATCCCATAATCAACAAAAACAACAATAATACCAAAGTAACCAGGACAAATTCCGGTTTTATGAAAAAACATGCAAGAGCTGTAACTGCCCAGAAAATAACTTTCTTATATAAGAATCTAAAGCCTGCAGTCCTGCTGGGTTTTGTTATATCCCCGCTGTACTTAAATTCCCCCAGCAAATCCTTAATAATTTCATCTTTCAAGAAACTATTGCACATTGGATACAGTATTGCTTTTTCTCCCTGTTCATCCCCGTAACCAATGCTTTCAATTTCCATGGTGAAAAATCCGAAAAGCTGCATGAAAACTGTCTGTTTCACATGAATTCCCTTTATCTTCGCCCTGTCAAAGCTGTAATTCTTTCTGCTTATGGCTCCATACTTCACATATATTTTATTTCTATCCGCCCACATCTTAAAATCATAATACCTTAAAAAAACATATACTATGGCCAGGAGTATGCTGATAAATATCAGACTCAATACTATAAGTGCTACAGTGTATATGGCATAATAGATGTCTTCTTTCTGAAGTTTGTCTATATACATGGAAGTATCTATATGAATTAAATCTTTTAAATACTGATCAAAAAACTGCTGCACAACAAACAAAATTCCTATTCCCTTTAATACGGAATTTGATACAAGAGAGTATACAATGAGCTCTCTCGGTTTTACTGTATAAGACTTCCTATTTTCTTCTGTACTGCTGCCAACTTCCCTTTTTAGTAAAATATCCCTCAGTTCTTCAGCCCTGGCTTTTTTCAATGTAAATTTCAATTCACTGCCTTTGTTGGAGGTATCCCCGGTATCAATTTTAATGGTGGCTGCCTTGAAAATTCTCTCTATAAGTCTTTGAGAAATATCTATGGTATTAATCCTCTCAAAAGGAATTTCCACCTTTTTTATATTGAAAACCCCCTCCTGATGATATATGGAGTTTTTTCCTATTGTAAAAAAATTTTTTCTCCACAGCAAAAATTCGTATAAAACAACCATGACAAACAGGACAATTCCTATAAGAATAGATCTTACAAGACCTATTTTATTGACCAGAACTCCCACTGCAACTACAATCCCTATAAATTCTTTAATCAACTTTGCCATATCGTAAAATATTTTTAAAATATGATTTCTCTCTGCCTTATACATTTTTCTCTCCCATTTCTATAATCCTTTTAAGACTTTCAGAAATTATTTCCGCCTCTTCAACTGGTATTGCAGGTATTATATGACAGCCGCCTGCAGTTATTATATTTATGGAGGCTATTTTATAAATTCTCTGAATAGGCCCCTGCTCTATCTTTAAATTCTGGATCCTTGAAATTGGAATGATTATCTTTTTTCTAACTATAATTCCCTTTATCAGTTCAATTTTATCTTCAAATATACCATATTCCCACTGCTGGTACTCCAAAAAAGGCCAGACGAAACTATCCAGAATGGAAATTAGAACTATAATAAATCCCAGTATATTCATCAAATATTCAACCATGGATATTTGATAAAATTTCGGAATAATCAGTAAATGATTTATCAAAATATATACTGTTAAAATTATGATACTTGTTATAACTCTTCCAATCATCCAGATCTTTACGGCATTTCTGTCGATACTTCTATAGCCCATGTCCATGTTCAAAACCTCCTATCCAACGCTGCAGTATTTTCACATTTCCTTCAGAAAATGTGTTCACTGTTTTGTCCGGGAAAGCCTGTCTCTCTTTCTTCCAGTAAACATACCCTGCTTCCACATTATTATATCAGATTTTCAAAGGGATTCAACTGTCTATATTGTTTATCTTCTTCATTATGGTATATACCGTCAATGCCAGAGTGACAAAAGTAACAACAATTAGTTTGACAACCGTACCTTCCAGTGTTGCATATTTACCTCCTAGTACAGGCTGCATCAGGGCACTCAGCACAACTGCCGTCAAAACCGTTGAAGGGACTGATTTTTTCCTCATTCCAACATCAAAAGGCAAAAGTGCCAGTACTCCTCCTGCAGCAATAAACCCCAAAAATATGAGATATGCACTGGAAATATAACTGAAACTAAAATTTCCTGCAACAACATCTATAATAGAATCCAAAATCACCGCATAGGATATGCACAGTATGTCACTTATGAATATACACACTATGGCAAAGACAACAACTATAATCAATTTTGCAGTCATAAGCTTTTTTCTGTCTACCGGATAGGAAAACATCACCAAAATTGTCCTATCTCTATATTCTCCTATAATGATCTTTGCCGTCAGTGCAGAAGAAAATATCAAAAATACATAGGTGGATAAAATGTTTGTCATAAGCACCACACTTTCCCATGTATCCAGATCATTGGGTGTCCTTGCCTTATTGTCGATAAATGACATGGTTAAGAAGGCCATTATGCAGAAAACGGCTGCAAATACTCCCTTGATATACTTTTTCAATTTATACTTTTTTATTTCCAATTTAATTAGCTGCAGCATAACTGTCCTCCTCCATCAGTCTTAAAAAATACTCCTCCAGGGTACCTTCTTTTTTATAAATACTCTCCAATTTCACACCATTTTCCACAAGTATTCTTGAAATCACACTCTGTCTTTTACTCATGTCATATATATGCACTTTATTTTCAGACACTATCTTATAGTTTTTAATTCCAAGTTTCTCTTCAATCAGGTATCCTGTCCTGCTCAGATCGTCTACTTCCAGCTCAATATATTCCTTATTGTATTCATGAATTACTTCAAGGGGCACTTCCTTTAAAATCCTTCCTTTTTTTATAATTCCCACTGTATCTGCAATCAATTCCATTTCAGCAAGAATGTGCCCTGAAACAAGAATTGTCATTCCATATTCTCTGTTTAAATCCTTTATAAGTGAACGAATCTCCTTGATTCCTTCTGGATCCAGGCCATTGATAGGTTCATCCAATATGAGGAATTCCGGTTTCGTAAGTATGGCTCTTGCAATGGCCAGTCTCTGCTTCATGCCCAATGAATAATTGCAAACCGCCCTGCCGTCAGCATCATACAGGTCAACTAAATTCAAGACTTCATCTATTCTTTCCCCATTGTGATATCCCATGTATTCACAGTGAAGTTCAAGATTTTCCCTTCCTGTCAATTTGTCATAAAAATAGGGATTTTCTATAATGGAGCCTGTTCTTTTTAAAATTTCAAAATTATCCTCCTTCACTTCTTTCCCAAATACAACGATGCTGCCCTTATCCGGCTTTACCAGGTTGAGAATCATCTTGAGTATAGTGCTCTTGCCTGCACCATTGGGACCCAGGAATCCATATATCTCACCTTTTCTTACATTCATATTGGCGCTGTCCACCACTGTCCTGTCTCCATATGTCTTGGTGAGTCCATTTATTTTTAGTGTATAATTCAAGTAAATTCCCCCTTTCTGCATATTAGTATAGCAAATTGAGCTGTCTTTTTTCTGTCCTAAACCTTACTTTTTTCTTAAGTTGTCATTTCTTTGGCAGTATTATGTCAAACAGCGTCCTCTCATTCGGAATACTGTCCAGCTCAATTCTTCCATTCATATGTTCAACAAGCTCCCTGGATATGGCAAGACCCAATCCGCTTCCCTGATAATCCCTGCTTCTGGAATCTTCCAGTGTATACATCCTCTCAAAAACATTTTTCCTGTCACTTTTGGGAATTCCCCTGCCGTGATCCTCAATTTCAATACAAGCTGTATTTTCACAGCTGCTTACTTTTATACCTATGTACTTGCCGGCGTTTCCATATCTGACGGCATTATCAATTATATTTTTCAAGACACGATTCAGTGCTTCCTCGTCCGCTCTTGCATAAACGGGCTTTTCGGGTATATTGATGTCCACATGAAACTTTTTTTCAGAAAGTATGTCATAGAATTCAAACATATTCCTTCTGCATATTTCACATACATTTACATTGGCAATATTGATCACCTTGTCTCCGGATTCCAGCTTGGCAAGATCAAAAAATTTATTTATCAGTTCCAGAATCTCATCAATTCTGGAATCAACTTTTATAACCATCCTGTCATCTTTCAGTCTAATTCTGAGCATTTCAGCATATCCCTTCAAAGTAGTCAAGGGCGTCTTTAAATCGTGGGAAATGTTGGACATCATTCTCATCATGGAAATTCTGGAGTTTACATATGCTCTTTTACTATGATTGCTGTAATCCAGCAGTCCGTTGATGCTGGAAGCAATGGACCTTATGGCTTCATCTTCTGTAGTAACCAGAATGGATTCACCTGTTTCATTTTTAACAATAAAATCTATTTTACTGGACATATATTCAATTTGTCTCGACTGAAGCCTGTATTTCCTGTGTTCCAATATATAAGCTGCTGCAAAAATCAAAATCAGGACACCTAAAAATACTGTCATTTTAATATTCCTCCATTTTATATCCAATTCCCCACAAGGTCTTGATATATTGAAAATCACTTTTTCCCCGGGACAATTTACTGCGAAGTCTTCTCATATGGACATTTATGACATTTTCGTCTCCATAATAGGGTTCTTTCCAAACCTGATTATAAATCTGTTCCTTGGAAAAAACTCTTCCCAAATTGGAAGCCAGAAGTTTTAAAATTTCAAATTCCTTATTGGTTAAGTCAAGCTGCTTTCCTTTTTTAATAACAGAATGCTCATCTGTATTTATTTCCAGATCCTTTACATAAATGACTTCACCCTTGCACTTCTGCTGTTCTTTTACATATTTTGTGGCACGTCTTATATTTGCCTTGATTCTTGCTGAAAGCTCCACCAGGGAAAATGGTTTTGTCAGATAATCATCTGCCCCAAGCCCCAGTCCAACTGCTTTATCTGTATCACTGTCCCTGGCTGTTATTATAATAATAGGTGTTACATCCTTTTCCCTTATTTTTTTCATAACTCTCATACCGCTGATTTTTGGAATCATCAAATCCAAAAGAACCAGATCATAAGGATGTTTTCTAAATTCACCAACTGCCGATTCTCCATCATAAACTTGTGTAACCTCATATAGATCACCGGTTAAATATTCAGTAACCATTTCACTTATGTTTTTATCATCTTCTATAAGTAATATCCTAGACAAAATATTCTCATCCCTTTCGTTCCCTTTAAAGCTGAAATAAAAATTCCACGGTACAATTAATTCTACCATGGAATTTCAAATATTGTAAAACCTGCAAAGGACATGAACAAAATTTTCACCTCAGCTTATCAAGTGATTCTTAGGTTCAGATGGAGTTTGCTCATAAGGAATACTTTTCTCCACCTGAACCTTATTAACAGTATTCTTAGTGTCTTTAGCACTTAGAATACGTTATCCTTTAAGGGCAGAACTTATCCAGGCGCACAGCAGTGCTTATCTTCCACTTTGAGAAAATCAGATGTCCCAAATCTTTGATTTGATGACAGTCGCTTTCACAGAGTGCACTGGAAATATTAGCTAGCGGTCGGATAATTTTTTTTATCTCTATAAATTACAAAATGGGCAATAACGGCTAAAACCTGAAAAATAAGTCCAATTGTGCAGACACCCTGCCAGCCAAAATTCTGCCAGAAGAGAGTACCAAGGAAAGAGCCTGCTGCTCCTCCCATAAAATAGGAAAACATAAATACGGTATTATTACGGCTGCGAACTTTGTCCCCCAGAAGCTGTACTCTTGCCTGATTTGATACCTGTCCACACTGATTTCCAAGATCAAGAATAACTGCACCTAACATAAGACCAAGAATATGATATCCAAAGAGGATAAAACATACATAAGCAGCAGTAGAAAATATTACTCCTATTCCTACAGTAAACCTGGGACTTTTCCTGTCAGCTGCCTTTCCAACAAGTGGTGCTGCCAATGCACCGGCAACTCCAAAGAGGCCAAATAGTCCGGCTTCTCTGGTACCCATATTATAAACCGGTGTCTCAAGCAAAAATATAAGTAAAGTCCAGAATATACTAAAGGAACCAAACATAAAAAATCCATTCACTGCAGATTCCCTCAGTGAAACTTGATTTTTTATCAAATCCGGAATGGACCTTAAAAGATCCTTATAAGGAATTACATTTGCCGGCTTATCTTTAGGAAAAAGCCCTAAAATAAAAGCAAATAGCAAGGCAATGAAAAATGCACCGAAAATATACACAACTCTCCAATTAAAAATTGAACCTATTACTCCACTAAAGGTACGTGAAAGCAAAATTCCAATAAGAAGACCGCTCATAACATTCCCTATAACCTTGCCCTCCTGACCTTCCGGTGAAAGATGGGCGGCATAAGGAACAATAATCTGTGGAACAATAGTGGTAAGACCTATTGCAAACATGGATAAAAGCATGACAAAATAATTTTGTGAAAATGCAGTTATAACTAGGGACAAAACTACCAAAACCAACATTCGCAGTATAAGCGAACGTCTTTCACACATATCTCCCAGGGGCACTATAAATAGAAGCCCAAGAGCATATCCAATCTGAGTGACTGTAGCTGCTATTCCTGCGGAACTTTGCGATACGGAAAAAGCATCCGCAATCTGTGATTCAAGTGGTTGAATATAGTACAAATTTGCAACACAAACTCCACAGGCAACTGCCATCAACAAAACCAGTGATTTACTTAAAACAAATTTCTTTTCCCTTCTGAAATCTTTCATTTGTAAAAATCTCCTTAATCGGCATTTAATATTTGAACTTTTAACTTCAGATCAAATAAACCGTTTCTAGATAAAAATTTATTCTATAGTGTATATATACTATACACTATAGGTATGGGGAAACTTCCCTTAGAGAAGTTTCTCCAGCTGCTCTAAAAAACTACAAATAACTTCCGTGTCTTTTTCTGACTTATCCTGCACACAGGATAAAATAACTCTGTTGATGTTTTCATGATATTTTTTGTGTTCACAATAAGCTGTCCATCCCTTTTTAGTCAATAAGACAATAGCCTGTGATTTATTTTCCGGATTCAGTGCCTTCACAATTAATTTTTTACCCTCCAATCTGAACAACGTTTGTGAAACCGCACCCTTTGTAATATTTTTCCGCCGGGCTATTTCCGACACGGAAAGTTTTTCATTGTCACCTATAAACTCAACAAGATGGATTTCTGAAAGATGAAGTACTGTATCCGTACCAAAGTTTCTGGCTTTTTTATCAGTTTCATTGAAACGGTTTATGACATTCAATAATTTTCTAGGTAATTTATCCACATAAAATTTTTTATCCATATTAACAATTGTATACATCATATACGCCATTGTCAAGATAAGCATAAGATTCTTTAATTAAATACATGCTATTGATACCATTTTCCACCCTTCTTCTTAATTTAAAAAATATGTAAAATAAATTTTTTATTCATGCCTGGAAACTCAACACTGCTTAAGCTTACCAATTAATTTACAGAAATGCTAAAGTAACAGACCTCCATTATATAGCAATTCAAAGACTCGATTCTGTTAACCTATCACGTGTATTAAGATTCTATGACAATTATTTTATCCAATCATAATGGAATTACAAGTTATATGTCTTTTCACAGCTGTCATTTTCATAGATAATTTTAAAAAGTTTGTTGACAATCATAATTAAATTGTCTACAATTTAATTATGAGCAATTTAATATGGAGGGAATGGTAAATATGAATATTTATGACTATACCGTAAATGACAGAAAAGGAAACAATGTTTCATTGAAAAAATATAAAGGAAAAGTATTGCTGATTGTTAATACGGCTACAAGATGCGGATTTACCCCACAATATAAGGGACTTCAGAATTTATATGAGAAGTATCAATCTCAAGGATTTGAGATACTCGATTTTCCATGTAATCAATTTGCCAATCAGGCACCAGGAAGTAATGAAGAAATTGCAGGCTTTTGTGATCTTAAATATGGAATTACTTTTAATCAGTTCTCAAAAATTGATGTGAATGGAGAAAATGAGAGTTCGCTTTATACTTATCTTAAATCCCAGCAGAGTGGAATCCTTGGAAATAAAATTAAATGGAATTTTACAAAATTTCTTGTAGATCGAAAAGGCAATGTGGTTGAAAGATTTTCACCGGCAACGGTGCCTGAAAAAATAGCTATGAAAATAGAGAAGTTACTTTAATAATTAATAAAAGAGTCACAGAAAGACTGTGGCAAAAAGGGGGAAAATACAGTGAAAATAGCAGTAAGATATTATACAAGGACAGGTAATACGAAAAAACTGGCAGATGAGATAGCAAAAACAGTAGGTGCAGAAGCAAAAACAGTAAATGAAAAATTAACAGATGATGTGGATATACTATTTCTTGGGAGCTCCGTATATGCTGCTGGTGTGGATGCCCAGGTTAAAAAATTTATTGAGGACATAGATGTTCCTGTTGGTAAGATTGTAAATTTCAGTACTGCAGCAGTCATTAAGTCCACCTATTCACAAATAAAAAAACTTGCAGGTAAAAGGGGAATAACCGTAAGTAACAAAGAGTATCACTGTAGAGGTTCATTTGGACCTATTCATAGAGGAAAGCCAGATGCTGATGATTTAAAGAAAGCAAGTCAATTTGCAAAATCATTTTTATAAGAAAAGTGGCAAATTTAATTGTTCATAATACCATAGCTTTGTAGAAGGAGTATATACGTTGTGAAGAATAGATATGATGTTCTAAAATTGGAAAATCAATTGTGTTTTCCAATTTATGCATGTGCAAGGGAAATAGTTAAAAAATATAAGCCATTTCTTGATAAAATAAACCTGACCTATACACAATATATTGCCATGATGGTAATGTGGGAAAAAAGAGAGTTAAATGTTAAAGAACTGGGAAAATATCTTTACCTTGATTCTGGCACTCTGACACCAGTTTTGAAAAAGCTGGAATCCAAAGGATACATTACACGTATCCGTTCAAAAAATGATGAAAGAAATCTTCTTATTACACTAACTGATCAGGGAGACAAACTCAAGAGGCAGGCAGTTGAAATTCCCATGCAGGTTGGAAAATGTGTGAAACTTGAATCAGAAGAAATAGGACAGCTATATAATCTGCTTTATAAAATTCTAAACAATATAGCAGAATAATTTTTAAAAAATATAAAACATAAAATAAAAATGACGTACCTGGATTTGATTTACACAAATCCAGGTACGCCCTCCTCTTGATGGACTTTCGTATCAAAAATACTTACAAATAAAATCCTATAAACCCTTGTTAGAATCAGTCAAAAAACTTTATGCCGTTGATTGATATTGTAAGTATCAACTCAGCTATCTCATTAATAGGTTTTTCCATACCTTCTTTTAACCATTTTTGAATGGTGCATATACTGCCGCTTGCTAAAAAATAAAATATATATTCTGATTCCTCTTTTTTTAAAAAATTATTTTCTTTTATCGGTATAAAATGCTGTCTGCCCACAATTTTTATGATTTCCTGCTGGAAGTGTGTATCACCGTTTGAATTAAGCAGAAGATCAAAAAGTTCTGAATTTTTCTTTATATATTCCAAAATTTGTTCAATACCAATGGTAGGAATATGGTCTTTGTTTTTAAAATCATAACTACTTAAATATTGATTGATGTCATCAATCGTTTCATTTTCTATTTGTTTTAGTAAATCATACTGATTTCTATAATGGGCATAAAATGTAGCACGGTTAATGTCCGCATCTTCACAAATTTCTTTTATAGATATTTTGGATATGGATTTTTGTTTTAATAATTTGACAAAGCTTTGTCTTATAACCATCTTTGTGTATTTAACCCGCCTATCAGTTTTCTTTTCCTTCATAGTAATTTCTCCCAAATTAAAAAATCTTATAATTTATCGAACGCTTTATAAAAATCTGTTTTTTAATTATCATTTTTTAATAATATGATTGTTGTATTTACCTCACAATGTCAGTATACTATATTAAAGAAAAATAATCAACACATTGTTTGACAAAAGTTGGAGGTATATTAGATGTCGTTTATAGACTTTGAAAATGTAAAAAAAGAATATGCTGTTGGAGATATTGCAATTACTGCAGTAGACAACTGTTCTTTTTCAGTGGAAAAAGGTCAGCTGGTTGTAATACTTGGTCCGTCCGGTGCAGGAAAAACAACCGTACTAAATCTGCTGGGTGGAATGGACATCCCCAGTGGCGGCAGTATACTAGTTGATGGCAATGAAATTCATACCTATACCAAAAAAGAACTTGTAAGCTACAGGCGTAACGATATTGGGTTTGTATTTCAGTTTTACAACCTTGTGGGAAATCTCACTGCACTTGAAAATGTGGAACTTGCCTGTCAGATATGTCCAGATCATATTGAACCCAAAACCGTACTGGAACAAGTTGGTCTATCTAAAAGAATGAACAATTTTCCCGCACAGTTGTCTGGAGGTGAGCAGCAGCGTGTTGCCATAGCCAGGGCTATAGCAAAAAATCCAAAATTGCTTTTATGTGATGAGCCTACCGGGGCACTTGACAGCTTAACAGGTCAGCGAGTTATTGAACTTCTGCAAAATACATGCAGAAAAATGAATACCACAACTGTTATAATTACACACAATGCTGCCATAGCAGATATGGCAGATAAAGTGATCAAGATCAAAAATGGAACTGTAGAGGATATTTCTACAAACAAAAATCCCAAAAAAGCTAAAGAAATTGTGTGGTGATAAAATTGCTGTTTAAAAATACTCTTATTAAAATAAAGAAGTCCTTTGGAAGATATATATCGCTGTTTATAATCCTCACGGTAGGCTTTGGATTTTTCTTAGGGTTAAAGGAAACTTCGTCGGATATTGTCAACTCTGTCAGCAAATATTACAACACTCATAAGCTAATGGATTTCAAAGTAGTCAGCACAATGGGATTGACAGATGAGGACGTAAAAGCAATTAAATTATTGAAGGGTGTACAAAATGTTGTGCCGAGCTATTCCCTGGATGTTCTTGAAGGAAATAAGGCAATAAGAGTGCATGGACTCGAGAATTCGGTGAATACTGTAAAACTGATTAGTGGACGAATGCCTGCAACAAGCAAAGAATGTATTGCTGACAGCAAAAAATATAAAGTCGGTGATAAAATTACAATTGACAGTGCTGTGGGTACCAAATTAAAAAATACAGCATTTACTGTGGTAGGTACTGTAGAATCTCCATTATATATGGATACTGATTATGGCAATACTACAATGGGTGACGGAAAGCTGTCCTCTTTTATTTTTGTCAATAAAGATAATTTCAATATGGGTGCCTATACGGAGATTTATATTACTGCAGCCAATACCAAAAATGTCGCATCCTATTCGCAAAAATATGATGATATATCAGGTCAGATCAATAATGAACTGGTAAAATTGAAACCTGAAAGGGAAAATGCAAGATATCATGAGATCTACAGCAGTGCAATGGACAAAATAAATGATAATCAGACCAAACTAAATACCGAAAAGGCTGATGCTGAAAAAAAGCTGACTGATGCAAAGGTTCAGCTTGATACAAGCAAAACAAAAATCGAAAATGCCAAAAAAGATATTTCTGTAAAGGAGACTGAGCTGCAGAAAAAAGCTGTGGATCAAAAATCCCAGTTTCAAAGGGCAAAAGATAAAATTGTCAGCAGCAGAAATCAAATTGACGCTGCATTAAGCAGCAAAGGTATTTCAGAAAAAGAGTTGGATACCAAAATTAATGAGTTGAATTCTGCCGTCCAATCCATAAAGGAACAGCAGGGTAAACTGCCTGTAGGCAGTCATGAATATGAACAGCTTAGCACGCAGCTCAATCAATATTTGGATTCCTATAAGGGACTTATTCAACTACAGACATCCATAAATACACTAAATGATCAAGAAATCAAATTGAATCAGGGAATTGCTGTGTTTGATACTCAAATGGACAATGCAAAGGAAAAAATTACAAAAGGCAAGACACAGCTTATGGAAAATGAAAGAAAGCTAAATTACGGCTATAGTGAGTACAATAAAAACTTATCTTCTTTTAATACTAAAATATCCGATGCCCAGTCAAAGCTTGATAATGTGAAAAAAGATATTTCTGCAACAGAAAAGACAAAATGGTATATCTATAACAGAGATGACATCCTGGCAGGCTACAGTAATCTAAAGGGTGCCACGGACACTATTACTTCCGTAGCAGCAGTTTTCCCCCTGTTCATCATATTGATTGTCATGCTGATGACATCCAATACAATGGCTAGAATGATCATGGAAGAGCGCGGCGAACTTGGAACACTGGCTTCATTAGGATTTAAAAATACAAGCATTGTTTCAACATATTTGTTTTACGTGTTGTCTTCCACTGTGCTAGGGACTATAGCAGGATTTTTTATATTTGGAAACATTATTCCAAATATCATATATTCCACTTTTAATGAATTCATCTTACCACCGCTGATTATTCAGCATAACATTACAAACCTGCTGTTATCATTGGCAGTTGTTATAGCTCTTATGACAGCTGTAACCATCTTTTTCTGCAGCAAAGCATTAAAACAGGAACCTGCTGCTTTAATGCAGCCTGTTCCACCGCAAAACGGACAGAGAATCCTGCTTGAAAAAATAAGTTTTATCTGGAAACGCCTTTCCTTTAACAGTAAAACTACAATGCGTAATATATTCCGCTATAAACAGAGGGTTCTCATGATCATTGTGGGAGTAGCTGGATGTACAGCTCTATTGGTAACGGGATTTGGAATAAAGGATAGTATTAATGGTGTTGCTGAAAAACAATATGGTGAAATTTTTAAGTATAACACTTTGATTACGCTGAAAAATGATACCGCAAATATGGGTGAAGATTTAAAAGACCTGCTGGCAGAAGAGAAGGTTGAAAATCCTCTCTTAATCAAACAGGCAGCCTTTAAAGCCGAGTCAAGTAATCAGTCTCTGGATACCTATTTAGTAGTACCTTCAGATGAAAGCCTGTTTAAGAAGTATTATACTTTAAGGAGCCAATTAACGGGAAATAATATTAAAATAGATAACAGCGGTGTTGTAATTACCCAGAAACTTGCTGAAGTTTTAAAAATAGGCAGGGGAGATACAATCAAGGTAAAAGATGCAGATAATAAGCTGTATTCTCTGAAAGTATCCGATGTTGCGGAAAACTATATGCAGAATTATATTTACATCAGTAAAAACTTATATGGTAAAGTATTTGGGAAAAACATTTCCTATAATATGATCGCAGCCAGCTACCGCCAGAATAAAAATGTATTGTCTAAGCATTTACTGGAGGAAGAGGATTCTATTATAAATGTAACTTTCAAGGATGATATATTGCAGAAAGCTGCCCATGGTAACAAGAACCTAAATAATATAGTTGTTATGTTAGTTGTCATTGCGTCAATACTGGTAATCATTGTACTCTATAATTTGACATCCATTAATATGAGTGAAAGGAAACGTGAAATTGCTACACTGAAGGTGCTTGGTTTCAATGATGGAGAGACGAATCAATATATTTACCGTGAGACATTTCTATTGACACTGATTAGTATCGGTGCAGGTCTGCTGCTTGGAATTCCCTTTCATCGATTTGTAATAGGCGCTATAGAAAACAATGCAGATGTATATTTCAAAAATATACATACTTCCAGTTTTATATGGTCATCTCTCATTATTATACTGGTTTCCAGCATCATGCAGATAGTTACGTATTTTAAAATCAAGAAAATAAATATGATTGAGTCTCTGAAATCCATTGAATAATGCCGAATTGCAGTTAATTATTGTGTTATGAGCAAGAAACAGCGGACATATATATAAAAAGACTATATGATGGAATTAATGTCCATCATATAGCCTTTTTTCTAAACTTTATTTTAAAATCATTTAAAAATGTATAGACAACCGGTACAAATCATACCAAAAATCATCGCTAAGGTGGTCATAATAATTGGCCTCAGACACGTACGCCCTGCTTTAACTAAAGCTTCCTTCAAATTCATTCCCCTGCTGTAATTTTGTTTTGCAAATAACTTTTCAGCCGAATCCAGTAGTTGTTTTTTTCTTTCAATAGCCTGTAAATCTCTGCTGGTCAATCGTCTTCCAGTCTTACGCATATAATCCTCCATTTCATTCACCAAATAAGCAATAAAATAATTTATACTATTAAATTTTACCAAGGTCAATATATTGTTCATAATATAATTATATATGCAATAGCCTCTTAACTCTAAAATATTTTGATTTCATACATAATTCCTATTTATTGAGAATGGAAAAATGAAAGCAGTAAATACTGGCTTAGTTTCCTGAACGAACTTAAGAACAGGGATGTAAAAGACATACTTATTCCCTGTCCTGATGGACTTTCTAGTATAAAGGAGTCAATATCTACAGCATTTTCTGAGACAGAATATCAGAAATATATTGTACACCAGATGCGTAATATATTGAAGATAGTTAATGAAGATTTTTATCATTAACCAAAAATCAGCCAAACCTTATTTATTTATCAACATCTTTTCAGTATTCTCATGATTTTTTTCCATTTCCTCTGCAACATAATTTACAAGATCCACAGTTCTGCAGGAATAAGCCCATTCATTATCATACCAGGACACTACCTTAACCATATTATTTGACACCATAGTTGAAAGTCCATCTATTATAGAAGATCTGTCATCTCCTCTATAATCTATTGACACCAATGGTTCTTCAGAATATCCCAGTATTCCCTCCAGAAGCCCTTCAGAAGCTCTCTTAAAAGTTTTATTTACTTCTTCCACTGTAACAGGTCTTGAAAGTTCACACACTAAATTTGTAATAGAAACTGTAGCTGTAGGCACCCTCAAGGCACTGCCATCTAATTTGCCCCTCAAATTTGGCAGCACTTTTGCCACTGCCTTGGCTGCTCCTGTTGTAGTTGGAATTATGGACTCTCCAGCTGCCCTTGCTCTTCTCAAATCCTTATGGGTTTTATCAAGCAGCCTCTGATCATTTGTATAAGAGTGTATTGTGGTCATAAAGCCATTTACAATGCCAAAGTTTTCGTCCAGGACCTTAGCAAAAGGAGCCAAACAATTTGTAGTACAGGATGCATTTGAAATAATATTGTGACGCTTTACATCAAATTTTTCTTCATTTACACCCATAACTATAGTTATATCTTCATCCTTGGCCGGTGCTGTAATTATAACTTTTTTTGCTCCGGCTTTTATATGCTTGTATAAACTTTCTCTGTCTTTAAATTTCCCGGTGGATTCCACCACTATATCCACGTCTAATTTGTCCCAGGGTAAATCTTCAGGATCATTTTCCCTAAAAACTCTTATTTCAGAATCATTTACAATTATTGAATCTTCTTCTGCTTTTACACTGCCTCTGAATTTTCCATAACATGAATCATATTTAAAAAGGTGCACAAGAGTTTCATTATCTGCTCTGGCATTAATTGCCACGATCTCAACAGTTCCTTTCAACCTCTCCTGAGCAATTCTTAAAACCAATCTTCCTATTCTTCCAAAACCATTAATTGCAACTTTTATAGACATTACTTTCTCCTCCTATAAAATATTTATACCCTATTAAAACTTATTCTCTTATATATGTTATTTATATTAATAAGTATATGCTATATATGTTGTACCCGGAACATATATGCTACATTATTTATATCAATAATACGCATATATGTCAAATTTATTTTTGTACAGGGATATTATAATGCACTTATTTTTTCCCATATATATTCTATATTTCAGACATTTAATCCAATTTGCTCACTTTTACAAGAAGGTGAAATGAAAAACTGCCTTGACACAAAATCTCTATTATTATATTATTTAAGGAGTACTAGCAAACTTATAACCTTTCGTCTAAAACGGATGAGAGGTTTTTACTTTAAAATAAATGGGAGTGAAAGAAATGGTCAAAGTGAGAACAAGATTTGCACCGAGTCCAACAGGATATATGCATGTGGGGAATTTAAGAACCGCCCTTTATACATATCTAATAGCAAAACATGCTGGTGGAGATTTTATACTGAGAATTGAAGATACGGATCAGGAAAGGTTTGTAGAAGGTGCTTTAGATATAATCTACAATACTTTAAAGTCTACAGGTCTGAAACATGATGAAGGGCCTGATATAGGTGGTCCCGTCGGGCCCTATGTACAGAGTCAGAGAACTGATATTTACATAAAATATGCAAAAAAACTCATAGATAGGGGAGAAGCCTATTACTGCTTTTGTACAAAAGAACGAATTGATACATTAAGATCCAGTTCTGAAACATCAAAGGAATATAAATATGACAAACACTGCCTTCATCTTTCAAAAGAAGAAGTAAATGAAAAACTGGCATCAGGCATACCTTATGTCATAAGACAAAATAACCCTGAAAACGGTGTTACAACTTTTCACGATGAAATCTATGGTGATATATGCGTGGATAATTCAGAATTAGATGATATGATACTTATAAAATCCGATGGTTACCCTACATACAATTTTGCAAACGTAATAGATGATCATCTTATGGGTATTACTCATGTAGTACGGGGAAGTGAATATTTATCTTCTGCCCCAAAGTATAACAGATTATATAAAGCTTTTGGCTGGCAGATTCCAGTATACATTCATTGTCCTCCAATAATGAAGGATACTCACCACAAGCTCAGCAAAAGAAATGGTGATGCATCTTTTGAAGACTTAATAAAAAAAGGGTATCTGAAGGAAGCTGTTTTAAACTATATAGCTCTTTTAGGCTGGAACCCTGGAGACGAAAAGGAAATTTTTAATTTAGAGGAACTGGTAGAAAGATTTGATTACAGGAATATAAACAAATCACCTGCCATATTTGATACTGTAAAACTTAAATGGATGAATGGGGAATATATCAAGAAACTGCCTTTAGAAACTTTTAATTTCCTTGCCCTTCCTTATTATAAAAAAGTTATTTCAAAAAACCTGGACTTTTTAAAGATAAGTAAATTACTCCAGACCAGAGTTGAAGTATTGAGTGAAATACCTGATTTTTTGGGTTTTTTCCAGGAGCTTCCTGATTATTCTACAGATATGTATGTGCACAAAAAAATGAAGACAAACTTGCAGAATTCCCTGAATACCCTTGAAAAATTTCTTCCAAAATTAGAGGCACTTACTCCTTGGACTTTTGAAAACATAGAAAAATGCTGCATGGATTTAGTATCAGAATTACAGGTCAAAAACGGAGTAGTGCTCTGGCCTATAAGAACAGCACTTTCAGGTAAAAAATCCACTCCCGGCGGAGCTTTTGAAATAGCAGATATTATAGGAAAAGAAGAATCCATAAAGAGAATAAAGATTGGAATTGACAAACTAAAGAGTGAAAATCAATAAACTTTTTTACAATATACAGCCAATTCTAGATTGGAATACAAATACGGACCTCATGCTATGGAAGGCATATTTGTATTTTAAAAACTTCAGGCACCTGAAACTTTTGCAGCTGACATATTCATCCACAAAAAATCCAGGTGCTTTTTCTATTGGCTCTTATGCTCATTACATTTTAGTTCTCTTATAATTACTATTTTACAAAATGTTATCATAACATTATTTTCAATTATTACAAATCCCCTTCCTACTTCATTAATAATTTTGTTATATAAACATTTAAATTTTCCATGACCACTGGTCTGTATGTCTACCCTTTTTCCAATCAACCTATTAAAATAATCTCTCATGGACTTTTCAAAAGAACAATAACAGCTGCTGTCATCTTTCTTTGAGTACTTCCCTATAGCAATAGGTACAGGTAATTGCATTCCAATTATGTTTTTTATGGGTATTGCAATAATTTCCTCCTCTTTATTTTTGAATCTAGCCATTCTTTCATCTGAGGATACCAGATTTACCTGTTCAAGTGCACCAGATTCATCACCTTCAACACATATATCCAATTTTTCATGGCTGAACTCATTCAATAAATTTTTTATTTCTCTATTACATCCTGAACAGCATTTATTTTTTAAAATAAGTCTATTGCTATTTTTTGAATCAACGTGTTCTATTTTATTTATATCCTTACTATTCTGTTTTTCATTATTTTCTTTTAATTTATCATGCTTTTCTTGAGATACTTTTTTGTTATTTTCTTTTTCACTGCCCTGTCCATTTATTTTTTTAATTTGTTCCTGGGCCATTTTGTTTATTTCCTGGTGAAATGGATTTTTACCTATATCTTTTTTTCCACCAATAACTTCTTTACCTTCTTTTTTACTCTTCTCTTCTCCTTTGCCTCCGATTCTCAAAATATTCTTTTCGATGAAATTGATTAAGTCCTTATCATATATATTTTCATCCTCATAATGCTTTCCGTGATGATGTGAACCCCCAGCCTGTCTTTTATTGTACCTGTTCACTTTTTTCATGTACTTTGGCATCATATATAGTGCAAGCTGTATTAAATCATCCATGTCATTTCTCGATCTTTTCAAATTAATACCTCCACAAATAAATAGGCTATATTATTAGAATATGAAATTCTGATATAATATTGCAATAAAGTTATTTTTATGTTCAAGTGGAGTTTTCTTATATGTAATGCCGCTTTCCATGATATCAACTAATCAGGGGCTGACGGTTCTACAATATTGTAAAGCCGTCAGCCCCTGATTTTAATTCTATTTGCTTCCGTGCATATTTATATATTGCTTTAAAACTCATTTCTACTGAAAATGATTATTCTCCAAAAGTATTAAACATTTATTTCAGCTTCCTTTCCCAAATACTGTTTGTTTTCTTCAAGCAGCGGCTTTATTTGGTTCTCTATAAAATCCACTACCTGACCTGGCGCTCTTCCCACAAACTTTTTAGGATTTATAAGGGACAATATTTCATCTTTTTTCATTTTGAAAAACGGATCTTGTATAATTCTATCTATTAGATCATTTTCCAGTCCCTCTGCTTTTACTCTTTTAGCTGCTTTCATGGAATGGACCCTAATTCTCTCATGAAGTTCCTGCCTGTCTCCTCCCCTTTTAACAGCTTCCATTATTATATTTTCCGTAGCCATAAATGGAAGTTCTTTAAGTACATGGGATTCAATTGTCTTTGGATAAACCACCATGTTTTCTGATACATTCATATATAAATTCAAAACCCCGTCTAATGCCAGAAATGCTTCAGGTATAACTATTCTTCTATTTGCAGAATCATCAAGAGTTCTCTCAAACCATTGGGTAGATGCAGTTATAGCTGGGTTTAAAGCATTTACTATGATATACCTGCATAGAGATCCTATCCTTTCACATCTCATGGGATTTCTTTTATATGCCATGGCAGAAGATCCTATCTGTTTTTTTTCAAAAGGCTCCTCCATTTCTTTCATATTCTGCAGTATTCTCAGATCATTGCTGAATTTATAGGCACTTTGTGCAACTTCTGACAAGGTATTTAATATTATGGAATCCAGTTTTCTGGTATAAGTCTGTCCTGTAACCATAAATTCCTGTTCAAATCCCATTTTACAGGTTACCATTTTATCTAACATTTTCACCTTTTCTTCACTGCCATTAAAAAGATCCATAAAGCTGGCCTGAGTTCCTGTAGTTCCTTTTACTCCTCTGAATCTAATTTTATTTATAACAAAATCAATATTCTCAATATCCAGGTACAGATCCTGTATCCAAAGAGATGCTCTTTTCCCCACTGTAGTAAGCTGTGCTGGCTGAAGGTGGGTAAATCCAAGAGTAGGCAGATCTTTATATTTTAATGCAAAATCCTTGAGATAATTTATTACATTTAATATTTTCCCTCTTACTATGTAAAGTGCTTTTCTCATAATTATCAAGTCTGTATTATCACCTACATAACAGCTGGTTGCACCTAGATGTATTATTCCCCTGGCTTTTGGGCACTGTAATCCATAGGCATACACATGGCTCATAACATCATGACGTACTTCTTTTTCTCTTTTTTCTGCATCTTCATAATTTATATTTTCCATATTGGCTTTTAATTCATCTATTTGCTGGGAAGTTATATTAAGTCCGAGCTCCTTTTCGCACTCTGCCAGAGCCACCCACAGTCTCCTCCATGTTTTAAATTTCATCTCATCGGAAAATAGATAGCTCATTTCCCGAGAAGCATATCTTTTATTTAATGGGTTGTTGTATGTATTTCTCATTATGAATACCTCCGTACATATACAATAATTTAATATTTTTCATTCATATTATACCATATATTTATTACATATTACATGATTACATTCGTTTAATCTTATAAAAGTGTACAAACTGTTCTATTTTATCAAATGACTAATATACTTTAATTAGAAAAAGTATATTATATGGAGGTGAATTTTTATTGAGCGGGTTAATTTAAAATTTTATACTGCCTCAATAAATAAAATTATGTATAAATTCAGTGTAATAGACAAAGCTTCTTTAATATTAATTGTAATAGGTGCAATAAACTGGGGGCTTGTAGGTTTATTTAATTTTAACATAATAGGAATCATATTTGGTGAACCTGCCAATTTAATTGGCAGAATAATATATATACTCATAGGTGTAGCCGGCATTGACATGATCCTGCTGCTTTTTAAAACCAAAAACAGCTGCAAATAAAATAGAAGACCTCTTTATGGTCTTCCATTTTATATCATACATGTCATTGCTTATTCCTCAAATTAGGGAACAAACAATGCTACACCCTGAATAATTTCTTATAAGATCCGGTACAGAAAATATTTCTTATGGTCAAATTCCACCGCACCTAAGAATCACTTCATATTGAAACTATTTATAATGTTTCCAATGAATTTATCAATTTAATAACTTCTTCTATAGCCAATGATTCATCATCACCGGATGCAGTTATTTTTACAGTTGAATTTTTAGTTACACCTAATGAAAGTACTCCGATTAAGCTCTTTATATTGGCCTTTTTTCCATCAAATTCTATTGATAATTCAGATTTAAATGAAGAAGCCTTCTTAACCAATAGCGTTGCAGGTCTTGCATGTAGTCCTGTGGGACTTTTAACTATAACTTCTTTAGAAACCATTCAATTCACCTCTATTTTAGTTTGTTATTGTATAACATATCTCAAATCCTTCTTTAATTATTATACCATTTTTTATCCACGTTTCAATACACATCTTTTACACTTAATGATAAATATTCTTGCATTATTTTAGTTTTTGTACAAATTGCTCTATTCTATCCAATCCTCTTTTTATATTTTCCATAGAAGTAGCATAGGATAATCTTACATACCCATCTATTCCAAAACCCAGCCCTGGTACTACTGCAACCTTTTCTTTCTCCAGCAGGAGTTTGGAAAACTTCAAGGAATCATCTATAAGCTGCCCATCAATAGTTTTTCCAAAAATCTTTGATATATTTAGCATTACGTAAAAAGCCCCTTCAGGCTTCAGGCAGGAAAGCTGTGGAATTGCATCTATTTTTTCCACCATATACTCTCTTCTATTTTTAAATTTACTCACCATATTTTCAATCTGACTTTCCTGCCCATTCAAAGCCGCCAATGCAGCATACTGGGCTATGGAATTAGGATTTCCAGTAGTATGGCTTTGAACATTAGACATCAATTTAACTATATCTTTGTTTGCCGCACAATACCCTATTCTCCATCCTGTCATAGCATATGTTTTTGAAACTCCATTTATAACAATTGTCCTATTATAGGCATCCTCAGATACACTTGCTATACTCACATGCCTGTTATTTCCATAAATCAATTTTTCATATATTTCATCCGACAAAATAAGTATATCCTTTTCTTTAGCAAAGTCAGCTATTTTTTCAAGTTCCTTTTTTGAATAGATACTTCCCGTTGGATTATTAGGGCTATTGATTATGATCATTTTAGTTTTTTCAGTATAAGCCCTTTCCAAATCCTCTACAGTATATTTAAAGTCATTTTCCTCTCTTGTATTTACAAACACCGGTACTCCATCTGAAAGCTTAACCAATTCCGGATAACTTACCCAATATGGAACAGCTATAATAACCTGATCCCCCGGGTTTAAAACAGCTCTAAACGCATTACAAAGGCATTGCTTTGCCCCTGTAGATATTATGATCTGAGCTGAGCTGTAATTTAATCCATTGTCCACTTTGAATTTTTCCACTACAGCCTCTTTAAGCTCTAAAATTCCAGAAGCAGGAGTATATTTTGTATATCCTTTTTTCATAGCTTCTGCAGCAGCCTTTTGAATATTTTCCGGAGTATTGAAATCCGGTTCTCCAGCTCCAAATCCTATTACATCAATTCCCTGAGATTTCATCTTTTTAGCCTTTGCAGTTATTTCCAGAGTTATAGACGGTTGAATTTTTTCAGCTTTCTTTGACAATATCATTTTTTATTCCTCCCTTTATTCAATTCATAATTCACAATTAATGAAGATTTTCAGCTTCTTGAAACAAGTACTACCCCTAATATTATAAGGCCAACTCCCAGTATCCTTATAAAAGATATATTTTCTTTAAACAAGAAATAGGAAAACAGCATGGTTATTATATACCCTAAACTCACCATAGGATATGCATAACTTAATTCTACTTTACTTAAAACTTTTATCCACAGCAAGAAACTCAATCCATAGGATATAATTCCAAACATTACAGGAATATTTTTTAATATAGATAAAATACTTGGTAATAAATACTTAATAGTAAAATTCAGCTGTAAATTTACAGCACCATATTTTACAAGTACCTGCCCTATGGCACCTAAAAAAACTGATACCAATATTAATGAAATCATTCTCTTATCTCCTTATATCTAAATACCAGATATTTTAATGTTAAATAAAAATAATAGATAAATATAAATGTTTCCGGAAAAGAGTACCTTCCCTGACCTTCTGTTATGAAATAAACAGATGTAAACATAAAAAACAACACCACCAAATATAGATTGAACTTATTTAATAAATGGCTTTTTCCTGTAAAAATACTAAACAGTATTTTTAATGAATATATCAAAATATATAATATGGCCGGTAAAAACACAATGACCCTTATAAAATTGCTTCCTGCAAATATCAAGTTGTTTAAATAAGGATTTATTCCGCTTCCATGAGTACTGTAAAGTACATCATCCGCCAAAAAATAAGTATTAAACAACCTTTTGAAACCTAAATTGACAAATTCCGCCGGATGTGATTTTATCCACTTTTTTGCCGCAGTACTCAGCATTTTATTCTGTGCAGTTCTGTTTGCCTTTTTATATTCACTGGTTTTTACAACAGAATTTTCAACTTTATTTGCATCCATCCATCTTCCCTTATGATTCTGGGAATTATTATTTATATAAAGCACTATACCGCCATTATTGGATACATATGTACGTTGACCTATTAATTTTGTATTTCTATATATAAATGGTGAAATAACAACTGCACAGATTACAAGTACAAGGAGAGAATCTCTAAAAGGCAGTAAAAACTTTTTATTTTTTATAAGCTCAACCAAAAATACAGCAAAGGAAAATATGATAAAAAAAGGCTTTATCATTGTATTTAGTCCTGTAAGTACACCTATGAAAACATATTTATATTTATTATTTGAAAAATAAAGACAAGTTATCATAAGAAGTATGCTTGTAAACAACAATTCAGTGCCCAATATATTATTATAAACTATATTACTTGGAAACAATATAAATATGAAAAATATTATTTTTCTATCCCTTTCTTTTAATTTTACTTTAAGCAAGATGGACTTAAGACAAATATAGTTTATAAAAGTGACGACTAAATTAAATATTTTTCCTGCAAGCACACTGGCTCCAAAGAGTTTAAATACCCCTGCCAATACTATTGGATATCCTACGGAAGTGTAAGTATCCCCCCACTTGCCTCCGTTGGCTATACCTACTGCTAAATTGTAGTAATAACTAAAATCTGAAAATGGCACTGTCTTTACAAAAAATATCCATAATATGGACAAAGCCATTCCCAGTCCTATCATTATATTATAGTACCTGCTGTCATCCCTGTTATGTGGTTTATAGTACTCATTATTCCAGAAATTCCTGATTTCCATAATTAATTTCCTTTCTGATCTACAATTTTAAATATATTATAATTACAACAGTTACTATCCACAACAATATATTGACTAAAAAAGGGATGTCCCTGCCAAACACATCTTCTGGCTTTCCTCCTATATTTTCCCTGTCCATTAAATACTCGTATCTAAATATTCCATATAATACAAAAGGTATAGTGAACATCATTGTTCTACTTTGTGTAGAAGAGAAAGTATACAGAGAGTAGGCCATTAATATGGATGGGTTTACTATGGTGAGCATTTTATCAATATTCTTTACAGAATATTTCTCCAATATCTTTCTGGAAGAACTGCTCTTGTTTTTTAAAGTTATAATCTCACTTTTTCTCTTATTCAATCCCAAAAATAAAGACAATAGAACCGTACATAAAACCAGCCATGGTGAAACTTTAACTCCAGTGGCCAGACTTCCGCTTGCAACTCTCAGTACAAACCCAAAAGCAATGGTCATAACATCTATTATAACTATATTTTTAAGTTTAAAAGAATAACATATATTTACTATAATATATATCAAATATATAGATAAAATTTTTATACCTAAAAAAACATATGTAAGATACACCACCAGAATGAACAATATAATATCTAAAACAATGGCTGTATTTTTAGATATACGCCCGCTTGGAAGAGGTCTTTTTTTCTTGTCAGGATGACATCTATCCTTTTCAATATCTACAATATCATTTAATATGTAAATTATAGAAGATGTAATACAAAATAATACAAAAGTTATTATATTAGTTTCAATTAACTTCAATTGCAGAAAATTTCCTGAAAAAATAATTGCTGCAAATACAAAAAAATTTTTAATCCATTGTTTAGGTCTCATAAGTTCAATTGCTGCCACCATAATTTTCCTCCCAGACTTATATATACTATTAGAATTTACTGTACATCTTTTTACATTTTAACACAGTATTTAATATAGTCAACATACTGCCTTAAACTATAAATGTAATCTTGTACTCAAATAAGGACTTGAGATAAATCCACAAGTCCCCCATAAAAATATATTTTTATCTTGGTTGTATTATCAACTTAATTGCAGTTCTTTCTTCCCCATCTATTTCAATATCCGTAAACGCCGGAATACATATTAAATCGATTCCACTAGGTGCTACAAATCCTCTGGCAATAGCTACAGCTTTAATAGATTGATTTAATGCTCCTGCTCCTATGGCCTGTATTTCAGCTGCCCCTCTCTCTCTCAAAACTCCTGCTAACGCACCTGCCACTGAATTTGGACTTGATTTTGCTGAAACCTTTAATACTTCCATAATAAACCTCCTATATATTATAATAATATCTTTATTTATTATTGTTACTACTTATTAATATTCTACAAAAAATCAAAAATTCCTTTTAGGTTTTGTAAAGGTTACAAAATCTAAAAGGAATACTCTTCTACCTTATAAATTTTATCTATTATTTTGCATATTCAATTGCACGAGTTTCTCTAATAACATTCACCTTAATTTGACCAGGATACTCTAGTTCCTCTTCTATCTTTTTAACTACCTTCCTTGCCATTTCAAAGGCCCCTGCATCATCAATATTTTCTGGTTTAACCATAATTCTAAGTTCTCTTCCCGCTTGAATGGCATATGACTTTTCTACGCCTTCACATGTATTTGCTATTTCTTCTAATTTTTCTAAACGCTTGATATAAGCTTCCAGCGTTTCTCTTCTAGCTCCAGGTCTTGCTGCAGATATGGCATCAGCTGCTTGAACAAGCACTGCCTCCAAGGATTGGAATTCTACATCTCCATGATGAGCTGCAATAGCGTTTACAATTATTGGTGATTCTCTGTATTTTTTAGCAACTTCTGCACCTATAACAGCATGAGGCCCTTCCACCTCATGATCTACAGCCTTACCTATGTCATGAAGCAGCCCAGCTCTTTTAGCTATAGTTGGATCTATACCAATTTCTGAGGCCATAAGGCCTGCTAAGTATGCAACTTCTATAGAATGTTTTAGGACATTTTGACCATAACTGGTCCTGTATTTTAATCTACCTAATAATTTTATTAATTCCATATGAAGACCATGTACACCTGTTTCAAAAGTGGCTTGTTCTCCCTCTTCCTTAATGTCACTTTCCAATTCTTTTTCAGCTTTTTGAACCATTTCCTCAATTCTCGCTGGATGTATTCTTCCATCAATTATAAGCTTTTCCAGTGCTATTCTTGCAACTTCTCTCCTTATAGGATCAAAGCTTGATAATATTACTGCCTCAGGTGTATCATCTATTATCAAATCCACACCTGTTAAAGTTTCAAGAGCTCTTATGTTTCTGCCTTCTCTCCCTATTATCCTACCTTTCATCTCATCATTGGGCAGAGTTACGACATGTACTGTAGTTTCAGCTACATGATCTGCAGCACATCTTTGAATGGCACAAGTTATAATTTCCCTAGCCTTTTTATCTGCCTCTTCCTTAGCCCTTGTTTCTACTTCCTTAATCATCATAGCAGATTCATGTTTTATTTCTTTTCTTACTTCTTCTAATAAAATATTTTTAGCTTCTTCTGAACTTAAACCTGACAATCTTTCAAGTTCTTCTCTTTGTTTTTGATATAGTTCATTAACTTTTGTCTGTAACTTATCAATTTCCTGCTGTTTTTTATCTAGACTAATCTCTCTTTTCTCAAAAGCATCACTTTTTTTATCAAGCAGCTCTTCTCTTTGTATTAATCTTCTTTCCATCCTTTGAACTTCATTTCTTCTATCTCTGGATTCTCTTTCCACATCATTTCTTAATTTATGAATTTCTTCTTTAGCTTCTAGTATAGCTTCTTTTTTTCGGGATTCGGCTTCTCGCATAGCCTCTTCCTTCAATCTATTAGACTCCTCTTGAGCCTGTGATTTTATAGCATTTGCCTTATTTTTAGTAGTCTTAAATTCAACTAACAAAACGGCAGCTATTAGTATACCAGCAATAATCTCATATATTATTACGGAATTCACATGAACACCTCCTTTGCTTCTATTATGAAATATATATAATAGTTAAATATGCAAGCATAGAAAAGGTGTCATATTATTCAATTGGCAATTCCTAAATACATGATAAACCAGAATTTGTCTTAATTTTATATTATATTTTAATTATTGTCAAGTTATATGCATCTTATTCTATGTATATATTTATCATAATTATATATACAAAATCGCAGGATTATTATCTTGCGATTTCATACAGTATCATATATCCAGATGCTTTTGTTCTTCTTTTTTTGTATCTGTCTTACTGCTTTTTTCATTTTTACTGTCCGGTGAAGATTTTTTTAACTCGGGCAAATTATACTTTTTTCTTATTTTACTTTCTATTTCCAATAAAATATCTGGATTTTCCTTGAAAAATTGTTTTGCATTTTCTCTTCCTTGTCCAAGCCTTGTTTCTTTATAGGAAAACCATGAGCCGCTTTTTTGTATCAATTCTTCCCTGACACCTACATCCAGCACATTTCCCTCCCTGGAAATACCATGATTATACATTATATCAAATTCAGCATGTTTAAAAGGAGGTGCCACTTTATTCTTTGTAATTTTCACCTTAGTCCTATTGCCTACTATTGTATCACCCTGTTTTATAGCATCAGATCTTCTCACTTCCATTATGACAGAAGCATAAAATTTTAGTGCCCTCCCTCCTGGAGTAACTTCAGGATTTCCAAACATAACCCCCACTTTTTCTCTAAGCTGATTTATAAATATAGTCACACATTTGGATTTGTTTATGGAAGATGTAAGTTTTCTCAGTGCCTGGGACATAAGCCTTGCCTGAAGTCCTACATGGGGATCTCCCATTTCTCCTTCTATCTCGGCTTTTGGAACCAAAGCTGCCACCGAATCAACTACTAAAACATCTATGGCATTAGATCTCACCAGTGCTTCTGTAATTTCAAGAGCCTGCTCTCCACTATCCGGCTGGGATACAATCAAATTTTCTATATCAACTCCTAAGTTCTTTGCATAAGTAGGATCCAGTGCATGCTCCACATCTATGAAAGCTGCTGCACCACCTGACTTTTGAGCTTCTGCAATTATATGAAGGGCTACCGTGGTCTTACCTGAGGATTCAGGCCCGAATATTTCTGTTACCCTTCCCCTCGGAACTCCTCCAATACCAAGAGCTATGTCTAGATCAAGACATCCTGTTGAAATAGCATCCACATTTAGCACACTATTTTCCCCCAGTTTCATTATAGCACCTTTTCCAAATTGTTTTTCTATCTGCACCATGGCAGACTCTATAGCCTGTAACTTTTCATTATTTAAATTTCCCAAAGGATCACTTCCCTTCCTATACGAACGCATGTTCTAAGTAAATTATATACTATATGCTGTCTCTAGTCAACAGATTTAATTAATTATTTTGCATTATTATATCAAAACTGAAAATATCCACTATCCACTTAAACATATTTTAATTATGGACACATAATTACATTTTAATCATCGGATCTGTTATCTATCTAGTTTCAATACCTCTTTATTTTTCACAAAATAATCTATTCCGGAAATTAAAGTCATAATTATGGCTACAGCCATGGCAATATCCGTAGTCCAATTTAAAATTCTATGTGGATGGCCTATGAAACTTCTGAGTATTCCCAAAGATACATGATTATAATTTAAATTTACCAGTGCAAGTATTATGGCCACTATCTGCGTTACAGTTTTAGCCTTTCCCCATGGGCTGGCTGCTATTACAATTCCTTCTGCTGCTGCAATTGTTCTGAGACCTGTTACCGCAAACTCCCTGGCTATTATTATCATTGCCACCCAAGTTGGTATTATATGATATTCAACCAATGATATAAGTGCAGCCGTAACTAAAAGCTTATCCGCCAGAGGATCCATGAATTTTCCAAACCTGGTAACTTGATTTCTGCTCCTTGCTATATACCCGTCTAATTTATCTGTTATTGAAGCTATTACAAAAATAGCTATTGCAATAATTTTTCCATAGGGCATATCTTTTACAGCCATAAAAATCAAAAAAAACGGAATCAATAACATTCTAAGTATTGTAAGTTTATTTGCTAAATTCATCACATACAACTCCCAACAAATCATATTCAATACTACGAATTATTTTTACATCAATCATAGTACCTATTTGTAAATTATTTTTACACTTTATATATACAAGCCCATCTATATCCGGAGCCATTGCATAACTTCTTCCATACCACAGCTTCCCTTTTTTACCTTCTACAAGTACTTTATATACATTTCCAATTTTGTTTTTTCCAATTGAATCCACAATCTCCTGCTGAAGCAGCATCAATTCCCCTTCTCTGGCTGACTTTATTTCCTCCGGGACTTGATCTTTCATATTAAAAGCTGCAGTTCCCTCCTCCCGGGAATATTTAAAAACTCCCATATTTTCAAACCTTGCAAATTTTATAAAATCTTTTAGTTCACTAAAATTTTCCTCAGTTTCCCCAGGAAATCCTACTATTATGGTAGTTCTAATTGAAATATTCTTAACTTTTTTTCTAAGCTCATCTATAATTTTTATTATACCTGCTTTCCTTCCCTTTCTTCCCATAAGCTTTAATATATCATCGCTTATATGCTGAAGGGGTATATCTATGTAATTGCACACCTTGTCATTTTCAGCAATCTCATTTACAAGTTCCTCCGTTATATCCTCAGGATAACAATAAAGTAATCGAATCCATTCTATTCCATGAATTTTAGATATCCTTCTAATGAGTTCAGGAAGCATTTTCTTACCATATAGATCAATTCCATACCTGGTAGTATCCTGTGCAATAAGTATTATTTCCTTAACTCCCTGCAGGGCTAAATCACTGCATTCCTGCAGTAAATCATCCAGTCTCCTGCTTCTATATTTTCCCCTAATCTTTGGAATTATGCAATAGGTGCAACAATTATCACATCCTTCTGCAATTCTTAAATAAGCACTGTGAGAAGGTGTAGTAAGTGTTCTTCTGCCCTCATTTATATTAGAATCACTGTAATCACAATTATAAATTTTATTTCCTGTATTTTCAATACACTTTTTTATATCTTCATTCAATTTGTCATAATCATTTACTCCCAGCATTATATCTATTTCCGGCAGCAATGACATAAGTTCACTTCCATACCTTTGAGCAAGACATCCAGTCACCACGAGAAGCTTACAATTGAATTTCTCCTTATAATGCCACATTTCAAGTATGGTATCTATTGATTCTTGTTTAGCGGATTCTATAAAGCCACAGGTATTGACAATTATTATATCAGCCAGCTTTAAATCTCCAACTACTGTGTATTCTGCTTTAACATTACTTAATATTATTTCAGAATCTATTCTGTTCTTATCACAGCCCAGACTTACTAGTCCGACTTTCAATTTATTCACTAAATTTCCTCCTGCTTCATTATTTTTAAATATTAATATGTATTAAATATGCAGTTTTGCCTGGTACAATATATAATTTAACCTTTATACTAAAATTTTTCAACTCCTAAGATAAATTATATATAATTTTATTATTTAATCTTTTTTGTCAATGAGTATCCGCCTTGGTTTGGTTCCATCTTTTTTTGATATTATTCTTCTTTCTTCCATTTCCTCTATTATCCTAGCCGCCCTGTTATATCCCACTCTAAGCCTTCTCTGAATCAGTGAAGTAGAAGCTTGTCCTGCATCTACTACCATCCTAATGGCCTCATCCAAAAGCTCATCACATTCATTATCAGCTTCATTTGCATTTGTATCTATCTGCTCTATTATTTTATCTTCATATTGAGGTTCACCTTGTTTATTCTTTATATAATCCACAACTTTTTCAACTTCACTTTCCGATATAAAAGCCCCTTGTATTCTCATAGGTTTTGCCTCTCCTACAGGGTAGAACAACATATCTCCCTTTCCAAGCAGTTTTTCTGCTCCACTGCTGTCAATTATAGTTCTGGAATCAATTTGACTGGATACTGCAAAAGATATTCTTGAAGGTATATTTGCCTTTATTACTCCTGTAATTACATCTACGGAAGGCCTTTGGGTTGCTATAACCAAATGCATACCCGCAGCCCTTGACATTTGGGCAAGACGTCCTATATAATCCTCAACCTCATTTGGACACACCATCATTAAATCTGAAAGTTCATCAATTATTATAACCACAAAAGGAAGTTTGCTTTCTGTCTTTTCACTTTCAAATAATTCATTATATCCTTCTATATTTCTAACGCTATTTTCCGCAAAAAGTTTGTATCTTCTGTTCATTTCCTGAACAGCCCAATTTAAAGCTCCTGCCGCCTTTTTAGGATCCGTAACTACAGGTATGAGCAAATGTGGTATTCCATTGTATACACTGAGTTCCACCACTTTGGGATCCACCATTAAAAACTTAACATCATCAGGTGAATATTTATAGAGCAGACTTATTATAAGGGTATTTATACATACACTTTTACCGGAACCTGTAGCGCCTGCTATAAGCATATGGGGCATTTTTGTAAGATCTGACACTATACAATTACCGCCTATGTCCTTTCCCAGACAATAGGCCAGATTATTCTTTGAGTTTATAAATTCCTGGGATTCTATGACTTCCCGTAAATATACCGGTGTAAGCTCCCTGTTGGGAACTTCTATGCCAATGGCAGACTTTCCCGGTATGGGAGCTTCTATTCTCACTGCCGATGCTGCAAGTCCAAGGGCTATATCGTCAGATAAATTTACAATCTTGCTCACTTTAATTCCAGGACTGGGCTGAAGCTCAAATCTAGTTACGGAAGGTCCCCTGCTTACCTGAAGTACTTTCACATCCACTCCAAAACTAGCCAGCGTTTCTTCCAGCTTACTTGCACTGTTTATCAATTCTCTCTTGTCCTGTTTGTTTAACTTGGATTGTATATTTTGTCTCAATAAATCTACTGGAGGAAACTTATATATGGAAATTAGATTTTTCTCACTTTCCGTCATTTTTTTCTCCAGTTCTTCATTTATAGAATCTGGTTTTTCTCCTTGAAAATCATTTTTAATATGGCTTAATTTTGCTGAACTTTCTTTACCTCCTGAAATTTCATTCATAACATGCTCTTCTTTGGGATCCGAGGACTTCATAAAATCCAATATCTTTATTCTGTTATTTAGGTTTTTGATAAAGCCCGCTTTTTCATTTTCTTCAATACTGTTTTTGGCATCCTCTTCTTTTTTATCCTCCGCTTTGTTATTCTCTTTAATTCTAATATCTTTACTGACATTTTTTTGAATAAACAGCATTTTTAATCCATGTAGTATATCATAAATGGTAATCCTGCTCATAATTATAAATGAAATTATGTAAATAGCTGCAAATATAATATAACATCCTATATTGCCGAATAATTTATATAATGGTACGTCAATTAAAAAACTTATTATTCCTCCATGAAATATGGTATTTGATTCATATAATTTTTTCACTCCCGAAAATAAATTGTATTCCGAGTAATACTCCGGCATTACCAGCATTTGTATAAATAAAAGAGTATTTATAATAAGCAGTAAAATACCATAAAATCTTTTGCTGAAACTTATTTTGTTCTTTTTTACAATAAAGCAGCATCCTATAAATATTATCAGTACGGGAAATATATAACATCCTATGCCAAATACACCCATTAAAAGTTTTTTTACAAGCCTTCCAACTATTCCTGAAGATGAGGGCGAAAATACACTTATTATCATAAGGACTCCCAATGTAGCAAGCAATATGCCCTTTATATCCCTGTTAAATACATACTCCTGCCTTTTTTTAGCTCTAGCCATACTATATTGCCACCTCCTTAAAATACAGAGTGATATTTAATTTAAATAGAAAAGTTCCTTAATAAATATTCTACACTACTTTTCTTTTTCCTTTAATATACGTATGTGATAATCCTATACATATAAATTACCATAGGATTTTTCCTATGGTGACTTTACTGGACTTGTGAAACCTCATTCTTCATCATTTCATTTAGTTTTTTAACAGCATCACTTATTCCTCCCACTTCATCGATTAACCCCTGCTGTACCGCCTGCTTTCCAATTAATATTGTACCCATGTCGTTTAGAAGTTCATCTGTTTGAAGCATTAATTCAGTTAATTTTTTTTCAGTTATCCTAGATGTTCTGATAATAAATTCATTTATTCTATCCTGCATCTTATTAAAATACTCAAAGGTTTGTGGAACTCCAATTACAAGTCCCGTCATTCTCACCGGATGCACAATCATAGTGGCCGTAGGAGATATAAATGAGTAATCGGATGCTGTGGCAAGTGGTACTCCAATAGAATGTCCTCCTCCTATAACAAGAGATACTGTAGGCTTGCTTAAACTTCTTATCATTTCTGCTATGGCAAGTCCTGCCTCTACATCTCCGCCTACAGTATTCAAAACCACCAGCAGTCCCTTCACATTACTGTCATTTTCAATTGCAATCAAGTTTGGTATTACATGCTCATATTTAGTGGTTTTGGTCTCAGAAGGCAGCTCTACATGCCCTTCTATCTGTCCTATTATGGGAAGTATCTGAATAGGATCCCTTCCCTGTGTCATACTTGTCACACCTAATTCTTTTATCTTTTGAATCTCACTATTATTCTTCTTGTCTTCATTATTTGTCTTATCTGGCATTTCAATCCCCTCCTTAAACAGTCTTATCTTATGCATTTTAGGAGATCCATATACCTTTTTACCTTCTGCCAAGTAAAAATTCTCTGTGAAGAGCATTTATCGCCCTGTCTGCCTTGCTGCTTTCAACCAGACACCATATTGTAGTATGCGAATCAGCTGTCTGAAGTACTTTTATATTTTCTCTGAATAGTACTTTGAGTATTCTTGCAATAACTCCCGGCACTCCTCTCATACCGCTTCCAATAAGAGCTATTTTAGTACATTCCTTTATAGCAGAATAATTGATTTCAAGATTTTTCATCACTATTTTAAAATTATCAATATCATCATTGTCTATAGTAAAAACTTCCTCATAGGGAAATACATTTATCAAATCTATACTTATAAGACTGTTTGCCAGTTCATCCAGCAATGTATAATAATTTTCACGGTTTTTGTTTTCATTGTATTTAACTGTGATCTGAATTCTTTTATCCATGGATGTTATGCCATTTATAACCTTACCGGATGCTTCTGCCACAGAATTGGTTATTATGGTACCTTTACATTCATTTAATGTATTTTTTACCACTAAGGGTACATTTCCATTCATAGCTATTTTCACGGCTCTTGGATGTATTACTTTAGCACCCTGATCTGCCATCTGGAATACCTCATTATAACTTATTTCTTCAATTAAAGAAGCATCGGATACTATCCTTGGATCTGCTGTCATTATTCCATCCACATCTGTATATATTTCTATAGACTCAGCATTTAAGGCAGTACCTAAAAGCGCTGCAGTAACATCACTTCCCCCTCTTCCTAAAGTGGTTACATACCCACCTTCAGATACTCCCTGGAATCCAGCCACTACTGGAATTTTTCCCTTTTCCAGTATACTCATCAATTTATTTTCTTCCACTCTTAAAACAGAAGCATCATTATAATTATCATCAGTAATTATACCTGCCTGTCCCCCTGTTAGGGGAACAGCCTCCAGTCCCAACTTTGAGAGTTCATCTGAAATAACCACAGCACTCACAATTTCTCCGCAGCTCATGAGCAAGTCAATACTTAAAGAATTTTTAACCTTAAAATCCTTACTTACCAGAGAAAGCAGTGTATCTGTAGCATAGGGCTGGCCTTTTCTGCCCATAGCAGATACAACCACAACTGGTGAAAAGCCATTGTCTTTAGCTTTAAATATTTTATTTACTACTCTAGTTCTTCTTTCATGAGTAGAAACAGAAGTTCCTCCAAATTTTTGAATTAGTATTCTCATCTCAGTCCTCCATAATATTATCATATGATTTATAAGAAATTCATATAATATATATTATAAACTTTATCAATTATCGTTCAAATCTCCATTATCTATATCAATGCAATTTCTTAAGATTTTTTTCTTCTACATCTATTATAATTGTCTTAGCTCCTATTTTCTTAACATATTCCCATGGAACTTCTATAAATTCACTTTTCCCAAAAATACCAAATTTAGTTTTACCCTCACTTAAAATTAATATTTTTAAATTTCCCTCAGAGTCAACTATTATGTCATTATTTCCCAGGCAATTAAACTTGTTGCCATCATTCACATTAATAATTTCATATCTTTCCATTTCGCTATAGGATTTTATATTCTGTTCCATAGTAACCCCCCATTATATTCTTTTATATCAGATATATTAAATACTATGAATAACATATCTGACTTATTACACAAACACTATAATCATATGCCAATTTAGACTTGAATAATACTTTAATGGCTTTTACAAAAAAGTACTTTTTGATCCTTGAAAAGGTTTTATATCCTTATCCAATAGATCTTTCACAAGTTCCACATCTATATTGTCACCTACAAATGCAGAATTTACTATTCCCTTACAAAAAGTACCTTCCATTATTCTATTAAGATCATCTTCATCTATATTATCTATCTTCTTTATTATATCTTCAGGAGTACTCAATTTATTCGTAAATAGCAGGGATTTACCATTGTTGAACATTCTGCTGCTTATGCTCTCCATGCCCAATATATAATTTCCTTTTAACTGCTCTTTTGCTTTTATTAATTTGCCGGCCCCAATACCATCTTTTGAAAACAGCTCCAACTCATCTTTTATTCTGCATATTACATCATAAACATATTTTGCATTTAATCCAGTATAAATAATAATTGCCCCATTATTATTAAAAGAAGCTAAATAGGAATAAATAGAATAGCAAAGTCCCCTTTCCTCACGTATTTTTTGAAATAATATAGAAGAAGCCCCACCTCCGTATATATTATTCAATAGCAAAAGGGAATAAATATCATCGCTTCCGCTTTTAATTCCCTGTATCCCCAGACTTAAATGCAGCTGTTCTATGTTTTTCTTTTTTAGAAGATGATTGTTTAAAAGTTCTGGGAAGGAATATTTGGTTATAATTTTATTCATTCCGTTCCAGTTTTTAAAGTATTTTTCTATCAATTTCTCTACTTTTTTCAAATCAACTCTGCCTGCTATGGATATTACAGAATTCTCCGGTATATAATGGGAAGATACATAATCCACCAGTTGTTTTCTATTGAAAGATTTTACAGTATCAATACTTCCAAGTATGGGAAGGGATATGGAATCTTCTCCCCACATAGCCCTATTATGAAGATCTGAAAGTACATCCTCCGGCAAATCTTCACTCATATTTATCTCTTCAATTATAACACCTTTTTCTTTTTCAATATCTTCAGATAAAAACTTGCTGTTAAACAGCATATCGGCTAAAACATCTACAGCTAAATCCAAGTGGGAATCCAGTACCTTCACGTAAAAGCATGTAGCTTCCTTACCCGTAAAAGCATTCATCTGTCCACCCACATCTTCTACACATTCAGCTATCTGAAGGGCTGTTCTATTGACTGTTCCTTTAAAAAACATATGTTCAATAAAATGAGAAATACCATTATTATATTTTTCTTCATTTCTAGATCCGCTTTTTACCCAGAGGCCTACGCTTACAGAATTTACATAATCTATATTTTCTACAACTACCCTTAGTCCATTATCTAATTTAAATAAATTATACATTATTTTACTGCTGGAATACCAATATCATACAGCAGAAGTTTTCACCTCTTTCATCTAATAAACAGTTTTAATTTAATCCTGGAATTGATATTACAGGATTAATCTATTTCTCTAAGAAGAAAAATCCTATTAAAAAATAAAAAGGCACCTAAGCCCTTCTATTTTACTATTTTTCTTGAACACCTTTTTTCTCAGAATCCTTTTTTTCGGAATCTTTTATAGCATCTTTTCTGGAAAGATTTATCCTGCCTTGATTATCTATATCAATTACCTTAACCAATATCTTATCTCCTACAGATACTATATCTTCTACCTTGTTTACTCGGGTAAAATCTAATTTTGATATGTGAACCAAGCCTTCTTTACCTGGGAATATTTCAACAAAAGCGCCAAAATTAGTGGTTTTCGTAACCTTACCCAAATATATCTCTCCAATAACCACATCTCTTGTGAGATTGTCTATTATCTTCAGTGCCTTTTTTGCACTTTCACTGTCATCTGACATGACAAATATCTTTCCATCTTCCTTTATATCTATTTTAACTCCAGTTTCAGCTATTATCTTATTGATAACTTTTCCTCCAGAACCTATTACATCCCTTATCTTTTCCGGATCTATAGACATAGTATATGTTTTAGGGGCATATTTTGACAGTTCTGCCCTTGGCTCAGGAATACATTCATGGATTTTTTTCAATATAAATAATCTTGCTGTCCTTGCTTTATCAAGAGTTTCTTTTATACAGCTGCTAGACAGTCCATGAATTTTTGTATCAAATTGAATGGCCGTAATACCCTTTTCCGTTCCTCCAACTTTAAAATCCATATCTCCAAAGAAATCCTCCAGCCCCTGTATATCTGTTAGTATTTCCTGCTGGGACAGATCTTCACTGGTTATAAGTCCCATAGCTATTCCTGCTGCCGGCCTTTTTATCGGAACACCTGCATCTAAAAGAGCCAGGGTACTTCCGCATATACTGGCCTGGGAAGTAGAACCATTTGAACTTAGAACTTCAGATACTAATCTTATGGTATAGGGAAATTTTTCTTCACTTGGTATAAGTGGTTCCAATGCCTTTTCAGCCAAAGCTCCATGCCCTATTTCTCTTCTTCCAGGTCCTCTCAGTGGCCTAGTTTCGCCGGTACTATAGGATGGGAAATTATAATGGTGTATATATCTTTTGGATTCTTCAGACCCCACTCCATCAAGTATCTGAACATCTCCTAAAGATCCCAGTGTAGCTACAGTCATTACTTGAGTCAAACCTCTTGTAAACAGTCCAGTACCATGGGTTCTAGGAAGAATTCCCACTTCACAGCTTATTGGTCTTATTTCATCAAATGCCCTTCCATCAACTCTTTTATGCTCTTTTAAAAGCATATTTCTCACTATTTCCTTTTTTATCCTGTATACTATATCTGAAACATCAGCTCCACTATCAGGATATTTTTCAGAGAATTGTTCCTCTAATTTCTTATCTACATTTTTCAGAGCTTCATTTCTTTCATCCCTGTTTACTATATACATGGCATCCTTTATCATGTCAAACGCAAAATCTCTCACTTCTTCTTCTATTGTCTCATCTGCCTTGTATAGATCTGGTTCAATTTTTTTCTTGCCATATTTTTTCATAATTTCTTCTTGAAATGCAACTATTTTTTTACATTCTTCAAGTCCAAACATTATGGCATTGTACATTACATCCTCCGGTATTTCATCTCCTCCAGCTTCTACCATCATAACTTTATCTTTGGTAGCACACACGGTAAGATTTAAGCTGCTGCTTTCTCTTTGTTTTAAATCAGGATTAATTATAAATTCATCCTTCACCAATCCCACTGATACTGCTGCCACTGGAGTAGTAAAGGGAATACTTGACATGCAAAGAGCTAATGATGCTCCATTTATAGCCAATATATCAGGTGCATTGTCCTGATCAACAGATAATACCGTACACACCACCTGGACATCATTTCTATAACCTTTTGGAAACAGGGGTCTAAGAGGTCTATCTATTGCTCTGGCATGCAATATTGCCTTTTCAGAAGGCTTTCCCTCTCTTTTTATAAAACCCCCAGGAATCTTTCCAACAGAATACAGTCTCTCCTCATATTCTATACTTAAAGGGAAAAAATCTACTCCTTCTCTAGGTTTATCTGAAGAATTTGCATTGATTAAAACCACTGTATCTCCGTAACTTATTAACATGGCACAATCAGAAAGTTTACCTACTTTTCCATAATCAACTTTTAAGGTTCTTCCTGCAACATCAGTTTGAATTATTTCACTCATAAAATATACCTCCTCCCAATGGATTACAATTTTGTTAAAATAATAGAGCGGCATAAGCCCGCTCTCAAAGATTATTTTCTTAAATTTAATGCCTTAATAATAGTACGATATCTTTCAATATCCTGCTTAATTAAGTAATTAAGAAGACCCCTTCTCTTACCAACCATCATTAAAAGACCTCTTCTAGAGTGATGATCCTTTTTATGAATCTTTAAATGTTCATTTAGATGATTTATTCTCTCGGTAAGCAGTGCTATCTGCACTTCTGGAGATCCAGTATCTCCTTCATGTCTAGCATATTTCTTCATTATTTCTTCTTTAAATGCCTTTTCCATTTTGTTACACCTCCAATTGTTAATCCCCTTTATTCCAAGAACAACGTTGGCAAGTCGAAATTCTTAGCATAAGGATCACGTCTGTAATTATAGCAAATAAACCTATCATTGTAAATTAATTTCTTAAATTAATTGCTAACTTTTTTTACTTGCATACATCTTATCCCTTTTTAACTGATTGGCTAATTCAGTTAAACTATTGAATTTTATTTCATCCCTAATTCTTTCAATAAAATGTATTTTTATATTTTTATCATATACATTTCCGTCAAAGCCCAGTATATTGGTTTCAATACTCAGTTTATTGTCATAAGTGGTGGGATTATATCCTACATTGGTTATACCCTTGAATATTCCATCATCCAATTCCACCCTGGTATAATACACTCCGCCTTTTGGTATTACAAATTTTTTATCATAATCCATGTTCACTGTAGGAAAACCCAATTTTCTTCCAAGCTGTTTTCCATGTATTATCCTGCCTTGTATCATAAAAGGTCTTGTCAAAAGCATATTTGCTTTTTTCATATCTCCCTCATCAGTTATGATGTTCCTTATAATTGAACTGCTGACTATTTGTCCCTTGTATTTTACTGAATCTATAACATATAAACAAAATTTATATGTCCTGCTTAATTTTTTTAATAAATTTACATCTCCCAGGTTCTTATAGCCAAACCTGTAATTAAATCCAACTACAAATCCCTTGGCCCTATAATTATTTAAGAGATGAATGACAAAATCCTCAGGGCATATCTTCATAAGATCTTCATTAAAGTTTGCCATATTTATTATATCCAAACCTGCATTTCTTAATACATCTATTTTAGAAGGGTTATCCATTAAAATTTTAGGTGCCAAATCAGGATTTATAGTCATAAGGGGGTGATTTTTAAATGTAAACACCATGCTTTTGGACCCATTATTTCTGGCAAGCTTGATGGTTTTATTTATAAGTTTCATATGCCCCATATGAAGGCCGTCAAAACTTCCCAATGCTATATATGTACCCTCCATAAAATGTTTTTTAAAATTGTCTTCCATGATTTTCATAATTAATTACCTCGAATATATAACTTTACCATTTTAAATTCAAAAGTTTTACACATACCCAAACCTATAAATTTATTTTTCTGTATATAAACCCTGTATAGTTCCCCCTTCAATATTTTACTTAAAAATATTTTATCCCTTATGGGGATTCCATTCAAGACATTTTTTATATATATATCTTCAATTATGACTTTTGAATATTGTTCCAGTGCATTGTCTACAGGAGCAATATGCTGTGATATGTTTTCAGTACTTAAATCTTTTAAATTAATGGAATCTGAAATGTGAAAGTTTCCCGTGGATATTCTCTTTAAATCCCACATAATAGCTCCACAATTTAACTTATTGCCCATATCATCACAAAGACTTCTTATATAAGTACCTTTTGAACACCTTACCTTGAATACTAAATGAGGTAATTTTATATCCACAATATCTATATCATATATTGTAATTTTTCTTTTTTCCCTTTCCACCTCTATACCCTGCCTTGCTAAATCATAAAGCCTTTTTCCCTTTATTTTTATGGCAGAATACATAGGCGGAATCTGTTCTATTTCACCCTGAAAACTTAAAAGGACACTTTTTATATCCATTTCCCTTAAGTTGAAATCTGAAGTATCTATTACAGTACCTTCCCTATCATAAGTATCCGTTCTGACTCCAAGTTTCATGTCAGCCAAATATACTTTTTCATTTTTCATTATATAGTCTACAAACTTAGTGGCTCCCCCTATGCACACCGGGAGCACCCCGGAAGCAATTGGATCAAGAGTACCTGCATGACCTACTTTTTTGTTTTTTGACAAAGACTTAATTTTTCTAACCACATCAAAAGATGTAATGCCAGTGGGTTTATTTATATTCAAAATTCCATTCATCATATAAACTCTTTTTCAACTTCCTTCACTATCATGTCCTTTACTTCATTCATAGTTTTATGTAAAACCATAAGTCCGCTGGCCCTTATATGTCCTCCTCCATTAAAAGCTTCAGCTACCTTTCCCACATCCACCCTTGATTTAGATCTAAGACTTGCTTTTACTCCATCCTCCACTTGTTTTAATAAGATTCCAACTTCTACAGTATCTATTTTCATTCCTATATTTATAATATCGGAAGTATCTATATCCGCTCCCATACCAGCCTGGAAAAGCATATCACTTGTAATCTGTATAACACAAATTTCATCTTTTATAAGCTGCATGCTTTGAATTGCTTTTCCATAAAGTTTTATCTTCTCAAATTTTTTATTATCAAAAATAATCCTGTGAATTTGGCTGAAATCTATACCTGTATTTATTAAATCCCCTGCTATAGTATGAGTTACCGAAGTGGTGCTGCTGTAACTAAAAGAACCACTATCTGTAATTATAGCTGTATAAAGACACTTTGCCATATCTTTGTCTATATCGATGCCCATAAGTCTAATTATCTGATATACTATTTCCGCTACAGCAGCTGCATTTGTATCCACATAATTTAAATGCCCATAGAGTTCATTTGTTACGTGGTGATCTATATTTATTATGGTATACGCCTTATGTTTAAAATCCAGTTCTGCATTTATTCTCTTTACATCTCCGCAGTCCAGCACTATGACACATTGGGTATCCGGCTCTGCTTTAAAACTGCTGCCATCTATTTCTTCACTGCAGGGCAAAAATTTAAAATCCTCCAATATCTCCTCTTTTGCAAGGATTTTAACTTTTTTTCCTATTTTTTTTAACCCCTGGAATAGTGCCAAAGAGCTTCCAAGTGCATCTCCATCAGGAGAAGAATGAAAAGTAATTGCAATATTATTACAATCTTTTATCTTGTTGATTATATCATTCATTATCATGCTTTTCATTCTCCTTTATTTTATGAAGAATATCATCTATATGCATTCCATATTCTATGGTATTGTCAAGTTCTATAATTATTTCCGGTGTATTTCTAAGTTTTATCCTATGCCCCACTTCTCTTCTTATAAATCCTTCTGAATTTTTAAGTGCCTCAAGAGTCTCCTCTTTTGACTTATTTTTTCCATAGATACTCAAGTAAACCTTGGCATATTTTTGATCTTTTGTAACATCAACTTTTGTAACGCTGACCATAGCAGTTACCCTGGGATCCTTTATATCGTCTCTTATTATATTGCTTATTTCCTTTTTCATCTCTTCATTTATTCTTCCGCTTCTATAGTTAGCCACAAAATATCACCTCTCATTTATAACTCCTTTTTCTTAACTTCTTCCATAACGTAAGCTTCAACTATATCTCCTTCTTTTATATCATTAAACTTTTCAATGGAAAGACCACATTCATATCCTTCTGCAACTTCTTTTACATCATCTTTAAACCTTTTTAAAGATGCCAGCTCCGATTCAAATATAACTATTCCATCTCTTATTATCCTGACCTTAGAACTTCTTACCATTTTTCCCTGAATTATATAGCATCCTGCAATAGTTCCCACATTGGATATTTTATAAGTCTGTCTGATTTCAGCTTTTCCAAGTACCACTTCCTTATAGTCTGGTTCCAGCATTCCCACCATAGCAGCTTTTATATCTTCTATGGCATTATATATAACCCTGTAAGTTTTTATATCCACAGATTCCTTTTCAGCAGCATTTTGTGCATTGGTGTCAGGCCTTACATTAAATCCTATTATTATGGCATTTGAAGCTAAAGCCAAAGTTACATCTGTTTCCGTTATGGCACCAACCGCTCCATGTATTACCCTGACTTTTACCTCTTCATTAGAAAGTTTTTGAAGGGACTGTTTCAGTGCTTCTATAGAACCCTGTACATCTGCTTTTACTATTATATTCAGTTCTTTTACTTTTCCCTCTTTTATCTGATTATATAAGTTCTCCAATGAAACTTTATGAGTAGATTGAAGATATTCCTCCCTTACTTTCTGCTTCCTTTTCTCTGCTATATCCCTTGCAGTTTTTTCATTTTTAACTTCATGGAACCTGTCTCCTGCTGCCGGTACTTCAGACAATCCAAGTATCTCCACCGGAATAGAAGGACCTGCTGATTTAATCTTCTTTCCCTTGTCATCAAACATGGCTCTTACTCTTCCGTAAGTACTCCCCACTATTACAGAATCCCCCACATGAAGTGTTCCATTTTGAACAAGAAGGGTAGCAACAGCTCCTCTGCCTTTATCAAGTTTTGCTTCTATTACAGTTCCCTTTGCATTTCTATGAGGATTTGCTTTTAATTCCTGCATTTCAGCTGTTAAAAGTACCATTTCAAGCAATGTGTCAATTCCTTCTCTAGTATGGGCAGATACCGGTATGCATATGACATTCCCCCCCCAATCCTCAGGTACTAAGTCATACTCTGTCAGTTCCTGCTTTACCTTATCAACATTAGCACCTGGTGTATCTATTTTATTTATAGCTACAACTATTGGCACATCAGCGGCCTTACAATGATTTATGGCCTCTGCAGTCTGAGGCATTATTCCATCATCTGCTGCTACAACCAAAATAACTATATCTGTAATTTGAGCTCCTCTTGCCCTCATTGCAGTAAATGCTTCATGTCCCGGAGTATCAAGAAAAGTTATTTTTTCGCCATTTATAGTAACAGTATAAGCACCTATATGCTGTGTTATTCCTCCTGCCTCAGTAGCAGTCACTTTTGATTTTCTTATAGCATCCAAGAGAGATGTTTTACCGTGATCCACATGGCCCATGACAGTTATAATAGGGGGTCTTTTTTCTAAATTAGTATCTTCATCTTCTTCATCTTCCTGTTGTTCTACTGCTTCTTTATCTATATCCTTTTCTTTTTTCAATACAGTTACATTAAATTTTTCGCCTAACTTTTCCGCTGTACTAAAATCTATTTCCTGATTTATGGCTGCCATTACGCCCATAAATATAAGCTGTTTAATAACTTCTGTAGAAGGTTTACCTATTTTTTCAGAAAACTCTTTTACAGTTATTGTATCTTCTATCTCTATAATTTCCTGTGAATCCCCATCTTTCAAAGTTTTTTCCCCTTGCTTATCATCTGTTTTATTAATACCCCTGCTGCTTTTACTCTTATCTATATCCTTGTGAGGTTTTTCAGCTGTTAAATCATCATTTTTAATGTCCTGATCTCCCTCCTCCTTATTTTTATTTTCCTCAATGAATTCTTTAATTAACTCTGCATCTTCATCTTCTACTGCACTCATATGATTTTTTACTTTTACCCCGAATTCCTCCAAAAGCAGTTCAATTAATTTTTTACTGGATATATTCAATTCCTTAGCCAATTCATAAATTCTTATTTTTGACAAATCCTTCACCTCCGAAACTAAAGTTTCTCATTTTTTTTCCACAGTTCAAACAGAACTTTTCCCATTTTATTATCTGAAACACCTATTATATTTATTTCTTTCAATCCAATTGCACCTCCAAGCTGCTCTTTGCTGTATTCTGTTTTTATCACAGGAACATTGTAGCTGCAGCTATAATTTAAAAATTTCCTGCAGGTATTTTTAGAAATGTCCCTAGACATTATCACAAAATATAATTTATTTTTCTTTATTATATTTTCACATATATTATATCCCTCTACAAGCTTTCCTGCACGCTTTGTCAATCCCATAAATTGCAAAAACTTATCTATCATTTTCTATTTGTTCCTTTAAACTGTTATATAAAGTTTCATCTATCTGTATCTCAAGATTCTTTTGAAGCCTCTTATTTTTAAAAGCTTTCTCAAGACACTGAATATCTCTACATATATAGGCACCTCTACCATTTTTCTTCCCAGTAGGATCTATAGAAACCTCCCCTTCTTTGCTCTTTACTATCCTTATCAGTTCTTTTTTAGGTTTCATCTCCATACAGCCTGTGCACATTCTCTTGGGAATCTTTTTCTGCTTCATATACACACCACCTTAATTAATTTTATTTTTCTTCATTCTCCTCTTCTTTAGGTTCTACCTGCTCCTCTTCTTTAGGTTCTACCTGGGATTTGCTTTTTATATCTATTTTCCATCCTGTAAGTTTGGCTGCCAGCCTTACATTCTGTCCTTCCTTGCCTATAGCTAAGGACAGCTGATTGTCATCCACTACGATTTGTGCAAATTTCATATCTTCATCCAAAGTCACATCCAGAACTTTAGCAGGACTGAGTGCATTGGCTATATACTCTTCGGGAAGTTTACTCCATTTTATTATATCTATTTTTTCGTTTTTCAGCTCGTTCACTATACTTTGAACCCTTATTCCCTTTGGTCCTACACAGGCACCCATAGGATCTACATTTTCATCACTGGAATGTACTGCAATTTTTGTTCTGAATCCCGCTTCTCTTGCTATGGACTTTATATCAACAGTTCCATCAAATATTTCAGGTACTTCAAGTTCAAACAATCTTTTTATAAGCCCTGGATGAGTTCTTGATATTACAATTTGAGCTCCTTTTGTAGTGTTTTTGACTTCTACAATATATAATTTTAGTTTATCATTAAAGTTATACTTTTCACCAGGCATTTGCTCATTAGGCCCGAGTACAGCTTCTATTTTCCCAAGGTCAATAAGTACATTGTTTTTATCTTTTCTTATAACAGTACCCGTTATCATATCCTCTTCTTTTTCTGCAAAATCACTGTATATAAGTCTTCTTTCCTCTTCTTTTATTCTTTGAATAACCACCTGCTTTGCCGCCTGAGCAGCCACTCTTCCAAACTTTCTTGGAGTGACCTCTATATTCACTACATCACCTATATTATAGTGTGGATCCAATTGTTTTGCATCCTCCAAATTTATTTCAGCAACTTCATCATTTACTTCTTCTACTACACTTTTTTGAGAATACACATGAATTTCTCCATTCTCCCTATTCATAGTAACCTTAACATTCTGATTGCTTACTCCATGTCCCATATAATTCTTTTTATAGGCTGCAACCAACGCATCCTCTATAGTTGTAAACAATAAATCTTCGCTTATTCCTTTTTCCTTTACTATTTCTCTTAAGGCTTCTATAAACTCCTTATTCATTTTAAAATATACCTCCCCTAAACATCACCTTTTAAATTTACAGCAGAAATTTTCTCTCTGGGAATAATAACATTCTCATCCTTACAATTAATTTTTAATTGTTCTTTATCAAATTCCAAAAGCTTTCCCTCATATTTTTTCTTACCCTTCAAAAGTCCCAATATACTCACCGTTACATTATATCCAATATACCTTTTTAAATGTTCATCTGTATAAAGTGTTCTTTCAATACCCGGCGATGAGACCTCCAAATAATAAGAATCTTTTATTGGATCCTCTTTATCTAGTACGTCACTAACTGCCCTGCTCACATTTTCACAATCTTGAAATGATATATTTCCCTCTTCTTTATCTATATATATTCTCAGGTAGTTGTTTTTTCCCTCTTTTTTTAATTCCAAATGATACAGCTCATAATTCAAATCATAAACTATAGGTTTTACAAGTTCCAGTATTTTCTTTGTTAAGGCACTTCCTCTCACTTTAAATCCTCCTTTATTCATACATATCATATAATATTTTAGAAAAATGTTATTTAGTTGTTTATAATTTAAAAACGCAACTTTCGCTGCGTTTTTTACAAATAGAAAGAGCGGGTTCAAACCCACTCCTATGTGTCATACTAACTTCTGTAGATTTACCTCTTTCATTTTAACATACTGTACTTCCTATTTCAAGAACTTCAATAAGTAATATGAAAATATTTAAAAATAAGTGCTATAATATTTGCTTGAAAAAAATGATTTTAAAACTCTTTATAGAATTATAATATCTGAAGTAATAATAATTAAAGGAGATATTTTACATGTTACAATTAAGCAAAAATGATAAAAACAAAGTATTAGAATCCATAAAATCAGGAAACATCGATGCTGCTGATGTAAATTTTCCTAACCTTATAGATACAATAATTTTAAAAATGAAAAATATTGGACTTATAAGCAAGTTAGCTGAAAGCTTTAAAGATAAAAGAAAGCAAAATAAACATATTCCTTTTGATATACTTATTGCATTAGCAATTACAGCCAAGATGAAACTTAAAACTAGCTTGACTGATGTTGCTTTTGCTGTAACTGATTGTGAATTATTATCAGAACTTGGATGGAATATGTGGGATACAGATAGAAATCTTGAAGAAGGTTTATTTGCCGAAGGCGTTATGAGAAACTTAATTGACAAATATGGATCTACTGAAAAAAATGAATTCATAAAATCCTATAATCACTACACTCAAAATGTTGTACTTCCATCTCTTAATATATCTCCCTCAATACATATTCTTGATTGTACTAAAATAAAGGTAAACTTAGATAATGCAAATTATGAAAATTCAGAAGTTATAAAAATTGATGGAGAATCTGTACGTGGTTACAAACTTGGAACTTTGCGGGGACTCATGGATGATTCAGGCATTATTGAAGAAATAGTTTTTGACTCTATTAAACCTCATGATTTAGAGCTTTGTAGATATATGCTTTTAAACAGTAAATGTTTAAAGAAGGGTGATATTCTCATAAATGACAGGGGATTTATTTCACGTGATGTTATAAATTCGTTAAAACTCGAAAAAGGTGTAGATACATATATACCTGCAAAAAAGAGCATGACAATATACGAAGAAGCTGTAAAAATAGCTGTCCTCGAAAACAAATGGCAGAAACATCCTAATAAAAAACGAAAAACTCAAGAAATACACCTGGTTAAACACTTAGGCTTGATGTGGCAAAGTGATAAATCCAGCAGTGATGTTGATTTATGTGCCTGTGTTGTGCATGATAAAAAAGATGATGAATATTACGTGTTTTTAACTACAGACACAAATAAAACTGCAAAACAAATAATAAATATTTATGAATTAAGGCCAGAAATAGAGGAAGATTATAGGCAAATAAAGGACTTTTGGAAATTAGAAGACTTTAAGAGTACAAAATACAATTTTATAACTTTTCATATAGTCATGACACTTATTGGCTATATGTATTTTCAAGTGTTTAAAAATATGCAGGAGGGAAGTAAGTATTCAGGCAAGTCCCTCCCAGTAGCTATTAAGAACTATAAAGAAGATAAGCAAAAATCCGTTATAATATATTCTGGTCAATATTTTGGTGTATTTTCCTTTATTGAATTTATTCAGTTGTATGCTGGTTGTTCCGCAGAAGTAAGGAAACTTCTTGATCCAACCTTGGCTCTAGTATAGCAGGGTTGGAGGGCTACACCCAAATTACGAATTGAAGTTCAAGAAAAATTATCTATAAGTCATCTGAAAGCTCCCCTTTTCCAACATCCACAGCTTCGTAAAGCGGTAGATAGGAACTTGAATTCTTCTAGGATTCAGATACAAAAACATTCCTTATAAGCAAGCTTCAGCTGAGGAACCTAAGAATCACTTTATATCAGGTTAACACATTTTGGACTACACGTTCCATGTTCTTATAAGATATTCTTTCCAAATCCTCATTATTATATCCCCTTTTTTTTAAAATGTTTAATAAATTAGGTATCCTAGAAGCATCTTCAATTCCTGGAGTTTTTACATAATTTTCTTCTTGAAATGAGGAAAGAGTTTGGAGATCTATATAATCTCCAAACTCAAACCCAAAGCCCACATGATCTATTCCAATCAAGTTCACTATATAATCTATATGATTTGCCAGTTTTTCAGCAGATGGTCTATTCTTGTCTACAAAATCCACCCAGGAATTAACTCCTATAACACCATTTCTCCCACCTATAGCTTTAATCTGATCATCTTTCAAATTCCTGGAAGAATTACATAGGTTATATACAATGCCGTCACATTCATTTATATCCTCTATTTCTTCCGAAACAGCACCCATGATCTGAAGCATTCCCCATGTACAATCCTTATCAAAATAAAGTGGTTCAATCCATATTCCCAAAATAGAGGCTCCTACATGCCCTTTTTTAATTTATCCATATGATAATTTTTTATAATATCTTTTTCACCTTTTAATCCTTTCACAGTGACATCTGTAAATATATCCGAATGTGCATCAAAAGCTTTCATTGCAATTTACCTTCAAGTTAGCTGTAATAATTTTTACTCCAATATACTAGAAATCAATCTTTTTGTATAATCATGTTCAGGGCACTTAAATACTTCTTGCGAGTTTCCCATTTCAACAAATTTCCCTTTATACAAAACTCCTACCCTGCTGCTTATATACTTGACAACAGCCATATTATGCGAAATAAACAAATAAGTCATATTTGTTTCTTTTTGAATGTCCTTTAATAAATTTAAAATCTGTGCTTGAACAGATACATCCAGCGCAGAAGTAGGTTCATCTAGAATTATAACTTCTGGCTCTGTAATTATAGCTCTGGCAACAGCTATTCTCTGTCTTTGTCCGCCAGAAAACTCATGGGGATATCTATCTAAATGCTGTTCTTGAAGTCCAACACTCTTTATAAGTTTTGCAAGGTTTTGCCTGGATGCTTTTTCCTGCCTAATTGATTTCGGCAGCGCTAAAAGCGGTTCTAAAATTATACTCTTTATAGTCATTCTAGGATCAAGTGAAGAGCGAGGATCTTGAAATACAATTTGAATTTTTCCATACTCACCACAATTGTATTTATTGTTTTTCCATAGTTCTCTATCTTTAAAAATCACATTACCTGATGAAGGCGAATGTATTCCTACTATTATATTGGCAATAGTGGATTTACCAGATCCTGATTCACCAACTAGTCCAAAAGTCTCACCTTTATTTAATTTAAAAGAAACTCCTTTCAATGCAGAAAACTTGCCAAACACCTTTTTTAAATTTTTAATTTCTAAAATAGTTTCCATCACTTATCAACCTCCCAGCAATAAAAGACATGATCCTCTGAAGCTTTTTTTTGCGGCGGAGCCTCTTTCAAGCATCTATCGGTTTTAAAAAGGCATCTGGAAGCAAATATACATCCCTTAGGTCTGCATCTAAGATCAGGTACTTCTCCCTTTATTTCTTGAAGCCTTATATTGGGATCAACTTTATCTGGAAGCGCATTTAGAAGCGCCTGTGTATATGGATGCTCTGGTTTTTCTAATACATCTTTCGTATATCCTCTTTCAAGTACTTTACCACCATACATTACGCAAACTTTATCACTTACAGCTCTTACTACACTAAAGTCATGTGTAATTAATAAAACAGCAGTATTTCTTTTCTTTACAAGTTCCTTCATCAAATTTAATATTTCAGCTTGTATAGTTACATCCAGGGCAGTAGTAGGTTCATCCGCAATTAAAAGTTTAGGTTCATTACACATGGCAAGAGAAATAACTATTCTTTGTCTCATACCTCCTGAAAGTTCAAATGGATATTTATTGGCTATATATTCTGGATTATCAAAATGAACATCCCTTAAATTCTTAAGCATTATTTCTGTTGCTTTTTCCTTTGTTACTCCTGAATTTTGTATTATTACATTTAAGATTTGTTTTCCAACCTTCATTGTAGGATGAAGGGCTGTCATAGGTTCTTGAAAGACCATACCTATTTTTTTACCTCTATATTCCTGTATCTCTTTTCCTTTTAATTTTAAAAGATCATTATTTTCAAATAACACTTGTCCATTTTCTATATTGGAATTTTTATCCAAAAGTCCTAGCACAGAATAGGCTGAAACAGATTTACCTGATCCAGATTCTCCTACTATGGCAAGTATCTCGCCTTTATTTACAGAAAAAGATACGTTGTCAAGTACATGGATTCTCCCTTCAAAAGTATCAAAAGATATAGATAAGTTTTCTACATTTAACAAAGCATTTTCCTCCTATCTCAAAGATTTAGGATCAAGTACATCTCTTAGACCATCTCCTATTAGATTAAAACCAGTTGAAGCTAAAAAAACTGCAAATCCAGGGAAAGTAGGATACCACCATTGTTCAAGCATATACTTAAATCCTGTGCTTATCATAGTTCCCCATTCTGGAGTTGGCGGCTTTGCTCCAAGTCCCAAGAAGCCTAGTGTTGCTACAAGTAAAATAGTATCTCCTAAATCTAAAGTAATTTGAATAATTATAGGAGTTATGGCATTTGGAATAATGTGCCTAAATATTATATATATATTAGATAACCCAAAGGTACTAGCCGCTTTTACATATAGGTTGTTTTTTAGAATGAGTGCTTCACCTCTGGATAATCTAACATATACAGGAATTTTTACTATAGCAATGGCAAGCATAACGTTAAATAAGCTAGAACCTAATATTGCAGCTATAACCATTGCAAGTATAAGAGTTGGGAATGCTAGAACCATGTCCATTAATCTCATTATTATTTGGTCTACATACCCGCCAAAATATCCACATACTGACCCTATAAAAGCACCTATAAATCCTGCAGCAACAACTACACTTATTCCTGTAGTTAGAGATATTCGAGTTCCATAAATAATCCTGGTTAAAATATCACGTCCAACTTCATCTGTTCCGAATAAATGTTTCATACTTGGAGCCTGAAATCTATCCAGTATATTCATTTTTGTAGGATCATAACTTGTTATATAAGGTGCAAAAATAGCCAGAAGTGCCATTATTATTATTATGGCAAATCCCAATATAGTCATTGGATTCTTTTTTATCTTATAAAGAATAATACTGTTATTTTTACTTTTTTTCTTTAAGATATTACTATTGGCTTCTATCTCTAAGTTCATAAGTATTCCTCCTATTCTCTAGTCTGCGGATTCAAAAACATGTATAAAATATCAACTATCAAGTTTATAAGAACATAACCTATGACAACTACGATGGTAAATCCCATTATGGATTGGAAATCTAGAAATGCTATTGAATCAACCACATATTTACCCATTCCAGGCCAGTTAAAGACAGTCTCTGTTACTACTGCCCCGCCTAAAAGTCCTCCAAGTGATAATCCAACTACAGTTATTGTAGGAACTAATGCATTTCTAAGTGCATAAGACACAATTAGGCACTTTTCTTTTATACCATTTGCTCTAGCAGTCTTTATATATTCTTCATTTAGTACTTCAATCATGCTGGATCTAACTTGTCTCGTAATTGTTGCAAGCTGTGCATAAGATAAAACAATTGCAGGCAGTATAAGATGCCTCAAGCTATCTTTAAATACTGCAAAGTTTCCAGTAAGTAAACTATCTATTGTTATAAGGCCAGTTATTTTAGTATTAAAAACTACACCTAATGATAATCGTCCTGAAGAAGGAAGTAAATTTAACTTTGAATAAAATATGAGTATTAAAATAATTCCTCCCCAAAATGCTGGAATGGAAACTCCTCCTATACAGAAGATTCTCCCCAAATAATCAGTTATTGTATTTTGCTTTAAACTTGTTAAAACACCTAATGGAATTCCCACTATAAGAGCTATTAAAAATGCATATAAAACTAATTCCAAGGTAGCCGGAAAATATGTTGCAATATCTGATATAACTGGCTGCTGTGTTCTTATTGATACACCGAAGTCCCCGGATAAAAGACCTTTCATATAAATAAAATATTGAACTATCAAAGGCTTGTCTAATCCAAGTTGTTTTCTGATATTAATAAGAGTATCCTGCGAAGCTCTCTGTCCAGCCATCATTCTGGCGGGATCCCCTGGAATTACATGAGATAAAAGGAATACTATTAAGCTAACTCCAAAAATAACTAATATCATTAATAAAAGTCTTTTAATAATAATTTTCTTCATATATTTCCTCCTATATAGACTAAATTAAACATTATGTCCAAAATTTTAAAATAACTTATCCCTTTAAAATAGGATAAGTTATTTTATTTTCTATTTACTCATATCTGCCAAATTATATATTCCCTCCAGCATTGGATTGTAAACAAATCCCTTTACATTTTTATTCATTGGTAGTATAAATTGCTTTTGATATAAATAAACATATGGTGCATCATTTATAACTATTTTCTGTGCTTGATTATATAGTTCCGTACGTTGAGATCTATCAGTTATAGAAGCTGCTTTTCTGATTAAATCATCTACTGTAGGATTAATATAAAAGGCTCTATTTCCTGCAAGACCCTGGTCCTTTGAATCAAACCAATAGTTCATAAACATATATGGGTCCGCATAATCTGGACTCCAAACGCCCATTGCCAGATCAAATTTTCCTGAATCCAGCATATCTCTCATAGTTGCATAAGCTACTTTGCTTAAATTCAAAGTTATTCCAATGTCTTTTAAATTACTCTGTAATATCAAAGCTTCCTGTTCCCAGTTAGGAAATCTATCTGAATAAAGTAATGTAAGTTGAACATTGCCCACTCCTGCTTCCTTTAACAAGGATTTTGCTTTTTGTACATTTTTAGTATATTTAAAGGCAGATGGATTATATCCCCATAACCCTTTTGGTACAGGACTCGCTATTGGAGAAGCATAACTCTGCATAACTTTGCTTATTATGGAATTGTAATCAACAGCATAGCTTATGGCTTGTCTTACTTTTGGATCTTGAAGTGCAGCATTACCTTTTGTACAATTTAAATATACATAATCAACTAACAAACTTGGTTTCTTTACAATTGAAATATTTTGATTACTCTTAAGTTTATCAATCTGATCAATATCTATTCCTTCTGCAATATCAACATCACCCTTTTCAAGTTCCAGCCTAGCTGCCGAAGCATCTGAAACCAATTTAAAATATACATTCTTTAAAGTTGGTTTTTTAGAATAATTAGGATTTAAAGAAAGATGTATATAAGAACCTTTTTTCCATTCTGTAAGTTGATAAGGTCCACTTCCATCTGTATGATTAGATAAATAAGTTTGAGCCTTATCACCATTTTGTTCATGGGCCATTACTTTAGGATTAACTATTCCACCATAGTTAGTAGCAAGTGTAGACAAAAATTGTGGAAAAGCACTGTTTAAAACAAACTGAACTGTATACTTATCCGGTGTATTTATAGTTTGTATTACTTTATAAGTATCAGCTGGCCCCTTCTTAACATCAAGTATTCTTTCAAAAGAAAATTTTACAGCTTGAGAATCAACTTCAGTTCCATCTGCGAATTTGTGTCCTTTTGCTAAATGAAAAGTCCATGTAAGTCCGTCACTGCTTGTTTCCCATTTAGTTGCAAGCCCAGGTTTTACATCTGTAGATGCACCATTAAATTCAACTAACCTCTCATATGTAGGATAAGTTATTTTAACCGCCATATTATCCATGGTACCTGCTGGATCTAAAGTTCCCATGTCACCATTAATAGCAATAGTCAACTTACCCTTATCTGCTGAACTAGATCCATTTGCATCACTTGAAGAATTTGTATTTCCACACCCAGCTGCTGATAAAGATAAACAGACTCCTACAAGAATTGCACAAAATTTCTTATACATTTTTAGCCCCCTGTGAATTTATTTTTTTTGCATTATTTAAATTTTATAATATAACCGCATATTTTTTAAATATTGTTTAAAATATTATCATCATTCAGCTTTTTTTGCAATATAATTTTATCAATTAATTATATATTATTATATTAAAATAGTATTTTTTATTCAGCTTCATTTATAATATCATAAAAAATATCCATATATTACTATGTTTTGTCAGTTGCAAATATCTTTATTATATTTAAGGCAAAAATATTTATGACTTATAATGATATATTTATATCTATTATTATAATATTCTTTATTTTATGTCAAATATTAATCAAGTATTTCTGGGTACATTGAAGTTACCCCTGAAGTCAGTTCTACTTTATAAAGCTGAGGTGTTATGGACTAAAATAAAGGCATATACTGTGTATAATCTATATGGATTATACACAGTATATGCCTGCCATGGAAAATCAAGTATATTATAAGATGTTTTATTTATATAAAATTATATCTAGACGAATAAAGACAGTTGATTGGTTTCAGGCAGCCCTCTTAAAGCTCCATATTTATCCAAGGTCTCTATTACTGTTTTGGAAACCTTCGCCCTGATTCTCAAATCTTCCTTGGATATAAACTCTCCTTTTTCCCTGGCCTTCACTATATTCCCAGCAGCATTTTCTCCTACCCCGGTCAGGGAATTTATTGGAATTCTTATGCCCCCATCCTCCATTAAAAACCTTTTTGCATCGGATTTATACAAATTTACCCTTAAAAATTTTATTCCCCTTTTATACATCTCATAGCACAATTCCAATATTGTAATCAGTCCCTTGTCCTTTTGAGTTATATTATTGCCCAGTGCATAGAGTTCATCTCTTTTTTTCTTTATAGCTTCTTCACCTTGAACAACTATATCAGCATCAAATTCATCTGCTCTTACTGTAAAATATGTAGCATAATATGCCTTGGGATAGTATACTTTAAAATATGCTATTCTAACTGCCATCATTACATAGGCTACCGCATGGCCTTTAGGGAACATGTACTTTATCTTTTTACAGGATTCAATATACCAATTTGGAACATCATGTTCTTTCATTTCCTTTTCGTATTCCTCTTTAAGCCCCTTGCCCTTTCTTACCTTTTCCATTATAGTAAAGGCTGTCTTCGGCGGAAGGCCTTTATGGATTAAATACATCATTATATCATCTCTACAGGCTATACAGTCTCTAAGAGTAGTATAGCCCTCTTTTATATAATACTGGGCATTATTTATCCACACATCAGTCCCATGGGACAATCCCGATATTCTGACTAAATCCGAAAAAGTCTTAGGGTGTGTATCCAGTAACATCTGTCTTACGAACTTAGTGCCAAATTCAGGCAGCCCATAAGTTCCTACAGGGCATTCAAGTTCTTCCTTAGTAACTCCCAGTGCATCCGGAGATGTAAATAAACTCATTACTTTATGATCTCCAAGAGGTATACTTTTAGGATCCACTCCTGTTAAATCCTGAAGCATTCTAAGCACCGTAGGATCATCATGTCCAAGTATATCCAGTTTTAAAAGCCTTCCACTTATGGAATGATAATCAAAATGTGTTGTTATTATATCTGTATTGTTGTCATCCGCAGGATGCTGCACAGGTGTAAAATTATATATCTCATTGTCACTTGGAACTACCATAACACCTCCAGGATGTTGGCCTGTAGTTCTTTTTATTCCTGTACACCCCTTTGTAAGTCTTTCTATTTCAGCTTGAGGCACAATCATATTTTTTTCTGATAAATATTTTTTTACATATCCATAAGCAGTTTTTTCAGCTATAGTACCTATAGTACCTGCCCGAAATACATGTCCTTCACCAAATAGCACCTCCGTGTACTTATGTACTACAGGCTGATATTCCCCGGAAAAATTCAAATCTATATCCGGTTCCTTGTCGCCTGCAAATCCCAGAAATGTTTCAAAAGGTATGTCATAACCATCTTTTATAAGCTTTTCACCACATTCAGGACAGTTTTTATCTGGCAGATCAACCCCGGCTCCTATAGAACCATCTGTAAAGAACTCACTGTACTTACATTTTGGACAGACATAATGAGGCGGCAGTCCATTTACCTCCGTAATGCTTGACATGGTTGCCACAAGAGAAGAACCTACTGATCCCCTGGAGCCAACTAAATAACCATCTTTATAGGATTTTGCCACCAATTTTTCTGCAATTAAATAAAGTACTGCATATCCATTATTTATTATAGAACTTAGTTCCTTATCCAATCTTTTCTCAACAATTTCAGGAAGATCCTTACCGTAAATGGAATGTACTTTTTTAAGTGTCATATCTTTTATTTGATCTTCTGCGCCTTCAATTTTAGGAGGGAAGGTTTCATCAGGTATAGGTTTTACTTCCTCTATCATATCTGAAATTTTATTGGTGTTTTCAATAACTACTTCTTCTGCCTTTTCCCTGCCTAAGTATTGAAATTCAGAAAGCATTTCATCTGTAGTTCTAAAATAAAGAGGCGGCTGATTATCTGCATCCGAGTATCCCTGGCCTGACATTATTATACGCCTGAACACCTCATCTTTCGGATCCATAAAATGTACATCTCCTGTGGCCACCACAGGCATGTTATTTTTTTGTCCAAGTTCACATATCCTCTTGTTTATGTTTTCCAGCTCAATTTTATCTTTAACTAAACCGTTTTTTACAAGAAACATATTATTTCCTATAGGTTGTATCTCCAGATAATCATAAAAACTCAATATATCCTTTAGTTCCTCATCACTTTTGCCGCTTAATACTTCCTTATACACCTGACCTGCTTCACAGGCACTTCCTATTATGAGTCCTTCTCTGTATTTCATTATCAAGCTTTTAGGCATTCTGGGTTTTTTAAAAAAATATTTTAAATTGGACTCAGAAACAAGTTTGTATAAATTTTTCAAACCCTTTTGATTTTTTACCAGTATTATAAGATGATACATGGGCTGTTTTTTTACATCTATATTGCTTAAAAATTCTTCATTCAATTTATGCAGCTTTAAAATATCCCTTTCCCTTAAAATTTTAAAGCATTTCAAAAGTATATCACAAGTAGCTCCTGCATCATCTACTGCCCTGTGATGATTTTCCAGGGATACCCCCAAATGCTTTGCCACTGTATTCAACTTGAATTTTTTAAGTTCAGGAAATAAAAATTTACAAAGTGGTATTGTGTCCATAACAGGATTTTCAAATTTCAAATTTAAATCACCGCAGTTCTTCTTTATAAATCCAACATCAAAGCTGGCATTATGTGCCACTACCACGGAATCACCTATGAATTTCATAAATTTGGGTAAAATCTCCTTTATATTGCCACAATTCTCTACCATTTCATCTATGATTCCTGTAAGTTCCACAATCCGATCAGGTATGGCCCTTTCTGGATTTACAAATTCACTGAACTTATCCACCACTTTTTCATCTTTTATCTTCACTGCACCTATTTCTATTATGCTGTCATTTATACTGGAAAAGCCTGTGGTTTCAATATCAAAAACAACATAGGTATCATCCAATGTTCTGTCATCTCCATTTATCACAATAGGTACTCCATCATCCACCAGATAGGACTCTATACCATATATTATCTTGATATTGTTTTTCTTAGCAGCCTCCATGGCTTCTGGATAAGCCTGAACTACTCCATGATCTGTTATAGCAATAGCTTTATGATTCCAACTAGCTGCCCTCTCAATAAGGCTTGAAGCAGAGCTGACCGCATCCATGGCACTCATTTGAGTATGGAGATGAAGTTCCACTCTCTTTTTAGGTGCATCATCCAGCTTTTCCTTTTTCTTGATTTTAACTATATCCCTAGCCATTACAACCAATTCCCTGGCATAAATATCATTTACAGCTTCTCCCCTTACCATGCAAAAAAGGCCCTCTTTTATTTCATCTATTATTCTATCTGCATCTTTAGGTCTTGGAAAAAACTTTACAATAATAGAACTGGTATAGTCTGTTATGTAAAAAGTAATTATTTTTCTTCCAGTTTTAGTTTCTATAACTTCCTTTTTAAATATCTCTCCCTTTATAATAACTGCCTTAGAAATTTCAGTTATGTCTCGAATATCCACAATATCTCCATTTATATTTTTTCCAATTATAACAGGATTTCTGTCAGTGACACTACTCTCCTGTAAAAAATTTTTACCTCCATTATTCTGTTTAGATTCCTGAACACCTCTGCCCATTCCGCCTTCTTTATTTTGACAATTCAAAATATCTTCTATGTACCTTTTTTCCTCTTTTTCACTTTCTTCCAGGTAATTCTCCACATTTAGTTTTTCATCATAATCCAATATTACAGAACAATCAACTCCAAATATATTCCTAATGCTTCTTACCATAAGTTTTTCCATATTCTTGTTTTTCAGCAGATTGCATATAAACTCATTTCCACTAAAAACTTTAATTATATCCTTTTCCACTTCTCTGGATGATTTCAACAAAAATTCCCTGCAAACAGGTATATATGAACTTAAGACATCTACCAATTGAGCCCAATAATTTTCGCTTATTTCTTTTAAAGACACATTTGATATATCCCTGTAGCATATGAGATCAATATTGAAAAAATCTCCAAGCTTTTTAGTGATTATGTTTTTTATCTTGCTCTGTACACTGTGATTTAAATTTTCTCCGGATTTCACTATTACTTTCAATTTATTGCTTTTTCTCAAATATTGTATCTTTAGAAGTTTTATATCCTCTTCCAGGGTATGACTGTCATAATCCAAGTCCTTCTGTAGAATTTTTACAATGTCAAGACTCATCTTTTACCCCCTCTTCTTATAACCCTACTGTTTATTCTTTAAGGCAGGTAATTAAATTTTTTCTATTTCCTCTATAAGGGCTTCTACCAAATCCTCTTCCCTTACTTTTTTTACTATACTTCCCTTTTTAAATATAAGACCTTCCCCTTTGCCTCCTGCTATGCCAATATCCGCTTCCCTTGCTTCTCCCGGACCGTTTACCACGCATCCCATAACAGCTACCTTTATATTTTTATGAACATTTAAAAGTCTCTTTTCCACCTCTTGTGCTATTTCAATTAAATCAATTTCAGTTCTGCCACAGGTAGGACAGGATATAAATTCAATACCCTCTTTTAAAAGCCCGCAGGATTTTAGTATTTCCCTTCCCACTCTTACTTCTTCCACAGGATCCCCTGTAAGAGAAACCCTTATGGTGTCTCCTACACCTTCCATCAAAAGAGTTCCTATTCCAACAGTTGATTTTATAGTTCCTCTCCATATAGTACCTGCCTCGGTTACTCCCAAATGCAGGGGATAATCTACAATCCTGGATATATTTCTGTAACTCTCCACCATTTGACTTACATTTGAGGACTTTATGGATATAACTGTGTTGTAAAATCCCACATCTTCTAATATTTTTACATGCTCTAATGCACTATCCACAAGTGCCTGGGCACATACACCTCCATATTTATTTAAAATGTCCTTTTTTAAAGATCCGGAATTTACTCCTATTCTAATGGGAATCTTCGCCTTTTCAGCTGACCTTGCAACTTCTCTCACCTTGTATATATCCCCAATATTACCAGGATTTATTCTAAGAGCGGAAATCCCATTTTCTATGGAATCAAGAGCTAATTTGTAATCAAAATGTATATCCGCCACAACGGGTATATCTACTCTTTCCACAATCTTTTTAAGTGCAGCACAGGCTTCTCCATCAGGAACTGCACATCTTACTATATCACATCCCGCCTTTTTCAATCGGTTTATTTGATCCACAGTATTTTCTACATTTCCCGTATTGGTGTTAGTCATGGACTGTACTGCTATAGGAGCATCACCGCCTATAAATATATTTCCCACTTTTACCTTTCTGGTTTTTAATCTGTTCACTCTTTCACCCCCGACTGCAAGCTAGTTCATTAAAATTTTACAGGATAAAGTATATCTTTTACTGTTACAATCACCATAAGAGTCATAAGTAGAGCAAATCCCACATAATTTATCATTCCCACCTTATTGTCATCTACTTTTCTTCCCGTTATTATTTCAAATAGAAATAGGAATATATAGCCTCCATCCAGTGCTGGAAATGGTATTATATTAAATATTGCCAGCTGTATGCTTATATATGCAGAAAATGCAAGCAGACTCAATATACCGGCTTTTGCCGCCGCACCGGAAATCTTTATTATAGTCACAGGACCACCTACGTCATTCATTGATGCCTTACCTCTAAATAATGTTTTAAAAAAACTAAAGGTTTGTTTTATTAAAGATCTAGTCTCTATAAATCCATAGGATATGGATTGCCCCAAACCAGGGCTAGTTACCTGAGTTCCCTCTATTCCCACCATATATCTGTTTTCCTTCTGATCTTTTACAGGAGTTACCAAGACCTGTTTTGTCACTCCCTGACGCTGATAAGTTATATTAATAGGACTTCCTCCCACAGTATATACTTCCGTTACAAAATCTTCCCAGGTTGAAATTTTAGAATTATTAACCCTGGTTATTCTGTCTCCTGCTTTAATACCTGCCACAGCTGCCGGCTGATTTGGAAGTGTACTATTTACTATTGGTGACATATATCCTCTTGCAGAAGCTATAATTGAAAATAAAACCACACCCAGTATAAAATTCATTATAGGTCCTGCTATGACAACACTGAGCTTTCTAATGGAACTCTTGTTGTTAAAAGCCTTTGGATCATCACTTTTACCTTCATCCCCAAGCATTTTTACGTAACCGCCAATAGGAAGCAGCTTTATTAAATATTCTGTTTCTCCTCCCTTTATTCCAAAAAGCCTGGGACCCATACCTATGGAAAACTCTTCAACCTTTACTCCATTTATTTTTGCCATTATAAAATGTCCTAATTCATGAATTATAATCAATACACCAAAGGCTATTATGGCTGCTATTATATACAAATTTATTCCTCCTAATCATATTTCTTATTTACCAAATTTAGTTTTTACATATTCTTTAACTTTTATTTCTACATAAAGCAGATCCTCCAATTGGAAATTATTCAAAGGAGAAAATTTATTCATACATTCCTCCAGTATATGGCTTATATCTAAAAATTTAATTTTATGTAAAAGAAACAGTTCCACAGCTTCTTCATTTGCACAATTCAATATGGCAGGCATTGTTCCACCGATTTTTCCTGCTTCATAAGCCAATTTCAAAGGCTTAAAAGTATCTATATCAGGTTTTTCAAAGCTTAAATTTTGTAAATTATAAAAATCCAATCTGTTTACCACAGCTTTTCCTCTTTTGGGGTAATTCAGAGCATACTGGATAGGAAGCCTCATATCGGTGCTGGCAAGTTGTGCCATAACACTCCCATCTTTATATTCTACCATGGAATGGACTATACTTTCTGGATGAACTACCACCTTTATTTTCTCGTAAGGCAAATTAAAAAGCCAATGTGCTTCTATAACTTCCAATCCTTTATTCATTAGAGTAGCAGAATCTATTGTAATCTTTCTGCCCATATGCCAGCTGGGATGTTTTAATGCCTGATCCACTGTAACATTTAAAAGTTGTTCTCTGCTTTTCCCCCTAAAAGGTCCCCCTGAAGCAGTTATAAGCAAATTTTCCACATCACTGTGTTTATTTCCCTGAAGGCACTGAAAAATAGCACCGTGTTCTGAATCCACGGGAATCAAACTCACATTGTTTTCCTCTGCCAATTTTGTAACCAGTTCTCCTCCCACTACCAGGGTCTCTTTATTTGCCAGTGCTATATTTTTTCCCGATTCAACAGCTTTAATGGTTGGAATAAGTCCACACATTCCCATTACCGAAGTTACTACCATATCAATCTCAGGTAAACTTGCTATAGTATTTAATCCTTCTGTACCAAATAGTATTTCTAAATTTGTATTTTTATTACTAAAATATTCTTTAAACTTCAAATAAGCTTTTTTTTCAGTCAGCACTGCATATGAAGGATTAAATTCCTCAACTATATGCAGAAGCTTTTCTGCATTGCTGTTTGCAGACACTCCTACAAGCTGAAAATTCTCCTTATCTTTTCTCAATACATCCAGCGTTTGAGTTCCTATAGAGCCTGTAGTACCAAGTATTGAAATTTTTTTCATCAATAACAACTCCTTATTTTGAATCCAATCCACAGAGCAAATAAGATTTTAACATGATTAACTATACCATATTTATCTTATAAAATAAATAATAGAGAAGTACATTAAATATACTTCTCTCCTTAAATAAAGGCTATAAACATTAGATAATAAACTACTATCACTCCTGAAAAAAGTATGCTGTCAAACCTGTCTAAAATGCCGCCATGCCCCGGTATTAAATTGCTATAGTCCTTTACTCCCACAAACCTTTTTATGGAAGAAGCAGTCAAATCTCCAAACTGACAAAAAGAACCACAGAGAATTCCCATTATTAAATAATGATGTAATGCTATTGGTACTCCCCTTTTAATGGCAAAATATCCAAACAACCCGCATATGAGTATGCTTCCCAGCACTCCTCCCAGAGAGCCTTCTACAGTTTTTTTAGGGCTTACTTTGGGACAAAGCTTTCTCCTGCCCAAAAACCTGCCTGTATAATAAGCTGCCGTATCACAGCTCCAGGCAGATATGATTATGAGCCACACCAGATAATTCCCATATGATCCACTGTTAACCAGAACTATAGTGCTAAAAAATAAAGCCACATATAAAAAACCAAATAGGGTGCAGGCTATATCTATAAAATTATAATCCGTATCCAGAACAGGAATGCACAATAGCATAAACATTGAAACAACTATAGTAAAAAATATAAATTTATAGTTTACTTCAGCTCCTAAAGTCATGTAATATGCTATACACAGTAAATATCCTATTATATTTATGGCATTTATACCTTTTTGTTTTATTACCTTATAAAACTCATACATTCCCATAAGTGAAATAACCATAATCCCATATTTCAGGTAAACTCCACCCAAAAATAGAATTAAAATAAAAGGTATGAGTGTAAATGCACCCAAATATCTATTGTTCACTTATACACCTCCATGCAAAAATTAAAACTAAAAATTGTGTTTACTCTACTGAGCCAAATCTTCTGTCCCTGTTTTGATAATCAAAAATAGCTTTATGAAGATGTTCTTTTCTAAAATCCGGCCACTTTATATTGGAATACCAAAATTCAGAATATGCACACTGCCATAAAAGGAAATTACTGAGACGCTGTTCCCCGCTGGGTCTTATTATAAGATCAGGATCAGGCATACCTTTAGTATACATATAGTTTGATATTGTGTCTTCATTTATATCTTCTTCCCTTATTTTCCCCGATTTTATATCTTCATACATCAATTTGAAAGCCCTTGTTATTTCATATCTTCCCCCATAATTTAATGCCAGATTTAAAGTTAATCCAGTATTATTTTTAGTGTTTTCATGAGATATGATAAGTTCCTTCTGACACAAATCAGGCAGTTTGGATATATCTCCAATATAATTTATTATCACATTATTATAATTTAATTCTTTAAATTCCTTTTTTAAATATTCCGCTAAAAGTTTCATAAGGGCACTTACTTCATCTTTAGGCCTTTTCCAGTTCTCGGTAGAAAAGGCATACAGTGTAAGATATTTTACTTTTAAAACACTGCATTCCTTTACAACTTCTCTTATAGCTTCTACTCCCGCTTTATGTCCTATACTTCTTGGGAGATTCCTCTCCTTTGCCCATCTTCCATTTCCATCCATTATAATGGCTATATGCTTTGGAATATTATTTAAATCAATACATATATTTTCATCACTGTATTCCTTTTTCTTATCCGTATTAAAAAATCTTAACATAAATGTATCTCCATTCATTATCATTTTTAAATTTTACTTTTGATAAAAAACCTGCAGTTCAGCAGGTTTTAAAAGTTTAATTATTATAATGACATGACTTCCTTTTCCTTCTTTTCAACTATATCATCTATATTTTTTATAAAACCATCAGTTTTCTTTTGCATTTCTCCTTCAGCTTTTTTTATTTCATCTTCAGAAATATCGCTTTCTTTTTTTAAAACCTTTAATTTATCATTGCTGTCTCTTCTTATTCCCCTTACAGCCACCTTGGATTCCTCTCCTAATTTTTTTATGTTTTTAACTAGGTTTCTCCTGGTTTCCTCCGTAAGTTCAGGTATCATGAGCCTTATAACTTCTCCATCATTGGACGGATTTATACCTAGATCTGATTTTAATATTGCCTTTTCTATAGCTTTTAATGCATTTTTATCCCAAGGTTGTATAACAAGCATCCTTGCTTCCGGAATAGATATGTTTCCCATTTGATTTACCGGAGTCATGGTTCCATAATATTCTGCTTCTATCCTGTCCAGTATAGCAGGTGTAGCCCTCCCCGCCTTCATGGAAGCCAGTTCTTTTTTTAAAGACTCTATAGTTTTCCCCATTTTTTCATCTGCACTTTTTAAAGTATCCTTAATCATATAAAATACCTCCTCATTTTATTCTTTACAAACAAGAGTTCCAATTTTTTCTCCAATGACAGTCTTTCTTATATTTTTTGGATCATCCAAGCCAAATACTAAGATAGGTATATCGTTGTCCATGCAAAGAGATGTAGCCGTAGAATCCATAACCTGAAGTCCCTTTTCAAGCACTTCGATATAGGTTAATTTGTCAAATTTTTTGGCGTCATTATATTTATGAGGATCCTTGTCATACACACCATCTACTTTTTTTGCAAGCAGTATAACATCTGCCTCTATTTCTGCCGCTCTAAGCGCTGCTGTAGTATCTGTTGAAAAATAAGGATTCCCTGTACCTGCTGCAAATATAACAACTCTATTTTTTTCTAAATGTCTCATTGCCCGTCTTCTTATAAATGGTTCTGCTACTTCTCTCATCTCAATAGCTGTCTGCACTCTGGTATTCACCCCTAAATTCTCCAATGAATCCTGAAGTGCCAGAGCATTTATACATGTAGCAAGCATTCCCATATAATCTGCAGTTGTCCTATCCATGCCTTTCCCGCTTCTGCCTCTCCATATGTTTCCACCGCCAACTACAACTCCTACTGATACTCCCATGGCTATAAGCTCTTTTATTTCAACAGCTATATTTTTTGCCACATCAAAATCTATTCCATAACCATTTTTTCCTGAAAGAGCTTCGCCTGAAAGTTTAAGCATTACTCTTTTGTATCTAGCTAAACTCATATATATTATACCTCCAAATTATCATAAAGTGAAACTTAAAATTTACAAATTCTTTACATCTTAAAAAAAGAGAACACCCCGTGTTCTCTTTTTAGTTACTATTTACCCTCTATCTGCTTACGAACTTCCTCGGCAAAATCTTCTTCTTTCTTCTCTATTCCTTCACCTTTTTCAAATCTGACAAAATCAGACACTTTTATAGGTGAACCAATTTCCTTTGATTTCCTCTTGACATATTTATCAATAGTAAGATCAGAATCTTTAACCCATACTTGTTCTATCAAACAGTTTTCTTTATAATATTTTTGAACTTTTCCCATAATTATTTTATCCACAATTTTTTCAGGCTTTCCTTCATTTAATGCCTGAACCCTGTATATATCTTTTTCTTTATCCAAAATATCATTATCTACTGAATCTTTATCTAGAAACAATGGATTTGTAGCAGCTACCTGCATAGCTACATCTTTTGCAACCTCTTTTAAAACTTCACCTTGATCATTGCATTCAAGTTTTACCAAAACTCCTATTCTACCGCCGCCATGAATATAACTTTCAATTAGGCCATTTGAAACAGAAAACTTTTTGAACCGTCTTACTGCCATATTTTCTCCTAATTTTGCAATGAGGGCTATCAAAGTTTCTCCTACAGTTTTACTATTGTCTAATATATATTTTTCTTTAAGCAGCTCTTCCACATTGGAAGCCTTGGAGTCAACTGCCTGCTTTGCTAAATTGTCAACAAAACTTACAAAGTCCGAATTTACTGCTACAAAATCAGTTTCACAGTTCACCTCTACTATTGAGGCAGCTTTGCCATCTTCTGAAACATAGGTTTTAACCAATCCTTCAGAAGCCACCCTTCCAGATTTTTTAGCTGCAGCAGCTAATCCTTTTTCCCTCAATATTTCAATGGCCTTTTCAGTATCTCCATTGGTTTCACTTAAAGCTTTCTTGCAGTTCATCATTCCTGCTCCAGTTCTCTCTCTGAGTTCCTTTACCATCTGTGCAGTTATCATAAGTATATTCCGTTATTTAAAAACTATGGAATTTCATAAAACATGATAAAATTCCAAGTTTACTTCCCCATTCATAATGCCTAAAGCTACACTTTATCTAGGTCCGACACTCCCAGGGCTTATATTCGGATGCATTACACCCTATATGGCAACTTACAAGCTATTTCAATTGCCAAATAACGGTTTTTCAACTCCTCTCACATTCGTATTTGACCCTATTGCATATATCTCATTATAATAAGCTACTCTTCAGCTAATTGTTCTCCCTGTCTTCCTTCCATTACAGCATCTGCCACTTTAGATGTAATTAACTTTACAGCCCTTATAGCATCATCGTTTCCTGGTATGATATAATCTACCTCATCAGGATCGCAATTTGTATCAACTATGGCTACTACAGGAATTCCCAAAATCTTAGCTTCCGATATGGCATTTTTTTCTTTTCTTGGATCAACAACAAATAATGCTCCTACATTTTTAGCATCCATATTCTTGATTCCGCCTAAATTTTTCTCCAGCTTTTCTTTTTCATTCTTTAATTTTATAACCTCTTTTTTTGGAAGAACTTCAAAAGTACCGTCTTCCTCCATTTTTTCCAGTTCTTCTAATTTTCCTATTCTAGTTTTTATAGTTGCAAAATTAGTAAGCATACCGCCAAGCCATCTATTATTGACATAGTACATATTGCTTCTCTTTGCTTCTTCTTGAATAGCTTCCTGAGCTTGCTTTTTTGTCCCAATAAATAATATATCTTTTCCCTCTTCTGAAACCTTTTTTATAAACTCATAAGCTTCTTCAACCTTTTTCACTGTTTTTTGTAAATCTATTATATAGATTCCATTTCTTTCTGTAAAAATATAAGGAGCCATTTTAGGGTTCCATCTTCTTGTCTGATGTCCAAAATGAACACCTGCTTCCAATAATTGTTTCATAGAAATAACTGACATTTATTTTCCCTCCTAGGTTTTTCCTCCACTATCTTCATATTCATAAATCACTCAAAGCACCTTTATTATGAATTAGATAATGTGTGTATTTTATTACCTTATGTAGTATATCATAATGGATGTATCTATTCAATAAAAAAATTAGGGTTTTCAATTTATATTCATTTATTTTATCTTTTTTAATTCATCCAATAATTTTTCATTTAATATTTTGATGTGTGTTCCCTTCATTCCAAGAGATCTGGATTCTATTACTCCAGCACTTTCAAATTTTCTAAGTGCATTTACAATTACAGATCTGGTTATGCCAACCTTATCTGCTATTTTTGAAGCTACAAGCAATCCTTCATTTCCATCCAGCTCGCTGAATATATGTTCCACTGCCTCCAATTCAGAATAGGATAATGTGCCAATTGCCAATTGAACTACCGCCTTTTTCCTGGCTTCTTCCTCTATTTCATCATTTTTAGCTCTTAATATCTCAAGGCCTATTATAGTAGCACTGTATTCTGATAATATCAGATCCTCATCTATGAACCTATCTCCAAAACTAGCTAATAATAAGGTACCGAGTCTTTCCCTGTTCCCCACTATAGGAACTATGGTAGTCAGCTTATTATCCAGATTGCAGGGACTTCCATCTTCAAAAACACAAATTCCATGGTTGGATAAATTAGGAAGAGTTTCACGGGCATTTAACAATTTATTGTTGTAATGTTCAGGAAACCTCATTTCACTTATTACCTTATCCTTAACGGTATCACATTCAAAACCATCTGGAAAATTATATCCCAATATTTTTCCTCTTCTGCTAATAATATAGACATTACAGCCTAAAACTTCACTTAACAATTTACATATATCATCAAAAACTACTGGTTCTGTTCCTGATTTTTGTAATATCTTATTCAATTTTCTTGTTTTATCTAATAGTGTTGTCATTTATAGTCCTCCTTGTTACCACTAATTTTATTTTATTTACATAAATACTACATTTTTTGGTTTTATTATATTTTCATTAAAAAATATGCTGATCTTAAAATTTTAGACTATATCAATAGTATAAACGATTATCAATATTTTAGACTTTTTAAAATATTTAGAATTATTCTTTATCCATTAATTATGATAACATAATAGTTATTATAATTCAACCGTATTTGCTAATATAATCAAAATACAGCTTAATATAGACTCATGTTCTATAATTAAACTGTATTTTTACCATTCAGGCCTTTTTATTTATCTAGATTTTATCCATCCTTTCAACTACTTTTCCTTCTTTATCCTTATTTTCTTCAGTATTATATTCTCTGTGTTTACATTCCGAGTTAGAACACTCCAAATAGTTTCCCCTGGCCTTGCTGTACTTTTTTACCATATAGTTTCCACACACAGGACATTTCTGGCTGACTGGTTCAAACCAGCTTACAAAATTGCAGTCTGGATAATTACTGCATCCATAAAACTTTCTGCCCTTTCTGCTCCTCTTAACTAAAACTTTTCCACCACATTTAGGACATTCAACATCTAACTCCTCCACTATTGGTTTGGTATTTTTACATTCAGGATAACCTGGACATGCTAAAAAGTCTCCAAACCTTCCATGCTTTATTACCATGTTCCTTCCACATTTATCACATTTTATATCTGTAACCTTATCTTCTATGGTAATTTTAGCAACTTCTCTTTCAGCCACTTCAATGGATTTTTTCAGTGGATCATAAAACTTTCCCACTACCTTTCTCCAATTGTCCTTTCCCTCTTCAATACTGTCCAATTTGGATTCCATTTCAGCAGTAAATTCCACATCTACTATTTGTTTAAAATATTCACTCAATATATTATTTACTATATTGCCTAATTCAGTGGGAATCAGAGTTTTCTTTTCCCTCTGTATATATTTTCTATCTAAAAGTGTAGATAAAATTGGTGCATAGGTACTAGGTCTTCCTATCCCATTTTCCTCAAGAGTCTTTACCAGAGAAGCTTCTGAAAATCTAGCTGGAGGTTGTGTAAAATGCTGTCTTCCATTTATAGACTTTTTAACAAGCAGTTCACCTTCTTTAAGTTTTGGCAAAGATCCATCAGATTTTTCATCTTCAGTTGCATATTCATACACCTTCATAAATCCATCGAACCTTATCTTGGAGCCACTGACTTTTAATCCATATTTATTGTTGACTATATCTATGGAAGTGACATCAATTTTTGAAGAAGCCATCTGACTTGCCAGAAATCTATTCCATATTAACTTGTAGAGTTTGTATTGTTCTGGCTTTAAATTTTCCCTGGCTTTATCAGGTGTTATTTCTATGTTGGTAGGTCTTATGGCTTCATGGGCATCCTGTATATTTTTTTTGCTTTTAAAATTTCTAGGTTTCTCTTCTATATATTCTTTTCCAAACTTATTTACCACAAAATCCCTGCAGGCTTCTTGCGCCTCTTTTGCAATCCTCACCGAGTCAGTCCTCATATAGGTTATAAGTCCTACAGTCCCATAACCTTTTATATCTATTCCTTCATACAATTGTTGAGCTACAGACATAGTTTTCTTAGTGGAAAAATTTAGCTTCTTGTAGGAATCCTGCTGCAGGGTACTAGTAATAAACGGCGGAAGCGGAGTTTTATTTTTACATGTGGTCTTAATTGATTTTACAATAAACTGCCCTTTCTCCAGATCTTTTATAATTTTATCTACTTCTTCTTTGGTGCCAATCTCAATTTTTTTCTTATCAAATGTAGTGAGTTTTACATTAAAGCATTTGATTGTGGATTCTTTATGAAGTTCACACTCTACAGTCCAATATTCCTTGGGTTCAAAATTTACTATCTTTTTTTCTCTTTCACATATCATCTTTAATGCTACGGATTGTACTCTTCCAGCACTTAAACCCCACTTGATTTTTTTCCAAAGTATTGGGCTTATCTTATATCCAACCAGTCTGTCCAATACCCTTCTGGCCTGCTGGGCATTAACTAAATTTATATTTATGGTTCTGGGAGACTTTATTGAACTCTTTATGGCATTCTTGGTAATCTCATGGAACTCTATTCTGCACTTTTCACTTTCATCTAATTTAAGTACATGAGACAGATGCCATGAAATTGCCTCTCCTTCCCTATCAGGGTCTGTTGCCAAATATACTTTTTCACTTTTTTTTGCCTCTTTTTTGAGTTTGTCTAAAAGTTCTCCTTTTCCTCTTATCGTTATATACTTAGGATTGTATTCATTATCTATATCAACTCCCAATTGGCTTTTCGGAAGATCTCTAACATGACCCATAGAAGCTTCCACTACATAATTTTTCCCTAAATATTTTCCTATAGTTTTAGCCTTGGCAGGTGATTCAACTATAACTAATTTTTGTCCCATCTTATGCTCTGGATATTTTTAAATTCACACCAGAGTCTACACCCCCTTATTTAAACATCAAACTTATTTTTTAACTATATAAATATACTATGCTGTTTCAGTTATTTTATCCGACGATTATCATCAGTTAAGTCATCAACTTCTTTGAAGTATGAAAATAAGCAATGCTCAGACCCCTGGATAAGTTCCTCTAAAGTTCAACGGCAATCATTCCTTATGAAAAGATTTCACCATACCTAAGAATCACTTGATAATATCTTCATTACTTTCAATCTTTGCATAATAATTTCCCTGAAGACATATTATTTCACCTTTTAACTGCAATTCAAATAATAACTCATATAATCGTTTTATGTCAACACCAGTTATTCTACATATTTCATCTATATGTATTGGAATGTTCCCAATAAGTCTGCATATTTTTTCCTCTGAAGCATTTAGTTCATAGTTTTTCATGCATTTTTTTTTCATATATTCCATAGGCAGTAAGTGAAATAAGTCCTCCATGCAGGTAAATACGTGGGCACCTTCTCTTATAAGTGTATTTGTTCCTTTGCTTTTAGAGGAAAATATGGAACCCGGCACCGCCATGACATCCTTTCCCTGTTCCAGCGCACAGTTTGCTGTTATTAGGGCACCACTTTTGTTTCCTGCTTCAATTACAACTGTCACATCACTCAATCCGCTTATAATTCTATTTCTCATTGGGAAATTATAAGGATATGGCTTGGTTTTGGGAATAAATTCAGATATAACACATCCTTTTTTTAAAATGTCCTCATATAATTTTCTATTTTCTCTAGGATATACGACATCCACTCCTGACCCAAGTACAGCACAGGTGCATCCTCCATTTTCTGCAGCTGCCCTGTGGGCGCAACTGTCGATTCCCCTTGCCATACCACTTATTATATTTACGTTATTTGCTGAAATTTCTTTACCCATTAATAAAGCTACATTTTTTCCATACAAACTGCAATCTCTGGCTCCTACAATTGCCACGCTTACATTATCCAGGATTTTAATATTTCCTTTATAAAACAACACTGCCGGAGAATCATCATAATTCTTTAATCTATAAGGGTAAGTGTCCTCACAGTAATTTACAGCTTCAATACCTTCATTTAAAGAATACTCCGTCAAACTTTTCAATTCCTCTATATTCCAGGCTCTTCTCAATTCTCCATATATTCTACTACAGTCCCCGCCTAAAAACATAGAATTATTATTATAAATACTATGCATATATATTTGTTTTGTGCTTTTAAATTTATTCAAAATATTATTTTTTATTTTACTAGATATTCTAGCAGAAGCAAACCACAGATCATATATGTCCATAAACAATTCACATCCCATAATTATAATTATGTAAAAATTATGTTCATAATCCAATTATTTTATTCAGATTTTACAGTGTTTTATTTTTGAAAGTTTAAAACAAAATGTTATTGTCAAGAATTAAGCAGAGGTGATAATGACATGGCGGTTAAATTAAATACATCTTCCTTTTTGGGCATAGAAGGAAGTATAGTATCAGTAGAAGTGGACATTGAGAGAGGACTTCCTTCCTTCAATATAGTGGGATTGGCAGATACTTCCGTAAAGGAATCTAAAGAAAGGGTGAAGGCTTCCATTATAAATTCTGGATTTGAATTTCCTGTAAAAAAAATAGTAGTGAATTTGGCTCCTGCAGATATGAAAAAGGCGGGATCCTTATTTGATCTGCCTATAGCCATAGGTATATTGATATCCACAGGACAAATAAAATTTTATGACTGGGAAAAATTTTTGATACTTGGTGAACTGTCTTTGTCCGGCAACTTAAATAAAGTAAGAGGAGTACTTCCAATAACATTAGAAGGAATCAAAAATCATATTAAAAACTTCATAGTCCCTCTTGAAAATGCAGAAGAATGTTCTTCAATAAAGGGCAGCAACTGCTATGCCTTTGAGAATCTAAGACAAATAGTATATTTTATAAAATATAGGGACCTGCTTCCCTACAAGCATAAAAGGACACTGTCAAAACCTTCCCACACCTCTCCAGACTTTTCAGATGTGTTTGGGCAGGAAAGCTGCAAGAGAGCTTTAGAAGTAGCTGCAGCTGGAAACCACAATATAATCATGATAGGTCCGCCTGGTTCAGGCAAAACCATGATGGCAAAAAGAGTACCTACTATACTTCCGGATTTAAGTTATGAAAAATCACTGGAAGTTACTAAAATATACAGTGTAACTGGAAATTTAAATATAAATGAGGGACTTATAACTAAGCCTCCATTTAGAAATCCCCATCATACCAGTACAACTATTTCTCTAGTTGGCGGCGGGAGTAACTTAATGCCCGGTGAAATATCCCTTGCCCACAATGGAATACTTTTTTTAGATGAAATACTTGAATTCAAAAAAAATGTACTTGAAGTTTTAAGACAGCCTTTGGAAGAAAAGAAGATAACAATAAGCAGGGCCTCCGGCAGAGTTTCTTTTCCATGCAACTTCATGACTATCATGGCCACTAATCCCTGCCCCTGCGGAAACTTTGCTTCCAAAAAGCACTGCACATGTACAGATTTTGAAAGAAAAAGATATATATCAAAACTATCCAGTCCCATCATTGACAGAATAGATCTATTTACTTTTGTAAATTCTCTGGATTTCAAGGACATTCAAAATTACAAAAAAAGTGAATCCTCCAAATTAATAAGGGAAAGGGTGGAAAAAACACGAAAAATTCAAAAGAAAAGATTCAAGAGCCAGGGTATATATTGTAATTCAGAAATGAACAGTATTCTCATAAAAAAATACTGTAAACTCAACAAAAAATCCACGGATATACTGGAAAAAGTCTACTCCAAATATAATTTAACCACTAGAGCTTATGGCAAAATTTTAAAGGTATCCCGAACAATAGCGGATTTAGACAACAGTGAATACATAAATGAATCCCATTTAATTGAAGCACTTTGCTATAGAAAATTTATGAATGGAGATTTCATATAGCATATTAGGCAGTAATATATTTGTCTCAATTTCTATTTTATTGAAAAATTGCCTTTATTTATATTTACAAAAATTGTATAATATAGATAATCTAAATTTATTTCATGGCTGCATTGTCAGCCCCATATTTCACAAGGTGGCAGGCAATGCTCCGCTACGGATAAGTTTTTCCCCTAAAGAATAACATATTTTAAGCGCTAAAGATACCTGGAATACTGTTAATAAGGTTCAGACACGGAAGCATTCCCTATGGGGAAATTCCACCTTAACCCAAGAATAACCCGAGCTTTGATTATTATGAATGGAGGTATAATTATATGTATTTTTTTCTGGTCATACTGGGTCTAATTATAGGTATCACATTAATTTTAATTGGAATTAATATAAGAAATAATGATATTATAAGTATCGGAGGTGTACTTTCCATATTCTTCCTACTAATTTGCATAAATATATATATACCAACCCTTGTCAGTGACTTAAAAGCAAGTTTCATAAATATGTGCAGGTGAGAAAACCTATACATAAAATTTAATTTTCAAAACCAAATGCCATAATGCAAGTCTTTGCTATAAATGATATAATAATAAAAAGTTTTAAAATAGGAAGGGGAAATTTTATGCATTCTTTCAATAAGGATATAGGTTCCCTGGGTGAAGATATAGCTGAAAATTATTTAAGAGAAATTGGATATATAATATTGGAAAGAAATTTCAGGTGTAAAACAGGTGAAGTGGATATTGTTGGAAAGGATGGAAATTATCTTTGTTTTATAGAAGTCAAATCTCGTTATGGGAAGTTATATGGAAATCCCTGTGAAGCTGTAAATTACCCTAAATGTCTTAAAATATACAAAACAGCCAATGTATATATAATGAAAAAAAAGCTATTTAAATTCAATTTCAGATTTGACGTCATAGAGATAATATTCAACACCTACAACAATATTCCATCCATAAAGCTTATTAAAGATGCCTTTCAGATATAATTTAACTGTTTTTTATCCATATTGAATTTATACAATATTTTTCAAGAAACTCATTCTATGTATTTTACAGATTCCATATTTTTTTATGGCCTCTATATGTTCTTTAGTTCCATAGCCTGAATTGTGGTCAAAACCATATTTAGTGTATATATGAGAATATTCCTCCATAAGACTATCCCTGTAGACCTTGGCTATAATAGAGGCTGCCGCTATGCTTGCACTTTTGGCATCACCCTTTATTATAAATTCATTATTGTTAAATAAATTTTTTATAGCATACCCATCTGATAAAACCATATCTGCAGGCAGCTTCAAACCTTCTACAGCTCTTTTTAAGACTTCATTATTGCACCAGGAAATTCCTCTTTTATCTATTTCCCTGTTATTTATAACTGAAATATTATAATCTAAGGCTTTGAGTTTTATTTCTTCTGAAAGCTGAAGCCTGTGCCTTGGTGTAAGTTTTTTTGAATCCTTTATACCTAAAATAAACTCCCTGTCATCTTTATAATTCAAATTCAATATTACCGCAGCAGCAGCTATGGGTCCTGCCAGTGGTCCTCTGCCAACTTCATCCGTTCCTGCAGTATACAGATAATTCCCAAACTTCTTATCAAATAAATACATATTTTCAACTCTTTTTATTTCACTTTTTCTATTCATGATAAAATTATAAAAATTTGAAGATAAATTATTTACATTTTTTCTCCTATCCAGTTTTAAGTTTTCCAGAATTTTAATTATACTATCTTCTTTTAAATTAAAATAATCTTTCTTTAAACAGTCCACTTTTCTTTTTATTTCCTCAAATTTAAAATTGTCTAATTTGTTCCAGATAAAATCATCTATTTCAATATCACCTGATTCCATTTTCTTTTCATTTTCAATCATATAAAAATACACCTTTCAAAATCATCTATGGTCTTTCCAGAGAAATAGGTCCCAGTTTTCCTCCCCTGAATTCATCTAAAATCAATACAGCCACTCTATTGTAGTCTATTTGGCCCCCAGAAATTATAGCTCCTCTTTTTCTAGCTATAATTTCAATGTTTTCCCATGGCTTTTTACTTAATTTATCAAGCTTATACCTGGCTGTCAATCTGTCCGGATAATATTCACATAAAAATTTTATGAGATTTAATGCTAAGTCTTCTATATCCATAATTTCATCCTTTATCGCCCCGGTAAAAGCCAAATTGAACCTGGTTTCCTCACTTTCAAGTTTAGGCCATAATATCCCAGGAGTATCCATAAGTTCTATCCCCAATTTAGTTTTAATCCACTGCCTGCTCTTGGTGACTCCAGGTTTATCCCCTGTTCTGGCTATTTTGTTCCTAGCCAATTTATTTATAAGGGAAGACTTTCCCACATTAGGTATTCCAACTACCATTGCCCTATCAGTTATTTTAGAAATACCTCTTTCTTTCATTCTATTATGTTTTTCCTGTAAAAGCTCATTCAACACAATCCTTATATTTTTTAATCCCCGTGATGTATTGCAATTCACTGATAAAACCTTTACGTTTTCTTTTGAAAGATGTTCTATCCACAATCTGGTTATGCTCTCTTCCCCCAGATCGCTTTTATTCAAAAGTATTATTCTTGGTTTAGAACCGCATATATCCTCTATATCCGGGTTTTTACTAGATCTTATTATTCTGGCATCTCTCATTTCTATAACTGCATCTACCAATTTAAGGTTTTCTCTTATTTCTCTTTTAGTTTTAGCCATATGTCCTGGAAACCAATTTATAGCCATACAATTCTTCCTCTCTAATTTTGAACTGAACTCAGCCTTCCCATTCTGTTAAAAGGATATAACCTAAAGGCTGCTCTCCCCACTACCATTTTATAACTTACAAAACCCACGTCAGGATATCTGCTGTCTCTGCTGTTATTTCTGTTATCTCCAAGTACAAACACTGTATTTTGAGGTACTGTAACCTCATCAAAATTTCCTGTCATGGTTTCCAATATATAGGGTTCATTTTTTACTACATCATTTACATACAGCTTTCCATCTTCAATCCTTACTCTGTCCCCTCCAACTCCTATTACTCTCTTAATAAACTTTTCCTTGGGATCAGCAGGATATTTTATTACCACTATGTCACCAGGCTTGGGAGCTCTGAAGTAATAGCTTACTTTTTCCACAATCAACCTATCTCCGTTATTTAAGGTTGGATCCATGGAATGTCCGTCCACACTTACAGTTTCAAATATAAATGTTATAATTAAAAATGCTGCTATAATAGCTATCAATATGGATTTACCTATTTCTATCAATTCCTTGGCCAAAATTTCGTACCTCCTTAATATGGAAAAAAAGGGACTTTATAAAGCCCCTCTTATCTTAATATCTCTTTTACCTTAGCTGCTTTACCTACCCTGTCTCTTAAGTAGTATAATTTTGCTCTTCTTACTTTACCCCTTCTAACTACCTGTATTTTATCTATTATAGGAGAATTAACCGGAAATGTTCTTTCAACTCCTACCCCATAGGCAACTCTTCTAACTGTAAAGGTTTCTCTTATTCCGCCATTTTGTCTTTTTAAAACTACACCTTCAAAAACCTGTACTCTTTCCCTATTTCCCTCTTTAATCTTCACATGAACTTTTACTGTATCTCCTACATTAAAAGCTGGCAAATCTTTTCTGATTTGTTTATCTTCTATCTGTTTTATTATATCTAACACTGTGCATTACCTCCTAATAATTATTCAACGTTCTTATCCAGCACAATCAATTGCAGACAGCGGAACGCCTGTGTAGCACAAAGAAATTCTAACACATTTTTATCTTATTTTCAACATATAATTAATATGTGCTTATTTTTCTTCATATAACTCTATAAGTTTTTTGTCTTCTTTTGATAATGGAATCTTTTCAAATAAATCAGGTCTTTTATCCCTGGTCATTATAAGAGATTTTGCCCTCTTCCATTTTCTTATATTCTCATGATGACCGGACAAAAGAATTTCAGGTACATTATCCTCTTGAAAACATTCCGGCCTGGTATATTGTGGGTATTCAAGCAATCCATTATAAAAGGATTCTTCTGTATAACTTTCCGTGCTGGATAATACATTAGGCACCATTCTGCATATACTGTCTATAATTGGAATGCATGCCATTTCTCCGCCAGTCACCACAAAATCACCAATAGATATTTCCATATCTATGTATTTATATACTCTTTCATCTATTCCTTCATAATGGCCGCACAAAAATATCAATTCTTTTTCCCTGGAAAGTTTTTTGGCAATGGATTGATTAAAAGTTCTTCCGCGAGGTCCTAAATAAATAACATTTCCACTGTTTTTAGTTTGTACTTCCCTTATACAATCCACAATAGGCTGTACAGCCATTATCATTCCAGCTCCCCCGCCATATGGATAGTCATCCACCTTCTTGTGTTTATCTTTAGTAAAATCCCTTATATTAACAGTGTTTATACTCAAAATATTATTGTTCAATGCTCTTCCTATTATACTATAATTAAATACATCAAACATTTCAGGAAAAAGAGTTAGTATGTCTATTTTCACATCCATGTTTTCACCGGCTTTATAACTATCTTTCCTCTTTCCACATCTATATTTATTACCACATCTTTTATAGCTGGAATCAAAAGTTCATCTTTGCCTTTTATCCAATACACGTCATTACAGTGGGTGTGGAGCACATCTCCCACCTTACCGTAAAATACACCTTCATCATCCACTACTGAGCAGCCTATTATATCTGTAACAAAATATGTTCCCTTCTGCAGTTCAACTGCATTTTTTCTTGGAACCTCCAGATACTTCCTCTTGTATGGAAGAGCTTCTTCTATAGAATTCACTCCTTCAACTTTAAGTATGACTCTATCTGATTGAAGCTTACATTCAAGTATTTTCTCTGCCTTTCCCTCTATATATACCAGATCCAATTTTCTGAATCTTTTAAGATCATCCGTCAGCGGATATACTTTTAATTCTCCTTTTATTCCATGGGTATTTATTATTTGTCCTATAGTTATAAATTCCTTCATAGATCAATGTTCTGCATATTAAAAACAAATATAATAAGCAGAATTTAGTCACCTCTTTTTTCACTATAATATAATTTCAAGGCATATCAGGATTCCCTTTGCCTATCCTCGGCCGCTATTGCTGACGTGTACCCAGCTTCTTAAAGCAGGTGGATGGCAAGCAATGCTAATCACCTGAACAGATTCTTCTAAAATTCAGATATGAAATGACCTTATCTGTGAAAGAACTCCGCCTGAACCTTGGAATCACTTTATACAAATATAAGAGTTAGATTATCTAACTCTTATATTATCTCCACAACAACTCTTTTATTTTCTTTTATAGCTGCTGCTTTTACAACAGTTCTTATAGCCTTGGCTATCCTTCCCTGTTTACCTATTACCTTTCCCATATCTTCTTGTGCAACTTTTAATTCAAGAATTATAGATTGCTCACCTGCAATTTCATTTACTTGAACCATATCTGGGTTATCCACTAACGATTTAGCAATAATTTCTACTAGCTCTTTCACTTAATACACCCCCAGTTAATTACTTACCAAGCTTATCCTTTAATCCTGATTTATCAAAAATCTTCTTAACTACTTCAGTTGGCTGAGCACCATTTTTTATCCATTTTACTGCTTTTTCCTCATCAAACTTAACAGTATTAGGCTCGGTGGTAGGATTATAATATCCTATTTCTTCTACAAACCTGCCATCTCTTGGGGATCTTGAATCTGCTACAACTATTCTATAAAATGGAGCTTTTTTTGCACCCATTCTTCTTAATCTTATTTTTAATGCCATTGATATCACCTCCTTATAATGTAAAAAATTCTCTGAGAATATATTACTTATATGATATTTTAATATATTTAAAAAGGGAATTTCCCAAATGGTCCCTTTTTAAAGCCTTTTTTTGTTCCACTGAACTGCTTCATCATTTTTTTTATTTTTACAAAATCCTTAAGGAGTTTATTCACCATCTGTATTGTAGTACCGGACCCCAGTGCTATTCTCTTTTTTCTGGAAGAAGAACTGCTTATAACCGATGGATTTCTTCTTTCCTTCAAAGTCATGGAATTGATTATTGCCTCAATTTTTACCAGTTCCTTTTCCCCTTTTGAAAAATCCACTCCCTGTAATTCCTTAGTGTTAACCCCGGGTACCATTTCCATAAGTTTACTTATAGGCCCCAGTTTCTTAGTTTGCTCCATTATGGATAAAAAATCTTCCAGGTTAAACTCCTTGGTCAACATCTTATTTCCAAGCTTTTCAGCTTCTTCCTTGTCAATAGACTGCTGGGCTTTTTCTATAAGGGAAAGTACATCCCCCATTCCAAGTATCCTTGAAGCCATTCTATCTGGATAAAAAACTTCAAAGTCACTCATCTTTTCTCCCATGCCCACAAATTTTATGGGTTTCCCTGTCATGGATTTTATAGAAAGGGCAGCTCCCCCCCTGGTGTCTCCATCTAATTTTGTAAGTATAACTCCACTTATATTAAGCTGCTCATTAAAACTTGAAGCTACATTAACTGCATCCTGACCTGTCATGGCATCTACCACAAGCAGTATTTCATTAGGGTTTATTTCCTTTTTAATCTGGCCCAATTCATCCATTAACTTTTCATCTATTTGAAGTCTGCCTGCCGTATCTATTATAAGTACATTGAAATCATTATTTTTAGCATACTCCTCAGCACCTTTGCATATATCCACTGCAGCTGTCTTGTCTCCCATGGAAAATACAGGTATGTCTATCTCTTTTCCAACTACCTGAAGTTGTTTTATTGCAGCCGGTCTGTATATATCACAGGCTACCAAAAGGGGTTTTTTATTGCTCTTTCTAAGCTGTAATGCCAATTTGCCGCACATGGTGGTTTTTCCCGCACCCTGCAGTCCCACCAGCATTATTACAGTCAATCCGCTGGAATCATATTCAATTGAACTCTGGCTATTTCCCATCAAAGCTGTAAGTTCTTCATTTACTATTTTTATAACCTGCTGTGCCGGAGTCAAGCTTTTCAGCACTTCTTCTCCCAGACACTTTTCACTAACACCCTTTACAAAATCTTTTACCACTTTGTAATTAACATCTGCTTCCAAAAGTGCTAGCTTTACTTCTCTCATAGCATCTTTTATATCTTTTTCAGAAAGTTTACCCTTACCTCTAAGCTTTTTTAGTGTTTCCTGAAGCTTAGATGCTAATCCTTCAAAAGCCATGCTAATCCTCCTAAATTAAATATTCGACCTTATATAATCCTTTATTTTATTTAAAACTTTCTCATTTCCACTGCAATTGAGGGAATCTATAAAATTTACAATAGATTTTTTACTCTCTTCCAAACTCTTTTTTTCTCTCATCACATGAAGTTTATCCTCATACTGTAATAAAAGCCTGTGGCACCTTTTTATAATATCATATACTGCCTGCCTGCTTGTATTGGTGTGTTCCGCTATTTCTTTCAAGGATAAATCCTCGTTGTAGTAAAACTCCATTACGTCTTTCTGTTTTTTTGTCAAAAGCTCACCATATATATCAAGTAATATGGAAAGCTTTATTCTCTCTTCCATAATACCCTCTCTTCATTCAATTAAATAATCAATGCAAAATAACAGATTTGATTATCCTGACTAAACTAAAATTATTTTCTTGACAAAATACATGATATCAAAATTAATAAGTACTGTCAAGTATTTTTACTTAACAGGTTTAAAATAATGCTTCTACAAAATCCCTGCTTTTAAATTCCTGTAAATCATAAATACCCTCTCCAACTCCTATTAGTTTCACGGGTATATTTAAACTGTGCTTTATGGATATTACAATTCCCCCTTTGGCAGTACCATCTAGCTTGGTAAGTATTATGCCATCTACAGGACATACTTCCGTAAATTGTTTTGCCTGCTGAACTGCATTTTGCCCTGTAGTTGCATCCAATACCAGATATGTCTGCTTAAAAGCCTCTTTATACTCTCTTTCTATTACTCTGTTTATTTTTCCAAGTTCATTCATTAAATTTTTTTTATTGTGAAGCCTGCCTGCTGTATCACATATAAGTATATCTGCTTTTCTGGCTTTTGCTGCCTGAATGGCATCAAATATAACTGCAGCTGGATCCGAACCTTCCTGGTGCTTTATTATTCCAACACCGGCCCTTTCACTCCATACCTCCAGCTGATCTATGGCAGCGGCCCTAAATGTATCTGCTGCAGCCATAATTACCTTATACCCATTATCCTTTAACTTATAACACATTTTTCCTATAGAAGTGGTTTTCCCCACCCCATTTACACCCACTACCAGAATTATCTCCGGGGTTTGCTCAGGTGAAATACTGTTTTCCTCATCTCCTAATATCTCTATGACAATCTCTTTTAAACAATCATTTAATAAATTAGGATCCTTGATTTTATCTTCCTTTATCTTTTCTCTTAGTCTGTCTATAATATACATTGTAGTTTCCACACCAATATCTGCAGTTATAAGTATCTCTTCCAACTGTTCATAAAGTTCCTCGTCTATAGTAACAGCTCTGCTGAGTATGCCCGTTATCTTCCCGGTTAAATTGTTTTTAGTTTTTTCAAGACCATTTTTTAATTTGTCAAAAAATTCTTTAAACATTTTCTATCTACCTTCCATTTTTATATATTTGCTCTGAAACATGGTTTTTAAGAGGCTTCTTTCAAATCTACAGAAACTATCTTTGAAACACCCTTTTCCTCCATGGTAACTCCGTACATCACATCGCTTACTTCCATAGTTCCCTTTCTATGGGTTATAATGATAAATTGAGTATTCTCGGAAAATTTCCTGAGAAATTTTGCATATCTTGATACGTTGGCATCATCTAATGCGGCTTCTATTTCATCTAATATACAAAAAGGAGTAGGTTTAATCTTAAGTATGGCAAATAACAGAGCTATGGCAGAAAGTCCCTTTTCACCCCCTGATAAAAGATTTATATTTTGCAGTTTTTTACCTGGTGGCTGTACAGTTATGTCTATATTTGCAGTAAGTTCATCTCCATTTACAAGTATCAAATCCGCACTTCCTCCATTAAACAGCTCTCTAAAAATGCAATTAAAATTTTCTCTCAATCTATTGAAATTTTTTTTAAATAAAATTCTCATTTTTTCCGTCATCATATCTATTACATTTTTTAATTCATTTTTTGACTTTACCAGATCTTCTTTTTGAGCACTTAAAAATATTACTTTTTCTTTTAACTCATTATATTCCTCTATAGCTCCTAAATTAACTGTTCCCAGATTGGAAATGCTGTTTTTCAGATTCAATATCTCCTCCTTGTACTCATTTAAATTTTCTATATCTTTTCTATACTTCAAAGCATCCTCGTAAGTAATTTCCATATCTTCTTTCAGTTTTGAATACATATTATCCTTTTCTGCTGAAAGTTTAGCAAGAGATAATTGTATTTTATGGATTCCCTGTTCCTTTTTATTTATTACAAGAGCCAGATCTTCCAATTTTCCATTATAAATTTTTATATTGTCCTTTAATTTTATGATCCCTGCATTATTTTCTTCCATATACTTCTGCAACTTTTCTATTTCCACTTTTGCATCATCTGCATATTTTAAATTTGCATTCACTTTTAACTCACAGCTATGTATATTTTTTTTGCGATTTTCAACCTCGCCATTTATATTGGATTTACGCAGGTTTAATTCCTCTATTTCATCTGCCAATCTCTTTAATTCCTTAGATCTGCTTAAAATACCCTCATCAGTCTGAGCCCTTTTTATTTTTAATTGGATAAGTTTTTCCCTTGTATTTTCAATATCTGCTCTTTTATTTTTCAGCTCTTCTTCCATCTGTAAAATATGCTCATTATTTTTAGTCTGCTTTTTATAGAGAATTTTTAAATTGATTTCTTCTTTTTGTAATTTATCTAAATCAGCACTCTTATTCTTAGAAACCATATCTATTTCCCTATTTGATATCCTTATATTTTCTAATAATTTTGAGTTCTCGTTTTCTATGCTATTTATTTCTCCCTGCAATTTAGTTAATTCTATATTCTGGGCATAAATTTTATCTTTTAAATCTAAATTTTCTTCATTTTTTTTCTCCATGACTTCCTTGTATTTATCTATTTTTTCATTTGAATTTTTTATATAGCCTTGTATGTTTTTTATCTTCACTGAGGTCTCCTCTATTTCCCTCTTTCGCCCTATTATATTGCTGCTTCTTCTTTGAAGACTGCCTCCTGTAAGGGATCCCCCTGGATTTACCACATCTCCCAGAAGGGTAACTATTTTAAATCTGTACCCGCTGGATTTAGCTATTTCAAGGGCGCTGTCCATGTCACTGCAGATTATTGTCCTTCCCAATATATATTCCATGACATTTATAAATCCTTCTTTACATTCCAAAAGTTCACTGGCAATGCCTATATATCCTTTTATGTTTTTAAATTTGTATTTATCCGGTATTTTTCTTCCCTTGATTATGTTAATCGGCAAAAAAGTAGCCCTTCCCATATTATTGTCTTTTAAATATTTTATAAGAGTTTTAGCCATAACTTCATTTTTAGTTATTATATTGGATATGGCGCTTCCCAGAGCAACTTCTATACAGGTTTCAAATTTTTTTTGCAATGTTATAACTTCACCTACTAAAAAGCAATCACTTTCAGTGAATCTTGTTTTACCCTTTTTTATTTCTCCCATTAGTGTCCTAACTGCCCTATTATATCCCTCATAATGTTCCTGAAGATTTATCAGCATAGTATAATTTGCCGCTGACTTATTATAAGCTGCATTTAATTCTTTTAATCTTTTTTCCTGAGATAGAAAAGCAGTGTTCACCCTTAAAACTTTTTTCCTGTTTTCATCAATCTTACCCTGATAGCCTTTTGCCCTATCCCTTATGTTTGATACTTTAGAAAGCATAATATCCCTAGTATTGGAATTTATTTTAATAGAATGACTGTAACTTTCACAGGAAGTTTTCATACTTTTAATTTTTTCTGACATATCAGCTACATCTTTTTTAATAGAAGCTATATCATTTTTTAAATTGGAAATACTCCTTAAATGTTCTATCTCATCCTCTTTGAGATTTTTATATGAGTTTTCCTTTTCCATTATTTTTTCCTCAGTATTTTTTATAATATTCTCAAATTGCAACAATTTATAATTTATTTCTTTTTTATGAATTTTCAATTTAAAAAGATTTTCACACTGTTCATCTTTTTGCTGTATGCTTTGGCTTTTTTTATTTTCTATTTCACTCAATTCCAAAGTATTCTTTTCTATAATTTCCTTTATATTTTCTATTTGTTGTGTTAAAAGCTTTACTTCACTGCTTATTTTCTGAACTTTTTCTCTATTATCATAATAATTCTTTTTATAAGCAGAATTTTCCGCATTAAAGCTCTCCATCTCTTCATTCCATTGATTTACCTGAGATTTTAACTTGGCAAATTTCTCATTTAATTCTTTAGTATCATATTCAACCTGCTCTGCAGATTTTTTTATTTTACATATTTTATCTTCTACTTTTTCAATAGAATGAACCAATACATTTATCCTCATTTCCTTCAGGCTCCCGGATAATTTCAAAAATTCATCAGCCTTTTCCCTTTCAATCCCAAGGGGTTCCAATCTTTTTTCATAGGTTTCTAAAATATCCCCTATTCTCAGCAAATTCATATGGGTGTTTTCAAGTTTTTTTTCTGCTTCTTCTTTTCTCCATCTAAATTTGACAATTCCAGCTGCTTCCTCTAAAATGCTTCTTCTATCCTCTGGCCTGCCGTTTAAAATAGATTCTATATTTCCCTGTCCTATTATAGAATATCCTTCTCTTCCTATACCCGTATCCATAAAAAGCTCATTTATATCTTTTAATCTGCATTGGGTATTATTTATATAGTACTCACTTTCTCCGGATCTATAAAGTCTTCTTGAAATGGTTACATCGGAATAATCAATAGGAAGCTTCCTGTCTACATTATCCAAGGTGAGTGAAACTTGACACAACCCCACTGGTTTTCTAAATTGAGTCCCAGCAAAAATCACATCTTCCATTTTCCCTCCTCTTAAATTTTTTATACTCTGCTCGCCAAGCACCCATTTAACTGCATCTGAAATATTACTTTTTCCGCTTCCATTTGGTCCTACAATAGACGTGATTCCATCTGTAAATGTCAATTCTGTTTTATCTGCAAAGGATTTAAATCCCCTTATACCAATAGTTTTTAAAAACATAAAATAGACACTCCTTATCTAAAAAACATTGGCAGCAATCCTATTATAAACATAAATACTACAAATACCACAAGTACTTTAGTCACCTTATCCCTAGTATGTTTTCTCATAATATACACTCCCCTTATGCTAGGTATTTATTTAAATACTCACTCATTATATAATCATCTACTGATATGATCTTATCTAGATTCTTGCCATTTATAATTAAAGTTTCCCTATTAACTGTCTTATCCTGTATGACTTTTATAGAGCATTTACTAAACTTTTCCTTCATTTTGTTAAAATATTGTTTTTTATCTGCATATAATTTGGATAAATCCCTATAATTTATTTTTATAGTAAACTCACCCTCATAGAATTCAGGTATACTGTTTTCCACAATACTATTGTAGATACTTCCTTCCACCAACTCTCTAAAGGCTGGATGAAAAGGGCCTGCCACTACGTCCGCCCCAAAGTTTATCTCTTCTGTAGGTTGAAGCCCTATTCTTATTACCTTTATTTTATTTGCTTTTAAAATACAATACAAGGTCCTGCATATATCCACTGCCTCAAATAAATCATAGGGCTTATATATCCCCTTTTTATACATAGTTTCCATAGCCGTTTTTCTTATTACAAGAGCAGGATATAATCTATATATATCAGGCTTCATAGCTATTGATTCCTTCACAGTTTTTATATCTTTTTCAAAGCTGTCACAAGGTAATCCCAGCATGATTTGATGTCCCAATACAAATCCATATTCTTTTATGAGGGAAGATGCCCGTCTAGCATCCTCTGCAGAATGTCCTCTCCCGGATTTCACAAGGACTTCTCTATCCAAAGACTGTATTCCAAGTTCAATTACTTCTACTGAGTAGTCCTTTAAATTGTCCAGTATATCCCTGTTTATATAATCCGGTCTTGTAGACAGATGTATAAAATCCACATCTCCTCTATCCTTGTATTCTTTAGCTATTTTTAGAAGTTCCTTTTGTCTGTCCATGGAAATAGCAGTAAAAGTTCCTCCAAAAAATGACACTTCTACTATGGAATTTTCTCGTTTTATAGTTTTCAAATAATCTTCTATAGTTTTCCTTACAAAATCAGCATCGACTTTTTGTTCATTTCCTGTAATAATACTCTGGTTGCAAAAAACACAATTATGCGGACATCCCTCATTGGGTACAAATATGGGTATTATATAATGTCTATTTTTCATTTATCATACCCTCTCCCCTACACTCTGTTTCTAACCTTAGAATTTAATTTGTTCAGAGCATTATGTGCTGCATTCTGTTCAGATTCTTTTTTACTATACCCCATACCACTGCCTAAAACATTTTTATCTATGCACACCTCGGTATAAAATCTTCTTCTATGAGGTGGTCCATCATATTTTATAAGCACATATTCTATAGATACGTCCCCATTTTTCTGCACAATTTCCTGAAGTTCGGTCTTATAATCCAATACTATTTTATTTTCCATAGCTTTTTGTATAATACTTTTAAAATTATCAATAATAAACTTTCTGGCCTTCTCATACCCGCAATCCACATGAACTGCTGCAATAATAGCTTCAACACAATCCGCCAATATGGACGTTCTCTCTCTTCCTCCTGTAAGCTCTTCCCCTCTGCTCATCTTTATATATTCTCCAATATTCCACTTTCTGGCTACATCGTAGAGAGAATTCTCGCAAACTATAAGAGCTCTCTTTTTCGTAAGTTCTCCTTCTGGTTTATTCTTATACATTAGAAATAAATATTCTGATATGCAAAGTTGTAATACGGAATCCCCCAGGAACTCCAATCTCTCATTAAATTTTATATTTTTTCTTCCGTTAGCATACGAGCTATGGGTTAATGCTATTTCTATCAGATTTTTATCCTTAAAACATACATTCAGCCTTTTTTCCACATTCTCAATATGGTTTACTTTTTCACCCATTCATATTTCTCCTTTTGAAATTTATTCTTCAATTTGCAGTAAACCACCTGCTATATTCTCATAATAAAAGCAAATTCAAGAATAAGTTCATCTTATTTATATAAATACTATTAAGGTCCCGTATTAAACGGGACCTTAAGGCATTTACTTTATTCTTCAGTATGAGCTTTTATGTACTCAACTACATCTCCCACCGTTTTCACTTTTTCAGCTTCCTCATCTGGTATCTCTAAATCAAACTCCGTTTCCAGAGCCATTATTAACTCAACTATATCAAGTGAATCTGCTCCCAAATCGTCAACAAAAGATGATTCCAAATTTATTTCCTGCGAATCTATTCCAAGTTGTTCAGATATTAATTTTTGTATTTTTTCAAAAACCATAATTTCACCTCCAAAAATTTTTATACATAAATAATATTACATAACTTATATATCGTCAACAATAAATGTCACTAAATATATTATTGCCAACTGTTTTGCATTAATATATTTATATTATTTCTTTTTTATATTATCACCTTCCATTTCAGGTATTTTTTCTATTTCAGATTTTATCTTATCTATAACCTTATTCTCACAGCAGTTTATTGCCTGTTTTATTGCATTTTTGAAAGCTTTCCCATTAGAACTTCCATGAGCTTTTACGCATACACCTCTGGAGCCCAGGAAAGCAGATCCGCCATATTCAGAATAATCCATTTTGTTTTTAATTTTCTTAAAAACCGGTTTTAGAAGAAGGGCTCCCAATTTAGTGCTAAAGGATTTCATAATTTCTTCTTTTAACATTTCAAATAGATTTAAAGCTACACCCTCATACATTTTCAAAACAGTATTTCCAATCATTCCATCACAAACCAATATATCTACATTCCCTGCTGCAACATCTCTTGGTTCTACATTGCCCACAAAATTAAAATTCATTTCCTTTAAAATTTTATAAGTTATTTTGCACAATTCATTTCCTTTTTCCTCTTCTTCACCTATATTTATAAGACCTATTGATGGATTTTGTTTTTTTAATATATTTTCAAAATATATTTTACCCATTAGGGAAAACTGCTGCAAATATTGGGGTTTGCAGTCCACATTGGCTCCTGCATCTATAATCATGAACTTTCCATTTCTTCCCGGCATAACTGGTGCCAGAGCTACCCTGTCTATGCCTTTAATTCTGCCTACAATCAAAGTAGCACCTGTCATAAATGCTCCAGTACTTCCTGCTGATACAACAGCATCTGCTTTATTTTCTTTTACAAGAGTCAATGCCTTAACCAAACTTGAATCTTTCTTTCTCCTAACCGCCATAACAGGTGCTTCTTCAGTAGTTATAACCTCAGTAGTATTTAAAATACTTATTTTTTCTTTAGGATAATTATATTTAGATAGTTCTTTTTCAATTTGCTGTTTCTTCCCGGTTATTATTACCTCTACATCTTTTTCTTTAACAGCTTCAACTGCACCTTCAACTACAGCTGAAGGTGCAAAGTCTCCCCCCATCCCGTCTACAGCAATTATCATACCTTTTCCTCCCCTTTATACCGTCATTGCACACCTATTTCGTGTTTTACCCCAAGACCACATCATTGTCAGCGCTGCACCCCTGAATAAATTATTTTAAGGTTCAGTTGCCGGAAAGCATTCCTTATGCACAAATTCCATCTGAATTCAAGAATCATTTAATGCAAAAAAAGAAAGTCATATGACTTTCTTTTATTAATTTGCCGTTGAAACAACTTCTTTACCTTTATAATATCCACAATTTTTGCACACTCTATGAGCAAGTTTCATTTCATGGCACTGAGGACACTCAACTAAGTCTGGTAAACTTAATTTAAATGTTTGTGCTCTTCTCGAATCTCTTCTTGCCCTTGAGAATTTTCTGGCTGGATTTCCCACAGTAAACACCTCCTTAATCAGTTAAAAACATATCTTTTAGCTTTGCCAATCTTGGATCAATATCATCATTTTTACATTGGCATTCAGAATAATTTAAGTTAGTGCCGCACTTTTGACATAACCCTCTACAGTCTTCCCTGCAAAGCCTTTTAATTGGTAAATTCAATATAATATTATTTTCTAATATTTCCGTAATATCTATGATATCACTATTTATAAAGATGATCTCTTCATCCACATTTGCGCTATTTGTGAACTTTTCAGTAATGGAAATATCTACAGCACATGGAAACTTTTCAAAGCATCTGGAACAAGTGAGCTGCAGTAAGCAACGCAGCCTGCCAGCTAATATAAAAATGCTTTCTGCCTTATTTAAAGTTCCACTAAATTTCATAGGCTGTAATAATCTTATGTATTCACCGCCATAATAAAATCCATCATCTTCTATTGTAAGTTCAAGTTCCCTTGATGATATATTTTCATTAAATAATTCCGATACATTTAATTCCATAATACTCACCTCTATACATTAGCCACAATTTATTATATAGAGATGAGTCTTAAAAGTCAAGTTTTTATTTATTTTGCATTTTCAACTATCTCTTTTGTATCCCTGGCTATCATAAGTTCTTCATTTGTAGGAATTACAAATATCCTTACTTTTGAATCACCAGTGCTTATTTCCAAAGCTTCTCCTCTTATACTATTTTTTCCGGCATCTATTTTAATTCCAAGATAGCCAAGTCCTTCACATATGGCAGCCCTGCTGGTAGCTGAGTTTTCTCCAAGACCTGCAGTGAATACTATGGCATCTACACCATTTAAAACTGCAGTATAAGCTCCTATAAAAGATTTAACTCTATGATAATACAAATCCAATGCAAGTTTTGCCCTTTTGTTTCCAGAACCAGCCGCATTTTCCACATCTCTAAAGTCACTGCTCACTCCTGATACTCCAAGTATCCCTGACTTTTTATTCATCAAAGTGTCTACATCATTTACAGACATACCAGTTGCATTGATTAAAAATGGTATTATAGCCGGATCTATATCACCACATCTGGTTCCCATGGCAAGTCCCGCAAGGGGTGTAAATCCCATGCTTGTATCCACTGATTTACCCTTGTCCACTGCACATATACTGGCTCCATTTCCCAAATGACATGTTATTATCTTCAGCTTCTCTATATCCTTACCAATCAATTTAGCAGCTTCAGCAGCCACGAACCTGTGAGAAGTTCCATGGAATCCATATTTTCTTATTTTATACTTTTCATATAATTCATACGGAAGAGGATAAATATAAGAATACTTTGGCATTGTTTGATGGAATGCGGTGTCAAATACTCCCACCATTGGTGTGTCCGGCATTAATTCCCTGCAGGCATTAATGCCTATTATATTAGGTGGATTATGTAGTGGTGCCAGTGGTACACACTCTTCAAGAGCCTTCATAACATCTTTATCTATAAGTACAGACTCTGCATATTTTTCACCGCCATGAACAACTCTGTGTCCTACAGCATATATTTCCGACATACTGTCTATTACCCCATAATCTTTATCTACAAGGGCATCAAGCACCAATTTTATGGCAATTTTATGATCTTCCATAGGTTGTTCTATAATATGTTTTTCACCGTTGACCTTATGAGTTAAGATAGAACCTTCTATTCCAATTCTTTCAACAAGCCCCTTTGCCAGGACCTTTTCATCTTCCATGTTTATAAGCTGATATTTTAATGATGAACTTCCACAGTTCACTACTAATATCTTCATTCCTAATTTCCTCCTAATCATCAATTGAGTTTCTGTATTCTGTAAAAATCACTACAGCAATATTTTGCAAATTGTCTTAAAGCATTCTAATTTTGTGCTTGAACCGCCGTTACTGCCACTACATTTACTATATCATCAGAACTGCATCCCCTGGATAAATCATTTATAGGTTTTGCAAATCCCTGGGATATAGGTCCTATAGCCTGAGCTTTTGCAAATCTTTGTACAAGTTTGTAGCCTATATTCCCTGCTTGAAGATCCGGAAATACAAGTACATTAGCACTTCCCGCTACATCACTTTCCGGAGCCTTCAAGTCTGCAACACTTTCAACTATTGATGCATCCAGCTGTAACTCTCCATCTATTTTTAAATCAGGTCTTGCACTTTTAGCAATTTTTGTAGCATTAACTACCTTATCCACTAAATCATGTTTTGCACTTCCCTTGGTAGAAAAGGATAACATTGCAACCTTGGGATCCATTCCACATAATTTTTTTGCAGTTTCTGCGGTGCTTATTGCAATTGAAGCCAGTTCATTTTCATCAGGACATGGATTTACTGCACAATCCGCAAATAACAACAGACCGCAATCTCCATATTTGCAATCTGGAACTTCCATTATAAATGTACTTGAAACTACGGAAGCACCCGGTGCGGTTTTTACTATCTGAAGACCTGGTCTTAAAAGATCTCCTGTTGTATGTACAGCACCTGAAACAAGACCATCTGCGTCACCATGTTTAACCATCATTGTGGCAAAATATATAGGATCTCTTACAATTTTATCAGCCTTTTCCAGGGTCATTCCCTTCTTTTTCCTCAGTTCACAAAACTCATTTACATAAGTTGAAAGTTTGTCTGATGTCTGTGGGTTTTCTATTTCAGCGCCATCCAAATTTATCCCCAGTTTTGATGCCTTTTCTTTTATAACATTTTCATTTCCCACTAAAACTATGTCTGCAATTCCATTACTAATTATTTTTTCACAAGCTTTAAGAGTTCTTTCCTCTTCACCTTCTGCCAACACAATTTTTTTCTTATTTGCTCTTGCCAGATCCCAGATTTGTTCCATTAATTTCATATTTATTTCTCCTTTCAAAATTAGTATACATTACATACAATTATACTATAATCCTTTTTAACTGTATTTTTCAATAAAAAATTAACATATTTAAGGGTTTAGTTAAATATTTTAGCAATATCCGCATTTTTAAGACATCTTATTCCAAATATTATATTAATAAACTGCATTCAAATTCTTCACATAATAGATTATAATATTAAGAATATGACACTATTTAAAATACTTGATAATATAATTATAACCATTACCAATATCAAATACCAGGAAGAAGGTAACTTACATGAATATAACCGGAATAATAGTAGAATACAATCCATTTCACAATGGTCATAAATACCATATTGAGAAAACAAAATCCCTGACAAAATGTGATGGGATAATAGCAGTAATGAGCGGTAATTTCGTCCAAAGAGGTACGCCTTCTATAATAGACAAGTGGACCAAAACCAGTTTCGCCCTTTTAAATCAAGTTGATTTGGTAATAGAACTGCCTGCCCTTTACAGTTTGTCTTCGGCAGAATTCTTTGCCTACGGTGCAGTAAGTCTTCTTGACAGCCTGGGTGTAGTAAAAAATATATGCTTTGGAAGTGAATGTGAAAATATACAGCTGTTAAATTTAATAGGTAAAATATTATATGAAGAACCTTATGAATTTAAATTGCTTTTAAAAAAAAATTTATCTGCAGGTATATCTTATCCTAAAGCCAGAAGCAGTGCATTGATTGAATTCTTTTCAAATATAAATAATTTTGGATTTAAAGATTATAATATGGAAAAGATATTGTGTTCTTCAAATAACATCCTGGCAATAGAGTACTGCAAAAACCTGGCAAAACTCAATAGCAGTATTATTCCCAACTGCATAAAGAGGATTGGGGGTTCTTACAACAGTCCAGACATAGAAGAAAACTTTTCCAGTGCTTCTTCTATTCGTACTTTTATAAAAAAAGAGGGACATATAGATGACTTACGACACAATTTACCTTCTAATGTATTTTCTGTTTTAAAAAAATTATATACTTCTGATTATAATTTTACATTTGAAGATTCCATGGTGCCCTATTTAAAATATAAATGCTTTCTTTATGGAGAAAGACTGAAATATCTGCCTGATGTATCGGAGGGAATTGAAAACAGGATATTTAATTCCATAAAAAATAATCGTTTATATCACAATATTATAGAAGCCTCCAAAACCAAGAGATATACCTACAGCAGAATAAGCAGGATATTGTGCCAATTTTTTCTGGGATTTGAAAATCTTGATACAGTAAATTTAAGAAAAACCATGTGTCCTTATGCAAGAGTGCTGGGATTTAATGATACAGGTAAAAAAATTCTCAGAGAGATTAAAAAAAGCTCTCACATTCCAGTCTATACAAAACTTCCTCAGAAAACAGATAAGATCCTGGATTTAGATATAATAGCCACCAATGCCTACAGTCTTTTAAACAAAAGTGTACCCTTTAATTACGATTACATCAAAAGTCCTATTTATTATAATAAATAAAATTTAGAATAAGCATCCTATTTTATAAATATAATTTACTAAGATATATATTTTGAGTAAAAGTTTTTAGAAAGTAGGTAATTGTCGTTGACTTTTTTATTTTATTTTTTAATATTTATGATAATACTTATTTTATGCCTTTCAATAAAGAACATAAATGTTCTTATTACCATAATCTGTTCTATCTTAATAGTGCAGATTATATTAGCTCCAAAAGTATGTATAGATGGAGTAATCTCAGGTGCTTTGCTATTTTTTTATAAAGTATTTCCCTCTTTATTTTCATTCTTAGTTGTATCAAATATAATTTTAGCCTACGACGGAGTGTATATATATTCTAAATTAATAGGGAAATTTCTCTGCAAACCTCTCAGGCTTCCAATTAACTGCAGTTTTGTCCTGATAATAAGCATGCTTTGTGGATATCCTCTAGGTGCAAAATATGCCTGTGAATTATATGAAAAAAATTTAATAGACCTTTACACCTGTGAAAGGCTTCTAAATATAGCTTCTAATGCCAGTCCTCTATTTATACTGGGATCCGTTGGTATCTCAATGTTCAAGAACTCCACTATTGGATACATACTATTGTTGTCTAATTTGTTGTCATGTATGATTATGGGACTTCTAATGCCTTCTAAAAAAATATATATAAATCAGACTCATGAAAGAAAACATATATACGTACATGAAAATATTGGAAAGGTAATTAAAAACAGCATTGAAAACAGCATAAAGAATTGTATGTCCATAGGTGGATTTGTAATTATCTTTTCTGTAGTAAATAATATTTTAAAAAATACTTTTTTATTTAACTCATTAATACAGGAGATCTCAAAATTTCTGGGAATTTCCAGCGACATACTAGAAGGATCTCTGCTTGGAATAATAGAAATGACCAATGGATGCAATCTAATATCCTCTTCCACTGCCTCATTTAGCCTGAAAATTATCATTATAAGCTTTTTATTTACCTTTAGTGGTGTTTCAATTATATCACAGGTCTATTCCTTTACTTATAAATTTAAGATATCCATGAAAAAATATGTTATTGGCAAAGTATTTCAGGGAATCATATGCTCTGCATTAAGTTTTTTAATTTATCATCTGCTTTTTAATAAATTGTCAAAAGAAACATTTCTGTCTTATTACAAAATTACGGGAGATTTAAGCAGTATATTTGCATTCATCTTGATTTTGCTTATACTGCCCTGGCTGATATTTAGGATAGACAAACTATTTCATATCTCTTAATTCCTTTATATTGGCTCTTATAGAATCCGTTTTTAAATCTATATTTTCCTCTACATCCTTTAAAACCTTTTGGAATTCTATTTTTAAATTTGTCAGTAATTCACTGCTTTTACCTGATATCTCACTGTCTAACTGACTTAACATTTCATCTGCATAATCTCTGGCTCCCAGTCTTATAGCCTTGGCATTTTTTTGTGCAGATGAAATTATCTCCTGAGCCCTGATATTTGCCTCTTTGGTAATATCATGGTTTTCTATCTGACGTCTTAATAAATTTAAATTTTCCTTCTTTATATTATCCGCTTCCTGTACAGTTTCAGTTAAAATCCTATCCTTCTCCTCTACTATCCACTGTGCCTTCTTTAATTCACCGGGAAGACAGTTAACTATCTTATCCAATATTTCCTGGATCTCTTTTTTATTTACCATAACTTTTCCCGTCATAGGGACTTTAGCAGAAGTATCCATAATTTCTTGAAGATATTCTAAAAGTTTAATAACATCCATAGTTTTCCCCCTAAGGTTCATTAATAATTTTTACACATTTTATTAACCCTTCTTATAATATCAGGTATTATTTCTTCGGGAACCAATCCCTTAATACATCCCCCAAACATAGCAACTTGTTTTACTGAAGATGAACTTAAAAATGAAGTGGTAGCACTGGTCATCATAAATACAGTCTCTATATTGGGATCAAGTTTCTTGTTCATCAGAGACATTTGAAATTCATATTCAAAATCCGATACAGCCCTGAGTCCTTTTACTATAACTTTAATATGTCTTTCCTTCATGAAATCTATTAAAAGTCCACTAAAACTTTCAACTTTTACATTAGGTATGTTTCCTACTACCTTTTTAATCAATTCAACTCTTTCATCTACATCAAACAATCCTTTTTTTTCAGGATTAACCAATACTCCTACTATTACCTCATCAAACACCTTTGCTGATCTATTTATTATATCTAAATGCCCATTTGTTATAGGATCAAAACTTCCTGGGCATATTGCTGTATTCATATTAATTAATCCTCCTTGTATTTATAAAAACATAGGGTGGTGTTTCCATATTTTCTATGATCCGTCAAAACTATATTATGGGTTCCATCATATATTTTCTCATCAGTATCAATTTTAGTGACTATAATTCCATTTTTACACAATAAATTTTCTCTTTCAATTAATTCCACTGCTGGCGGAATCATATCTTTTTTATAAGGAGGATCAACAAATATTATATCAAATACCTCTCCTTTTGATCCCAGCTTCTCAAGGGCTCTGTAAGAATCCATGTTCATAGTATTGCACATGGGAAGAAATTTTAAGTTTTCCACATTTTTTTGAAGACAGTAAAATGTATCACTGTCCCTGTCAATGAGGAAACACTTTTTAGCTCCCCTGCTTACAGCTTCAAGTCCAAGGCTTCCTGTTCCTGCAAACACATCCAGTACGGCAGAATCATAGATTCTATTTTGAATTATACTAAACATAGCTTCCTTGATTCTATCCAAAGTAGGCCTTGTAGTGTCATATCCATTGGGGGACAATATTTTTCTTCCTCTGGCAAGGCCTGAAATTATTCTCATAAACTTTCCTCCTAGCTTTCTTCTGCCTTTTTATTATATGTAATATTTATTCTCTAACATTTTAACATATATATTTGCATTATTCAAAATTTGCTCATAAGTTGCTGTAACCTAATTAAAACTTATAAACTTTGAAGTTCTCTGCAGCTTTTTCTGTATTTCCTCTTTAATTCTTATATCCTCCGGATTTTCACTTTTTAAAAGTCTTTTAGCTTCTAAATTAGCTTCTTTAAATATATCTATATCCTCCACCAGATTTGATAAAATCAATCCATCTTCACCATGTTGCCTGAATCCAAAAATTTCACCTGTCCCCCTTAGCTTTAAATCCTGTTCTGCAATAAAAAATCCATCATTGCTGCACTTCATTATTTCCATCCTTTTTCTTATTATATCATTTTTAATATCTGCAATTAAAATACAATAGGATTTATATGCTCCTCTTCCAACTCTTCCTCTAAGCTGATGTAGCTGTGCAAGTCCAAATCTCTCTGCATTTTCCACTATCATCACTGTAGCATTTGGCACATTTATTCCCACTTCTATAACTGTAGTAGATACCATTACCTTTATTTCACCACGCTTAAATCTATTCATTTTATTTTTCTTGTCCTTAGGGGACATTTTACCATATAATATATCTATCTGGACATTTTTAAAATAGCTTTTTTTCAGTTTTTCGTAAATATCCTCTACGGAACTCAGATTAAGCTGGTCATTTTCCTCTATTAGCGGACATACTACATATACCTGCCTTCCCCTTTTTATCTCACCAAGTGCAAACCTATATACATTATCTCTGGAATTTTTATCTCTGTAATAAGTATCTATTTTTTGTCTTCCTGGTGGAAGTTCATCTATGGTAGATACATTCAAATCGCCATATAAATATAAACTCAGAGTTCTTGGAATAGGCGTAGCTGTCATAATAAGGGTATCTACATTTTCTCCCTTATTGGTAAGTTTGCTCCTCTGCATCACTCCGAATCTATGCTGTTCATCTGTAATCACCATTCCTATATTTTTAAATTCCACATCATCTTGAATTAATGCATGAGTTCCTATTAATATATCTATTTTCCCCAGCTTCAATTCCTGTTTTATTCTTTCTTTATTTTTCGCTGTAGTGCTTCCACAAAGTAACTCTATACTTGTGTGAAATTGTTCCAGCAGCTTTTTAGCTTCTACATAATGCTGGGCTGCCAATATTTCAGTGGGAGCCATTAGAACTGCCTGATAGCCGTTTTTTACCACATTAAAAATAGCTATCAGGGCCACTACAGTCTTGCCGCTGCCTACGTCTCCCTGAAGCAATCTATTCATGGGACGTTGTCTTTTTTCATCTATCAATATTTCTCTTATTACTTTTTTTTGAGCTCCAGTAAGTTCATAGGGAAGCTTTTCCTTTAATTGTGTCAATTCCGGGGCGATTTTAAAAGCTATACCCTTTTTATTATCATCAAAATTATGTTTCAGCATCAATATTTTTAGAGAATATGTAAATAACTCCTGAAATTTAAGTCTTCTTTTTCCCTGTTCTAATTCTTTCAAACAAGTGGGATTATGTATTATCCTTATAGCTCTATCCAAACTGCAAAACTTATATTTAGCAATAATCCACCGAGGCAGGTTTTCCTCTATATTTATTTCAGGCAGTATTTCAGATATAAGCTTTATAAAAGTGTTATTTGTTATTCCTGACTTCAGCGGATATATTGGTATTATCTTTTCTTCTGTTTTACCCACTCCGCTGTGCTTAATTAAAACAGGGTTTGTTATAAAACTTTCTCCCTTAAATTTCTGAACTTTTCCCATTATCCTGCATAAACTGTTTATGCTGAATTTATTTTTTATATAGGGCTGATTGAACCATTTTCCTTTAAAAATTGTGTCTTGATTTTCAAATACTACAGTGGAAATAATTTTTCCATTTTTAGTCCTTATATCTCTGCATATGGCTTTAACTCTGCAGTCTATTATAACTTTTCCAATTCCCTGTTCCTTTAAATTTGTACAATTGGAAATTACATCATAGTCCCTGGGAAAATATAAAAGTAAATCCAGTATATTAAATACGCAACATCTATTTAAATTTCTGGCAGTTACAGTTCCAACTCCCTTTATATACTTAACATCATCATATACATTCATAAACTTTCACCTGCTTCTTTACTAAAATATTATACTATATCTTAATAAGTTTTCTAATAGTATACATAAAAAAAAGCCCAAAGGCTTTTTTTATTCAACAGATACTATAAAATAATAAAGAGGTTGTTTTCCGCTGTAACACTGTATATCCATATCCTCATATTTCTTTTCCAGCTTCTTTACAAAATCATTTACTTCATTCTCATTACATTCCTCACCATAATATATACTTATGAGTTCACTATTTTGCCCTGTCATTTCATCTATTATATTGCCGCACACCTGGAATTTATCTTTTCCCACTTGTTTTATTTTACCTTCAATAAGTCCCAGTATATCTCCCTTTTTTATATTTTTTTCATCCACTTCCGTATCCCTGACTGCATAAGTCACCAATCCTGTAGCCACTGTAGATATTGCACTCTCCATGGCATTTACATTTTCATTTAAATCCATATCCGAATTAAATGCTGTTATTGCAGTAATCCCCTGAGGTATGGTTTTAGTTGGTATTATTTTAACTGTTTTATTTGATAACTCTGCCGCCTGATTAGCTGCCATAATTACATTTTTATTGTTAGGCAGTACAAATACGGTTTCTGAATTTACACCATCTATGCAGTTTAATATATCTTCAGTACTGGGATTCATGGTCTGGCCGCCTTCTATCACGTAATCCACCCCCAAATCCTTAAATATATTATTAATACCTTCTCCTGCAGATACTGAAATAAAGGCATACTTTTTTAACTCAGTTTCCTGTTCATGGCTTTCTTCATCCTGAGCAATTTTCTTTTCAGAAGAATTTTCTTCAAAATCATCTATATTTAAAATATGTCTGTGCTGCTCTCTCATATTATCTATTTTTATCTTGGATAATTCCCCCAGCTTAACTGCCTGTGATAAAACCCATCCCGGATCATTGGTGTGAATATGGACTTTTATTATATCTTCATCCTTCACTACCACCATAGAATCTCCCACTTCCTGCAGCTTTCTTCTGAAATCTTGTATATCTGATACCTGGGAGTGAATTAGAAACTCCGTACAGTAACCATATTTTATATTCTGCTCTTCTAAATTTTTAGCTGCAGACTGGATTTTCACAGTTCCAGCTTCTTTTAAATTTACTCTTTCCATATTATTTTTTAAAGCTTCATACATTCCCTGAAGTATAACGAGAAGTCCCATCCCTCCGGCATCCACTACTTTAGCTTTTTTTAAAACAGGAAGCATGTCGGGGGTTTTATCCAACATAGTCTTGCCATAGCTGCATACTTCCTCCAGAAGTTTAGTTATATCTTTTTCCTGAGATTTTACAGCACTTTCACCAACAGCTCTTATAATAGTCAATATAGTACCTTCCGTAGGACGCATAACTGCCTTGTAAGCAGACTTTGCTCCTTCTTCCAGGCTGTTTGCAAATTCCAATGAATTTATCTGGTTTTTTCCCTGAATACCTTTAGATATACCTCTGAATATTTGTGAAAGTATTACTCCGGAGTTTCCCCTGGCTCCCATAAGTGCTCCTTTGGCCAGCTGTTTAACTATTACTCCTATAGATGTCTCTTCTGTATTGGATATCTCCAGTACTGCATTTCTAATGGTCATGGACATATTGGTTCCTGTATCCCCGTCAGGTACTGGAAATACATTTAATGAATTTACAAATTCCTTTTGCTCTTCTAGTTTATTGCTGGCATTTACAACCATATTGTAAAAAATCTGCCCATCTATATTTAAGTATCCCATTTTTACAAATTACCTCCCTAGACCCTAACACCTTGAACATTTACTGTAATAGTTGAAACTTTGAGTCCTGTGTAGTTTTCTATATTGTATTTTATCTTTTGTATTATATTACTTGCAATTACGGATATTTTTGTTCCATATTCCACTATTATATGCAGTTCTATAATCAATTCATTGTTTTTAAAACGAACTTTTACTCCCTTACTTAAATTTTCACTTTTAATCAACTTCCAAAAACCATCTTTGGCATTTTTAGAAGCCATACCTACTACTCCATAACATTCCATAGTAGACAATCCAGCTATATTTGCAACTACTTCTTCTGAATAATCTATATATCCATTTTCCTCAACAATACTTCCTATCATATAAAAACCTCCTCACTCAATATCATATTCTATAATACCATAAATATATTTTATTATTCAAGTTACCTGTAACATTTTTCCATAAAGCAGTCATATTAAAAAGCAATTCCTATTTACTTGCACATATTATACCTTCTGTGGTAAAATAGTTTGTGTTTGAGTTGTGTAAAACTCTTAAGGAGGTGTTTGTAATGTCAAAAAAATGTGAAATATGTGGTAAAGACGTTGTATTTGGTGTACAGTATAGTCATTCACACCGTCAGTCTAAAAGGACTTGGTCTCCAAATATAAGAAAAGTCAAAGCCATAGTTAATGGTACGCCAAAAACCATACATGTTTGTGCAAGATGCCTTCGTTCAGGAAAGGTTCAACGTGCCATATAAAAATAAAAATGCAGTTGTTTAGTTACAATTGCATTTTTGTGTTTATATAATTATTTTTTCTTAGTAAAAAATTTTATAATTGCAGACAGGACACCTGGAAGCTTAAATGCAATAATCTTCATCAAACTACCTCCTTATTTATGAGATTCTATTAGATACCATCCACAATAAATTAATCCGGCACCTGCAGCTATTATCCATCCCCATATAGGGATAATAACTGTCATTAGAAACCCGACACCTATAGATAAAGCTACTAATCCAATCTTTTTTTTAGTTCTTCTTCTAAAGCCTTTCTTTCTCACGTTATTATCCCATAAAAAATTGCTTTACATTATTATATGCATATCACTGCAGTATTGTTACTATTTTAAAAAATATTTAATTCCCAGTGGTTAATTCAATCCTTACTCTTCATTAAAAGCAATCTTCCACTATCAAATATTATATCAACACTTCTTTTTAAAAATTCATTGGATACTGTCCTGCCGTCCCCCAGTTTCAAGTCATAGTCGTTCAGCTTATATTTTGCACCTATTATATTTAAATTTTTAACTATATTACAATAGGCATGCAGAGAAAAAACTTCGCCTGTATTCCCTTCTATTGTAGTTGATTTATCAAGTAATCCGATAGTATTATGTTCATCTCTTATATAGGCCTTAATCCCTTTTAAACTGCATTTTAAGAGCATTCCCAGGTTTCCCAAAAGATGATCCACTCTGCTTCCTGTACTTCCAAGCAATACTATTTCATCTGCTCCTAATTTCAAAGCCCTGTCAACTACAATTTCAGTATCCGTATAATTTTTAGCTTTAGGATATTTTTCTATATTACAATTTTTTTTCTTGAAGAATTCCAAAACCTTCTGATCTATAGAGTCAAAATCTCCCATAAGATATTCAGGTGTAATATTATATTTATAGAGACAGTTTCCTCCACCATCTGCACATATCAAAATTGAATCCTTTCCAAGTTCTTCTTCAACCAATTCCCTAGAGGGGGCACTTCCTCCTGATACTATAACTGCCTTCATACTAAACTCCCTCTCTTAACTGCTTTATATTATCTTTTACATTCCCGTCTTTAAATACAGCAGAGCCTGCCACTATCACATCTGCCCCATTTTCTACTGCACTGCCTATATTGTATTTTGAAATACCTCCATCCACTTCTATCATTAAATCTTTATTATATTTATAACTTAAATTTTTTACTTCCTTAATTTTTTGGGAACAATATTCTATATATTTTTGTCCTCCGAATCCCGGATTTACGGACATTATAAGAACCATATCCAGGCATGGTATTAAATATTTTATATTATCTGTCAATGTAGCGGGATTTAATGCTACAGCTGCCTTTACACCTAAACTTTTGATATAATTTACAGTTCTGTCCAAGTGTTTGTCAGCCTCAAAGTGAACAGTAATAATATCTGCCCCTGCCTCCACAAAATCCTTCACATATCTGGCAGGTTCCTGTATCATTAAATGAACATCAAATGTCAATCCAGTAAATTTTCTTATGCTCTTTATGACGGGTACACCAAAACTTATATTTGGTACAAAGTTTCCGTCCATTACATCTATATGAATTAAATCCGCTCCACACTTATCTAGAAATTTTATCTCTTCCCCCAATTTTGAAAAGTCTGCTGATAATATGGAAGGTGCTATTTTTATCATAATGCATTTATCTCCTTCTTCTTTATAATTTAGTCACCAATATTTTTTCTTGCGGGAGATTTCCCCCAAAATTTTAATATAAAAATCATATCTTTTTTTATTTATAGTCCCATTTTCCACAGAAGCCTTAACAGCACATTCAGGTTCTTTATGATGAATACATCCTGTAAATTTACATTTTCCTATTGCCTCTGCAAATTCCGGGAAGCAATATTGAAGTTTTTCTGCAGTTATATCACTTGTATCCAATGAAGAAAATCCAGGAGTATCTACCACAAAACCATCTTCAAGCTCTATTAGCTGGCTGTGCCTTGTGGTATGTTTTCCCCTATTTAATTTTTCACTTATCTTCCCCGTCTCCATAAGCTTTTCTCCGCAAATAGAATTTAATATGGTGGATTTTCCTACACCTGATGGTCCGCATAATACTGTAACATTACCCCTGAGTTTTTCTTTAATACTGTCAATGCCATATCCCTCTTTTGCCTTCAGCTGTAATACCTCATAGCCTATATTGCTTATCATATCTATAATCTCTGTCTCCCTTTTCTGTTTAGGCAAATCCATCTTATTGAAACAGACAATTATTTTCAAATTATTGTACTCGCAGCTTATAAGAATTCTATGTAATAAATCTTCGTTTATTTCAGGATGATTAAATGCAAAGACCACCAGTGCCTGAGTTACATTAGCCACTGCAGGTCTTCTTAGCAGGCTCCTTCTGGAGTAAATTTCATCAATAACTCCCTGATTTCTTTCTATGATAATATTAACATTATCTCCTACCATGGGAGAAAGCCCATCATATCTGAACCTTCCCCTTGCCTTGCATTCAACTACTCCATCTTCAGTCTTTATATAATAAAATCCTCCTATTCCCTTAACTATAATTCCCCTCATAACTCCTCCTAATCCATATTTATATTATATGCCTTTTAATTTTTTTTGTCTGAATTTCCCGGATTATTTGGATTTGAGCCGGTATTTCCTCCTGAATTGCCGCTACTGCCATTTCCATTGCCGCTGCCTTGTTGTCCACCGCTATTTTGTCCGCCTCCATTTTGTCCACTGCCTTGCTGTCCGCTGCCATTATTCTGCTGGCTGCTGTTTCCATTGCTTCCTGCTACACTGCTGCCATTCTGATCTCCCTGATTATTGCCCTGCTCACCTTCAGGTTCCTTATATACATAATAAGTCAAAGTTACCGTAGTACCTTCTTTAACTTGTTGTGAAGCTCCTATGCTTTGATTTGTAACCCCCTGGTTTTCTTGAGATTTATCTGATGTTTCCACCGGATTTTCAGCAGCCCTCAATCCTGCACTTTGTATTATAGCTTCCGCTTCTTTTATACTTTTTCCAGAAACATCCGGAACTGTCACATATTTTGCTTCAGATCCCCTGCTTACTACAAGATTTACTTTTGCTCCATCTTTTACTTTAGAATCTGCCTCCGGATCCTGACTTATAACCTGACCTTGCGACACCGTATCACTATATTTATAAGATATACTTCCCACACTGAGTCCACTGCTGGTAATAATATCTTTTGCAGTATTCAAATCTATGCCCACTACATTGGGAACACCCATTGTATCAGTGCCTCCACTTACAATTACCCTTACATCTGAATTCACTTTTACCTTTGAACCTGATTTAGGAAAACATTCAATTACTGTTCCCTCGGGTTTGTCGCTTTTTTCCTTAGCTCCTACTACAAAGTTCAATTTTTTACTTTCCACCAATTTCTTAGCTTCATCCTGTTTCATACCTATTATATTGGGTACTGTAGCTTCCCCTGAGTTTCCATATGTCTTGCTGTAAAAATACCCTGAAACCGCACCTATTACTACCACCAGCATAAATAACGCTATGACAAGTATGGTTTTCTTCTTTTTAGGATCCAATGTGGGTTTAGGTTTTTTATCTTTTGGCTCATCTTCTTCATAGTCATTATAATCTTCTTCATTTTTATAACTGTCATTTACATCTACAGGATCCATTATTCGTGTCATATCATCATTTAAATCATCTTCCGTCAAATTTAAATTTTGGTTATTTTCTATCTTTTTCAGATCTACAAGCATATCCTCCATGGTCTGATACCTTTTTATAGGTTCTTTTTCTACGGCCTTTAGAATCAATTTGTTTAAACTTTCCGGTACATTTTCATTTAATTTGATTGGAGGAACTACTGGTTCCTGTATATGTTTCAATGCTATGGACACAGGGCTTTCCGCATCATAGGGCACCTGACCTGTAACCATTTCATACATAACTATTCCAAGGGAATAGATATCTGTTCTAAAATCTACAAAACTGCCCTTTGCCTGTTCAGGAGAAAAATAATGTGCAGATCCCATTATCTTATTTGAATTAGTTATGGTAACCGAATCCGAAGCTTTTGCAATGCCAAAATCCGTTACTTTCACTATCCCATCTTCTGTTACAAGAATATTATGAGGTTTTATATCTCTATGTATAATATTATTCTTATGTGCACATTTTAGGGCTTTAGCTATCTGAATAGCTATTTCTACGGATCTTTCCGGAGGTATTTTACCCTGCTCTTTTATTATCTGCTTTAATGTCTTCCCGACAACACATTCCATAACTATATAATTTATATCATTCTGTGTACCCACATCATATATGTTGACTATATTATTATCCGAAAGGCTTGCAGCTGCCGCAGCTTCTCTTTTAAACTTTTCAACAAACTCACCATCACTGGAAAACTGTTCTTTAAGAATTTTCACAGCTACATTTCTATTTAAAAGATGGTCTTTAGCTCTATAGACAACTGCCATACCACCTTCCCCTATCTTTTCCAATGGCTCATATCTATTCCCTAGCATGGTCCCTATCATCTTTACCCTCTCCTTCAAATACAATAACTGATATATTATCCCTTCCACCCCTAAGGTTACTAAGTTCTATCAACTGTTTGCAGGCATCCTCGTTATTGTTATTCATTATTATATCATACATCTCATTAGTGCTTACTCCATTAGATAACCCATCAGTACAAAGTATTACCCTGTCTACATCTTCTAAATTCACCTCAAAGATGTCTACTTTTACAGATAAATTAGTCCCAAGCGCCCTAGTTATTATATTTTTATTGGGATGAATTGCAGCTTCCTCTTCAGTTATACTGCCTTCATCTACCAGCTGCTGTACAAGTGAATGATCTTTAGTAATTTTTACTATACCATTGTATTTTACAATATAACACCCGCTGTCACCTACATTGGCCACTATCATTTTCATATCTTCAACCAGACAGGCTGTTATAGTTGTCCCCATTCCACCAAATTCATTGTTGCTCCTGGATAATTTATAAATCCTTTCATTTGCCAAATTTATGGCTTTTAATAGATCTTCCTTCATATCCACTGTGTCTTTAGCCTTTATATAATCTATAGTTGTTTCCACTGCAATTTTACTTGCAACTTCCCCTGCATTATGTCCGCCCATTCCATCTGCTATTACATATACATTTAAGTTTTTTCCTTTATAGAAACCTGCGAAATCTTCATTTAGCTTTCTTACTTTACCGACATCTGACAAGATCCCCACCATTTTCTACACCCTTTCTATACCTTTTTGATTCTAAATAACTTCTTCTAAGCTGTCCACAAGCGGCATCTATGTCCGAACCCATTTCTCTTCTTACTGTAGTTTCTATTTTATTTTCGCTGAGTTTGTCATAAAAATTTTTTATATTGTTTAGAGAAGACTTTTTAAATTCATTTTCTCTAACTTCATTTACAGGTATTAAATTCACATGGCATAATAATCCCTTCAGCAGTTGAATTAAATCTTCAGCACATTCCAAAGTATCATTTACGCCCTTTACTAAAGCATACTCAAAGGATATTCTTCTGCCGGTTTTATCTATATAATATCTACAGGCATCTATTATCTCTGCTATAGAATATTTATTTGCAATAGGCATTATCTTTTTTCTCTTTATATCATCCGGTGAATGTAGTGATATAGCTAAAGTTATCTGTAAGCCTTCATCTGCCAGCTGTTTTATTTTAGGTACTATACCGCAGGTAGAAAGAGTTATATGTCTTTGACCTATATTAAGACTATATTCACAGCTTATTATTTTTAAAAATTTCAGCACATTGTCATAATTATCCAATGGTTCTCCGCTTCCCATTAAAACCACATTTGATATTCGCTCTCCTATTTCACTCTGAGCTCTGAGAACCTGAGCCAATATTTCTCCACTGCTTAAGTTTCTCACCATGCCGTCTACAGTTGATGCACAAAATTTACAGCCCATTCTGCACCCGACTTGTGTTGAAACACATACGGAATTTCCATGCTTATATTTCATAACTACAGTTTCTATAACATTTCCATCTCTGTATCTATATAAAAACTTAAAAGTATCTTTTGATTTTGACTCATAGCCCTTAACTAATTCTGGAACACCTATATAAAAATTTCTCTTTAATTTTTTTGCCAGGGATTTAGAAACATTAGTCATGCAATCAAAATTCCATTGACTTTTCTTATATAACCAATTGGTTATTTGGCTTGCCCTAAATTGACTTTCACCATTGCTTTTCATCCAATCCCTTAAGTCCTCCATATTAAAGTCAAAAATATTATACATATATTTATTGCACCTACCTATATTTTATCATTTTGGCAATAAAAAACCCATCTACATTGTCATTGGGAAGTATAGTAATATATCCTTCCCTATGGCAAATTATATTTCCAAAATTCCCATAATCCAGTCTTTCCAATTTAAACTGGGGGTTTTTCTTAATAAACCATTTTATATTTTCACCATTTTCCATCTTATTTAAAGTACAGGTGGAATATACAAGCTTTCCACCCAGCTTCACATATTTTGAAGAATTACACATGATATTTCTCTGTATTTTTATCAAACTATCTATAGACTGTTGATCTTTATTCCATTTGATTTCAGGTTTTTTCCTTATTAGTCCAAGACCTGAACAGGGGACATCTATAAGTACCCTGTCTGCTGTACCACTGAGCTTTTCTGCATATCTTTCCCCATTCATCCTGCTGCAAACTATGTTTTCAATTCCCAATCTTTTTGCATTGTCTTTTACCAATGCCAGCTTATTTTCATATAAGTCATAGGAATATACCCTGCCTGTATTATTCATAAGTTCTGCTATATGGCAGGACTTTCCTCCCGGCGCACTGCAAAGATCCAATACAGTCATATTTTTTTCAATATCCATAAGATTAGCTACCAGCATTGCACTCTCGTCTTGTACTGTAATATATCCCTCCCTAAAAAGAGGATTTGATTCTATATTGCCTCCTCCTTTTATAACTACAGCTTCCCTGCACACAATTCCCTTTTCTACATCATATCCATTTTTTATAAGTTCATTCCACACTTGTTCATATTCTGCTTTCAAACTATTTACCCTCACTGTAATTTTGGGAACTGCATTGGAATTTTTCAATATTCTCTCTCCTATGCTTTCACCATATTGAGTAATAAAAAGTTCAGTAAGCCAGTGTGGAAAGGAATATTTAAAACACAACCTGTGGATCTTATCCCCTTTATCCTCATACATAAAATTATCTTTGTTTCTCAAATAATTTCTCAGAACTCCATTTACCAGTTTGGACAGCTTAACGGATCTTTCTTTGGAAAGTTCTACAGCCTCATTTACCACTGCAAATTCAGGAATCTTATCCAAATATCTCAATTGATATATGGATATTCTCAATATATTTACTATATCTGCATCCATTCTTTTTAAGCTGCTCTTTATAAAACTGCCCAATATACTGTCAATGGTGTATTTGTATTTCAAAGTACCATATACCATTTCCGTAACCAGTGCTCTGTCTTTTTTACCCAAATCTTCTCTATTTAAATACATACTCAAGACTGTATTGGAATATGCATTGTCGTATAATACCTGTTTGAGTATTTTAACTGCTGTGTTTCTAGCATTTATCATAATTTTACCTCTAATTTTATAACATATATTTATTCCACGGCTGTCATTATTGCCAAGGCTCCCATAATAAACAATACTGCAGCCATGGATAAGTTATTCTAAATTTCATATACATAAAAAGCACATTCTTTATTGACAAACTTCTATATGAACCCGGGAATCCCTTGAACAATTAATTTCTATCTCTGCTTATATATATAAGTCTCAGTAAATTGGCTATGGCTGTTAAAGCAGCAGCTACATAAGTCATGGCAGCAGCACTCAAAACTGATCTTGCACCCTTTAACTCATCCGAATAGAGTATATTCCTTCCTTCCAGTATTTTTAAGGCTCTTCCGGAGGCATTTAATTCTACAGGAAGAGTTATTATTTGAAACAGAACTACCAGAGTAAATAAAATTATGCCCACATTCACAAGTCCTCTAATTCCTAAAATAAATCCCGCCAAAAATAATATCCAGGAAGCATTAGAACCAAAATTAACTACAGGTACAATAGAATTTCTGATAATAAGCGGAAGATACCTATTCTTATGCTGAATGGCATGGCCGGTTTCATGAGCCGCCACACCTATGGATGCTACAGAATTTCCATAATAAACATCTTCCGAAAGTCTCATGACTCTTTTAGAAGGATCATAGTGATCACTTAGTTTACCCGGTATTAGTTCCACTGGGACTTCATAAAGTCCACTGCCATCTAAAAGCATTCTTGCCACCTGGGCACCTGTATATCCATTATGGCTTTTATATTTTGAATATTTATTAAAAGTGGAAGATACCTTATATTGAGCCCAAGCTGCCACTAAAAGTGCCGGGATTAATATAATAAAACTGCTGTCAAAATAAAACATGAATTACACCTCTACATAAATTATTTTCCCAATACAATTCCTGGTTCTATGGAATGTCCTCTTATATACTCACTGACTTCCATAGGCTTTCCTCCTGGAAATTGTACCTTTTTTATCATAAGAACTCCACTGCCGCAAGCTACCTTAATTCCGGATTGAGAGATTTTTAGTATATATCCGGCTTCCCTTTGGGACGTTTCATCCAGTATATCCACCTGATATATCTTCATATTTTCCCCGCTATACTGAGTATATGCAATAGGCCATGGATTTAAACCTCTGACAAAATTTTTTATTTTGCTGCTGCTGAGATTCCAATCTATTTTTGCCATATTTCTAGATAACATTTTTGCATAAATAGTGGGAGTTTCTCCCTGCTTTTTTCTTTTGATTACACCTGATTCCAATCCTTTAAGTGTTTTTACCAGTAAATCTGCTCCATCTTCCTTCAATAGATTTTTCAGGTCTCCTGCCGTCATATCTTCTGAAATTCGTACAACACTATTTAAAAGCATATCTCCAGTATCCAGTCCGGTATCCATGAACATGGTGGTATTTCCACTTTCCTTCTCTCCATTTATAATGCACCAGTTTATAGGTGCAGCTCCTCTATATTTTGGCAAAAGTGATGCATGCAGATTAATACATCCTATTTTAGGTATATCTAATACTTCTTTTGTAAGTATCTGTCCATAGGCTACTACTATTATAAAATCCACTTCCATTTTTTTTAGCTCATTCAATGCCTGCTCGTCATTTTTTAGCCTGGCAGGCTGATATACGGGTATATTATATTTAATGGCCTCTTCTTTAACAGGAGATGGAAATACTTTTTTGCCCCTGCCCTTTGGCTTGTCAGGCTGGGTAAATACAGCTACAACATTAAATTCTTCTATTAATCTTTTTAAAGATGGTACTGAAAAATCAGGAGTTCCCATAAAAACTATATTCATATATCATTTTTCACCTTCTTTTTTTATGATCTTATCTACAAATAGTATGCCATTTAAATGATCTATTTCATGACAAAATGCCCTGGCCAGTAAATCTTCTGCTTCTATTATTACCTCTTCCCCTTTTTCATTTATCGCTTTTACTTTTACCTTACGGGGTCTTTTCACTTCACCCTGTGTTCCCGGTATACTCAAGCATCCTTCCCTGTCTGTATAACTTCCCTCAGTGTATATAATTTCCGGATTTACAAGCTTGAATATACCCTCCCCTATATCAACTACTATAACTCTTTTTAAAACACCTACTTGGGGTGCTGCAAGCCCTATGCCATCTTCTGCATATAATGTTTCCTCCATATCTTTCAGCAATGTTATAATTCTATCATTTATAACATCTACCTTCCTGCTTTTTTTCCTCAGTATGTCATCTCCGTATTTTCTAATATTTCTCAAAGCCATATATTCACCGTCTCCTTAAAATCTATAAGATTTCAAGATTATCTGCGGCTTGTTCAACTCCCTTCTCAATTTAAACTATATACTTTAAAATCAACATTTAAACAAATGAATTTTACAACATATTATTAGGATTTATATCTATATTAACCTTTATATCATTATAAACATCTTTTAATAAATCATAAACTATTTTTCTGATATTTTGTGCCATATTTAAATTTATTTTGCCCTTTATCATTATCTTCCACCTATATAATTCCTTTATTTTTGATATCTCACAGGGACATGGTCCCAGCATTTTAATTTTATCATTTTTTTCAAGAGCATTTCTTAAAAATACACCAACATTTTGTATATTTTTTATTAACACATCTTCTTTTTTACTATTCATATTTATAAGAAGTATATCTGAAAAAGGCGGATACTCCATCTGCCTTCTTATACCAATTTCTTCATTATAAAAATCCTCATAGTCATTTTCTGCAGCACATTTTATACTATAATTTTCAGGACTATATGTCTGTACAATTACCTCTCCCGGTTTTTCTCCTCTGCCTGCTCTTCCTGAAACCTGAGTTATCAGTTCATAGGTTTTTTCTGCTGATCTGAAATCCGGAAGGTTAATAGACAAATCTGCTGCTATTACCCCCACCAGAGTTACATTTTTAAAATCCAGTCCCTTTGCTATCATCTGAGTCCCTATTAATATATCCGCCCTGCCCTCTTTAAAGGTATTATATATATTTTCATATGAATTTTTTTTCCTGGTAGTATCAAAGTCCATTCTTATGGTTTTTGCCCGGGGAAATTCACTTTTTATAAGCTGTTCTATTTTTTCAGTACCCACTCCAAAATACTTTACATATTTGCTCCCGCATTTAGGACAGACCTTTGGAACATCAACTCTGCTTCCGCAATAATGGCATATAAGTTTTCCCACATTATGATGATAGGTATAGGATATGTCACATTTATTACATTTAAACACATAACCACATTTTCTACAGGACACAAAGGTAGAATATCCCCTTCTATTTAAGAAAAGCATTGTCTGTTCCCCTTTATTCAACCTGTCACAAATGGAGTTATATAGAATTCTGCTAAACATGGATTTATTGTTATCTGCAAGTTCTCCCCTCATATCCACAATCTTGATTTCCGGCATAATTGCTCCATCAGCTCTATTTTTCAAAGTTAAAAGTTCAATCTCCCCAGTTTTGCACCTATAATAAGTTTTTATAGAAGGAGTAGCAGAACCCAGTATCATTTTACAATCATATTGATTACATTTCATTTCCCCAATTTCTTTTGCATTATATTTAGGATTACTATCCGACTTGTAGCTCCATTCCTGCTCTTCATCTATTATTATAAGTCCCAGATTTTCAAAAGGTAAAAAAATAGCGGATCTGGCTCCTATGGCAACTTTCACCTGATGCTCTTTTATTCGCATCCATTCATCGTATCTCTCTCCATCTGATAATTTGCTGTGAAATACACTTACATCTTTCCCAAATCTACCTTTAAACCTTTCTACCATTTGAGGTGTAAGAGCAATTTCAGGAACCAGTATTATGGATTCCTTTCCATCTTCCATGGCCTTTTCTACAAGATGCATATAAATTTCAGTTTTACCGCTTCCCGTAACTCCATGAATCAAAAACAGCTTTTTATGTGAATTTATTATTTCATCTACGGCAAATTGTTGTTCTTCATTAAGCATTTTTTTTGAATAGGCACTGTATTTTTTATCATCATATCTGGTTACAGTTTTCTCCCCTGTAAGAAGAAATCCATGTTTTATCATAGTATTTATAGATGATAGAGATAAATTGTAATTTTTGCTTATAAAGCTTTTAGTATATCTGCCATTTTTACTTTGCACCAATTCATATATACTTCTGTAAGGATCTCTGTCAAAATTTTTCTCCAAACTTTTACCTATGTATACCAATGTTTTCTTTTTGTCTTTCATTCCCTTAAATATACCTCTTGGTATAAATACCTTTATACAATCCAAATATGTACACAAATACCTTTTTCTCATATTTTCTATAAGTGCCAGATCTTTTCTTGTAAAAAGAGAAAAATCATCACAAAGATCAATTATCTCTTTGACCTTTCTATCATCTGACACATTCTCATAAATACTCACTACAAATCCATCTAACTTTTTATTTCCCATTCCAAAAGGGACTTTAACCCTAAAGCCTATTTCTATTTTGTCTTTTAATTTATCCGGCACCTTATAGGTAAAAATTTTATCCAATTTTACAGAACTGTTATTTACAATAATTCCTGCATATATATACACCTGATCACCCTTTTATAATAAACATCAAATAAGAGAGGCATTTAAATGTTAACCCCTCTTAAACATAAATTTTATATTTTAGATGCCAATATATTAAATAATTTTCGTGCTACTTCCCTTTTGCTCATTTTATCCAAACTTATTTTATCTCCATTTTTAAATATTATTGTTACTTTGTTATTATCTGAGGAAAATCCAGTATCCCTTCCTGTTATATCATTGGCAATTATGTAATCCAGATTTTTACTTTTTAATTTTTTTTCAGCATTTTCAATTAAATCATTGCTTTCTGCCGCAAAACCCACTAAAATCTGATTGTTTTTTAGCTTTCCAAGTTCTCTTAGTATATCAACATCCCTAACCAGAGGAAGGGAAAGCTCATCTCCATCTTTCTTTATCTTCTTTCTGGAATAAACCTTAGGTTTATAATCGGAAACCGCCGCTGCTTTTATCACTATATCCTGCTTTTCAAATTTTTCAAGTACTGCATTTAACATTTCCTCATTTGTTCTTACTTTTATAAATTTCACTCCAAAAGGTATATCCAAATTTGTAGATCCTGACACAAGAGTTACCTCTGCACCCCTGTCCCTTGCTTCTTCAGCTATTGAATACCCCATTTTACCGGAGGATCTATTTGTTATATATCTTACAGGATCTATGTCTTCCATTGTGGGACCAGCTGTCACCAATACCTTTTTTCCTCTTAAATCCTTTATTTCATACAACATGCTTTCAATTACCTGTACTATAAAATCCGTGTTCTCAAGTTTACCTTCACCGCTGTCACCACAGGCCAACCTTCCCACAGCAGGCTTTATAAACTCATAGCCAAATTTCATGAGCTTATTCATATTGTCCTGTACAATAGGATTGTTATACATGTTTGTATTCATAGCAGGTGCAAAGATAACCGGAGCCTTTGTTGCCATGATTGTAGCAGTTAAAAGGTCATCTGCTATTCCATTTGAAATCTTTCCTATTATATTGGCAGTAGCTGGAATAACTGCTATCAAATCCGCCTTTTTAGCAAGAGAGATATGCTGTATTTCCCAGGCCCTGGGTTCCTGAAACATATCAACATTTACAATATTCTGGCTCATGGTTTGAAAACTAAGAGGTGTTACAAACTCTGCTGCAGATTTTGTCATTATGACATTTACCTCAAAATTCTTTTTCTTTAATCTGCTTACAACATCCAATGCCTTGTAAACTGCTATACCTCCAGTTACTCCTATAATCACCGTTTTCCTATCATTTAGCATTACTTGATACCTTCTTTTACAGTTTTATAAGTAATTAGCTCCTCAGATATTTCATTAATAGCTATAGTAACAGGTTTTGTTGAATCTATATTCACTAATGGTTCGGCTCCCTCAATCAATTGCCTTGCTCTCTTGGCTGTTATAGTAACTAATGTATATCTATTTTCTACTTTTTTTAACAGATCTACAATAGATGGATTTATCATCGAGTTGTTCATATGTAATTCCCTCCTTAGGATCTAATATTTCATCTTTAACCCTGTCTACTCTACATTTTTCTGCCATAATTATACTTTCTATATTGTTTACAGCATTATCTACAGTATCATTTATAACCACATAATTGTATTTTGATACATAATTTATTTCCTTATATGCTGAATTAAATCTGGTTATAAAGGATTCCGGTGTTTCACTGCCTCTATTTATAATTCTTTTTTTTAGTTCTTCCATGGAAGGAGGAAGTATGAATATAAATACCCCTTCAGGATAGGCTTCTTTCACCATTAGAGCTCCCTGAATGTCGATTTCAAGCACTACATCATTGCCCTCTTCTATAGCCTTTAGGACCTTAGACTTGGGAGTCCCATAATAATTCCCATATACCTTTGCATATTCCAGAAAATTATTATTTTTTATTTTATCCTTAAAATCCCCTTCAGTCAAAAAATAATAATTTATTCCATCCACTTCACCTTTTCGTGGAGATCTTGTAGTAGCTGAAATGGAAATCCAAAATTTGCTTTTTTTAATCAAAGCTTTACACACTGTACTTTTTCCTGTACCAGAAGGCCCTGATATCACAACTAAAAGACCTTTTTTCTGCATTATTCCTCAACCTCACTGATTTCCTCTTCATCATCTTTAGATGACAGTCTATGTGCCACAGTTTCAGGCTGAACTGCTGAAAGTATTACATGATCACTGTCAGTTATTATAACGGCTCTTGTTCTTCTCCCGTAAGTGGCATCTATAAGCATTCCCCTGTCTCTTGCCTCCTGAATTATTCTCTTTATCGGTGCAGATTCCGGACTCACTATAGCCACCAATCTATTTGCTGAAACAATATTTCCAAAGCCTATGTTTATTAACTTAATACCCATATATTTCCTCCTGTTTTACTCCACATTTTGTATCTGTTCTCTTATTTTTTCTATTTCGTTTTTTACATTTAATATCAGTTGCGTCACTTCCAGATTTGTTGATTTAGATGCAATAGTATTTGCCTCTCTGTTCATCTCCTGCAGTATAAAATCAAGCTTTCTTCCTACAGGTTCATCTACATCCAAAGTTTCCTTAAACTGAATTATATGACTATTTAGTCTTACAATCTCTTCATCAATACATGACTTATCCGCAAACAATGCAACTTCCATTGTCAATCTATTTTCATCTACAGGGCATTTTCCAAGTAAATCCTTCAATCTATTTGAAAGTTTTTCTCTGTATTCTTCAACTATCTTAAAAGATCTGCTTTCTATATCATTCATTAAAGATTCAATATGGTGACATTTTTCAATCATATTCCTCTTTAGCTTTTCTCCCTCTTTTTCCCTCATATTCACCAGCATAGAAACAGCATGGTTTAAAGCCTGTAATAAATACTTCCAAGTGTTTTCCAGATCATCCTCTTCCTTTTTTAATGTTATAACATCTGGGAATTTAGCAATTAAATCAAGAGATATCTCTGCCTTTATATTATATTTTTCCCTGATTTTATTTAGACACTCTGCATAGCTGTCCGCCAGCTTTTCATCCAGTACAGCCCTTGTAGTGCAATTGCCAAAATTCATCTGAGTTATAAACACATCAACTTTACCCCTGTTTATTTTTTGTTGAATGACTTTTCGCATTCTATCTTCTAAAGGCATAAAACTTTTTGGCATTTTGATATTCAAATCGCAATACCTGTGATTTACGCTTTTTATTTCTACTGTAAAACTCTGTTCCTCACCTTCTACTGTACCCCTTCCAAAGCCCGTCATACTTTTAATCATTATAATTTCATCCTTCCACACAACCTTATAAGTCTACACTTAATTATACATAAATATCTATAATAATTTCAAGATAAATTTATTCTCTGGCTACCCCTAGATTTATAAATCAGAAAAATCACTCTGTAACCCTGAAAAATTCTTCCAAGATTCATTACAAAAAGCTTTCCCTATAAGAAAACTCCACCCTGCCCAATAAACACTTCATACTACAAAATTCGCAAGTTCACACTAAAATTTTCTTTAAAATTCTAGTTTAAGACGATTATATCATAAAATACCTGTAATAGACACATCTATAAAAATATCTCACAGGGCAAACGCATGAAAAGTTATAATCTCTTATGTCCCAGATAAACTCTGGAATAAATTCTATCATTGCTAAATTTTCACATATGGTGGTATGAACCAATAGCTTTTTTTTAATTAACCAGATAGTCCTTGTTATTGGATATATCCCGTGACATCAAAAATAAGCCCTATTTTATCAAGCCAAAAATGTATGCTTTACAATTGAATCAAGAAAATCTTCATTTGTCATTGCTTTAGCCCTTTTCCTTGGGCCACTCATAGGTTTTTCTGTTTCTATATTTCTAAGTATATTAAGTGCAAACTTCCTAAGTAATGATAGATTCTCTGGACTGTGTTCCTTTCTTGTCCTGTTAGAATCTTCATTAAACACTACATCAAGTACCCAATGCATACTTTCAATTCCCCAGTGCTTACGCACAGCATTTGAAAATTTTACAGCATCAGCCGGTAGAGAACTTATATAGTATCTTTTCTCTATTGTTATTTTCCCTTTTTCTTCACTCTTTCGTACAGCTATTCCTATACTTTTTAAACTTTTCCATTCACTGCGTGTACTGAGCCAATCTATACTTTCTGTAATGTAGTATTTTCGTACTTCATTTCTTCCATGTCCCTTATCTACTGTCATTGTATAATTGTATGGAATACCTTTAAAGCCCGTTTCTACTGCATCATCTAAATATTCTTTAACTTCTTCATAAAAAAGCTTCTGGTTTCCTTTTAGTGCAAGCACATAATCAGAATTCTTATCCACTATCGCTTTTACTATATCTTTCTGACATCCCATTGCATCAGTAGTTACAATACATCCATTAATATCTAGTAATTTTAGAAGTTCTGGAATAGCCGTAATTTCATTACTTTTTTCGGCAGTTTTTACCTGTCCTATAACTATTCTATATTTACTTGCCCATGCACTTACTATATGTATTGCTGATTTTTCTTCAGCTATATTACGTGCTCCGCATACAGTCTTTCCATCAATCGCTATAATAGATCCATTCAAACTTGCTGATATTTCTTCTATCCATTTCATAAAACTACTTCTAAATTCTTTTGGGTCAATCCATTCAAAAACTCTTTGCAAGGTATCATGAGAAGGTATCCCATATGGCAAAGTCAGATATTTTTTGAAGAAATCGATCCTGTCGTTTGCAAAATCTTCTATAGCCACCCAGCTGTCACAATTTGCTAATGTTGCAACTACAGCTATGAATAATATTGATGTTAGGTTATGTTTAATTTTTGTATCCTGTCTTTGATCTGTTATAAGTCCAAAATAATGTGTTAACATTTTACGTTTTACCATGGTATTTTACCTCATATAAATTTATATGATTTATAATACCACAATAATATGTTTAAAAGAAGCTCCAAACTTACTATTTTAGGCATTTTAACACTTTGTTTACTCATGCGTTAACCCTGAAATATCTCAAACTCATTTAAAAAACTCAAAGCTTCAGATAATTAAAACACAATTATCTGAAGCTCTAAATTTAAGAATATAATCTTAAAATAATAATACATGTTGGACTTAATCATAATAAGGTACATTTCAAAAATTTAAAGTATAATACATATTAAACCGCCATTACCTTCATTTATAATTTTTTGCAGTGTTTTTTGTATTTTAACCTGAATATCTTCCGGCATTTTATAAAGTTTGTTTTGAAGTCCTTCTTTTACCAACACCTCCAGAGATTTGCCAAACATATTGCTCTGCCATATTTTAGAAGGATCACTCTCAAATTGTTCCAGTAGCGATTTAACCATTTCTTCGCTTTCTCTTTCTGTACCCATAATAGGCGAAATTTCCGTTTGAATATCTGCTCTTATAAAATGCAGTGAAGGTGCACTGGCCTTTAACTTTACCCCAAACTTATTGCCCTGTTTAACAATTTCAGGTTCTTCCAATTTCATTTCAGATAGCTGAGGTGCCACTAGCCCATAGCCAGTGTCCTTAACATCTTTTAATGCCGTCGAAACCTTGTCATATTCTACTTTTGCACTGTGCATTTCCTTAATTATGTTCAGTAAATCACTTTCCCCTTGAATTTCTTTTTCGCATACTTCACCTAATATTTTATAGTAAAGATCCTTTTTGGGCTTCAAATTAATACTGGCAGTACCTTCACCCATATTGATTTCTTTTACATCAGATTCACCTACAAATTCTATATCTGAAAATCCTTCAACAGATCTTACTATATCTCTAACTTTATATACACTTCCACACATATCTTTTACCAAATTTATAAAATCCAGCTTCAGCCAGTGAGATGGCTCCATTTTTTCTATCCATTCTGGTATATCAATATTTATTTCCTTAATTGGAAACTCTTTAAGTACCCTTTGAAATACATTTGTTATATCCTCTTCCTTCATATTAAGCACATCCATGCATTGAACCGGTACATCGTATTTGCTTTCCAATTCTTTTTTTAAATCCATAGTGCCGGGTTCATAAGGATGCTGTGAATTCAGTATCACTATAAAAGGCTTATTTATTGATTTCAGCTCATTTACTACCCTTTCCTCTGCTTCAACATAGTCTTCCCTATTTATATCAGTTATAGAACCATCCGTGGTTATCAAAAGTCCTATGGTAGAATGCTCATTTATTACCTTTTTAGTCCCAATTTCAGCAGCTTCCTCAAAAGGTATTTCATAATCATACCAAGGAGTGGTGACCATCTTAGCTTCTTCTCCCTCCATGTACCCCAATGCACTCTTAACTATATACCCAACACAGTCCACCATTCTTACTTTAAATCTGGTGCTTTCATTTAAGCTTATTTCTATAGCTTCGTTGGGAACAAATTTAGGCTCTGTAGTATGAATGGACTTTCCTGAAGAGCTTTGGGGCAATTCATCTTTAGCCCTCTGCTTTTTATAAGAATTATCTATGTTGGGAAGTACCATTATTTCCATGAATTTTTTTATAAAAGTGGATTTTCCAGTTCTCACAGGGCCTACAACTCCCACATATATATCTCCCTGAGTTCTTTCTGCAATATCTTTGTATATATTAAAGTTTTCCAAAATATACCCTCCAATAATCTAATATTAACAGTATATATATATTTTCATAAGGTATATTTTATTACATATTATTTTATCTGCAGCTTAAATTAATTTCTAATATATTTCACTTTTCTTAGCTCTTGTCATAAGTTCATATACAATATATCTAGGATCCTTTCCCTTGAAGAGTATTTCGTAAAGTGCTTCTGTTATAGGCATTTCCACATTTAATTTGCTTTTAAGTTCATAAAAAGCTTTGCAGGCTGCTATACCTTCAACTACCATGTTCACTTCTTCAACAGCTTCTTCCATTGATTTGCCCTGGCCTATGAGTATTCCAGCCCTTCTATTTCTACTGTGCATACTGGTACAGGTAACTATAAGATCCCCTATTCCTGAAAGGCCCGAAAATGTTTCCCTCTTACCACCAAGTTTTTCTCCAATTCTCACTATTTCTGCAATTCCCCTGGTCATAAGGGCTGCTTTGGAATTATCTCCATATCCTATTCCATCTGAAATTCCAGCTGCCAGTGCAATTATATTTTTAACAGCACCACCTATTTCAACTCCTATAATGTCCCTATTGGTGTATACTCTGAATTTATTTGTCATAAACAGATTTTGAATTTTTTTACTGCAGTTCTCATCTTTTGATGATACAACTACTGTAGTGGGTATATCCCTTGCAACTTCTTCTGCATGACTTGGTCCTGAAAGAACCACCACTTTATTTTTTGGCAGTTCCTCCTCAATGACTTGAGAAAGTCTTTTGCAGGTACCTTCTTCTATTCCCTTAGCTATATTTACAATTACCTGATCTTCGCTTATGAACTGCTTAAAATTTTTGCAGACTTCCCTTACTGCCTGGGAGGGAACTGACAAAACTAAGACCTTGCTTCTTTTAATTACCTGCTCTGCATTTACAGATGCTTTTACACCTTCAGGAATCAATGCCTTGTAAAGGTACCTGATATTTTCCCTTTTTACATTTATATCCTCAACTATAGCACTTTTTCTGTCCCACAGGTTTACCTCAATTCCCTTTTTAGCAAGCATTATAGAAAGGGCCGTTCCAAAACTGCCCCCTCCTAAAAAAGATACGGATAAACACACGTTTAACCCTTCCTTTCTCTAAACTCAAATTTTATTCCAGTACCTGTAAAATCGAAGCTGTCCCTCAATTGGTTTTCTATATATCTTTCATAAGAAAAATGAATACAATTAGGATCATTTACAAAAAACACAAAAGTGGGAGGTTTACTTCCAATTTGAGTAACATAATATATTTTTAATCTTTTATTTCCCACAACTGGTGGTTCCTTCATCATAACTGCCCTGCTTATGATGTCGTTTAATACTCCAGTCTTTATTTTCTTGCAATAATTTTCATAACACATCTTTACTGTTTGAAGTACTTTATGCACCCTCTGTCCTGTCTTTGCAGATATAAACAGATAAGGGGCATAGGTCATAAATGAAAGACTTTTACCTATTTTATCCTTATATGCATTTGTAGTCTTGGTATCTTTTTCTACCAAATCCCATTTATTGATTATAACCATGATGGATTTATTCAATTCATGTGCATATCCTACTATCTTTTCATCCTGTTCACTTATATCATGAGTAGCATCCAGCATAAGCACACATATGTCTGCCCTTTCTACTGCTGTATACGTCCTTATAACACTGTATTTTTCCACTTCTTTTTTTACTTTGCTTTTTCTCCTGATACCTGCTGTATCTATCAATATAAATTTACCTTCTTCTGTGTCAAGGTAACTGTCCACAGCATCTCTGGTAGTACCTGGAATTTCACTTACAATTACTCTTTCTTGTCCCAATAATTTATTCACAAGAGAAGATTTTCCAACATTTGGTTTTCCTATGAAAGCTATTTTTATATATTCATTATCTTTGTCCTCATTGCCGTCATCGGGGAAATTTTCCACCACCTTATCCAGCATATCACCAAGTCCCAATCCCTGAGATGCTGAAATTGCTATCGGATCTCCTATTCCCAAATTATAAAACTCATAGGCACCATCTTCCTGTTTTACACTATCTATTTTATTTACCACCAGCACTACTGCCTTTTTGCTCTTTCTAATCATCTGGGCTACCTCTTTATCAGAAGCAGTAAGCCCCTCTTTTCCATCTACTATAAATATGATTACATCAGCAATTTCCACTGCCATCTGTGCCTGTCTTCTCATCTGGAGGGATATTATGTCATTATCCTCTGGTTCAATCCCCCCTGTATCAATTATGGTAAAATTATATTTTAACCATTCTGCTTCCGCATATACCCTGTCCCTTGTAACTCCAGGCGTGTCTTCCACTATGGATATTCTCTTTCCGGCTAATTTGTTAAACAATGTGGATTTTCCCACATTAGGTCTTCCCACTATAGCTACTATTGGTTTTCCCATTAATTACTTCACCTCACTATTTTCATTTATAATTTGTATTAGATCCCTACCCGTATAATCACATACAAATATTTTCCTTTTTAAAATTTTTTCCAAATCTTCCAAGGCCACGTCATCCAAAAATACCCTGTCTTCTGATTTAGAGGATTCATATCCTTTTCTAAGCATGCATTCCGGTATTATTACATACTTTCCCAAGTTTTCATCTTGAAGTTGTTCTATTATATCTTCTGCTGTAATAAGTCCTGCTACAGTTATAGTATTACCAAAGAATTTATTTATTATCTTTTTTACATTTATCACAAGATTTGAATTCTTATTTACTATTTTATCAGCAGCTTTTTTTATATCATCATATGCCAAGTCCCCTGTTAAAAAGGTAAAAGAACCCTTTACATTCATTTTCAAATTCACAATTTCCCTGTCTATATTATCCCTAAAAAGTCTTACCATGCCCACACCATCTTCCAATTGCTTGTATCCACTGTAGAAATTGGAATCCGGTACCTTCATGAATGAAACAAGGTAAAACTCATCAGAAAGCCTTACAAAAGGAAATCCTGTTTCCGCTATGTATTTATGCTGAAGTTCTTCTGCAACTTTCAATTGTTTTCCTGCAGAAATCCTGTTATACTGCTTCAACTTAAAAAGGCCCCGCCTATATTTTGTAACTCCTACAGGTACTGCTGCAACATTTTCAACACCAGGGTACAACTTATATAAATCCTCTACAGTATTTCGAAACTCCATTCCATCATTTACACCAGGGCACAATACTATCTGGCAATTTACTTTTATTCCATTTTCAGTAAGTCTTTTCAGTAAACCATATATATTCCCTGCAAATTTATTATTGATCATCCTTATTCGCAGTTCAGGATTGGTGGTATGCACGGATACATTTATTGGACTGATTTTATACTTAATTATCCTGTCTATATCCCCTTCAGTAATATTTGTAAGGGTTACAAAATTTCCCTGAAGAAAAGCCAGTCTGGAATCATCGTCCTTAAAATAAAGAGTTTTTCTCATTCCCTTTGGCAGCTGATCTATAAAACAAAAAATACAATTATTATGACAGCTTCTAGGTTTATCCAGAATCATCTCTTCAAACTCCACTCCCAGATCCTCATCATATTCCTTTTCTATCTCAAGCTCCCATATTTCTTTATTCCATTTTTCTATTTCTATTTTTACATATTCATCGCTTATTAAAAATTTATAATCTATTATATCTTTAACTTCATTACCATTAATGGATAAAAGGCAATCTCCTATTTCTATTCCCATTTCTTCTGCAATACTTCCAAACTTCACTGCCTTAACTTTATTTTTCATTTATATAACTCCTATTTAAATTAAATATTTGCTATAACCCCTTAAAACATCCCCAATAAAAATACAAGAATTCCTGAAATGACAGCACAACTAGGTATGGTAAACAACCAGGTCATAACTATATCTTTTGCTACAGCCCACCTTACTGCTGAAAATCTTCTGGCGGAACCAACCCCCATTATTGCTGTTGTTATTATATGAGTTGTACTAACGGGTGCATCAAACATGGTAGCTGTAAATATTACTGCTGAAGCCCCCATTTCTGCTGAAAAACCATTTACCGGTGCCATTCTGGCCATCTTAGAGCCCATGGTTTTTATTATCTTTTTTCCTCCAAGACTTGTGCCCAATGCCATGGACAGCGCACAGCATACCTTTACCCACAAAGGTACTGAAAATTTATCAAGAAATCCGGCACTCACCAGGGTCATAGTTATTATTCCCATAGTCTTTTGAGCATCATTTCCGCCATGGTTCAGGGCTATTAACATAGCTGAAAATATTTGAGCCTTGGAAAAAATTTTTGTCACCGTACGCGGTTTGGTATTTTTCAATATCATGTTCATTATATTCATAAATACAAATCCTATTATAAATCCTATTATTGGTGATAATATTAGCCAGAGTATGACTTTCCAAAAAAGTCCCGACCAGTTGATTATTAGAAAAGAGCTTTTATAAACAATAGCAGAGCCAACTAGCCCTCCTATAAGCGCATGAGAAGAACTGCTTGGTATTCCAAAATACCAAGTTATTAAATTCCATATTATAGCCCCCATTAAGGCAGCTATGATTACTTCCTGGGTAACATCATTTGGATTTACTATGCCGCTGCCCACAGTTTCAGCAACTTTTACACTCATAAAAGCTCCTATAAAATTTAGGGAAGCTGACATTACCACGGCTTCTTTCATGGTCAACACTCTAGTGGATACACAACAGGCTATAGCATTGGCACTATCGTGAAAGCCATTTATAGTATCAAATATTATTGCAATTATAACTATTATTATGGTTAAAGTCAAGGCATTAAGCATTTTTCATTACTACTCCTTCAATAACATTTGCCAGATCCTCACAGGCATCCAATGTATTCTCAAGATATTGATATATTTCTCTCCATTTTATAACATCTATAACTTTCATATTTGATCTGAATATATCTCCAATAGCTTTCCTTGAAACCACATCTCCTTCCTCTTCTATCCTGTTTACATCTATTATCATCTGAGGAAGTTTTTTACTTGTCTTCATATTTTTCAATTCTTCCATTATCACTATTATTTCCTCACAGCATTCAACTATCATATGACTCAAATTGGCAGCTTCTTCAGTGCATTTATTTACGTTGAGCATAACAAATCTACTGGCAGTAGATTCTATAAAATCAATAATATCATCCATATCCTTGGCTATAATATATATGTCCTCTCTATCAAAAGGAGTAATAAATGTCTTATTTAACTGCTCTAATATTTCATGTTGTTTTCTATCTCCTTCATGTTCTATTTTCTTTATCATCTTTAGATTTTTTTCTGAATCCTCCAAGTTGTCCAAAAAGTTCAGCAGCGATTTTGAAGCCCTGTAGGCAATATTCGCCGTTTGAACAAAAAATTCATAAAACTTATCTTCTTTTGGAGTAAAAGTAAACATTATGTACCTCCTAATTATTGAAAATATTCGTTTTCGACCTAATAAAGTATAACATAAAAAAAGCAAAAATTAAATAAAAAAAAGTCCTAAGTATTGTGTACTTAAGACTTAAAAATCTCATATATATGCTTTATTCGTTCAAATCTTTCTGCTCTCCCGTAACTAAATATATGGTTCCCTCACATATATTTGTGACATGATCTGCTATTCTCTCCATATACTTGCACACAAACACCAACTGGATCATCTGGTTTGCCTTGCTTTTATCTGTTTCCGCAATTTTAATCATGTCGTTAATTACATTTTTAAATAGTTTGTCTATTTCATCATCCATTTTACAAGCTTCATAAGCTTTATCCAAATCTCTGTGTACATATGAATCCAGTGCCATTTTTATCATTTTATCGACTATATCCGACATTTGAGGTATATCTATCAATCTTTTCACATATTTTTCGTTTTTTAGCCTCAAAGTTATTTTAGCTATATCCACCGCATGATCTGCCATTCTTTCAAGATCCATTATAAGTTTGGAATTTGTAAATATTGTTCTTAAATCTATGGCAAGAGGCTGTTCTTTTGCCGTAACCTTTATACATTTATCTTCTATTTTCTTTTGCAAATCATCTACCAAATCATCATTCTTTATAGTTTGCATAGCTAATTCTTCATCTTGATTTACCAGCGACTCTATACATTGGTGAATTTGTTTTTCAACTATACTTCCCATTCTAAGCACATCATTATGAATTTCCTTTAATGCATAATCAAATGCTTTTCTTGTCATAATCCATCACCTCTTTTAAATTATTAATAAATTTTATCCAAATCTTCCCGTAATGTAATCCTCTGTTCTCTGATCCTTTGGTTTATAGAAAATTTTTTCAGTTTTATCATCTTCAACAACTTCACCATTTAAAAAGAAAGCAGTATAATCAGATATCCTTCCTGCCTGCTGCATATTATGTGTCACTATTATTATAGTATATTTTTTCTTTAATATATCCATAAGTTCCTCTATTTTAAGAGTAGATATAGGATCAAGTGCAGATGTAGGTTCATCCATTAAAAGCACATCCGGTTCAACTGCAAGAGTTCTGGCTATGCAGAGCCTCTGCTGCTGTCCTCCTGAAAGTCCTAATGCATTTCTGTTTAATCGGTCTTTAACCTCATCCCATATAGCTGCACCCTTTAAACTATTTTCCACCAGCCCATCCAGTTCATTTTTATTTTTTATTCCGTGTATCCTGGGACCATATGCTACATTGTCATATATGGACATTGGAAAGGGATTAGGACTTTGAAACACCATTCCAATCCTCTTTCTCAAATCTATCACATCATAATCACTGTATATATCCTTATTCTCAAATAGTACCTTTCCTTCAATTCTAACTGAATCTATTAAATCGTTCATTCTATTTAAAGTTCTCAAAAATGTGGATTTTCCGCATCCAGAAGGTCCTATCAGCGCTGTAACTGAATTTTTTTCAACACTTAAATTCACTTTTTTAAGAGCTTGAACAGCTCCGTAATATAAATCAAGATTTACAGTCTGTATTATATACATTAGTTCTCCTCCCTATTTTTTACCTGTATAGGATTCATATATTTTTTTGCCTATTATTCGTGCTAAAAAATTAAATAACAGTACCATGATCACCAGAACTGCAGAAGCCTTGTTGGCTATTTGTGCTGCATCAGGCACCATTCCCTCTGAATTAAGCTTCCATATATATACCGCCAGACTTTCTGCCGGTCTCATTACGCTAAATGCCGACCCCTTATCTATTAGACTTATATATGAAAAATTTAATTTAGGAGCACTCATGCCTGCTGTATATAAAAGAGCTGCTGCCTCTCCAAATATCCTGCCTGCTGCAAGTATTATGCCTGTTAAAATTTGTGGTATTGCCGATGGAAGAACAACTTTTGATATAGTCTGCCACCTTGTTGCGCCAAGTCCGAGACTTGCTTCTTTTACAGAAAATGACGCTGCAGTTATGGCGTTTTCACTTACCCTGGTCAAAGCGGGCAAATTTAAAACCGATATGGCAAGAGCTCCTGATAAAAGGGTAAATCCCCATTGGGTGATATTTACAAATATAAGAAGCCCGAACAATCCAACTACAATAGATGGAAGGGAGGCCATAGTCTCTATACACAACCTAATTGCATTTAAAAACATACCTTTTTTAGCATATTCAGCCAGATATATACCGGCTCCTATCCCAAAAGGTACACTTATTAAAAGTGCCACCAAAAGCATATAAAAGGAGTTGAAAAGCTGAGATCCTATTCCTCCTCCTGCTTCTCCAAATTTTTCATTTCCAAATAAAAAAGAGGGCTTAAAGAATCCTATTCCCTTAAACAATATATACCCTATCAAGGCAGCCAGAAGCGCTATTACCAAAAATGCTATACCATAAAAAACTCCGGTCCAAACTTTGTCTTTTATTTTGGCATTCATCATTTTATTTCACTCCTTCTTCCTATAGCCCTTATTACTAAAATAAACATAAATGAAATTATTAAAAGAAACAATGCCAAAGACCACAGTGCATCATTCCATGCAGTTCCAGATACAGTGTTTCCCATATCCATGGTTAAAATACTTGTCAATGTAGCTGTAGGGCTCAAAAGATCTTTGGGAAATTTTATTGTATTGCCTATTACCATCTGCACTGCAAGAGCTTCTCCAAAAGCCCTGGCAAGCCCCAGGACCACTCCTGTAAGTATTCCATTTTTAGCTGAAGGAACTATTACTCTGGATATGGTCTGCCATCTAGTTGCACCAAGCCCATAGGATGCTTCCGTATAAGCTTTGGGAATGGTTTTTACTGCATCCGCCGATATACTTGCTATAGTCGGCAATATCATAATACTAAGCACCAATATTCCTGCAATTAAGCTAAATCCAATACCGCCAAAGCTCCTCTTCAAAAACGGAAGGAGTACGCTGAAGCCAACCCATCCATATACCACTGAGGGTATACCTACAAATAATTCCAGGGAGGGCTGTAATATCCTGGAACCTATTTTAGGGGATATATAATGCATAAATACAGCCAGGGTTATACTTATTGGTGCACTTATTATAACTGCTCCTATGGAAACCAATATAGAACCTGCAAAAAATATAGCAGCACCAAGTTTAGGACTACTGCTATCGGGAATCCACCTGGATGTAAACAGAAATTCTGTTACAGGATATCCTCTCTTTACAAAGGTATCTATGCCTTTTGAAGTTATAAAAATTATTATGCTCAAGGTAAGAATTATTATTATAACACCGCAGAGTGTTGCAAATCCTCTTCCTATATATTCATTCTTCATTTTCTTCCAGAATAATTTTTTGCCCATATTCACCAACCTCAACATTATATTTTAATGGCCGACTGTTTCTACAGTCAGCCAAAACAAACATCTAAAGAAATATTTTTTATTTCATATCACTCATTGGTATATATCCAAGTTTCTTTATTGTATCTGTATTTTCACTGCTGAGTACATAATCTATATAAGCTTTTGCCACACCTTTTGCCTCTCCTTTTGTATACATGTGTTCATAAGACCAGAAGGGATATTTTTTTGCAATTATATTTGAGGAATTAGCTTCCACTCCTTCTATTTTCAGGGCTTTCACATTTGTTTTAACTGCATCTGTCAAATATGAAAGTGCTAAATAACTTATTGATCCATCTGTTGTCTTAATGGCATTTTCCACATTCCCATTTGAATCCTGAGTTGTGCCAAGACCTTCTTTTTCATCCTTTCCGCCCATTACCGTATCTTTAAATGTAGCCCTTGTTCCAGATGACTTAGTTCTGTTTATTACATTTATTTTCATGTCATCTCCCCCTACATCCTTCCAGTTTGTAATCTCCCCGGTAAATATTTTCTGTATCTGATCTTTTGTTAAATCATCAATTTTTACATCAGGGTTTACCACTACTGCAAATCCTATAGCACAAACTTTGTGGTCAACAAGCTGTTTTGCCTTGCTTGCATCCAATTTTGATTCTGCCGTTACATCAGAATTTCCTATATCTGCAGTTCCCTGAAGTGCTAAATTCAATCCCGTGCCGCTTCCTCCTCCTTGTACATTAACTGTGGCCTTGGTATTTTTTTGTGAAAATGTCTTTCCAATTTGTTCTGCCAGAGGTTGAAGTGCTGTGGATCCTGCAAGTGTTATAGAACCTGATATATTCTTGCTACTATCATTTGTAGTGTTTCCTTCACTGCTATTACCTTTACTTCCGCCACAGCCTGCAAGAGCTCCTGTTGCCAACACAACAGCTATGGCTAGTATAAGGCCTCTAAAACCTTTTTTTCTCATAACGCTATAGACCTCCTCAAAATTTAATATGTAACATTTCTTGCTGATTACTACATTATTTATAATATCCCACCAACGTTAATGTATTATTATATTAACGTTAATTAAAATTAACATACAAAAATAGACAGCTTTAATTTTATTTAAATGCTGTCTTTTTTGATCATGTATCTAAATTTTTATTTGAATCTACGGGAATTCTTACCGTAAACCTACTGCCTTTTCCAACTTCACTTTCAAGTTCTATAGTTCCATCAAATCCCAAAACTATATGTTTTACTATAGCAAGTCCCAATCCAGTTCCTCCTGCACTTCTAGATCTAGCTTTATCCACCCTATAAAACCTTTCGAATAACCTTTCCTGATGTTTTTCTGAAATTCCCACTCCATTGTCTTCCACAGAGATTAAATAACTGCCATCACTAACATCTGTGCTAACCTTGACTGTTCCTCCATTATCAGTATATTTTACTGCATTATCTATTAAATTTATAACCATCTGCTTGAACCTATCCGGATCCCCCGCTATATTTGGTGCTTCACATAGTGTTTTTTGGATTTCTATATGTTTTTTTTCTGCGGAAGCTTTCATCATACAGCATATATCCTCTATTATGTGATTTGCTTCTATTATTACAGATTCATCCATTTCATTGTTTTCTATATGTGACAGTGTCAAAATATCATTTATCAATCTGGTAAGTCTGTCCGCCTCATCGTCTATTATATTTAAAAACCTATTCTTATCCTCTTCATCTTCCACATATTTTAACGTTTCCGCAAATCCCTTTATGGAAGTAAGAGGTGTTTTCAGCTCATGAGAAACATTGGCTACAAATTGGGATCTCATATTTTCTAATTTTTTCATATCAGTTATATCCTGCACTACGGCCACCTTTCCTATTCTTTTACTTCCATTAATAATGTAGGCTCTCTTTATCCTTAAAATTTTTTCTCTGGGCCAGAGTATTTTAATCTCCCTGTAATTGTCCTCTTCACTTTTAAATACATCCTCCAATTCAAAATCCCTTATTTCATCCATCAGGTCTTTTCCTATTATATCTTTATGGATTCCAAATATCCTCTTTGCATAGGGATTTATCATTATTATCCTGTAATCCATATCCACAGCTATTACACCGCTGTCCATACTTTTAAGTATGGCCTCCAGCTTATTGTGCTTATCCACTGAATCCTCCAGTGTAATCTGAAGTTTATCAGCCATATTATTGAAAGTTTTAGCAAGCTGCCCTATCTCGTCACTGGATTTAATTCTCACCCTGTTGCCAAAATTTCCACTAGCTATACTGGAAGTAGCGTGCTGGAGCTTTTCAATAGGTCTGACTATTGATTTTGAAAGTTTTTCCGCAAACAACACCGAAAGCAATATGGAAAAAATCATTATAATTATATAATATTTAAGGTAATTGCTTTCAAACCCTTTAATTGCCTTCATGGTAAGTGCACTTCGTATTATGTAGCCATCTCCAAATACAGTGGCAAAATACAATGTTTTCTTATTTGTAGTATCACTGAGCCTAATATCATAACCCGTTCCATTTCTTCTGGCTTCCTGTATTTCTTTTCTTGAATTGTGATTGCCCATACTTCCCTCTGAAGCTACTGAATCGCTGATCACCTTCCCACTTTTATCTATAAGAGTCTCTCTTATAATTGTATTTTTAAACTTTTTTACAGAAAAACTGCTTTTATTCTCTGATATCTGATATTTTATTACGTCTATTATAATTTGATTATTTAATTTCAAAGTCTGTTCCATATTTTCAATATACTCACGATTTTCAATAACTACAAACAATAAGGTGGTTATAAACATACTGAATATAAGGGTACACAACATGGAGATCATCAATTTTTTTTTCATCTTATCACCATCACCGCTTATTCCTCCGGATTGAATCTGTAACCAATGCCGCGAATGGTTTCTATGTATTTGGGCTTACTATCCTGAGCCTCTATTTTTTGTCTCAAATGCCTTATATGTACATCTATGGTTCTAGTTTCTCCAACATATTCATATCCCCATACCTTATCCAGCAAAAAATCCCTGGTCATAACCCTTCCCTTGTTTTCTACAAGTATTTTTAAAAGTTCAAATTCCTTCAGTGTCAACTCCACCTTGTTCCCATTCTTGATGACTTCATGCTTTTCAAAATCTACACTTATATCCCCAAATTTATAATTTTTATCTACAACCTTTATGTCAGTCCGCCTGAGAACGGCTTTAACCCTGGCTATAAGCTCTCTTATAGAAAAAGGTTTTGTTATATAATCATCTGCTCCAAGTTCAAGACCCAATACTCTGTCAAACTCCTCTCCCCTGGCAGTTATCATTATTATAGGTGTGGAAGATATGACAGCACTGTCCTTTCTTATTTCTTTACAAACCTCATAACCATCTAACTCTGGGAGCATAACATCCAGCAAAATAAGATCAGGTTTTTCTTTTTTTGCAATCTTTAATCCATTTAATCCATCACCTGCCACAACAACCTTATATCCATTCTTCTTAAGATTAAATCCAATAAGTTCACAAATATGTTCTTCATCATCTACTATCAATATTTTTTTCTGTGACATAATATTGCACCTCCGTGATACAGTTAATGATTATTAACAAGCTGCATTATACAACTGTTAGTCCTCTTCAGCAAGTGGATTCAAATAAATAAATGAAAACATTCTTCCCGTATTTTTATCTCTTCTGTAGGAATATAATTGGAATTCATCATTACATGCCGTACAGATATCCAGATAATTTATATTTTTTTCTTTAACTCCTTTTTCCTGTAGTTGATACAATATGCACTTTTTTAAATCCAAATTTATACCCTCAGATATATCTTTACCTCTGTAAAAAGATGAATTTTTAAATTTATCTATCAATTCTTCTCCCACCTCATAACAGCAACTGTGAATATGAGGTCCTACACATACCTGCAAATTCTCCGGTTTACTTTTAAAATCTCTTTTAAGTTTTTCAATTGATTTAGAAACAATGCACGCTAGTGTTCCCTTCCATCCACTGTGAACTGCAGCTATTACTTTTTCTTTTTCATCATATATAAGTACCGGAACACAATCCGCATTAAAAACTCCTACAGCCGTATAGGGCTTATTTGTAATTATGCCATCTCCATCCTCCATATTATTATTATAATCAATAACTTTACATCCATGTACCTGATTCAAATACCCTACATTCTTTAATTTAAACCAGTTTTTTAGGTTTTCAATATTTTTTCTTCCTTCATCCTCTGCCTTATTAAAATTCAAGTCGCCCTTAGATGTGGAAAATACTGCTTTTGCTCCTTTAAGATCTACACTTATAAATTCATATGGTCCAATCGAAATTTTTTTCATATTACCCTCCAAATTAATTTTATTCGAAGGCTGCTTCCATTGCTAAACACCCCCACTTGATAATGTGGAGGATAAGCACTGCTGCTGCCCCCGCTGGATAAGTTCTTCCCCTAAAGAATAACGTATTCTAAGCGCTAAAAGCACTAAGAATACTGTTAATAAGGTTCAGGTACAAAAAGCATCCCTTATGAACAAGCTCCGCCTGAACCTATAAATCACTTTATATAAAATACTTTAAATATATTTTAACATCATTTAATGATAACTGGAAATATATTTAAAAGCTTAACATTCTTAACTCAAATTTAACATAAATAAAATGGTATACATATGCATACCATTTTATTTATTTGAAATAAGATTTTTTATCTCTTCCATAAAAGTATTTATATCCTTGAATTGTCTGTAAACAGATGCGAATCTTACATAAGATACTTCATCCACCTTTTTTAAGCTCTCCATAATCATTTCTCCTATTTCAGAAGAGCTTATTTCCGTAAGCATTTTATTATTTACTTTTTTCTCCACTTCATCTGCTATGCTCTCAATTTGTTTTCTTGAAACAGGTCGCTTTTGACATGCTTTTATAAGTCCGTTCAATATTTTATTCCTATCAAAATACTCTCTATTCATATCCTTCTTTATGACTAACAATGGTACGTTTTCAATTTTTTCATAAGTAGTATACCTTTTATTACAGTTCAAACACTCTCTTCGTCTCCTTATAGCCATATCATCATCTGTAGATCTAGAGTCCACTACCTTACTTTCTCCATATCCACAATAAGGGCATTTCACCTTAATTCACGTCCTTTGTATAATATAATATATAAGTAATTATACACCTTTTTGCTGAAGATTCTACTGGTTATTTTAATTATTACAGCTTACGCTATAACTTTATTTAGACAATATAGAACTTTTTAAACTTTGTCTGCCAATTTTTCTCCATCTATTAAAATTACATCTACCCCTATCTTTTTTATATTTTCCCAAGGTACTTCTATATCTTCATTTTTGCTAAACAAGGATATTTTAGAAGTCTGAGAAGGCAAAACAACAGATATTATCCTGTGTTCATCACAGTCTATCTTTAAATCCTTTATAAACCCCAATTTTGTACCGGTGTTTACATCTATAATTTCCATATCCTTTAAATTAGTCAAGGAAAATAAATCACCTTCCATATCCATGTATGTACACCCCTCCATCCTTTTTTATAAAACATAAAATTCAACTTACCATATATTTAGCTTTTATATATAATTCCTCATATGCCTTAATGCAGTCTTTTCCAGTCTAGATACTTGAGCTTGAGATATTCCTATTTCATCTGCCACCTCCATTTGAGTTCTGCCATCAAAAAATCTCAAATTAAGAATCAATTTTTCTCTGTTATTTAATTTTTTCATGGCTTCCTTTATAGCTATATTTTCAAGCCAATTTTCATCTACATTTTTAGTATCACTTATCTGATCCATTACATAAATAGCATCTCCTCCATCATGATATATGGGTTCAAATAAAGATACCGGATCTTGAATTGCATCTAATGCAAATACCACTTCTTCCCTAGGTATTTGTAATTCTTTAGCTATTTGAGATATAGTTGGCTCCTTGTTATTTTCTCTTATTAATCTATCTCTAACTTGAAGTGCTCTATAGGCAATGTCTCTCAGTGATCTGCTTACTCTTATTGAGTTGTTGTCCCTCAAGTATCTTCTTATCTCACCTATAATCATAGGAACTGCATAAGTTGAAAATTTAACATTTTGACTTAAATCAAAGTTGTCAATAGCTTTCATAAGTCCTATACATCCTACTTGAAATAGATCATCTACGTTTTCTCCCCTATTGTTAAACCTCTGTATTACACTTAACACCAATCTTAAATTGCCTTTTATAAATTTTTCTCTGGCACTATTGTCCCCTTGCTGCATTTTTATTAAAAGTTCTTTCATTTCCTTTCCTTTTAGAACTGGCAATTTTGATGTATTTACGCCGCAAATCTCAACCTTATTAATTATCATGTAATCAGCCCCTTTAGAATATATAGCATTTTAAGTATTTACTAAGAGGCCGGATTTTATACTAAAGACAACCTTACAACATTTTATTTATTTCCTTTTTTAATCTTTTTATTATTCTCTTTTCAAGTCTGGAAATATAGGACTGTGATATACCCAGCAAATCCGCAACTTCTCTTTGAGTTCTTTCTTTTTTGCCATTCAATCCAAATCTCAAATTTACTATTTCCTTTTCCCTGTCACTTAATTTTTTCATGGCAATAACCAAAAGCTGCCTATCTACCTCATCTTCTATAAAATTATATACCACATCATTATCAGTGCCTAAAATATCAGAAAGCAGTAATTCATTGCCATCCCAGTCCACATTTAGAGGTTCATAAAAGGAGATTTCCGCCTTTACCTTGCTGTTTCTCCTCAAATACATAAGTATCTCATTTTCTATGCACCTGGATGCATAAGTAGCTAATTTTATCTTCTTTTCGGGATTAAAGGTATTTACTGCTTTTATAAGTCCTATAGCTCCCACTGACACCAAGTCTTCCACATTTACCCCTGTGTTTTCAAATTTTCTGGCTATGTAAACTACTAATCGAAGGTTTCTTTCTATAAGCGTAGACCTTACCTTTTCGTCTCCTGAAACCAATTTTGAAACCAATTCTTCTTCTTCCTTTTTACTCAGAGGCGGTGGCAGTACATCATTGCCGCCTATATAATATATATCTCTTATTACAAATTTAAATTTCACCAGTATCCTGTTCAATAACATTTTTAACTTAAGCATAATTATCCTCCACTATCAATTGTTTTTTACTATTTATATAATTGTGACCATTACATTACTCCTCTGGATAAAAGAGCATGATAATCACCAAGTTTACTTAATTTTTCCTGGCAAATGGCAATTATAACTTCCCTGTATTTAACTTCTTCTCCCAAATCTATTTTTATTATATCAGGCTTAAAACCTTGAAGCTTTCCACAGGCACCATTTATAACCCTATAAGGTATATAGAATTCACATACCCCTTCTAAATTTATGTTTTCAAGTACAGATTTTTCAACTATTATTACTGGTAAATTAGTTACCGGTTCCCTGAGTTCATTTCCAGTATCCAGGAAAGCCTTAACTGTTTTACATTTATTTTTGAATACAATATCCACATTGTAGACTAGTGTATACAGATTGTTTCTGTCTTTGACATAAACCACTAATCTGTCAATAGTTATATACAATAGCATAAGTGAAGTAAAAAGCCATTGATATGGAAAATTGATTATAATAGGGCCATCCACATAAGAATATATGCTATATTGAATAAATATACATAACCCCGCCAGCAGCATTGAATAGAGAATAAATACCGATAATATTTTCAGATTAACCATAAAACCTCTATTGCCAAAAGAAACATAAACCAATACAATTGAAACTATGATTTTGAAATAAAAGGCGGAAAACAAGCTCAAACTTGGGTAAACCAGCGTAATTGTATAAATACTCCCCATGGCTGCTGCTAGAAACATAAATCCAAATCTCATTTTTAATTTGAGAGTTCTGCCAGTAATGTATAACAAGAAAAAGTCCACTGTTAAATTTATTAAGATTAGCAAGTCTATATATACAACCAAATATGCAATCACCTCCACCCTTATCTCCTGTATTTGCTTTTAATTATATACCTATGTATTTCAAAATTTTGTCATTTCTTAATTTTTGCTAATATTTTTATCTTCTATAATATGTCACAAAATTTCCTTTTATTCCTATATGATTTTTACCACTTGAAATTTTCAGCTAAATAAAAAATCACAGCTGACATTAGTTTGCCAGCTGTGATTTTCTCACTTTTTCTGCCTTCTTAAAAAAGCAGGTATTTCTAGGTTATTCTCATTGAATTTTTCGTATTCTACAGAAGCAGCTGCTTCATTTCTACTATTTCTTATACCTGTAGGGTTAGAAACATCTGTGTCTGTTTTGGAAGATGCCTCTCTTTTAACTTCTCCTTTATCCGATTCAAAACCCGTTGCTATTACAGTAATCCTTATTTCATCCTTTATATCCTCATCTATAACGGCTCCAAAGATTATGTTTGCATCAGGATCTGCTGCTTCTTGAACTATTTCAGCTGCTTCATTTATTTCCAGCAGCCCAAGATCCTGCCCGCCGGTTATATTTAAAAGCACCCCGGTAGCACCAACTATTGAAGTTTCCAGCAGAGGACTTGATATTGCCTGTTTTGCCGCATCCTGAGCCCTGTTATCACCATTTCCCTTTCCTACACCCATATGTGCAAGACCCTTATCTATCATAATTGTTCTTACATCTGCAAAGTCCAGATTTACAAGTCCAGGTATAGTAATTAAATCTGATATACCTTGTACACCTTGTCTTAAAACATCATCGGCAAATTTAAAAGATTCCATTAAAGTGGTTTTTTTATCCACTACGGAAAGAAGTCTTTCATTTGGAATGGTAACCAGTGTATCTACTTTTTCCTTCAAATTTTTTATTCCCATTTCTGCATGCAGCATTCTCTTTCTGCCTTCAAAGGGGAAAGGTTTGGTAACTACACCTACAGTAAGTATTCCCATAGATTTAGCCAGCTCTGCAATTATAGGTGCTGCTCCGGTACCAGTTCCCCCACCCATGCCAGCTGTAATAAATACCATATCTGCTCCCTTTATAGCCTGAGATATTTCATCTTTATTTTCTTCTGCAGCCTTCTGTCCTATCTCTGGATTGGCTCCTGCCCCAAGACCTTTGGTAAGTTTATCTCCTATCTGTATTTTTTGTGATGCCTGTGAAAGCATCAGTGCCTGTTTATCTGTATTTATAGCTATAAATTCAACATTTTTTAATCCTTCTTTTATCATTCTATTTACAGCATTGTTTCCTCCGCCACCACATCCTATTACTTTTATCTGAGCAAACTGCTGAACATCAACATCGAAATCTAACACAATACCTCTACCTCCTTTATTAAAAAAAATCCGTAAAAAAATCTTTTATTTTTGATATAAATCTATTGCTCTTATCTTCCCTTTTCGTTTCTTCTTCATCTTCAATTATTTTTTTATAATCAGGTAAATTATCATTTTTAGTTGGACTCATATCCATGGTATTTTTAAGTTTCATAGAATTTGAAACGTCCCTTACTACTCCAACTGCTGTAGCATACAATGGACTTGCTGCCCCTATATACTTAGGGATTCCAATTCTTACAGGTTTTCCCAGAATACTTTTGCCAATCTCCACTACACCATTTATCAGTGCCATACCACCACCCACCATTACTACTCCGGAAAGCTTGTCATAATACTCAGATAATCTTATTTCTTTATTTATTAGTAAAAATAACTCTTCAACCCTAGCTTCTATAACCTGATTTAAGATATTATAATCAACCTTTACCTTATTATTATAATTGGCATTTATTTCTATTTTAAAATTATCCTTAAGTGAACCTGAGCCAACACTTCCATACTTTATCTTAAGCTTTTCTGCTTCTGAAACGGGAATTTTGAGACACACCGCAATATCATTGGTTATAATATTTCCACCTAAAGGTAAAGTGCTTATACTTCTTAACTCTCCACCTTCATAAACATAAATGTTTATGGATTCTGAACCAATATCCATAAGAACTATACCTCTTTGAATTTCTTCTTCTTTCAATACTACACCGGATATAGCTATAGGCTCAAATACTACTCCAAGTACTCTTATTCCAGCCTTATTTACACTTTTAAAAATATTATTTACTACAGTTGATTGGGCAAGTATTATCTGTGCATCTACCTCTAATCTTAACCCGCTCATACCTATAGGATCTTTTATCTTATCATAGCCGTCAATTATGTACTGTTGAGGTATTACCCCTATTATTTCTTTATCGTTGGGAATGGTAATTATTTTAGATGCTTTTAAAACTCTTTTTACATCATTTTTCTTTATTTCACGATCTTCTGAAGATACTGCAACTACTCCCTTATTCCAAATAAGCTCACTTATTCCCCCTGGTAGAGATATATAGGCTTCAGTTATTTTCGTGTCCACCATTCTTTCCAGTGAACTTACGCATTCTTTTATAGATTCCGATGTACTATCTATATCTACAACTATTCCTCTTTTTACACCACTGCATTTTGAAGAAGTTATGCCCATTATCTGTACTTCAGCATATTTGTCCATTTTTCCAGCAGCAGCACAAATATTAGAGGAACCTATATCTATACCGACTATATATTCATTCATTAAAATATTTCCCTCCTTTGTATAAAGAGAACCATTAAAAATATATATTCCACAAAAAGTCTAATTTTCCTCTTATATTTTATCACATTTCAATAAAATCTCAAATACAGTTAAATAATATTGATTTATTCTTTCTATAACATAAAATAAAAGGAAAAGACTTACAGCCCTTTCCTTGATAAAACCTATTTATTTTCAATTAGCTTTTTCTAAATCTTTTATCTTTACACTTCGGCTGTGGATAGTATGATTCCACTCTTTATTGTTTTTACCCATTATGCCTAGAAGTGAAATGGGAAACCAGGTAATGGCATACAATGGATATATTATGTAATACAAAAATGTTTTAAAATTTAACTTTTTCTCCAAAATCAATATAAATGGAGTGTACACAAACTGTAGTATTGAAAGCAGTATCATAGATACAGTAAACAGGTCAAAATTGATAGAGTATACAATTGTATTAAAATTAGATATTAAATTGAATGTTTTCATGATGTACTGAACTCCACCGCTCACAGCTGAAATTCCTATAAGCACCGTTATTATGGGTTGAATGCTGTAAAGAGCACAATCCATCAATATAAAATTACAGTTTCTTATGGACTCTTTTATAAGTTTAAAAAAATACCTGCTGGATACATCCGTAAATCCCTGCATCCATCTTTTCCTCTGATTCCAGGACTGCAGCAGAGTAAGTGGTTTTTCGTCATATATTATGGCATCATGGGCCCAGCCTACCTTATACCCATGTAATATCAGCTTGCAGGTAAATTCCAAATCTTCTGTAAGACATGTAGCACCCCATCCTAGTTTCTTCAAAATGTCCGTATCTATTGAAAAACCCGTTCCTCCCAATTGAGCTGATAGTCCTAGATTACTCCTTGCCAGCTGAAACATCCTATTATTGGTCCAAAATGCTATTGAATAACTGCCTGTAATCCAAGTATCACCAGGGTTTTTGCTGTCTAGATAACCTTGAACAACTTTATATCCCTTGGAAAGCTGTTTATTCATTTCCTTTAAAAAGTCCTTGTGAACAAGATTATCCGCATCAAATATTACAATATCATCATAGTTTTTCTCCATATTAAAAATTTTATCAAACATCCACTCAAGTGCATACCCCTTGCCACGTTTTCCCGTGCTATTTCTTTCATACACATAAGCTCCCTTTTTTCTTGCTTTCAACGCAGTTTTATCCGTGCAATTATCGGCAATTACAAAAATATCATATAATTTTTTAGGATAATCCAGTGCTTTTAAGCTCTCTATAATATCACCAATTACAATCTCTTCATTGTGAGCTGCTATAATCAATGCAAAACTTCTTTTTGGTTTTATCTCTTTAGTATCCTTTTTTCTAAGTACGCCAAAAAATGATATGCATAAGTAATACATTGATATTATATAAACTGCATAGGTTAAAACACGAGAGACATCATGAATTAATTCTTTGAAAATGCTCACTTTAATCCCCCCTAATTCAAAGCTATTTTAGCACAAATAAAATTTAATTACTATAGCAATTTAAAATAATATATAAAAAGGGATAGACTCATCACTCTATCCCTTTACATTTAATTCTACAGAGAAATTATTCTAGAAAGCATATTGTTGTCAACAGCATAGGCCATGGCAGACTCATAGGATATGAGCCCATTTCTATAAAGTTCCGCCAGTGACATGTCCATAGTCTTCATTCCATATTTTACTCCAGTTTGCATTGAAGATTCTATCTGATAGGTTTTCCCCTCTCTTATCATATTCTTAATAGCTGTAGTTGCAACCATAACCTCAATTGCCGGTATTCTGCCCTTGCCATCCAGCTTAGGTATGAGCTGCTGGCATATTACACCCTTTAGTACCGCTGCCAGCTGTATTTTTATCTGCTGCTGTTGATACGGTGGAAATACATCTACAATCCTCTCTATAGTCTTAGCAGTGCCTGTGGTGTGTAAAGTGGAAAACACTAAATGCCCTGTTTCAGCTGCAGTAATGGTAATAGCTATGGTTTCAAGATCCCTCATTTCTCCCACCAAAATCACGTCTGGATCTTCCCTAAGCACTGATTTTAATGCATTGGCATAGCTTAGAGAGTCCCTGCCTATTTCCCTTTGACTTATTATAGATTTATTGTGTTTATGTAAATATTCTATTGGATCTTCAAGAGTTATTATATTTGCAGCTCTAGTAAAATTAATCTCATTTATCATAGCTGCCAAGGTAGTGCTTTTTCCTGAGCCTGTGGCTCCTGTTACTAAAATTAATCCCCTTTTACAATCTAAAAGTTTTTTTACTACATCTGGAAGCTTAAGTTCATTTAAAGTAGGTATTTTTAAACCTATAACCCTTATTGCAACAGCACAGCTTCCCCTTTGTTTAAATAAGTTTACTCTGAATCTTCCAAGTCCCGGTATTGAAAAAGATATATCGGCCTCTCCCTTCTTATTGTATCTTTCATAATCCTCTTTCAATATCTCCCTGGAAAATTTTTCAGTATCCGCCGGCTGAAGTTTTTCCTTTCCCAGTCTCTTAAGCTCACCATTTATTCTTATAACTGGAGGTGTCCCAACTGTTAGATGTAAATCCGATGCATTTTCTTTAATAGTTTCTTTTAATAGATCTTGAAGTACTACCATTTTAAGATCCCCTTTCTCAGGTATTCGTTTCCAAATAAATCCTGCTCTCAAACAAGATTTACCATTTCAATTTAAATCAGAAATAAAGCTTTCTATGTAAAGCTCTCTTTATCTATATTCGTCATCTACCTTTTATTTTTTATATATTTTTTTATTTACATAAAAATTATTTAATAAATTCAGAACCCCATTATAAAACTAAAAATTATGGAATGGAAAGATATTATAAATTCCATGTACATACCATTTATAAATTTACCAGAGTCTTTTATAAATCAAAATACGATGACATATACCATGGAATTTATTAAAAGTTTTATGTTTGTATTTTCCGCTAAAATTATTTTGCCCAGTAATTTAACTCTTTATATAACTTCTTCAATGCCTTTTTCTCAATCCTTGATACATAGGATCTGGATATCCCAAGTATTTTTGCTATTTCCCTTTGAGTTCTAGGCTTTCCCTCTAAAAGCCCATATCTCATTTCTACAACACTCTTTTCTCTCTGGGACAAACACGTATTTATTTTAGAATACAATTTTTTCACCTGTATTTTTTGTTCTACGATTTCAATTATGGAATCCTCATCGCTGCTCAGGACATCCATTAAAGATATTTCATTTCCCTCTTTATCCACACCTATGGGATCCTGAAGATACACTTCATTTCTAATTTTTTTATTATTTCTTATAAGCATTAGTATTTCATTTTCTATACATTTTGCCGCATATGTTGCCAACCTAGTCCCTTTGGAGCCGTCAAAAGAGTCTATTGCCTTGATTAGTCCCACGGTTCCAATAGAAATTAAATCATCCACTTCTTTTCCAGGATATGAATACTTTTTCACAATATGTGCTACCAGTCTCAAATTTCTCTCCACTAAAATACTTTTAGCAAGTAGATCTCCTTCTTTTAATTTTCTTAAATAATATGCTTCTTCTTCATCACTTAGAGGTTGGGGAAATGAGTTATTATTTGTGACATAAGCTGTCATGAATACTACATTCCCAATAATATCTAATAAGTAACTTGTTATAAACACGGGCTGCTCCTCCTAATAGTGCTTATTAATATACTATGAGCAGCTTTTTCAAAAAGTGCATATATAAATAAATTTAATTAACTTTTCATAAACAACAGACAATTTTAATTCAAGTATTGCTGTATATTTAAAACTATATCTTTAAAAATCGGAGCCGCAGTATTTCCCCCGCTTTCACTATCTTTATCTATATCCTTAACAAATACAACCATGGAATAATACTTCCCGCCTGATTTGAAAAATCCTACAAACCATCCATCAGAATGCTCTTCTGCAGATTTATTTTTGCCTGTCAATTCTATCCTCTGGGTGCTTCCGGTTTTTCCCCCAATTTCCATCCCAGCTATATAAGCAGTTTTTCCGGTACCATCTTTTACCACATTCATCATCTGCTTTTTCATTTCCTGAGCCGTAGATTTTTTCATTACAGAATTACTTATGGTATCAAATTTCTCTATGGTACTGTTTTTATCATCTACATAGGCATCCAATATATATGGTTTTACATATACTCCATCATTTATCACCGTATTTGGTATACTGATAGCTTCCATTGGAGTTATCCTAATATTCTGCCCTATAGCTGCAAGAGATAAGCTTCCGTCAGCATAACTGGGGTTTTTCACCTCAAACATCCCTGCCTTCTCACTGTCTAAATTCAAAGCTGTTTGAAACAGTCCCTGTTTTCTCGCATTATCATAAAAATTGTTAAATCCCACTTTATTTCCTATTTGGGCAAATACATCATTGCAGGATATGGTCAATGCTTCCTCTGGTGTCAAAGTACCATGAGATTCATTTTTTTCCTCATACAGCCCTTTGCAGGTAAACTTATCATTTACACTTATGCTCCCCTTATCAAGACCTGCTTCCTCTACTATAACTTTAAATATGGAGCCTGGAAAAAAGCCATGATTAGTTGCAATTCCCATATTTACATTGGGTTTACTGTCATCTTTCTGCACAAGAGCCTTTATTTTACCTGTATCTGCCTCCATCAAAACTACACCTATTTGACTAAACTTCTTATTTTCACTGTTATTTAATATATCTTTTATCTTGTCCTGTATATTTTTATTCACAGTCAATCTTACATTCACATTATTCTCAGGATAATTTACCCTTTTATCTATTATCTTCCCATCTACATCTCTTTCAAACACAACCTGAGGTTTCTCATTATCCTTTGTCTTTTCATATATCTGCATTTCCAAAGAGTTTTTATTCTTCATTTGATTATTCTCAGTTTTCCTGGAATTTGCAAGAAGATTTTCTATACTCCATACTCCTGTCTTGCTCATAGGAGAATATATATATGTATAAACCCCATTTACTCCAGTTATATCCTTCAACTTATTATAAGTACTGACATCTACTTCATAATATAGTTTTTCACTGCTATTTAATGCTCCAACTTTAGATAAATCATAATCACTGTTATAATTTCTAAGAGTATAAATTAAAGTAAGCATCTTTTCTGAATCCACATTTTCATTGTCTTTTAAAAATACACTGGGTGCTATTACCACATAATATTTTTTATCATAGTTTATAAGTTGTTTTCCGCTGCAGTCATATAAAATATAGTTTGCATCAGTCAAGTCCTCTTTATAAGAATACTGGGAATCTGCCATTACACTTAATTTATCACTTCCAAAATACTGTAATTTTATTATTCTGAAGCACAATATGGAAAATACTAAAATAATTACGCAGAATAGGATATACTGCCTCTTCTTTATTACATTTCTGTTTATCTTTAACATAAAAAACACCTCATCTAGACTAATTTCTATCCAAAATAAGGCATTTTATTCAGCGAGTTATAATTTTATTGTTTTTGTTCATATATTTTTAGGTTTTATCAGCATATCACCTTTTTTTAACCCCCTGTTTACTGCAGCAGTAAATATCATTTGGGCCACAGGAGCAGATTCTATGTATTCTCCCTCTTCATTTTTCATATTGCTGAGATATACGTTAAAATTGTCTCCCTTTGGACTAACTACCTCTACCATATCTCCGCTAAACACTTTATTTCTCTGTTCCACAACCACTGTACCCGTAGTATCATCATAATTTTTCACTATGCCAACTATATCATAATCTCTTATATAAGAGGAACTGTCATAAATCTGACTATTGGTATCTCCGAAATAAAATCCTGTAAAATAAGTCCTGTGACTTGCCTTCATCAAATCCTCCAACCATTTCTTTTCAAATACATATGCCTCAGGATTTTCAAAATAGGAATCCATTGCCCTTCTATAAGCCTTAACTACAGTAGCCACATAATATGCACTTTTCATCCTTCCTTCTATCTTAAAAGAATTTATACCCGACTCTATTAATTCCGGAATATGCTCTATCATGCAGAGATCCTTGGAATTTAATATATAATCCCCGTCTCCATCTTCAAACACAGGGAAATACTCTCCCGGTCTTTTTTCTTCCATTAAATAGTACTTGTATCGACAGGGCTGGGCACACTGACCCCTATTGGAATCTCTTCCTGTCATATAGTTTGAAAGCATACACCTTCCTGAATAGGACATACACATTGCTCCATGAACAAAAGCTTCTATTTCACAATCCTCCGGCAAATGATGCCTTATCTGTTTTATCTCTTCAAGTGAAAGTTCTCTTGCAAGAACTATTCTCTTTATGCCCTGCTTATACCAGAATATAGCAGACATCCAGTTTACATTATTGCTTTGAGTGCTTAAATGCAATTCCAGATCCGGCACAACTTTCCTTGCAGTCATTATTATCCCTGGATCCGACACAATTATCCCATCCACGCCTAATTTATATAATTTTTTTAAATACTCTTCCAGCCCTTCCAAATCATCATTATGCGGAAATACATTTACAGTTACAAATACTTTTTTTTCTCTTTCATGAACATACCTTATTCCTTCTATAAGTTCATAATCTGTAAAATTATCTGCAAATGCTCTTAAGTTAAGCCTGCTTCCTCCCAGATAGACTGCATCTGCTCCAAAGTTCACAGCAGTCTTTAACTTCTCCAGGTTGCCTGCAGGTGCCAATAGCTCTGGTTTTTTCATTTCAATTCCTCCTCATAGTAACAGATATGCCATCTCCTATAGGTATAATTGAAGTTATAAATTTATTATGGTCAGATATGATATTCAAGTATTCCCTCATTCTCTTTACTATAGTTATTTTTCTTTTCTCCACCAGCTCATCTGATGCAACCATTCCCCTAAACAATGTGTTATCTGCCACTATTATACCTTCTTCATCTAAAAGTTTTAAACAATAAGGTAAAAAATGATTATAATGTGCTTTTCCTGCATCTATAAATATAAAATCAAATTGTCCCTCTATATTTTCAAGTACCTCCAGACAATCTCCTTCAACAATATCTATACACTGCTGAAATTTATATTTTTTTATATTCTTTCTAGCAATTTCCACCATATTTCTATCTCTTTCAACAGTAGTTATATGATTTTTTTTATTAGAACTCAAACTCATTAAAATAGCAGAGTATCCAATAGCAGTACCCAATTCAAGAACCCTTAGCGGTTTTTTTATATTTATCATAAGCTCCAAAAATCCTGCTGTTTCTCTTTGCACTATGGGTATGGAATTTTTAAGTGCATACTCTTCCATCTCTCCTAATATTCCCTGATGATCATACAATAGGGACGTTATATATTCTTTTATATATTCATGCTCAACACCGCTCATTTTTACCTCCAAAAAAGTTATTCTCCCTGGGTAATTTTTTTAACATCTAAAAACTTTTCATTGCTGTCTGTAAAAAAATGAGTTCCGTCATTTTTAGAAACAAAATAAAGATAATTAGTTTTTTCTGGATTTACAGCTGCCATAATACATCCTTTTCCCGGATTGGATATAGGCCCTTCAGGGAGTCCATTCACTTTATAGGTATTATAAGGAGAACTTACCTGCAAGTCTTTATAATACACCTTATTCTTGTGTACACCCAATGCATACAATACCGTAGCACAGGATTGAAGCTTCATATCCTTATTTAACCTGTTATAAAATACAGAAGCTGCCTTTCCTCTTTCCTCAGGTCTTTTCACTTCTTTTTCCACTATGGAAGCCATTATTATAACCCTGTCCATATCCTGGCCTTTTAACTGCTTCCCAGTATCTTTCTGTATTTCACCTATAACCTGAGAAAACCTATTTAACATTACCTGAATTATATACTCCCCACTGCTTCCCTTTAAAAAATCATATGTATCTGGAAACAGGTACCCTTCCAGGGCATACCTTCTCTGTGAATCCTTTTTTATAAAATCCGGAAGTTTGTATTCTTTGCAGCTTTTTATAAAATCCGAGCTGGTTATTACTCCCCTTTTTTCTAATACATTTCCTATTTGTTCTATATCATATCCTTCAGGTATTATTACCTTTACAGGCCTGTCATCCTTAATTCCCTTTTCCAAGTAGGTTACAAAGTCATCCAAGTTTATATCTTTTGAAAAAGAATATATTCCAGGCTTTACCTTGGTACTGCCAAAGTGTTTATCTGCATACCATTTTAGCATAAGTGGACTTTTTATAAATTTGTCAGCATTTAAGTCATCTATAACTTCATCTAAACTTTCCTTTTGTTTTACATGAAAACTTATTTCTTTTTCATTGAATTTAAGTGGGTATCTTATATTTTGCAAGCAGAAATATAAGATACCACCAATTAATATAATTAAAGCCAAACTGCAGAGTAAAAAAATACTTTTTTTTAAGTCTCTTTTCACCGCCAACAACCCTTTCTATTTTCTTCTTATGGCCTTTTTCCTCAAATCTGTATTCAATATTTTTTTTCTCATTCTTATACTTTTGGGAGTAATCTCCACCAATTCATCTGAAGCTATAAATTCCAATGATTTTTCCAGGCTCATTTCAGTTACAGGCACTAATTTTAATGAATCATCAGCTCCTGATGATCTTGTATTGGACAGATGTTTTTTCTTGCATACATTTACTTCTATATCATCTGCCCTTGAACATTCACCAGCTATCATTCCCTCATATACTTCCACGCCTGGTCCTATAAATAAAATTCCTCTTTCCTGAGCATTAAAAAGTCCATAGGTTATAGATACCCCTGGTTCGAACACTACAAGTGAACCCCTTGTTCTTCCTGGTATTTCTCCCTTGTAATCTTCATATCCATCCAGTACATGATTCATTATACCATTGCCCTTGGTATCAGTCATAAATTCATTTCTAAATCCAATAAGTCCTCTGGAAGGTATTCTAAATTCCAATCTGGTATATCCGTTTATGGCCGAAGTCATATTCACCATTTCAGCTTTTCTTGGTCCAAGCTTTTCCATAACCACACCCATGAATTCTTCAGGTACATCTATAGTAAGGTATTCAATTGGCTCCAATTTTTTCCCATTTTTTTCTTTAAATATAACTGTTGGCTTGGAAACCTGAAATTCATAGCCTTCTCTTCTCATAGTTTCTATTAAAACCGAAAGATGAAGTTCTCCTCTTCCGCTTACTTTGAAACAATCCGCTAAATCAGTTTCCTCTACTTTAAGTGCCACATTGGTTTCCAGTTCTTTCTTCAGCCTATCTCTCAGATGCCTTGAAGTTACAAAATCTCCTTCTTTCCCTGCAAATGGTGAATCATTCACCATAAAGTTCATGGTTAGCGTAGGTTCATCTATAGCTACAAAGGGAAGAGCTTCCGGTTTTGAAGCATCAGCTATGGTTTCACCTATATTTATATCAGGGATTCCTGAAACTGCCACTATATCACCTAATTTTGCGCTATTTACCTCTTCTTTTTTCAAACCATTATACAAATAAAGATTGGATACCTTCACGTTTTCTACTTTATTTCCTTTTCTTATGAGTACAACTGGCTCATTTTTCTTTATACTTCCTCTTGTTATTTTACCCACACCTATCCTGCCTACATATTCATTGTGATCTATAGTTGTTATGAGAAGCTGCAGGGGCATATCCAAATAACCCTGGGGTGCGGAAACATTTTTTATTATGGTATCAAAAAGAGGTTCCATAGTAGTGGATTTATCCTCCATTTCTTTTTTGGCGAATCCTGCCTTTGCCGAACAGTATACTACACTGAAATCCAACTGTTCATCACTAGCTCCTAATTCTACAAACAGATCAAATACCTCGTCTAAAACTTCAGATGGTCTTGCATCTGGTTTATCTATTTTATTTATTACAACTATTGGTTTTAGTTTTAACTCCAATGCCTTTTTTAAAACAAATTTTGTCTGCGGCATTGGTCCTTCAGCTGCATCTACCACCAATAGAACACTATCTACCATTTCAAGTACACGCTCTACCTCTCCGCCAAAATCCGCATGGCCCGGCGTATCTACAATATTGATCTTAATTCCCTTGTGGGTCACTGAAGTATTCTTTGAAAGTATGGTAATTCCTCTCTCTTTTTCAATTGCATTTGAATCCATAACTCTTTCTTCAACTTTTTCATTTGCCCTAAATATATTGCTCTGTCTTAATAGTGCATCTACTAATGTAGTTTTGCCATGATCTACATGGGCGATTATTGCCACATTTCTTATATCATTTCTTGTAAATAAATTCATTCTTACTCCTCCAATTTATACTTAACCTATCGAATATATTAAAATACACGATAAACGCTCAAAAAAATTGGATACCTTTTTTGTATCCAATCTTAGAGCTGCCACATTTATTTTAATATCATAACATTAAAAAGTCAACTTTATAAAGCATCAGTTAACGGTTTTCACTGTATACTACCTTTATTTTTATCTTCTTCAAATGAAAAATCTATTCCTATGGCATCATTTAATATCTTCAGTATATCCTGCCACATGATACTAAATTTTTGTTCTGCCTGTATATACTCATTTACATAGGTGTTAGCTGAAATTACAGCTCCCATGCTTTTGAATTTTTTCATAACCTCATCTGAAACTCTTCCATTTTGAACCTGTTCTGAATATGCTTCCATCTGAATTTTTCTAAAATCACCCAGCATTGTTTTATAATCCTCATTGTCCTCTATTTTTTTACTGGATTTTTGAAGTGTCAGCACCTCATCAGTTTTCTTAAGTTCTTCTGCAAGTTCCCTTGCTTTATCATATATGCTCATTGTGAATATTCTCCCATTTAATACAATATTATATTTCCATAATTATTGGCAATATCATAGGTTTTCTCTTTGTCTTTTCATAGAGAAATGATCTAAGTACTTCTTTTACATTGGATTTTATACTTGACCATTCTGTAATATGTTTTTCCTGGCAATTCTTCAAAGCACCACGTACAAGTTCTCTTGCTTCTTCCATCAAATCCTCTGATTCCCGAACATAAACAAAACCTCTGGATATTATATCAGGTCCCGCAATAACAGTACCCGTTTCCTTTTCAATTGTAATTACAACTGTAAGTATCCCATCTTGAGAAAGATGTCTTCTGTCCCTTAAAACTATATTCCCCACATCTCCAACTCCAAGTCCATCTACAAAAACCTGACCGGATACCACCGTTCCAGTTTTTCTTATGGAATCTCTGGAAACCTCTATAACATCACCATTGTCTGCTATAACCACATTATTGGGATTTAGCCCAAGATTCATTGCCAAGTCCGCATGCTGCTTTAAATGCCTGTATTCTCCGTGTACTGGCATAAAAAACTTAGGTTTCACAAGAGTGTGCATCAGTTTTAATTCTTCCTGACATGCATGTCCGGATACATGAACATCTGCCAATGCTTCATATATTACCTCCGCTCCCTTTTTAAATAATTGATTTATCACTCCGGAAACTAATTTTTCATTTCCAGGTATAGGGTTTGCTGAAATTATTATTGTATCTCCTGGAATAATATTTACCTTTTTATGCTCGGAAGCTGCCATTCTGGAAAGTGCCGACATTGGTTCTCCCTGACTCCCTGTAGTTATTATAGCTATTTTATTCCCAGGGTATTTATTTATATTGTCTATATTGATAAGTGTGTTTTTCTTAATGTCTATATATCCCAAATTCATGGCTACTTCCATTATATTTTCCATACTTCTTCCGGAAATTGCCACCTTTCTGTCATATTTCTCAGCGGCTGTAATCACCTGTTGTATTCTGTGAATATTCGATGCAAAAGTTGCAACTATTATCCTGCTTTTTGCCACAGCAAAAAACTTTTGAAAGGTCTGTCCTACAGTCCTCTCGGACATAGTATATCCAGGTCTCTCTACATTGGTACTATCTGCCAGCATGACAGTTACTCCTCTTTTACCAAGTTCTGCAAATCTGGCTAAGTCAATCACACTGCCATCAATAGGAGTGTAATCCACTTTAAAATCTCCGGTATGCAGTATGATCCCCACAGGGGTAAAAACTGCAATGGCCATGGAATCAGCTATACTGTGGCTGGTTCTTATAAATTCCACGGACATATTATCTAATTTAATCACATCTTTTGCCTTTACGCATTTTAAATCCACTACGTCATTCAAATTATGTTCCTTTAATTTGGATTCAACAATACCCAACGTCAATTTAGTGCCATATACCGGTACATTAATCTCCCTTAACACATAGGGTAATGCTCCTATGTGATCTTCATGACCATGAGTTAAAAATATACCCTTTACCTTATCTACATTCTTTTTAAGATAGGTGATATCAGGTATGACTATGTCAATCCCCAGCATTTCTTCATCTGGGAATTTCAAGCCACAATCAATCACTATTATCTCATCTTTATATTCTATCACTGTAATATTCTTTCCTATCTCGCTTAGTCCACCTAATGGAATAATTTTTACTTTATCTTTTTCCTTTCGCAAAAAATCTTTCCTCCTTATTCAATTTATTTTGTTATTTTCACAACTAGTAATACGTAACTTACGAATAAACAATTCATAAAGCAGTATGAATATTAAATTTCAAAATACACCGAACCCACATTTTCTGCTAAATAGTTCTCCATAGATATACAAATTACAAATTGCAGTTATTATTTATATTTGCCTGACTTTTTACAGTCGCTGCATATTCCATAAAATTTTAAACTGTGATTTAAAATTTTAAAATCATATTTTTTTTCTATTTTTCTTTCCAAAGGCTCCAAAAGATCATCCGTTACCTCTATTATCTTTGAACATTTAGTGCATATCAAATGATGATGCTGGTGGTTTTCCTCCTTGTGTATTATTTCATATCTGTTACACCCGTCATCTAAATCCAATTTGCATATGACTCCTATATCATCCAGAAGCTGTACTGTTCTATAAACCGTAGCTAAGCCAATTTCAGGGCATTCACCTCTAACTTGATCATATATCTCTTCCGTTGTCAAGTGCTGACCCTCATTTCTTATTATAATATCAACTACAGCTCTTCTCTGGGGTGTAAGTTTATACCCCTTTTCCTTTAAGCTATTTTTTAATCTCTCTATTTCTGAAGAGGAAAGCTTTGACATCACTATACCCCCATTTCAACTTAAATTTAAAATATCTCCAGAACTTCTATATTATAAGTCTAATATAGTATAAAACTATTGTCAATTGAAAATCAATTAATATTAAAATTAAAAGTTTCACTTTATGAAGCTCCTAATTTTAATATTAATGGGACAGTTATTGAAATAAAGTTTCATATACTTCTGAAACCTCATTAAATTCATCTTCATCTTCCACCGTTGCAAAAATTTCTTCTCCATTTTCATCTTCTATTATTTTAAGTACTATGGCTTCCTCTGATTCTTTACATTCTTCAGGCATTGCAATAACATATTCCCTGTCTTCTATATCCAATTTAGTAACAACCTCAAATTGAACTTTTTTCCCATCTTCATCTTCCAGCACTAAATTTTGAATATTATTTTCCATATAAGTTTTACTCCTCTTAAATTAAAAATCCGCTTTACAAAAGCAATTATTTTGAAATACTGTCTAAATACCCCTGTAAAATATATGTAGCTGCCATTTTATCCACTATCTTTTTTCTCTTTGCCCTGGATAAGTCTCCTTCCAGCATAGCCCTATTGGCTGCAACAGTGGTTAACCTTTCGTCCCACATCTTTAGGGGCAGCTTTATAAATTCTTCTATGGTTTTACAAAATTTTATTACCTTTTCACTCTGGGGTCCCAGTGTTCCGTTCATATTTTTAGGAAGCCCGGAAACAATCAGTTCTACATTATACTTTTTGCAGACAGCTTTCAGCTCATCAATATCCTTTTCCTCGTTTCTTCTCCTTATAGTGGTAATTCCCTGTGCTGTAAATCCCAATGGATCACTTAGTGCAACACCTATAGTCCTATCGCCTATATCCAGTCCCAGTATTCTCACATTTTCACTCTCCTCAATTATTATGCTCATATTTAAAATAAAAATGCCCTAAAAGGACATTTTTATTTTATGCCTAAATAGGCTTTCAAGACTTCCTCAAGTATTTCATCTCTCTCAAGTTTTCTAACCAATGACCTTGCTCCATTGTAATTTGTTATATAAGTTGGATCACCTGAAATCAAGTATCCCACCAACTGATTTACCGGATTATACCCTTTTTTAATTAGCGAATCATAAACTTCAGTTAATATTTCTTTTGTCAGTGCTTTCTTGCTTTCAGAAATGTCAAACTGAATAGTATTGTCGTTGCTCATATATATCACCCCGCTAACGTTCTAATAAGTCTATTATAAAACATATTTCATAAAATGTATACTATCTAACTTTTTTTTCCATAATCATACTGCATTTTTCTATGGCCTCTCCTAATTTTTCAGGTAACTTTCCTCCAGCCTGAGCCATATCCGGTCTTCCACCTCCACTTCCTCCAGTTATGGATGCAATTTCCCTTATGATTTTCCCACAATGAATACCATTTTTTACTGCTTCCTTAGTTGCCATGGCTACAAGTTGGACTCTTCCATTTACACTGCTTCCCAATACCACCAGACAATTTTTATATTTACTTCTTATTTTATCCCCCAATTCTCTAAGGGCATTGGCATCAGCTTCTTTTAGTACGCCTGTAAAAAGGCTTGTGCCTCCAACCACTTTCACTCCATTTAAAATATCAGTTTCTGCATTTCCTGCTAATTTCAATTTTAACTGCTGAATTTCTCTTTCAGATGCCTTTAATTCATTAAATTGCAAATCCAGTTTATGAATTACTTCCTTTTCAGAGCATTTCAATTTACTTGATATTTCTTTTAACATATCATTTTTTGAATTTAAGTATTTCATTGCACTTTCCCCTGTAACAGCTTCTATTCTTCTTATGCCAGAAGCTATGCCGGTTTCAGAAATTATTTTAAACAATCCTATTTCACCAGAGTTGTTTACATGTGTTCCCCCACAAAGTTCTTTGCTGAAATCTCCTATAGATACCACTCTTACCTTATCTTTATATTTGCTGTCAAAAAGTGCTATTGCACCGCTTTCCCTGGCTTTTTCCAAAGACATCACTTCAGTTTTTACGGATTGAACCGCCATTATATTTTTATTCACTATATCTTCAATTTCCTCCAGCCTTTCACGGTTTAAAGGTTCGAAATAATTAAAATCAAATCTCAGTCTGTATTCATCTACATAGGAACCAGCTTGATGTACATGTTCCCCCAGAACTCTTCGCAGTGTTTCATCTAAGATATGAGTTGCAGTATGATTTTTCTTTATACTGTTTCTTCTATTTTCATCTACACTTAAAACCACATCATCACCCAGACTTAAGGTACCTGAAATTACCTTTATAAAATGAAGTATTTTACCTGCCACATTATTCTTGCAGTCTGAAACTTCACCTCTGAAATTTTCATTATATACAGTTCCGCTGTCTCCTACCTGACCGCCCATTTCAGCATAAAAAGGTGTATTTTCAACTACAATAACTCCCTCTTCCCCTTGGCCTAAAATGGAAACAAATTCTTCATCCTTCAACATGAGCTTAACCCTGGAATTTGATTTTAACCTATCATAACCTTCAAATATAGTATTCACTTCCAGAGGAATTTTATTTAACGGAGTATCTTCTGCACCCATATAATTTGTCTCCACTCTGGCAGCTCTTGCCATATTTCTTTGATTTTTCATATTCTTATTGAAGCCCTCCAGATCCGCGGTCATATTTTTTTCTTCTAATATCTCTTCAGTAAGCTCCACGGGAAATCCATAGGTATCATACAGTTTAAATACCTTATCTCCTTGTAATATGGAACTATTATCCCTCTTTAACTGGGTTATAAATTCATTCAAAATCTGAATTCCACTATCTATTGTTACAGCAAATCTTTCCTCTTCAATTTTTATGATCTTTTTTATGTAGTCTTCCCTTTCTCTCAATTCGGGATAACTTTCACAGGAATTATCTATAACTGCCTTAGAAATTTTATATAAGAAAGCTCCTTTTATTCCAAGAGATTTTCCGTGTTTTGCTGCCCTTCTCAAGAGCCTTCTCAGTACATATCCACGTCCTTCATTAGATGGAAGTATTCCATCACTTATCATAAATATAATACTTCTTATGTGATCCGTTATTATCCTAATGGATACATCGCTATTTTTATCCTTGCCATAAGGACTGCAGGACATATTACTTACTTCTTTTAATATGGCCTTTATAGTATCAACTTCAAATATGTTTTCCTTGCCCTGCATTATAACAGCCATTCTTTCAAGCCCCATACCCGTATCTATATTAGGTTTTGGCAGTCTGTTATAATTCCCCTGTTCATCCCTGTCAAATTGAGTAAAAACCAGATTCCAAAACTCCAATATTCTATCATTATCCCCTGCTTTTATAAATTCTTCTACTGTGTCTATTTTACCTTCTCCTTTATCATAGTGAATTTCAGAACAAGGCCCGCAGGGACCTACCCCATGTTCCCAAAAATTATCTTCCTTTCCCAGTCTAAAAATTCTTGAACTATCTATATCCGTATCCTTTACCCATATATCATAGGCCTCATCATCATCTAAATATATTGTAACATACAATTTATCCTTTGGCAGTTTCAAAACTTGAGTGGTAAATTCCCATGCCCAGGGAATTGCTTCCTTTTTAAAATAGTCTCCAAAAGAAAAATTTCCAAGCATTTCAAAAAAAGTACCATGCCTTGAGGTTTTCCCCACATTCTCGATATCTCCTGTCCTTATGCACTTCTGACAGGTAGTCACTCTGCTTCGAGGCGGAATCTTAAGTCCTGTAAAATATGGCTTAAGAGGTGCCATTCCAGCATTTATCAAAAGTAAACTCTTATCATTTTTTGGAACCAAAGAAAAACTATGCAGTCTCAAATGCCCTTTACTTTCAAAAAAACTCAAATACAGCTCTCTAATTTGGTTTAGCCCTAATTTTTCCATATACATCTCTCCTTTATATCGTTTAAATCATTCGCATATCAGTCATCATAGATTTAACTTTTGCTTAAATAAATAAAAACCCTTCACTCCCACAAGGGACGAAAGATTTTTTTCGCGGTACCACCCTAATTATACAGATATTTAAAATAAAATCCGTATCTCTTAAATAGTATAATACAAGTTCACAGACAGCTTCAACATATCTCACAAGAAGTTTGCACCTTCCACTTCCTCTCTTTATATATGAGAAAATATTTACTCCTTCCATTCATCACTTTATCATTCAATTAATATACAAATTATAAGTTAAATGCACACCTATGTCAATATTTATCTCCAGGTAAATCAAAATAAATAATAATTTAAGTCTTCATACAATATTTTAATTATAACTCCCATGGGCACTGCCAGTATCATTCCAATAAAACCTGCTGCTTTTCCCCCAATTATCAAAAGAAGTATTATTACCAGAGGATGCATACTAATACTATCACCTGTAACCTTTGGAGACAGTATATTGCCCTCTACCTGCTGCAATATATAAAGCCATATTGCAGTCCACAGTGCCGCTCTAGGGGATTTTACAATAGCTATAAATATAGCCGGCAGGGCACCGAATATAGGTCCGAAATATGGGATTATATTAAAGAATGCATTTAAAACAGATAATATTATGGGAAAATCCACTTTTAAAACTATTAAGATAAAAAGTGTAGCTATACCTACCAGGGCACTTAAAATCAGCTGGCTCATTATATACCTGCCCAATATTTTATCTGCATGGCAGCATACTTTTTCAATTATATTTCTACTGCTCATTGGAAATACAGAAAGTATTTTTCCGTTTATACATTCTCCATCTGCCAGTAGATAATAGGTTATTATGGGTATGACTATTATGGATAAAAAGTTTTGTCCTATATACATCAGTGAATCAAATATTTTGGCACATATATTCATAATTTCACTGTCAATTTTATTGTTTAAATTTACAGTCAGTGCATAAATGGTCCTATTATCTTGAACCGGCTTTAATTTCATATAAAAATTATCCACCATGCTTTGTATGCTGCCTGCAGCAGCCTTTAAACTCAAACTCTCCTTAAATAGAGATGGTATGAGGATTGCAAATGTACTTATTACTAGCAGTATCAGTAAACTTATCAAAAAAAAGGCGCTTATCCTTTTGTTTATTCCCTTGTTTAGAATTGAATTATATATTGGTTTTAGTGTATATGCTATTAAAAAAGATATAAAAACCAAATATATTATTTCTCTCAGCAGGGAGCTCATTATGATAAATACAATGACTGCGGCAGTGATTACTATCACTGTCAAGTATCTGATATTGCTTTTTTTATGAATATTCATAGATATCATCTTCCATAATTTTAGTCAAATTTAAAAGCCTTAACATTCCTCTTTTTTTAATAGTTTATGAGCTGAATTAAAGAACTTAAAATTTTGTTTTTTCCCTCTGTAGAGTAAATTTTTATCTCCCAGTATCAAATCATCTACAAGCAATATTTTCTTGCCGCTTATAAAATTATTTATAAATCCAGTAGACAATATAAAAGCTTTTATTGAAAACTCTTTTTTATCAAATAACATATCCTCAACTACACCAATGAGATCAGCTTTTTTATCCACTACATTCATATTTTTTATATGTTCAAATTGAAGATACTCACCTCTTTTCACTGCAGTGGCTATTATTACAGATGTAAAATTTACCACATCATTTATATGAACATTTAATGCCTTTTTAAATATATTATTGGGAGTTATTACGAATCCCTCTATTTTTTTATTGTTGAAATTCAATATTATATCACTTATAAATCCCAGTGAATTTCCAGAAATATCTATAACATCTTTAAATATAAAATCCATTGTCCTATACAAAATATCACCTTTAATTTGAAAATAATATTTTTATTTTATCCAAAAAATAAAAAAAATATAACTCTGACAAGTTATATTTTAAAAAACTATTTATTTATCTCTTTTAACCTTGATTTGCATCATTTTATTGTAATCATCTACCATATCCTGTAGAGTAGTAAATTTCATAACTTGATCCATACTGTCTTTTATCTTACTCCATAAAAGTCTGGTAGCACAACAATCCACCTTGCTGCAGGGACTTTCATTATTTTCATCTATACAATCTGAAATTTCTATAGGGCCCTCCAATACTTCCATTATATCTGCTATAGTTATATCCTTAGGTTCCCTGTTTAAAATATATCCCCCCTGCGCTCCCCTTATGCTCTTAATTAAATTGGATTTCCTCAAGCTGGAAAATAACTGTTCCAAATAATATTCTGATATGTTTTGTCTTTCCGATATACTTTTTATAGATGAAGGCTCATGGCTGTAATGGATAGCTAAATCCACCATAGCTTTTACACCATATCTTCCTTTTGTGGACAGCTTCAATTAATCACTTCCCATCTATACTTTAGATCGTTTCACTATTATAGCTTTTATATTATCAAATCAGAGTAAAATTGTCAACTATAAATTTGATACATAAATACCTTTATAACACCAATATTTGAATTTTCATGAATGTAATCCTCCCACCGAATTTACTGCCATTTAATAAAGTTGACAAATAAGCTAATTTTTTTTAATATAAATATATGCCAGGTGGGGGCATATGGCATATTTATTATAATATAGAAAGGCAGTGTTCCATTATGAATATCATTAATAAATTTCGAGAAGAAGAGGAATTTCGTACATTATCTTTAACCATACTATCGGGTGTATTCCTATTGGGAAGCTTTTTTAGATGGATTCCCGGACTTCCCTTTGATGCAGCTTGGATAGCTATTGTTATAAGCGGTATTCCCATTGTTTTCGGAGCTGTTAAGGGATTAATAACAGAATTTGATGTTACTGCTGACGTATTAGTGGCAATTGCACTAATTGCAGCAATTATCATAGAACAATATTTTGCCGCTGGAGAAGTTGCTTTCATCATGCAGCTGGGAACAGTATTAGAAGATGTTACAGCAGAAAAATCCCATAAAAGCTTACAGGCACTTATAAAACTCACCCCTGAAAAAGCCTGTCTCCAAACTGCAGATGGTGACAGAGAAATATTGGCCTCAGAAGTTAAAACAGGTGATATTCTTTTAATTCGTCCCGGTGAAGCTATTCCAGTGGATGGAAAAATTCTCAGTGGAACCACTTCAATTGACCAATCCATTATGACCGGTGAATCCATTCCCGTTGACCGGATGATTGGAGACCAGGTTTATCAGGGAACCATAAATCAACAGGGCGTTATCAAAATTGAAGCCACCAACCTTGGTGATGATTCTTCCCTTAAAAAAATGATTCGATTGGTCAGAAATGCCGAAGAAAACAAAGCACCCATTGTTGGCATTGCGGATAAATGGGCCCGTATTCTTGTGCCTGTTGCCCTGGGTTGTTCCCTTATAATATGGCTTCTCACAAAAAATATTTACAGAGCAGTTACAGCACTGGTTGTTTTCTGCCCTTGTTCACTGATACTTGCTACTCCTACGGCCATGATGGCTGCAATTGGAAATGCCACAAAAAAGGGAATACTGATAAAATCCGGTTCCGCAGTAGAAGCAGCTGCAAAAATCGATACCCTTGTAATGGACAAAACAGGAACCCTAACCTATGGTAAACTTCAGGTTGAAAATATCAGCATATTAGATAAAAATATAGACAAGGCATATTTTTTAAAACTAATTGCCAGTGCGGAAAAATTTTCCGAACACCCCCTGGCAAAAGCAGTTCTACTATATAGTGAAAGCCAGGGTATTATTGCAAAAGATCCTGAGTCATTTGCAATGCAGGCGGGGAAAGGTGTTGCAGCAGCTGTTGACGGTCATGAAATCTTAATCGGCATAAAAATTATTGGACAAGAACTCATAAATAATTCTCCAGAAGCCCTAAATCTCATGGAGGAAACCCAAAAATGCGGCAAAACCGTTTTACCCGTTGCTTTAGATGGAAAAATCATTGGGATTATATCCATTGCAGACGCTCTCCGCAGCGAAACCAAGAACACAATATCAGAGTTAAGGAAAGCTGGATTATCACGTATGGTCATGCTGACAGGTGATAATCCAGCAGTTGCCCATTCTATTGGAAAAGCAATAAATATCACTGACATATTTGCTTCCCAGCTTCCAGCAGACAAGGCCGGTTCAATAAAAAAATTAACAAAACAGGGATATTCAGTAGGCATGATAGGTGACGGAGTAAATGATGCTCCGGCTCTAGCCACAGCTTCCGTGGGTATTGTCATGGGTGCCATTGGTTCGGATGTAGCTATTGAGGCAGCAGATATTGCCTTGATGAGTGATGATATAAGCAAGCTTCCCTTTTTGATTAGAATCTGCCGCAAGACTAAAAAACGCATTATTTTCAATATTACAATTTCCATGTTTATTAACTTTTGCGCTATTATACTTGCAGGCTTTGGTATTTTAAATCCTGTGACAGCAGCACTTGTTCATAATTGCGGATCAGTATTCGTAGTGGTTAATTCTGCTCTTCTGCTTACATACAAAGAACAAAATGAAGCTGCTGCCTAGCACTGCTTTATATCCTTGTTGTATAATTATAATTTAAGGAGAGTGATTTCATGTCAACTTATCAGCATCATGATGTAGCTAAACTTTCTCAGAGAATCAATAGAATTCAAGGTCAGCTAAAAGGTATTTGCAAAATGCTGGAAGGTGATAAACCTTGCGACGAAATTATTATTCAGCTTAATTCTGCAAAAGCAGCACTGCAAAAAATAAGTCAGATTGTATTGGAAGATCATCTGGAACACTGTGTTCTAGATGCACTTCGTAACGGAGACAAAGAACCTCAGATTGACAGTTTAAAGCGCGCCTTGAATCAATATACGAAAATGATTTAAAATCTGCAAGCTTATCTGTGGGCTTTAAGTCAGATGCAAAGGTAAAGTGGTACACAAAAATACCTAAAAGCACTTTTGTGTACCACTTACCGCTTTCATCAAATATATGATTAAATCTCTCACTTGAACAATCACTGGATTTACCTTTTCAAAAGCTTTTACAGCTTCTGAATTCTATCCCTGATAGCAGTTTACTATTTCTCCATAATATATTGTATGATAATCCCCTTCATTAGAACCGCCATAACAATCTGAATCCACTTCTTCCGATAAAAGCTTTTTATCCATGTTTCTCTTATATATGATTTTACACTCATAGTACATATTACAGCCATCTATTACTGGACTATTCAGGCTTTTGCCAGGCAGTATTTTCAAACCACACTCTTTAAACTTGTCAATATTCCTTCCGGATTTAGTTCCGCATATTGAAAAAGCTTTTTTCATATCATCATCAAAACGTACACTTACAGTAAATTCACCGCTGTCTTCTATAAACTCTCTGGTATATCTTGATTCCCTTACAAGCACGGTAAAAACGGGTTTTCTCCATATAACACCAATACTTCCCCATCCTATAGTCATGGTATTTACTTTTCCATTGTACTTACTAGTTAAAAAAGCCCTTCCTTTATTTATGTTTTTAATAGTCTGATCCATATTTTCTGTAAATTCCATAATAATACCTCCTAAAAATCTTTATCGTATTCTTTTTTCCTGTTTTTAAAGTATACAACTTTTAAATTACAAAGTTGGGCAATTTCCCCTGCAGTTTTAAAGTTTGCCCCTATGGCCGAAGGATCATGAGCATCAGATCCAACAGTTATACACTTTCCCCCTAATTCATTAAATCTTTTATATATATCAAGTATATTTTTCACCGAACTGTCACTATGAAGTCTTCTAGTATTCAATTCCAGACACTTATCTTTTTCTATAAGTTTTTTTAATATCTGATCTATTATATCCGAGAATTCACTGTAATATAATTCATTATTTTTAAATTTGGCATATCTAGCTATATAATCAATATGTCCCAAACTATCTATAAAATCAAAATACCCCAAATTATTCAGCATTACTTGAAAATACTTGAAATAAGCTTCATCTTTGGTTTTCCCTTCATAGTAATCAGGATAATATAGATCCTTATTTTCCACTAAATGTATAGAACCTATTACATAATCAAATGAATTATTTTCTATGAGTTTTTTGCTCTCTTTTACACAATCTTCTTTCATGCCAAGTTCTATTCCCAAAAGCAAGTTATCATTTCTCCATTTAGAATATTCATCATAGTATTTATCCACATCAAAACAAAATAAATTATCTTTGGGAAAATTAATATCCATATGTTCTGTTATTATAAAGGACAGACCATTTTCTTCAGCAGATTTTTTAGCACTTTCTATTTTCATATCTGAATCCGTGGAAAAAATAGTATGTACATGTGTATCAAACAATATACCGCCTCCTGTCAAACTTTAAACTATATACTTTAAAATCACTGTCACCAAGGGAATAGTAAACATGGATATTATTGTGCTCATAAATATAATCCTGGCTGCAAGCTGTGTATCTGCCCTGTACTTCTGTGCAAATACTGAAGCTACAACTGCTGCAGGCATTGCTTCAATTATAGCACATATTTGTATTATCAAATTGTCTACATGCAATATTTTCAATATTATAACAGTAAAAACCGGTGCCAATATCAACCTCAAAAAACATCCATAATACACCATAAATCCAGAAAAAATATCTTTGAATTTTACCTCGGCCAGCATTGTCCCAACTATAATCATGGAAAGAGGTGTGGTCATGGAGCCTACCGTACTTGCTGCAGTATACACCGTATATGGCATTTTTACAGAAAACATAAACATTATAAAACCAATTACCGTTGCAATTATAGCCGGATTCAAAATCACTTTTTTTATTGTTCCCAAGTCGCTTTTTCCTGTATATATCATTATTCCAATACTGAACATAAAAATGTTATAAGGTATATTGAATATGGCTCCATAAAATATACCTATTTTACCGAATATGCCCTCTAGAACAGGATACCCCATAAACCCGCTGTTGGAAAATATGATTATAAATCTCAGTACCTTTTTTACCTCATTCCTGTTTTTCAAAGTCAATACTATGCTGAAAAGTATAAGACCTGCTTGAAGAATTGCAGAATATATGAATATGGTTTCTGCATTTTCTACCATTTTCTCTGAATAGTTATAGTTAAAAGAAGTAAGCAGCATAGCCGGCAGAGTTATTTTCAACAGAAAATCCGACAGACTTTCCTCCGTCTCTTTGGTTATTATATCTTTTTTTCTTGCAAAAACACCCACCATCATCATAAGTGACAATATTATTACTTCATTTATTACCTTAACGTTCAACAATGTTCCCCCTAATTCTGTTCCACTGAAAGTCAAAACTTATATGTATATTACTCTTCCTCCAGATCCATATACATGCAGCTGTCTGCATACTTGGAAATCAAATCAGAGATTTCTTTTATTTTTTTAGCAGCATCACCTTTCAATATATTAAGTGCCATTTCTCTGTTTTCAGCCAGAAACTGATATAAATTCAAAATTATATAATCTCTTATTCTGCAGTATAAATAATCCTCTTCCATGGATGCTATTCTTTCATTTAAATTTACTATGGAATTATATCTTTCTATAAAATTCAAATCCTCTTTGTTTAGCAAATCTCCATTTTTAAAAACTACTTTTTTACCTAATACCTCCGTTTTAGATTCATTTTCAATATCTGTTATTATATTATCAATTTCTTCTGTTTCAGGCAGTTTTCCTTCTTTTGCCCAATTTTCTATAACCTCTAACTGTTTCTGCCAAAGCCTTCTTATGGATATAATATCTGCCTTTAGCACCAAAGCATAACCCTGGTTATTTTCTGCTGATTTTCTTTTTATCCTCAAAGTGTTAAATATACTCTCGTGCCAGTAATTTTTTGCTTTTAATATGGGCTTGGCAGACACTTCCACCAATTCAGACAACAATTCAAAATTATCCATTTTACACCCTCCTAAATATAATACATACCATTATTGAAAATTTAAAATTCAATATAATATTCAAATGTACCCTTATATTATAATCCATTATGTGAAAAATTTGAATGCAGTTTATTCATGGATATTGGATAAAAACATAAATTCTCCCTATTCAGCACTCTGAGTTCTCAAAGATCACCCTAAATACTATACACCCTTGGGAATAATCTGCTTTTATTTTACCGCCTTGAAGTTCTGCCATGCTTTTAGCAATAGCAAGCCCCAATCCACTTCCTCCCCTATCCGAGGCTCTTGATTTATCCAACCTGTAAAACCTGTCAAACAGCTTGTTGATTTCCTTACTGCTTATGGAAGAGCATTTATTTTTTATAGAAGTTATAATGCAGTTTCCCTCTTTTTTTAATGAAACTTTTACGCTGCCTGGCTTTGCACTGTACCTTATGGCGTTTATAAATAAATTTTCAAATATCCTCACAGTTTTATTAGGATCCAGATTTACAAGAAGCCTGTCTTTGGGAAAATCCTCATCAATGGTAATTGAGTTTTCCTCGCAAATTGGAACTATTTCTTCTATAAGCTGCTCCAATAAGCCATTTAAGGATATAAGATGTTTGTTTAAGGCCACTGCATGATTGGTGAGTTTAGTGTACTCAAATAAATCATTTATTAAGATTTGCAATTTCTCGGATTTATTATAAGCTATACTTATATATTTCTCCAGCTGGGATTCATTTTCATATTTTTTATCCCTAATGAGTCCAAGATATCCTTTAATGGAAGTAAGTGGTGTTCTCAGATCATGAGATACGTTGGTTATGAGCTCATTTTTCATACGCTCTACCTCTCGCTCCCTTTCTATCTTATTATTCAGTTCTTCCGCCATAAAATTTATATTATCTGACAAGGATGCCAGTTCATCCTCCCCCTGGCTTTTTATTCTATAATTCAAGTTTCCCTTTGACATTTCAACAAGTCCCTTGGATATATTTTCTATATATTTCATTTTTTTATTAGTGGCAAAATAAAATAATGTAAGAAAGGATATGAATGCTGCAATGGTACCTGGAATAGGGTTATAGCTTTTTTCATAGGTTATTTCGTATTCAGGCATAGCTTTTAACACCAAATAAGCTTTACTATCATTGAAATCTATAGGATAAAAGCTGATATATTCTCTATTTTCGTTTATACTGTCATCTTTATCTCCATATACATTTTGAATGTTTTTCATTATCTCCAGAGAACTTTTTATTGAATTTTTTATTGTAGTATATACATCTATTTGAGTTTCATCTGTATTATTGGATTTGTATAAAACCTTTCCATCCAAATTTGTAATCATTATCTTTTCCGTATCCGATCTATTATAGTCATCTATTATTTTTTGAATTTTATCCTTATTATTTACGCTGATATTCATACTTCTCATTTTTTCCGCTATGATATTGGCATTAACCGATATTTTGTCTATTCCCTTGCTGTAATCCACTCTAGCAGACATATTTCTGTTTTGAAAAATAATGCCTGTAACTTTACCAATGGCAAAAGCTGCTATAAAGCATAGGGCAAATGTAATTATGATTTCAAATCTTATACTGCTTTTCATTTTTTTCCAGACAGATTTGTGAACCTGTATTAATGATATCTTTGAAATGTTGCCAAATTTAATTTTCAATTTTATATCCTACCCCCCAAACGGTCTTTATAAACCGAGGCTTTCTGGGATTTTCCTCTATTTTCTCTCTTATTTTTCTTATATGAACCATTACTGTATTGTCGGACTCAAAGAAATCCTCTTTCCACACCTTTTCATAGATCTTTTCTATACTGAATACCACTCCTCTATTTAAAGACAGCAGCTTTAATATCTCAAATTCTCTTGGAGTAAGTTTTACATCCCTGTCTCCCACTTTTATTTCATGAGTTTTAGTATTTATAACCAAATCATCCACTTCAATTATCCCATTTTGGGCCTTTTCGGGGAGATTTAATCTTTTATATCTTCTCAGCTGGGATTTCACTCTAGCCACAAGTTCCAGAGGGTTAAAAGGTTTTGTCATATAGTCATCCGCACCTGTGGTAAGTCCCAGTATTTTATCTAAATCCTCACCCTTGGCAGACAGCATTATAATAGGCATATTCTTAATTTTTCTCATTTTTATGCAGGTGTCAATTCCATCCATTTCAGGCATCATTATATCTAAAATCACCAGTTCTATATCCTCATTGTTCTTTAAAGTATGTAAAGCTTCTAACCCATTAGAAGCTTTACATACTTTATATCCTTCATTTACTAAATATATTTCCACTAAATTTCTAATTTCTTCTTCATCGTCCACCACCAATATAATTTCTTTCCCCATATTATACTCCTCTCTAAAATGAAAACAGCAAAAAATCTGTATATAACCTCTGCCAACAGTATAGCAAAAATTAAATCTAAAATCACATGCTGTTTTACAAGCTGTGTGGATACCATTATAATTATTGCCATAAAATTTATTATAAATTTATTATAAGTTTTTTTTGTTTCTCCTGCCCCTCTGGCCACGGCATAACACGTCAAAACATGTATGCTTGGAAAGCAATTAAAAGGTTTATCCCATTTATATGTCAGCTTTATTATATGTGAAAAAATATCATTTCCCTGAATAACAGGTCTGGGAACTGTAGTCTGAAAGAAAAAATAAATTATATAGCATGAAAGCATCCCAAAAACTATAGTTATCATAGTTTTATAATAGGCATTTCTGCAATGAAAACAAATATATGCAATAGTTAAAATTATAAATGGATACCACATCCAATAAGGAATTATAAACTCCTTTATAAAGGGAATATTCCTGTCAAAATCAGTAACTAGATTATAGCATCCATTAACTGAATTATTTAATTTTCCATACATTATATTGATAACAGGTATGATAAGCATCAAACTCAGCGGTAAAAAATTTGCTTTTATATTTTTCAATACATCACCGTCCTTTATAACATTCCCTAATCTTTATTATAAAAAAAATTTCTTAATTATTTACTGTTTAAATTCTTAATTATTTCTTAAATATTTAAAATCTGTATAAAGTTATGAATTGATATTGGAATGTTCCGTTGACTTTCGGTATCATTATTCACTGTCAGCTGATATTTCCCCTGTAATATAAAAACAAAAAGGCCATCTCAAAATTTTGAGATGACCCCATTTTAAAACTTTCCGGATTTTCTCAGTGTATATAATAATCCGTTAATGTATTCCTTCCATAATCTTTCTGCTAGTTTTCTTATTACATATTTTTTGTCTTCTCTTTTCAAGTTCTTCAGTTATATCTTCCAAGTTCACCTTTTGATTTGACATTAGAACCAGGAGATGGTATATCAAATCACATATTTCATAGACTTCTTCTTCCTTATTATTATTCTTGCTTGCAATTATTACCTCTGAACTTTCCTCTCCTACCTTTTTCAGTATCTTGTCAATTCCCTCTTTAAATAGATAACTGGTATAGGAACCCTCTATAGGATTTATCTTTCTGTCCTCTATAACGCCGCATAATTCTTCTAATATTTTTTGCAGTTCCATAAAAAATACACCCCTTTTAATATAACTTTTTATAAAAACAGCTTCTATGGCCTGTATGACAAGCTGCTCCTATTTGATTTACTTTTATCAAAATAGTATCACAATCACAATCTAAGTTTATACTATTTACATATTGATAATGACCTGATGTAGCACCTTTATTCCAAAGTTCATTTCTAGTCCTGCTCCAAAACCAGGTTTTTCCCGTTTCAATGGTTTTCTCCAGGGATTCTTTGGTCATATATGCCAGCATCAGCACCTCTCCATTTTGAAAATCCTGGATTACAGCAGGGATAAGTCCCTTTCCCTTTTGGAAATCTATCTTTTGTAAAATTTCTGTATCCATTTTTTTATCACCTTTACATATATTTTATAATCTCACCGGAATATCTTTAGTTTTTAGATATTGTTTAACTTCTCCTACAGTAAGTTCTCCATAATGGAACAGTGAGGCTGCCAGTGCTGCATCCGCACCTGCATCATTAAATACATCATAAAAATCATTTAAGGATCCACATCCGCCTGAAGCTATTACCGGAATATTTACAAGTTCACAAATGGTTTTAGTCAGTTCTATATCATAACCATTTTCAGTACCATCTGCATCCATGCTTGTCAGGAGTATTTCTCCAGCTCCCAAATTTTCTGCCTTTTTAATCCATTTTACAGCATCTATTCCCGTATTTTTTCTTCCGCCCTCTACGAATACATCCCATCCGTCTTTAGAATCTCTTTTTTTTGCATCTACTGCCACCACAACACACTGAGAACCAAACTTATCTGCTGCTTCATATATTAAATCAGGATTTTTTACAGCCGAGGAATTTATTGAAATTTTGTCCGCCCCTGCCCTAAGTATGTTCTTAAAATCATCTATACCGCATATCCCTCCCCCCACAGTAAGTGGAATAAATACCTTTTCCGCAGTTCTTTCCACCAATTCTATTATGGTTTTTCTCTTTTCATGTGTAGCCGTAATATCCAAAAATACTATCTCATCCGCTCCCTGCCTGTTATAATGTTCCGCTATTTCTACCGGATCTCCTACATCCTGCAGATCGACAAAATTTATTCCCTTAACAACTTTACCCATATTCACATCCAGACAAGGTATTATTCTTTTGGTAAGCAAACCTTACACTTCCCTCCCAATAATTTCTTTAACCTTTTCTATAAAAATATCCATATCTTCATCTGAACCTATGCTTACTCTTATATAATTATCTATTCTTTCTTTGTCAAAATATCTTACAAGAACACCTTTTTCCCTTAATCCGGCAAAAAGTTCTCTGGCAGCATATACGGGGTGGGTTATAAATATAAAATTGGATTTTGAAGGTATAACTTCAAAGCCCAGTTCCTCCAGTCTTTTCACAGTTGACTCTCTTGTATTTATTACTTTTTTTACACATTCCTCAAAATAATCCTCGTCCTCCATGGCTGCTACGGCTGCTGCATTGGAAACTCTGTTCACGGTGTATGAATTAAATGAATTTTTTATTCTGTTTAATCCATCTATAAGTTCTTCCTGCCCTAATGCAAATCCTACACGAAGACCAGCCAGGGAACGGGATTTGGATAAAGTCTGTACTACCAGGAGATTGGGATAATCTTTTATAAGTTCAATTACAGAATTTCCTCCAAAATCCACATAGGCCTCGTCTATTATAACTACCCTGTCCCTGTTGTTTTCTAGGATTTTCCTGATTTTTTCAGTTTCCAGACACCTTCCAGTAGGAGCATTGGGATTTGGAATTACTATTCCCCCACTGGGTGCCAAAAATTCTTCAACTGGAATTGAAAAATCCTCATTTAATTTTGCAAGTCTGTATTTTATATTGTATAAATTGGCATACACCGGATAAAAACTATAGCTGATATCCGGGAAAACTATGGTATCATCCCTGTTGAAAAACGTTAAAAAAGACATGGCTAAAACTTCATCAGAACCATTTCCCACAAAGATCTGATCCTTATTCAAACCATAGTAGTTAGAAATAGTTTCCCTCAATTTATCGCAGCCGGGATCCGGATATAATCTAATATTGCCTTCTGCTGCATTTTTTATGGCATTTAATACCTTAGGTGAGGGTGCATAAGGGCTTTCATTGGTATTTAATTTTATATATTTTTTATCCTTAGGCTGTTCACCACATACATAAGGCTCTACACTTCTTGTGATTTCACTCCAGTACTTACTCATTACTTATCACCTTCTACTAATTTTATTTGCACAATTCTATGGCTTTTTTCAGGTCTATATTTCCGGTATATATGGCTTTACCTGTAATAGCACCATATAAACCTATTTTATCTATATCTTTTAAATCATCTATATTTTTAATTCCTCCTGAAGCTATTATATTGCAGTTACAGCTGACAGCATTTTTAATTTTAAAAAGCTGTTCTAAATTAGGCCCTTTCAAGGTTCCATCCTTACTTATATCTGTAAATATAATAGTTCTGACTCCCATATCTTCCACTTGTCTCGCAAAATCTGTATACTCTACAGTGCTTACATCAACCCATCCGTTTACTGCAACTTTTCCCTCCTTTGCATCTATTCCCACAGCTATTTTTTCTCCATATTCCTTAACTGCCCTTTTTACAAAGTCCGGATTTTGTAAAGCCGAGGTCCCAAGTATTACTCTTGATATTCCCAATTTCAAAATCTGCTCCACGGAATTTAAATTTCTTATGCCTCCACCCAATTCCACTGGAATTTCAGCTGCTTTTACCACCTTTGATATGATTTCAGCATTTTTCATTTTTCCATAAAGAGCCCCGTCTAAATCCACCATGTGAATATACTCCGCACCCTTTTCTTTAAAACTCAATGCTACTTTTACCGGATCTTCACCTACTATTTCAGATTTTTCAAATTTTCCCTGATATAATCTCACACATTTTCCATCTCTTAAATCTATTGCTGGAAGTATTAACATTAAAGTGCCTCCTTAAATCCTTCAATCAAACTGTCATACCTACGAAATTCTTTAACATCTTGATACCTACATCGCCGCTTTTTTCCGGATGAAATTGAGTTCCATAAATGTTGCCTTTATTTACAACAGCCGGTACATCTATATCTCCATAAGTGCTGTACGCATTTAAATTCTCCTTTGATTTTAATTTCCCGTAAAAAGAATGCACAAAATAGACATAACTGTTTTCAGGCACATCTTTTAAAATTCCGCACTGTTTTTCAATGATTAAATTATTCCATCCCATATGAGGTATTTTTATGTTTCCATATAATTTCACTATTTTACCGGGTATAAGTCCAAGTCCTTCGCATTCTTCCATTTCTTCCCCCATATCAAACAGAAGCTGCATTCCAAGGCATATGCCTATAATTGGCTTTCCGCTTTCTGCCTCTTTTCTTAAAATCCTATCCAGATTTCTCTTTTTCAAGTTCTTCATGGCTTCGGGAAAAGCACCTACTCCTGGAAGTATAATTCCGCTGCACTTCTCTATTTCATGTTCATCTGAAGTTATCTTACTGTCCCTCCCTATATATTTAAGTGCTTTTTGAACACTTTTTAAATTTCCCATACCATAATCTACAATGCAAATCAATTTATACACCTCTCTTCTAAATAGAAAATTCCATATTATATACTGCCTTTTGTAGACATTATACCGTTTATGCTGTCATCTATGGACACTGCTTCTTTAAACGCATGACTAAAAGCCTTGAATATACCTTCTATAATATGGTGGGTGTTTTTGCCATATAGTACTTTTATATGAAGTGTCATTTCTGCATTAAATGCCAATGCCCTAAAAAATTCCTCTATAAGCTCCGTATCCATTTGTCCAACTTTTTCCCTATTAAAATGAGCATCAAACACAAGATAAGGCCTTCCGCTTAAATCTATAGATACCATAGACAGACTTTCATCCATAGGTACAAAAAAAGTGCCATATCTTCTTATGTTTTTTTTATCACCCAGAGCAGTTTTTATACATTTCCCCATGACAATTCCTATATCCTCCATGGTATGATGGAAATCCACATCCAAATCACCTTTTGCCAGTATATCTAAATCTGTCATTCCATGCTTTGCCACCATACAGAGCATATGATTTAAAAAACCTATGCCCGTATCTATCTTGTATTTTCCATTTCCATCCAAATTCATTTTAACCTGTATATCAGTTTCATAAGTCTTTCTGGAAAATTTTGCTGTTCTCATATAAAAACACCCTCTTCAATTTTTCTATTTATCATTTCATTCTTACTTTTATTGAATTGGCATGGGCTGTAAGTCCCTCCGCCTCTGCCAGGGTCACAATTTTACCCTCCACTTTCAAAAGTGACTGCTTTGAATAACGTGTAAAACTGAATTTTTTTATAAAATCATCTACAGACAGCGGTGAAAAAAATCTGGCAGTTCCACTTGTAGGAAGCACATGGTTGGGACCTGCCATATAATCTCCTAAAGGTTCCGGTGAAAAATCCCCCATGAATACCGAGCCTGCATTTTTCACTTTTCCCAATATTGAAAATGGATCCTTTACACATAATTCTAGGTGCTCAGGTGCTATTTTATTGGCCAAATCTATACCTTTTTCTACACTGTCCACTATAAATATAGCTCCTTGATTCTTTAAAGATTTCAGTATAATATCTTTTCTTTTCAATGATACTATCTGTTTTTCAAGTTCCTCTTTTACCTGCTGGGCTAATTTTTTCGAGGTAACAGCCAATACTGCTGAAGCAAGTACATCATGTTCTGCCTGAGACATCAAATCTGCGGCCAGATAGGATGGATTGGCTCTTTCATCTGCAATTATCAATATTTCACTTGGCCCTGCTATCATATCTATATCTACAAAACCATATACACTTTTTTTAGCCATGGCTACATATATATTTCCAGGACCCACTACCTTATCCACTTTATGAATTGTTTCAGTACCGAAAGCTAAAGCACCTACAGCCTGAGCCCCTCCTGCTTTATAAATTTTATCCACTCCAGCCAAATCTGCAGCTACCAGAATCTTGGGGTCTATAGTTCCATCCTTTAAAGGCGGTGTAACCATGGTTATATTCTTAACTCCTGCCACTTTGGCAGGCAGGGTGTTCATCAGTACAGAAGAAGGATAAGCTGCAGTACCTCCTGGCACATATATGCCAACTTTTTCTAAGGGTCTGATCTGCTGACCCAGTATTACACCTTCTTCCCTCGTAACCATCCATGAATTTCTCTTTTGTTTTTCATGGAAAAAAATTATATTTTCAGCAGCTGTTTTCAAAGCCTCTATAAATTCATTATCCGCCATTTTATAGGCATCTTCTATTTCCTGGTCTGTCACCAAGATATTTCCCTCATCTACCTTTTTGCTGTCAAATTCATTAGTGTATCTTATAAGAGCTTTATCTCCATTTTTTCTTATATTCTCCAATATACTATTTACTTTTACAATTACATCCTGCTGAGTTTTTTCCCCTTTATTCCTAAAATTATTCAAGTATATCTTTCCTGCTTCCGTATTTGCAATTATTGTATTTATAATTTCACTTTTCATGTTATTCCTCCTAGCTTACAACTTTTTCCTTTTCATTAATCTGCATTTGAACCTTATCTATTATTGTTTCTATTTCATTTTTTTTCATCTTCATACTTGCTACATTAACTACCATTCTAGCACTTATATTGCATATATCCTTATAAATAACAAGCCCATTCTCTTTTAGCGTATTGCCCGTTTCAACTATATCCACTATGGCATCTGCCAGTCCCAGTATAGGTGCCAGTTCCACAGAGCCTTCTATTTTTATGATTTCAACATCTTGTCCTAATTTTCTAAAATAATCTCTGGCTACATTGGGATATTTTGTTGCAATCTTTTTTCTATTATAACCGGAGTAAAAATCAGAATTTTCAGGTCCCGCCAGTGAAAATTTACAGCATCCAAATCCCAAATCCAAAACCTCATAAAAGTTTTTATTTTGTTCAAGGAGGGTATCCTTTCCCACTATTCCTATATCCACTACTCCATGCTCAACATAAGTAAGTACATCCGGAGCCTTCACCAGTACAAAATCTATATTATCTTTCAAATTATGAAATATAAGCTTTCTGCCTTTATTTACAATTTCACTGCAATCTATATGTGCTCTCTGAAATATGTTAACTGCTTCCTTTTCAATTCTTCCTTTAGTTAAAGCTATCCTTACTTTCTTCACATTTACCATCTGAATTTCTCCATTCTCCTATTTTAATAAATTTCATATTTTTTTTATGGGCATATTCTCTTGCTTCCTTTTCGCTATCAGAAATACTCATTTCCGCAATTATTCCACCATTTCTGAGAATTTGTGCTTTTTTATAAGCTTCCGCAAAATTTTTCTTATCATAATATAAAAGTACTTTTTCACCTTTACTTCCATAAAATCCCTCACTATATTTAAGGGCAACAATTATTCCATCTACATCTATAGCAAACCCTGTAGCCGGCTGTTCATCCCCAAATTGACCCACTAAGTTGTCATATCTTCCCCCGCTTAGTATGTTTCCTCCAAAACCGTGGGTGTATCCCCTGAATATTATTCCAGTATAATAATCTATATGATAAACCATACCCAGATCTACAGATAAATAATCCTGAAGACCTATACTTTTTACAATTTCATATACTTCCCTGATATTATCCAAATATCCTAAAGCGCTTTTATTATTTGTAAGGGAAGATGCTTTTTCAATTACCTCAATTCCTCCGAACAACTTGGGCAGCTCATTTAAAATATTAAATGAATTATCATTGAGTTTGTTCTTGTTTATATATAATATTTCATTTAATGCCGTAAAATTTTTACTGTCTATACTTTTCCTTAGTTTTTCCTTTTCCTCAAGGTTTATATCCAAATCATCTACCAGTGCTTTAAATAATTTGGCATGACCAATTTCTATCTTAAAATTTTTAAGTCCACAATTTAACAGCGATATTATTCCAGTTATTATAACTTCTGCATCTGCAGTGATGTTATCTGATCCTATAACTTCAATACCCGACTGGGTTATCTCACTATTCTTCCCATTTAACCTCTCATTTGCCCTGTACACATTTGAGGTATAGCATAATCTAAGTGGATGAACAGCCTCTTTTAATTTTGTACCTGCAATTCTGGCAATGGGCGTAGTCATATCAGCTCTCAATGCTAAAATTCTTCCTTGATTGTCAATTAATTTATATATTTTTTCCTGAGGCAATATTGAATTTTTCCCATTAAATGTATCATAAAACTCCAGAGTTGGAGATTTTACCTCCATAAATCCACTGCAGACATAAGCTTTTCTCAAAATATTTTCTATATCTACTTTTTTTCTGCATTCCTCAAATAAAATGTCCTTTGTTCCGTCAGGTATATATTTTTTCCAATTTGTCACAGAAGTCACTTCCTTATTTTATTATGCTAATGTTTTAATTCAATGCAGTGATAAATTAATTATTATTGTTATTTTAACAGTTAATTTATAAAATAGCAACCCAAATAAAAAATATATAGAAAAAACTTATAGGTTTATTTTATCCTATTAATCATATCTATATTATAGACATGCAGCATTTTGTTTTTCTATTTTGCTTGAAGATAGTATACATATATATTATATTTATACTATAATAATTCATTTATTTAAGGGAAGGAGTGAATTTTCATAAAAAGATTACTTAAGGGAGCTAAGGGAAAAATACTATTAATTTTAATAATAGTATGCTTGTATTTATTCATACCCCATTTAAGACAGGGAATTAATAAATCCATTGATGTATTAAAAAATATAGATGTGGGTTCAGTTAAAAATTATATTTTAAGTTTTGGTGTACTTGCACCAATAATATCATTCTTTTTAATGATACTTCAATCAATAATTGCCCCTCTGCCTGCATTTATAATAACCTTTGCCAATGCAGGATTATTTGGGTGGATAAAAGGTGCTATTTTATCCTGGTCAAGCGCTATGGCAGGGTCAGCTCTTTGTTTTTACATAGCCAGATTTTTAGGCAGAGATATAGTTGAGAAGCTTACATCTAAAACTGCTATAGAAAAAGTAGATGAATTTTTCAAAAATTATGGTAAATATGCTATATTAATTGCCAGATTATTGCCCTTTATATCCTTTGACATAGTCAGTTATGCAGCTGGTTTGACTTCTATGGGATTTTGGCCTTTTTTTATAGCAACTGGATTAGGACAACTTCCTGCTACCATTATCTATTCTTATATAGGAGGAATGCTGACAGGTACAGTTAAAACTTTAGTAATTGGACTATTACTTTTATTTGCAGTAACTACCCTAGCTGTTTTATTAAAAAAGATGTGGAATGATAAACATAATTAATATAAATTCAAAAAAACACCAGCTAAATTGGAACTGGTGTTTTTTATTTGACAGTTTTTCATTTCATCATAAACAAGATATCCGCCAACATAACAGGTTTATATTATCCGTTTAATCAAGCAACTATCTTTCATTCCCTAAAAAGCAGAGTGCAAGCATTCCATTTCCACAATGAGTGGCCATTCCAAGCCCTAAGGTATTTATAATAAACTTATTATTGTGAAATTCTTTTTCCATTATTTTTTTCAATAAATTTGCATCTTCCAAACAATCACCGTGAGAAATACCTATTACCTGATTTTCAGTATTTACCGCCCTTTCCCTGAATCTATCCACCAAATATTTAATACCCTTTCTTCTTCCCCTCACATTAGCTATATTTTTAAGGGATCCATCCTGGGAAATATATATAATTGGCTTTATATCTAAAAGAGTTCCTATAACTGCCTTGGATGAAGATATTCTCCCGCCTCTTTTTAAATGCTTTAAATCTTCCACCATAAACCAATGGTTTACCTTTAATTTGTTCTCATCCAGCCACTTGACAATTTCATCTCTACTTCGGCCTTCTTGTGCCATTTTATAAGCAGAATACACTAAAAGTCCAAGCCCTATAGAAGCATCCCTGCTGTCTATTACGGTTATATCTGCATCCTTAAATTCATTGATTACTGCCTCTCTTGCCAGTTTTGAACTGTTAAATGTACCGCTTACAGCTGAAGACATTCCAATATATATTATAGGTCTTTTTTCCTTTAATAATTTTTTAAATTTTTCAGTAAATCTATATTCATTTATCTGGGATGTATATGGCATTTCTCCATTTCTTAAACCGCTGTAAAATTCTTTGTAGCTCAAGGACTTTCCAAAATCATCTTCATAATCTTTACCTTTAAAGTGACATATCAAACCCAAAAATGGAATATTATTTTCAAATATAAAACTTGCCGGCAAATCACATCCTGCATCAGTCATAATTATAGGTTTTGTCATGAGCATCTCCCCCAACGTAAAATAGGATTAATTTTAAGCACTATAGCAAATATTACACAATACCTTGTTAATTTCATGAATTAATATATTATAAACAAATAATAGCATAAATACCTTACTGTTATTATAACAAAAATACCATTTATTTGCCATACTTAACAGGGGGATTGCAATAAATACACTGAAACCTTCTAAATTTTAAAATAATCAACTCCTGCACTAAATAATTTCTGATCCTTGCTGCCTGGAATATTCTTCATGATATTCTTTCCAATTCTTTCTGAATGAGCCATTTTACCAAGTATCCTTCCATCCGGACTGGTTATTCCCTCTACAGCATAATAGGAACCGTTGGGATTAAATCTTATATCATAGGATGGTTCTCCATTAAAATCTACATACTGGGTTGCTATCTGGCCTTTGTTTTTCAACTCTTCCATTACAGCATCACCTGCCATGAATCTCCCTTCTCCATGAGAAACTGCTATAGAATGTATGTCTCCCACAGACACATTATTCAGCCAAGGAGACAAATTGGAAATTATTTTAGTATTCACTATACGTGACACATGTCTTCCTATTTTATTGTAGGTAAGAGTTGGGTAGTTTTCCTCTATATCCCTTATTTCTCCAAAAGGCAGAAGTCCCAATTTTATAAGTGCCTGGAACCCATTGCATATTCCAAGTATCAATCCGTCCCTGTTATTTAAAAATTTCATTACAGCATCTTCTATTTTGGGATTTCTAAAAAATGCAGCAATAAATTTTCCAGAACCATCCGGCTCATCCCCTGCGCTGAATCCCCCAGGTATCATAATTATTTGAGATGAATTTATACCATTTACCACAGCATCTACAGACTCTTCTATCTCATTCCGTCTTAAATTTCTAATTATGACAGTTTCCACTTCTGCCCCTGCCTTCTTAAAAGCTCTTGCCGAATCATATTCACAATTAGTTCCCGGAAACACAGGAATAATTACTTTTGGAGAAACAGTTTTTACAATTGGAGAAATTTTAGACTTCTTATTGAAATAATTCAATTTTATTTTTTTATCTTCCACATAAGATCGAGTTGGGAAAACATTCTCCAGGCTTTCCTTCCATGAGTTTTCCATATCTGAAATAGCTATTCTGACTCCGGCTATATCTATAGATTCTTCTTTTTGAGTAGTTCCCATAACCACGTAATCAATTTCCTTGAAATATTCCTTAAAATCCTCCTGGGAATCCACTTCTACTATTATAGAACCATAATCTGGTGAAAACAGATTTAATTTGCTTATGTCATCTACAAATTTTAAACCAATTCTATTTCCAAAACTCATTTTACTTACGGCTTCACATATTCCACCCTTTCCTACAGTATGGGCAGACAATATTTTACCCTCTTTTATCATACAATTTATAACTCTGTAATTTTTCTTTATCCTTGGAAAATCCGGGAGTTGAAAATTATTTCTAAGTGCCGGTATAAGTATTACATGATTTCCATATCCCTTAAATTCGGGGGATATGAGTTTATCTGCTTCTCCTGTGGTAACTGCAAATGAAACCAGTGCCGGCGGTACATTCATATCCTTAAAGCTTCCGGACATGCTGTCTTTTCCGCCTATGGCTGCTACCTGAAGTTTTTCCTGAGCATATAACGCACCGAGTAATGCTGATAAAGGTTTGCCCCATTTTAAAGGATCCTTTTCCAGTCTTTCAAAATACTCTTGAAAAGTCAGTTTTATATTATCCAGTTCTCCACCTGAAGCTGCAATTTTAGATACAGATTCCAATACTGCATATACTGCGCCGTGAAAAGGACTCCATTTTGCTATACCCGGATTATATCCAAAACTCATCACTGTAGCTGTGTTGGTATCCCCATTCAAAACTGGTAATTTCGCAGCCATGGATTCTATAGGTGTATCCTGATATTTTCCTCCAAAGGGCATAAATACAGTGGAAGCACCTATTGTACTGTCAAATCTCTCCGCCAATCCTTTCTGGCTGCATACATTCAAGTCCTGCAGCATTTCAATCCATGACTTTACAATATGTTCACCATCCATGCTTCTGTCTTCTCCATTGCTTTTAAAATAGCCATTGTCCTCCGGGCATTTCACCTTAACATCTATTTTTGCCCTCACTCCGTTGGTATCTAAAAATTTTCTGCTTAGATCCACAATACAGTTTTTCTTCCATAACATCCTCAATCTTTTGTCTTCTGTAACATCTGCTACCTTAGTGGCTTCTAAATTTTCTTCTCCTGCATATTTTATAAAACTTTCCTCATCTTCCTTTGATACAACCACTGCCATACGTTCCTGAGACTCGGATATTGCAAGTTCAGTTCCGTCCAGTCCCTCATACTTTCTGGGAACTAAATCCAGGTTTATTTCAAGCCCTTCAGTAAGCTCTCCTATAGCTACAGAAACACCTCCAGCTCCAAAATCATTACATCTTTTAATAATCTTACTGACCTTTTCTTTTCTAAACAATCTTTGTATCTTTCTTTCAGTAACCGGATTACCTTTCTGAACCTCAGCTCCTGAAGTCAATATTGAAGTTTCCGTATGTTTTTTAGAAGATCCCGTTGCTCCGCCGCATCCGTCTCTTCCAGTCCTTCCTCCTAAAAGTATTATTACATCAGATGCATCCGGTTCTTCCCTCTTTACATTTTCAAGAGGTGCTGCTCCTATAACAGCTCCTATCTCCATTCTCTTTGCCACATAATTTTCATCGTATATTTCAGAAACCATTCCCGTTGCAAGACCTATTTGATTTCCATAGGAGCTATATCCCTGTGCTGCCCCTATAGTTATCTTTTTCTGAGGCAGTTTCCCCTTTAAAGTATTTTCTACTCTAACTCTTGGATCTCCGCTTCCTGTAACTCTCATTGCCTGATAAACATAAGACCTGCCTGACAGTGGATCACGTATTGCCCCTCCAAGACAAGTTGCTGCTCCACCAAAAGGTTCAATCTCAGTGGGGTGGTTGTGTGTCTCATTTTTAAACATCACCAGCCATTTTTCAGTTTTACCATTTATATCTGCATCTACAACTATACTGCAGGCATTTATCTCTTCTGATTCATCTAAATCCTTTAATTTCCCGCTTTTCTTAAGCATCTTCATTCCGATGGTGGCTATGTCCATAAGACACTTTGGTTTTTTGGTTTTCTTGTATATTTCATCCCTGGATGTTAAATAGTATTCATAAGCTTTTTTTATAGGGAAGGAAAGTTTTCCTTCTTCAATGGATACAGTATTTAACTCCGTGGTAAAAGTAGTATGCCTGCAATGATCAGACCAGTAGGTATCTATGACTTTGATTTCAGTTATAGTGGGGTTTCTTCTCTCTTCTTCTTTAAAATACCTCTGGCAAAAAATCAAATCCTCCAGGCTCATGGCAAGGCCCCTTAAATTTATGAATTTCTTCAAATCACTTCTGCTCATTCCTGTAAATTCATCCAGTACTTCCACACTATCTGGTACATCCAATTTTTTATTTAGACAATTTACTTTTTCAAGAGAAGCTTCCCTTGAATCCACCGGGTTTATACAATAATTTTTTATTCTCAAAAATTCTTCATTGGATATATCACCATAGATAATATATACTTTTGAAGATATAACACGTATTTTATCACTCTGGGTTAATATTTGAATACACTGGGATGCAGAGTCAGCCCGCTGATCATATTGTCCCGGAAGGTATTCTACGGCAAAAACTCTTGTATTATCATCCACAGGTAAATCTTCTTCATATATTTTATCTACAGTTTTTTCGGAAAATATTATGTATTTTGATTTTTCATATTCCCCGTCATCCATACCTTCCATATCATAACGGTTTACTATTCTTATGTTCTCCAATCCGTGAATATTAAGACTTTCTTTAAGATCTTTAAAAAGTCCCTGGGCTTCTATGTCAAATCCTCTTTTTTTCTCTGCAAACAGCCTTCTAACACTCATTGTACTCTCCCCTTGTTTCTTATTTTTTCGAACATTTATAGCGTTTTTATAAAAATTATTCGTAGATATTATACCACAGATATATGCCTTTGTGAATAATATATATAAAACTCAATGTCATTTGCTTTCTATACCTATGACTGTCTGTGCTATTATTGCTGTCATCCCCACTTTATAAAGTGGGGATGACAAGCACTGCTGCAGCTCCTGGACAAGTTTTTCTAAGATGCAGATGCGGTATGAGAAGCATTTTCTTTACAGTCAGAACTCCAGTACACCCAGGAATCACTTGATATAGAGTATTTCCTTTACATTTTTGCCTAACATCCGGGAGCTGTTATAAGAATATTTTCTTTCCGGAACTGTTCCGCTGACTATATGTCCCGTGCTCATGATGATTTTCGTCTCATCCCCTTGTTCACAATCTTTTAAATTAATGCCTCTTAAAAATATCTTCACTGTTTTTTTGTCATTGAAAAAACACATGTTTTCCACTTCAATTAAACTTCCTTTTTTTATCATACAAAACCAACCTCGCTATATTTTTAATAAATTGTATGCATAAGAACCTTGAAATATCATCATCTTAAAAAAATACTGTCCACAAATATGTGGACAGTTTAATTTGTACCTGGTATTTTTTAATAAGCTGTACTTAATCCGTTGACTTCAATAATATATTACTTTATAACTTTAATTTACACAATCATATTAAAATATTTTTAATATTTCCTGGGGCAAATGTGTATGATATAATAATTTAGTGGACTATTTTGATATATGGAGATGGAATATGGATATTAACAGGATAGTGAATTTAGCTGCCTATGCAGGAAAAATAATGCTGGAAAGCGGTGCTGAAATATACAGGGTGGAAGAAACCATAATTAGAATGAGCAATAATTATAATATAGCCAGCATAGATGCATTTGTAACTTTAAACATAATTATAATCTCTGCTTCAGACGAATATGGTCAAACCATATCAGTTATAAAAAGGGTGAAACAGAGAACTTTAAACTTGGAAAAAATATCTCAGGTGAATAATATTTCAAGACATATAAGGGATGAGGCCTATACTTTGGATGAAATGGAAAATAAATTATCCAAAATACAATATTCCAGACCATATGACACAAAGATAGTTATATTGTTTTCCGGAATAGCTGCAGCTTTCTTTTCTCTTGTATTCGGAGGCAATCTAAGAGACTTTGCAGTGTCATTTGCCATAGGATGCCTCCTGAGCCTTACATCTAAATCCTTAAGCTTTCTTCAGGCAAATGATTTTTTTATAAATATAGTATGCGGTGCCCTTACCACTTTAATAGCACTGATAAGTGTTCATTTTAACATAGGTTCTCATACTGATACTATAATAATAAGTTCCATTATGCTTTTGGTTCCTGGTCTTTCAATAACTAATGCCATAAGAGATACCATAGCCGGTGATTTGATATCCGGCATTTCAAGGGGAATTGAAGCATTTTTAGTAGCCATTGCCATTGCAGTAGGCACGGGAGTTATAATGCGGTTATGGATCGTTCTGGGGGGAAATTAATTATGATAATAAATTCTATCTATATTTTAATTGCAACTTTATGTTTTGGAATAATCGGCAACGTACGTGGAAAAAATTTGATATTTTCAGCCTTAGGGGGCGGCATGACATGGTTTTTGTATCTAGTTTCTTCCCTCTATATAGGTTCCTCCAGCATACTATGCTTTTTTATAGCTTCAGTATTTGCATCCACTTATTCTGAAATAATGGCCCGGGTTCTAAAAACTCCGGTTACCACCTTTATCATAGGTGCAATTATACCATTGGTTCCGGGAGGAAGTATGTACAACGCCATGCTGCAGTACGTACAGGGCAATATAAACCAGTCTCTTTCCATTGCCTTTAAGACACTAGCTATTGCAGGCTCCATAGCAATAGGCATATTTTTCATATCCTCAGTATTCAAAGTCTCTGTGCTTTTTAACAGGAAACTCTTTAAACATAAACCAATTTAAGCCATATACTATAAAATAAATTTTTTTATAATTTCTCCTATGGCACCATGATTATTATCATTTTCTGTAATATAATCTGCAGCTGCTTTCAATATTTGACGTGCGTTGTTTACAGCTACTCCAAGTCCTGCAGCTTTAATCATGCTTTCATCATTTTCATCATTTCCCACAGCTATACATTCACTGGCAGATACTTTATAGTAATCTGCTAAAATTTTCAATCCATTTCCCTTGGAAACTTCTTTATTAATTATTTCAATATTGTTAATACTTGATTTTGTGGTGCCTATTTTAGGAATACCATCTATTTTCCTTCTCAATCTTGTCAGATAATTTACATCGGGATCCACAACTACCAGCTTGTTTATATTTTCCCCATTATCTTTTATAAACCTTTTAGAATCCGGTATTATTCTTATCTCCATTCTAAATTTTTTATCTATTTTTCTATTAAATTCATAAAACCTCTCTGTGGAATATTTAAATTGTTCACAGTAAAGTACATTGTTATCATAAAAATGATAATAAGTATCTTTTTCTTCTCTTAAAATATCTATAACTTTTAAAACTTCACTTTTATCCATGGGTATGGACTTAATAATCTCTTTATTTTGATCCAATATAAGAGCCCCATTACAGCATATCATAGGTTGATTTTCAAACAATTGGTGAGAATAAAACTTCAATGATTCAGGCAATCTTCCCGTGGACATTACAAGTTTTACACCTAACTTGCCTGCCCTGCTTATCATCTCTTTATTATATGCAGATATAAATTTTTTATCATTCAACAGCGTACCGTCCATATCCATGGCAATAATTTTATAATTCATATGTAACACTCCAATTTTATACTTAATTTTTGCAGCTCATATACTGCATTAAATAATTATCCTGCTGCAAGGTATAAACTTCAAATTAAAAACATAAATTTTATTTATAGTACTCTATAGAAGGTGATATGATGAAAAAACTTTTTCTGCTTTTAAGTACCATATTAATTATTATCTTTTCTTTTATAGCATGTAATTATAAATTAGATAATTCAATACTTTCTTACAATAAACCAAATAATTTTTATTATACAAATTTGCTTGCCCAGAATTTAACCCTATCTTCCCCTAAAAAATGTATTATAGAGGAAAGTAATTTTCATGATGAAACAGACTTAAAGGAAAAAAATATTTCAGATATAAAAAGCATGTTGAAAATTCTTAAAAAAAATAATTTCATAGACAGGCCAAGAGATCTTCCCAATAAAACTGCCTATAAAATTACTTTTACTTTTAATAAGGAAAAGCTTATTATTAACGTATATAATGAAAGATATCTGTCCATTTATCCCTGGGATGGGAATTATCCCATGGACTATATAGATATGAGTAAAATTCCAATATCTTTAAACCTATACTACCTGGGTAAATACATCTTTAAGAATTATTAAACCTATTATTTTTTAATTTTATATTATTGTATCACAGCTGTATCAATATACATATATTATAAATGTATAAATGTAATGAAAGGTGAGCAAAATGTTCATTTGTCCTTATTTTGCATATAGATGCTCTTATAGAATGCCTGAAATCAACCCTGTTTCCTATATAAGGTTTTTAAACGCCAGCCCCAATTCTCCTGCAGTGGATGTATATTTAAATGAGCGTCTATTATTTAGAAATCTAGCCTATAAATCCTTTTCCGATTATGTAGATATACCCCATGGGACTTACAACATAAGAGTTTTCCCAACAGGAAGTACTGAAAATCCAATTATAGACAAAAACTTATTCATACCAGCTGAAAAAATATTTACTATTGCTGCTGTAGACAATTACCCCAATATAAACCTACTGCCTATAGAAGATATACGCCGTCCTAAAATTCCCAATAGGGCACTTATAAGATTTGTAAACCTGACTTCTGATTCCTCCAGTCTGGATCTGGGATTATCCAATGGAAATATACTTTTCCCAAATGTATCTTATAAGGAAGTCACTCAATATATACCTATGACTCCCGGAGTATATACTCTGGAAATCAGCACTTCCGATTCTCATAACAGGGTTCTCCATATACCTAATGTGCAATTGGCTCCTAACAGATTTTACAGCATATATTCGGTGGGTAACTTGTCAGGCCCTCCTGAAATTCAGGTATTGATTCCCCTTGACGGAAACAGTTATCTTGAATTTTAACTTCATATAAAACATTTCACTTTTAAAAGGGCCTGTTTAAAATACAGGTCCCTGCAATAAAATCAATACCCCAATTCCTGATTTACTATTATAACTTTTATTCTTCCTTTGTGGTTCTGTCTTTTTATCAATGTATATTCATTGCATATTCTGCCTCTGCTGCTGCAATCCACGCAATATCCCAATTTAGTACAGGGATTGTCCAAATTCAATCTTTTCACGTTTGCTGGAGCCGCGCAATATTTAACCCTGTCTATGGCTTCATCTAAATTCAGCACAATTTTATTTATTCCTGCAATAACTATTACCTTATCAGGACCATACAGCATTGCAGCCACTCTATTTCCATTTCCATCTATATTATAGAGTTCTCCATCTTCAGTCAGTGCATTTGTACTCACTATATAATCATCTGCAAAAAAACTCTTTCTGAAAACATCCTTAATATCTTCAGGTTTTAAATTTTCAGCATACCTGTCTAAAAATTTATAATTCCCCTTCCTTAAAAAATCAATTATACCTGTTTCAAAAAGAGACATGGAACCTCCTACAGAAACCGTATCCCCTTCCTTTAGGATTTCACTAAGCTTGTCTATAACTTCTTTCCTGCTATCTGCAAAATAAGCTTCCATATTGTTTTTTTCTAAATTTTCCATGGTTCTCTTGATTTTCTGATCAGTTACCCATTTTAAATTTTCATCCATAATAATACCCCCTATATATTAAAATTCAAATAGGATTTTACTCCTAAATTTTCACATCACCAATATATATTATACCATAAAGTCCTGACTAGTCACCTTATGTTGTCTTGAAATTTCCACTTCAAAAACATTGTAAATAGTCTTTTATTATAGTAAAATCATAAGGAGATTGTTATGTTAATCTAATATAATTATATAAATACAGGGAGAAATGAAATGAAAAAGGGTGATAAAATAGCTGCAATAGCAATATTGATTTTAATAATATCAAGTTTCATTGGAGTTTTTTCATACAAGCTATATGTTAAAGGTTCTCATAAAACAGCAGTAATAAAACAAGATGGTAAAATCATAAAAACCATAGATTTAGATAAAGTAAAGGACAAACAACAGTTTAGAATAAAGTACAATACCTCTCATTTTAATTTAGTAGAAGTTGAAAAAGGGAAAATACGAATAGCAGATGCAGATTGTCCTGACAAAATCTGCGTAAAAACCGGCTGGATATCGAAACCCGGTGAAAACATTGTATGTCTTCCTCATAAACTTATAATTAATATACAGGGAAACAATTCAAAATATGATGAACTTTCAAGTTAAAATCCATATGGATTTAGAAGCAAAGGTGCAGGTATGGGTAAAGTAAAAAAAATGGTCTTTTTAAGTTTTCTAACTGGCATAGCTTTAGTTATATATATAATAGAGTCTCAAATCCCTGTTTTATTCCCAGGAATAAAGCTTGGGCTTGCAAATGCAGTTTCTCTGGCCGCATTAATACTTCTCGGCTGGAAAGAAGCCCTGACAGTAATGCTTTTGAGAACACTCCTGGGTTCAATATTCGGTGGAACAATGTCAGCTTTTATGTTCAGTATAGCAGGAGGAATTTTAAGCAACATAGTTATGATTATCTTATACAAATATTTCAGAAACTTCCTCAGCCTATCTACCATAAGTATATGCGGATCAATATTTCACAATATTGGACAATTACTGGTGGCCTCCATTATAATCCAGGATTTTAGAATATACGTTTATCTTCCTGTGCTTTTGATCTCCGCCATAATCACTGGATATTTTATAGGATGGTGTACCAGGTTCTTAGTTAGCAACTTGTATAAAATCCCTATGTTCAAAAATTTAAACGATTAGATTTGTACATACCTATAATTAGAAATCCGAAAATCCTCATTAACTGTCCGCTGTCAGTTCTTAACTATAAAAGAGGCTGTCTCAAAATTTATTTTGAGACAGCCTCTTTTATAGTTTAACTTTTTTCATAAATAATATTATGCATTCGCTGCAGCTTCTTTTTTGCTCTGTTCCTGTAAATCTATGCCGCTTACAACAGACTTAATAGCCCCTGTAGGACATTTAGCCAGACAAGTAGCTTCAGTACATTTTTCTATGCAAATATGATGATCTATTACTGCTGCTAAATTGTTCTCAACTTTAAGGGCTCCATGTGGACAATTTTTTACACACAGGCCGCAGCCAAGACATCCTACACTGCATGATTTACGTACAACTCCACCCTTATCCTTGGAATTACAGTTAACCATAACCTTTGAACCCACAGGTCTGAATCCAATTACTTGTTTTGGACATGCGCTGGCACAAGTTCCACAACCTGTACATTTTTCCATATCAATTATTGGCAGACCTTTTGATCCCATGGCCATAGCACCAAAAGGACAACTCTTTACACAAGTTCCAAAACCCAGGCATCCATACTGACAGGCTTTAGGCCCTCCCTGCAGCAAATTTGCTGCAGTACAGTCTTTTATTCCTTTATATTCATATTTTCTAACTGATTTTGTACAGTCACCGCCACATCTTACATGGGCAACTCTAGGTTCAATAGCCGGAGCAGATTTACCAGTTAGCTTTGCCACCTGTTCTGCAACTGCTGCTTTACCCGGGACGCAAAGATTTGGAGGAACGCTCTCATCCAGCACAACTGCTTCTGCATAAGCTTTGCACCCTGCAAATCCGCAGCCTCCACATTGTCCCTTGGGAAGTATATCTTCTACAAGTTCTACAAGCGGATTTACTTCCATAGCAAACCTCTTGTTTACGTAAGCTAACACAATTCCAAACACACAACCTATAATAGTCATTACGATTACGACCATAATTGCAGTATACATATATCATAATCTCCTTTCTATAGAGAAATCATACCTGAAAAGCCCAAGAATGACAGGGCTAACATTCCCGCCAGTATAAAAGCTACTCCAAGCCCTTCCAGGGGTTTAGGCACATCTGCTAATCTCAATTTTTCCCTAAGGCTTGCCATTAAAATTATAGCCATGGCAAATCCTAATCCAGAGCCTATAGAATTAACTACACTTTCCAAAAAGTTAAAGTTGGAATCAGCATTTAAAAGAGGTACAGCAAGTACAATACAATTTGTTGCTATTAAAAGGAGGTATATTCCCCACATATTATACAGTGCAGGAGCCTGCTTTTTAATAATAGTTTCCAAAAGTTGTACAAAGCTTGCTATAAGAAGTACAAATACCACTGTTTTTAAAAAGGTCAAATTAAAAGGTACAAGCACAAAATGATATACTACCCATGCAAGCATTGAACTCAATGTTATAACAGAAGTAACGGCCATACCCATACCCACTGAAGCATTTAAGTTTTTAGAAACTCCAAAGAATATACAAAGGCCCAAAAATCTTGTCAAAACATAATTATTTACAATTACCGCACTTATAAAAAGAGTAAAATAAGCAGCCATTATACTTCACCTCCATTTGCCTTTTCTAGTTTGGCCATTTTAATTTCTTCTACATGCTGGTTATAAACTTTTACTACAGCAACCAAATAGCCTATGAGTATAAATGCTCCCGGAGGAAGGATCATAATCATCATGGGATTATAGGAAGCCCACATCACATGTATACCAAATATAGTACCTGAACCAAACAACTCACGTATTATACCTATTAAAAGCAGTGCCAGTGTAAAACCACATCCCATTCCAAGTCCATCAAAGAAAGACGGTATTACTGGATTCTTAGATGCAAATACTTCTGCACGAGCAAGTATTATGGCAAATACAACTACAAGTGCCAGATAAATGCCAAGCTGTTTATAGAGTAAGGGTGCATAGGCCTGCATTATAAGCTCAACTGCTGTAACTATTGTTGCTATACAGGTAATGTACACAGGTACACGGACCTTAGGATTTACAACATTTTTAATTACAGACACTACAGTGTTATTACAGGTTATAACAAATAAAACACAAAGTCCCATTGTAAGTCCGTTCAAAGCCGTACTGGTAGTAGCCAGTGCCGGACATAAACTAAGGGCTAGAACAAATATAGGATTTTCTGCAATTAATCCTTTTTTAAATACATTCCATACCTTCATATCTACTTACCTCCCGTAAACGTAGTAACCTGTTGAACTGCTTCTTTAACTCCTTTAGTTACAGCTCTTGAGGTAATTGTAGCTCCAGTCATAGCCTGGATGTTTTTCTTATTTGATTTATCTTTTGTAACTGTCAAATTATCAGATTTTTTATCTTTAAACTGTCCTCTAAAGGAATCCTGGGAAGCATTAGCTCCAAGTCCCGGGGTTTCATTGTGGGATATGATATTAAAGTCTATGACCTTTCCATCCGGAGTAACTGCTACCAGCATATTTATATCTCCACCATATCCTTTTGTTACAGCCGGTACTACATAGGCAATTGTCTTATTGCCCTTTTGAGCCGAATACCAATCTTTCTTGCCGTTTACAGTCTTAAAGTCATCTGCATTACTAACTAAAACCTTCATGGTATCATTTTTTATTTGAATCTGTTTTTGTGCCGCTACCGGTGCTGTCACATAATAAATACCAGCCAATATAATTCCAGATATAAAACATGTAATAGTCAAATTCTTAGTAATTGCAAAAATACTACCTTTATCTTTATCCTTAGCCATAAAAACCTACCTCCTTGCGCCAAATTTAACAGGTTGTGTAAATTTATCTATTAGAGGAGTAACTGCATTCATAAGCAATATGGAATAACATACTCCTTCGGGGTATCCGCCTTTTAGCCTTATAAGCGAAGTAAGCGCCCCTGCACCTAGGGCAAAAATAATCTGCCCTTTATTGGTCATAGGAACAGTTACCATATCCGTTGCCATAAAAAAGGCTCCAATTACAAGTCCCCCTGCCATCATGTGAAAAATAGGATCTCCTGTAAAAAATCCTGCATTTCCTCCAAAAGCCCATGTAAGTATTCCTACAGTACCTATCATCACTATGGGAATCTCCCAATTTATATATCGTTTGTATATAAGAAAAATTCCTCCCAAAACAAGTAATATAGTAGAAGTTTCACCTATACTGCCATTACGTGTACCCAAAAATAGTGCTTTATAAAGTGCTCCCGTACCGCCAAAAGTTTCAACCAGCTTTGAATAGCCTTCCAATTTTAAAATTCCAAGAGGTGTGGCAGTGGTTACTGCATCTACACCGCTGGCAGTCAATTTTGACCAGGTAGTCATGGCTACAGGCCATGAAGCCATAAGTACCGCCCTTCCAATATGGGCAGGGTTGAATATGTTGTAACCAAGACCTCCCATGGAATGTTTAGCTATTGCTACTGCTACAAAGGATCCTATAGCCACCATATAAGGTGGAATATCTGGTGGCAGGCACATGGCCAACAAAAATCCTGTTAAAAAGGCACTTCCATCTGAAATAGTCACAGGTTTTTTTCTAACCTTCTGGACAAAGTATTCTGTAACTACAGCAGAAACTATTCCCGTTAAAATTACCTTTAAAGCCGGTAGTCCAAAATGATATATGCCAAAAATTGCAGCTGGAGTCAAAGCTAAATTAACACTCCACATTATTTTAGAAATAGATTCATCACAGCGAATATGCGGTGATGCTGAAACTGTAAAAACATCTTTCTTTATTTGTGTTTCCGCCATCCTTAAATCACTCCCTTATTATTTTACAACTTTTTCTTTCTCTTTCTCTTTAGCTGCCTTAGCCTTTTCCCTGGCTGCTGCAGCTGCATTTTCAGATTTTAGGTATTTAATATATTGTACAATATTTCGCTTAGCAGGACATGTGTATACACAGCTTCCACATTCTACACAGTCCAAAAGATTATAGTCTTCTTTGGCTTCTTCATATAAATTATTTTGTCCAAGAATACTGAGCATACTAGGATTCAATCCCATAGGACAAGCTTTTAAACATCGGCCGCATCTTATACAGGCTGATTCCACTCCGGTATTTACATCATTCTTAGTCAATGCAAGTATGCCTGAAACTCCCTTTATTATAGGCACATCAAGATTTGACTCAGCCATTCCCATCATAGGTCCCCCTGAAAGTACTTTGACAGGAGTTTCCGTAAAGCCCCCGCAAAAATCAATAACGTCTTTAAATGTGGTCCCCACTCTTACCAGCAGGTTTTTAGGTTCCTTTATTGCACCCCCGCTTACAGTTGTAATTCTCTGTATAAGAGGAATACCCCTTTCTACAGCATCACTTACTGCAATACATGTACCTGCATTTTGAACAACTGCTCCTACATCCATAGGAAGACCTCCTGATGGTACTTCCCTGCCTGTTAAAACATTTATAAGCATTTTTTCAGCACCTTGAGGGTATTTAGTTGGAAGACCAACAACTTGTACATTAGTTCCCTGAAAAGCCTTTTTCATATTTTCAACAGCATCTTTTTTATTATCCTCAATACCTATAAATCCTTTTTCCACTTTCAAAACCTTCATAATAATTTTAACACCTGATACTATTCTATCAGCATATTCCAGCATTGATCTGTAGTCAGAGGTTAAATAAGGTTCACATTCAGCCCCATTCAAAATGAAAACATCTATATTCTTATTTGGCGGTGGTGAAAGCTTTACATGGACTGGGAAAGTTGCTCCTCCCATTCCTACAATACCTGCTTCTCTTATTATGCCTATTATGTCTTTTTCAGTTAACTCACTCCAGTTACGTGAAACTGGTATACCTTCCACCCATTCATCCTTTCCATCATTTTCAATGACTATGGATAAACATTTTCCAAAAGACGGATGTGGATATTCAGCCACATCTACAACTTTTCCAGAAACAGATGAATGTACATTGGCTGAAACAAAAGCATCACTTTTTGCAATAAGCTGCCCCTTTTTTACTTCATCTCCCTTTTTTACTATAGGAGATGTAGGTGCCCCAATATGCTGCCTTACAGGTATATACACCTTGTCAGGTACAGGTGCTTTTTCTATAGGCTTATTGGCTGTATACTTTTTACTATCATTAGGATGCACTCCACCTCGAAAACTTTTTAACACTCTCTAACACCTCTTTCAATATTTTTTAATTTAAAAATATTATTTATAGATAAAAAATAAATATAAAAATAGCTTATATAGCAAATTACGAATTTTATACTCCATAATCTGCTATATAATTTTATGCTCCAGCAAATATATTAAAAATCAAATACTATTAAAATAAAACACGTTTAATAACAGGTTTCATGGCATCATTTCTACTTGTAGATTTGTCAAATATTTTTATATACAATAATGATATAATAAAAAGTACTGCCCCACCTCCTATTTGAAGTGCTCTTTCTGAATGTCCAATACGATTCCCTATCCATGTTCCCAATAATGCGCCTATAAAGATTGCAATAAGAGGTAAAATATATACAATAAAAGCAGCTTTCAGCATATTTTTCTCTTTTACTTCAAAGATAACATGCTGCCCTGGCTTGGCCCCAACAGGATTTTTTGCATCAACTATGGTTGCATTCTCGCCTGCACACAAACCACAACTTTTACAATCTCCATGTTTGCTTGCCCTGATCCTAGCAAAATCTTGTTCTATTTCAATTACAACACCTTCTGATACTTTTTTCATTTTTGACATCTCCTTACCCGCTTGTTAGCGTTTTCACAATGTCTATCCCCCATTATTTCGTTTATAATATTATACCATAAAAATCACAAATTTTGCCCTGTATTATTAATTTTTTTATAACTGTACTAATTTTGAGCAAAATATATGAGCTGCATTATTTATAATTTTCACCAGTGCAGCAATGTAGCATTCATTTTAAAAAGACATTATAATATATTTATGAAATACAACCTCTAAAAAATTATTCAAAAATATTCAGAAAGGAAAAAGTATAATGTAAAACTCTGCGTTATTCATTATACAAAATAGATGGATGAAAAACTTTGAAAAAACCTTTTTAAAAAGCATATGTGAATATTGTATAGGTAAATACATGATCTTAAACAACGGACCCCTAATCGCCTCTTTCATACGTCAATTGTGCAGATATGTGGATATGGATGTTCCTGCAATGCACGGGTTAATACATATACGAATAAATGAGACTTACAGCAGAAGTTTTGCCCATTGTTTTAATATCTGCAACGGTATTATAGTAGATGCCTCCATATACGAATATGCTCTTACAAACAAAGCTATAAGCCATCTGTTCCCCACTTATGTATTGAGCAGTGTTCCTGAGCACATGGATTATATAATTCATGGAGAATTAACTTTGAATTCCCAATTTAAATTCAGAGATAAGTTTTTGAAAAATACCCTTGAGAACATAAAGAATAATAATTTTGAACCTGTTAAAAGATTCACCTTAATTGAAGATTCAAAAAAAGAAAATTTATTTTACTGCGGTTAAATGTACAATAAAATAAAATTAGGGAACACTTGATCTTCATCAATTGTTCCCTCTGCTGTAAAATTCATTAATTAAACAAGGATTAAAATCCTGGAGGCATAATTCCAAGTGGCATACCATCCCACTGTGTGCAATATTCAAGTCCTTCCACTCTCATTATTTTAGGATAATCTCTGGCATATTCTTCAGGAAGCGCTATTTTATTCACAGTATATTGTGATAAAACAGCTTTTCCCCCTAAAAAATATATATTTTTAATTTTATTGTCCGCAATAAAATTTTGTATATGTGCTATATTTACATCATTATCATGTATAACAGATGTATTTAAATCACCTTCAAAAAGTGCTCTATCAATATATGTTTCAAGATTGTAATCATCATTTACCAAAAGTATTGGAGATTTATTTTTTGCTGAAAGTACACTGCCTGAAATGGCATCCGGATAATCATTGCCGCTGACTACAGTTGCATTAGTAAATTCACCTTTAAATTCATTGGCTATGGCTAAAGATGTTCCGTATCTGTCACTTCCCGCCAGACGCTTTATACTATCACCCTCCAAACCACAAGTTGATTTAACTTCATCAACTACATCCTCAGAAACGGAAGCAGTACCACCTGCAATATAAATTTTAGAGGGTTTATGTTTAACAATATACTCTTTAATATATTCTGGAAGGACATCATGTCTTGTTAAGAGTATAGGATATCCCTTTGATGCGGCAATAGGTGATATGGATAATGCATCTGGAAAATTTTCTTCCGATGCAATAACCACAGGTGTACCCTCTGGAGCCTTTACTGCATCTGCTATTTTGGATGCCGTTTCCTCTCTGTTTGCACCGCCATAACGGATAATATGAGTTGCATCTATGCCATTTTTGACAAGCCAGTCTTTAAACTCATCAGGTACTACTGCACTGCCTCCCAGAATATAAACATGTCCTTCTTTTAACATATTATCCCTTATTGTATCTAAAGTTAATAAACTATCCTGCATGTCCTTTACCAAAAATACAGGGCAGTCCAGTTTCTTGGCCAATGTGCTGCCCGCCAGTGCATCTGCAAAATTATACCCATAGGATATAACCGCATTATTAAATTCACCACCTTGTGCTTGTGCATACTCACTTGCTATTTTAAGGGAAGTATCCAGTCTATTATCACCTGCCAGCCTCTTATTGGATATCATATAGGAACCCAGCTTTTCATATACATCCTCATCAGAAGGGAAATAGGCTATTGGTTCATCCAAAGTAAACTTATTGGTTACATACTGCCTTAAATATGGTTTCAAATCCTCCTGATATGAATCTTCCTGTCTTAATACCGCTGCAGCTCTGCTGCCATCCTGAAAGTACAATTGGTCAAATACTCTAACAACTTGGCCATTTTCATCAATATACATACATACTACCTGAACAAATTCATCTATCACATGGTTCTCACCATCGTCTATCTTATAGGGAGAAAAATTATACCTGTAATGATATATCTTCCCGTCAAGATTCAATTTGGATACATCTATATTATATACTGAATACTCGTTGGTGTATTGAGTTTCATTATAATATTCACGCTCCAATAAATCCGCATTGCTGGTGGTATCTAAATTTACTAAATCTGAAGATTTCAGCAGGTTGTCTAAATTGGATTCCGTCTCCAATTTATCCGGATATTTTATATCACTTGTAACTTTTCCCGTGGGGGTGTCCAAAGGTGGAAGTGTGGGCTTTAACCCAAGATCATCATATATACTGGAAGCTTTAACTTCACCTCCTCTGCTTATTGATGTATTCCCTAAAATTGGCATTAAGATAAAAATTCCTATTATACTAAAATCTAAAAATAAATTTATTATGTTTTTCTTGCTCATTATTTTGCCGCCTCTAATCTATGTAGAATTTTTAAACACATTGTAACATTTTATTAACAGTTTGTCCATTTATTCTAACCTATAGATAAACAAGGACATATTTCATAATATTAACTCAGAAATATGCCCTGTATGTCTAATGGAGCTGTGTTCAAATTAATGGCTGTTTTTAAAAAGTCCAGTCCAAAAACCTTCTTATCTTTACAGTATCAGAGGCTATTAATGAATTTTTATATATTATTTTTCCATTTTCATATATGCAGATCATACCTATCCGCTCCCCCTTATTTACTGTATAATTTATCTTCTTAGGTTTTATAATTTTCGTTACATATTTGCTCTCTTTCTTTGTGGGAATTATAACATCATTTTCATATTTCAGTTTTAAATCTTTTTTATTTACTTTCAGCTCTGCAGCAATATCACCCTTTGAAAATAATTTTTTAAAATCATAATTTTTATCTATATATTCATATATTCTGCCAGTTTCTTTCCATCTCCTGGGACAATTCAAAACTACTATTATAACATCATTTCCCTGAACAGGTGCAGAAGTTATCAGGCATTTTCCGGCCTTTCCCGTATACCCTGTCTTAACCCCATTTGCATCTGGAATTTCCCAGAGAATTTTATTTATATTGTGATAACTTCTGGTAAATCCCTTTTCTTTTCCATCTACCTCTCTTGAATTCACAATTTCACTGAATATGGGATTCTTCTTGGCTACAGAAGTGGCCACAGCCAGATCATAGGCGGTGGAATAGTGTTCTTCCCTGTCAAGTCCGTGGGGAGTTTCAAAGTGGGTATTTAATATTCCAATTTCACCGGCATACTCATTCATAAGTTTGGCAAAGCCTTCTATGCTGCCTCCTATTTCCTCTGCAATGGCCACAGCTGCATCATTGCCGGATCTCAGCATGAGTCCATATAAAAGTTCTCTTAGAGTTATTTCTTCTCCACTTTTGTAGCCTGCCGTGGATCCCTTTACACCTGCAGCTTTAGTAGAAATTTTTATTTTTTTATCTAGTCTTCCGTATTTTAATGCCACCAATGTAGTCATTACTTTAGTAGTACTTGCCATTGGAACCAACTCGTAGGCATTTTTCTCATATAGCAGTATTTTGGAATTGCTGTCCACTGCTACAGCACACCTGGCATCTATATTAGGTTTTTGAAAAGATTTATCTTCATCCTGAGACAATACTTTATTGGGAAACATATTAAAAATAATAAAAAATATTATACTATATACAAAAATTTTTCTTGTTCTCATAATTATTATAAATTACCCCTTTCTCTAGTGAATAAGCTATTATGAATATTTTTTCCTTAAATAAATATATTACTATTAAAACTTATTCTAAATCAGCATATAATTTGCTATTAAGGTAATACTTATTAGAGATTGGAATACTTGTAAACTGGAGGAATAAATTCATGGTTATATCACTTATTTTAATATTTATTGTTATTTTATTTCTTCCAATACCTTTAAAAATAAAAATAAGATATGCCGATAAAAAATTTACTATTAAAATTTACAATTTAAACATTAAACATAAATTTAATTTAAATAAAGATGAAGCTTCTTCCAATAATTCCACAAAAAATAATGGATTGTTTTCTTTTATAAATAAACTTAAATCGCAAAATTTCAAAGAGATAAAAATGAAGTTCCCCATTAAAGTGGATATAAAATTTGCCTATGGTCTTAATGATGCTGCATATACAGCATTGATGTACGGTGTCATGTCATCCTTAAAAGCATTTCTCTTTAATAAGCTGAATAAAATATTTCTTGTAAAACAATATAATCTCCATATAAAACCTGATTTTAATAATTTTTATTTTAAACTAGAAGTAAACAGTATAATTTATATGAGTTTAGTCAAAATTATCTATGTATATATAAAATTATCTAGTTATAAGAACCAATTTAAAAAATTAAACAAATCAATGTCAGGAAATTCTGCACAGTACTAATTTAAGACTTATAAGGAGGAGTTTTTGTGGATAATCATCCTATAGAAAATTTATTAAAAAGCACAATGGAAAATTTAAAGGAAATGATAGATGTAAACACCATAGTTGGAGATGCAGTAGAATCAAAAGATGGCTCTCTCGTAATACCCATTTCAAAAGTATCCTTTGGATTTGCATCCGGTGGAAGTGAGTTTGATCTGCAGCACGATGACATATCTAAACCCGACTATCCTTTTGGCGGGGGTTCAGGGGCGGGAGTAACAGTAAAACCTGTAGCTTTTTTAGTTACAAAAGGCGAGTCTGTAAGACTCCTGTCTTTAAATCAAAATAACACCTGTGAAAAAATAGTGGATTCCATTCCTCAAATAATGGATTTACTTCATGGAATGATGCCTTCCAAGTGTAAAAAAAACAAGGAGGACTCCTATCACAGGACAAAAAGTGAAAATGAAGAGGAAAAAGATCACAGCGAAGACAACCCTTCCTAAAACAACTTGCTATATCTGACGTATTTTTTAGTGATATTAAAACATACTTATTAAAATTATGTTTTAATATCACTTTATTACAAGGCTGCTATTGATTAAAATATCCCTGGGACAATGGCTTCCACGTTGAATAAGCTCTTTCAAGATTCAGATATATGAACATTCCCTATGAGTAGACGCCATCTTAACTTTAGAGCTACTTCATACTTGAACCAATGTTATACAATTAAAGAATCTAAACTTGGAATATTGTCTACATTTTCAAGTCCAAAATACCTTAAAAATTCTTCTGTAGTACCATACAATATGGGTCTTCCAGGAACATTCAACTTTCCATTTTCTTTTATAAGTCTCTTTTCAATCAAAGTGGATATAGCTTTATCACTTTTTACACCTCTTATCTCATCTATATCTATTCTGGTTATAGGCTGTTTATATGCAATAATAGTTAAAGTTTCCAATGATGCTTGAGATAAAGATTGTTTTGAGTTATTTCCCAACAGATTTTCAACATAACTGCTGTTTTCAGATTTTGTTACCAGACTATATCTGTCATTATCTTTTAAAATTTTTATACCTCTGCAGCCTTCTTTATATGAATCTATCATTTCACTAAGTAAATTTCTCGTGAATTCTACATTACATTTTATTATTAGTGCAATTTGCTTAACAGGAAGAGCCTCTCCAGAAACGAATAATAGTGATTCTATTATGGAAAAATATCTGCTTCTTGACAATACCTTCTTCTCCAAAATTTCATAAGTATTTTTATCATCTTTGTTTTTCATTTTCAATTACCCTTTCTATATAAATTTCACTAAAATTTTCACTTTGCACTACAAATATTATTTTAAGCTTTATGAGTTCCAGAAGTGCAAGAAATGTAATTATCTTTTCTATTTTAAAAGGACAATTTTTCATAATAGCTGAAAATTCGACTTTTTTCTTTTTACGTACAATATTCTTTATATAAATTATCTTATCTTCTAATTTAAACTTATCCATAGGTATCTTTTTATACAATACAGTTTCATTATTAAATTTACTTGCATATTCTTTCATCAGCCTTGTATAATTCTCATACATATCCAACATAGTTATTCCCTTTAAAATCTCTGATATATCTTTTCCCTTCACCTCAATTATCTCTGGCTTTTTTCCATACATTCTGCCTATATTTTTACATCGTCCTTTCAAAAATTCAGCTGCCATCTTAAATTTTTTATATTGAAGAAGCTTGTCTACTAATTCCTTTCTAGGATCTTCTTTCTCATTTTCATCAGTTTCATCTAAGCTTACTTTTGGGAGAAGAGTTTTTGACTTTATTTCTATAAGTGAAGCTGCAATAACTATGAACTCAGATGTTATGTTCAAATCCATGTCTCTCATATCATTTATATATTTTAGGTACTGTTCTGTAATTTCATAGATTTTTATATCATATATGTTCATTTTATTTTTTTTTATAAGATGAAGCAGCACATCAAAAGGACCTTCAAAATTTTCTATTTTTATATTTAAAGACATCTAGATATTCTCCCCTAAATTTTCAGCTAAATATTTTTGTCCATATTTTATTCCAGCATTTAATTCAATTTTCATTATATGCTTTAAAATTCTTCCTATGGATTTTCCATCTTTTATTCCCTGAGAGACTATGTGAGCCCCATTTAAAGAAGTCTTATAATTACGTAAATTGTCAATGTAATTATATATCTTATATTCCAATTTAGGGTTCCAGCTTAAAAATATAAGTCCATAATCATTTACCTTTCCCAATATGGTATATAATTTATAATTTTCCATTGTATTTGTCAGCAAATTAACTAATTTATAAGAATTTTCACTAAAACATTTCATAGTACTTCTCAATTTCCTATCTAAAATTGAGTTTTCAATTAATATTCGAGTATACTTTTCATCTCGCAGAGAGTAAAACAACCTAAGAATTCTTATATCTATACTTGTACAATTATATGTTTTACCTTCAATGCCATTCATATCTCTATTTTCCAAAGGACGTTTATCTATATTAAATATTTTCAAATCATTACACAGATAAATGTTTTTTATCCACTTCTCTTCACCACACAAAAGATATATTTCTTTTATTATTCTATCACTACTTATGATATTAAATATACCCTTATCAATACATTTTTCTATCTCATATCTATCTTCCAACTTAAAATCATATCTGACAGCATATTTTACAGCCCTAAATATCCTAGTAGGATCCTCTCTGTAACTATTAGCATGTATTTTTTTCAATACCTTATTTTCTAAGTCCTTCATACCTCCATATATATCTATTATATCTTCCCTCTCAATATCATAGGCCAATGCATTTACAGTAAAATCCCTTCTATATAAATCCTCATGTATATATGAGGGTGAAATGGTAGGCAGTGCCCCATTTCTAGAATAGCATTCTTTCCTGCATCTTATTAAATCTATACTGACTCCATTTTTAAATACCAGTGAAGCTGTTTGAAACTTACTATGATACTGGCAATATTTTAATCCCTGTAATTGATTTAAAATATTATCGGGACTTCCATCCATACATATGTCAATATCTTTTATCCGGTACCCTAAAATAGCATCTCTAACGGCACCGCCAACTATGTAACACTTTATCCCCTTATAACTGCACAAATCTCTTATTGAGTTTATAATCTCTAACTCATTATAAGTAAATGCCTTTAAAATATCCATATCTTATTTTTCTCCTACAATTTTTATATAATAAGCAGAAAACCCAAATTGAATTTTCTGCCTTTATTATACTATATATTACCTGTACTAAAAGCATATACATTATATTCCCTGAGGTAAAACATTTCTGATATTATCTTTTAGATTCCCGAATATTCCTGGTTTTTTCACATTTCTATCACTGTGCAAATCAACTTTGCCTGCAAGTTCTCCATTTACATATACATCACAATACCCAACTTTTTCTCCCCTTTCATATTTCTTTCTGCTCTTGTCTATTACACATTTATAAGTAATTTTATTGTCCTTTCCCTTTTCAGTTACAACGGTTAAATCAGATGAGGCTTTAGCAATAAAAAACCTATCTCCCTTTTTGTTTAGATTAACCCTTTCCACATCTTTTTCCTTTTTAAAAACATTTTTGGAAGAATACTTTGAAAATCCATAGTTCATAAGCATACTTGCATCTTTATTTCTCACTTTATAGGTGGGTGATCCCATCACTATTGCAAGCATTCTCACTCCATCTCTAACGGAAGTGGCCGATATACAATACTTTGCTGAACTGGTGAACCCGGTCTTCAATCCATCACAGCCATTAAAAAACCTGACCAGCTTATTGTGGTTTACCAACTCTATAGGACTTTTTCTACCCTGGGATATGGTTTCCATATAAGTTCCCGTATACTTTAATATGGTAGGATGTTTTAACAATTCCCTGGACATAATTCCTATATCATAAGCAGTAGTATAATGTCCTTCTTCACTTAATCCCGTACAATTTTTAAATTCCGTATCCTTCATTCCCAACTGTGCTGCCCTTTTATTCATAAGATCTGCAAATGCCTCTTCACTGCCTCCTAAATATTCTGCCATAGCAACTGCTGCGTCATTTCCCGATGCTATTCCTATTCCCTTTAACAAATCTTCTACAGTCCTAACTTCCCCTGTATCCAGCAGCATAGAGCTTCCACCCATTTTTTTTGCATTTTCGCTGACAGTTACTTTATCTGACAGGGATATTTTTCCGGAATCCACGGCTTCCATACTTAAAAGCATAGTCATTATTTTAGTGACAGACGCTGGCTCCAGCTTTTCATGGGAATTTTTTTCAAATATTACCTTACCACTTGTGGGTTCTATAAGCAATGCGGACTTAGCATCCACATTCAAATCCGATTTTATAGCCTTAATCTCTGCTTTATCTGATTTAGTTAAAGGTTCAGCTTTAACAGATATGTTACACACATCCATTATAAGAAATGAACTCAATATTATGCTTGTTAAAATTGAAATCCTCTGTTTTCTTTTCATTTTACCTTTCTCCTTCCTTCAAAATATATTTTTCCCGAAATTAGTAATATTATCACACAAATGCAATAAAAAAATACATCAGTATTAAAAAAATTTAATACTGATGTATTTTTCCCTGTTTTCACTATGCTCTGGGATGAGATTTTTTATAGACCTCAGCAATTTTATTTCTTTTTAGAACCGATGAATATACCTGGGTGGCAGATAAATCCTTATGCCCTAAAAGCTCCTGTACAGATTTAATATCAGCTCCATTTTGAAGCAAGTGTACTGCAAAAGAATGCCTTAAGGTAAAAGCATTTATATTTTTATCTATTTTAGACTCTTTTGCATAATATTTTACTATTTTCCAGAACCCCTGACGGCTCATTTTTACTCCCTTTAAGTTTAGAAATAAAATATCCAAATTGTATACATTTAATTCCGGTCTTATATTTAAGTAATTTTTTAAATATTTTACAGCTACAGAACCTATAGGCACTATTCTTTCTTTATTTCTGGAATTATTACATTTTATATATGACAGCTTTAAATCTATATCATATATAGTCAAACTTAAAAGTTCCATTACCTTCATTCCGGCAGCATACATTACCTCCAGCATGGCCTTATCCCTTATTCCTTTGTCAGTACTTAAGCTTGGGGAATCAAGAAGTTTGTCTACTTCTTCTATAGTCAGTACTTCAGGCACATTGTGTTCTACTTTTGGAATTTGATAATACAAAATCGGATTTTCATTTACAATTCCCTTAAGCATCAGATATTTATAAAAATTTCTAAGAGACACAATATTTCTCACTATTGAAGAAATAGCTTTGCCTGCCTTTTGAAGATATTGTACATATGCCATTATAGATATAATTTCTACTTCCTCAATGTTTTCCTTCCTATCCTTTATAAAGTTATAAAATTTATCTATATCCCTTACATATGCATCCATAGTATTTTTACTCATATGTTTCTTTTCCAATTCTTTTGTATAACCCAATAAAAGGCCATTCAAAATTATCACCTGCTCTTTAGTGTTAGAATTCAAAATTTTAAAAACTGATTAAAGACAATGATATAATTATATATCAGTTCTATATTTTTACTGAATATGCCATTTACCAATATGCTGTTGTCATATGAATGGTATTTGATAATAAAATTATATAAAATAACATCTATAAATTTAGGCAGAAATATTCCGAAAAACATCAATATGAAAAAACATTTTAATACTCCTATGATAAAACTTGATTTTTCTTCATTGAAGATCATAGCAGTATTCCTTCAAAACCTGCTGCAACAAGCTTTATCATATTTGGAGTTAAATAAGCTTCCATAAAAAAACCCATGCACATTATCATTGCCACTATTAAAAAATATATGGAATATGATGTAATGCTGACCAAAATATGTGATTTCCATTGGACCTTGGATCTATCTTTAAATATCATCAGTGAAAATTCCATGGCAAATACAGATGAAAGTATTATACAAGGTATGTATATTATGTTCTGAGGCAGTATACCCAGCAGAGAAATCCATATTCCTTTTATCCCCATCTGGCTTATTATAAAACTCATGGAAAATCCTATAGTAAATCCTTTTACTATATCTATTACAAGTATTATTGGTATTCCTATCATTGTAAGTCCTAAAAACCATATGGCCAAAATTACAGGGATATTATTCTTTAAGGTTTGAAACAAAATGGACTTATAATTTACACTTCCGGAATCTATTGTAGTTGTAAAATTCTTAAGATAATTTACCAGATCGCTTTTTTCAAATCCTCCCATATATCTAACACTGTATATCCCCAGCACTATACCTGTAAAAAGGCATAGTAAACTTATAACATACAGCCAGAAATTATTTTTAATATGTTTATTTATCAAGCCTGAGACTTTATTTTCCAACACAATTTCATCCCCCTTTTGTTAATCATCTTCTCTAAATAATCTATGATTCACAAAAGAGTTATATGACTATATTTATATCATCATAAAAGCACATATGGTCTTGGCATCTACTATTTCTCCCTTTTTTATCATATCTTTAATTCTGCTTGCTTTAACTTCTTTAACATTTATAAATTCATCTTCATCGCCTATATCATTTCTCCCCTTGTATAGCTCTTCGGCTTTGAAAAAATATATATACTCATCACAAAATCCCGGACTTGTAACTATTTTGCCCATATATTCAAATTTACCGGCTTTATACCCTGTTTCTTCCTCCAGTTCTCTCATGCCGCAGACTTTTATATCTTCATTTTTTTCAATTTTACCCGCAGGTATCTCAAGAATACTCTTCTCTATAGGTTTTCTAAATTGTTCTACCATAAACAATGTATCACTATCTTTATAGGCAAGTATTGCCACTCCTCCCGGATGATTTACTATTTCCCTTTTACCCTCTCTGCCATTGGGCAGCTTAACTGTATGCAAATTCACTTCAATAATTTTACCACTGTATATTGTATCTTTTTTTATAGTTTTTTCAGAAAGATCCATATTCATACACTCCTAATACAAACCAATTATTGGTTTCAATTTTATACTTTACAACCATAATTGTCAATTACAGCTGACTTTCTATCTTTTCCACCAGCCTTTTATAATATCTTATAATTGATTTTAATTCTTCTTCCCTGTCCAGGTCATTTGATATATTTTCCCTAAGTTCATTTACTCTGCTTATAATTAAATTTTGTATATTTTTTATTTCTTCTAATTCTAACTCTATTTTCATATTAATATAGCCTCCTTACAAAAACTTCCATTCATTTAGAATGAACGGAAGCCTTTAAGTTTAACTAACCTTATTTTTAAGCCTGAGTTTATCGGCAACCATTGCAATAAATTCGGAATTTGTTGGTTTGCCCTTATCGTTATGTATAGTATATCCAAAAATCTTATTTATAGTTTCTACCTGACCTCTTGACCAGGCAACTTCAATTGCATGTCTTATAGCTCTTTCAACTCTGCTGGCAGTAGTATTGTATTGTTTAGCTATAGAAGGGTACAATTCTTTTGTAACTGCGGATAAAAGTTCCATATTATTTACAACCATAGTTATTGCTTCTCTTAAATACATGTAACCCTTTATATGTGCAGGGACACCTATTTCATGAATTATATTTGTTATCTCCTGTTTTAAATCAATGGGATTATCCTTGGAAAACCTTGTTTCATCATTATCTATAAATGACATGGTTTTTTTAATTTCATCTCCGCTGATGATGGTGTTGTTGAACATTTGTCTGATTCTTCTTGTAAGCACATTTATATCAAAAGGTTTTATTACATAATAATCCGCACCCAAAGTTATAGCTCTTTGAGTTATCTTATCCTGTCCAACTGCAGATAGAACTATTATTCTGGGCATTGGATTCATATTCATACTGTTTAATCTCTCCAAAACTCCCAGTCCATCAAGATGAGGCATTATTATATCCAGTACTACTAAATCCGGTTTTTTCTCTTCAATTAAATTAAGAGCTTCCACTCCGTCTTTAGCAATACCTGTAACCAATATATCTTTTTGGTTTAGAAGATAATCATTTAGAATGTTACAAAATTCTTTATTATCATCTGCTATAATTACACTTATTTTTGAATCCTCCATATTTTACTCCCCTTTTCTTAATTAATTCCCATATCTTAACAAATAATAAATTCGACAAAGGAATTTTAATTCCTTCTTTTTTTCTTAAAAAGTTTTATACTTTATACATCTATTCGCGGATTATCTTAAAATGAAGGGTTTGGGCTTTTTTATGCAGTTATAAAGATAGCATATAAAATGCTATCTTTATAACTGCATAATCTTATTTTAACATATTTTATATACTTTTTTAAGTTTTTCTATATTTTATATTATTTTATTGCTAATTCTTTATATTTTTTATCTTGATAAAATATTGGCATCTGTCAGCATCCAGTCTATATAAATACCATATCCTACTTCTGGTCTGTTTATAAGTACATGAGTCACAGCTCCCACCAACTTGTTATTTTGAATTATAGGACTTCCGCTCATACCCTGAACTATTCCACCGGTTTTATCCAGCAGTCTGCTGTCTGTAACCTTTATAACCATACTTTTAGGTCCGGGCAAATCCTGAACTAATAATTTTTCTATTTCTATATCATAGTACTCTGGTGTCTCTCCGGATATAGTGGTAAGAATTTTGGCAGGCCCTTCTTTTATTTCATTTCTAAGACCTACCTTAAGTGGTTTGCAGCCTTTATTTTTAAGCTCTGCATTTCCCTTTCCGAAAATTCCACATTCTGTATTCTTACTTATTTCACCCAATTTAAGCTCTTCATTTACAAATATACCTTTTAACTCTCCTGGATTTCCCTTTATTCCTTTTTTAACAGACACTATGGAAGAATCAACTATATCTCCAGAATTTATATTTAATTTTGTGCCTGTATCTATATCCACTATAGGATGACCTAATGCTGCAAACATTCCGCTTTTTTCATCATAAAAAGTTAGAGTTCCAATTCCTGCAGTAGAATCTCTTATCCAGAGTCCTATTCTATAATTATTGTCTTCTAACCCATTTACAGCCTTTACTATTTTCTCAATTTCATTTCCATTTCTCTCCACTACTATTTTTATATCTTTTCCTTTTGTTCTATTTATCTCAGCTTGTGTTTGCTCTGCATTTTTTACAAGACAGTCATTTACTTTAATTATATTATCTCCTATTCGTATACCAGCCAGTGCTGCCGGGCTGGTAACTTTCCCCCGGGAAGTCTGTATATCGGAAAGAGCCACCACAAGTACCCCTTTAGTATTCAATCTTATTCCAATTGGCTGACCTCCGGGGTATACTCTTATACCACCGGCTGCAACTGATTTAAATGCAGGTTTTGTTTTAAACGTCTGAGTCAAATTAATACCTTTATCTATATTTTCAACTTTATAATAAGCAACTGACATCATAAACAGGATGGGAATTAACATCCAACGCAATGTGATTTTTATTTTTTTATTCATGCTTTTACCTCCCGTCTTACACTGCTTTTTCTACGATTAAGTTGCCCTTTTAAATATGTTATTATGCTATCATATAGTTGCATCTATAGTTAATGTATTGTTTTTAAATATAAATTTATACAGAAAGTTAAAAGTCACCTTTTAACCATATCCAAAGTAAATACTTTACTTTAATTTGCTATGAGGCAACTTCCATAATTTTTATTTTTCAATTTTTTTTAAATCTGCCATTCTAACAAGTTCTTTAGCATGTTCCAAAGTTAGTGGTGTAACTTCAGCTCCTCCTATCATTCTAGCTATTTCATATTGTTTTTCCTGCTTATTCATTTTTTTGATTTTAGTGTAAGTTTTATTTTTAAAAACCTTTTTTGAAACCCAGTAGTGGTTATCGGACATACATGCAATTTGAGGCAGATGGGTAACACAAAATACCTGATGTTCCTTTGATATATTGTACATTTTTTCAGCCACCCGCTGCGCTATTCTTCCACTTATTCCAGTATCTATTTCATCAAAAATAATAGACGGGATGTGATCTCTATCCGCAAATACAGTTCTTAATGCCAGCATTATCCTGGACAATTCTCCTCCAGATACAACTTTTTGAAGAGGTTTTAATGGTTCTCCCGGATTAGTTGATATATAAAAAGTTACTTTGTCCATACCTTTCAAGTTGAATTTTTCTTCCAGCTTAACCTCTATTTTAAATATACATTTCTCAAGTCCCACAAATTCCAGTTCATTTTTTATATTTTTTTCCAAATCCACGGCTATCCTGCATCTGAATTCATGGATATCCTTGCTCTTCAATTTCATTTTATCCTCTAGTTTTAGTTTTTCCAGATTTAAATTTTCTATTACCTCGGAAACGTTTTTCATCTCTTTATATTGATTTTTTACCTTATCCCTATAATCTAATATGTCTTTTATACTGCTTCCATACTTTTTTTTAAAGCCGTTTATTTTGTATATCCTGCTGTTTATGGCTTCCAATTCCCTTTCGTCAAAACTGAAATTGTCTTTTATATCTCTTATTTCCTCTATGATTCCTTCTATATTGTAATAACTATCCTTAAGGGAAGTATATATTTTTTTTATCTGAGGTGCGGTATCCTCTATAGAAGCAAGCTGTTCTATAACCACCCCCAAATTATCATATATGGAATTATCGTCCTCTCCGCCGCCATAAAGATTCATATAGCACTTACTTACCGTATTGCTTATTTTTTCAGAATTTGATAGGATCTTAAATCTTTCATTTAATTCTTCTTCTTCACCTTGTCTTAAATTGGCAGAATCAATTTCATCAATCTGATATTTTAAAAAATCAACAAGCTTCTCTCTGTCTTCACTTTTGCCTGAAAGCTCATATATTCTGTTTTTTATATGACTCAAGCCTTCATAATCTTTTTCATAATCTCTTAACATATTGAAAATAGAATCTTCCCCATAATAATCCAGGTAATGTATATGGTTTTCCTCTGAAAGTAAATTTTGATTATCATGTTGTCCATGTATATCAATTAAAGTACTGCTTATATGCTTTAAATTCACCATTAAAATAGACTTTCCATTGATTTTTGCCACAGTCCTGCCAGATTGAAAAGATTCTCTGCTTATTATAACCAAATTTTCATTGGAGTCAATTTCCTCCTTGTTTAAAATTTCCAGAGTTCTGGGGTTTTCTATAGTAAAAACTGCCTCAACAAAAGTCTTATTTTCTCCAGTTCTTATTAAATCCTTATTGAATTTTCCTCCAAGAACATAGTTTATAGCATCAATTAGTATAGATTTACCAGCTCCTGTTTCTCCCGAAAGTACGTTAAAACCTGATTCAAAAGATATAGTCAATTTCTCTATAAGTGCAAAATTTTTTATGTTCAATTGAAGCAACATAAGCAACCCTCCTACCCAGAAATCATTTTTTTCATCTTTTGAGTTATATTTTGAGCCTTTTCATTATCTCTTGCCATTACAAATATTGTATTGTCACCTGCCAAAGTTCCTGCTATCCCAACAAAATTTAAGGAATCAATGGCTTCTGCTGCTGCTGCTGCAGAACCTGAAATGGTTTTTACCACCACAAAATTATCTACATTTTCAACACGTATAACCGTTTGACTAAATATATTTATGAGTTTATTTGACAAAACATTTTCAGTATGTGATATGGTTGCATATTTATACCTTCCATTGTCAGACAATACCTTTATGAGCTTCAATTCTTTTATATCCCTTGATACAGTTGCCTGTGTCACATTCATACCGCCTTTTTTAAGTCTTTCTGCAAGTTCCTCCTGAGTTTCGATGTCATTTGAATTAATAATTTCCAGTATTTTAGCATGTCTAGTTACCTTCATATACTTCACCTTCACATTCCTTTATCTTAAATGTAATTTTCTCCTTAAGCGTATTAAAATAATCATTATTATCAAATTTAATAAGTCTCCGTTTATTCTCGGATCTTCTTATTTTTATAGATTCCAATCCGCTTATTTCCATGCATCGTTGCCCATCTATGGATAAATATACACTTCCAAAATTTTTTTCCGCTGCTATGCTTATACGTGACCCGCTGTCCAATACAATAGTTCTGGCAGTTAAAGATTGTGAATACATAGGTGTGAGACATAATACATCCAAGGATGGATGTATTATAGGACCTCCTGCAGATAGATTATATCCGGTTGATCCTGTAGACGTGCAAACAATAATTCCATCTCCATTAAATGTATTGTAGAAAGTTTCATTTATATAGACATCATACCTTTGTATTCTAGAGCTGATTCCCTTGCACAACACCACATCATTTAATCCATCATACTTTTTAATTTCATTTCCATCATCATAACTGCACTGGAGCATATCCCTTTCTTCAACTATATATTCTTCCTTAAATAACCTTTCTAAAGCTTCCTTAACACTATTTATTTCCACCTGGGCTAAAAATCCCAGATGGCCTATATTTATCCCCAATATGGGGGTCCTTGATTTGAGTATATTTTTAGATGTGTTCAGTATAGTGCCGTCTCCGCCTAATACTATAATCACATCCAATGTATTACATTCATTTTCATCCAGTCCAATACAGTCTTCATATACTTTTATATTTATACCTTTGTCTATACTGTGTATACTTTTTATTATAAAGTTCAGCATTTTTTTGTTTAAGTCCTTTGTCGTATTAACATTAATCCCTATATTTCTCATATTTCCTCCCCATTGAGCCTAACATGTGATAATCCTACAACCTTAATTATATCCTCATATTTAAATGATTCATTAAAATCCTTCTTAGTAAAATATATAAGATATTCTATATTTCCCTGTGGACCTTTTATTGGAGAGTAATCTAATGAAATTATTTTCAAGTCATTTTCTCTCAAAAAAGTTACAATGCCGCTTATAACTTCCATATGAGTAGACTTTTCTCTAACTACACCTTTTTTTCCTACTTTTTCTCTTCCTGCTTCAAACTGAGGCTTTATAAGTGCTACTATACTGCCATTATCTTTTAATAAATTCACAACCACCGGTACAACTTTTTTCAAGGATATAAAAGAAACATCTATGCTTGCAAAATCTGAATATTCGCCTATTTGCTGGGGTGTTACATATCTTATATTAGTTCTCTCCATACACACCACCCTTTTATCTATTCTGAGCTTCCATGCAAACTGACCATATCCAACATCTATAGAAAACACCTTTTTAGCTCCATTTTGAAGCATACAATCAGTAAATCCGCCTGTAGATGCCCCTATATCCATACATATCTTATCTTTTAAATCTATATTGAATTTTTCTACAGATTTTTGTAATTTCAACCCACCCCGACTTACAAAAGGTAGTTTTTCTCCTTTAAATTCTACATTGGAGCTCTCTTTTACTTTTTGTCCACATTTATCAACTCTCTGTCCGTCTACAAATATTTCTCCAGCCATAATACTGGCTCTAGCTTTTTCTCTGGAAGGAAATACACCTTTACTCACTAAAAGTACATCTAATCTCTCTTTTGATTCCGACATAATAAACTCCCTCGCACCTTTAAAATGTATGACTCAATTCTACTGTTTTAAGCACATTATTTTCAATTCCCCTTGCATCCAGTCCATATAATTTATATAATATATCCGTCTTCCCATGCTGTACAAATTCATCTTCAAATCCTAAGTTTATTACCTTAACTTTCCCGCCTGCAGCATTTACATATTCCAATATATAAGAACCCAATCCTCCCCTTATTACATTGTCCTCAATAGTTATAATAGTAACTCCTTTTTCTATTAATTTATTGAGCATAATTTTATCAAGAGGCTTTGCAAAACAGGCACTTATAATTTTAACATCTATAGCTTTATCTTTAAGTCTTCGTGCTGCTAAAACTGCATGCTGTACCATTTTACCCTGGGCTATCAATGCTATTTCACCTTTATTTGATATACATTCCCACTTGCCCCTGTTAAAGGTTTTTAACGGCTGAAGCGGTATAGCATCTCCTCCCCTGGGATACCTTATAGCCACTGGATAATTTTGCTTTAATGCCCATTCCAGCATATAAGGCAATTCACCTATGCACTTAGGTGACATAATGGTCATATTTGGCATCTCCGTCAAGTATGACAGATCAAATACACCCTGATGTGTTTCTCCGTCTTCTCCTACAATTCCAGCCCTGTCTACTGCAAAAACCACGGGAAGTTTTTGCATGCAGACATCGTGAAGCAGCTGGTCATAAGCTCTTTGAAGAAAGGTTGAATAAACCGCAAAAACCGGTTTCAAACCCGAACTTGCCATTCCCGCAGCTAATGTAACCGCATGCTGTTCTGCTATGCCCACATCAAAAAATCTTTCTGGAAACTTTTCTGCAAACTTTTTAAGCCCCGTGCCATCTCTCATTGCAGCTGTTATGGCCACTATCCTTTTATTTTTTTCTGCCAGCCTGCTCATTTCATCTCCAAAGGTCTTGGAGTATGTATCAATTGAATCACCTATAGGCTCTCCATCCTCACACCTAAACGGACCTATGCCGTGGAATTTACCAGGATTTTTTTCTGCAAATTCATATCCCTTTCCCTTTTTGGTTATTATATGTATTATAACCGGGTTATCCACTTTTTTAGCTGAATTAAGAACTTCTGTAAGCTCTTTTATATTATGTCCATCTATAGGTCCCAAATACTTTATCCCCATATCTTCAAAAAACATTCCAGGAACCACCATCTGCTTTATCCCGTTCTTAAGCTTTTCAAGATATTTTGCCATTCCCTGGCCGATATTTGGTATTCTCTTTAATTTACTTTCCACCTCTTCCTTAAACCTGTTATATTTCGGATCTATTCTCAGTCTATTTAAATATTTAGATACTCCTCCCACATTCTTCCCTATAGACATCTGATTATCATTTAATATTATTATAAGTTTTGTTTTCCTGTACCCTACATCATTTAATGCCTCCAGTGCCATTCCTCCTGTTAAGGCTCCATCTCCTATAACTGCACAAACATTATAATGTTTGTGACACAGATCCCTTGCTCTTGCCATACCAAGAGCTGCAGATATTGAAGTGCTGCTGTGTCCGGTTTCAAAAAAATCATATATGCTTTCACATCTTTTAGGAAATCCGCTTATTCCTCCGAACTGCCTTAAGGTGTCAAATTTATCTTTTCTTCCCGTGAGGATTTTATGAACATAGGCCTGATGTCCTACATCCCATATAAGTTTATCATGATTCAAATCAAATACATTAAATAAACTCAATGTAAGTTCTACAACCCCCAAATTGGAAGCCAGATGTCCTCCCGTTTTAGATACCTTGTCAACTAAAAACTCTCTGATTTCTCCAGCAAACTGCTCCTGCTGCTTTAAGGACATTTTTTTTATATCGTTTATATCTTTATATTTATCCAATAAACTAAGCATTTTCATCTATCCTTTTTTATACAGCTTTCTTACTTTTTATTAATACAGCTGTATTATAAATGTTTTACACATCAAATTTATTTTTCCCTATTTAATAAAAACAAAGTTAAATCTTTCAGCTGGGAAGTGTTCCCTTTTACTTCCTCCAGTACATCTATACATTCACTTGTAATTGAATTGCACATTTCCCTGCATTTATTCAAACCATAAGTAGTTATAAATGTAGTTTTATTGTTATTCAAATCACTTTTTGCCTTTTTACCCAAAACAGCAGTATCTCCTGTTATATCCAATATATCATCTTTTATCTGAAAGGCCAATCCTAATTTTTGCCCATAATAATCCAGCTTGCTTATCTCCTGTTTATCCGCAGCTGCACATACCGCTGCTGAAACTATAGAACCCCTTATAAGAGCTCCGGTTTTTTTACTATGCATATAATAAAGCTGATCTATTGGTATTTTAGTATTTTCGCTTAAAATATCTACTGTCTGACCCCCTACCATTCCTTCAACACCAGCACTTTCAGAAATGATACTGCAGGCCTTTATAGAATTTTGCCCCCTGCCAATGCAGTGTTTAAACATCAGATTCATGGCCTCATTTAAAAGGCCGTCTCCTGCCAATATGGCAATAGCATCACCAAATACTTTGTGATTTGTTGCTTTGCCCCTCCTTAAATCATCATTGTCCATAGCCGGCAAATCATCATGAATTAAAGAATAAGTGTGTATCATTTCTATGGCTGATGCTATCTCCATAACTTCACTGTAATTATCTTTATAAAGTTTATAGGTTAAAAGAAACAACAGAGGCCGTATTCTCTTACCACCTGCATTTAAACTATATTCCATAGCCTGGTATATCCTTTTATTATAAGAACCTTTTCCTCTCATATAATTTTTCAAATATTCATCTATTTCACCCTTTAATTTTTCAATTATACTACTGGACTTCATAATAAACTCCCCCCATTCATATCATCTATTTGCCACCTATTGGCATATTACTTGTGTTTGGAAAATCTCTACAGTTTGCTGTCAAAATCTTCTTCTCCGCTTTCATTAAGAATTTTTATCTTACCTTCAGCTTCATTTAACATTTTATATAATTTATTACAGAGTTTTACTCCCTCTTCATAGCTCTTCATGCTTTTTTCCAGTGACAGCCCGCCTGTATCCATCAAGTTGACTATGTTTTCCAACTCCAGCATCACACTTTCATAACTTTCCTTTTTCTTAGGCATAAATACCCTCCTTTTTAAAAGCGGACAAACTTGAATTTGCCATTTCCATCTTTCATTATAACTTTCACTTCATTTTTTTTATCCAGTTCTTCTATAGAACTTATTATGTTTTTATGTTCATCCTCTATTACAGAATACCCTCTGTCTAATACATTCAGCGGGTTATGTGCTGAAAGCAGGGAATTTACTTTGACAAGTTTTTCCTTTCTCTCCTGAAGCCTTGTGTCCATCTTAAAATTCAAAATCTGCCTGAGCTTATCTATGGTTTCATATTGATTTGTTATATACACTAATGGATTATAGGACTTTAAACTTTTTTTCATGAGAAAAAGTTTATCTTTTTCACCATTTATTCTGTTTTCAATATACTTAGACAGCATATTCCTATAATTCAATAATCTCTGCAAAAATTCATTCATATTAAATACTGCAATTTCGGCGGCAGCAGAAGGAGTGGGTGCCCTCTTATCCGATACAAAATCCGCTATGGTGTAGTCAATCTCATGTCCAACTCCAGTTATTATTGGTTTTTTTGAATTATATATAGCTTCTGCCAACCTTTTATCATTAAAACACCAAAGTTCTTCTATGGAACCCCCTCCTCTGGCTATAATTATAAGTTCCACCTCTTCAACTGAATTCAATTTACATATACCTTTTATTATATCTTCACTTGCATTTGATCCCTGTACTAATGCAGGATAGATTAAAAGCTGAACTTTGCGGTTCCTTCTTTCAGCAACATTTATTATATCCCTTATGGCTGCTCCCGTAGGTGAAGTAATAACCCCTATTTTTAAAGCATAAGATGGTATTTCCTTTTTATGCTTCTCATCAAATAGTCCTCTTTCACCCAATTCAGCTTTTAGCTTCTCAAAGGCCAGATATAGTTCTCCCATGCCATCTGGCTTCATTTCACTGCAGTAAAGCTGATATACCCCTTCCTTTTCATAAACAGATATCCTGCCTTTAACTACAACTTTCATTCCATCTTCAGGCAGAAAATTCAAACTTTTAGCTGAATTTTTAAACATAATACAACTTATTCTGCTGTACTCATCTTTTAAAGAAAAATACATATGTCCACTACTATGAAGTTTAAAATTAGAAATTTCTCCTTTAATAGAACAATTGGCAAGTATAAAATCACTGTCAAATGTCTTTTTTACGTATTTATTAATATCAGATACAGTCAATGTCTTAATATACATAATATTTAACCCCTTAATGCTTTTATCCCTTGCACCTTATCATCTATCCTTTATCATATTCCCAAGTACCCCATTTATAAAAGATGCAGATTTATCCGAGGAGTATTTTTTGGCCAGTTCTATAGCTTCATTTATAGATACCTTTTGAGGTATATCATCTTCATATAAAAACTCATAAGTGCAGATTCTTAAAATTGCCACATCCACCTTGGATAATCTGTTTAGTTTCCACTTTCTCAAATACTTTTCAATTTGCTCATCAAGAACACTTTTATTTTCTTCTATGCCATTTAAAACCCTTACCACATATTTTATATCCACATCTTTTAAATCTTTGCTTTTTTCTCCATAAAACTCTTCCTGATTACCATTTATTGAATTTTCCCCTTCTTCCACAGTATTTTCTTTTAAATTCATTATAACACTGCTGGCTTCTTCCTTATTTATAGTCATTTGAAATAATAATTTCATTGTCAATTCTCTAGATTTTTTTCTATTCATGTTTTCCTCCTACTTGTATGTAGTTTATAAAAATAATTATTGTCATTTCAGATATAATTATACTTAAACTAATATGCTAGTTCAAGTTTATCAGATAATTCTTAGGTACAGCAGAATTTTTCCATAAGAAATTCCTTTGCTACCCTACTTGGGACAACCAATCCAGGGTCACAGCACTGACCTATCATACTCCACTTTACAAAGCCCGGAGTATCAGCCATAAAATAATGCACCCCCTGAATCAGAGGGTGCATTATCTATTTTATTCTTCTATGACGTCATTGCTCTCTTCTGTTTTTGGAATCATAACATTTTGAACATGTATGTTTATAGCTGAAACATCCAGACCCGTCATAGATTCAACTGCTCTTTTTACATTTTCCTGAACCTTTAAAGCTACATCTGGAATCCTAACTCCATATTCTACTACTACATATAAATCTATAGCTGCGCTATTTTCTCCCACATTCACTTTAACGCCTTTAGATAAATTTTTTTTACCTGATAGTATTTGAGTAATTCCTCCCACAAGACTGGCACTCATTCCAACTATTCCATTTATTTCAGTAGTAGCAAGACCTGCAATTACACCTACAACTTCATCGGATATCTTCACAATACCCATGTCAATTTCGTTGTTTGTATTTTCTTCCATCGTTGCACCTCCTAGATTTTTACATCATCGAAAGACTCACATTAATTATATTATAGCAAATGAACATTTCTTTTACAATTATTTATTTTATGTAATTACCTTTAAAGCCCTTTTATCCTTAATTTTTAATTCTGTTTAATTTCGATTTCCACATCTTGAATCTGGGATACACTCATAACCACATCTTTTATCACCCTTGTATCCTTATCCGCCAATTTATCTTTTCCTTTAACTATTACCCTTGCTTTGCCATCCTCTATGGAACATATTGCATCTTCATATCCCTTGCTCTTCAAAGTAGTTTCTATTTTCATTTCATAATTTGTGTTCATTGCCAGCTGGGTATACTTTTTCTCAGCATCCGCACGGTTTTCTTTAGATGCATTATTATCATCTATAAGACTTTTTAGAGTTTGAAGAGTCTCAGCATTTTTTTGATCCCTGGTAAGTCTTGTTTCCTCAAAAAATTGTGACTTGGACTGAGTTTGTGTTGTGTTTTTGCTATCATTGTTATTAAGGGATATAGTGCTTTTGCCGCTTCCATTATCCACTCCATTTACATAATTTATAGGACTGTTTAATTTTGTAGCAACAACCCCCACACATATAATCAGTGCTAAAAGAGTTACAATAATAACAGCTTGTTTTTTATTCATTTTTAATTCCCCCTATCTACCTTCTAAAAAATTATATGCTTTAAAACATATTTATATACTATTTTTTCATAGGATATACATTTACTTTATCCTCGGATATACCAAACAAATCAGTTACGGCCTTGGATATTCTAAGTTCAGTTATCTTATTTTCAGCTCCTTCAGCTACAATACACACTCCCAGTACTTTGGGATTATAGGTTTTTAATATAAGCGGTTCTGACTTGCTGCCGTCATTTGTAGTAACCACTGTACTCCCATTATTTTGTTGAGTGGAATTTCTTGTGCCGCCTGTATTGTCCTTTTCTTCGGTAGTATTGGTTGAATCATTTATATTAACTGCCGGTACCTGCTCCTCTCCGCTTTGAAAACTTATCATAACTTCTACCTTTCCCACTCCATCTATTTGTTCTAAAGTGTTTTTCAAATTTTCCTGTGTGGATTTTTCATAATCATCAGAAGGGCTATCTTGTGAAGCTTGACTTTGAGCTTTAGATTGTTCACTATTACTGCTGTTTTGGCCATTATCACTGCTTATATCAGTGGTGGACGTATTTTTGCCATAATCCTTAAAAAGGCTGGCAGCAGCAACTATAAGTATTCCTACCAAAAATACTATAGCTAAATTTACAATGTTTTTTTTATCAGTATAAATTTTATGATTATTGTTCTTAACCTTAACAATTTTGTTCAACCACTTTTTAAAATTCATAGATTTACCTCCTACTAAGAATTTACATGTATAATATTCTCAGGTACATTTAATTCTTGGCTTAAATAAGTTTTTATCTTTAAAGCTTCTTCACTGTTTTCAGAATTCGTACTGCTTACAGAAGTAGTTTCATCACTTATATCAACTTTTTTTATCTTTTCTACAGCTCCGTCTTGAACTTTTACATTTACATCTTTTATACATACCATGTTATTTTTTTCATCATACTCTGCTCCTACCTTGACTTCATACTTTTCTTCAGGATACTTTTCCTTAAGATTTTTTTCACAGCTGCTTTGTAAATTCATTTCAAATGCCTCTATAGTATCTGAAATATTTTTCTGTTTATAGTTATTGAATTCACTGGAGGATTTTTTGGTGCCAAAATCTTCATCAAAACTTTCTATGACCTTTTCAGTATAGCTGCTCATATTAAAATTTTTATTAAACACCTTTACTATTGGATTGATAAACACTGTAATCAAAATCAGCCCCAGCACAAATTTACAATATTTCTTCATACTGTTATCCGGCAGGATCATCTCTACTGCTATTATGAAAAATACAGCAGTACATACACTTATGAGCCATTCTCTTAAGGATTGAATCATACATTTTCACCTTCCTTCATATCATAACTTTTCCTGCTGACGCCAACATGGCTATCATTATAAAAAACATTACGGATACACATATTAAACAAGCCATTACCAGTATAAGAGAATCCCCTGCAGAGTTTATACAATTCACCAGTCTTCCATCACTTACAGGTTCTATGAGAGCAGCAGCAAGCTTATACAAAACTATCATAATAATCAGTTTAATTATCGGGAAAAGCAATATTACTACGATAATTACAAGTCCCAAACTGCTCAACGCATTTTTCAATAAAAAGGAATACCCTGCTACAGTAGCTATTGCATCTGAAAGGCTTTTGCCCACTACCGGCACAAAATTATCCACTGCAAATTTAGCCGTCTTTGCAGTAACTTCATCAATACTCTTGGAAGTAATGCCTCTTACGGTCATGATGCCTATGAATACAGTCATTATAATTCCCTGAGCCCACAGTGCACATTGATTTAAAAGCTTGGTCAGTTTGTCTATTTTATATTCTGAAGATAGGTTGTTTACAAACTGAAGTACAAAAGACATAGATATTATTGGTATTATAATATCCATAAATAAATTTGCACTTACAGTTATTGCACCTATTATAATTGGATCCATAATAGATGCTTCTACAAATCCACCTACTGCTGCTATTAAAGTTATAAGCACTGGTATTAGCGCTACCATGAAATCCGTCATTTCTTTTATAGTGGATCTGGCGATATCCACACCTATATAAAAGCTCTTTGCCATTATTATTATGATAAGTGAGTAACAGGCAAAATATGCTATATTGGATAAACCTTCTCCGCTAAAAGCCCTTTGTAAATTTGTGAGCAATGTGCATATGAGGGCAATAATTATCAGAAGCACTAGCAGTTTCAAGCAAGCTGCCATTTCTCTGACTCCATAGGATACCATCACATTCATTATTTTTTTTAAAGATACTTTTCCATCTCCACTTTTTATAAAATCCTTCACATAAGTTTTTGCATCCAAATCTTTTAGAAGTTCATTTTTTGTCTTCATATTTGATATATAATCATAAAAACCTTCTATCTGTTGTTCTTGAGCCTTACTTTCATCATTTTCTCCGTTATTCTGTCCTGTATTTTTCCACTGAACACTATTTCCTGTATTGGTTTCCATGTCACTGGTGTCAAAAGCTTGTACATTAAAGCCTACTAATAAAATCACGGATAAACCTACAAGTAAACTCACTATAATATTTTTCATATTAACACCTACATAATTTTTAAAATTGACTGTAATACAGCCATAAGTATAGGAATTGCAAGTACTAAAATTAAAATTTTACCTGCAAATTCAACTTTTGCTCCTAAATTTCCCTGCCCGGCATCTTTGCATATTTCACTGCAGAAAGAAGCTAAATATGCAATGGCAAGTATTTTAAATACAGTATTTAAATAAACAAAATCTATATCTGCCTTAACTGCTAATTGTTGAACGAACTGAAGTATAGCCGTTATCTTTGTTATCATAAATAAAAATATCATGACTCCCGCAACTATACTTATATAAACTGCTATATCATCTCTTTTTCCTTTAAACAGCAAAACTATAAACAAGGCAGTAAAGGCAAAAGCTACTATCTTAATTATCTCCATAATTTTCTCCTAAAGCTGAAACATGGTTCTAACAGTATTAAATAGTCTGCTTACTAAATTTATCACCATCATAAGTACAATTAAAATTCCCGTCAGATTTGTTAACACTGCATAATCACCTTTTCCACTGGCTTCCAGCACTTTATTTATAAGTATGACAATTATACCTACTCCGGCTATTTTGAAAATTAAACTTATGTCCATCATTTGATTTTCTCCCCTTTTCATTTCTCCACGAAATTTATTTAAATACACATATTGCCACCTAAATTGAAATTATCACTATTACAGCCCCCAGTGAAAATCCAAGGCATCTGTACATCTTCAAATTTTTACTCATTAAAATTTTTGAAACTTCAATTTGATTTTTTATGTTATCTAAAGTTAGTGAAAACATCCTTTTTTGTCCATCTATATCTGATTCTCCAAGTGTTTTTGATAAATCCAATACTGCATTTATATCCTCATTTTTTAAACTCAGATTATCTCTTTTATCCTTAAATGCATATCTAAAGGCTTCATATACGTTGTCAACAGAGTTTTCCTCCAACATAGATGATATATCTTTAAGGACATCTCCAATGGGTTTCCTGCTTTTTGATGCTGTATTAAAGATAGCATCCGGCAGCGGGGTATGTGTATATATGATTTCATTTTGAAGCTGATGAATGCATCTTTGTATTTCCTTTAATTGTTCCACTCTTCTTTTAAAACTTTCCCCATAGATAAATCCCATTCCAGTGGAAGCAAATATTATCATAATACAACCTAAAAGCTTCAACATTTTATCCCCTCCATATTACCGAATTGTCCGTAAAATCATACACATATTCTACCGTGCCGGAACCCTTTCTACTGCTCAATACTATTGCTCTCTTAAATATCTTATTTTCTACTATGGACTTGAATACCGGCCTGCCATAGAGATCCTCTATTCCATAACCATGAATTGTGACAATTAAACTTATCCCGGAATTCAACGCTGTTAAAATACTTTCCATATCTTTATAGGTTCCAATTTCATCACAGACTATAACATCCGGCGACATGCTTCTAATAGCCATAATTATACCTTGACTCTTAGGACACCCATCCAATACATCAGTTCTAACTCCAACATTCATCTGGGGTACCCCATTAAAGCTGGCCCCTATCTCACTTCTTTCATCTATTACACATACCTTTTTCCCAGTAAGACCTATACTCTGTATACCTTCAGAGATATTTCTTACAATATCTCTGACAAGAGTGGTTTTTCCGCCTTTAGGAGGTGAAATTATTATGGTATTTATTATTTCATCTCCTTTTAGCAGAAACTTCATAATGGAATCCGAGCACTTCATAATCTCTCTGCATATTCTAATGTTTATGGATGCAATATCTTTTATGGTTTTAACTTCACCTTTTTCAATAATACATCTTCCGCATATTCCAACTCTATGACCGCCTTTAATAGTTATATACCCCTGTTTGATTTCCTCTTCAAAGGCATATATTGAATAATTACTCATTCTCTGAATTATTATTTTTAAATCCTCTAACCTAGGTACATACTCACATACCACTTCTTTGGTCCCTAATTGGAGTATCAATGATCTATCAGATCTTATCCTTATTTCCTGCAAATGAGGTGACTTTATTAAATCCCCCATAGCAGTTTTTAAGTTTTCAGGCAAAATGTTTAAAATCTCTTTAGTATATATCTCTCTCATCTCCTTCCTTTATATTAATTCCTATTTTCACTTTCAAGAAATTATTCCATATAAATAAAAATAAAATAAAAATCCCATTAAAGTAAAAACACTTTAATGGGATTTTTATTTTATTTAATTTAATTTTTGTCTGAAAGCTGCCGCTGCTATAACACCCCGGCTGTTGTAAAGTGGAGATGATAATCACTGCTGCACTCCCGGATTGGTTTTCTTAGATTTGATATGGAAATCATCCTTTGTGAGAACATTTTATCAAATCTAAGAATTACTTGATTTATCACCATTAGTGTAAATATCCTTAAGTGATATATTGCTGTGGCAATTGGGACATGTCAAGCTTTCCCGCTGACTCAATATATCTTTGTCTACATACACAGTATCATCACAGTTGGGACATTTAACTTCCTCAAAATTTCCTTCCATATCCTTATATGTCTCATAATTTTCATCATATAAATCATCTTGTAAATATGCTAGATTTTCATCTATGGCATCCATATAATCTTCCGTATGTTTTTGAGCCTCGGATATATTTTCTATCTCCTCTGCCATATTCTTAAGTACATCTAAAACCTCCAAAAGAATTTTTCCCTCATTGGTATTTTTATCAATTTTTAATCCATCCATTAGCCCGCTGATATAAGATACTTTAGATTTAATGGAATCCATAATATCACTTCCTCAATGTTATTTCACTTTAGTATTTCCTAAACTCTCTCCATGTATTCTCCAGTTCTCGTATCAATTCTTATAGTTTCACCTTCATTTACAAATATAGGTACTGATACAATTGCTCCAGTTTCCATAGTAGCTGGTTTCAAAACATTAGTAGCAGTATTTCCTTTAACTCCTGGTTCAGTATGAGCTACCTGCAGTTCAACGAAATTCGGAGCTTCTACGGAAAATGCTTCTCCCTTATAAAACTTTATTATAGCAAACATATTTTCCTTTAAAAATTTTATTGCATCCTGTACTTTTTCATATTCCAATGGAATTTGTTCAAAAGTTTCCTGATCCATAAAATAATATAATTCACCATCTGAATACAAATATTGCATTTCTTTTCTTTCTATAACTGCTTCCTGCAATTTTACAGTTGGATTAAAAGTGGTATCAGTAACTGATCCTGTAATAACATTTCTAAGCTTTGTTCTTACAAATGCTGCTCCCTTTCCAGGTTTTACATGAAGAAAATCCAATACTGTATACACTTGTCCATCTTGTTCAAAAGTAGTTCCTTTTCTTAAATCTCCTGCTGATATCATTTTGTGCGTACCGTTATATAAGCTTGTGTTACTAGATTCAAGCTTATTTTCCCATTCATAGTGTGCGAAGTTTAGCAATCACAGCCATTTTCGTTTGGTCTCACACTCCAGGGACGTAAATTCGGATGTAATTCACCCTACAACCCCAATACTAAAAATAGCAATGGAATAACGGTTTTAACCCCTTTCTCATTCTTATTAGACCTATTCTAATTTTTATCCAATTTTATAGAACTTTCTATTTAACATTATATATCATTAAATATTATTTAACCATAGTAATACTACCTGTTTAATTTATACATATCAAGTTTTTAGGTGATTTTGATAAAGTTTTTCCACCATGTTCAGTTACTACAAGTAAATCTTCTATTCTCACTCCGCCGAAACCCGGTATGTATATTCCAGGTTCATCACTAACTACCATGCCTGCATCCAGTTTTCTATGATTTTTATAGCCAATTATAGGTGCTTCATGAATTTCCCTGCCTACTCCATGGCCGAGGCTGTGTCCAAAGTTCTTTCCATATCCTTTCTCATCTATATAGCTTCTTGCAGCAGCATCTACATCCATTGCAGGTACACCTGGCTTATATTCCTTCAAAGCCAATTGTTCGGCTTCCAGAACTATATTGTATATTTCCAGCATTTTTTGTGACGGCTCACCTATTACAACCGTTCTAGTCATATCAGAACAGTATTCTTTATAAATACATCCAAAATCCAGGGTCAAAAACTCTCCCTTATTTATTATCTTTTCTGTAGCCTGCCCATGAGGGAGACTGGATCTTACCCCGGATGCAACTATAGATGGAAAAGATAAATCACTGGCACCTAATTTTTTCATCTGAAATTCTAATTCCAACCCAACTTCCCTTTCCGTCATCCCGGCTTTTATAAATTTCAGCATATGCCCAAAAGCTTTATCTGCAATCGCAGCTGCATCTTCTATTAACTTTAATTCATCTTTATCCTTTACCATTCTTATTTCTTCTATAATTCCTTCCATAGGAACAAGCTGACAATCCAATTTACTGTTATAAACCACATACTGGCTGTAAGAAACTATATTTTCCTCAAATCCAAGTTTTTTAATTTTATTTTTATTTATCAAATGTGACAAAAAATCTACAAAAGAAATACCTTTGCCGTACTCTAAAACTTCATAATCCTTAACTTGAGCCGAAGCCTGTTCTGTAAATCTTGAATCCGTTATAAAAAAAGCCTTATCCTCTGTTATAAGTGAAAAACTCTCATTACCTGTAAATCCGCTTAAATAGTTTCTGTTTGGATCTCCAATTAACAAAACTGCATCCAGGTTTTTTTTATCCATACATTTTCTTAATTTTGCAATTCTTTTTTTTAACACTACAATTCCCCCCATTAAATAAGGCATAACATTTACAGCCGTGCTTAAAATCACCTGATACCAATACCATAATTATTCTCTATTAAATCTAAAATCAATTTGGTTAACAACTGGATTTAGAAAATTATATATTCTACTTATAAAATTTAAAAATCTTGATAAAATTCTAGACATCACTATACTCAAACAATGTTATTTTATCAAAATTTGTGATTATTTGCAAACTCAAAATATCTATTGTGACATAAAATTAACATCTGCACTTGCCTTTATATTTTTATATTTATCCTGTTCCATTCTAATATTGTCTATACTGTAAAAATTCTTCTTTTCCCTTATTTTTTTTAAAGCATTTACAACCCTAGCTTTATCTCCCGATATTTTAACATGTGCAGTTATCTTTTTCCCATTATCCCTTGTAAAGTCCATTATTTGTATTCCCTCTATATCATTCAACTTTTGTAGAATATCACTATAGTTTATTTTGCTTTTCTTTTTTTCTTCTTTATCCAACTGCCTTTTTTGCCATTGAAGCGCATTATTTTTCCCATTTAAATTTTTAATGAGAATATAATTTTCTGATAGGAAAATTATGCTGCTGCAAATTAAGAATAGTACGATACCTATATATATATTATTTGCTTTTTTCACTATTACTATTCCACCTTAAATAAATTTATCTTTCCTTAAGTAATTTATTCCCTGTTTATTTCAGCTTTAAATTAAGCTCCCAAATTTTCTTCCTTTCTTCTGTACTATCCTTGCATTTCAGATCTTTTATTATAAATTTATCTGAATTCTCTATTTTTTTAATTAGAGATAAACAATCTCCCTCATCTTCCACATTAAAATTTATATCTTTATTTTGAATGTTTATATTTTTAATATCTTTTCCCTGCCATATATACTCATAAAAATTTAGAAAGCTTTCAAAGGTAATACTTTTATAATAAACAGGCTTTTCCGTAAAAGTTGACCTTTTTAATTCATCAGACACCTTATTGAGCTTATTTTTATTTATTATGAATATATTCCCCAGTATTAAATTTATTATTAAAAACAATATAATGGTACATTTAAGTTTTTTATTATTTTGTATTTTTATCTTTTCTATATACCACTGAGGTAAAAAATATAAACTTTTCATAACCAAACTACCTCTCAACTGAATATTTCCATACCTATTTACAGATATTTCTTATAATGCTAACCAATTAAATACATTTATCCCTATTTATCATTTCATAATGAATTTCGCCAGATCCTTGCATATATAATTTTCAGATAATTTTTTTATTATATCTTTATATGGAAAATCCACAAAAAATATATGAAAAAATTTTAGATCAGGCATTAAAATACTTAATTTCACCTGAAACTGTTCTAAAATATCGGTGAAACCATCTCTGCCTATATTTTTAAATATATTATTAAATATAATTTTACCCTCATGACATGCTATAAAATAAGAAATTTTATCTCTCATTAAAATAAATATATAATTTTCACTTTTTATCTTATTCTTGTAATTTTCCCATATATAAAATTGAATTGGCACTATACCTTTAATGTGGAATCCAACATCATCACATTTCTCTGCTATCTTCATGTTATGCCAGTTCATACAAAACACCATTATCTCTAACCTATATTTATAACGTCTGATTATTTCGTATGAAAACATTATATTATCCATGTTTTTAAATTTATTTTCAAGCTCTTCCTTTATAATTCTAAAAAGATTTTCCCTATTCATTTTTGGCAATTCCATAAGTACTATATATATTTCTTCTCCATGAACCAAGATAATTACATTCCTATTTTTCAATTTCACTTTAATATCTTTTATGGAAATGATATTTTTATTAATTTTATTATTATTAAACAGATGAAATATGGAATTTTTATTGGGGATTTCTCTATACATTATATTTTTATTATTTACTTCTAATAATATCTTTTTATGCATTTTTATCTACACTCCCTTATCAAAGGAATAATCTACACAGCTATATACAAATCCAGTTTTTTCAATCTTATATTCATAAGTTTCTTCTTTGTAAAATTCTCCATTAAATATGTACTCTGCCTTAAAACAGTCTATATTACTATCATAATAGATATAACATTCTTCAAAATATATCTTAATATTATTCAGAGAACACATATTTTCTTTTAAACTGTCTTTTTCATAAGGTATATTCTCTCCCATATATTTATCTAATTCAGTCAGAAGATATTCTCTGTACTTTTCAGTTATATCCACCTGAAGGCATTTTTTATAATCATTCAAATTATTTGATCTTATATTCATCTCCATGCTGTAACATCCAAGGGAAATAAAAATACAAATGCACCCTATAAGCAATACATATATCAGTATAAATCCTCTCTCAGCTTTTTTCTTTCTATTACAAAACATCTTTTATAAACATTACCTTTCTCTGTACTTATGGATATATAAAATACTCTTCCATATTTCTGTACTTTAAAATCCTTTATCCCTTTTAATACATTATTCAAGGTGGGTGAACTGATGGAACCATAGGAAATAACAATATCAGTGTTTCTGTATTTTTTTATATAATCATATCCACTATTATCATATCTTTTTAAAATAATCATATTGTCTTTTATATCTATATATTTTGCACTCTTCACCTGATGCTCTATTATCATAAATGCCTCATCCACATAAAACCATTCCCTGCTGTAACTTATTTCCTCCTTATGAAGTTTCATATATTTTGCCATGACCTCTATTTGTATGGTAGTTATAGATGCCACTAACGACACAACTATGAGCATTTCTATAATTGTAAAACCCTTTTTTAATCCTATTTCACTTTTTATAATTTCCCTTATAAAATTCACACTCATCCACCTTGATTTTTCCATATGTTTTTCTATACAGCTGTAAATTTACCTTTAACACATTATTCTCCATTACATTTAAAACAATATAAGGCTCTTTTATAGGTTTCACATCTGAAAATAAGTTGCCGGCTTCCATCTCTTCAATATCTTCAAATTTTATTTCACTACAATTTACATATATCCTGCCGGTTTTGTATAAATTTAAAACATCTTCACGGCTAAAATTAGATATGATATTATTTTTTACATACTCCATAATTAAAGTATATCTATTTACCTCTTCATTATATTTTTTTACTTTAACAGTATTCAGCTGTATAAGAAGAGCTGTCATGAACAGCAGTGAAAAAACTGTTATACTGCACAATACCTCTATTAAAGTAAACCCTTTATTGACCATTATTTTATCCATATCATTTCTTCTCAATTTCAGCATCAATACTTTATCTCCACATAAGCAGTGCCTACGCACATTGTAATACAATGGATTTCTCCTTTCCTGTCTTTAAACTTTATGCTACAAGCATCCTGAGTTATTCCACGGTTATCTATTTTTATCCTGTTGTCATCTCTTACCTTATTTAAAGTGAACCCATCCGGCAATTTCATTTTAAATATTTCATTCATACCTATAATAAAAGCTATACTTTTATTATTTTCATCAAAATAAATATATCCACCTTCTTTTTTGTTGTCCCTGCAATAAACCTTAGATTTATTTATAAAATTTATAATGTTATTGTCCGTTAGATCCACCTCTGCCTTATTTATAATCTTGCTAAAAGCTCCTAAATTAATTAAACTGAAGCTTAAAAGTATGGAAAATATACTTATCACCAGAAGTAATTCCAATAATGTGAAACCTTTTCTTTTAATTCTGCAAATGGCAAATTTATTCTTCATTTGAGGCATTTTTAGGGAATATCTGAGTATTTCCCTTTTTAACTGTATAAGAATTGTCTGCAGCATTGATCTGCAGAGTATATGTATTATTGTCACTTTCATAGCTTATATTAATAAGCTGATCATCACTGCCTGCTGAAATATTTGTTTTTTCTGCAGAAGTCAGTGTTGATATGCATTCCTTCACATTAGCTTCATCGAACTTTCCATCATTGTCCCCATAACTGGCCATAGCTGCCGTTTCTATTTGTTTGGCCGTGTTTATGGCCTTGGTAGTTCTGACTTTATCTTGATAAGCAGAAAATTTAGGAATCATAAAGCCTAAAAGTACTAGAATTATAGCAACCACCAACATGAGCTCTATAAGAGTAAACCCTTTTTTTATTTTACATCTGCATGTTCTTTTCATGTTTTAATTACCTTCTTTCTTTTAACTTTATTTGAAAACTACAATGTGGAATCCATTATAGTGAAGATGGGCATAAGCGCTGATATAATAAATACTCCTACAAACAGTGACAAAAATATTATTATAACAGGCTCCACAAACTTGCTCATTTTCTTCAAACACCTATCCAATTTATCTTCAAATAATTGTTCCAGCTTTAAAAACATACTATCCATATCCCCTGTCTCTTCTCCCGTTGAAATCAAAGACAAGAACAATTCATCATTGATTTTTGTTCTACTAAATGCCTCATATAAACTTTCCCCTCCTTCTATATATTTTATTGAATCTTCTATTTTTGTGGACATGATTTTATTTTCCATAAGCTTACTGGTAATTTTAAGAGATCTAATTATATTAACTCCGGATTTAATAAGTATGGCCATTGATGAACATATCTTAAAAATCATCACATCATTGTGAATTTTATTAAAGTAAGGTATTTTAATTTTTATATTTTCCAATATTCTGATGCCGCTATAACTTTTATGGAATTCATAAAACATCAGTAATATGAAGATGAAAATTGCTGAAATCTGTATACAGTGAACTCTAAAAAATTGACAGCCATATATGACAATCCTGGTTAAAACAGGTACCTTTCCTCCATTAGAAATTATAATATTCATAAACTGAGGCACTATGTCAATCATTAAAAACAACATGACAAATATAGAAATTATGAATGTAACTACGGGGTATACAAGAGAGGCCTTTATGGAGCTTATAATGCTGTAATATTTTTCATAATATTCAGACAATTTTTTGAATATTTCATCCATTCTTCCACATTCCTCCCCTATTTTAATCATCTCTACCATAAAAACAGGAAATGTATTTTTGAATTCCGCCATACTTTCATGCAGGTTTTTTCCTTTTTCCACTTCTTCTTTTACAATTCCCAGTTCCCTTTTCAGAGAACTTATACTGCACTGTTTTTCCAAATCATCAAGTGCCCTGGATACAGATATTCCAGCACTTAACATAATACTTAATTGACTGCATAAAATGCTTATATCCATCATGTTAGGTTTTTTTAGGAATATATCATCGTATTTTTTTACATATGCCTTGTTATATATGAAATATTGTTTTTTTCTTAAAGAGGTTTTTAATTGGCTGAACTTGTATTTTTCACATTTACCCCTGATTTTTTTACCGCTGGTATTTATTGCCTGGTACTTTATTATAATGTTCACCTTCTTTATTGCAGGCATACTCTGAGAAACTCTTCATAAGTAGTAACACCTGCTTTTACAAGTTGTATGCAATTTTCCTTCATGGAAACCCCTGTGGACTCTTTTATACTATTTTCAAGACTCAATTTACTGCTTTCAGAAAGACCTCTCACATCATTATTTCTATAGGAAATCTCATATATCACTGTCCTGCCCCTGTATGCCTTATAGTTGCATTTACTACATCCCTTTCCCTTATACAAAACCTGTTGAGTGGACAAATTTAATTTTTTAATTTCTTCTAAAGAAACCTGATATTCCGTTTTACAATAGGGGCATATTTTTCTGACCAGCCTTTGAGATATTACACCTACAAGTGCATCCTGTATAAAGTATTCCGGTATCCCCATGTCTTTAAGTCTTACTATGGATTCAACTGAATTATTGGTATGCAGGGTACTTATTACAAGATGCCCCGTCACTGCTGCCCTTACAGCCATATGTGCTGTTTCTTCATCTCTTATTTCCCCAAGCATTATAACATCCGGGTCCTGTCTTAACGTGCTCCTGAGCCCCCTTGCAAAATCAAGCCCTATTTTTCCATTTACATTTACTTGATTTACATTATCCAGGATGTATTCTACAGGATCTTCTATACTGACTATATTTTTTTCCCTGCAGTTTATATTATTAATCATGGAATAAACCGTGGTGGTTTTCCCGCTGCCGGTAGGTCCTGTTATTAAAATAAGTCCATGGTCACTATTAAGCATATTTTTTATTTTTCCCTCATCTCTTTTTAAAAAGCCAAGCATACCGAGGTCCTTTATTTTATTATCCCTATATAAAATTCTTAAAACTAATTTTTCTCCATATATAGTTGGGAGGGTTGATACTCTGAGATCATAATTGGAATTTTCCTTGATATATTTTATTTTTCCATCTTGGGGCATTCTTTTCTCGGCTATGTCCATATTTGCCATTATTTTTATTCTTGTACATAGGAGAGGATATATATTTTTAGGTACTTTTATATACTCATGTATAATACCGTCTATCCTCATACGTATAGTTACATTTTTCTGAAAAGGTTCTATATGCAGATCACTGGCTCTTTCATCTATAGCTTTATCTATTATATAATTGGCTGCTTTTACTACTGGAGAACTTTGAAGTTTATATCTATCTGAAATGTTTTCTACCGCCAACTGTGAAATGTTTTTATTCAACTTTATATCTTTCAACGCATGATCTAAATTTTGCTTGCAATAATATTTATTTATCAGTTCATATATTTTTTTCCTGCTGGCTTTGAAGAACTTCAATTGAATGCCCAATATGAACTTTAACTCTTCCACCAAATTCATATCTGGTATTTTATCCGTAGCTATAATTATTTGCTCATTAACCTGCTGCAGTGCAATTAAACAATTGTCCCTGGCTATTTCCTCAGGTATCTTTTTCACCACATCAGATTTCAATGAAACGCCTTCAATATTTATTTCCTTTAAATCCATGGGAAACATCTTGTTTTTCTCTCCCTATAAAATTTTTATTCGAAAGCTACCATTGCTAATGTCTCCCATTGTTGAGTTGGAGATTATAAGCATTGATATACCTCTGGATTGATTCTTCTGAAGTTTGGTATGGAAACCATTCCCTGTGGAAAAGCTTTATCACACCTAAGAATCACTTGATATTTAAAATTATATCCTATCATTGTATTTTTTAATCATTATAAGTAAAAAATACCATAAAATTTACTCATAACTGTAAATTTTATGGTATTCCGAGAATAGTTCAAAATCATAATTCTGTTTTTTAATTTTCTCCATAAATATTATATTTTCCTTCATGATCAGATATAATATCTACAGATTTTTTATTCATGCTATACATAAATACATCCTCATTATTTTCCCCATCCCCTGTACCGATAAAATACACATTACCGCTTTTATCCTGTGCCATACCATTAGATACAGCAATCTGACCAGGGAAATCATAGGTTATCCTACTGAGTTTACCGCTATTTTGTGTGAATTTATAAAGTGAATCAATGTTTTCATCATTTTTTCCAATAAAAAATACATCTCCTCTTTTTTTATCCACCTGGGAATCATATATTTGCTGAAATTTATCACTCAAAAATTGGAATTGCCGAGATTTATGGCTGTAATAATATAAGTTCAATTCATCCTGATCCCGTGACAAAAATAGCAAATCACCTCCTATACAAGTAAAATACATACAGTATCCCCTGGTATTATCTAAATATACCTCCTCTTTATTTTTATTAAAATCATATAAATATATTTTATCAGAATTTTTTCGGCCTTCCATATCTCCATAATATATTATCCTATGGTCATCCAGCCATTCATATAAATTTCCCGAAATTAAAACTTTAGATTTAAAATCAATATATTTTTTGTTTTTTATATCATATATTTTCATACCCTGTGCACTGTCAGCAGAAGAACTTTTAAAAGTTCTATAAGCAATCTTATGTCCCGAGGGATCTATTTTTATATCCTGTGCAGTAAAAAAGTCCTTAATTTCATTTTTAGTATTTTCATATAATATAACTATTTTATTTTTATGCTGTTCAGCTTTATCCATTCCAACCAGATAGACATAAACAGGTTCCTGTACATTATATTGTATGTCCCATATGTTATCAGCACTTCCTTTTTTTAATAATCGGCTATTCTTTATATTGAATATATCTCCTCCGCTATCCTTACTTTCAATCACTGTAACATCAGAATAATTTGGCATATCTATATTTTCACTTTTATATTTATTCTTGGTACTGATGCATCCACTTAAAGCAAAGATATTTAAAAATGCCGCTGCATAGAATATTACCCGCATGAAAATTTTCATTACATATCATATTCCCCTTTAAAAGAAACTTCTGCAGGACCTGTCATAAATACATTATTTCCTCTTATCTCCACAAAAATGTTTCCTCCCGGTACTGTAACTTTAACTTTTTCATCCGTAAGATTAAGCTTATTTGAGGCTGCAACACAGGCACAACTTCCCGTGCCGCAAGCCAGTGTAGGACCTGCTCCTCTTTCCCAGGTCTTTACTTTAATATTGTTTCTGTCTGTGACTTCACAGAAATTTACATTAGTTCCTTTTGGGAATGCAGGATATTTCTCCAAAGCTTCCCCTTCCTCTATCTGATATTTTTCAAGTCTGCCAAATACAACCGTATGGGGCACTCCCATAAGCAGTGATGTAATTTTATATATCTTTCCATGAACTTCTATTTCTTCGTCTATGATTTTCCTGTTAAAATCAGCTGGAATTTTATCTGCTTCAAAGGACGGACTTCCCATATCAACAGTAACTTCTTTAACCTTGTTCCCATCTATATTTAAGAAAGCTTCTTTTATTCCATCTCCCGTTTCTATTCTTATATTGGAACCCTCTGTTAAATGGTTATCCCATACATATTTTGCAAAACATCTTATGCCATTTCCGCACATGGATGCATAAGAACCATCAGAATTAATTATTATCATTTTAATCTGTGCAATTTTACTTTTCCTGACTATTAATACACCATCTCCTCCTATTCCAAAATGTCTATTACAAAGCTTCACTCCAAGCTTACTTTCCTTTCCTGAAAATTCATTTTTTCTATCGTCAATAACTATAAAATCATTTCCGCTTCCCTGCATTTTTGTAAACTTCATCTTAAAAATTTCACCCTTTCGTAAAATTTTACGTATTCAAATTAAGTTTACTACTGTACTAATTTTTTATCAATAAAAATTCAGTACAATTCCAAGCATGGACAATAAAGCTATTGCCGCATACATCTGCGGAGTATTAAATGTTTCCTGTGAATTATTAACTAAAGATCCCAATCCAGATTGAGCTCCTATCATTTCTGCTGCCACCAATACCATGACAGCATATGCACTGGCTATGGCAAAATTTAGCCTTCATTTTTCCTAATCGACTAACTACTATTATTTTATATATTATATATTAACAATTTTTCCAAGTATCTTTATTTAATAAATTTTAGATGCTATAATTTATTAATACTCAATAAAGGAGATATTAAAGGAAGGATGATAATATGGCATTAGATGGTATTTTTATATACAGTATTTTAGAAGAATTAAAACACAGCTTAATGGGAGGCCGCATTGAAAAAGTCAATCAGCCTGAAAAGGATGAAATATTAATAAGTATAAAAAACAATAGAAAGAATTATAGACTTTTAATCAGTTCCAGTCCCGTATATCCTAAAATTCACATTACAGACAGGAATAAATCCAATCCCATGCAGCCTCCTATATTTTGTATGGTCTTGAGAAAATACCTGAATTCCTCAAAATTAATTGACATACGACAATTGGATACGGACAGAGTGGTATTTTTGGATTTCGAAAGTTCTGATGAATTGGGATTCAACAGTATTTATACATTAGTAGTAGAAATAATGGGCAGACACAGTAATATTACCCTAATCCGCCAGAGAGACAATTTAATCATGGACAGCATAAAACATATAACACCTGAAATCAATACTGTCAGATCTTTATTCCCTGGAATTAAATATATATTTCCACCAACTTCAAATAAGTTGAATCCCTTTTGTTGTTCTAAAAATGAATTTAGAGTTTTTATACAAAATCACATAAAATACATAGATAAAAATTTCTTTTCTACAGTATTCACGGGTGTGAGCAGTTCTTTTTCCAAAGAATTATTCTATAGACTGGATAATCTGACTTCCTGCGACAGCTTAAATGTTTTTGATGAAACCAGTATTACTATTTTATATGCTTTCAGCAGCAAAATTTTCACCCACCTTAAAAGCCATGATTTTTATTTTGTTTCCTATAGAAAAGGCCCGGTGATGAAGGATTTTTATTGTGAAAAATTGACTTATCTAAGTAATTGCACTGAAAAACATTACACTTCACCTTCAAAACTTATAGAAGAATTCTACTATGAAAAAGATAAAGCAGACAGATTAAATAATAGAAGTTCTGATCTTCAAAAGCTTGTAAATGTAAATTTGGATCGCTGCAGCAAAAAAATTAAAATTTTAAACCGAAATATTGAAGATGCCAAAAGCAAAGATACTTACAGAATTTATGGGGAACTGCTTACTTCCAATATCTACAACATAAAAAAGGGATGTTCCCATATAAAGGTTCAAAATTATTACAACAGCAGTGTTGAATATATAGACATAAAATTGGATGAAAACAAAACTCCTTCTGAAAACATTCAGCGTTATTTTAAAAAATACAACAAGCTAAAAAAGACAGAAAAAGCTGCCAGGGAACAATTGTCCATGGCAGCTGAGGAACTGGAATATTTGAATTCAGTAATGACCAATATAAAGAATTCAGATAATTACGATGATATTGAAGAAATAAAAAGAGAACTTATGTCAGCTGGATACATCAAGTTAAAAAAAACAAATTCCAAAAATAAAATCAGGAGATCCAAGCCAATGAAATTTCTGTCCAGTGATGGCATAGAAATATATGTAGGGAAAAATAACCTTCAAAATGATTATCTTACTCTTAAATTTGCAGACAAAAGAGACATATGGCTTCATACGAAAAACATACCTGGTTCCCATGTAATAATAAAAAATTTTGGCACAATTCCAGACAGCACTTTAGGAGAAGCAGCTATGCTGGCTGCCTACTACAGCAAAGCTAAAGGCTCTCCAAAAGTAGCTGTAGACTACACTGCTATAAAAAATATTCATAAGCCAAATGGTTCAAGACCAGGAATGGTAATATATTATACCAATAAAACACTATATGTAGACTCCTCAAACCCATCTATAAGGCAACTGGAATAGTAGGGGCCTTAAAAAAGCTTGAAATATTATAAAAATTATCTTATAATTAATTAAAATACTTATCCTTTAAAATGATCCAGTGAGATCAGAAAGGTAACACTGGCAGATATTTTATGCCCTCTCACTTGGAGAAGGGCTTTTTTCATGCCCCCATATAATATCTAAAACTACAACTATCAATTAAACAGAAGGAGGTGATACATTTGAAGTTAAAGGCACTTATTTTAGATAAAAAAGCTATGGACAGAACTTTAACTAGAATATCTCATGAAATAATAGAGAAAAATAAAGGTATAGAAAATATAATACTTGTAGGTATAAAAAGAAGGGGATATCCTCTGGCCAAGAGAATAGCTGACAATATTTATAAAATTGAAGGAGTCAAACTAGAAGTTAAATCCGTTGATATAAGTCTCTACAGAGATGATTTAAGCACTCTTTCAGAACAGCCCTTACTAAAAGAATTTACTATAAAAGACGTAGAAAACAAAAAAATCATATTGGTGGATGACGTAATCTATACCGGCCGAACCGCCAGAGCTGCCATAGATGCAATCATACATTCAGGCAGACCGAAATTAATACAACTGGCAGTTTTAATTGACAGAGGCCACAGGGAACTTCCTATAAGGGCTGACTATGTGGGCAAAAATATACCTACTTCCCATGAAGAAATAATATCTGTAGAAATTTCAGAAATAGATAAAAGTGATTCAGTGAAAATATATGAACTGTAAAACTTTTAAAATAGTCCTGAGAGACTAAAAAAGGAGTGTCGTAAATGAAAGATTTCGTGGACGTTGAAGATAAATTACCCATAGGGGCTACCATACCTCTCAGTTTTCAGCATTTATTTGCCATGGTAGGTTCCACCATACTGGTTCCCATATTAACAGGTATGAGTCCATCCATAGCATTGTTCTGCAGTGGTATCGGAACCCTGATTTATATAATATGCACCAAAGCCAAACTACCTGCTTACCTGGGTTCTTCCTTTGCTTTTATAAGCCCTATACTCATAGCCTCCAAAAGCTATGGCCCATCAGCTATGCTGTCCGGTGTAATAGCCGCAGGATGTGTATATGTAATAGTAGCCGTCATAATAAAATTTTGCGGAGTAAATTGGCTTAACAGGGTTCTTCCTCCTATAGTAGTAGGATCCATAGTAATTGTAATAGGCTTGGGGCTGGCCACCACGGCTATAAACTGGTCTGGGTTTAATCCGGCCTATACAACAGCTCAAATGCAAAGTATACCAAGATGGGCCTGGATGACAGTTTCCGGAATCACATTGGCTGTAGCTGTAATTGGAAGTATGTATTTTAAAGGCTTCCTCGGAATAATACCTATATTGATAGCCATAATAACCGGGTATATATCTGCAATAATCTTGGGAGTCATACCACAGCAATCTCTAAAATCCATAATGAATACCCAGTTTTTTAAACTTCCATCTTTTATGTTTCCAAAGTTCAATATAAATGCCATGATACTTATGGCTCCAATTTCATTTGTAACTTTAGCGGAACACATAGGCCATATTTATGTAACAAATAACGTAGTGGGGCGTGACTTTACAAAGGATCCAGGTCTTCACAGATCCATATTGGGAGATGGACTGGCTACAATATTTGCAGGTTTTGCAGGCGGCCCTCCAACTACAACTTACGGAGAAAATATAGGAGTTATGGCCATAACCAAAATCTACAGTGTCTGGGTTATAGGCGGTGCAGCAATAATAGCCATTGTACTATCTTTTATAGGTCCAGTAGCTGCACTTATTGAAAATATGCCCATGCCTGTAATAGGCGGCGTAAGTATACTTCTCTTTGGTATAATTGCTTCTTCCGGATTCAGAGTACTGGTAGAAGAAAAAATAGATTTCAGTAAAAATAGAAATTTAATACTCTCTTCTGTTATAATAGTAATAGGTATTGGAGGTGCTTCCATAAACTTCAGTGTAGGTGGATCACCAGTGCAGATATCAGGAGTTGCCCTTGCAGCTATTATTGGGATAGTGTTAAATTTGATATTACCTGAAAAGAGTGCAGCAGAGCTAAATAACTCAATTGATAAAAGTGAAAGAAAAATAGGATAACTATATCACCCCATGCCTTTTTTTAAATACAGGTATTGGGTGATGTTTTATAACAGAGGAGGAAATAGCCTATGAGAATATATTCCTGGAATGTAAATGGTCTCAGAGCCATTTCAAAAAAGAACTTTTTTAAATGGATAAAAAGTGAAAGCCCTGATATACTATGTATTCAGGAAACTAAACTGCAGGAAGCTACCTTGGAAGACAACTTGAAAAATATAGAAGGATATCATTCTTACTTTAGTTTTGCTGAAAAAAAAGGTTACAGCGGTGTAGCAGTTTATACCAAATTTGAACCCATATCCATAAAGCATGGAATAGGAATTTCAAAATTTGACTCGGAGGGCAGGATTTTGACAGTTGAATTTAAGGACTTCACCTTGCTTAACATATACTTTCCAAACGGACAGATGAGCCAGGAAAGATTAGATTATAAGATGGATTTTTACAATGCAATACTGGATTACTGCAATCTTCTTGTATCTCAAAATAAAAAGCTCATAATATGTGGGGATTACAATACTGCACATACTGAAATGGACATAAAAAACGCCAAAGCCAATGCAAAAAATTCAGGGTTTCTTCCTATAGAAAGGCAATGGATAGATAAATTTATAAAAAGTGGATATACCGATACTTACAGGTATATGAATCCACAAAAAATAGAATATTCCTGGTGGAGTTACAGGTTTAAAGCCAGGGAAAGAAACGCAGGCTGGAGGATAGACTACTATTTTGTATCAAACAATCTTCTGGAAAAAGTAAAAAAGGCAGCCATCTTAACTGAAATAACCGGTTCAGATCACTGTCCTATTATGATTGAAATAAAATCTTAATTTCAACAAAGTACCAGATTTAATATGAAAATTATGCCCATCTTTTTCTCAATACTTCTATTATTTTTTTAAAATAATCTGGTACTTCTGTTTCAAATTCCATGTATTTTCCTGTTGAAGGATGTATAAATCCTAATTTTTTAGCATGAAGCAGCTGTCCATTTAAATTAAATCTCTGTTTTTTATACCCATATACCGGATCCCCTACTAGTGGATGGCCTATATATGACATATGAACTCTGATCTGATGTGTCCTTCCCGTTTCCAATACACATTTAATTAAAGTATTGTTCTTAAATCTTTCCAAAACTTCATAATGGGTGATTGCTCTTTTCCCATCATGAACTACTGCCATTTTTATTTTATCCTTAGGATGCCTGGCAATGGGCTTATCCACAGTACCTTTTTCCTCTTTTATAACTCCTTCTGTCAATGCCACATATTCTCTGGTCATAGAATGATCTTTTAGCTGCACGGCCAGCTTATTGTGTGAATTGTCATTTTTAGCAACTACCAGTATTCCAGAAGTATCTTTATCTATTCTATGAACTATTCCAGGTCTCATCACTCCATTTATACCTGATAGATCACTGCAGTGATTTAAAAGGGCATTTACCAGTGTACCGGTATATACTCCCACTGCAGGGTGTACTATCATTCCCTGGGGTTTATTTACTACAATAAGGTCTTTATCCTCATAGAGTATATCAATAGGTATGTCTTCTGCTTTTACATTCATCTGCACAGGCTCTGAAAATGTTATGATAATATTGTCTTTATTTCTAACTTTATAATTGCTTTTTTTTACTTTTCCATTCACTTTCACCAGTTCATCTTCTATTAAATTCTGGATATAATTTCTGGATTTATCCGGGAAATATTTGCATAAAAATAAATCCAACCGCATTTTTTCTTCCTCATTACATGCTGAAAACTCTTTAATCTCCATACTTTTCTTCCTTTAACAAATAGAATATCAACAATATTGTTCCCACCACAACTAAGACATCTGCTATATTGAATATAGGGAAATAATAGATATCCTTAAAATGAATTGAAATAAAATCAACTACATATTTATAAACTAACCTGTCTATTAAGTTTCCCAGTGCCCCGCTTATTATAAGTGAAAAACTTATTCTAGCCATAGCTGACCTTGGCTTATATTTCAGCATATAATATATCATGCCTGTAACTACCAATATTGTAATAAACGTTAAAAAATAAACCTTATCCTGTAAAATTCCAAAAGCCGCACCTCTATTTTCCAAATATAAAAATGAAAATACATTTTTTATTATAACGATCTGAGAAACATGAGTTAAACTTCCAATAGCCCACATTTTAGCCATTCTATCTATTAGAAGCCCTATCAATATTATAGATACCTCCATTGGTTTCCTCCCAATCTGCAATTTATACAAATTATCACGTCATTTCTGGATATGATGAAGCTTTTTTACTGTGATAAACCCATAATCATGTTTTTTATTATTTCAGTAGAATTTCTTATAGCAATAGGTGCAAATTTTTTGTAATCCATACTTGCACCATTATTTGCATTATCCGATATGGATCTTATTATTACAAAAGGTATATTATTTAAATAAGCCACTTGAGCAATACTTCCACCTTCCATTTCACAGGCAAGTGCATTAAACTCCCTGTTTAAATACTTTATTTTTTCCGTACTGCAGATAAATTGATCTCCCGTGACAATTCTTCCTGTAAAATTTTTTATATTTTCTATTTTTTTACATGCCATTTGAGCCCTTTCTATAAGATCCCTGTCGCACTTAAAATCATATGTGTTCATTCTAGGTATCTGACCTATTTTATCTCCAAAAGCAGATGTATCCACATCATGTTGTACCAGGCTATTTGCTATAACCACATCTCCAGGATATATATCTTCTGCTGTGCCTCCTGCCACACCTACATTGATGATATTGTCCACATTAAAATCATCAATGAGTATTTGTGCACAAATAGCTGCATTTACTTTTCCTATTCCGCTTCTTACTACCACTATCTCACTATCATAAAGTTTTCCGGAATTAAATCTCATATTGGCTTTCACTTCAACTTTTTTCAGCTCCAGCTTTGACAGGAGTATTTCCACTTCTTCATCCATAGCTCCAATAATTCCAATAATCATAATGAATTGCCTCCTTCTATTGGTAAAATCATACATATGTCCCCATATTGCATATTAATAGCATATATAAACTCATAACAATTGTCAACTTTTACAATTCACAATTAAGGTTTTTTATATAAATAATCAAAAAACCCACTCTACTCTTTAGAGTGGTTCTTCTATCCCTTAATAAAAAAATTTTTAATTTCAGCCAACTCATCTTCATCTGCCAAAGTGTCATCTTTGTGGCTTTCCAGCTTATCTTTTTCATTACCATCTTCCTGATTATTTTTATCTGATTTTAAAGAAGTATTTTCATCATTTTGATCTGCCTCTTCTATTTCCTTTTCCCTTACGGAAACATCTTTTTGGGAAATATCATCTAAAGAATACTCATTCAGCTCATAACCTATGTCATAATTTTTTACAAAATCCTTTTCCATGTCATCAAACATTTCCAATTGGGTTTTCATAAAATTTCTAAACTTGGTTCTGAATTTTCCAAATTCCTGTTTTACCCTCTCAAACTCATCATTAATTTGAATAACATCACTGTGGGCTTTATCTATTATCTTCTGAGCTGCATCATTTGCATTTCTCATTATAAACTCACTTTCTTTTTTAGCATTCTCCTTGGCCTGTTCAGAAGCATTCTGAGCTAATAAAAGAGTATTTTGTATGGTATTTTCCATTCTGGTATAATGATTTATCTTATCCTCTACAGACTGAAGTTTTTCCTTTAAGAAAGAATTTTCTTTATTCAGTGACTCATAGTCCTCTGCTACCTTATCCAAAAATTCATCCACTTCATCTACATTATATCCTCTAAGACTTTTTTTAAATTCCTTATTTGTTATTTCCTCAGCGTTTATCTGCATGTTTGGCACCTCAAATCAACTAAATTTTTTTACAAGAAGTTTGCACCTGCCACTTCCAGTCCGTCCTGTTTTTCCATCAATTTTAAACTTTCCATAACCTCTTATGGTTATTACACAATAGTCGTTTATAAGTTTATCCCTCTTGACTGCAGGCTGATAGTCTAAAAGAACTCTGCCTTGTCTGATTACTTCATCAGACTTATTCCTGGATAAATTACAGAGAGAACTTACTAAACAGTCGATTCTAAGAGATGAAACACTTAAACCGTAAGTTTTAAAACTGTAATTTGGAATTTTACTTGTAGCAATATCCATTTCATTTACTTCACAGGGACATCTTCCTATACTCTTTAAATTCATCTTTACATAATCACTTATATCTTCACAGATAGATAAATAACATAAATCCTCTTTTTTAAGTATCAAGTCTCCAAATTTTTCTCTTTTAATTCCGAGAGACATCAAACTTCCCAAATAATCTTTATGCTCTAATCTTGCAAATTTTGATTTACATTGTATTTCTACTAATTTTACAGGATAATGTTCTATGGGTTCCTCTGAAAATGCCAGCATTCTCCTCTCGGCATCTTCAAATATACCATAATTATAAATATTCAATTCAATTTCTTCACTTAAATCATCCAATGTCCTCCATATATTAGGTGTATAAAATTCCGGCATATATATAACCCTATGACTTTTCACTGCTAAAACTATTTTATCATATATAGGTAATATATCATTTTCACTGCAATAACAAAATTTATTTATAAAATCATTCTTTTTCATCATCTTTTTATTTATATCCCCTAAAGTATAGAAAATACAACACCTCTTATTATGTCTATTATAAGAAAAGCTATTATAGGAGAAAAATCCAAGGCAAGCCCCGGTATAAGTTTTTGCTGAATTATCCTTCCAGGTTTCATAAGTGGTTCAGTAAATACATGTAAAAGATCTGTAAATGCATTACCTCTTCCCGGCATCACCCATGATAAAATTACATCCAATATAATAGCGCCTTCCAAAAATCTAAACAAAAGAGATATTGCCACAGCTAAGGTATTGCTTATCATTTTTGCCTCCAAAAATACTTATTTTAAACATCATATATTTCTATTATTGTCTACTTCCATCCAAATATTCCTTTTCCCGACAACTCATTTTTTAAATCACTGCTAACTTCTACACTAGATGGAGAAAGTATATATACCCCTTTTTCAATCTCTTCCAGATCTCCGCCCAGAGCATAACTTGCACCTCCCATAAAATCAAGAAGTCTCTGAGCTATCCTGGTTTCAAGTCCTGTGGTATTTATAACTATAATCTTTCTGTTTTTAAGTTCATCACATATGTCTGCTGCTTCTTCATAAGTAGTTGGTTTAACTATTTTCACTTTGGCAGATATAGTAGTATGTATACTTACAACTTTATTCTGTCTTTTAGAATTTATAATAGGATCTACTCCTTCAAAATCATTTATAGTTTTTCTGCCCTGTTCCTGATCTGCTTCTTCTACATCTTCTTCCAAATCATCTTCAAGACCTAAAAACCCCATCATCTTATTTATCATCTTGCTGGCCATAAAAAATACCTCCTATTTATTATAATTTCTCTTTCCAAATATTCCTTCTCCAACTCTTACTAAAGTTGAGCCTTCTTCAACTGCAATCTTATAATCATGAGTCATGCCCATAGATAATATATCCATACTTATATTATTAAATTTTCTTTTTTTCAATTCATCAAAAATGGACTTCATCTTTTTAAAATAATACCTGCAGCTTTTTTCATCACCTTGTGGAATTACAGCCATTAATCCTTTTACCCTAATACTTGTACAAGTTTCACAGGCTTCTATTAAATTTTCCAAGTTTTCTACATATATGCCGGTTTTATTCTCCTCACGGCCTATATTTATCTGAATTAAAGTATTCACCTTTAGTTTCTCCGATTTATAGCGTTTTTCCAGCTCATTTAAAAGCCTTATGCTGTCCAGAGAGTGAATGAGATAAACCTTGCCAACTATATATTTTACTTTATTTCTCTGAAGATGCCCTATTAAATGCCACCTTATATCCTTAGGAAGAACAGGTTCTTTATCCATAAGTTCCTGAACCTTGTTTTCCCCAAAATCCCTGATACCCGCATCATATGCATTTTGTATATCTTCTGCAGGCTTAGTCTTTGAAACGGCCACTAAAACAACTTTTTTCCCATTTAAATATTTTTCTATATAATTTAAATTTTCTTTAATTGACAATAATACCGTCTCCTTTATTGTTAAACACAATTACACGCATAATGATATTATTCTCCATAGAAATTAAAATTCCTTCAAAAATTAATTTTTTTTTTAATTATTTTAATACATAGACCATAATTTAATGGTAAAATTTGTAAAAAAATAATTTAATCTTTATTTTTCATAAATTGTATCCTGTAATCTCCATTGTAGGCTGGTATCTCTATCTTATTTGATTTAGTCACTTTCACCACTATTTTTCTAGTCATCAATATTTTTAGATAATTTTCATTGGATATCATATAATTATAGAGTACATCTTTATTTCCTATGACATCAATTGAGAAAGGCGAGGCAATTTTTACTCCGTTCACCCTTAAAAATGGTCCACTGCAATATATTTCAGAAGTATCCACTATCCTGTGTCCATTTATAGAAATAGCCTCTGCTCCTGCATTTTTCAAATCATTTATTACCTGTATCACATCAGTATTATGTACAAGTTTCATTTGATACTGAAAAGCATCAAGTCCATCTTCCATCACCGCATCATTTAAAAATATGTTTATCCCCTGTCCTTCTACAGCTACCTTTCCCAGTTCCATATTATTCTGATTCAATTCCTGATTTATTTCAGTTACAATCTGAGTTTGATTCTGCTCATTGTCCTTATATTTATTGAGCTTATTGTAATTGTCCCTGTACTGCTCTGACAATGCTGATATCTGATTATAAAGCTGATTTTTATAGTTATATGCATCCTGATACTGCTTTGCACTTAAAAACACCCTTTTGCTAGTGTTTCCCTTTACAAAACTCATGTTGGTAGATATCAGTATGCCTATGATTATAGAAGCTATAAAAACAAAAGTATTGGCTTCATTGCTTTTCATTCCATTCACCTCATCGATGTGGCTTGTTCTTTTCTAACAACAGTCTTCTTATAATTGCAAAATTATCAAATATTCTTCCTCCAAAAACTATAACTGCCGCCAAATATATAGGTACTCCCAATTTATCTCCCAAATAGGCAAGCCCCGCAGCAAGCACTGCATTTCCAAAAAAACCTGATATAAATATATCGGCTTGAAAACTTTTTGACAGGCTAGCTCTTATAGCTCCAAATACAGAATCCAAACAGGCCAAAATTGCCACTGACATATAGGGTGAAAATTTATCTGGAATATTAACATTCCAGACCACTCCTATAATTATTCCCAATATAAGACCAATAAATGCTATCATTTTTTTATCACACCTTTAATTTATTTCTTTACAGGTTTGGCATATTCAAAATCATATGCCCTATTGTATTTTTTTATAGTTATATTATCTGATTTTTGAAATTTAACATCACATATGCTTTTTATATCTGTAAAAACCTCCGGGAAGCTCATATCACTGTATAGTAAATTTTTATCTCCTATAGCTTGTATGGTTATTCTGCTGGATGGTGATATCTTTTCATCATTTATGAGTATATAGTTTCCTGCAGTTCTTATACCGGTTCTGGAAACAATCCTTATATCATTTATGGATATAGCTTCAGCTCCTGCAAACCTAAGTTCATTCACCAGATAAACTAAATCCTTGTCCGTTATATGATTATCCATACTGCTGCTGCTTCCAAAAAGATTGTTATTAGGGGTAAGGTATATGACTATTCCAGGTCCATATACGTCTACTTCTCCTGTAAGTATTCTGGTATTCTCCAACTGCTGTAAAACATTTTTTGTAGAATCACTTTTGCTTGCTGCCGCATCTTCATAATCTTTTACTTTATTTTGGAGTTCATTTACCTTTGTTTCCAAAGCTTCCTTTTCTTTTTTATACTGTTCTATTGTCACCGTAACATCTGTATTGTTTTGATTACTCAAATTTAAAGTATTATCCTGTTTCATTAACACCCTAAATTGATAGGCAAGCATAAATCCAAGTATACAGCACACTAGAGCAACACTAATTTGTGAGGCAAATTTACGCATTTTTATTTTATCCTCCTACTTATCAATAAGAAATACAGGATTTCCATCGAATCTTACATCTATATATCCCCTAGCACCATTTAATTTTTCTTCCAATAATATATTCAACGCCTTGTTCATCTTTTTATCCATATTTTCCTCACTGCCCAGTTTTATAAGCATATTATCAAAGTATGCTTTAATATCCAGGGAATCACCTACATCCACAGAAGTAAGTTCAACAGGAAATTTATTATTTTGAATTATATTTCCCAAGGCAGTTATAGCTTTTATTTTTCTTTCATCCTTTTTATCATCGATAGCTTTACCTATATCCGTTTTAGTATAATCAATTCCATCTAGTTTAACTAAATGCATATTATTTATATTATCTATTTTTTGAAGTAAAATGCCATTTTCATCTATAACGTAATACTTATTATTATTTTCACAGTAAAATACTGCTTCTCTTTCCTTAACATTTATATTTATAGTAGTTGGAAGTTTTCTGCTTATTACCACATCTTTTATATATGGATTACTTAATATACTGTTACCTGCATCTTTTAAATTAATATAAAATATATTATTTCCTGTATTTATCTTGGATCTATTTATAATATCAGTACTTAAAACATTTTTATTTCCATATACTTTAATATGCTGTATATTAAAATAAGGCATTTTTAAACAAAGTATAAAAAATAATGCTAATAAAAACACCATAAAAATAAGAGCCCTTTTTATTTTTCTTTTTTTTCGTCTCTTTAAAATCATATCATTATCTATTTTTACCGAAAAACCACTCATCTCCTACCAACTCACTTTATAATTTGAATGTAAAATACTATAAGATATATATATATTAACACTTAATAAAATTAATTTCATTAAAATAATCATTAATTTTTTATATATTTTTTCTTACAATAACATTAATTAATAAAACATTTTTCCAAATTAACATAGCATTACAAATTTTGCAATGCTATGTTTTATCCATGTTCGCTTTGCCTTGATATATTCAGAAGCACTCCCATTGCTATCATGTTGATTACAAGGGAGGATCCGCCATAACTTATAAAAGGTAACGGCACACCTGTTACCGGCATAGAGCCAGTTACAACTGCAATATTTATTATGGCCTGTACTGCAATAACTGAGGTTATTCCAGTAGCTAGAAGTGTACCATAGGTGTCTTTTGCCTTTATGGCAACTACAATTCCTCTCCATACAAGTACTATAAATAATATAACAATAATTGTACACCCTATGAGCCCCAGTTCTTCTCCTATAATGGAAAATATAAAATCATTATGGGGTTCTGGTATGTAATAGCACTTTTGTCTTGATCTCCCAAGACCCACTCCCCATATTCCTCCTGAACCCATGGCCAAAAGAGATTGAATCAGCTGGTATCCATTGCCTTTAGGATCAGCCCAGGGATTCAAGAAGCTTGTAAATCTAGCCATTCTATAGGGCTCAAATATTATTCCTGCTATCCCTCCAATTGCAACTAATCCCACCACACCAACCATATGAATAATTCTGGCCCCGGAAACATAAAGAACTATCATCGTAACTATCATTATTACAGCAGCTATACTTAAGTTTTTTTCTGCAAATACCAGACCTGCATAAAAGGCGGAAACTAAAAGATATGGAATAACTCCATAGAGCATGGTTTCTATTTTTCTTCCGCCTTTTAGTTCTATACTTTTAGCCATATACAAGACTACAATATACTTAGCTATTTCAGAAGGCTGAAATCCAATGGAACCTACTCTTATCCACCTCTGGGCACCTTTGGTGGATTCAAAGGCAAATACCGCCAGTAGACATATTACGGATATTATCATAAGCAGCTTTGTATATTTTTTTATATTTTTATAATCGAATTTTATGGTAAAAAACATAAAAAATGTACCTATTATTGCCCATAATCCCTGTCTCTTTAAATAGAACATGCTATCTTGTGTACTTTTATCAAAAAACGCCTTGTAAGAACTTGCACTATAGACCATTACCACTCCAATGGCTACTAACAACATTATAGTTGAGAACATTATAAAGTCTATAGAACCCATTTTAGTCTTTGACTTGCTAATTTTCATAAAAATCCTCCTAGATTATTACTGCTAAGGCTGACAAAAGCATAAGCTGTTCCTGACATTTTATTATTGATGTTTCCATCTATAGAGATAGAAATCCAAATAAACACAATATTACTGTAACTATACAAAATATAGAAACCACTTTAGTCTCATGCCAGCCTGAAAGTTCAAAATGATGATGTATGGGTGCCATTTTAAAAATTCTTTTGCCAGTAAGTTTGAAGGAAACCACCTGAAGTATAACAGATATTGCCTCCATTACATATATTCCACCAATTATTATAACCAATAATGGAAGTTTTAATATCATGGCCACTGCCGCCACAGCACCACCCAATGCCAGGGAACCTGTATCCCCCATGAAAATTCTTGCAGGAAAAGCATTATATCTTAAAAATCCCAAAAGTGCTCCTGCTAAAACTGCACAAAAAACAGCTAATGTAATGTGACCCATAGCAAAACTTACTAAAGCCAGGAAAGTCATTACCAGCAGCGTAACGGAAGTAGCCAGTCCGTCAAGGCCATCTGTTAAATTTACAGCATTTGTAGTAGCCGCAAAATATACTATTATAAATGGAATATAAAATCTTCCTAAATCCCAGGTCTTATGTGCAAAAGGTACTATTATAGATGTACCTATATAAGGATTATTGGCAGAATAACAGGCAAATATTCCAGATACGGCCAATAACAATATCATTTTCTGGTAAGCTCTAAGGCCTAAGTTTCTTTTTCTCACTATTTTCAAAATATCATCAACAGCTCCAATCACTCCAAATGCCACAAATGCATACAAGGCTATCATTGCCTCGTCTGAAGGATTTTTTACCAGGATTGCCATGGTTATAAAAGTTGCCAATATGAATATTATGCCTCCCATGGTTGGTGTTCCAGCTTTTTTAAGATGGCTCTTTGGACCATCCTCCCTTATGCTCTGCCCAAATTTGAACTTATGGAGAATCGGAATCAAAACAGGTCCTTCTAAAATTGCTATTAAAAATGCTATGAGAACAGAATATATTAATTTATTCATACTATATTTGCCCTAAATTAATAGGGCCTTCACCTCCTAACAACTGCTGCTTTTCTTTAGTGCTTCTGCTATAATTTCAAACTTCATAACTCTTGAAGCTTTTACAAGTACGGTATCCCCTACTTTAATATATTTACTTAAAAGGAAATCCAGAACCTCTTCCTGTTTATTGAAGATCATAAATTGTCCATTTTTGTTTATAGATTTAAATCCTCTTTTAAAATCCTCAGCATGATCTCCTAAAGCTATAAAAAGATCTATATTATTCCTTGCCGCATATCTTCCAACTTCTTCATGCATCTTATAGGCTGCATCCCCCAGTTCCCTCATGGTTCCAAACACCACTATCCTCCTATTGCATTTAAAGTCTTTCAGAACATCTATTGCAGCTTCCATGGATTCCGGATTGGCATTATAACTGTCATTTATTATATTGAATTTTTTGCCCTTGAATATTTCCATTCTCAGCGCAGTAGTCTTTATATTTTTAAATCCTCTCCTTATTTCCTCATAAGTCATGTTTAAAAGTCTTCCACAGGCAACTGCCAGCAGGGAATTCACTATATTGTATTTTCCCGGTAAATTCACTGCAAAACTTTCTCCAGTTTCAGTTTTATTTTCACACACCTTAAATCCAATGGAATCTTCATCTACCGCCAGATCATATGCAGAAATATCTGCAGGCTTTTCCACTCCCACTCTCTTTATAATAAATTTATCATCCTTTAACTTTTCAAGTAAATCATTATCTGAATTTATTACTAAAATATTATCTTTTGAAAAGAAATCCGTTATTTCCAATTTTGCCTCTAATATGTTTTCCCTGCTTCCCAGGATTCCTATATGTGCCCTTAGTACATTTGTTATCACTGCAATATCCGGTCTTGCAGCTTTAGCCATATTATGTATTTCTCCTTTGCAGTTCATACCCATCTCCAGAACTGCCACTTCATAACTATTGTCCAATTTAAACAACATATGAGGCAGACCTATCTGGTTATTAAAATTACCTTCTGTCTTAAACACCTTGAATTTAGCACCAAGTACAGCTGCAATTATATCTTTAGTGGTAGTTTTACCTGCAGAACCTGTTATTCCTATTATCTTTACATGAAGTCTGCTTTTATAAAACTCAGCTAGATCTAAAAGAGCCCTGTTGCCATTTTCCACCTGGACTATAGTTGTGCCTTCATTTATTTCATCACTATTAAATCTGACTTCATCTACAATGCAGATAGAAGCCCCTTTTTCACTTGCCTGACCTGCGTATTCATTGCCATTAAAATTTTCTCCCTTTAGAGCAATAAATATATCTCCCTTTTTAAGCTTCCTGGTATCCGTGCACACATTTTCATATCCATTGTATTTTCCAGGCAATATAACTTTACCTTTTACTGAATTTACTATTTCTTTAAAGCTCATATACTCCAAGAACAACACTCTCCCTTTTTTAATGCACAGTTCACAATGCACAATCTGTATAATTCAAGAGTTGCAAAATAACAGCTGTAAATTGTACATTTTCTTATATTGCAAATTGCTAATTGTGAATTGTGAATTCCCTTATAATATCTGCTACTACTTCCCTTTCATCAAAATGTATGGTTTTATCTTTAAGGATTTGATAAGTTTCATGTCCTTTCCCTGCTACAACTACCACATCACCCTTATTTGCCATCTTCATGGCCTCTTTTATTGCCTCTCTTCTGTTCTCAATGACCATATAATTATGAGTTTCCACACCTGCCACTATTTCATCTATTATTGACATGGGTTCTTCCGTCCTTGGATTATCTGAAGTTATCACTGCAAAATCAGACAACTCAGTGCCTATTTTACCCATTATGGGTCTTTTGGTATTGTCCCTGTCACCGCCGCATCCAAATACACATATAAGTTTTCCCTTTGTAAATTCCCTGGCGGTTTTCAATATATTCTGCAGTCCATCAGGAGTATGTGCAAAATCCACTACCACCTCATATCCCAAATCATATGATTTAGTAACTATTTCACACCTTCCAGGTACAGACTCCATTGATTCAAGACCCTTTTTTACAGTACTTAAATCCACCCCTTCACATAAGCAGGCTGCTGCACTTCCAAGAGCATTCATGGCATTATACTTGCCAGGTATATTTAAACCCACAGACTCTGTTTTTTCATTATAACTTATATCAAAATTTATTCCCCTTGAGTGCATATTTAAATTGCTTCCTCTCACATCGGCCTTCCCATCTATGGCATAAGTCACCTTGGTTCCCCACGCATCTTTATATACTCTCTCCCCATATTTATCATCTATATTTATTACAGAATTAAAAGTGTTCCTAAACAGAATAAGTTTAGCCCTGTAGTAATTTTCAAAGGTTTTATGAAAATCCAGATGATCCCTGGTTAAATTAGTAAATACCGCCTGGGAAAATTTTACTCCGTATGTTCTATCCAAATACAGTGAATGGGAGGAAGTTTCCATAACACAGTAATCCACAGCTTCATCCGCCATTTCTTTAAATAACTTCTGAAGCTCCAGGGATTCCGGCGTAGTTCTATGGGAAGGTATTTTCCTGTCTCCCACATAATTGGCTATACTTCCTATAAGTCCTACCTTGTAACCTGCAGTTTCCAATATGGACTTTACCATAAAAGTGGAGGTAGTTTTGCCATTGGTTCCTGTTATACCTATTATCTTCATCTTTTTAGAAGGATTATCATAATAATTTGATGAAATGAGTGCCAATGCCTTTCTCGTATCCTTCACCTTTATTACAGTACATTCAGGAATGATTTCCACCCTTTCGCTCAATACAATTGCTGATGCTCCATTCTGGCAGGCATTATCTATATACCTGTGGCCGTCAGTAACATATCCGCGGATACATACAAAAACATCTCCTGTTTTCACTTCTTTTGAATCATATTGTACTTCCCTTATGTCTAAATTATCATTTCCCTGGATAATTTCATATTCCAAATTATTCAATAATCTTTTTAAATTCATAATATCAACTCCCTAGTTACAAATTATGTACAAAATACACACAGCCTACACATAGTATTGGCATGCAATATCATAAATTTATGATATTGCATGCCCTGACTAATTTCAATTATAATTTTTAAGACACTGCCTGTAAAGGAAAATCTAATCATCCTGATATTCATTCTGGACATTTGTCTGGCTGCTGGCTTGATTAGGATCCTGAGGTACTGCATCTCCTTTTATTGCAAGATAATTAAATATATCCGTAAAAACCTGTTTTGCAGTTGGTGCAGCTGTCTGTGCTGCATAGTAATTGGATGGATCCGGCTCATCTACAGAAACAAGCACTGTTACCTTAGGATCACTTGCCGGCGCCATACCTGCAAATGAAGCCACATATTTTCCAGGCTGATATCCTCCCACCCCGGCTTTTTGTGCCGTTCCGGTTTTACCTGCTATATGATAGCCATTTATAAAGGCGTTTTTTCCTCCTCCGTCAGAAACCACTACCTCCAGGTATCCTCTAAGCTGTGCAGCTTTGCTTGAATCCAATATCTTCTGGGTATTGGCTTTAACATCATATGTCTTATCTACAATTTCTTTACCGCTGTTTTCATCATAATGTTCTATTTCTTTCATGACATGAGGAGTAATCAAGCTTCCTCCATTTGCCACTGCATTAAAAGCTTTTAAATATTGGACTGCAGTCACCGTATTAGCCTGACCAAATGAAATGGTGGCAAGATCTACATCACTTATATCCTGTGTTTTTTTCACTATTCCTCTTGCCTCCCCTGGTAAATCTATACCGGTTTTTTGTCCAAAACCAAATTTGTGTATATAGTCATTTAACTTTTCTTTTCCTATTTTCTTTCCGAGTTCCGCAAATCCCACATTACAGGAATTTTTCAATATATCCCCGAAGGTTTGAACCCCGTGTCCTGAAGTTTTCCAGCAGTGTATGACCCTTTTTCCTATAGTTATACTTCCATCACATGAAAAAGTGTCATTTGGTCCTACAGAATTGGTTTCCAGTGCAGTCTGAGCCGTTACCACCTTAAATATGGAGCCTGGTTCAAAAGTATCACTAACGGCCCTGTTTCTCCATGTTTTTTGGAGCTCATCGTAGGATTCACCCTTTATCCAGGGATCATTTGGATTATAATCCGGCTTATTTGCCATAGCCAATATCTCTCCATTTTTAGGATTCATTACTACTATAGAAACTGCCTTTGCCTTATAATCATTAAGGGCCTGTTCAGCTGATTTCTCCGCAAAATGCTGAATCATCTCATCTATAGTGAGAACTACATCTTTTCCATCCACTGGTTTTGTAAATTCTGAAATAGTATAGGGTAATTCCTGGCTCTTTCTATCCAGTTCTGCAATTCTGCTGCCGGGGGTTCCTGCCAATTCCTTGTTGTAGTAAAGTTCAACTCCGGTCAATCCAACCCCATCTGAATTTGTATGCCCCATTACCTGAGCTAAAAAATTATTGTTCGGATAATACCTCTTGGTATCTGAAGATACCAGTATACCATTCAAGTTCAGATTTCTCACTTTATCCGCTGCATCTTTTTCTACCCTTCTCTTTAAAGTTGCAGAGCCGATTGGAAGCCCTCCCGGCAAGGTCTTGTTTAATATTTTAGATACATCATTTTTATCCATGGAAAGAATACCAGCAAGTTCCCCCGACAATTTATCTTCAGATATTTTTTTTTCTTCCATGGTTTGCTTTAAAGTATTCATATCCAGATCAACTCTGTACACATTTGCACTTACAGCTAATTCATTCCCACTTCTGTCTAAAATTTTTCCCCGTTTTGCATCAATCTTCACATCACTTGTCCATTGAGCTACAGCCATAGATTTAAGTTCAGATGATTTATATATCATTACATAACCCATTCTACATACCAATAAAAAGAAAGCTAAAAATAAGAAACTAAAAGCAATTATCATTCTTTTTCTGATAATGACTCTATCTCTATATTCCTTTCTGTACAAAATTACTTACCTCCATATTAATTGCTTCAACTTATTTAATATCCCTTTTTGTGTTTTTATCTTATCTGTGTCTATCTTGTTTTTTATAATTGGTTTATTCAAATTTGCATAAACCGCATTTCCCTTATCTGGTACTATCATATTAAGTTTGCTTTCTGCATTTTTTTCTATATATTCTAGATTATTATACTTTACCAATTCTACTGTCAAATTTTCATTTTGTCTATTAATATTGCTTATATTGCTTTCCACTGAATTCAATTCAGTTTGCATATTGTATATTACGGAATATCTATATATGAGAGTTAATCCAATTATAAAAAACACACAGATATTTAAGAGCACTTTAAGTTTATTTTTTACCTTATTCTGTCTGTCTGTATTTTTCTTTTTATGTATATTTCCATTAGTTTTTTCATAAGGCTTGTACTCTGGTTGTAAGACAGTATTGCCATTTATCATATTTTCTTCATTCATCACTATCACTTTATTCACCCCACCTAAACTTTAGAACTAAATTCTTTCAGCCGTTCTCAATTTAGAACTTTTACTTCTTGGATTTCTTTCCATTTCTTCTTGTGAAGGTATTATTGGTTTTTTATTTATAATTTTTATAACTGGTTTCTTATTGCATACACAAACTGGAAAATCCGGTGGACAAGTACATGGATTCTCTAGTTTTTTAAACTTTGATTTTATTATCCTGTCTTCCAGGGAGTGAAAGGTTATGACAGATATTCTTCCACCCATATTCAATCTTTCCACGCTATCTTCCAATGCTTTATCCAATATTTTAAGTTCTTTATTAACTTCTATACGTATACCCTGAAAAGTTCTTTTTGCCGGATGACCCTCTTTTTGGAACCTTAAAGGCACTGCTTTTTTTATTATATCCACTAATTCCAGGGTTGTATTTATAGGCTTCTTTTCCCTTTCCCTAACTATAAAACTTGCTATTCTATTGGCAAACTTTTCTTCACCATAGTCTTTTAGAACTCTATAGAGTTCTTCCCTTTCATATTTGTTTATCACTTCATGGGCGGAAAGAGACCCTCCCCTGTTCATTCTCATATCCAGCGGGGCATCTTTCATATAGCTAAAACCCCTGTCCGGATTGTCAAGTTGATAAGAAGAAACTCCAAGATCCATAAGTATGCCGTCCACCTTATCTATTTTAAGCTCCCTTAAAATTTCCTCTACATAGTAAAAATTACTGCACACATAGGTCACATTTTTAAATTCTTTTAAGTTTTCCTTTGCTGCATTAATTGCTGAAATATCTTCATCAATTCCCACAAGTCTTCCACTGCCGGATAATTTTTTTAATATTTCCCTTGAATGTCCTCCTCCCCCCAGTGTACAATCCACATATGTGCCGTTTTTCCTAATATTTAAGCTATCTATAGTTTCCTGTAAAAGTACAGGTACATGCCTGAATTTCATAAAATATGTCCTCCGATTTTGTTATATTCCAAGTTCACTCAGCTGTTCTGCTATATTGTCAAAATCTATATTGGAATTATTGTATTTTTGCCAGCCTTCTCTGCTCCATATCTCCACTCTATTGGATACCCCTATACTTACTATTTCCTTATTTATACCTGCATATTCCAAAAGTGACTGCGGCATAACAACTCTCCCTTGTTTATCAGGTTCCATTTCATTTGCACCAGAGAAAAAAAATCTTACAAAAGCTCTGGCATTCTTATTAGTAAATGGGAGATTCTTTAATTTTTCCTCCAAAACATGCCATTCGCAGAGCGGGAAAGCATAGATACATCCATCCAGCCCTTTGGTCAATATGAACTTTGCTCCTAATTCTTCCCTGAATTTAGAAGGTATAATTATTCTCTTCTTGCTGTCCAGAGCATGATCATATTCACCTAAAAACATTATAGCACCTCTTATTGTTATTTCACTCCACTTTAAACCACTTTAAACCACTAATTATTTATTCTATATTAACATAAAAATTCCTTCTTTTTTAAATGTTTTTAATACATTTTTTAAATCTATTAAAATATGAATATTTGCGATTTTCTACTATATTTCCCCATAAAGTATTTTATTAAATATCAAGTGATTCAGTCCGTTATTTATTGCTTTCATTGAAATAATATTTTCTGTAGAGTATAATTTATAAAGGATTTTATATTTAGTTAATTATAATTTTAAGAAGGGAATGTACATAGATGAAACTTGGAATTGTTGGACTGCCCAATGTTGGAAAAAGCACTCTATTTAATGCAATAACAAAGGCAGGAGCAGAATCTGCTAATTATCCATTTTGCACCATAGAACCAAATATAGGAGTAGTTAGTGTACCAGATAAAAGATTAGATGTACTTGAACGCATGTATAATTCAAAAAAAAAGGTATATACAACTATTGAATTCTATGACATAGCAGGCCTGGTAAAGGGTGCCAGTAAGGGAGAAGGTCTGGGAAATAAGTTTTTATCCCATATAAGGGAAGTAGAAGCCATCGTTCATGTAGTGAGATGTTTTGAAGATGAAAATGTAGTTCATGTAGATGGCAGTGTAGATCCTATTCGTGATATCGAGACTGTAAATCTGGAACTTATATTTTCAGATTTAGAGGTTATGGACAGGAGAATAGAAAAAATATCAAAATTAGCTAAAAGTGGAGATAAAGAGGCCAAAACCCAATATGCCTTCATGTTAAAAGTAAAAAGTCATTTGGAAAAGGGTAAACCTGTTCGAACTATGGAATTGACCGAAGATGAAAATGAACTTATAAGCGAATTTTTTTTGCTTACGACTAAACCGGTGCTTTATGTAGCCAATATTTCCGAAGATGATTTGACTTCAGGCAATTCAGAAAACAAATTTGTAAAAAAAGTGAGAGAATATGCAAAAAGTGAAAATTCCCAGGTAATTGTTATTTCCGCTAAAATAGAAGAAGAACTTTCTGCTTTGGATGACGATGAGAAATCAGAAATGTTAAGTGAATATGGTTTAACAGAAGCTGGTCTTGATAAATTGATCAATGCCAGTTACAAATTGCTTGGCCTTATGAGTTTTTTAACTGCAGGCGTTAAAGAAGTACGAGCTTGGACTATCAAACTTGGTACAAAAGCTCCAGAAGCTGCTGGTAAAATACATACAGATATACAAAAGGGCTTTATAAGAGCTGAAATTGTATCCTATGACAAACTCATAGAGTGTGGTTCAGAAGCAGCTGCAAAAGAAAAAGGTTTTTATAGACTTGAGGGCAAGGATTACGTCATGCAGGACGGGGATGTAGTCAATTTCAGATTCAACGTATAATAAGTTGATATGAAAATTTTTAAAATTCTGCAGTAGATTGATACAAATGAATCTACTGCATTTTATTATTAATTACTTGATGTTTTTCTCTTCCTGTCGGATGAATATTTTTTCAATTCCTTTTTAGCTGTACAAATTACGGTATCATAATCTGTTCCCATAAGAGTCTCCACTGCATCTTTCAAATTACACATACAATAAATATGAAAATTTTCTTTTATTATTTCCTGCTCCACTTCATCATTTAATACCAATCCATTTGTATTTGACTGTGGTATCAATACTCCTTTTTCCTTGGTATTGTCCAATATTTTACACACCTTGAAAAAGCCTTCTATTTTATCATTTATCCCGCCTACAGGCTGTACTTCTCCAAATTGATTTATAGAACCGGTTACTGCTATATTTTGCTTAACTCCTATTTTAGTAAGAGCGGATATAATACTTATAGTTTCTGCTACAGAAGCACTGTCACCATCTATTTTCCCATAGGTCTGCTCAAAACTCAGATAAAAATCCACGGGAATTTTATCATAACCCCCTATCAAGCTTTTTATACAGCTTCTTAAAATATTTACAGATTTATTGTGAATTTTGCCGCTTAAATCACTTTCTTTTTGAATATCTACAATATTTCCACTTCCTTTTAAACAGGAGCAGGTTATTTTTACGGGTTTACCCAGGCTGAAATACCCTGTACTAATTACAGAAAGAGCATTTATCTGACCTATCACTTTTTCCCTTACATCTATAAATATCTGGCCTTCCCTATACATGTCGTTTATTTGTTTTTCCACCATTTCTTCTTCATAAGCTGCATTTAAAATATCAATTTTATCTATGATTTCCCTTCCTCCTTCAGAAACTCTGTTGTCAGAAATCATAAGGATTTTTTCTAGTTTATAGTCGTCCATAAATAATTTATTTCTGTCTTCAGCCCTCTTAGATAAAACCCTTGCCAGCTCTTTTATTGCCTTTTCATTAACTGGGTGCAGACTATTGTTCTTGTATATAGAAAAAACTTTTTCCAGGAATATTGCTTTTGTATTTTTATTTATTTTTAAAAGGGATTTATGCTCTCCCCTTAATTTAAACATCTTCTTAAAATCTTCATCATAATTGTAAAGCAAATCATAAGTTCCATAATCTCCTATAAGTATTATCTTCGCACTGAATTTTATAGGTTCCGGTTTCAATCCGCTTAAAGATAATAACTCTAAATACCCCCTGTTATAATTCAGATCAACTTTACCGCTTATAATGGATTTTTTTAAATAATAATAAGCCCCCTTATTATTTAAAAGATCACTCATCCGAAGTATTAAACATCCCCCGTTGGCTTTTAAAAGCGACCCTGGGGCAATAAGACTTACATCTGTAATATAATTTCCATTCTTATTTTCATATTCTATATTTCCAAGTAAATTACTTACGCTGGGATCCTCTTCGAATATTACAGGAGGTTTATCTTTTTCACTATTGTCTACCAATACATTTACTGAATACCTGTAAATTATCTTCATTATATTTTCTTTATCATCCTCATAACTTATGGAATATATCTTTTTTATTTCATCTTCTATATTATTGCATACCTGATTTAAAAATTTTAGAGCTTCTTCATCTCCATTAAACATTTTTAAATATTCTTCTTTAATCTCTTTTGTTTCCTTTTCATAATATTCCTCTATAAGAAGTTTAATTCTCTCAATCTGGCTCAGTTCAATATTTTTTAATTTTTCCAATACCTTTTCAGCCTTACTTTTTAACAAGTTTACTTTATTTAATATTTCTTCCTTATCTTTTAATTTAAGTAGATCATATTCTTCTTCATTCATCACTTTTCCTCCTTCTTTCAGAGGAATAAAGCTAAATCCACTTTCAGTAATTTTTAAACTAAACCCTTCACTCTGGCACATTTCAACAACTTCATTTATCAAATTACTTCGTTTTACCTGAAGATCCTTCTCCAGAATCTCCTTTTGTTTATTTGTGGAGTCATTATAGAATTCATAGGTGAATTTAAAATATGAATTTTGTATTTTATTTAGCATATATTTTAACTTTTTTCCCTTGCCTGCCGGCAAAAACAATGCTTTTGGCATTCTGCCGTCTTTAATTACTATATAACATATATCCTTTATATCATTCTTATTTTTTATGATTCTGTTTATAAAACTCATAATATTTTTAAGCCTGTTTTTTGAAAAATTTTCTATAATATATACATTATATCCCTCTTTATTTATATTCAATGCAGTTTTAATTTTCTCATATATTTCTCCATATTCGGACTCAAAATTAAGTCCATCATAAAGATCATCCTTATTGTCAAAATTAAAATCCACATCATCCAATTCAAAATTATATATGATTTCCTCTTTAGATAGCTCTCTATTCATATTTCTCCTCCTTTTCAGTGCTTAATATAATAGTATTCTTTAAAGTCATGTTTAGGAACGAATTTTGAAAATAAGTATATATATTGCCTATATGCAAACTATAATAAAAATTACTTTATATTTTAAAAACAAATATACTATGGTATAATATAATCAAATTTTTCATACCATTTCTATAGGAAATTCGCACTTGCTTATATCAAAATAAAGTAATAAAGGAGTTAGTATATACATGAGTTTTAAGGAAAAAATTGCACAATACTACACGAAATCTTATTTAAAAAAATATGGTGACAGACTGACACAGGTACAAGGCACTGTAATATCTGTTAAGATAAAGAAAAAAACTATATTATGGATATTTAATAAATTAACGGTGACCCTTTTAGTAAGACCTGAAAGAAGCAGAAATATAGTGAGGTGTTCCTACCTGAAAAAAAAGTGGTTTAAAAAGCCCGAATTTATACCTGTAAATCAGGGAAACCTGGTTTTAATTCAAGGTCTTAAAGGCAAAAGAGGAAAGGAAAACAGAGAATATGTAGAACTTATCAATATAAGGAATATGTCTACTAAAAAGGATCTAATACCTATTGAAGGTAAAATACCTAAGGTACAGAGAAAAGTTCAGCGATTCAAATAATTCACTGGGAATTCATCTGAAAGTAATGCAAAAAAAGATGGCAGCTGCAATGCAGTGCCGTCTTTTTTATTACAAATTTATTTTTTCTATATAGTGACAATTAATATCAATATGATTTAAAAACAGCAGCAACCTTTCATAGATTGGATGAATTTTATCACCATACTTCACTTCCAGATTCTCTCCAATATCTTTTACAGTTTTATTGCCATCTATTTGTAAAAATACATAACTTCCGTACTCATCCATAGTAATTTTTTTATATTCCGGAATTCTGAATTTAAGTTTTCTAAAAAGATTCTGAATCTTGTGATCCTGTTTTTCAAGTATAGTCACAATACCCTCTTTATCAACTTCATATTCCATGTTATCAGAAATTTTGAATATTATACTTAAAACTTCTTCATTGTTACTCGGCATTTTTTACTTTACTTTTCACTATAGGTATTACAGTTGCTATTACAAGGACTATCAGCAGCACAAATGCCATTCCATTAGTAGCTGCAAATCCACTTGGGCCATTTCCTTTTATAACGCCTGATACCTGAAGTATTATACCAATAAGTCCTATTATGGATCCGCCGGCAACAAGTCCGGATGATAAGCTTACGCCATTGGAAATTTTAGCTTCCTTTTCTTTCTCAGTTTTAGAAATTTTTTCTACAAATAATCGGATGAATGCGCCTATCAATATTATGGAAGTAGTAGATATAGGCAAATAAAATCCTATAGCAACTGTCATTACAGGAAGTTTTACCAAGAATAAAACAGCTCCCATGACAACTCCCACAATTATCATGACCCATGGCAATTTATTTGACATTATACCTGCAGTCAATGTTGACATCAAATTAGCCTGAGGTAATGCAAAAGGTACGCTATCACCAGTCATTGCAAGCTGACTTGAAAGTAATAATATGACACCAGTAACTACTGCAACACCAACTACACTGGCTATGGCAAAATATTTCTGCATTTCATTCTTGTCACCGCCAACTATAAAAGTAACTTTTTGTGATTGACAGTAACCTCCTGCTGCAGCTATGGCAGTAACTATGAATGTACCAAACAATAGCAGGGATCTATTATCTCCAATGTTTTTCCATCCCATTCCCACAAACAATAATGTTACAATAACTATAGAAGCTATAGTCATTCCAGATACAGGAAGGTTTGAAGTTCCTATGGTACCAGTCAAGCGGCCGGAAACTATAACAAACAACATGGATAACAATAGTGATAAAATAGAAACAATTACTGCCATTAATATGTTGCCGCCCGATACCAGAAAACCGCCTACAAAACCTATCACTATACCACCAATCAATATTAGGTTTTCAGCAGATGAACTGCCGCTGCCTTTTGAAGACTTGGCATTAAGAGTTTCCTTTATAGAAGATCCTATAGTTGGTATAAGTTTTACAGCACTTATCAAGCCGCCGGAAAGCATCATACCTGCGCCGATATACTTTACATAACTGCCTGCTATATCTTTAACCTGCATGGCATTTACAGCAACATGGGGATTGTTCCATACAGACGGACCACCTTGTCCTAAAGAACTAAAATAGCCTATTAAAGGCATAACAGCAAAATTGGATAATATAGAACCAGCAAACATGGTCAAAGATACTTCCATACCAACTATAAATCCTATACCTATTAACAGGGGATTGACTTCAACTTCAAATTTCCATTTATAGAAGGACTCATTTACATAACTTATAACATTGTTAGCCACATTTAGAAATGAACTGGTTAGAACAGTTATAGCACCACCTATCCCAAATCCAATTCCCATGTACTTGATTGATTCTTTGGCACCTTCTGAAGCAACAAGAGTTTCAGATATAGCCATTGACTCGGGGTACATTAATTTTCCATGTTCTTCAACTATTAAATAATTGTAAACAAGGGAAGCTATTCCTATACCAAATAAAGCTCCGCCTACGCCAACAACAAAACCTTCCAGAAAAGAGACTTTCGAGCCTATTAAAAGAATTGCCGGCAAAACAAATATCATACCGCTGGCAATGGATTCTCCACCACTTGACATACCTTGAATCAGGTTTTTACCAAGAATACCTTTTTGTTTAGCAAATATAGTTATAAATACGGAACCTAATATAGAACCAGGTATGCCGGCGGCAACTGTAAGCCCTGCTTTCATACCTGAATAGGCAGTAGATGCTGAAAATAGCACAGCCAGCATAATACCGATTATTAATACAGCAGTATTTCCGCCGGATTTAGAACCCTCGGAAATATACGGGACATAATCTTTACCAGATATGCCGCCATATGCACCTTTAGATAATTTTTTATTCATGAATAATATGTACCTCCCTAATTTATTGAAGTATTTCTGATTTGTTTAAAATATTTAAATACTTCATCAGATTCAATGTTTTCAAGTAAGCTATCTCATATTTATGATCTCCTCCTAACTTAAGATGTTTATTCTAAGTAAATATTTTTATAGTATTACTTAATTATATTTCAACATAAAAACGGTAAAAAATCAATACATATAATTATTTGATTTTTCAATATTCTTGTATCTTTGCCTAGCTTTATACTTTATTTTATATTAACTGTATAACAATATGACAATTTACAATAGATTTTAATTACAATCTTATAAATATGATTATTTTTATTGCAGATAAAGCTTCATATTTTGAAGAATGAAAATATGAAGCTTTTCTACAACTTGAAATTAAAATTGTTTTTAGAAATCCTATCATCTTCCAGACTTAAGCATTATTTGATTTGAAATATAAATATAAGCTGTTCATAAATGCAATTATACCGGAAAAGAACAATACTATACCCCACTGTGAAATCATAAGGGGTGAAGTATGGAATACCATTTGTAGGAATGGTATATAGATTGTGCATAACAGCATGGTTATAGACGTAGCAACTGCAGCTAGAAGATATACGTTGGTAAATAAATTTATTTCAAATATAGAATGTTTTTCTGATCTGCATTCAAATACATGTATGAGCTGAGATATTATAAGGGTACAAAGTGCCATAGTTCTTGCTGTTTTCAGCCCAAATCCCAAATATAATCCTATTACAAAGGCAAATACTGTACATACTCCTATAAGCGCCCCCCTCACAATGATTTTTTCACTGAGTCCCCTGGCAAATATACTTTCACTTTTAGCCCTTGGCTTTCCTCTCATTATATCCCCTTCTGCCGGATCCACTCCAAGAGCTATAGCAGGCAGTCCATCCGTAGCTAAATTTACCATGAGTATTTGTATAGGTAAAAGAGGTGTTTCCAATGCAAATATGGAGGTTAAAAGCATGGTTAAAACCTCTCCCAGATTACAGGACAGCAGATATCTTATAAATTTTCTTATATTGTCATAAATAACCCTTCCCTCTTCTACTGCAGCTACTATGGTGGTAAAATTATCATCCAGAAGTATCATAGATGATGCCTCTTTAGTTACATCCGTACCTGATATCCCCATACAGATTCCAATATCCGCTTCTTTTACTGCTGGAGCATCATTTACACCATCTCCCGTCATGGCCACAATATTTCCCTTAGTTTTAAAAGCTTTAACTATTCTAAGCTTATGTCCTGGATTAACCCTTGCAAATATAGAAACCTGCTGTATTTTAGCTGAAAGTTCCCTATCACTTAGCTTGTCTAATTCCTCTCCTGTTATAACCTGTGATTGTGTTTTGCATATGTCCAATTCTTTCCCAATGGCAAAAGCTGTGTTTTTATGATCCCCCGTTATCATAACAGGCCTTATACCCGCCAATTTACATTTTAACACAGCATCCTTTACTTCTCTTCTAGGGGGATCTATAATTCCGGCTATTCCTATAAAAATCAAATTATTTTCCAATGTCTTTCCGGCAGTCACCCCGCTGTCCTTATAAGCACCTGCTATACACCTCAAGGCATCAGAAGTCATATTTTCCACTGCCCTTAAAACCTTGTTTTTTTCACTGGAAGTAAGAAGCTTAACCTCTCCTCTATCCAATATATACTTACATCTATTTATCACCCTTTCAGGTGCTCCCTTTACATAACATACCTTTTTAGAACCTTCTTTCATTATGACGGACATCATTTTTCTATCGGAGTCAAAAGGTATGTCATAAATTCTCTCTACCCCATCCATAAATTTTTTCAGAGTCTTTCCCTCCCTGAAAAATGCTTTTATTAAAGCCGTTTCCGTAGGATCACCCATAAGTGCTTCTGAAATGTGAACTTTTTTTATGTCGAAATTAAAATCATTGCAATATGTAAAAGCTTTTTTCATAGTTATATTTTCAGGGAAAACCCCTCTGTCAACTTTATATATTTTCCCATTAAAGTACAGTGCCTTTACAGTCATCTTGTTTTCAGTAAGGGTGCCTGTCTTATCACTGCAAATTACAGAAGTACATCCCAATGTCTCCACTGCAGGTAATTTTCTGACAAGGGCATTTCTTTTTAACATTCTGGATACCCCAAGAGCCAGCGCAACAGTGACTATAGCTGCAAGTCCCTCCGGAATAGCTGCTACTGCCAAACTCACTCCAACTAAAAACATTTCATATTTATCCTGTCCCCTCCAGACACCAGTTAAAGTTACTATGATACATATGGCAACACATATGACTACCAGTACTTTTCCCAGGGATGCCAATTTTTCTTTAAGTGGTGATCTGTCTTTTTCAATATTCTGAAGCATACCTGCTATTTTTCCCATCTCTGTCTTCATGCCTGTTTGCACCACTTTGGCTTTTCCCTTTCCCTTAATAACTATAGTTCCCATATATACAGAATTATTTTTACCGAAATTACTTTTTTCAACTCCTTCAGATTCCCCGGTTAAAAGAGATTCATCCACCATAAAATTTCCTTTAGATAATAAGATGCAATCTGCAGGTACCTTGTCTCCAGACTCTAAAAATACTACATCGCCTACTACCAGCTCCTGGGCATTTATAATTTTGATTTTTCCGTCTCTAATCACCCTGGATGTAGGGGAAGCCAATTCTTTCAAGGTTTCTAAAGATCTTTCGGTTTTAAATTCCTGTACAAAACCCAATATGGCATTCATGATTATAATAATAAGTATGGTTATTGCATCTGCCTTTTCCCCCATGAATCCAGATATGACAGTGGCTACTATAAGAATCCAGGTTATAAAATCATTGAACTGAGAAAAAAATATTTTTACAGGGGATATTCCCTTTTTCTTTTCAATGGTATTAGTTCCATACTTTTTTAACCTTCTCTCTGCTTCAATTTGTGTGAGACCACTTTCCAGCTCTCTTTCATTAATCAATTTTATCCCTCCAAGGTATTTATTCTCTCTATGTTAATTAAATATATGCCTATTTTGCATTCCATTATGACAGTTTTGATCAAATGCACAGCTTACAATTCACAATGCGCGGTTCACAATTTCTTATAAAAATCTAATGTTTATACACTTAAATATATGGATATAATTAATAGCTAGTGGATAATTGGTCTAAATTTTGCTATAATATTTATATTAATCCATGATAATGATTTTATATACACATATTGTTTTATACACATACTTAGGAGGAAAAATTTATGAATGATGTTGTATACATTACAGGACATAAAAATCCAGATACAGATTCCATATGTTCTTCAATAGCTTATGCAGAATTCAAAAACAAAATGGGAGTTAATGCAATTCCCATAAGATTAGGAAATTTAAATAAGGAAACTAAATTTGTACTGGATTATTTTAAGGTTAAGCCCCAAAAACTAGTGGAAAATGTTAAGGCACAAATTTCTGATTTGGATATCGACAGTGTAAATCCTATATCTCCGGAAACATCTCTTAAAACAGCTTGGGCAATGATAAGTAAAAACAGTGTAAAAACTCTTCCTGTTGTAGATGATGACGATAAATTAATAGGTATTGCATCTCAATCCAATATAACTTCCTGTTATATGGACATATGGGATGCCAATGTAATAGAGAAAAGCGGTACTACTCTTGAAAACATACTCGATACTCTTTCCGCCAAATGCATATATGCTGCTGAAGAAAACCCTAAATTCAACGGTAAAGTCATAGTTGCTGCAATGCAGCCGGAAAGCATTGGAGAAATACTGGAAAAGGAAGACATAGTACTTTGCGGGGATAGGCTGGATGCACAGGATGTAATATTGAATTCCAGGGCTTCACTTATGATAATAACAGGCAATCATGAAGTAGACGAAAGTATAATAAAAAAAGCCAAGGAAGTAAACTGTTCAGTTATAATCACACCATTTGATACATTTACAGCCTCCAGACTGATACCTCAGAGTATTCCCGTAGGCTATGTTATGAAAAAGGATAACATATTGTCTTTTAAAATTTATGACCTTATAGATGATGTAAGGGATGTCATGCTTAAAACCAGGTATAGGAGTTATCCCGTAGTTGACTCTGAAAATAAGGTTATAGGAAATATTTCAAGATATCATCTCATATCTCAAAATAAGAAAAAAGTGATACTTGTAGATCATAATGAAAGATCTCAATCCGTCCGGGGTCTTGAGGATGCAGAAATACTTGAGATATTGGATCATCACAAAATAGGAGACGTGCAAACCGGTTCCCCTATATATTTCAGAAATGAACCAGTAGGCTGCACTGCTACCATAGTAGCTTCACGATTTTTTGAAAATGGAATAAGACCTTCTCAAAAAATTGCAGGTCTTTTATGTGCTGCTATAATTTCAGATACCCTGTTGTTCAGATCACCTACTTCTACAGATCTGGATAAGTTAATACTAAAAAGATTATCAGCCATAGCAGATATAGATCCTGAAGCTTTTTCCAGACAGATGTTTAAAGCAGCTTCTTCTCTTGAAGGAGAAACTCCAGATGAAATATTGAATCAGGACTTTAAAATTTTTAATATTTCCAAAACAAAAATAGGGGTTGGCCAAGTTTCCACCACGGATGCAGAGGGGTTCAAAACTATAAGAAGTGATGTGATAAGTGCTATGGAATCAAAATGTAAGGATGAAAATTTTGATCTCATAATATTTATGGTAACCAACATACTGAAGAGCGGATCTGAGTTAATTGTTGCAGGAGAACATCAAGATATAGTTTCTAAGGCTTTCGGAATAAATCTAAAAGATGGAAGTGCTTACATACCGGGTATTCTTTCAAGAAAGAAGCAGGTCATTCCACCACTTACCGCTGCCCTGTCTTCATAGAATTGAATTTTAAAAATCTGCTGTAAAAGGATAAAAGATCTGGAGGAAATACCTTCAGATCTTTTATCCTTAATCTTCAATTTCTGACATATTTACAGTTCTTATCTTAGCTCCGCATTCGCTATTATCCACAAATTCTTCCTTTTTATTTATATTTTCATCTTCCGGCTCTGTATTTACGGATTCCTCTTCTTCCATATCCAAGTCATCCATATCATCATAAGGCCTGTAATACCCCGTCATTTCCCCTGGTTTATTATAAGGTGGTGGATATGTTGGGGGGGATGATTGCATAGGATCCATTTGATACATACAATTCATGCATGGGCTTGAATTATTTAACATCATTGGGCACATTCTATACATATTAGGTGGATACATATCCTGTATAGGATAACCAGCATCCCAATCATACATATCATCTTCTCCAATATATTCATTGGAATCCATAATGGGACATCTGTACATATTATAACTCCTCCTGAAAATATTACATCTATACATTATATGTAGATACATCCCATATGTTTACATAAAAGTTTAAACCCAGCTATCTTTTCATACTATTTATAAGTCCCCACATTTCATCTGAAGTTGTAATCCCCTTGGATGCAAGTTCAAAAGACCTCTGAGCCAGTATCATATCTGTCATTTCCTGTCCCAAATCTACATTTGACTGCTCCAGATAACCTTGAATTATATTGGCATTTCCATTTAGATTCATTTGAACATTATTTTCAGGTACATACAGATTATCCCCAATGGATCTCATAGCGTCTTGTCCCACTGCATTGTACACATTTATTTTACCATATAATATGCTGCTGTCATTTATATTCATGTATATCTGCCCTTTTTCATCTACTTTAAAGTTATTGTCATTAAACACTGTACCTGAATTAAAAAGGGCGGTGCCCTGGGCGGTTAAATTCACTTCCAGCCTGTTTCCATCTGCATCAACTAAATTTCCCCCTTCATCCACATTAAAATTACCTGCTCTCTCGTAAGCTGATGTACCATTTGGAAGAGCAACCCTGAAAAAGCCCTGCCCATCTATTGCCATATCTGTTTTCAATCCAGTTTCCCTAATGCTTCCCTGGGAAGTATCCCTAATCCATTCTGTAGTTTTTACCCCTGTTCCATTAATTGTATTTGTTCCATCTGGATTAGTGGGATACCCTGCCCTGTTTAAAGTTTCATATACCAGATCCTGAAAATTCACATCTTCCCTTTTATATCCAGAGGTATTTATATTAGCCATATTGTTGGATATACTATCCAGTTTTTCCTGTTCTGCATTCATGGCACTTCTACTATTCCATATAGCCCTGAGCATTACAAAACCACCCTTCTCAATTGTTCTTTAATTTTTATACTTTTCCAACTTCATTTATAAGTTTGTCTAGAGTTTCATCAATTGATTGTACTGCCTTTTGATCCGTTTCAAAACTCCTCATAGTCGTAAGTAAATCGGACATTTCATTTACTATATTCACATTGGATTTTTCCAGTGAATTCTGTCTTACCACTGCATTGGATTCCACAGGGTTTGCCCCCGTATATAAATTATCTCCAACTTTAGTTAAGGTATCATAATTATTAAAATCCACCGTGTAAATTTTATATTTCTGAACCCCATCTATACTTATATTTCCGTAATTATCCGAGGTTATACTTCCACCACCTGCATTTATAGGACCCAGGCTTCCTCTTTGGGTATCCCTGCCTATAACATCGTTTCCCGAATCATCTACCAGCATTCCATTTATATCTACATGAAAGTGCCCATCTCTTGTATAAAATTCATTTCCATCAGGTCTTTGGACAGTAAAAAATCCTCTTCCATCTATGGCAAAATCCGTAGGAATGCCGGTAGATTCTATAGTTCCCTGAGTAAATCCGGTATTAACTGAATCTATTCCACTTCCCAAACTTATAGATCCTATTACATTTCTTACATTTTTACCTGCAGATATTTTATCATAATTCTGCAAAAGTACATCATTAAATGGTTTTACAGCCAAGCTATCTTCCTTAAATCCCACTGTATTTACATTGGCCAGATTATTGGTTATTACGTCCTGTCTTGCCTCTTGAGTTATCATACCTGATACCGCTGTGTAAAAACTTCTAATCATTTATTTTCACCTCCGTTATTGATTACTTTCATTTCATCAGGGTACTGCATTCCCATGGATCTAGCCTTATCCTCAATTTGACTTTTACTCATTTGATACTGAATTTTAACTCCACTCATAATAAAGGTAGCTAACAAAATACCTATACCTATACCTAGCAATACCTTTCTATCGCTAAGAAAGTCAAAAAAGGCCCTTACCTTGTGTATAATTCTTTTATTAATAGAATCTCCCCCTTACCAATACCAGTTTTTTTGCAGATTTCATCTACCGATATATTTTTATGAAGTAAATTTCTTATTTCATCAATTCTGATATTATTCACATCTTCAGTATTAACCTTCTCAGTTTCATGTTCTTTTAAACTGCCTTCATTATTAATTTCTGAGACAGGTTTTTCAGAATTAGATTCCTTGTTTACTTTCTTTCCCGATCTATCATATAAAATCATCTTATCCATGTTATTTTTATTTTCATTTTTCAAGCTCTCAATTTCTCCTTGAAGTTCAAATACTGTTTCTGCAAACTCTTTTCTTATTTTCCCAATTTCTATCTTATAATCTTCCATCTCATTTTGCTTCACGTTCAATTGTCCTTTAAAAGACTTTTTTTCCTTCAATAGGGCATTTAAATTTAACGTTATTAAAATCATCCCCACTGCAACTAATATAATTGAAGCCATAAAAATTTCCTTTCTGTAAAAACTACATTACTTATACATATATTTTAATTTAACCATAGCCTTTCTCAAATGCATAATTGCCCTGCCGTGGAGCTGGCATACCCTGGATTCCGACACATTTAAAATGTGTCCTATTTCCTTTAATGTCAATTCTTCATAATAGTACAGTGTAAGCACTAAATTATCTTTTTCATTCAAAATTTCTAAAGCTTTGGCCAAATACTCCAGTTTTTCTTTTTCTTCTAAACTCTTTTCAGGGCTTGGACTTTTAGTATCTTCTATAGTGCCCATGAGAGGAATATCGTCATCATCCGAAAATATTAAGTCCTCCAATGACACTATAGATATATAATTTATATAATTTTCAATCTCCATCATTTCCTTCAGGGACATATGGAGTTTATTTGCTATTTCAATACTTCTGGGCTCTCTGCCCAATTCCTTCTGAAGGGATTCCACAGCTCCATTATATTTATTAAGCTTATCCATAGATCCCTTGGAGATGGGACTGTTTCTCCTCAGCTCATCTATCATTGAGCCTTTTATTCTTATAGATGCATAAGTAGAGAACTTCATTCCTCTATTTTTATCAAATTTACTTATTGCATCCATTAAACCCAACATGCCATAACTGACCAGATCTTCATACTCGATGTATTTGGTTTTCCCGATTATAACTCTAGAAGCAATATATTTTACAAGAGGAAGATACTTTTTCACTAATTCTTCTTTTATATTCAGCTCATTTGCCAAAGCCATATTTTATTCCTCCTTTGCTCCTTTTTTTATATGTTCCCTCATTATCTGAAACAGCAGTCTTATAATCCTTTCCCTGTTCATTTTATCCAGATCCGTAAAAGCCAGCCCAAGTATCAGTTTTGAATTATCATTGTTTCTGTCAATCCTTACTATCTTCCCCTTTACAGTTAAACTGTCGTTTTCCATGGGAATAGTAACTATAATAATATCGCCAATCCGCAATTTATATTCCAATTTGTCCTTTACAACTATTTTCATGCCGCCGCCGCTCATATCTACAGAATAGGCATTGAATGTTCTTACCTGATCGCTCAAATTGCCTAAATACCCTTTCTCAGGAACCACGGCACAGAGTACATCAAAAATTATTTGAACTCTGACAAAATTTCTTCTCTGTACAATCTCTATCTCCATAGGTTTTTTTATCATTATTATAAGTATCTTTTCTATTTTTCGTCCTACCACTACTGTATGAAAACTATATATGTTTTTTCCTGAATAATATATTGCACGTATTTTGTCTCCTTTTTTTAAAGCTATATATTTATGGTTGTTTACAGGTATATTTATGCCTATGCAATCATCTGAAATGTCTTGAATATTGCTCTTATAGGTTTGTCCGTCTATTTCTATTTCAATCCTGCTGTTCACTGTAAACTCAACATTGCACTTCACTTTATCCCTTCTTTCTACGAAAAAACGTCAAAAATTCTCCTAAATAAATCCTGGACACCCTTCCCCCTATTATCCGTTTTAGCTCCGCTCAGTTTATTTGCTATAAAATTCACCTCTCTGGAAATCTTTGAATTGGGATAGCTTATCAAAAATGGAGTTTGCTCTCTAACTGCCTGTATAAGCTTTTTATCCTCTGACATGCTTCCCAGATATTCAGCATAAATATTTAAAAATCTATTCATCACACTGTTAAACTTGCTGAAAGTTTTTTTTCCATCTTCAATATTCATGACTTTATTTATAACAATTTTTACTGAACTCTTCAATTTGAAATAATCTATGGCTTTAACCAGACTGTATGCATCCGTAAGAGATGTAGGTTCCGGCGTGGTAATCACAATAACTTCTTCACAGCAGGCAATAAATCCAAGCACATCCCTGTTTATTCCGGCTCCTGTATCCAGTATTATATAGTCAAAATCACCTAATAGAGATAATTTTTTTATGAAATTCTCTCTTTGGGATTTTGTTATTTCCTCAATTTTTGATATTCCCGTTCCTCCGGGAAGCAATTTAACTCCAAATGGTCCTGTTACAAGAATTTCATCTATTCCCTTATCTCCAAGAATTACATCATACACACTGTATCTGGGCAAAAAACCCATAAGTACATGATCGTTTCCCATTCCCATATCTGCATCCATTATAAGAACCTTTTTCTTCATCTTCTGCAGTGCTATTGCCGTATTAACCACAAAATTGCTTTTTCCTACTCCCCCTTTACCGGAAGTAACTGTTATTATTCTGGGCTTTACAACACACTGTACAGTATCTTTTTTTATCTTTTTATCTTCCAGAACCAGCTTTCTCAATTTCTCAGCCTGATCTAGCATATAATATCCTCTCCTAGTACAAGCTTTGTTAATTCTTCAGAACTCATAGTTTTTATATCCTCAGGTACATTTTGTCCCGTGGTGACAAAGCTTATAGGTTTTTTAGCCGATTGCAGAATATTTAATATAGAACCATAAGTACAGGTTTCATCCAATTTTGTAATTATTATATCATTATAATTCAGATAGCTATACCCATTTATTATTGCATCTATATCTTTGTTTTTTGTAGTACAGCTTATTACCAAATGTATATTATCCGTTTTAATTTTATCTATAAATGCCCTCAGTTCTGATATCTGCATTTTATTTTTGCTATTTCTCCCTGTGGTATCTATCAAAATAACATCGCAGTCTTTCATATCCTGCACGGTTTTTTCCATATCCTTTATAGTAAATACAACCTTGAAGGGTATATTCATTATATCTGCATAAGTTCTCAGCTGCTCTACTGCGCCTATTCTATATGTATCTATAGTTATAAGTCCGATTTTTTTCTTTTCAATAAGGGCAAGCCTCCCTGCAAGCTTTGCAATGGTAGTGGTCTTACCTACTCCAGTAGGTCCTATCAATACCACCGCATTGGAAAGTTCCCTATTATCCACCTTTATCATATTTTGTACTACTTCTTTTAACTTTTCTTCATCTTTCCTGTCATCTTCCATAATATTTATACTGCCCAATATTCTTTTTATTACATTCTGGCTTAAATCACTGTTTTCAAGTTTTAATTGAAGCTTGCTTTTTCCAATATTCCCATAAGGGTTATTCATAATCTTGTTTAACATACCCTTCATCTGCTGTACTTCTTTTATCAAATCATCATTATTTTTTTCCACTATGCTATTTTCATAAAGTCCTTTTGTTTCAACGGGCCTTTGTTTCAAATCACTATTTTCAGCTCTGGTATCTTTTCCATCCACATCCAATAAATTATTTTTCATACTATCATTTACTATTCTCTTTATGGTTTTAATACCATAATTCATATTGTCTTCTCTTTTTTTATTATCCACCGCAGCAGTTACCTCCAGGATCTTTTTAGAAAAAAATCCCAGTATCCCTCTTTTTCTAATCTTTCTCTGACTTATAATGACAGCCTCACTGCCAAGTTCATATTTGATCCTGGTAACAGCTTCATTCATACTATTAACTTTATATCTTTTAATAATCATTATATTGAAACCACTCCTTCAGTTTTTATCTCCACATCATTTGGTATCTCATTTAGCGATAATACATTTACTGATGGGAATACCATCTCAATCAACCTTCTGAAAGGTGCCCTTATTTTTGGTGAAACCAAAACTACAGGCTGGTTTTCATAAAAATAAACCGAGTCCAGCATTTTTCTGAGAGACTTCAATATTTTGCTTGTAATATCAGGATCTATAGCAGGAAAAGAACCCTGCATGGATTTTTGAATATTGCTTCCTATTAATTTTTCCAGCTCCTGAGATATTGTGATTACAGTAATTGCTCCCTTATCATCTATAAGGGAATTACATATGCTTCTTCCCAGTGAAAATCGCACATATTCCGTTAATAGTTCTATATCCTTTGTACTTCTTGAATTATCCGCAAGAGATTCCATAATAGTCACCATATCTTTTATAGATACTCTCTCCCTTAAAAGATTTTGCAGCACCTTTTGGAGTTCTCCTATGGTCAATAAGTCAGGTATGAGTTCTTCCACTACAGTAGGATACTTTTCCTTAACAGAATCCACAATAAGTTTAACTTCCTGTCTCCCCAGAAGTTCATAAGAATGATTCTTAATAGTTTCCGTAAGATGGGTCACCATAACCGTAGTAGGATCCACCACCGTTAATCCCTTAATTTCTGCTTCTTCCCTTTGATCCTTGTTTATCCAGATAGCTGGAAGGCCAAAAGAAGGCTCAACTGTACTTATACCTTGAATGTCACTATTGGAATTAGTAGGATCCATACATAACAGCATATTTGGCATAAGCTCGCCTTTAGCTACTACCGTACCCCTTATCTTTATTACATAATCATTGGTTTTAAGCTGCAGATTATCCCTGATCCTAATAGGCTGTACTACTATTCCCATTTCAATAGCACACTGCCTTCTCACTGAAGTTATTCTCTGAAGAAGATCCCCTCCTGAACTTTCATCCGCCAGTGGTATGAGTCCATATCCTATTTCTATTTCCATAGGTTCTACAGATATGAGATTCATAACATTTTCAGGCTCTTTGTTTTCTATTTCAGTCATTTCCTGATTCTGCATTGCTTCATGCTGAATGTTTTGTTCTTTTTCATCCTTATACAATAGATATGCTGCTATAATACAGGCTATTGCAAGTATAAAAAACGCCATATGAGGAAGGCCGGGTATCATGGCCAAAAACAAAAGTACTGCACCAGCTATAGCTATTACCTTTGGAAATCCCAATAACTGCCTTACGGCCATGGTTCCAAAATCTTCATCGCTTCCGGAACGGGTGACAAGTATACCGGAAGCTGTGGAAATAAGAAGTGCCGGAAGCTGAGATACAAGACCATCTCCTATAGTCAATTTGGTATAAGTCTGGGCAGCTTCTGAAGCATCCATGCCTTTTACAACTATACCCGTAATTATTCCGGCTATTATATTTATCACCACAATTACCAGGGCAGCTATGGCATCACCTTTTACAAACTTAGAAGCACCATCCATAGCTCCGTAGAAATCCGCTTCTTTTTGAAGCTTTGACCTTTTATCTCTGGCTCCTTTTTCATCTATCAATCCAGAATTCAAATCTGCATCAATACTCATCTGCTTTCCGGGCATTGCATCCAGTGTAAATCTGGCTGAAACTTCGGCAACTCTGTTGGCACCATTTGTTATTACAATAAATTGTATGATGATTATTATTAAAAATATTATTATTCCAACTACATAGCTTCCACCAACTACAAATTCTCCAAAGGAATTTATAACTTCTCCTGCATATGCGTCCCTGAGTATCAGTCTTACAGAAGAAATATTGAGAGCCAATCTAAAAAGTGTAGTTATTAAAAGCAATGTGGGAAACACCGAAAATTGCAGTACCTCTGTAGTAAACATTGTCAAAAGTATTATAATTATAGACAATGTTATATTAAATGCAATTAATATATCCAGTAATTTTGCTGGAAGCGGAATTATAATCATAAATACTATCATTATAATCAGCAGTGCCATAAGTATATCCACATTATCTTTTAATTTAAATCTCTTTCTGCTTCTTTCCAAAATATCACCTCATCTTGTAAACCAAGGCCAGTATCTCTGCTACTGCCTGATACATTTCTGCAGGAATTTCCCTGTCAATATCCACCTCATCATACAGGAGCCTTGCAAGAGGCCGATTTTCAATTACAGGCACATCATTTTCCTTAGCTACTTTTTTTATTCTAAAAGCTACTGCATCCAATCCTTTTGCCACCACTACAGGTGCATCATTTTTGCCGTCTTCATATTTAAGAGCCACAGCCACATGGGTAGGATTTGTAACTACTACTGTTGCCTTCGGGACTTGCTGCATCATCCTTCTCATACCTATTTCTCTCTGTTTTTGTTTTATCTTGTTTTTAATCTGCGGATCTCCTTCGTCTTGCTTGTATTCTTCTTTTATTTCCTGTTTGGACATTCTGAGATCCTTATTATATTGAAAGTTTTGAAATATGTAATCTATAACAGCTATTATGAGCATTATCATGGTCACCCTGAAAAATATGTTCACTGTAAGTTTTGATATGGCTTTAGCAACACTTTCAAAATTCAAATTACTCAATGTCATTATATATACATAATTGTCCTTTATAAATTTATATCCTATAATTCCAACTACAATTACTATAAATGTATCTTTAAAAAGCTCCATTACAGATCTCATGGAAAACATTCTCTTGAGTCCATTTACAGGATTCAATTTGGATAAGTCAGGTTTCAGGGGATGGCTGGTTACAATCCCTCTAGTCTGAAGCATATTTGATATAACTCCCATAAGCAATATAGGGACGGCTATAGGCAAAAATATAATTCCCAATCTCCATATAGTTATAAAAGCTATTCTTTGGACACTTTCATAATTTAAAGAGGTTGTGAGATAATTATTAAAAAATGCCACCATAGTATTTTTCATCTGAGAACCTACATACCCCCCCGCTATAAGTATAACCAGCGTAGAAGCCAAAAGAGTCAGTGCAAGAGCTACTTCTTTACTTTTGGCAATCTGTCCTTTTTTCCTGGCATCACTTTTTTTTCTAGGGGTAGCTTCCTCGGTTTTATCATCAGAGGCAAATATTATGAGCAGGGGCAGTGTATGATAAAATCCTCTTATGGAGTCCGGTATGGCATAAAAAGTTTTTTCCATAATCTGCAGAAATATGGGAAGTGCAAAACAAAAGGAAGCCATACCCACCAATATTTTTATAGGAAGCCCCAGTATCATTATATTAAGCTGCGGAACAGTTCTTGCAACAAGGGACATGGTTAAATCCGTCATTAAAATTATAAGCAGTACAGGCACTGCTATTTTTAATGCTATAGAAAAATATGTTATAAAAGCTTTTATTATAATGTTAATAGATCCCTGTCCCAAGAAAAAAGTTCCAAGCTTTATGGTGCTAAAACTCTCCAGCAAAGATTTTATAAGCATATGATGGCCATCTACTGCAAGAAAAACCACCATGCCAAACCAATACATAAGGCGTTCTAAAAGTGTAGATGTGCTATTTGAATTTGGATCAAACATACTCATCATAGAAAGCCCTATTTGTAAATCCATATAACTGCCTGCGATTCTAAATGCCGTAAAACATAAACTCACCAAAAACCCCAATGTGAGACCCGCTGCAGCTTCATTTACACAATTATATATAAATGGAATGGTATTGTTTATAGTATTTACAGCAGAATAATCTATACCCGGCAGAAGTATATAAGCCATAACCAAAGTCAATCCTACTTTAACCGTATCTGGAGTACCGCTGGGAAAAAATATGGGAATCATTATAAAAAAACAAAACATCCTAATACTTACAAGTACCAAAGCCGTAAAATACAGTGTATTTATCAAACTAATCCACTCCGTAACTATAAACTATACACTCTTAACTCTTAACTGATAAATTACTGAGTTATATGTGCTATGTATGTAAAAATTCTTTCAGTAAAACCCACCATTTGATGAAGCATCCAGGTTGCAGTAAAAAGACCCACTACAGCAATGGCAATAAGTTTGGGCACAAAAGTAAGTGTCTGCTCCTGTATCTGAGTGGTAGCCTGAAATATACTTATTATGAGACCTACAAGTATTGAAACTATCAGAATAGGTGTTGAAATTAAAAGTCCTGTCTGTATTGCATCTTTTATAATACCCAATACCATATTTTCACTCATCTAAATTCACCTCACGAAAAACTTATAATCAAGGATTTTACAAGTAAATACCACCCATCTACCATGACAAATAAAAGCAGCTTAAAGGGCAGTGATATCATTACCGGAGGAAGCATGAACATTCCCATGGACATAAGTACACTTGACACTACCAAATCTATTATCATAAAAGGTATGTAAAGCAAAAAACCTATTTGAAAAGCAGTCTTCAATTCACTTATCATATAAGCTGGAATCACCACATAAAGAGGTGCATTGTCTTTTGTAACTTTATAATTCAACTTGGCATTATCCACAAACAATTTGAGATCTTTTTGCCTTGTCTGTCTCAGCATAAAATTTCTCAAAGGTTTTGCTCCCGTTTCTATGGCCTGCTCTTCAGTTATCTTATTGTTCAAATAAGGCTGTATGGCTGTAGAATTTATCTTCCCGTAAACAGGCAGCATTATAAATACTGTGAGAAAAAGAGCAAGTCCTATCAATACTTGATTTGGAGGAGCCTGCTGGGTTCCCATGGCACTCCTTAAAAATCCAAATACCACTATGATTCTTACAAAGCTTGTCATCATCATTATAATCGAAGGAAGCAGTGTGAGTATTGTCAGCACTATAAGCAATTTTATATTACCTACATATTGCTGTGGTGTAGAAGCATTATCTACGGAAACATTCACATTTGGTATTGGAAAATCAGTAGGAGCTGCCTGTACACTAAAACCTTTTAAAATAATAAAAGCAAATATCAAAACTGAAATAGTTATAATACTTTTGCTGTGTTTATTGTTCATCTTTATCTTCCTTTTTTAATTTAAGTTTTTTACCTAAAAAATTGTGGTTAGCCTTTTTGAATATATTTTCAAGACCACTTTTTGTATATAAGTCCTTTAAATTTTTATATTCATATACATTTTTTGTGCTCTCGATTTTTGTTATCTCTTCTTTAGCCAACTCGCAGACTATTTCAATTCTGCCATTTGCAGATGAAACCACATATCCTTTTTCGCCTATTTTTACTACAAATAGGGCATTTTCTTTAGAAAGCTGGGTTCTTTCAAGTATATTTATATATTTGCTGCCTTGAATACTTTGAAGCTTTCCTCCTCCATATTTAACAAAAATATATATTAGAGAAATTATAAAAAGCAGTGATATAATTATTTTAAACAGCATCCACCAAAATTGTAAATCCATTTAAATTTCTCCATTTCCAATGGTATTTATATAAGATCACTTCATTATATATACTCTTACTGAGTTAATATATCATTAAAGTATACATTATTTAATTTTCCCTTTTCCAGCATGGGGTTTATTTTCTGGATAATTTGCATTTTTATATTATCCATGTATTTGGGGTTTATATCAGATACCTTTTTAGTTCTCAAAATATCAATAACAGCATCTCTTATTATGGGCTTTTTATCAGTAAGCTCCGCAGATAATTTTTTATCATCATATCCAAGAAACACACTGATTTTTAAATAGTTTTTTCCACCCTCATCTGCCAGATTCACTGTAAAATCACTTAAATCAAAGGTATAGTCAGAAACAACCTGCTGCAGATAGCTTGCATTGCCGTCTCCTTGATTTGATACCTGCTGAGTTTGGGCTAAACTGCTGTTTTGCGAAACTGTACTTGAATTTTTACTGCTGTTTTTTAAAAACTTGTTGTATCCAAAATAAGCTCCTGCACTGATTGCAATCAAAAGCAGAAGAGTTGTTAAAACTATTTTGAAATTTATTCCGCTCTTTTTTTCCGCTCTGTTTTCCATCATGCTCTCTCCCTTCAAAATTTATGTAAAAAATATAGGATAGCGTTATTTAAAATCAGGCCTGTATATTTTTCTTTTATAATCTATAACTCTTCTTATTATCTCATCGTTGGATTCCTGTACTATATACTTGTTTCCATTTGTGAGAGTAATGACACTTTGAGGAGTTTCCGTCAATTTTTCTATATGATCCGCATTTATAACAAATTCTTTGTCATTTAATCCTGTAAGTTTTATCATAGAAACCTCCTTAAAAATCAAGACAGTATTTTCAGTAAAACACCTTTCTCCACCTTTTTATAAATTTTAGCATCATTGGACATAAGATACAATAAAAATCCATAAAAATTATTTGGAACAATATATAATTTGTCATAAATATTAAAAGCATACAAGTATATCTTTGTAGAAGAATACTATAAATTATATTCCATGGCTTCCCCCGGCCAATGCCCAAATTTTTTAAGATTGGATATAAGCACTGCTGCCTCCCTTGATAAGTTCTTCCCTAAAGGATAAGGTATTTTAATCGCTAAAGACACTAATCTGTTAATAAGGTTCAGATGAAAAAGCATTCTTTATGGTCAAACTCCACCTGAACCTTAGAATCAGCTGATTGTTATCTCTTCAAGTTTATCAAATCCTGAAGTATGTCATCATCTGTAGTTATTATCTTACCATTTGCCTGAAAGGCCCTGCTGGCTATTATCATGTCCGTAAACTGCTGTGCCAGATCCACATTTGACATCTCCAGCATGTTCTGTGCCATTTTTCCATAGCCGCCGCTGTTATCCTGATCTGCCTCAACTCCTCTTGGACTTCTCACCACAGGCTGACCCGAGTTTGCCGATGCACTATAAAGATTTCCTCCCTGCTTTACGAGGCCTCCTTCATTTTGAAAAGAAACCATGGCAATCTGTCCCAATGCAGCCGTAGTATCGTCCGCAAGCTGTGCGGTTATATAACCGTCTGATCCTACGGAAAAAGCTTTTACTTTTACATTTACACCATCTTTGTCTATATAATCTGGAATTGACAGTGGAACCAACCTGTCTCCATTTACTTCTATATCATCGGCATTGGCATCCTGAAATGCTATACTGTTTTGTTTGCTGGGATCAGCCTCATAGTTTATGACGGCGTCACCTACCTGATATCCCATAACTCTATGCCCGTCTGCCGTAAGCAAATTTCCCTGGGTATCAAGTGAAAAAGCTCCATCTCTTGTATAACCAGTGTCAATACTTCCTCCTTCCAGTACATTATCCGTTATTGTATTTCCAATATCCTCAGATGTATTTCCTGCTACTGCACCTGTTCCCACTACGAAATATCCTGTACCATCTATGGCAAAATCAAGATTTCTAGTGGTAGGCTGCATACTTCCTGTACTGAAATCCGTGCTTATTCCTGCTACTTTCACCCCAAGTCCGCTCTGTTTTCCATTAACTCCGCCGATATTGTTGCTGGGAGCACTTGGATCTGAAAGATTCTGACTTATCATATCCTGAAAATTCATACTCTGGGATTTAAATCCCGTGGTAGATGAATTCGCTATATTGTTTCCTATTACATTTAATTTCTGTTGATTAGCTCTAAGTCCGCTAATACCTGAATACAATGATGGCAGCATATATTTAACCCTCCAATTCAAATTTAATATGTTTATTTAGCATGTTTTCCCTGTTTCCTTCGCTCCGCAGAGAACGGCTTCCACTAAGGTCCAGCCGATTTTACATTTACACTATTACCATACTGTCTATATTTGTAAATACATTTTTATTTCCTGAATTCTTATCCAGAGCTGTAATCACAGTCCTGTTTTTTATAGAAGCAATAAAAACTGTATCTTTATAAAGCAGTGCCGACTCACTGCAACCCTTGTCACCAGCCCTGTTTATGGCAGAATTTATATTTTTCATATCATCTTCATTTAAATTTATATTTCTGTTTTTAAGTCTTTCTGCCGCATGATTGGATATGATAAAACCATTGGTTTTATCTATTTCATTATTAAGGGTATCTTTAAAAGACATTTCCCCGGAAGTATTTTTTGTATCATTTGTCCTGTTGCTTTTTTCATTATATATTTGAGACAAATCCTCAGCAAAGTGTAATTTGCCATTAATAACCCTATATCCCATGGATATCACACTCATTTCTTAGGAATTTTCCACATTCAGAACTTCATCAAAATAAAAATTCTTAGTTTGTCCATCTTCTGTTTTTATAGTCACAGTTACTCCGCCCGTTCCCCTGGATACAGATTGAACAACTCCGCTGTAATTATTTCCACTGTCGTCTTTTTCATTGATGTCGACTTTTTTGCCTATAAGAGAAGTAGCATTTAATAACATCATATTGTTGGTAGTTGAATCAAATATATCTCCCAAATCATCAACTCTTGATACATCATCTACATTAAAAAGCTGAGTCTTATCAGTAATATTTTCATCACTGTCAGTGTCTTTACCCACTACTACATTCAGATCTATTTCATCGCCATTTTTCACTACTCCAATTACCTGTCCATTAGATAAATTACCCTCTGAATTCAAATCATTAAAAGTGACATACTTATTTATAAGGGAATTGGCGGTATTTAACTTATTTGAACTATTCAAATTTGCCATCTGCTGCAGTGATGAAAACTGTGCCAGCTGACTTATATATTCTGTAGAACTTTGGGAACTGCTGTCTGTTGGATCCTGATTTGCAAGTTCTGCAGACAGTATTTTCAGAAACATGTTTTCATCTATATCCTGCCCTTGTCTTACTATTTTGGTACCATTGGTAGTCCTGGTGGGGTCCTGGGAGGATACAATTGAATTGGAAAAGCCTGTTGTATCATCTTCATTAGAAACACCGGACTCATCACTGGCCGCTGCGCTGGCTGCCAAAGCTTTACTAGACTGATTATATAAATTATAATTTTGATTTATTCCATTATCAATTGATACTGGCATTGTGTGCCTCCTTCTGTATAATTTAAGTTAAGCCAATATGTTTACATTATTGTCATAATAATAATCATCTTCAGTTACTTCTTCTTTTGCCGATATATTGTCTACAGACAGCTCCTTATTTTGCCCGCTGCTATTCTGCTGCTGTCCTTTTTTACTTTCATCTCTAAAAAAAGTAGCATCTTCATTGTATAAATTCAATGAGAAACTCTGGACTTTTATGTCATTTGTCTGCAGCTTGTTTGACAAATCCTGCAAATTGGAATTCAAAAGATTGTAGGCATCCTTGTTGGAAGCTGTAATCACTGCTTTAAGCTTTCCTTCTTCCATCACCAGATTTATGGTGATCTCTCCTAACTCCTTGGGATTTACCTTTACGGTTAATTCCTTAATATTATTCACATCCATGTATTTTAAAGTTTTTATTACATCGGAGTCCAAGGAATTCTGATTTATGACCAGATTTTTTAGATTTTCTACAGTATTATCGGTGTTTACACTTGTAAATTGTGACATGAAATTAGCAGCTTTGGAGATCTTATCCCCAGTTCCGCCTTCCATTATCCTTTTTAATATTTTATCATCATTACCGGTAAAAGCTTCACTGTTCTTATCTCCAGATTTACCGGAATCATTTTGAGAAATATCTTCATTCTGAGGAACTACTAGGGTATTGATTAAATTTGTCTGGCCTTCCTGATTTATATTCTGCACCTTGAATCCGGATAAATTGACACTGGACTTTCCTTCTTGATTATTTAAATTCATCTGCCCTGCCAGTGCAGAATTTATCTCATTTTTAATCTTATTGTATACACTCTGTTGTAAGTCTTGTCCATTGGACAGCTTTGACAAAATACTGCTGCTGAGTTTTTCAGTCAATTTTTCACTGAATTCCTGGTTAACTCCTAGCTTTTGTAAAACATCAGAGAACTCACCTGCATTTTTCTTTACTATTTTATCCACTATGTTTTCCTCAGGCAGATTTTTGTTCTGTACTGTATTTTCTTCTGCCATTATGGATTGAAGATTCTTTAAAATCTGGCTGCTTATTTTACTACCTATTTTATCGCCTATTTTATCGCTTATTTCATCACTTATTTTATCTACAAGTTCATCATCAGTTCCTTTTAAATTTTCTTTATGAGGAAGCAGTATATTAAGCAGATATATTAAGCTGTTTTCATCTATATCTCCTTCTGAAACCTTAGCCTCCAGCTTTTTTATATCCTCGTCACTAAATCCTGCCTTTTTTAAATCTTCTTTCAGCTTCTCATCTAAATTTTCCTTTTTATTTTCATTTTTCTCATCAGCAGGAACTTTATCATTAATTGATCCGCCGGCCACCTTACTTTGAGATATATTTTCATCTGAATTCCGGATTTGAGAGGCCTTTGTAATGTCCTGTGAAGACTTTTTTAAAGTATTTTCAAAATCATTGGAATTATCCAGCTGAGACTTAGTGTCATAATTCCTGGATATGGTGCTGTTCACATTGGCTGCATTGCTGACTGATGGTGTAAAGTTTACATTTACCAACTATTTTCACCTCCCTTCAATAATATGTATTTCAAAATAACAATCTATAATGAAATTATTATCTTGCACCTAAATTTCTAATAAATCCATAAAGAGCAAATTCGTCATTTAATTTCTGTTCAATCCTGTTCTGCTCTTTCACAAAAGCTCCGTACCCTTTGTCTTTTAATATCTCTACAGTTTTCCTGTCAATTTGACTTTGTTTTAATTTTTCTCTTTTTTCTTCTACAATTTTTTCTTTTTTATTTAAAGCCCTGGAAGTTTCATTTATATTATAATCCAATGCATTTATGTAAATATGTGTTATCTTCTGTTCTATTGCAGATGCAGGAAGAGGCCTGTTTTTATACTTGTTGTAATTATCTTCTAACTGGGTAAGCTTCTCTTTTATCTCCAGCCTTTCACTTTGGGCTTTTTGAAATTCTATCTTACTTTCATCTTCTTTATGAATTCTCATATCCAAAAGTTTCTGTAATTTAAACTTGTATTTCATCGGCTTCTCCTCTCTTGTTCTAATCAAACATATTTTTAAGCCTATCCACACTGTTTTGCAATGTAGAATATTCATCCATTTTCTGTTTCAGATACTCAGTTATATTGTCATAATATTTTATAGCCATATCCACATTTTTATTATTACCCTCAACATAAGCACCTATATTTATTAAATCTTCTGAATTCCTATAGGTAGATAACATATCTCTTGCAAAAGAAGCACTTTTTCTGTGTTCTTCCGTAGTTACCTCAGGCATGAGCCTGCTTATGCTGGCCAATATATCTATAGCCGGATAGTGATTTTTATTGGCCAGCGCCCTGGATAATACTATATGACCATCCAATATGCTCCTCACTGCATCTGCAATGGGCTCATTCAAATCATCACCGTCTACAAGAACTGTATAAAAAGCAGTTATAGATCCCCTATCTGACATTCCTGCTCTCTCCATAAGTCTGGGAAGCTTTGCAAATACAGAAGGAGTATATCCTTTTGTTGCCGGAGGCTCTCCAACAGCAAGTCCTATTTCTCTCTGGGCCATGGCAAACCTGGTAACGGAATCCATCATAAGTATGACTTTTTTGCCTTTATCTCTAAAATATTCTGCAATAGCTGTAGCTGTAAAGGCTCCCTTTAACCTGACTAACGCAGGTTTGTCAGAAGTAGCACATACTATAATTGATTTTTTCAATCCGTCTTTTCCCAGATCCTTTTCTATAAAATCCCTTACTTCTCTTCCTCTTTCACCTATAAGGGCTATTACATTCACATCTGCTTCCGCATATCTTGCAATCATGCCAAGAGTTGTACTTTTTCCTACCCCGCTTCCTGCAAATATGCCAATCCTCTGTCCTTCTCCACAGGTTAAAAAACCATCTATGGCTCGTATACCCGTAGAAATGGCATGACTGATTCTCCTTCTCTTCAACGGATCCGGCGGCTCTGCATCCAATTCATAAAAGCTGCCGCCGCATATTGGTTTTCCTTCAAGGGGATTGCCAAGGCCGTCCAAAACTTTTCCAAATAATTCTTCTGAACATTCCACATTTAAATGTCTTCTTTCAGGTACCACCCTGCATCCCGGAGAAATTCCAGTAAGTTCCCCCAGAGGCATCAGTATAACATCATCTTCTTTAAATCCAACAGCCTCGCAGGTAATTTTATGATTTTCTTCATTATATATAGTACATACCTCTCCTATAAAAGCTTTTATTCCCTGAACTTCTATAGTAAGTCCTATGACTTTTTTGACAGTTCCCTCCTGATAGGTAAAATTAGCCTCACCTATTTTTCTGCTTAACTCCTGAAAGTTTAAATTTATCATCAAATTATCACCTTTATAACGGGGAAATCCATTATTTTACGTCCTTGAATATATCTTTTAACTTTTTTACAGCTATATCCACGGATAAAATAACTTTTCCGTTATCTCTTTCTATAATCACATTGCCTTCTTCTATAGTTTCATCGGGTATTATAAATATATCTCCCTTAAAAGGCAGCTGTTCCTTCCATATGTTAGCTTGTTCCCTAAACTCATCACAATACTTTTTTCTGCTCTTTATAATAAAGGTTTTAGAATTTTTAACCTGGGAAAGTGCATTAAATACCATATTGTTCAAACTACTTTTATCTTTAATTTCCCGTTTCAAAATATTTTCCACGGCATCTATTATAAATTTTTTAATTTCATCTTCTTTTTCCAGAAGGTACCTGTTTTTTTCCTCCACAGAAGCTTTTAAAATAGCATCTGCCTTATTTTTTATATCCTCACCTTCAATTTTGGCTTTTTCTACATTCTTTACATATCCCTCATCATAGGCCCTTTTAAAACCTTCATCATGCCCGCTTTTTATTCCATCTTCATATCCTTTTTTGCTTGCACTATTATATACCTTTTCTTGAATTTCCCTAGCTTCAATACTGGCTTTGGAAAGTATCTTTTCCCTCTCTTTTGCAGCACCTTCCATCATTGTTTGTATTAAATTTTCATAATCACCCATAGATGAATTGCTGCTGTCTTTGTTTTTTTTAGGAGAATGTTTTTTAAATGCCGTGACTATATTTTGGGTGCCACTTTCATTTATGCTGTCACCTTTTATGATTTTATACGATGATCGCATCTTCTCCACCTCTCGCCATAACTATTTCTCCTGATTCATCCAGTCTTCTTATAATATTTACAATACCCTGCTGAGCTTTTTCTACATCCATAAGTCTAACCGGTCCCAGGAATTCTATATCTTCCTTTAATGCTGAAGAAGCTCTCTTGGATTGATTCCTAAATATGGACTCAGCAACCTCCTCAGAACATCCTTTAAGTGCAAGGGAAAGATCTTTTGAATCCACTTCTCTGAGAACCCTTTGAATGGATACATCATCCAATGTAACAATATCTTCAAATACAAACATAGACTCCCTGACTTTTTCTGCCAGTTCAGCATCCTCTTTTTCCAATCCTTCTGTAATATTTTTCTCAGTAGTTCTATCCACTTGATTCAATATGTCTACGATGGTCTGAACACCACCAATTACCTTCATGTCAGACTTCACTACAGAAGACAGCTTATCATCAAGAACTTTTTCTATTTCCTTCACCACCATATGTGAAGTAGTGCTCATTGTTGCAATTCTATAGGACACCTCAGCTTGTACACTTTCAGGAAGTGCTGAAAGTATCTGTCCAGCTTTATCTGGCTGAAGATAACAAAGTATAAGAGCTATGGTCTGGGGATGCTCATCTGATATTATATTTAAAAGCTGATGGGCATCCGCCTTTCTGGCTATGGCAAATGGTCTGAACTGCTGGGTTGCTTCTGTAACCTTATCCAGTATTTCAACAGCCCTTTGGGTTCCAAGGGCCTTTGACAAAAGATTTCGGGCATACTCTATGCCGCCTTCCAGTAAATAGTCCTTTGCCTTATTCATCTGCATGAATTCCTGAAGTATGTCCTTTTTTTGATCCGATTTTACCGAACTGATATTGGCTATTTCATAAGTTATCTTTTGTATTTCAGCTTCCGGCAATTTTTTAATTATCCCGGCAGATGCTTCTGGCCCAAGAGTTATAAATAATATGGCAGCTTTTTGCACTCCGGTTAATTTTTGATTGTCTCTAGCCATTCTTATCACCTCTCATCTTCTGCTAACCATGATTTTATTATGTCTGCAACCTGCTCAGGTTTATTTTTGGCATATTTCTTTATTTCATTTTCCATATGGGTATCTTCATTTTCTGTTTCAAACTCTACAGGATTAAATTTAGGTTTTTCTTTAATCTGCGTACTGTCACCTACAGCTTCATCTATATCCTGAGGCTCAATTTCATCATCAAACAATTCATCTTCTCCATGTTTTCTTCTCCAAAGTATCACTCCAACTATAACAGCAATTACCGCTGCTGCAATGCCTCCTATAATGGCAAATAGCTTGTTTCTCTGTGCCTGTTGTTCTGCTTTTTGCATGGCATCCATGTCTTTTTTTGCATTATCTTGAGCCGTTGTATCAAAAGGTATACCCTCTACACTTATAGTATCTCCTCTATTGGCATCATAACCTATAGCAGAAACTGCAAGATTCCTTATAGAAGTTATAGTGGCATCATCCACATTTCCATCCAATGCTACGGAAGTAGTAAGCCTTTTTACACTTCCCGGTGCCTTTACAGTTTTTTGTTCTACTTTAGATACATCATAATTTCTTGTAACCTCATTGCTGGTGGAAGTTCCATTATTTCCGGTATCAGCAGTGGTATTGCTCATATTATTGTCCACAGGACTGCTGCCTGCATTATTCGTACCTCCAGTATTTGTACTGTTTACCGTATGCTCGCTTACCACCACATTTTTAGGATCATAAGTTGTAGCATCCTGCTGCACTGCATCAAAATCCAAATCAGCATTTACCCTTACCTGAACTTTATCTTTACCATATACAGCCTCCAGCATACTTAAAAGCCTCTGCTGCATATCTTTTTCATATTGCTGCTGAAGCTGCTGCTGTTTTTCAGCAGGTACGGTACTATCTTCAGTATCGTCTTTATTTTGGTATAAATCCTTGGACAGCAGATTCATCTTGTCATCTATAACTTGTATATTTTCTTTGGGTACATTTTTTACACCTCCGGACACAAGAGCCACTAATGCCTTTACCTGATCCTGGCTTAATTGCTGTCCTGGCTTTAATTTTAAAGTTACAGAAGCACTTCCCGGCTGAGTGTCTTTTACAAATTCAGTATCATCTGGAAGTACAAGATGTACTCTGGCATCTTCCACCTCTGGAAGGGACTTTATAGTTCTTTCCAATTCTCCCTGGAGTGCCCTCTGATAATTTATTTTAATTTCAGCATCCGTAGTGCCCAGATTGCTTTTATCAAATAATTCAAATCCCTGGCTTCCATTGGTCAACTGCACTTCTGAAAGCACTTTCATCCTATCGCTATCCACTTCATCTTTAGGTACCAGAATTGAATTTCCCTGTACTTTAACATCTACTTTATCAGCTTGAAGTTTTTTATACACTGCTGCTGAATCGGTATCGTTCATATTGGAAAAAAGGACTGCATATTTTTTCTTTCCCAGAGATACTCCCCCAAATACAATTGCTGCCACAATTCCTACAGCTATAACTCCAAAAGCTATCTTTTTATTTTTGCTCAATTCTTTCCATTTACTTATTAAATTTTTAAAAAGTCGTGATAGCTTACCCATAAATTAGCACTCCTTCTATAACTGTGTTCTATTCAATTCCTGATATGCATCTACAAGTTTATTCCTAATTTGTACTGCCAGTTCCAGCGACATCTTAGCCTGTTCTGTATCCAGCATAACATTATGTATATCTGTTCTATCACCTTCTATAAGTCCTTCAGTGCTGTTGTCTGCCTGTACCTGCTGGCTGTTTACTTCATCCAGCTTATTTTTCAGCATGGATGCAAAATCAGATATGTTATTGCTGCTTTGATCTGTATTACTATTTATCTTGTCATCATCCGATATAGTATTATCTAGATTATTGCCAATTATATTGCTGCCGCTTACATTACTTCCCTGTACAGATTTATCAAAATCAAATATGCTGCTGTCAGGTACATATTCATTTATCCTCATGCCTATTGTTCCTCCCTTTATTTACCTATTTCCAGGGCTTTTGAAAACATGCTTTTTTCTGCGTCAATGGCACTTACATTTGCTTCATAAGACCTGGTAGCCACCATCATGTCTGACATTTCATTTAATATGTTTACATTAGGCATGGACACATATCCATCTGCATCTGCATCCGGATTAGTAGGATCATATACCCTTTTAAATGGAGAAGGATCTTCAACCACACCTACAGCCTTCACACCCATGGGCACTTGTTCATATTGTCCATTTTTATTTATCTCATTATTCAGGTTTTCCTGAAATACCGCAACTTTTCTTCTATATGGCTGTCCATCAGCCCCTCTTGTAGTTTCTGCATTAGCCATATTAGAGGCTATAGTATCCATTCTGAGCCTTTCTGCTGAAAGACCGCTGGAACTTATCCTCAAAGTATTAAAAGCTTGAATCATAATCCATCCCCCTATTTCCCATCTATTACATATTGTTTCATAGACAATCTACTGTTTATCTGGGTTACAAGCGCATTGTACATGAGAGCATTAGCTGACTGATTCACCATTTCATTATCAATGTCCACATTGTTTCCATCTTCCCTCACGCTGGTGCTATTATCCGTTTTCATATCCACTGAGCCATAATCACTGCCTATTTCCATATGTTTTTCATTATCTGTTTTAAGTTCTAAATCATCCATACTTTTTTTTAAGGATTCCTCAAAAGTGACATATTTCCTCTTATATCCCTCAGTATTTATATTAGCTATATTATCAGCCGTGGCACTGCTTCTTGCCTGGGATGCATCCAGACCTTTCTGTAATAAATTGTATACCAATTCATCATTTGGTAACTGAGATATGTTCAATTTGCCCTTTTCTCCTTTCTATTTATTTATTCTTAAATCTATTGGTAAATTTTCTCAAAGAAAATTTATTTAATCTTATTTTATTTTTAATTAAAAATTATTTTTTAACATACCTATATTATCACAAAATTATACGTTAATGCTATAATTATATGAAATTTTTTCTAATTAATATAAATTTTTATTAATTATCAAAATTTACGATAGTATAATACAACCTTCGCAGGAATATTTAGAATATTTCTCCTTTTTATCCTTAATATTATACATCTAATATTATACATCATAGTATACTATTCTATATTTCTTTATTTTCTACTACTTTTATGTTATTTTATATGAAAATTTGTTTTATCTTATCTTCACCAAAAAATAACAAGGTACTGTTTAAAAATAGAATATATTCTACTTTTAAACAGTACCTTGTTATAAAAAATTATACTCACACATTTTCCAATATCTTCAGTACATCTTGAGGAAGTTTATTGGCCTGAGCAATCATAGCATTAGATGCCTGTACAATTATATTTTCTTTTGAATAATTAGTTATTTCCTCTGCAATGTCAGCATCACTTAAATTACTGTCCGCATCAGCCATTTGATTGGTTAAATCCTGTATATTGTAATAATTGGTTTCAAATCTATTTTCCAGTGCACCATATTTGCTTCTAAATGAAACAATCTTGTTTAGGGTTTTATCTATTGCATCTAATGCATCATCTGTATTTCCGTTCAATATATCTTTTCCATTTCCACTCTTAATGGAATATAAATCCGAAATTGCACTATGGGCACCATTGGTCAAATCAAGCTGTGGTATATCAGCACTTTCCCCTGCATTGGCTCCTATGGGCATACTTAAAGTTTTGTCCGGACTTACCTGGCCTAATAGTTTTAGTCCGTTGAATTCTGTCTGATCTGCCATAGTACTTATTCCATCCAACATCTGATCTATTTCATTCTGTATTACATTTCTATCCGATTCAGTAGTTGTTCCACTTCCAGCCTGCAGTGTAAGCTGTCTTATTCTCTGAATCATGCTGGTAATTTCCTGAAGTCCACCTTCTGCAGTCTGCAGCATACTCACACCATCTTGAACATTCCTGGCTGCAGATTGGAGCCCGCCTATCTGTAATTTTATATTCTGACTTTGTACCATTGCACTGGGATTATCTTTGGCACTGTTTAATTTATAGCCGCTGGATATTCTAAGTGAATCTCCACTTTGTCTGTTTAAAGCTTGACTTTGAAGTAAATTCATAGTCAAGGCCGGCATATTATAGCTTATTCTCATAAAAATACCACTCCTCGTATTTGCATTAATATCCTGTATAAGAGCTGCCTTATATTTCTAAAATAAACATATCCCTGACTTTATTATCGAAGTTTACTATAAAATGCTTTAGAAAAAACTTTAATACACATCAATTATTCATATTATATAGTTCTGTCATAAGGTCCTATTTTCACATACATTCTAAACAATTCCAATGCTTGTTGCTCACTTATTTGTCCACTGTCTAAATTACGATATAATATATATAAGTTAGCATTCATACTTGGATCCGTACTTTTGGTTTCCTTCATTTTTTCAAGTATTCTCTCCTTGAGAGAAACATTATTTCTATTAAGTTCTTCTTGTAAAAAATTTAATATTCTCTCCGCTTCTTTTCTTGTAAATTTTTCTTTAGTACTTATTTTTATATTTTTTAATCCCGAAATCAACATATCTATACAATTCTTACAAATAAGTATTTTTTCTGACTTGTCACTTGCCATAAAGATCCCACCCCTTCTTAAATTACATTTTATTAAACAACTTATCTATTTTATATTTTACCAATTAAACCAATATAATGTCAAAGGTGAAACTTATTCAAGTTTCACCTTGTTTATGAACCTAATTTGAAATCAGGCTAAAGCTTCCTCTTTATATTCTAAAAATTGAATTTTATCTGCATCAACAATAGTTGAAAACTTTTTTACTCCATCCTTTAAATAGCTTTTACTGCTTATTTTCCCATTTACGCCCAGAAGCCTGCCTTTTTTTAGATATGGATACAATTTATCTCCTCTGTTGGTCCAATAGGAAATTGAAATAAAATCCGCTTCTCTCTCTCCGCTGCTGTTTAGAAAGTCTTTGTTAACGGCCAAAGTAAACTTGATTACGCTTCTGACGCCATTTTCCATTTTAATAATTTCTGCATCTCTGGTTAACCTTCCAATAAGAGTAACACTGTTCAAAACCTTTACCTCCCTGTTAGTTTTTTCTGTAATTATGTCCCTGGAAAAAGGTCTTATTCAATATAGACTCTTATTTTTAATAATTTTTTATATTTTATTTCATAAACGCTATTCCCAGCTTCTTCAAACTGAGAAGGTGATAAACAATTCTATCTTCCTGAAATAAATTGTTCTAAGATTCAACAGGTAAAATTTCAGTCCAGTAGCCATCAGGATCAGCTATAAAGTAAAGACCCATCTTTTTATTTTCATAACATATACATCCCATTTTTTTATGATGCTCATGTGCAGCTTTCAAATCATCCGTCCTAACAGCCATATGAATTTCGTTGTCCCCCAGATTATAAGGTTCCTTTCTATCCTTAAGCCAGGTAAGTTCTATCTTATAATCTTTTACTCCATCCCCCATGAAAACCAGTGTAAAACTTTTATCATCTGATTCCTTTCTTTCAACTTCCCTAAAGCCGAGAGCTTCTTTATAAAATTTTATACTCTCATCCAAATTTAATACATTTATATTGTTGTGGTCAAATACAAATTTCATAATCATCATCCTTTCACATTTGCAATTCAAGTCCTTTATCCTTATCCCGCTGCTGTCATTGCTAATACCCATTGGCAGCTTTGCAGAATAGCAATAAGCATCTGAGCCAGACCAGCTTGAATTTAAGAATTACTTTACACAATTATATCCTATATTCTCACATATGTTAACTAAATTGTAAAAATTATTTTCTCTTATGATATAATAGAAATAATTTAAAATTATAAGGCAGGTGAAATACATGAACAACTACAAGATTAAAATTCATTATCTCTACCACAGCAGTTTTGCCATAGAAACCTCTTCACATTTTTTGATATTCGATTACTACAAGGACTCCTCCCACTCCCGCAAACACACTTTTGAAAATGGCTTTATTTCAAAGGATTTTATAAAAGGCAAAAAAAATGTGCTGGTTTTATGCTCTCATAAACATCCGGATCATTTCAACCCGGTTATACTAGAATGGCAGGAGGTAAATCCTGATATAAATTATATCTTGAGCAGCGACATAAAGCTGAAAAATCCTCCTGGAAATTATTACAAATTGTCTCCCTATGAAAGCTTAAATTTAAATAATGTATACATAAAAGCTTATGGCTCCACAGACATAGGGGTTTCATTTTTAATAAAAGCAGACGGGATTACTATATTTCACGCTGGAGATCTAAACTTATGGCACTGGAAAGAGGATTCAAAGGAAGATCAAAAATTGGCTGAGGAAAATTTTAGAAGAGAGATAAAAAAAATAAAGGGAGAAAATATAGATTTTGCATTTTTCCCTGTGGATCCAAGGTTGGAGGAATACTGCTCCTTAGGAGGAGAATATTTTATAAATGAAATTCACCCTGTGTTTTTCATACCAATGCATTTTTGGGACAACAGCTATATAAGCAGGGACTTTGCTGAACTTACAAAACATTCCTCATCAAAATGCCTTATTATAAATCACAGAGGGCAGACATTTGATTTTACATAGAAGGAGATGCAAAAATGATAAATATTAATAAAAGTTTAGATTTCAATGAGGGCAGGTTAGAAGTAACTGAAGACCATGTACACATTGGGTTTTCAAAACCAGTGGAAATATTGAGCTCTGCCATATTAAACGGTGGTTTTACTGAATCCAGCAATATAGTAAACATGAAAGTTCGTCAAAATAAAGATGTGGACAGTCATAAAACATTTCTTCCTCCGGAAGTTACCATTAAGGAATATATAAAATCAAAAAAATGGCAGGGGAAATCCGTGGGAATGATGACTGCAGCCAACATGAAATCTTTTAGAACCTGTTCAGCTGTTCATGACAATGTAATTGTGCAGAGTTTTATTACCATGGGAGTATCCAATGCACGAAGAGCCGGAGATACTGCTGACTGGAAAAGCTTTAACTCCCACAGTCCCAAGCCCGGTACCATAAATATAATTTTAGGCACAAACGCCAAATTGTCCAGGGCAGCCATGGTAGAAGCCATTATGATTATTACAGAAGCAAAAACCTGCATAATGCAGGATTTCAACATATTAAGTTCTGTAAGCAAAAAAATCGCTACTGGAACAGGAACAGACTCCTGCGTGGTTTTCACAGGCACAGGTGAAAAAATAGATTATTGCGGAAAACACGTTTTAATCGGTGAAATGGCAGCCAATGTAGTTTTAAAATCTTTAAGGGACTCTTTATCTGAAATAATCTCCTGGGGTAAAACACAGTGGATATAGAATTTAAAGCTGAGGGTTCAATATCGGAGTTCAAATCTTCTATTCCATTCCCGTAGATCCGAACCCTCTCTCACCTCTTTCTGAATCATTTAATTCATTTACTTCTTCTATATCGACCTGCTCTACAGGTTTTACCACCATTTGAGCAATTTTCATGCCCTTTTCCACTAAAAATGGTTTATTCCCCAAATTTATCATAAGTACTTTTATTTCTCCTCTGTATCCTTCATCTACAGTTCCCGGTGAGTTCAAAAGTGTAATACCGTATTTTAAGGCAAGTCCACTTCTTGGTCTAACCTGAGCTTCTGTATTTGCAGGAAGTTGAATTTCTATTCCAGTGGATATAAGCTTTCTTTCCATAGACCCTATAAGTGTTTCTTCCACTGAAAACAAGTCAAGACCTGCATCCCCGCTATGAGCATAAAATGGAATTTTTGCTTCTTCATTGATTTTCTTTACCAATAATTTCATAAGTCATACCTCGTTTTTCTTTATATAGTTCAATTCTATTAATAAAATACCATCAAAACCAGCAAAAGACAAATAAAATCTAATAATATCTTCATGCTCATATATAATTTTCAAATAATATATGGAAATTATATGCTGTCAATGTTATTATCTATATAATAATTATAAGAAGGTGCATGATTATGTACAATTACCTTACTGAAGAAGCCATAGACAAATTAGAACAAGAAATCCAACACAGGAAAGTAGTAGTTAGACACAAAATAAATGACGATTTAAAAGAAGCCCGTGCCCAAGGGGATCTAAGTGAGAACTTCGAATACAAGGCTGCCAAAAGGGACAGGGCTCATAATGAAAGCAGAATAAGGTATCTGGAAAAAATGATAAGGACTGCAAAAATAATAAAAGATACCACTTCAAAAAATCAAGTTGGAATTGGCAAAACAGTATATTTGAAATTTCCTCAGGAAGATGAAACTGAAAAATTTAAAATAGTAACTACAATAGAAGCAGATCCAATGAATAATGAAATAAGCATAGAATCCCCCCTGGGATCTGCAATATACAAACATGTCATAGGTGACAGTGTTGCTGTAAAATCACCTCAAGGACAATATTATGTGAGAATTGAAGGCATAGAGTAATATAACAACTGACTGTTGCAATAAAGAACAAAGTTCAAATAACAAATGGAGATTCTATAATCCCCTTTGTTTTTTTGGTTTCAGGAAAAACCTTTGCTATGTATGGGGCAAATCTTTTAAACCTTCTTTCTGCATCTTTTACATCCTCTTCTTTAAGTGAAATGTTTTTTACAGCTTCTTCAAATCCTTCATATTGGGGATTTATCCGGAAAACCTCCTCTGTTGAAACAATCTTATTCATTAATGGGAACTGTTCTTCCCACTGTTTTATAGTTTTTCCCTGTATAATTTTATTTTCCATGATGAACCCTTCTTTCTTCAGTAATCAGATAAACTTATTATAATACAAAACTCCACTGACAATAAAGTTTAGATTTTGTTTATAATTAGTTTAGGTAAAATAGAGATATATATTTTAAAATATAATTAGGAAGTACTTCCAACAAAAATGTTAAAAGGAGACGTGAAAATGAAATTCAAGAAAAAAACAGCTATGTTTATAAGTTTCACAGTAGGCATATTGATGTTTTCCACCACAGCTATAGCTGAGGTAACATCCAAAAATGGCTATGAACAACTTAAAGACTCCTTGAAATACACTGCTAAAAGTTGTACCAGTACTCTTTCAAACTACACCCTGGATTCATCCTTTGTAGTAAAAGACAGTGGAAATATTATTTATTCACAAAACTCAGTGAATAAATATGACATATCACAGAATTCAGAAGAGAGTACAAACAGCACCTTTGATGGTTCCGTTAAAAGGGAGAACTATCACTATAGGGACAGCACCGGATATATAGATAAAAATGAACAGCAGGATACCTATTACGTAACTGAATTTGCAAACACTGCAGATAATAACAAGTACAAATTAAAAGATCCCTTTTCTGAAGACAGGGCCGGTGATATTGAAAAAATTGCTGATGCCCTAGTGGGGAACTTAAAGGATTCCGTAGCAGTTACCCAAAAACAGAATGGAATAAGGGAAATCTCCGGTTCTCTAAGCGATGCACAAATTCCGGCACTTATAAATGCACTGGCATCTTTTGAGTTTAAAAACTCATTTAACAACGATGATAAATCCTCTATTCCAAAGCTTGTAAAAAATATATCCGTAAAAAATATAAAAGGCAGCATGACAACTGACAAAAATGGTTTTATTCAAACTGCCCTGGGTTCAGGGATACTGTCTGGTACAGATAAAAACGGTCAGGATCACAATTTGACTTTTCAACTTCTTGTAAAAATAGAAGATATAAATTCAACTGCTGTAAAAAAGCCGGATCTTTCAGGGAAAAAAGTATTAAAAAATATAGAAAAAGATTATACTAATTTATCCAACCCGGAAAAATACTTAGGTAAATACAAATCAGATATTATAATAGAAGATAATGAGAAATTTACGAAAATAGGAGAAGCTGTTATAAATGTTGAAAAAATTGATAAAAACAATATAAGCGGCAGTTATCAAAAAAATTATTTAAATGGTTATGAACAATATGCAGACAGTAATGACAATCTTAAATTTACAGGAAAATTCGGAGAAGAAGCCAACACTTTTAATGGAAAATTCAGTGGTGTAACAGCATCCAATAAAAAAGCAACGGGAACCCTTTCCATTGATCCGCATACGGCTACATTATATTTTAACATTGACAATTATGAAGGCCAAAATACAATATTAGATGGTTCCTACAAAAAAGTATTTGACTAAAATAACCTGCCGGTGGAATTCCGGCAGTTCATTTTAAATCCACTACAAAAATACTGGAGGTGTACCATGGAGAAAGTCATTGAGATAAATAATTTATCCAAAACATATAAAAATGGAAGAGGTGTTCATAATATTAATCTTGACATATATAGAGGTGACATCTTTGGATTTCTGGGTCCAAACGGTGCAGGAAAAACTACTGCCATGAAGATCATGACAGGACTTGTAAAATCAGACAGAGGTGATGTTAAAATAATGGGTCACAGCATATCAGAAGAATTTGAAGAAGCTGTCTGCAAAGTGGGCTGCATTATAGAAAATGCTGAAGCTTATCCATACCTGACAGCTTTTGAAAATTTAAGACAGCTTTCAAGGTACTACAAAAATGTAGATAATAACAGAATAGAAGAGGTGCTTAACCTGGTAGGGCTGCTAAAATACAGGGATGAAAAACCCTCAAGGTTTTCTCTTGGAATGAAGCAGCGCCTGGGATTTGCCTCTTCAATTTTATGCCATCCTGAGATTGTAATTCTGGATGAACCCTTGAACGGCCTGGATGTGGAAGGTATGATTGACGTGAGAAACATTATAAAAAATATGTCACAAAAAAACAACACCACCTTTTTTATTTCCAGTCACCTCATTCATGATATCGAACTGACCTGCACACGAATTGGAGTACTGTACAGTGGAAATCTTATCAATGTGGATACCACTAAAAACATATTGAGCAATTATGCTTCTCTAGAAAATTATTTTATCAGCGAGGTGGAGAGAAATGGCAGAATTTAGGGTAACCTTAATAAATGAAATTGAAAAACTTCATAAAAATAAAAAAGCTCTGGCAGCCGTTATACTGTCCATTATACTCATTGTATTTGGACAAGTTTCTATTTTAATAGTGAGAAAAAGTTTCGGTATTCAGGGGGGTTCCAGTTCAGAATTCCCACTGTTGGTTCTTTCCATGCTGACAAACACAATACTTCCCCTTTTTACAGCACTCATTACCATAGACAGTTTTTCCGGTGAATTTTCCCAGAACACCATGAAAATAGCCCTGACAAAGCCTGTTACCCGATTAAAACTGCTCATTTCAAAAATAGCGGCAATAATGCTGTTTACATTTATGACATTGATGCTTGTAATGATATTCTCCATAATATCGGGACTCATATTCAATACTAATTCCTTTACTTTGGGAAGTATTTTAAAAATAATGATTTCCTACATTGTCACTTTAATACCCATGACAGTGTTATGTCTCATGATTATTTTATTTGCCAATATACTGAAAAACGGAATAGCTGTATTCTTTCTATCCACCCTTGTATTTATCGTATTTAAAATAACCGGGGCCTTTTTTCCCGTCTATTCAGGAATTTTATTTACATCCATGATGAACTGGTACAACCTATGGATTATGGACAACATACCCTTTTTAAAAATACTAAATCAATTCATGATGCTGCTGAGTTATGCTATAATATTTTTTACGGCAGCATATTATCTGTTCGATAAAAAAGAGATTTAAGGTGTGTATACATGGATATAAAAAAGCGTATAATTTTTTCCAATACTTTGACTGTAATAATTCCATTTATAATTGCAGGTTTAACTGCAATTATATTTATATTTGTTTCTTCAAAATTTTTTGATACCACTATAAACTATGATGAGTTTAAAAAATCTGCATTTATAAAATCGGAATTGCTGGATACAGTTAAAGATATATCACAATTGAAGGCAGATCATATAAAAGATGAAGGCTTCGAAAAATTTTTAAATAAAAAGCTGTCGCTTATAGGAAGTAAAATCATAATAGTTAAAAATGACAACGTGGTATTTTCATCAGAAAACATTGATAAAATCAGCATGGAGAATTCCATAGAACAATCCCATGATAAATTTTCAAGAAGCCCAATTATCATGGGCAGTACCTATTATTCAGTGGAATCCTTTCCTATTGAATTTAGCAACAAATCCCGGGGGAATGTAATATTTTTAACTCCAGTAAGAAGAGAAACAGATATTTTTAAAAAATTTATAATAACAATTTTGTCCGTATTTTTTATTTCATCTGCACTGACAAGCTTTTTTGTCTCATATATGTTTTCAAAGAAAATATTAAATCCCATATCAGCTTTACGAAAGTCAATGTCACAAATATGGAGAGGAAATTTAAATTCTGAAATTGCATCAGAAGGAGATAAAGAAATAAAAGAATTATGTGCTGATTTCGAGCAGATGAGGATAAAATTAAAAGATTCAATTCATATGAAGGTAAAATATGAGGACAGCAGAAAAACACTTATATCCAGTATATCCCATGATTTGAAAACTCCCATAACCTCCATAGAAGGTTATGTCCAGGGAATTTTAGATGGTGTGGCAGGTACTCCTGAAAAGCTGGAACATTATTTAAAAACTATATATTCAAAGGCAAATCAAATTGATTCCATGATAGATGATCTGCTTCTGTACTCCAGGCTGGACTTGAATCAAATCCCTTTCAACTATGAAAAAACAGATATTGTGGATTATTTCAGCTATTGTATTATAGAAAACCAACCGGAACTTGAAAAATACAATATAAAAATCAGTCTGGAAAATCATCTTAGAAATTCAAAATATGTTATGATAGATAGAGAAAGGTTTATGAGAGTTGTATTAAATATCATTGGAAATTCAAGAAAATATATGGACAAAGAGGAAGGACAAATAATTATATTTTTAAGAGAAACAGCCTTGAGTATTATAATTGAAATAAAAGACAACGGCTGTGGAATTAGACAGGATGACATAAATAAAATATTCAGCAGATTTTACAGGGGAGATCCCTCAAGAAGCAATACCAGTGGAAGCGGCCTTGGACTTGCCATATCAAAACAGATTGTGGAAGGCCATAAGGGCAAAATATGGGCTGTTTCCCATGGAAATGAGGGTACCAGCATAATAATATCCCTGGGGAAAATCAATAATACAGATATACAAGAGAGGTCATTATGAAAAAAATTTTGATAATTGAAGATGATTTGAGTATAGCAGAACTTCAGAGAGACTACCTTGAACTGGAGGGGTTTGAAGTCACTTTATGTGCAGATGGCATAAAAGGTTTAAATACTTTAAACAGCAGTAAATTTGATTTGCTCATTTTAGATGTAATGCTTCCTAAAATGGACGGATACAGTATCCTGCGCAGTATACAGGATAAAAAGGACATTCCCGTGCTTCTGGTTTCTGCCAGGAAAGAGGAAATAGACAAAATCAAAGGGCTTACTTTAGGTGCTGATGATTACATTACAAAACCCTTCAGTCCCAGTGAACTGGTGGCGAGAGTCAAATCCCATATTCAAAATTATGAGAGAATAAAAAACAAATTCAATTCAAAGTCCCCTAAAATAGTCATAGGAGGACTTGAAATACTAAGGGATTCCAGACAGGTATTTGTAAATGGAAGGGAGATGTTTTTAGCCCAGAAGGAGTTTGACCTTCTTCTTTATATGGCTGAAAATCCCAACAGGGTATTTAGCAGGGAGGAATTATTTGAAAATATATGGGGACTTGACTCCATGGGGGACAACGCTACCGTCACAGTGCACATAAGAAGAATAAGGGAAAAGATAGAGGTAAGCCCCTCCCATCCTCAATACATAGAAACAGTTTGGGGAGCAGGGTACAGGCTAAGAAGCTGACTCAATTGATATTGTTTATTTTAACATTTCCTCTGCCCTCTGAATTAATTTTTCAGCTGCCTTGGTGCACAATGAAGCCAAATCCTCTATATGGACTTGCTCTGATGCAGAAAAGTCAAAAAGTATCTTAGCTGAAGCCTCAAACTCCTCATCTGCCAGCCATAAAATCAAGATAACAGGTACCTTTGGAAATACGTTGAGTTGTAACCCCGCATCTCCAAAATCCACTTTTTCTCCGCCCATATCAATTCCAGCTTTTAAGAACAGTTCACCCTTGTTTCCAAAAAACTCTGCTAATCTTTTCATACCCCTGTCTGCAAAAAAGCTGTAGGTATCCCCTACTCCCTTTATCTCCCTATAAGGCACCCATTTGTTGGACAGCTTACTATTGCTGCATCTGCAAAGATAGCTCATAATTAATATCTTATCAAATAAAACATCCTTATCTTTGGATAATCCATTATCTTCTTCATTTTTTAAATTTATATGTCCCTGAGGATACGAAATAACATACTCTCTATTGAAATAAGTTAAAATAAACTCCCCCTTTTCCGAATCATATTGTGCTCCGCTTTTTTCAGCCACTTCTTCTGGATGACGTTCACCAAATTTCCTGCATAAATTTTCATAGCAGATCTCATAATTGTCCTCTCTGCCTTCTTTCATATAAACATCCCCTTTCCCTAACATATTCCACATTTTAAAACTCGTCTTATATAAATTATTATACTATATCAACAAACCCATGACTCATTTTTTAACCTTGTGAAGTTCTTTTATATCCATTCCTTAATGATTGCACATCATAACTGTTTTATAACTTCAATATCCTGTTTATCTAACATAATAAGCTAATTTAATGTGAAAGATTTTTTGTATTTATAATTATCCTATTTTAGCACTTTCCTTATCAACTCAATTTCATCAATATCTAAATCTGTTAATTCCTTTATTGTTTCATTATCCATGCCTTTTTTTATTGCTCTTTTGACTATCTCTATAGTTTTTTCTTTTTTCCCCTCGTCTTTTCCTTTTTCCATGCCCTCATTTATTAAGCTTTTACCGAGTTCAGTCATTTTCAATTCCTCCTTTACTCTCTCTAAATCTTTTCCACTTAAAAATTTATTTGCAAAAGCATATAGTATTGATTCCACATCATATTTATAGTCATTGTTTATATCTTTTACTACACTTATAGCATTAATTATCCTGTCTACTGTACTTATCTTTCCACCCATTATAGGAGTAAATGTCAAAGATATTATATCTTGTTTTGTAATATCCTTACCAGATTTTATTTTTTCTACAATATCATTATAGATTTTGTCTCCATCTTTATCAGCCATAGATATAGAATTTACTTTGTATTCATTTATTCCTGTTTTTAAAGTATTTGCTGGATTTTTTATATTGCCTGAATAAACAACATATGTAAGCACATCTTTTCCAGTCTGATGACTCAGCATTGATTCATAGGCTCTAAACCTTCTTAAATCTGCTTTTCCTTTATTAGTCGTCTGAAACTCAAAATGTATAAAAGTGTCATCTTCCATTAGGAAAGTGTAGTCCATGAACATATTTTTAGTTTCTAAAACTACTAATTCTGTTGGCCCTAATTCCTTAACTTTCTTGTTTATGCCAAAGAATTTTAATCCTTCCTCTGCAAATATATCCATTGCTCTTTTCATAATCAAATCTTCATAGTTTGTAGGCTTCATTTGTTCACCTTCCTAGTTTTTTATTATACCTCTATTTTAATTCATTAGTGTCAATACTTCAATTAAAAGTAAATTTTTTTATAACCACCGCCAGTTTGGTAAAAGCTCAACTTTAGTAACATTCCCACTCCATTCTATAATATTTTCACCAGACTTCATTTTTAAGAATTCACCTGACATATTTCCATTTAAATTGTTTCCGGCATCATCATAGCAGTCTTGTATAACTGAATCTACTATTATTTTTTCAGATACACCTTTAAGACTTATCTGCTGCCCATTTATTTTAAAAATTATATCACCAGAATCATAAATACTTATTACAGACTCATTATAAATAGTCCCAGGATTATTTATAGTAGTTCCAGTTTTAATTACATTTACTATATTATTCTCTACTGAATACTTAAATGGTCTGCAGTTAAATATTATAGGGAACTCACTAAAATATCTGTAAACTTGCTTAAAGTCAATAGAATTTATTACCTGTGCAATATACTTTTTATCTGGCTGGAAGCTAAATATCAAATCACTTTCACCTGATCCAAAAAGCCAGGCTTTTATGTTATCAATTTTATCTGCAATATTTTCTCTATCTTTTACTGAACACTCAACTGTTAGTGTTATATCATAGTGCTAGAATAAAAATAGTACAAGAGAAATTGAGAAAGTTCCCAATAAGAATTAAAATTAATATAAGAGATGGGGGAACTTAATCATGATGAAACAACATGACAAACAGTTTAAAGAAGATGCTGTAAAATATTATATGGATCATAAAGAACTTGGAGTAAAAGGCTGTGCCCAAAACCTTGACATAGGTACCAGTACCTTATCAAAGTGGATCAGGGATTCTAAAAATGAAAATGGCATTCAGGTTCGTGGTTCTGGTAATTATTCTAGTGATGAACAAAAGGAAATTGCAGGATTAAAACGTGAACTTCGTGATACAAAGGATGCTCTTGATGTATTAAAAAAAGCTATAGGCATTCTGGGAAAGTGACAGAAACAATCTATCTTGAGGTCCAAAATAAATGTGAAGATCTTAAGGGTAAACGCCGGGTTTCTGCCAGCGGAATGCTCGGTATATTAGGCGTTTCACGTTCAGGGTATAATTCATGGCTGCATCGCCTGCCTTCCAATCAACAAAAGAGAAAACAGCTTGTAAAGGGAAAAATTAAGAAGATTTACGATAAGTCACATCAAAATTATGGTGCTCCTAAAATTACAAAAGAAATACAAAAAACTGGTGAAAAAATATCGGAGCGCACTGTTGGAAAGTACATGAAAGAACTTGAAATCAAAGCTCAATATGTAAAACCATATACTGTTACTACAAAGGATTCTGATTTCAGCAGGGAACTTAAAAATATCTTAGATGAACAATTTAATCCTGATGCACCAAACGTAGTATGGTGCACAGATATTACATATCTCTGGACTGATGCAGGTTTTGTATACCTTACAAGTATAATGGATTTATTCTCTCGAAAAATCATAGCCTGGACGCTTTCGGAAAGTCTGGAGGTTTCCTGTGTTATTGACACAATTAATAAAGCTAAAAAAAACAGAAGGCTTGTTAATCCAGTTATCATACACAGTGACAGGGGGTAAAAAAGCTGCCTCCAAAATGATATTTAGCTATTCCAAGAAAGCTTATCCATGGGATAATGCATGTATCGAATCCTTTCATGCGATTATTAAACGTGAATGGATAAATCGCTTTAAAATTAAGAATTATCGTCATGCATATATTCTTGTATTTGAATACATTGAAACATTTTATAATACCATAAGGATTCATAATCATTGTAATTATATGTCACCCAATGAGTTTGAAAAAACATATGAAAAAGTCAAGGAACTCAGTGTGTCAATTGCAAGTTAAAATGTGGAAATTACTTAGAACTTTCTCATTTTAATTTGTACTTTTTCTTGACATAGCATCAGGTCACATCATAAATGAACAAGATGACCTACTTTTAATTATAAAAAACAAACAAGTCAACTATATAATTTCTCTTTTATAATTATTGATATGAAATCAATGCATTTTGGAGTTTTATTATTCTGTCTTCTGTATCGACACCATGCTCATTTTGGGCAATGTTAATTCTATTGGTTTCTACATCAGTTTTATTGTCCTTAAATACATAGGAGTCGTTTTCACACATTATGCAAGTATCACCAATAATAAGTCTATCTCCATAATGATCTTTAGAAATATCCTTTTCATCTGCAGCTTTAAGAAATGGCTGATATGAGTTTTCAGAAAGCTTTTTCTCTGTTTGCATGACAATGAATTCATATGGCTTTTCACTCTTATTTACCCAATAGTATTTACCATAACTTGCTGGTCTGAAAATATTATACTTTACGTAGTAGTATCTCCAGTCAAAGGTAGAGTTACTCTCGCAATCCACTATGTAAGAGTTCTTTATATCCATCAAAGAATTATCTGTAAATGTTACATTACGCGACAACAAATAAGCCAGAATTTCCTTTGTCTTTTCAAATTCTGAGTTTGCGCTTTTATGAAATAAAACCTTCCAAGCTTTTGCATTAGGCGAATTGGAACCTACCTGGTACCTCCAGCCATTTTGTTCTCTCTGGCTGTAATCCCCGATAGATATCAGTGCACAATCAATTGCATCCTTGTTGCAAAAAAACAATGACCTAAAACGTTGAAAATACTCAGGATGTTCTAATCCAACAATGGCTATCTGGCCTTGAAGCAAATCGTGATCTTCTAATTCAAACAATTCTTCAGCTAAGTCAGGATGTCCTTTTAACCAGTCATTTTTTTTACCTTCTTCAACCAATTGGCCTGAGTTAAAACTTTTTTCTATCGAATTATCAATTTCTCCTGTTTTAATGATACTGTCAACCTGTTTCAAAATTGTTGGCATTCTGTTACCACTTGATCTTTGCTCACTATCGCTGATTTCATCTTCAGAATTTTGAACAAGGTTGTTTACCATCCTCAATCTTCGAGAAAATTGAGTGACCGTAACAGTACCCTTGTTCAATAGATAAGAAATGATTGCGTATAACAGTACTATCCTATTTAAAGGGAAACGTCTATTGCCATTACCGGTAATATCAGCATAATTACGTAGACAATCCTCGAAAATATTAATACTATATCTGTTTTCTACCTTAATCTTACCAGCTTCATGCTTATGGGATATGAAACATTCTAAAAATTTATCTGGAGTATTTTCACCCGAAAATTCACACCAGCAGTCAAAATACTTCTCTAGTGTTAGAATGTTATCATTAACCTTCTCATTTTTGCTTGAAAAATATTCTTTCAAAAGATCAAACTCGTCATTACTTTTACCTTGAGGAGTATCACCATTTTGATAACATATGATATCACAAATAAACCTGAAATAACGCAAAAATTCATCATCAGTCACATTATCACTGCTGCGATATCGCCATAGCATATCTGTCCAGTTGCGGTCAATTTTCTGAATAATACGTTTTGCTGTTTCCTCATCAACCTTGCGTAATTCATGTTCCAGCTCTGCCTTAAAATGCTCAAATTGAGTTAGTGGCTTACCTCTCGAATTCATCTTTATGTACAATTCATCAGTAAGACCCATATCTTTTATCGGCAAGAAATAAAAAGTGATTGCGTTGTTATTTAACCGATTCCAAATGTCCTGCGTGTCTGAGAAGACATCTGAAATGGCATCGAGCATTACCAACATAGAACTAATTGTGGGGTCCTTTTTCCAGTCAAGTGGAAACCATGATTGATCTATAATTTCATCAGATAATTTATTCTCGAATGATGGTGTAAACTTGATTAGTAAAGAGCAAAAGTCACGTGCACTATATCTGGTTTCATAACTAAAATTGTTCAAAAATGCATATTCAGCAGTATCTATTTTTTCTTTCTTTGCTGCGTACCAATGCAAAAGAAACAGCGTTGTCAAGCGCTGCTGCCCATCAAGCGGCGTCATTACTCCTTTTTCATTTATATCACCGTAGACAAAATCTAGTGTTATCGAACTTCCCACAATACTCTGATGCAAAGAATCTAGGAAACGAGTTCTTATTCTTCCAACTTCTGCCCCGGACCTACCTTGAGCATAATCGCGTTGAATTATAGGAATGACTATTCTAGATAATTTTACGTTTTCCTCGCCAATCTGAAAGCTACAGTTGAATATATCAATAAAATTGTGAAGTGAGGTTCCCATTTATTCTTCCTCCTTTTCTATTGAAATTTTTTCTGCAAGATAGTCCGTAAGGACTGTATTAATAGCTTCTACATATGCAATTCTATCAGCTTGTCCCCAAAAGTGGAGCTGGTTACTTGCAGAAGGAGTATAGTACTTTAAGAAGACCATTTTAGTACAAAATGGAATATATTGCCCCTTCTTATCCATTTCAATTATTGCATTTCTCTTTACATCAAATGTTGAATTATTAAGTGCAGCATTGTCGCTTGTATTCAACAGTGCCAAATTGCTAATGGAATGCATGTATTCAATATTTCCTTGTGAAGATAATATTTGTATTACCTTATGTTGAATATCTTCAAACTCTTGGCGATCCAGGGGTTGCTTATCATAAGCAACTTTCATTGTTTCTATTAAATCACCGTTATCACCTTCGAGTGATTTAATTGATGGAATGTGCAATCTAAGCCATTCTTTCCAATGTTCCTGCTTATGCATACCTTCAGATTGTTGTGCATGTATATGTTCCAAGCTCCAGGTAACTTTTCCATCCGTTCTAAATTTAAACTTGTCAAACGGGAACCATTGAGTGTGCTCACCATTTTGGCGAACTGATTCAACATTAAATAGCAGTAACAGTTTACTAATTTTAGCAGCATCTGATGTTTTTTCATAGCTCATCTCGGAATAATTTGTAGTTGTGGATATGCTTTCCTTGATGTATTCATTCAAGTCAATCTTGAACTGTTCTTTTGTTTTATCTTTTGAAACTTCAAAAATATCATGTAATGACTTTGTCTGGGATGCTATAAGGTAACCGATTTTATGATATAACTCATGGTTTTCATACCAATCTTTCAAAATCAAAAAAGTGTGCTGTATCCTACTCCATATCTCATTCAGATTTTCATTTTGTTTAAGTCCATCAAAATAAAAGAAGGTATAATATTTTTCTTTACTATCGGCTGGCTTTCCTGACATCAAGTCAAGTATAAGGTCTATTCGTGTTTGGTAGTCCGTGTTCGAGCAGTTAGTAATAAAATACCATAAGGAATCATTATGCAATTCTTTCTCAATATTATCCCACTGCAAAGAAATTTCTTCTTGCTTTTCCCGGTCAATTTTAGAATTGCCGTCTTTACTCAAGAACATAGCTTTTACAAGCTCAGCACTTGTCAAAGGGATCTTACCAATATTAAGTCGTGCAAACAGAGCAATCGCATCTTCAGATTCATCAACCTCATACCAAATAATCTTTACATTCTCATCAAAAAATTTATTAATATTTGTCAGCACCGACTTTTTATCTTTCTTGCCAAACCATGCTTCAATAGTTTCATAAGCATCACACATAAACCAAAAATCAATGTTCTCTTCCTTTAAAGAACGATCAATTGATAAAAGAAACGCTTCTGATTTTTCTCTTGTTTCATAAGTCAGTGAAAAGCTTGGTTCATCTAAAAAACCTCTACTGGCAAGGTTCATATATTTGTATATCAAAAAAAGAGTTGTTAACCTTTGCTGGCCATCAATCAATTCAAAGGCACCTCCTCTTCTTTTTACGACCACTGGCTGTAGACAATAATTCTTTGTTCCATTGGTATATATGTCGTCAAGCATGCGGTTAACTTCATCCCTGCCCCAACGATATCCACGTTGATATGATGGAATAATGAATTTTCCTTCGATTGAACCAACAAGCTTTGCCTCAAGCTTTATATATGCATTTCTTAAACTCATAGACTTCATTTTCCCCCCCCTTAGTACTTACAATCAGATTGCAGGTGCTTATCCTACTAATTACCTGCTTTTATTTCATTGCCATCAGGCAAAATAAAAGACTGTTGGTATGTGATACCAAGAACATCTGCTATTTTTTAGTTTCTCTAAGGACACCGTTTCACATTTCAATTTCTTACCGAAATTCTGTGGTGACTGGCCGATACGTCCAGCCAGTTCGGAAACGCTGATATCCATCTGTCCGCAGAGCTGCTTTATCATATCCAAAGTCTTCATATTGATACCTCCATATCTAGCATAAATATTATAAACCACTCGGTTGATGATTACAATGGACTATACATAATGTTAAATATACTGTGAATTACAGATTTCATGTTAATAGATTTCATTAATCTATAAATTCGCTTATAATTATACTTCTTTTTAAGTATCCTATTTATATTCAAATTCATTCTTCTATACTCATATATACCTTGAACTTCAGAATAGATTTGAATCATAATTTTAATTATTGCAACATTTTCTTTATCTGACATACTTTCTATGCGATTCAAGTATTTATAGTATACGTCACGTGATACATTTAATATTTTACAGGTCTTCTTGATGTTGTACCTATCCCGGTTTTCTTTAAGATACTGAAATCTTATTTGCTCTTTTGATTCAAGAAGGCCCGGTATTTTTTTAATAATTCTAATTTCTTCTTTAATTCATTGTTTTCCTGCTTAAGCTTTTTAATTTCAAACTGACATGGAGAGAGCGCAGTCCCATGACCAGGAAAAGCGCTCTCTCCATATTCTTCATATTCACTTATCCAGCGATATAAGGAATTGTAATGAATAGATAATGCTACACCAGCAACAGACATATCATCTTCTAATACTAGTTTAACAGCTGCAATTTTAAACTGTTTATCATAACTTCTCCTCATAAAGTAGACCACCTTTTCACATTTTTCTCTTATCTCGGTGTCTACTTTATTATATCAACTCCAACAGTTTTATTATTTTAACTGTCTACCATAAAGGGAGCATATCATTTTTACAGCAGATGCTTCAATCTATATTTTAATATAATATTATAATACCATAAGTTGAATTAACAAAGGTAACAACTTTAGTTTTGTTTAATGCTTTAATAAAGTAAATCTTATTCTTCGTTATTAAATTCTAATTCTATACTACCACTAGTATATTCTTCATTAAACTTAACTTTAAAACCAAACTTTTCGTAAAAATGTACAGACCTATCCCAATGATCTTTATCTGTATCTGATAACCAACCTGTGATTTTATCAACTCCTAATTCCTTTGCAACTTGAAGAAAATATTTCATAGCAATTGTTCCATTTCCTATGTTATTGTGTTCCATTAAGATATCATCAATTTTTATATACTTCCATCCAGACGTTTCATTTTTATAAATTTTTGACATTATTCTTGGTTTTGAATTTCAATTACTTTATTAAAATATTGTGGCAACCGTTTCTTGTCTTTCTCTAAGGATTCTATAAATAATTCTCTCTCATGAATTTTTTCACTATTTTTTTTAATTAAATCTTCTATAATTTTTTCATGTTCAGAATAAATCGTATAATCTTCGGAAAATAAGAATCTTAAAATAAGTTCTTTTATTCTATTCATCGTCTTTCTCCTTGTATTACTGATAAGATTTTCAATAACTATTATATCAAAATAAAATTAATTAACCTAGTTGTCCCTTTTTTTAAGAATCTATTTACCATCATTTGACTATCCTTTATACTTTTTATATACCTATTACGTTCATAGAAACACTTCTTTAAATTTAGGTCTAGTAGTTCCTTAAGATCTGCAATCTCTGCAGCATATTTACCAACTTTATCTGAAATGCCTGAAGCATGAGGCATACCTTTGCTTCTACTATGTATTCCCCATAGTTTTCTTTTCTTACTTCAGCATTAGGTAATCTATCTAAAACTGCTTCTATAAACCTACCTGTATATCTAGATTTGACCCTTTCCAATTCTCCTGCTTGCATGAATTGAATCAGTTTTCTAAACTCCCCATCTTGTAATATTCCATATCCAGTGTTTTTTTATCTTTTATTGCACTGCTTATTTGCCATAACTTGTCCAAAAGTTCTTTCATTAATATTAAATTTGTTTATTATATCATTCTTTCTAACTACTTTTCCTTCTTGCAAACTATTGTAAATAAATAGTAATACGTCTGATTTAAATCTTTCCATACTAAATATTTTACCTCTTTTAAATATTTTTACTTATTTATATTATTTATACACTTGTCGCCAAATTCCTCCTTTTATTTAATTTTTCTTATACATTTCAAAATCAGCACTTTTTATCAGATCACTGGCAGTCATTGCATCTGTATTTGCATAGTAGTTCAATTTTTCTTTTTCTAAATATACTTTTTTAACATATCATCCTTCTGTCTTAAAATTTTAATAAGCATTTCTTTATCCATACTTTCATAATCCACTTATACCTCCCAATATTTACAATGACACTGACTGTAAGTATTATTGAAAATTTATGGACTTTTTTGTTTGAATAATTTCTTCCCCAAAAGATAACCCTATAATAAGAATAAATTTTAGGAGGTGGTCTTATGAACCTAACAAGCACGCCCAATAGATTAATAAATGAAAAATCCCCATATCTCTTACAACACGCACACAATCCTGTAAACTGGTTTCCCTGGGATGAGGAAGCATTTACAAAGGCAAAATCGGAAGATAAGCCTATATTTCTCAGCATAGGCTATTCCGCCTGCCACTGGTGCCATGTCATGTCCAATGAAAGCTTTGAGGATAAGGATACCGCTGAAATATTAAACAGTAATTTTGTTTCTATAAAAGTTGATAGAGAAGAAAGGCCTGATATCGACAATGTCTACATGAAAGCCTGTCAGCTGCTTACTGGCAGCGGTGGATGGCCCCTTACAATTATCATGACTTCGGATCAAAAGCCTTTTTTTGCAGGAACCTATTTCCCCAAAGATGATATAGGTGAGACTTTGGGACTGACAAGTATCTTAAAATACCTGTCCAAAGCATGGAAAGGCAGTAGAACACAGCTTTTACAGGCCGGTAATTCCATAATGGATTCAATAGCTGAATCAAATAAAACTCCTGTAAAGGGACCCTCTGGAGATATACTGGAAAAAGCTTTCTCTGAATTCAAGCATAATTTTGATAATATATATGGAGGATTTGGCGGTTCTCCAAAGTTTCCCACTCCCCATAATTTACTCTTTCTTCTAAGATATTTCTACATAACCAAAGATGATTCTGCACTTGAAATGGTAAAGAAAACATTGGACTGCATGCAAAAAGGCGGCATATACGATCATATAGGTTATGGATTCAGCCGCTATTCTGTAGATAGAAAATGGCTTGTACCACACTTTGAAAAAATGCTGTATGACAATGCACTTCTTGCCATAGCCTATGTGGAAGCCTTTCAGGTAACAGGAAGCAAGATATACTCTGAGACTGCAGAAGGTATACTGACTTACGTTTTAAGAGACATGACCTCAAAAGAAGGTGGATTTTACTCTTCAGAAGATGCAGATTCTGAAGGTGAAGAAGGTAAATTTTATATATGGTCCATGAAGGAAATAAAAGAAGTACTGGGGGAAGAAAATGGAGATAAGTTCTGTCATTACTTTAACGTAACTCCTTCAGGCAATTTCAATGGTAAAAACATACTTAATTTAATTAACTCTCCCATTCCAGAGGGGGATGTACAATTTATAAAAAGCTGTAGGAAAAAATTATTTACTCATAGGGAAAGCAGAGTACATCCGCATAAAGATGATAAAATTTTAACTTCCTGGAATGGACTCATGATTGCAGCCATGTCCATAGCAGGAAGAGTTTTAAACAATAAAAAATATATTATGGCGGCAAAAAATGCAGCTGATTTTATATTTAAAAAGTTAATTGGGGAAAAAGGGCGTTTGCTGGCACGCTACTGTAAAGGAGAGTCCTCTTTTTCCGGTTATTTGGATGACTATTCCTTTTTAATATGGGGACTGATAGAATTATATGAATCAACCTATAATCCGGAATACCTGGAAAAAGCTTTGGAACTGAATGAAGATCTGTTTAAATTTTTCTGGGATGAAAAAAACGGTGGTTTTTTCCTGTACGGCAATGACAGCGAACAATTAATCATAAGGCCAAAGGAAATATACGATGGTGCCCTTCCCTCCGGTAATTCCGCAGCCCTATTAAATTTGCTGAGATTGTCATATTTAACTACGAGTTACGAATTTGGGGATAAAATTCAGCAGCTATTTAAAATTTTTGCTGATGAAGTAAACGGCTTCCCCATGGCATATTCCTTTTTACTATGCGGGCTGTCGTTTTCCAAATATCCCACCAGGCAGATTATTATATCAGTTGGTGATAACACTGAGGATACAAAAAAAGCAGTATCCATAATAAACAAAAAGTATAACCCGTTTTCCATTTCACTTTTATACTCTCATCTAAATGAAAATTTAGTAAATATTATTCCATCCATTAAGGATTACCTTGCTGTCAGAGGGAAAACCACTGTGTATATTTGTGAAAACTTTACCTGCCAAAAGCCTGTTACAGATATAAATCTGCTGGAAAAGATGTTGTAAATACTTAAAATAATAATATAAAAACCCTGCATATAAAACATATCACTGCAGGGCTATTGCCCTTGCAATAATCAATATTCAAAAATTCCCGCATTTTCGCACAGGGATATCTGAAGCTTTTTATCTTTTACCACCTTTTTATAGGAGCATAAAAATTCATTCAGCTCTGGATCCTGTAGATTTATTTTTCCCTGACTTTTTAAAATAACTTTTTCTTCATTTATAAACACATTGAGATCATTCAAGGAATTTCTCACATTATAGGTGATCATACCTGCACTGCCCATGCCTTCCTTATATTTTTCCTGAAAGCTTAATGTTTTTCTCAAGGTTTCATAATCAGGACTCTTGTCTAAATGCGGCATCTTAATTCCCATACTGTTCATCTGTTTTTCTATGTCTTCCATATTAAATCCATATCTTTTCATAAGTTCCTTTTGAATATTAAATAATTTTTCCTGGGATATATTGTTCTTTTCCATATATTCCTGAATATTTTTATAGAAATCTCCCATGGAAAGCTTTCCTTGGGACATATCATAGGAAAGTCCGTATACATAATCCTCAAATTTTTCTACATCTTTTTCTCTGGCCTTGTTTTTAATATCATTAAATTTCACAATTCTATCACTCATAAAAATTCCTCCTCACAATACTTTAATACATGAACTAAAAACCCTTTAGTATTAATCTTATCAAAATTCACAATATAATACTATAAATTCATATAAAATATACAATTTGTAATTTAATGCAGCAATCCTCGTAATAATTTTATCATTATCTGCAATGGGTTTGGCTGGTGTGGAATTTATGGTGGTTCACTATTAAATGTAATATATTAAATCCATGAAATCTATTTATTTTCCAGCGAAACAATATTATAATAAATACAACAGTTTATTAACGGGAGGGGCTTTATGGAAATTATTACTGTAATACTTATAATTATAAATTTGGTATTAACGTCTATATTAATACTTAAAAAAAATACCAGTGCAGATTCAAAAAACATTTCAGATTTGTATAAATCCATAAAAGACATTTTTGTAAACATAACCTCTGCAATAAAGGACGAATTTTCAAGAAACAGACAGGAAACCAGTTCTTCCAGGACTGAAATTAATATTGAACTTTCCAATACTCTTAAAAATATTTCCGATATACAAAAAAATCAACTTGACAGTTTTTCCAAACAGCTTTTATCCCTTACAAATTCCAATGAAGAAAAGCTGAACAATATGAGGGAAACAATTGAAACGAGAATTTTAGGACTGCAAAATGAAAACAGCAAAAAACTTGATGAGATGAGAAATCTAGTTGATGAAAAGCTCAATGAATCTCTTGATAAAAAACTTACAACTTCTTTTTCTTCAATAAGTCAGAGACTTGAAATTCTCTATAAACAGCTAGGTGAAATAGGAAGTCTTGCAAATGGCGTCAATGATTTGAAAAGGGCTCTTACAAATATAAAAGTAAGGGGGACATTTGGTGAAATTCAGCTGAATTCCATACTTGATGACATTTTAACAAAAGAACAGTATGAAACAAATGTGGCAACAAAAAGCGGGAGTAATGAAAGGGTTGAATTTGCCATTAAAATTCCGTCAAAAGATGAAAAAAACTCATATATATACCTTCCCATAGATTCAAAATTTCCACAGGAGGACTATCAAAAATTATTAGATGCTGAGGAAGAAGGAAACAAGCTATTGGTGGAACAATCCAAAAAAGCCTTGATTACCAGAATAAAATCTGAAGCTCAGGATGTAAACAAAAAGTATTTGGATCCACCAAATACAACTGATTTTGGCATTATTTTTCTTCCTACGGAAAGCCTTTATTCTGAAGTGGTAAAAGAAGCCGGTTTAATGGAACAGCTGCAAAAAAATCTTAAAATCATAATAACCGGACCATCTACAATATCAGCTTTTTTAAATAGTCTTCAGATGGGCTTCAGAACTCTGGCAATCGAAAAACGTTCCAGTGAAGTCTGGGAATTGCTAGGTGCTGTTAAAACTCAATTTTCAAAATTCGGTGATATTCTTGAAAAAACTCAGAAAAAACTTCAAGAAGCAAGCAATACCATAGAAACAGCCTCAAGAAAATCCAGAACTATAGAAAGAAAATTAAGATCCGTTGAAGAATTACCCCTAGATAAAAGCAGTTCCATATTAAAAAAGGAATGATTTGAGCTGTTTAATATTCCTATTTTATTAACTGTGCAACCCTGTCCTTATCTAAATTTGAGCTTTGGGAATACAGTGCCTCAGCGGCACTTTCAAGAATAATACTGGAATTGTTTATAATAGCAGTTTCTTCATATTCATCAATATCCCCCAACGAAGATAATCCCTTAGCTGCCATTACCAAAATCATGTCCTGGTACATGGCATCATTTACAAGTGACACCATTTGTTTGCGTATTTCATCCGAACATTTATCCAGAGGTTTTATCAAATTATCCTCTATGTCATTGGTACCTTTTAATATGGATTCTATACTTAAGTTCCCTTCTATATGTATGCAATTATAGTCATTCTTTTTGTTTTTATCACTTTTGTTCATATCCAGATCTATACTTATATGAAGTCCAGAGTCCACAATGATATTTGAGCCATGGCTGGTTTCCACTCTGACCTGCTGTCCTGCAAATATACTCTTATCTCCAAAGCTGGTATTCATTATATTATTCATACTGTCTATAATATCTTTTGCCCTTTTTTCCATAGCTTGTTTATCTTCTATTGTACAATCAGCACTATTATATTTTATAGACAGCTGTTTTAATTCTTTAGACATGCTCCTCAAATCATTTACGGCCTTGTTTTTCTCCTGGAGAATTGATACGCCCTGCTGTATATGCTGCTCTGCTATTTGGCTGTTCCTCAACTGGCATCTCAATTGATCTATTTTAAAATAGTCAGAACTGAATGCATTCCGATTTTGCAGATTTTTATTTAAATCCGCCAATTTATTATTCTTTTTACCATGTATATTCATTATATTATTTTTACTAATCACATTTGAAACAAGGTTAATCATTTTCTCTTTTCCCCTTTCTATTTAATTTTATTATCGGGTGATATTAAATAATCCTTAATATTTTAAATTATTAGAACAATTACCTACTTCCTTAATAGGAGTTGATAAACTTTTTTTCATAGAATTTAATGAACCCGCACGTTCTCCAATTTCATCTTTTCTATTTAAGAATTTTTTTGGGATTTCAGCTGTAAAGTCCCCTTCAGCATACTTCCTCAAATTAGAGCTGACTATACCAATTGGTTTAGCAACACTTTCCGACAAAATCTTAACACACACCAAGCTAACTACAAATATTCCAATCATGAGTATGATAAACATAATTATTATATAAGTTATTACACCCTTGCCTTAAATATTATACTGGTCAAAAATATCAACGTAAAAATCAGTACTATAGAAAATGCTGTAATTATCTTTCCCTTAAATTTTAATTTGTTCAAAAATGCAACTTCCTTAAATTTGAAGACTTTATGAATATATTATCTTACTCTTAAAATACAAATTAGTCTATGTCAATTGCACCCCTGTATTTAGAAAAAATAGAAAATACGGCATTTCACCTTCCCAGCTTGAAATTGAAATAACAGAAGATATATTTTCTATTAAATCACCCTGGCTTTTAGCATTTTCAATGAATATCTTTATACTTGCCGCTTAAATTTATTATATAAGCACCTGGTATGTAGTCCCCTATAATAAGCCTGGCAAGGTTACACCAGCTAGAACACTCATCAAGTATTATAGAATCACTTGTTATTATCTTCTCTTTTTTATATAAAAAAGAATCCACTGCATCCATAAGATTCACTTCCACATGAGTGTTCCAGTTTGCAGAGCACTCCAATATGAACTTTTTTAATCTTCCGGAATTTGATACACCCCTGTCAAGTAAAAAGTCAGCACTGCACACATGAATTTTATCAAGCTCTTTTCCTATTGCATCTAATGCATACTGAGTTTTATCAATAATGCCGTAAGTGCCTCTAAGTCCTGCTAAATCTCTAAAAGCTCCATCATTACACAGTATCACAGGTGCTCCTGAAAGTGCCGTTTCCAATGTAATAATCAAATTAAACCCATCTACATACAAATAGTTGTTTTTTAATGAATCCGCACAGATGCACTTTTCTTTTCTTATTTTGACTCTTTTATCCGGTGCAGTTGAACGCCTGAGGGCATCTCTCTGTCTGGAAGAAAACTGATAATGATTTCCCACTATTTCTAAAACAGAACGCCCGTTATAGTCTCTGTCAAGAAGCCATTTTACTTCCTGCTGAGCTTTTTGAAGCTTTAAAACAGCCTCTTTTGAAAACCATCTGCAATCTTGCGGATCAATTCCCCTGTTGACTATCTTTAATTTTTTACACATTATTATATCTCCTACAATGAACATAGATATGATTCATCAATATCTATTTTACCCTATTTATTGAGATGAATGTGTTTAATCTTTTAGCATCGGTTATCTGAAGTTGGTATTGTTATAATTGTAATTACTTCTTATGCAGGCATAGAATCATTAGCTAATATTAAAGCATTATTTATGTAAATATGAACAAGCTGCCAGGTTTGTTCTAGTTGTAAAAGCTATTGAATGCAAAAATCATATGGCTGTCTACAGAATTTTCGTCAAACCATAGAAAATAAAAGGTAAAATCAGCAGGTAAATTAACATAATTCTCACTCATAATACAATACCATGGATCATATATTAGTTGAGGAGATGATTGTATTGGAATCAACTGTTATATTAATTGTAATATTGGCAGCTGCAGTTATTGGAAAAGCCAATTCTGTGGCCACAGCTACCTGTATACTCTTACTTTTAAAACTTTTAAATATTGATAAATATATATTCCCATCACTAGAAGAAAAGGGTGTTTTTTGGGGAATAGTCATACTTGTGGCTTCTATCTTAATTCCAATAGCAAATGGAGATATAAAATACATAAATATTAAAAGCGTATTTACATCATGGCTTGGAATATTTGCTCTTGCAGTATCCCTTTTCACCACCTATTTAAGCGGCCTGGGGATGCAGTATCTCACTGTACAAGGTCACAGTGAAGTCATGCCGGCTTTAATATTAGGTGCAATAATTGCAGCGGCATTCCTAGGCGGAGTTCCCGTAGGCCCACTGATAACCTCTGGAATAATTGCAGCGGGATTGAAAATTCTTCATAAGATTTAAATGTAAGGACCTGCTTCTTCGGCATGAACATTTTCTAAAATAACTTTTTGTCGGATCTCTCATTCTTAAAAATTCAGACTCCTTAATATGATATAATTATCTTGAGGTGAGTATAATGGACGAATCAAAGGTTCCAAACCACATATATCAGATGTCCACAATAAATGCATTGGTTTCAGGGTTGTATGATGGATGCATCTCATTAAATAAACTTCTTCAAAAGGGCAGCTTTGGAATAGGTGCTTTTAAAGGCTTAGATGGTGAATTGACTCTATTAAATGGTGATTTTTACAGAACCAGGCCCGATGGAAGTGTTTATAAATGTATAAAAAATGTATCAGTGCCCTTTGCCGTGGTTACTGAATTTGAAAAGTATGACATATGCAGTATAAAAAGCTGCAGCTGCTATGATGATATAAAGAAAAAACTTGATGACCTTATAGAAAGTAAAAATATATTTTATGCTTTTTATATGAAGGGTACATTTAAACATATGAAAACAAAAACCGTAGTAAAGCAGGAATTACCCTATAAACCCATGGTGGATGCCATTAAAGATCAACCTGTTTTTGAATATAAGGACATTGAAGGAGATGTAGTTGGTTTTAGATGTCCCTCATTTGTTGAAGGACTCAATGTTCCGGGATATCATTTTCACTTTATAAGCAGGGATAAAAAAGCCGGAGGACATATAAGTGAATTTTCAATCAAAAATGCGGATATACTTATACAAAAATGTTCCTGCTTCAGAATGGAACTTCCAGATAACAAATATTTTTACAACATGGAAGTTGCAGACAGAAACAGTGAAATAAAAAAAGTGGAGAAATAAAATACATGGGGTCTAACACCTCCTCCCCCATTTAGGCTTAATAGGAGAAATAGTATCCGGCCCCATGACGCACACTTAAGCTATATTAAATTTTTTAACGGAATCTGCCATACCCTTTGTCATATTGCTTAATTTATCAGCAGAAGATGAAATTTCCTCTGTAGATGCGCTCATCTCTTCAGAAGTAGCTGATATCTCCTGTGTTGAAGCTGATATCTGTTCTGCCGCAGATGACGCACTTTCAAGTTTATCAACTATCTTATTTTTTTCACTGTCAATTTTAGAAGCTGAATTATGAACCTCATTCACTTTAGAATTTACAATCTTCACAGCCTTTGCAATATCTCTAAAAGCTTCAATAGAAACTCCAACGGCATCTATTTGTTTACTTAATTCTTCATTCATCAGTCCTGTAGATTGTACCATCAATTTTGTATCACCAGATATATTTCCTATTAAAGTGCTTATATTTTTAGCGGATTTTTTAGATTGCTCCGCCAATTCTCCTATTTCATTTGCAACTACAGCAAAACCCTTTCCAGCCTCTCCGACCCTGGCAGATTCTATTGAAGCGTTTAAGGCCAGAAGGTTGGTCTGATCCGCTATATCATTTATAATATCTATAATACTGTTTATCTGTTTTATACCCTTGTCCAAGTTATCAATTTTTTTCAGAAAATCCTTAAATGAACTACTTACATCGTTAATTGAACCTTTTACAATTTTCATCTTATCATTACTATTCACGGACATTCCATTTATATCTCCAATATTTTTATACATTTCCTTTATGGATTCCACAATATTTTCAATTTCCACTGCAAAATTATTTACTATTGAATTGATTTTTACCAAATCTTCTGCTTGAGATTCAGCTCCCTTAGCTACCTCCTGTATGGAATCTGCCACATTTTGTGAAGAAGATGCCATTTCCTCTGAAACTGAAGATAAATTAATGGATTGTTCTTCTACATCTGCAGAATTATTTTTCACATTTTTAATTATATCGGATAAACTTTGAATCATCTTGTTAAAACCAGTACTTAACTTTCCTATTTCATCACTTCTTGATATATCTGATCTTACAGTAATGTCCCCTTTAGATGCCCTATCCATTAAAGCCAGTAATTTTCCAAGAGACACAGTAATGCCTGAAGAAAACTTTAATCCAATTAAAACAGCCAGCAATACTGTAATTATTCCAATTATGCAGTTTATAAATAAGATATTTCTGGTGTCTTCATTAACCTCACTCATGCTCTGTGATGTGGTTAGAATCCATCTGACACCCGGTATTACAACATATCCTGATAACTTTTCATCTCCATCATATTTATATAGCTGCACATCACTTTCAACACTTTGCCCTTTTTCTATTTTATCAGCCGCCTGCTTTATAATACTGTTCTCCACAGGTTTTAGTATTTTATTTTTATCCGGATGAGACAACATTATACCCTTATTGTCCACCATGTAGGCATATCCTGTAGAACCAAATTTTATCTTAGACAGACTATTTGTAAAGAAGTCTGTATAAACAGCGTCACCTACAACACCTATAACCTTTCCATTTTCATCTTTTACCGGAGCAGTAAAAACGACCACAGATTTTTTATTTATTTTTGAAAGTATAGTATCACTTACATATTCTTTTCCTGACATTGCCTGTTTAAAATAGTCTCTATTGCTCAAATCTACTTTTATATTGTCCGGATTACTGTCACAAATCACTATACCATCAGGATCAATTAAAGAAAGATGTTCATGATTTTGAAACCGCTTAAATTTTCTTTCCAATATCAAATCAGCAGGACTTTTATCATAACCATAAGCATTCAGAAAATCCTGACGGCTTCCCTGCTGCCTTTCTTTAGCCGCATCTATAATTTCATTCTCCTGTGACAGCATATATACCTGATCTTGTTCATTTTTTATAATATCACTTACATGATTTGAAACCAGATTTGCACTTATGGACATATTGCTTTTACTTTTTTTAAGCATCGATCTGGAATTCCAGAAATAAACTGCTGAACTTATAATAACTATCGGAATTACTACTATAAGCAGTATAAACAACGGCATTTTTTTTCTAATTTCCATATTTATTACCCCCGTCTTTCTACAACTTAGATTAAATTATTTACTGTAACTTTTACGATGAAAATGGATCTTAAGCCAATAATTCTTTACTTAAATCAAACAGACTGTTGATATTTTCTCCCGTAATATTAATTATAGTTTTTATTAGTTGTACTTTAAAAATTCAGCCGCATCACCCCTGTCTTTACAATTTACCTTATTATCGTATAATAATGAATAACCTTTAAAGGACTTAAGTGGAGAAAATTTCACAATTTTTCAACTCAAGTCCCTGCAGAAGTTATTTTTTTTAATATTTCTTTACTGTCTTTCATATGTCCATAGTTTTCATTCCAAAAATGGCTTATGGAGGAATCACAAAATTTTTTAATGTCATACCCTGAACCGGACATTATACTTAGAACTCCCAAAAGAGCATATTTTGTCTTATTTACTTTTGCCAATTAACTTCACCTCTATTTTTATCTATCACAGTGATATATTATTTAAATTATTATATGACTGTGATAGATAAAGCCAACAATAAATTTTCTTGACTGCGTAACAATGTTATGTTACACTGATTTTATTCAAGAAATTAGTGAGGAGAATGAGACATGAAAGAAGAAAACCTAATTTCTAAAAAAGATCTGCTGAAACTAATGGATATTTCCTATGGACAACTATACAGATGGAAAAGAAAAAAGTTGATACCAGAAGAATGGTTCATAAAAAGGTCAAGTTTTACAGGACAAGAAACATTTTTTCCAAGGGATAAAATACTGGATAGAATAAAAAAAATCAAGAGCTTTAAAGATGATGTATCTTTAGATGAACTTGCTGATATCTTTTCTCCAACTTTTTTTCAAACATTTCTGGAAGAAAAAGATATATTGAAAAAGAACATTGTTTCAAAACAGACAATAGATTTATACAAGAGTATACATAAAGAAATAAGCGGATTTTATTTTAATCAGATTTTATTTATGACTATTGCAGACAAGTTCATAAAGTCCGGTAAAGCAAGTTTGGAAGAAGCTAAATTGGTACTTCATACTTTGGGAAAAAACTATGAAAATTTTGATGGTAAATATTTTGATGTAGTTCTTATAAGAAAACTTGGCATAGGAATATGTCTTCTTATGAGGATACCAAATGAAATATATATTGAAGATGAAGCAGTTCTGGTATTAAAAATAAATACTGGAGAATGTGTGGAAAAATTAAAATCTAAATTGATATTATAAATGAGAGGAAGTATTAAAATGGAGAATAAATTATCGGATATAAAAATATCCGGATCAGGATCAATAAACGGTGGAAGTTATAATGAAGTAAAAATCAGCGGTTCAGTTAAAATAGACGGGAATATAAATTGTAATTATTATAAATGTTCAGGCTCTTCCACTGCAAAGGGAAATGTAAAGTCCAGGATATTTGGAATCAGCGGCAGCACTAAAATATGCGGAAACCTTGATTCAGAAGAACTGTCTGTAAGTGGATCCTCCCACATATTGGGCCATATAATTTCCAAAAAAGTTAAGGTAAGCGGTTCAACACACATAGAAAATAATTTAAATGCTGAAGATGTGCAAATATCAGGTTCAATATCCATAAATGGTGACTGTGAAGCAGAAAATTTTAATGTAAGAGGAAATTTTAATATAGGTGGATTATTAAATGCAGATGATATAGATGTAGAAATGTATGGGAAATGCAGAGCCAAAGAAATAGGCGGAGAAAACATACAGGTAAAAGCAGGATCAAGCAATTTGTTTATTAAAATGATAAATTTGTTTTCCAATTATGCAAAACTTATAACAGATGTAATTGAAGGAGACGATATTTATCTTGAAAATACGGATTCCAAAATAGTAAGAGGAAATAATGTTGTAATAGGACCCAATTGTAATATTGAAAGAGTTGAATATAGGAACACTGTGGATATAGGGCAAAATTCCAAAACCCTTTGCAAAAAAATAGATTAGAAGGATAATTTAAGCAAAAATCAAGACCATCAATTAGCTGCAGCACTAACTGATGGTCAATTTTGGTCACTTCCTCCCAGGTAGTAACTTCCCTCGAGGGGATTATTTTTTTCAAATAACAGCTGCCCTAATAATTATGCAAATGTATCCACTTGTTTTTCATCATCTTCTTTTAGATTGCTGTCTGGAATTTTATTATCAGTGCTTTTCTTATCATCATTAATTTTATTGACACCGTTATTGCTCAGTTCTTCCATTTTATCCGCCGTACTTTTTATTTTTTCATTCAGAACATGGTTTACCCTGCCAATTTTGGACTCCAAGCCAATTGCCTTGCCCTTAAAGGAAGCAGCCTCATGACTTTCTTTTTTAACCATATATGCATTTCCAGTTCCAGTCATAGAATCAAGTTTAGCATCAGACTTCAATTCACTAGCTTTTCCTTCCATATCTTTTCTCACAGAATTAGCACTTTTAATCTGTGTATACATATTTGACAGATTAAAAAATAAAGCATCTCGTGAAAGTTCAATACTGCCTCCCATATTACCTGATACATCTTGTTTATTCCTCTTAACTGAAGAATCTTTATCATTCACAGAATCATCCTTACTCATATTCTCTATTTGCAGCTGTTGGATTTGTGCCTCAATATTTTGTATCTGCTCCTCCAATGGCTCTATTAGCTGCTGTTTGGTTTTTATATCGGCACTGCCATTTTTTATACTTTCTATTTGCTTTTGTACTGAGGATTCCTGACTTCTCAGTGCTTTTACTTGTGAATCAGTAGAATTCCCAATTTTCATACCAACTATGCCTCTTCCATTATCCATAGATGAAATTGAATCTATCATACCTTATCCTCCTTGTTTTAACACTCCCCAGAGGATTACCCTCTTTTCCAAATTATATCTGCTCTACCTCAATGCTGATATTATTTTTTGTAGAGCTTACATCAAGATTACAAGTTCCCAGAAGATACCCATTTTCATCACATAAATAAATCTGAACTGTATCATTTACTACAATTGAAGCCGATTCTTTTCCAATGTCAAAAAATTTACTATTACCATCTATTTTATATTGGGTGACACCGGGTAAATTTGTGGATATAGTCATCTTTTTAATTTCTTTTAAAATAGGGGATACTTCCACATTGGCGGAAATAGTATATTTTTCAGCATCATCAGGAGTACTGCCGCCGCCTCCGCCAGCACCTCCTCCGCCTCCACCAGCAGCACCGCCTCCGCCAGCAGCACCTCCTCCTGGCTGTACAGGGGTCACTGGGTTTGCATTTAGGGCAAAATTAAGCACCACGGACTTGGACAAGTTCTTCCCACTTTTAGATCTGGCATTTTTCTCTACAACAAGACTATAATTATGCTTGGCTTCATAGCCTGCTGAAGGTGGGTTTATCTTTGCGGAATTTTCGTCATCTCCTGCTGAAACACTTACGCTGATATTTTTTCCATCTGTAGTATCCTTTACAGTTATACTGCTTTTCAAGGAGTCAATATCCACAGGTCTGTTGAACTTCAATATCCAGATTTTTTTAGAATCACTTATGACTTTTGTACCCATGTCATTGTAATTTTCTGCAGCCAAAGCACCTGAAGCACCACAGAAAGTACAAAAAAACACTGTTAAAACAAAAATCAAAGCTTTGTGTTTTATAATTTTCAATTTTTGACCTCCCTAAATATTATCTTTAAAAACAGCCCTATTACTAGGACTGTTTTGTATAACTTATTCCAACTAATCACTAAAATTTATGGTAATTGGAGTTGTAACAACATCCTTAACAGTTCCACCGGTTACAGCAGACATACCAGATGAATTTATGGTAAATGTCAGATTGCTTATACTGTCCGATTTGCTGTTTGCGGAAGCTTTCCCTGTAATTTTTATTCCCACATGGGTATCATCCAGTTTTTCTACAGTATAATCCAGACCTGCAGGCAGATTTTCTGCATTTACATCTGAGTTTCTTATACCCTCATTTATTGTACCATTCTGTATTTCTAATGTTATCATCTGAGTTGCCAGACCATCTGTGCCAATTCCAGAAATAGAACCATCATTATCCGGTGTTTCAGTAAATATTGTCGGAGAAATTGATTTTATATTTGGCACTAAGGTTACAGGTATTTTTACTTTGTTGCTCTCCTGTTTTCCCGAATCCGTCCTGGTTACATATACACCGGTATCTCCAGCCGATATTCCTCCCGTTACAGTCACATTCACAGAACCTGTTGATCCCTTATTGGTTGCAGTACCTATTAAATTACCTGCCATATTGTATACATTGACCTTAGATTCGTATGGTATATTGGATACCTCCAAGGTATCATCACCAGAAGGATTGTTGTTTACTGTAACATCACTGCTATCTATCTCCTGAGACATATTGTTATTTGCATCATCTATAGTAAACGGAATCTTTGTCTCTTTCGTACTTCCGTTTATATTGTTTGTAGTATCAAGTACAAGTACATATTGACCATTAACAGTCAAAGTACTTCCAGAAGTATATGGGATGGAATTTCCATTCAGCATTATAGCTGCCTTTGTAGTACAGTTTTCTTTATCTGTAATTACAGGCGTTACTGCAGATGTATAAATTCCACCGCTGGACACTACTGTTACATCAGGTGAAACCGCCCTGTCAATAGGATCAACTCTGAATGTCTTTTCCGCAGTACTGACTGCTCCATTTTCTCTGCTGGTAGTAGTTACAATAAGCTTATACTCTCCATCCTGGGTTATGGTATTTCCCGGAACAAAGGCCACTGTAGCAGGATTTGGTATGTCAGTATAGATTACATTCCCAGCGGTTCCCTCAGCTTCTTTTGTCCTAATAAGCTGAACTGAACTATATGTGCCTCCAAGATCCATCCACTGAGGAGTAGCTTCGTAATAAGTTATTCCATCCGACCCCGGTTTTTCTGCAAAGCTTATATCCACCTTTGAAGGTGCAGCTGAATTAACTGTGAAATTCACAGTTTTGCTGTTTGAAACACTAGACGGATTCATTTTAGGATCTGTTTTCGTTCCAGTTACTTTTAATACATAGTCTCCATCTCCCTGTGACTTCAAATCTCCCAGCAAAGTGGAAGGAGTCACTTTGTCATCCACTACAGCGCCGTCCTTTTTAGCAAGTAAAGCAGTATATTTTATATTGTCCGTATCGCTGTTCCAGCTTACCTCAGGGAATGTGCTCTTTCCGTCGGCATACTCTCCGGTGGAATAGATTTTTCCATTTTCAATTCCTGTTATTTCAGGTACAGGGAAAAGGCCATAGGTTGCCACATCACTTTCCATTACAGGTCCATCCGCCTTTACCTTCAGCTGAACCTGCAGGGACAGTGTGGTTGAAATAGATGTACTTCCTCCCTGACAATCCTTCCAGTCATCTGTATTGTACCTGTACTGCATTCCTGGGGTACTTCCTACGATTCTTCCATAAACCAGATCTATGTATACAGAATCCGGTACTGCTGCCTTGCTTATTTCTATTGGCTGTGACGGTTTGCTGTCCACATTTCCTTCAATCACCAATCTAAGCATCTGTTTTTTGTCTGAACTGCCAAGTATCTTGGACTGCATGTTGCTTACAGTTATGCTGCCCTTTTCATCTGCTGCAGCCTCCACATAATCTTCTGGAAGCGCCGGAGTTGTTCCATCTGGATTTTCGTCGTTTATGTAGATCTTATATTTTTTGCCCGGCTTCAATCCATTTATCTGCTGATTCTGTGCATCAACATAAAATCCGGAAGGTGCCTCAGCAGGACAATACACTGCAACTTTGCTTCCCTCTGCCCTGTCCTTGGAAGTTACAGTTACATATAGGACTGTTCCCTCAGGATCCAGATCAAGGCCTGACAAAACAGCTTTGTAACTGCTGTTAACTGCTGCAGTCTTCATAGGCTTGGTATCGGACATACTGCCGTATAGACTTATTACATCTCCAGGTTTTAAATTAGTATTTGCACCATTTACCGTTACACTGTCATTTTTGCCTATGTTGTTTACAGCTGTTATATTATTTGCATTTACCGTACCTGAATCAAGGGCTACGCTCATAGTAACCTTTGTACCATAGCCAAGTACTGTCCCTGAAAAGTTATATACTCCCTTTTGTATCTTAGGGTTGTCCTTATCCCAGTTTACCACCAGCTGGCGGATGGTTCCGTCACTCATCATGGCAGAAACCCTTTCAGGAAAACTGAATTTTGCTATATCATCTGTAGAATATGTAGGAAGTTCATATACATACTTTACTTTCTCACTTAATGGTGGCTTTGTCACAGCAGTGCCCTTTGCAGTTCCATCGGAATCCCTGGATATGACATAGGCTTTTTCAGATTTCATATAATACAGGGTATCACCTGCTATGTTCATATAGCTTGCGGAGTCATCCACTACCTTATAGCCGTTTCCAGTGCTGTCAAGCTTGTATATTTTACCCTTGTCTACATAACTTATATAGTATATATTGTCATAGTCCAGCCCCAGTATAACAGTGGCCTTGTCAATCTGTCCATTTAAATTTGTATTTCCCTTTCCTTTTTGGGGAACATTTGTAATTATGCTTAGGGGAGTGGGATTCTTGGTATACGTCCCCATGGAGGTGTAGAGTTTTCCATCTTTCCCTGTGTAAAAAATACGATAATCACCTGCAACACTTATAAATTCCGTATCCACATCGCTTAATCTGGTTTTGGAGTTGTTCATCAAATTGTAGCTGTACAGCTTGTTTCCGTCAGAAGCATTTATATAAAATAAAAAATTATCTCCTACTCCTAAACATTCAGCAGTATCAGACAGCAGTTGTCTGCTGCCCTGGGAATCGTGCACATATATTCTTCCCCTGTCAGAACCATTTATAAAGTAGATTTTGTCACCTACTACATTCAAGCAGGAAGCCATCTCATCATCGGAAACCTTCTGTCTCTGGGTTCCGTCAGTTCTTATTTTGTATATTCTGCCGCTGTCGCTGTAATTGCTGTAATACACCCAGTCCTCCACTACATTTATATACTGGACCTCATCATTTCCTATAACGCTGTCTTCAGTACCTGTAACACTTTTTCTGTAAAGTTTGTTTTTGTCTGCAGTATTTTCATAATAAATCCACTGGCCGTCTTCATCCACAGCTGCAAAACCGGTGTTGGCCAAATTAGAGGCAGTGTTGCCGTGAACAGTGTCATAGGTTGGATCCAATGCGGAAGTTGCAGCCAGAATTACAGAAGAATTAAAACTTCCTGATGTAGATGTACCCTGGTTAAAATTTATATATCCATTGGCAAGTTCCGTAATTCCATCACTGTCATATATGGAAAGTATGGATCCATTTCCCAGTAAATTGTTTCCTATATAAGTAACAGTATCTGTAAGAGGTGTAACTGCACTGTCCCCCACTTTAAAATATGCTGCGTTTTTAACTCCGGACATTTCCGACACCTTTACCGTATATATGTTGAATCCTGTAGCTATTTGATTATAAGTTACATTCACTATGGCATACATGCTTGTATTTACATCAGTAGGGTCTGCAAACTTACCGTCTGCACCCTTGACAATTTTTTTCTTTACTCCTGAAGCATTATAATAAGTCAATACACCACCTGAATATGCTACAATTTTTTCCTCAGGTTCTGGAGAATTGCTGAATATATCCTTTGCATCACCGTCGCCTCCTACATAATATATTTTTCCCGGATTATTCATAAGCTGGTCGTTTATATTGGCCAAATTGGCTGAATTATTTAGATAACCCATGTCATAAACATTATTTCCAACTATCAATGAATTTGCCGGCAGTTTGGCATACACTGCAGTACTTAGCCCAAGCATCACAGCTGCAGTCATAACCAGCAATTTTGTTTTCTTCAATTATATTCCTCCCCGTTTTTTTAATAATTATTACTATATTCGCACAGTTACAACAAATTTTTAGTGTTGAACCTGTAAAGTAACATCCAATGTATTGGTCCCTTTTGAATTTATATAATTATTTATAGTTGCTGTAACATTGTAATTTTGTGAATTTCCAACACTTACATAAGGAGGATTCCACAAAAGAACAGTAACTTTCTTTTGAACCCTGTTTCCAGTCACAGGATCTATTATAACGGCTCTCAGTTCATCTGTAGCTTCCGACATATTGTAAATTCCAGTATTTCTTATAGGTATAACTACCGGTATTAAAGTATTGCTCGTATTATTTTTGGTTGTAATTCCAAGTATCCTTGGAATTATTCCTATTGTAGCCTTGACTTTGGTGTTGTTTCCTATGGTACCCTCCAGGGTAACCTCTGAAATTCTACAATCATCTACATTTTCTTTATCCACATAAGTTGCATCTATATTAATAGCCTTTGTCCAGGTCACCTTCACAGGCTTTTTGGTCTTTGGATCCACTACAGTAGAAGGATATGCCTCTCCTTGAATTATAGCCTGCAATTCTCCAAGATCTGATGCATCATTGTCCCCTGGATTATCCGGATAATTTGGATCTTTAGGATCTTGTCCGCCTTCTCCTGTAACTATAAGCATGAGATTTACCTTCTTGCTGTAGCCATCCACAGTTCCGGAATAAGTATAGACACCTTTTGCATACTGGTTTTCATCCCCCCAGGTTACCCTGACGCTTTGAACGGAACCGTCACTCATTGTTGCCGGAACCTCAGAAGGCAGTGTATATGAAGATTTGTCGCTTACAGTAACTTTTATATTGTCTATGGACTTTATGGTCTTCACTGTTTCACCGCTGTCAGCAACTGTAAGTGTAAGCTTTACCTTTTTGCTGTATTTATCCACCGTTCCATAAAACACGTAAACTCCAGGCTTGTTTCCCGACTGTGTTCCATAATCCCAGGATACAGGTACCTGACTTGTAGTACCATCTGTCATCTGGGCTGAAATTGTAGTTGGGAGATCAAATTTTTCCCTGCTCACTGCCGTATCCTCCAAATCATCGATCTTGTAAGGAAGTGGTTTTACAGTAAGAGTGGTGTATACAATTTTGTCAGTTCCCTTTACAGTTCCCTTGAAAGTATAAATGCCCGGCTTTGTTGTATTTACCTGGGTCAGGTTCCAATCCACAGCCATCTCCTTTTTGGTTCCGTCCGTAGCCGTTATCATCATGGTAGCACTGGGAGTATACTTCTCGTTCTGCCATATGGTATCCGTCATGTTGTCCGTATTTCCCACCTGCAGTGGAAGGCTGATAACTGCTTTCTCCAGATCATCACTTACAGACAGCTCCCCTCCCATTATTCTCAAATCATTTATTATGTGGGTTTTGAGAAAATCAGCTGTAGCCTGATCCAACGGGCTGTCTACAAATAGTACCGGTGAGGAAGTCTGAGGAGCCAGTGCAGATGCTCCCAATGAATCAGGAAAATCCCTGGCAGACGCCACATAAAGGGTTCCTGTATTCACTTCATTTTTAAAAGCCTCTATTACACTTACATTTCTGGCATATGCATTCCCTGAACCTATTCTTCTCACATTGGAAATACCTTCTAAAATACTGCTGCTTATAGTATTTTCATCTCCTATTACATATATCTGATCAAATTTAGAAGATTTTCCAAGATACTTTTTCACTCCTTCAGGCATATAATCTCCTTCAGTAAGTATTACAGGCATTCCCTTCAAAGCAGCTATGGAGGCTATTGTCATTCCAGCTCTAAAATCATTTCCATTTATTACAGCCACTTCACTGCTTTTCCCAATTTTTGCGGCTATTTTCAATGCCGTATCATATCTATCACTGCCGCCTATTCTAGTAACCTTCATTCCCCTGGCTTTGAGAGAATCCTCTATACTCTGGGACACCACTGCCTTGCCGCCGATTACAAATACATTTTTTACATTCAGCCTGGTAAGTTCCGAAGATGTGTATGGATTCAGATTATTATAGCCGGTTAAAAGTATTGGTGCATTGTATTTTTTTGCCAGGGGTGCCGCTGAAAGAGCATCCGGATAATTTTCCCCGTTTACCAGCACTGCATAATCGGTGTTTGTACTCCACCCTGCATCACAGAGCTTTGCCGCTGTCTCATATCTGCTTGAACCGCCATATCTGTCAACTGCCGGAGATGCATACACCTTTGCAGTACCCATAAATGCCGCTACTGCAGCTGCTGCAACCAAAAAGGCAAGTCTTCTGCTTTTAAGTACTTTTTTCATTTTAAAATTGCTCATAACTTATAAAGATACTCCCTTCTTCAGTTTTCATCAATTACTTCACCAACAGCATTGAAAAAATTTCTATAATTGTCGTACATGGTTATCTTTTCCTGTGCAAAATTTCTCTCCTTTTGTCTCTGCTCAAGTGTATTTTGAAGATCATCAATGATATTGCTGCTGCTGTACCCCGGACTCTGCAATCCAATAGTCTGAATCCGTGCCTCTATATTTTGTACATCCTCAGAAGCCCTATCTGCCAAATTCCTGTAATAATCATATCTATAATCGGAATATATATAGTTGATCCTGTTTATGATTCTCTCCATATCTAAAGCATTGTAAGATGTAGAAAGTTGATTTTCCAGACTCTTTACCTTCATGTTCATTTCATCTTTTTTACTTATGTCTGCAATTTCATTTTGGGTATTTGAAAGATCCAGTCTTACATCCCTGAGCTGCTCGTCACTTAATCCTCCATAGGTTATTTTTTCATTAAGCCACTGGGACTCATTTTTTAGATTCTCAAGAACTCCGCTATAAGCTCCAGTTCCATAAGAACCATAGAGCACCCTGAATTTGAGTTTGTCATAATTGCTGTAATTGTAGGAAATCTGAAAATCATTTATCTGCTGTTTTATTTGGGCATTAATAGTATCATCTAAAGAATACACAGTTTGTCCGCTTATGTTATTTATGTCGAAATCCCTATAGTAAAGAGATTTTTCATAAGGTAATATAGGTGTATAATCCAAAATAGGATTATCCTCCAGATACAAAGTGGTCAGATTTGAAAGTTTGTTCAAATAAGTAAGTTTATTTATATCATTACCGCTTAAATTCAAATATTTAAGTTCTGTCAAATCCTGAAGCGGTTTCAGATCATCTCCATCTATGCTGTCATTATCACTTAAATCCAGCCAGGTCAAATTTGTCAGTTTTTCCAGCGAATTTAAATTGGACACGCTGCTGCTGCTTAAGTTCAAAGTATTCAAAGATGTGATCTTTTCAAGATTGGCAAGGCTTCCTATATTTGTCCCCTTTAAATTAAGTGAAACAAGATTTGTCAATCCTTTCAAATTGTCAAGATCTGAACTGTCTATTGAATTTTTATAGCTGTAACTCCCGCTTACATTGGAATTACTTAAATTCAAGGAAGTTAAACCGGTCATATATTTGAATACACTGCCGCTCACTTTATCTTCATCATCCGAATCATCATCACTAGAATCTTTTCTGTAATATGACAATGTACTTATATCATTATCACTTAAATCCAGCTGTTTCAAACCTGTAATATTGGACAAATAGGATACATCGGATATTTTATTGTGACTCAAATTCAAATCCTGAAGGTTGTACAGTCTAAAAAGTGGTTTCACACTGCTTATCTGATTGAAGCTTAAATCCAGGCTGCTTAAATTTGTGCAATTTTCCAATCCGGCAATATTAGTTATTCCTTCATTGCTTAAATCAAGGGATGTAATATTCTTTAAATCAGAATAATTCAGAGTACCTGTGGTTTTCCCAACTTTTTTCCTTATAAGTTTTTCCAGGTTGCTGTCTTTAAAATCCGTTACGGAAGAATCTCCCGTACTGACATTTTCATCTCCAAGCAAAGTCCCAAAGATATCATTTACCCTGGTATCCGGCAGCACCAGCTGTCCTCCCAAAATTGTAAGATATTCCGGCACATCATTATCCTCATTGTCATCAGGTATTTTAGTTAAAATAAAATTCTTTATAAGCTCCAAATTTGACGATGCTGAAAGAATAACAGGAGATTTGCTTTTTGCAGCTTCAGCTGCACCAGACAGTGCATCGGCAAATCCATCTCCTGAAGCAATATACAAATTATTCATGCTGAAAAGATCACCGCTGCTTGTATAATCTCCTGATGTATTGTAGTTTTCAACAAACCTTGCTATTACATTTATATTTCTTTCATATTTGTCTGCACCGCCTATTCTCTCTACATTTCCAAATTGCTGGTCGCTGACATCATCCCTGAATGTATTTTCAAATTCCCTGATCACGTTATCACTTATCACGCTGTTGTCTCCTACTACGAACACCTTCATGTTTCTAAATTGTCCCTGATTACTGCCGTCAGAAGTTTGTCCCTTCTGAGGATTGTTATAATCCGCATTTATTGTGGTGTTTAGAGCTTCTATGTATTTTTTTGTACTATCGGGCATAACATCCTTAGGCAGCAAAATCACAGGAACACCCATTGCTGCAGCTGCCGTTCCTATGGACACAGCATCAGCATAATCCTGCCCTGTAGCTGCCATAAGAGTATTGACTTTTCCAAACTTTTCAGCAATTTTTACTGAAGTATCATATCTGTCAGTTCCTCCTATCCGCTCCGTCTGTATTCCAATGGAACTCAACTGGTTTATTATGTTGTCACTTATGGAAGCTGTTCCCCCTATTATAAATACCCTGCCTACATTAAGTTTTTTCATTTCATCAATTATATAACTATCTACATAATTTCTATGGCTCAAAAGTACAGGTGCATCATATTTTTTTGCCAGAGGCACGGAACTCAATGCATCCGGATAATCTTCTCCGCAGGCCAAAACAGCATAATAGGAGGAAGACCATCCATCCTGTGCAACTTTTAAAGAGGTTTCATACCTGTCTGCACCTGCCAGTCTCTTTGTAATGGGAGCAGAGGCACTAACCCTGTATGATAAGGTAAATCCAAGAATAATTGACAATATAAAACCAAATATAAATTTTTTTCTTATAATCACAGTTTTTCCTCCAAATAATCCATGATATAAATAACAGCCATTATCATTACTTAACCTTCGTTTTATTTATTCTCTTAATTTATCGGCAGCTTATCTAAAATACTTTAGTATATATAAATAAAAAAAGCCTCCAACTCCTTCCGGGACACTTCCTTTTTTTAATTGTGTTCTTCCATTTAATGTTTGACATTCCATATTTTTCATTATATAATTAGGTGGAACCAAATTTGCCGTAAGAGGCTTTACACAGGCACTGGCACGTGAATTAGCTCCTAAAATTACAGTAAATGCATATTGTCCTGGTATTGTAGCCACAGATATGTGGGAACAAATTGACGAAAGTCTGGCACCTTATCTTGGTGTTAAAAAAGGAGAGGCTTTTTCCGAATATTGCAAGCAGATAGCAATGGAAAAACCCCAAAAACCTGAAGATGTAGCCGATCTAGTATCTTTCCTGGCTTCACCTAATTCAGATTACATTACAGGACAGGCTTATATTACTGACGGCGGAATAGTCATGAGTTAATTGATATTTGAATAACATTCCATCAGCTAAGCTGGTGGTTTTTCTATTTTCCCCCTTATGTGGTATGGAAAATAAAAATGACCAAATTGCAAATGAGCTGAAACTTTTTTAATAGTCATTCAGATATAGTTCTGATCTGGAATTTATTTAGAAAATTGAATAAAGCTTATCATGTAAAGCAGGTTTATTCAATAAAAAATTCACTTATATTGAAAAAATATATAAAAAAGTATACAATGATCATAATAAATATAAATTTCACTTGATAAAAAGCCATCAAAAACAAGGGGGAATATAAATGGAACTTAATAAAAAAATTGATGAAATGAAAGAAGAGCTGATTAAGGCAACTCAGGAAGTAGTTAAAATTAAAAGTACTCAGGATGAAGGAAAATCAGGTATGCCTTTTGGCGAAGGCGTTGGAAAAACACTGGACAAAGCTCTTGAAATTGCAGCTAACCTTGGGTTCAGCACATATAAAGAAAAAGAAGGATATTATGGATATGCAGAATATGGTGAGGGAAAAGATTATGTAGCAGTTTTGGGACATATGGATGTGGTACCGGAAGGAGATAATTGGATTCACCCGCCTTATGGAGCAGAAATTCATGAGGGCAAGATTTTTGGAAGAGGTACACTGGACGATAAGGGTCCGACAATTGCAGCTCTTTTTGGATTAAAGGCCATAAAGGATCTTAAAATACCTCTTTCAAAAAAAGTAAGGGTTATTTTTGGAACAAATGAAGAGACAGGAAGTTCCGAGATGCATGTCTATAATAAAAAAGAAAAGGCCCCAGTATCTGGATTTACACCAGATGCCATGTATCCACTTATAAATGCTGAAAAGGGTATAAGAAGATTTCACGTTGTTAAAAAATTAAGTCCTTGTAATTGCGGAATTGCAATTAAATCATTAAAAGGTGGAATAAGGCCCAATATGGTACCTGACAAATGTGAAACTGTAATAGCCGCAAAGGATACTGAAGGCATTATAAAAGCAGTAAAGGAATTTTCAGATAAAAAAGGCTTTAATATGAAAGCTGAAGTTGTAAAGAATGATGTAGTTCTGCACACATTTGGAGTAGGTGCTCATGGAAGTATGCCTGAATTAGGAAAGAATGCAATAATGCAGACCTTTGACTTCTTGGGAACTGTTGCAAAGGGATCCTGTCCTCTTGCAGACTATATAAATCTTTTCAATAAATATATTGGATTTGAAACAGAAGGCACTTCCCTTGGAATAGCTTGTGAAGATAAACCATCAGGAAAATTGTCGCTGAATGTAGGAGTTGCCGAGATCAATGAAGAGGCGGCAGATCTATGGCTGGATATAAGATATCCTGTTACTGTGAAAGGTGAAAAAATCATGGACACCCTTTCCAAGAAATTTGGGGAATGCGGTGCAAAAATAGAAAGAGTAGAAGCTGATGAACCTCTTTATTTCTCGGAAGACAGTAAATTGGTTAAAACTCTTCTCAATGTTTATACTGAGCAGACAGGTAAGGAAGGAAAAGCTTATGGAATAGGCGGAGGGACTTATGCCAAGGAACTTCCAAATATAATTGGATTTGGGCCAATATTCCCGGGGAAACCAGATCTTGACCATCAGGCTAATGAATATATTGAAATCGAAGACCTAATAATGAATGCTAAAATATATGCTCATACAATATATGAACTTGCAAAATAGTTAGAAATATACTAATGGGTATAGATTTATATGAAAACTAAATCTATACCCATTAGAGAATGTCAGTAGATTTGTGTAAAAACCAAATCTACTGACATTTTTTTGCTTATTTTATCTCCGAATTTATCCAATAATACATAGAGCAAGCTGGTACATTCCAGCTTAGTTCCATTGTCATATTCCAGTAATATCCACACTGACAATATACCAGATTCCTATGCCAGACCTGTAATACAACGGTAGGACCTGCACCAATATTTGCAGCTGTCAATGTAGTAAATAATAGTCCGGAATTGAATCTTAATACCTAATGTGTTCCATTATTTTCAAAGAAGTTTTCTTTAGTAACTTGATAAACAAATCCTTTTTTTCCTCATTCAATCTAACAGCCGGTGTAGCAATGCTTATAGCTCCAATTGAATTATTTAATTGATTTTTTATTGGTACCGCCAAACATATTAATCCATTAATATATTCTTCATTATCCATTGAATACCCTTTTTCTCTTATCTCAACTAACTCATCCTCAAATTTTTCTAGAGAATCTATAGTGTTATTTGTTATCTTATGAAAATTAAATTGTGAAATATCAAGATTAGGTCTAAAAGCTAAAATTGCTTTACCAAGGGAACTACAATAAGCAGGTACTCTTTTGCCCACTTCCAATTCTATTCTTAAGGGCTCTCTTGTAATTATCTTGTCTAGAAATATTATTTCATTTTTATCTATAACTGCAAAATTTACAGTTTCATGACATTTTTCATACAGTTCTTCTATATATGGTCTTACTATTTTTTTTAATGGTATTCTATTGACAACTTTATTTCCCAATTCAAATATTTTTAGTGTGGCATAATATTTACTGTTTTCCACATTCTGATCAACATAACCAATGGATTTAAAGGTTCCCAATATCCTATGTACTGTACTCTTGCCAATATTAGATGTATTTGACAGTTCTAATATACTCATCTCACCATTTTCCAGCAGGTACTCCAATATCTTCATGGATTTAATCAGGGAATTTATATTATAATCGCTTTTTTGCTGCACAATGCTCCTCCTCTTATTACAATCTGATGAAAATTATATTATAATTTTATATTATACCATATAGTTGAATGGAATTCTAAAATAAGCTATAGCTTATTAACATCATTTAGACATAGCTGAAAAAGCGAAACTACCATATCTTCATCCTACAATGGCAGTTTCCTTTATCAATCATATTATATATTTTTTATTCAATTGATTTAACAAGATTAGTAAGTACAAGATTAACAGGAGTATCAATGGAATATTTTTTTCCTTCTTTTACAATAGCTCCGTTGATATTATCTATTTCAGTTTTTTTCTTATTTAATATATCTTGAAGCATGGAAGATTTATTTTTTGAAGTATCCCCTGCAACTTTTATAACCCTTTTATACATATCATCTTCATTTAGAAAAACACCTGAAGCCCTTGCTATTTTAACTGCTTCCCCAACTTCCATTTTTATTATTTGTTTTGTTTCCTCATATTTAAGTATTTCTCCATTTTCCACTTTTAAAATTGCAGTAAGTGCATTAATTCCAGCATTTATTATAAGCTTGGACCATATAGACTCCATAATATTATTAGAAATGATAGTATCAAATCCACTTCTCACTAAAATATCAGCTATCTTATTAATTCTTTTATCTTCCTTCTTATATGCCCAACCGATATATGTTTTTCCTATACCAGCATGTTTAATATGTCCTGGTCCCAGCATTGTTGATCCATGTGACGTAGTTCCTGCAATAATATTATCCGCATCCACATACTTTTCTATCTGGGCAATATTCCCATACCCATTCTGCAAACTAAGTACAATAGTATCAGGACCTAAAAGAACTGAATTTTTATTTAAGGCTTCTTCTGTACTGGTAGATTTTACAAAAACAATAATCAAATCTACATATCCTATATCTTCTCCATTAGTTGCAGCTTTTGGATATATTACTATACTTTTGTCTTCTTCATCTATATTTAGCCCTTTCTTATTAATAGCCTCTATATGTTCTTTCCAGACATCCACCAAGTACACGTTTTCAAAAGCTTTTGAAATATATCCACCATATAAGCTTCCCATTGCCCCTGCACCTATTACAGCTATTTTCATTACAATATCCTCCTCATCCAATACAATTTTTTATTTACTGTTTACAGGAAAATATACCTAATACCCTTCCACCTTTACATTAAAACTAAATTCAGGTGATGGAAAACTTCCCTGAAAGCTTTCTTTATGAAATTTATTAAGACCTTCTGCCATTTCCTTTCTGATATGTGCAAACTGCTTCACAAATTTTGGTTTAAAATCACCATACATTCCCAGCAAATCTTGAGTAACCAATACCTGACAGTCAACATCAGGCCCTGCCCCTATACCAAGAATTGGAACCTTTATCTCTTTAGTTAAAACTTTAGCTACACAACTAGGAACACATTCCACTACTATGGCAAAAGCGCCTGCTTCCTGAATCCTTCCAGCATCTTCAATTAACTTTGCAGCACTTTTAGGCGTACCTCCCTGAACTCTAAAGCCACCTAATTGACTGCATGTTTGTGGTGTCAATCCGATATGCCCCATCACAGGTATTCCGGCTTTCACAATTGATTCAACTTTATCTGACATTTCTACTCCGCCTTCTAGTTTTATACAATCACAACCGGTTTCTTTTATTAAACGGTTTGCATTCATTATAGCCTGTTCACAGCTGACATTATAGGAACCAAAAGGCATATCACCTACAATAAAAGTATTAGGAGCACCTTTAACAACAGTTTTAATATGATGAATCATTTCTTCCATAGTTACACCTGCAGTACTTGAATAGCCCATCATAACCATTGCAAGAGAATCCCCTACAAGAATTACTTCACAATCACTGTCATTTACAATAGAAGCTATTGTATAATCATACGCTGTAACATAAGTAAACCTTTTACCTTCATCCTTGTATTTCTGAAAATCCAGGGTAGTCATTTTTCTTTTCATTTTAAACCCTCCAATATTATTCTAATTCCATATTGCAGAATTAAATTCTATTTTCTCTTATAATAATTTATTCTACATATATTTTAAAATCCCTTCCTGTATTTTATATTTTTTGTTTTCATATATTCTTTAAATTATAATTAATCTTTAGATTTATCAGTACTGCAGCATCAAAATTTTATGTATAAAAAAACCATTGTTCTTAATTCCAATGGTTATAATAAGCAATAAATATAATTTTAATAAAGATACCTATATTTTATTTTTATAATACAATATTCTAAGTCCCTCTAATGTTAAAATTGGATCAATTACATCAATATAAGAAGTTTCATCCGAAATTAATTTCGATAATCCACCTGTAGCAACAACTAATGGTTCTTCCTCACCCATATATATCATTTCCTTTTTCATTTTAGCAATTATACATTCTACTTGTCCTACATATCCATATACCAGACCTGCCTGAATACTATTTACAGTATTCCTGCATATTATCCTGTTAGTTTTTAAAAGCTCAACTTTAGGAAGCTTGGCCGTTCTTGACACAAGTGCCTCCAGTGAAATCTTTATTCCCGGAACTATTACACCCCCAAGATGATCAGCCGACATGGTAATTGCACAAAATGTAGTTGCAGTTCCGAAATCAATAATTATAAGTGATCTCTTGTATTTTTCAATGCCAGCCACTGCATTAACAATTCTATCTGCTCCCATTTCCCTAGGGTTATCATATTTTATGTTTAATCCCGTTTTAATCCCGTGTTTTACTATTATGGGTTTAATTTCAAAACATTTTTTAACCATATGCTCAAGGGAATACATAACATCTGGTACAACTGATGAAATTATCACACCTTCAATTTCTGATAATTCAAGATTGTTATATAAAAAAAGTTTCTGAATAATTACAGCATATTCATCTGATGTTTTGTCACTGCTCATAGAAAGTCTCCAATCTGCAATCAGTTCCTTTTCCGAAAATACACCAAAAACTATATTAGTGTTTCCAACATCTATTACCAATATCATATATCTCTCCACCTTTATATAAAATATTTGCATTCAGATTTATTCCACATACAAACCACCCTTTTCCAAAAAGCAATAGCTCTTTCTAAACCTTCTTTATTATGGTACAGATTAAAATAACAGCTATAACCACTGCCTTTAAAAATACTAATTTGTTTCTGCTTTTTAATGCATTTAGTCAATTGGGGATTACATATTAGTTGATTCTTTTTCTATATGCTGAATAGCCATACAGCTGTCTATAGTTTCTACACCCTTAAATATAAATTGAAATTTTCTGTTTATTTCATCTTCGAATTTATGGAGAAGTGAATAAAACATACCGGTATATTTCAGTTTTGTTTCATTGTCCTTTTCAGCACTGCACCTTATACTTTATTATAATCCATATCACCTATCCCTTTCCATAACAAAATTTATATTTCTGTTCAGAATTTATTCATGGTCCACCAGCGTTTCCATGTCCGTGTTTTTTATATAATATATACCATTGTCTACAGTTTCTATTTAAAGATTATTTTTAGCACAACACTCACGCATATTCATGGAGCCTGTTGTAATTCCAATTTTGTCCCATTGTCCCCTATACCCTGTGCCAGTTCTATGCTTTTAACTTCCCTGGAAATAATCACTGACTTCAAGTGCTTTATCTGTAATACATACAAATTTCCAGCATTTAAACCAAAAAGATGAATCCTACTCAATGTAGAACTCATCTTTTTATTCCCAAATACATTAAACGATATTCATTATCCCCTGAAATATCATACATATATTATACTTTTAAAACATCTTTTCCCAAACTTTATCATTGAGGGTTTTAGATTTACCAATCATAATTTCTCACCAATACTTCATCTATTTCTCCACGAGCATCACTATTCGAATTAATAGCTCTTTTAGCTTTTATGATTTCAATTCTGTAGTCTTTATACAGGTCAAGAATAAAATCAGTTGAAGCATTTGAAAGAAGAAATTTCAATCCTCTTTCATTCAGCTTATCACACAATTTTTTCAGCCTTATTTGCTCTTCTCTATCAAAACCACCTTTGGCATACCCTGTAAAGTTCGAACTATCTGAAACAGGATCATAAGGTGGGTCAAAATAAACAAAAGCGCCTTTTCCAATTCCCTTTACCGCTTCTTCAAAGTCAGTATTTCTAAACTCAATATTGGCTTCATTGAAATATTTACTTACCGCTCTTAAAGTAATTGGATTTTTGATATTCGGATTTTTATATCTTCCAAAAGGTGAGTTAAACTGCCCTGCCTGATTAACTCTAAATAGTCCATTATAACAAGTCTTATTCAAGTAATGTATTCTTGAAGCACGTTCAATATTTGTTAGTTTTCCATAGACATTTGGGTCTCTGTCCCATGACCTTACTTCATAAAAATAATCTGCGTCATTTTTATGTTTTGCAAGATCCTTTATCAATGCTTCTACATCATCTTTTACAACTTGATATAGATTTATCAACTCACTATTTACATCGTTCACAATAGCTTTTTGCGGTTGTATATCAAATAATACCGCACCACCGCCCAGGAATGGCTCATAATAAGTCCATATCTTCTTAGGTATGTACTTTCTTATTTCAGGCAGCAATTGTCTTTTCCCGCCAACCCATTTAAGTATTGGGGAAGCCAATTTGTTATATTTCATATCATTAGCTCCAATCCATAGAACATTGTGCATTTTTTGTCAAGAAAGTCTTCCTGAAAACACTATATACGATTTTTATTATACATCATATGTCAAGTTATCTGTATATTTCTATTCTGCATAATACTACCTTATTTCATAATTCTCTATCATCAACTTTAAGATTTTATCAGCGATTTTATCAAGAGTCTGTTCTTCTAAAATAATAAATAAACCCGTCATGCTAGCTATATAGGCCCTTATATTTATTAATTAGGCGTAGATCTTCTATAGGATTTTACTTTTGTACCATCTAATTTAGGATAAGATTTAACTGTGACTATTTTTTTATTTTTACCATGAAATGCACCTCCACCATATTTTAATTTATTTATTTATATTAAAACTACAGGACTTTATCTTTAAGTGTGGAACTATATATATCTATATCATATACATTAGAGATACTATATTTTTTAACGATATTAGTAAAATATTCAGCTATAGAATCCTTACTGATTATTTCATTTGAAAGTTCAGTATCCTTTTTGCCAACTCTAGCTTTATTCCAAGGCATTTCAGAATGAGTAAACTTTTCCAATACCTTTCCGTTATAGCAGCCAAAAGCCTTTAGTATTCCGTCTAATACTGAAAGTTTTTCTTCTGATAAATTATAAATGCATTCACTTTTTATAGGATCATATCCAAATGCCTTATATCGCAGATAAATTTTATTATATACTGGACCATGCACCCATGCTTCACAATCTTCTGTAAATAAAAATTCACCTTTTAACGCATAATAGAATCCTTGTGCGTAATATAATAACTTTTTTATCCCCAATTTTTCTTCAAGTTTCAAAGAATCACCCCACTTAATTTTCTCCTACCTATTTCATCTCCAAATTTGCTTAAAAGTGCATACAGCATTTATACATCTTTCAATAACAGATATTTTGTTCAATATCACTATCTCTTCTAAATATTCCATTCACACTTGAACCAAATAAGTATATCAAATATGATTTTATATTTTCTAACAGATATTAAAATATATTTTTTAATATTACTTTTATTTTGTTGATTATTATCATCTCACATATTTTTACGTTTTTAAAGGATAGTATCAATTTTACGAGTGCCGAATATTATAATTATTGGACAGAAGATTATATCTATAATAAATAAAGACAAAGGAAGTGCATAATATATGGCTGCATTATCAGTGGATTTTGATACACCACAAACAGCTTCTGGACAAGTGGTTAATATAACTGGAACTGTACCTGTAGGTTCAACCTACGTTGAGGCTATCCAATTAGACGTTCTCAGAGCCGACTCTAGTCATCAATACTTCTCTATATCAAATGTTTATGACAATTCATCAGGCACAGCTGTACTAGCAGTTAATGATACTGTAAATCTTGCTATAGTTCCAAAATTAGAAGCAACTGAAACCGTAACATTAACTAGCTATGGAGCTTTAGAAGCTCAAATAGTTGAAGCATAATATAAACCAGATGGCCAGAGCATGAAAATGCTTTTGGTCATCTATTATATTATTTAATTTGGGGTGATATATTTGTATTCATTTATGATTCCAGCAAGTAACAGCCTTACAGTGACAGATAAAATTTCAAATGGCAATATTCATAGTTACAAGTTATCAGTAGGATGTGACGGTCAGTTTGAATATTATAGTTTACTTTATTTCAACATTGCTTTATTACCAAATAATATTACAGTAGACAAGGCTGAATTAACACTATTTAAATGTGATGGTTTTCACAATAACAAAAATGTGGAATTTACAATCTCTCCAATATATGATTATTTCAGTATATACACCACCTATTCAAGAATTCCCTCATTCAATAATTTTAGCCAGGCCAAGTTCTGTCCAATGACATCAAAGGCAGCAATTATCATAGATATAACACATATAGTTTCTTCATGGGTCGAAAATATCTCATCTAACAAAGGTATAATAATCTATAATATATGGAATAATTGTATGGCAAGTTTCGGATCAGAACTTGCAAAGGAACAGCAGATGGTCCCATTTATAACTATAAACGCCAAACATAAAAAGTGCACCCTGCCACCTGAAAACAAAAAATCTTACTGTAATTGTAACTTTCATCTGGCACTACAAATAATTAACAACTGCAATACAGGCACTTCTCCAACTCCTCCAGATTCAAGTCTTGTAGAGGTTACAGTAACAGGAACAGTTGCCAGCCGCTCCACCTTTGTGGCAATGATAGAAGTAATTGTAACTCGAAGTAGTGGCACAATAGACAAATATTATGTTTCAGATGAATACGTGAATCCATCTTGTAAACCTCTTAACATAAACAAAACATATTCAATTCCTGTAGTACCACCACTTGCTCCTGGTGATACTGTAACCGGGTCCAATGTTTATGGTTCCTACAAGGATTCTTAAATAAATAAGTACGGAAATTAGCGTAAAAATGAAATCCGTACTTATTCCTTATTTCTTAGAGACTTATGAATTTTCTGAATCAGTTATCCAGCTTGGATTTGCATAAAATAATCGTACATAATCTCACCCATTTCATATAGTCTTGTCAACTTATATTATAATGGATTTTTATGTACATGGGAGATACCTTTTTGTATCTCCTTTATTATTTTAACCAGTAATTATTACTACCTTTGCCTACTAAAATTATACTCATTACTTTCATTATACAAAAGTAATGAGTATAGATTTGGTTTTACACGAATCTGTACTCATTCCCACTTTTCACTATTAACCCTTAACTGAATTTCTAAAAATATCTCTCCAAATCCTTTATCTTTTCTATGTCAAATATATTCACACCAATGGCTTTAATTTTGTCATTAGAAAGAGTTTCTATTCTATCTTCATAATTCTCTGGCAATCCATTGAACTTTTTTCTCAACTGCTCAATAAGCACTTCTGCCTTTTCTTTCCTGCCATTTTCTCTTTCTTCTTCTCTACCTTCTTCTCTACCTTCTTCTTTACCTTCCTGTTTAAGCTTTTTATCAATTTCAAATTTTTTCATCATATTCAGCAAAAATTCCATGCTGCTTTCACTTATTTTCGGCATTCCCATATCTTTATACACCTCCAATATTTCATCGGGATCCACTTTTGCGAGTACATCCATTATCACTGCATAAAGTGGATTTTTTACATTGCTTCATCAGACCATACTTTATTCATTTTCTATCTCAACAATATCATGCATTTTACCTTTTCCATGGTTAATGGGTTTTTCAAAATATTCTAACCTGAAATTGTTTCAAATTTTACCACAAGCATATTCAGCAATTTTATATGACGAGTTTTTATATTATTGAATATTTCCAATGCAAGTTTTTCATCATACACATGAGAAGTTCTATTTCTATCAAGCATCATAGTTATCCAATCATCCCCATCTGTAATAAGTCCCTGTTTAAATGCCAACCTTATAGCACTTCTTGGACTTGCAGCACCTTCTATACCCTCATATTCCAGATAGGATTTCATGAATTTCCAGCTAAGTTCAAATGTAAATTCAAATCTCTGTATAACTGCATCAACTAAAATATCACTGTTATCTTCCAATTCACTTGCTTCTTTCAACCTAAAAAAAGCTTTTTTAAAGTCTCTAAATCTCTCTATAACTCTATCTGGCAGCATAAATTTCAATTCCCTCTTTCTCTATATTATTTTTCAATTCTTTTTTTGATATATCTTTCATATTTAATAAATCAAAAGTAAAAGCTGTATTCAGTTCATTTAATTCATCACAAATAAAATTAAAATCTCTAAATGTCATATTACTTCCTGAAACAGCTATGTCTATATCAGAATTATACTTGTAATCCCCTCTTGCCCTTGAACCAAAAATAACTGCCCGCTCTACACCTTTAGATTTCGAAAATATGCCTTGAATTTGTATTAACAATTCTTTTTTTATCCCCAATTTTTCTTCAAGTTTCAAAGAATCACCTCACTTAATTTTCTCCTACCTATTTCATCTCCAAATTTGCTTAAAAGTGCATACAGCATACTTATGCAATCAAGCTTTGTCTGGCTGTCTTCTATGTTTTTTATCAGTTCTAATTACTGTAAAATTGAAGCATATGTTCTGCGAATCTTTTCAAATCATATATGTGCTTTTCAATTATTGCCTTCACTATAGACAGATTTACAGTCTGATAATCATGTACTGCTATATTTCTAAATCCAACCATAGATTTCAATTCTTTCATAAGTTTTTCATCTATTATTTCATTATTAAACAATACTTCAAATGCATCTCTGCTGTTTTGAGGAATCCCAAGTTTTCTTTCGGAAACTATATGCATTGCTAAATCTATAGAAGCTTCACATGCCCTTTGAATATTTAAAATTATGGAATCCTGCTTTGTATAGTTTTTTAAATTTTCAGGGTTATCAGCATATTCCTCTTTAATTCTTTTTATACATCTTTCAATAACAAATATTTTATTCAAAACAACATCATTCATATATTTGTCCCCTTTTTTTTATGTCATTTAATATTATTTCCCTCTCTTCATTTAAAGTAGCATAATCCTTAAATGCATACATTTCAAAATATGCTCTTCTAATATCATTATTACAATATACACAGCTTCCATTAGCTATTATTTGAACTTTAAATACAGTAGATGCTTTATTTAAATCAACTAAATCCACATCTCTTTTCAATATATCTGCAAGTTTTTGAGCCAACATAAAAACTTCATAAGGCGTAAATTTATTATCACTGCCAAAAGCTATATCTATATCACTGTTTTCTCTATAAATTCCATTTACACTCGATCCAAAAATGTAAATTAAATATGGCTTAACCTTGTCATTTAAAAGCTTCACTATTTTATTTACATTCTCCTGACTCATATTCAACAAACTCACATCTCCTTTGATTATCTTCTATAAGTTTCATTATTATTTTCAAGTTTGTTTCTTCAATTAAAAATACCTTTCCAGTTCTTCCACCTTATCCATATCAAATATATCCGTGGCTATAACATCCAAAGTTTCATCCGGTAAATTGTTTATTTTGTAGGCGTAACCATCAGGCAATTTCTTGAATTTCTTTATCAACTGTTTAATAATAAGTTCCGATTTACCTTCTTTTTTACCTTCTTTTTTACCTTCTTTTCTGCCCTCATCTCTGCCTTCATCCCTTATCATTCTCCCTATCTCAGTCATAGTTATCATCTCCTTTAATTTTTTCTTACTTGTTTCATCTCCGAATTTATCAAGCAGTGCATAGAGCATGCTGGTACATTCCAATTTAGTTTCATTATCTCCTATGCTCTTTGCCAGCTCTATACTTTTAACTGCCCTCTCACCCCTGTTCCCGCTGCCGCTCATAAGTGGCAGAAATGTCATGGATAATATGTCATTATAATTAAGTTTTTCTCTGTTATATATTTTGTTTTTAAGATATTTCAGTCTTTCATCACCATTCATATTTTTCATATAAAAGGGTTCTATTCTGTACTTTATAGTTCCTGCATCTATATATTCCTCCACATCTTCTATGTCTGAGGAATAAACTACAATAGTTCTCACCTTTCTCTTTTCCCTGTAAAAAAGAGAAGCATCATAATAAAGGAATCTCTTGATATCATCTTTTTTGTCAGTGGTCTGAAATTCAAAATGCAGGTATAATCCATCTTCTGTATAAAATAAATAATCCATGTATCCTGTCTTTATCTCTATATTTTTTATCTCCGTCTCAGCTGGTGCTATTATCCTAGTACCTATATTGAAGAAACTCACGGCACTCTGCTGAAATATCTCCATTGCCCTTTTCAGCACTGCATCCTCTACTTTATTATAATCCATATCACTCATCCCTTTCCATAACAAAATTTATATTTTTATTATGGTCATAAAAGGATTGGCTTATTCAAACATTTGTTCTTAATTTGCTCATCACCCCCAAAGTCTTTTGTGTGACTCCACTATATCCCACTTAATCCTTATGTTCCATATTTAAATACTTTAAATAAAATGTTAATATACTGTTAACTGTCAATTTTACAGTTCAAATAATTTATAAAGGGGATTTCATTAGAATGCTAAAAATGACTAAACTTTTAAGCTGTATACTATGCTTTTTAATACTAGGCATTTCATCTGCATGCCTTCCAATTAATATAGTTTTAGCTTCATCTAAAACTACTCGGATTTATGGAAATGACAGATATAAAACAAGCATGGAAATATTAAATTCCGGATGGGAAACATCAAAAAATCTTGTACTAACTAGTGGTGAAGATTATCCTGATGCACTGTGCTCTGTTCCATTGGCCAAGAAGCTGTCCGCACCAGTTCTCTTAACAACAAAATCAGAAATAAGCAATGAAATAATCAATAAAATAATTCAGTTGAATGTGGAAAACCTATTTATCATTGGCGGCGAAGGAAGTATCTCGGAAAATGTTGAAGATACTTTAAAGAGAGAAACCAATGTAAATATTGTAAGGTTATCTGGAATCACAAGGTATGAAACTTCCATGGCGGTGGCCAATTATATGTACTCCAATTTTAATATGAGCAAGGAGATTGTAGTTACATCCGGTTTAGGTTTTGCTGATTCCATATCAGTTGCTCCCATTGCAGCTCAAAAAGATATGCCAATCTTATTGACTGATAAATATACCTTTTCGGCTAATAGTAAAGACTTTCTAAATAAAAATAGTATTATAAAAACTTATATAATTGGCGGCTCCGGAGTCATCAGTGAAAATGTTGCTAAAAATTATCCTTCACCAGAAAGAATTTGGGGAATAGATAGATATGAAACAAATTTAAATATTATAAATCACTTCAACAGCGGCGATATAAATAAAATTTATGTAGCTTCAGGAGAAAACTTTCCGGATTCACTGTCCGGTGCAGCTCTTGCCGGAAAAGATTCCTCTTTCATAGTTCTAACTCCAACTTCTCCAAATAGTGCAACAAAAAGTCTTGTTTACAATGTCTGTAGAAAAGATTCCAGTACAAGCAATGTGATAATTTTAGGTGGAACAGCTGTGATATCCGATGATGTTGTAAAACAACTTACAACAAAAGAACTGGACTTTACTGGTAATATAATCAATGGATCATTAGTTTCCTACAATAATGGCAACACATATTACTACAATCCACAAGATGATACATATCATCAGTTAAGTGCGGATAATACACTAGATAAAAAAGTTGCTGAAACCTCAGCCAAAAGCTTAAATGTAATTGGGAACAATGTTTACTATGTAAAAAATTTTTCTAATGACAAAGGAATTTATGAATCTGACTTAAATGGTAGCAATAAAATCAAAATCAGCAATAATGCTCCCTATAATATACTTGTCTATGATGATTGGATATATTACTATAAAGATTCAGGAAATGAAGATGGTATATATTATTTTTGTAGAACAAAAACAGATGGGACCAGGGAAGAACATGTGAATTTAGATATAGAAGGTCCCTATATCGTAGGCCACGGTTATCCCTTCTGCATAAAAGATGGTCGCGTATATATGAATATTACCAAAATATCTGCTTCTCCTCCTAATAGGCCTGAATTTATAATGGCAAATCTTGATGGAAGTGATGTAAAGATAATTAAAGAAGATAATTTGTCAAGGTTTCAACCTGTAGACAATTGGATTTATTACAGTGATTCCAATGGTATTCATAAGATAAAAAATGATGGAAGTGAATACACTTTATTGGCTGCATTTCATTATACTAATAATGCAATTTACAGTATAAATGTATTTAATGACTATATATATTATACGCTTATGTCTTTTAATGAGGAAGGTAAAAGTAATGATGGACTCTATAGGATGAATCTAGATGGCAGTAATATAATAAAAATTTCTGATAAAGCAACTGATTATTTGTTTGCTGTTCCTGGTTGGATTTACTTTTATAAAAACAGTCAGGTATTAAAAGTAAAAATTGATGCTTAAAATTTCACCATTATCATTATGAAAATAATTTTTTAGAAGGTGGAAATAGTTTCTATCAAACAATTAAATGGCTATGGGGGTTTTCTCCATAGCCATTTGATTCAACTACTTTTACTATCTGCCACTCTAATCTGTATTAGTTGAAAAAATGAACCATAATTGTGCTCACATGTCTGTTTTCATTAGAAAACTATTTTACTGGTCAAAGTCACAGTAAAAATTTATATGGCGCAAATTTTTCTTTAAAATGAACAGTATCATCACTAGTTATCTTATAATTAATACTAACATTAATATCCATTACTTACTCTCTAAAAATATTTTTCCAGTTGCTCTACCTTATCCATATCAAATATATCCGTGGCTATAACATCCAAAGTTTCATCCGATAAACTGTTTATTTTATCAGCGTAACCATCAGGCAGCTTCTTGAATTTCTTTATCAACTGTTTAATAATAAGTTCCGATTTACCTTCTTTTTTACCTTCTTTTCTGCCCTCATCTCTGCCTTCATCCCTTATCATTCTCCCTATCTCAGTCATAGTTATCATCTCCTTTAATTTTTTCTTACTTGTTTCATCTCCGAATTTATCAAGCAGTGCATAGAGCATGCTGGTACATTCCAATTTAGTTTCATTATCTCCTATGCTCTTTGCCAGCTCTATACTTTTAACTGCCCTCTCACCCCTGTTCCCACTGCCGCTCATAAGTGGCAGAAATGTCATGGATAATATGTCATTATAATTAAGTTTTTCTCTGTTATATATTTTGTTTTTAAGATATTTCAGTCTTTCATCACCATTCATATTTTTCATATAAAAGGGTTCTATTCTGTACTTTATAGTTCCTGCATCTATATATTCCTCCACATCTTCTATGTCTGAAGAATAAACTACAATAGTTCTCACCTTTCTCTTTTCCCTGTAAAAAAGAGAAGCATCATAATAAAGGAATCTCTTGATATCATCTTTTTTGTCAGTGGTCTGAAATTCAAAATGCAGGTATGATCCGTCTTCTGTATAAAATAAATAATCCATATATCCTGTCTTTATCTCTATATTTTTTATCTCCGTCTCAGCTGGTGCTATTATCCTGGTACCTATATTAAAGAAACTCACGGCACTCTGCTGAAATATCTCCATTGCCCTTTTCAGCACTGCATCCTCTACCTTATTATAATCCATATCACTCATCCCTTTCCATAACAAAATTTATATTTTTATTATGGTCATAAAAGGATTGACTTATTCAAACATTTGTTCTTTTTAAGGTAATTACAGAGGAGCAGCTAATTAACTACTCCATTGACTATTTTCCCTAAGATGATTACTTCTATAAATAGCTTATCCCCAAATTATCTGCCTGTAGACAAACAATCTTCTGAAAGATAAAATCCTGAATAAACATTTTTCACGTTGTTCATAATTTGTTTATAACACCCAGGGGCTTTTAGGATGCATTTATAGTAATTGCAGATTTAACATATTTTTTATATAATTCTCTATTTTTATCTTTAAAATAAGATAGTATTCTATTATTACAAATAAGCTTTTCTTTTTCTTTGCCGCTGTACATGGTTTGTCATAAGACAATAACTTATTATTTCATATTGATTTTCCAAAAATTGTATGGTTCCTTTCAGTATTGTTATATAAACCTGATAATCTTCATTATACCTGTAAATAGCATTTCTTCTATTTCCTCTAGTTGTTATATGATGCATTGCATTTGGATACCATAGTCTTAATTTCCGGGAGCATTTTAACTTTCCTTTTTCCTCCATAAACATCTCCTGTTTCAGTATTATATATTTAATTATATTCCTTTTATATTTACATAATCATTTCTAAATAGTATAGATATTTATTTTCATCTTTCAATATAAATCACCAGATAGCAGGTAGTATTTCATAAAAAAAGTGGAATACTAAACATGAGGTGATTCAAATGGAAAATGTATGGAATTCTGAGGTCAAATTTAAAAAAAGAGAAGCTCTAAATAGAAATATAAACTGTGATATTCTTATAATAGGAGCTGGAATAGCTGGCCTTCTAACAGCATATATACTTAATAAAAATGGAAAAGGAGTTGTTGTCATTGATGCAAAAAGCACTGCAGGCGGAGTTACAAAAAATACAACTGCAAAAATAACATCTCAACATGATTTGATTTATGATAATTTAATAAAAGAATTTGGTGAAAAAGGTGCACAACAATATGCCAGGGCCAATGAACTTGCAATACGAAAATACAAAGAAATAATTAATGATGAAAATATTGATTGCAATTTTGAATACAAAGATGCATACGTGTATTGTTTAGACAATACTCAAACCCTTGAAGATGAATATAATGCAGCTAAAAAGTTAGGCATCGATGCAGAATTAGTGGGGGAAGTAAATCTACCTTTTAAGGTTAAAAAAGCATTAAAGTTTAAGAATCAGGCACAATTTAATCCGCTTGAATTTTTAAAACCAATTTCAGAAAAGCTGACTATTTACGAAAATACAACAGCGCTTGATATCACTGAAGAAAATTCTGTAGTTACAGAAGATGGCATAGAAATTAAAGCAAATAAAATAGTGGTAGCAACACATTATCCATTTTTAAATACTCCAGGCTATTATTTTATGAAAATGCATCAGGAAAGATCTTATGTTATAGCTTTAGAAAATGCTCAAGATGTAAATGGAATGTATATAGGCGCTGATAAAAACTCCTATTCATTTAGAAATTATAAAAATTTGTTATTACTTGGGGGCATAGCTCAAAGAACTGGTGAAAATGAAAAAGGTGGAGCCTATGATAAATTAAGAAAAGCAGCCAAAGAATTTTATCCAGATTCCATAGAAAAATATCATTGGTCAGCACAGGATTGTATGACTTTAGATAATATACCTTATATAGGTCATTACTCATCAAGGACTCCTGACATTTATGTTGAAACAGGATTTAAAAAATGGGGCATGACAAGTTCAATGACAGCTGCAATGATAGTAAGTGATATGATTCTCGAAAACGAAAATGACTTCTCGGAAATATTTTCGCCTGAAAGATTTGATATATCAACATCTATGAAAAATGCTGCTAATGATCTCATAATAACGGCAAAGAATTTTATTTCACAGAAAATAAATATTCCTGATGAAAATTTGGAAAATATTCAGAGAGGCCATGGCGGAGTGGTAAAATATAAAGATCAGAAAGTTGGAGTTTACAAAGATAATGATGGAAATATATATACAGTATCAACCAAATGTGCTCATTTAGGATGCGAACTTCATTGGAATGCTGATGAATTAACCTGGGACTGTCCTTGTCACGGCTCACGGTATGATTATAAGGGAAATTGGATACAAAGTCCTACAAACAAGTCACTTGTTACAATATAAGAGCACGTACCTGAATTTGATTTACACAAATCTGTGGACGCCCTCCTGCCCAGAGATTTGTCTATCTCGATTTCCCTGAGCTTCTTTACAACCAGCACATCTATCCTGAGAGGATCATCTGTGAACTGATATTCTGTTATAAATTCCAGATATTTTCTGTATTCCTTAAGTTCCAGCTGCACCGCCGCCGCAAAGGCCGAGTGCCATTTTACCTTCTCATCCGCCAAACCAATCAACCACCCTGCTCTGTTATTTTTATTGTATCATACATTATGCTCACAAAAAGTTAATCTTATTCAAACATTTGTTCTTTTAATGAAATTACAACTTTAAAACTTATTTTAGAAGATTATCTCACATTTTTTCAACACTTTCTATCCACTTTCCTACTTGACGCTTATTTTCATTATACAAAAGTAATGAGTATAGATTTGGTTTTACACAAATCTATACTCATTCCCACTTTTCACTATTAACTCTTAACTGAATTTCTAAAAATATCTCTCCAAATCCTCTATCTTTTCTATATCAAATATACTCACACCAATGGCTTTAATTTTATCATTAGAAAGGTTTTCTATTCTATCTTCATAATTCTCTGGCAATCCATTGAACTTTTTTCTCAACTGCTCAATAAGCAGTTCTGCCTTTTCTTTCCTGCCATTTTCTCTTTCTTCTTCTCTACCTTCTTCTCTACCTTCTTCTTTACCTTCCTGTTTAAGCTTTTTATCAATTTCAAATTTTTTCATCATATCCAGCAAAAATTCCATGTTGCTTTCACTTATTTTCGGCATTCCCATATCTTTATACACCTCCAATATTTCATCGGGATCCACTTTTGCGAGTACATCCATTATCACTGCATAAAGTGGATTTTTTACATTACTTATGTATTCTGTCAGCCAGTTTTTCATCAAGTTCCTGTCCTGATGCTGATTCTGAAGTAGTTTTAAATATCCAGCTTCTCCGTCATCCAATTGTTTTGGCACTAAAATCTGAGTGTCTATGTCCGTATCTTTTATATAATATATGCCACTGCCAGCTTTTTTTATATCAGCCTTTATCTCATTTTTTAAATAATCAATCAATTTCCTGGGATACCTGCTGGAAGTCAGAGTTATGGTCATTTCATTTATACCAATCTTATCTGTTTCCCTTGAAAGTGCTTTATAGAGATAGGCATATGCCTTTATCTTGTAATAATCATCTATTGATATATAGTCTGTAGGAGATTTGTACTCCAATATATTATACTTTTTAAATATTCTGCCCAGAGATTTGTCTATCTCGATTTCCTTGAGCTTCTTTACAACCAGCACATCTATCCTAAGGGGCTCATCTGTGAGCTGATATTCTGTTATAAATTCCAGATATTTTCTGTATTCCTTGAGTTCCAACTGCACCGCCGCCGCAAAGGCCGGGTGCCATTTTACCTTTTCATCTGCCAAACCAATCAACCACCCTGCTCTGTTATTTTTATTATATCATATATTATCCCCGCAAAAAGTTAATCTTATTCAAACATTTGTTCTTTAAATAAAATTACAACTTTAATTCTTTTGTACAATGACAACCAATCCATCAAGCAATTTCCTCATATCTGCGTGTTCTATTGCAATGTTCATCTTCTGTTTATGCTATATATATCGCATAAATAAAACTACATACGGACACAAAGCCTGTCAATAACGGTTTCCGGGATTTGATTAACCCAGTTAATAAACCATTGGACAGCATTTCTAATTTCTTTAACAGATGAAAAGAAAGCATTATTAATTACCTCATCTTTCATCCAACCCCATAGCCCCTCTATTATATTCATTTTGGGACTGTATGAAGGAATACTTCAGCATCATATTTACTATGTTCCTCACAATAAACTGACCCGGTTTCATAATTGATAATCCCCAGGAGTTTTACCCCTTCATGTTTTCCGTAGGTTGCTATAATTCTCTGCTGACCTTTGGGAAACCATGTTCTGGAAATGGCTTGATAATCCCGGATCATTGATTCGTCTTCAAAAAGAATATGGTTTATATTTCCGCCAATCAAGTTTTTTTAAATCCTCAAATTCTTGTTTGAAGGCCTCCTGCTTTTCTTTATCTGCTTTTGCCCGGGTATACGTCGGTCGTGTATAATTAAGATTTAATCTGTGGAATACTTGCAGCATCCCTCGATTACTGTATTCAATGTGGAAATTGTCACTAACCCATTTACGGGCTATGTTGGCATTCCAGTTTTTGCGGTTTCCAAATCCTAATTGGTCCGGGGTTTTTGTCGTTATTATTTCATACAGCTTTTTTTCCTGGTCATTGCTATATAGCCAAAATCCACCTGGGATTCTTCTCCTGGTAAAGTTGTAAGTACCATATATGGTTTGGATGGTTTCTATATAGTTTTAATTCATTGAATATAAATAATATATCACTATTAATCTTCCTCTATAGCTATTAATCCCAAATCAAGAAGTGCTGTACACAATAGACTTAGTAGCCTGTATTTTTTTGTTTTTCTATAATGATTTTCTTCATAATTGTATATCTGTAGATTGGTATCTTTAAAATTATCTAAATCATAACTTTCAATTCCTATACTCTTTATTGCCGTATCCATTTCTAAAACTGCTAATTCAGTAGTATCTCTATTTATATCTTGATACATAATTTTTTGTTCATGTAAATACTGCTTAAGTTCTGAACCCTTCTCTATTTCAAAATTAAATGAGTCCTTTATATAATTAGAGGCTGTAAAACTTTCAATTGAAGGATAACTAAGAAGGAGTAACCCCTGCCTATCATATTCATCATTACTTTCTCTGGAATTACCAAGTCTATTTATTAAATCCCCAACAAGATTTTCATCATTTTTTTATTATTATCAGCAAACATAACTCTACTCATCTTCGTATACCGGCTTTCCACCAAACACACCGCTGACATACATTTTTTCTATATTTTGAGCTTCTCTTGGTTTTTCATTGGAAAATCTATTTATAATACTCCCATCACTTCCTCTAAATTCAACTGCATATTCCTGATCTGGTCTAAATATAGTATTTGACAGTAAATTAGTTGAATGTGAAACCACAAATACTTGAGAGTTATTAGATTTTCCCATAAAATATCTAATAAGAAGTTCTTCAAGATCGTTGTGAAATGCACTACTGAATTCATCTATAATCAACATTCCTCCATTTTTTATTACATGGAAAAAAGCAGGCAGCATATTTAAAAGATTTTTATTTCCCAGCGACTCCATGGTAAATGGAATAGGTTCTCCAATATCATCTCTTTTAAAAAATATACTCTTATCTCCAGATGTATCTATGGAAATTAATTTTCCAACACTTGTGTTTGAATACTCTACCAACTGTCCAAAATTATACTTTTTAAAGAAATTATTAATATCATCTACGCCATTATTTTTCAAATACTCTACTAAATCAAGTTTACTGTGTGATGGATTTATACCTCTTCTTAAAAAAGCATCGAGATAAACTGAGTTTATTAAATAATTAAACCAGGTTTTTAACACAGGATAGTTATTAAATTTTGTGTTAAAATATATGGATCTTAAGAGAAGTGATTCTTTATCAATATCCGTAAAAACTTTATTATCCGTAATATATGATTTTGCACTTTGACCAATTCTATTTAACATAATCTTATCATTCAATAATAAATCTTCCGTCATAAGTCTATTTTCTACATCATAGTTAATATTGTAATTGATGATATTATCTTTAATTTTGAACTCATAGTTAAGTTTTATATTATTGCTTTCAGAAAATAAGCACTTATAAAGTCCAATATTTATTATCTTTTCTGCAAATAATAGTTCCAATAATAATTTAAGAGAGAGTATTATATTTGTTTTTCCAGATGCATTAGCTCCTACAAATATGCTTCCCTTCAATATTCCATTGTCAGATACATTGGTATCTTTTAGGATTCTATAATTGGTACTTCTAAAATCTATTGTTGTAGACTTCTTGAAGGATTTAAAATTTTCCATTTCTATTTTACTTAACATTCTTATCACCTTCCTATACCTATATTATAGACAAAATCAAAAATAAATGTACAGTTTTTACGTTTATTTTTGATTTCACAGTAAAAAAATTACCTTAAGATTCAAACAACCATAATCTCTAATAAAAAATTTGTATAATTACATCAATTACTTAAATTATTCATTTTGCATATCAAAATTCTGTTATTTAATTCAATATTATACTAAATGCTTAGGAGTATTAGTAATTAAATGAGAAATTCGTGATTTTTCATTTTCTCTTATCCTATTCTTATGTTAGCATAAACAGCTCTTTTTGCCGTTCCTCGAATTACTGTTTTCTGTACGTTCGTAGGGTTCATATCCCAGATGCTCATCCATCTCCGATTCAAGGCATTGACTGAATAGTTCCTCCAAGGAGTTCCTTTAATGCATCTTGAATATCCTCGGCAGATTTAATGTCATACTCGTTAAGCAGTCCAGCTATAATATTCTTTTTCCCTTCGCTCATTGATTCCCTTTTTCTTCCCATAATAAAATGCCTCCTATGATATTTTGATTTTATCATAGAAAGCTATATTTTACAGACTTTTTTCTACAGGCTCAATAATAGCCTAAGTATCATTTTTAAAGTAGTTTTTCTATATTCTTTTGACACATACTCACTACCCCTGTCACTATGTATGATAATTGGTTTAACAGGCTCTCTATTTTTCTTAGCTTTATTAATTGTATTAGTAACGCAGGAAACATTTAAAGTTTCCGAAAGCGTCCAAGCTATAATTTTTCGAGAGTATAAATCCATGATACTTGTAAGGTATACAAAACCTGAATTAGTCCATAGATATGTAATATCTGTGCACTATACTGGATTTGGCTCAGATGGATTAAATTGCTCATTTAAGATATTTTCAAGTTCACTGCTGAAATCAGAATTCTTCGTAGTAATGATATATGGTTTTATATATTGAGCTTTAATTCCAAGTTCCTTCATATACTTTCCAACAGTACGTTCAGATATTTTTTCGCCAGCTTTCTGTATTTCTTTTGCAATTTTAGGAGCACCATAGTTTTGATGTAATTTGTCATAGATTTCCCTGATTTTTTTCTGTACAATCTTTTTTCTCTTCTGCTGATTTGAGGGTAATCGATGCAGCCATGAATTGTACCCTGAACGTGAAACGCCTAATATATGAAGCATTCCATTGACAGAAACCCGGCGCTTCTCCTTGATGTCTTCACATTTATTTTGGACTTCAAGATAAATTGCTTCTGTCACTTTCCCAGAATGCTTATAGCTTTTTTTAATACATCAAGAGCATCGCTTGTATCACGAAGTTCACGTTTTAATCGTGCAATCTCCTTCTGTTCATCACTGAAGTAATTACCTGAACCGCGAACCTGAATACCATTTTCGCTTTTAGAATCTCTAATCCACTTTGACAGGGTACTTCCACCTATATCAAGGTTTTGAGCACAACCTCTTATTCCAAGTTCTTTATGATCCATATAATATTTTATAGCATCTTCTTTAAACTGTTTGTCATGTTGTTTTCTCATGATTAAGTTCCTCCATCTTTTATATTTATTCTAATACTTGTCGGGAACTTTCTCAATTTCACTTGTATTATTTTTATTCTAGCATCAAATCTATTATATTTAAATCTTAATTCCATCAATCAAATAAATTTTATTAATCAAGCTTACATTATATGAGTATATATTTCTTATTCTAACTAATTTCTTATATCTTTCTATTATATCTATTTTTGATTTAAACCATCTTACATGGCCCACAGAATAAAAATCTGGAACACTAAATATAACATTAGCTCCCTTTGTAATCCTACTTAATATTTTTAAATCTTCTTCAATATGTTCCAATACTTCAAATAAAATAACAATATTATACTCACCATTAAAAATAGATGATGTAAATGCATTATCAACCTTAAATAATTGTCTATACTTATCATTTCTAATTTTAGCTATTTTTATAGCTTGAGAGCTAAAATCTATACCCTTATATTGTAATATTCCATTATCCAATATAAAATTAGCAAACTGACCCGGACCACATCCTATATCAATAATGTTAGGTCTATCGTGTTTTTTTATAAGAATTAATGCATTTTCCCACATTTCAAAATATATTGCCTCACTGTAATGCTTAAAATACGTTTGATTCCATCCACCATTTTTATAAACCTCATTATAAAAGTTATTATTTTTTTCTTCCACATCACATTTAAATAAATCATTTTTCCTATTATTAGAATTAATTATATTATTAAATTGATTACTTAATTGCCTTGTTAATTCTATACGATCATACTTTTTTATTTCATTATTTATCTTTAAAGAACAATCTTCTCCATTTTTCCATTTTTTATAGACATAAAGTAAATATTCCTCTATACCCGCTATATTATTAAAATCAATATTTTTTCCTCTATTTGTATCTTTAATTAATTTATCAACTAAGCTGCCAATTGGTGAAAGCGAAAGAATTGGTTTACATAATCTTAAATACTCAAACACTTTACCTGTATATACAGATTTATTTTGTTCACCTTCTCCAACCACTAATAAAAGAAGATTAGCTTTTGAGGCAATCTTTAAGCTTTTTTTATGATTTAAATATCCTGCAAATTTAACGATATTATTCAGTTTTAATTTTTTAGTATAATTCTTCCAATATTGATCATTTTCAGTATATGTAAATATAATATTTAAATCTTTTTTGTTTATCAAATTTTTATTTATCAAATTTTTTACAGCATATAAAAATGTTTTAGGGGTTCTAATCATATAAAACATTCCATTGTGAACTATAGTAAATTTATCATTATTATTATGACTTAATATATCTATATCATCAAAATCATTTTCATCATAACCGTTTGTTATTGTAATAACTTTATTATCCAATTTAAAATTATTAACATAATTTTTAGTTGATAATTCAGTAACAGTTATAACTTTATTTGCTAAATTAACTATGCTATCTTCCATACTTCTCATCACCTTATATATTAAGCTTTTTTTATCTATATTAATATAAGGATTATTAGTCCATTCATCTCTGAAATCAACTATCCACGGCTTTTCATACTTAATTTTTAAATAATATCCAATTAAATGATCAGAATACGGACCCGAAGTAGTATAAATTAAATCTATATTATTAAAATTAATCCTATCACTTATCTGTTTTATTACTTCTTTTGCCCAAATAATACATGAATCTGGCAATATTGCCAATTTATTAAAGTCTTCTTTAGATTTATTTAATGCATTTATATAATTATTCATTAAATCATAATTATTAACTACAAAGGAATATAAATTTATTAGCTCGTTTATATTTATGGTGTCTTTTTGAGCTATTCTAATTATTTCAATATCATTAGGTATTTCAGAAAGCATATCGTTATCTTTAAAAGGAAATTGTGCATTTTTTACCGTAACAACTATTGGTTCCCATCCAAAACCCCTCAAATATCTTGTGAATTTTAGTGTTCGTTGCACTCCTGAACCACTTAATGGTGGATATATATAAGCTATTATTAATACTTTTTTCCTTTTATTATATTCTTTTATCAATGAATTATTTTCATATTCTTTAATTTTCTTTTTTACAATATTTAATAAACTTCCATTACAAATTTTACATAATTTTTTATACACTTTATATGCGCTTAAATACTTATTATTTATTTCATATAAATACGCCAAATTATACATCAATTCACAATTTAAGCATTCTATATTTAATCCTGCATTAATAAAATTATACGCTTCATCTATATTATTTTCTATAATAGCAATAATTGCTTTCATAGAATATATATCTACATCATTCTTTACTATTTCTTCATATTCATCTATTATACTTTTAGCTTCATCTAATTTATTTTCATTTATAAGCTGTTCTATAGTTTTCTTTACCTGTTTCTTATATTGTTCCAATTCATTTTTAGACTGAGATTTATTTTTTTTATTTACTTTTAATTCAACTTTTAGAACTTCCTCCACTTTTTTTACTATTTCCCCAGCATTTAAACCTTGTACTGTAATTCTGCCAGAATTATTTAATATATCTTTATTTTCAGCATCATTTTTCTCACAAACATCTATAAAAATAAATGGCTTATTATATTTTTCTACTAACATTAAGTCATTTTTACGGAAACATATCACATATTTGCTATCATTTATTAGATTAATTTTTTGAGAATAATCCTGTCTAATTTCAATATTTTTAATATTTTCATCATAAAAAATATTAGAAAATTTCATAGCAAATTCAGTGGACTTCTCACTATTTCCAGTTACTAAAATTTCATATCCTCTATTTATTAGAATTTGCATTGAAATCTGAAGTTGTTCATCTATTTTAGATAAATATTCATTATCATTTTTAAAAATGTCATCAGTGAACATCATTAATAATTTATTTTTCATTAATATACTCCTCGTATAATAAGTTTATAGTCAAGAAAAACTGGTTATAAATTTATCTTTTTTATAGTATAGATGTAGGAGAACATCTTTGAGGGATTCTTCCTCATCTTATTTCCATCTATACAATTAATATTTATATATTCAATAAAGGTTATCCTATGGTATGATATCAGCAGAGTCTGATGTCCAAAGGCACTGCTTTCACTCCTTTCAGCCAACGCTTGTTGTGTCTGCTTTTAAAGCCTTCAGCCTGGTTCATGTGGCATATTCCGCTTACACAGATGTTTCATCCCCTGTCGTAGCTCCAGCAAAAAAGCTGGCAGGGTACATGCTGATTACGCGAGGCTGCGGTCACTACATGATGCCTGGGATAAACCTTTTGCTTCAGATTTCAAAAATACTTAATCGGAAAGGATGGTGATATCATGTTAAAGATTAACTTTATGTCTACTTTATTTGTCGGTATTGATGTCAGTTCCAAATCCAATGTTGTTTATGCAATGTATTTTTACAAAAATAACTATACACGGGCTTCTTTCTCCAACAATCAGCCTGGTGCAGATGAACTCTCTACTTTAATCAAAGATTGCATGGTTGCTCATTCTGATTTGAATACCATTGTGATTGCTATGGAATCTACTTCTGTTTATAACATTCACATAGCAAACCATCTTTCTACTTGCCAAATATTGCTTCCGTTCAAGCCTTATGTTTTTTGTCTAAATCCAAAGATGACAGCTAACTATAGGAAAGCCTTTACTGCTATGGCTAAAATGGATCCTTTGGATGCCTTTATTATTGCTGATTTTGCAAGAGCTGGTTTAATCTAAACACAGCCTTGGCGTGGAAACCAGTTTTTGGCTTTAAAACGTCTTACAAGACATCGCTTGCATCTAACAGAATGCATTACCAGAGAGAAGACATATATGGTTTCTAACTTATATCTCAAATTCAGTGAATTACAGCTCCTTAGTGGAGAAAAACGGCCATTTACCAACATTTATGGTGCCACTTCATCTGCTATTCTTACAGAATATTTATCTCCTCAAGAGATTATGGATGCTTCTGAAGAAGAGTTGCTTGCATTCATTGCTAAAAAAAGCAAGCACAGAATTACAGATATTTCAAAAACCACTGAACTTTTGAAGAAAGCTGCAAGGGATTCCTATCACCTTGACAAATGCCTTTATGAGCCTTTAAACATCTCTTTGGCAAGTTCTTTCAACTGTATTGATACTTTTAAGAAAGAAATCAAGGCTATTGATGATGCCATTGAAAAAACAATCAAAGGCATGAATCCGAATGCACTTACCATTCTCAAATCAATTAATGGTATCAGTCCTGTGTTTGCCGCTGGAATCATTGCTGAAATTGGCGATATAAATATTTTTCATTCATCTGATGCTTTAGCCAAGTATGCAGGGCTTACTTGGTCAAAAAATCAGTCTGGTGACTTCGATGGAGAAGACACTTGTATGCAGAAAGCTGGTAATACTTATCTGCGTTATTATCTTGGCGAAGCCGCCAACAGTGTCAGAAGGTACATTCCTGAGTATCGGGACTACTACGCTAAAAAATACAGCGAAGTTCCGAAACATCAGCACAAAAGAGCACTTACGTTGACATCTCGTAAATTCGTACGACTCGTTTTTGGTTTGCTGGTCAAAAACCAACTGTACACCGGTGAAAAATTAGACACCGAACTTCATATCAACTCGAACTGATATTCGATTTTTGTCAAAAAAATTTGAATGTCTATTTTGTGTACCCTTTTTTAAGAAAAACATATCGAAATCTTTTAAAAACTATCTTGACATATTACCAGATTGCTCTAAATAAATTCATTATATTTGTCGAATTTAATTTCAACTTCTTTATACTTTAATCCAATTTAGAATCTCAAAGGCATCATTTTCATTGTATCCCATTTCAATAGCTCTTTGAATATACATATATGCTTTTTTATAATTTCTCAATTTATAGTTACAGTATCCTATATTCATTAAAGTGTTTTTATTTTCATTAAAGTTATTATATCTTTTATAGTACTGCAAAGCTTGGTCATATAATAGATTATTCATAAATACTGAACCTATTTTGTTATCTATATTGATACTAAATCTATTACTTAATTTTAAATATTTATTTAATACGTTACTATTATTAAGTAAAATTAATTCTCTTAATATAGAAATATAGTCTTTTATATCTTCTTCATAAATAGCATTTTCTTCATCTATATAATTTTTAAGTATCCTTTTAAGGGATGGTCTTAACAAATTAGATAAACATTTAATATTATCTATATTATCCGAAGGCATTAAACTTATTATAGAAAACAACGCATCTGGATTTTCGTATTTATCAATGTAAGATTTAAAAAACAACTTAAAGGATTTATCATATTTACCTTCAGCAAGAAACGTAAAGACTATAGAAATATCTTCATGATTAAATTTCTTATACCATATATTTGTATAATAAGCTAATGCTCCTTTTGGTTTTACTTTAATCAGCTGATCTACAATAAATTTAATATCTTTTTCATTACTAATATCGTATATACTATTTAAAAATAAAATTATATCCTCAGTTTTTTCTTTTTTAATTAAATTATATAATGACTCAAAAGTATCTTTACTATATTTATTAAATTCTAAACTTTTAAAGAAATATTCTATAGCCTTTTCCTCACAATTTTTCAAATTATATATGAAACCTATTTTTTCATATACAGTGGATACTATCCCTGTAACTAAGTTTACCTCTATTCCCTTATATGAACTATTATATTTTACAGTTAGCAAGAAATTATTTAATGCCTCCTCAAATCGCTTTTCATCTATTAGAAAAAATGCATAGCTACAATAAAAATTAGGATGATTAGGAAACATTTTTATGCCATACTTTATCTTATCCTCTATTTCTTTTTTTGGTTTTTTCAACTTCCACATACAAGCTATTGTTATTTTCAATATATGACTTTGATATGAAATTATTTTTATTTCACTTTGTATATGAAGTTCCCCATATTTTAGTGCATTTTCATAGTCTTTCAAAATGAAATAACAATCGCATAAATATCTAAAGTCATTCTTATCAACTCCATATTTATTTTCTTTTTTCTTTAATAGTTTCAAATTTCTTATTGCCTTTTTTTTACTTATACTTTGAGCATAACCTGTATGATAAATATTCAATTCATCATAATAAGAAATCAATTCCAGTTTCCCATTTTTTTTCGATAAAACTTCATGTATATTATTTTTATATCTAATAGAAGATTTATTTCTAAAAATTCTTATCTGCATAAAAGAATCTATTATATTTTCATAGTCATCTATATTTATTAATTTACAGCCGACAGCATCATATTTTTTGTTATTTATTGATTTTAATATATTTTTTATCTTATATGACGAATCCTTGTCAAAATACTCATCTGCATCTAAAAATATAATCCAATCCCCTTCTGCCTTATCTATAGCATAATTTTTTGCTGCTGCAAAATCATCAATCCATTTAAAGTCATAAACTTTTGCTCCTAATTTTTCAGCTAAATAACCAGTATTATCTTCTGAACCTGTATCAACAACTACTATTTCATCTGCTACTTCTTTATAACTATTTATACACTTTTCTATATTTTTTTCTTCATTTTTACATATCATACAAGCCGATATTTTCATAAGCACTTTCTCCTTGTAAAATCATATATTATCTTTATACAAAATTAAACTAATATAAATCCTCTATAAAAATAATATTGATTAATATAAAGGGATAGGTTTCCCTATCCCTTTAATAAATACTATCTTAATAATTGAAGAACCTGCTGAGGCTGTTGATTTGCCTGGGCCAGCATTGCCTGAGCAGCCTGAGAAAGAATGTTGTTCTTTGAGTACTCAGACATTTCTGATGCCATATCAACATCTCTTATTCTTGATTCAGCAGAAGTCAAGTTCTCTGATGAAGTTCCAAGATTATTTATAGTATGTTCCAATCTGTTCTGATAAGCACCAAGTTTTGATCTTTGAGTTGAAACTGTCTCTATGGCATTATTAATTTGTGTAATAGCACCATTTGCTTTTGAAGCTGATGTAATATCCAAAGCTTTGCCTGAAGTATCTCTTACTCCAATATCTGTAGCTTTCATTGAACTAATTCCTATGAGCATATTCTGTCCACTATTTGCACCTATCTGCATACTTAAAGCGTCCTTTACATCAGAATTTGCTGTAACTGCACCCTTTATGGAAACAGTAATGCTTTCACCTGAAGCCAAACTTGCTAAAGTTCCACCGCTCAAATTTATATCTTTACCACTATAAGTTAATTTTGCATTTGCAAGAGCTATAGTACCTGATCCCCCTATAACATCAGCATTATATTCGCCTGCTGTATAAGTTGTACCACTTGCTGCATTTGTTCTTGTAATTGTAACTGTAAAACTATCAGCAATACCAGTTGCAACTGTTCCAAGTTCTATAGCAGCTGAAGTATTAAGCTGTATTGTTCCATCTGCATCTTTAGCATCTACAAGCCCTTTTTTACTTCCATCTAATAATTTTTGAGTATTAAATTCTGTAGTATTAGCTATTCTGTCTATTTCATCTGTAAGCTGATTGATTTCATCTTGAATTGCCCCTCTATCAGTTGTGGTATTAGTATCATTGGATGATTGAACAGCAAGTGTTCTCATTCTCTGAAGTATGCTGTGAGTTTCATTTAAAGCACCTTCAGCAGTCTGGATAAGTGATATTGAATCCTGAGCATTACTGGATGCCTGATTCAAACCGTTTATCTGTCCTCTCATCTTTTCTGATATTGCAAGACCTGCTGCGTCATCTCCAGCCCTGTTTATTCTGAGACCTGAAGAAAGTTTTTCCATTGCCTTTGATGCATTATTCGAATTGATATTCATATTTCTTAATGCATTGTTTGCCATTAAATTATGATTTATTATCATGTTTATTCCTCCTTGATTTTCGTATTGGACATCCTTGTCCTTTTATTTATAATTAAGCTTTACAGCCAACTATCGTTTTAAAGTTCAAATATCAAAGAACAGATTTGGTGGATTTCCGGTTCTAACCAAAAGCCATCATTTTTTGATATTTATTATTTGAATCTTGTTCCTTATACTTAATTTATCGCTTACCTATAATCATACTTTATACTTTTTTTTAATTTTTTCATTTTAAATTATTATCTATTAACAACTATTATTACATATCGGTTTTATATCCTCAATCTTTATACCTTTTTATATTTTTTTGCTGAATATTTTTGCTGAATTTCCAATATGCCCATAGGCACTACTGGCTGTCTTATTTCTGGATATATTTTTAAGCTTTCCTTTTATCAACAGTGCTTTCTTTTTCATAAGTTCCCCTGCTTGCCTTTCAACTTCTCTCAAATGAAGTTTTTCATAAATCTTTCTGGCTTCACCTTTTTTATCAACCTGAGAAATCATCTCATTTAAAATACACTGCCTTATTTTCATTTTATCCTGCAGAGAATCAAAGTCATCATTTTTTAGAATCTCTATAATGTTTTTCGTACAGTTCTTATAATCCGTTAATATATCTTCAACAATTCTTTTCATGGCACCACCTCTCCTTTAGTTAAGAGTGCAGAATTAATAGTATATAGTTATGGTGGAAATTTTTTAAATCTGTACACTATATACTCTTAACTATTAACTCTAATAACTTTAGCTCAAGTACATTGAAAGAGTAGACTGCTGTGCATTTAACTGCTCCATGGCTGTTTCCAGCTGTGTAAACTGGTTGTAGTATTTAGTCTGATCGTCATTCATTCTATCCGTCAATGTACTTATAAGAAGCTGCTGCTGATATATCTGATCCGGCAGTGTTCCCGTACCACCACCACCTGAAATACTATAGTCATCTTGAAGATTGGCATATTTAGTAAGTGTACCACTATTATACGTACTTCCTATTACCCCTACATTACTTGTAATTATATTGCTTATTCTCTGAAAAATCCCCGATTGATTAAATTTATCAGTTGAATTTTTACTATCAGAAGTTGTTGTAAAAAGTTTCATTATTTCATCTGCATGATTGGTAAGTGCATCTGTAAATTTAGCATCATCAACTATACTAAGCTTTCCTCCCTGAGTAACATCATCTGATGTATCTATTCCTATGGAATTTGAACCTATATTTCCAAAATATAATGTAGACACATTTTTATTATTACTATCTACAACGGGACTACTAAATGCACTTGTAAGATCACTCAAGAGCTGTTCAAGATTATCATCATTTGCTAGTATTCCCTCTTTAGCTTTTGCTTCCCAGTTTGTTATATCTGTATCACTCATACTGCTTTTCTGTGTATCTGTAAGTGGTGAATAGTCAAAATCTTTTTTTTCGCTAAGCTTGTCCTGTATTTCTCCCACCAGATTATTGTATTTATCTATGAAATTTGAAATCAAATCATGAACCTTTGAAGTATCCTGGGTTACGGATATGCTTACAGGGCTGTCAGTTATATCTGTAATACTATAAGTGACTCCATTTACAGTGAAATTATTTGAACTCTGTGTAGTATCAATATAATCACTTGATCCAGGTTCCTTTATGCTGACTTTAGCATCAGTACCTGTTGCTGTTTTGCTCACATCCAATCCCAATTTACTTAAAATATCCTTATCATCAGTAACTGAAAGTGTAGAACTGCTTCCTGTATCCACTGTTTGAATTGAAAATTGTCCTGTCAGTTCATTAAATCTGGCAGTAACCTTACCATTTGTCCCATTTTTTATTGTATCTATAATATCCTGGATGGTTGACGAATCCGTTACATTGAATTCAACCATTGATCCATTCAACTTCAAAGAATAACTATCAATACCAATTCCTAAGTCGGTCAATTTAGTATTTGAAGTCAATGATGTATTATTAATGTCTTCTATATTACTCGTAATTGCACTAATCTTCCCCGATACAGGAGTAAATTTTATATAATTTTTTCCTTCAGGAGTTGTTACCAGCGAAGCTGTTACTTTCCCATTTAAATCCGATGATGCTATTTTAGTATTAATATTACTTACCAAATCGCCTTCATTTGCAAGTGAACCATCCAAGGTTATAGCAATACCATTAATAGTTATACTCCCATTATTCCAATTAGATACGTCACTTACTAAATATTGATTTCCGGTAATAGTGGCTTCTTGTGCCAGATTTGTTACCTTGATCTTATAAGTCCCCGCTGCTGCATTTGCTGCAGCCTTTCCATTAACTACAGTAGCATCAGAGCTGTTTGCCACCATATTATTATAACTATTTGAAGACAACAGATAATTTGCACTATTTGTTATGTCAAAATATGCACTCTGCATATCTTTTACATCTTTTATTATGCTCTGGTAAGCCTCCTGTCTCCACTGAATAAGCTGCTGTGCCTGTTTTGCCTGATCTATTTTAGTCTGGTCTGCTGTAAGCATCTTCTTTACCATTGCATCTACATCAAGGCCTGTATTCAGTCCTGTAATTCTCAGCATGTTTCCACCGCCGGCACCGGTTGTACCCACAGGAATGCTGCTGGTTGTGCTGTCTGCCATATTTATTCCTCCTTTTTTCAATGCACAATTTTCAATTCACAGTTCACAATCTTTAACCATTTCACAATTCTCAATTCACAATTTTATTAAAAAATTTCTTCATTAATTGTGCATTGTGCTCTGTGAATTGTGAATTATTTACTTTTAGAAACCTTATAAGCCTGCTCCCAGGTGTCTTTTACATTTTCTATAATTGGAATTACTTCCTCCATTATTGCTGCATCTTTTTTTATATTTGCATCTATAAGTCTTCGAATTATGAAATCATACACGCTCATAAGAGACTGTCCCCAGTTTCCTGCTTTAGAAACATCCAGTGTAGCCATGAGCTCGTAGAATATGTTCTGAGTCTTAATTATATTCTCATGTGCCTTTTTTACATTCTTATCTATTATTGCCTGTTTACCTATCTTGGCAAATTTAGCTGCACCATCCACCAGCATTAAAAGCAGCTGATCTTTTGATGCATAATTTACGCTGTTGGTTTTATAGGTATTATAGGCATTAGCCGTGTACATATGCTGACCTCCTTTTTTCAATTCACAATTGACAATGCTCAATTCACAATTACTTTTTCAATTGTACATTGTGCTCTGTGAATTGTGAATTATTTTTTCACGTCCAGTATTGTCCCTCTTCTGCCATCCTTTGATATAGTTTGCCCTTCTTCTTTAAATGCTTTTACTTCCACTTCTTCCACTTTAGTAGCCTGTACCATTATTCTCTTTTTATTTTTTCCCTGCTTGTATTTACTGAGTTCCGAGTCAAAACTTTTCTGACTGTTTTTACCTTTGTCCTTATTATCCTTGTTTATAAAAATCTCTCTTTTGTTATGGACTTTATTGGCACTGGTAGTTTCCTTTACTCTCTGCCTTACTTCAGGGTCTATTTTATTTAATCGAAATTCCATAATAACACCCCTTTTTACAATTAACAATTCACGATTCACAATTTTAGTTGAAATTTTTTAATACAATTAAAAAATTTCTTCATTAATTGTGAATTATACACTGTTAACTGTGAATTGACTAAGCTTTTTCATCCATAAAAAATCCTGACATTTCACAGAACTTCTCCACCATATCTATCAGTTTCTTCGGTGGGACTTCTCTTATCACCTTGTTTGTATCATCATCTAATACCTGCACAACAATATCGTTGAATTTTCCATAAACTTCAAATTTAAGATGAGTTTGAGTTTCATCCATTATTTTATTCACTTCATCTGCTGCATCTTTTGCACTTTTTACAGTTATATTTTTTTGATTGACCTTTTGTACTGTCTGATCCTGCAACATCCCTGAAACTGTATTGCCTGTACCAGTTTTATCCCCGGAAACTTCAGTAATTGTTTCTGATATACCTGTACTTAATTCCAAAGGCAGCTGTCCTCCTTGACCCATACCTATAACTTCCATGCTAAACACCTCTTTATTCAATTTATAAATAAATCTATTTTTTCAACTTTTTAAGCAGACTCATATCTGAAGCTGCTGCACTTTTATTCTCTTTTTCCACCTCATCATACAGTTCTTTTCTCAGTATAGTTATATTCCTTGGAGCTGATATAGAAAGCTTTACCGTACCTTCTTCTATTTTTGAAATAGTTATTTCTATATTGTCGCCAATTAAAAATGATTCCCCTTTTTTTCTGCTTATAACCAGCAATCAGACTCCCTCCTTAAAAATCGGGTATTTTATTGAATACTTCTGATTATCCAGTATTATTTGTTCCCCAATTTTTTTATTTATATTTATAACCAGTGGAGCTTTTAGATTTGCTGTTATATTTTTAATTTTTGAACTGAGAGTTACCGTATTTAACACAAGCACATCCTTTTGGCTGTTTATACAAAGCTCTTTGATTTTATTGTCATCCAATTTAAATTCATAATCTTTTACAACATTAAATGGTGAAATCAGTACAAGTCCTATAGCTAAATCTTCAATAGATTGGAGTATATAAAATAATTCATTTTCCTCTGCGGGAAATATAATGTACTTTTTTAAATGTTCCAATCCGGGAATGCCCTTTTTAAAAGTTATTATATCTTTTTCCTCATAATTTCTCACGCCATGATACTTTGTCTTTAATTCCATACTCTCACCCTTTATTCAGTTAAAAGTGTATAGTATACAGTCTATAGTAATGGTGGAAACTTTTTAATGGGATTAAAAAGTTCTTCCTTTACTCTCAACTCTTAACTATTCATTATTAACTATTATTTAATATAGTCCATAAGCGTAGGCTGCATTATTTTAGCTCCGGTCTGAAGGCAGGCCTGATAAATTGTTATCATAGTAGAATATTCTATAGTCTTTTCCGTTATATCTATATCCTCCGTTTTTGAAAGTATATCAGTCATGTCCACCTTTGAAGATGAGTTTTGACTTGACAGTCCGTCCATTCTCTTTTCCTTGGCACCTATCTGTGAATCAACTTTCATTATCTGTTTTGAAGCTGCATCTATATCTTCCATATCCTTATTTGTAAGCTGTTTTGTAGCCTCAGACTGATTGTCCACCCATGTGTAGTATTTGCCATCTGCACCTTCCACTGCACCTGATTCTGTAGAATCCACTGCTGATCCGTCGGAATGTTCACAATCCCATACCTGTCCTGCCAGATGGTGTTCTATCCTGTCCATAAGTGCAGGTATATTATCCCCAGCACCAGTTCCGTAATTCATCACATCCACTGCAGTTGCATTGTAACTCAGCACAACCCCCTGGGATACTTCTATATTCTTTTCAGATCCTATATTTTCCACAGACATATTTGAAAGCTGTTTCCCAATGGTTCCTGATAAGTCAGATATATCACTGGAATCTATTTTTATCACATCGCTGCTGTTTACAGCTATAAATTTTATATTTCCATCATTCGTCTTTACTACATTTACTTTGTCTTTAAGATCCGATGTCTGTATTTTATCATTTAAATCCTTCACTACATCATCTATGGTTTTATTGCCGGAAGTGTCCATTGCAGTTATCTCAACTGGCTTTTCTATAGTTTCGCCGGAGTTATCTGGATCCGGCTCTTCTATAGTAAAATTTATGGCTTTACTGCTCCAATTACCTATATCAAACCCACTTGAAACCACATCTGGAAGATAACTCACTGCACTTCCATTCTTATCCGAATATTGAAGGGAGATACAATCATTATATATATCTGTTTGCGGATTTCCATCTGAATCAGTTGTACTGCGGGTTATATCATAAGTTGAAGTACTTACGGGTTTTGACAATCCTGCGGTACCTCCAAATATATATTCTCCCTTGAAATTGGTATTTAAAATCTGTGCAAGCTGTGATACCTCTTGATTTACTTCATCATTGATCTTGTCCCTTTCATCCTGGGTATATGCCGCATTGCCGCTCGTCTCCAAATTGTTTCTTATCTTCCCAATTACAGTATTCAATTGGACAAGTGCCGTATCCGTAGTCTGCATCCAGCCCTGAGCAGCTTTTATATTTGTAGCGTATTGATCGTTGTAATCTATAGAACTTTGAAGCTGCATTGCCCTCTGAACATTTATCGGATCATCAGAAGGCTTTGAAAAATTCTTCATTGAAGACATCTGCTTCTGAACTTTACTTAAGTTTGTAAGATTTCTCTGCATATCCGATAAAAAATTATTTGACAACAATTTGTTTGTTACTCTCAAGATATTACCTCCTTTTTTCAATTCACAATTCACGGTTCACAGTTTTGCTTTGTAGTTTTGACTATAGAGTTTAATATTTTACACAACTCCTTACATTTGTATAACATGATATTTTCTTCTGATATATAACCAGTTTCTATCAATAACTCAATCCAATATTCCGTTTCATTTGCTTCTTTTAGTGCTATATTCATTTTAGAAAGAAAGTCTCTTTTTGACTGACCTCTTAAGGCTTCTTTAACATTTGCTCCAACGCTTGTTCCCGAACGAATAAGCTGCTTTGATATAATATATTCTCTATTTTTCTTACACAACTCCTTATATAAATTCACTATGTCAACTGCAAACTGGAAGGATTTTTCCTCTATTATATTTGAACTCATATGCAGCTCCTAAATTAATATTTATTTTAAATATCTCCATATTTAAAATAAATATTCCATTAACTGTGCATTGTTATTTGTGCATTGTGCATTACTTCTTAAGTCCATTTATCACTACATCCAGCAGGTCATCTATAGTTGATATCATCTTGGCATTTGCCTGATAGGCATGCTGGAACTGTATGAGATTTGTCATCTCTTCATCTATGGAAACTCCTGAAACCGACTCTCTTGACTGGGTATAGCTGGCAAGTTGTGTGGCTTCAGTACTGACCTGCTGTCTTGCTTCCTGCTCATTCATTCCCACTTTGTTCACCAAATCATCAAAATAGTTGTCAATAGTTGAGCCTCCAGCTGCACTTCCTACAGAATACACATTGTTCAAATTACTATTTGGTGAAAATAAACTTCCAATTAAACCTTCTCTGTCCGAACTTGTGCTTACACTCTGTATGTTCATAAGACTGTTTGCCAGCTGTGCTATAGCTGTAGCCCTGTTTCCATCAGTACTGTCGTTCAGTGAATTTCCATTTGAATCATATTTGGTAGCTGTTTTTATCTTGGAAGGATCATTTAAAATAGCTACATTTATAGTTATATTTTGTGCGTTTATATTATTTTCATCTTCCTCAGTATAAGTTGAGGATTCAGGTTTTGCATTTACAAAGAAATTATTTATGCCACCTTCTGGAGAACCGCTGTTGTCTGCCACCCAGCTGCTGCTCTGGCTTATTATGGCATTTACGGAAAGTGCCAGTGACTTCGCAAATTTATTGAGTGAATCCTGATAATCATCTACATTCTGCTGAACTGACATATATCCCTTAAGCTCACCTGTAGGTGGTTTGAAAAGAGCAAGCTGTTCAAATTCTACGGTATTGTCCGCTTCCAGTTTGCCATCAACTACATTTGCGTTATTATTGTCCCCGTCCTGCTTCACCTTATAAGCTGTTCCATTATTATCAGCCCAAAGCACTCTGCTTTCGTCCAGCTCCTTTGCCTGATCCGCCGTCATGTTCACAGTCAGGCTGACTTTGTTGTCATCTGTAAGGGTATTGCCCTTTTTGTAATATACCACAGTATATTCTCCCTTGCCGTCTGCATCCACATCTGATGGAGTTATACTGGTTATATAGGAAAAAGTGGCTGCATCAATGCTGTCTGGATTATCAGACTGAATTATATTAAGTGGTTTCCCGTCAGTTCCAAGTGGTGCTGCACCATTGTCATTGCCAACTGAGGCATCATTTGAAGTGGTTATGTCAATTCCATCCAGATTCCTTTGTGTAATGCTTATTCCAAACTCGCTGCTGAGATTGTCCAAAAGCAAATCCCTGCTGTCCATGAGATCATTGGGGTTCTGGCCTGATATTTTCACATCTTTTATCTGCTGATTTAATTTGGATATTTGAGACAGCATACTGTTTATACTGACTACCACATTTTTTATCTCGGTATTGGTATTGTTTTTAATACTTGTAAGCTGTGAATATGTACTGTTTATACTGTTTGTCAGCTGATAAGCCTGCTGTGCAACAGTACTTGTGTTCTGGGGAGAATTGGATAAATCCTGCCATGAATTAAAAAACTGCTGTATAAGTGAAGAAAGTCCGTTATCCGTTGGTTCGTTCAGTGCATTTTCCACCTGGGTCAGATATTTATCCTTGGCTGTATATTGTCCGCTTACTCCCATCTGTATCCTGACTTGATAGTCCAAAAAAGTATCCCTTATTCTATCTATGGAAGCTACTGTCACTCCTGTACCAAGCTGTCCCACTGAAGAAGAATTGCTCATATTGGGCATGGTATAAGGTGTAGTGGTTACCATATCCGCTCTCTGCCTGGAATAGCCCTCCGTATTTGCATTTGCTATATTGTGAGAGGTCACATTTATGGCAGTCTGCTGTGAAAAAAGCCCGCTTTTTGCTGTATTGAATATTGAAAATAATCCCGGCATTTAATCAACTCCTTTTTTCAATTTACAATTAAGAATTCACAGTTCACAATTAATGAAGAAATTTTTAATGTAATTAAAAATTTCCACCTAAAATTATCGATTGTCCACTGTCAATTGTGCATTGCTAAACTATCTGTTCTTTCCAAAGGCATTGTAAGTTCTTGCAGAGCCTGTGCCTGCAGGGCTGATGGCCCTCAGCATCTGATTGGTAAAACCAAGCCATTGTTTTATAAGTGCCTGGTTTGTATCCTTCTGAAACTGCACCTTTTCCAGCAGTTCCACTATATGGTCATATGTGTTTTTCATATTTTCATCTTCCGTCTCTGCTATAACTTCCCTCATGGCCCTGTTTTTAGTTATCTTTCTTCTCTCCACTTCCCAAAAAGCCACAGCTTTGCTTTTCTTCTCCAGCACCTTTACTATATTGTCCAGTTTAAACACTTCTCTTTTTAGAAGGTACTGGTTTTGCTCATTCAAAGCCTGCAGCAGCTCTTTTAAAACTGAATACTCACTATTCATTATATTCATCAACTGCAGTGACATAGAATTTCACCTCCATAGATTTATATGGAAACATATTATATTTTCCCCTTCATGGCATCCAATATTTTACAGGCTACCAGTTTTTTATCCACATTATAAGTACCGCTTCCCACGGCTTTTTTTATGTTTTCAATTTTATCCTTAGAACTTATGAACTTATCTTCAGGAGAATAAGAGCTTAAGCTTTTTCCCGCAGATGAAATTTCAATGGAATCTTTCATACCCATATTTTTATTTATTCCATGTTCCCTTTTATTCCCTCCGTAAATATTCAATACCTGATTCAAACTGATCCCATTAATTTTCATATTAATACACTCCCTTAAATTAATAGATTCAAATGTTCCTTCTTATTATTAGTATTATCGGGTATATGTATCTAAGGTTTATACTTTCAATAAAAGATAAATAGGTTAATTTAATGGTAAAGTCCCCTTAAATTCCCACTTTAACGCATATATCAATTTAATTATATTCTTCATTAAAAGAGATTCTTAGAGAAGGATATGATGAAAAAATTAGACAATCCAGGTTCTAAGCCCGGATTGTCTAATTTACTTTTTTTACCAAGGGGTCAGACCCCATGCCATTTTTTGACATGGGGTCTGACCCCTTACCTTTTTTTACCAGACCCCAGATTGTCCCACATTGTCTCTTTTATCTCAAGGATTTGATTCTATCCTCATTGCTTACAATGCCCGTTATCCTGACTCCGAAATTTTCATCCACCACTACAACTTCACCATAAGCTATCTTCTTTCCATTTACCAGTATCTCCACCGGTTCTTCCGCCAGCTTATCCAGTTCTATTAGTGATCCTGTACCCAGATTCAATATATCTTTTATATTTTTTTTGGTTCTTCCAAGTACAACTGATATTTCAAGAGGTACATCCAATATCAAATCTATATTTTTAGGCACACTCTCCACAGTTTTAGGTTTACCAAGAGGCTGAAAGGCTGCCTTCTGCACCGGTACCTGCTGTTTGCCTGCACTTGTTTCTATAGGTTTTTCATATATACCGCTGTCAGCAGCTGTATTTTGCTGGGTCACTGAAGGGGATGCTGCCGGTGCTGCCGCCTGAGGTTGCTGCACAGACTGACCTAAATTTGTGTCATCCTTGTTTTCTGAAACTTCAGGTTCAGCAGCAGCTGCCTCTTCCTCATTTTCCTGGCCCATCATTATGGAAACCACCTTTTTTGCAGTTTCTATGGGAAACAGCTGCATTATGTGACTGTCCACCAATTCACCTATTTTAAGCGAAAAGGATACTTTAACCACAGGATCCTCTTCACTTATTCCTTCAGACAGGGGCTTTGTAAGATCATTCCATATTTTTGAGGAAGGAGGTGATATATTTACCTCCCTCATAAACATGGTGGCCATGGAAGTAGCTGCAGAACCTATCATCTGATTCATGGCTTCAGATACTGCACTTATTTCTATCTCGCTGAGTTCGGACTTTTTATCCTCTCCCTTGCCATCGCCGCCCATCATAAGACTTGCTATGACAGCTGCATCCGTCACCTTCATCACAAGAAGATTTTCGCCTATTATTCCCTTGGTATATTTAACTTCCAGTGCAATGTTTGGAACTTCAAATTCATCTTTTAATTTTTTCAGGGTGGTTAAAGTTACAACAGGAGTAGTTATGTTCACCTGCTGGTTTATTATTGTAGACAGTGCTGTGGATGCAGATCCCATAGATATATTTCCTATTTCACCCAGCAAATCTTTTTGTACCTCTGATAATTCAGTTTCATTCTGGGAGTCTGTTTCTAACGCTGGATCAGTTTCATCTTTTTTATCTTCTCCCCCATTTAAAAGTGCATCTATCTCTTCCTGTGAAAGAAATCCATTACTCATAATTTTCCACATCCTTACTTATAATATCTAGTATCTCAACGCCCATGTTTTTCCCTATTACGCCAGGCTTGCCGTAACAATATACCTTATCTTCCACCATTAACTTCACAGGGCTTTTAATGCCTTCATTCAAAGTCACTACGTCGCCTATATTCAAATTCAAAAATTCCTCCACTGTAAGACTGGCAGTTCCAAGTACGGCTGAAAGCTGCATTTCCACTATATTAAGTCTTTTTCTAAGCTTTTCCTTAGATTCGTTTACTACCTCCTGGTCACTGTCTTGAAACCAGTACTGTACCACAAGCTTGTCCAGTACTTTTTCTATACTTAAATAAGGTATGCATATATTTATGAAAGTATTGCTTTTCCCCATTTCTACAGAAAAAGTTATGAGAGCAACGGGATCGTTAGGTGCAAGGGTCTGGTTCAATGCCGGATTTGTTTCAATTCCTTCCACTTCTGTTTCCACTGGCATTACGTCTTCCCAGGCCAGCTTTAAATTTGATATAAGTCCTGTATTCACCACTTTTATAATATTTTTATCTATATCCGTAAATTCTCTGATCTTGTATTTTCCTGCTCCACTGCCCCCCAGAAGCAAATCTATAACTTCGAATACAAATTGAGGGTTTATTTCAAATAGTACTGAACCACTTAAAGGCGGCATTTTAAATATGGTCAATACAGTAGGATTCGGCACAGAGTGAATAAATTCTTCATAGGTTATCTGCTGAACTGATTCCAATTTCACTTTCACATTGCTTCTCACCTGTGCAGTCAAGTAGTTTGAAATTATCCTGGCATAATTGTCATGAATAAGTTCGAGAGTTCTTATATGATCCTTGGAAAACTTCTGGGGGCTTCTAAAATCATAAGGTTTTACTTTTTGCTTTTCCTCCTCCTTAGGCACTTCATCAGGAGTAAGTTCCCCTGCAGACAAGGCAGCTAAAAGGGCATCTATCTCATTCTGCGATAATACATCTGCCATTCTCTTCCCTCATTTCTTATGAAAATTCTAATTTGAAAGAAGTTTGTCTATATCGATCAGTGTAACTATTCTGTCTTCAAGATTTATTATTCCCTCTATATAGGCTTTTTTTCTCTCATCGTTTATCTTTTCAATAATATTTTCTTCTAAATCCAAAACTTCATCTACCTGATCTACAGTTATACCTACCAGTTCATCTTCCATTTCAAGTATAATTATATTACTTTCACTTTTGCCGCTCTTTGGAATATCCATTAAGAGATTTATGTCTAAAAGTGATATTACATTTCCCCTTAAATTTATAAGTCCTTTTATATATGACGGTGCCATTGGAACCTTTGTTATCTCCATGGCATCATTTATGCTTTGGACTTTAGCTGTTTCTACAGCAAATTGCTCATTATTCAATCCAAATATAACAACCTGCATATTTACACCTCCACGTGCATGCGGGTACACAAACCATGTACTTATAAGCTGCATATAAAAGCCACAGTTTTACGCATCTTTTTAATAAGATTCAACCACAAATTCAATACTACTTAAATATTTCGTTATAAACTGCATTACCTTTATATTGGCTGCAAAATTTTAACCTAGATTTCATTTTATTATGAATTTGCAACTTTGTTTATTGCCTCAAGAACCCTGTCCGGCTGGAAGGGCTTTACAATAAAGTCTCTTGCCCCGGCTTTTATTGCATCCATCACCATGGTCTGCTGTCCCATTGCTGAACACATTATTATTTTGGCAGCCGGATCCAGGGCTTTTATTGCCTTTACAGCCTCAATACCATCCATATCCGGCATCGTTATATCCATGGTGACCACGTCAGGTTTTTCCTTTTTATACAATTCCACAGCTTTTATTCCGTTGTTTGCTTCTCCTACTATTTCAAATCCATTTTTTTCTAATATGTCCTTTATCATCATTCTCATAAAAGCAGCGTCATCCACAATTAATATTTTAGCCATTTTTTTCCCTCCAAATTATATACTACTATTATTATCCTATTCCTAAAGCATTTAAAATCTTTTCAAGAGAGCCGGGCATGGGAATATAGTAAAAATGTCCGCTCACCCTGGAGTTGTTCTGCATAAGCAATGTTTCTATATCAAGGACATAGTCATCAAATTGTCCTGATTCTATAAATGTAGTTGAAAGTATTGCACCCAGCATGTCGCAGCTGACTGCAGGTACTGAAGGTACAACATACAGTCCTGTAAATTTAGACATGGAATTCATATAGGAACTAGCTATTATATTGCCCACTTCACATACAACTGAATTTCCCATATCGTCCAGATAATCCTTTTTCTGGCCCGTAAGCATATAAGTGAGAGCCAGTGCAGTATCTTTTTCAAATATAAAAAGTATGTTCCCGGGTGCATCTCCCAGTATTCTGACTATTACACCTACAACTATTTCATCTCCGCCTATACTCTGGAAGATATCCTCAAAAGGCACTATGTTTATGGAAGGCACTGTCATATCCACCTTTTTATTCAAAAGCTGTGAAAGAGCTGTGGCGGCATTTCCTGTACCTATATTGCCCACTTCCTTCAGTGCATCCAATTGTATAGGAGTAAGTTCCTTATAATTCATAATTATCCTCCCTATACCAGGGAAGCAACATCTAATATAAGCGTTACAAGTCCGTCACCAAGTATTGTTGCCCCCATGTATTCTTTTAGATTCTGCAGTGTTTTTCCAAGAGGCTTTATAACAATTTCTCTCTGTCCCAAAAGTGAGTCCACCATGAGTCCTACAGTTTTTTCTCCTACTTTAACTATAACTATATAATTTTTCTTGTTGTCTGATCTTTCAATCCCAAGTTTATCGTATAATCTAATAAGCGGTATCACATTTCCATTATATATTATAACTTCACGGTTGTTTGTTATTTTAACAAGATCGTCGCTGTAATCTATAACCCTGTCCACATATCCCAGAGATATAGCCATGGTTTCATTCCCTGCTCCTATAAGCAGTACCTGGATTATCTGCAGTGTAAGAGGAAGTTTTATTATAAAGGTGGAACCCCTGCCCTCTTCGCTTATAAGATCCACAGTGCCTCCAAGAGAGGATATCTTGGTCTTCACTACATCCATGCCAACTCCCCTGCCTGAGATGTCCGTTACTTCCTTATTAGTGCTGAATCCCTGCATGAATATGAGGTTTTTTATATCATTATCCGACATTCCATCAGTATTTATACCCATATCCTCTGCTTTTTCCTTTACTCTGTCTACAGGTATTCCGTTGCCGTCGTCTTCTACTTTTATTACTGCCTTGGTTCCTTCCTGGTAAGCAATAAGTTTTATCTTGCCAACAGGATCTTTTCCCCTTGAAATTCTCTGTTCCCTGGATTCTACGCCATGATCCGCTGCATTTCTAATCAAGTGAATCAGGGGCTCGCCTATTTCATCTATTACTGTCCTGTCAAGCTCCGTATCTGCTCCCTGAATTATAAGTTCCATTTCTTTATCCAGTTCTACGGATAAATCCCTTATCATCCTTGGAAACCTGTTAAACACTGTATCCAGCGGCAGCATTCTGATTTTCATGACTAAATCCTGAAGATCAGAAGTGGTTCTTGCAACTTGTTCCAATGTTTCATTCAGCTCCGTCAATTTGTAATTGCTGCTTATCTGCTCAAGCCTTGTCCTATTTATGACCAGCTCGGATACCATATTCATGAATTTGTCCAGTCTTTCCAGATCCACCCTTACAGACTGGTGAATTTTCTTATGGTTTTCTTTCTTTACCGGATTTTTATCTTTCTTTTTCACGGCTGCCGAAGCTGCAGGTTTATTATTCACACTGTTTTTTTGTTCAGCCTGACCTTTCACTTTAGCCTTTATCTCAGTTTCATTGGATGCATCTTCCTGTATTTTCTTTGCTTTTACAGATTTTATATCTACAATTTTTAAATCCACCTTTTCTACTTCAGATACATTAATCAATGTATTATAGACTTTCTTTTCATCACTTTTAGTTAGAAAAACAAGCTGTATTTCAAATTCAAAGTTTTCATTTTCTATATCCTCTGCACTGGGAATTGACTTTATTATTTCCCCAATTTCTTCAAGATTCTTGAATATGAGAAAAGCTCTGGCTGATTTCAGCAGGGTATTTTCACTGAGATCAATCTTTATTTCATAAGCGTTAAATCCTTTATCCTCTGCCTGCTTAACTACATTTATATCATATTCATTCAAATCTACAGAGGAATCCTCTATATCCTTGGCCTTCACTTCATTATCTTTTTTGTCAGCTTTGTCAGCCTCATGATTTTGTACAGCAGATTCCTCCTGCGGATTTCCTGAAATCTTTTCCAGTTCATCTATGATTCCCTGGATGGGCACTTCTTCATCTACTCCATCTTCTATATTTTTTATCATCTGCTCAAGGGTATCCAGACATTTAAACAGGACTGTAACTACATCCTGGGTGACTTTAAGCTGTCCATCCCTGAATTCAGACAATACATCCTCCATTTTATGGGTAAGTTCTGTTACCTTGTTAAATCCCATAGTAGCCGCCATTCCCTTTATGGTATGTGCAACTCTGAAAATTTCATTCACTTTATCTATGTTGTCCGGTTCTTGTTCAAGCTGAAGCAGTGAATCATTTAATGTCTGTAAATTATCCATTGCTTCCTCCAGAAACATAGACATATATTGTGATGTATCCATTTCTTTCCCTCCTTATAGCTTTCTGTACATAAAGGTAGATGCCTTTTCAAAATCGTAATCTTTATAATTGTATATGCTTTCAGTGGCTCCAACAAATAATAATCCTCCTTTTTTCAAGGATTCACTGAACTTTTTATATATCTTATCTTTTACATCCTGATTAAAATATATCACTACATTCCTGCATATTATCAAGTCAAAATTATTTTCATAGTTATCCAGTATCAAATCATGCTTTTTGAATGTAACCAAATTCTTTATTCTGTCACTTATAATATATTTATCGTCTTTTACGGTGAAATACTTATTTAAATATTCCTTTTTTACATTTTTTATTTCCGATAAAACATATTCACCCTTTTTAGCTCTTTCAATTATAGTATTATCTATATCCGTTGCTATTATCTTATGTCTTCCCAGGGGGCTCAATTCATTTAAATACATGGCAACTGAATATGGTTCAGCTCCAATTGAACAAGCTGCACTCCATATTTTCAAGGAATTATTTTTAGAAAGCAGTTCTTCTTTCAGTTTGACTTTAAGTTCTTCAAATATTTCAGGATTTCTGAAAAACTCAGATACATTTATAGTTATAAAATCAAGAAATTTCTGTCTCTGCATGCTGTCCGCCTTTAAAAGCGCTATATACTCCTCTATGCTTTTTACCCCAACCCTGGACATGAGGCTGTTTATTCGCCTGTGCAGCTGATTTGGTTTATATGCGGATAAATTTATATTGAATTCCCTTAAAACCCAGTGCTCAAAATAATCCATATCCATAAGTCTACCTCCTGCCAAGCCTTATTATTTTTAATATTTCACCTGCTATTTTATCTATTGGCAGAACCATATCCACTTTGCCGGTGGCATAAGCTGCCTTAGGCATGCCATAAATAGTGCAGGTGGACTCATCTTCTGATATTGTAATACCTCCGTTTTTCTTGATTTCCACAGTTCCATTGGCTCCGTCTCTACCCATGCCGGTTAAAACAGCACTTATTATATTATCTCCGTATACCCTAGAGGCTGATATGAATAATTTATCCACCGCAGGTCTTACGCCCCAGATGGCAGGTTCCACATTCAGATGTATCTTTTTATCTCTCCAGACTTCCATGTGAAATCCACCCGGAGCTATGTAAACAGTATTATCTTCTATATTCGTGCCATCCTGTGCCTCTACTACTTTTATTCTGGAATTGGAATCAAGTCTTTCTGCAAAAGCCCTGGTAAATCCTACCGGCATATGCTGTACTACAAATACAGGCACCCCCATATTTTCAGGGAATTCCGTTATGACTGAATACAATGCCTTAGGTCCCCCTGTGGATGCTCCTATTACCACAGCATCTATACTTTTCCTTGTGTTCATTCTACAGTCTTCCGTCTCTTCAGCATTTGTCTTCAAACTGGCAGCACCAATTTCTTCACGGCTTTTATTTCTATGTACCATGGTGGAGAACTTCTGCATCTTAATTATATTTCCATAGGCCGCCTTTATTTTTTTTATCAATTCAGTTCTCACTTTGTCTATATCCAGAGATATGGTGCCAGAAGGCTTGGGCAAAAAATCAAAAGCTCCTGCTTCAAGACATTCCATAGTAAGTTTTGTACCTTCCTTGGAAATACTGCTCAAAACTATTACAGGTACGTTTATACCTCTTTTTTTCAATTCACCCAGGGCTGTTATGCCATCCATCCTTGGCATTTCCACATCCAGAGTTATTATATCCGGCATGTTTTTCCTGAAATTCAGGGAGAGTTTATTTAAAAGATCCTCACCATTTCTCGCGGTACCTATAACCTCTATGGAAGGATCATCATCTATCATATCCGAGATTATTTTTCTCATGAGTGCAGAATCATCCACTACTAAAACCTTAATTTTCTCCAAAGTGCCATCCCTCCATTAATTTTTAAATTTCTTTCACACCTATACCAACTGTTTTTATTTTAACCCCTCCATCAGAAGTGTCGAATATCATTGTTCTTCCCTTATTGCCTCCCAGATCTTCCGCCAATATTGAAATAGAATACTTCTTTAATATATTTTTTACAGCAATACCGTTTCTGTTCCCTATATCCATAATCATACTTTTATCCGAAAAGTTGAACATGGAGGCTCCCCCTGCTATTTTTGCCCTTAAATTTCTCCTGTTTACACCTAATTTCTCTAATTTTTCTATGAGCAGCGGAACAGCTAAATCAGCAAATTTCAGGGGATTCTTCGCACTGCTGAATTGAGTACTGTCCGGCAGCATTATATGTGCCAGCCCTCCTATGTTTATTCTGCTGTCATACAGTGCTATACCCACGCAGGAACCCAACCCAATGGTTATAATTTTATCCGGGGAACTAGCAGTATTCATATCTGCTATTCCTACCTTTATCTCTTTTATCTCCATAAGTATGCAACCTTTCAATTTAAATTAAAATCATATGAGTTCCTTTTCTTCTTCCGTCAATATTTTGTTCAAATTCAAAAATATTATTATCTTTTCATCTATTTTAATAAGTCCCTTGATATATCTTTTTGATATCCCCGATACTATTTCCGGAGGTACTTCTATATTATCGGTCTTCACATCTTTTACTTCAGATACAACATCAACTATTATACCTATTTTATTGCCATCCTGCTTTGTGACTATAATTTTAGCCTGATCCTCCTTTTGATTGGACTCAAGCCCAAATTTTTTAGTAAGGGATATTATGGGGAGTATATTTCCCTCATAGTTTATGACTCCTTCTACAAAATCAGGGGAATCAGGCAGCTTTGTAGTCTCCTCATATCCTAAAATTCTCTCTATCTCCATAATATCCGTGGCATAATATTCTCCATCTATGCTAAATATCAATACTTTTATTTCCTTATTGTCCATTTAAAAATCCTCCTTATTATTGCGTAATTATAATACAAATAAACTTAATACAGTGTGAGCCTGCTAAGTTTAAATTGAGATTTCTACAAAACAAATTTATCTACTACTATAAGCCCTTCCTTCAAGTAGGCATGTACATTCTTACCTGGAGAGTCTAAAATCATTTCCTTGCTTCCTACCTTGAATACAGTGTTGTGATAAGCCACATCAGCCCATATGTGTCCATTGCTTCCCACTTGAAGTATTGTAGACACTCCTGCCGTACTTCCCACAATCTTGCACTTGATTCCTGTTTTTGATTTCAAAATTCCTCCCCTTGCCACACTTCCCCTGTTCAAAAATTCAATAATGCCATTGCCTGTAATATTTGATATATACTCTCCCTTTCCCGTCATTGTTATATCACCGGAACTTTTTATATCTGAATCCTGACAATAAGATATATTTACATTTACGGGAAGTGCAAGTGTATTCTTAAAGTCTTCTATTTTATCCTTCACTTTATCTATTAATTCATTTAGTTCCAAATAATTTTTTATGCCTATGGGGCCCATTCCCATAAGTTTTGTCCTTATCAAGTCAATTATTTCATTCCCCTGACTCTCATTGTCCTGCATGTTTAAATCTGCCATTACATTTATGCTCAATTTCAAAATAACCTTGAATTTGCTTTCCAGCAGTACTTTTATTATTTCTCCGTCCTTTTTGTCACGGCCAAGCAAATTATAGTCTTTTATTTCTTTTATCACATTAATTAATTTAGCCAGGTTTTTGTTTAATTTTTCAAGATGTTCCAGAGCATTGATCTTCTCTACATTATTTCCTCCGCCGCATATTCTTGATGCAACAACGCTGCCGCCCACAGATATATTGCCTACTGCATTTATGCTGGCTCTTTCCACTTCCTTATTTATAACAAGATCATTTCCACATTCTACCTTCATTCCTTCTTTTACACTTCCATGTATAACTATATCTCCCATAAACCTTATGTTTCCTGTGCTTAAGTCCACATCACCGCTGATTTCATGAACTTGATGAACATAAAAGGTATTTCCCTTTACGGAAGGTTTACCATCAATGGCTGCTTCCACTGTATTTTCATTTTTAATCGTACACCCCGCTCCTGCTTTAAGCTTCAGGCGTTTTCCCTTTTTATGCTTTAATATTCTGCCATTCACATCATATCCACTTTCACCCTGGGTTCCCTCATGTCTTACTGCAATTATATCTCCCTTTTTTACTGAGTTTACAGCTCCTATGCTTTTAAAGTCCACATTGCCTCCCAGATCTTCCTTAAGATCTGCAAAAGTTTTAAACTTAGACTCTATTAAATCATCCTGTCCATTTACGGGTTCTTTTCCCCTTGCTACAAGTAATTTTTCACTGATTTCTACAACTTTTTTCAAATTTTCTTCTATTATACCATAAACTACTTTATTATTGGATAATTCTTCTTTAATTTCTTCCACCGTATATTTGGCCGGGGATATACTCTTCAATATTTGAGTTTTCAAACTTAATTTTTCACTTTCCTCCATATCTCTCAATGCATATTCATTTTTGGGCGTATATCTGATTTCTGCATAGACCTTCATCTTGTCATCGGAAACATATATATTCAATTCCCTTTTCGGATCATTTTCAGCAAAGACTGTTCTTATGTCACTGCCGGCAAAAACTTCACATTTATTTTGAACTTCAACTCCATCTATAAAAATGGACATGTTATTGCTTTTATAAATCACTGCAGGTTTTCCCCCTGCTGCAGGATCTTTTACAATTATACTGCCCTTCAGCACTTTTACAGTACCGTTGTTTTCATTTATTTTTAAGTTATTATCTTTATCCGGGACCGGTGCCGGGTTTTTCCCGCCATCCTCCCAGAAAACTTCTATTACTGTTTTCTTTTTAAAAAACGATTTTTGCTTTTTTAAAATCCTGTATTTCAGCTTATCTTCCGGCTTATTCAGCTCATAACTTGCAGATTTCAAACAATCTTCCAGTGAAATTCCCTGAAATATCTTTTTCATTGTTTTCCCCCCCAAATAATGAAGTTTACATTTTTTCAAAATTCTTTATGTCCTTTTTTACCTTTTCGTCATATGCCTTCATTATTTTAATCAAGATTTTATTGCTGGAAGAATCAAATTGAATATCTCCCACCGATTTTACAGGCAGCACTTTTGGTGAAGTACCGGATATAAAAACTGCATCAATTTTACCTATATCTTTGTAGTTCACATTTTCCTCCAGCACCTTTAATCCCAATTCAGTGCAGATCCCCATTATAATATTTCTGGTAGTTCCCGGCAGTACTTCTTTAAGGGGTGCCGTTATAACCTTTTCATCCTTTATCATGAATATGTTGGACTTGCTTCCTTCAGTTATATTTCCGGTGTTATCCACAAGAATTGCTTCAAATATATTGCTTTCTTCTATTTTTTTATCCAGCCGGGTTCTAAATTTCTGGTTTACCACCTTGGCATTTGGATTTTCCCTTTCAATGCGAAAAAAATCAGTATGGACTCCCATTTTATAGTCATTTAGAGATGGATAATGATATTTTACAAAATAGGACAAAAAATTATTGTTCTGGCAAAAATTAAATACAAGTTTTACATTTCCCCCATAAGTTTTATTTATATGTATTAACTTAAGTATACTGTCCGAAATCTCTTTTCTGGTAAGCCACAGCTTTAAATCAGTTACTTTAGCGGAATTGTCCAGTCTATCCAGATGTGCCTTTAAAAATAGGGGTTTTCCATCTATTATACGAATCACTTCATATAAGGATTTTCCATTTTCAAGTATATCATCTCTAAATTTTTCTCTTCCTCTCACTTCACCATTGTACAAAAAAAAGTTATTAAGAAATTCACTCATTATAATCTCCCTCTTAAAATCCTATAATAAAATTTAATTAAATATTAATAATAACTATATTTTATCATTATCTAGAATAATTTCCTATATTATTTCAACTCCTTATTGTATCATGACAGTAATTTGTTCATATAACACCAATTATGTTTTCAATAAGGATATTCATATGATATTATTATAGAAAAGAATAAAGTTCAAAACTTAAAGAACAGATGGGGTGATTTATTTGACAAAACTTGCCATATTTGATGTGGATTTTACTTTAACCAGACGGGAAACCCTGATGGAATTTTACATATTCATGGTAAAAAAGAATCCTAAGCTCATAGTATATGCACCATTCAGCATTATTTCGGCTTTTTTATTTGTAATAAAATTATTTACTGCAAAAAAAGCCAAGGAAAATTTTATTGCCTTTATAAATGGAATAGGCCAGGAAAAAATGAAATGCCTCACAGCAGAATTCTATGAGAAAAGAATGTGTGAAATATTTTACAGGGATGGTTTGGATACCATGAAAAAATTAAAGGAGGAAGGCTGCAAAGTATATCTGATTTCCGCCTCCGCAGAATTTTATCTAAAAGAATTATACAAAATAAAAGAGGTGGATAAAGTAATAGGCACCATATTCTCAATTAAGCATGGAAAACACTACAATAAAATCATAGGCAGGAACTGTAAGGGCGAAGAAAAGGTGAGGAGACTTATGGAGTCTTTAAAAAAAGATGGTTTAGAAGTTGATTTCAAGAACTCGTATATGTTCTCTGATTCCCTGTCGGATCTTCCTCTGTTCAATATTGTAGGGAATCCATATCTTATAAATTACAAGAAAAAAAATACTCATGACATCAAGGTGCTGAACTGGAAGTGATTATTAGATGGAAAAGAACAAAGAACCGATAATAAATAATAAACAATGAATAATAATGTATCTTATATAATAGTTGACTATTTTTATTTCAACATCTGATTATAAATAAAATAAGTGCAAACGCTAACTTTATAACAATTTAGCATTTACACTTATATAGTAACAAAGCTTTATTTTACGGGCTTTTTTCTACAGTCTCTGGAATTTTTTCGGTGTCTATGGAAAATCTACCAAATCTGTTCTTTGATATTTGTTCTTTGATATTTATTCTTTGTTCTTTGAACTTTACTCTTGTTCCAACTGTTCATAATAAGCTGAAACTTCTTCAAACTCTCCTTCTTCAGGAATAACAAGTTCCCCTGCTTCTCCTTCGCCCTCTACTTTAAATAAATATACGGATTTATTTTGTGGATTTTGAACTATGGCATATTCATTGCCCTTAAATTCAAATCCATCAACTACTTCACATGGAACTACGTTTCCATTTTCATCTTCTAAATCTACAATTAATGCTTCATGATCTCCACAGTCGTCACATCCACAACCGCAATCATGAACCATTTCACTTTCACCACAATTACAAGTTTCTACTTCATCATTGCAATTACAGTTATGTCCATTCAAATTTTCTTCATTCATAACCTATACCCGGCATTCACCTTCAAGGTGGATATCCTATCAATTTATAACCTAATCTTAAAACTTTCATCTATCCGGTTATAATTTTTAGTCATACTACTACCGGGATATTCACCTCCTTTTTTTATTGTTATGTTCTAATTTTAACCTTAATTCCAATATAATAAAAGCTTTTTTGAAAATAATTTTATTTTAATGCTTAATAAAAATGCCGGGCAGCTGAGCTGCCTGGCACTTTTATTTCAATTATTGTTCATTTGCTAGCTTTTTATATCCTTCAATTCTTGTAAATGCATCACTCTTAGTCTTTGCAAATAAAGCATCTGCCTGCTCTGGGAATTGTTTAGCAAGTGAAGAGTATCTAACCTCACCCATTAAGAATTCCTTAAAGTCTGCAGTTGGTTCCTTTGAATCCAGGCTAAATGATTTCTTACCCTCTGCCTTTAATTCCGGATTATATCTGTAAAGTGCCCAGTATCCACAATCAACAGCTTTTTTAGCTTCTCTCTGGCTCTTGCCCATTCCAGCTTTTAATCCATGATTTATACATGGAGCATAAGCTATTACAAGTGATGGTCCTTTATAAGCCTCTGCTTCTTTGATTGCCTTAAGAGCCTGAGCCTTATCTGCTCCCATAGAAATCTGGGATACATATACATATCCGTAAGTCATAGCCATCATTCCAAGATCTTTCTTCTTTGTCTTTTTACCACTTGCTGCAAACTTAGCCACAGCTGCTGTAGGAGTGGATTTTGAAGACTGTCCGCCTGTATTTGAATAAACTTCTGTATCAAGTACAAGTATATTTACATCTTCGCCTGATGCCAGTACATGGTCTAATCCGCCATATCCTATATCGTAAGCCCATCCGTCTCCGCCAACTATCCAATGAGATCTCTTGATTAAGAAATCCTTGTTTTCATAAATTTCATTTAATACAGGGTCATTTCCCTTTTCTTTTTCCAGTAAAGCTATTATTTTATCAGCTTTTTCTCTTGTACCTTCACCGTTGTCTATATTTTCAATCCAATCTTCAAAAGCAGCTTTTAATTCTGTGCTTAATTTTCCTTTTAAAGCTTCCTTTACACTTAACTCAAGTCTTTCTCTGGTCTGTTTTACTCCAAGGAACATACCCAGTCCATATTCCGCATTATCCTCAAACAATGAGTTAGCCCAGGATGGACCATGTCCTCTGTAATTAGTTGTGTATGGAGTTGTAGGTGCTGAAGCTCCCCAAATTGATGAACATCCTGTAGCATTTGCTATCATCATTCTGTCACCAAATAACTGGGTTACAAGTTTAACATAAGGAGTTTCCCCGCATCCTGCACAGGCTCCTGAGAACTCAAGCAGCGGCTGCTCGAATTGGCTTCCCTTTACATTAAATTTATTCATTGGATTATCTTTATGAGATACTGACATAGCATAATCCCATGCATCCGATTTATATAATTGAGTATCCAGCGGCTTCATGATAAGAGCTTTTTCTTTTGCCGGACATACATCGGCACAATTTCCACAGCCCTGGCAGTCATATGGTGAAACAGCCATTGTAAATTTAAGTCCCTTTGCTCCGCTTGCATCTTTGGCTTCAAATCCCGCAGGAGCTTTGGCCAGTTCTTCTTCAGTTGTAAGAACAGGTCTTATAGCTGCATGAGGGCATACAAAGGAACACTGATTACATTGTATACATTTGTCCACTTGCCATTCTGGAACAGATATAGCTATTCCTCTCTTCTCATAAGCTGCAGTTCCTGCCGGGAATGTACCATCTTCCATTCCAGCAAAAGTGCTTACCGGAAGTTTGTCTCCATCTTGTCTGTTCATAGGATCGGCTATTTTTGAAATAAATTCAGGAACATCTTTTACTGCTGCCGCTTCCTCTTCTGCATTTTTCCATGAAGCTGGTATATCTATCTTCACTACAGATTGAACACCCTTATCTATAGCTGCATTGTTCATGTCAACAACTTTTTGTCCTTTTTTGCCATAAGATGTTACAACTGCTTCTTTTAAATACTTAACAGCATCTTCTACTGGTATGATGTCTGCAATTTTGAAGAAAGCAGCCTGGCATATCATATTTATTCTTCCGCCAAGTCCAATTTCCTGAGCTATTTTAACAGCATTTAATGTATAGAATTCAATTTCATTATTTGCCATATACTTTTTCATTGATGCTGGTAATTCTTTTTCCAGTTCTTCTGGAGTCCAGATTGTATTTAATAAGAATTTACCACCTTTTTTAAGTCCTTCAAGTACATTGTATTTATGAACATAGGACTGGTTGTGTACAGCAATGAAATCAGCTTTGTCTATAAGATATGGTGATTTTATTGCTGATTTACCAAATCTTAAATGAGAAACTGTTATACCTCCGGATTTTTTGGAGTCATATGCAAAATATCCCTGGGCATACATATCCGTATGATCTCCTATGATCTTTATAGCACTCTTGTTTGCTCCTACGGTACCATCGGATCCAAGTCCCCAGAACTTACAAGCTGTAGTTCCTGCTGGAGTTGTATTTATATCTTCTCCTACTTTTAAAGATGTGTTTGTAACATCATCAACTATGCTTATTGTAAATCCATTCTTTGGAGCATCTGCCTTTAAGTTTTCAAACACTGGAAGAATGTGTGATGGTAACGTATCCTTGGAACCTAATCCATATCTTCCTCCAACTATAACTGGTTGTCCATCTTTGCCGTAGAATGCATTTTTAACATCCAGATAAAGAGGTTCTCCAATTGATCCAGGTTCTTTTGTTCTATCCAAAACTGCAATCTTCTTAACAGTCTTTGGTATATATTTAAAGAAATACTCTATTGAAAATGGTCTGTACAAATGAACTGTAAGCAATCCAACTTTTTCGCCCTTGTCGGTTAAATAATCGATTACTTCTTCTATAGTTTCACAAACAGAACCCATAGCTATTATAATTCTATCTGCATCTTTTGCACCATAATAATTAAACAGATGATATTCTCTTCCTGTAAGTTTATTTATTTCCTTCATGTAATTTTCAACTATTTCAGGAAGTGCATCATAATATTTATTAGGTGCCTCTCTTTCCTGGAAATATATATCTGGATTTTGAGCTGTACCACGAGTTACTGGATGATCCGGATTTAAAGCTCTTCTTCTAAAAGCATTTACAGCATCCATATCCACTAATTTTGCCAAATCGTCATATTCCAACAATTCAATTTTTTGGATTTCATGAGAAGTTCTGAATCCATCAAAAAAGTTTACAAATGGAACTCTTCCCTTTATTGCTGACAGATGTGCTACTGCAGCAAGATCCATAACCTGCTGTACTGAACTCTCTGCAAGCATGGCAAAGCCTGTCTGCCTTGCGGCCATGACATCCTGGTGATCACCAAATATATTAAGTGAGTTAGCTGCAACTGCCCTGGCTGTTACCTGGAATACTCCCGGCAATAATTCACCTGCAATCTTATACATATTAGGTATCATAAGCAATAGTCCCTGAGATGCAGTATAAGTAGTTGTAAGTGCTCCTGCCTGAAGTGAACCATGTACGGCTCCAGCTGCCCCTGCCTCTGATTGCATTTCCATAACCTTAACTTGCTGTCCAAAAATATTTTTTTTACCTTGAGCCACCCATTCATCTACATGTTCTGCCATTGGAGATGATGGAGTTATTGGATAAATAGCTGCCACATCAGTAAATGCGTAGGAAATATAAGCTGCTGCTGTATTTCCATCCATAGTTTTCTTTTTACTCATAAAAATTCCTCTCCTTTTTAGTATTGTAAATTTTAAGTATAAATGATTGTACTTTTTTTAGTTTTTAATATTGATACAGTAATTATATCACAATTAGTACAGCAATTATACTGCAGGCAAAAATTTTAATTAAAAAGTACAAAAAATATTTAGTTGTAATTTATTATGTTTTACAATTTTACTATACCTCAAAATACAAAAATTTTAAATACATAAAGTGATTTTTTAAAAATTTTAAAGCTAATAATTATTTCAGATCCATATAATTGGGGTGATAAAAACTATACTACAGATGCAATTTTTTCAAAATACAGCTGCATTTTGAACCTATAAAGCAAAAGAGAGCATCTACTATTAACAATAGACGATCCCTTTACTTATCACATTTTTATATGTTTTTATTTCACAAGCAATTTACCTAATTCCCCGGCTTTTTGCAATTGTTCATTGCCAGGTGCCTCTTTAACTGCCAGTTCTCCTACCACCTTGAATCCATAATCTTCTACAATCTTTTTCCATTCCTTTAAAAAAGCTCCCTCATCCCAGCCATAGGATCCAAATAATACAGCTTTTTTTCCCTGTATAGGAAGAAGTTTAAATTCTTTAATAAATGGAGCCATATAATCCTGCTCTATTTTGCTGTTGTCAAGAGACGGACTTCCAAAGGCCACAGCATCTGCAGAAGTTACATCTTCCACCCTGGCATCCTGTACATGTTTTATTGTTACCTTTGCTCCTTCGCTTTCTGCTCCCTTGGCAATTTTATCTGCCAGAACTTCTACATTCCCACCATTGCTCCAATATATTACGGCTACATTTTTCATATAATATCTCCACCTTTCAATTATTATTCAGCAGTGTATTGTGCCAGTATATATGTATATTTCTACATGTTCCCCACTTTTCCTTTTAAAAAATAGAAATAAAAATATTTTTTTCACAAAGTGCTTTATTAATTTAAAGTGTAAAACTCTCGTTCAAACCTAAAGACTGCCTGATTAATTACCGTATTTTTCAATCAGGTTTATAATTTTGCTCACCCCGTGACGGGCGGGACTTGTCTTCATGTTGTTTATGTATTTATTCCTTGATGCGTAGAGCTCTTCAATTTTATTTAAAAATACCTTTTGTGTCATTTTCTCCTCCTGCAGTACCATACTGTATCCGCTTTTTTCAAAAGAAGCTGCATTTAAAATCTGATCGCCTCTGCTTGAGGTTTTGGAAAGCGGTATAAGCAAATTTGGCTTTTTAAGTGCAAGTAATTCAAATATGACATTTGCACCTGCCCTGGACACAACTATATCTGCTGCATTCATTATATGGGGAAGCTCCCTGTTCAGATATTCAAATTGGATATATCCCTTTCGCATGTTCAGAGCTTTATCTACATTTCCTCTTCCGCATATGTGCACTATATTAAATACTCTCAAAAGCTCATTTAAAGAATTTCTCACTGTGTTGTTTATAAATACAGAACCAAGGCTTCCACCTATTATAAGAAGAATTGGCTTTTCATTTTCAAACCCGCATAATCTTCTTCCCATTATCCTGCTTCCATCCAAAAGTTCCTGTCTTATGGGAGTTCCAGTAAGGACGGCATCATGTCCTTTTATGCTTTTCAAGGATTCGGGAAATGTAACACAAATCTTTGTACAATAAGGTGCAGATAATTTGTTTGCAAGCCCAGGGGTAATATCCGATTCATGGATGATAACAGGTATTTTATTTAAATATGCGGCAATAACCACTGGTACTGACACAAATCCTCCTTTTGAAAACACTATGTTCGGTCTTTCTTTTTTCATTATGAGTACAGCCTGGAATATTCCCCTCAATACTCTGAAGGGATCCGTGAAGTTTTTTACATCAAAATACCTTCTCAATTTTCCACTTGAAATGACATGATATTTTATTTTTTCATCTTCTATTATTTTTCTCTCAATTCCATTTTTAGTTCCTATATATTGTATTTCATATCCCAGATCCTTTAGTTTAGGTACCAAAGCAAGGTTAGGTGTAACATGCCCGGCAGAGCCTCCACCCGTCAGTATTATTTTCTTCAAAATATATTTCCTCCCTGTAAATTTATGTTCATACCTTTAATTCAACATCTTAACATAAAATAGAAGTCAATCTAAAATCTTTTATTATAATCTGAATATTTTTATTTCCATTGAATTCATTAATGGATGGTGAAAATACAAAGTCCATTTTTATGTTGTGAAAATCATTGTTTAAAATTTTATTTCCATCTTTGTTCCCATAAGTCTCCAATATTAATTTCTTAAATTTTTCACCTCCGTTGAAATCCACAGCATCAACTTTTTTCAGACTATTTTTTAACCGGCAAAATAATTTTAGTACATTTTTATCCTTCCCTAGAAAATATACCTTAAATACATCTATATTCTTTTCACCAAAAACAGGTGCAGGATTTCCCTTTCCAAAGGGCTGTAATTTTTCTATATCCTCTAGTATATTAAATGATATATGCTCCAGTGGAAGCCTTTTATCTATTCTTATCTTAGGTATTATGTCTTCATCTGTAAGCCTGCAGTTTTCATTTAGTTTTTTTCTGAGTCTGTCTATATTTTCAGTGTCTATGGACAATCCTGCTGCCAGAGGATGTCCTCCAAAATTGTTCATTAATTCCTTGCATTTTAAAAGCTCCTCAAACATATTATAACCCTGGATAGATCTCCCTGACCCCTTGGACTGTTTCTCACTTTTTGTTATTACTATGGACGGCACGTTGTATTTTTCTTTAAGCCTCCCTGCAACTATGCCTGCTATGCTTTCATGTATATTATCTTTATATACCACAAGTACTTTATCCTTCTTTAAATCAGAATTTTCCACTTCATCCACCACTGCATTCAAACTGTCACTGGTCATATGCTGTCTTTGTATGTTCAGTTCATGAAGTTTTTCAGCAAGTTTCTCCACCTTTGCAGAATCCCTGCACAATAAAAGTTCCAATGCAACAGATGCACTGTCCAATCGTCCTGTGGCGTTTATGCAGGGCCCTATAATAAAACCTACATGATAAGAATTTATAATTTTTCCTTCCAGCTGGGTCTCCTTTATAAGTGCTTTTATACCGGGATTTTCAGTACTGTTGATCATTTCAAGCCCATTTTTGGCTATTATTCTATTTTCTCCTATTAAGTCTACCACATCACATATAGTTCCTATAGCTGCAAATTCTATAAATCTACAGGCTTCTTCTTCCCTTATACCAAACTTTTTATAAAGTACCTGAATAAATTTAAAAGCTACTCCTGCACCACAGAGCTGTTTAAATCCGTATGCACATCCCTTTTGTTTTGGATCTATAACAGCATCTGCTTCGGGTATTAAGAAATTTTTCTCACCTTTTCCCAAATCACTAAAAGGTATATCGTGATGATCCGTAACTACCACAGTCATCTCAAGTTCTTTTGCCCTTTTAACCTGATCTATGGCTGAAATGCCATTATCACAAGTTATTATAACTTCAACTCCTTCATCTTTTAATTGTTCCACACTGCTGATATTTATACCATATCCTTCGGTAATCCTGTTGGGGATATGATACCTTACTTTTGCACCGCATCTTAAAAGTCCGCAGTATAATATATAAGTGCTTATTACTCCATCCACGTCATAATCACCATATACCGCTATATTTTTATTTTTCTTTATAGCTCTGCATATTATATCGGTGCCCTTTTCCATGTCCTTCATAAGCATTGGATTCAAAAGCTTATGTATTGACGGATTTATAAAATTTTCTATTTCCCTCTCATTAGTTATTCCTCTGTTGGCAAGAATCTGTGCTGTAATTTCACTTATTCCTGATTTTTTAGAAATAGCCTTTATATCTTTTCTGCATCTTCTCAGCATCCATTTTGCACTCAATAAACCACCACCCTTTTTCAATGCACAATTGACAATTCATAATTGACAGTTCACTTTTTTCAGTTCACAGTTCACAATTTTTCAGTTTGCAGCTTAAGTTTATGATGATTTCAGGATCTGTACAGAAGGATCTTTTATGACCTTTTTTATGGTTTCAATTATATCATCTTCCTGAATTTCATCCAGCTGTTCCGTTTCATACGAATTGCAGTGATCATTAAATCTATTATACATAAGTTCCCACTCCACAACCTCTTTGCAGAACTCAATGGATTTTTCCCTTTTAATTTCTTTTTTCAGTTTCAGGCTTGAACTGAGCTTTTTTATTTTGTCACTGCTGAAATACCCTGTTGAATTTTTTAGTTTATTTATCATGTCATCTATTATATAAAGTGCCCTGTCTACATTTTCAGGCAGAGTGCTCATCTTTATTGAAAAAAGTTTTATACCCCTTTCATCCCTGATACTGCTCCCCACGTCATAGGCAATGCCTTCTTCAGTTCTTATTTTACTGAACAGCATACTGCCGGTTCCCTGTCCAAAAGCAGTATTAAACAGGCTAAGCGCTTTAAATTCCCTATAATTCAAATTATGAATATCAAATATGTACTGAATTTTTGCACCGATTATACCCGTCATTTCTTCTACAAATACAGCTGCATTATTTTCTTCATATAATGGTGTTTTATCTTCAACACCTTTTATAGAGTTTTTTTCCCACTTTCCAAAATATTTTTTTACCAAAGCAGCTATACTATCAAAATCCAGAGAGGAGCAAAAACACACAGTACAGTTTTCGGGAAAATAGAAGGTGTTATAAAATCTTTTTATTTCCTCTAATGTAATTGCCCCTATGCTGCTTTTATTTCCTATTATAAGTTCCCTTATCCTTCTTCCATTAAAGGAATTTTTAAAAAGTGTGTCCTCACAATGCTGATATATATCATCTTCCCAATCCCTGAGCTCTTGAAGTATTATATCCATTTCCTCTTTAAAACCCATCTTCGGGAACACTGGATTTAAAAGCACATCACTGTAGAGTTCAACTGCCCTTTTACAATCTGCAGAAAAACAGGTTCCATAATATATGGTATAAGGATAATTTGTCATGGCATTTTCAAAACCAAATATACTGTCAAATTCATCATTTATCTGCTTTTCATTTCTAATCTTGGTTCCTTTAGATATAACATGCTCCAGAGCATGAGCCGTACCCATATTAAATTGTGTACCTTCTTCTAGAGCTCCCGCATTAAATCCAATGCACAGGGAAGTGATTTTCCCCGGTCTATACTGATATAACAACTTTATTCCATTATCCAGCATGCATTCTTTCACGTCTTATCCTCTCTTTCCATCAAGTGATCCCGGAATCATCCGGGTTCACATTTTAAGACATTACCAAATTTAAAAGCATATCTTTTTTTAGATTTTCTACAGTATTTTCATCTGTAAGGTTTTCCAGAATTTTAAAGGCAAAATATATAGCCGTAGCCGGACCCCTGCTGGTTATTATATTTCCATCCTGAACTACAATTTCCCTGCTGTAATCAACCGGCTGGAGATCCGATTCAAATCCAGGATAGCAGGTTACCTTTTTGCCTTCAATTATTCCTGCTTTTTTTAATACTATGGGACCGGCACATATGGCTGCCACTATTTTATTTTCATCATTGAATTTCTTTACCAGACTTATGACTTTACCATCATCCCTGAGATTTGCCGCACCGGGCATACCTCCTGGTATTATAAGTACATCATATTTATCTACATCTGTGTCTTCAAGCAGACTATTGGCTTTTATGTGTATTTCATGGCATCCAGCTACATCTTTATCGGAATTTATAGAACAGGTTATACAGTGTATTCCCCCTCTTCTCAAAACATCTACGCAAGTAAGTGCTTCAACTTCTTCAAAGCCCCTGGCAAGTAAAACTATTGCCTTTTTCATAATATACCACCTCTAATAGATTATACCATAAATTTTTTCCATGCCCACTTATCTTAATACTTCTCACAGCAAATTTGTAAATTTTTAAATATACTGATAAAAAAATCCTAAAGTGAACAGGAATATCACCCTAGGATCTTGAAATCAAATATATTATATCTAAGTCACTATTCTGTAATCCTAGACAAATTTTCCACAAACTCAACATTGGGACTCTGTAATTATTTTGCCCATCCCATGGATCTATTTACAGCTTCATGCCATCCATCTAAAAGTTCAGTCCTTTTTTCTTCAGGCATATCTGGTTGAAATGTTCTGGATATAGCCCAATTTTTAGCTACTTCTTGTCTGTCACTCCAATATCCAACTGCAATACCGGCCAGATAAGCTGCGCCTAATGCGGTTGTCTCTATAACTTCCGGTCTGTCAACTTGAACATTTAAAATGTCTGACTGAAATTTCATCAAGAAATTATTAGCACAAGCTCCACCATCTACTTTTAAAGCTTTAAGAGCAATTCCTGAATCTTCTTCCATAGCCTTTAGTACATCATAAGTCTGATATGCAAGGGATTCAACTGTGGCCCTTATGAAATGTTCCTTTTTAGTTCCCCTGGTGATTCCAACCATAGTACCTCTTGCATAAGCATCCCAGTAAGGCGCTCCCAATCCTACAAATGCTGGAACCAGATATACTCCACCAGTATCATCTACATCCAGGCAGTATCTTTCAGATTCCGGGGCTGTTTTTATCATTCTAAGCTCATCCCTAATCCACTGTATTGCTGCTCCACCTACAAATATACTTCCTTCAAGTGCATATTCAACCTTGCCATCTATTCCAACTGCTATAGTTGTTAAAAGTCCATTTTTGGATTCTACTGCTTTTTCTCCAGTATTCATAAGCAGGAAGCATCCTGTACCATAAGTATTTTTCGCAGTTCCGGGTTGAAAACAAGTCTGGCCGAATAGAGCTGCCTGCTGATCTCCTGCATCTCCTGCTATTGGAATATTTACTCCGAACAAACTCTTGTCAGTCTCACCGTAAACGCAGCTGGATGGTTTTACTTCCGGCAGCATTGATTCAGGTATATTAAGCATATCTAAAAGATCTTTATCCCACTTTAACTCATGAATATTAAAAAGCATAGTTCTGGATGCATTGGTGTAATCAGTTACATGAACCTTGCCTTTAGTTAAATTCCAAATAAGCCAGGTATCCACATTTCCAAAAGCGAGATTTCCTTTATCTGCCTCTTTTCTGGCACCAGGCACATTATCTAAAATCCATTTTATTTTTGTAGCTGAGAAATATGCATCTAAAATCAATCCGGTCTTTTCTTTTATCATTTTATCTAGACCCTTAGCTCTTATTTCATCACACATACCAGCAGTTCTCCTGCACTGCCATACTATGGCATTATAAATTGGAAGTCCTGTTCTTTTGTCCCATACTACAGTGGTTTCCCTTTGATTAGTTATTCCTATAGCTTCAATATCTTCAGCTTTTATATTTTCCCTCAGAAGTGCCTCTGTTGCCACTCCAAATTGAGTTGCCCATATCTCTGTTGGATCATGTTCTACCCACCCGTTTTCCGGATAAATCTGCTTAAACTCTTTTTGAGCTACACTTACTGGCAGTCCCTGTTTATTAAATAATATACACCTGGAACTAGTTGTCCCCTGATCCAATGCCATAATATATTTTGCCATTTTACATCCTCCTTTATAATTTAGGTGAATCAAAATCTTATACAATACAAACCATGGAATTTCAAGACTCTTATTGCCTGCAGTTTTTGCACAACTTGAAATTCCATAGTTATATTACTTAATTTATAAATCCCACAATTTATGTGTAGTTGTGGATATAGCTATAGCTCCTGTAGATAGAGAATCCATGACATCTTTCTTTTCTTTTATAAGTCCGCCTGCTATTATGGGCACCTTAATTGCCTTTTCAAAAACGCTTATTATTTTGCTTGCTATTCCCGGCAGCACTTCCACTGCATCAGGATTAGTTTCATGTATATTTTTTATTCCTGTTTTAAGAGAAAGTGAATCCAATATAAACACCCTCTGTATTGTATATAAGTCCAATTGATTTGCATATTTGATATTAGAGGATTTAGTACTTATTATTCCATCTGGCCTGGCATATTCTTTTATATACTTTATTCCGGCAGCATCTCCTCTTAATCCTTCTATCAAATCAACATGTATAAATATAAATTTACTGTTTTTTCTCAATATATCACATATATGTGATATATTGAGTATATCGCCATAAAGTACAAACACTATGGCAGCCCTGCTTAAAACAGCTTTTTCCAAATCTTCATTATTTCTTATAGCTGCCACAATTGGATTCTCTATCAATTCTTCTTTGAGTCTAAGCATTAAAAAAACTTCCTTTTAATCAATTTAAACAGTTACTATAAGAATAACGCTGCAAATAGTAGTGCTCCAGCTATTCCCCCTGCTATTGTTGCAAATACTGGTATCCACGCATAAGTCCAATCGGAATCACCTTTTCCTGCTATAGGAAGTATGGCATGTGCAATTCTAGGTCCTAAGTCTCTGGCTGGGTTCATTGCATATCCGGTGGGTCCACCCAGTGAGCAACCTGTACTAACGATAAGAGCTCCTACAATAATAGCTCCCAATCCATCTGCAGTTTTAACCGTACCAATTGCAGCTATAAAGAATACTAAAGTAGCTGTAGCCAAAAACTCTGTTAAAAAGTTTGCAGGATAATTTCTTATAGCTGGTGCTGTACAGAATATACCAAGTTTTGCACCTTTATCCTCCGTTTCTTTCCAATGATCCAAGAAAGTAAGCCAGACAAGTATACCGCCTACTATACCTCCTAAGATTTGAGCTATAATATACCCGGGAACCTGTGCTACCGGAAACTTACCAATGGCTGCTAACGCTATAGTAAGTGCTGGATTAAACTGGTTGCTGAAATTTTGAAATGCAAATGCTGGAAGCGCAACTGCGAGACCCCAACCAATAGCTATAACTATCCAACCACCGTTTTGGGCTTTGCTCTTACCAAGAGTGCAGTTAGCAACAGTAGCATCTCCTAGATAAACCAGTAAAGCGGTTCCAACAAATTCTGCTAATAAATGTGACATGATATTATTCCCCCTAACTTCATAATTATGTTAATTTAAATTAACAATCAATATAAATATAAATTAATAATTCTAAAGGCATAGTGAATCGATTACAGTGTAAAATCCTAAACCCACTCACAAAAGGGCCTACTCAAAATAAGCCAAATATTTTGACTTTTTAAAAGCGGCTCTCCTCTCTCTGCCTTTTATTAATATATTCTGTGATAGTGCCCTCATTATATCTACCTCTTTTTTCCTGATTTTCTCTTACAATAACGGTTACAGGATTTTAACCAATTTCCCTTTATACCATATATTTAATTATACATTACTTTTATCTATTATTTTGCAAATTATTGCTTAATTTAATACCTATATTAACTATTCAAATTTGTATTTTTTATATCTATTTATGTACTTTTTTTACATCTAAATTTAAGCCTGAACTCCAGGGGAGGATAATTTTAATCCTAAAATTACTGTTATAGTATAGAAAAAGAGTCTACTCAAAAGAAGCCAAATACATTGACTCTTTAAAAGCGGCTCTCTTTTCTCTGCCTTTTATTAATATACATATATTATAATACACTAACAACAATATTACAATATGCTTCTAAATTATCGTCATTTTTGATAATGAATATTTTTAACATACCTCTATAATCTTATCATCCAAAGTCATTAAAATGACATTTTTACCCTTGCCGGCCCTATTTTGAAGAGAGATATCCCTTACCTTTATTTTTACTTTATTTCCCTTTGATGAAATCAAATTTAAAGTACAATTCATTTTATTCTCACTGTCAATGATCAAAGAGTATATTACCTCATTATCTTCCTTTAAATTCATGCCCATTACTCCTGAGGCCAATTTTCCCATGGTGCTCACAGCACTTCCCCTAAATTTTATTGCCATGCCGGCATCGCTTATTAATAGTATTTGAAGCTTTTCAATTTCACTGTACTCTACATTTATTAAAAAATCTCCCTTATCCTTAAATTTATATGCTGTATCCCATAAATTTATATCTTTAAATTCCGTTAAAAGTGTCTTTTTCACCATGCCATATCTAGAAAAAAAGTACATATATCCGGAATTAAAATCCTCTATGGAAATGACTTTAAGTATACTGTCAACGTCTATGTCTCCCATAAGTTTTGTAATGTTTATTCCACACTTATCTATATTTTGAAGCATAAAGGCAGGCATGGAAAAGACCTTTCCGTCAGCAGTAAATATAAGTATAGTGCACTTTGCATTTGTGAGTACATTTTTATATGCTCTCCCCGCATTTGAAGCTTTAATTATTCCAGATTTATTCAAATTTATGTAAAAATTTTTATATTCATCCGAATCTGCCAATTCAACCTTTGATATTTTATCTCCCTCTGGTAATGTAAAAAGTCCGTTAGTGACTATATTTCTATCTTCTGTAGTTATTTTTGGTACCTTTAACTTAAAATTAAGACCTATCTTTGTAGTCACATTTATAAAGTCTATTTGTGAATTTCTATCCATGAGCTTTACGTCTGTAAGTTCTTCCCCTTTTTTTAATTTCAATGCCATAAGCTTGGTATAATTTGTAATAAAGGATTCCATTTTTGTTTTCTTTATTCCACCCGTAGTTGTAAAAAATATAAAATCTTGTTTTGACTTTAGATTTTTTATACTGTATACCGCAATTATATTTTCTTTGGACAAATCAAGGCTTCTTATTAAATTATCAAGCTTTTCGCCTTTTTCTTTCCACTTGAATTCAGGAATATCCCCTCCCTTTATGTTATACACATTACCCTTATCCGTAAAAAACATAATTGTATCTTTTGTATTGGAGTTTATTAAGTACTTATTAAAATCTCCTTCTCTATATTTTATATCTTCAATTTGCCCATTAGACCGACTATAGCTTTTTGTGGAAACTCTTTTTATAAAAGCTTCATTGGACATGGTAATAATTATGTCTTCTTCCAGCATAAGCTCTTCTTCATCTATTCTGGCCTTTTCGTCTTCTTCTATAATGGAGGTTTTTCTATCATCACCGTATTTTTTGCCAATTTCTATTAATTCCTTTTTTACAACTTTCAAAACTTCCGCTTCACTGCTCAGTATCCTTGTAAGCCTTTTTATTATTTTTAAAAGATTTTTATGTTCTTTCTCAAAAGATACTATTTCAAGTCCTGTAAGTCTATATAACATGAGTTCCAATATGGCCTGTGCCTGTGGACTTGTAAATTGAAATTTTTCCATAAGATTTGAAGCAGCATCTTTTTTAGATTTGGAACTTCTTATGGTTTTTATAATTTCATCCATTATGCCTATGGCCTTTATAAATCCTTCTACAATATGAAATCTGGAATTTGCTGCATCCAGTTCTCTTTTAGTTCTTCTTCTTACAATTTCCTTCTGATAATCCACATAGTAATTCAATATAGTTTTAAGTCCCATGGTTTCAGGTTTTCCATTAGCCAAGGCCACCATATTAAATGATACGTTACACTGCAAATCCGTTTTTTTAAACAGATATTTTAGAATTTTCTTCACCAGATTTACATCAGCTGACCTTTTAAATTCTATTACTGCCCTTATACCTCTTCTATCCGACTCATCTCTTATATCAGATATGGGTTCAAATACCTTTGCATGTTTTTTATCTGCAGTCATTTCAGAAATGATCTGAAGTAATTTGGCCTTGCTCCTCCTATAGGGAAATTCTGTTATAACTATGGCCAGTTTTCCACTGTCCAGCTTTTCTATAGAAGTTTTAGCCCTTAAGGTAACTCTTCCTTCACCTGTTTTATAAGCGGAGATAAGAGATTTCTTTCCTATTATTATTCCTCCTGTAGGAAGATCTGGACCTTTAATATAACCCATAAGATCCTCAGTGGTTATATTTGGATTATCAATATATGCTGCTGCAGCTCCAATTACTTCCTTCAAATTATGCGGCGGAATATTAGTTGCAAGCCCTACAGCTATCCCAAAAGCTCCATTTACAAGCAGATTGGGATATCTTGCTGGAATAACTTCAGGTTCCTTTTCTGAACCCGAATAATTATCCACCATATTCACCACATCTTTTTCTATATCCTTCATCATTTCCATGGCAATAGGAGTAAGACGTGCTTCTGTATAACGCATGGCTGCAGCACTATCACCATCCTGGCTTCCCCAATTGCCATGCCCGTCTATAAGAGGCATTCTAGTGGTAAAATTTTGAGCCAATATTACCATGGCATCATATACAGAAGTATCACCATGGGGATGATATTTTCCCAATATGTCTCCTACTATTCTGGCAGATTTATAATAGGGTTTATCCGGAAATGCCTTTAACATGTAACTTCCATATATTATTCTTCTGTGTACAGGTTTTAACCCATCTCTCACATCAGGAAGTGCCCTGTCTTTTGCCACTTCCACTGCATAGGGAAGATAATTATCTGGCATAGCTTCTTCTATTGGAATTTTTATTATGTTGTTGTCTTTTGGAATTACTACTTTGGTTGCCAAGTAAATTCACTCCTAATCTTTTTCAATTGACAATCCTTTTCTAATTCACAATGCACAGTGTACAATTCACAGTTAATGAGGATTTTTCTGCAAAAAATCTATATTATAGATTTTCTAAAGTTCAGCGAAAGAAAATTTTCCATAAATTGTGAATTATGAATTATCAATTGTGAATTGTCTAAAATTGTGCGTACTTATACATGTACTTTTTTCTAGGTGCCACTACATCTCCCATAAGCAGAGATATCATTTTTTCCGCCTTAACAGCATCATCTATAGTTATCTGCTGGAGAGTCCTGCTCTCAGGGTTCAAGGTGGTTTGCCAAAGCTGATCAGGATTCATCTCGCCTAAACCTTTGTACCTCTGAATAAGTGCACCAGAACCCACTTCTTTTTTTGCTTCTAAAAGCTGTCCATCACTATAAGCATACCTGGTTACATCCTTTCCCCTGCTCTGCTTATAAACTTTGTAAAGAGGTGGAAGTGCTATATACAAGTGGGCATTTGAAATAAGTTCCCTCATATACCTATATATATAAGTCATCCACAACGCCCTTATATGGTACCCGTCTACATCAGCATCACTTAATATTATAATCTTATTATATCTCAAATCCTCCTCCCTGTAATTTTCCAGCATTCCTGTACCGATGGCCGTATTGAATATTTTTAACTCTTCGCTTCCCAGTACATTTTCCAGTTTCTGCTTTTCCGTATTCATTATTTTACCCTTAGACGGCATTATGGTCTGAAAGCGCCTGTCCCTTGCCTGCTTCGCAGATCCCCCTGCGGAATCACCTTCCACTACTATAAATTCACATTTTGATGAATCTTTCAGGGTACATACTGCAATTTTCCCAGCAAGAGGTGCAGCCCCTTTTCCTATTTTCTTTTTTTCTGCATCGTTTATCTTTTTTATTTTTTCCCTTCTTGCTGCAGCGTTAATGGCATTATTTATTATAACAGAAGCCATGCTCTTATTGTCTTCTATCCATTCAGAAAGTTTAGTATAGGAAAGATCATTCATCATAGTATAAGCTTCTGTATTTCCCAATTTAGTCTTAGTCTGCCCCTCAAATATTGGATTATTTATTCTTATTTTAACTATGGCGGTCATTCCTTCCCTCAAATCATCTCCCTCAAATTCCCTGTCTTTTTCCTTTAATAAATTCAGCTTTTTCGCCCATTCCTTAAATGCCCTGGTCATGCCGGTTTTAAATCCACTTTCATGGGTTCCGGATTCTGTAGTTGGAATATTGTTTACATAACTTGCTATATGATAAGTGGTGGAATCAGTAAATTGAATACACACCTCCCCCTCCATGTCCATATCTCCAATATGTCTTTCTCCTTCAAATAATATAGGATTTTTATGAAGAGGTGTCTTGCTCTCGTTTAAATATTCTATAAAATCCAGGAGTCCTCTTTCCGAATGATATTCCTTCTGTATCTTATTTCCATCCCAATTGCATATGAATTTTAAAGTTATGCCTTTATTTTGAAAAGCTAATTCTCTCAGTCTTTCCTCTATTACATCCAGTTTGAAATCAACTGTGGAAAATACCCTTTCATCCGGCATAAAAGTCACCTTAGTACCCGTTTCCCTAGTGTTTCCCTTTACTTCAAGATCAGTTACAGGCGTTCCCGGCATATCTTTTTTAAGCAGTTTGTCATAAGCATACTCAAATCTCTGTGCATATATATGTCCATTTTGTTTAACTTCCACTTCCATCCATCTGGATAAAGCATTTACTACCGCTGCCCCTACACCATGAAGCCCTCCAGAGGTCTTATAAACCTCATTATTAAATTTTCCTCCCGTATGAAGTTGAGTAAATACCATTTCCACCCCATTTATTTTTTTTACAGGATGAATACCTGTAGGAATGCCCCTGCCATTATCTATTACAGACACACTTCCATCTTCATTTAGTATTACGCAAGCTCTATCTCCAAATCCATTTGAAATTTCATCTATGGAATTATCCAATATTTCCCATATACAATGATGAAGACCTCTGCTTCCCGTAGAACCTATATACATACCGGGTCTAATCCGCACTGGCTCTAGTTTTTCCAGGGAGGTTAGAGAATTTACATCATAAACATCACTTTTTGTAGTTATATTTTTCATTTATTTTCCTCCAAAATTATGCCATATAATTTACCCTTTGCTTTTTCATATAGTATTCCAATAACAAACAGTAAATTCCTTCTTGCTTCTTAAAATCAATTCCCTCTAAAATTCAAAAAAGCCTTCTGAAATTATTAAAGAAGGTATATAACTGAAGTTTAAACTTCAAAATTATTATATATATATAAGTCCAATTATGCAAATTTGCTATAATAGAAGATCATCATATCGGCTTATTAAATTTTCGTCAGGAGATGTGATTAAGATACTTTTAAAATGAAAATAAAGCATATGGTGATTACATTACATTTTTCTAAACCACATGCTTTATAAACACTTCACCTTGATGAAATGGATTAGATTTTAATTTCTCCATTTTTTATTTTCTTCGCTAAATCTTTTACCTTTTTCTCAATTATTTTTGCTGTTTTATCAAATTCCACATTACCCTTTCCCGTAGGATCTTCAATTCCCCAGTCTTCCTCGTATTTAGATGGTAAGAATGGACATGCAACATTGCAGCCCATTTTTATCACTATATCTATTTCAGGTAAATCATCAATCAACTTAACATGTTGAATTTCACTTATATCAATATTATATAATTTTTTAATTACTCTAATTGCATCTTTATTTATTTCAGATTTAATTTCAGTGCCAGCTGAGTATGAATCAAATACTTCACTTCCATATAATCTTCCTATTGCCTCAGCCATCTGTGATCTACATGAGTTATGGACACATATAAAAGCCACTTTTGGTCTCATTTTTTCCTCCTCTGAGGGGTCAGACCCCAACCTTTCCATCTTTTTCTCCAGTGCAATGCTACATTTACAAGCCCTATCATTACAGGCACTTCAATCAATGGTCCTATTACCGCTGTAAAAGCTTCCTTTGACTCTATTCCAAATACAGCAACGGCTACAGCTATGGCAAGTTCAAAGTTATTGCTCGCAGCAGTAAATGAAAGTGTAGCTGTCTTTTTATAGTCTATACCTGATTTATAACTTATAAAAAATGAAACTGAGAACATAACTGCAAAATAGATTACAAGTGGTATGGCAATCCTAACTACATCTAAAGGTAATTCTATAATATACTTTCCCTTAAAAGTAAACATCACAACAATAGTGAACAACAATGCTATCAAAGCCAGCGGACTTATTTTTGGTATAAACTTTTTTGTATACCATTCAGTGCCCATCTTAGGCTCCAACAGTAATCTTGTTAACATTCCAAGTGCAAAAGGAATTCCAAGGTAGACTGCAACGGAAGAAGCAATTTTTCCCATGGAAATATCTACACTGTATCCGGTAAGTCCGAACCAGGTTGGAAGTACAGTTATAAATATATAGGCATATATGGAATAAAATATAACCTGGAATATAGAGTTAAAAGCTACAAGTGCAGCTGCATATTCCGTATCGCCATCTGCAAGGCTGTTCCATATGATGACCATGGCAATACATCTTGCAATTCCAATGAGGATAAGACCTGTCATATATGCAGGATAAGCATGTAAAAATATTACTGCAAGTGCAAACATAAGTATAGGTCCTATTATCCAGTTCTGAATAAGTGATAGAGATAATACCTTGGGATTTCTAAATACCTTTCCAAGTTCTTTATAGTTCACTTTGGCAAGGGGCGGATACATCATTACAATAAGTCCTATTGCAATTGGAATGGATGTAGTCCCAACAGACAAACTGGATAGTCCTCTTGATATGCCCGGCACTCCCCAGCCAAGTAAAATTCCTGCAAACATAGCAAGAAATATCCAAAGCGTCAAATAACGATCAAGTAATGATAGTCTAGATGATTTGCTTTCCATAATATACCTCCTGTTTTCTTTAATTTAATAGATCAAACAATTTTTTGCCTTTAACTTCTTCTGCTTTCCACTCTATTAATGCAAAATTTCCGTTGGAAATTTCACTTATCTTATTTATCCATGGTATTTCATTGCTTGCTTTAGCTTTGAGTACACTATTTGTAGTATTAGCTGCATACATACTTGAATTTATAACCCACCATTTACTTGCAATTCCCGCACGTTTCAGATCTGCTTCAAGACGCATGGATTCGTAAACTGGAGTATCTTCAGCCAAAGTCACAATAATAACCTCCGTGTCATGGGAATTTTTAAGCTTTGGTAAAAGATCCTTCACCGATTGGGGTGTGTTGCCTTCGGATCGCTGTATTTCCCTATTGTAGCTCTGGGTGGAATCCAGCAGAAGAAGAGTATGCCCTGTAGGGGCGGTATCTATAACCACAACTTCATCCTTAGACTTTTCCACTATTTCTGCAAAAGCTCTGAATACAGCTATTTCCTGGGTGCAGGGGGACCTAAGATCCTCTTTAATATATGCTATGTCATCTTCATTCATGGTCTCTCTTACCTTGCTCAATACTTCTTCCCTATACTTTTTCAGCTCTTCTTTTTCGTCAATTTGACTCAATGTAATCCCACAGTCTTTATCTAGAACAAATTTTAGATGTGCTGCCGGGTCAGTGGTAGTTAAATGAACTCTTTTACCTTTTTTAGAAAGTCCCAGTGCAATGGCAGCTGCAATGGTAGTCTTGCCTACTCCGCCTTTTCCCATAGTAAATATCACTTTTTTGTCTGTATTGTACAACTCATCAATTATATCCTTTAACTTAAATACTTTATTTGCATTTAACTTTACACTGCTGTATTCAATATTATCCTCTTTTAAAAATGCCCTTATATTTTTAAGCCCTGTTATATTGTATGGTCTAAGTGGTATTTCATAGGTTTCAAGATCTTTTAAGCTTTTAGGTGAACTCTCCAAAGCATTCCTCTGTTTTGAGTAAATTGCATCTGAAATATTGTCATCATGAATTCCAAGAACTCCATTGATTATTAGTATTTGATTATTTATTCCTATATCCTTAAGTTCTTTAGATGCTCTCTCTGCCTCTTTTAAAGGGGTGATTTCAGGTCGTGATACAAGTATTAGAGTAGTTTCCATTTTATCCGATAAAGTTATAACTGCATTTTTATACAATTCTTTTTTATCCTCAAGTCCTGATAACTGCCCCAGACATGAAGCCCCATGAATGCTTTCACCAATAAAATTACTCCAGGCTGAAGGCAGCTGAAGCATTCTCAGTGTATGGCCCGTTGGTGCTGTATCAAATATTATATGATCGAATTCTTTTTCTATATTTTCATCAGTGATAAAATTTGAAAACTCATTAAAAGCAGCTATTTCGACAGTGCAGGAACCAGAAAGCTGTTCTTCCATATTTTTAACAGCTGCTTCCGGCAGTTTGCCACGATATGGAGCTATTACACTTTCCCTGTACTCTGCAGCTGCTTCCTCAGGATTTAGATTTGCAACTATTAAATTCGGTACCTCTTTAATCTTAACACCCTTATTATTAAGCTCTGTACTGAATACATCCTGTAAATTAGAAGCTGGATCCGTACTTATAAGCATTATCTTCTTCCCCTGGTCTGCAAGGGCAACTGCAGTGGCGCAGGCAGCTGAAGTCTTGCCCACACCACCCTTGCCAGTAAAAAACAAATACTTAGTCAAATTTATATTATCGGGATTAAATTTTTTAAACATTAACAGCATCCCCCTCTGCAGTCACAGCCCTTAGACTTAATTTTCAGTCCAGTTTTCAAATAGTCTTCTGATATATCAAGGAATTTGCAGAACTCTTTATTTGTGGGATATGCTTTTGTCTTTACTATTGCATTGTCCACCATAGTTACCGGCAGCACATCCGTACCTTCCCTATTTAATATTTCATTAATAATCTTGTTGTCAACAAATATCTGCGGATTACCTGTTAAATTATATCTCTCAATTGCAGCACCTTTTTTGTTAAGATTATCAATAACAGTAGAAACTCTCAGCAATTCCGGATCTATGGAAGGTCCACATACACCTGTAGAACAACACATTGCCGGATCAAAAATTATCATTTTTTTCATATAAATCTCTCCTCCATAATACAAATTTATTCTTCATTGTCAGTTTCACATAAACCAGTGCTTTGGCATTTGCAGATACATTCCTCTGTATCTGTCATGATATTCATTAAAAACAACACCAGCTTATTTGCATTAGTATTATCCAATGAATAGTGACTCCATACTCCTTCTTTTCTGCATTTAACAAGCTTACAATCCATCAGCACTTTCATGTGGTGCGATAAGGTGGGCTGCGTAAAATTAAAGTTTTCCAGTAAATCACAGGCACATTTTTCGCCACAGGAAAGTATATCAATAATTCTTAATCTGTTTTGATCAGACAATGCCTTGAATATTTTTGCGTTTAGTTCATAATCCAAATTCATAAAGTCACCTCTTATATAGATAATGGTCTATATAAACAATATAGACCATTATCTATATAGTGTCAATATAATTATTTTACTTATTAAAAAATAGACTATCATATATATAACAGCCTATGTAATAGATATTTATCTGTTACTGCAGTTTTATTTGTGCGCTTTTACATATGCACCTGCAAATGCTCCGTCAATAAGATCTAAGTCAATGTCTTTTACTGTTTCATCAAGATATTTGTTTTTTAGAAAAGTTTCTTCTATAATTGATTTAGTGTAAATGTGTACTGGTTTTACTTCAACATTCTTAAATCCTACTTTTTCAAGAATACTCCCGTATTCTTGAATATTAAGAGTTCCGCCCAGACAGCCGCACCACATTCCTGCTTTTTCTCTTAGAGCTAAAGGAATATACTTAATAGTAATAATATCTGCAATAGCAAGACGTCCACCGTTTTTCAAGACCCTGTATGCTTCTGACAAAGCTTTTTCTTTATTATCTGATAAATTAATTACACAGTTTGACATAATAACATCAATGGTTTTATTTTGAAGGGGTATATCTTCAATAAAACCTTTTAGAAACTCAACATTTTCCACACCCATTTTTTCTTTATTTTTATTAGCAAGTTCCAGCATTTCATCAGTCATATCTAAGCCATAAACTTTTCCAGTTGATCCAACGTATTTTGAGGACATAAGTACGTTAATGCCACCACCGCTTCCTAGATCAAGTACAGTTTCACCTTCCTTTAGTTCTGCAAATAGTACAGGGTTTGCACAGCCTAAAGATGCTTCCACTGCTTCTTTTGGCAAATCGTTTAAATTTTCCCCTTCATAAATAAGTGAAGATTTGCTTATATCACCACAACAGGAAGATGTTGAACAGCAGTTATTTCCCACTCCACTATTAACTTTCTTTGCAATTTTACCATAATATTTTTTTACCTTATTTTTTACATCAGATTTCATTTATATCGTTCTCCCTTCATTTTATTATTTACAGCATTCATTTTTGCTAATAGCGTCAACAAGCATTTCTATACTCTCCATTACCTGTCCTTGTTTATTTTCAGGTATAAAATTATAAATTTTTTTAAAGTATAAATTCATCCCTTCCTCAATACCTTTAAAAATTTTCATACCACTTTCAGTAAGAGATATAGTTACATATCTTCTGTCCTGCGGATCAATATCTCGTTTTACTAACTCGTTAGTAACAAGGTTATTTACAGTTCTGCTCATTGTACTATTTTTAAGATTTAATAATTGAGCCAGTTCATTTAATGAGATATTTTCTGCACGCCCTATCTCTACTAAGGCATGACATTGAGTCATTGTTATTCCACAACACACAATTTCGCTTTCACTCAATATTCCCAGCTTTCTTTCAAGTGTTCTAATCATTTCCCGTAATTGTTTTGATTTATCTATATCGCTCACAAATAATTACCTCCTGCAATTATTGTATCATAAAACAATTAGAATATGCAACTATTATTTAATTCTAATTTGTTTCCAGTGCTGTAAATTTTGTTTCAAAGAAACTTACTCTGGAAACTGATCAAAGTATCAGCATTCCCAATCTTTTTCTAAAGAACTTTAAAAAAAATGACCCCGGTGACTTTTTTATCACTGAGATCATTTAACCAAAATTACTTTTTATCAAAGAATTTTCTAACTATCTACGTTCTATTATTTTTCCCTTGTACATATCCTTTAAACCTATTTTTATATTAAATATCTTTTCATATTTCTTCAGCAGATGCTGTTCTTTATTTGTGATCAGGCATATGGAGGTACCTTCCTTACCAGCTCTTGCGGTTCTTCCTGATCTATGTAAATAATTATCAGCTTCCTCCGGTATATCATAGCTGAAAATATAATCTACATCTTCTATATCCAGCCCTCTGGCTGCTATGTCCGAAGCCACTAACAAATTGATTTTGCCTGATCTAAAATCCTGTAAAGCTTTTTTACGTACTTCTTTGTCTGCAGTTCCATATATGGCTTCTGCTTTTAATTTATGGTATTTTAATTTTTCCGTAAGTATTTCTATTTCATCCGGTTTATTTACAAATACAATAGCTCTTTCAGGATTTAATATATGCACAAGTTTCCTTAAAATCAATACTTTATCTCTTCTCTCACATATAAAGCACATATGTTTTATATTTTCATTTATAGAAGTTTTTTGTTCATTTTTTATAAAACTGTAATCCTTCATCAAATCCCTTGATATATCTAAAGTTCTATCATCTATAGTGGCTGAAAAAAACATCAATTGCCTTTCCTTTAATGTAGTTTTTATTATAGCTTTAACATCATTTATGTTATTTTTATCCAGAAGTTTATCCGCTTCATCCACCACAATGGTTTTAACATTATGAGATTTCAGTTTTTTCATTTTAATAAGTTGAAGTATTCTTCCTGTAGAACCCACTACTATATGAGGTTTTTCCCTTTTTAAATTTTCTACCTGCCTTTTTATATTCACATTTCCTATTACAGCTTCAGATCTAACGGGAACATCTGAATTACAAGCCAAGGTTTTTATCACATTATGCACTTGAATGGCAAGTTCATGTGTAGGAACAAGTATATATGCCTGAACATCTTTACTGTCACAGTGTATTTTTTGAAATATAGGTGCAATATAAGCTAAGGTTTTTCCACTTCCTGTTTCTGATTCCACTACTATGTCTTTGCCTGAAAGTGCCTCCGGTATTGCCTTGCATTGTATTTCAGCAGCATATTGAATACCCTCCTTTTTCAGTCCTCCTGTTATGTTTTCATTTATACCCAATTCATTAAACAAAATTTTTGTCATGTATTTTTTACTCCTTTTTATTTACTGGTAATTTTACTCTAACTTTTTTTGATGGCAATTTTGCTTGTAACTTTTAATAGCTTTTCACTTTGTCTCTCTTATTATATCAATATAAATAAATTTTTAGGCAAATTAAAATTATTACTTTTTAAATTTTTTCATGTATTATATTGACAAAGAATTTGAAAAGGTTTATATTATAAACAATCGATAAAAATTATTTGTAAGTTACATATACTTAAAAATAAAAAATATTATATAAGTATTCTTAAATATTATTTAAAATCATTGTAAAGATCAATTCTAAACTATTCTAATAAATTATAATTATTTCACACTATTTTAAATTGATCATATACTATTTGCATTTAATGATTTTTAATAATTTAAAAGTATACTTAAATAGTATACTTTGGAGGGTTAATTATGTCAAATAACAAAATTTGTGAATCAGCAGATAAAGTACTTGAAAATTTTATAAGTTCTCTAGATGGTGTGGAAACTTCCCACCATAGAGTAAATAGCCAGAAAATCAAATGTAGTTTTGGTCAGCTTGGAGTATGTTGTAAATTGTGTGCCAACGGTCCCTGTAGAATTGCCCCGAAATCTCCCAGAGGAGTATGTGGTGCTACCGCAGATACTATAGTGGCAAGAAATTTTCTAAGAGCTGTAGCTGCAGGCAGTGGCTGCTATATTCATATAGTAGAAAATACAGCCAGAAACTTAAGATCCATTGGTGAAACCCATGGAAAAATAAAGGGAATAAACACACTCAACAGCCTGGCGGAGAAACTTGGTATAAGAGAATCTGATCTACACAAAAAGGCTGTATTAGTGGCTGATATTGTATTAAAAGATTTATATAAACCAAAGTTTGAAAAAATGGAAATTGTAAATAAACTTGCCTATGAACCTAGACTGGAAAACTGGAAGAAGCTAAATATAATGCCTGGTGGTGCAAAATCAGAAGTTTTTGACGGTGTAGTAAAAACTTCCACAAACTTAAACAGTGACCCTGTAGACATGCTTTTAAACTGTTTGAAACTTGGAATATCCACTGGAATTTATGGACTCACCCTTACCAATTTATTAAATGACATAATTTTAGGCGAACCTGCTATAAGACCTGCAAAGGTTGGTTTTAAAGTTATAGATACTGATTATATAAATTTAATGATAACAGGTCATCAGCAGTCCATAATCGCCCATCTTGAGGAAGAGCTTACAAAACCCCAGGTTGTAAAAAAGGCCCAGGCAGTTGGTGCTAAAGGCTTCAAATTGGTAGGCTGCACTTGCGTAGGGCAAGATCTACAATTGAGAGGCAAATACTACTCTGATGTTTTTTCAGGTCATGTGGGAAATAACTTCACAAGTGAAGCCCTAATAGCTACAGGAGGTATAGACGCCATAGTATCCGAATTCAACTGTACTCTTCCTGGTATTGAACCAATAGCTGATAAATTCATGGTTAAAACCATATGTTTGGACGATGTCAGTAAAAAATCCGATGCAGAATATGTAGAATATTCCTTTGAAGATAGAGAAAAAATAAGCAATCACATTATAGACAAGGCCATTGAAAGTTATAAAAAGAGAAGACCTAAAATTAAAATGAACATTCCAAAAAATCACGGCTTTGACGATGTGATAACCGGTGTAAGTGAGACTTCACTGAAATCATTTTTAGGTGGAAGCTGGAAACCACTGGTGGATCTGATTGCCGCAGGCAAAATAAAAGGTGTAGCTGGAATAGTAGGTTGTTCAAATCTAACGGCTAAAGGACATGATGTATTTACGGTAGAACTTACAAAGGAGCTTATAAAAAGAAATATAATTGTTCTTTCTGCAGGTTGTTCAAGTGGTGGTCTTGAAAATGTAGGACTCATGTCCCCTAACGCTGCAGAACTTGCAGGAGATAGTTTAAAAGAAGTGTGCACAAGCCTTGGAATACCACCTGTATTAAACTTTGGTCCATGTCTTGCCATTGGAAGACTTGAAATTGTGGCAAAAGAACTGGCAGAATACCTAAAAATAGATATTCCACAGCTGCCACTTGTACTTTCCGCACCTCAATGGCTTGAAGAACAGGCTCTGGCAGATGGAAGTTTCGGGCTTGCACTAGGACTTCCCCTTCATCTTGCCATATCTCCTTTTATAGGCGGAAGTAAAGTTGTAACAAAAGTTCTAACTGAAGATATGGAAAATCTAACAGGCGGCAGACTCATAGTAGAAGATGATGTGATAAAAGCTGCAGACAAATTGGAGGAAATCATACTTGCAAAGAGAAAAGGTTTAGGACTTAATTAAAACTTAAATGCAGTTCTTTGGGGTCTTCGGGGTCAGACCCCATGCTTGTTTATTTACTTATTTCCCATTTTATGTCAAGGAGTCAGACCCCCTGACATAAATTTGCAGGGCTTTTGAGCCCTGCAAATTTTTATATGTTTTTAATTATTAGGTTTCCCATTTCCTCTGTTCCCACAATTTTTGCACCTTCTACGGCAATATCCAAAGTCCTATAGCCCCCTCTGAGAACTTTTGATATTGCATTTTTTATGTTTTCTGCAGGAATTTCCATATTAAAACTGTATTTAAGCATCATGGCCACACTCATAATTGTTCCAATTGGATTTGCCTTATCCTGTCCTGCAATGTCCGGTGCCGATCCATGAACTGGTTCATAGAGTCCGAAGGAATCACCTCTCACACTGGCAGAAGGCAGCATTCCAAGGGATCCTGTAAGCATTGAAGCTTCGTCACTTAAAATATCTCCAAACATATTTTCAGTTAAAATAACGTCAAACTGCTTAGGATCTCTTATGAGCTGCATTGCGGCATTGTCCACATACATATAATTCACTTCTACATCTTCATATTCAGCTGCAATTTTTTCCACAACTTTTCTCCAGAGTTTAGAACTTTCAAGTACATTGGCCTTATCTACCAACGTAAGTTTTTTATTCCTCTTTCTTGCGATTTCAAAAGATTTTCTTGCGATTCTATCTATCTCAAAACTGGAATAGCTTATGGTATCCCAGGCTTTTTGACCCCCTTTTATATCTATTGTGTTTTTTTCTCCAAAATAAGCTCCCCCTATTAATTCTCTGACTATCATTATATTAAGTCCTCCACCTAATACTTCAGCTTTTAAATTTGATGATGATATAAGTTCTGGAAATAATATAGCCGGTCTTAAATTTGCAAATACCCCGAGAGCCTTTCTTATACCCAGAAGTCCGGCTTCAGGCCGCAAATTGCTTGGTAGCTTATCCCATTTAGGCCCTCCTACTGCCCCTAAAAGTACTGCCTCACTGTTTTTGCAAATTTCCACAGTTTCTTCTGGCAGCGGAGTCCCCTTTCTATCCAATGCACTTCCCCCTAAAAGTACATCTTCATATTCAAAATCAAAATTATATTTATGAGCAACAGTCTCAAGTACTTTTTTTCCCTGTACAATTATCTCATTTCCAATTCCATCCCCAGGTATAACAGCTATTTTCACTTGTTTGACACTTCCTTTTTAACGTAATTTATAAGTCCATCTGAATCTATGATTTTTTGCATGAATTCTGGGAACGGATCAGCCTTATAGGTTTTTCCCTTTGTAATATTTTTTATGACACCTGTAGTTACATTTACAGATATTTTATCCCCCTCTTCTATATTCTCTGATGCTTCCTTGCATTCCATTATTGGAAGGCCTATATTTATAGAATTTCTGAAGAAAATCCTTCCAAAGCTTTCTGCAATTACACATCCTATTCCTGCAGCCTTAATGGCTATAGGTGCATGTTCTCTTGAAGATCCACATCCAAAATTTTTTTCTGCTACAATTATGGATTTTTCCTGAGCTTTTTCACTGAATTCCCTATCCAAATCCTCCATACAATGAGATGCCAGCTCTTTCGGATCACTTGTATTTAAATATCTGGCCGGTATTATAACGTCTGTATTTACATTATCTCTGTATTTTATTGCTTTTCCCTCTATCATTATTCCACCTCCTCTGGTGATGAAATTTTTCCAGTTATTGCAGATGCTGCAGCTACTGCCGGACTAGACAGATAAACTTCACTTTCCGGATCTCCCATTCTTCCTACAAAATTTCTGTTTGTAGTGGATATCGCCCTCTCTCCTTTGGCAAGTATGCCCATATATCCTCCAAGACATGGGCCGCAAGTAGGAGTGCTCACTACTGCCCCCGCTTTTATAAATATCTCCACAAGTCCTTCTTTCACTGCCTGGAGATATATATTCTGAGTTGCAGGAATTATAATTGCCCTGATGTTTTTATTTATCTTTTTGCCCTCCAATACCTTTGCTGCTATTCTTAAATCACTTATCCTGCCATTTGTACAGGAACCTATAACCACTTGATCTATAGTTACGTCTCCAACCTCATCAATTGTTCTTGTATTATCAGGAAGATGAGGGAAAGAAACTGTTGGTCTTATAGAAGATAAGTCAATTTCTATGGTTTTTTCATATACAGCGTCATCATCTGCAGTGTATATATGATATTTTTTTGTTGAATGTTCCTTCATATACTCAATGGTCTTTTCATCCACTTCAAAAATACCATTTTTAGCTCCAGCTTCAATAGCCATATTGGTAATGGTGAACCTATCATCCATTGACAGGTTACTTACTCCATCTCCTGTAAACTCCATGGATTTATAAAGAGCTCCATCCACTCCTATTTTGCCTATAATATGAAGAATAACGTCTTTTCCGCTTACCCATGGCGACAGCCTGCCTTCTAATACAAATTTAATTGCCCCGGGTACCTTGAACCATGCTTCTCCCGTAGCCATACCGGCTGCCATATCCGTACTTCCCACTCCTGTGGAAAAAGCACCAAGTGCGCCATAAGTGCAGGTATGTGAATCCGCTCCTATAATTGCTTCTCCTGCAACTACAAGTCCCTTTTCCGGCAGTAATGCATGTTCAATTCCCATCTGTCCTACTTCAAAATAATTCTCTATATTTTTAGCTCTTGCAAATTTTCTGACACAATTGCATTGTTCTGCAGATTTTATATCTTTAGCTGGTGAAAAATGATCCAGTACAATTGCAATTTTCTTCTTATCAAAAACCTCATCCAATCCTGTTTTATTAAATTCTGTTATAGCTACAGGTGTTGTTATATCATTTCCTAAAACTAAATCCAGCTTGCAGTTAATCAGCTGACCTGCCTTTACAGTATCCATTCCAGCATGAGAAGCTAGTATTTTCTGTGTCATGGTCATTCCCATGTAAAACCACCCCTATCAAAATTTTATTTAAAATGTACCACTGCCAACATCACCAGGGATAAGCACTGCTATCTTCCTGTACAAGTTTTTCCAGGATTCAGGTGTGAAAATCATTACCCATGAGCAATCTCCACCTGAATCCAAAAATCACTTAACATTAATATGCTGCACTTTTTTCTGAACAATCCATATGGTATGCATAATACAGCTTATTTAAAGCATTTATAAAAGCTATTGCACTGGCTTCTATAATATCAGTGCTAACTCCTTTAGATGAAAATATTCTATCCTCTTTTTTAATTTTCACAGTAACTTCTCCCAATGCATCTTTTCCGCTGCCCACGGATTTAATAAAGTAATCATCCAAGACAACTTTTATACCTGTGGCTTTTTCAATGGCCTTAAAAGTAGCATCTACGGGTCCATCCCCGCAGGAGGCCTCTCTTATGATCTTTCCATTATATCCTATTTCCACAGTGGAAGTTGACATCACTGCATTTCCTGTGGAAACCTGATAATTTTCCAGTTTAAATACCTCAGGTACGTGGAATATTTCATTTTTCACAAGACTTTCTATATCTTCATCCGATACCTGTTTTTTCTTATCCGCCAGATCCTTGAATTTCCTGAAGATCTCATCTGTCTTGTCACTGCTCAAGCCTTCATATCCAAGCTCCATCAAATGCTGAACAAAAGCATGTCTTCCTGAATGTTTTCCAAGTACTATAATACTTTTTTTCAATCCTACTGATTCCGGAGTCATGATTTCATAGGTTTCCCTGCAATTTAACACTCCATGCTGGTGTATACCTGACTCATGGGCAAAGGCATTTACTCCTACCACCGCCTTATTACTTTGAACATGAACCCCTGTTATATGGCTTACAAGCCCGCTTGTCTTGATTATTTCCTCCGTTACAATATCCGTATGGCAGTTAAAATAGTTTGATCTGGTTTTAACAGCCATGACAATTTCCTCTAAAGCAGCATTTCCTGCCCTCTCCCCTAAGCCATTTACAGCACACTCTATTTGAGCCGCACCATTTTCAATGGCTGCCAGGGAGTTTGCCACGGCCATGCCCAGGTCATCATGACAGTGAACACTTATAATTGCTCTGTCTATATTTGGTACATTATCCCTGATACCTTTTATAAACATCCCAAACTGACTTGGAGTGGAATATCCCACTGTGTCTGGTATATTTACTATATCTGCGCCGGCATCTATGGCAGCCTCCACCACCTTATACAAAAATTCCGGATTGCTCCTGGTGGCATCTTCCGGTGAAAATTCTACACTTGGGCATAAACTTTTAGCATATTTTACTGTATCCACTGCTTTTTTTAGAACTTCTTCCGGTTCCATTTTCAATTTGTATTTCATATGAAGATCCGAAGTTGCAATAAAAACATGGATCCTGGGCTTTTTAGCGTATTTCAGAGCTTCCCATGCACAGCTTATATCCTTATTTACAGCCCTTGCAAGTCCTACTATAACAGGATTTTGTATATTCTCTGCAATAGCTTTTACTGCTTCAAAATCACCATTGGAGGCTGCTGGAAATCCAGCTTCTATGACATCCACATTTAATTTTTCAAGTTGTCTTGCAATAGTCACCTTGTCATTCTTATTCAAGCTTACTTTTGGAGTCTGCTCTCCATCCCTCAGTGTAGTATCAAATATATATATTTTATTTGTCATAATAATATTCCTCCATTCTATTTTTCATAATTTCCTGGTTTTCATTTAATTTTTATTTATATAAACAAGTTTTAACTGGCCAGTTAAAAAACTTCTTCCTTCAATTTTAAATACACAAAAAACAGACTCCTCTATGGGGCGAGAAGTCTGTTCGCGGTGCCACCCAATTTTTTACTCAATTCAATAACGGTTTTTATACCGATAAAGCTTACTGCTATTTCAGCTTACAGCTCCAGGGTGAGTTCAACATATATCTATTTACAGGCTTTCAGCATATCACCTGTTCTCTTTAAAATAAATATTATATTTACTGCTCCCTATCACAGCTTGTATATTTGTAGTTTTAAAAATCAATACTTACAATTATTACCATAGGGTTAATATAAAAAAACAGGTTTCTCTATGGGGCGAGAAATCTGTTCGCGGTACCACCCAATTTTTACTCAATTCATTAACGACATCTGCCGGCGCAGCTTACTATTATTTCAGCCTGCAACTCCAGGGTGAGTTCAATATGTAATATTTACGGTTTTCCACCTTCTCCCGCTCTCTTTAAAACATACATCATATCTACTGATCCCTATCCAAGTTTTTTATGAACTATAAATATGTTATTAAGTATATTATAGTTCAAATTTATTGTCAATAGTATTTTAAAATTTGTTGTTTTAGAATTAATTATAAAGAAAATTCATTCAACTTTTCCTTCAAGTCTTTGGAAGATTGTCCTAATTCTTTGGTCAGTTCTTTAACCTCTCCCATTTTTTCTTTTACCTCGGAGGTTGAGGCCGTTATCTCTTCTGATGAAGCGGATATTTCTTCAGTGACCGAGAGTATTGAATCCATGGATGAATTCACCACATCCTTGTTTTTATACACCTGGTTTATTTTATCTACATTTTTTTCAATAACAGGAGGCATGCCTTTTATAAATTCAACCACCCTGCCCAGAGTTTGCTTTGTGTTGTTTATAGTAGCTACCTGAGACTGTGCAGCTTTTCCATAAACCTCCACACTGCTTACCGAAACATTTATACTCTCCCTTAAATCTTTTATAAGTGAATTGATCTGTTTAACTGAATTGGAAGTCTCATTGGACAATTTCTTGATTTGATCCGCTACTACAGCAAATCCCTTTCCAGCTTCCCCCGCCCTGGCAGACTCTATAGAAGCATTAAGTGAAAGTAAATTTATTTCATTTGAGATCTCCTCTATGGTACTTACTATGCCTACTATGTCATTGGATTTGTTTATTAACTGCTTTATATTGTCATTTGTTTCCTTGGCCGCAGTTATATTTTCCGAATTTTTATTTTCAAGTTCCGTAAGTATGTCTATGATAGTTGAATTCAATTTATCTGCCTGTGAAGCTTCATTTTCCATGTTAATACTATTGGCTTTAACTTCATCTACATTTTCCGATAAAATATTCATATTTTCAACACTGTTTTGCATATCTTTTGCCGAATTGTTTATAGCAGAAGATATTTCTTCCATAGCTTCTTTTATTCCATTGGAATTTTCAAATGTGGCTGAAGTGGATGAATTTATAAGCTCTACTTTTTCATCTATGACAGCAGACAGCTGCTTTATATTTACCAATAAACTTCTTATTTCATCTATCATCTTGTTAAATACTCTTCCAATATATCCTATTTCATCTTTGCTGTTCACATTGACCTTTACGGATGATATATTGCCTTCTGCTGCCATGCTCATAGAATTTATTATCTGGCTCAGCGGATTCACCTTCCTATTCATAAGTCTCCTTATAAATAATATGGAAATCAATAATATAATTGCAGATATTGTACAGATAATAAACAAAATTTTATAAATAGACTTGTAAAAATCCTCATTATAACATCCTACATTTATGTACCAATCCCAGGGTTCAAAATACGCCACTGCATTTACCTTAGGCCTTTCACGGGTTTCACCCGGGTTTTTCCAGTTAAAATGCACTATTCCTCCATCTTTAGGGTTTCTGGCTTCATCCATTATAAGCTGCACTATATTATTCCCGTCCGAATCATTAACTTTTGATATATCTTCCCCTTCCTTATATGGATGCATCTGTTCTATGCCTTTGCTGTTGATGGCATACATGTACGCCCCTATGTTTAACTCCAATTTTGAATTAAGTCCCCTTGTTTTTCCATCAGCTTGTTTTGGATTCAGCATCTGGCTTCTAAATATCTCCTGGGCTTCCGGTCTTGTGAGTTTTTTCTTTTGTACCTGGTTTTCCAGGGTATTCATCATAGCAAGTCCCATTTGAATTTTATTTTTTATAGCAGTTTCTCCTAATTCAGTCAGTGCATTTTTTGCGCTAAAAAATGCAACAGTTCCTATAAGAGCTACAGAAAAGGCAATTAATATAAAAAACTGTAAATAGGATCGAAAAAAGCTTTTACTTAACTCATTATGCTTTGAGTCCTTTTTGTTTCTCTTTGTATTTTTTTTCATAATACATTCCCCCGTATGTAAATTTGAGTTTCATAATGGCCTACTTTATAATAACACATATGATACAATATTTATTATTATAAAGTAAATATTGTCACGAATTAAATATTATCATACAGTATACTAAAAATCAACAATTTTTAGTATACCTAGTCATACTTCTAATAACTTCCTCATAAAATCAGCTATTCATAACAGCAAAAAATGACACACTAAAGAAGCTTATTATAATCTTGTATGCCACAGTGATTGCATTGTACTATATAAAAAACATCCTGTTGTTTTCATGAACTGTAATGAAGTACAACAGGACGAATGTGTGCGTCAAAATTTATTTTGGATCAAAGTCTTATTTTCGCTCATTCAATACATAATTAACCCTGAGTTATGTATAAATGTTAATGATATACACAAAATATATTATCAACAGGTAAAATTGCTGAGAGGAATTACATTTATAACAGGTTCTTCATAGGGATGTATTTCTCTTATGGTTCTCATGGCTTTTTTTATGAAATCACTTTTACAGCAAAATTCCACTTTACATTCTGTCTCCCTGCTCACTTCTCCCACATTTCCCAAAAAAGGATCCGCTCCTTTCAAAGGCCGCCAATAACCTGTAACTTTGGAAACAGCCATGCAATTATCATAGTTTCCTCCAATGCTGAGAGCTCCAATTAAGTTTAGACCTTCCCTCAGGGTATCCACATAATTTTCCGGTATAAACGTTTCTACTTTAAAAACTTCATATTTCAACAACAATCACCTCTGATTAGTATGTCCAATTTTTTCACAAATATTGCTGTAATTATAGAATTCGAACAAGCTTTTGTTTCAATCCATGAATTACAGCAATACAAATAAATACTATTTATCTATTAATTTATAAAGCACCTGTGTGCCGCAGTCACCTTTACCTTCCTTCTCCAATTCATCATACAGCGATTTTGAAAGTTTCAGTGCCGGGGTTTCCAGATTCATATCCTTAGCTTCGCTTAAAGCTATGTTCATATCCTTTATAAAATGTTTTACATAAAATCCAGGTTCAAAATCCCCCTTTATCATTCTAGGGGCCAGATTGCTTAGAGACCAGCTGGCGGCAGCTCCTGTCTCTATACTTTTAAGAACCCTTTCAGGATCCAGTCCGGATTTCTCTGCATATGCAATTGTTTCACACACTCCCATCATATTTCCGGCTATGGCTATCTGGTTGCACATCTTCGTGTGTTGTCCTGAGCCTGCTTTACCCTGCCATACTATATTTTTTCCCATAAGCTTAAAAATAGGAAGAACCTTTTCAAATATTTCCTTGTCTCCCCCCACCATAATGGAGAGGGCAGCATTTTTAGCACCTACATCCCCGCCTGAAACAGGAGCATCTAGAGAATATATCCCTCTCTTTTTGGCTTCATCATATATTTTTTTTGCAAGAGAAGGTTTGGATGTAGTCATATCCACCATAATTCCATCTTTTCTTATATTCTCAAGTACACCATCTTTCCCCAGATAAACTTCTTCTACATCTTTAGGATATCCCACTATGGAAATTACAATATCCGCTTCTCTTGCAACATCTGCCGGTGTATCTCTCCACTCTGCCCCCTTTGCAACGAGATTATCCCCTTTGGATTTTGTCCTGTTATAAACCAGTAAATTATAACCTCCTTTCAAAATGTTGGAAGCCATACTGTTTCCCATTACTCCTAATCCAATAAATCCTATAATTGGTTTGTTATTTTTCATAAAATAATCCCACCTTCGTTTTATTTAGATTTTAAAAAAGATTTGAAAAAAATTCTTTGACTGCATTTATTATCTTGGTGAAAAAGCCCTGTGTCTGCTGACTTGACAGATTTCCCTTCAATTGATCCGCCACACTGCTCAGCTGTCCTTTTATATCTCCAAAATTCAGATTCAATCCATTTATTTTTGTCATAAGGGAAGTTATTTTATCAATATCACCAGTACTCAAATTTAAATTGTAATTATTGGTTACATTCTCAACTATCTGCCTTACTCCCTCCTCTGTCTTAGGCTTCTCTTTAACTACCTGGGTTTTTATATCATTTATAAGTCCTGCAGCTTTATCCTTCCCTATTTTATCCCCCAGGTTTCCTGTAGTCATCAATTCATCATTGGCAGCCTGCTTTTTATCTTCATCAATTTTATTTCCGCTGCTGCTGCTTTCAAAGCCTTTTAGAATCCCAGTAAGTGCTGCAGTTCCAGACACATTGAAAGGGGCTGACACTTTTACATCTGCATTTTTTATGCCTGCTGTTATAAGTGCATTTTTTATCATACTGCTGCTTACCCAGTATATATTATTGGTAGTTACATTTAAACCTCCGCTTGAAGTTGGTTCCACATATGAGCTGGATATGGATTTAGTTCCTATTTGCTCACTGGTTGCAACATTTCCCAGGTATTTTCTCTCCTCATCTATATTAACTTCTATTACATTTACATCCTGCCTGGTAACTCCAAAGTATTTAAGCATATCATCTTTTTGCTGTTCTGTAAGATCCCCACCTAAAGTTACAACTTTGTAGGCATCTGCATAAACTCTGGTATTGCCAAAAGATGAAAATAAACTCAGAGCCATAATCATTATTATGAATTTACTAAAAATTGTTTTAAGTTTCATAATTTAAAACTCCTTTTTAATTAGTTTTATAAATTGATTCTCAAGTACGGTGGAATTTACCCATAAAAAATGTTTTTCGTGCCGCACCTTATTAACAGTATTCTTAGTGTCTTTAGCACTTAGAATACGTTATCCTTTAGGGGAAGAATTTATTCAGGGTCACATTTGCCTGTCATTCCTAACTTTAAAAAAGCTGGAAGTATCAGCAACAGCAGCCATGGTATAAATATTAAAATGTCTATCATTAAATATAATATACTATATTTATCAATAAAAGAAGTATAAAATTTTAAAATTAAAATATAAAAAATAGAGCTGCTTCAATAGAAATTGTAAAAATACTATATACAGTAATTTAAGAGGGATTATCCTTCTTATCAAGTTCTTGAAATTGTAAAATATTCTGCATCTGTAATTTCATCCGAGTAATTGGATATATTATAGTCCCCTGAAATTTTATACTGATCTATTATCTGCCTTAAAACCTTTGGAACATCATAGATCTTTGAATTATAGTTTAATATTTTAATGCTCATGTACTGCTGTTTTTTAATTAAACCATTCTTCAACAGATTATAAAAATCATTATAATTATTTACAGCTTTTATATCATTGCCATATGCATCTTTTTCAACTACATTTAAATTATCAAAGCTGTAATCCGTACTATTGCACTGAGGATATTTTGATTTATCCCATATATGATTTTTTGCGATCTGATTATCTGTTACATTAAAATAGGAATGAGAGATCAAATGGGAACCATCACTTGTAACAGGATCATCCCAGGTAGAATCAAGCTCATAATATCTGCCCTGAATTTTTACTATATTCCAGGCATGATCCACCCAGCCATCTCCATCATTTGCCTTCCCTATTACCATCTTACACTCTATGCCGGCTGCTGTAAGGAGCCTGTCCATTGCATCTGCATAACCCTGACAAACGCCAGCTCCATTTATTAAAACTCCGTAGGCTGTGTAGGAATCATCAGGAAGGTTCACACTCCTGTCATAATTGGCATTATTTACCACATAATCGTGAAGTGCAAGTTCTTTTTCATAATCCTTCATCCCGGAATTTGTAATGCCATTTACTATTTCAGAAGCTTTGTCCTGTAATTCACTTTCTTTTTTTATCAAGTTCTGTTTTGTATCACTGTATTTGAAATTGATACTCATCTTTACGGGATTGGTACCCTGAAGATTTGCCCCCGCACTTAAATACCAATCACGCAGATTAGGATTATCATCTAATACATCATCTATGACATTCAGGTCATAAGTATTTTTATCATAATTGCCTATATTTAAAACCAAGGTATCTTTATAATTTGAAAGAGCTTCTTTCAAAGCATTATAATACTGCGTATAATTTTGCACTGAAACTTCACTTTCAGAAGCATTTTCACTTATTGTAAAATTATATTTTATTCCCTGGCCCAATTGCTGCCCATTGGTGGATTTTAAATTATCATCTACTACCAACACATAATTCTTACCAGGTACATATGGATTTTGAGGAGAAACCTTTATTGAATTAGGTTCTGTATTTACAATATTAATCTGAACAGGCTGATTATTGTCCTGCTCATACACCTTAATAGAATTTTCAGCTAAATTCACATCTACATTTCTATTAAAAGTAACAGTCCACGTCTTACTCTTGTCCACACTGGCAATAATACCATTATTCCAAACCTTGTAATTTCCTGCTGCATAACAATTCCTGCCATAGAATACTACTAACAACGTCAGCAGGGTTAATAAAATCTTATTTAATTTTTTTGACATAATATCTCTCCACAAAATCACTATTTTTTAATTTCATACACCAGATAATAAGTTTCATCCATACCTGATGCTTTATAAGTTTTTTTTGCCTTCTCATTGTTTTTTTCCACATAAAGCCTCAAGCTGTATACATTATTATCTGAATCTGCAGCAGACTTTACATACTTGAATAATTTTTTATATATGCCCTGTCCCCTATAGTTTTTATTTACATAAACACTTTGTATCCACCAATAATTTGCATTTCTCCAGTCGCTCCATTCTTTAGTAAGCATCATCTGTCCAACTACCATGCCATCTTTTTCATATACAAAATAGACTCCATTTTTATCATCCAGTAAAGCCTTTTTCACACCCTCTTTTAATATGTTTTTATCAAGTTCCAAATTTTCCGTTTCTTCAGCCAAATTGTAATTATACTCTACAATTGTATCCAGATCGCTTAATTTTCCTTTTCTTATCATTTGAGCACCTCCTATAGATTAACATACAATAACTAATTATATTACACATTAATACTATAAGTATATATACCTTTCTCAATTTATTCAAATCTCAGGGCATCTATTGGTTTTAAGTTTGAAGCTTTATAAGCTGGAAATATTCCAAATACAATTCCCACTACCAGTGAAAAAGAAAAGGACACTGCAATCACAGGCAGTGAAAAAACTACCGACATTCCAGATATTGAAATGATTTTTCCTATACAAAGTCCGAATAATACGCCTGCTACACCTCCCAATGAACTCAATACCAGTGATTCAATTAAAAATTGAATCAATATATCTTTTCTGGATCCCCCAAGAGCCTTTCTGATACCTATTTCCTTTGTACGTTCCGATACAGACACCAGCATAACATTCATCACTCCTATTCCCCCTACAATCAGGGATATAGCTGCTATGCCCCCTAATAGATAAGTCATGGTGCGGGTTATGGAGTTCATAGTATCCAGCAGTTGTTTTTGACTTGTTACCCTGTCTGAACTGGTGGTATTGGATTTAAAATAGTTTAATAAATATTGATTTACCTCATTGGTTACAAGATCCACATTTTCATCTCCTGAAGATTTAATGTAGACGCTCTGAACATTTCTAGTTCCTGCAAGTTCTATAGATGCTGTAACTGGAACAATTACCATGTCATCTGTATTGTTTCCCATAGAATTTCCCTGAGTTTTTAATACTCCCACCACTTTATATGTGCTTCCATCTATATCTATATCCTTTTTCACAGGATCCGTAAACCCATACAACTGCTGTGCTATATCAGATCCTAAAACTGCAACTTTATTCCTGTAATCCACATCCAGATCTGCTATAAACCTGCCTTCTGAAATATCCATATTTCTCACATCAAGAAAATTGGAGGTAGTACCTGTTACAGCTGTATTTTCCGATTGTTTGTTTACTTTAACGGAAGCATTTGTGGAAATAACAGGTGCAGCCTTATCTACCCCTTGAATCTTTTCAATACTTTTTACATTATCCAGTGTGAACTGTTTATTTCCGTTTGCAGAAGTATTTGCCATAATAAGATTGGTTCCAAGAGATTGAACCTGGGAAGTTATTTGCTCTGTAGAACCACTGCCCATTCCCACAAGTATTATTACTGAAGAAATTCCTATAATAATTCCTATCATAGTGAGAATGGATCTTAATTTATTACTTTTTATATTTTTTACAGCCAACTTCACTGTCTGAAAAAATTTCATTCAATCTCCCTCCTTAAAAATACAACTTTCCGTCTTCCATGGTAATAATTCTCTTAGCCCGCTTCGCAACTTTCAAATCATGGGTTATCAGTATAATTGTTTGTCCGCTATCATTCATTTCCGCTATCATCTGCATAATCTCACTGCTTGTCTTGCTATCAAGTGCACCGGTAGGCTCATCTGCCAGTATAACCCTGGGATTTCCCACTAACGCCCTGGCAATGGCAACCCTCTGCTGCTGTCCTCCTGAAAGCTGATTTGGCCTGTGATATTCCCTATTTTCCAGTCCTACCCTATTTAGGCATTCAAGTGAAAGTTCTCTGGCTCTTTTCTCAGGCATTCCCCTATATAAGAGGGGAACCTCCACATTTTCCACTGCATTTAATTTTGAAAGTAAATTAAAACTTTGAAATATAAACCCTATTTCCTTATTTCTGATTTCCGTAAGCCCGGATTCCTTCAATTTACTTATATCCGTATCATCAAATATGTACTTTCCGGAATCACACACATCCAGACAGCCCAGTATATTCATAAGAGTTGATTTTCCTGAACCTGAGGGACCTACAATTGACACAAATTCCCCTTCATCTATATCCAGATTAATATTGTCAAGAGCTTTTATGGTAGTACCTCCCATAGTATAAGATTTGCACAAATTACAAATATTTATCATAGTACTTCTCCTCTCCGCTGTAAACTGTAAACTGTAAATTGTGAATTGTGAATTAAATAAAAGCTCACCTTGACTGTCTTCCTCCCTGGGCCTGTTTACCTGACCCGGTGTTTCCCATCATACGGAATCCATTTCTTCCATTTGTATTGGAAGAATTTTGAGCAGTACTTTGAGTCTGGGGCAATTGCACCTGCTCTCCTTCTGTAAGTCCGCTGACTATTTCCACCATTGTTCCATTGCTAATACCTGTTTTAACCTCTTTAAGCTTTGTTTTTCCTTTTCCGTCACTTGTTATAACATATTTTTTATCACCGGAATCTTTTATGGCTTCTATTGGTACTGCCAGTACATTTTCTTTAGAAGCAGTTGCTATTGAAGCTTCAGTGGACATTCCCACTTTTATGTCATGTATTTCATCAAAAGATATGGTTACATTAAAGTTGGAAACTCCGTTTGTATACTCCCCCTGCTGACTTATATCTTTTACAGTACCTGTGAATTTTACATCTGGAAATGCATTGACTTTTATATCCGCTTTCTGTCCAACTTTCAAATTTGGTAAATCCGTTTCATCTACAGATACAACAGTATAGAAATTTTTGTTGTCAAACATGTTTAAAAGCTGCTGATCTGCATTTATACTATCTCCTGGACTTATATACACATCACTGATAATTCCATCATAAGGAGCTGTTATAGGAGCACTTCCATTTTGGAAGGTAACAAGTTCATCTCCTGCATTTACCGCTTGATCCTTGCTGACAAGCACAGAAGCTACAGTATCCCTGTACTGTGATTTAATAACATCACTTTCCGCTGATAAGACACTGCCTGATCCTGAAACAGTACTCTTAATGTCTGTAATAGAAGCTTTTGACCTGGAAAACTGTGATGACTTGCTTTTTGATGCCGCTCTGGCTGTAATGTTTTTATAAGTTACTATACCTAAAATTCCGATTATAGCCACCACTACTACACCAATAGTTATTTTTTTCATAATTATCTGTCCTTTCTATAATTTTAATATATAACCAATTATACAACATAATTTAAAACAACTATGACACAATACTGTTACAAACAAATTAACATTTTAAGTCAAATTTATGAATATTTTTTAACTTTTAATTTGTAAATATAAGAATCAATAAAATATCCAACAGTGTTTTTCCATAATATATTTCCTTTTTAACCAAAACAGGAGTGGAAAGCCCTAAAAAGACTCTCCACCCCAAAAGTCATATTAATTTTTCAATGCCTCATTAATTTAAAGCTCCCATTTTTTTTCGGAGATTTTTATATGTTTCTCTTAATTGTTCTTCTGCTTTATCCTGATTTTCTATGGATTCCACCTTTATTGCACAGTATTTGTATTCAGGAGTTTTTGATATAGGATCCAGATTATCTACAGTAAGTTCATTGCATGCACCTATCCACCACTGATAAGTCATGTAGGTTGCTCCCTTCATTACCCTGTCTGTAACATATGCCCTGGTAATTACAGAGCCTCTCCTTGAAGATGCCCTTACCAGCTGTCCATCTTTTATATTCAAGCTTTCTGCATCTTCAGGACTCATCTGTATTTTTCCGGGCTCATCTTCAAGCTGCTGAAGTGCACGGCAGTTTCCTGTCATGGTTCTCACTGAATAATGACCGATCTCCCTTACCGTACATAGGCTGAGCGGGTATTCACTGTCCGGTGATTCCTGGGTAGGCCTCCATTCAGAGGCAAATAAAATGCCTTTTTTACTTGGAGTGCTGAATTCATTATTTTCATATAGATAAGGAGTACCAGGATGATCCTCCGAAGGGCAAGGCCACAGCACCCCATCCAGGCTTTCTACCTTTTTATAAGTTGCACCGGCAAATTTAGGACAAAGGCTTCTCATCTCATCCCATATTTCCTTTGTATTGTTGTAGTGCATTTCATATCCCATGGCTGAAGATATCTCACAAATTATCTGCCAATCCGGCTTAACATCGCCACTTGGTTCAACTGCCCTGTTAAATTTCTGAAACCCCCTGTCCGCACAGCTGTATACACCTTCATGCTCACCCCAGGAAGTCGCAGGTAATATTACATCTGCATGCAAAGTCGTTTTATTCATAAATATATCCTGAACTACTAAGAATTCCAGTTCATCTAAGGCTTTTTTAAGATCATTGGAATTTGGATCGCTTTGAATAGAATCCTCTCCCATTATATAGTATGCTTTTAGTTTATGATCTTTAAGTACCAATTGAGGTACCTCAGTTATATGGTATCCTATTTTATCCGGAAGCTTTTCAACTCCCCAGGCCTTCTCAAATTTCTTCCTCACATTTTCATCCGTTACACTTTGATATCCAGGAAAAACATTGGGAAGTGCACCCATGTCACAGGCACCCTGTACATTATTTTGACCTCTTACAGGTCCTATTCCCACACTTGGTCTTCCATAATTTCCTGTTAGCAGAGCAAGCGAAGCCAATCCCTTCACCACATCCACAGCTTGACCAAACTGACATACCCCCATACCATAAAGTATCATAGGATTTTTAGCGGCAGCATACATTTTCATGGCCTTTTTTATCTTTTCTGCCGGGATTCTTGATATTTTCTCCACATATTCAGGTGTGTATTTTTTTAATACTTTATTGTATTCTTCAAAACCCTCCGTATATTTTTCAACATACTCTTTATTATACAAGCCCTCATTTATAAGAACATTTGCAAAACCGTTTACAAGAGCCATATTGGTACCGCCCTTTAGCGGAAGCCATAGATCTGAAATTCTTACACTTTCCGTTATCCTGGGATCAACAACAACTATCTTTGCACCTTTTTCCCTTGCCTTTACTACTCTTCTTGCAACTATGGGATGGGACTCCGCCGGATTATAACCAAAAATAAAAAGCAAATCTGCATTGTCAATTTCAGGAATACTATTGGACATGGCCCCATTGCCAAGTACGCTGGCAAGCCCTGCTACAGATGGCGCATGACAGACTCTAGCACAATTATCCACATTATTTGTTCCTATAACGGCTCTCATAAATTTCTGCATAATATAATTTGCTTCATTGCCCGGACCTCTGGAACAGCCTGTACCCATTATAGAATCAGCACCATACTTATTTTTTATCTCCATAAGTTTTTCAGATGTATATTTTATAGCTTCTTCCCAGCTGACTTCTGCTAAATCCCCATTTTTCCTTATCATAGGTTTTTTAATTCGTGAAGTCAATATTTTGGGATCATTTAAAAAATCCCATCCATAATAGCCTTTAAGGCACAAGCTCCCTTCATTAGTTCTCCCCAATGCGGGTTCCGCCCTTTTAATCCTGCCATCTTCAACAACCAAATACAGTCTGCATCCAGCACCACAGTAAGGACAAACAGTTAAAATTTTATTTTCCATGATAATTACCCCATTTTAATTATATTTTTATATAAATATCTATTATAATAGTATCACTAAGTGGTGCATTATTTCAATTATTAATAGTTCCTATTTTATTATCAAATACAATTATGGCCTATTATTAATTTGACACGGATTTTTACAAAAGTTATACTGAATTTAAAATATCTTATAACATGGAGGATAAGCATGAAAAACACAGTATTTTTAAACTCTGAAAAAATAAACTTTGATAATAAAATTGACTTTTCAAAGTTAAGTGAATTTACTAAAGTTACATTATATAACAGCAGTACTGAAGATGAAATTCTTAAAAGAGTTGAAAACCAGAATATTGTTGTAACTAAAGAGCTTCCTTTAAGGGGAAACTTAATATCCAGGTTCCCGGCTTCTGTAGAACTCATCTGTGAAGCCGGTACAGGTTATAACAACATAGATACGAAAACTGCCGGTGAAAAAAACATTATGGTCTGCAATGTACCCGGTTACAGTACAGATGCCGTAGCCCAGCTTGCCATAACTTTCATATTGAATTTATGTTCCTCTCTTATTCTGCAGCAAGTCATGTTAAATGAAAAGGATTTTGATAACTTCACCAAAGATCTCCAGGTATCTCATTCTGAAATAAAAGGCAAAATCCTTGGAGTAATTGGCGCCGGTGCCATAGGTCAGCGGGTGATAAAAACAGCTTTAAATCTTGGTATGAAAGTTTTAGTATACAACAGGAGCTTAAAACCAATTGAAGATGTAAAATTTGTTACTCTGGAAGAACTGCTGGCTGCCAGTGACTTTGTAACAATCCATTGTCCTCTTACAGAAAATACAAGATACCTCATAGATAGGGATAAATTAAAGCTTATGAAACCTTCTTCCTTTATTATAAACACCGCAAGGGGTTCTATAATAAAGGAAAAAGATCTGATAGAAGCACTGCATAATAAAACAATTGCCGGTGCAGCTCTTGACGTTCAGGAACATGAACCATTTGATTTAAATAACCCTCTCTTTTCAATGAGAAATGTTATCCTGACCCCACACATAGGCTGTAAATGTATTGAAACAAGACAGAGACTTGTAGAACTTTTAGGCAGTAATATTAAAGCTTTTATAAATAAAAATCCCATTAATTCAGTGAACAGTTAATAGCTGTTCACCTTTTTATTTTTTTAAGTTGCTTTTCAAAGTATAGAGTCCTATAATTTAAAAGTGTTTATAATTGATAATTTATATTCTTTATGGGTGGTGTTATGATGGTAATAAAAATCACATTATTGTGCATTGCAGCATTCTTTGCTGCATTTGTGGATTCCATAGCCGGCGGAGGAGGTATAATAAGCCTTCCGGCATTTTTGATGACAGGCATTTCACCTCATATGGCACTGGGCACAAATAAGTTTTCATCAACCTGTGCCTCTTTTACCAGTTCAATGAAGTTTGCACAATCCGGCAAGGTGGATTTTAAAATACTAAGATTTCTAGCTCCCTTTACCTTGGTGGGTTCTATAATAGGCGCCCATACTATGTTAAATATTGATGCTAAATATCTAAACACCATAGTTTTAATACTGCTGCTTATAGTAAGCGCCTATAGTATATTTTCCAAAAATGCGGGAATGGAAGATAAATTTACGGGGTTAAAGAAAAAATCTGTATTTCTCGGTATTTTATTGGCTTTCAGCCTAGGTTTTTATGACGGCTTCTTCGGCCCGGGCACAGGTTCCTTTTTAATATTCGGACTTATATATATTTTTAATTTTGATTTTGTGCGTGCCAGTGGAAATGCCAAAGTTTTAAACTTTACAAGCAATATATCCTCTTTAGCGGTGTTTTTAATTAGTGGACAAATTGACTATAGACTTGGAATACCTGCAGCCATTTCCATGGTTATAGGTTCTAGATTAGGTGCAAAGACAGCTCTTTTAAAAGGCGCCAAACTTATAAGACCAATATTTATAACCATATCTTTATGTCTGGCTGTAAAAATATTTTATGGAATTGTAAAATAGTTTGATATGAACTGTGTATAGATAAAAAACCCCTTCACAGGGTTTTTTATTAAATCAAAACATTCAGCTCATAATCAGAAGCTCTCATTATATACCCATTTTTCCAGAGGCCTGCGTTCAGTACTGTGCCTGTCCGGTGACGCAGGCTGCCCTTTTGCATATCCCACACCTATGATGCTGACCGGCTCCACATTATCCGGTATGTTGAATTCATCTTTAATTGCCCTGGGATCCAGATAACCTACCCAGATAGTGCCCAGCCCCAGTTCCTCTGCCTGAAGTACCATATGAGTACCTACTATTCCGGCATCTATATCTCCAATATCTTTACTGTCAAAAGGCCTTTTCCATGACTGATTACGATCCACACATATAATTATAGCCAATGGGGCTCCATAAACATTTGCCCCCTTTTTAAGTTTTTCAAGATTCCTTTCCGTTTTAACTACAATAAGTCTTTGAGGCTGGATATTTCCAGCTGTAGGTGCTACTCTGGCTGCTTCCAGTATTCGGGACAATTTTTCATCTTCTACTTTCCTATTCTCATATTTACGAACAGAATAACGTTTTTTGCTAAGCTGTAAAAAATCCATTTAAATCACTCCTTGTATAATATAGTATATATATATTATATTCCTAAATTATGTATTTTAAAATATTACCACTGGTTGAAAATAACAAAAAAGTTGCTGAACATTACTGAAATCTACCCTTGAAATATAAGACAGCTCCAGGGTGCTGCCCGAACTGTTATTAGTTTAACTTAACCAGTTGATTGTAATACATATTGTAATACACACCTTTTTTATCCATCAATTCCCTATGATTTCCCATTTCCGCTATTCTGCCATCATCTATCACCATTATAACATCTGAATATTTAATGGTATTAAGCCTGTGTGCAATAATAAAACTAGTCCTGTTTTCCATAAGCTTCAACATGGTCTCCTGTATTTTGAGCTCTGTCCTTGTATCTATATTACTTGTAGCTTCATCCAGAATAAGTATGGAGGGATTTGAAAGTACAGCCCGTGCTATGGATATAATCTGCCTTTCACCCTGACTTAAATTGCTTCCTCCCTCCTGGACCACAGTATCATATCCTCCAGGAAGTTTTTCAATAAACTGATCCGCACCTACTGATTCCGCCGCCTCTTTTACCTGAAAATAATCTGCATCCAGTTTTCCATATCTAATATTTTCAAATATGGTTCCTGTAAAAAGGTAGGTATCCTGCAGAACTATTCCAAAGCATTTTCTAAGGCTGTCTCTGGTGTAATCCCTGATATCCACGCCATCGATGGAAATCTCTCCGCTGGACACATCATAAAACCTGTTGAGAAGATTTACAATAGTGGTTTTACCTGCTCCCGTAGGCCCCACCAAAGCCACACTGGTACCTGGCTTTATTTCAAAACTTATATTTTTTAATATTTCAACATCCTCTCTATATCCAAAACACACATTTTCAAAGACAATATGACCCCTGGCATTTTCAAGTATTTTCGCCCGGTCTGTATCTTCTAACTCCTCTTTTTCATCCAATATGTCAAATACCCTTTCTGCACCTGCAACTGCAGACTGAAGAGTATTAAATATACTGGCTATACTGTTCAGAGGCCTTGTAAACTGCCTTGAATAGCTTAAAAAACTAGCTATGATTCCCACGGTTATGATATTCTTCAGGGCTAAAATTCCGCCTACTCCAGCTACTGCAGCAAAACCTATATTATTTATGACATTCATAAGGGGCATTAAAAACCCGGATAAAATTTGAGCCTTTAATCCCACCCTGCATAGTTTATGATTTATTCCGCTAAACTCTTCTATGATTTTTTGTTCATGATTAAAGGCCTTCACTACTTGAAGCCCGGATATAGTTTCTTCTATATGCCCATTTAATTTTCCAAGTTCTATTTGCTGATTTTTAAATAATGCACTTGTATTTTTTGTTATGCTTTTGGTAAGCAGGAATACCAGGGGAACTGTAATAAGGCTTACAAAAGTTAAAATTGGGCTTAAAACAAGCATCATCACAAAAGATCCCAATACTGTAACTAATGCCGACATAAGCTGGGTAGTGGATTGTGATATGGTAGAACTTATATTTTCTATATCATTGGTAAGCCTGCTCATTATCTCTCCATGGGTGTTTTTATCAAAAAAAGATATGGGGAGTTCCTGAAGTTTGTCAAATAAATTTTTTCTAAGTCCTATAATTATTTTCTGGGCTGTTCCTGCCATAAGCCAGCCTTGAAAAAAAGTCAGTATACCATCTAGTATATATGTAAATAAGAGCAGTGCTACCATTGTAAACAGCAGGTTAAAGTCTACTCCTCCCTTTAATTTGGACATGGCATCAATAGATTTTCCTATAAAATAAGGTCCTAAAAGCGACACTATGGAATCCAGTATTACAAATATAAAAATTATAATTAAAAGTTTTCTTTCACTCCCAAAATATTTCCACAGTCTAAACAGTGTTTTCTTAAAATTTCTTGGTTTTTCCACCGGCCTGATACCTCTCCTGCCTCTTAAACCCCTTCTTGGTCCCAATGGCATCTTTATACTGCTCCTATTATTTTTAAATCTTTGTTCCATATATCATACTTTCCCCTTTCCAACCTGGGATAAAAAGATGTCTTTATATACCTGGCAGCTTTTTATAAGCTCCTCATGTCCTCCCATGCCTGCCAGTTTCCCATCATTGAGAACAATTATCTTATCTGCAGATATTACAGACGATATTTTTTGGGCAATTATTATGCAGGTAAGATAATTTGAATACTTTTTCAGCTTTTTTCTAATTCTAGTTTCCGTAGCTGCATCTACGGCACTGGTGCAGTCATCCAGTATCAACAGGGCAGGTTTTTTAACAAGTGCCCTTGCTATAGAAACCCTTTGTTTCTGACCTCCTGAAAAATTTACTCCGCCCTGACCAAGTCTTGTATCATACTTTTCAGGAAACTTTGAAATAAATTCATCTACCTCTGCAATTTCAGCAGCTTCTTTGACCTCTTCCAGAGAAGCGCCCTCTTTTCCCCATCTTATATTCTCCAGTACACTTCCTGTAAACAGTATTGTTTCCTGAGGCACCAGGGCTATCCTATCCCTTAATGCCTTTTCATCCATATCCTTTATATTCACTCCGTCAATTTTTATAATTCCAGAAGCAACATTATAAAACCTGGGAATTAAATTTACCAGAGTGCTTTTCCCTGAGCCTGTAGCCCCTATAATTCCCAATGTTTCTCCAGGCATACAGGTAAAACTTATATCTTCAATAACTTTATGACCATTTGCATAAGAAAAACTTACATTTTCAAATTCTATTTTTCCTCTCCCCTTAAATTCCCCAACACCTCTCTCCGAATCGCTGCTGTCTTTTTCTTTAAATATTTCAGAAATTCTATTTGCTGAAGCCCTGGATCTTACAAATGTATTAAAAACTGCAGATATAATCATAATTGAATACAATATCTGGGTCATGTAATTTGTAAATGCAATTATCTGTCCCACTTTCATATCTCCTCCATTGACATACAAGCCTCCAATCCAAAGCACAGATACTATTCCCGCATTTACAGCCAGGTTTATACCTGGAGAAAATATGGCCATCACCTGCATTGCCCTGGCAGATAATACACCCAGTTCTTCATTGGAGGCCTTAAACCTTTTACTCTCATAATCGGATCTGTTAAATGCTTTTACAACCCTTACTCCAGACAAGAATTCCCTCATTACGGAATTCATCCTGTCCAGAGCCTTCTGCACCTTTATAAAATACGGATATCCAATACTCATATTTAAAAATATAATTATAACCACGATTGATATTACAACAAAAATTATTGATGAGAGCCGCAAATTCAGCCTGGAGGCCATAATAATACTTCCAACACATATTATAGGTGCCTTTACAGCTATTCTCATAAGGCTATTTACAAAGTTCTGAATTTGGGTTACATCATTTGTAAGTCTGGTTATAAGAGAACTTCTTTCAAATTTATCAATACTTTCAAAGGAAAAACTCTGAACCTTCTTAAACAGATCCTCCCTCAGTTCTGCACTAAAGTTTTGTGATACAGTTCCGGATAATATATTCCGGCCCGAGGCACCAAAAGCCCCTATAGCGGTAATTCCCAGCATCAGCAAACCTTTTTTTATTATATAATCCATATTTTTATCTGCAACACCTATATCCACTATCTTTGACATTATGGCAGGCTGCATCAAGTCACACAGTGCTTCCACTGTAAGACATGCTATTGCAAGGAAAAACCCCTTCCAATACTTATCCACATATTTTTTCATATATTCCAAACACATGCACCCCTAAAATTTATTTCATTACAAATATATTTAAAATTATTATAAATCAAACCTAAATTATGTTATATAATATTACTATATCATATAATACTGGTATAATAGCAATATAAAGCTTAATTTACAGGAGTGATAAATTTGAATAAATACTTAGATAAGATTTCCTACTATTTTAGAAACAGCTATGGCATTGATAAACTTTCAACACATCTTTATATAGCGGGATTTATATTCTCTTTATTTAGGCACAGTGCCACCTTTGGCTTAGTATGCATAGTATATTCTACCTGGAGATGCCTTTCAAGAAACAAATACAGGAGGCACAAGGAACTGGAAGCCTACGACAATTTTATTTCTCCCCTGTCCAGATGGTTTAAAGGATATAAAAGTTCAATTGACAACCACAGATATTACAAAATATTCAAATGCCCAAATTGCTCCCAGAAAATGAGAGTACCAAAACACAAGGGTAAAATAACCATAACCTGTAAAAACTGTGGAACTATTTTCAGGGGAAAATCATAAAATTTCTAAAATTCAAATCATTGACTGATTTGTAGACTAAAAATATAAGAGCAGGTGCTACAATTGGGTGAAAGAAAAATATTTGTTTCAATTTTAAAATTCATAGTGTTTATGTTCTGGCTGATATTTCAATTTATAGCTATAGCACTTGTATACAACATATTCAATATATTTTTTATATACTATTTCGTATTTTTTGAAATTGTAAGTGCTATTTCTGTAATCCACCTGAACTATAAGGACAAAAACACATCTTATAAAATCAGCTGGATAGCATTAATACTACTGATTCCAATAGTAGGGGTTATCATTTATATCTTGTCCAGGGTTGGAATAAAGCGTAATTTTAATAAAATAAATAAAATAGAACTGGGTGAAAAAATATTTCCTGAAGAAAATCAATCCATGTTGTCACTGTTAAAAAAAGAAAATAAAACCCGATATAATGAAACAAGGCTTATTAAAAATATAAGCGGATATGGTGCTTATTTCAATACAAAAGTGGTTTATTTTTCTTCTGGAGAAAGTATGTACAAAAAATATTTGGAGGAATTAAAAAAAGCAGATAAGTTCATATTCCTGGAATACTTTATAATTTCAAAAGGCAAGATGTGGAATGAAATCTTCGAAATATTAAAAGAGAAGGCAGGCAGTGGAGTTGAGGTGAGAATTTTAGTAGATTATATAGGTTCGATATTTGTCCTTCCAAAAGATTTTGAAAAGTCCCTGAGAGAAAACAATATAAAGTTTAAAATTTTCAATCCTATAAAAATATTATTGAATGTGATGCTGAATTACAGGGATCACAGAAAAATGACAATAATTGACGGAAAAGTCGCCTTCACCGGAGGAATGAATATAGGTGATGAATATATAAATTCCTACAGAAAATATGGCTATTGGAAGGACATGGGAATATATTTGGAAGGAGATGCAGTTTACAGCTTTACATCCATGTTTTTAAGGATGTGGCAGTCAATAACAAAGAAAAAAGAAACTTTTAAAAAATACCAGTTCGAGACCAAGTTTGAAAAATATACAGGTGTTGTAGTTCCGTACAACAGCAGTCCTGAAGAACATGACGATATAGCCCAGAATGTATACCTGAGCATTATAAACAGTGCCAAGAATTACATTTATATTACAACTCCCTATTTGATAATAGGGTATGAAATGGTACTGGCACTTTCCCTTGCTGCCCAAAGAGGGGTTGATGTAAGAATAATAACTCCCTTTATACCTGATAAAAAGTCAGTACAAGTTCTTACAAGATCCCATTATGACAGACTGCTGGATTCAGGGGTAAAGATATATGAATACACACCTGGATTTATTCATGGAAAAACCTTTGTTTCCGATGGAGAATGTGCCGTGGTTGGAACTATAAATATGGACTACAGGAGCCTGTACCTGCATTTTGAATGTGCAGCCTATATGTATGATGTTCCCATAATAGATGATATTTACAAAGACTTTGTAAATACCATGAGTGTATGCAGAAAAATAGAAAAAGATGCCTGGGAAAAAAGATGCTTTTTAAAAAAGGTTCTGGAATCCATTTTAAGGATGTTTGCTCCTTTGGCATAATGAATTCTGCTGATGGGGTTTTTCCATTGTCCATAAACATCTGCATATTTTAAAAATTCCTATGGTTTTAAATACCCTATGATATTTACTCCTGATATATCTGTCTGTATACTCCCAATACCTTCCAAATCCACTGCTGCAATTACAGAGGTTTCCGGTCCCCCTGACTTTTCAACATCTACGCTGCACCTGTCTTCCATATAAAATTTTAAATTATTGTTTACTGCAAGCTGCCCTGCTTCATAGGCTATTCCCCTTGATCCCACAGGAACTATTTCATATATAAAATCATTGTGCAGCAATTTATATACTGTTTCATAATTCACTATTTCTTCATCACCTTCAAGATTTATTTCATCTCCTACCTTGGGCATGCCTACACTTATTATCACCGCTTCCCCTTTTATGCTGTTTACTTTTAGATTCTTAGTAACTGCTATACCTACAGCAGTTACTCCCAGAGCTGTAGAAGAGGTTTCAAAATTCTCCTCGGTACTGCCTGTGAGCACCACATCCCTGATACCTGCCTCTCTCAACTCCTCTTTTATTCCCCTAATTATCTCTAAACCTGTATTATCCATTTCATTGCAAATGGTATTTGTAATAGTAATGATCTCTGACCCCGAGCAAATCACTTCTAACAATACCACTCTGGCCGTTAACCTGCCCACGTAAAAAGGAGGTACCTTAAGTGCATCCCCCTTTTTACTTCCAACACCTCCGCAGCTGTCACAAGCTATAACCATAGTTCTGCTTTCATCCAAAGTTATTAAACTTAAATCCCTTATTTTTTTCACTTCCATAGCTTTATACTCCTTGGTAAAAACTTATATACAGCATGTGCTATTAAAATATTCAATGCAGCTGCAAGTACCAGAAGCGGAAGCATTGCCAATACAGCTTTTCCCATTATTGGCATGAGCATAAATACTGATAATGGACCGTTTATTAAAATTCCAACTATACTTGATATAATTATTGATATAATTTCATTTGACCTTGAAAAAAATTTATATGTAATTCCAAATAAAAACATGGTAAGTGCCATATCCGCCATAATGATCATATGTATGGGCAGACTAAGGGGGAACCCGCTTACAGCTGCTGTGAGCAGATGTCCAATGGCCCCTATGAGTGCTCCATATAAAGGCCCCAGTATCAATGTACCTAAAAATCCAGCCATAGAGTCAAAGGCTATGCTTCCTGCAATTTTTATATTTGCCCCTATAAAACTCATGGCTATAAAAAGTGCTATTATAACCAATTTTCTTGTTTTCATAATTTTATCATCCCCTTTTCAATTTTTGTAAAATATTATTTTTGGACACAATAGTCATACTGATGACTGTTCTGCTTTTATTATAATTGAAATGAATTAAAAATGCACTGGTTTTTAAATTAGCCAGTCATTGTCGCTTTTTACTACTTGTCCCATGAAATCGTCTGCTAAAACCTCCTGCAGCCAGACCCCACAATACAATTTTACTGCAGATAATTCCTAAAATCATACCTGCCAAAACATCTGTAGGATAGTGAACATACAGATACAATCTTGAAAAAGCTATCAAAAATGCCAATATAAAAAATCCTGCTGCATATCTTTTAAAATACCTGGACAACACTCCTGCTGCTGCAAAGGCTGCCGTAGTATGCCCTGAGGGGAAGGATGAAGACAGAGGCCTTGAAATCAAAAGATTTGCGGCACCATATTCTGCAAATGGCCTGGGTCTTTGAACCAGATGTTTAATTATGCCTTCGCCCAGTACAGCTCCCAAAATCACAGCACACAAAGTTGCAATACCCGCATTTCTATACTTTTTAGTTATTATGAGAATTACCGCTATTATAACCCATATAGTTCCCAGGTTCCCCAATCGGGTAATGAAAATCATAAATTTATCCATAAAAGGTCCATACATGTTATTTTGTATGAACTGAAGTATGGAATTATCGAATTGATGCATCAAATATATCATATCCTATTACCCCTTTTGTATTTTATCCCATAACTAGTCAGGTATATTTTCAAAATCATCCATAATTAAATTCCCTCCATTTTGTTCTATTAATTTACCATTTTAACTTATTCCCATAAGAAATTATATCACATCTTAAGTGTTCTTTTTATGAAAGTTCATTACTTTTACCTTTATGTAATTAGAGTAATGTCCCCTAATCCATAATTAGGGGATAGTATAAACGTCCGGGGTCTGGAGACAAAGTCCCCAGTATTATGCCCCCTTGCTTAATATTTCATTAGATATTCATCAATGTAATCCAAAGTATTCAATAATACTTTCAAAGCATTTGTCCACCATAAATTCCATATCATTTTTTTCTATAACATAGGGAGGCATAAAATACAGTATATCCCCTATAGGCCTCAGAAGGAGTCCCTTTTTTAAAGCTGTCTTATATATTCCATAGCCTACCCTGTCTCTCCAGTCAAAGCACTCCTTGTTTTTTTTATCTTTAATCAGTTCTATGGCTGTTATCATTCCAAGCTGGCGGACATCTCCCACACAATCAAGGCTTTTTGCTTTTTTAGCTGTCAGTTCTCCAATGAGCCTGGATTTTTCAATATTTTTTTCAATTATATTCTCATCTTTAAATATATTGAGACTTTCGCAGGCTGCAGCACAGGCCATTGCATTACCTGCATAGGTATGGCTGTGTATGAAAGTCTTCAGTTTAACATAATCATCATAAAAAGCATTGTATATTTTTTCTGTAGTTACAACTGCAGACATAGGCATATAACCTGCACTGATGCCCTTGGATAAACACATTATGTCCGGACTTATATCTGCATGATTGCATGCGAACATCTTTCCTGTTCTTCCAAAGCCAACGGCTATTTCATCTGCAATCAAAATAATATCATAGTAGTCACAGGCTTTTCTAAGTTTTTTCAAATACACCGGAGAATACATTTTCATGCCTGCCGCTCCCTGAACCATAGGTTCTATAATTACAGCACAGAGCTCCTCATGATGAAGAGCAAGTGATCTTTCCATATGCTCAAAACACTGGGCATCGCAGCTGCATCTCTCTTTCCCATATTCACACCTATAGCAGTCAGGCCCCTGAACTCTCAGGGTATCTATGAGAAGGGGCTTGTAGATTTTGCTGTAGAGATCCAAATCACCTACAGATAAGGCACCTATGGTTTCTCCATGATATGCACCGGTTATAGCTGCAAATCTGATTTTTTTAGGTTTTCCAATCTGCTGATAATATTGAAAGCTCATTTTTAAGGCTATTTCCACTGCAGAGGATCCATTATCCGAAAAGAATACCTTGGATAATCCTTCTGGAGTAATTTCAACAAGCCTCTCTGCAAATTCAACAGCGGCCTTATTGGAAAAGTGTGCAAAAATCACATGCTCAATTTGGCTTAATTGCCCTTCAATTGCTTTATTAATTCTGGGATTACTATGCCCAAATATATTTGTCCACCATGAACTTATACAGTCCAGGTAGGAATTGCCCTGTATATCATATAAATAACACCCCTTGCCTTTTTCTATTATAATAGGGGGCAGTTTTTCACAATCCTTCATCTGAGTACATGGATGCCATATGTACTTTAAATCCTTTTTTTCAAGTTCTTCCATATTTTTCACCAACCTATAAGATTTTATATTTCTTTCATACAATCAATTATTTTTCTTGAATCAAATACCTTTTCAGATGCCCTTTTCACATCTTCCATGAGTTCCTCCAATTTTGTATCTATGAAAGGCATAATCCCAAGTACGGGAATACCTGTCATCTTTTCAATCATCTTTATATTATCCCTGCAGAGCATGTTGTCCTTATATCCGTTTATTATAATCCCCTTTATGGAGATACCTTTATTTTTCAGGTAATCCACTGTCAAAAGTGTATGATTTATAGTTCCAAGACCTGCCCTGGCAACCAGAACAACATCCATGTTCATGTGTTTTATTAGATTGTCCAGAGTGTATATCCGGCTGTTGACATCTGCAATAGGACAGGTTACACCTCCGCTTCCTTCACATATAATATAATCATATTTTTTCTTTAGATTATTTAATTTATCCTCAATCACTTTTATATCAATGGGTTTGTTCTCAATTTTTGAAGCCAGATAAGGGGAAACTGCTGTTTCATAAATATAGGGTGTTAAATCTTCATATTTCTCGTGAATACCGGCAATGGAGCATACAAATTCAGTATCTCCCGGTATAATCCTTCCATTTACGGATTCAGCACCGCTTAATGCAGCTTTAAAATAAGCTGTTTTGCAGCCATTTTTGCACAGAATATAAACTAAAGCTCCAGTAACCAGTGTTTTTCCGATTTCCGTATCCGTTCCCACTACATAAATACCTTTTGTCATTTATAAATACCCTCCAGTTTCTATTTTTAAAACTCAATTACAGACAATTTTCAAGACCTTTAATTTTAAAGACAAAAGCGCCACTGATACACTTATCATAAGATCACCGCCTACGCATATAATAAAGCCGTAAAATATGGCCCATCCAATGGTCCTGCTGTCACCCATGTATAAATTATAAATTAGATACAAATGTAATACACCGAATAGATATACGAAGAACAATCCACTTAGAACACATAACAGGGATTTTATAAAAGTAATATTTTTAATTTGAGCTGATAATTTTCCAATTACGTAGGCAGCTACTATAAAACCTATCAAATATCCAAAAGTAGGCTTGAATACATAAGATAATCCTCCTCCTTCTGTAAAAATGGGGATTCCCATAAGGCCCATTCCCACATATAATATTTGAGACAGCGCTCCCAATCTGGCCCCCAGAAGAATTCCGCTCAATGCACAGAACAGCCACTGCAGCGTAAAAGGCACAAAGGGTATTGGTATCCTTATAAAAGCACCTACAGCTGTCAATGCAGCAAAAATTGATACTAAAACCATATCTTTCGTTTTCATCAAGATCACTCACTTTTTAATTAATCGTCAACCTTTAATTAAAAACAAGTTTACAATTACTTATTATAATTTCATATTTAATGCTTTGTCAATATAAAAATGTATTGATATATTGTTTATATGTTGTTATAATCATATTGTTAACCTTTATATAAAATTAAGTTTACAATAAATAAATTGTATAGGGAGTATTTTTATGGATGAATTATGGAATGAAATATTAAAAACAGGACAGAAAATCTTAAACGGAGGAAACATTACAAGGAAGGAAGCTGAAACCCTGGGGAAATCTAAAGACAGTGATATATTTCTGCTGTGCAGCTTTGCCAATAAAATAAGAGCAGAATTCAATGGAAATAATGTGGATTTATGTTCCGTAATAAATGCAAAATCAGGCAATTGTCCTGAGGATTGTGCATTTTGTGCTCAGTCTGCCCATCATCATACAGATGCAAAATGTTATCCTCTTGTGGATGAAGATAAAATCGTGGAAACTGCAATAAGACGTGAAAAAGCAGGTGCCAGGCACTGTGATATTTGTACAAGCGGCCTTGGTTATACTGGAAAAGAAAAGAATTTTAAAATCATATTAAATGCCTTCAAAAGGATGAAGGAGAGTACCAATTTGAAATTATGCGCCTGCCTTGGAACGCTTACCATGGATGCGGCAGAGCAGCTGGCAGATGCAGGAGTTGAACGCTATAACCACAACCTTGAGACAGCAAGAAGCTTTTTCCCTAAAATTGTTTCAACTCACGGATATGAAGAAAGGATTGACACCATACGCTATGCAAAAAAAGCAGGTATGGAAGTATGCTCCGGAATGATTATAGGTTTGGGGGAAACCATGGAACAGCGCATAGAACATGCATTCTTGTTAAAGGAACTGGATGTGGACGCAGTACCTTTAAATGTGTTGAATCCAGTCAAAGGTACAAGACTTGAAAATGCGGCTCCCCTTTCTCCTATGGAAATAATAAAAACTTTTGCCATAATGAGATTTATATTGCCTGATAAAAACATAAGATTCGCCGGTGGAAGAGAGAAAAATCTCAAGAGTCTTCAGCCCCTGGGATTTATTGCGGGCATAAACGGCATGCTGATAGGAGACTATCTAACTACAGGGGGACAGGAAGTAAACAAAGATTTTCAAATGCTTCAGGATTTGAATTTAACCTATTGATGAAACTATAGAAAAGTGAAGAGTTAAGAATTAATAGTCTTGTTAAATTTTTGGCAAATGCCTAAAGTTCTCACTTATTTTTAACTTTTCACTTCTCATTTCCAGCTTATCCCACCTAAATTATATATCCATGTCAAGTAAAACCGAACTCAAGCTTTTTCCATGGGCATCCAGTGACAGCGTTCTTGTAACCCCTCCGCCCAGAGCATCATACATGACAAAATTCAAGGCACAGATTTTGGGCAGTTCATACCTTATAACTTCTCCTTTTACTATATCCTTAAACCAATTTTTTACTCTTTTAGCAGTGACAGTTTTTTTAATCAGTTCATAATTATCATCTCTATAGGCTATAAGTGATATATTTGAAATATTCCCCTTGTCTCCCGTCCGTGAATGTGCAATATCCCTTAATTTCATTTTTATACCTCCTTATAGATCACTTTCGTTATTATATCTTTGTCAGGCACAAATATAGATGCAATTGACACCACATCCCTTGTATACTTTCTTGCTCCCCCTCCTCCTGAGGGCCCATTGGTATAGAGAGCCTCAACTTCATTTCCTATTGTTTCTGCATCTTCTCTATTCAATGTTCTCGCTGCCACCCTGAGTCTTACTTCTTTAAAATCCACTTTATTGTCATTTAATATACTGCTTAAATTATTTCCGTAAAGAGAGTTCACCCCCATAAAATCAATTCTCAATTCTTTTACAGGCAAATTTATATATTTAAGCCTCTTTCTCACTATTTCTCCAGCCAATCTGGCTCTGTCATAGGCTCCTGATCCCCCATAGCTTATTTCACCTTCTCCTATATAGCAATCTTTATAACCTATACTCACCTTGAATAAACCGCTCTTCTCTTTTCCACTTGCACCTTTTACTAAAACTTTATTTTTTTCAATTTCTTCCACAGCTACTTCTGAAAAATCCGCTATTACATCCGGTGTGAAATAATTTGATGGATCATGGATCTCATACAAAATCTGCTCTTTACAGGTATGTTCAGTAATCATTCCACCTGAATCCTCAAGCTTTGTTATAATTATATTACCATTTTCAGTTACCTCTGCTATTGGAAATCCTAGATTCCACAGCTCCGGTACATCCTTGTATCCAGGATCTGCAAAATAACCTCCCGTTATCTGGCCTGCACATTCAAGCAAATGTCCAGCTAAAGTACCTTTGCCAAGAAGCTCATAATCATTCTTCCTCCAGCCAAATTCAAACATCAACGGCGCCAAAACCAGTGAAGGATCTGCTGTCCTTCCAGTTACTACAATATGCGATCCGTTATTTAAAGCTTCCACTATGCCCTTTACTCCTGTATATGCATTTGCCGAAACTATTTGTGAATTTATGGAGTCCAATTTTTTACCATTTTCAAGTACTTCACAATTCATATATCTGTCTATCCTATCTAAAATATCATCTCCCAGCACTGCTGCTATTTTCATTCCCCTTATTCCCATATCCAGTGCAATCTCTTTTATAACTTTAATTGCAGCTGCAGGATTTGCAGAGCCCATATTGGTTATCACCTTTACTCCCTTTTCAACACATAAAGGTAGTATTTTCCTCATACGATGCTCAAGAAACTCATTATAACCTTTATCCCCATTAAACAACTTTTGCTGCTGGTTAATTGCTATGGTTCTCTCCGCTAAACACTCAAATATAATATAATCTATATTCCCCTTTTTCAAAATTTCCAGGGCAGGTTCTATTCTATCCCCCGCAAATCCAGCACCCGAACCTATTCTTATTTTTTTCATATTAAAATAACCTCCGAGAGACATTTATTTAAAAAAGACTGCTTCAAATTTTACCCTGAGCAGCCTTCTCCATGAGCAATCTTTTTAAAGGAATTTCATTTAAGCCTAAAAGTTATTTCATTAAATTCCGAAAAGCTTAAGTACCATCCAGCTGGATGCATAATAAGTCATGTACTGCACTCCAGTATGCACACCAAAGAACCTGTTTAATATACCTCCAAAGATGCCGATTGTAATTGAAATTCCGACTCCAACAAAACCAGCTTCATAAAATGATAAAACCGTTATCAATCCTACAAACATACATATTATAGCTTCCTGGCTGACATTTTTTAAAACCCACGCACTGGCCGTTCTGGCATAATTCATAGATAATGGATATGCTATGATATAAGCTGTTACAATTCCTATCAGCCCATATAATGCAAATTGTCCCGGTGTCAGCAGATTATGCAAATTGTGGACAGGCTGGCTTGAAAACACAGGAGGAGCATTGAACAGTGGACCTGCCGGTCCAAGTCCTACAGGACTAAGTGGTATTCCAAAAGCTATTAGAGGGATCAATGTCTCAGCTACATAAGTTGCTTCAGTTACAGCATTCATCACACTCAGACAAGTTGTAAGACGCTGGTATAAACTCTTTACCTTGGATGCCACTACTTCTCCAATCATTACTGTCATACCTACGGGACTAAATGTAAAAGTAAGGGCAGAAATGCCGGCTCCTGCACAGGTATATGCAGCTTGTCTACGTGTGAGTATTTTAAGGGGATTAGGAAAATAGCCCTTCCATGTCTTCAGTTCTGGAGCCAGCCAGAATTCTCTTGGTGAACTTTTGAGAATTGAACCATGTGTCACAGGGGATAAAAGAGTAATTATATCGGCAAACATAGGACCAATGGCAATTCCAAGAAAAATTCCTATGGAAATACTTTGATGACCGGCGTTAGCTAATTTAATAACACCTTGGAGAAATACAGCAAAAGGTATAAGTACAAATACACTGGCCCATTTGCCCTTAGATGTGTAGGCTATTATAATTGCTGCAATTGTAAAGATAATAGGTGCCCAGATTTCCACTATATGGGAAAATGGAGCAAGTAATGTGGCAAAGCCAACTGAAATAGGCAGTGCAATGATTGCTCCAATAATTGCCCCAGAAATCATCTTACGGAGGGCAACATGGGGAACTCCCAACCTTCTCAAAATGTTTGCATGTTCCAAAAGTGGAACGGCCATGGTATCCCCAGGCACACCCATTAAAGCTGTTGGAATGGCATGAGTCATATGTTTGGAAACGGCTCCACCGATAAAAAATGAAAATATGCCCACAGGCGGAAATCCAAGTAAAATGATCAACAGCGTTATTGGTGCAACTGTAGCAGTTTCATCAGTTCCAGATATAAGTCCTATAAATGAGAAGATCACACTGCCGAGAAGTGCACTTCCAACACCCCATAGTACATTGTGCAAAAGCAATGCATTCATAGTTTATCATCTCCTTTTCTTCATTTATTTTCTTTCTCTCCAGCAAATAGTTCATACAGCTGGAGGCTTTTCATTTCTTCTATAACCTTATCTTCTACTGTCTTCAACTCTTCTCTCTCTTTATCCAGATCTATGTCAAGCTCTTTTAACACCAAATTTCTCTCTTCCTCAGAAAAATTTTTTTCCTGAAGGATACGTTTAGGCTTAAATAATTTAGCCGATATAAATGCACTTAATAGGGAAGACAGCATACCAATCAACAGTGCATAAGCCTTGCACAGTTTCAATGGTGTTTGCGGAAAATGCACCTGGATAAAACTCAGGCTTAAAATAAAACACGGTAAACTAATAGCTATGCCAATAATAATTGCAAAAAAGAGATGTCTAACATTTACTGTATCGCCCCATATATCTGCATAAATTTTCTTTTCCATAAAATCAACCTCCATAATTAAATTGATAATGTTATTTTCTTGTATAAGTAAATATTCATTTACTTATACAAGATGGATAACATTCAGCAAACACGTGCTAAGAACTTAAATGCTAGAGATATATTACATCAAGTAATATTTTTACTTAGAATATTTCTTCATAAGCTCCTGGGCATATTCCAGTCTTACATTCTTTTCCTCAACCATCTTCTTTACAATCTTTTCAAGAATTTCACCCTTTGCACCTGCAACGGAAGCTATATTTCTGGCATGAAGGGACATATGTCCTCTTTGAATACCCTCTGTAGCCAAAGCCTTGATAGCTGCAAGATTCTGTGCCAATCCCACTGAAGCAATGATTTCTCCAAGCTCTACAGCAGTTTTAACTCCCAGCATTTTCACTGCAACCTTGGCTGTAGGGTGAATTTTCGTAGCACCTCCTACAAGACCAACTGCCATGGGAACTTCAATTGTGCCCACAAGATCTCCATCTTTATTCTTCTCCCAGGTTGTAAGGGATGTATACCGCCCTGAACGTGAAGCATAAGCATGGGCACCTGACTCTATTGCCCTTGTATCGTTGCCCGTAGCTATAACTACAGGAATAATTCCATTCATAACTCCTTTATTATGGGTAGCTGCCCTGTAGGGATCTGCAGCGGCAAAAGCATATGCGGTTATTATCTTGTCAACAACTTCTTCTCCGCCTAAAGTCTCTTTTTTAATTGTCGCCCTTGAACGGACAAGTCTGTGTACTGCCAGATTAGATAAAATTCTTAAATATACTTTACCTCCTGTAATTTCTTCAATAAAAGGTGCAACAGTTTCGGCCATTGTATTAACAGCATTTGCACCCATTGCATCCAGGGTGTTGACTTCAAGGTGAACAACAAGCATTTCCCCTACACTGGATTGAATAACCCTGACTTCAATATCCTGAACACCGCCTCCGAATTTAACCAAGACGGGATCCTTGGTATTGCAGATCTCAATAATTTTATCTTTGTTCTCATAAATCTTCATTTTCGCATAATTTGGATCCGACACATCAATAACCTGAATTTGGGCAATCATAATAGAACCTGTGCTGCTTGCAAAAAAACCTCCGGTTTCCCTGGCCATCTTAGCTGCATTGCTGGCAGCAGCAACTACAGAAGGTTCTTCAATTACCATAGGTATAACATAGTCCCTGCCATTTATGATAAAATTAAGTGCAACTCCCATGGGAAGCTGAAAAGTGCCAATTACATTTTCAATCATATGATCTGCTTTATCTATATCAAGTGCACCTGGCTCTTTTATAATTTTCTGCTCCTCCTCTGAAATTCCCGTAAATTCACTTACTTCCTTAAGTCTTTCCTCTGGTGAAAGTTTATAAAACCCCGAATAACTACTTGTTTTCATTTTCCCCATCCTTTCAAATCCAATAATAATTTATTTACCTTTTATCAGCCCTCTGCTCACAGATTACTCTTCTGTATCAATCTTCATCCTCATAAAAGCAGAACCCATTGATTTTCCAAGAGAGTCCAACCTTATGGAGAGGGTTGCCCCTCCACCCAGTGCATGTTTCATCACAAAATTGAATCCCTTTAGAGTGTCCACATCATACCTTATAATTTCTCCCTTTACCATATCCCCAAAATGCTCTTTTACCTTTTCTACCGTCAGCACCCTTTTCAAAAACTCATAGTCTTTGGGATCACGGGCAAATACACATACATTGCTTGTGTCACCTTTATCCCCGGATCTCCCATGAGCCAGATCTTTCAAATATACCTGAGCCATTTACTTCACCTCCAAAATATTCGACGTCAATTTCACTGCATCCCTTGGGACAAATGTAGGCCACAGACCTATGACTTCCCTCACTTTGGCTCTTCCTCCAAAAAAGCTTGCTCCTGGAGGGCCATTTAACTGCAGTGGAGAAATTTCTGGAATTATTTTATAGGCCTCCGATTTATCCACAGTACGTATGGCAATCCTCAAAACCACTTCGTTCATATTTTTAACCAGTTCAGGATCCATGTTTGCAACATTTAAATGAAGTGCATTGAGCCCCAGATAATCTATCCTTATTTCCTCTGCTTTTAAATTTTTGCGTTTCATCTTTTTCATAAGTATTTCTGCTGCATATTTTGCTTTTTCATAGGCGTCCGGCCAGGCAAAACTCAAATAAGTCTCCACTTTATAGCCTGCATGATATCCAACACACAACTTTAATTGTTCAGGACGTTTTTTGCCTTTTATTCCCGCAACTTCAACTCTGTTGTCACCGTCCTGAGTAAGTGTGGCATGACTGATATCAACTGTGACATCCGGAGCAATATAATTGGCAGGATCATGCACCTCATATAAAAACTGCTCCTTACAGGACTGTTCACAAACAATGCCTCCACAGTCAGGTGCCTTCGTTATGTGAAGCTTGTCCTCTGTAATTTCTGCAATAGGAAATCCCAGTTCATCCATCCTTGGGACTCCACGCCAGTCATAGTCATAGTTACCCCCAGAGCCTTGTCCTCCACACTCAAGTAAATGCCCAACCATTATGCCTCTAGCAAGGTTGTCATAATCATCCTCAGCCCATCCAAATTCATACATGAGCGGCGATAGAAATAAAGCCGAGTCCGCAGCCCTTCCTGTAACCACTATGTCGGCCCCCTGCTCCAGACACTCTACAATGGGTTCGTGCCCATGATATACATTTACATTTAAGATTTTGTCTACAATATCGTGAAAATCCCCTCCATTATCCATATTTTTAAATTCAACACCCTGGGCAAGCAATTTAGGTATTTGTGATTTAAGATCATCTCCCAACACATACCCAATCCTATAACCTGACATTTTCTGTTCTTTTGCAATCTCTTCAATTTTTTTTACACAGCCAAGAATATTCATTCCGCCAGCATTAGATATGATTTTGACTTTTTTTTCAAAGCTCTCTCTGCCAATTTCCCTTATCAAATTCACAAAATCCCTTGCATATCCTGCTTCTGGGTTTTTGTTTTTCTGTCTTTGCATAATGGAAAGAGTTAGTTCCGCAAGATAATCACACCCCATATAATCAAGATTGCCTCTCTTGACCATATGTATGGCGGCATCATTGCTGTCACCCCAAAATCCCTGTCCACCACCGATACGTATTTTTTTATTATTCATTCTGATACCTCCTTCTGCTTTGTACCATATTTAATGAGCAAGTATTGTGCCAACGTTTTCATTTCCTTAAAAACGAGATAAATTAAAGGTTTTCACTTTAATTGTGAAAACCTTCTCCAGGCATTAATGCCAGTTTTGCCACACTTTGCAGAAAGATCAGTGTTTACTTTTAGTCTCATGTGTTTACTTTTAGTCACTATCAATCTCATATTCCTTCAACTTACGATAAAAAGTTCTGCGGCTGAGTCCCAACAGCCGCATGGCTTTGCTTCTATTACCTTTACTTCCTGAAAGGGCGTCCGTAATCATCTTTTTTTCAAAACTCTTCACCGCTTCCTTCAAAGTACCTTGGATGTATTCAGGTCTGTTTTTCTCTTCTATAATTTCTCCCATGGATTCTTTAATGTGGGGAGGCAGATAGATTACATCAAAGCAATCATCCAGACACATAATCACAGCATATTCAATACAGTTGCACATTTCACGAACATTGCCCGGCCAATTGTAGGAGTAGAAAAACGAGTGTACCCTTTGAGAAAAAAACACCTGTTTTCCATATTTCTTGTTGTATTTTTGCAGAAAATGATTTGCCAGCAATCCCACATCTTCACCCCGTTCTCTCAATGGAGGCACTTTAATCTCCACAATATTCAACCTATAATAAAGATCTCTCCTAAACTTTTTCTCCCTTACCATTCTTTCAAGGGGTTGGTTTGTTGCAGCAATCAGCCTGACATTTACAGGCACATTTTTCTGTCTTCCAATTTTCTCTATCTCTCCCTCCTGCAGCACCCTCAAAAGTTTTGCCTGCATTGACATTGGCATGTCGCCTATTTCATCAAGAAACAGAGTTCCACCATTGGCTAATTCAAATTTTCCCATCTTTCCTCCAGATTTTGCACCTGTAAAGGAACCCTCCTCATAGCCAAAAAGTTCACTTTCAATTAAACTTTCAGGAACAGCTGCACAGTTTACAATTATCATTGGGTGAGATTTTCTCTCGCTATTTGAATGTATGAGCTTTGCAATCACTTCCTTTCCAGTCCCATTTTCACCTTCTATCAATACAGATGCCTCTGTTTTTGCCACAATCAATGCCTGTGAAACAGTTTTTAAAAAGTTTTGACTTTTTCCCACAATCTCAAATTTTGATAATTTGTTTTGTGACTCAATCTGTTGTTTAAATCGTATGACCGCCTTGTTTGCCTTTTCCATTTCTTCTCCCAATTTTACAATTTCAGTTGAATCAGTAAAAATCGATATAACTGCCTTCAATTCTCCCTCCTGTTCAATGGGATATATGTGTACTGAAACGTATTTATCCAATGTATTTATCTTTTGTTTGTGCCTTATTATAGGCGTTTTAGTTTTAAGTACATTCAATATCTCTGCTCCCGGTTCCACCTGCTGCATCTGTCTCCCTATAATTTTACTTATTGGAACTCCGAGAATTTTTGTATATGAATCATTTACATAAAAAATCCTTCCTTCTGCATCAATTGCAACAACTCCTTCCTGAAACTTATCTACAATATTGCTTATTATACTGGTATTTATGCTATTGATAAGGTACCTAAATAAATTTCTGTCTATTTCCCCCACCTTATTTTCATCATCATCTACTACTTCATAAACCGAATTATTCCACAGGGCATGAGCAACACTTGAGCTGTATATGCAACAATTCCTGTTTATTCCATCTTTTATTCTTTTTTTCCCCTTCCAGGGCACCATGATATCCTGTATTTTCATTTTTATCCCTCTTTCATTAAAAATAATAGATCTATTATATAATCATAATTTACATATTGATTTACCTTATGCTCTCATAAACTGTCAGTCATAACTTATGACTATAGTATATCCTGCCTGCACTCTTATTTTCAAATACTCATTTACTCTTAACTTCTCTCATCCATATTATTACGCACCAGAAAAGCAGCCAGCAGGTTTCCCCGCCGGCTGCAAAGGCAGATAAAATTCAGCAGCTGCTATTTTCCAATTCGAATTTACACCATATAGTGATTTTATTTTTATTAAATTTATCTGCATAAGCAAGTACATAAATATTTATCTGCCTCAAATCCTTTTATATTATTATAATTGTATAAATAAAAATTATTTATGTCAGAGAATTGTCTATATCATATATACACTTATTTTTAAATTGCTCTAATCCCTTTAAATTTTCTTTTCTATATATATGATAAGCTGGATAGGTAGTATCAACATATAATTTGAAGCCTAAAGCCGCTGCTCTTATACAAAAGTGCCTATCCTCTCCCCAAAATGATAAATTATAAATTTCGTTAAAATTAACTCCTTTATAAATAGCTCTTTTACTTATTAAGGTACATGCTCCCAGTCCCCCCACCTCATATACACCTGGCCTTTTTAACTTCTGTATAAAATCCATATATCTTCTATTAATTTCATCATCAGTTAATATCTCATTTCTTCCTTTAATAACAAATGAATATTCGTCACTCATCCAAACCTGTGGTAATTCAACAAAATCCTTTTGCCATCTGGTCCAAAATATTTCAGATATTATATCTTTATTACTGTCTATTAAGGCTATCAGTGTTTTGGGATGCAGCATTATATCTGAATCTATTAAAAATAAATAATCATAATTATTTTTTTTAGCATATTCTATAATTCTATTTTTGTATTCTGCTATTTTCCAAATCAGGTTTTCCTTCCAATAATGCGTATTTTCCGTACGAATATAATTATCAATTTTCTCTCCTTCTTCAATGATAATTTTATTCTTTGATTCCAGGGAGAAATTTTTAATGAAATCACTTGAATCAGTATCATCATTATCATCTATAAAAAAATAATCTATTAAAATATCTCTATTTACAATATTTTTCAAAAAACCTATAAAATTTACTAATATGTCATGTGACTGTCTTATAGCACTCCCAATTAAAACTCTTTTATTCTTATTCATGAATTTTCCTCCTATATAATTGGATTGTAAAAAATACTCACTAAATTATTCTCATTTACATACTATTCACAAATTTAAATTTTGCCAATAGGTAAAAATCAATATGAACCAAAAATCTTGATTTACTATTAACTTTTCACTTTCAGCTTTTAACCTATCCTATATAAAATCATATCTACATATCCAGCAGAACCGAACTGAAGCTTTTTCATAGACATACAGCCAGACAAAGCTCAAATACAGTTCTCCACTTTATAACCCGCATGATATGCAACACACGGCCTTAACTGAGCAGAATCTTTTCTGCCTTTTATTCCCGCAGCTTCAATTTTGTTGCCATCCTTACTGCAATGTTAAGTTAAGTTTTTGAAACAACAAAACGGCATAGTCAAAACTAACCACACCGTATACTAACAGAAAACTTCTTTATTGGGGGCTGCCTTATGGCAGGTCCTATTTCTAATTTAATTTTCTTAATTTTAACTTTTCTTTAAATTCTTCAATAGAGTTACTCTTAACTGCATCTTCAAATAAAGAATTTAAAGTATCTTCATCTTCTATTTTTTTTATTTTGCTCATATAAGAAGTATCTACCCAATAACTTTTCCAGCCCCTGCAATAGTCCATGTTTACGTCCTTTTTCTATTCCTTTTTGCTCTACAACAGGATCATAAAAAGATTTAAGCATCATCATCCATAACCTCTTTTTTATTATTCAATTCAGCTATTTCTTTTGCAAGTTTATATGACAAGCTTTTAGCTTCCTGCAATGTACTGTCAAATTCAGATTTGCTGCTGTCTTTTCTATGTTTTATACGCTCAAATACCTTCCTGAATTTGAATATTTGAAGCGGCAGCAATATATACAGCTTTTCATCAATTAATTCCTTATCAGTATACTCCCAGTATTTCATAACCGGTACACTATAATTAACCTTATTTCCATCAGAAAATATAATCTGAAGCTTCAACTCATTTTTTACTTTTGAATTTTCTTCTATAAAGATAATCAGCTGTTTTAGAAAATATACAACTTTTGTATTACTATTTAATATATTATCCGATTTAGCTATATGAAACCCGTACTGAAACATTCTTATGGCCATTGAAGTATCATTTTTGGTCTAAAATTCAATGTGGTATATTGTCTTTTTCTTCTTACGTGAAAAATTTAAAATCAAATCGGCTTTGATAAAATCATAATCAAAATCTTCCAGTGGAAATTTTGTTTTACCCGGGATGATAATTACATCATTATCATCATAATTCACATCAAACATCTTGTTTGTAAACTTTATGAGCACTTGATGCGATGTTGAAAACAGCGCCTTTAAAATTCCATCCAATTTAACTTCTTGATTTTTACTCATGTTCACTTCACCTGCTTTTATTATAACAAATTTAAAAATAATTTAGAACACAGTTTCATTGAAATCTCAGGTATTAATTAAACTTTCATTTTTCCTAATAGACATTGAATAGGCGTTCAAATGTTTCTATTAAAGCCACCATTTCAATAGCGCTCATAATTTGAATTGCCATTAATGTTCCAAAAATTTCCGGATCTTCCTTCCTCTCTATAAGATAACTTGCCCACATCACAACAGCAAACACAATTCCTAAAGTTAAAATAGAAAGTCCATCATTATGAAAAGAAAACCAAAGTCCTGATTTTAATCCTTCCTTTATGTATAATAGTATATTTGCAGGATAGAAAACTACACTGGCTATTATCAGGAGTTTAAATTTTAAATAGGGAGCTAGTGCAGCCAACAATATGACGGCTCCTATTAATCCTATAAACAGCATAATCTCTTTATATGGAAATTTAATTCTTATTCCTTTTGATGATGCATTGTTTTTTAACATCTCAACATAAATGGCTCGTGTAGTATTGGGCAAATACCCTATCTTATATCTTTTCCCCACTTCAACATCTGAAGCAAAAAAGAAAATCAGCTGTTTATTTTCTATATAAACATATCTATGATAGTCTTTTCTCACATCTCTTATTCTACTTACATTACCGGTAATATAACAAAGATCTCCTTTTATCAATTTAGGAGTGTCCAAAAAATATGGTTCTAAACCTGCTATGGTAATTCCCATTACTATTGTAACCCAAATGGTTTTGCCCAAAATTTTTAAAATCTTTTTCTTACTTTTTTTATTGTTTTTGGGTTCATAGAATTCATATTTAGGGGGTCTATAATTTTTATTTACATTAAATATGATATTAGGGAAAAATGCTATAATACCTCCAACCAGTAATCCAAAAGCTATTTCAATTACAAAAGATATAACCTGAAAAGTATACATCCTTTAGCCACCTTGTTTTTACTATTACATCTGCATTTTACTGAAATTATAAAAAGAAGTTTGTCCCACTTTAAATTATTTCCCTTATGTTGATCAATACAGCTTGTGATTATAGTATATCCTGCCGGCACTGCTGTTTTCAAAGACTAATTTATTCCAATTCACTTAGTTCCTCCTTTTATGTTTTCATCATTTATATTGTATGATATACTCTAAAATGTAATAAGAAAATTGTATAAGCACCTCTTCTTTATTTGTGGATGGATTATGGTTAATAATGTCTGCGTATGAAGAAGAGGTGATACGTTTATGTCAGAAGGATCCTTAATTTTATTCTTCAGTCTATTTTCAATCACTGCTATTTGTATAGTGGCGTTGTCTGATAAAAAGTCAGATATTAAAGTCGAAAATAAAATAACTTTGAAACCTGATGAAATATCATCCGATATCAAGGTAAACATAAATAATTCTAAAAAAATAATAGATAGCCCTTTTCCCAAACTATCTATTATTAAAACTTATACAATTTATCAAGCAGACTAAATTCATAATCCACCTTCTTATTACTGATATTATATCATAGAATTTAAAAATTATACAGACAAAGGTTGTTATTAGTATTTTTATACTAATAATTTTTCTATACCACTCATGTAGATGCTGAATTATTTCCATGGGGCATTTGTCCCATGCAGTTTTATTTTCATACTACTCATATAGATACTGAATCTTTAATTTTATTCAATTGCCTTTTAAAGGCATAAACCTAATAATCTGCATTAAGCCAGCTGACTAACTGAAATAATGCACCGGCTCATTGTAAACAGCTGCTTCGAAGGTCAGATCATCCTTCAAAAAATGTTTTACGTTTTTCTCTCTTTTATCCGTAATTTCTTTTAATATTCTGCTCTTCGGTTTTTCTGCTGAACTTGTTTCCGGCATGACAGCCGTTTCCAATCCAATTTGCCTGCTTACTTTTCTTGCCTTCTGCTGCTTTTTCACAAGATCACTTCCTATTTTATTTTTAAGTCCTACCTTATGATATGATTTAACTTTCAGCACTTATTATAAAAAATTCACTGAATTTAGTAATTTCTCATATTTTATGATATGATTGTATTATCTTACTATAAAAGGAGATGGTGTAAATGTTCAAAAAAGTATTTTCCTCAATGCTGATATCCATTTTTCTCATATGCTCAACTACATCTGTAGCAAATGCCGAAGTTGTTACTTCAGCTTCACCTGATACAGTCCAATTCACAGTGAGTATGGACGGAAGCAATATTCCTTCAAAATATGTACAACCTTACCAAGACTCAAATTCAGTAGTTATGGTTTCTCTGAATGTGTTGTCTTTAAAATTAAATGCCAGCCTGGAGGTAAAGGGTGACAGCGCTCTGTTAACTGCTCCTGATTATACTGTAAAGCTTGAAAGCAACAATAAAAGGATATCTGTAAATAACAAAAATATTAACTTATCCACAGCTCCTGTAATTAAAAATAATTATGTTTTTGTACCCCTTGAATTTTTTAGTCAGGTGTTTGACAGAACCATAAACTGGGACAGCAGCACAAAGACAATCAAAATATCCACTCCTTTAAAAAATGCATTGAATCAAGGAGGATATTCCTATACTTCACAAAAATTAGATACCTATTTGAGTGCACTTCAAAGTACGGATAATTTTCATGGAAGCGTACTCGTAGCTCAAAATGGAAAAGTAATCCTGGACAAAGGTTATGGTAAATCGGATTTTGAGCAAAACATTCAAAATACACCGGACACCACATTTCCAATAGGTTCCATGACCAAACAGTTCACAGCCATGGCCATAATGCAGCTGGTAGAAAAGGGATTGATAAATGTAAAGGATCCTGTCTCCAAATATATACCGGATTTCCCAAATGGAAATACAATAACAATAGAAAATCTTCTCACCCACAGTTCCGGGATTGTAAACTGCACCAATCTCCCTGAATTCTGGAGCATGAGTCAGGATTCTTTAAAAGACATAAACAAGGTAATAGATCTATTTAAAAATAAGCCCCTGGAATTTACACCGGGAACCAATTTCAGCTACAGCAATTCGGGGTATATTTTACTTGGATATATAGTTGCAAAGACAAGTGGAATGAGTTATGAAGATTACCTTGAAAAAAACATTTTCCAGCCCCTGGATATGAAAAACACAGGGTTAGGTTACAAGAACACTGGAAAAATGTATTCCTCCACAGGTTACAGCGGTTATCTGGATGTTTATCCCGTAAGTGATGAAGCGACATTGAATGGCTCCTACGGTGCAGGCTGCCTGTATTCCAGTACGGAAGACCTTTATAAATGGGACAGGGCTCTTTATACGGAAAAGCTAGTGAAAAAATCTACACTAGACAATATGTTTTCAAATCATATAGCCATGGCACCCTCCGGCCCCTACTATGGTTACGGCTGGATGCTGACAAGTGGAAAATACGGAAAGGAAATATACCACGGTGGAAATACAATTGGATTTACAAGCAATATAGCCAGGTATCCGGACAAGGATCTTACTATAATTATTCTCAGCAATGTAGGCTACTACAATATAAATTCCTTAAACGATACTCTGGCAGATATAGCCCTTGGCGGAAGCTATGAACTTCCAAAGGCAAAGAAAGTAGTTAACGTGGACAGCAAAACCCTGGATAAATATGTGGGCAATTACAAGCTTCAGGGAAATCTTGGGGATGTTTCCATAACCACTGATGGAAAAGCCCTCTATTTTGAACAGAACAGCAGCGGCGAAAAATATCAATTGTTTCCTCAGTCACAAAATGAATTTTTTCTCAGGGTAACAGATGCCCGGATTAAATTCACTGCAGATAACAAAAATGAAGTTACGGGCTTTCAATTATATCAGCTGGGGCTTGAAATCCCAGGAAACAGGACAAACTAGGGTCAGTCCCTGTGGTAAAAAATGTAAGGGGGTCAGACCCTCTGACAATATTTGTCAGAGGGTCTGACCCCAACTTGTTTAAAGCAATTTCAAAATATCCTCTTTCATCTTCAAAAGATTCTGTGAAAACAGTCTGTTTTCTCTGTCGTCTCTGTTAAAATCCACTGTTATCTCTTTTTTCACCCTTCCCGGTTTTGAAGAAAGCACATATATTCTGTCTGAAAGCACAATGGCCTCCTCAATGTCATGAGTTACAAATAGTATGCTCCTGCCAAGCTTTTCCCTCATGCTTAAAATCCATTTCTGCATCTTTCCTCTGGTTATGGAATCAAGGGCGCCAAAGGGCTCATCTAAAAGCATCACTTCCCTGGAAGATAGAAAAGTTCTCAGAAAACTTGCCCTCTGCCTCATTCCACCTGAAAGTTCATAGGGATATTTATTTTCATATCCCCCCAGCCCAAATATGTCAATATATTTTGTTGCATTTTTTCTGGATTGTTTCTTATCCCTTCCCTTTATGTCAAGGGGCAGCACCACATTTGAAAGCACAGTCTTCCAGGGCAGAAGTAAATCCTTCTGCTGCATGTATCCTATATCATCCTTTACAAAAACTCTGCCTGAGTCTTCATGTATAAATCCCGTTATTATGTTGAAAAGTGTACTTTTCCCGCAGCCGCTGGGTCCGAGGATGGAGACAAATTCTCCTTTTTCAAGATACAGGGATATATCCTGAAGTATTGTTTTGTCTTCAAAGTTCTTGCACACATTTTCAAGTTCAATCATTACTTCATCACCGTTATTTTGGCAGGAATTCGTTTGTGAATGCATCACTCGTATTTAACTCCTTTTTTATAAGACCCTTGTCCTTTAAAAATTTAGCATAACGCTGCCATACTTCGGATTTCATAACTCCCCATCTAGGTGCATCCGCCACATACTGCTTAGACATATATTTTTGGCTTTGCACAGCAAGATTTTTGTCTATCTCAGGTGCATATTTCAAAAGTATATCTGCACTTTCCTCAGGGTGCTTTATAGAGTATTCATATCCTTTTGCAGTAGCTGCCAGGAATTTTCTTACCTTTTCCGGATTTTTACTTATAATCTTGTCACTGCTTATAAGAATAGGTGTATAGTAGTCAAGAGCCGGATCGAGATTTTTGACAGGTATGTAATCAAGCTGTTCTCCCTTTAATTTAGCCTGTATACCCGTCCACCCTTCAAATATCCATGCAAAATCTATATTCTTTTTTGTAGCTGCAAAGAAATCGTCATTTCCAATATTCACTATCTTAACTTTACTGAAATCTCCCCCGTCTTTCTCCATGACAGCTTTAAGCACTGCTTCCTCTGAAGGTGAACCCCATCCTCCATATACTTTTCCTTCAAAATCCTTGGGAGTCTTTATGTTCTTGCTTTTAGGTGCAGCAAAACCGGAAGTATTGTGCTGCATTATCGTGGCAATGGCCTTTACAGGAAGAGGATTGTCACTTGTAAGTGCATAGGTGACGTCCTCCTGATAACTAACCCCGAAATCACCTTTCCCAGCTGCTATGAGATTTGTGACGCTTCCCTCGGAAGGCTGAACTATTTTGACATCCAGTCCTTCATCCTTATAATATCCTTTATTCAAGGCCACATACAGTCCAGTATGATTTGTATTGGGAGTCCAGTCCAATATTACAGTTGTCTTGTCCAAGGAATTTGATGTTTCCTTTTTATCATTTGATCCACATCCTGACAATGTAAGTACGCTTGTAAATACAGCCAGTATCAAAAATATAAATCTGCTTTTTTTCATGTTTATCCCCCTTATTTCCAATGTATTATTTTTTTGCCTATAAAGTCTATCATATAGATTATTGCAATACTCACTATAACAATAACCAGAATTGAAGCAAATACCTTGTCCAACTGATAAGCATTTTTTGCCCTCACCATGTATACGCCTATTCCACTGTCTCCCCCCAGCCATTCGCCTATAATTGCAGCCATTATCATGTAAGTTGCAGCAATCTTCAAACCTGAAAAAAAGTTCACCAGAGCATAGGGAAGTTTTAGATGGTAAAATATCTGCAATTTTGATGCCTTCATATTATGGAACAAATTTATGTAGTCTGTGTCTATTTTTTCAAGACCATCTACAAGACTTACAACAATGGGAAAAAAGCATACGGTTATTACAACTATTATCTTGGGAAGTGCTCCAAATCCGAACCATATTATAAAAAGCGGCGCTATGGCTATAGTGGGAACTGTCTGGGATATTAATAAAATAGGATAAAGTGATTTTTTGACCACATGAAAACTGTCCATTATTATAGCCAGCACAAAAGAAAATACTATGGATATGAAAAATCCTATAAAGGATTCATAAAGGGTGGTTTCCGTATTTTCCATTATATTTTTAAAGTCCGAAACAAGGGTTTTTATAATATCCCATGGAGAAGGAAGAATATAGGGCTGTATATACTGAAAACCCACTACTATCTGCCATAAAATCACAACTGCTGCTATGGTAACTACCGGATATATCTTGTCTTGAATATTTTCTGATTTTTTCATTCCAAACACCTTAAATTCATAATTTAAATCTGCTAAAATTGCTGGATATTTCGTCTTTAACCTCTTCATATTGAATACCTTTTATACTGGAGATCTTTTTAACAATATTTTCAACTTCACAGGGGTATCCATACTTCTTATTCACCCATTCAAGAGAAGTGGGGCCGTCTGTCTCGGTCAATATTCTATCCATTGGAAGCATCTTCACTATTTCATCTGTAAGTCTGGAATATCCTATATCAACACTTATGGTAAAATAACAGCCCAATTTCAAAAGTTCTTTAAGAGTATCCACATTCCCGCTGTACCAGTGAATTATAGGTGTCCTCAATTTATAACTTCTTATATATTCCAGTATTTTTTCTTCCGCTCCCTTAGTGTGAATATTTACTATCTTGTCATAGCGCTTTGCTCTGTCCAGAAAGTATTCAAATACCCTGTCCATTTTTGGATATTTTTCACTTTCCAAAACCCAATAATAATCAAGCCCTATCTCCCCTACAGCCCTGCACTCCCTGACATAGTCGTCAAAGCTATCCAGGTCACTGCAATTTTTATGTGCTTCCCAGGGATGTATTCCAAAACAGGGTACTATATTTTCATTTTCTGCGCTTATCTTTTTTGTAAAAATATAGCTTTCCAGATTCATAGAACATCCCAAAGTCTTGATATCATTTTTTTTTATGATGTGAAGTGCTTTTTTTAAGTTCTTGCCATAAAAATCCATATGATTGTGTGCATCAACAAACATTTAAATTATCTCCCTATAAAACTTTGACAAAAAACAAAAGCACTATTTATAAATAGTGCTTCAGGATACGAATGTAAAGCGGTTCCCTACGTCGGCGTTACCCGAATCAGGTTCAAAGGGTTAAAGTTTTCACTTTTCTCAGCCGTCCCGGCACCCCTGACACTAAAGACAATATTAAATTTATTACAATATTATAGTACCACTTATTTATAAAAATGTAAACATTTTATATGATTTTCACAATTTATCTATTTAATTTGTCAATTGCATTGTGTTTAAGTATATAGTCCGAATACCCCAGCTGATTCAAAACATTCTCCTCATCTTTTTTAAGGCTGCTGTTTTCAGATACTCTTTTTCCAGTCTTTACATTGTAGTACACATCATCCTGGGAGGAATAATAATAATTTCTATCTATAAAAGAACCATTCCTAAATATGACCCTCTGACTGTTAGGGTTGAAAAGATCTTTCCCAAACATATCTTTTCCAGGAAGATCAAATAAATTACATACTGTAGGGTATATGTCCATTTCACCTCCATAGGTATCATTTACACCCTTTACCGATTCATCGGGGAAATGTATGAGAAGAGGCACCTTCTGAAGTTTTTCCCAGTCCACATCAGAAGTGGAACTCATATTTAAAAATTTGAACAGCTGCTGCTCTTTGTCCTTGGGTATTGCATAATGGTCTCCATAAAGCATTACAACTGAATTTTTCAGTGTTCCCTCTTCATCCAATGCATCTAAAAACATTCCCAGCTGCTCATCTGTATAATGTATGGCCTGCAGATAATTCCCCATAAGGCTTCCTTTTAAATTTCCCACATCAAAACTGCCATACTTATCCACGGCATCATAGGGAAAATGACTTGTTAATGTTATTAAGAAAGCATAATAAGGTGATTTCATATTATGTAATTTCACAAGTGACTGTATCAAAAAAGATCTGTCACTGAGTCCAAGGCCTATGGACTCATCTTCTTTATAACTTTTTTCACCGTAAAAATTATCAAAACCAAATTTTTTATACATTATATCCCTGTTCCAGAAGTTTTCTCTGAAACCGTGAAGTGCTGCCGTACTGTAACCGTTATTTTTAAAATTTTGGGGCATTGCACTGAATTTGTTTCCAGAATAGAGAAAATAAGCTGCCCCTGCGGGAGCCGGATATAATGAATTATTGGTCATGAACTCTGCATCGGAAGTGCCTCCTGCAGCTACCTGATAATAAAAATTGTCAAAATACTCGGACCTTTTTACCCATCTGTTTAAATTTGGAGTTATTTCATTTCCATTAATAGAGGCATTTATTGCAAATTCCTGAAGAGCCTCCACCTGTATCATTATCAAATTTTTTCCCTTTGCAGATCCCTTTAAGCTTTTATTATCCGATTTGTTTTTATCCATAAAATCATCTATGGTATCAACTTTTTCTTTAGAAATAGGTGCCAGTTTAGTTATATTGGCAGAAATTGAATTGTAAATATCAAGACAGTGGTAATTTAAAATACCCAATTTTCTGGTTATGTACACCTTATTGTACATTGTACTCAAAAGCCGGGGCTGTTCCCTGGACAGATTATAAAAGCTTTTAAAATCCGTCAATACTCCCAGAAAAATAAGTACTACAAGTGCTGGTATCCTGTAGCTTATGGAAATATCAGCTTTCCTGCTTCTAACGTATTTATTTATAAAGGGCACTATAAATATAACATCAAAAAAGTACAGAAAATCTTTAAAATTCATCAAATCTGCCACACTGGATTTTACTGCACCCAGTTGAAATCCGCTTATAAGTACAGGCAAGGATATAATATCCTTAAAATATCTGAAATAAATCAAGTCGCTTACTATAAAGAAACTGATTATGATGTTCAATATATAGAGAATTCTTGAACGTGCTTTTGTTTTAAAAACAAAGGATATGGAAACAATAATAATTACCGAGGCAATAGTTGGAATGAAAAGTGATTCGGTTTTTATATATCCTGTTTCCAAATGCCTGCCGTATACTAATATTTTAAAAGTTACACATATTACAAAAAAGATTCCATCTAAAAAGTTCAGCAAAAATAAGTTTATCCTATTCATATTAAATATCCTCGATTATGCGAATTAATATAACACTAAAATTATAAAACTAATCCGCAAAATTGTAAAACAATATGTGAACAATAATGAAAGATTTTTTTATACCTATTTACATAAATGCCATAGTGTAGCATAATATATTTGTTATGGAAAGGTTAAAAAGAACAAGGAGGTATGTGTTTAATGGACGAAAAAGATGAAAATAAAAATGAGCTCTCAGTAGACGAAGAAGCAAAAAAGCAGTTTCTAAAAGAACTTAAAAATAAAAATATGGAAGAAAAGAAAAATTTAGAGGAAATTAAAAGGAAAGAAAAACAGGAAAAGGAAGAACAGCTTAAAAAGGCGGAAGAGCAGGAGAAACCAGAGGAGTCCGGTGAGGGAAAAGAAGAAGAACACCTTGAAAATACTAAAATTGACAATATCAAAGAGGAAAGCAATAAAAATGATGTGGTGGATAAAAAAAGCTCTGATGAAAAAACCTCTGATAATAATTCTGATTCTAAAAAGAAAAACAGTTTGGTACCTGGCAGTTTAAAATCTTCTATTATAGACACAGCTGTCACAGCCGCAATTTCATTAGCATGTCTATATTTATTTGATCTTATTTTGAGATTACTGTTTGGATGCTATATAGCAGATATGAAAGGCATGTTCATAATAGTATTTTTAATAGTATTGATCTTATATCCTGTTATAATGAAAAGCTGCAAGCTGAGAAAAACATTAGGTGAAAAATTTTCTGGGACATCAAAAGGAGAAGATTAAAAATTGAAAAAGGGAAATGAGTATGAATTTTACATAAAAAAGCTGCAGTTTCCAGCTACGGGTATAGCAGAAGAGGATGGAATGAAGGTAATGATAAAAAATGCTGTTCCCGGTCAAAAAATAAAAGCACAGATCATAAAAAAAAGAAATAAACATGCAGAAGCCCGAATGCTAGAAATAATTGAAAATGTAAGTTATGCAATAAATCCTGCTTGTCCCCATTTTAATCTCTGCGGTGGATGTAATTTTCAATTTATACCTTATAATATACAAGTTGAACTAAAAAAGCAGCAGGTTCTGGATTTGTTTAAAGAATCCTCTCTTGAAAGTTTTGAATTTATGGGTATAGAAAAAAGTCCCGAGGAATTTCAGTACAGAAACAAAATGGAATTCACCTTTGGAGATGCACAAAAAGGCGGCATTCTGAACTTGGGTATGCATATAAAGGGAAAAGCATTTGGCATTGTAAATGCAGACAACTGTAAAATAGTAGATGAGGATTTTACACTGGTACTGGATAAAATTGTAAATTACTTTAGAAAAAAGGAACTGCCCTATTACAGGGTACGGAGCCACAATGGATATTTAAGAAATTTAGTGCTTAGAAAAGGCAGAAACACAGGAGAAATTCTAATAAATATTGTAACAACTTCTCAGACTAAATTTGATTTTAGCCAGCTTACTGAAATATTAAAAAGCTTAAATTACAGAGGCAGGTTAATGGGTGTACTCCACACTACAAATGACAGTTTATCAGATGTAGTTAAAATTGACTCAATGGAAATATTATATGGAAATGACTATATAACGGAGGAAATTTTAGGCTTTAAGTTTAAGATTTACCCCCAGTCTTTTTTTCAGACCAATTCCAGGGCCACTGAGAAACTGTACAGTATAATTCTGGACTTTCTTCAGGATGGCTCTTCAAAAACAGTTTTTGATTTATACTGCGGGACTGGAACCATAGCACAAATATTATCCCCTCATGTAAAAAAAGTAATAGGTATAGAGCTTATAGAAGAAGCAGTAAAATCCGCTAATGAAAATACAAGATTAAATGGAATAGAAAATTGCAGATTTACAGCCGGAGACGTAGTACATGTAATGGAAACTTTAAAGGATAAACCTGACTTAATAATATTGGATCCACCAAGACCCGGAGTCCATCCCAAAGCATTGAAACAGGTTATAAATTTCAATGCACAGGAAATAATTTATGTATCCTGTAATCCTAAAACACTTGTTAGGGATTTAAATACACTAACTGCCTCGGGATATAGATTGGATAAAGTAAAGCTTATGGATATGTTTCCCCACACCCCCCACGTTGAGACGGTAGTATTGATGTCAAGGGTAAAAGACTGAATATACAGAAAGCCCAGTAAACAAGGGCTCTTCGAGGGTTGAAAGAAAAAATACGCTGTGTGAAAATCGCGAAATTATTGCTTCGCGGGAACAAGTCCAAAGGCATGATTTTAAGCGTGACAGAGCGATTTAGATGTCGGCACTTGGCAAGTGGTCGATTTAGATGTTTTTTGAAAAAGCCGAGGTTGAGTAGTCAGATTAGATGTAAGCGGGTAACATAAACTGCTTTTGCTTGAGAAACCTGAATTTAACGAGGAGAATGTTTTATGTCAAAGGTGGTCAAACGTGGAATCACATTAAGAATAATTTGGTGGATTTATATAATGGTGCTGTTTCTTCTGGTTGTTATAAAATTTCATGGTTCAATTTCAGCAATTATCAGTCGAATTGAAAATAACAGCTTACCTGATTCTATCAATTACAATCTGATTCCTTTTCACAGTATAGGTGCGCAATTGGAGAGCATATCAGAGGGATGGGCACGATATAATTTACTAGGAAATATAGTGCCGTTTATGCCTTTTGGATTTCTACTACCTATGGTGTTTAAGAAAATCAATTCATTTTGGAAAGTTGTCGGTGTTGGGCTTGTTGTAGACCTTTGTATTGAAGTGTTTCAGTATATTACCAAAATAGGTAGCTTTGATGTCGATGATATAATTCTTAATATGACTGGAATTGCTCTTGGATATTTGTTGATAAAACTTACAAGAATTATATTCGTTAGAGAACAATAGATTTCAGCTCTTTAGATTAAGAACAAATTTCAGCTTTTCAGAATATGTCAAGTATTACTTAATAAGGCCAGGGATTTAGCACTTAAATTCCAGTAAAAATTTTGTTTTTACTGGAGTTGTATTATAGACATTAGAACTGTCTCTATGCCCGCAGGGCTGTGGAGAAAACAATGATCTACATGCCATTCTGTTTTTAATTGATGAAATACGTTATTTTCAATGTCCCATATTTTATGCATTATTTTCCACAGCATTTCTGCCGTTGTAAATTTATCTGTTGTTATGATCGATCCTTCTTTAATCATTATTTTATCTCCAGTATGAATTTCTTCCATAAATTTTATAAATCTTACTTTTATATTCTTGTCAGACATTTCAAAATTATCATCTTCCCAAGCCTTAATCTTTGTGTAAATATTTGTGCCTTTTTTTACAATCCAGTTTTTATACGCCTCACGGCACTTAAATAAACCTAATGCGTCTTTTACAATGTGAAGACTTTCATCTTTTACTCTAACTACAGCATTCATCCCTATGGAGAGTACTTCATTTATCCATGTAGATTTACAATACAAAGCATCAGCTATAATGATATCCGCAAAGTGATGATATTCTTCATACAGCTTTTTAATTAAACATCTGCCAGCAGTAATTTCTCCTTCATCTTTACCTGAGCTGTCTTTTTTGGGCTCAAGCATTTCCTGATCTAAAACAGTATGTGGATCAGAACCAACCATTGCACAAACTACTGATCTGTGAAAATAATGCAGTATACCATTTTTATCAACCCTTGTAAGGGCAGTTGTCACAACATTTTTTAACACTGTCAAATAGTTCTACACCATCTATGGCGGCCACCTTCAAACCGTCAATAGTACCATTTCTAAATGCCTTATTTTTTATAGTGGATTTTATTATATGCTCGTTAATATCTTTTAAGCCATAAAGATCAAAGTTATTCAAACAGCGCCTAATGGCATCAATACCCGGTATTTTATTTTTTTTAGGCAGAACTTTTTTAAATTTATTCTTTTCAATCCAGTGCTTCAATCTATTAAAACTTCTTATTTGAAGCATGAATCTAAATAATACTACAAAAGTAATTATTGAAATTTTTACTGGAGATTTTGCTCTTTTATTTTTCAAGGTATTGATTTTTTTACCTACATCATATACCCTGTTAATATAAGTGAGTAACTGTTTCAAATAACTTTTGCTCATTTTATCAGCATCCTTTTTTGAAAAATTTCTAGCAAAACTATTATAAAAAGGATGCTTTTGTTATGCAAATTTTTTCTATATAATTTCCAGTAAAAATCGGAATTTATTAATTTTATTCTAAATACTTATAAACTTTGTAATCCAGAGGACTACCGTCCCAAAAAATTTTTAAGTGCTAAACTTCTGTAATAAGGCATGATAGATTATTCTACAACGTTTAGATAAACAAAAATTTACTGAGGTAGGTATATGAACAACATTTATGATAATAAAAAATTCTTTGATGAGTATGCAAAAATGTCATGTAGTCAACAATGCTTATCCGGAGCGGGTGAATGGCATCAGTTCAAGGCCTTGTTTCCTGATTTAAGTGGTAAGAACGTACTCGACCTTGGGTGCGGTTATGGCTGGCACTGCAAATGTGCTGTGGAATGTGGTGCAAAGCAGGTGCTGGGCACCGACTTAAGTGAGAAAATGATACATGAAGCAAAAGAAAAAAACGCCGATCCTAAAATTACCTATCAGGTTTGCGGATTGGAGGAATATGATTACTCCGCCAATTCATACGATTGCGTGATTTCCAATCTGGTGCTTCACTACATTGCAGACATTGATATAATATTTAGAAAAGTATATCTGACGTTAAAGGCAGATGGCATTTTTCTTCTTAACATCGAACACCCTGTCTTTACGGCGGGTGTGAACCAGGACTGGATTTATAATGCAAACGGCAAGCCTCAGTATTGGCCTGTGGATGATTACTTTTATCCCGGAGAGCGAGCTACCCATTTTCTTGGACAGGATGTCACCAAACAACATCATACATTAACGCAAATTCCAATGGGGCTTATAAAAGCCGGATTCCAGCTAAACACTGTTGAGGAAACAATGCCAAGCGCCCATATGATAGACATTCCGGGTATGTCAGATGAAATGCGCCGCCCAATGATGTTAATTGCATCGGCTAACGAAAAAGAGAAAAGATAAAATTGAAACACCTATAAAGTAAAAATGGAGGCAATTTATGTTTAAAGAAAAAATTATTATAGAGATGAAAGAGGTATTCAAGGAAATTCCCTTCGGCATAGATCATACTCTCAAAGTTTTGCAAAACGCAGAAGATATTATGAAAGGTGAAAATATCGGAGATCAAGAAAAAGAACTAATCAGTATTGTTGCTATACTACATGATATTGGTGCGGTTGAAGCACAAAAAAAGTACGGTTCTATTGATGGTGGCTATCAAGAAAAAGAAGGGCCAGCAGTAGCCAGAGAAATATTACAAAAGGTAGGCTATGGAAAAAATATCGATCGAATATGCTTTATAATAGGCAATCATCATACTCCATCTAAAATTGATGGACTTGATTTTCAAATACAATGGGAAGCTGATTTGCTTGAAAACTTAACGGTTATGGATAAAGAAAAAGAACAGAAAAAGATAAAAAAATGCATCAATGATAATTTTAAAACAGCTACTGGAAAAAAGATAGCCTATGAACGTTTTACTTTATATTAAAAGTAATTAAAAGTAGATATGCATTGAACTATGACGAGTATGGCCTACAGGAGCAAATTAGTAAAAGGGTTGACTATGAGACGTTCTTTGCAGAAGCACCACAAATTAACCCAAATGCCCACAAAATCACAGGGGTAATTTGCGGCGTTGGGGTCGAGGAAATCGAAGATCCGCTCATGCAGAAAATCAGATGGTTTGACAAACTGGTGGACGAATTGGCAAAAGGCAAGCCAATGGAGAGGATTTTGAGAAGTTGAATATTGCTCTACTCATAAAAAGAAAGCGAGACACCTTACGTTTTAATTCCGTAGAGTGCCTCGTTTGTTTTTAACCTTATTCGTTTACATCAAATGATTACACATACTATTTATGTTGCTATTTTGGTTTTTTCAAAAAAACCCTATAGACAATCACGCTATTGTGTGTTACTATATAGCTGTAGTAAGTAATACTAAATATAAGTTATACGGAATAGCAAGGAGGTGTTACATTGGAGAACCTTACGGAAATGCTCAAAGGTGTGCTTGAGGGCTGTGTCCTTGAAATTATAAGCCGCCAAGAAACCTACGGCTACGAAATCACGCGGCGGCTGAACGCTCTCGGCTTCACAGACGTAGTAGATGGAACGGTCTATACCATCTTAGTGAGACTTGAGAAAAATAAGCTCGTGGACATAGAAAAAAAACCTTCCGATATGGGACCGCCGCGTAAGTTTTATACGCTTAACGATGCAGGGCGAGAAGAACTGCGGCGATTCTGGGAAAAGTGGGAGTTCATATCATCAAAAATTAATGAGTTAAAGGAGAGAAGGTAATGAATTTTTGGGATAAAATCACAGGAAACGATATGACTAAAGAATTAAAAGCTTTTAATGTGCGGGCCAAAAAGCTGCCGGCTGATTATCAAAAAGCTTGGGAAAAAATAAGTTTAAATCTTTGGCCTCACTCAGATTTCACCGGACGTAACCTTATGCCGATACTTGACGGTGTGCTTGGTCTGCTCGAAGTGGCGGCAGCGGATGGTCAGAGTGTCCAAGAAGTTTTAGGTGACGATATCAAAGGCTTCTGTTCAGCGCTGGCCGGCATCGATGGGGCAAATTCATATCGCGACAAATGGCGCGATCAGCTTAACAATAATATCGCTAAAAAGTTAGGTAAATAGGAGGATAAAATGAAAATACAAGATATAATCGAGAATAAAAAAGAGTGGCGGGCGCACATGGCGCGTGTCAAAGCGCTGCCACAGGATTATCAGATTGTTTATAAAGAGATTCAAAAATATCTCTTTAAGGTTGGCCCTGTTGAGCTAACCGAAGGGACGGGTCTGCTCTCGGGGATAGTCGATCTTTTTGAGGAGGGTGCGAACTCGGGGAAAGGCGTGCTGGAAGTGACGGGCAGTAACGTAGCGGCTTTCTGCGATGATCTAATCAAAGATTCAAAAACGTACACTGACATCTATCAAGAATCTGTTGACCAAGAAGTTTACAAGGCCATAAAAAAGGTTACGGATAAAACAAAGTAAAGGGGGGGATATTGGGATGAAAAACGCAATTGAAGTGAAAGGCCTGCGAAAGTCTTTTAAGGATACAGAAGTCCTAAAGGGCGTCGATTTTGAAGTGAAGCGAGGTGAGATTTTCGCCCTGCTCGGCTCTAACGGCGCGGGCAAGACTACGACGGTCAACATCCTTTCGACACTTCTGAAATCTGACGGAGGGACCGCGAGCGTCTGCGGCTTTGACGTTTCACGTCAGCCGGGAAAGGTGCGCGAAAATATCAGTCTGACCGGGCAATTCGCCGCTGTGGACGAGATGTTGACCGGGCGGGAAAACATTTTATTGATCGCAAAGCTAAGGAGTGTTCCCAAACCAGTTCACCTTGCCGACGGTCTGCTCAAGCGCTTTGGACTTACTGAGGCGGCAAACAAACGGGCGGGTACGTATTCCGGGGGTATGAAGCGCAGGCTGGATATAGCGATGAGCCTTGTGGGAGCGCCTGCCGTCATCTTTCTTGATGAGCCGACAACCGGACTTGACCCGGAGGGGCGGCTTGAGGTCTGGAAAACCGTTAAGGAACTTGCTGGTAGCGGTGTGACGATTCTGCTCACAATACAGTATCTGGATGAAGCTGAACAGCTTGCCGACAAAATCGCCATCTTGAACAAGGGCAAAATTATTGCTAACGGAACGCTTGAAGAACTCAAAAAGCTGTTCCCGCCCGCCAAAAAAGAATATATCGAAAAACAGCCGACACTGGAGGAGATTTTCCTCGCGATCATCGGTAAAGGAGGTCAAACAAAATGAAAAACAATACAGGCGTACTGACCGGGCGCTTAATGAAGCATATATTGCGCAGCCCGGACACGATTATCACGGTAAACATCTTTTTTTCTTACCGTAAATAAAGGCCTCCTATGATTTTTATTTTATCATAGAAAGCCATATGTTTTTTAATTTACAGACCTTTTTACAGCATGATTTTCCCTAAACAAGCTCAGAAATCAACCCTTTAGGTATCATAATAGGAAAATCATTTATTATAAACAGATTTTCTTACATATACATAGCACCCTTTATTATTTTTCCATCTATACCCTCCACTATTGATTCATCTGGAATAATCCCTGTTCCCTGTCAGGTACCCAATCTCTATTCTTACTCTGGATTTTGCTTCTTCACTTAGTATTTACCAACTAAACAATTTTACTATTAAGTATTGAACAAATTATTTAGTCTTAGTTTGTAATTTATGATACCCCATTTCAGCCCTAGCTTCTCTTAAGGTTTTTCCACCTTTAACAGTATCTACTATGCGACCTTCAGTTTTCTCTATGAATTTTGCAATTTCTAATGTTTCCTCTGCAACTGATGCTGGGACACAAACAGCTCCATTTTCATCTGCAACAATTAAATCACCAGGATATACCTTGACTCCTGAAATCCCAACGGGAATGTTTACAGCATCTACTTCAACACGATCTTTACCTGTCATCATATAAATTCCTTTCGTAAAAATAGGATATTTAACATCACGTATTATTTTTACATCACGGCAAACACCATCAATAACCGTTCCTGCAACTTCCTTCTGCTCTGCAACCTGTGACATTATATCTCCCCAAACGGTACAATATTCTCTGCCGCTGTTATCAATTACTACCACATCTCCTGCTGGAACATCATCCAAAAAATCTCCAACTGTACCTTTAACTGTCCCACATGGTATATAGTGCACCGTAAATGCCTGTCCACATAATCTGGTACCATCCACTACAGCCTTAATTCCAAGCAGCCCTCCTGCAATACCCTGCTTATCAAGTGCATCAGTTATAGAGGATGTATCCAGTTTTTTATATTCCTCAATTATTTCCTTTTGTAATCTTTTAATTTCCATCTTATATTCTCCTTACTTCTTTATATAATTTTTACCATAAAAATCAATCTTTATGTCCACCAATTGTTAATAATTCTAAATTCTTAACTCTATTATTTACAAATTCTCTTTATAAAGTCTCTACTATATTTGCATAAACTATTGAAATGATCTCTGAATAAACTATTTTAATACTCATAAATAGCATTTCAATATTGATTACTTACTCCATTTTTTATCGAATCCCATAAGCTCTGCTGTTGTTTTGCCTTGAGCTAAGAGAACTTTCAATTCATCTTCTTTTGTTTTCTTTGCTTGAGACTTTTCCAAAACTTTTTTAGCTTTTTCCTGTGGTATAATAACTATTCCGTCAGCATCTCCCACTATAATATCGCCAGGTTTTACAATCCGCCCACCGCATTCAATTACTGAATTTATCTCTCCACAAGTTTCCTTTAGGGTTCCATTCGGATTTACGCCTCTTGAAAAAACAGGAAAGTTCATTTCTATTATATCCTTTTTGTCTCTACATGCTCCGTCAATAACAACTCCTTTAATACCATGAGCTTTACAGGAAGTAGCAAAAAGTTCACCAAATACACCTGCTCCAGTATAACCTTTACAGTCAATAACCAAAACTGAACCTGGTTTAGCTTCCGTAATTGCTTTGTGTATAGTAAGATTGTCACCAGGTACACAAGTTACTGTCATAGCATAACCCGTAAGTTCAAATTTATAGTGAAGAGGTTTGATTTCTGCATCCATACTCCCTTCTCTATTGTTTGAATCACATATATTACCAGTTGGTATTTCTTTAAATAAACTAGCTATATCCATTTATAATACAATCTCCTTTCAAAATATCATATTTTGCTTTTTAGTAAATCTGTTTATAGTTGTTTTTATAGTTCTAAAATATTATTTATCTAGTATATAATGGTTTATCGGTATTAATCATAAGATATCCTACAATACCTAACAAAGTGATGCCAGCATTAACTAATAACACAGAATTCCAACCCCAAAATTTAGCAACAACCGGAGCCACAGTAGGTACAATACTAGCAGCTATAAATCCCCACATATTCATCCATCCACCTACCGTCGACGTATACTTCTGACCAATATCAGTAGCAATAGACCACGCAAGAGTTTGAGAAAATCCTGCCGTACCAAGTGCTAAGCTAATCCACAAAATATTACCAACAGCTGTAATTGCTGTACGACTTAATAATAAAGCGATTCCAGAAATAGCAAGAGTTATAGCACAAATTAAATTTCTTGATTTATAGCGAGAAAAGCCCCGCTTTAATAAATCATCACTAATTAAACCTGCAACAAAAACAGATATTGTAATTGCAATCCATGGAATACTGGTATAAAACCCCATTGATTTAAATGTGAGATTCCTTGTTGCTTGCAAATAGTAAGGTAGCCAAAACATAAAAAACTGAACAACCCATAAAGTTGCAAAATAACCAACTGCTATCATCCAAAATGAACGTTGCTTTAGGAATACTGCCCATTGGGATTTAGGTTTTTCTTTTTCTTTAGATTTATTGTCAAAATTATTTCTCTGAATATAACTCAGCTCTAATTTTCCAACCAGAGGATGCTCTTCGGGACGATTACGCAAAAAATTATAAGCAAAAATTGCACTTAAAATGCCAATAATTCCAATAACATAAAATGGCGATCTCCACCCAAATAAACTTACAATAGCAACAATAATCGGAGGCCCTACAATATTAGCAAAAAATGATCCTCCATTCATCAAAGAATTAGCACGTCCTCTTTCATTTTTAGGAAACCAATTTGCAAAGAAGTTATTTCCAGCGGGAAATAATGGAGCTTCTCCAATGCCAAAGAAAAAGCGAACAAATATTAGTGATAAAAACGACCATACAGAACCAGTTGCCACTGTGAATATGGACCAAAATACCAGCGAAATAGTTAACATAGTCCGGGAACCTTTTTTTTCAACAAGCATAGCTCCTGGAATTTGAAAAATAAAATATCCTATAGAAAAAGCAGTAGTTGCTAAACCAAACTGAATAGGTGAAATTTTAAATATATTCATAATAGGCGCTGCTGATACAGAAAATGCGGATCTATCTAAATATGCGACAAAACATAACCACATAACTAAACTTCCACCAAACCATCTTATATTAGTTTTTTTCGTAAATTGATTTGGATCTTCAATTTGTGATGATTTATTCACGATAAACTCCCCCTGTTTTAATTGTAAGTTTTCATAATAGTCAATTCATGAGGTCTTTTTGTTATGCTCAAAAATAGCTATATACTCATAATTTTCTTTTAAGTTAATATCCTACAGCAGATAGCGCTACGGATATCCTTCAGTTGTAATCTTTATTGCCTGGTATATCATATCAATGCTCACTAAATTATTCTCATTTACAATTATCGTATTTTTTTTGTAATTTTAATTATTGTCGTCAATTTGTCGACATCTAAGTTTATTATTTAATCTCACAAATAAGATTAAATATGCTATATAATAAACTTCTTCTTTGATAAAGAATTTTAGTTCAGTACTCGAAATTGCATACAAATCAAAACATTCCAATATACCAAATATCTTATAATATAGTTACATACACAAACCTTGTTTTTATTGCATAAATAATTGAAATACTCCTCAGGCAACCATAGCTACAAATCATTTATTCGTTTAACTGTTTACTTCAAGACACTAAAAACCATTATTATACCCCCTTTTTTTATACTCATTTTTATAATTTGCTTTGAAAACTTAATTGTCGACAATCTGTCTACAATAGAAATCCTATCATTACTTAAGTGAATTGTCAATAGTATCTTAATTAGAGTTTACCCAAAACAAATTATTTTAGAAATACCTAGGGCTGTAATTCTAATGCTTCAGGCATAAATAATTATTGAGGGGTCTTAGTTTTTAAAACTGGTTTAATAAAATTATTAATTCCAGTAAGTGTCTTTTTTAATATTGCATAAATACCGTCAGCTATTGCATAATAATCAAATTCAGGTATTTTATAAATTCGATTGGAAAGCTTTTGTATTAATATACTCAGTATACTTTCTCCCCTTTTTTTTGGAAATCATGGCAATAAAACCTACAATTAAGGATAATACTAAATTCATAGTTCTTATAGAATTTAAACTTCTTACCCTTATATTTTCAAAATCAAACTGCTGCTTCTTAAATCTGAAGTACTCTTCTATCCTCCATCTTTTGAGATAGACCTGGATTATAGTGAGCGTTAATCTCTTATCATCGGGTTTAATACTGCTTATAAGCATCATAGGAACTTTTCCAAAACCTCTTATTACTACAAGAGTAAGTGATTTATAAGGAATGTCCGGCAGGGCAATAGGTATAAAACTAAACTTACATTTCTTTGCTTTGCCAGCCTTGTTCCTTACTATAGTTGAAAATCTTCCATGATATTTATTGGCAAGTTTTAATATATTAATAGATTTGCCGTTATGGATGACATTTCTGTTACATTTAGCCCTTATAACAAACGGCTCGTTACTATTTATGAAATATCTATAAAATTTTTTATCATCAAAACCCCTGTCGAGGGCCCTAATGCCTTTACTGCCGAAATGTTTCCTTAAAGCTGTCTGATAACTTATCCATAAAGTTTATTTTTTTCATCTTTAATACTATGCTGTCTATAAGATTTGGAAAGCTAACATCAGCAGCATCAATGCTGCTGCATTTTATATTTTCTAGAACTTTCTTTTTATTATTTTTACTGAGCTGTAACATTATAAATATCCTCCGAATTATTAATATATTTATAATTTTACTTTTAAACTTAATATTTTACCATAGTATACTCTAATTTTTTATATTACGAATTGAAGATAGAGCACAGGGCAAATGCATGAGTAAATAAACTGTAAAGATGGCTTGGGTTATGGATTTAAAACTTCCATTAAGTTAATCATTATAGTATGATAATCATATAAACTTATATGAGGTATGGTGCTATGATAAAAAATAAAATGATAGATTATTTTGGAATTATAACAGATCAGAGACAGAAAACAAAAATTAGACATAAGCTAATAGATATATTATTTATATCTGTAGTTTCCACATTAATAATAAAATATTATTTTTCATGCGTTTGCCCTGAGATAGAGCATGTTTTTTCTTGACAATCTTTATTTAATTATATACCATAATATATATGCTTTATCGACAGCTCGCATACAAAATAGTATTATACTAAAACATATGGAGGATTTACATGAACAGAAAGAAACAAGCATATGAATATTTAAAAAATGAAATCATTACAAATAGATTTCGCCCTGAGACACCAATCATAGAAATGGAGATCGCATCAAAATTAAAGATGAGCCGCTCTCCAATTAGAGAGGCTATGCGTGAACTTGAGATGGAAGGATTAATTGTTAGTTATCCAGGGCATGGTTCCTTTGTTGCTTCCATTTCACCCTATGATGTTGAAGAGATTTACGAACTTCGTATATTATTAGAAAGCTGGGCTTTAAAGCGCAGCATCTCCCGTATCACATCGGAAGAACTTGACAATTTGGAGCATAATTTCAAAACTGCTTTCCGTGAAGGTGACTGGGAGGCTTTACACCAAGCTGACCGAGCTCTTCATAATCTTATTATTAATAAATCTCTCAGCAAACGTTTAATCGCTTTTATGAATATTTTAAATTCACAGATAGAGCGTATTCGCTACATTAGTGCTAAAAATAAAAATCGTGCTGAACTCTCTTATCATGAACATCTAAAAATTATTCATTACCTTCGTCAGCACGATTTTGATAAGTGTAAGATGACTTTAAAAACACATCTTAAATCTGTTGTGCAGTCTGCTATGGAAGTTGCGAGAATTAGCAAAATAGAAACAAAGTAGCAATTTTCTGTGACAGAACCCCGGCGCTTCTCCTTGATGTCTTCCCATTTATTTTGGACTTCAAGATAAATTGCTTCTGTAACTTTTCCAGAATGCTTATAACTTTTTTAATACATCAAAAGCATCATTTGTATCATGAAATTCAAGTTTTAATCGTGCAATCTCCTTCTGTTCATCACTGGAGTAATTACCTAAACTGCAAACCTGAATACCATTTTTGCTCTTAGAATTTCTAATCCACTTTGACAGGTACTTTCACCTATATCAGGGTTTTGAGCACAACCTCTTACTCCAAGTTCTTTATGATCCATATAATATTTTACAGCACCTTCTTTAAACTGTTTGTCATATTGTCTTCTTCATATTCTGAAAAATACATAGTTCCAAAAAAAGTTCTATAACTGCTGCTTTTTTAACCCAGCTTTCATATACTTTAACCACTTTAAGTTCCTGCTTATGATTTTTACCCTGTATTTTTAGGTACACTCTATGTGGAAACGGTTGCTAAACTGGTTAAAAAACAATAATTTATAGTATTTTTATCTTAAATCATCCCATAATGTATTGTATAATGTAATTATCTTATATAATAGCGGAGGAATAATCAAGATGGAAGTAATATTGGATTTCGATTTTAAATTAAATAAGGCTCAGGTACTGCATACTATAAAATCCTATGGTGAAATGCTGACAGATAAAGAAATGGAAGGCTTATACAACAAGCTTCTTCCCATAGTATATGAAACAACGGAGCCAGTAGGTATATTCAATATAGAAAAGAGAGAGGAAAACTTTAACTTTGAAATTATAAAAAATTGTAATTACATAGTATACTGTATTATAACCATTGGAGATGCCTGCAGCCAAAAAATAAATGAATTTTTTTCTTATGGCAATATAAAAGAAGGTATGGTAATGGATGCAATGCTCACTTCCTATCTATTTGAAGCAAGCTCTCAACTTTTCAGCCATATTTACAATAAGTCCAAAGAATTAAAATTAGGATTAAGCTGCAGAATATCACCTGGGGATGGAGAAATACCACTTCAATATCAAAAATACATACTTGATAAATTAGATGCTGAAAATTTTTTAAATTTAACTGTCACAGACAGCTATATGCTTTCTTCAACCCACTCCATGGCATATATATATGGAGCTGATAAGACTTTGCCCCTAAGCAAAAAAGACCATGATTGTTCCACATGTCCCAACAGGGATCTCTGCAATATGAAAAATTTTTAATTTAAACAATAATATAGCTGTTTCAGTTTCTTTTTATGTTTTGTTTTTTATTGCGCCTATTTCTACTTCTCTTATATACGAAATCCGAAGTAATTGCCAAAAGCAAAAATGCAGACAGCAGTATTTCCAATTTATTGCCTAATTGTGGATAGAAATATGTAATTAATTCAATGGCTAATATTACTGCTCCCACTGTAATAAGAAAATTTATTTTAAAATTAACATATTTCTTATCCACACCTTCTGCATCCAGCATGAATTTTTTACGTACTGACTTGCTGTATTTCATTCCCAGTCCTTGAATAATACCCATAAATCCTAAAAAAGTCAGCAGACCTGTCATTGTTGAATCCATATAATATACCTCCATATTTAAATATTTTCTCAGGATAAAGACACTTATTAAAAATTATATCACCATAACATGTAAATTTCAAAATTTGCATGATGATTTTGCACTTAGTTTCTAACTTTGTTTAAAGAATAAAATATGTTATCATCTATATATGTTAAAATATTTATAGAATTTCAGGAGGAAGTGTAATTAAATGGATTTGAATAAAATAAAGGGCAATACTTATTATATAGATGGTCCCACTAATTGTGGAATTTTTATCTTTAAAAATAAAAATTGCTTAATTGTGGATACAGGTATAAATAACAGTGAGGCTAAAAAAATGGACAATTTACTCACAGAAAATAACCTTCATCCCAAGTTTATAATAAATACCCACAGTCATCTGGATCACTGCGGAGGAAATTTGTACTTTAAAAAAAATTATCCGGGCTGCCTGGTTTATACCTCTAAAAATGAAAAACTATTTATGGAGAATCAAGAGTTTTTCTCATCTATGCTTTCATCCTCCTATCCTTCAAGGGCATTTGATAGAAGTAACAAACCTATAGATGTAGACTTTATTTTAGATTATGGAATAAATAAATTAAATGAAGAAAAATTTATCATTATTCCGTTACCCGGCCATTCTATAGAGCATATAGGCATAGTGACACCTGAAAAGGTATGTTTTCTGGGAGATTCCATATTCAGCAGTGACATACTTGATAAATATTCTTTCCCGTATTTATATAATATAGAAGACAGCTTATTGTCATTAAATAAAATAAAGGATATAGATGCAGACTATTTTTTAATAGGACATTCAAAAAAATTACTTGATAAAAAGGAAATAACGGCTTTAGCGGATAAAAATATTTCCAATATAAATGACTACAAAAATGAAATTCTGGATCTCTTGGAGCAGCCTTTAACCCGGGAAGACATATTGGAGAATATAACTATATTAAATAACTTATCCTTAAATTTTTATGAATATCATCTAAACTTTAGTGGAGTATCTGCTTTTATATCCTATTTATACAACAATAAACTTATAGATTATTCTGTGGAAGACGGTAAATTATATTATTTCAATTCAAAATAATGAATTTTAAAAAAGGAAGGCAGGGGACATGTCCCTACCCTTCCTTTTTATTCAAAGAACCATTTGATTTATTTTCCATCCGTTGGAGAAGCAGCCTTGTCTTCATTATTCATTACGCTGTGACTTCTACTATAACAGAAATAAATTACAAGCCCTATACATAACCACAACAGAAATACCATTTTGGTCAAGTGAGGAAGATTCCATATTAAATAAGCACAGAATATTATAGATACTATCGGTACAAAAGGCACCCATGGACATTTAAATGGCCTGTGATATCCTGGTTGTCTCTTTCTAAGAACTATAACGGACGCAGATACTATGATGAAGGCAAACAGAGTTCCTATATTTGTAAGAGTGGCCAGTTCTCCCAGAGGAATAAATCCTGACAGCAACATTACTATGATTGCAACAAGAGCAGTACTCTTTACGGGTGTACCATATTTAGGATGTACTGATGAAAAAACTTGAGGAAGCAGTCCATCTCTTGATAATGAGAATAATATACGGGTTGAACCATAGCTCATAACCAGGAGCACTGAAGTAAGTCCGCATACAGCACCGACAGAAACCAAAGCGGATCCCCAGGAAATTCCTATCTGCTGAAGCGCAAATGCCACTGGAGCTGCAGTATCTTTATAGACATAATAAGGCAATATCCCTGTCAGCACTGCTGAAACTATAATGTATAAAACAGTACAGACCAACAGAGAACCTATTATGCCTATAGGTAAATCCTTTTGTGGATTTTTAACTTCTTCAGCTGCTGTGGAAACAGCATCGAAGCCTATATAGGCAAAAAATATAACTGCTGCGCCCTTAAATACACCACCAACACCATATGGGAAAAACGGATGATAATTAACTGGTTTTATATGTCCTACTCCCAAAATTATAAACAAAGCTACCACGCCTATTTTTATTAAAACAAGTATGTCGTTTAGTTTGGCACTTTCACTAACCCCTCTAAAAAGGAAAAGCATTATTACAAATAAAATCAGCACTGAGGGCAGGTTTATCATCCCCCCATTTAAACCTGGAGGATTGATTAAAGCCGCCGGCAATTTGATTCCCCCTGATTCCAAAAGTGCCACTATATACCCGGACCATCCAACAGCAACGGCTGAAACCGCTACCATATATTCCATCAATAAATCCCAGCCTATCATCCAGGCCCAGATTTCGCCCAGGCCCACATAACCAAAGGTATAGGCACTACCTGCAACAGGAATCATTGCAGCCAGCTCAGAATAACACAATGCAGCAAAAGAACAGGTAATTCCCGAAAATACAAAAGATAATATTAGTGCTGGTCCTGAATAATTTGCTGCCGCTACTCCTGTCAATACAAATATTCCCGTCCCCACTATAGCACCTATTCCAAGCATCATGAGTTCAAAAGGTCCTAATACTTTTTTTAGTGCCTTTTTTCCCTTCGTTTCAGCTAGTAGTGAGTCAAGTGATCTTGTCCTAAATACGGAATTACTAGTAGCCATATTTACACTCCCTTCAAAAAAATAATATTAATTAAATTTAAAACTAGTGTAATTATAGCATAATATTATTTACTCGAATTAATATAAAGAATATTCAGAATATTTTCTAAAAAATATGTTTTCAGTCTTAACCTTTGTAAATTCAATAACCGCAGGTATTTTAGCAGTTTATTTTCTTCCAAAAAATATGATTATATTATTTTTGTGTATATTTTTTTATTATTTTATCAATATATAAAAAATTCATAGAATATATTCTTTAAATTATTCGCAATTATAAATAATATAAATATTCAGAACTATGAATATAGCCTGGCATTACTGCAATAGCAAATAAGGATATATTGCTGGTAATATACTATTCTTCTGTTTATACACTGCAATATATCCCTATGTTAGAATAAACTATTCACTATTTTATTTCCATTCTGACTTATTACTCCATAGTCATATACGGATATCAGCTTTCCATCATATTTTGTAATTTTTCCTGTAGTCAGTTCCTTTATTTCACCTGCTTCTGGATTATCCACATATATCTTTCTGTCTCGTGTAATATATATGCTGCTCTTATTAACATATTGAGCAAGAGTATATGTCTTCCAATTGCTTCTGTCTACTTTAAGATTTGTCACAAATATTTTATTAACTTTATTATCTTCACCATTTCCTATATAGATATTATTATTTTCATCCGTATTTAAAAGATAGTGCATTGCGTTTTCTCCAGTTGCTATTATTCCACCCCTTCCAGTTCTGATTCTGTTGGATGTCCTGTCTTCATATATGAGTTCATCCCCATTTGTACCATTTACAGCTCCTATATTTCCAAGCCTGCATCTTACAAAATTCACCAGATTCATTCTTATCATTACATCAATTCTGTATATTCTGCTGTTTGTGTCCCTATTTCCAGAACTGGTTACATAAAATACATTACTTGCTCCCGAAAAAGCTATATGTTTAACCTCATAAGAATCATCCGGAAGTAATATGGAAAGCTCCTGATTTTTGTCCAAATTTTTCAACGGATAAATCTCATCGCGTTTTGCATCATATGATTCAAATTTCAAATTGCTGGAATCTCCTCCTGCAGTTGTCTTTTCTGCTATAAGCAGCGTATCCGTATCTAAATTCCATGTATAATAGGACAAATCATTCTCAAGATTAACCTCCTTTACATCATTTTTGATGGTGTCAACCACCTGCAGCGCCTGACCATCATAATAGGATATGTAATTTCCGCTGCTGGCTACTTTAACCTGCTCTGCATCTTCTGGTATCTTCACTTTTATTTTATGCTGGGTCTGCGTTGAAGAAGTATCAACCTTTTTTATGCTAAAATTTGTATTTCCTGAAAAATAAAATTTGTCCATAAGGAAAAGGCCTGCCAATTCTATAACTACAGGTATCAGGCTCCACATAATTATTCTCTTGAAGTTTTTCATTATACACTCTCCTCTAAGGTTTTACATATATAACTGTAGCTACAGTTCTCTCCCCGTTCCAATCACTTGGATTGTTTATAACTTCTCCATTTAAATACATGGTGCTGGATGACCCTCCGTCTAAATTGCTTGCATTGATTACTCCCTGCTGCAAAAGTATATTTTGGATATCCTTCAAAGAAGCCCCCAGTTTCAGTCCCTTTCTTCCATCTACCACAACCATGATTATGGTGCCGTCTGCTTTTTGCCCTATGGCTGTTCTTGGATTTAATCCCTCATTTTGTACTGCCACAGTTTTTCCATTTATTATTAGTGAATTTCTAAAGGAAATTGCCTCCACCACATCTTGGGAGAATAATTCATTTAGTGTATGATCCCCTACTATAAGTCTTCCATTTGAAGTAAAAGCTGTAACATTTATCTTTTCATTGGGGTTTACATCACTGTATATAAGCTTTCCGCCTGATATTACAATTCCCTCAGGATAAGCCCCTGTTCCTACCCAAAGCTTCCCACTGCTGGTTTTATCCGAAAATCCTCCTCCATTTATAGCAGCTACTGCTCCATTCCGTTTTGCTATTTCACTGGTTCTCTCTCCCACTTCACGCAGTTTGCTGGTGTATCCTATGCGTATCCTTTTGGGATCATCTATTTCCAGAATATATCCGTTGAATTTTGAAGTGTCTATGTCATATCTCTTTATGCTCTTGTCACCCGCATGAGCTATATTTACTCCATTGGGATTTTCAGCTTCTGCACTGGTAGTCTGACCATCTTTTCCTTCCTGAAGTATTTCATTTATCTTGTCTTTTGACAAAAATAAAGTGGCTATATACTGGTGGGTAAAAGTTGCCATAGCCGTTGCCACCACTCCATTTCTCACATTTTTAAACGGTCCGTAAAATATAAGCACAGGGGCAGTAACCGTAATCACTATAAGCTCATAAATTATAAATATGAAAAACAATTTAAAAGAAAATTTCTTTTTCCTCTTTCTAGTTCTTCTCGTATTACCCATATTAAAATAACCTCCATATAGTAAACAACTATTTTATATTTTACTATTATCTTAAAATTATTTCCAGTAAAAAAGAGTTATGTAACAATAATTTAAAAAACTGATCTGTTTTTCATTTAAACAAGATCAGCTTTTATTAAGATAAATTTAAATATGAATTATTTCCCTATATCTTTTCTAAAGTACATTCCCTCAAAACTTATTTTTTTCAAATTTTCATAGGCACATTCAACTGCAGCCTTTAAATTATCAGCAATTCCATAAGCCGATAAAACTCTTCCTCCGGATGTTTTAAAAATTCCATTTTCTTTTTTAACACCTGCCGTAAAAATATTGCTTTCACTATCTATACCCTTTATTTCAAATCCACTGTCATATTTTGCAGGATACCCTTTAGAAGCAGCTACAACACAGCAGCATGCACCTTTTTTCCATTCCAGATTAAAATCCAGAAGCTTTCCGCAAAGAGCAGCCTGAATCAAATCTATAAAATTGCTTTTCATAAGAGGAAGCACAGCCTGAGTTTCAGGATCTCCCATTCTCACATTATACTCCAAAAGGTAAACTCCCTTTTTAGTTATCATAATTCCAAAGAAAATTATACCTGTATAATCCAGTTTTTCCTGCTGTATTCCCCTTAAAGTGGGATTCATTATATTTTCTTTAAAATCTTTTAGAACCTCTTCACTGCAGTATGGATTCGGAGCTATGGCTCCCATTCCTCCAGTATTTGGTCCTATACCGCCATCATAAATCTGTTTATGATCCTTTGAGGATATAAAAGGAATAATGGTATTTCCATCTGTTATAGTCAGTATTGAAGCTTCTACCCCCTGTAGGAACTCTTCAATAATAACATTTTTGCCAGCCCCCCTGAATATATCCTTTATCATAAAATCTTCCAGTGCCAATTTAGCTTCACTGTAATTCTGACATATGGATACCCCTTTTCCAGCTGCCAGCCCATCGGCCTTTACCACTACAGGATAACTGCAATCTTCAATATATTTCAAAGCTTTATCAACATTGTCAAAAATCTCATATTCTGCTGTTTTAATACCATATTTCTTCATAAAGTTTTTCGAGTAAATCTTGCTTCCCTCCAGCATGGAAGCTTTTAATGAGGGGCCAAATATGCTAAGACCCTTACTTTTAAATTTATCCACGATACCATCTGTAAGTGGTATCTCGGGACCCACTACAGTTAAATCTACATTTTTTTTCAATGCAAAATCCATAAGGTCATCTATTTTTGTTATATTCACATTGCTGCACTTGCGTTCCAATTCTATTCCGTCATTTCCCGGAGCACAAAATATTTTATCCACATTGGGACTTTGAGCCAACTTCCAGCAAATAGCATGTTCTCTTCCACCTGATCCTATCACCAATACCTTCAACTCATAATTACCCCTTTTCTATTTCAAATTAATGTTTAAAATGTCTTATTCCTGTAAACACCATGGAAATTCCATTTTTATTACATTCCTCTATGGAATCATTATCCCTTATAGATCCGCCTGGCTGGATTATAGCTTTTATCCCATATTTTACAGCTTCCGCTACCACATCATTAAAAGGGAAGAAAGCATCGGATGCAAGCACAGCACCATCCTTTGCCCTGTCCAGTGCCTGACAGGCAGGCCATATCCTGTTTACCTGTCCTCCCCCAATTCCCTTTGCCATAAGATCCTTAACCACCACAATGGCATTTGACTTTACATATTTGCAAACCTTCATTCCAAAGATCAAATTATCAATTTCCTCTTTTGAAGGTGCCTTTTCCGTTACAACTTTCATTTCATCCACAAGTTTTGCATCAGATGATTGAACAAGTATTCCTCCGTCTAATTTTGCTATTTCATATCCATTTGTAGGTTTTGCCTCACATTTTATTATTCTTAAATTCTTCTTTTTCTTTAATATTTCAACTGCAGTTTCATCAAAATCCGGTGCTATGACTATTTCCACAAAAATTTTCACTATTTCTTCAGCAGTTACTGCATCCAATTTTCTATTCAGTGCTATAATTCCTCCAAAAATGGAAGTTGGATCACATTCATATGCCTTTACATAAGCCTCATGAAGATCCTCCCCAATTGCCACACCACAAGGAGTATTATGCTTCACTGCCACACAACATATACCATCAAATTCATTTACTGCCTTCCATGCCATATCCATATCTCTCATATTATTATATGAAAGCTTTTTGCCGTTAAATTGTTCAAAATCCTTCATAGGAGCTTTTCCTACAGTTTCAGTGTAATAAGCTGCACTTTGATGAGGATTCTCCCCATATCTTAAATTCTCCATTTTTTTATAAGACAAGCTCAAATATTCCGGATATTCCTCTTCCAGCAGGAAATTACTTATAGCTCCGTCATAAGCAGACATCAAATTGAACACCTTTCCTGCCAATTTTTTTCTAAACTCATATTTTACATTCCCTGAAGATTTTATTTCTTCAATTATTCCGGAATAATCATTTACATCAGTAACTACTATCACATCTTTAAAGTTTTTGGCTGCAGCCCTTATCATAGTTGGTCCGCCAATATCTATAAACTCTATCTTATCCTCAAAACTTATATTGTCACATACTTTATCGAAAAAAGGATATAAATTTACAACCACCATATCTATGGGAAGTATACCCTTGTCCTTTATGGTATCCATATGTTTCTTATTGTCTCTCTTGGCAAGTATGCCTGCATGTATAACCGGATGAAGTGTTTTAACCCTGCCGTCCAATATTTCATCGAATCCTGTAACCTCTGACACTTCTGTAACCTTTATGTTGTTTTCAGTTAGATATTTGTAAGTTCCCCCTGTAGATATTATTTCAACTTTCCTATTTGTTAAAAACTGTGCTAGTTCCAATAAACCTTCTTTGTTATAAACACTTATAAGTGCACGTTTTATCATAATTTGCGCCTCCAATTATTTTATCTGCAAATTTTAACTCTTCCACTTTTTACTATAACTTTATTTTCAGAAATAAGTTTGATAACTTCAGGAAGTGCTTTGTGTTCCTCTTCCAGTATTCTCTCTTGAAGTTTCTCTGCTGTGTCCTCAAAATAAACAGGCACTGCTTTTTGGAAAATTATAGGTCCGCTGTCTGTACCCGTATCCACAAAATGCACAGTGCATCCGGATACTTTAACACCCTTTTTCACTGCATTTTCATGCACTTTGATACCATACATTCCATTCCCGCAAAATGCAGGTATCAGAGAAGGGTGTATATTTATTATTTTATTTTCAAATTTCGAAATCAACTCCCCTTTAAGTATGGAAAGCCATCCTGCACATACTATCAAATCCACTTTTCCATACAGCAGTCTCAATATTTCATCTGATATTTTATCTTTGTAAATTTTTCTATCAACCACATGATATTTAACCTTATGCATTTTAGCTCTTTCAAGAGCGTATATGTCCGGACGATCTGTTATTAAGAACTCTATAATACAATTTTTCAGATATCCTTTTTCAACTCCATCTATTATGGATTGAAAATCCGTTCCGCCGCCGGAAGCCAAAACCGCTATTTTAAACATACTTCCTTTTCCCCTCTTTTTACATTTCCTATTATGTATGCTTTTTCACCCATTTTATCAAGTTGGGAAATTATGCTTTCAGAGTCTTTAGGATCCACACAGAGCACAAAGCCTATCCCCATATTATAGGTATTGTACATCTGCTCTTCATCTACTCCCAAATCCATTATATATTTAAATATATCCGGCACTTCATAGCTTTTCTTATCAATTACTGCAGTAAAATTATCTTTAAACATTCTGGGTACATTTTCAAAGAAGCCTCCGCCGGTTATATGAGCCATGGCTTTAACATTAAATTTTCTCAAAAGCTCCAGAACAGGTTTTACATATATTTTGGTAGGAGTTAAAAGTACTTTCCCAATAGTGCTTTTACCAAAGCCATCATCAAAGTCTTTTATAAGACTTCTTACAAGAGAGTATCCGTTGCTGTGAACTCCACTTGAAGCTATTCCTATAAGCTCATCCCCTTCTTTTACCGTACTCCCGTCTATTATATCGTCTTTTTCCACAATTCCCACGGAGAAGCCCGCCATATCATAGTCACCTTTAGCGTAAAATCCGGGCATTTCAGCTGTTTCACCGCCAATCAAGGCACATCCTGCCTGAATACATCCTTCCGCTACCCCTTTCACCAGATCAGAGGCAACCTTTGCCTGCAGATTAGAACAAGCTAAATAATCTAAAAAGAAAAGCGGCTTTGCCCCATGGCATAAAATATCATTTACACACATGGCAACGCAGTCTATTCCCACTGTATCATATATATTCATTTCAAAAGCTATCTTTAACTTTGTTCCAACTCCGTCAGTACCGGAAACAAGCACTGGGTTTTTGTATTTTCCCATTTCAAACATACCTGCAAAGCTCCCAAGTCCATTCAAGACACCTGGAATAAAAGTCTTTGCTGAATATTCCTTCATAAGCTTTACAGATTTATAACCTTCTTCGATATTAACACCAGCATCCTTATACGTTACCATGCTAAACCATCCTTTACTCTAAATAATTTTTGTCCTTCTCCATAGGTGCAGATATGGGATAAACTCCGCTAAAACACCCTACGCAGTATCCTCTTTCAGCATTACATTCCAAAGATTTTAAAGTTCCGTCTATACTGATATATCCCAAACTGTCCGCTCCTATTTCGTCTCTAATCTCTTCCACCCTTGCACTGGAACCTATTAGACCATTCCTATAGGGAGTGTCAATTCCAAAATAGCAGGGGTATTTCACTACAGGAGAGCTGACTCTAAAATGAACCTCTGCAGCTCCTGCTCCTCTCAGTATCTGTACAAGTTTTTTGCTTGTGGTTCCCCTTACTATGGAGTCATCAACTATTACAACTCTTTTACCCTGGATATTTACTTTAAGTGGATTTAATTTTACAGCTACAGCTTTGGATCTGAGTTCCTTGGAAGGGGATATAAATGTCCTTCCCACATATTTATTTTTTATAAGCCCTATGGCATAAGGAATACCCGAAGCTTCCGAATATCCAAGTGCAGCTGGTATTCCCGAATCAGGAACACCTATTACCACATCTGCTTCTGCAGGACTTTCACTATAGAGTATTTTTCCTGCCTTGATTCTGGAGGTATAAACATTTATACCGTCTATTGTGCTGTCCGGTCTTGCAAAATATATATACTCGAAAGAACAGGTTTCACATTTTGTCTTTTCTGCAAAGTTTATAGATTTAATTCCATCTTCATTTATTATGACAATTTCTCCCGGCTCCACATCTCTTACAAAATTCGCACCTATTGAATCCAGTGCACAGCTTTCAGAACACAGTATATAATCTCCATTTAACTCACCTATGCAAAGAGGTCTTATTCCATTTGGATCCCTGACACCTATGAGCTCATTTTCCGTCAAAATAACAATGGCATAAGATCCTTTTACAGCCTGAACCGCATCTACTACAGCCTTGCCTATATCCCTTTTTGCCTCCCGTGCAATAAGGCTTAAAATAACTTCTGAATCCACAGAAGTTTGAAAAATATACCCTGCGTCTTCTAGAAGTGCTCTTATAACATCTGCATTAACTAAATTACCATTATGGGCTATAGCAATAGATCCCAATTTATATTTAACTATAAGAGGCTGGGCATTATTTAAAGTACTGGATCCCGCCGTAGAATATCTCACATGGCCTATAGCACTTTTCCCCTTTAGTCCATCCAGCAATTTTTTATCAAATACATCTGAAACAAGTCCCATTCCCTTATGGTATTTAAATTCATTTCCATCGGAAACTACAATTCCTGCACTCTCCTGTCCTCTATGCTGCAGCGCATAGAGTCCATAATAGGTGAGAGATGCTATATCCAAATCATTTTTAGAAAATATACCAAATACACCACATTCATCTTTAAATTTATCCTCCTCCAAATCAATACAGGAACAAGTGTTAAATTTATCATTTAAAGTGCACATAAACTTCTCTCCTTTTATACCCATAGAATAAGTATTTTAACTAATTATTGCTTATTCTTTTTAATATTTCCTGGTATGCTTCCTTTACATTGCCCAAATCTCTTCTAAACCTATCTTTATCTAATTTTTCATTGGTTTTCGCATCCCACAATCTGCAGGTATCCGGTGATATTTCATCAGCTAAAAGTATCTTTCCATTAAATTTTCCAAATTCGATTTTGAAGTCTATTAATTTTATTCCCTGCTTTAAAAAGAACTCTTTCAAAACATCATTTATCTTTGCCGTCATATCATAAATAACCTTGAGTTCATCAAAAGTAGCAGCTCCAATTCCGACTGCGTGATAATCATTTATAAGAGGATCTCCCAGATCATCATCTTTATAACTCAATTCATAAACTGTAGTTTTAAGTGCAGTTCCCTCTTTTAAGCCCAATCTTTTCGCCATGCTTCCTGCTGCTACGTTTCTCACTATTACTTCAAGGGGAATTATATCAACTTTTTTGCAGAGCTGCTCCCTGTCACTTAATTTTTTTTCAAAATGAGTTTCTATTCCATGTTTCTCTAAAAGCTCAAAAAGCATTGAAGTTATTGTGTTGTTCATTACGCCTTTATCTGAAATCTGTCCTTTTTTCTCTCCATTGAAAGCTGTAGCATCATCCTTATAATAGATTATAACCCTGTCTTTATCATCAGTTTCATATACCTTCTTTGCTTTTCCCTCATATATCATCTTTCCCTTTTCCATCTTATAATTCCACTCCTTTTCCATTTTCATTAATAAATTTTTCCTTCATATCTTTTCTATATTTGATTAATTTCTGTTTAATTTCAGAATATTTAAGTGCCAAAATCTCCACTGCCAGCATTCCAGCATTGTAACTGTTATTTATGCCAACTGTAGCAACTGGTATTGATTTTGGCATCTGTACTATTGAGAACAGGGAGTCAAGCCCTGAAACAGCTGCATTAAGCGGTACTCCTATAACAGGTACCGTTGTATTAGCTGCAATAACCCCCGGAAGATGTGCCGCAAGACCTGCACCTGAAATGATACACTCACAGCCTTCATTTTCCAACTTTTTTACAGTTTCTAAAAGTTTTTCCGGAACTCTATGAGCTGATAAAATATAAGCTTCATATTCAATATCAAACTCTTTTAAAGCTTTAGCTGCTCCTTTCATCTTATCAATGTCAGAACTGCTTCCAAATATAATTGCTACCTTCATATGTATCCTCCTTAAAATAGATAATGCCTGTATTATATTTCCTAAATATAAAAGGATCCCTAAAATCCATAATCATGAATCTACAGGGAACCTTGAAATTGGCAAACTTATTTTTAAAATTCAGCATGACAAAAATATGCAGTCTCAAATAAGTTTATCCATAGACGGGAAATTTACGGCTTCCTGTAGAAACTCCTAAACCAGATTATTAGGATTATATGGATGCTCCATTTGTATTTGTTTCTGATATAATTATATTAACATATGAAATTATATAATTCAATATATTAACTTCAATTTATCTTGTAATATTCGTATAAATTGAAATTGTAGCATCATTTATGTGAATAATATTCGTATCATATCGAACATTATTATTAAATGGACAAGTTCAAGACACTTAATTCCAGGAACTATATAAAACTAAGGAGGTATTCAAAATGAAATTAGTATGCATAGGAGATAGTTTAACTTTCGGATATGGTGTTGTGAAAGATGACAGCTGGGTATGGCTTATAAAAGAGCCCCTCCAAATGGAAGTCTTAAATAAAGGTGCAAATGGAGATACCACTTCCGGAATGTTATCGCGTTCTTATGAAGATGTAATAAAAAATCATCCGGATTATGTAATAATCATGGGTGGATGCAATGATTTTATGAGCAACAGGCCCTTAAAGATGGTGACAGATAATTTAACCTTAATTGTAAAAGAAGCCTCAGCTTCAAAAATAACTCCAATAATAGGAATAGAGCCTGCCGTAAATAAAACTATAGCTGAAAAAAAGTGGGATAATACTCTTGATTATGAAAAAACAATTCAACTTCAAGGAGACTATAGAAAGTGGATAATACAATTCTGCAGTGAAAATAATTTTTACTACATAGATTTTTATAATTGTTTTCTGGAAAAATTGAAGGATACAAGTGCCCATCATTTATTTATAGACGGTTTACACCCCTCACCATTAGGACATAAATTGATGGCAGAATGCACAATAAATTTATTTAAATCTTTAGTATAAATATTTATATATATAAGCTACTCTTTATTGACATTTCATGCACAAAATGATACATTTAAAATGTAGTATGAGTTATATATCACTTATTAAAATTATATAACATATAATATATTAATATTGTATAGGAGGATTTGTTAAAATGAATACTACTTCCTGTTTTTCTAAAATACCTGAGGATTTACAAAAACAGATTGGAGATTTAATTTCTGAATCCGGATTGTCAGCAAAAGATTTTATAAAAGAATTAGCTTATTGTTATAATATAGAGGATGCAAAGTCAGATTCAATAGTACTTGATTACTCAAATTACTGGAACAGTTTTGTGGATTAAAAATATACCTCATAACATAGTTATGAGGTATATTTTTAATAATTCAGCAAACTGATTTTTAAAATAATTTAACAAGATAATATTTCCACATGGCTGGTATTTCTCTAATATAGCCGCTGATTTCTTCCCTTCTATGTGAAGATACGAACACTCCTGAATAACTTCCGTCTATATGCTGACTTTGTGCCATGAGAGATGCCCTTTTTAAATGGTACTTATTGGACACTATTACTGCACTTTTAAGTCCCATTTCATCCATTGCTTTTTTGGAGTTTATTAGATTCGCCATAGTAGATGCGGATTTGTCCTCCATTATTATTTTTGAGCTGTCTATTCCCCTGGATACCAAGTATCCCTTCATGGCCTCAGCTTCAGATATATTTTCGCCAGTACCCTTTCCTCCAGATACAACAATATATTTTCCATAGCCACTATTATAAAGCTGAAGTCCCCTATTCAGTCTCCACACTAAAAACGGGCTGGGAGTGGTACCGTATACTCTACAGCCGAGTACAATTATACAATCTGATTTTTCCGGCTCCGCATTTTCCCCAAAAAAAATTATTTGAAATCCCGTCAGCAAAACAGCTACAAATGCTATAGTGGTAAAACACAGCACAAATTTCAATTTCCTGCTCATACAAAAACCACCTATCATCTTATCATCTACAATATCATAGTGTATTGGAAACGGAATTTCAACCTTATATTCTTATATTTAATAGTTTATTCATGGCTGCAATTGATTAAAGCATAGCAAACCTGAATATAAAAAGTGCTGCAAGTACATATACTATTGGATGAACTTCCTTGTATCTTCCTGTAACCACTTTAACTACAGGGTAAAATATTATTGCTGCTGCAATACCATTTGCTATACTATAACTAAAAGGCATAAAAGCTATGGCAAAAAAAGCCGGCAGAGCTTCTGTAAAATCATCAAAGTTTATTTTAGTAACTACTCCCATCATAAGTGCACCTACAATTATAAGAGCTGGAGCTGTGGCTTCAGTTGGAACTATGCCAACTAGTCCTGAAAAAAACAATGAAAGTATAAACAATATTCCTACAGTAAAAGAAGTGAGTCCGGTTCTTCCTCCTGCTGTAACACCAGCAGTAGATTCCACATATGTGTTAACAGTGCTTGTCCCAAGTAAGGATCCTATGGTAGTTGCCAGGGCATCTGATAAAAGAGCCTTATGCATATTTTTAACTCTTCCGTTCTTATCCACCATACCGGCCTTTTCCGCCGTTCCCACAAGAGTACCTATAGTATCAAACAAGTCTACTAAAGTAAAAGTTACAATTACCATGATCAAACTTGTAATGGCACCTACCGCACCAGCTTTTCCTATTCCTAAAAGTCCCTTGAAATCAAAAGCAAAAAATGTAGGTGAAAGTGAAGGCGGGGCACTTATAACTTGTATACCTGAAGTATGGGTTACTCCAAAAGGTATTCCGATTATAGTAGTTAAAATTATTCCAATGAGTATTGAGCCCTTGACCTTTCTTGCCATAAGTACAGCTGTAATCAAAATGCCTATGATTGCAAGCAGTACATGTGGAGTTGTCAATTTTCCAAAAGCCACCAGGGTAGCAGGATCGGATATTACAATTCCTGCATTTTTAAGACCTATAAGAGCTATAAAAAGACCTATACCACCTGATATGGCCAATTTTAAATTGTGAGGAAGAGCATCCACAATTTTTTCCCTTATAGATGTAACTGTAATTATTATAAATATTATTCCTGAAACAAGAACTGCTGCCAGTGCCTGCTGCCACCTATAGCCCATTCCTATACAAACACTATAGGTAAAGAATGCATTTAACCCCATACCAGGTGCCTGTGCAAAAGGAAGATTTGCATAAAGTGCCATGACAAAAGTTCCAATAGCCGCTGCTATACAAGTTGCTACAAATATTGATGCAACTACAGGATCATTAATTGCAGAAATTCCGGCTTTAACAGCTGCATCTCCCATAAGATTCTTGCTGTTCATACCAGCCTGCATAAGTATACTTGGATTTACAAAAATTATATAGGCCATGGTAATAAAGGTGGTAATGCCTGCTAGAATTTCTGTTTTTACATTAGTGTTGTTCTCAGTTAACTTAAAAAATGAATCCAACTTAGATTTTTGAACTTCCATGTCGATACCTCCAAAATAAAAAATTTCTAATATGAATTATGTGATAATCCAAATTAGAAAATACTTAAAAAATATTTTCTTCCCGGAATTCACTCATAGTCAAAGGTTTTGGCCCCCTGGTAGAAACTCTTGAACCATATTATCAAGATTATACGAATGTTCTTCTGAAAAACTTATTAAATTTACGTAATTATATTACCATCATATATATAATAAGTCAACACGTTTCTCTAAAATAGTTTACTAATATTCCTACATACTAAGACTATATGGATCATACAGTCTATATAGTTCGTTACATATCGAATGTTATAGTTTATCATCTATTCTTACCCACATACAGTGCTCCTAATATTATAATTATTATGAGAAAAGGCAGTGAAAACACTATTTTAAAAATAATGCCAATTACCGCCATGACAAAAGCTATAAATATTACTATTCCTACAATTGGAAGCATTACAATTCCTATGATGGATAATACAAGATACAATATGAAAATTATGAATAAAATACAAAATAAGGTTATCACAAATCATCCCCCCAGCCTGATTTTTTACAATTCCTGCTGCTTTCTACTTCATCGACTATAATATGCCTGTGCCTATAATCAATATTATACAGGCCAAATACGATTTCGTCTAATTCTTTTGCCAGCACGGTTCTTTCCTGTTTTTTACACATTATTTTACATACTAACTTTTCCACCTTCATCATATCTTGTAAATTACATTTATATATAGGTATTTGGTCTAAACTATATTTTTTAATCTGAGGGGTTGAGTGAGGATTTGTTATTAAAAAGTTCAAATAGTACCACTGTATTAATGTTGAATTCAAAATTCCTAAAATATAATAAACAGAAACTTCCTTGTTTTTACTTATTACTCCATATAAGGACTGTTCTATTATACATCCTTCAGAATCCAGCGCTGCTGTTAAACTTTTCCCTGTTTTTCTTATAAGTATCTTGTTTTTACCTGCAAGTTTTTTTACATTCTTGGTTCCGCCTTTTATATTTTCAGGAATAAAATCATAATAATAGCTGCCTGATATCTCAAACTTCCTTATATTTTCACCTTTTAATACTTTAACTTGACTGAGGTGAATTTTATTGGAAGTCATCTTGCTGCTGTATCCTATAAATCCAGTAAAGGTACTGCATATGTCGGAAAGTGCCCTGCTCCGTTTTTCAATGCACTCCTTTATGTCCATACCTTTAATATTATAGCAGTATGAAAACTCGAAATTCAAGTTTTTCAAATACTGCTGCTGACTTATAGTATAGATCCTCTTTTTACATATGTCTATTTTCACCCTGTTGTGGCTTTCATAACTATTTTCAGCTATAATAATCATGGAATCAGCATTCACCTCTGGAAATTTTATTTCAAAAACCAGATTCAATATATTATAATTTTCAAGCAGTTTTTTTCTGAAGTCCTTATAGTAAAGATTACTGGCCAGCCTGTCTGGTATTATAAATCCAAATCTTCCATGTGGTTTCAGAAGTTCCATGGATCTTTTCATAAAATATTCATACAAATTAGGCAAATAAGTATTTCCACCATAGTTTTTATTATAATAATCCATTAACTTATCTTTTATATTCTTTTTATATTTTCTGCTCAATGATATCCAGGGTGGATTTCCCAGTATATAGTCATACTTTTTTCTCCAAAATTCACCTATATCTTCGGGTTCCAAACCTTTCCCTTCTTTTTCGCCATGTCCTCTTTCCCATTTTATCAAACTGTTGCAGCATACAATATTATGCTTAAGATTTAAATTAATTCCACTTTTATTGTATAAATTTATTTTTGCCAGTTTTACGGCAAAGCCGTCTATATCTGCACCATATATGCATTCTTTAAGTATATGATAACTTAAATTGGAATACTGCCAGTATTCCATGCCCTTTATATATTTAATGCCGTTTTCATCTTCAACCCTGTAATTTTCGTCTTTAAAATCATATCTAAGAAGTTCTAGATTTTCACTGAATTTTTTCATTAGAACTTCATATACTTTTATTAAAAAGTATCCGCTGCCGCAGGAAGGATCCAATATCTTCACAAAAGGATTTTTTTTGACATCCAAATCAGATATAATATTTTCTACTATATAATCCACTATGCAATGAGGTGTATAAAAACTTCCCTTTTCTTTTCTTTCTTCCCTATCCATAGATTTTTCATAAACTTTACCTAATACAACAGGTTCCTGCTGCTTCTTCATTAAAAACTGTCCTCCTCTTTATTGAATTTTCAATTCACAGTTCCCTTAATAACAACCTGAACAATCTCAGATTTACTGTGAACCCTTATGGGAGGGCCCCAGGTTCCAAATCCTGAAGAAACTATAATATTAAAATTGCAGTCTCTTAAATATCCCCAATCAATTTTAAACACTCTTTTAGTTATAAGATTCAAGGGATAAAACTGACCTCTATGAGTATGACCGGAAAACTGAACATCTATTCCCGCATTTTTGCAATTTTCCAATTCCACCGGCTTGTGATCTACTGCTATCAATAGTTTTGTTTTGTCGCATTTATCTGTCAATTGAAAAATATTTTTTCTGCCTTTACCTGCAAAACTTTTACAGGCCATATCATTTCGGCCTATTATATAAAATCTATCATCTACATTTTTTACTTCATCCACTAAAAGTTCTATATTTAATCTCTCATATATTTCTGTCATATATTTTGTATTTTTACCTATATACTCATGGTTTCCAAACACCGCATATACACCATATACAGTATTTATATTTTTTAACGGTGCAAGAATGCTTTCCAGAGTTCCTAGATTTACATCGTCGTCTATAACATCCCCTGCCAAAATAACCAGATCAGGTTCCAGGGAATTTATGCCGCTTACTAATTTTTTCAATTTATTTTCACCTATTATTCTGCCTGCATGAATGTCAGATACCATTACCACATTCAATTTTTCAATGCCATTCATATTCTTTCTAACCTGCAGGTTATATTTTGCCCACTTTATTGTATTGGCATTATAAGTACCAATTATTAAAATAGTACAGATTATTGTTATTGAAATAATATAAAATATGGCTTTCGTCCTGCCTTGACTTACAGTATTTAAAAAAGGTAAAAAATAATTGATTAAATTGACAATCTGAAATATTATTGCAGCTATCATAAAATAGAGAATTACAGCCAGCCAGTAGCAGCCTATCAAATAAAATATTCTGCTGATAAATTCAGATATGAATTTTTTTAAAAATCTTCCTATAAAAAAGGATAATACAATAAATATAAATATAACCCAGTAAATATACGGATTTATAGATGGTATAAAATATTCAAAGGTTTCAAAAATAGTTCTTCCAATATATAAATTTACCCCGGCAAATATAAATATTGACAAAATTCCAATTACGTATATCATAAAATCACCTTGTTTTTAATAAAGTCCCAATTTATTTTGCACATTCTGGTGGAAATTCAGAATCAGAAGAAATTACTGCTTCCTTTTGTAATTTCAGCTTTTTAATTTCAAATGCCAGAAATAAGGCTGTAAGTACAGAAGATACACCATCTGAAACAGGCCCTGACATCCAGACTCCATTTAGTCCGAATATTTTAGGTAGTATCAATAGCATTGGTATAAGAACTATTACCTGCCTTAAAAGTGCCAGAAACATGGATATCTTTGCTTTTGCTATAGCCTGGAAGAAATTAGAGCTTACTATCTGAAATCCTACTATAGGGAATAAAATCATAAATATTCTAATGCCATTTACTGTTATATTAGTTAAATTCACATCTGTTTTGTTAAAAAGGCCCACTAGCACATATGGGAAAATGTGGGCACCCAGTGCTCCTATTGTGGCTATAGCAGTAGCTGCTATAATAGCCAGTTTAAGTGCACTTTTCACACGGGTGTACAATTTTGCTCCATAATTAAATCCTATTATTGGTTGAGCACCCTGGTTGATTCCAAATATAGGCATAAATATCATAGTTGTTATACCGTTTATTATGCCCATGGCTCCTATGGCCAAATCACCGCCGTATACTGCCAGGCTCTTGTTTAATATTACATTTACAAGGCTGGCTGCCAGCTGCATGGCAAATGGTGACATACCTATGGAAAATATATTCTTTATTGTTTCCACTTTTAAAATCAAATTTTCTTTTTTTATTTTAAGCAGGCTATTTCCCTTCAAGAAATAATAAAGCACCCATATCATATTTATGCCCTGGGAAATCACAGTAGCTGAAGCTGCACCTCTTATACCAAAATGAAACAGATATATAAATATATAATCTAAAATTATATTGGTTATGGCACCTATGAGCATTGTGGTCATGGCCTTCTTAGGATTTCCTTCTGAACGTATTATATTGTTAAGTCCAAAGCCTATTATTTGAAATATGGAACCTGCAATTATTATAATTATAAATTCCTTGGCATAAGTCAATGTATTGCTGCTGGCTCCAAAGGCCACAAGCATTGGTTCTACAAATACAAGTCCTGAAATGGTAACTATTATACCTACTATAACAAGAAGCACAAGTGCATTACCCAATATATGCTCTGCTTCACCTTTTTTATCCTGTCCCAATTTTATAGATATATTTGCAGCAGCACCAATTCCAACCAACATACCAAAAGCCATTATAAGTATTCCAATGGGGAAAGTCAAGCTTACTCCTGATATAGCCATTGCACCTACAACTCTCCCTATAAAAATCCTATCTATTACAATATACATGGAGTTTACCAGCATACCGATTATGGCGGGTATGGAAAATTCCAACAATAACTTACTTACTTTTTTGTCCCTTAATTTAACTGAACGTTCCAAATATCATTACCTCCTATAATAAATTTTTATACAGTTTTTTCAACCAATACAGCATCATCTGTTTTTCTGTTTTGGAAAAATCTTTGTCCAGTACCTTTTCAACTTCATCATTTACTTTTATACATTTAAAGGTAATATTCCTGCCTTCTTCTGTTATGTAAATTCTATTTATTCTGGCATCCCCTGAATCTTCTTTTCTTTTTACCCATCCTTTTAAAGCCAAGGTATTCACCAGTGATGTAATCGAAGCCGGTCTTATTTGAAGTCTCTGTGACATCTTTTTCTGGGTTAATCCATCTTCCATCAATAATTGTATAAGCACCCCAACCTGTGATGTAGTTAAATTATATCTTATCAATTTTGTATTATGTAGATTTGTCATATTCCTATATATCAATCTCAACCAATGGGTCATAAGCCCGCTGCATGCCCCACAGTCTAATTTGTCTTCCATTTATTTAGCCTCCTAATTAATTTCACAAAATATTATTATACTATAGTTAATCAACAACGTCAACACTTTTTTAATTGGAGAATTGAGAACTATGATTGATTTGTGATAATGTCTTAGTATACCATTTGCGATTATGTCCCAAATAAATAAAAAATAATGTTAGAATATACCTCATGACAATAAGAAATGAGGTGGACATAATTAGAAAGGTAGAATTAAGTATGAAAGAAGATTTTAAATATAAGATTATTAAAAAATTAGTAGAAACCAATGGTAATAAGAAAGCTGCTGCTATTCGTCTTGATTGTTCTGTTAGACATGTGAATAGAATGGTAAATGGATATTGTGCTAAGGGCAAGGATTTCTTTGTCCACGGGAATAAAGGCCGCAAGCCTATCAATTGCTTTTCAGAAGAGACTAGACGTAAAATTATTGATTTATATCAAACTAAATATCATGGAGCAAACTTTACACACTACTCTGAGCTTTTAGCTGCTTATGAAGGCATTTCTATTGCTCCTAGCACTATTAACACAATCCTTATGGCTGAACATATCATATCTCCCAAAGCCTGTCGTGTTACGAAAATGAGGGTGAAAATGGAATTACTAGAGAAACAAAAAAGTTCCAATTTATCCACAGACGATAAGTTAGAAATTGATAGATCCATTATTGCTATTGAAGACGCTCATCCGCGCCGACCACGTTGTGCTTACTTTGGTGAAATGATCCAGATGGATGCATCTTTACATCTTTGGTTTGGAAACACTAAATCCCAGCTCCACATAGCCATTGATGATTCAACTGGTGCTATTGTTGGCGGGTACTTTGATGAACAGGAAACCCTGAAAGGATATTACAATGTATTGAATCAGATTCTTGTACAATACGGTATCCCATATATGTTATTCACTGATCGAAGAACTGTATTTGAATACAAACAAAAGAAAGCTCCAACTACAGAGGAGGATACCTTTACACAATTTGGATATGCCTGCAAACAATTAGGTATTGAAATTAAAACTAGTAGTGTCCCTCAAGCAAAGGGTCGTGTAGAACGCCTATTCCAAACATTACAATCACGATTACCCTTAGAACTTGAGCTAGCAGGTGTAACAAGCCTGGAACAGGCAAATGAATTCTTGAATCACTACATAAAAGAATTCAATACCAAATTTGCTCTTGAAATCAATCATACCAAATCTGTGTTTGAAAAACAACCATCTATTGATAAAATTAATTTAACACTTGCTGTTTTAGCAGATCGTAAGATTGATTGTGGACATTGTGTAAAATTCAATAATAAGTATTATAAACTTGTTGATGCCAACAACCATCCTATTTACTTTAGAAAAGGTACTGATGCCTTAGTTATAAAAGCCTTTAATGATGGTTTATACGTCAGTGTAGGCAATAAAATATATGGTTTAGAAGAATTACAGGTTCATGAAACTAAGTCAAAGAATTTTGATTTTGTAGAAGATAACCCTAAAAAACATAAGCGCTACCTGCCACCAATGAGTCACCCTTGGAAGCAAGCATCATTCCAAGCATATCTAGAAAAGCAAGCGCATAGGGCAAGTAAGACTTGCTAATGTTAATTTAAAATAAATAGATTCAAAAACGACCTCTGCATTTTTTTAAAAAAATATCAAGCAGTAGGTATGTTTAGTGTACCTAAAATTAGGACTTAAAATAAGTAGAGCACCAATTGATTATTGGTGCTAATGTTTCACTTATTTTGGGACATTTTCGAAAATGGTTGACACACTTTTTTAATTGGAGAATTGAGAACACTTGTAACATATATTAAACAGAATTGTCATAACTAGTTAACAGTTTTGACATATAACTGTAACAAATAAAATCTATTATATAATCATAATATAAGTTCTAGAAACTTTTCAAGGAGGAATTTTAATATGGATAATTATGATAAAAACCAGGATACTACAAGAATAAACATACTATCCCGCTGCAAAAACAAATTATTTAGAAATCATTCTAAAGGCAGAAGAGTTTTATCCTATATATCTGTGGCACTGATATCCAGTTTAATAGGTGGTTTTTTATCTGCTGCAGCTTTTTTATACGTAGTTCCGAATACAGACTTTTTCAAAAATACGCCTCTTTATGAAAGTATGAATTTATCGGAAACCAAAACTCCACAAACCCAGGCTTCCCCTATATCTACTTCAAATAAAAACGGTCTTACTATAACGGAAATAGCAAAAAAAGTAAGTCCTGCCGTGGTAGGTGTATCTACAAAATCCATTTCTGAATCATCAGATATATTTGGTTTTTCAGGAAATCAGGACAGCAATAATGATAATGAGGAAGATGGGATGGGTTCAGGAATAATAATAAATTCTGATGGATATATACTTACCAATTACCACGTAGTAGAGGGTGCTCAAAGTATAAGTGTAATACTGAGCAACAAAAAAGAAGTAGCTGCTAAAATTGTAAATTATGATGAAAATCAAGATTTAGCTGTAATACAGGTAACTACTAAAACTCAAATGCCTGCAGTGGCAGAACTGGGCAACTCTGATAATGTTCAAGTAGGTGATTCCGTAGTTGCCATTGGCAATCCTCTGGGGAAGGAGCTTTTAGGTTCTGTAACAAGCGGTATTATAAGCGCTACAAAAAGACAAATCAGTGTTGGAAATACTACTCAAAGCTTTTTACAGACAGATGCAGCTATAAATCCGGGAAATAGCGGAGGAGCTCTTGTAAATTCCCTTGGACAGGTAATCGGGATAAATTCCGCTAAAATAGGTGGAAACGGAGTTGAAGGAATAGGCTTTGCCATTCCGATAAATACTGTAGCTTCCAAATTAAACGGTCTTTTAAAACCCGCATTGAAAATTGGAATTGCATGCATAGATATTGATTCAAGTCTGTCACGTCAATATAACATACCCCAGGGTGTTTATGTAAAAGAAGTTGAGCAATCCAGTGCAGCTGAAAGCGCCGGGCTGAAGGAAGGGGACATTATACAAAAATTCGACGGTAAATCAGTTAAAACCGTGGATGAGATAAACCAGATAAAGTCTTCACATAAATCCGGTGATGTAGTTTCAGTAGTAGTTTACAGAAATGAAACTACCAAAACACTGGAACTAAAACTGACAGAATAGAGAATAGGATATTTTTAAACAGAGGCTGATTCAAAATAAGTTTTGAATCAGCCTTTTTTTTGCTGACAATTAACCTTAACAATATATAAATTGAACAGCTAAGACAAGCCCCTGCCCTTCTTAATCCTCAAGTACACAAAATAACCCATACTTAATAAAATTCCCACAAAGCTCATTAGCTGGGCAATTCTTATATTTCCCAGCATTAAGCTGTCTGTCCTCAATCCTTCTATAAAAAACCTTCCTAAAGAATATAAACCAATATAAGCTGCTATTACAGAACCTCTTTTATGTCTTTTCCTAAAAATATATATTAAAATGGCACACACAATCAAATCCCAAATGGATTCATATAAAAATGTAGGATGATAATAAGCACCATTTATGTACATTCCCTTTTGTATAAAAAGAGGAAATTTACTTATGAATTCATAAGTTACCGGTCCTCCGTGGGCCTCGCCATTAAAAAAATTCCCCCACCTGCCTATTGCCTGGGCAAGTATTATAGAGGGTGCTGCGGAATCCACCAATTTTATGAAGTCCACTTTTTTATATCTGGTAAATATATAGGCAGCCAGCAGCCCGAATATGAGCCCACCGTGAATTGCCAGCCCGCCCTGTCTTATATTTATCATATCCATTAGACTGCCTTCATAATATTTAAATTGGAAAATAACATAATAGGCCCTTGCACCTATAATTGCAAATGGAAATGACACTAAAAACACATCTATCAAGACATCAAAATTATATTTTTTATACTTGCAGTTAAAATCAGCCAATAAGATGGCTGCCAATACCCCTAAAGCTATCATAATTCCATACCATCTTATTGCAAAGCCATTGATGGAAAAAGCTATCGGATCCATAAATATTACAACCTTTCTTTAAATTTATCTAGTATTTAAAATAGAAAACACTATAGTAATTGTAGCAAAGTATCAATTCTTTAGCAATTTAACATATTATTCCACATGAAGAGATACCGCAAATATTATATTTCCACGTAAATAAAAAGATGCAAAAACAGGCCACGGATAGTATTTCAAAATTGATTGATGGTTAGAAGTATGATAAAATGAAAAACACTAAGTTTGAAACCCAGTGTTTTCAATGGTTAAGTAAATCTATAAGCCGAGTTCTGTATTAGACAATCATCTATCTAGGCCCATTGTTGCCAGTGGGCTCCAGCGATACTACCCGAAAGCAAAGCGGGCCGCTTTTTTTATGCTTTCCTATTCGATCTTGCTTCAGATGGGGTTTACATAGCCGCAAAGTCACCCCTGCGCTGGTGAGCTCTTACCTCGCCTTTCCATCCTTACTGCAGGACAAGACAAAATATCCTGTTATCTGCAGCGGTATATTTCTGTTGCACTTTCCTTCAAGTCACCCTGACTGGGTATTACCCAGCACCCTGCCCTGTGAAGCTCGGACTTTCCTCTCCTGTAATTCTACAGCAGCGATTGTCTGATTTACTTACGGTATTCATAATATCATAGTTAATGTTATATTACAATAGTAAAAATCATTAAAGCTTAGAATTATTAAAATAACTTGATTTTTAATTTACAGAATTAAGGGATCTTTTTTGAACAGCCAGTGCAGCTTCCTTAAAAGCTTCTCCTATGGTAGGGTGGCCGTGTACAGTAGTGATTATTTCATCCACGGTAGCTTCAAGTCTTAGTGCCAGTGCTCCTTCTGTTATAAGATCCGTAGCCCCCGGTGCCATGATGTGCACACCAAGAATTTCCTCTGTTTTTTTATCCGAGATAATCTTGATTATTCCATCTGTTTCCTTGGATATCATTGCCTTCCCATTGGCCCCCATAGGGAAAATCCCTGTTTTATATTCAATTCCCCTTTCCACTGCCTGTTCCTCCGTAAGTCCTGCAAAAGCTATTTCAGGTTTTGTATACACACAGAAGGGTACCGTCTTGTAGTCCATTTCAACATCTTTTCCAGATATATTTTCTGCTGCTGCCACACCCTGTTCGGATGCAACATGGGCAAGCATATTTTTTCCCGTGCAGTCTCCCACGGCATATATACTGCTTATATTTGTTTTCATGTGATCATCTACACATATATTATCCTTTTCCATTCTTACTCCTATTTTATCCAGGTCAAGTCCTTCTGTATTGGCCTTTCTTCCTATGGTCACCAGTACCTTTTCAGCTTCCACGCTAAAGCTCTCATTTTCTTTGTGGAAGTCCACCTTAAGCCCATTTTCCGTCTTTTCTATTTTAGTGACCCTGCATCCGGTATTTACTTCAGCACCCTGTTTTGACAATTTATCCGCCATTAAATTTGAAATCTGTCTATCTGCAGAGGGTAAAATAAAGGGGAGTGTCTCAAGAATTGTCACTTTCTTTCCAAGCTGACTGAACAAACTGGCAAATTCTATACCTATTACCCCTGCACCTATAATTACAATTGTTTCCGGCAGAGATTTTAAATTCAGTGCACCGGTGCTGTCAATTACGCCTTCCAGCCCTATTCCTGGTATAAACGGCACAACCGGCAGAGAACCTGTGGAAATTATGGCATTGTCAAAAGCAATTTTTTCAGTTCCTCCATCCTCTTTTGCAACTGTGATGGATTTTTCAGTTTCCATTTTGGCAAATCCCCTGATTACATCTACTTTATTGTATGACAGCAGCCCCTTAACACCTGCAACAAGCCGTTTTGTTATCCTTTTTTTTCTTTTTTGAACATTTTTCCAGTTTATGCTGACTTCACCTACGTCAATTCCCAGGTTCCTGCTGTCTTTTATTTCGCTGTACATATCTGCCGAGTGCAGCAGGGTTTTTGTAGGTATGCATCCTACATTCAAACAAGTTCCGCCAAGTTCTCCATTTTCAACAAGGGTTACCTTATTGCCCAGCTGTGCCGCACGGATGGCAGCTATATAGCCGCCGGGCCCGCCGCCTATAACCACCACATTTTTTATCCCTGCCTCTTCTGCTGCACCTTGAGCCTCCGGCTTTTCTGATTTTTCAGCCGGTGTTTCTTCTTCATCTGCACCTGCTTCTTTTAACAAGTTTGAAATATCTTCATTTTCTGCTGCTATTACAGCAACAGGCACCAGACATTTTACCGTTTCTCCCTCTTCTACAAGTATCTTTCTTACAATTCCGCTGTCTTTTGCTTCTACTTCATTTGTAAGTTTATCTGTTTCAACCTCGAAGAGGACTTCTCCCTTTTCAACTTTATCTCCTTCTCTTTTATGCCATTTTGCCAGCATACCCTCAGTCATTGTAAGGCCAAGTTTCGGCATTATCTCCAAACAACTCATTTAATACCCTCCCAAGTCAAGATTCTATATGTTTTTTAAATTAACATCTGCTTAGTTCAAAGTATAAGCATTCCCGGTTTTTCTACATATTGCTTAACCTTCTGTAAAAATCTGGCTGCGTAAGCTCCGTCTATGGCTCTGTGATCTGCTGTAAGCGACAAACTCATAAGTGGTCTTATCACTATTTCGCCATTTTCCACTACTGGTGTTTCAACAATCTTATTCACCCCAAGAATAGCTACCTCCGGCTGGTTTATAATAGGAGAAAAAGTATCTATGCCGAACATGCCCAGATTTGTTATGGTAAATGTACCTCCTGTCAGCTCATCAGGACCCAGCTGATTTGCTTTGGCCTTCTTCGCAAGTTCCCTGACTTCAGTGCTGATTTCTTTCAGCCCTTTTATATCACTGTCCTTTATTACTGGAACAAGAAGTCCGTCCTCCAGGGCAACTGCCACTCCCATATTCACGTAGTCCTTCAATATGAAGCTGTCTCCTTTCACAGAGCAGTTTGCAAGTGGAAATTCTCTAAGCACCTGTGAAACTATTTTTACAATAAGATCCGTATAAGTTACCTTGAAAATATCCTTGATGCTGTTTTTAAGTCTCTTCAGCTCAGAAATATCCATGGTCATATTATAGGTAACAGTAGGTGACACACTGACGCTTTCGCTCATTCTTTTTGCAATGACCTTCCTCATACCGGACATCTTCACTGACTTTTCACCGCGGCTCTCTTCTTTTACTGCTTTCTGCTGCGGCAATACTTTCTCTTCAGCTTTTCCTTCAGATACTGCTGCTGTGTTTTTAGCTGCCTCTGAAGCTTCCAGCACATCCTCTTTCATTATCCTGCCATCCTTTTTTATGCTTAAAAGATCCACATTGAGTTCCTTTGCCAGCCTTGCAGCAGCAGGAGATACCTTAATCCGGTTATTTTCAATATACCCCTCCACATCTTTCCTGACTATCCTGCCCATGGGGCCCGTGCCTTTTATGAGTTCATAGTTTACACCGCTCTGCAGGGCAAGTTTTCTGGCCACAGGGGATATTTTTATCCTGCCTTCCATTTTCACCGGCCCGGCAGCTTCAACTTCAGCCCGTACTTCTGGCTGCTTTTCCTCCTCTTTCTTTTCCCCTTCACCCTCTTTAGTGCCTGTCTGTTTTAAAAGCCCTGAGATGTCTTCACCTTCGCCTGCTATTATGGCAACAGGTACGAGGCATTTAACGGTTTCACCTTCTTCAACAAGTATCTTCCTGAGTACTCCTCCTTCTTTCGCCTCTATTTCATTTGTAAGTTTATCTGTTTCAACCTCAAAGAGAATTTCTCCCTTTTCAATTTTATCTCCTTCGTTTTTATGCCAGTTTACCAGGGTGCCCTCTGTCATGGTCAATCCAAGTTTCGGCATCACTTCAATACAACTCATTAAAAACCCCCCTAAAATCTAGATAACATATTATGCATTTTAATTAAAATTGGAACTATAATTTTTATTTAAAACTTCCATACCTTCAAAAGCTTTATAAGAACTCCTTACATAGGGCCCCGACGCAACAAATTTAAATCCTTTTTTCAATGCTATTTTCTTATATTCCTGGAATTGCTCAGGATTAACGTATTCAAAAACAGGTATATGATTTTTAGACGGTCTTAGGTACTGGCCTATGGTTAATATATCACATTTTACCTTCAATAAATCATCCATTACTTTCATTACCTGAGCCTTAGTTTCTCCCAGGCCAACCATTATACCGCATTTCGTATATACATTTTTATCAAAAATTTTCACTTGTCTTAACAGTTCAATGGATCTGTCGTAAACTGCCATGGGCCTGACTTTTTTATATAAAGATTCTATTGTTTCAATATTATGATTAAGTATATCCGGCTTTGCATCAATTATTTTCTTTAAAGCCTCCCAATTACCTTTTAAATCCGGTATCAAAAGCTCAACAGTTGATTCCGGATTTTCCTTCCTAATCTCTTTTACGATTTTAGCAAAATGTCCTGCTCCGCCATCTTTTAAATCATCTCTGGTAACGGAAGTCACAACTATATGTTTAAGGCTCAATTTTTTACTTGCAGCAGCTATTCTCCCCGGTTCTTCATCATCCAGCGGTGATGGCTTCCCTTTGGCTACGGCACAAAATCTACAATTTCTTGTACAAACATCACCCATTGCCATAAAAGTGGCAGTAGCATGTTTAAAGCATTGTCCTATATTGGGGCAATTTGCACTTTCACAAACTGTATGAAGTGAAAGTCCCCTTGTAATATTCTCCATTTTAACCAGCACTTCTTTATCGGGTGCTTTCATCTTCAACCATTCGGGCCTTGTACTCAAAGTAATCACTTCTTTCTATATCAATCATCTGTATCCTAAAGAACAAATACTACTTTACTTGCTGTACCTTTTTTTGCAAGCTCAATTCCCTTTTTGAAATTTTCCAGTGCCATTTTATGTGTTATTACAGGTGATATATCAAACCTTCCAGAAGCTAAAGCATTTTCAAGTGCATACCATGTAGAAAACATTTCCCTTCCATGAATACCGAATATTGTTGCCCCTTTGAAAATTATTTCACTGCCAAGATCAAGACTTATACTTTTTCCTGGAAGTCCAATGAGAGCATATTTACCACCTTTTCTTAAAAACTCAAATCCCTGTTTTATAGCTCCTACATTTCCTGAACATTCAATAATAGCATCTACTCCATAACCCTTTGTAATTTCCTTAATTTTATTTGTCACATCTTCTGTAGATGAATTAATTACTGTAGAAGCTCCAAGCTTTTTAGCAATTTCAAGACGGGGAGAACTGATATCCATGGCAATTATCCGGGCAGCTCCCATATACGAAGCTGAAGCCACTGCAAATAGCCCTATAGAACCACATCCTATAACAGCTATATTTTTTCCAGCTACTTCACATTTTTGAGCAGCCCTAAAGGAAGTCCCCAGAGGTTCGAAAACCGCCCCGAATTCAAAAGGAATTTCCTTGGGAATCTTTACTGCACAAGCCGCTGGAACAACGGCATACTCTGCAAAACATCCATTAGTATTAACTCCAAATATTTTAAGATTATTGCAGATATGCTGTTCACCAATCTGACATTGCAGACAACTCCCACATGGAATATGAGTTTCAACAGCAACATGATCGTTAATTTCAAAACCCGCAGCTTCTTTTCCTGCTCCCACAACTTCACCGCAGCATTCATGCCCGATAATTAACGGAAATTTAATTCCCGAATTTTGAGCCCATGGATTCCAATCTATGATATGCAGATCTGTACCACATAGTGCTGCAGCTTTAACTTTTATTAAAACTTCATTTTTTTCAGGTATGGGTTTTTCTACTTCCCTAAATTCCAACCCCGGAGTTGGTGATATTTTCATCAATGCTTTCATAAATATACTCCCCCTCTTAAAATTACCGTTATTATGTAAACGGCAAGTATATTACAGGATTACAGGTATTAAAAGTATATATACACTTTTATGCCTGTTACCTTCATTTTTGATCCCCCAGCTGGTAACATTGCCAGCACCCCCATTTTTCTAAAGAAGAGGATGATAGACAATGCCGAACCTCTTGATAAGTTCTTCCAGGATTTGATGAAAATCAGTCTAACATTATGCCGCCATCTACATCAGAAATTTCTCCAGTAATAAATTCTGCCAAGTCAGATGCCAAAAACATTACCATATTTGCAACGCCTTCTGGTTTGCCAAATTTTCTCAAAGGTATTGTGTTTAAAAAGTTATCCCTTTTTTCACCTTTAAATTCTTTCAGCATAGGTGTGTTTGTTGGTCCTGGACAAACTGCATTTACATTTATTCCATAAGGTCCTCCTTCTCTTGCCAATCCTTTTGTAAGTCCAATCACTCCAGCCTTTGATGCAGCATATACTGTATTCCCTAAAATTCCACCACCCCGTTTACCAGCTACAGAAGCAATATTTATAATTTTTCCGCTTTTTCTTTCTTTCATTAAAGGGAACACTATTTTGGTGGTATTAAAAACGCTTTTTAAATTTACACCCATAATCAAATCATACTCATTTTCTGTTACGTCTTCATATGGTTTTATATTAATAATTCCAGCGTTATTAACAAGTATATCTACAGCCCCAAATTCATTTAATATTTTATCAAAACTATCTTTGACGGAGGAGCTGTCCATCACGTTTGTCTTGTAGAATTTAGCGTTTCCATTGCTCTCCCTTATTTCATCTACAACCTCCTGTGTTTCTGTTTCTTTGATATCAAGGATTGAAACCTTTGCACCTGCACCTGCAAAACCTTTGCATATAGCTTTTCCTATTCCCTGACTGCCGCCTGTAACAACTACAACTTTATTTTTAAAATTCAAATTAAACACCCCTCTGATTCAAAATAATAAGTTAATTTATCATTAATTGCTGTATCAATCCAGCGTCGGTTGGCTCGGCATATTGCTGTCCGGTTCTACTTCATCAGATGAAACCTTATGAAGAGTTACTATAAATATACCTGCAAGAAATAGTGAAACTGTCAAGTAGATATAAGCACCTGTATAAGATCCTGTATGAGTTTTGACAAAACCAACCAGATAAGGGCCAAACCACCCTCCTAAATTTCCTACAGAGTTAATCAAACTTGTGGCACCAGCAGCTGCCGGCCCGGATAAGAATGAAGTAGGATAAGTCCACCAAACTCCCATTCCCACATATACCCCAATAGCTGTAATACAAGTAAGTATAAAACTTAAAGTAGGATTAGTCACAATTATCCCCAGACCCATGCCGGCGGCTCCAATAAACATGGGAATAGCCACATGCCATCTCTTCTCTCCTGTCTTGGAGGAAGAACTTCCATTAAATATAAAACCAATCAGTGCTATGGTCATAGGGATAATAATCAGAAAACTCACACTGGAATTGCTTAACCCTGATACTGACTTCAGCACCGTAGGCAGCCAGAATCCAAACCCCCAGAAACCAGTAATCCATAAAAAGTATATAAGGCACATCTTAATAACTTGTTTGTCACCCATGGCCTGCCATAAAGTATATTTTCTTACATTATCCTTTGCACTAATTTCCTTTTTATATTCTTCTGTGATGGATTTCTTTTCTTCTTCTGTCAACCAATCCACATCCTCTGGAGAATCTTTTAACCAGAAAATAAATATAATTCCAACAATTATTGCAAGAATACCTTCCAATATAAATAACATCTGCCAACCTTCAAGGCTTAACCATGTGAGTCCCAATAACACCCCCGCCAATGGAGAACCAATAATATTTGAAACAAGTAAGGAAGTCAACATTATGGAAATTGCCTTAGGTCTCTCCTTTCCATTAAACCAACGGGGAATGATAACAGAATAACAAACAGGGTAAAAACTTGCTTCTGCAGCTCCTATTAAAAAGCGGACAATATAAAACTGTATTGGAGTGTGCACCACGGCCATAAGACTAGTAACCAAACCCCATGTAAGCATAATCCTAACAAGCCATTTACTCGGGCTGTGTTTTTCTGCAAACACAGTTCCCGGTACTTCAAATACAACATAACCAAAAAACAAAATACCTGCACCCATTCCAAAAACCTCAGCACTAAATCCAAGATCCTTATTCATTGTTAAAGCAGCATATGATATATTGAGACGATCAAGGAAAGCTAACACAGAACCCATAAATAGCGGTAAAATAACATTCAAGTATTTTCGTTTTGTAAGGCTACTATTAAAAGTCATAATCTATAATCCTCCTCTTAATTAATATATTTCCTTTTGCATCAAATCCGCTTAATAGAATATTTTCGGGAGGAAGTGCAGTTTTAGATATTTCAGTCCCCCCATAATATATAACTATTTTTATATTCCTTCAAATTGTTTTACAAAATTTTAAAAGTTCACATTACCTATGAAAACATTCCTTTTATTTTATCTACAACATCGCTTGTTTTTGTCCTGTATTCGTTTTCTAATGTCGGTGAAAAAGGTATTGGTGTAAAAGGTGCTCCAATTCTTACTATTGGTGCATCTAAATAGTCCATTGCCTCCTCTGCAACTATGGAGGATAATTCTGCACCAACTCCCCCCTGTTTTACAGCTTCGTGAAGCACTGCAAATCTATTGGTCTTTTTTACAGAATTTAAAATGGTCTCTTTATCTATTGGAGATATGGTCATAAGATCTATAACTTCCACACTTATTCCTTCTTTTGATAAAATATCAGCTGCTTCAAGTGCCTGCTGCATCTTTATGGAATAAGAAACAACGGTTACATCTTTACCTTCTCTAACTACCTTGGCTTTCCCAATCTCAGCTATATATTCTCCTTCAGGCACAGGTCCTTTTTGTGGATAAAGCATTTTATTTTCAAAATATATTACTGGATTATCATCTCTTAATGCAGCTTTCAAAAGCCCTTTTGCATCTGCCGGATTTGACGGTATAACAACCTTAAGCCCGGGAATATGCATAAACCATGATTCAATGCTTTGAGAATGTTGAGCTGCACCTTGAATTGAGAGTCCATCAGGTGCTCTTACTACTAATGGAAGCCTGCATTGCCCTCCAAACATATATCTGACTTTTGCCATTTGATTAAAAAATTCATCCATTGCAACTCCCATGAAATCTGCAAAATGCATATCCGCAACTGGTCTCATTCCTGCTAATGCAGCTCCAATAGCAGTGCCTATTATTGCTGTCTCTGAAATTGGAGTATCTTTCACCCTTTCATTCCCAAACTTTTGAGGAAGACCCCTGAACTGTCCAAAAATTCCACCTTGCCTTGCTATATCTTCACCCATAATAAATATTTTGTCATCTTTGGACATTTCTTCTTCCATTGCCTCACGTGTTGCTTCTGAAAACGTTATATTTCTCATCTATGTCATCCCCCTTTTATACATATAAATCTTCATACAATTCTGATGGATCCGGGAATGGACTATCCTTTGCAAATTTTATAGCTTCTTCAAGACCTTTCTTTGCTTCTGCCTTAATTGCGTCCATTTCTTCCCTTGTCATTAATTTTTTTTCTAACACTTTTGATTCAAAGTTTTTAATTGGATCATTTTTTTCAAACTGTTCTTTTACTTCTTCTTTTGTTCTATATTTTTCTGGATCCCCTACAAAATGGCCTTTGATTCTATAAGTTTTAGCTTCTACAAGTGTAGGTCCGCCACCATGCCTTGCTCTCTCAATAGCTTCCTGTGCCACTTTGTAAACTTGAAATACATCATTGCCATCCACCATGACACCAGGCATATTATAACCTGCAGCCCTATCTGCTATATTTTCCACAGATGTAGTTGTTTTATATGGTGTAGTGGAAGCCCATTTGTTATTTTCACAGACAAATATTACAGGGAGTTTAAAAACAGATGCAAAATTTGCTGCTTCATGAAAAGTTCCTCTATTAGAAGCACCATCTCCGAAAAAAACTACGGAAACATCCTGTTTGTTCTGGTATTTGATAGCAAGAGCCGCACCCACTGCTAAGTTATAGCCTCCTCCAACAACACCATTTGCTCCCAGCATACCTACATTAAAATCTGCAATATGCATGGATCCTCCTTTTCCTCTGCAAAATCCTGTTTCACGTCCAAATATTTCAGCCATCATTCTATTGATGTCTGCTCCTTTTGCAATTGTATGTCCATGTCCACGGTGAGTACTCTCGATATAGTCTTTATCAGTTAAATTTGCACATACTCCTGTAGCTATTGCTTCTTCACCTATGTACAAGTGAACAAATCCAGGTATCTCTCCTGCCAAAGACAAACTTTCAATATTCTCTTCAAAAGTTCTAATTTTAGTCATTGTCTTATAAAAGTTAATTATTAAATGTTTATCCAACTCTGTCAAAACAATAATACCTCCTTGTTATCCTTTATTTTATTACACAATATCATATGAGCATATACCATGCCAAAATCTTATAATGCAGCTGGCTGTATTGAATAATCTTAAGTTGAGGCTCATCTCATCAGTTAAAATGGTAAAATTGGCAATGCTCAAAACTTTCACACTATATGTTTACTTTTTGAGCATTGCTAATTTTCTTAACATATTTTATAGAGATAGCAAAAACATCTTCCCTATAAACAAAATATCTATTATAATTAGATTGATGATATTATATAATTTTATGGTCTTTTATTTCAAATGCAATTTAAAGGTATATTGCAATTAAGAAAACGTTTTACATGAAACTATTATTAAAAACCTTATGTGGCAATTTTTAGTTCTACTATCATAAATAACAATTATATAATAGTATTTTCACTTTCTTCTATTACTTTGAGCTTATAGTATTATTGCTGTATATCTATTTTGAAAAACATATACACCTTTTGATGCTTGATGATGACAGTTAAAATTTGAAAACAAAAATGAGTCGTATCACATATTAGCAATAATTCATTTTTATAAAAAGTGAGTTATTACAGAATGGAGGAGATTTATGTATATTAAAGGGAGTAATGTCAACAGAAATATCAATGCAGACTTGTTAGACCAGTTAAGCATAACAGATCATAAGGACTATGTGCTACGAGGATGGAAAAGGTGTATAGAATTTGGAGTAAGTCCCTTTCAAAAAAAATGTGCTAAGAAATATGAGGGAAAGGCCTTAGAAGAAATTCTCATGAAAAACATTAAACTTATAAGTTTTGCCAAGCCATATATTGAATCTTTATACTCTTACGTCAAAGGAACATGTTTTGCAGTAGTACTCAGTGATTCTAAGGCATGTATTCTTGAATTGATGTTTGACGATAACATAATTGAAAATATTGCAGACAAGATTAATTTTACAAAGGGTTCCCTTTGGGATGAAATCCATGTAGGCAATAATTCCATTAACACATGCTTAAGAGAGGGTATACCCGTTCAGATTTCAGGAAATGAACATTACTGTATTATGAATCATGATTGGACATGCACTTCTGCACCAATCAAAAACCATGGAAAAATTATTGGAGCTATTGGTGTCAGAGGATACAAGGTTAATAGCAGCACGCATACACTTGGTATGGTGGTATCTACTGCCAAAGCAATTGAAACAAGCATAGAAATTGAACAGACCAAGAACGAATTGATACTTAAAAACAATTACGAAAATGCTCTGGTAAAGTGTATTTCAGATGGACTTATGACAATAGATGCCAGTGGAATTGTAAAATATATTAATGATGTTGGAGCAAAAATTTTGGAGGTAGATAGAGAAAAATCCATAGACAAACTTATTACAAACGTTGTGGACTTTCATCCGGTAATTTTAGATGTCTTTAAAAACAAACAAGGTTATATTGACAAGGAGTTTATTGTAAAAAACAAAGATGGGATCAAGCTCCATTTTGTAAAATCCGCCAATATAATCAGGGATGAAATAGGCAATATTATAGGGGTAGTAGATGTTTTTAGAAAAATAGACAAAAAAAAGCAAAAATTTAAAAATACAGCTGGTACTTGTGCAAGATTTAATTTTAATGATATTATAGGAAAAAGCAACGCTATGAGAAAAAGTATAAAACTTGCTAAAATCTCAGCAAAAAGTTATTCCAATGTTATGATACAGGGAGAAAGCGGTACCGGCAAAGAATTGTTTGCAGAGTCCATTCACAATGCAAGCGACAGAAAAAACAATCCTTTTATTTCAATAAACTGTGCAGCTATACCAGGTGAACTTATGGAAAGTGAGTTATTCGGGTACGATGAGGGTGCTTTTACAGGAGCATTAAAAGGAGGACATCCTGGCAAATTTGAACTTGCAAATGGCGGAACTATTTTTTTAGATGAAATAGGTGATATGCCCCTTTATATGCAGGCAAAACTTTTACGTGTGCTGCAGGAAAAACAGATAACAAGAATAGGCGGGAACAATGTATTAGATATTGATACCCGAATAATTTGCGCAACCAATAAGGAACTGCTTGCTGAATGTCATACTGGTAATTTTAGAAAAGATCTGTATTACAGATTAAATGTACTCAATATTTATCTGCCGCCTCTCAGAGAGAGAAAAGAAGATATAAATGAGTTGTTATACTATTTTATATATAAAATGAATGCAAAGATGAATAAAAACATAAAGGGAATTTCAAAAGAAGCTATGGAATATATTATGACATATGAATGGCCCGGTAATGTGAGAGAACTGGAAAATTGCATTGAAAGGGCGTCTAATCTCTGCGAGGGCGATTTAATAATATTAAAGGATCTTGTTATTAACATTAGAGAAAAAAGAATAATGAACGGCCTGCAAAAAAATTCGCTTAATGGAATAATATCATTAAATAGAACTTCTAATGAGGACAAAATTGAAAGCCTTGAAAATATTGAAATCAAGGAAATCAGAAAGGCTTTACAAATAATGGATGGTAACATTTCACAAACAGCCAATATTTTAAAAATAAGCAGAAATACATTATATAATAAAATGAAGAAATATAACATACAATGGGATACCACGGAAAAAATACACAAACTTGTATAAGATATAACAATCTGTATCCTGCCTGATGAATACGATTTTAAAACTGACAGGCAAAATGCAGAACTTAGTTAGATAAAAATCTTCAGTTCAGAGAGAATACAAAAAATAACGTACCTGGATTTGTGTAAATCAAATTCAGGTACGTTCCCATTATTCACATGGCCTACCATGATGATAATATATTATTCTTCCACAATTGTCGCAATAAACTATGTCCTTATTATTTTTAATATCATCTATAGTTATAGCAGATACTTTCATTCTACATCCAAGGCATACTCCATTTGACAATTCTGCAGCTCCGGTACCTTTAGCCGAACATAATTCATTAAACTTATCCAATAATTTTTTAGGAACTTTTCTTTCACAATTTGATATATGGTGTTCAGCTATTTTTATATCTTCTTTAGCTTTGATTATTTTCTCATTAATGATTTTCCTATTATTATAAAACTCATCTTTTATATCTATTAATTTTCTCCTGATGATTTCCTTCTCTTTTAATAAGTTTTCTTCTTCATATAATGCATTTAGGCTTTCTTCTTCCAAACTTTTTATTTCATGTTCTTTTAGTTTCACGGATTTCTCCAATGTATTTATAAACTTCAAATCGTATTTTAAATTTCCATAAAGCTTAGCTTCCTCTAGTTTCATATTCCCTTTTAAATCATCCAGTTTTTTATCCAATTTTTCAATACTTTGCCTAACATCTTTAAGTTTAGAGTCTATAATCTTATATTTTGCCTTTTCCCCCTCAAACTCTCTTTTCATTTTTTTCATAAGATTATTATTTGATTCTTCTTTTAGAACTTTTTTTATCTTCTTTATGGTCTCTCTATTTTGCTGAATTTTCAAAAGTAAATCTAACATTCATTTCCTCCTTATGTGTTTATCAGTACGGTATTTTTAATAATTTTTGCTGTTATAATCCAAATTTTCTATATTAAAAAAGTAGAAATGAATTCAACTTCATTTCTACTTATATTTATACGGATCCATATTAACTTTTGACAAAACCACATTATTTTCAAATCCAAGAGATCTTATTTCATTTTCTAAAAGTACTGCCACCTTTTTCATTGCAGGCCATTCAGTTCCAAAGTGTCCACTATCAATTACAGCTATACCCAGCTCCTGAAAGTCACTTACATAATGATAAGTAGTATCCCCTGTTATTATACAATCAGCTCCTTGTAATACGGCTTCATTGATATAATTCTGACCGCTTCCGTTTATAACCGCTATTTTTTTTATAAGCTTGAATTCATGTCCTACATATCTCAATGAAGGTATTCCCAAACACTTTTTCACTCTATTGCAGAGCTCACTCAAAATAATGGGTTCTTCAAGTTCACTGATCCTCCCTATACCGTCTTTACATTCTCTTTCGCCCTGATTTTTTGAGGGTTCCACCACATTATTACAGTTTAAACCAAGCAATTCCATAATTATATCATTTATTCCTCCCTCTGCAGAATCAAGATTGGTATGGCAGGAATAAACGTTTATATGATTTTCTATTAATTTTATTATTTTTTCACCAATGAGGGTATCTGCAGTTATAGTATCCGGTCTTTTGAATAACAGCGGATGATGGGTAAATATGAGATTGCAGTTATTTTGTCTTGCCTCTTCTATTACTTTCAATGTACAATCCAAAGAAACCAGCACAGAAGTAACACTGCACTCCATATCGCCTACCATAAGGCCCACGTTGTCATAACTTTCTTTAAGCATGGAGGGTGCGTGCCTTTCCACCATGTTATGTATATCTCTTATTTTTAGATACATGATACCAACTCCTGCAATCTCTTTATTCTCGTTTCTAAATCTTTCTTCCTTTTATTTGCCAATTCTGTATTGTCTTTTATGGCTAAAATTATCTTGCTGTAATTTTTTATTTTGTTTTCTATAAATTCAAAGAGATATTTGTGTCTTTTCTCTACCAGTATTTTTCCCACTTCATAAAATATGCTGTCTACCTTTTTTACAACATTATCATACTCTATCTTTATTATCTCATAAAATCTATTTTCGTCAATACATAATTCTTCATCTGCTATTTTAAATCCCCTTTTATAAATATACTCCCTCAGTACTTCTGAATTTTGCATGGGCTGAAGTATGAAAGCTCTTGACTTTTTAAATACCTCCATGTGATTTTCTATTATATCACGTATAAGATTTCCACCCATACCTGCAATTATTACTTCATCAGCTTCACCTGGGCTTATGGTAGAAAGTCCGCTTCCAAGCCTGCAATCTATTTTGTGTTCCAAATTTTCACGCCTTATATTAAGCTTTGCTCTTTTTATAGGCCCCACGTTTATATCGGATGCTATGATCCTCCTGCAAATATGATTTTTTATCAGATAAATGGGAATATACCCATGATCTGTACCTATATCCGCTGCACAGTTACAATTATCCACCATCTGTGCCACAATTTTAAGTCTTAAACTAATATCCATAAAATTCTCCATTCCAATTAATTCATAATTCACCGTTCACAATTAAAGTTGATTTGATATTTGAGCTCTGGACTTCAATATTTAAACATGGCATCTCCTATCTAAAAGTATATAGTATCTTTGTCTGCATAATTAGATAAAATGCCGCTACTATTAAAGAGATATATATAAATTTGTAAGAAGACTTTTTATCATATTTGGAATAAATATGTCCTGCATAATACATACAAAACAATACTCCCATATTTAAGAGGCCATAAGCCATCTGCTTAAATGCAAACTGCCTGCCTGTACCAAATTTTACGGCAATAAAGCCCGTATTAAAACTAATAGGCATTTTATCCGGTAATCTCCCGGCAAGGTATATGGCTATGGGATTTAAAGTAAGCATAATCACTATTATAGTTGTAATTATAAATGGTGCAAAAAATTTTGGTTCCTTGTTTATAGGAATGCTCTTATTTAATTTATTTTCCCACTTAAAACAACTTATTTCCCTCTTTTTTAATTCTCCCTCAAATTCCTGAAAACTTTCTGGAGACAATCCATAATTCATAGTGTTTGTCTTTAAATATATTACATTTTTATTTGAAGTAACAAACATGTAAGTATTGCCTATTTTATCAATAAATGATCTTCCTATAGCAAATTTGCTTTTACCATACCCTGCTAGTTTTACTCCTTTTACATGACCCTGTGATTTTTGATACATCTGAATGTTGGAAAATGGAATTTTTTCATTTTTAAGTCCCAATGCACTGGTTATATACAAATTATCCTCATCCATTGAGTATTTAAGGGTTCCACAGACAATAATATAATAAAGCTGATATATATTCAGAGATATCAATGCCAATTTTAATAAATTATATATTTCATAAGAGTCTGCAAAATTTATTAAAATTATCAATAGAGCGTCATATAAAACCATCAAGCCTATAATAAAATACACTCCTACTCCTCTTGCAGCCTTATAGATAATTTTCACTCTATTATCACCTTCTTTATTAATTATTATAGCATAGATCACATGTCAGCTTACCATATTCTCAATACATAATAACCATGGCAGTAAAAAGCACCTTCCATGGGTGCTTTAATCTAAATAGTCCTTTAATTTTTTGCTTCTGCTTGGATGTCTCAGCTTTCTAAGTGCCTTGGCCTCTATTTGCCTTATTCTCTCCCTGGTTACATTGAACTCTTTTCCAACTTCCTCTAAAGTTCTGGCTCTTCCATCATCTAACCCAAACCTGAGTCTTAAGACCTTTTCCTCCCTTGGTGTTAAAGTATCCAGCACATTTATAAGTTGTTCCTTAAGCATTGTAAAAGCTGCTGCTTCTGCCGGTGCCGGTGCCTCATCATCTGGTATAAAATCTCCAAGATGACTGTCTTCTTCTTCCCCAATAGGCGTTTCAAGTGATACAGGTTCCTGTGCTATTTTCATAATCTCCCTAACTTTATCTACAGGCATTTCCATTATTTCAGCTACCTCTTCAGGATGGGGATCCCTTCCTAATTCCTGAAGCAGTTGTCTTGAAACCCTGATAAGCTTATTTATGGTTTCCACCATATGAACAGGTATTCTTATGGTTCTGGCTTGATCTGCAATTGCCCTTGTAATTGCCTGCCTTATCCACCAGGTAGCATATGTGCTGAATTTATAGCCCTTTCTATAATCAAACTTTTCTACTGCCTTTATAAGACCTAGATTTCCTTCCTGGATTAAATCCAAAAATAACATTCCCCTGCCCACGTATCTCTTTGCTATGCTGACAACCAGCCTTAAATTAGCCTCTGCCAGCTTCTTTTTAGCAATTTGATCTCCTTTTTCTATTCTCTTTGCAAGAGATACTTCCTCTTCTGGCAAAAGCAAAGGAACTTTACCTATTTCCTTTAAGTACATTCTAACCGGATCATCTATGGCTACACCTTCCGGAACTGACAAGTCCAGGGTTTTCTCACTTACTTCCGCCTCACCCATATCCCCTGTTACTTCCACTCCTATTGATTCAAGTGCTTCATATATTTTCTCTATCTGCTCAGGACTTAAGTCCACCTCTTCCAATTCGTCCATTATTTCCTTATAAGTTAAAGTACCATTTTTCTTTCCCTTTTCCATAAGTTTTCTGACCAGCTGTATCTTTGAACTTTTATCCTTCATTTTCTTGCCTCCTTTAACCATCACTGCATTCCACCAATCCTTTTCTGTATTTCAATTAACTTTTGAGCCAATTCTAAAGATTCTTTTAATTTTCCTCCAGATTCATACTCTTTTATTTTACTGATGATATAATCTTTAGATTTCTCTAATCTATGTTTTTTAATCTTATTTACAAAATTATCCAGTAAGCTCTTGTAGTCATAATTATCATATAAAACTTCAGTATCCATAATTTCAATCCATTCTTTAGACGTATCAGGATCATTACACTTTATTTCAATTCGTCTTTTCCTCTTTTCTATATCATATTCCATGTTTTCCACTATATATTGATATATTTTTTTATGACTTTTCAATATAATATCATCTTCTTTTATTTTATCCAATGAATATTTAAAAGCCATATCATCTTCCATAATTAATTTCAAAAGAGCTCTCTCTGCCTTTAAATAAGCTGGCTCTAAATATAATTTTTGTCCAAAACCTGCATCTATATTCATATTTTCATCTTTTTTTACATTTTTTTGAACATTGCTTCTATTTAACATATCATAAAGCACCTGATCTCTTATACCTGTTTCTTCTGATAATCTTTTTAAATATATTTCTCTTTCTATAGGATCTACCTTAACCAATACTTTAAGTACTTCCTCTACATACTTTATAGTACCTTCAGGATTATTAAAATTTATATTTCTTTTTACATTTTCAATTCTATATTCTATAAGAGGCAGGGCTTTATCTACAAGCCTTAGAAAGTCTGTTCTCCCATTATTTCTGATAAATTCATCCGGATCCTTCCCCTTTGGTATCTGCAGAACTTCAACTTCCAATCCGGCATCTTTAAGTATATCCATTCCCCTAATTGCAGCCATCTGGCCTGCTGTATCCGCATCGTAGGATATTATTGCTTTATCTGCATATCTTGCCATAAGCCTGGCTTGATTTACAGTAAGAGCTGTTCCCAAAGAAGCCACAGCATTTGTTATGCCGCACTGGTGCAGAGTTATACAATCCATGTATCCTTCTACAATTATAATCACTCTTGAAAAATCATTTTTCATGACAAAATTCAATCCATAGAGATTTATCCCTTTTTTAAAAAGAGGGGTCTCCGGTGAATTTAAATATTTAGGCTTTGAGTCATCCAGCACTCTTCCTCCAAACCCTATCACTCTTCCTCTCCTGTCAAATACAGGAAAAATTATTCTATTTCTAAATCTGTCATAATAATTTTCTTTTTTGCTTTTAACTATAAGTCCAGCAGAAACCATATCCAGTTCTGTAAATCCTTTGTTCTTTAAAAAGATCAGCATATTATTCCAGCTGTCAATAGAATATCCCAGGCCGAATTTTTTTATGGTATTTTCAGTTATGCCTCGATTCGACAAATAATCTCTGGCTTTTTTGTTTTTTTTCAAACAATTAAAAAAGTATCTTGCAGCTTCTACATTTAATTTATAAAGTTTTTGAAATGTATCCTTTCTAGTATTATCTTTATCTTCGTCAAAATCTATATCTATATTTGCTCTATCCGCCAGTAACTTTACTGCTTCTGGAAAATTCAAATTTTTAGATTTCATTACAAAAGTGAACACATTGCCTGCCTCACCACATCCGAAGCACTTATATATCTGCTTATCTCTGGATACGCTAAAAGAAGGAGTTTTTTCGTGGTGAAAAGGACACAATCCCAAGTAATTTCTGCCTGATTTTTTAAGTTTTACACTTTCAGATATTACGTCTGCTATATCATTTTCATCTTTTACTTTTTGAATGACATCTTCCGATATCACTAAATAATCCCACCTATCTTAAATTATTATGTTCAAGAATAAATATATTCGACATAAATTACTATATTCCTTCTTTAACAATAAATTTTTTTATTTTTGAAGTAGAATATATTATATATATTCTTTACAAAAATTAAATATCCTTCAATAAGATAAATATTTAATTTTTACTCTATACTATTATCTTCCTGTATTGTTAATTGTATTTTACCCATATAATTATGAAAATTATTCTTTAATATATAACAAATTTAGGTACATATATATTATGAAACATTATAAGACAATAATCATCGCTCATTCCGGATATATAATCCGACACCCCTCTATAGAGTCCCTCTTTTTCTACAATACCTAAATAAAATTGCGGCATTTTATCCGGATATTTGAAAAAGTGGTTAAACACCTGCTCCAGCACAAATTTGGCTTTATTTCTCTCGGATTTAAGTATATCTCCCTTATAGATCCTTTCAAACATAAAATTTCTTAAAATATAAAGTGCATTAAATACTTCATCACTTAAAGCTACCTGTTTTGACCCATTTTTAATATTTCCCATAGTAGTATAAATGCAGTCTTTCACCAAAGTATTTATTCTCTCACTGTTACTGCTTCCAAGTAATTTTACCGAAATCTGAGGTATATCTTTTGGATCCAATAACCCTGCTCTTATAGAATCATCTATATCATGATTCACATAAGCTATCTTGTCACTATATCTAACTACCTGTCCTTCCAAGGTAGAAGCCTTTGACTTACTTGAAAATCCACTGTGATATAATATGCCGTTCAATACTTCTTCTGTCAGATTAAGTCCTCTTCCCTGCTTTTCTATTTTAGTAAGCACCCTTACACTATTTTCATTGTGTTTGAACCCTTCCGGCAGAAGTTTATCCAGAAGCTCCTCACCACTGTGGGCAAAAGCTACATGCCCTATATCATGGCCCATTGCTATAGCCTCTATTAAATCTTCATTCAGTCCTATTCCCTTACCTATTGTTTTTCCTATTTGATTTACCTCCAATGTATGAGTAAGCCTGGTTCTATAATGATCTCCCGGTGTCTTTATATACACCTGAGTTTTATGCTTAAGCCTTCTAAATGATTTACTGTGTATTATTCTATCCCTGTCCACCATATAATCAGTTCTAATATCATCCTTTTTTTCTTTAACATCTCTTCCCTCTGTTTTAATGGAAAAAGCAGCTTGAGGTATTAATATCAACTCTTCCTTTTTTTCTATTTTTTCTCTTACATTCATATAATTCACCTCATGAATTTATTCTATTTCATATTTAAAAACTCCTTTTTTTATGGGAAATGTATAATATGAAGAAACTTTTAATATTATTATAGAGAAAGAACTTTTAAGGAGCTTTATATGGATTTATTATCTGAGGAAAACGTAAAAAAATACGTCCTGCCTCATTATAATATGGTCAATGCAAATATAACTAGAGTTAAATTTAAAGATACGGATAAACAAAGAGCTGTATATAAAATAGACTATTTAAATAAAAGTTATTGCTTAAAAAAAGTATATTTTGATGAAGGTAATTTGCTCTTTGTATATTCTGCCATAGAATGGCTTTTTCGAAATGAAATCAGAGTCCCTAGAATATTACCTACGGCACATAGAGAACGATTTGTAAAATACAAGGAAATGCTCTTTATAATGACTCCCTGGATAATTGGCACAAAATGTAATTATGACAACAATACACATCTATTTCATGCAGTCTCCAATTTATCCCGAATGCATAGTACAAGCAAAAGCTTTATTCCAATTGAGGGGAGTTTTAAAAGAGTAAATTTTGAAAATATATATGTATCCTTTGAAAAGCACTTCAGTCAAATTTTAAACTGTTCAAATCTGGCTTTTAAATATAAGGATAAATTCTCTGCGTTATTTTTACAATATTTTGAGACCAATTCTATACTGGCTAAAATATCAACTAGAATATCTTCCACTATTGATTACAAAAAACTTGGCACCTGCCTGTGCCATCTGGATTATGTAAATAAAAATATAATATTTGATGAAAGCAATGACATCTGGGTAATTGATTTTGACAAATGCAGCATGGCCTATTGCGCCCATGATATATCTTATTTTTTAAGAAGATTTTTAAAAAGAAACACTACCAACTGGAAGCTGGATACAACTATATCCTGTCTGGAATTATATGAGAAAATTTTTCCGTTGAATTTGGATGACTATAAATATATTATCTCATACCTGGCTTTTCCTCAGAAATTTTGGAAAATATCCAGAGATTATTACAATAATATATTAAAATGTAATCATAATTCCTTTTTTTACTTATTAAAAAAATCCTCTGCCAACTGCATAAATCAGCTTGAATTTGCAATAGGACTTGGAAAATACACAGAAAAAAAGTTCCACACTACCTTTTTATAATTTTTATCAATATCTACATGATTACAAAACCGGCCTCTCCATAAAAACGGAAAGACCGGTTAATAACACAGTAAAGCTTTGCCTATTATCCTCTGGCTGTAAATTTATATTATTGTCTTGGATTTTTTACCTGGGCCTGAGCTGCAGCCAATCTTGCCACAGGCACCCTAAATGGGGAACAAGAGACATAATGGAGTCCCACATTGTGGAAAAATTCTACTGATGAAGGATCTCCCCCATGTTCACCGCATATTCCAAGATGTATGTCGGGTCTTGTTTTCTTACCTAACTTCACAGCCATTTCCACAAGTTTTCCCACTCCAATCTGATCTATTTTCTGGAATGGATCGAATTCATATATTTTTTTATCATAATATGCATTTAAAAACTTGCTTGAGTCATCCCTTGAAAATCCAAAGGTCATTTGAGTCAAATCATTGGTTCCAAATGAGAAAAACTCAGCTTCAGTTGCTATCTCATCTGCAGTAAGGGCAGCCCTGGGAATTTCTATCATGGTTCCAACCTGATATTTTAATTCCATTCCGCTATTTTTTATTATTTCATCTGCCACCTTCACAACTATATCCTTAACATATTTTAATTCCTTTATCTCTCCTATAAGAGGTATCATTATCTCTGGTACTATATTATATCCCTTTCTCTTTTTAACATCTATAGCAGCTTCTATAATAGCTCTAGTCTGCATTTCAGCTATTTCCGGATATGAAACAGTCAATCTGCATCCTCTGTGACCCATCATAGGGTTGAACTCATGAAGAGATTCTATAGTATCCTTTAATTCCTGGAAGCCTATTCCCATTTCCTTGGCCAAGTCCTGTATATCACCTGTATTGCTTGGCAAAAACTCATGTAATGGGGGATCAAGAAACCTAATTGTCACAGGCCTTCCTTCCATAGCCTCATATATGCCGATAAAGTCTTCTCTTTGTCTTGGTAAAAGTTTATCCAGTGCCTTTCTTCTCTGTCTTTCCGTTTTAGAAACTATCATTTCTCTCATTTCCGGTATTCTATCTTCATCAAAGAACATATGCTCCGTTCTGCAGAGCCCTATTCCCTCTGCTCCAAATTCTACTGCCTGTTTGGCATCTCTTGGAGTATCAGCATTGGTTCTAACTCCCAATTTTCTTATATCATCGGCCCATTTCATAAATGTACCGAAATACCCCGATATTTCAGGAGATACTGTCTTTATAGGTTCTCCATATACATTTCCAGTACTGCCATCTAGTGATATGTAATCCCCCTCTTTGTATATCCTGCCTGATCCATGAAAACTTTTTGTGTCTTCATTTATAATCAAATCCCCGCACCCAGCTACACAACAAGTTCCCATTCCCCTGGCTACAACAGCTGCATGGGAAGTCATACCGCCTCTTACTGTAAGTATGCCCTCTGAAGCTGCCATGCCTTCTATATCCTCCGGAGATGTTTCCAATCTTACCAGTATTACCTTTTCCCCCTGATCATGATGCTTTTTAGCGTCCTCTGCTGTAAAATATATTTTTCCACAAGCAGCTCCTGGAGATGCCGGAAGACCCTTTGCTATTACAGCTGCTTTTTTCAGTTCACTGCTGTCAAAATTTGGGTGAAGAAGTGTATCCAATTGTTTAGGCTCAACTTTAAGTATTGCCTCTTCTTTATTTATAAGGCCTTCTTCCACCATATCAACTGCTACCTTAAGTGCAGATTGTGCCGTTCTCTTTCCATTTCTGGTCTGCAGAAAATATAATTTTCCCTGTTCTATAGTAAACTCCATATCCTGCATATCCTTGTAATGGTTTTCCAGTTTCTGGGCTATATCCATAAATTGAGAATAACATTCCGGAAGATCTTCTTTTAATTTTGTTATAGGCTGAGGTGTTCTTATTCCCGCAACTACATCTTCCCCCTGTGCGTTTATAAGATATTCGCCAAATATGGATTTTTCCCCTGTGGCAGGATTTCTAGTAAATGCAACACCAGTGCCTGAAGTTTCTCCCATGTTGCCAAATACCATGGATTGTACGTTTACAGCGGTACCCCATTTACCTGAAATATCATTTAATCTTCTATATACTATAGCCCTTGGGTTTTCCCAGGATCCAAACACAGCAGTAACAGCTTTAATTAATTGTTCTTTAGGTTCCTGTGGGAAATCACTTCCCATTTCCCTGCTGTAAATTTTTTTAAATTTTTTGATTATTTCTTTTAAATCGGATGCCCCCAGTTCAGTATCATATTTAACACCCTTGGCATCCTTGGCATCATCCAGTATATCTTCAAATTTTCTCTTTTCAATGCCCATAACTACATCTGAAAACATCTGAATAAATCTTCTATAGGAATCATAGGCAAATCTTTCGTTTCCTGTCAGTTTACTTAATCCTTTCACAGTGTCATCGTTTAATCCTAAATTAAGTATGGTATCCATCATTCCCGGCATGGAAACTCTTGCTCCTGATCTTACAGAAACCAGCAGCGGATTTTCTATATTTCCAAATTCCTTGCCTGTTTTCTCTTCCATTTTTTTAAGTGCAGCATAAATTTCATCTACAATATTTTTTGATACTACTTTACCATCTTCATAATATTTAGTACAAGCTTCTGTAGATATAGTAAATCCATCAGGAACAGGTATTCCAAGGTTTGTCATCTCCGCCAGATTGGCTCCTTTTCCTCCCAATAGGTTTCTCATACCCGCATTTCCCTCATTGAAAAGATAAACATACTTCTTATCTTCCATATAGAACACATCCCCTCTTTTAAAAAATTTTGCATATTTTTATATATGTCAACGGATAATTATTCCGTTCACTAACTTATTTATTTTCCCCTATTTTTACAAAAAGCCTTGTTATATTTGTTTTTGAAACTTTGCCCACAATTTTAAGCACCTCATTATTTGATTCATCTCGGGATTTTTCTACAACCGGAAGGCTATCCACTTCATGCTCCATTATCTTTTTAGCTGCCATGTAAGCAACGTCATCCTTTTCAACAAATATTATGTTCGGCATTCTAGTCATTATTATTCCAACAGGTATTTTATGCATATCAGTACTCCCTATAGATATCTTCAGAAAATCCTTTCTGGAAACAGCACCTATGAGAAGTCCTTTATTCTCTATAAACAAGGTACCAACATCATTTAAAAATAAATATACTATGGCATCATAAACAGTAGTATTTTCATCCACTACTACTGGTTTTGACATTATATCACTTACTTTTATATTCATTATATAATCATATATTAAACTATAGGAAGGTTTTCTAGAATATATATACCCTACTTTAGGTTTTGCTTCCAATATGCCAGTCATTGTGAGTATAGCCAGATCCGGCCTCAATGCTGCTCTTGTAACGCTTAGCTTGGATGCAAGCTGTTCACTTGTTATTGGTGCATGATCCCTTACTAATTTTATTATTTTCTCTTGTCTCGGTGATAATTTAATGATGTCCACCCTCTCTCTTTGTAGTAAATCAATAAATTGTACACATATTTACTAAGAGGAATCTAATATTAATTTCCAAGTTATAATTCATAAAATTATTATACCACATATATATACATGAATAGTACACAAATATTATTTTATTCAATATTATGAATAAATTTCAAATTATATACTATTCATATATGTGTTTTAAATGTGCTTATATTATATAACTCTAATTTTTATCCTTGTCAGTACCTTCCTCATATCCTTTTTCGTTGTCATCTATATCATCAAATTTTACAGTATATTTATATGTGTTTTTATTTTGCTCATTCTCTTTATGTTTAAATTTATCCTTAACTGAAGCTGCTGCATCAAACACCTTATCCTTCATATCACTTACAGTGCTCTTCACTCCGCCTTTTATTATCTTATTTACCACTTCTACAGTTCCATCGTCCTTAGTTATCTCTATAGTCACCTGTGTAATCACAGCAGTAAGTATTCCTATAGCTATAAGCGGCGGCCATATAAGTGCTGTCAATGTTGCTGCAATACCTGCATTCACAGGAATATCCACTACCACTCTCTCACCTTTTTTTATCTTTAGTCTATTTACATTTCCCTTATTAACCAGATCCTTTAACCACTCTAAAAATTCATCTTTTGTAGTATACAAATTATCCTTAGCTGATTTTTTATTTTGCTCTATGTATATTAGAGCATCAACTACATTTCCTTCACAAACTTCCAACGCTTCCTTTGCCTCAGAATAATTCACTCCTGTTCTCTCTCTTATAATATCAATTTTTTCCAATGTTATCTCGCTCATATTTTTCTCTCCTTTTTAGATTTTATTTTTTTCAAAATTTATAAGATATTCCAGAATATCAAGACTTTTAGGTCTTCTAAAATAATTTTGAGAAATAATCAATTTCAAAGCCTTATACAACTCTTTCTTTACCTTATCAGACAATATAACTTTATATACATTTTCAAGAGAAGTTTTTGATAAATATTTGAGTGCACTGCTTGTAGCATAATCTATGTGCAGGCCGTTTACTTTTTTGCATTTATCACAGACCCCTCCTAAATACTGAAGACTCAAATAATTAAATGTGGTTATCTTTTTTCTGCACATAATACAATAGTCAAAATTAAGCCCGTAGCCGGTAGCTTGTAAAATCTTCAACTCAAATGCCCTGGCTAAAGTTTCAATGTCAACTGCATGGCTTCTCATAAGATAAAATGAGGCAACCAGACATCTGAACATCTCTTCACTATTTTCTCCATCATTCATGGCTATATCCACCAGTTCACAAAAATAGGAGGCATAAGTTAAATCATTCAAATCATTCAGTAAATCCTGAAAGGAATCTATTAAACTGCTTTCGTTTATCACATATAAACTCTTTCCCTTATACAGCACGTAATCACCATAACAGAACTGAAGGGTAGTTGAAAATAATGAGTTTTTGCCCTTTTTTACTCCCCTGGCTATAGTGGATATTTTGCCAAGTTTCTCAGTAAAAAGCCAAACTAATTTGTCAGATTCCTTTATATCCTGTGTTTTTATTATTACAGCTCTAGTTTTAAATATGGCCAGAGAATCATCTCCCTATTATATTTTATATCCTAATTCTTTCAGCAGCCTGTCACTATCCCTCCACTCTTTTCTGACTTTCACCCAGACCTGCAGGTAAACCTTGGAATCTAGAAATTTTTCAATATCCATTCTTGCATAGGTGGATATCTTTTTCAGCATGGAACCCTTTTTGCCTATTATTATTCCCTTGTGTGATTCTTTTTCACAAAGTATATTTGCCTCTATATTATATATTCCCTTGGAATCCTTTCTCATAAAAACTATTTCAATAGCTATACCATGTGGAACTTCCTTTGAGAGAAGCCTAAGTGCCTTTTCTCTTATAATTTCGGCTACTATAAATTTTTCCTGTTTGTCGGTAATAGCATCATCGGGGTAATATTTAGGTCCTTCCGGCATATACTTTACCATAAGGTCTATTAATTCCGGTATGTTCTTTTCCTTCAATGCAGATATAGGTATTATTTCCTTAAAATCAAAAAACTCAGAATAATTTTTTAAAGTTTCCGCTACCCTAGGGGCAGGATTTTCGTCTATTTTATTCAACACTAGAAATACAGGTAGGCTGCTTTTCTTAATATTCTCCAGAATATATCTGTCTCCGCTTTCAATTTCCACCTGGGGAGTAGTTAAAAAAAGTACCAAATCTACATCCTTAATAGAATTCTCAGCAGATTTAACCATGTAATTTCCCAGCTTATCTTTTGGTTTATGTATACCTGGAGTATCCACAAAAATCAACTGGAAATTATGCTGTGTTAAAATTGTATTTATGTTATTTCTAGTGGTTTGAGGTTTGCAGGAGACAATTGATAATTTTTCTCCCATAATGCTGTTGAGCAATGTGGACTTTCCCACATTAGGCCTTCCTATTATTGTAATAAATCCTGATTTAAACATAAATCTTCTCCTTGTTTATCCAAATATCGTAAATAAAAACACTGTTATTAAAATGCCGAATACCGCTCCAAAAAATACTTCCGTAATAGAATGAGCTTCTGAATCCACTCTGCTCTGGGCCACTATGAAAGCCATGAGATAGCTTAAGATAACCACTGTCAGCTGTCCTGTTATTAGAGCTATAGTTGTAGCTATAGAAAAAGCTACTGCACTGTGTCCGCTGGGCATTCCTCCTTTAAGAGGAGTACCTTCTCCAAAAACAGCTTTTATAATTATAGTGGTTATACATACAATGGCAAGTATTATAAATATGGTATAGGGATTTGTATTTTTAACCTTTTTTATAACCATAAAGTTTATATATTTCAATTTATCCCAAAATATTATATAGCCTATTACTACAGCATTTACAGCTGCAATAAGCACTCCGCCTGCTGCTACATTTTTAGCAATCTTAGCCAGAGGATGATAGTAATTTGTAGTGGCATCTATGGCAAATTCCACAGCTGTATTAAAAAGCTCTGCCATAATAACCATGCTTGTAGCTATTATAACAGCTAAAATTTCTATTTTGCTTAAATCGTAAAAGAAACACATAGTAAGTACCAAAACAGCTGCTATCATATGTATCTTCATATTTCTCTGGGTTCTAACAGAATATATTATACCTTCAATGGCATAGTTGAAACTATCTAACAATTTTTTAACTTTCATTGTACAATCACCATTTACAGAATTTAAAATCAAACTTTTAAAGCTTAAATTTCTGTAATATTTCCTCTTCTCTCTTTCTCATAACCCTTTTATCATTTTCTTCCATATGATCATATCCCAAAAGATGAAGCAGTGAATGCACCGTCAAATAACATACCTCTCTTAAAAATGAATGATCAAATTCTCTACTTTGCTCTTCTGCTTTTTCAAGTGAAACAGCTATATCCCCCAATACTAAATTTCCATCATCCATATCACCGGGCTGAAACTCATGATGCATATAAACATCTTTAAACACCCTGCCCTTTGGATATTCCAGCATTGGAAAAGACAACACGTCCGTTACCTTATCTATACTTCTATTTTCCCTGTTTATATCTTTTATACTGTCATTATCTACAAAAATCACACTCACCTCACAGGGTAAATCCACCTTTTCATCTTTTAAGGCATATTCTATAACATTTTTAATAACCCCTTCTAATTCCTCCGTAATTTCTATTTTATCCTGCCTATTATCCAAAAAAATCACTTTTTATCCTCCTGTTTTAACTTATTCATAACTTTATCAGAAAATTTATCAGATGGATACTCTATCCTATGGTGATATATTCCAACCAAAACCTTAAAAAATGCATTTTTAATCTTATTTATATCTTTTAAAGTCAAATCACAATTATCAAGCTGACCCGTATCTAATCTGTCCTTTATTATATTGTTTACCATTCCTTGAATTTTACCCTTATCAGTTTCACCAATAGATCTTACAGCAGCTTCCACACCGTCAGCCAGCATTATTATGCCTGCTTCCTTAGTTTCCGGTATAGGACCCGGATATTTAAATTCCTCTTCATTTACATCTTCCGGATCCCTGCTTGAATTTTTCATAGTTAAATAAAAATATTTTACAAGAGACGTGCCATGATGCTGTTCTATAATATCCTTTATTATTTTAGGCAGTTTATATTCATCTGCCATTTCAGCCCCATCTTTAACATGTGATATTATTATCAAAGTGCTGAGATTAGGGGTTAACTTATTGTGAGGGTTATCTTTTCCCAGCTGATTTTCCTTGAAGAAATAGGGTCTTTTTATTTTTCCAATATCATGGTAATAAGCGGCCACCCTGGCTAAAAGCGGATTTCCTCCAACCTTTTCTGCCGCTACTTCCGCCAAATTTCCAACTAATATACTATGATGATAGGTTCCCGGGGCTTCTATCAAGAGTCTTTTTAATAGAGGATTGTTGGGATTTGAAAGTTCTAAAAGTTTTATAGTGGTAACTATACCAAATACACTTTCGAACAAGGGAAGAAATCCTATAACCAGTATTCCTGAAATTATACTGGCAATTCCCGCAAAGGCTCCCTTTTTAGCTACATCCAATATATTATTGCTGAGTAAAAAGCCCATGGAAAAGGTAAGTATAACATTTATAATAAGCATATACAAAGAGGCAAACAATATATCGTTTCTCTGCTGCATCTTTTTAAGTATGGAAGCCCCCACTACTGCATTCAGAAGAGCCAATATAGTTATATCCGGACTGAATTCTACTGCTGCACTTATAAAAATACAATTCAGCACATTTAAAGCCAGTGATACCTTATGATTTAAAAGCAGTGTCATTATCATTGGTCCAAATGCCAGCGGTATTAAAAAAGGGGAAGCCAGGTCAATGGTTCTAGATAAAAGTATACTTAAAAAACTAAGTGTATTTACCATTATAAGCATTTTATCATCTTCATATATCTTCCTGTGGTATCTATATAAATAAGTCCACTGAATAGCCAGTATTAAAAGTGTCAATAAGGCTAATGGAAAATAGATATGCCATTGAAAATACGGACTGTTATTTAAAAGTCCCAAATCCTTTAATATCTTTATCTGATATTTAGTTACAGGCTCCCCTTCTTTTACTACAGTCTGATCTTTTTTTATCATGACAGGCAAAACTTTTTTTTCTGCTTCTTTTCTCAACTCATCAGTCTTATCCTTGTCATAAAAAAAATTAGGTGAAATTTGAGAAAACCCTATATCAGTGGCCAATTCCCTTAAATTTTTATCTAGATTTGAAGTACTTACCTTCAACAATATACTTTGCTGAGCTTTCTTAATATCATCTTGATTATCCTTCTGGGTGTTATCGCTTATATTATTGTTGTCATACATGTCCGCTATAGTTTTTTGTAAAAAATCCTGAAGCTGTTTTGCGTTATCCTTGCTAAGTGCTATTACAGCCAGGTAATCATCATCACTTAAGCCTATGTTATTTTCACTCTTTAATTTCTGTAGTTTTCCCTTTTCGTCCAATTGGGAATCTCTTATCTGAGATACTTTAGAAAAAAAATCATTTAGCTTATTTATACTCTCCGTTTTAATTTCCGGTTTTTTATTATATTGAATTGGGACAGCATCCACTGCTTGCTGTATCCTTGTTTCCGTAGACAATTCATCTTTAATTTCCCTAGGTGCCTTTATATCAACTTTTGCAATATCACCTTCTTTTAAATTGTACTTTTTAGTTGTAAGTCCTGATGCCAGCAAAGAATAAATGAATACAAAACTCATGATAAAAATAATTATTCTACTAGTCTTTTTCTTTAAAAAAATCTTCTTAAATGACAATTTTTTCAATTAAAATCACCCTTTGTTTTTACTACTCTATAAATTTGCCTTAGTTTAACTGCTGCCCTTCACCTTTAGCTGCATCTGAAACGGCTATATTTTCTTCTGCTATAACCTGAACCTTAACTTTATAAGATTCACCAGCTTCATAAGTAACCTTCTTATCTACAGCCTTTATAGACTTATCCAAATTAGAGCATATATTTTTATAAAGTTTTTCCCCTGTATCCTTTACTATTTCCTGAACATTCCCCTTCACTACAACCTTTTTAACTTCAAAATAAGTTTCCTTTCCAAAAATAAATTTACTTTCCTCTATTTTATCATACTTATTAAATTTATTATTATCTTTTTTTAAGTATAGCTTTTTACCTCCCAATTTAATATAATAATTATCTATTTTTTTACCTGTCCTGCTGTTTTTTACATTATTTATTTTTACAACAGCACTGCTTTCATATATAGTCCTGCATATAACATATCCTGTAGCATGTACGCTGTAGACAGAGCCTTCCAGCCCCTGCTCCCCTTTCACAAGCATTTGACCTTTTTTTACCTCATCTCCAGCTTTTACAATAGGTGTTCCCAGTGTGGTATACACTCTCAGCACTTTACCATCTCTTTTAGCCACTAAATTACAGGGTGTGTCATCCTTAACTATGTTTGGCGGAGATTTTTTCTCTACTGCGCTTATATTTAGTTCAGAACCCTGCAGCCTTACTTTCACCCACATTATGTCATCATTGTTTTTCATAAGATCCTGTTCTATTTTATATACATTTATTTTGTCTTTACTAGTACCAGGCCTTATGCCGTAAGATTTAAGCTGCTGTCTTATTATATAGGGCGGCATGCCTTCATCAGAGTCAATTTTTATACTCCATATAAATGTAGACAGATAATATATTATTATAACAAATAAAATTACTCCTGCTGCTAAAGTTATTTTCCTTTTAAGTTTGATTATAAAAAAAGTAATGCCCCGTCTTTTAATTATTCTTATCCTGGTTTCAGTTTTCTTAGCTATATTTTCTATCTTTCCGTAATCTCTCAGATTTATCTCCATAGTCATAGTGGTAATACTCTTCTTTTTAATATTTTTTATATAAACATCATTTTTCCACATAAGATTGATAAACTTTTCAGGTATAAGTGATTGTATCTCGATTAAAATTATTCCATTCTTATAATTTTTAAATGTAAATTTATCAGTTTCCCTCATAAACTATAGATTTAAACTTTCCTCCTACAGTTATAGTGCTCCCACCTATAAAAAGCACTTCAAATTTACTTCCATATATTGATATCAATCCTATACCTGAATTAATTTTTATCTGACTATCCTCAAATAATATAATACCCTTATGATTTTCTATTATTATTTCATTATTTCCCATGACTTTAATCTGAGGCATATTCAAAATTATATCTCTTGGCAAATCTAGTTTATCCGCAATGTTTTGTTTCGTGTTGTTCATTTTATTTTTCACAATATCACCTCTAAGAATTTATATACCCTTTTACAAATTCATATATTGAAAAATACACAGATATAATTATTAACCTACCTCTACTAATTTATGAAATACATATATGATAAATTACTTAAAGCCATGAACTATTTAAATTTTTGACATTAAAAAAAGGCTGAGATATAATCTCAACCTTTTATTTATTTAAATATTGTTTTACTATTTGACTTACAAGTTTGCCATCTGCCCTGCCTCTGGTTTCAGGCATTACAATGGCCATAACTTTTTTCATGTCTTTTATACTCTGTGCGCCCACTTCATTAACTGCCTTCCGAACAATTTCGGAAATATCCTCTTTACTTAACTGCTGAGGAAGGTATTTTAACAAGATCTCTATTTCGGATTTTGTTTTATCTACTAAATCCTGCCTATTGCCTTTTTCAAATTCAAGTATAGATTCACGTCTCTGCTTTACTTCTTTGGATATTATATCTATAATCTTCTCATCATCGTCAAGTTTTTTTCCATCAGCTTTTTCCACCAACAAAATAGCAGCTTTGACCATACTTACAGTACCTGCCTTAAGCTTGTCACCTGACTTTAAAGCATGCTTCCAGTCTTCTTGCAACTTTTCTTTAAGAGACATATTACTTGGTACCCTCTTTCAAAAAATTCTATTTAAACTTTCTCTTTCTTGCAGCTTCTGATTTTTTCTTTCTCTTTACACTTGGTTTTTCATAATGTTCTCTTTTTCTGACTTCTGAAAGAACGCCAGCTCTAGCACATTTTCTCTTAAATCTTCTCAATGCACTTTCTATAGTTTCATTTTCTCCAACTTTTATTTCTGACATATTATCTCCCTCCCTCCGCTAGCTCAATCTAATTTTAAAAATTAAATACAGTTAACATGGGTCAAATAGCACATAGCATATTATACAATAAATCTTTGGACACTGTCAACAATTTCATTGGGCCTACATTTGCTATTATCTTACTAAAACCATGGTATATAGACTCTTATCGGAAATTCTAACCTGGTGGCCATTTGAATGTCCTGCCGCCTAATAAATGGAAATGAATATGAGGAACTGTCTGTCCTGCTTCTTCACCGCAGTTGCTTACAATTCTATATCCTCTTTCTGACAATCCCAATTTATCTGCAATTTGTTTTGCAACCAAATATATGTGAGCAATAATGCTGGAATCTTCTTCAGTAAGATCATTTATACTCCTTATGTGCTTCTTGGGTATTATAAGCACATGTACCGGAGCACCTGGTTCTATATCCTTAAAGCTTAACACCACATCATCTTCATATACTTTTTCAGCTGGTATTTCACCTTTTATTATTTTGCAAAAAATACATTCTTCCATAGTCATCACCTCCTTAACAGTAGTTATTCAATAATTAGTATAAAATATCCTTCTCAACTTAATTAAAACTTTTTATTTTTCCATAAATATATTCATCTCGTATGCTTTCCAGTTCAGTACACAAAATTTCACCTTCTAAATCCCCGCAACCGTCTGCCGTGGATACTACTTTTATATAATTTGGAGTATATCCTTCATAACATGTATTGTTTTCACCAAACTTCCCTTCATAAAACACATCCATATTCTTCCCTAAAAACTTATTCATAAACTGCTTCCCCAATTTTTTATCCAGCTCCATAATTTTATTGCTTCTCTCTTCTTTTATATTGCCATCTATTTGTCCTCTCATATTTGCAGCTTTGGTTCCCTTTCTGGGGCTGTATTTGAAAACATGAATTTTAGAAAGCCTTATTTTGTTCAAAAAATCATAGGTTTTACTAAATTCCTCTTCTGTCTCTCCTGGAAATCCCACTATGACGTCCGTAGTTATGGATACATCTTCTATTTCATCTCTAAGCTTTTCAACTATCTCTTCATATTCTGAAGTCGTATAGTCCCTGTTCATTCTTTTTAAAGTTTCATTACATCCGCTTTGAAGAGAAAGATGAAAATGCGGACACAATTTTTTTAATTTTTTTATTCTTTCTATAACATCTTCTGTAAAAAATTTAGGTTCTATGGATCCAATTCTAATTCTCTCAATGCCTTCTACCTTGTCTATCTCCTCAAGCACTCTCACCAGATCCCAATCTTCCTGCATATCCATACCATAAGAGGCAATATGTATACCTGAGAGTGTTATTTCCTTGAAACCATTATGTGCAAGTTTTTTTACTTCCTCCATAATTTTATGTGGTGATTTACTGCATACTGCTCCCCTGGCAAAAGGAATTAAGCAGTAGGAGCAAAACCTATTGCATCCATCCTGTATTTTCAAGAAAGCTCTTGTTCTGTGCTGATATTTATCTATATTTAAATCTTCAAATACTTTATTTTTAAGCACATCATTGACTTCCATTATTTTATGCTGCTCACGGCATGCCTTTTTTACCCAGTATACTATATCACCTTTATTTCTAGTACCTAAAATGACATTTACCCCTTCTATCCTGGATACCTTTTCCGGTGAAATCTGAGAATAGCATCCTACTACAGCTATAAGTGCATTATTGTTTTTTCTCCTGGCCCTATGTATCATCTGTCTGGATTTTTTATCCCCCATATTGGTTACAGTACAGGTATTTATTACATATAAATCCGCATAATCATCAAAATTCACAATGTCATAGCCCTCAGTTATAAATTTTTCCGACATAGCTTCAGTTTCATACTGGTTTACCCTGCATCCAAGTGTAAACATCCCCACTGTTTTTTTATGACCGTAGATGTGAAAAAACTCTTCATTGTCAAGAGATAAATCAACCTTTTCACTGTCAATTGTATTCACCTAATAAATACCTCCTAAATCCCCTAATTCATACATGAGAAGTGTTAAAGAAACAAATCCTGCGGTTTCAGTTCTAAATATTCTGGGGCCCAATGTAACTATATGAGAATTTAGGCCCCTCAGAAGTTCTATTTCTTCTTCTTCAAATCCGCCTTCAGGTCCAATTACTACCGCAACTTTTTTTATAAGGTCCCTATTCTCTATAGAATCAATTACCTTTCTTATCCCCATATTTTTTTCATTTTCATAAGGAACTATAATTAAATCCATAGAATTCAAGCCCTGCAAAAGTTTTTCAAAACCAACAGGAGCATCTACTACGGGTATTTTACTTCTTTTGCATTGCTTACAGGCCTCTCTTGAAATTTTATTCCATCTATCAACTTTTTTAGATTGGATAAAGTCACCTTTTACCACCACCCTCTTGGTAATAACAGGTGTTATTTGCCAGGCCCCTATTTCAGTAGCTTTTTGTACAATTAAATCCATCTTACTTGATTTGGGCAATCCTTGAAACAGATACATCTCAACGGGACTTTCATTGCACACTTTAAGTTCCTCTAAAATCTTTACAGTAACCTTTTCCCTTTCTACTTTATCTATTATCCCCAAAAATTCTCTGCCATTACAGTTATTTATATTTATTTTATCACCGCATTGAAGCCTGAGGACTTTATTTATATGTTTTACATCATCACCCTTAATAAAAACTGTATCAAAGTTCACATCCTGTTCTGGTACAAAAAACTTATTCATTTCATATCATCCTTTTTGCCACTATGCATACCCATTCCCCATCTTCATTAACTTCTTTTATTTCAAATTCACTATTATTTAACTTTTCAATCACATCTTTTTTTCTATCTTTTATTATACCGGAAGATACAAATATTCCCTCAGGAGCTAAGAAATCTTTTACCTCTTCAGTTAAAGATATTATAACATCTGCAATTATATTGGCAACCACTATATCTGCTTTTCCATGAACTGATTCCATAAGGTTTCCCTGAAGTATCTCTACATTTTTCACATTGTTATATTCTCTGTTTTTTAGAGCTGATTCCACAGCTACACTGTTCAAATCCACAGCTGTAACTTTTTTTGCACCAAGCTTTGCTGCAGTTATAGCCAATATTCCAGAACCTGTACCTATGTCAAACACCCTGGAATTCAATCCAACATATTCTTCCAGTGCCTTTATACACATTCTTGTGGTTTCATGTGTGCCTGTTCCAAAAGCCATGCCTGGATCAAGCTGAACTACCACATCATTCTCTTTGGCATCATATTCCTCCCATATGGGCTTTACCACAACTCTATTGCCGGCTCTATATGGCTTGTAATATTGCTTCCAGTTATTTTCCCAATCTTCTTCATTGATTTTAGCTACGGTAATAAGACCTTTTCCCTTATTTATTCCAAAACTATCCAAATTATTTATTCCATCTTTTATGTACTGTAAATATCCGTTGAGATTTTCGTCCTGCTTGTAATATCCTTTTACCACTGCTCCGTCTTTTATTTTAAGTAAACTTTCATCAAAATAATCCCAATCTTCAGGACGTTTCTTTTCAAATTCAATATCTTCCGGATCTTCTATAGATATACCCTGAACTCCAGTATTATACAGTATTCCTGAAACTGCTTCTACCGCCTCACTGCTGGTGACAATGGCAACCTCTATCCATTCCTTGTTCATATGCTTCCTCCCCTATCAAAATTTCAGATGATATATTAAATATTATAATTATACTGACAGCACCTGTATTAAATACTGTCAGTATCGAGATCATTTAAATCCATGTTTAAATTTATCCATAAATGATTTTCTTCCGGTTCCCGCTGCAGGAATCTCTCCACTTGCTTCCATAAGCATGATAATAGCTTCTTTTTGCCTTTCATTCAGATTCTTAGGCACATCCACAATTATCTTTACATATTGATCCCCTCTGCCTCTTCCATTGACCTTAGGCACACCCTTGCCCCTCAGTCTAAATACAGTTCCCGGCTGGGTTCCTGCCGGAATTTCATATTTTACATCTCCATCTATAGTTGGTACCTTTATACTTGTTCCAAGTGTAACTTTTCCAAAGCTGACATGAGTATCTAAATAAATATCAAATCCGCTTCTTTTAAATTTAGAATGAGATGACACCCTTACATTTATATAAAGATCACCTGGACCGCCTCCATTTTTACCCTGCTCGCCTTGTCCTCTTATAGGAATTATGTTACCATTATCCACACCTGCGGGAACTTTTACTTTTATATTCCTGCGTTTTCTCACAGTTCCCCTGCCCTTGCATTCCGGACATGGATCCGATATAATAGTACCCTTCCCACCACATTTGTCACAGGTACTCATAGTGACAAAATTTCCAAGAGGAGTGTTCCTTTGAGTTCTAATCTGTCCTGTTCCACCACATTTGTCACAAGTATGGGGATGTGTTCCCTTTTTGGCACCCGTTCCATTACATGTACTACATTTTTCATTTCTAGTTATGGATATTTCTTTTTCCACACCAAAAACTGCCTGCTCAAAAGTTAAATTTAAAGTATATTCAAGATCAGCTCCCTTTTCAGGGCCATTTCTTCTCTTTCTTCCTGAAGAAAATCCTCCTCCAAAGAAAGAATCAAATATATCTCCAAATCCGCCCATATCAGAAAAATCAAAGCCGCCGAATCCACCTTCAAATCCTGAACCTCCATTAAAATCAGCGGTACCAAACTGATCATATTGGGATTTTTTCTGTGGATCTGATAATATCTGATAAGCTTCATTTATTTCCTTAAATTTCTCTTCAGCTTCTTTATTGCCTTGATTTCTATCAGGGTGATATTTCAGTGCTAATTTTCTAAATGCTCTTTTTATGTCATCGTCGCTGGCACCCTTTTTAAGGCCGAGTATTTCATAATAATCTTTTTTGGCCATTTTTCTATTTTTCACCACCTAAAACAAAAGTATTATTACTTCAAATCTGGTTTTTTACTTAAATTAAGGGAAGAGCAAAAACTCATCCCTTAACTATTACTATTATACACACTTATTATATAATCGTGAAGAGAAAATATTATTTATCATCATCTACTTTATAGTCAGCATCAACTACATTATCATCTTTTTTATTTTCTGCTCCACCTTCAGCTCCAGCACCTGTTCCCGGATTTTGTCCTGCTCCTGGGTTTTGCGCTGCTCCCGGATTCTGACCTGCTTGAGCATTCTGGCTGTATATTTTTGATGTAACTCCATAAAGTGCCTGAGTCAAATCTTCAGTAGCTTTCTTTATTGCTTCCAAGTCATCACCGTCTTTTATCTTCTTAACGGCTTCTGCTTTCTCCTCTACATTTTTCTTGTCCTCGCCTGAAACTTTATCTCCCAGATCCTTTAATGTTTTTTCAGTCTGATATACAATTTGATCCGCATTGTTTTTGATTTCTATGGAATCTTTCCTCTTCTTATCCTGTTCTTCAAATTTTTCAGCTTCTTTTACCGCCTTATCTATTTCATCATCACTTAAATTAGTGGAAGCCGTAATTGTGATATTTGCTTCTTTTCCAGTTGCCTTATCTTTAGCTGATACATTTACTATACCATTGGCATCTATATCAAATGTAACTTCAATTTGAGGAATTCCCCTTGGAGCCGGAGCTATGCCTGAAAGAGTAAATCTTCCAAGGGTCTTATTATCAGCCGCCATCTGTCTTTCACCTTGAACTACGTGAATTTCAACAGAAGTCTGATTATCTGCCGCAGTTGAGAATGTCTGGCTCTTCTTAGCCGGTATTGTAGTATTTCTATTGATAAGCGGAGTTGCCACCCCGCCTAAAGTTTCAATTCCAAGAGTAAGTGGTGTTACATCAAGAAGTAATACATCTTTTACATCTCCAGTCAATACTCCTGCCTGAATAGCTGCTCCTACTGCTACACATTCATCCGGATTAACTCCCTTTGATGGATCCTTGCCGGTAAAGTTTTTAACTGCTTCCTGAACAGCTGGTATTCTTGTAGATCCTCCTACTAATATGATTTTATTTATATCATTTATGGTTACTCCGGCATCATTCAATGCCTTCTTCATAGGTTCTATAGTTCTTTTTACCAGATCTTCAGTTAATTCATTGAATTTTGCCCTGGTCAAATTTATGTCTATATGCTTTGGCCCATTGGCATCTGCTGTAATAAAGGGCAGATTTATATTCGTCTGTGTAGAAGATGATAACTCGATTTTTGCTTTTTCAGCAGCTTCTTTTAATCTCTGAAGTGCCATTTTATCATTTCTCAGATCTATTCCATTTTGAGCTTTAAAAGTATCTGCTATATAATCTATTACCTTTTGGTCAAAATCATCTCCGCCAAGATGTGTATCTCCATTTGTGGCTTTAACCTCAAATACACCATCACCAAGTTCTAGTATGGATACATCAAAAGTACCTCCGCCTAGATCATATACAAATATTTTCTGATTTGTGTTCATTTTATCCATTCCATAAGCAAGAGATGCAGCTGTAGGCTCATTTATTATCCTACGAACATTAAGTCCTGCTATTTTTCCAGCATCTTTAGTTGCCTGCCTTTGACTATCGTTAAAATATGCTGGTACAGTTATAACTGCTTCAGTTACAGGTTCTCCTAAATAAGCTTCCGCATCTGACTTTATTTTTTGAAGTACCATGGATGATATTTCCTGTGGTGTATATTTTTTTCCATCTATATCTACCTTATGGTCTGTTCCCATCTGCCTTTTTATTGACATTATAGTTCTATCTGGATTTGTTATTGACTGCCTTTTAGCTACTTGACCTACCAGTCTTTCACCATTTGCCTGGAAGGACACTACTGATGGAGTGGTTCTCGAACCTTCAGAATTTGCTATAACTACTGGATCTCCACCTTCCATAACTGCAACGCAAGAATTCGTTGTTCCTAAATCAATACCTATTATTTTTGACATGTTAACTTACCTCCTAAATTTAACTCGGTTGAAATTATCTTAGTAACATTTTCTTTATTTAAACTTAATTTGCTACTTTCACCATGCTGTACCTTATTATTTTGTCATCTCTTTTATATCCCTTTTGAAATACTTCTACTATGGAATTTTTATCATAACTGTCATCTTGTATATGCATAACTGCGTTGTGGACATTAGGATCAAACTCCCCTTCAGAAGGAATTTCCTCCACATTCAATTTTTCAAGTGCAGTGTTAAATTGTTTCACTGTCATTTCTACACCTTTTTTTAAATCCTCTGTATTTCCCTCCACTTTTACTGCCCTTTCCAAATTATCCAATACAGGTAAAACTTCCTTCAATATATCTTTACATGCATCAGAATAAATACCTTCCTTCTCTTTCGATGTTCTTTTTCTAAAATTATCATACTCTGCTTTGGTTCTGGAAAGTCTATCCTTAAGGGCTTTAATCTCATTCATAATTTTATTGTTTTCATCCTTTAACTTAAAATTCTCTTTTTTTAATTCTTTCTCCAGATTTATTCTTTTCTCCTTAAGTTCATCTGCTTTTTCATCATTTGCATCATCATTTACTTCCGTTTTACCTTCTGTTTTTTCTTCATAATCTACTTCTGTTTCATCATTTACCTTTTCCTTATCAGATTTTTGTAATTCCTCATCTAAATTAACTTTTTCATCTTCTGCAGAGTTTTTATCTTCTCCACAGCAACTATTTTCCTTTTCAGCACATTCTTTTTTAATATCCTGTGCATCCATATCCTCATCCTTTAACATTTAGGCATTTCCTCCAATCCAACATTTTATTGATATTTAAATAAACTGAACTTTGTTAAACCATTGCTTTATTTTAAAAATTTTTTTATTTTCCATCAGAATAGGCGTGGCTTAAAATATAATTCATTTCCTTTACCACATTTGCCAATACAGATATAACCTTGGAGTAAGGCATTCTTGTAGGTCCTATTACACCAATTTCTCCTATTGGCTTTTCATTTAAACTGTATACTGCAGATATTACACTGCAGTCTTCTGCACCTGCTATATAATTTTCACTTCCTATTTTTACTGAAATACTTGAAGCACTGTTTAACAAACTACTTACCTTATCCTTATTATCCAACATAGATAAAAATTCTCTTGCCTTTTCTATATCCTTGTATTCTGGATAATCAAATATATTTGTAGCTCCCTGCATATATATTTCTGAATTATCTATATCATTGAGCCTGTCATATAAAACATAAACTATTTCATCCACTATATCCTCGTATCCTTTTAGAGCCAACTTAAGATTATTTACAATTTCTAAGTCTATATCATCAGCGCATAAATTTTTTAATCTGGAATTTAATATATTACTCAGTTTAATAAGAGTATTATCGGAAATAGCTTTCTTAATTTTTATAAAGTTATTCTTTACAATCCCGCTGTCGATTATAAGCACTAACAGAATGTTGCTGTTAGATTCTATATTTACCAACTGTATATGCCTTATATGACCTTTTTTTACAGAAGGTGCCCTAACTATAGAGGTAAGTCTTGTAAGCTCTGACAGAAGGCAAATAGCCTGCTTTATTATTTTATCAACTTCAAATAAAGCATTGTTTATAATTTGACTTTTTATTATATGCATTTCTTCTGGAGTCAAATTTGGTATCTGCATCAGTTTATCTACATACAACCTATAACCTTTATTGGAGGGTATCCTCCCTGAAGAACTATGAAGCTGCTCTAAATAACCCATTTCTTCAAGATCCGACATTTCATTTCTTATAGTTGCAGAACTTACCCCCAAGTCATACTTTTTAGCTATGGTTCTGGATCCAACAGGCTCGGCACTATTTATATAATTATTTACTATTGCCTGAAGTATTCTTATTTTTCTTTCATCCATTTCCATAATATCACCTCTTTATTAGCACTCATTACTACTGAGTGCTAATGCTATGATTAAAAAATATCACTCATAATTTTTTTTGTCAACACCATATAAACTATATTATTTAAATAAATAGTATAGTTTACATGATTTATACGGAAATTCATATTATTTTCTCAAGTTTACTCAAAATATCTAATATAATTAATATTAGGTCAAAATAAATTCACACATCACACTGTTAGATACTTCTATTCCCCTCTTATTTAGATACATCCTATCTCCATCCACTACCAATATTCCTTTTTTTATATATTTATTTATTATGCTTCCATACACTGAATAAATATCTCTGTCAAATCTATATTTGAAGTTTCTCATGGAAATTCCATTTATCTTTCTAAGACCCATAAACATAAATTCTTCCATATCATCACAAATAGAATTCTTATGTTTATCCAATTTTACGAATTTCCCCTGGATTCCTTCCAAAATATATTCTTCTATATCCCATGTATTTCTATATCTATACCCATCTACATAAGAATGGGCACTGACTCCGCAGCCTATATAAGGTTCCAGATTCCAGTATACCAGATTGTGCCTGCACTCACTGCTGTTTTTAGAAAAATTGGATATTTCATACTGATTGTATCCATTTTCAGAGAGAAACTCCAGCGCAAAATCATACATCTGTCTTTCTTCTTCCTCTCCCGGAAGTATCAATTCATTGTTTTTGTACATATTGTAAAAAGCAGTACCTTTCTCCACTATAAGGCTGTAGCAGGATATATGCTCCGGGCCCAGTCTCACTACATTTTTCAAGGAATCTTCCCAATCTTTTAAAGTCTGCTCCGGAAGCCCGAACATGAGATCTACATTTATATTTGAAAATCCTAATTTTCTTGCCATTCCATATCCCTCTAAGAAATCACCTATAGTGTGAATTCTGCCTATTCTTTCAAGCATAGAATTCTGCCAGGCCTGAAGCCCTATGCTCAATCTGTTGACTCCCATCTCTTTTAAAAAACTTAATTTTATTTCTGTAAATGTACCTGGATTTCCTTCTACTGTAAATTCCAGATTATCTTCTACATTTAATTTTTCCACAGCCTTATATATATTATTCCATGCTTTTAATGACAAATAGGTAGGAGTGCCCCCACCTATAAATATGGTCTTTACAGTTCTGTCTCCTATAAGACCTATATCTTTAGCCAATGCTTTTGAATAGTTCCACATAAATTCTTCCTTGCCGCTGTAGGACGGGAAATCACAATAAAGACACTTTTTTTTGCAGAAGGGTATATGTATATATATAGATGCTGATTCCTCCATAGTTGTCTTTTCAACACTGTCCATAAAAACACTTCCTAAAAATATATAGGTATCTTCCCTAATTAGTCTTCCGTCTTAAGTATGGTCATAAAAGCTTCCTGGGGAATTTCTACAGAACCTACCTGCCTCATTCTCTTCTTCCCTTCTTTTTGCTTTTCAAGAAGTTTTTTCTTTCTGGATATATCTCCCCCATAACATTTTGCAAGTACATCTTTTCTCATAGCCTTAACAGTTTCCCTGGCTATAATTTTTCCTCCCACGGCAGCCTGTATTGGTATTTCAAAAAGCTGTCTTGGTATTATTTCCTTCAGCCTTTCAGCTATGCCCCTACCTCTTTCATAAGCTCTTTCCTGAGGAACAACCATGGACAGGGCATCTACAGTTTCTCCATTTAAAAGTATATCCAATTTTACCAATTCGGCAGTTTTATAACCTTTTAATTCATAATCCAGAGAAGCATATCCTCTTGTCCTGGATTTAAGTACGTCAAAAAAATCATATATTATCTCATTTAACGGGATATCATAGTTTAAAGACACCCTGGTGGTTTCTATATACTGCATATCCTTAAAATTTCCTCTTCTGCTCTGTGCAAGTTCCATAACGGATCCCACATATTCTGAAGGAGTTATTATAGATGCCTTTACTATGGGTTCTTCCATATATTTTATTTCTGACACATCAGGCATATTAGTGGGATTGGTAAGTTCTATCAAGGTACCGTCCGTCTTATGTATCTTGTATATAACGGAGGGTGCTGTGGTTATTATTTCTAAATTGAACTCCCTTTCCACTCTTTCCTGTATAACATCCATGTGCAGCAGGCCTAAAAATCCACATCTAAATCCAAATCCCAAAGCTATAGATGTTTCCGGTTCAAAACACAATGCTGCATCATTAACCTGAAGTTTTTCCAAAGCTTCCTTCAATTCACCGTATTTTGCCCCATCTACAGGATATATGCCACTGTATACCATAGAAACTACAGGTCTGTATCCCGTTAATGGTTCCGCAGCCTCCCTTTTAGCTTCAGTTACTGTATCTCCTACACGGGCATCCCTTACATTTTTAATGGAGGCGGTAAAATATCCCACATCTCCTGCTTTCAATTCCTCCCTGGGCATAAAACCCGGAACAAATACTCCTGTTTCCACTACTTCATAAATTTTACCCGCAGCCATAAGCTTTATTTCTTCTCCTGGTTTAATGCACCCTTCTTTTACCCTTATATGACAAACTACACCTCTATAGCTGTCATAATTTGAATCGAATATAAGAGCTTTTAAAGGTGCCTTTTCATCTCCTTCTGGAGATGGTATCTTATTTACTATGGCTTCTAAAACCTGATCTATATTCAATCCTGTTTTTGCAGAAACCAATGGTGCATCCTCTGCATCTATTCCTATAACATCCTCTATTTCCTCTTTTACTTCTTCCGCTCTTGAACTGGGTAAATCTATTTTGTTTATTACAGGTACAATTTCCAAATCATGATCCATGGCCAGATAACAGTTTGCCAAAGTCTGGGCTTGTATACCCTGAGTTGCATCCACTACTAAAACAGCCCCTTCACAAGCTGCCAAACTTCTTGAAACCTCATAATTAAAATCTACATGACCTGGTGTGTCTATAAGATTTAAAACATATTCTTCTCCGTCAGTTCTTTTATATATAAGCCTTACTGCCTGAGACTTTATAGTTATTCCCCGTTCTCTTTCCAACTCCATATTGTCCAGTACCTGGGAATTCATTTCCCTTTCAGTAAGGGTTCCTGTTTTTTCAATCAGTCTATCTGCAAGGGTAGATTTACCATGATCTATATGAGCAACTATAGAAAAATTTCTTATATGTTTCTGTCTTTCACTCTGCATATTATTTCCTCCAATATTGATGAAATTTCTCCACAATAAACAACTACAGTAAATTATATCATAATCACCCTGCAGTTAAAAGCACATTATTTCTTAAACCGATTCTCTATATTTTGAAATGCACCTTGGGTTGTATCTATTATATAGGAAGTTCCAGAATGTATTTTCCCGCCTATGACGTTTATAATTTTTTGAGATCCATTTTTGAAATTATTGCCTATTTTGTCATTTACAGATAGCGAATAATTCCCCACATCTACACTGAAGTCAAAAGGTGATGGAGTATAATTAATTTTAAAGTCAGATTTATCCTTTATAAATTTAGGCAGTCCTGCGGTTATAATTGTAAAACCAGAAAGAATTATTATACCGCAAAATACTACTACAGTTATGACAGCTTTTCTATTCATAAAAAAGTCACCCCCAGATAAGAATAAAATTCTTATTATAAAGGATGAACTTTTTTACAAATTTTATACATAATATTATGAAGTAAAATTTACTGTCCCCATGCCATCAATTCAGGAAGGTATTTATGTCATTTAGATCCAATGCAGGCTGCAAGGCAATATTTATGGCATTTGCAATGATTTTTGAAATTGAATCCACCACCAGATCCACATCTTTAGGTGTAACCATTATGTTTTCTTTATAAGGATCCAGCAATTGTCTTATCATTTGCTGTTTTTCATTTTTATCTATGGACTTCAGCATCTGATAAAATTTTTCTCCACTTTTCGCCTGTACTATCATTTCATCCAAAACCATATCAATGGTATCGCTGGCCATGGTTGCCGCATCAACTACTGTAGGCACTCCTATTGCTATTACAGGTATTCCCAGAGTCTTCTCACTCAATTCCATTCTTCTATTGCCCACTCCAGAGCCTGGTGATATGCCCCTGTTTCCTATTTGTACTGTAGAATTTACTCTGTCCATTTTCCTTGACGCCAGAGAATCTATACAAATTATCAGATTGGGTTTTACTTTATCTACAACTCCCTTTATGATTTCACTGGTTTCAATGCCAGTAAGTCCAAGTACTCCTGGAGATATGACACATACAGGCCTTATGCCTTCATCTATCTTATCAGGCACCAGCTGCTTTAAATGTCTGGTCACCATTAGTTTTGATACCACTTTAGGTCCCAGTGAATCCGGAGTTATATTCCAATTCCCCAATCCCACCACCAATGCCGTCATACTCTTATCTATATCTATCATATTGGATAATACCTTTCCAACCACCTTGCTTACTTTATCTCTAATTTCTCCATCATAATGGGTAAGTCTTGGCATATCTACTGTTATGTAGGACCCCTTGGGTTTCCCCATAATCTTTTCTCCAATATCTTCTACTATTTTTACGCAGGTTATCTTTATATCATCTTCTACAGTTTCCTCCACTTCCACTCCCGGTACTTCCCCTCCTCTTTCTTTCCGGCACCTTTCCCTGGTCTCTACTGCTAAGTCTGTTCTTACATCAAACATTCTATCCATCACTCCTTGTATATTATTTCCTTATTTATTATTATTGGTTATTATCTTTTACAATATACTCTCAAATGAATATGTGAACTGCATTATATGTCCATGACCATGGGCTGTATAATTTGCACTTGATGTGGTTAAAATTTAATGCTATAATAGCATTTGTTAAATATAATGACTTAACGGCAAATTTCCCCAAAGCTATTGAAGTCTATAAAAACAATAAGGGGGTGAAATCATGGCAAATATAAAATCTGCAAAAAAGAGAATAAAAGTTATTCAGACTAAAACTTTAAGGAATAGGATAATAAAATCTTCATTAAAGACCACTATAAAAAAATTCTCAGCATCCATTGACAATGGAAATATAGAAGAAGCTAAGGTTAATTTTACTGCAGCTATAAGAGCTTTAGATATGGCCGCATCAAAAGGTGTAATTCACAAGAATAAAGCATCGCGAGATAAGTCTAAGCTGACTTTAAAGTTAAATGGATTAACTGCATAATAAATAACCGGTGATGACCGGTTATTTATTATGCAATGGTATTTATTATTAAAAGTTCCAATTCAGTTTTTTCATCTATGGACAAGCTTTTCATATTTCTTTCTGTATTTAAACACAATTGTATAGATCTTTTAAGCTGCTTCAAAGTAAATTTCTTACTCTGCTGAACCATGATTTTATATCCATATTCAGATCTTATATTCAATGTCTTCATTATTTCCTTTTTTTGTTTTCCGTCTTCTAACAGCAGTTTAATTTTAAACAGAATGTTGAATTGCCTCTCTATCATGATTAAAATATAATTTATTTTAATACCGCCATATATGAGTTCATTTAACAAATGAACTGCCTCTTTTAAATTCTTATTTGATATGGCATTTACAACATCAAAAATATCTTCTTCATTGTTGTCCAAAAACATTTTTTTCATATCTTCTCTTTTTATATCTCTTCCATAGGTATAGCAGCATAATTTTTCCACTTCATTTTCTATTATACTCAAGTTATTACCATCCATAAGATTGCAAAATACCCTGAGATCCACTTTTTTCATATCCTTTCCTCTGGAATGGAAAAATTCTTGAACTTTATTTTCCAGTTGATACCCTCTTATTTTATCAGCCTTCACTACGCATATGTCTTTATCCAGACTATATATCCTCCTGCCAGGTTTATCCCTTTTACTTTTAAATAAACAATAAAATATCAAAACACAATGTTCAGGTACATTCTTTAAATAGCTGTGTATATTTTTAAATTCACCTGAAAGTTTATTCTTGTAATCTCCTTCCGCCATGAAAGATGCTCTGTACACAAGCACAACCTTTTTGTTACTCATAAAAGGAAGCGTTTCACAGGCATTTATTACAGTATTAAAGTCTTCCAGAGAACTCCCATCAAATTTTACATAATTTAAATCAATAAACTCCGGCCTTATAACTTTCCCCATCAATATCTTTATATTTTCTTTTATAAGGAATTCATCACTGCCGCAGAATAAATAGCAATTTTCTATATGTCCATTTTTTAAATCTTTATTAAAAGTAACTATATCTATCAATCTTTACCCACTTCCATCTTCATCTCAATAATTTATTTTAAAAAGCCTATTAAATATTATAACATAAGAATTATTGTTTTTATCTCCAGAGAACTTAAAGCTCTTATTGTCCCTGTAAAGGATGATGGTCATACAATCTTTCAAGTCCTTATTTATTTTTAAATAGGAATTGTCCCTTAAATTATAAACAAAATCGCTATGAGGATTGGTTATGATTTTATTTACTGACTGCTGCACTTTTACATCGGATATCCAATTTGTGTCCATGTAATCATAACTGCATATCATAATTCTGCTTAAACCTTTTTTTACAATAACGGCTTCTCCACTATTTTTATTTACAAAAGTTATACTTGTAAAAAAGGAATATCCCTGAAGTAATATTAAAATTATACACACAGCCGGGATATATTTAAATTTTTTATATCCCTTCTTATACATAACGAAACTGATAAATACTGCCATAATCATCAGCCCATCCCTATAGCTTAAATAGACTACTTCAGGGCATAATTTCAGTGCAATGATACTTGCCCCTTCTATTACAGTAAAAACCAGATTAATAATTGCACATATGTATTTAAATAATATTTCTATGTGATATGAACACAAGGCTGCATTTCCAAGTACAATTATTACAGAAAACAACGGAATCAAAAATAGATTTCCCAAAATGAATCCATAACTAAAATTTTGGATTGTAAAAGCTATGTATGGCAGTGAAAAGATCTGGGAACTAAAAGTCAGACTTATACTGCCGGCTAATTTTTCAGGCAGTTTATACAGCTTTCTATACATTTTTTTATTATATAAAATTATACCAAGTGTTGCCAGAAAGGAGAGATCAAATCCTAAATTCACTATATAATAAGGTTTAAATGCCATTAAAATAAGAGCTGACAGGCTTAAAGAAGATATACTGTCATATTCTTTAAAAAATACTTTTGCCAATTTAAATATGAGTATCATTATAAAGGATCTCATAGTTGCTGCTGCCATGCCTGTAAAAAATACATAAAATAAAGATACAATTACAGCTATTTTAAGTCCCGCCATATACTCCAGTACTTCGTAGATTATAACCATATGGAATCCTGAAACGCTTACAGCATGAATTATTCCCAGCTTCTGAAACTCACTCATCTTCTCTTCACTAATATAATCAGTTTCACCATAACATAAGGCCATAACAAGGGCCGCTTTATCTTCTCCAATTATTTTCCTGAACTTTTCATAAATATTATTCTTGAATTCATGTGAATAATATATGAAATCCTTTTTACAGTATTTATATTCAGTTAGATTATAGCTTCCGATGACCCCCTTTTCTATGTTGAACTCTTTTTGAAATTTTCCATATGCTTTTATTTTCTGTCCTTCTTGAAGCCCATCTGTTTTCCCTTTTAATATAATTTCCCTTCCTTTAAAATTTCCTATAAAATAATAGTTTTTCTTCTCTAAAATCCTGATCTGGGCAGGACTTTGTACATTTATATTAAAATACAGATAAAAACTAAATACTCCAAAAAGAAAAAACAGGACGTTCACCATAAAAAATTTAATTTCCAATGTAAAAAACAATATTATAATAAAAAAAGCAGCTATGGCTATAGCTGCCGCAGTGTTGTCTAAAAATAACAGGGCAAATAAACATCCTAAAGATAGAGATATAGAATAAAACACCAATGGCCTTTTCATAGTCTATGGATAATACCTCCTGGATAATCATATAGTTACACTCATTGCACATAAACCAGTCTCATGTTATTTATATTTGCCCAAAAACACTATATTAAACATATTGATTTCTATGGAATTTATAAGATATACAGAAAAGGAGCCATAATGCAGTACATACAAAAAACATCTTCCAATAACCTAAATTAAATAAAATAAGGAATTTGCTTATAATAAAAACTGCAATCAATTGTATAATAATATTTATAATTATAATTATAGTTGAAAATTTATTCTTAAAAAACTTTTCATCAGAAAAACTGTATACAAACAATGCAGCACAGATATTTAAAATTGAGATAGAAGTCAAAAGTGGAAATTCACTTTTCCACAAATCTGATATATATAGAGAGATAAATGATAAAATTCCCATTAAAAATCCCCCAAATAAAACAAAACTCAGATTTTCCACTATTATGCTTTTATCAATTACAGATGACACATAATCTCCTTCCTCATCTTCATACTGATACATTAGTGCCAGAGCTGACAGAAACATAATAACACTGTTAAACCAAATAGATTCTATAATAATATTGCCGGAAATATCTAGATTAAATAGGACATTCATCATTAAAAATACTGTTAATCCCACACAACAGCTTATAATATAGACAATTATCTTTTCAATCATGTTCATAATTTTTCTGGAATTTTCTATGGTATTCAACAAATTCATAAAATCCATGTTTTTAGCAAATATATCACATAACTTCCTGACTATTTTACTCTTAGTGTTTGTTATTCCTACATTTGATATTTTAAGTGCAGGCAGATCTGTAAGTTTCCATCCTGTTATAGCTGTTATGTACCCATAACTTTTTAATGCCTTTACTATCTTTACTTTATGCTGGGAGCTTATTCTAGAAAAAAAGCTGACTTTTTCTCCAATACGGCTAAATTCTTCTTCTGTCATATTATCCATTTCCACACCGGAAACTATCTGCTGAAGCCTGGATATTATATTTATTTTCTTTCCTATTGCTAAAGCCACCAGCTTATTGTCATCTGTAATAATAATAGGTTTAATTGAAAGAGCCAGGGCCTTTTTTATAGAATTTGATGCATTTTCCTTTAACATATTGTCAAAACCAATTAAGCCTACAAAAACCAGATTACTTTCAATATTTTCTTTAATACTTGGCTCATAATTAAAATTCCTATAGGCAAATCCAACTACATACAGACATTCATTGGACATGCTAATATCTGCATCTCTTATGGATTTTATATCTTCTTCCGTTATTTCCACTTCCAAACCATTTTTCAATATATGGGTACACCTATTTATAATAGAATCAGTCGCCCCTTTTACATGAGCCCTATATTTCTTGTCTACCTTATTCACAGTAGTCATTATACGTCTTTCGCCATCAAATAAGATTTTAAATATTCTATTATATTTTTTATCCAATTCCTTTTTATAAATTCCATTTTGGGCGCCAAATCCCAGCAGAGATGACTCCACCAAATTTTTTACAGAGTTTTCTTCATTGGTTTTTGCAGATTTTTCATCACTGCATAAAAGCCCTATATTTATCATTCTATACAAGCTTTCATTTATACCATCTTTTAAAGCTTCCTCATTTATATCAATAAGCCCGCTGCTCCCATAAGCTTTCATGACTTTCATCCTATTTTTAGAAAAGACCCCCACTTTATCCGTACAAACAGCTGAAACTTTGGAAAATTTCTCTATGCTGGACAAATCTTTAAAAATTATATTTGCTTTCCTAAACTTTTTCAGTAAAATAACTCCTACAAGTAAAATTATAATAATCATTGCCTGGGGAATAGTGCTCAAAAATATAATGGATCCTGTTTTTAAACTGTAATAAAAACCTTTATGAAAAGTAAAATGCAATATAAATCCCATAATTGAAAAACAAACAGCCAAAAAAATGCTGAAGGCGTTCACAACCTTATGAATTCTGAACCCGAAAGATTCCCTTTTCCTCTCACCTTTAAGCAGAAGTTTTACTATATTGGATATCTGAGTGTTCATCCCCACTGCTATGACTATACCTGTACCGTCACCTTCAGTCACTGAAGACGACTTGAAAAGTATATTTTTCATATCTGAAAGAGACAGCTCTCTATCGTCTATTTTGGATTCATATTTTTCCACTATAAAATCTTCCCCTGTAACAGAACATTCATCTATTTTTAAGTCATTACTTTCAATAACCCTCATGTCCGCAGGTATTCCTTCACTCTGTCCAACTATAACTATGTCACCTACTACAAGTTCTTCAGATGGTATCCTCAAAGTCCGTCCATCTCTTATAACCCTTGCCGTTCCCAAATTTAATTTTCGCAGTTCCTTTATATTTCTCTCCACTTTGTACTGCTCCAGAGCTATTAAAAAAATATTTAAGAGTGCAATAACCAAGGATATAATTCCATAACTATATATACCCAAATATATAAATAAAATTGTGCAAAAAATCAGCAGCAATATCCATGGTTCCTTAAACTGTATAAATACAAGATAAAATAGGCCCTTAGTATCCGGCATAACAATTTTATTTTCTCCATACTTTTCTCTAAGTGATTCTATTTGTTCTTCATCCAGTCCATAATATGTATTGCTATTCAGTTCCTTTACTATCTCACTCCATGGATGTTTATACCATTCAATCATACACCTATAACCCTCCCATAAAAAAGAACACTACTTAAATATCGTATTCAGCTAAATTAACTTTAAAAAATCATTAAAAAACACCTGCTTTTTTATACATAAACAATAAATCCATAGAAATGTATAATTTAATATTATGTCTAAAACATGATATAATGCAAATATTATTGAACCTTAAATCATTACATAAATCACATAAAATATACCTCATAAGAAAGAAGGAACTTAAATTGGTAATACAAATTATACTTGTCATGTTTATAACCGGAGTGTTATTAGGGTTTGTAGGGGCTGGGGGTTCTGGATTCATAATATCCATTTTAACTGTAATTTTTCATTACCCAATTCATACATCTCTCGGAACTGCCCTGGCAGCAATGATCTTCTCTTCTCTGTCAGGATCCATCAGCCATTATAGAGAGGGAAATATTATATTAAAGGTTGGGATTGTAGTAGGATTATTTGGTGCAATTGGTGCATGGACTAGCTCTAACTTCTCATATTTTATATCAGCAGGTGATTTAAAATGGCTGACTTCAGGAATGCTATACCTGTCTGCAGCAGTTTTGTGGCTTCGTATGTTTATAATTAAACATCAGCATTCTAACGGTATTCAATCTAACCCCCTACCCGTCGGAATAAAATTCTGGTTATTATCCGGTGGAATAGGTCTGGTTACCGGTATTATTTCAGGCTTATGCGGCATAGGTTCTGCTTCATTTATTCAAATTGGACTCATGTTCATACTTGGAATGTCAATACGTGAATCCGCCGGTACTACCATGATGGTAATTATCCCTATAGCCTTAGCCGGCGGAGCCGGATATTATCATTTGGGATATTTAAATATACATTTACTTATTGAAGTGGTAATGGGTACAATGATAGGCTCTTATATAGGTGCCAAATTTACTAGAAGAGTTCCAATGCCAATACTTAAAACTGCAATGATTTTAGTCCCTGTCACAGCTGCCACTTTACTCCTATTTTAAAATAGGAGAGATTATTTATCTCTCCCTGTTTTTTTATTTTCATCACTTATCTACCAGTTGTATCTTAAATTTTAAATCATTTCTTACATCATATAACCCCAGATCATTTGTTCCTATTTTATATTTTTTGTCTTTACTTAAAGGTACAAATTCCAAAACATAGCTATCTGGATTGTTTCCATCCCTTTTTACATTAACACTGTCATCCTTTCTTTCAACCTCATTATTTTTGTCATCCAGTATATACAGTTCTCTTGCCTGTAAGAATGGAGCCTTTCCTTTTGCACTGTACCTTACAATAGTCCTGTCTTTTTTTAATTCTATTTTGTTAATTACAATTTCTCCCATATTCCTCTGTTTAAGTTCAATAGGATAAACTCCATCTAGGTTTTTATATATAGGCTGTGTGCTAGTACTATTGTCATTGTAATTCATCTTATATGGTATAACAGTTATATATTTTGGAATATTTTTAAGTCTTTCCAATCTGTACATATACCAAAAATCACTTGAAGCTGAATTTTTGACTCTGTCTCCTGAACTTCCCATCAATGTTATTTCATTAAAGAGAGCATCATAATTGTTTTTGGTACTGTAAAATCCGCAGGTGGAAATAAGAATATATCTTTGATTTGACAGTTCATACCTGGAAGGATGTGCGCTTGTTCCATCTTTATTTATATTCATATAGGGCAGATTTGTAGGAAGCATACGATGGAGAAATGCCTTGATTTTTGAAGGCATCCCAAAATAGTAGAGTGGAAAACTCCAAATAACAACATCCGATGTCACATACCTTTCTACAAGCTCTTTCATATCATCCTTTATTACACATTTCCCCGGAGTTTTAGTCCAGCAGACAAAACATCCCCTGCAGTGTTCAATGTTTTTTTCACTAGTATTCACTATATGTACATTGCAATTTCTGCTTTCCTCAAGCCCCTCCAAAAAAGCTCTGGTTATCCTGAATGTATTGCTTTTTTCTCCCTTTGGACTGCCATTTAACCCAAGCACCTCCATATCCACATACCCTCCAAACTTAAAAATTTTATAGATTTCAATAATCAATTGCTATTTTTCCCTCTTAATAATTTTAACCTAACTACATATTATAATTATACAGAGCCATATATATAGTCACACCACTAACTCAGAAAATTAACTATAACTTAAAACTCAAATTACATGAAAAAATTTGGGTGAAATTATCATAGAAAATGAAATCCACATGAAAATTCAGAACTAACTACGGAAAAGATTAAATGAAAAGCACTCTGATATGAATATATGGTGAAAATAAGTTTTTTAGTTATAGGGCCTGCAAGTTCTTTGAGATATTTTCTCACTATATTCTTTAACAAATGTGAAGGGCAAAAATACAATTACGCAGGCAGTGATATTCAATATTAAAAACTTAAAATTATCTTAAATAACAAAAGAGCAGGCTTTTTTACCTACCTGCCAATTTTATGTAACATTTTTGGACACAAATAAATCAGGCACCCGCTTATTATTGCAAGTATAATATAAGTGATTGAACTATTTTTTAAACCTATAATTTGAAATCCTACAAAAAATGTCAAAAATATAATTACAAAATTTAATATTGCAAGCATTTTATTTCTTTTCATGTTTCAATCCTCCATATTAACTTTCTCCATTATAACTGACTGTAAGTATAAGCTAATAGGTTAATTTCCTATGAGCAAATCCAAAATATTCCATCCATCCGAAGACTGCGCTTTATATAATTCCGTATACCCACACCTTTTACAGCTTACAGTTATAAACTTCTTATTCTGTACGTCAAATATCTTTGCGAAATTTCCTCCTGTTGCCTGAAATTGATCGGATTCATATTCTCTACCGCCGCACTTGGGGCAGACATATTGTACTTTTTCCATTTTAAGCCTCCTATCATTTTATCCATATAATTATATCATAATCCTATAGTTCAGACTGTATTTGATACTCAATATATTTTACTATTGAATTTCTCCTGTTTTCTGTATAACCTTGCTGAATTCTTCAAGTTCCTTAATTATAATTTTTGCCTGATTCCTCCATATAGCTGTTTTATACACCGTACCAATACAGCTCTTTTCATATGATATTCTTTTTTGAATATAGTAATTCATTCCTTTTGGATACAGCAGCCTGTTGTCTTTAACTTCAAACAGATTATCCTTTTCAATTTTAGAAAATGAGCTGAGATTATATCCTGCGGCCTGCAATTTGGGCCGCTCAATTTTTAAATGAGCTTTACCCATTAAAATCAATATTTTTTTATGTCCACCTATCTCTTTCAGTATATTTCGATTTATGTGATCATCTCTTTCTGCATTAGTTAAATTGGGCTCGCCTCTATATGGAGTCCACCAGTCAACTCCTTTAACTGGAATTCCACAATTTAATGCAGTCAAATGAGAATACAGCATTTCTCCCGGGCCATCTGCAAAATTATTATTTGCCAGCTGTTCAGGCCTGCTCTCTATTAAAAGTAAATCGGGCTTTAAATTTTCAATTACTGCCTTTAAATTCAAATAGGAAAAATTTTTTGAATCTAAATTCATGGAGTGAACCGTTCCTAGAAAATATATATTTTGATCTCCCTTATTATATTTATCAAAGGATGAATCTCTAAAATAAGTTGTCCTAGATAAAGATGAATACACCTTACCAGAAATTTTATTCAATAAACCCTTTTACCTGCATCTTTTTTGTGCTGCGAAACAATGCCATTCCAACTCTCTTCAATATTTCTGATACATAATCCCAGTTAATATTTATACAATTGTATTGAATTCTCAGCTTCATGTTTTCTCCTCCTATAATAAATAATATTAATTTATTACTTTAAATATAAAGGATTACGTCGTGTAAGGTGCAAGTGAAATTTAAATGAATTCGTTTTATTCTGCCAGGATTTATTTAATTCGTAAAGCATCTGCAAATATACGCACACACTCCCAAATAAAAATTTATTTCTCAAATTAAAATTCAATATTTTTTATCCCTTTTCAATATAAATTTTATAACTCAATACAGCTGAAGGTCTGCAATTCGATTTACAATTGAGGATTTTGAAAAAACACTTTACAAATTTCTATTACAGTTGTAATATATACTTATACATTACAACTGTAATAGGAGATGATTAATATGAAAATTCCTAAGATATCAGATGCAGAGTGGCAGGTTATGAAAGTGATATGGTCAGACAAATACTGCACTGCAAATGATATAGTAAGGAAAATATCACAGGTAATGGACTGGAAGCCCAACACAACAAGAACTTTAATAAACAGACTTTTGAAAAAAAATATATTGGATTATGAAATAGACAAAAAGGACAATAAAACATACCACTACTTTGCTCTTATTTCAGAAAGTGACTGCATAAGATCAGAAAGTAACTCTTTCCTCAAACGAGTATTCAATGGTTCTTTAAATGTGATGCTGGAGAATTTTATAAATGAAAGCAAATTATCTGAAGATGAAATTGACAAGTTAAAGCAAATTCTAGATAAAAAGAAAGGTTAAAGGGTGCATTTAAAATGCTTATTTTATCTGTTTTTAAATTTATATTGTACTCCTCAATAATTGGAAGTATATTTGCTATTTTAATACTGATTCTAAGATTTTTATTTAAAAAAAACCTTCAAATTAAATTGATAAATTTCATATGGCTTTTTCTAGTGCTACGGCTTTTAATTCCCTTTGCTCCGCAAACTTCTTTTAGCATATATAATTTATTCAATAACAAAATTGTACAGCACAGTGTTGAAAAAAATTTTACTGAAGACATACAGACCAGTAATAAGCTCCCCAATAAAACATCAGATATTTTAAATAATCCTCAGCCAATAAAATTTGAAAATACTGCTTTCATCCAAAATAACCTTTCTTCCAGAAATAAAATATTTTATCTTGAAATGTCAGCATTCATTTGGATGTGGGTATGTATTATTTTAATAGCTTTCACCACTTTCACCACATTAGAGTTTTATATCAAATTGCGAAAAATCAAAACAACTGAAGATAATAAGCTGATTGACATTGTAAATAGGTGCAGACAAAAAATGCATATAAATAAGCACCTAGACATTATAAGTACTGATATTGTAAAAAATCCCGGAATTTTTGGATTTATCCATCCTAAAATATTGCTTCCTTCAAATATCAATGATGTAATTGACAGCGAACAATTATCCTGTGTTATCTTCCATGAATTATCACATTTAAAAAGAAAAGATACAATCTTAAACTTTATAGTCTCCCTATTAAGAATAATACACTGGTTTAATCCTCTATTACTGTATGCTTTCTCTAAAATGAAGGAGGATAAGGAACTAGCCTGTGATGAAATGGCACTGAACTATTGCAGCCATAAAAAATATGGATATACAATTATAAAGCTTTTAGAAGTATATCAAAAATCCAATACCATTTATGGTATGGACTTTATTATAAATAACAAGTATGAAATTAAGAGGAGGATTACAATGATTTCATTATTCAAGAAAAATTCACACAGATGGACTGCATTATCCATTGCCATACTGGTTATAATTGGAGGCATAATGCTGACTGACCCTAAAATCCACAACACATCTGCAGCTGAAAAAAATACAAAAAATAACCTATCGGGCAGCATAAATGAGTCCAGTGTGCAGGGAAAAAATTTCAATGGTAAAATGCTGATTATAAAAGATCCATCCACCATTAAAATAGGTTATACCAAAGAACTTTTAAAGAACAACAAAACCACAGGTGAACTTGCTGAAGAAAATAAAGCCCTTTATGCTGTAAATGCCAATCTCATTCCAACTGAATCCGAAAAAAAATCCTTTGTCAACAGTTCACAGGATGGACTGATAATCCACAATGGAAATATTATATATGACAGCCCTAAAAATGCAAAATATAACATAGCAGGGTTTACTGACAAAAATACATTAGTTTCAGGACAGTACTCCGTTGAAGCTTTGAAAAAAATGAATGTAACTGAAGCTGTAAATTCCTCACTGTCACTTATTGAAAATGGTAAACCATTATTAGGCAAATATACAATGTCGGGAATAAATTCAAGGACTGCCATTGCCCAGAAAAAAGATGGAACAGTGATCATGGTGGTAATAGACGGAAGAAATACTAATTCCATAGGTATCTCCTTATTTGAACTGCAGCAGCTTTTACTTAAGGAGGGTGCCTATACTGCAGCTGTCCTGGATGGAGGCAGTTCCTCCACCATGTATTATAAAGATGGTATTATAAATAAGCCAGCTTATTCAAAAGGCCAGCTGCCTGTATCTTCAATATTTATGGTGAAATAACAATTAGATATGGCAAAAGAAGTTCCATAGAGCATGCGGCGGGATGTTATGGATTTGATTGTACCGTAACCAATAAAACTTTAGATAATCATCTATGGATTATCTAAAGTTTTACCATGTTTACCTATTATAAGGGATAACCCTAGAAAGTATTAGTATAATATTCAATTCAAGTTTATTAGTTGTAATGTCCTTTACAGCTTGCAATATAAATATTTTTATCATCAATACTATAAATAAGTCTATGAACATCTGTTATCCTTCTGCTCCAATATCCTGACAATTCATGCTTTAATGCTTCAGGTTTTCCAAGCCCTTCATTCCCATTTCTCTCTATATCCTTTATCAGTTCATTAATCTTCTTCAAAACTTTTTTATCCTCTGACTGCCAATATACATAGTGATTCCATGCGATATCTGAAAAAATCTTATTCATCTAGTAACTCCATTTTCTTTCCTTTTCCCGTTTTAAGCTGGTTAATAGACTTTAATAGTTCATTATAATATTCAGGATTACTTCTTACATATAGATTTTCCAATAGGTTATTATATTCTGATTCTGACATCATAACTACATTTTCACCACGTTTACGAGTGATAATAATTGTTTCAAAGTCACTTGTTGCTTTATCACAAAAATCTTTAAAATTCTGTCTTACAACTGAATAACTTGTAGCTATCATAAAATCACCTCCACATTTATATTGTACAATACATTGTACAATTATGCAAGTGAAATAGTCACTTGCATACAGAGGATAATCTTGTTCCGGGTTAAAATCTCCTCATAAAATTACCTTGAAAAGCTTTAAAATTTATTTCAGAATATTATGCCATACTTTTTGAGTATTTTCCAACCACTTTTTTACTTAACGTTTACACTCCAAGAAATATCTAAACTATACTTGTTGAATTATTATATGATATAAAAATTTTTTATTTACAATCAGCATTCACCGTAGTCTTTAGTAAAATACAAAGGTCCTATTTTTTTAACTTTATAATTAGTTATTACATTTCCTGTTGCCCTATCATATAAATTGTAACCAACAATAGTGTAAATCATAGCATTTTCTTTATCAAGAATGCTCTTATCCATATTATATTGACCTTTATTAACCTTCACAGTTCCTTTAAATGCTCCCACTGGATATCCGCTTGCAAATATATGTGTCCTAATGGATATCGACGGTGTAGCATGGCTTATAATAAATCCTGCAGCAATTATTAAAAAAGACAGCAGAATTATGATAACCTTCCTTGAAAATCTCATTTTCTTTCTCCTCCAACAACCTTAAATTCAATTTATGTAATTAATTTATTGTAAATTACAATTTAAAATTATACATTGACGATCATATAATATTTTAAAACTGGATCTATACCAAAACAAAAAGCAGTGTAATAAGTTAAATATAAAAATTTTTCTTTATGATTAACCTTCCCCATAGTTTTCAGTAAAATATAAAGGTCCTATTTTTTTGACTTTATAATTACCTATTGGATTTTTTGTTGCCCTATCATATAAATTATAACCTTGAATATAGTAAATCATAGCATTTTCTTTATGAAGGGCATTTTTATCCGCGTTATATAGACCTTTATGAACATGTAAAGTTACTTTAAATGCTCCAACTGGATATCCACTTGCAAATATATGTGTCCTAATGGATATCGACGGTGTAGCATGGCTTATAATAAATCCTGCAGTAATTATTAAAAAAAACAGCAGAATTATGATAACCTTTCTTGAAAATCTCATTTTCTTTCTCCTCCAACAACCTTAAATTCAATTTATGTAATTAATTTATTGTAAATTACAATTTAAAATTATACATTGACGATCATATAATATTTTAAAACTGGATCTATACCAAAACAAAAAGCAGTGTAATAAGTTAAATATAAAAATCAAACTTTATCTTTTCTTTATTACATTGCTTTTTAATTAAATATATTTAACTAATGCCAAAATTTTAGAGTTCTCATATTGGTATAGTCACCTTCCGCATAGGCATCATACAGAGGATAATCTAATCTTTGTTTAGAATGTCCACAGAAAAACCATTTCACTCCCTGTAAATTGCCAGTTAAGATTACCGAATGTGACCACTCACCTATACCGGGATTATAAAACTGAACAATATCACCAACTCTCGCTCCATCAGTCCAAGAGCTTTCAGAAGTGTATCCATTTGAAACCATATAATCACGAAAAGCAACTACATTAATCCACGGTGCTGAATATGCATACCAATAACTACTGGCTGGGACTCCACCTGCGTAAGCACATTGAGATACAAAATCCGTACAATCTTCAATCTTGTCAACATAATATTGAGAACCTGGATACTGAGAATAGTTTGGTGATAATGCATACCTCTCTGCATAAGATACGGCACTGCCAGCATTATAACCAGGATAACTGTTTAAACGAATATTAGAATTATCATCTTTAGAATTAATTTGGGTAAAGTATTCGTAATATTTGTCAATATTATTTGACTTATCATCTATGACTTTTATTTTTGAATCAATTGCACTATCATAATAAGGAAAATAAGTGTCTTCTGACTTTAATGACTCTTTATCATTTAATTGTTGTTTCACAGATACATCAGTATCTTCATCCAGATCTAATTTTTTGGTTATATAATATTTGCCATCTTCATATTTAACTTCAAATCTATACTTTTCACCCTTTGATTTTGATACTTTTTCTGCTCCATACAACTTGAATTCCACATCATAAAGTACATCTACTGCATAAGTATCAATGGCCGTTTGAGCTACTCTAGTTATAGTCACATTAGACTTATAGTTATCAATTTTACCGTCAAATTTTTTAAACCATTCTACATCAAATTTACTTTGTTTATTAAGCAGTTCTAATAACTCCGGGTCTTTGACAATATTACTATAATCTTTAGCTTTACCATTTTTTAAGACATCAGAACTTAAAGATAATACTTCATTAATAGAGCTGCTGATTGCAGATTTGTCAACTTGAGTTAAACTAGCATCTTGAGCATTTGCCGCATTTGAATTTACGGGACTTGCAGAAGCTGTAGGACCAAAAGATAAACTAGCCCCTACTAATGAAATGCATAAAACAAGTGTTGATATTTTTTTCTTATCATTTTTATCCCCCTTAAATTAAAAATAATATATTCTGTTTCAATCCACTTTCCAATGTAAAATTTTAAAACAAAAAGATCCTCACTTCGAGGATCCTGGTTTTAACATATAAATTATTACAGAATAAAGAAATATTAAAATTAATTACTATCTTTCCCCCGAAAGAATTATAAAATATCAGGCAGGTTTCCTGGCTTGGATTCATTTTACTTCCCGGTCTTCCCGGTAAAAATACCAGTGACCAATGGGGTTTCATCCTCCATACAGTAACGGTGGGGCTGCAATGTTTCTCATTTTCCCTTTTAACTACTAAAATAAATTGTAGCACCTAATACTAAATTACTATGATATTATATTAATATACTATAATACTAAGTTTTATAAAAAAATACAATTTAGTATTATATAAGAATAAATAACAATATGTCTATCTATTTCCCTTTATAATATATATGTTATATTATTTACCAATTAAGATCAATACATTAATAGATAAAATTATAAAAAATATAGATAATATTTCATTATCTATATACTGCCATGTTACTCTAATACTCATCAAAAATATCTTTAGTTTCCTGTATTCTCTTTATACTTAAAGATATATAAAATTCAGCATATAGATGGTCAACAAATTTAGTAAACTGCTTTTTAAATGATTCTTTGACATCAATATCTATAGAATCTCAAAACAATTTATCATACATTAATTAGACACTTTTAATATATAAAAGGTTACACTTAATGCCAATTATTAAGTTAAAAAAGTTCTAAATAAAAAAATAAATTATCATACTCTACGATAATTTATTTTAAAATTGAGTTTATTTTTTTAAAAATGTGCTATAATATAGTTAAAAGAAGCCATTGCGGTTTTTTATAGTTTTTTAAATTTTAGTTAAAAAATGCACTTATCGGACTGGGTGCATTTTAATTTTTTGAGTTTTTATCTTCGGCAGTTATAGAAATTTCATTTTGAGTTAACTTACCAATTGAAGATTTACCCTTGATTACTAACCTATCTTTTAAATATGTTCCTACAATCACCATAGCTGTTAAGCATAATGATGTAATACATATAGATATTACTATAATCACAGTATCACTCATATTGCCACCTCCCCTGCTGTCAATTAACCGCAATGACTCCTTTGTGAGAAATAAAACCTGGAAGGTGGCTAACTAAAAATCTTTTATTTTCTCGTAAATATTATACCATATTAAAGCATAATTATATAAAATTTGAGTACCTTGAAGCCATCTTTTTACAAGATCTGTACGCTTTTTTCCTATTATCTTTGTTACAGTAGATTTGAACTTATCTCCCTTAAATAGCTTAATTTCTTCATATCTTGACCAATAAATAATATAGCCTTTTGCTTCATCTTCTTTTAAGCTTCTTGACCAATAGCCAGAGAAGAAATCAGGCAATTGATTATAATATACCATCCCAGCTCAGAAAAGAATTTAAGATTTTAATGACATCATAGTTGATTTTGTGAAAAATAATAGCAATAGTAATTATGCGATATTGAAAGAATCCCTAACTTTGGAGTGTCCACTTTTTCGAGAAAAGCTCAGTTCTCCGTATAGTTTATGTATTGGCCATATAAAAGAGAGAAAGAGGTGAAATGTAAAAATATAATGATTGAAAAAATTAACAATAAATATGCAATTCAACTTATAGAAATATTAAATACTGATGATATATTACGAGATAAGTTAGGCTCAAAAAAATATATAATATCAAAAGATGAATTTGTCGAACATAATAATAAATGGATTGAAGACACAAACTCAGAAATATTTGCTATTACTTTAAATGATAATGCAATTGGTATGATATCATTAAGCTATCAAATTGCAGAAGAAAAAAAAGCACAAGTTGGTTATTGGATTGGAAGTGAATATTGGGGAAAAGGATATACAAGTCAAGCTTTTTCACAAATATTGTGCTACGCTAAAAAAAAGGGAATAAGATATTTAAATGCTAGAATCATAAAAGATAATTTAGCTTCTAAAAAAATTTGGCAAAAATATGATGCAAAAATAAAATTAGCAAAGGATAAAAAAATTTGCGCATCTATTATATTATAGAAACTATATTGGATTTTTCTTATACTTCTCTAAAGCAGTGTTAAAGCATATTGAAGAATTAATATCTGTTTTTTTCATTTACAGTTATAAAAACATAAGGCTTCCTATGGTAAAATAAAAATCATAGGAAGTCTTTTTATTCGGGAGATTCCTTCAGCCACCGAATCAAATCACTGTTTCAAGCCATTTTTTAATTCTCCAATAAATGCTTTCACACTATCCAGTATATCCTCTTTGTTTTTGCCTTCTGCTATCCTGTCAATCAATGCACTGCCTACAATTATCCCTTCACAATATGGTTTGAATTTTGCTGCCATAGCTGCTGAGGATATTCCAAATCCAAGTGCCTTGGGTATATCAGTATAGCTTGAAACAATTTTCATGTATTCTTTTATATCAGTATTTATAGCATTCCTTGCACCTGTAACTCCGTTTACGGAAACGCAGTATACAAACCCTCTTCCTCCCCTTACTATTTTTTCTATTCTTTCCTTTGATGTAGGCGCTACCAGTGGAATAAGATACACTCCATATTTCTTCCCAATTATTATAATGTCTTTTCTCTCCTCTATGGGAAGATCCGGTATTATAAGGCCGTCTATACCACAGCTGCTGCATTCTTTTATAAACTTCTCCATTCCATATTTGAATATGGAACTATAATAGACAAGATATACCAATGGTACCTGTGTCTTTTTCCTTATTTTTTCTACTGTATTCATTATTTTAAATATCTTGACTCCATTTTTAAGTGCCCTGTTTGAAGATTCCTGTATAGTAACACCATCTGCCAGCGGATCCGAGTAAGGCACTCCAAGTTCTATTATATCCGCCCCTGCCTTTTCCATGGCAAGTACAATTTCTACGGTAGTTTCCAAGTCCGGATCACCTGCTGTTATAAAAGGTATCAATGCCTTTTCCCCTTTTTCCTTTAATTGTTCAAATTTCAAATCTATCCTGTTCATTATAATTCCACCCCCATTATAGCTGCTATAGTATTTATATCCTTGTCTCCTCTTCCTGACAAATTTACGATGATTATTTTGTCTTTGTCCAGTTTTGGAGCCAATTTCCTGGTATAGGCCACTGCATGGGCACTTTCGAGAGCTGGAATTATTCCCTCCAGCTTTGACAAATAGATAAATGCCTCCACTGCCTCTTTATCTGTAGCAGATTCATAAGTGGCTCTTTTTACATCATTGTAATAAGCGTGTTCAGGTCCCACTCCAGGATAATCAAGTCCTGCTGATATGGAGTAAGCAGGAAGTATTTGTCCATCTTCATCCTGCAGTACATAGGTCATCATTCCATGAATTACCCCCACAGATCCCTTTTCTATAGTAGCTGCATGCTCCTTTGTATCAATGCCTTTTCCTGCAGCTTCCACTCCAACCAGCTTTACGGAATCATCTTCTACGAAAGGATAAAAAATACCCATGGAATTACTCCCTCCGCCTACACAAGCTATAATATAGTCGGGAAGCCTTCCTTCCTTCTCCAAAATCTGCCTTCTGGCTTCATCTCCAATAACTCTTTGAAAATCCCTCACCATTGTGGGATATGGATGAGGACCCATTACAGAGCCTATTACATAAAAAGTATCTTCTATATTGGAGACCCAGTTTCTCATAGCCTCATTTACTGCGTCTTTTAGTGTCCCTGTTCCTGTAGTTACAGAAGTGACTTTGGCCCCCAGTATTTTCATCTTGAATACATTGAGAGCCTGCCTTCTTATATCCTCTTCACCCATGAATATCTCACATTTCATGCCGAATATGGCAGCAACTGTTGCAGTTGCCACTCCATGCTGTCCTGCACCTGTTTCAGCTATTACTCTTTTTTTGCCCATTCTCCTGGCAAGAAGTACCTGTCCCAAAGCATTGTTTATTTTATGTGCTCCAGTATGATTTAAATCTTCTCTTTTAAGATATATCTTGGCACCCCCAAGATTTTTTGTCATATTTTCAGCAAAATACAGTGGATTTTCTCTTCCCACATATTCCTTGAGATAATATTTATATTCCTCCATAAACTTTTCATCTTTTATGGCCTCATTAAATTCCCTGTCCAATTCTATAACTGCATTCATTATAGTTTCGGGTACATACTGTCCTCCGAACTTTCCAAATCTTCCATCCATCATAAACTCCTCACTTTTCCTATAAATTTTTTCATCTTTTCAAAGTTCTTTATTCCATTGTCCTCAACACCACCTGATACATCCACCACATCAGGTTTTACAATTTTTATGGCCCGGGCAATATTTTCCGGATTCAGCCCTCCTGCCAGAACAAGTTTTTTGTCTATATCCAAATCCTTTAACACATTCCAGTTGAAACTTATGCCAGTGCCTCCACTTTTACCTTTTACACTGCTGTCCAGCAGCACAGCTTTAATACCTAACTTACATGTGCTGCGTATTCTCTGTTGAATATCCCTTTTGGACACCTGATTTACCTCTACATGAACTGCTTTCCAGATATTAAAATGACTTAAACTATTCAAATATTCTTCATCTTCAGCTCCATGTAACTGAACTGCATCCAGCTTCAAATGCCTGGCTGTATCAATTACTTCGCCCACATCGTTGTCTTTGAAAACCCCCACCCTTTTAATTCTGCTGTCCAAGTTTTTAATAAGATCTCCTGCCTCATCAGGGATTACCTTTCTTTTACTTTTACAGAACACAAAACCTGCATAGTCCGGAAGCAATTTATTTAAAAATTCTATATCCTCACTTCTTCTTATTCCACACACTTTTACTAAAGTCACAGAGCACCTCCTCTAACATTTCATGCTTTTACACTTTTTACAAATCCATTTAACATGGACACATTTGTTATATTTCTCATAAATGTTTCTCCTATTAGAACTGCATTTACACCAAGGCTTTCCAGATATTTTACATCTTCCGTATTTTTTATTGCACTTTCAGATACCACAGTAATCTCCTCAGGCACATTTTTTATAAGCTTTTCCGTATTTTTTAAATTCTCTGTAAAATCCTTTAGGTTTCTATTATTTATGCCTATAACATCACATCCAGCTTCCAGGGCAATCTCAAGTTCCTCCCTATTATGCACTTCCACCAGACATTGAAGCTCAATTTTTTTTGCCTGATCATAATATTGCTTCAATTTATTCTTTAAAACAGCAGTTATAAGCAGCACAGCATCTGCACCTATGGCTTTTGACTGATATATCTGGTATGGATCAACTATAAAATCCTTTCTCAAAACAGGTTTTGAATTTACTTTTTTAACTTCCTTTATATATGAATCCCTTCCTTTGAAAAAATTTTTTTCAGTAAGCACAGATACCGCATCTACATTCATATTTTCATATATTCCTGCTATTTTTACAGCATCAAAATCTTCTAATATAGTTCCTCTTGAAGGGGATGCTTTTTTTATTTCTGCAATAATTGATATTTTCTTTTTATCAAGTGATTTTTTAAAATCTCTTGTAACTCCATCTCTGCAGCTTTCCATAAGCTTTTCTAAAGGTATGTCACTCTTTTCCAACTGAATCTGAGATATCTTTTTTGCCACTATATCCTCCAGTATCATTTATCTTCCATCTCCCCCATACAATTTTATTTTTAGTTAGTGCTCCTGCTGTAATCTACAAGTTCTTTCATCTTTTTATAAGCTTTTTTTGAGTCTATAATTTCTTTTGCCATATCTATTCCCTCTGCCATGCTTTCGCAGGCCTTTCCCACATAAAGGGCCGCACCGCTGTTTATAAGCACAATATCCCTTTTAGGTCCCTTACTGCCTTGAAGAATTTCAAGTATGGACTGTGCATTTTCATAAGCTGTACCACCTGCTATGTCAGAAATACTAGAAAAACTCATTTCAAAGTCTTCTGGATTTATTTTATAATCCGATATTTCTCCATTTTTAAGTTCACTTACATAAGTTTGGGATGTGGTGCTTATCTCATCAAGCCCATCTTCTCCACAAACCACCATGGCTCTTTCACATCCTAAATTCATAAGCACTTCTGCCACCACATGCGTAAGACTTTTATCATATATTCCAAGTACCTGTCCTTTTACAAAGGCGGGATTTGTAAGCGGACCCAGCAGGTTGAACACTGTCCTTGTACCCAGTTCCCTCCTGGGACCGGCTACATTTTTCATGGCACTGTGATATCTCTGTGCAAATAAAAATGCCATTCCCTTTTCATCAATGCATTTTTTGGCGTCTTCCGGTTTTAAGTTTATATTGAATCCCAGTTTTTCAAGTACATCCGCACTGCCGCTTTTACTTGACACAGCCCTGTTGCCATGTTTTGCAACCTTTACTCCTGCAGCGGCTGCCACTATTGCAGCCGTGGTTGATATATTAAAAGTTCTTCCCCCATCTCCACCGGTTCCACAGGTATCAATAACATAATGGGAATGAAGTTTTAAAGGCACCGCATTGTCTCTCATGGCCTTTGCAAATCCCGTTATCTCCTCTGAAGTTTCACCCTTCATTCTAAGAGCTATTAAAAAACCCCCTATCTGAGAATTGGCTGCCTTTCCACGCATAATTTCATCCATGGCATTATAGGCTTCTTCCTCTTTTAAATCTTCCTCATCTATTATCTTTTTAATTATTTCCTGAAGCATTGCAAATCCCCTCCACAAAATTTTTTATAATTATCTTTCCACTTTCCGTTAGAATTGACTCCGGATGAAATTGAAGTCCGTAAACTTCATACTTCTTATGTTTCACTCCCATTATTTCCTTATCATCAAGACTTTCCGCAATCACATCAAGTTCTTCCGGCAGGCTGTTTTTTTCTATTACCAGAGAGTGATACCTCATCACATTTACCTTCTCTTCTAAATTCTGAAATATCTCATTTTGTTTTAAAATCACTCTGGATGTTTTTCCATGCATTATATTCTCCGCCCTTACCACCTTGCCACCATAAGCACACCCTATAGCTTGATGGCCCAGACATATACCAAGTATTGGGATCTGTCCCCCAAATTTTTTTACAGTGTCTATGCATATGCCCGAATTTTCAGGTATACCCGGTCCCGGTGACAATATTATCCCTATAGGATTTAGATTTTTTATTTCTTCCAGAGATATTTCATCGTTTCTAATTACCTTTATATCTTCATATATTTCTCCAATATACTGGTAAAGATTATAGGTAAAAGAATCATAATTATCTATCAAAAGTATCATCATATCACCTCTATCATGGCACTGGCCTTATTTAATGTTTCTTCATATTCACTATCGGCAACAGAATCATAGACAATGCCCGCACCGGATTGAACATAGGCATAACCCCCTTTAAACAATATGGTTCTTATGGCAATACAGGTATCCATATTTCCATTAAATGAAAAATATCCTACAGCTCCAGAATAAATTCCCCTTTTGCTGCTTTCCAGTTCGTCAATTATTTCCATGGCCCTTATCTTTGGAGCCCCTGATACTGTTCCCACAGGCAGGCAGGATACAAGAGCATCTATGCACCCGAAATTCTTTTTGAGTTTCCCTGATACTTTTGAAACTATATGCATTACATGTGAATAAAAGTCCACACCCATAAACTTGTCTAACTTTACACTGCTAAATTCACTTATTTTACCTATATCATTTCTACCCAGATCAACCAGCATAACATGTTCTGCCCTTTCCTTTTCATCCTTTAGCAATTCCTCTTTAAGTTCTGCATCTTCCTCTGCATTTTTACCCCTTGGTCTTGTACCTGCTATGGGGTTGGTAACTACTTTCCCATCTTTTACCGATACAAGACTTTCCGGTGATGAACCGGCTATTTTAAATTCTCCAAAATCAATATAAAATAAGTACGGAGATGGATTTTTTGTTCTGAGCCTTCTATATACATCAAAGGGGTTTGAAGTGTTTTTTAATTTAAGCCTTTGAGATAAAACCACCTGAAATATATCACCTGCCTTTATATACTCCCTTGCCTTTTCCACCATACTTCTGTACTTTTCTCTTGTTATATTGGAAGTAATATCTTTTTTATAATTTTTTTCTTCAAGCTGGTGCATCCCGTTACCTTTCATTATCACATTTTTCAGTTGTTCCAACTGCACCTGCACTTCATTATAATTTGTGTCCTCATCTTCTGTAACATTGTAAATCAAATAGATTTCATGTTTGAAGTGATCATAGCAGACAAACTTTTTATAAAACATTATATAAGATTCTGGTGTTTCAAGCTCATCTTTGTTTTCAAAGGGTAATTTCTCATACTGCCTTATCACATCATAGCCTACATAGCCTACGCCCCCTCCTGTAAATGGTATGGAAAGTCCGAATGTTTCATAGGGCATATTCAGATATTTTTTCACATAATCAAGTATTTTTCCATTTACATTTTTCAATCCATTTTTATCTTCTACGGATATGTTATTTCCATAACTTTTTATTTTCATATAAGGATCCACACCTGCAAAGGAATACCTTCCTATTTCATTTTCAGAATATATGCTCTCCAGCAAGAACTTGTTTTTTCCATTTAAATTATAGTAAATACCGATTGGAGTAATTTCATCTCCATTGATTTTCATAAATACAGGAAACTTCTTTTTTAAGTTCCTGTAATCATAAAACTCTTTTTCAGATAAACTTACCATATTATCGCCTCTCTCAATTTTGGTTCTAATTTAAAACAAAATACAAAAAAGGTCATTTCATCCTTAAATTGGGACGAAATGACCGCGGTGCCACCCATGTTAGTTTATACCCGTAGAATTTTATAAAATAAAAAAACACTCCATCCTAAAGGACGAAATGCAAAATCTCGTTATACCACCTAAATATAAACTATCTCATTAAGGTACAGATTTTACTCGATACCCTATCCTTTTAACGGTAGACCACCGACTGCTGCTACTATTAATTTCGCATGGCACTTCAAAGACCCATTCAATACAGGCTACAGTATCTGGCTCACACTATCCCAGGTTCGCTTAAACTAAATTCCTCTATTTACTCTTTCTTCTCATAAGCTTTAACAATTAACTTGTTTTATATATTATACTTCTTTTTTCACATTGTCAACATAAAGTTTTACTATCTTTACTATAAGATCTTTAGTCCTTATATTCCAGTAAATCTCCAGGCTGACATTGAAGCTCCCTGCAGATTGCCTCCAGTGTGGAAAATCTCATTGCTTTTGCCCTGTTATTTTTCAATATAGACAGATTTGAATTTGTAATTCCAATGTTTTTTGCAAGCTGTGAAAGGGATATTTTCTTTTTTGCCATCATTACATCCAAATTAACTATAATAGCCATTCTACATACCACCTAAACAGTTAGATCATTTTCACTCTTTATTTGGATTGCCTTCTTTAACACCTGAGCCACAACTATAGAAGCACATCCCATTATTATAAACGCAAAAATATCCAACTTAAGGGATCCATCCTTATTAAATGCAAATATCATTCTCAAACTTCCATTCATTATATCATTTATCATATATGCAACACCCAATAGGAAGATATAAATCCCCACTTTTGTAAAGCCCTTTACATTATCCATGACAAAAGCTTTATCCTCTTTAATCCTTCCGATTGCATTTTTTAATTCATAAACTATTAATAAACATATTAAAGAATCTATTTCTGCAAAAACAAGACTTTTTATTGTTATGCCAAGCCATAAAAATCCTGGTATTGATATTAATGCTATTATTGCCATTACAAAAAAAATATTGAGAAGTACACATAAAAAAGTTATAATGGAACTAAAGTTTTTATCAAACATAATATATAACCCCCATTTAATAAAATTTATTTGTTTATTGTATTATAATACTATTTTTATTGATATTCAATATACTTTTGTTGTCTTTAAATATATATTTTTAAAATATGGTTAATTGAAAGACGAGGTGACACTTTGTAATGTTAATTGAAATAAAAATATAACCATATTAAAATATAAATATCAATTAATCTATAAATGATAAACTGGAACAGGTAAATCAAAATATGGACTTGATTTTGGAACAGCTAAAAATTTCTAAACATAAACAATTTGGCCGTTCCTCAGAGAAGATGGTTTACGATGGTCAATTGGAAATGTGTTTCAATGAAGCTGAAGTTACTATTTTTAATAAATTTGTTGTAGAACCTAAACTGGGAGAAGTCTGCCCAAAACCATATAAACGTAAGAAAGCAAAAGGCAAATGTGATGAAGATTTAAGGGAACTTCCTGTCATAGTCATCAACCACGAATTATCGGAAGAAGAGCTGGAGGAACGAAAATAAATGGAGACGTATTCTTGATGAAGTTTATAAAAGGCCAGCCGATCTTCTGTGTAATAGTATTGTTACACCTTCATTGGAAGCTGCTATAATGAACAGCAAATATGTCAATGCCATACCTTTGTACCGCTTGGAACAGGAATTTTCAAGAAATGATGTGATTCTTAGCAGACAGGTCATGGCTAATTGGACAATTTAGTGAGCTGATAGATACCTTTGGCTTCTTTATGATCGGCTTCATAAAGAGATATACAATAGCCATGTACTGCAAGCTGATGAAACTCCAGTTTGCGTAAGCAAAGATGGACGTGCTGCCGGTGCTAAGAGCTATATGTGGGTGTACCTGCACAATACAGTTCCAATTGTGCTGTATGAGTATCAGAAGACACGTAACACCAGCCATCTGCGTGAATTCTTAAAAAATTACTCTGGCATAGTTGTTACGGATGGATATCAGGTTTATCATAGTTTGGAGAAAGAACGTGAAGACTTGAAAATTTCAGGCTGCTGGAGTCATTATACGAGAAATAAGATAAGAGTCATGCAAGACGCCGTTTTGCAAATGTTGTAAAGGCTCTCGGAAAAGAAAAAGCCAAAGGAACACTTGCGTATGACTCATTGAAACAGATAGCCGTTATTTATAGAGTAGAAGGCTTATTAAGCGGGCTCTCGGCAGAGAAACAGCAAAATCAAATAATTTAAAACCTTATAATTACTTCGAATTGCTTCTTACAGAAATTTCGAAGCATATGGAAGATACTAACCTTGATTTTCTTAATGACCTTCTTCCGTGGTTCGAAAAACTTCCACTTGAATGTAAAAACAGAACCAATAGTTTTTTCTGCCGCCATAAATGGCGGCTATATTTATGTAAGTACATATGGTTTACCGTTTACATTATCAGAAAGTTATAACACACTATTATTAGTTATTCCCTAAAAAATAAAAATTACTACAGGAGCTTAATCCTATAGCAATTTCCAAATAAATTTTATTCTGTCTATTCTATTTTACACAAACCTATGGACGACATTTTTTGTGTACTAAACTTAATGTCTATACATTTTTTTATAATAAAGATAAAGTTTTTCTTAATGAACAAGCAACTTTTATAACATATGACATAAGATATACTAGTAGTTGCAACGCGGCATCGTTCTATAGCTTGTTTCAGAAATTGAGCAATTTTAATGACTATCATCATGTGAGCTTATACTTAAATATGATAGTTTTTATCGGCTCAACTTCTGAATCCAAACCTATTCATTTTTTCACAATGTTATTTTTTCTGTGGCTGTGGCTTCTCAATATAAATTTTTCCTGTCTTGGGGTCCAAAACGGCAGATCCTACACTGCCACTTGAACTTTTATCTTTCATCTGCGTGGTTAATTCTTTCGGATTGTTGATCTTTATAAGCTGTTTTTGGTCTAAAATGATCACCAGGTTTTTCATGTTTATATTCCAGAAAATAATAATTGAAAGTAAAAGCCCACAGATAAAAACAAGCATAACATCAACCAGATTTACCAAGCTTTCCATTGGATTTATCTCTTCCCTGTAACTGGCTCTTTTGGATTGAAGTCGTCCTCTGTTCAACATAATCTTCTCCTTTTGCTGTATAAATTACTTGGCCCCGGTTTTAGAAGTATCTTTGCTTTTACTTTCCGCAGGCTTAATAATATACATTTTTTTTGTCACCGGATCTTCATAAACCTGTCCCATATCTTGATAACTATTACTCTTTGTCTTGTTAATCTGGTTACTCGCATTCATGTTAATATTCCAGAGAGAAGCAATTGAAACCATTAAGCCGCAGGCGAAAATCAGCATGATGTCAATTAAATTGACCACGCTTTCCATCGGGCTAATTGCCTGCCGGTTATACTTTCTTCTAGGCTTGATTAATCTTTTTCTCATAGCTTTTTTTCATTCCTTTCTCATCAATTAAGCCGATTAGCTTATCAGGAACATCAATGATTTTATCCATCAAACTTTCTAGGATAGCTTCATTGGTGCTGATATAACCCTCATACCAGTGACCTCTCAAATAGGAAATTGAGAAACAAATCGCTGCGACGAATACTCCGGATATGGTCGTATCAAAACCGACGCCGATAGAGGTGGAAAGAGTCTTGATATCGCCCTTCCCCAGGGCTACGATTCCGGGGCCCAATGGAATCAAAGTGCCCAGCAGGCCGATCATTGGCCCCAGTTTGGCGATTAGATCAGTAGGCGCCATAATTTTCCGATAATAAGCGTCTTCTATGCTTATTAGTTTTTGCGCATAGGCTGCCAGAGAATTTTCTGGCATATTTTCGGCCTCAGTTAGTTTTACGGCAAGCTGTTTCTGACGCTTAAGCAGTTTGCTGTCCTTGATAATTTGTAGGGCACTTTCTTTCCCCACGCGGTTGATCTTCTTTAACAGTTCTGGAATGTCTTCTTTCATTTTACTACGTTCTATGATGTACTCCATTAGGAAATCCCCAATTTGCCAGATTGTGATGACAATCATAATAAGCAGGACAACCATACAAGGGTTGAGAATGCCTTGGCCGAAAGTGTGAAGAATATTTCTTAAAAAATTTCCTATCATAATAACCTCCAAATTTTCGTGATAAGGTAGTTGGTTAGTTTCAATTTGAGAGCTAACCGACTATCCTTTTTTTCTTAAATGTAAAACTTTTATTTTTATCAATTCCCGAACGATAGCGTTTGTTTATTATTGTGAGACAAACGCTGTGGTTTGATTAGCACAATGATAGAATACCCTATTGCCTTATAACAAATGCCTTTTTAACTATTCTTAACTATTACTGCGCAGGGCTAAATCCAGCGGTTTGGAAAACACCGTCTGGGTTAACGATATCTGCTTTTAGCAAATCAACAAGTGCTTGGGATGCTGTTGATCTGGCATCATCACCCATGGCAGCATTCGTGATGCCGATAGGATAGATGATATTAACATCTTCGGTAGCTAACACGGTAAGCTGGGGTTGAGTTTTAGCGTCAGTTGCATAGACAGAACCGAGTTGGTTCACATTACGAGTAACAGCGTCCAGCACATTGGTAACATTGCTATATAGCGTTGCATGAGTTAAAATGTCATCCCATGTAGTGCTGTCGATGGCATCGAATACCTGCTTTGTGTAGGTTCCTGCCGGTACGACAGCCGGGTCTCCAATGGCAATTGTCTTGCCGGGATTATCATTCAACCAACCTAATACGTCTGAATATGGAAGGCTGTTTTCTGTAAGACCGGTGTTTGGATTTGCGATGAGCACCAATTTATTATTAAGCAAATTGTATACCGTATCAGCTTGTATGATATTTGCAGTGACCGCAGAATTCATTCGCGCCAAGTCCGCAGAGATGAAAATATCGGCGCTGTGATTGGGATCCGCTATCATCTGATTAAGCAGATTTCCGGAGCTGTCATAGGTCACATTAACCTTTATGTTGGCATTCTGGTCCTCAAACGCTCTTAGCAGGGTGCCGCTCGGATACGCTCCGTCCGCCCGCTGGCCAAGGGAATAACGCATGCTGGCAGCTGCCATTAAATTAAGCGTTGTTGTTGAATTGGTGTCGGTGGACGCCGCAAATGCAGGAGTCACGAAGCCCAGCATTAGTACTAAGCTCAGCGCAAAGGATGAAACGAACTTTGAAAGTTTATTGAATTTCATTATTTATCACTCCTTAATAATTTTTTTGTAAATGTGCCATGAATCAAGGCATTTGTTATGAAGGCTTAAGGCACTCTATAATTGTGCTAATCTGGACTAAGAAAATATATATCTTTTCAACGTGTATCGTTTAACAGCGGTGCACGTTGAAAGCTAAGTTAAGCACATTTTATCTTATTTTTATCAATTCCCGAAGCGTTTACTGCTGGCGGCTTTTTCTGTATCGCCTAAATCCTCCTAGACCCGCTAGGATAACAATAAATAGAAGTAGTACTCTAATGATGATCGGATTATTTTGGATTGCATCCTTGACGACCTCGTAAATGGCCTCACTTTTTGAAATTGGTTTCGCTGCTTTTTCGGATACTGCTGTCGATTTGCCCGAGGTATTGCTGGCATCTTCTACAGGTGCTGGTTTTTTTACCGTGTTTGTTTGCATGGGTGCTGGGTTCGACGCTGTAACCGATTTGTCTGTTATCGGTGCAGTATTAGGGCTGTTCGATGCTACTAACGTACCAGAAACAGATGGATTTACTCCAATTGGATTGCTATTGCCCTTTAGATTGTTATTACCTGTTGGATTGTTGTCTCCAGTTGGATTATCATTTCCAGTTGGATTGTTACCACCAGTTGGATTATCATTTCCAGTTGAATTGTTACCACCAGGTGGATTATCATTTCCAGTTGAATCGTTACCACCAGTTGAATTATCATTTCCATTTGGATTGTTACCACCAGTTGAATTATCATTTCCAGTTGGATTGTTACCACCAGTTGGATTATCGCTAGAAGTATTGTTGTCGCCGATACCGGCATGGTCGCCCGAGCCGACAATTGGGCTTCCGTTTGTGGCGATGCCCTTATCGACTTCGCCGAAACTGTTGTTGCCTGAGATGTCCAGCCCGCTTAGGCCCTGTGCGGCACTGCCCATAATGCCGCCGACGTTGATATAATCTGGGTTAATCGGACTCGGAATCCCATAATAGCTATCATCCACGGCATTGGGGTCAACCGTGCTGATTACCTTTCCAGAGTTGGTGGAGTCCGTAATCTTTATGCTCGTGTCGCCATAGATGCTCCATGAGGGGCCTGCAACGCCGACGATACCGCCTAGGTTATTCGCCGTGCCCGTGACGACACCGGAGTTTTGACAGCCTTCGACATTCACGGTGATGTCAATTGCACCACCGAGTATTCCGCCGGCGGCGTTCATATAAGGCGGATTGTATATTCCCGTCCCACCCGACGATGTATGAGCTATTGAGATGACTTTTCCTGTGTTGCTGCAGTTGATGAAGTTGACGGTTCCATCCATGCCTGAGGTTTCCCCGGCGATGCCGCCGATTGTTAATTCGCCGGTGATATTGCCTGAGTTTACGCAGTTAATAATATCCGAATCGCCGTTGATATTGCCGACAATGCCGCCGATATAGCCACGTTTGCCTCCCGTGATATTGCCGCTGTTCGTGCAGTTCGAAATGGTACTGTTCGTCGCCATATACGCAATACCGCCGTTCATGCCGTCGGTTGAGTTGATATCCGCTTTGTTGTGGCAATTTTCGATGAGGCCGTTACTGATTGTATTGGCGATACCTCCGCCGCCGACAGGCCCAGTAAAGTTAAGCGAGCCGTCAACAGTCAGGTTTTTAATCGTAGCGCCTTCGCAGCCGCCGAAGAGCGAGGAATTTTTGATAGTCACTGTATATCCCGCGCCATCGAACGTGCCGGCGTAATAAGTATAAACTGGGCCGTCGATTCTTGCTATTCCCGAGAATTGCGCCGACGGCACTTTGGACATATCAATGTTGTTCACAAGACGGCCGTTAATCTTGTTTTGCGTGCCTGATTCGACATTATTGTTTACGGTCTGGGAGAACCAGAGGATGTCGCCCACCGTTGACAGCAAATAAGTCCCGTCCGCGTCGGTAAGAGGCGGCTCCGAATTGTAGATGTATATACCGGGCGAACTTGAACTTACTTTCGTAAGAGAGAAGCTATCGGGGTTGGAGACACTGTTTGCGTTGGAATTCCCGCTACCATCCGTAAAGGTCGTATTGTCTAGCCCATCGCCAATGTCCGAATTGATCGAGCCGGTCTTAATATAGTAATTGCCCGTATAAACCGCCGGAGCCGCTGTGTCCTTGCCGACAATCCCTCCTGCATTCAGCTTGGAGTCCGCTGCGGTGACGCTGCCGAGATTGAAGTTAGCTGCGATGGACGAGTCGGAGGAGTCGTTTTTGCCGACAATTCCGCCGGCAGAAGCATCCGAACCGGTGACCGCGGCGTTATTGTACGATTGCAAAACACTTGTGCCAGTGCCGTAAATGGCACCGACGATGCCGCCGGTACTGCCGCCGGAACCGCTGACCGCGCCGGTGTTGAATACGGTGTTGAACGTCGTGCCTGTGGCCTGCCCGGCGACGCCGCCGGTATTGCCGACGCCGCTGACTGCACCGCCGCCGCTCCATAGTTTACCGACTGGGTCGTAGACGCCGTTGCCGCTTTCCTTGATAATGCCGTTTTTAATGGAACCGACGATACTCCCTGTGTTGGTTCCGCCGCTGATATTGCCATTATTGTAGCAATGGTACATCTGCCGGTTAGAGTCGGTGGTCTGACCCGTCCCGTCAAACGTGCCCGCGATGCCGCCGACGTTGACGTTACTGCCTTGTGCCGCCGTGACGAAAATACTGCCATTGTATATTGTTTTGCTGTAAGCGCCACCGCCATAGTTCGAGAATCCGACGATGCCGCCGATATTCGCTCCCTCAGAGGCTGTGCCGGATATCGACACGCTGCTTGTGATTGTCGGGGTGATGCTACTACCGGTGGATACGCCCACAAGACCTCCGACGTTGGTGCCTCCGAAGGCGCCGGTAATGGTACCTGCCACCGATACACCGGTAAGAACACCTCCGCTACCCAAGTAGTTGACCAAACCGCCGACGTCCGAGCCTCCGTCCGTTACCACGCGGGCAATTTTGATCGTGTGATTCCCGCCTGAAATCGTTCCTACAAACGGATGCTCCTTCGTGCCGATACCGGCGAAGGCCGTTCCTGTCATGTCAATATCGTTTTTTATAGTAGCGTTGATAGCGGTATAGCCCAAAGTATTGACCGCGTCCGCAAACGTCAGCACGTCGGCCGGAGTGCTTAAGTTGTAAGAACCGGCTTTGCCGGAGACGGAAGACATGGTAAGGCTGGTGATTGCCCTCGTCAGCGTTATACTTCCGTCCGTAGATCCAGCGATAGCAATGGTCCCGAGGCTTTCCTGAGCTGATACCATGTTAGCGTTATCAACGTCTATCGTCGTCAGACCATCGCCCGTGGCTTTCGCGCATATGGACGGATCGGTGAACAGCACCATACAGGGTGAAACGGTGACCTTACGCGTACCCTCGCTGTCGGAAGGCAGTATTTTGAACACCAGCTTGAGATCAAGCATCTCACTCTTTTTAATAATAGGGGTCACTCCGTCCGATTCGACCCATATCGTCGCGCCATAAAATGGTTGACTATTTAAAGCCAAAACGATGACATTCAACTTTCCCTCCAAAATTCCGGCGTTGGCCGCTTCAGTCGCGACAGGATCCAATTGTAAATCCGATGCAAGGTTTTTATTGCTATAATACATGATTCTTGTTTCAAATCCGTACACGTCCTTATCGGTGGGTGCCGTAATCTTTGCAGTGACCGTAGTGGACTGTTCCTTGCCGCCAACATTGGCGGTAGGCGTGTCAAACACCACGCTGGCGGAAAATAAAGTATGCAGATTGGCGGAGGAACCGCTGAGTAAAGCGATCAAGGCCTTGCCCGCCGCTACTGCGTCACAGATTTTGGTATAGGTGTCAAGTTCTGCGCTGGTTTCACCTGGATCCGTGAACAGCACCAGCTGGTTTTCCAAACTGCCGACGTTGACAGTAAGGTCTTCCGTCGCCGACTTCGCCGTGCCGACTACCTTAAACTTCAAGATAAGAGTAAGCGGTGTGCCGGCGGTGATAACCTTCGTTTGCTCCACCGGATCACAGGCAAAACTCACATATCCGTCTATCGGGGTATCCACCGTCAGACCGCTTATCCCGCTGTTTGCGTCTTGAGTGGCAGTTAGATCCGGCATTATCTTGCCGTAAGACGTATTGATACCGGAAGGGTCTTTAAACGTTGCCTTAAAGCCGTACGCGTCCACTTCCGAGTTGATCGTCGCCTCGACTGTAAGCGTGTCGCCGATTTTACCGGAATCCGGGCCGACCACCGCAAGTGTAAAGTTTGGGGCCGGCAAAGTCTTCGTTTTCGCAGTAATACTGCCCAATTCTTTACCATCGATGTCCAAAGCCTTGACGGTAAACGTATAATCTGTGCCGGCAGTTAAACCAGTGACATTGTACTCCGAGTCAGTTTTTGTGCAAGTAGCTATCTTTGTAATATCATTAAACACTTCATAAGTGTTTATATCTGGATTAGCCGATTGTGGCCAGTTTAATGTCAGAGTAGTTGATTTAATATTCTTGACACTAAGCCTCCATGAAGATGCCGCTTGAACGGTGACGGCGCAATTCGCCGTAAATCCCCCGTCAGCTGTAGTGACAGTAATGGTTGCTGTACCTGCCGCCATTGCGGTGACAGTACCGGTTGCATCGACTGTGGCTACGGCTGTGTTGTCCGAAGCCCATGTGACACCTTTATTCGCGGTATCCGCCGGAGCTACCGTAGCTGTAAGCTGGATGGTGCCGCCGACATTAATAGAAGTACTGGTCATATCCAATGTGACGCCTGTAATATCTGATGAAGGTGTCGAAGATGCCGCTTGAACGGTGACGGCGCAATTCGCCGTAAATCCCCCGTCAGCTGTAGTGACAGTAATGTTTGCTGTACCTGCCGCTATTGCGGTGACAGTACCGGTTGCATCAACTGTGGCTACGGCTGTGTTGTCCGAAGCCCATGTGACACCTTTATTCGCGGTATCCGCCGGAGCTACCGTAGCTGTAAGCTGGCTGGTGCCACCGACATCAATAAAAGCGCTGGTCCTATCTAATGTGACGCCTGTAATATCTGATGAAGGTGCCACATTAGAACCGCTGGTCGTATCTAATGAAGGTGCCAATGCTTTAGTCTTGAACAAGATTTCATACGCATTGGTTGTTAATGTAACAGGTGTTTGGTCCGCCGTGATACCTGAACTTACTTTTACTTTATAAGAAGTGCTAGGTTCCAATTTTGTTGTTGGAGAAACAAAAAGGCTTCCATTAAGACTCTTATTCATAGTAACATTACTAGCTACACTGCTTTCTGTCGCATCGTCATTTACTTTTACCAGTGTTATTAGACCTTTGTTGTTAGTATAGTTGCTATATTGATCTGACTTACCAAGGATATTTTCATTGAATGCAATTTGAAAATTAGGTAAGAGGTCTACTCCATTTCCGTCTGCACCATTGAATTGACTAGCAGGATATGAAGCATTATTAGGTATTCCTGCTTTCAATTCCCTACTAGCATTATAATTGCCACTCGAAGAACTATAGTCAGAATTAGACGCATCACTTAAATAAACACCTATTAATGATGCATTATTAATAGTGCTACCTCCCACAACCGACGTATCATCCGGATATGAATAAGGCGGTGCTGTATCCGCCCAAACCTGTGCGGTATTACTGAAAAGCATTACAAATATAAGTAGAAATGTAAAAAGTCGAGCACTATATCGTCTAATGTTTCTTCCCACATTGGGAATAATACTTTTACACATAAGACTTCCCCCCATTTTTCTTATGATTTACCATAAATTAATAATATTAAATTCATTCGAAATCTATAAGATCAATACGTATTTCTTTATTAATTAAATACATATTAATTATATTTTGATTGGGCCACAAAAATCTTGTAATTACTACCATCGTTGATATATTTATAAACAGAGTTCTTTGCATCAGATGGAGTTTTGACTCCACCTGATGCTTAGAAATCGTTATCCAGGCGCGTAGCAGTGCTTATCCCCCACTTTGATAGAAAAGCAGATATCTCAAATCTTTGATTTGATGATAGTCGCTTTCGCTGTGTGCAATGGGGGTGTTAGCAATGGTAGCGATCGGATAAACTCTCAACAAATCACAGCTATAGAAGCTTGTACATAAAAATTGGTTTGAAAATAAAGCATCACGTTTCAAAAATACAAAAAATTTAAAAAGACAAATATGCTCTCTTTTTTACTTTTGTTTCAATTTGTATCCCTCCCTAAAAGATATAACTTAGTACAAAAATAAACATACAAGGATATTTTTGTACTAAATTATATCACGTGCCATAACAGTACAATTTTGTAATTATATTATATCATATAACATGACATAACAGTACAATTTTGTAATTACATAACATGACATAACATGACATAGTAATACAATTTTGTAATTTATATTTTCTACATATGAAGGGTTGGGGTACCTGTAGTAATGGAACAGAAAGTTACAACTTGATCTGTGCTTGGATTAGGAAGTGGTGACATTATTTCTCATATTGAATCAGTTGTAACTGATCATAAAAAAATGTATAGTATACATGAGGAGATAAGAAATAGATATTCTGATAAAAAATAAACAATGGGTTTATTTCGAAATGAGTAAATTGCAGAGAAATTTAAAGTCAGTATGATTGGCAATTTTCATAAACTGTGACCATTTAACAACTTAGCAAGTAATTATTTTACAGTATGAAGAGAGGGAGGTGCAGACTTAAAGTTGGACTCCCTTAGAGTTCCGAAAGGAGCTTCTGAAAGATGTATTCTCAAGAAAAAGTTAATATCGCATTGAAACTATATCATCAATGCAGATCTGTAACAAAAACTGTGCAGACATTAGGGTATCCTACAAAAAAAGCCTTATACGACTGGGTTCATGATGAGCGCAATCCTAAAAAACAAAGAAAGATACTTGAACTCACCAATACTAAAACTCATCCACGAAATCCACCAGTTGAAGTAAAAATGGATGCATTACATCGTTGCTTTGAATTGTGAGAAAGTATAAAATCAGTATCAGAAGATATTGGTTATACTAGGGCTAGCATTTATGCTTGGCGGAAAAAGTATCTTCGGAAAGGTACGATTGCATTGATGAATGATAAAAATATCCAACCAGAAACTTTAGAAGAAGGTTCAGTTGCATCCAACGCTAAACAAGAAAACATCTTATCTAAACCAGATAAATATGCCCAATTACGTAACCATATAAGCAAAATATTCACAGGAAATAAAGGGTGCTATGGTTACCGTCGTATTTATGGTATGTTAGCAAAAGAAGGCTGTACAGTTTCAGTAAAAATTGTTAGATGAATATTGAAGCAAGGAAATACCAGTTTCAGTCCTAAAGATGCGCTCCATCACATTACGGATATTTGCTTCCGAATAATTGCTTTCGTCCGCATTTACAAGATAATCAGCTTCTATCAAAATCTGATAATCCATTCCTACGATATCTTTCAGCGTGTGATGATGCTCAACCAAAAAGATTACACGTTCAATGAATTCATCGGAATAACCGGAGCCCTTAAGAAACTCTTTGGCTAAAATTGCACCTTCCGTTTCTTGATACTTACCGTTGGTATTCCCGTATTTTTCGCGGCATAGTGGGCAGGCAATATCATGTATAATAGCGGCCACTTCAAGCACGGCTTGTGTTTTGCTGTCCAGCTGCTCACATTCTCCAATGGTTTTTTACATAAGCATATACTTTCATAAAATGATTGATGTCATGAAGATTTCCGTTGGAATATTTAATCATCCTTGTTGCAATTTGTGAAACAGTCATGTGTTAATTTCCTCCATTATTACAATTTTCAGTATATCGGCTGGCTGCTAAATTCTTGTTTGTCAATATTATAACACGTGTTTATACAGTTTTCCACCGCCCTTTTCCGAGTATTGACCAATCAGTTGTAAGTCTTAATTGTAAAAGTAAAATAGACCCTTATCCACAAATCAGTCTAATCTACTTATGTAAATTTTAAAAATGAAAATAAAGATACAGCTGTAGTTCAAATGGATACTGTAGAAGGTAAAAAAGGAGGAAAAGTTTTGCTTACAATTCATTTTGTCGATACGTCTTTTATGATTATGCCGCTCAGAGATGCCAATGATTCAAAAAGTGTTACTGAATGTTTTAGGATAATTTACAATTCTGTTGGTTCCCAATATTTCAAAAAGCTATTTCCTGTTATATTGACAGACAACGGGAGTGAATTTTCAGATCCTGAAAATATAGAACACATTTTGCAATTTTAATAAAAAGTCTATTTTACTTTTGCAATTCACCGGTTATAAATCTTTCTTAGCTTCTTCTAAAAAACTTTTATCTATCCATTTGTCAATACTGAAATCTTTTTTTATAAATCCTTTTTTGAGTAAGAAATCTTTCTGGGATCTTAAATTGTCTATATTTTCTTTTGAAAAGCAAGGTTCAAATTTATAGTTAAAGTTTTTCTCCCTGCTTACAAGTATTTCTCCAATACTTGTGCCATACTGTCCTCTAGCACATATTTCTACAACTTCATCTTTGTTATTTTTCGCCCATTTAGCTGCACGCAATATTTCCTTCATATAAATAACTACCAGATCTCTGTTATTTTCGCTAAATTCTTCATTAACCGTTATTACAGAAGGGTATACATTGTTTACCTTCAACAGATTCGTCTTTGATATATCTATGAGAACCCTTGCAAGTCCCTTGTCCTCAATTTCATATACTAGAGCTCCATGTGCAAAAAACGCATCAATTTCCCCTTTGTTTAAAGCTTCAATCTCCTCCTTGTGTTGAAGTACAGTATTTCTGGGCTTATGGAACTCAAAAATAAACTTGCCGTCATTTCCAACGCTTTTGGCCTTATTTTTTTCTTCAATATGAAGATTTATAAAATTTACCTCTGACTTGTCTATTCCATAGGAATTCAATACAGTCTCATATCCTCTTAGAACCATTGCTTTCCAAAAATCTACCCTTTGTACGTTGAAATTCGGAATGGATAATTTCTTGCCCTTTAGCTGTTTTACGTCTGTGATATGAGAGTCATTTCTTACCAAAATCGCATGTGATTGATTTATAGATGTCATACCTATCAGTTTTGTTTTATTTCCAATGGACTGAGCCCAAATTGGAGGTATATTTCCTCCTTCTCTAAACACAAGAGGTGCTTGCTGAGTATAGTGCTTTATATGTTCTTTTTTCTCCATGTTCTGAAGGAGCACTAAATCTGCGCCAGCCTCATCATAAGCTCTTTTTAACCACCCTTTTTGCAGAGCAATCTCCGAGGCGCTCCCAATAGGACATCTTGTAACCACTACTTTTCTTTTACTCATACTATCTCACCTCACTCCCAATATAATGATGTCTCCAGCCGGATCTCATCTTCATTCTTTAATTTTGTCAGTAAAAGCCCTGATATTTTTTAGCGGGGTTGATGTACTGAGGCCGCAGGCTGGAGCGATAACATCTATTTTATCCTCTACAAGTTTTTTCGTCCCAATTTTAATTTTATCAATGGGTCCATCATTTAGAAGAAAGGTACTCAGATTACCCATGGTTTTGATTCCCGGAAACTCCTTTTTCAGCTTGAAAAGACTTACCACCGCATCGGTGCTTATTAAATCCGCTCCAATTTCGGGTAGAAGATGTCTTACAGGTTTTACATCCCCACAAATGTGAAGTATGGTCTTTGCACCTAAATCATGAGCTTTTAAAACCACTTGTGGCATATACCTTACCACATATTTCTCAAACATCTTAGGCCCAAGAATCTCACCTGTAGCAGTAGGATCCGCAAAGGCAATAACATCAGCTCCATTTTCAACAGCAAGAGTTATAAAACCTTTTAAAAATTCTACTACATACTCAAGCACCTTGCAGCTGTTTTCAGAATCTTTCCTGAGATCTTTAAAAAATGCCATGGGCTTAACTATAGATGAAGCATAACTTATGGGACCAGTAAGGGTAACTATTACAGGAATATCAGGATGTTCCCGGGATAATTTTCTGGCTGCCTTCACAACTACTGGAACCCTTCCCCTTTTCAAAAGTTCACCAATGTCTTCAAATATTACACTTTTACTGTCTGGGAACCTTTCTTTTACAATCTTGGGTTCACATTCTATATCTCCAAAATCAACCTTGCTGCCATTACTTTCAGCCTCTACAGTCATACAAAATGGTATACCAAAATTTTCAAATCCTGTCTGATTTTGAATTTGAAATGCCAGATCAGCCATCAATTCGGAATCACAATGGGCTTCCGGCAAACTCACTCCACTGTTTTTTATAACATCCACAATAGCGGAATTCATCATTCCTCCAGGACATATAACCGGAGGCCTGTCAACTTCTTTTCCATTTATTGCAGCCCTAAGTCTTTCTTTAGGTGTAAACATATTATATCTCCTCCTTCAACGGTGCTGGAAATGCCATATCTTCCATAAAAAGTCTATCGTATCCTTTATAAACAGAAAGTTCAAAATATTTAGTCTTATCCAGAACAAGCTCAGCTTTAGCCTTATATTCTTTATTTAAAAGACATTTTACTGCTCCCATCTTTGATGTATTTCCTACAAAAACTACTTTTTCTGCAAATTCCACCGGCATGAGGCCAATTTGTATAATACTCTTCAAACTGAGGTGCTTCCCGAATGCCCCGGCAATATACACTTTATCAACTTTTTCATATCCTATATTTATTTCTTTAAATAAAACATGAATTGCAGACAGAATAGCTCCTTTGGCAAGTTGGACCTGTCTTATGTCTTTTTGTGTTATATACACACTGTCATCTTTGATTAAAGAAAATCTCTTTTCCCCATTGGCTTTTAAACTGGATTTATACTCCTCACTTATTTTTCTTGAAAATCTCCCATTTAACTCAATAATGGAGTTTTTTATAAATTGTGAAATTACATCTATAATTCCACTTCCACATATACTTTTAGGATATGTATCTCCAATGACTTTTAAATCTATACTGCCCTTTTCAATTTTAATCTTTTCTACCGCTCCATCTATGGCTATACTGCCGCAGCTTATATTCATTCCTTCAAGAGCTGGTCCTGCAGCACAGGAGCATGCCACCATTCCATCCTTAGAGCCAAATACTATTTCTCCATTGGTTCCTATATCCACCAAAAGACTTGGAGTTTTACTTTCAGATATTTTTGTAGCAATTACACCTGAAACAATATCCGCTCCCACATAGCTGGAAACACTGGGCATAATATATACAATACCGAAATCTGAAATCTTATTAAGCTTGAGAGAAGAAGCCTTCACTTCAAATCCCTTTCTAAAAACAGATGTATAAGGCGAAACAGCTATGGACTGAGGTTTGACTCCAAGAAACAGATGAAGCATAGTGCTGTTGGCAGCTACAACTACTTCATATATTTTCTTCGGAGAAATTCCTGATTTTTCTGCCGCCTGTAATATTAAGTTGTTTATCTGATTCACTATAAGTTCCTGGAGCTGGAATAAATTTTCTTCATTCTCCACATACTGTATTCTGGATATTACGTCTTGTCCATAAATACGCTGCGAATTTGCCGCCGCTGCAGTTCCAATTTCTTTTCCTGTATTTATATCCAATATGGAAACCACCACCGTAGTTGTTCCTATATCTACAGCCACGCCGTAGATTTTTCCTGATGTATCTCCAGTTTCTACACCTATTATATGATTATTGTACAATATTGCAGTTAACTTGTATTCCTCCTCTACGGCCTCTGGAAGATTCCTTATTATATCCAAATTAAAATTTTTATCAATGTCATATCCCACGGTATCTGAAAAACGCTTTAACAAAGTACGGTTATCGTCAAGTTTTGGCCTGGGCAGCTCAGTATAAGCTTTTGTTATGGATGGATTGATGCCAATGTCAACTTTCATTCCTGTTTCAAGAACCTGTATATCTTCCTGCTTCTCATAACTATTAGATATATCAACCTCCAGCTCTCCTGATATCCTAATACCACAAGCTAATCTTACACCATTGTCCAGCAAGGTCTCAGGTATAAATTTTCTTTCATTATCTGTAGGAGGTAATATATGCCTGCTTTTTATTTTTACTCTGCATTTTCCACAGATGCCCTTACCGTTACAGGGATTATTTATGATAATATTATTTTTTAAAGCTAGCTGAAGCAAATTTTCTCCTGGATCTGCATAAACTACTTTTTCTATGGGTTCAAATAGAATTTTAATTTTGTCCATTAAATGTTCTCCTTACCTTAATTTTCCCTTTCCATATTTTTTTACTGCATCCACCATAGCCTTTACATTTTCAAAAGGTATATTGGGAGACAGTCCACATCCTGGCATCACTATAGCACCGGTTTTAAACTTTAAACTGTCTACTATCTTTCTCACATTCTCATCTACTTCTTCAGGACTTCCAAGGAACAAAGTTCCACTTGGATCCACTCCTCCAGCTACGCAGTGTCTTCCTACAAATATTTTCTGGGATACACTTAAATCCACCAATTCCGAGAAATACAGAATATCTGCACCTGTTTGGGATACCTGATCAATAATGGGATATTCCCCTCCGCAGGGATGATACATAGCTATGGCTCCAGCCTTTTTAAAACCCTGCACTGACCTTGTTATATGCGGAAGAGCTCTTTCCCTGTATTGAGCCGGGGATAGACAGGAAGGAGAAGAAGTTGCATCCGGCATGAATATAAGATCAGCTCCTGCTTCCACCTGAAGTTCGGCATATTGTATGGATGCATCCACCACAACTTTGCACACTTTATCCACCAGTTCCGGATCCTTTTTCACATTGCTCATAAGACTTTCCGTTCCAAAAAGCAGGCCTGCAGTATTAAAGGGTCCTCCGCTTATACTTCCTATCATAATGTGATTTCCCACTTTTTTTCTTATAATCCTTATTGCTTTTAGAATAGACTGAACCAAATCATTTTTTCTCAAATCAGGAACTTTCAGGTTATCTGCATCTGCATGAGTCTTAATTATAGGATTTCTGATCATTGGATAGTCATTCTTAGGCCAGTACATATCCGCACCCAGGGCTTCATGTTCTCCTGTAGCAACAGAAAGCATGACTATATCAGATTTAAAATATTCCCACTGCTTATAATAGACTTCCGCCAATGCTTCTGAATCCAGCAAAAACTCTCTACTGAAATTTCTGTTTATAATCTGAGGAGCCAAAAGCGTTGCACTAAATACAGGAAGTCTATCCACAGCTTTCCAATTTACAGCTCTCAGAACCCTTTCCCTTGAAGTTAACTCACTCATATTTATCCTCCCCTATTGATTTATAAGATTCTTGGCCTTTCTTATAGCTGCCACTGCATCTACAGAGTACCCATCTGCTCCAATTTGATCACAATATCTCTGGGATATTGGGGCTCCTCCTATAATCACTTTTACTTTATCCCTTATTTTATCTTTCTTCAATAATTCTATTACCTTCTTCATATTCACCATGGAAGAGGTCATAAGAGCCGAAAGCGCCAGTATGTCAGCATTTATCTCTTTAACTTTATCTACAAACACCTGAGGGGACACATCCCTTCCCACATCATATATTTCAAAACCTGATGCACCAAGCATTATGGATACTATATTTTTGCCGATGTCATGGGTGTCTCCCTGAACAGTTCCTATAACCACCTTTGCCGGTTTATCACTTTTCTCCAAATTAAGGTGTGGTTTCAAAACATCAACTCCTGCCTTAAAGGCATCAGCGGATATTATAACTTCAGGAAGAAAATATTCCTGGCTTTCAAAATAATCTCCCACTACAGACATCCCTTCAGCAAGCCCCTTGATTATAGCCTCTGTTGGATCAATGCCAATCTCAATGGCTTTACCAGCGGACTCACCTGCCAATTCTTCATCTCCATCAACAACGGAAGCTATAAGCTTTTTAAATATTTCTTCTTTTTTGCTCATCTATAATCCTCCTAATTTTTTTTATAATATGGGTTAAATTCATTGGTATACACATCAGAAGTTTTAAGCCTGCCCTTCTTAAGATCACCATATTTTACGGACTGGTCAATCCAAAATTGTGCATCCTTCTCACTTACAAGTCCATGTTCCGGATACGCTGCGGTATAATAATCTGCATACTCATCCGGAACGTTAAATACTTTTACAAATATTTTTCCGGCTTCTTTAGGATTAGCTCTTGCCCAATCACATGCTTTAGCAATAGCTGTAGTATATTTTTTCACTATATCAGGATGCTTTTTTATAAAATCAGCACTGGTAAACTGCTGGGGCCATCCTTTCTGTTCTCCTGACACCTGGGTTCCATCAATAAGTATTCTGCCAACTCCTGTCTTTACTATCTTAGTGAGATATGGCGGTAAGACTTCTATTACATCTACACTGCCTGCAACGAGAGCAGCTTCTTCCTGGTCAAAAGACAAAGGTACCACTGTAACATCACTCTCCTTTAATCCCGCTTTCTCTAATAAATTTAAAAGCTGATAGGAATGAGGAGTAGTAGCTATTTTTTTGCCTTTTAAATCTTTAATACTCTTTATGGGACTATCAGCACGCACTACATAGCCCACAGAAGGATTTTTAGGTGTAGAGGCCCATCCAGCAGCAACTGCCTTGATTTTCACACCTTTAGCAATGGCTAAAGTGATGCTTGAAGCGCTTGTCCCTCCAAAGGTATTTGCACCTGATGCAACTGACGTAATCATATCAGCCTGGGATACAGTCCCTGTAAATGTTATTTTTATTCCCTGTTCTTTGAAGAATCCCTTTTGATCTGCAATATACACAGGATCTGAGAACAATAACTTTGGATACTTGATTTCAAATAATTCCTTGCTGTTTGATTTGCTCTGGGACACATTCTGCTTATTTCCACAAGCAGTAAAAAGTCCTGTGGCCATTACAAATAGTAGTCCTAGTGAAACAATTTTTTTCTTTAACATTTTAATTCCTCCTTTGATTTTATGAAATTTATTTAAATAATTTACCTATTCTGTGGTTTCTTCTTCCTTCCAGAAATAAATAAATTTTTCAAGCAAAGTAACAATCCACGTAAGTATAAGTCCTATAATTGATATGACGGCTATAGTGGCATATACATAAGGTATCTGAAAAGTCTGTTGGGAATATGATATAAAATACCCCAATCCTTTGTTGGCCCCCAGCATTTCTGCTGCAGTCAGCATTATGATAGACGTGCTGGCGCTGAGTTTTAGTCCTGTAAATATATAAGGGCAGGCCGCAGGCAATATAACTTTTTTTAGAATCTGGAGAGAAGAGCATCCCATGGATTTGGCCGCTTTTATCAACAGTATGGGAGTACTTTTCACACCGTCTATGGTATTTATGAGCATAGGCCATACACATCCCCAAAATATAATTAGTACTTTGGAAGTCTCACCCACTCCAAAAAATATTATAAAAACAGGGAACAATGCCAGTGCAGAAGTTTGTCTAAAAAGCTGCAGTACAGGATTTATATATACTTCTACCACCTTAAATCTCCCAATAAATAAACCCAGTGAGATACCAACCACTATAGCCAGACCTAATCCTTCCAGAGAGCGTATGATGCTTATTTTTATATGCTCCAGAAGTATTCCTTTTACGAAAATAATAGTATAAAGTGAAGATACAACCTCTGAAAAAGGAGGCAATAATGCACTGTCCACTATGCCAATTCTGGGCAAGACTTCCCATATAGCTAAAAAACCTATAATAGATGTTAAATTTCGAGATGCTTTTTTTAGATTTATTTTTTTTCTATCATGCTTCATACTGTGTTCCTCCTGGTTATTATTTCTTACAAATTAAACTCCAGCTGTATTCTTTTATAAAATTATCCATATAGTTATTCCAATCAATAATTACCATAATTTTATATTACTATTTTGGTGTATGTATGATCTTACAATGTATTTTTAAATGAATTGCTAATAATTTTATACTTTTTCCTACTTTGGTAAAAAGTACATCTAACTATATATAAGAGGTATTTCATAAAATTTATACAACAATAAAAGGCCAAATTTAATTTATTACAGATAGATTATATATCCTATAATAAATTCAACTTGACCTCTAGTTTTCTAGTCGGTACAAATTAATTAATACAATAAAAAACTTCCTGTGGAGAAACCACAGGAAGTCATATCCTCTCGTCTCTCATCTTTCAGGGTATACCTGCTGGAATTAGCACCATTGAATAATAAATATATTCAGGTTGCCGGATATCATAGGGCCAGTCCCTCCATCACTCTTGATAAGAAATTTTGCATTTATTGAATTTTAATTTATGTATATGATATAACTTTTAAAATGCTTTGTCAACAACAAATTTTTTATTATCTGTATCATATTGATCATTAATACATTTTTCCAGCAAAAAAGCTGCTGCGCCTACTGAAACTGCATTTTCTTTAAAATATCCGTGCTTTTTTATTGAAATACCTTTAGGAATATACTGTGTACATGTTTCATAAAACGTTTGGAAATCCACCAAAGATCCGCTTAATATAATACATTCAAGATCCAGCAAATTTATATAGGATTCTATACTTTTACTCAATTTTGATGCAGCATCCAAAAGAAGTTTTTGAGACAGCACACTATTTTTTATATAACTAAAATACACTTTGTCAAAATCAATACTGCCATTTATATTTTCGATCATATGTTCAAATGCATATTCATTGTCCCCCGCTGATCTTATAATTTTTCCCTGAACAATTGCTGCCTGTTTCAATCCAACTCCACAATCAAAATAAGCTAAACTCTTGAATTGCCTCCCTGCTCCGTACAAATACTCTGCAGTAACCGCAGAATTCGAACAATTCTCACTAATTACACTGCACCCTATTTTTTCTTCAAGTATCCTGCCTATATTTTCATCACTCCAAAGATTGGTCTCAATTGCAAGTCCAATTCCTACAAGCTGAAGAAACTCCAAATTCAATTCCTCATAAACACTCTTCATAATCTGAAGAATTTTTTCTATGACTTCACTGCAGGAACTGCTAAAATCAATATAAAAGCTTTTTTTATAAAAAATCTCCATTCTCAGGTTCACTATGGATACCTGTGCATAAGTACTGCATATACCTATACCCACAATATAAAACCTGCACACATTTACATCATACAACACAGGTTTCCTTCCCCCTGTAGACTCTCCAACACATTTCCGCACCAGAATGGATTTTTGTTCAAGTGGATTCATTATGCGATTTAATGTGGTCAACTTCATTCCAGTTTTAAATAAAATTTCATTTTTAGTCATAATTCCACTTTTTTGTATTAGATTGAATATTTTCTTTTCCTCAGGTTTTAAATTCCTAAACAATTCATAGCTGTTTATCATAGTTATCATACCTTTTGCCATTATTGTATATTTTATACTCATAATAAAATATAGCCTTAAATTAAGGTATGTGTCAATAGTAAAATAACCTTTCAAATTTTTGTAATTGAAAAAAGAAAATTATTGACAAGATTATTTTAATTGTGTTAGTATTTAACCAATTAAATACTTAATTCTTATCAAGAGAGGCAGAGGGACTGGCCCTATGATGCCCGGCAACCTGATTATTTTCAAAGGTGCCAATTCCAGCGGGTTATATTATTTGCCTGAAAGATGAGAAACTTGAAGAAAAAGCTTTCTTGTACTTATGGCAAGGGAGCTTTTATTTTAATAATAAAATGTTTTTACCAAAATGGTCAAAACATTTTGTGGCATAAATTTTTTATTCTAGATAATAAGGAGGACATCATGAACATAGAAATCAATGGGAAAAATAAAGATATAAGGGAGGGATTAACTGTAACAGAAATTTTAAAAATAGAAGACGTAAAAATGCCGGATATGGTTTCCGTACAACTAAACGATGAATTCGTGGACAGAGCCAATTTTGGCAGTACTATTCTAAAAGAAAACGACAAGATAGATTTCCTGTACTTTATGGGAGGTGGAAGCAGTGGATTTTAGCGAGGATCAGATAGAAAGATATTCAAGGCACATAATTCTATCCGAAATAGGTGTGGAAGGCCAGGAAAAACTTTTAAACTCCAAAATCCTCATTATAGGTACAGGCGGCCTTGGAGCACCCGCCGCCATGTATCTGGCTGCTGCAGGAATAGGAACCATAGGCCTTGTAGATGGTGACGTAGTGGATCTTTCAAATCTTCAAAGACAGATAATACATCAGACAAAAGATGTGGGAAAAGCTAAAGTCCAATCTGGAAAAGAAACCATAAACGAACTAAACCCTGATGTAAATGTAATAACATATAATGAGCTTGTAAGCTCCAGCAATATTCTGGATATCATAAGGGATCAGAACTATGATTTCATAATAGACGGTACAGACAATTTTCCAGCTAAATTCTTGATAAATGACGCATGTGTTCTTTCAAAAAAACCATTTTCACATGGGGGAATAATAAGATTTCAAGGACAGCTCACAACTTATATACCTGACAACGGTACTCCCTGCTACAGATGTATTTTTCAATCACCGCCTCCTGCAGGAGTTGTTCCAACCTGCAGGGAAGCAGGTGTTCTGGGTGTGATGGGGGGAATCATAGGATCTCTTCAGGCAACAGAAGCTCTCAAGTATATACTTGAAATAGGCGAAACTCTTGCAGGATATCTTTTGACCTACAATTCACTTACAATGGAATTCAGAAAAATAAAGGTGTCCAAAAACAAGAACTGCGGCATATGCGGTGAGCACCCCACAATAAAAAAGCTGATAGATTACGAACAGGCAGCTTGTGATCTCAAAACAGCAAATTGAACAGGTGATAATTATGATATATATATACAAATTGCAATATGAAAAAATCTTAAAACAGGCCAGGGATGAATTTCCCAATGAATGCTGTGGTTATCTTGGAGGATTGAATTCTGGAAAAGACATTTTTATTAAAAAAATATACTCCCTGACCAATACAGATCACAGCAGTGATCATTTTTCCATGGATCCTGCCGAACAATTCAGAGCTGTAAAGCTTATGAGAAGCGAGAAATTCAACATGATTGGCAATTATCATTCTCATCCTTATTCACCTTCCAGACCATCTGAAGAGGATAAAAGACTTGCTTTTGATGACAAAATATTATACGGAATTTTATCTCTTGAAAAAGAGGAACCAGTATTTAATCTGTTCAAAATTGACAAAAATAAAAATGTTGAAAAGATCAAGTATAAAATAGTTTAAAAAGGAGTGAGATATTATGATAAATATAAGTGAGGATCACTATAAATCAATAGAAGACATAAAAGAAAAATCACAGCAGTATTTAAACAATGCAATAGATCCTGTGAGATTCAAGGCTTTTAGAGTTTCCATAGGCGTATATGAACAGAGGAAAAAGGAAACCTACATGGTGAGAACCAGAATACCCGGAGGAGTTATAACTTTAGAACAATTCAAACGCATAAGTGCACTTGCGGAAAAATATGCAAAAGGTAAATTGAAATTCACCTCCAGACAGGATATTCAATTTCAAAGTGTGGATTTAAAAGATGTCTATCCAATAATAAATTCCCTTATAGAAGTATGTATCATAACAAAAGGCACCGGTGGAAATACCGTTCGAAATGTGGAGTGTTCTCCCCTTTCAGGTGTTTCCACAGATGATGTCTTTGACGTAACACCTTATGTAAAAGCAGCCACCAATTACCTCATAAAGGATCCAACCACCATGAACATGCCCAGGAAATACAAGATAGCTTTCTCCAATACTCCAGAAGATACAGGCAATGCCACCATATCGGATCTGGGTTTTATTGCAAAAACAGCAGGCGGCAAAAGGGGCTTTGAGGTATATGGAGCCGGAGGATTTGGCGGAAGCCCCAGAGTTGCTATAAAATTAAGTGATTTCATACCGGCAGATGAAATACTATATTATATACAGGGTCTTAAAAATGTATTTGAAGCTGAAGGAGACAGAACCAATAAAAACAAAGCCAGAATAAGATTCATCCTCATGAGACTGGGTGAAAAAAAATTTATTGAAGAACTAGAAGGTGAAATAAACAAACTAAAGGAAAAAGGCGGTTTCAACATACAGGTGAATGAAAATGAATTTATACTGCATCCTGATGCCAAAATTGTCCAGGACGTAAAAGTGGATGAAAAACTTAAAAATGTACTGTTTCCACAAAAGCAGGAAGACTACTATTCCGTCTATGTTCATCCTCAAAGCGGAAATTTAAAAGTCAACCACTTGAATAAAGTACTTGCTTTTATAGAAAATTTGGATTATGAAACATCCATCAGGGTAACAAATACCCAGGGCTTTTTTATAAGAGACCTGAAGAAAAAAGATGCTGAAGCTCTTATAGAAATAACAGGCAGCTTTACTTCCCTATACAACATAGACAACTCTGTAACCTGCGTGGGTGCTTCCACCTGTCAGCTCGGATTATGTCTTTCACAAAATCTATTAAAAGCCATAAAGAAGGAATTTGAGGGTGCATCATCTCAAATAAAAGCTGCACTGCCAAGACTGTTTATATCAGGCTGCCCGAATTCCTGCGCCCAGCACGAAAAAGGAGCTCTGGGTTTTCACGGCAGAGCTAAGCGAACAAAAAACGGCCTGATTCCAATGTACTCCATATCCTTTGGGGGAAAAGTGGGATCAAATATAGCCAGAATGGGTGATACTTACGGAGATGTACCAGCAAAGAAAGTTCCCCTGTTCATCCATGAACTTGCAGAACTAAAAGTGAATTCCGGATATGAAGATTTTTATGATTTTCTGGATAACAAATCATCGGATATAAAAACTCTAATAAACAAGTACACTGATGTGGATAAATTTGTTGAAGACACAGATGTCTACTTTGATTTTGGAGCCTGCGAGAAATTTTCATTAAAGGGCAGAGGACCTGGAGAATGCAGTTCCGGTGTAATGGATGTTATAAGACTGGATCTGTCAAATGCCAGATCTTCCCTTGAAAGGTATAAGGACACGAAACAAAATTCCGATTTGTACTCTTCTGCACTGTCTTCAGCCCGGGCCCTTCTGGTACTCAAAGGAGTGGATTCAAACAAAGACAGAGAGATATTTGAGGAATTCAATAAGAATTTTATAGAGACGGGCTATGTTAAATCTTCAATTAAAAAGTTTTTTGAAGATCTCATAGATTACAAAATAGACGCTGCAAACAATATATCCGGCAAAGCTTCAGAAGTGGAATACCTGTACAGCAAAGTGGATGCCATGTATAAATCTTTAAACGGGAAATTGGAAATAACACTTCCAAAAGAAGAAAATGTGCAGTCAAAGCCCCACAATGAAGATAATGGCGGAGTCAACGGTCATGATAAAATCGGGAATCTTAAAATTGTGAATTTAAGAGGAGTAAAATGTCCTATAAATTTTGTAAAGGTAAAAGTCGAACTTTCCAAAATAAAATCCGGACAAAAGCTGGGATTTTATTTAGATGACGGAGATCCTATAAACAATGTTCCCCAAAGTGCAGAAAAAGAAGGACACGAAATAATTTTTACAGATACCAATTATGATGGCTACAATTTACTGGTTTTACAAAAAAAATAACGTGAATTCAATGAAGGGTGGTATGCCTGTTACATACCATCCTTCAAATAAATTGCTGGGAGTGAAACAATGAAATTCAATACCAAGCTCATACATGATAATTTAAAATTTTTTGGAATAAGAATAAAAAAATTTTCCAGGTAAATTACCCCGGTCTTGTTTGGCATTTCATAATATTATACTTTTATACTTCTTGAATATTTAAGAAATCCATTATCCATATTCAATCTCAAGGCTCCCATTTCATGGAGATATTCCACATAAGACTTTAACATTCTCTCTATAAGAGCATATTTATATTTGTTTCCTACATGAATCCCGAAATCTTTAATAACAACTTTCATTATATCCTCCATGGTCATGAATCCTTTTACAATACTACATATCTTTTCTGCCCTGTTTTTATAAAAACATATATTATCAGCTATAAGTTTTGAAATATCATCAAATACCCCTCTATGAGCTACTATATATTTACTGTACTTTAAATCATAAAGCTTGTTCTTGCTCTCTAAGTCCACTGTAAGTATATAGGCATAAGGCATTTTGGCCCCTTCCATAACCTCATAACTTATAAGACTATCCCCCAAATATGCAACCTCATCTGGAGTTACAATACATATATGTGCAGGGCTGTGTCCCGGTGTATGGATGATCTTAAACTCAATGCCGCACATTGATACTTTATCTTCATTATCCAAAATCAGTATATCGGTTTTACAAATCATACTCCCAAAATGCTCCTTTATTTCTGAAAGTGTCTGACTGTTGTAATAAAGTTTTAAATTCATGGCGGAACTGCATATAAGTGCTTCATATGCAGCCATGGCAATAATGCATCCATATTTCTCTTTCAGATAAGCATTATTTCCCACATGATCTACATGGGCATGGCTGCATATTATACCGGACACGTTGAAATGGTTTTTTTCCAAAAATTCCTCTATTCCCTTTCTTTCACCTTTGGCCCATCCAGTATCCAGCATTATGATTTCTTTATCATTGATTTTATAAAAAGGTATGTATGTCATTCCCGTATCAATACAAAATGTATTCCCTCTTACTTTTTTTGCTTCCATATATTATCTTTAGCAACAAAGTGTTATATCAAGTTCACAAAGTCACTAAATACCCACTCCCCTTCTTTATATGTACTAACTATTGGTAAATGTATAGATAAATCTGCAATTTTTTAAGCAATATAAAAATTATAACATCAATACTTGTAATTTCAATGGTAAATCTTATTTTCTTTGTTAATACACTTTTTTTCACCATAAAAAACCTCAGCAAATAAAACACAGCTCCAACCTAGAAATAAGTTGGAGCCTTTATATTTACACAAGTAGAATAATACTAATTACTATAATAAAGGATTTATATTTCCTTTATTGTATTATATAGTACTTTCTTCATAGTGGTTACAAAGTAGAATGAAAAAGAATACTAGTTTTATCCATCAGTCAAAATTGTCAATTTAATTTCACTGCTTCAATTTATCTGCAGAAATTTATGAATACTTAATAAACCATATAATTTATAGTTGTATAATATATATTGATGTAAATAAGGGAGATGGAATTATATGGTAAAACATAATAAGAAAAATATAATAATAATTACAGTATCAATTATATTCTTATTTTCTATTGGGTTTATTAGTGGTGCACAAATATCTGTTAAAGAATCAAAGGTTATAGGTTCAAATTCTCAAACTACCAAACCACAAAACCATATGAATAAAAGGGAAAATAAGGTTCCGCCTATTAATTCAAAAGATTTAAATGCATTTAATCCTTATAAATCTGATGGAAAAAAAGTAGTATATTTAACTTTTGATGATGGACCTTCCGCAAACAATACACCTAAAATATTAAACATACTGAAAGAGTCTAATGTGAAAGCTACCTTCTTTTTAATTGGCAGGAATGCTGAACAAAATAAAAAACTTGTAAAAGAAGAAGTTGCTGAAGGTAATGTGGTTGGTAATCATACTTATTCTCATGATATGAATTATATATATTCAGATCCAAAAATATTTATAAAAGATGTGGATAAATGTGATGAGATATTAAAGTCAATTTTAGGCAATAACTATAATTTAAAACTTGTAAGATTTCCAGGAGGTTCTTTTGGAAAAAAGCTTGAACCCTTCAGACAAGAACTAGAAAAGGGTGGATACCACTATGTGGATTGGAATGACTTAAATGGCGATGCTGAATACAGCAGAGTTCCTGTTGACAAATTAGTCAGTAATGTAAAACGATATGCCAATTATGATCATTTAATTGTATTAATGCATGATGCTCCTGCCAAAGTTACTACTGTACAAGCATTACCGCAAATTATAGAATACTTTAAATCTCGGGGATATTCATTTGAAACATTAAGATAATATGATTTATGAAACTGTGAAAAGAGGTACTCTCCAAGAAATGCTTAAGTTTATACAAAAAATAAACAAGGTTGAAAGACATACAAATCTTTCAACCTCTAATATACTCTCTTATTGGCGGGAATATGTGGGAATCGAACCCACCCGTCGTGGTCTTAGCACGGCAACACGGTTTTGAAGACCGGCAGGCACACCAGCACCTATCTACCCCCATTGAAATCACATGTAATATTATAAGTTAAATGTACTTATAATGTCAACAAATTAGTATAATATCACATATAACATAAATTTATGTTACTTATCAGTATTTTGTATACATGTTTCTAATTAGTAATATTGACTTCACATCACAATTATATACAATATATCTTTAATAAAGCACTCTTTTATCTCCAAGTCTTTTTGTAAGTCTTATTCCGTCAAAATGTTCCATTAATATCATGGCATATTTTCTGCTGGTGTTTAATTCATCCCTAAACTCCCCAAGAGATATGCTTCCATTGCTCTTTATAAAATCTATTACAGTCTCTTTTGCTCTTTTATAATCTTCAGCTGAAAACCAGCAATCTTCAGCAACTTTTACTATATCTCCTTTATCCACAACAGACTCAAACACCATTTTGAAATCCTTTTTATCATTACAGCTGCTTTCTAATTCCAAATATTTAGGCGGGATAAATCCACTGTTACTAAATTTTTTCAGAATATTGTCCTTAATTTTAATTTGGTCTTCACTATATTTCACCTTAAAGTTCTTTAGAAAAATAAAGTTCCCATAAACATCTATCCTGTTTTCATCTTTTAAAAGTTCTATTATACAATCATATATTTTTTGCTTTATTTTGCTCCCGAATACTTTATTTTTGATTTCCTCTTTAGACATTCCCATTTTCAGAGGATTCTTATGATGAAATTCTTTTAGAATATTTTCCAAGATTTTAATTTTATCATCTAAAAAGTCCTGATGAACATATACAGGTTTATCTCCTTTATTCAATAATACTATAGATTTATTTTCTATTAGCTTTTCCAGTTCATTTTGTATATTATCATTTTTCCCCATTGCCTTCAATATTTCTTCTTTTTGAGGGTACCTGCCACTCAAATTTTTAATGGTATTTTCAATTATACCTTCTGTTTTTCCACTTTCTTTTAATCTCAGCTCATTTATATATTGTTCATTAAATCTTTTTGCCTTTTGAGCAACAGGTTCTATTATAGTTCCTCCACCCAGGGTATGCATGGGAGAATAACTTCTTATGACAAACCTGTCATTTTTCTGGGCTGTAAGCTGCTTTTCCAGTCTAAGCTGAATATAAGCTTCTTCTCCCGGATTTACCTCCTCTTTATCAAGTATTACCACCCTGCATATAATTTCGCTTGTACCATGATACAGCTTTACCCTCTGTCTGTTTTCCAAAGGTTTGGATGCGCTTTTTAAATAATATAATTTGCAATCTACCATAAGAGACGGTTCCATAAAATTTTCTGCAGATATAACATCCCCTCTTTTTATATTGTTAGTTTTCACATTGGATATATTTACTGCACATCTTTCACCAGCTTCAGCTTCCACTACCTGCTGTTCGTGTACCTGTATTCCTCTAACTTTACAGATGGTTTTAGAAGGATATATCTGTACATTCTCTCCTTCTTTAATTTTTCCGCTGATTACAGTGCCAGTTACAACAGTTCCAAATCCACTTACTGAAAATACTCTGTCTACAGGCAGCCTGAAATGTCCCTTTATATCCCTGGCAGATACATCTTCAGTAAGCTTATCTATATCTTTTACTAAAGCATCCAGTCCCGCCCTGGTTTTAGAAGAAACCTGGTGAATAGGAACATTTTCTAAAAAGGTTCCTTTAAATTCCTTTTTTACATCCTCCACTACCATTTCCAGCCAATCTTTATCTACCAAATCTATTTTTGTAATGACAATAATACCCTTGTTCACATTTAATAACTGGAGTATCTCAAAATGCTCCCGTGTTTGAGGCATTATTCCCTCGTCAGCTGCAATTACCATAAGCACCAGATCTATTCCGCTTACTCCTGCCAGCATATTTTTTATAAATTTTTCATGTCCTGGCACATCTATAATTCCTGCTCTTTTTCCCGAGGGTAAATCAAAAAACGTAAACCCAAGATCTATGGATATCCCCCTTTCCTTTTCCTCTTTTAAATTATCTGTTTCTCTTCCCGTTAAAGCTTTTATAAGTGTAGTTTTCCCGTGATCTATGTGTCCTGCTGTTCCTATTACAACGTGCTCCATATAAAATTCCCTCCAAATTTAACCATACAAATAAATTATTTTCGCTGCCCTCAAGTGATTCTAGAACGCCCTGGAATTTGCCTATTGGAATAATTTTACAAATTCATCCACTAAAATATTAAACTCCCTGTCAAATATGGTTCTTAAATCCATTATAACTTCATCTTTAGCTATACGCACAATTATAGGTACAGGTGCTTCTCTAAACTTTTTATCAATTTCTTCCGGTGATATTTTATTATTCTTAGCTTTAATTACATAAGTGGGTATTTGTTCCCCCGGCATAGATCCTCCTCCCACCATGGAACAATCCTTTTCTATAGTAAATTTAAAGGTGCGGATTCTACTTTCCAGCTTTTCCTTTAGAATCTGTGCTCTATTCTTCTGCTGGCTGCTGCTGCTGAGCAGCATATAAAGGGTTGGTATATTTTTTACCGCTTCCTTTTCATCCAGATAGTATTTTAATGTTCCCTCAAGAGCCGCAAGCGTCATTTTGTCTACCCTCAGAGCTCTTGTAAGCTGATTTTTTTTCATTTCATCTATATACTTTTTTTTACCTACAATTATACCCGCCTGAGGTCCACCCAGCATTTTATCTCCGCTAAAAGTCACTACATCTGTTCCGCTTTTTATACTCTCTTGTACAGTTGGTTCATGGGTGAATCCATACTTGGAAAAATCTATTAGAGTTCCGCTTCCTATATCTTCAATCACAGGAACTCTTTTTTTTGCTGAAAGCCTGCACAGTTCTTCCGAGGACACCTCCTGTGAAAAACCAATTATCTTAAAATTTGAGGTATGTACTTTGAGAAATACTCCTGTATTTTCATTTACTGCTCTTTCATAATCCTCAATATGTGTTCTGTTAGTGGAACCAACCTCTACAAGATTGGCTCCGCTAAACTTCATAACTTCAGGTATTCTAAAAGAACCCCCGATTTCCACAAGCTGTCCGCGGGATACTATAGCTTCCTTTCCATTGCAGAGTGTATTTAAAGCCAGCATAACTGCAGCAGCATTGTTATTTACAACCAGTGAAGCTTCTGCACCTGTAACCCTTTTAAGTATTTCATCCACATGTTTATACCTAGAACCCCTGCTGCCGTTTTCCAAATTATATTCCAAATTGCTGTAGTTATTAGCTACATTAATTACATTGTCCAGAGCATTTTCACTTAAAATGGATCTTCCCAAATTAGTATGTATAATAACTCCTGTAGCATTTATTACATTTTTAAAATTTGATTGTTTTTTTATTTCCACCCTGCACTTAAAATCCTCAAGTATTTCTCTTTCTGAGAAATCCTTTATTTCGCCCTTTAAAATAGCATCTCTATAAAAATCTACTGATTCTCTAAGTGATTCAATTATAATCACTCTCATGGTTTTAGCCAATTCCAGTTTTACAACTTGTTCATTTAAAAGTTCATCCATTTTAGGAAGCTTTCTCAGCAGCTGATTTTTTTCCATATTATACACTTCCTCTTCAATTTAATTGATTACTGAACTGCTACATATTTTTCTCCCTTTAAAGGTACAATTTCACCTATTACAGAAGGTGTGATTTCAAGCTGCAACAACTCACTCATAATTTTTTCAGTTTCTTCTTTAGAACAGGTGAATAAAAGTCCTCCAGAAGTTTGAGGATCAAATAATATATCTTCCATCCATTCCGGAATACCTTTTATACTGTATTTACCTTCAATATATTTTCTATTTTTATATGCACCTGCTGGAATAATGCCCATTTTTGCATATTCTTCTGCTTCCCTTATATATGGAATTTTATCCCCATATAATTTTATTGTTACATTGGATGCAGATGCCATTTCATATCCATGTCCCATAATTCCAAAACCAGTTACATCCGTACAAGCAGTTACATTATATTTAGTTATTATTTCTCCTGCATATTTATTCAAAGCCGACATAACCTTGACTGCCTGTTCATAGGCTCCCTTGGATACAATGCCGCCTTTTATGGCAGTGCTTATTATACCTGTTCCCAGAGGCTTAGTCAATATAACCCTGTCTCCTACTTTACAGCCGTAATTTCTAAGCACCTTATCAGGGTGCACTATTCCCATAACAGACAATCCATATTTAGGCTCATTGTCATCAACTGTATGACCGCCTATTACTACTGCCCCTGCTTCAATGACCTTGTCAGCTCCTCCTTTTAGTATTTCTCCAAGTACCTCTATTGGAAGACAGGAGGGAAAACAAACTATATTAAGTGCCACTGTAGGCTTTCCCCCCATGGCATATATATCACTGAGGGAATTTGCTGCAGCTATCTGTCCAAAAGTATAGGGATCATCCACTACCGGAGTGAAAAAGTCCAGGGTTTGAATTACTGCTGTTTCATTATTCAACTTATAAACTGCTGCATCATCTGAAGTTTCTATTCCCACCATTAAATTTTCATTTTCCATCTTAGGCAATTTATCTAATATTTTCGAAAGAGTACCCGGCTCTATTTTTGCAGCTCACCCAGAAGTTCTGGTAAGTTCTGTTAATTTCTTGTATGTCATAAATACCACCCCCGTTCTTTCTCTATAATTATATAATATCCTGCACCATTTTTGAATAAACAATCTATCTTATATCTATTTTATCTCTAATCTTATCCAAAGTCTTATCTCCTATTCTATCTATCTTTTTTAAATCCTCAACAGAGGAGAAATCTCCATTTTGTTCTCTATAATCTATTATTTTTTGTGCAGTTACATCCCCTACACCAGGTATAGTTTTCAGTTCTTCTTTAGAGCCCCTGTTTATGTTCACCTTACCATTTCCTTCTGTTTGACTGCCTGAAGAACCTGACATGGACTGAGTGCTTACTTCATCCTTTGATATTTTGCTGTCCACATATATATAATCTTCGTCTTTTAATTTCTTGGCTAGATTTAATTTATAGCTGTCAGCTTCACCTGTAAACCCGCCCGCTGCTTTTACTAAATTCTCCACCCTGCTGCTGTCCTTCAATTTATACACTCCTGGATTTTTTACCTGGCCATTTATATAGACAGTTATTTCCCTGGTATAATTGCTGTTTTCAGCACTCTTATGATTTTCAGCGGTATCTTGTTCACTGAATATATCCTTGCTATTTTCACTTATTTCCACCGGTCTGGAATTGATATACCCCGCTATTAAAAACAGAGAGAACACGGCAAGAATTACAATTGACCCTATTATCTTTTTTTTGTTTTTCATTCTATCTCCTCTTTCAATATAAACTGTAATTGTCAACCATTTTCGAAAATGTCCCAAAATAAGTGAAACATTAGCACCAATAATCAATTGGTGCTCTACTTATTTTAAGTCCTAATTTTAGGTACACTAAACATACCTACTGCTTGATATTTTTTTAAAAAAATGCAGAGGTCGTTTTTGAATCTATTTATTTTAAATTAACATTAGCAAGTCTTACTTGCCCTATGCGCTTGCTTTTCTAGATATGCTTGGAATGATGCTTGCTTCCAAGGGTGACTCATTGGTGGCAGGTAGCGCTTATGTTTTTTAGGGTTATCTTCTACAAAATCAAAATTCTTTGACTTAGTTTCATGAACCTGTAATTCTTCTAAACCATATATTTTATTGCCTACACTGACGTATAAACCATCATTAAAGGCTTTTATAACTAAGGCATCAGTACCTTTTCTAAAGTAAATAGGATGGTTGTTGGCATCAACAAGTTTATAATACTTATTATTGAATTTTACACAATGTCCACAATCAATCTTACGATCTGCTAAAACAGCAAGTGTTAAATTAATTTTATCAATAGATGGTTGTTTTTCAAACACAGATTTGGTATGATTGATTTCAAGAGCAAATTTGGTATTGAATTCTTTTATGTAGTGATTCAAGAATTCATTTGCCTGTTCCAGGCTTGTTACACCTGCTAGCTCAAGTTCTAAGGGTAATCGTGATTGTAATGTTTGGAATAGGCGTTCTACACGACCCTTTGCTTGAGGGACACTACTAGTTTTAATTTCAATACCTAATTGTTTGCAGGCATATCCAAATTGTGTAAAGGTATCCTCCTCTGTAGTTGGAGCTTTCTTTTGTTTGTATTCAAATACAGTTCTTCGATCAGTGAATAACATATATGGGATACCGTATTGTACAAGAATCTGATTCAATACATTGTAATATCCTTTCAGGGTTTCCTGTTCATCAAAGTACCCGCCAACAATAGCACCAGTTGAATCATCAATGGCTATGTGGAGCTGGGATTTAGTGTTTCCAAACCAAAGATGTAAAGATGCATCCATCTGGATCATTTCACCAAAGTAAGCACAACGTGGTCGGCGCGGATGAGCGTCTTCAATAGCAATAATGGATCTATCAATTTCTAACTTATCGTCTGTGGATAAATTGGAACTTTTTTGTTTCTCTAGTAATTCCATTTTCACCCTCATTTTCGTAACACGACAGGCTTTGGGAGATATGATATGTTCAGCCATAAGGATTGTGTTAATAGTGCTAGGAGCAATAGAAATGCCTTCATAAGCAGCTAAAAGCTCAGAGTAGTGTGTAAAGTTTGCTCCATGATATTTAGTTTGATATAAATCAATAATTTTACGTCTAGTCTCTTCTGAAAAGCAATTGATAGGCTTGCGGCCTTTATTCCCGTGGACAAAGAAATCCTTGCCCTTAGCACAATATCCATTTACCATTCTATTCACATGTCTAACAGAACAATCAAGACGAATAGCAGCAGCTTTCTTATTACCATTGGTTTCTACTAATTTTTTAATAATCTTATATTTAAAATCTTCTTTCATACTTAATTCTACCTTTCTAATTATGTCCACCTCATTTCTTATTGTCATGAGGTATATTCTAACATTATTTTTTATTTATTTGGGACATAATCGCAAATGGTATACTAAGACATTATCACAAATCAATCATAATCTCCTCTTTCAATATAAACTGTAATTTGCAATGAAATATATTTAAGGTTATAATTTAAATTATTGACATATTTTAAAAAATTTTGTCACTTATATTATTTTTTGATATAATATTTAAAGATAACCTCAAAGGAGGAAAAAATGAAAAAAACAATTACATTTATATTACTGCTTTTACTTATTTGTTCAGGCAACTCATATAATGTTTATGCTAAAGAAACACCTCCTTCTGTTTCAGCTGACAGCGCAGTCATATTGGATGCAGCAACCGGTGAAGTTTTATACGCTAAAAACCCTGATTCTGCTTATCCTCCAGCATCTACCACCAAAGTGATGACTGCACTTTTAACACTGGAAAATACAAATTTAGATGACAAAGTAGTAGTTGGAAAAAATCCCCCAGCTGTAGAGGGGACCAGGCTAGGTCTCTACCCCGGTGAAGAATTAACTGTAAGAGATCTGTTATATGGATTATTGCTGGCCTCTGATAACGATTGTGCAGAAGCATTGGCAGAACATATCAGCGGCTCACTGGATAAATTTGCAGTAAAAATGAATTCCAGAGCAAAAGAACTGGGAGCAAAAAATACAAATTTTATCAATCCAACTGGTTTATTTAATGAAAACCATAAAACTTCTGCAAAAGATCTATCTCTTATAATGAGAGAACTGTGTAAAAACCCTGAGTATTCAAAGATTGCCACTACCTTGTCTTACACAATTGCGCCTACTAATAAATCTACGCAGCCAAGGACTGTATGGAATGAGAATAAGCTTATACAAAAGCAGTCAATGTATTACTATAGCGGATGTGAAGGTGGCAAGACGGGTTATACCATTCAATCTCTTCACTCATATGTAGCAGCAGCCACCAGAAATGGTGAAACACTTATTGTAGCTTTGGTTCATGACAAAAATAAAACTTTTTTCCCGGATTCAATATCTTTATTTAACTTCGGATTTAACAACTTTCAATTGGTAAAACTTTATTCAAAGGGAGATGTAGTTACAACTTACAATAAAAATAAGCTTTCCGTTCCTTTAATTGCAGGTTCCAACTTCTATTATGTAAAGGAAAAAGATGATAAATCCACTCCCGATTTAAAGTTGAAAAATGAAAATCTATCCTTTAAGCTTTTTAAAGCTGGAGATGTAGTAAATAAGGCCACCATATACTTCAAAGGGAAGAATATAGGAAAATTAAACCTCTTAAGCGGAATTAGCCACGATGGAAAACAAATATTGAATTCAGATGTCATTGAGAACATGATACTAAAAAACAAATATATAATTCCAGCTGTAATAGCATTTTTAACTGCCATAGCTGTTTTTACCATAAAAAAATATATATTCTAAACAAGAATATTTTTCAAAGACATAAATACAGAAATAAGGTAAAGTTTTAGATATTTTAAATATCTAAAACTTCACCTTATATTTCTTATTAGCTCAATAATATCCTGAGGAATATCAGATTCCAGCTCCATTATTTTATTTCCTCTGGGATGGGGAAATTTAAGTCTATAAGCATGAAGTGCCTGTCTTTTTATATACTGGTTATCATCCTCTAATCCGTATAGAGTATCTCCATACAGCGGGTGCCCCAGGTGACTTAGGTGAACCCTGATTTGATGAGTCCTTCCGGTTTCCAGCGTAAGCCTTAACAATTGATCATTCTTAAAATCATCTATCACCCTGTAATGGGTTATACTTCTCTGTCCTCTTTCATCTACAACCCTTTTTATTCCAGCTTCCCCATCCCTATATATGGGTAAATCTATTATTCCCTCCTGAGCATCCATTTTTCCATGAATAACAGCTATATAACTTTTTTGAAAATCTTCACTTTTCATATCCCTTGCCAGACACATATGGGCAAATTGATTTTTTCCTACTATTATAAGACCCGAGGTATCCATATCCAGCCTGCTCACCAATCTAACTATGCAATTTTCCCCCTTCTCCCGAAAATAGTAAAGAAGACCATTGGCTAAAGTTCCATTGGGATAACTTCTGGTAGGATGAACTACTATACCAGGTTTTTTATTTACAACTATTATATCCTTATCTTCATATACCACTTGTATATCCATTTTTTCAGGTTCTATATTTTGAGATTCTTCTTTTATAAGATTTAAAGATATACTTTCTCCTTCTTTTACTATATGATTTAACTTCACCCTCTTATGATCTATTTCCAGTCTTCCGCTTAAAGCTGCCCCTTTTATAAGTCTGCTGGAAAGTCTTTGAACCTTTTTTAAATATGCCCTTAACTTTAATCCTTCTTCTTCATGTGTTACTTTAAATATTATTTTATTTTCTTCCATCTAATGTTCCTTTCCCCAGACACCTGTATTAATACTTCTGCAAGACAAAAATCAATTTTAACAGCTAAAGAGTGAACTTTTAAAAGTTCACTCTTTAGCTGTGTTTTATTTAGTCTACTATTGCTATTACTTCTACTTCCACCAATGCATCTTTTGGAAGCTTCACTTCTACACAGGATCTTGCCGGCATATCTTTCTGAAAATATTTTGCATAAACTTCGTTAACAGCTGCAAAATCTGACATATTCTTTACATATACAGTGGTCTTAACAACTTTATCAAAAGATGTACCTGCTTCTTCAAGTAATGCCTTTATATTTTCAAGTGATCTGGCTGCTGCTTTTTTAACATCACCTGAAACCAATTCTCCAGTTGCCGGATCCAGTGGGATTTGTCCTGACGTGAATAAAAGGTTTCCAGCTCTGACAGCCTGTGAATACGGTCCCACAGCCCCTGGTGCTTTTTTTGTACTTATTATATTTTTTTCCACAATAAAGACCTCCTAAAATCTAATAGATGATACTCCTTAGTAGTATACAACAACACTATTATACCAAATTTTTACCCTTTATGCTGAATATTTTTATAAAAAAATATATTAATGAATTTATTCCTGCATACTTCTGTAAATTAAATAATTTCTGCCTTGAATTGTATTTACATGAAGTAATTGATTTCTCATTATTACAACCTTTATGGTATTGTTAAAGGCATCCAGCATAGCACCATCTAAATCCGTAAAAGCCTTTTTTCTAAGATCTTCTACCCCTGGAAAGTCTCTTAGAGGCTCTATATAATCTGAAATATATATTATTTTCTCTAAACTGCTCATATTTCTCTTTCCCGTAGTGTGGTATCTTACGGCATTCAATATTTCTTCATCATAAATCCCCATAATATTTTTTGCTATTACAGCAGCAATACTACCGTGCAAAAGTTGAGGATTTACTTTGGATACTTCATCTATACAGATATGATTTTCTTCTGCTATAGACAATATTTCTTCATTTGACATATATTTGGCACAATCGTGAACAAGTCCTGCTGTCCTGGCCTTTTTAACATCATCATTATAAATCTCCGCCAGCTTTACAGCTGTATCCCTTACACCTAAGCTATGCTCATATCTATTCTTTTTTAACTTTTCTTTCAAGTACTCTATAATCTGTTCCTCATTCCACATCATTTATCACTCCAAAATAAAAATTATAAATTTCACTTGTAAAGACCAAGCTGCTTAATAATATGTGAAACATTTCCCGGCAAAAGATAATCCACATTTTTTCCTTCACTTATACTGTTCCTTATAGTAGTAGATGAGATGTCCAAAAGTGGTGCATTTAAATATATAATTTTAGTAGAATACCTTTCTTCAATCTTTTTCTTTTGCTCTTTTATATTTTTTATTGTAAATGTAGGAAATCCCGGTCTGTTAAACACTATAAATTGGCACAACTTAAAGATATCTTCTACTTTATTCCAATTTTCAACATCCATTAAACAGTCCATCCCAGTGAGAAAATACCACTGAGTTTGTTTTTCCAACTTATTAAAATATTCTAGAGTATTATAGGTATAACTTAAATTGGGTCTATTTATTTCATAATCACTTACAGTAAATTTACTTTCTGATTTAATAGCATTCCGTACCATATCATATCTTAATAAAGCATCTGTTACATTCTCTTTTAATTTATGAGGTGGATTACCTGTTGGCATAAACACTATACTATCCAGCTTCAAATCATACAGTGCTCCATAAGCTATGTGTATATGTCCAATGTGTATTGGATCAAAAGTTCCTCCAAAAATAGCTTTTTTAATCATCTGTTTCTCCCCATTTATTTATAAATTACATAACATAGTCAAATTCAAAATCATTCAACCTGACTACATCTCCATCTTTAATTCCACTATCCATTAATTCCTTAATAACTCCCTTATTTTTCAACACCTTGTAAAAATATCTCAATTCATCAGGATCATTTACATTTACACTGCCTAGCAGCCTGTCAACAAAACTTCCTTCAACTATATAAACATTTTCCTCTTTTCTTATACTATATGTAAATTTCTTTTCCTCCGGTATAAATCTATCTTCTTCATTTATTTCAATATCTGTCACAGGTATTGAAGCCAACATCTTTGCAGCTTCCTGCATAAGTTCCTTTATCCCTTTTTTCGTAGCTGCAGATATTTTAAAAACTTTGTGGTATCCTAATTTACCCACTTCATTTTTAAAATTCTCAAATAATTTGTCATCATACAGCATATCTGATTTATTTGCAGCAATTATCTGAGGCCTATCCCAAAGCTTTACATCATACTTCTTCAGCTCTTCATTTATTTTAACAAAATCCTCAAAAGGATTTCTTCCCTCTATACCTGATATATCCACCACATGTATCAAAATCCTGGTTCTTTCAATATGTCTCAAAAATTCTGTTCCAAGGCCTATGCCTTCTGCTGCTCCCTCAATTATACCCGGTATATCTGCCATTACAAAGCTCTGCATTCCCGGCACATTAACCACTCCCAGATTAGGCGATAACGTTGTAAAATGATAATTTGCGATTTTGGGTGTTGCTTTGGTAACCACCGACAAGAGAGTGGACTTGCCTACATTTGGAAAACCCACAAGACCCACATCTGCCAATATCTTTAATTCAAGACTTATATATCTCTCTTCTCCCGGCATTCCAGGCTCAGCAAAATCCGGTGCCTGCCTTACAGAAGTGGTAAACCTCACATTTCCTCTTCCACCCCTGCCACCTTTTGCTATTAAACATCTATCACCCTGATGAGACAAGTCCGCCATTATCTTGTTGCTGCTTACATCTCTTATAACTGTACCAAGAGGTACCTTTATATAGAGATCTTCTCCATTTTTCCCAAAACATCTGGATCCGGAACCATTTCCGCCTTTTTCAGAGGCATATTTCTTTTTATATGCAAAATCCAGCAGTGTGGTCATATTATTGTCTACTTCAAGTATAACATCTCCGCCTTTTCCGCCATCTCCGCCATCCGGTCCTCCCAGTGGTACATATTTTTCTCTTCTAAATGAAACAGCTCCATCACCGCCATCTCCTGATCTTACAAATATCTTGGCAGTATCTACAAACATCTCAAATCACTTCCCTTCCATTGTATGTATATATCTTTACCCATGGCCAGCATTTCTAAACCTGTCAATTTTATAATATGACAGCTCAAGAACTGCTGTAACTCCAAATAAATTCTTCGTTATAAAAACATAAAAGCTTTAAAAAGGCACCCTTTCGTCAGGGTGCCTTAATAACACTATTCAGCTACTAACTCTTCTACCTCTAAAGGGTATACACTTGCTTTCTTTTTAGCCTTTCCCATTCTCTCATACCTAACCACACCATCAATTTTTGAAAATAAAGTATCATCAGATCCTCTGCCAACATTATTTCCCGGATGGATTTTAGTTCCTCTTTGTCTTACCAATATGTTTCCAGCTAAAACGAATTGTCCATCTGCAGATTTAACTCCAAGTCTCTTGGATTCACTATCTCTACCGTTTCTTGAGCTACCTACTCCTTTTTTATGAGCAAACAACTGAAGGTTCATAATCAACATACAACTACACCTCCTCAATTTTTACATTTATATATTTACTATAGTTAATTTCCATACTCCTCAAAGCAAATAACATAGTTTCCACAAGTACCTGACATTTTAAAATATCTTTCTCTTTCATATCTTCCAATGAAAAATTCAAAAATCCATCTCTTATAGAATAATCGAGATTCAATTTCAATACTTCCGTTATCCCGATTACAGTACTTTGAGATACAGCTGAAACTGCACTGCAAACTAAATCATATCCTTGTTTTGACCACTCCGCATGACCCTGGAGTGAAACTGAAACTAAATTACAGCCTTTCTTTTTAAATACTGCTCTAATCATAATTATGCATTAATTTTTTCAATTTGCAATTTTGTATAAGGCTGTCTGTGTCCCTGTTTTCTTCTATAATCCTTCTTGGCTTTATACTTAAATACTATAATCTTCTTAGATTTTCCCTGGGCCAGAACCTTTGCATCTACTTTAGCTCCTTCAACCACAGGTTTCCCAATAACCAACCCTGTGTCATCCTTGCTTACCATAAGTACTTTATCAAGTTCAACTGTTGAATCCACTTCAGCCTCCAGTCTCTCAACGTAGATAACGTCTCCCTCTGAAACCTTATACTGTTTTCCTCCAGTTGCTACAACTGCATACATCCAAAACACCTCCTCAATCCAGTCTCGCCTAAAAGGTATATGTAAAATATTTTCCACATAATTTATAAAACCTTTTTTGAGCGGTCTACAGGTGTCATTTTAGCACATATATTTTCCTTTGTAAAGTTTTTTCAATTGACTTTAAACATTTTAAGATCCTGAAGCTGACTGTCAAATACAAGAGGTTCCAGCTTATATGATAATTTTTCATCATAGGTAATATAAACTGCCATATTTTCAGCTCCTATTTTTTTTACAAATTCCTTCACATCTTTATCCACATCTTTTTTATAACACAGACCCATCTGAATATGAATATTTTTTATATTTTCCTCCCTGTTTATATTTAAAATCTCATCTCCAATAAGCAGTTCCATGTAGGACAGCTTTATTTTTTTGCCTGTTCCGCTGCAATATGTACAATTTTCTTCTATATAATCATATATGGGTTTTCCCTTTCTCTTTCTGGCTATCTGCACCAGATTCAGCTGTGTAAAATCATATATTACAGTTTTATTCTTGTCATTTAAAAAACCACATTTTAATCTGCTTAACACCTTTTCTCTATTCTCTTCTTCATCCATATCTATAAAATCTATCAAAATTATACCGTTTAAATTTCTAAGTATTATTTGTCTTGCAATTTCTTCTGCAGCCTGTAAATTAGTAGCAAGCACTGTCTTATCCATAGTGTTGTTTTTTACATTTTTACCTGAATTCACATCTATTACAAACATGGCTTCAGTTCTGTCTATAATTATGTATCCGCCACAATTCAATTCCACTCTGCTATTTCGCAGTCTCAATATTTTCTTTTCCAAATCATAGTATGAAAACAGATTTACCTTCTCCCTATGCAAAACCAGTTCCACATCCACATTACTTACGCACTTTAAAAACTCCTCTATGTATACATAGTCTTTTTTATTATTTACATATATTTTAAAATTATCATGATTCAGCTTGTCTCTAAGAGTTTCCCCCAGTATTCCTCCGCTTTCAAATATCAATGCCGGCTTTAATGAATACTGTGCTCTCTTTTTTATATCCATATAACATTCATATAATTTACTCATCTCATTAGCTATTATACCTGAATCCACATTTTGGGCATCGGTTCTCACCATCAGTCCCACACCTTCAGGTACTTTTATATTATCAGCTGTATGCCTTTTGAAACTAATGTCATTTATTTTCTTTGAAAATTGTATATTCCTGATAAAATCATCCAGAACACAGTATTTTCCCGGTATGCTTATATTTTTTACAACTTTGGCTCCTTTTTTTCCATAGCTTTCCTTAACCACTTGAACCAGAACTTTTTCTCCTTTTTTTAGATTAAGATTTCTAAACTTGTTGTCCATATACATATAGGCATTTTTACTACATCCTATATCTATAAAAGCACATTTTATAGCAGGAACTATATTTCTCACTACACCGCTGTATATCTCCCCAGGATAGGCACTTCCATTTTGTTCTTCCATAAGACATTCTTTTAGAACTTCTCCCTCTTTTATAGCAATTCGTAACAGCCCTGTATTTCTTTCAACAAATATTTCTTTCAAGAATAAATCTCCTTTCCCTGAAAATTATTTTCTGTCATATATAATTTACATATTCATTAAGTGGAATTAACTTGCCTTTTATTTTTCCATACATTTCTTTCCTCATTATATCAACAAAATCTTCTTTATCTGCATTTTCAGTTTTATCCTGGATGAAGTGAACTAAAAGCCGAGGAGATAGGTTTTCTACACTTCCACTGGAAATCAGGATATTTAAAACCAGTTTATCATCATGTACAGTATATTCCATATTTTTTACCAGCCTTTTTATATCCACTTCACACTCTCCTCTTTTAGTCTTTTTTAAATCATACCAGTGATCCATTTTCATCAGGTCATTCATGTTTTCTTTTAATTTGCCAGTATCATTATACTTCATGCTTATTAAATATTCAGCTGCACTTATTTCTGCCATGGATTTAAATACTTTTCTGTTTTCGGCATTTCTTACCTTGTTCACCTTTAATACCCTTATTCCCTCTGGTGCACTGACATTTAATTTATCCATTATTTCTTCTTCCGAAACCTTTTGTTCCAAATACAAATCCATATATTCCCCGCAGGAATAAACTCCTACTGAAAGAGGCTGTGCTATAGACATGTTTATATGTGGGTTAAATCCTTTAGAATACTCTGCAGGGATTTTTGATCTTTTTATCATTCTCTGTACAGCCCTCATTAAATCCAAATGTCCTATGAATTTTATATTCTCTCCCTTACTGAACTTTATTAAATACTGCTCCCTCAAAGCATTTACCCCCTAAATTAATATTAACGCCGCAATTTTTACATCCCAATCTGCAGTCCGGAGTTACTTGAATATTTTTAGCTTTTTCATTTTCCTCTATTAAAAAGCTTTTATTGACTCCCGTATCTATAAAGTCCCAGGGAAGCAGTTCATCATAACTTCTATTCCTAAAGGCATAAAAATCCCCGTCCACACCGCATTCTCTAAAGGCATTTTCCCATATTCCAAAATTAAAATATTCTGACCAGCTGTCAAATTTAGCTCCTTTTTCATAAGCCTTAATTAATACATCACAGACTTTTCTATCACCTCTTGCAAATACAGCCTCCAAATAACTGAGCGGGGTATCGTGCCAATTGTACACTATATTCCTGCTCTTTATGGATTCCCTTATTGTTTTGATTTCCTCTTTAACATCTTCCATTCTTATTTGAGCATTCCATTGGAAAGGTGTAAAGGGCTTAGGTACAAATATGGATGTACTTACATTTACCTTCAATCCCTTTTTTCTTATTTCCCTGGGTACCTTATAATACTCTTTTACCACCTTCTCGGATAAATCCGCTATTCCCCTTATATCATCCATAGTTTCATAGGGAAGTCCTATCATAAAATACAGCTTTATAGTAGACCATCCTGATTTAAAGGCACTGCTTACAGAATCCATTAAATCCTCCTCTGTAACACCTTTATTTATTACATCCCTCATTCTCTGGCTTCCTGCTTCTGGGGCAAAGGTAAGCCCGGTTTTTCTAACTTTTTGTATCTCATTTATAAGTTCCACAGAAAAAGAATCTATTCTGAGAGATGGAAGGGATACTCCCACCTTATCCCTCTCATATCTTTCTATAAAACCATATACTAAATTTTTCAAATCCGAATAGTCGCATATACTGAGAGAAGTGAGAGATACATCCGAATACCCTGTACTTTTTATAAGCTTATCTGCCTGTGTCAACAATTTAGATGTGCTTTTTTCTCTCACTGGCCTGTATATCATGCCGGCCTGACAAAACCTGCAGCCTCTTGTGCATCCTCTGAAGGTTTCCAAAAATATTCTGTCATGTACTATATCAGTGAATGGCACCACAAGTTTATCCGGATATGCCACCTCATTGAAATTTTTTATTATTCTCTTGGTAACCTTAACCGGTACATCTTCATAAGAAGGTTCAAACTTTTCTATAGTACCATCTTCATTATAGCTTACCTTATAAAGGGACGGCACATAAACCCCTTTTATATGACATACCTTTCTCAAAAATTCTCTTTTTCTCCCTTTATACATTTTATAAAGATCCATGATTTCATTTATCTGTTCTTCTGCTTCCCCTATAGTAAACAAATCCGCTATATCCCAAAGAGGTTCAGGATTATAGGCACAGGGCCCTCCACATATAACTATGGGATCATCTTCTCTTCTTTCAGATGCTCTAATAGACAATCCCGCTAAATTCAGCATATTCAAGATATTAGTGTAACTCATCTCGTATTGAAGAGTAAAACCTATAAAGTCAAAATCTGTTATAGGATCCCTGCTTTCCAACCCATAAAGTGCTATACTATTTTTTCTCATAAGTTCTTCCATGTCGGGCCAGGGTGCAAAAACTCTTTCACAATAAGTATCTTTTCTTTCATTTAATATGTAGTATAGTATCTTCATACCAAGATGAGACATACCTACTTCGTAAACATCGGGAAAACAAAATGCAATTCGAATATCTATTTTATGTTTATCTTTTATATAAGAATTCATTTCTCCTCCAATATAACGTGCAGGCTTTTCCACCTTAAATAATATATTGTCAGAAATTCTATTCATTAAAAATCCTCCTCTTAGATATCATCCCTATATTTTAGCATAACCATAAATAATTTGAAACACATAGGTTCATTTATTTAAATAACAGCTTGCACTAAATAAAGTACAGCAATAATCTTATTTTAAAGATCATTGCTGTACCCTATCTGTTTATATTCATAAATTTCTCTATGGTTATATTCCCATACAGCTTTAATGCATCTATTATCTCCTCTTCATAAAGTATATCCATTACCTTCATTTCCTCATCCAGCACCGTAAATATATTGTATTTGCTCTTATCAAACAATCCCATAGCTGTAAGTAAATCCTGTTTATAATATATTGATAAATTCCTGTTTTCAATATAGCCCCTTTTTATAAACTTGCATTTCTTTTTTATAATATCTCCCATGATTATATACGATACCCTTTCATTTTCTTTTAAAGATGACATTACTACAAGTATTCCTATTATTCCAATATTAAAGCTGCTATTTCCATTGAGAAATAAAAACATGTAAAAAAACATAAGTATTATTCCTATAAATATACTTACAATCATCATTATCCTATTAGCTTTTTTGTAAGTGATTTTTAAATTTAAAATGCTTCTCAGTATTCTTCCTCCATCCAGTGGAAATGCCGGAATCAAATTAAACATACCTATGACTAAATTTACGGAAAAGAGCATATACCAGAGATTCCAGTCAAAACTTCTATATATATAATAAAAAAATATACTGAAAATCAAATTGGCAGCCGGACCGGAAGCTGAAATTACCAAATCTTCTTTTGGAAATGCCTCGTCTATATCCTTAAGCTTTATAGTAGCTCCAACTGCTATAAACTCTATATCAAACCCAGAGAACTTATAATGCCTGGCCACCAGGTAGTGAACCACTTCATGAAAAAAGACCACTATAAACGTACAAATAAGCTGTCCTTTATAACCTATGGCAATTAAAAATATTACATAGGGAATAAAATATTTACTCATCCTAATCACAAAAATACCTCTTGGAATTTAATTTTTCTCATCTACTCTAAGTTGTTCAATTACACTTTTAGCCCTGTCTCCAATATATTTTATATTTATATTTTTTATCTGAGTTTTTAATTTACTATAATCATAATTTTCACTTACAACTTTTTTGGAATAATTATATACATTTTTACTTTCAGTGGTTGAAACCAATTTACAAACTGCAATAAATGCAAATAAAATTAAAGCTCCAGTCAAATCTCTTATAATTCTTCTGCTTAAATAATTTGCCTTTTCAGCATGAGAATTATTTCTATCATACAATTTATTATAATAAGGTGAATGATTTACTTTTCCCTTTAGGGAATTATAATATTTTTCATACTCTGAATCATAATGCCCCACCTTAATGAAACCTCCTTTTTTATAATATACATATTTAATATATATTTAAAAATCTCCTCATTTATGACTGCGTCCATTTTATCCGCCTATGAATTCCTCTGTAATTTTAATAAAACAAGGGACTTAATACTAAAATTAAAACATTTCAGCATTAAGTCCCTTGTTTAACCAATTAACCTTCACTGTACTCCCTCAAGGCCTTTGCAAATATTTCTGCAGATCCCAGATTAGTAGCCAGCGGCACACAATGTACATCACAAATTCTGAGCAAGGCAGAAATATCCGGCTCATGAGGCTGAGCCGTCAGCGGATCCCTTAAAAATATAACCAAATCTATATCTCCCTGTGCCACTCTCGCCCCTATTTGCTGATCTCCTCCCATGGGACCTGAAAGAAACCTGTGTATCTTTATGCCGGTCATATCACTTATTAATTTTCCAGTAGTTCCTGTAGCAAATATCTCATGATTTTTAAATACATTCTTATATCTCTTTGCAAAATCCACAATATCATCTTTCTTTTTATCATGTGCTATAAAAGCAATCCTCATAATATCTATCCCCTTAAAAATTAATCTTCTTTCTTCTCATACCTATATTCAAAATCAAGGATAATTCTATAAAAGCTGAAAGCATGGAACTTCCCCCATAACTCATAAAAGGCAATGTAATACCCGTTATAGGCAGCAGACCCACAGTCATACCTATATTTTGAAAAATAGAAAATAACATGGTGGATATTATACCAACACATACCATGGTTCCAAAAATATCTTTAGCCTCTTTAGCTATTTTTATAGCCCTGTACACTATAACTATATAAAATATTATCAATGTCAAACACCCTATGAGTCCCCATTCTTCCCCTACCACCGCAAATATGAAGTCAGTATGGGATTCTGGAATATAACCTCCTGAAATCTGGGTACCCTTTAAAAACCCTTTCCCCAAAATTCCTCCTGAGCCAATTCCTATCTTTGACTGGGTGACCTGCAGTGAATAAGATGCCTCATATTGTTCAGGATTGAACAAAGATACAATTCTCATCTTTTGATAATATTCTATAAGTGATGACTTCCAGGCAATTGTTCCCAGAGCTGTAAGTCCCAGAAATCCTCCCAATATGACTTTAAAATTTAATCCTGATATAAAATATATTCCAAGAACAGCAAAAAAACATACCATAGTCATTCCCATATCAGGCTGCTTCACAATTAAAGCCATGGGAATAAGAGCATATACCGTAAGTTTAACAATATTCCTCACATTGTTAATATTTCCTTCCATATCATCCAGCTGCTTTGCCAGCATTAAAATAATTCCCACCTTGGCAAATTCAGAAGGCTGCATGGAAATACCACCTATTTTAATCCATGAGGAAGCTCCATTTACCGTGTACTGAAAATACGGAATACAATTAAGTACAAGTAAAAATACGCCAAACCAATAGACTATGGGAGCATAATCTTTTATAATGGAATAATCTATTAAAAGTATCAAATACATCAAAACAAGCCCTATGACCATCCAAATAAGCTGTGCTTTCAAATAATAGGAACCATAGCTCATATGAGATGCACTGTAAATATTCAAACTGCCAAATAAACATACAATTATAACAGTAACAATTATGGGAAAATCAAGTTCTTTTAAAAGCTTCCTGCTTATAGTAAATTTTTTAAGCATTATATATATCCCTCCAATATAACTATAATGATTATACCACAGAGGAATAAAAAAACTATGTATAAATTATCAATAGTCATCTATTGTTTTTAACTTTTTTTATAGGTATGCTGGCCACAAGAGCAGCTGAGTTTCCCTTTATTTCCTCTGGTGTTGTCATCTTCACATCTATTTCGGAGCAGTCTATCTCCATGTACTTTGAGAGTACTCTGAGTATATCTTCTTTTATATTTTCAAGCAACTCCTCAGACATATCGCATCTATCATGTATTAGTATTAATCTTAACCTTTCCTTAGCTACATCTTTGGAAGACGCTCTGGAGAATATCTTGAACAAGTCCATTCTCTTACCCCCTTATTTAATACCAAATAATTTTTTTATTGATGAAAAAAATCCTTCTTGCCCGGCACTTAAATCCATTATAGGTATTTTCTCTCCTGTAATTCTCCTGGATATATTTCTAAAAGCTTGTCCTGCCATAGCTTTATCATTTAGCACTATTGGTTCTCCCCTGTTAGTGGAAATTGTTATATTCCTGTCATCCGGCACTACACCTATAAGTTTTATAGCCAGACTATCCAATATATCATTTACATCCAGCATATCTCCATTTTTAGTCATCCTATAGTTTAATCTATTTATTACAAGCTGATGATTTTCCAGTCCGGCAGCATCAAGCTTCCCTATGACCCTATCAGAATCCCTTACGGAAGTCACCTCTGGATTCACCACGATTAGCGCTCTGTCTGCTCCTACTATGGCGTTTTCAAAACCATGTTCAATTCCAGCAGGGCAATCTATTATTACATAATCATATTCCTTTTTTAATTCATAGATTAGATCCATCATCTGCTGGGGGCTTACATCCTCTTTATCCCTGGTCTGTGCTGTAGGCAAAAGATATAAGCTGTCAAGTCTCTTGTCTTTTATTAGAGCCTGCTTTAACTTGCATTTATTTTCAACTACATCCAGTAGAGTAAATACTATTCTATTTTCAAGACCCATGAGTACATCTAAATTTCTAAGGCCTGTATCTCCATCTACTACAACCACACTTTTGCCTAAAGCAGCTAATCCAGTACCTATATTAGCTGTAGTAGTAGTTTTTCCTACTCCGCCCTTACCTGATGTTACCACAATTGCTTCTCCCATTACACTGCCTCCTTTAAATACTCGATTGCACAAATACTTTCTTTATATAAACAATACAGCCTTTTGTAAACAACTAAATAATAAAAACCACCTATAAGATATTATACTAAACATAGTAAAAATAATCCATAATATTATTAAACTTTACATATTGTAAAAAAATAAGCACTTATTTACCATAAACAGTACTTATCAGCAATCATATGGGATTCTCAGATTGTCCATCTCTGCTTATCTCATATGCGTCAATAATCAGGAAAGCCACAGTGTTGGCTGTGTAATACAAAAAATCATCAGTTCAAAAATAATAAACAATATTTTTCACTAATGATTAAAATTCAACTTTGAAATGATTTAAATTGAAGACTCCAATATTTCTAGACATATTTATTTAGGAGATATGGCTCCACTATTATTATATTCCCTTTTATCCTGGCTATCTCTGGATATTCAGGTTTGATATTGTCCTCAGGTGATCTGGTAACTATATCTGCAATTTGTAGCATTTCCGGCTGAAGGCAAATTGACGCAACTATGGCTTTGGAGTTGCCCCCAAATCCAGCATGGGCATATCCTCTAAGTGATCCGAAAACTATTATGTTACCGCCTGCATATATTTCAGAACCGGCATTTACATCCCCAATTACAACTATATTTCCCGAATAATTTATAATTTGTCCACTTCTTACTGTCTTTCTTAAAAATTTTGTTCTTCCTTCATAGATTCCAGAAAATACTTTGTTGGGTTTTTCATTGCTGTCCTCAAATATACAATCTTTTACTAAAAATTTTTCAAACAATATATCTTTAAGTTTGGCAAACTGTCTTTCATTTATGTATTTTAATTCAGTAGTTATTCTAATGGTACATCCCTTGTAAAACATCTTGCCAGCTGAAAGCCTTTTAACTAAAATCTCCAGCATTTCCTCAAAGTCCTTGAACTTATTCATATTTATAATTAAGTTTATTCCATCTCTATTACCTTTAATTATTATGTTATTATCTATCATATTCGCCTCCATAAGTCACCTCCTAATAATATTTCAACATTTTTCGTATAAATCCTTCTTGAATTTCATCTTTATTTCTAAAATAAAATGTTTATGCTGAATTATTATTGACATAAAATTTGCGAATAGAATATTCTATCCGCAAATTGCATTCATTACTTATTTTGTCCAGCAGTATTGGCAGTACCGCTATTTAATCCAAAATATGCTGTATAAATATCCTTGGCTACAGGTGCTGCACCGATTCCTCCCTGACCTCCATCAAACAAGACCACGCATACGGCTATCTGAGGTTTATCAAGGGGAGCAAATCCAACATACTCCGCATAGTCAGTCCTTCCCACCTGTTCCTGATTGCCCAGGCTTTGGGCAGTACCTGTTTTACCTGCGGTACTTATTGGAAATCCTCTGAATACAGCTGCCGCCGTACCTTTTTCATTAACGGCACCCATTCCCTCTTTAACGGCTTCTATATTTTCAGGTTTAACCCCGGTTTTTTCTATAACCTCGGGATTAACTTTCTCAATAAGCTTTCCATCTGCATCCAGATATTTATCTACCAAATGTAATTTATATCTGGTTCCGCCATTGGCAATAGTGGAAACATAATTCACTATCTGCAGAGGCGTAAATTGATTCAATCCCTGGCCTATGGCAGCATTTTCTATGTTTGCAGGCACCTTCAGCTGGGCATTGGCATCTGAAATAGTTATGCTGTATATTACATTGATTAAGTTATCCATCTGGCTGTCACTGATGTCTTTTTTATTATTTGGATCCTCTTTTGCAAGTTCCGAAAACAATTCCCTGTATTTTGCCTTGTCAAAAGCACTGCTTCCATCTTTTATGGAATTTTTTATCAATGTTTTGATATTATTTTTAGTCTCCTTAACTTGACTTGAATCATTATTATTATCATATAAATCTATGGCAACCACCTTGTGCCCGTAATCATCCTGTCCACTTTTAAGTACGGACATGGTTTTCCAAAGATAGGTACTTGCATAGGTATTTTTATTGGATACAGTATTATATACTTGTCCAAACTTCTCCGGTATCTCTATCCCCGTAGCGGGCTTCACACTGCTGTTGGGAGCTATGCCAAGGCCGAACTTCCATGCATATTTGGCCAGAATATCATCTCCGAAGGCGTTCCTGAGCTTTTCCGCCACCGTCATGAAATAGGGGTTACTGGACTTCTCTATGGCAGTTATAAGATTCACAACTCCATTTGGACCATCCAGCTCAAAATTTAAGGTTTTTCCTCCTTGATCAAAGGTTCCATTATCATACAAAGAGAAACCAGGAGTTATAACTCCAGTTTCAAGTCCTGCAATGGCTGTCATTGGCTTGAAAGTAGAACCAGGAGGTATCAGTGATTGAGTTGCATAATTATAAAAAGGTTTTGGATATATGTCGTATACATCCTGTCTTATTGTAGTATTGTTTTTTATACTTTTGTCAATGGGGAAAAGAGTATTCAATACATCATCTTCACTTTCCCCCGGGTAATTAGCCGTAATTCCCCGGGACTCAATATAATTTTTCCCAAATTGCCCCAAATCCGGGCTGAAATATTCATTATACATTTCAGATGAAAGCCTTCCAGGCACGGCAAACAAATTTGGATCATACCGTGGTACCTGGGCAAGAGCCACTATTGCTCCGGTATTTACATTGACTACAATTGCAGTGCCTCTTGTAGCATTTGAAGTATTGGATCCTCTCTGATACGGGTTGGCTCTAAGACCTGCAAGCGCATTATCAAGAGAAGTTTCCGCTGCCTTTTGCACATCCTTGTCTATTGTAAGCTGTACTGTCTGTCCGGGATAAGGATCTCTTTGGCCAAGATTCTCAGTTATTCTTCCATTTTTATTAAGTTTTACTATTTTACCACCCTTTGAGCCCTTAAGCCTATCTTCAAGAGCACCTTCAATTCCCGCCTGGCCTACATAGTCACTGCTTACATCATACCCCTTTTCCGTATACTTTTCATAATCAGAGGATATCTTTGATATATATCCTATAAAATTAGATCCCAGATCTCCATTGGGATAGGATCTTATAGGCTGTGTGGTCACATCTATTCCCGGAAGTTCATTTAACATCTGCAAAAATTTAAAAGCAGTTTCCTTTTTTATATTACTGGCTACTGTTACAGGTTTATATCCTGAAAAGCTCTGCATCTTCAAGGTATCCTTCACAATCATAAATCTTCTCTGCTGTTCCAGTGAATAGGCACTGCTGATATTATACTGCTTTACAAGCTTTTTAAAAGTATCCTCTGCCGATATTGTCAAAAGCTTCTTATTTACCAGACTTTTCAGTTCATCATCGGATATATTTTTGTTCCTGCTTTTAATATCCTTTTCTATTTCATCGTTTAAACCTCTGTCCCTTTTAAATTTAATTTCAAGTGCCTTTCTGGTAGCTTCATCATCGCTTCTGAATTCAAATCTAAAGGGATTTATCTTAAGCTCAAAATCATCCTGCTGACTTTCACCGCTTTCATCAAGGATTTTGAATACCTTGCTCATGGTAGTGAAAAAAACTTTATCACTTTCATCTGTCTTGTTATATACCAGCATATATCCTTGGGTACTTGTAGCCAAAATACTGCCCTTGCTGTCCAAGATTTTCCCCCTTGGAGCTATATCCGGAATTTCTCTTATGGACTTATTGTTTGACTGTTCCTTATAATCCTGGCCTTTTACCACCTGGAGAAAGAGAAGCCTTCCAGCGATAGTAGCAAATATAGTCACCATAACTATTATGAGCGCAGTGTATCTTGTAATATTATGATACCTTTTTTCCCTCACAAGGTGCCACCTCCACTTTTATAAATTTCCCATACCCTTAAAATTTCCACTCCACCCGCATATAATCTTTCTTACAGAAACTATAAACGGGTTTATATATAAAAATGCACAAAATCATGTCATAAATACCGGGGAAAAATACATTTGCCATATTTATATATACCCCGCTTAAATAGAGAATGCACCACATTAAAATTCCCCTAAATAAAATCAGCAGAAAACAAGAAACAACGGGAATAATCCTCTTTTCCTTAAATATACTGTTTCCTATAACTCCTGCCATAATACATACTATCATATTGGCAAAAGAATTTATTCCAAATCCCTGTGAGAAGTATATATCCTGAAGTATTCCTGCAAATATTCCCAGCCATAGCCCCTCCCATTTTCCATTTACAATAGAGTAACAAATTATAAAAATCAGCAGTAAACTTGGATAAAATGTTTTTACAGCAAAAAAAGGCATCAATACATTATCCAAAATAAATAACAAAATTGACAGGAGAATCAGTACTAATATTTTTTTCATTTTACCTCACCCTAGTATTTAATATCTACTTTATTTTGAGGAACCACTATGAGCAATTCCTGAATTTTATCAAAATTCACATAAGGTTTTATTGTGGCATTTTTCATTACCTTTCCCTTATCGTCTTCTACACTTATGACAGATCCGATTCTTATTCCCTGGGGATATGAATTGTCGATTCCTGAAGTTAAAATCACATCGCCCTTTTTAACAGTGGATTCCTGAGGAAGATAATAAAGCTTAGCTAAAAATTTACTGTCGCTGCCTTTATAGCCTTTTACAATACCGCTGTTTATTACTCCACTTGTATCCGTTGAACCCTCCACAGTACCTCCTACTGCCAGATTCTCATTGGTCAGGCATTGAACTATGGACCAATTGTTTTCCACATGAATAACCTGACCTACAAGACCTCCCGCAGTAACAGCCACCATCTGCTTTGCTATGCCGTCTGCACTTCCTCTGTTTATTGCAAATTCATCTAAAATTCCATCACTGCTTTTTCCAATTATATCACAGCCTATGTAATTATACTCCGCCCTTTGTTTTTTAAAATCAAGTTCTTTTCTAAGCTGTGAATTGTCATTTTTTAAAGTATTATATTCTACCAGCTTATTCTTCAGTAAGCTGTTCTCCTTTTTCAATTCTTCATTTTCACTTTTTACTGTAGAAAAATTTATCATAAAACTCAGGAAATCCTTAAGCCTGCCATTGAACCTGTACAGACCTCCCTGAACCGAATTAAAAGTAACACCTATGCCATTTCTTAAAACTGATCCGCTGCCGTCCTTGATGCTAAAAGGAATTAAAATTAAAAATATAATTGAAAGTATTATTATTGTCACTATCAACTTGTTTTTTAAGAATCTCATAATCCGCCGCTATTTTCTGCTAGCTACTATCTTGTCAATAGTGTCTAGAGCTTTTCCTGCACCTAAGGCAACACAATCAAGGGGTGCTTCAGCTATATGAACAGGCATATGTGTTTCCTGATTTATCAATAGATCCAATCCTTTTAGCATAGCTCCTCCACCTGCCAGCATAATTCCTTTGTCCATTATGTCTGATGCAAGTTCTGGTGGTGTTTTTTCAAGTGTAGTCTTTATAGCTTCAATTATGGAAATTATAGGTTCTTTTAAAGCTTCCCTAACTTCACTTTCAGTTATATTTATGACTTTAGGTAATCCTGAAATCAGATCTCTTCCTCTTATTTCCATTGATTTGTCTTCATCCATATCAAAAGCTGAACCCAATTCAATTTTTACATTTTCTGACGTTCTCTCTCCTATCATCAGATTATATTCCTTTTTAATATAGCTTACTATGGCTTGATCTAATTCATCTCCGGCAATTCTCAAGGACTTGCTTGTTACAATTCCTCCCAATGATATTATTGCAACCTCAGTAGTTCCTCCGCCTATATCTACAATCATACTTCCTGTGGGCTCATTTACAGGAAGCCCGGCTCCAATTGCAGCTGCCATAGGTTCTTCCATAAGAAGTACGTCTCTAGCCCCTGCATGTTTTGTGGCCTCTTCTATGGCTCTTTTTTCCACCTCAGTAACTCCTGATGGAAAACATACAAATATTCTAGGACTTGTAAATGCTGATTTAGGGCTTACCTTTTCTATAAATTTTCTAAGCATGGTATGCGTTACATCAAAATCAGCAATAACCCCATCTTTAAGCGGTCTTATAGCTACTATATTCCCCGGCGTCCTTCCTATCATATCTTTAGCTTCATTTCCTATTGCCATTACTTTTTTAACATCACTGTTTATAGCCACCACGGAAGGTTCCCTAAGCACTATTCCCTTCCCTTTAACATATATCAATGTATTAGCTGTCCCCAGGTCAATTCCCATATCTCTTGACATTCCAAAAAATCCCATTTATATTTCTCCTTTCAATCACCTAAAATTCCTTTTTCTTTCAAACTAACATATATTCCACTGCCTATTATCAAATGGTCAATTAATTGTATTCCTAAAAGTTCACCGCATCTTTTCAATCTGCAAGTTACATTTATATCTTCACTGCTGGGTGACGGATCCCCCGACGGATGGTTGTGACACACTATTATGGAAGCGCTATTCTTTTTTATGGCATAAAAGAACACCTCTCTCGGATGAACTATGGAAGAATTTAAACCTCCAATAAATACATTTTTAATTCCTACAACTACATTTTTTGTATTCAACATGATCACCTTGAGATATTCCTGTTTTAATTCTTTCATTTCTTCCATCACCAGCATTGCTGCATCTTCAGGGCTGCATATTTTACAATCACTGCCATCCTTATAAGATCTAAATCTCTTTGACAATTCTGCCACAGCCATTACTTTTGCAGCCTTTGCCTTTCCAATACCTGAAATATCCATGAAATCCTCCAATGTAGAATTGAGAATTCCATTCAGACCTCCCTTGTGCTTTATAATTCTGCTGCTCAAGGATATTATATTTTCATTTTTACTGCCAGTTCCAAGTATTATAGCCAAAAGTTCCGAATTAGACAGTGCTTCTGATCCATATCTGAATAATCTTTCTCTGGGTCTTTCATTTTCTGGTAAATCCATAATTTTCAACATTTTGTTCATTTAAAAACTCCCTGTTACAAATTTACCCCCATCTTACCTAACATATTATACAACTTATTTAAAGGTAATCCTACCACATTATAATAGCATCCATGAATTTCTTCTGCAAAAACCCCTCCACGGCCTTGTATACCATAAGCTCCTGCTTTATCTTTATATTCTCCAGTTTTTAAATATTCTTCTATCCGTCTATCATCTATTTCAGAAAACTTTACAGTAGTGCATGCAAAATCACTATTAATTCTATCCGAAATTCTATCTATAACCGATATACCTGAATAGACCTGATGCTCATTTCCACTTAAAGACTTCAACATATAAAAAGCTTCTTCCTTATTATTGGGTTTTCCTATTATTTTTCCATTAAAGAACACTACCGTATCACATCCTATTACAATGGAATTTTCATCTGGAAGCTTACTGCATACATTTTTTGCTTTGCCCTCAGCTAGTTTCATAACATAGGATGCACAATCTTTATGAAATACAACAGAATTTTCATCAAAATCACTTACTATTACCTGAAAGTTTTCCACCAATCTTTTCAAAAGCTCTTTCCTCCTACTGGAGGCTGAAGCCAATACAATTTTCAAGTCATCACTTCCTAATACCTTCTATATAATATTATAGCCATAATAATTCCTATTATAGTCATAATATTTACTCTAAAATTTATACCCAAAGTCAATACCATAACGTTAAGATTTAATACTATGGGTTGAGACATTCCAACTGAATAAGAATTTTTTAAAAGGCTTAAAAAACTTAAACTATTTCCAATAGCATCTCCAAGAAGACTTCCACATATGGCTCCCAAAAGTATAAAAAACCATAAAAACCCTATTCTTTTTTCCGCCCCTTTCATATAAAATCCCCTACCTTAATAATATATCCTATATAGTTTATCATTTAATAAATACATAAACAAGTATATATATTATTGTTAAAAAAAATTTTTAAATTTCATATAAAAATGGCAAGTATCGGTACAACATATACCTTTACTAACCATTTACTGATAATTATTGCATTTATAATTACTTGATATTTAACTGGAACTCATCTTTTTCAATATATTAAATAAATATACGTAATTTTCCTCACTGTTTTCTTTTACCATCTCTTTAGGAAGTTTATTTATATATTCCTTTAATTCTTTTAGAATCAATTTATTTTTATTATTTTCCTCTTCTTTATTTTCTAAGGAAGAACACCATTTTTTTAGTTCTTCCGTTTGTATGGATTTTACATCTTGGGCTGAAAGTTTAGTTAGTATTTCCAAATCTGCATTTATTATCTCTGCTATTTCAGTATTGCATATACTGTCTTCATTTATTGTAAACACCATCTTTGAATTTTCTATTTTTTGTTCTGTAAGAGATTTCATAGCCTTGTTTGCATTGTCTTCTGAAAAAATTCCTAAAAATACTCTTGTCTTATCTTCTTCTGATATGCAAAATGGAAGTCCATATTTAGCTAAAAGCTTTTTTTCCTCATCTGCGTTATTTTTATCCTTGTACATACCACCCTGGACAGCTATAAATTTCATATAATTATTTTTTAAAACTGAACTACCCTGAGCTGCATCTGCTGTCTTATTTTGGGACTTACTGCTGCTGGAGCCATAATTCAAGTTACTTGAATCCTTTATTATAACCTGAAATATAAAAGTTCCCAATGCAAAAGCTGACAAAAGTATTATAAATATTAAAATCATGAAAGCTCTGGTGCTTTTATCCTTTTTTAAATCATATCGTGTGTACTTCATTTTTTCACCCCTAATTTATAATGTTTATATATACTATTAGGGTGTAAAAAAAAATATTACTTTTAATCACCAACTTTTCTCATAATTATCATATCCATATATCTATTATTAATATTATAAAAATTTTTCACTCTTCTAACCACACTAAATCCCATCTGCTTCCAAAAGTTTAAATTTTCAATTTCATTTTTAATTATTCTTGTAAAAAAAACTGCTGCATCATATTCCTTTGAAAAATAGCCCATCAATTCTTTTATTATGACATTTCCTAAATCTGAATCCTTGTATATTTTATCCAGATAGAAAAACCATATCCACAGCTCATTTTGACTTTTAAACTCAATTCTTCCCTTTAATATACCTATCAGTTCTTCCCTTTTTTTTATTTTTAAAAAGAACTCACATTCACTTATATAGCTTTCCAGAAACCTTTCTGTCAGCTTATCTAAATTCCTTTCCTCCTCTGCAAAAGTTTTTTTCATCTCCATCCATTTTTTTATACCAATTAAGTCTTGCTGATATACATTAGAGATTTCTACATCCCTAAGTCTTATTTCAACATCCAGCATAACTTCACCTCTTTTGTATATTGAAATTACTAATTTTAGAATTCTATACAGGCACCTAAAATTCCTTTATTTCATCTCATGTCTGGCACTATTTCTTCCATAAGACCAGTGTAGATAATATACGAAAAGGTAATTTACCCCTTTGATTTTCAGTGAAGTCATCAGCTGGCAATTTTAACCCCTTCCAGATCCGGTTCAAGGAGTATTATATTCCAGTTGTCTTCAAGTTTATCCAAAAACTTCTTCATTGATTTCATAAACTCATCTGCATTTTTATCCAGTACAGCCATAAGAGTAGAACCAGAACCACTTATAAATTCACCTATTGATCCAAGTTTTCTTGATTCTTTAAATACAACATCGGAATTCTTTATCAAATTTTTTCTATATGGCTGATGAACCTTATCTCCAAAACATATCCTTAATTTATCAAACTCACCGTTATAAAGGGCACTTATAAGCATAGCCGACCTTGATATATTAAATACACAGTCTTCTTTCAAATAGGTATCCGGCAAAACTTTTCTGGAAAGAGCCGTGTTCACCTGAAAAGACGGTATCATAGCAACAAATTTCAACTTATCCGGAACAGTTACTTTGGAGTATTTTATTTCTTCCCCCACTTTTAAAGATATTACCATTCCTCCCAGTGTAGCTGGTACTACATTGTCCGGGTGTCCCTCCATTTTTGTGGCTAAATCAATCATATCTTCCAGGTTCATTTTATTTCCCATAATTTCATTTGCCGCTGCTATTCCTCCAACTATACAGGCCGAACTGCTTCCAAGTCCCCTGGAAATAGGTATATCACATTTAATTACATTTATTTTAAATCCTCTATAGGGATATTTTTGTTCATTCATGGTCTCAGCTATGCTTTTATATATAAGATTGTCTTTAAAATCCTCTTCTGATTTCAAGTTATTGTTGTATATTTCTGTCTGTGTGTCTATCTCCTCAACCTCAATTTCATTATATAATTTTAAAGCCATACCCAAGGTATCAAATCCAGGCCCCATATTTGCAGTAGTTGCAGGTATTCTAACTTTTACTTTAGCCATCTCCAGTATACCTCCCATTTATACAAATTTTATCTTTTTTAATAAAAATTATTTTTTTATTTATCTAAAACCAATAATCTTTTTACTGACTGCACATATCTTTTTTGCTTTATTTTCTCAATATAATCATTCACAGCATTTTCATTATCTGAGTTTACAAAAGCTGCCACCTCATTTTTATTGCCTGAAAAATCATTTGATAAAATATAGCAGCTTTTAAAGTTCAAAGGTATGCTTTCTATAATTTTTATTCTGTCATCTGTTTTTATTCTCATAAACCATTTACTTTTTAAACTCCAGTTTGCATTTATCCTTGCTTTTTCTTTACTAAAAACAATAGATTTTTCTTTTTTGTGTTCAATTATATCCGCTATATCTCCAAAAACTGCGCTGGCTGTTGGAAACATTCCTGCTCCTTTTCCTGAAAACATCACATCCCCTACAGCGTCACCTTCTACTAAAATCGCATTGTACTCATTCTCAATTTTTCCAAGCACCGAATCCTCTTTCACCATAACCGGCATAACAGATGCATATATATCCTCATTACAAATTTTACTCATGCCCAAAAGCTTTATATTACATTTTTTAAGCTTTGCATATCTAAAATCATCACTGTCAATTTCCATAATTCCTTCAATGTTTATGTCCTTCCAATTCACTCTTCTGTTATAAGCTATAGTAGACAAAATGGAAAGTTTTCTAGCTGCATCATACCCCTTAACATCCGAATCAGGGTTTGCCTCTGCAAAGCCTAAGTCTTGTGCAAGCTTTAATGCATTTTCATAGCTCATTCCATTACGGTTCATTTTGGACAATATAAAATTTGTAGTTCCGTTTAATATTGATTTTATACTTTTTATTTTATTTCCTATAAGGCATTCATTTATGGATTTCAATATGGGTATTCCTCCTCCCACACTTGCCTCAAAATGAATAGTAACTCCATTTTTCCTAGCCAGCCGCAGAAGCTCATATCCATATTCCGCAATTAGATCCTTATTGGCAGTAACTACATGTTTCTTCATATTTAAAGCCATTTTCACATATTCATAGGATGGATCAAGTCCTCCCATGGCTTCTACTATAATATCCACCTTTTCCTTGAAAATATCACCTATATCTTCTGTTAAAAGTCCACTGTTTTTATTGTTTGCATGTCTTCCAATATCTTTTACCAAAATTTTTGACAATACAAGTTCCTCATCTAATTCATCTTTAAACCTATATTTATTTCTCAATATCAATTCAGCTACACCACTGCCCACTACTCCATATCCTAACATTGCTATATTTACCATTTAATAGCCCTCCCTTTTATTTAATGTTCTAAATTGCTAAAGTGTAAAATTTTGAATTGATGCTAACAAAAAAACTCATCCCTCTATGGGACGAGTTTTTTCGCGTTTCCACCCAAATTAACAGTAATATTAAAATAACATTGAACATATATTACCCCGTATATGCTGCAATAACAGCTGCAAATATAATCAACACATCAACTTAATTTATACCGAACTGTTAAAAATCACTGTCATCTTCATGCCTTTAACGCAGACCTGCGGAAATATCTACTAAACTTCAATATACAACTCAAAGGTGGTTTTCAACAATCCTTGCCTGGGGAATATTTCAGCCAATGAATTCCCCTCTCTAAAAGCAGTTTATTATCTACTCTTCCCTATCATAGTTTTTTATCTGAACTTCAGGACAGCATTGCTATCCCAATATATATGAACCAGTAAAACACTTTTATTCCACTGTCACCAAATTGACTTTTATAACATTTTTTAAATTTCTTATGACCTCCAATAATTCATTAACTTCTACTTCTAATTTGGAGGCATCGAAAGTTATGGATACACTAGCGGCATTATTGATAGGTATATCTTGATTTATAGTAAGTATATTGCCTTTTTTTTCGGCTATTATATCAAGTATCCTGGACAAAGTGCCTGCCCTATGGGCCAAAACCAATCCCATAGTTATTTTATGTCCAATTATACCTTCAGATAGTGTAAAAACCGCATCCTTATATTTATAATAAGTGCTTCTGCTTATACCAACCTGTTTTACTCCTTCTGATATATCTTTTACTTCCTTAGTTCTGAGAAGTTCTTTTACCTTTACAACCTTGGCAAACACATCAGGAAGTATTCTAGTATCAATTATAAGAAATTTAGTGTTCATAAAATCCCGTCCTTGTTCGCATGTAGAATACACATGTATTTCATTTGAATATATCAATTATATTACCACAATTAATACAAATAATCAACAATTTTTATAAAAATTTTTCTATAAAATATAAAAGTGACAGTTTGTCACTTTTATGTTTAATCTTCAAATATTATATATGGAACTGTAACTATGGCTATATTTCTTCTCCTGAGAAGCATCGTCCTTATAAACAATGCTGTCTGATTGTGAAGTATATTGCCCCACCATTTTGTAACTACAAGTTGTGCAAGTACTACTGTAACAGTATCCTTGGGTCCTGCAGTATATTCTTCCGACTCTATAAATTTGACCAGAGGTCCCAATATGCTTCTATAAGGAGATTTTTTTACCACTATGGGTATATCCACATTATACTCATGCCATTTTTTTAAAAGCTTTTTTGTGGCTTCATCGTCCACTGAAACATGAAAAATTATTATATTGTCTGATATTGTTCTGGCGTAATTCAAGGCTTTTAAAAAAGACTTATTCAAAGTATCTATAGGTACTATTACATACCTCTTTTGTTTAGATAAATCCACTCTTTCCTTGGGCCTCTCATTTAACGTAAGTTTCAATTGTCTGGCTACTTCGGAATAATGCCTCCTAACAGCCATCATAATGTAAACTAAGGCAGGTGTAAGTATGAATACAACCCATGCGCCACTTGTGAATTTGGTTATTCCCAATATAACAGCCGTAGCAAAAGTCACAAGTGCACCTATGCCATTTATCACAGCTTTGCGCACCCAGCCTTTATTTTTAAGCTTTATCCATCTTTTGAACATTCCTGCCTGGGATAATGTAAAAGATATAAAAACTCCCACTGCATAAAGAGGCATCAAATAATGAGTATCACCCTGGAACATAACAACCAGCATGGCTGAAACCAGCCCAAGCGTTATGATTCCATTTGAATATCCAAGTCTTTTCCCCCTCTTGGCAAACTGCCTTGGGGCAAATCCATCCCTGGCTATAAAGGCCAGAAGCAGAGGCAGTCCTGCAAAAGCAGTATTGCTGGCCATTATAAGTATAATGGCAGTGGTTATTTGGACCAAATAGAACATAATGTTGCCGCCAAATACCTGGTGGGCAATTTGAGCAACTACAGTTACATCTGTATTAGGTACTGCATGGTAGAGAGTTGCCAGGTAGGATACTCCTCCAAATATTACAAGCACTACCAGTGCCAGAAGTTCCAGAACCCTTTTGGCATTTTTCTGCGAAGGCTCCTTGAAGCTGGGGATACCATTGCTCACCGCTTCTATTCCAGTAAGCGCCGTACAGCCTGAAGAAAAAGCCCTGAGAAATAAAAATATAGTTATATCAGAAACTGCCGTTGGTATTTTATACATTGGCCTGGGTACATATCCCAGCACCTTCACTTTAAATATTCCAAAAAAAATCATAGCCAGTATCACAATCATAAATAAGTAAGTGGGGGTGCCGAATGCCTTTGCAGATTCCCTTATCCCCCTTAAATTACCTATGGTTATAATAAATATAAACAATAAGGTTATAGTAACCCTATAGGGTAATAGTGCAGGCACTGCAGAAATTATAGCTGCTGTACCTGCAGATGTACTTACAGCTACCGTCAAAACATAGCCAATAGTCAAAGATGCTCCTGCTACAAGTCCGGGAATTGTTCCAAGATTGTCCTTTGCAACAATATAGGAACCCCCTCCTTGAGGATAAGCATCTATGGTTTGTCTATATGAAAGCGTGACCAAAATCATCAGAAATACAATACATAGCGCAGAATAGAACATATATTTATATGACATAACACCTAAAACAGGTATGAGCACCCAGAGTATCTCCTCACCTGCATAGGCTACTGATGATATTGCATCACTGGATAATACAGGCAACCCCCAAAACACATTGAATTTTTCCGACTTTAATTCATTTGTTTTTAAGCTCCTGCCAATTAGTAATCTTCCTAACTTAGATACCATTTTTTGCACCTCTAAAAGTAAATTTTCTTTTAACTTTAGTATGGAATGATTATATATTATTATTCACTTTTATGACAGCTTCCTTTTTAATATTTTAAGACTGTTTTAAATGGAATTGGACAGTTTAACTGTAAATATTTCATGTGTTATCTGTTTTTTTAGTACATACTTCATCTTGTTTAGTTATACGAACATTTAAATAATTTGGATTATTATTAACCATTAAATCATAAACAAAATATATACATTTAAATTAGTATAAACGCAAAAAGGCCATCTTTATATTTAAATATAAAGATGGCCTTTTGCGTACTTTACATCAATACTAATTATGCTGATTTATTCCAAGCTTTCAGCCAGTTCGTTCATCTTGGAGGACATTGACACTATTTCCTGCAGGCCGGAATTAATTTGTTCAATAGCAGCAGCCTGATTTTCAGTTATCCTTGAAGTGTGCTCTGAAGCTTCAAGAGTTTTTGAAACTGATTCCTGAATATTTGAAGTGAGTTCTACAATTTTCACAGCAGTTTCTTTTGAACTATCTGAAAGCTTTCTTATTTCATCAGATACTACACCAAAACCTTTCCCATATTCACCTGCTCTAGCAGCTTCAATAGCTGCATTTAAACCCAACATCTTTATCTGATCTGCAATACTTTTTATAGCTCCTACAATTTTATATATTTTTTCGGACAATTCCTTTATATTTTGTATTTCTTTATTTAAGGATTGTTGGTTCTCTGATACAGTCATGGCAGATGAAGAAAGTTCCTCCATAGAGGCAGATATCTGATCTAGGCTCTCATTTACATTTTTACCCATGTTCCTTAACCTATGCTGATTATAGCCAAGTTTTGAAAGTGTATTTGAAGTCATATAAAGTACATTTGCTGCAGCTTCTATTCTATCTTTTCCTATAATTTTTATCTTTCTAAGAGCTTTTATATACTCATCTGGATCAACTCCTATTTCCACAGCTATTTTTCTGAATTTACCTTCATCAGGCGGTTCAGTCAAAACCTGCCCTCCTAGCATATTTCCAATAACTTTTCCATTTAAAAGTATGGGAGCCGCATAATCTGTAAGTCCGGCATGGCATGAATAAATAGCAGGTTTACCTGTTTTATAGGATTCTAAACCCCCTTCCTTATCACATCTTTCACATCTTTTATTTCCAATCTCAGATCCCCTTGTCATCTTCATACAAAAATCTGTAAATTCACTTGCTTTGACCACCGGCTTTCCCTTATCATCTGAAGCTATAGCAGCCATTCCAACACTTTTGGCAAAATCATCCTGAAATTTTTGTAAAAAGTCCAAATCAATTACATTAGCTATTTCTATATTATCTGTGTCTTCCAATGATGCCTTACTATGATGTAAAACCATATCTATCCCCCCTATATTTTATTGAATACACCATCCATTTGAAAACCTATATTAAATAATTAAATTCCAATAAAACAAAGCGCACTTTGTTTTACTGGAATTTACAGTATACTAAATCATCATATTTTATAACAAGTACTGCAGCAGTTCTTTGCTCGGTCCTGATATAACTGCCTTATTTACCAGCATGCCACTCTTAAGGGCAGTATTGGTACCGACTGTAACAGCATTTTTAACTGCACTTACATCCCCTGTTAAAGTCACAAAGGATTTTCCTCCTATTCCCATTCCAAGCCTCACTTCTATAAGTTGCACATCTGCAGATTTAGCAGCTGCATCTGCTGCAACAACAGCTGCCGTTACACTAAAAAATTCCATGACTCCAAGATCCTTTAATTTTGTAACGCCCGAAGATTGATTTATTGCAGGAATTACCTGCTCCTCAACACTAGGCAGTAGCAGTGTATCTACAACATACTCTTCTCCCAGCTGCCTGCCGCTTTCAACCGCAGCCTTTACCGCCCCTACATTACCTGTAATCAAGACGATATATTTACCCGGGCAGATAGTTTTTGCCAAAATCAAATCAACTTCCGCAGCTTTTATCATTACATCCGCAGTCTGAATTCCCCTGGCTATACTATTCAACTCTATCATTCCTATAGTTCTTATCATGGTATCACCTCAACCTGCATAGTCTTTATGACTACATTTTCACCTACTTCAATAACTTCACCGTCAACGCTGGCATGTACATTTGAGCCCATTTTACCCTCTTCTGTTTTCCCAATCAGCTGTCCTTTTTCAACCTTATCTCCCGCTTTTACCACAGGAGAGGCCGGTGCTCCTATTCCCTGCTTTAATGGGATGCTTACCTCTTCGGGAGTTATTTCATCCCCCTCTTCAATTTGCTGATCCACATATTTGTTCAATGCCAATCTTGATATCAGCCTATTTGTAGGTACTTTCCTGTAATCTCTGAGAATATTTCCTTCAAATATATTTGTAGTGTTTTTCCACTTTATACCTTTTTCTCTTAGCTTTCCCTTAAAGTATACATTTATGCGTTTAGGGGACAGTCCCATTGGACAAGCATATAATTCGCAGATACCACATTCGCAACATATGAGTGCTTCCTTAAACAGTTTATCATTATCCTCACTCAACGCAACAGCTCTCATTATCTTATGGGGATGAATCGGATGTCCAATTAAAAACCTAGGACACATATCGGTACAATAATGGCATTGTATACAAGCTGATTTAGCCTGATTTTTCATATGTTTTATAGTCATCTTTTCTCTCTGAGCTAAATAGTGATCCGCTGGAATTACAAAAACTGCACCATCTGTTTTGGTAATGACCCTATTTTCGAATGATTCTTTTGAAAGTAATTTTCCCATCATAGGTCCGCCCATTATAACCATATAATCATCTACAGTAGTTCCGCCGCACTTTTCAATGCACTCTCGAGCCAAAGTACCTATAGGGACTTTAATAATTGAAGGTTTGACTATCTCTCCTATAACAGTTACAAATTTATATATAACCGGTTTATGCTGTACAGCCTCGGATATGTTAAATACCGTACCCACATTTGATACCACTGCACCTACATTTAATGGAATACCTCCAGGAGGTATTGTGCGTCCTGTTATCTCATAAACAAGTATCTGCTCATCTCCTGCCGGATAGAAGGTCCTGCTCAAATGAAGCTCCACTTTGGAATTCAGCTTTTTTATGGATTCCCTAAGAGCAAGTACTTCATGGTAGTACTCCTCTTTCAAGCCTATTACAATATGTTCAGCTTCAATTGCACTGCCTATTTCCTCCGCTGTACTCACTATTTCATCACTTTTATTTCTCATCAAATATTTATCAGACTGCAATAATGGCTCGCATTCCAGACCATTTATTATAAAATATTCAACTTTGCAATTTAGTTTTACATGAGCTGGAAATCCTGCTCCTCCAGCTCCTATAATACCTGCTTCTTTAATCTTATCTAATAAATCCAATATTACACCTCTCTTCCCCCAAAGACTGCAATATTACCTGGCTAAACTATTCTAAACGAGTCAACCATGGTACATCTTCTAATTCTGGTAAAGGAAACGGCATTTGTAAGGCCTTCTCCGGTAGGCCCTGCTATGGTATATGTGGTGTAACCTTCTCCTCCAAAACCTATGCCTGCATAAGAAGGTGCATTTTTAACGAATATAGTGGTATCTATTTTTCTTGCCATTTCAGTTAAGTTATCTATATTTTTTGAATGCATTATAGCCGTATGCCTGTTGCCATGTTCATCTTCTACAGCTAGCTTTAAAGCTTCCTTAAAGTCCCTGGTCTTAACTATTGGCAGTATAGGCATCATTAATTCCAGCTGTACAAATGGATGACAATTTTCAGTTCTGTAAATTAAACATTCCACTTCATCCGGTGCATTTTCACCTATACTTTCAAGCAGGCTCCTGGCACTTTTTCCCACAAATTCCTTGTTTATGGAATACTTTCCGGATTTGCTATCCTGATTTAAAACTGTTTTAACCAGCTTATCTGCTTGAGCATCATTTATTTCATAAACCGCCCTGTTTTCCTTCATATATTTAATCAGTTCTTCATATACCCCTTCAACTACCAGCGCTTCTTTTTCAGCTATACAAGGTAAATTGTTATCAAAACTGCATCCAAGTATTATATCTCTGGCCGCTTTTCTAATATCTGCAGTTTCATCAACTACAACAGGAGGGTTTCCCGCACCAGCACCTATAGCTTTTTTTCCTGAGGATAATACCATTCTTACTATTCCAGGGCCGCCTGTAGCAACCAGCATCCTGATCCTGCCATCATTCAAAAGCATATTGGTGTTTTCCAAAGAAGGTTTTGCAACTGCTGTCAGCAGATTGTCCGGGCCTCCTGCTTCTCTTATGGCCTTATTTAAAACTTTCATAGTGGTTATGGATGAATTAAATGCACCTGGATGAGGTGAAAATACCACTGTATTTCCTCCTGCCAGCATGCATATTGCATTGCAGGCAACTGTAGCAGCCGGGTTAGTGGATGGTGTTATAGAACCTATTACACCAAAAGCACCACGCTCAACCAATGTAAGTCCCTTGTCACCTGTATAGGCTTCAGTTTTTAATATTTCCGTTCCCTGGGTTTTTTCAGCTACCAATTTTAATTTTAAATACTTATGATCAACTCTGCCCATTCCTGATTCCTTCACACAGAGATTAGCTATACTCATGGCATTCTCCATCAGTGCTTTTTTCATAGAACTTATCAACTTCTCACGTTGTTCAAGAGTATACCCCTGATATACTTTTTGAGCTTCATAAGCTGCTGCTATGGCTTCATCCATAGTATCAAATACCCCATCACTGACTTCTTTTTTTGTATCTCTCTCATTTAATTCTTTTAAGACTCTTTCTATTATTAAAGATAAATCATTACCTTTTAGTTCCATATTTTACTACCTCCTCAAAAACTTCTACTCCATACTGTGAAACACTGGTATCTTCATCTATAGTACCTCCGCTTACTCCTATGGCACCTACTATGTCATCTCCTATTTTTAAAGGAAATCCTCCTGAGAAAGTCACTATATCTTTTTCATGGTTAAGTCCATAAAAATCCCCTCCTGGAAGGGATGATTTATACAGATCTCCTGTAGGACTTTTAAGAGCTGCAGCAGTATATGCTTTTTTCAAGGCAACTTTTATGCTTATTAGAAGAGAGTTATCCATCCGTTCCAGCAATATGACATTGCCATCAAAATCCACAACACAGATCACCATGGGTACTCCTATTTCACGGGATTTTTCTATACATTTTTCAGTTATATATTCAGCAGTTTCCCTGTTAAGTACTGATTTTGTCAGTAAGCTTTCCTTTAAATTACCCTTTGCGTTGATTTCCCCGCTGTCCTTTAGCTCAGTCAACTTTTCCTCTGCTTTTTCTAAAATATCCTTGTAGTCGAAATACCTGGCTATAGCATAAACGGCATCGGATAATCTGTTTACATATTTCTGTAAACTATTATTTACTTCATAATGATTTTTCAGTTCAGATATATACCTCTCTGCCCTTCTTACATCTGTCCTGGCCACATCAAGATGAGCAGATTCCATAGTACCGCCCGGTACTATAAATCCATTTTGTACCGGTCTCATTTTGTCCAGTTCATCTATGGTGTCCTCTAGAAATATAACCTCATCATCCTTTATTCTGGGCTTATATTCCTTAGTTCCAAGTGAAGCAAGTTCTGCTGCAGCTTCAAAGAGAGTTTTTTGTATTTTTAAGAGTTTATCTTTTAATTTCTTATCCTCAATGGATGCCCTTGCCAGACCAATTGAGGAATTTGCCTCATCTATACTTCCATAAGCCCATACCCTAAGGTCGTATTTATTTGTCCTCTCGCCGCCTACCAAACTAGTATTCCCTTTATCGCCAGTTCTAGTGTATATTTTCATAAATTTATCACCACCTTAAATGCCAATTAAAGGCAAACAATTAGTGTTTGTTCCATTCCACCTCATCTACGATTCCTACAATAGATGCATCTGCAGGTATATTGCTGCCTGACTCATTTGCATTTCTCGCTCCGCTTCCCGTAACTACAATCACAATTTCATTAACTCCCGCACCTACTGTATCTATAGCAACCAGAGGTTCACCTATTATGTTTTCATCCTCATCTATCTTTTTAATTATAAGCAGCTTACTTCCTATTAGTTTTTCATTTTTTTGAGTAGAAACAACATTTCCAACTACCTTAGCCAAAAACATACTTATTCTCCTTTTCTTATAATTTAAGTGATCAGCAGTATTTTACAATTATATTGTTATTATCCATATAATCTTTTGCCAAAGGAGTTATCAATGCACCTTGTTTTATATAGATTTCCTTTGATTTTCCCATATTAGCCAGAATGTCCTTTGCAGTTATAACACCGGATAATATACTGTTTTTATCTTTACTTTCTATGTTTACTACTTCTTCCTTTTCTTCATTTGTCATGGATAAGCTGTCATTATAATTATTTAAAAGGACAAGTTTACTCTCCAGTGCTTTTTTCAGTTCATCTCCCTGAATAAAATCAACTCCCAGGCTGCATAAATTGTCTTTGTAATTCAATATAAATCTATTGTATGCCGGATTTTTGCTAAATCCCAGACATATGTTTCTGGGGTTCTCAGGATCAAAACTATCTGATACCGCCATGACTTTTTTATTCATCATAAGAGCTTCTGCTATTCCCGTAGTCACTAAATTATCTTCTATGCCCACTGCACATTTTGACAGTGTATTTCTGGTCATCACCGGTATTAAAACCAAATCATCTTCCCTCACTGCCTTGGTCAGTTCCTCCTTAGACTCTATCAACCTGCCGTTGAGACTATTGATATATTTTTCCGGGATAACCTTTTTTGCAGATTCTGTCATAACTATATCATATTGTAAAATATTCATGGAAGCCAGTATTTCAAATATCTCCTTTAGGTTTACCGCTCCTCCTGATATAAATAAAAGCACTTTTTTATTTATCATACTTACAATTTGAGCAACTATAGGTCTTAATAAATCTTTTATATCCATTTATTTACCTCACTTATCTTAATTCTCATGTATCCTTATTTTTTAATGTCATTCATAGCTATTCCCATAGGTGTTATAAGGAGAGGATTATAAGGCTTAATAGTTTTTATACCCGTATATTTTTCAAATATACTTTCTATATTTTTTAAACAACACGTTCCTCCTACTAGATAGATAGTATTTACATCATACCCCTTCACATTCTTTTTAACTATATCTGCCATTTTTTCAATTACGGGTCTCACTAGTGGAAATACTGTATTATAATTTTTTTCATCAATTTTATATTTTTCTGCTTTTTCATAATCCATTTGAAGTGCTCCGGATACAACTAAACTTAAATGATGACCTCCTGTAGGCTCATCTGCGGAATATACCACCTTTCCATGTTTTAATATGGATATTCCAGTGGTTCCTCCACCTACATCCACTACTGCACCTTCATTTATTTTTAGAACATTAGAAGCTGCAGTGGGTTCATCTATTATATTGGTAACCATAAAATCAGCAGCCTCAACTACATTTGCAATTACTTTTGTATTTCCTGAACCTATTCCCGGCGGTATGGCCGTAGCTGCATATTCCAGCTTTCTCTTTAAAGTACCCTCCAGTTTTTCTTTTAAACTTCTAAGTATATTTACTGCATTTAAATACTCAACAACTATACCGTCCCTAACTACATTGGCAGGATATAATTCTCCAGCCACAGGTTTATTATCTTTATCCAGTACTGTTATTACAATGTTGGAAGTTCCTAAATCCACTCCAACTTTTAAATCCTGATTTTTATCAATGTTATTGGGATTTTTAAAAGATTTCTCCATTTCCATAATAAATGAATTAGCTGTCTCCAATGTATTCTTCAAAGGTTTTTTTACCATTTACATCACCTGCTCAAGCCTAATATTCTAATTAAAGCACTGCCTTTTGTTTCTGATGCATTGGCTTCATCTGTATCTATATGAAATTCCAGTGCAGATGCATTACTTACACGTATAAGTACATTTTTGAATATGACACCCTTGGAACCCATGGTTTCCACATCTACTAAATCTCCATTTTTTACACCATAGGATTCAGCCTGCCGGGGAAGCATATGAATATGTCTGCTGGCACATATAACTTTATTTTTCAACACCAAACTTCCTTTAGGTCCTATAACGGAAAGGGTTTCTGAATCTTCAAGATTTCCTGAACTTCTAACCGGTGCTTTTATACCCAAAGCATAGGAATCTGTTCTGGATATTTCAATCTGGCTGTATTTTCTCACCGGGCCCAGAATTCTCACCCTAGGAAAAAATGATTTAGGACCTGCAATAGCCACAGTTTCATTTGCTGCAAACTGTCCCGGTTGTTTTACCTGACTTTTAACTGTAAGTTCATACCCTTTACCAAATAAATATTCCAAATCCTGCTCAGTAAGATGAATATGCCTGTTTGATATACCTATAGGGATAGAAAATTCTTTATTTTTAATTCTGCTTTCCCTTACAATATGTGATACTAAATCCTCTACAAATTTTTCATTAATCTCCATTATTCTCTATCGCCTTCCCATGTTTTTTTGTAATGAATGCATAAGTTTCTCGGCTGTCCTTTTCTTCTGGGGCACTCAGGATCATGACATATATTACATACTTCCTTATTATCTTCTGTGTTTTCTTTGGAAGAATCTATGTCTTCAACCTTAATTACATGTTTTTCTTCAGGTGCAGTTGCTTCAACTGCATCAAAAGATTTGTCCTCCTCAATTAATTCATCTGATGAATTAATTTCTTCCTGTTCATCCTTGTTTTTTTCCTCCGGCTCAGGTTCTTCTAAATCAGAATCTTTGGTCTCAGAACCTTCCAACTTCTCATTGTGTTCCAACTTTTCATGAGAAACTATACTCTCATCTTTAATATTATCATCAGTTTTTTCAAGTCCCACTGTTTCTTTTGACTGTATAATATTGTCTAAATCTTTAGCAGGTCTTGGTATGACAAGGGTAGAATACACCTTGTTAACCCTGCCCGCACTTACTTTTGCTGCACTGATTGCGGCCTTAACTGCTCCTACGTTTCCTTCTATTTTAATTGTTACAAGACCGCTCCCTCTGGTAAGTTCATAACCTATAAGGGTTACATTTGCTGATTTTACACAACTATCTGCAGCTTCTATTGCTGCAGCCATTCCAATAGTCTCAATAACACCAAGGGCCTCTCCATTCATAAAAATCCCTCCTCTTGTTACATATGGAGTACATACATAAAATTTTAAGAAATATTTAAATTAAAGTTCTTTAAAACAGAAATAACTGCTGATTTAACCTGCTGCCTCAGCTCATTCTCACTGGTATCTTCAAAAGATTTCAACGGCATGATTTTATAGAGTCTGGCAGCATTGCAGCCAATTACCCTTGCCTTGTCTTTTTCATAATAATCAAGTCTGACATTTATAAGAGGATGATTTTCTTTAAGTTTATTATAATGGAGCACCACTTTATCATTTTTCATTGCAATAGCTATTCCCATCCTGGACTCCTCAGAAGCTTCATATGCAATTTTTATTATATTATCCTGGGTAAAATTTATATTTTTTAACTGGTATGGAATACCTTCCTCTTCCAATCCGGCGAGAATCTCTTTTAAAAGAGATTCTGCAGGATTATCCAAGCATATATTCACATGTGGTTTATCTATATTTGCATTATCAATCATATTAAACTACCTCTTTTATAAGTTATCTTGATGTAAGCTCTGATAATATGCAATTACCAGACCTGTAGCTACTGCATTTCTGGGCCCCATAAATCCTCGTATATTACCACTTCCACATATAACTCCATAATGGGATAATTCATCAGATATCATTTCAGGTATTTCAAAATCCAGTGCGGATCCTCCTACAAGCACTACAAAATCCACAGATCTTATGTCATGATTTGGAGCTATGTCCTTCAACGCCCTTTTAATATTGGTTACAAATACCTTCTCCTTGGATTCCCTTCTGACCATTCTTATTTTCTCTATAGAATGTTTAGTTGGAATCGGAATCATTTCATCTTCATTTTTCACAATAACATTTCTTGCAAATAGGGAAGCATCCAGCTGGTTTTGATAAAAACAAACATTTCCGCCCTCATATCTTATATTAAACAGGCTTTCAACTTTAGCCAGCGGATATCTTTTTATATCTTCCGCAAGGCTTAAATCATTTAATCCCAGCTCTGAATTTATAAGCATTGTGACCATCTGTCCTGCTCCTGCATGATGAATGGATCTTATATCTCCATTCCTGCTTATATAGGCTGAATCCGTGGAGCCTCCTCCTATATCAAGTATTACCAGCGGCTTATCCGTTCCTGGAGTAGTAAGTGCTCCCCTAACTGCTACATTTGCTTCAACACCGCCTATTATAACTTTTACTTTTGTTTCATCTTCCAGCCTTTTGGCAATACTCTCCATTGGAAGTTTGCTGGTCTTTACCATAGCTGCCAATGCCACTGCATTTTCAAGAGAAAATTCGCCAGCTACTCCCCCTTGAACTTTTTGAGGTATAAATGTATCTACAGCCAGAATGTCCTGAATTTTTACTTCATCTATATTTTGACTAGTAAGCTCCCCCATTACCTGTCTTACTCTCTCCAACATTCCGCCTACATTGGTTCCAGCTTCTCCTGTTACATCTTTAAGGGGCCATACTTTGCCCAATTCCTTCATTATAGCTTCCGAACCGCTTTCTATTGGAAGTTCACCCTTTTGTTTTTCTCCCATAAGTATGAGATTTCCTGCAGGTATAACCCGCTCTTTTACATCTCCCTCAGGAGTCCTTATGACAACGGCAGATCTATTTCCAATCAAAGCTCTTGCTATGGGAATTACATGTTTAGTTTCTTCTGGCGAAAGTTTAAAAACAGTAGCCAGTCCATAGGGATTGGACAATGCCCTTATGGTTTTACCCGGTGCTGCCACTTCCACTGCTGCCAGCATGCCCATAGGTACTTTATCAATATAGGATACTTCATCTACAATGGGAATCTTTCTTTTCAACCTGTTGCTTATTATCACACCATCATCACCCTGCACTATGGCAGCAGTTATATTAATATGATTATCAAAGGCTTCATTTAATCTTTTTGCAGCAGTTTCAAAATCAACTTTTCTAGGGACTACACAAATTACTGCTTCGTTGCTTGACATATTCTCCAATTCATCCAGATATATGGTTTTTCCCACTCCTACTCCCATACCTCCGGGAGTATCCGGATTGTGTCCTATCATAGTGGACTCTGTAATAACCGTTTCAGTTATGGTTTCCATAGCTACATCTCCGATAACTGGAGTTGCCTCATTTATACATATAACATTCAGATCCTGTACATTTATATGTATATTGTCACAGGCATCCCCTATAGCTTTTACTACTCCCACCACATTATCCAAAGTCCCCTTAATTCCTGTAGTCTTAACTATGCTGCTTGTTTTAAATTCTAATTTGTTCTCTACATCTGCGATTGCAACTTCAGTAGTGGAATTTCCTATATCAACTCCTGCTACAAATTTCACTTATATCACCTGCCTAAGATCTAAACATATCTCTTTTTTCATATACTTCAGCTGCTTCTCTTACAAGTGAAGCATTGATATTTGCATTATATTTATTTTGCAGTTCATCTGCTATGTCAAGTAATTCCTGTTTTGTAGATCTATGTGGCCTTAAAGCTCCGTAAATTTCAAGCACTCTGTCATCTGGTACTTTAGTGAGTTCGGCTGCTCTCTTAAGATTTTCTGCAAACTGATCTCTGCCAACTGACTCTGCTATCTGAGCTTGATATAAAAGTACTTCTGGAGTTATCTTTATATCATCCGGAGTTATTTTTCCATTCAAAACATCTTCAATTTTTATATCCTTTATGTTTTTACCTGTATTTGTTTTTACAAGATCAGGTCTTTTCTGAATTAAAGGATAGTCCTCTTTAGTTAGTCTCTCTCCGTCACAGCTGTTTACTGCTGTCTTTTCTGTACTGCTGCTTTTATTGGGATCTATGTTCTTCAAAACTTCACTGACTATCTGCTGTATCAAATCATTATTATCCATAATTTCACCCCTATTCAAAAATTACTTTTAGTGCTATAGGCTTAGCAGCTCTATTTACATGCTGAGTTTCTTTTATATGAAGAATTGCTGCTTTTGCCTGGTATTTCGGTCTTGCCATTTGGTCATTTACAACTGGAACCGGATCCGGTGATTCGCCTTTAGCATATTTAGCCGCATTTTTTCCTATTGCCCTGAAAGTCTTTTTATCTATTAAAGGTGCCTGTGAAAACAGTTCAAGATTATTCAATGGTTCCAAATCTTTTTGATGAATAACTGTAGTTCCCTTTGATTGTATTCCTATTCCAACACCTGAACCGCTTAATTTTGCTGCTGCATGAGCTATAAAAGCCACATCTGAAGTATTTAAGACTCTAATAAATCTTGCGGCAATACCTTCTTCCTCTATTCCTGCCATGATTTCTCTTAAAACCTCATTATGAGGTATTCCAATTATTGTTTCTGTTTGATATAATCCAAAAGCCGGTGCCAATGCTATTACAACTTCATCGCTTCTCCTGCCTTTTTCTGCGGGTCCTGCTTCTTCAATTCTCATATTTCCTACTTTTGCAGCAGGTGAATCACTGTTTGAAGATGTGCTGCTATTATCAGTGTTAGCTGGCAGCTGACTTAAAACCTTCTGCACTATAGATTCTATTAATTCTTCGTTGGATACTGAATTTACCATAACCAATCCCTCTTTCCTTTACATTTTTTCAGGATCTAGAGCAAACGTTATATCTTTTAATTGATTCCATCTTTCCCCTTCTACTCTATATCCGGTTCCAGGTCCCATATAATCATTTTTATCATTTACAGCACTTATGACATTAAACTTGTCATCAAATATTGAAGATGGATGTAAATAATCACCTGCTATTCTCTGCCTAAGTATGCTGAGAACTCTTTCTGCTATATCAGTAAATCCACCTTTATAAAGTCCTTTTACTATATCCAGTCCTGTCATTCCTCTTGTAAGCAATTCCTGAGCTGCCTTCAAATCCTCCACTACATTTCTTGCCGGCATATCTTTACTTCCATGGGCATAAGTTGCTGCTTCAACTTCCTGGTCAGTTATAGCTGGTAATCCCAGTTCTCTAAACAATGCCTGCATTGCTTTAGCCGCTTTATTTCTAACTGCTATAACATCTTCTTCCTTTACTGGCTGAAGACCTCCATCCACTTTCAGATCCCTTTGAAGAACCAGCCAATCATCATAATCTTCTGCATCCCAGTTCGAACCTGCAAACATATTGTCATAATTTGGAGTTGAACTATAACCTGAACATATGAAATCGGTTCCCGGTAAAAATTGCATCATGGTTCTGGCAGTTTTTCTTATCTGTGAATGCGTAAAGGTCTGGTCATTACTTGAAGCAACTTCAAGATCAAGCATTTCAGTTATAAGGTTTTCCCCAAGTACTGCCCTGATACCTCCCGGTACTGCTGCAGGCACACCTATACAGCTGACTGATCCATTTTGGAGTCCCTGAACTCCGGCACCTTTTGTCATCATTATGCATCTGGCCTCCAGATAAAGCATGGATTTTCCCTCTGCATATCCCATTTGAACTTCAGAACCAGTACCTGAAGTAAATCTCATTTTAAGTCCTCTTGATGCATAGGCTGATGCAAGGAAAGTCTTGGAATATGGAGTATCATCGCCATCTACAAACACATTTTCTGTGCCGTATACAGATATTGTCTCTGCATAAGCTGTAAATCCAAGCATTCCCAATTTAAGTTCTGTAGCTTCTTCCAGGGAGCACTGCGTTAAAATTCCCGGTCTTCCTGTTTGGGATCCTACTAAAATTGAAATTGCATTAAAAGGAGCATATCTTACTATACCTACAGTTGTTTCCATCTCTGCAAACCCTCTTAATGCAGCTTCTGCTGCATCTGCTGCAATCTGAACTGGATTATCTCTCAGATTAGTTACATGTGCTTGATTGGCAGGTGTTTTTCTTGCTCTCATCTTTTGAAGAGCCATCATCATTTCAACTACATTCAATTTGTCAACTACTTCTACCAATTTTGCTGCTGTAAGAGCAGTTGTTACTTTTATTATTTCATCTCTTGAAACATTTATATCGACAAGCATTCTTGCGATATCAGTGGAATCCAGTGCCATGGCTTTTTCAGTATTTTTTAAATTTATTGAGTGATCTGCCAGAAAAGTATCTATAAAATCAAAATCTTCTCTCTTCTTTCCATCCATTTCAACTATTTTTCCATTTTCCAGCTTTATGCTTGGCTTTGGATCATTTGGACTTCCTATTGCTATAAGTCCAACTTCCGGCCATTCTTTAACATAGCCATCTTGATGAACCGGTCTTTTCTCTAATATTTCAAACCTCTTAGATCTTTTCATTAATTGAAATCCTCCTTAAACATATTTAATCCCTTTAAATTTTTAAATATTAAACATAAGGGGTACCTGTAGTAGAAACAGGATTTTGACCCATGGATCTGGCAATAGACAATCCTACTTCCCTGGCGGCAATTACCGACTGCCTTACAGCACCTGAATCTCCAGTTACAGTTATGATAACCTCGTTTGTATATGAAGTTCCTCCATTTCCAGGACTTGCATAAGTTACCAGATCAACATTTGCAGTTTTAAGTGCCGTATCTGCCATTACCACTCCCAGTCCTGCAGGAGCACCTACTATTATTCCAAATGCCTTTCCTATTGGAGCACCAAATGCCTTATTCAGTGCCAGACTTGCTCTTGCAGTATAATGCAGTTCTACATGCCCTGCATCAAATCCATAAACATCCCCAAAAGTTCTGTCAGTATCTTTAAGGGCCACTTCTACTGCCCTCCTTGAATCAGATACATCTTCTGAAGCCAATATTATCAAGCAGCCGTGTCCTGCTCCGCCTTTTGTATCCCTTGGCAGCTCAATACTTACAACCTCCGTATTGGTAGCCTTTACAGCTTCATCTGCAGCCATTATCTGAGGACCTGCCCCTGTCCTGTCACTTATTATTCCTATAGAACGATATTTCTTGTCAATACCCATTTTTTCGTGCAACAGGCTGTCAACATTTGCAATTACTAATCCAACCGTATCTCCATAATTTGCTGTTCCAACAAATTCAGTTATTGGTGATGGCGCACTCATTACATCTACCTCCCTCTTATTATCTATTCTGTTCTCTTTCTGAATATTATTATCTTGTTTTTGTATTAAATCCTCAGATGACGATTTTATAATTTTATTTAATTGTTCCTGATCAAAATTTTTCAGATCTACTTTTTTTCTGATTTCATCTAAAACCTTTTCTATTAACTCATTATCCATCATATCTACCTCTAATCAATTATTCTGAAATCTTAGGCAATATTTTCTCTACATCCGTATGCGGTCTTGGAATAACATGTATCGATATGACTTCCCCCACTCTCTTGGCTGAAGCTGCACCGGCATCTGTAGCAGCCTTTACTGCTCCCACATCACCTCTTACCATAACGGTTACAAGACCCGAACCAATTTTCTCATATCCAATAAGTACAACATTTGCTGCCTTTACCATGGAATCAGCGGCTTCTATTGCTCCCACCAATCCTCTTGTTTCTATCATTCCCAATGCTTCCTGTCCCATAGGAACACCTCCATATAAATAATATTAATTCTTGATTTAATTGTATATTACTTTTACCTACTTATTTTGCAAATTATTGCTTAATTTAATACCTATATTAACTATTTCAATTTGTATTTTTTATATCTATTTATGTACTTTTTTTACATCTGAATCTGAATTTTGTTTGATAAATTTAGATTTCAGGTTATAATTATATATAAGTAATAAGTTCAACATAATTCAAATATTCCAAATTATCAAATAAAACTAATCTTTTACATTAGATGTGGTTCCTGATGAGGTGTTAATATGTATGATTTAGAGCAATACACACTGGATAAAATTATAGATGTAGGTTCTCTGCAGGACATACAAGACAAATACTCTAAATTAACCAACCTGTCTACAATAACCGTGGACAGAGCAGGTGTTCCTGTTATAAAGCCCAGCAACTTTTCAAAATACTGCACTCTTATTCGAACTTCCAAAGAAGGCTATAAAAGATGTATAAACTGTGATGCCGTTGGGGGATTGAAATCTTCTAAACTAAAGAAACCAATAATCTATCGCTGCCATGCAGGACTTACAGATTTTTCTGCTCCTATAATCGTGAATAATGTTCATCTTGGATCAATGCTTTGTGGACAAGTTTCTGTAAAAGAATATACCACAAAAAATTCAATTGATTTAAAAAAACTCTCCAGAGAATTGTATTTACCACTGGATAAATTAAAATACACTTTAAAAGAAGTAAATATTGTGGAGTATGAAAAAGTAAAAAATGCTGCGGATTTTCTATATATGTTTGCCAACCTTATTGCTAAAATGGGAATTGCCAATATTACACACTCCGAGCTATTGCAGGAGACAAAAGAAAAAATGAAATTCCAGCAATTAGCCAGAGATATTCAAATAAAATCTATTCAAGCACAAATAAACCCTCATTTTTTGTTTAACACTTTAAATACCATGGCCAGCATGTCACTTTTAGAAAGTTCTAACAGCACTGTAGAACTCATATATGCACTGTCGGACATATTGAGGTACAGTTTGAGAAATTCCGACAAGATGGTAAATATATCTACCGAGATAGATAATATAAAAAAATATCTGTTCATTCAGTCCGTGAGGTTTAAGGATAAGCTAGACTATGAGATAAATGTATCAAGCAGTGTATTGGATTGTAAAATTCCTGCCATGACTCTGCAGCCCATAATAGAAAATGCAGTCATACACGGTATAGAGCCGAAAAAGGAATTTGGAAAAGTTCGTATAGTTTCTAAAATTTTATCTAAAAAATATCTGGTTTTTGAAGTTCAGGATAATGGAGTTGGAATGGAAGCCGAAAAATTAAAATTGCTAAAAGATAAAATGAATTCTTCAAATAAAGATGATTCAAATATAAGTATAGGAATTCAAATAGTTCAGGATAGAATAAAATACTATTTTGGTTCCCAGTATGGAATTGGCATTAAAAGTTCCATTAATGTAGGAACAATAGTTTATATTAAACTTCCATTAGTTTATTAAAATTTGCTGGAGGTGATTATATTAATGTATAAATTGTTAATTGCGGATGATGAAACATTAGAACGACAGGCCATGAGACTTATACTAAAAAGGGCTTTTAAAAATTTGGATATTGTTGAAGATGCCAAGACTGGAAATGAAGCTATATTATTGGCAAAAAAATATAACCCTCATATAATCATAATGGACATTAAAATGCCTGAAAAAAATGGACTTGAAGCTCAGAAGGCAATATCTGAATTTCTTCCAAATGTAAAAACTATTATTTTGACAGCTTATGATGACTTTAATTTTGCTCAGAATGCCATTAAGCTTGGGGTAAAAGATTATATTCTAAAACCCGCAAAACCTTCAGAATTAAAGGATTCCATAGACAAAATTCTACTTTTGCTTAAAGGCAGGGACAAAATTTATTCAAATTTAGCCCATTCTAAAAAAGAAAAAGAATCTGATAAAAATATAATTCATACTGCCATAGATTTTATAAATAAAAATTTCAATAAAAACATAAATCTGGAGTCCACTGCTGCAGAGGTTCATCTAAGTCCCCAGTATTTCAGCAGATATTTTAAATATAATACAGGTATAAATTTTATAGACTATTTATCTAAAATTCGTTTAAAAGAATCAAAACGCCTTTTAACTACTACAGACAAGAGCATGAGCAGTATAGCTCTTAGTGTGGGATATATAGATCCTGCATATTTCAGCAAGGTTTTTATGAAATATGAAGGTTTGTCTCCTAATAAATACAGAACTCTGAAAAAAAGTACAAATGTGAATTTAGCCTATATGAATTTAGATGATATACCAGGAAAGACATCTCCTGTATATAAAATTGAAAATATCATAAGGCAGGTAAATGAATTCACCTTGACTTCACCTTATAATAAAATTTCTGAGTTAAATAATATAAGAATCTTTGATGCACCGCTAATAGGAGTTGCTCAGGCCCAGGATCCATTATTTTTGAGATTAAAGGATAACAAAATAATAGGTACCCACCACTTAACCCCTAAAGAGTGGATGCCTGAAGCAAAATCAGTTATATCTTATTTTCTGCCCTTTTCATCAAATATTAGAAGTTTAATTAAAAATAAAAATTCCAGCTCTTCACAAAAATTGATTTATGAAAAAATTGAGAACACATTTTTCAGCAATATGCTCTGTAAATTCATAGCAAAAAGAATAGATGAAATGGGAGGAGTTTCAATTATTCCTTCCATAAGCTCAAGATTTACAGTAAAAAATTACAAAAGCAATTGGTCAGAAAGACATATAGCATTTATATCCGGTCTGGGTACCTTCAGCTTGAGCAAGTGCCTTATAACCAAACGAGGATGCGCCGGAAGGCTTGGAAGTATAATTGTAAGTATACCCTACGGAACTACCAAAAGAATTTATAACGGAATTTATGATTATTGCAATTCCTGCGGAAATTGTATTCAGATGTGTCCTATCCATGCTATTGGCAGATATAATAAAAAAAAGGACAGCTCCTGCAACAACTTTTTATGTGAGAAATGCCAGCTGTCATTACCTTGTGAGTGTAAAATTCCATTGGAAACCAGAAAGGGAATAGCAAGGTAATACTACAAGAAGAATTTATTGCTAAAAGCATTTCTATTGAGTTTATACAAAATTTATAGTATCTCAAAAGATTGTAATGATTCATGCAGGTCATTACAATCTTTTAAATTCAGACCTATCATCAACTATTGGAAAGCTTTTTATCATAAATACTCAAATCTATACCATATTTGCTTATCTTTCTATATATGGTAGCTTTACCTATTTTCAACAATTCAGATGCTTTCATGGCACTTCCCCCGCAATATTGAAGTGCGTCTTTAATACATTGTTCCTCTACAATTTCTAAAGGCAGAATTTTCTTAGGTAAATCACTTTTCATTGTAATTTCACTTTTTAAATTTTTTTCCATAAGATATCTTGAAGTTATCATGGTATCTTCGCAGAGATAATAGGATCTCTCCACTATGTTCCTGAGCTCCCTTGTATTGCCTTCAAAACTATGTTTATTTAATCCCTGAACATATGAGGGATCTATATACTTGGGTTCGGAAGGATTTTTAATGTTTAATCTATTTACAAAATGTTGTGCTAAAAGCTCTATATCCTCTTTTCTGTCATTTAAAGGCAAAAGATGAATATTCATAACATTTAGTCTATAATACAAATCACTTCTAAAATTTTTATTCTCTATTTCATCTGCAAGTACTCTGTTTGTAGCTGCAATTACCCTGACATCAATGGGCTTTTCATAATTTCCGCCTACCCTCACTATTTTAAGGTTATCCAACACTCTTAAAAGTTTTGATTGAATGTCAAGAGGGAGTTCCCCTATTTCATCTAAAAATATGGTTCCCCCATCTGCCAATTCAAATTTCCCCGGATTACCTCCTCTTGATGCACCTGTAAAAGCTCCTCTTTCATATCCAAATAATTCACTTTCCACCAGTTCTCTTGGTATTGCTGCACAATTCACGGCCACAAAAGGTCCTTTACTCCTATTGCTGTAATTATGAATGGATTGTGCAAATACCTCTTTTCCCGTGCCGCTCCTGCCTTCTATAAGTATATTGCAATTTGTCCTGGCTGCCTTTTTGGCAAGCTTTATAGTAGTCTTAACGTTTTCACTTCTTGTAATCACATCATCAAAAGTAAAAGATGCCTTGTATCCCACTACATTATTCACCATTTTATGAAGATTCTTAGTATCCCTAATTGCAAGTACCAAGCCTATTATTCTTCCCCTTAATTTTACGGGAACCAAATTTATAATACATCTTATCCTAATTCCATTTATATAGAAATTACAATCCTGCGCAAACTTGTTTTCTCCCGTAAGCAATACGGATTTAAGTACATCATCTTTTAATATTTCATTTAAATAAGTTGTATATATTTCCTCCTCCTTTACGCCTAATATTTTAACAGCTGTTATATTCACTTTTTTTATTAAAAGATTTTCATCTGTAATTACAAGTCCATCATAGCAGCAGTCAAAAACAGCCTGCAGTATAAAGGAAGATATATCATATTCCAATATGCTGTCCATGTCAATTCTGCACATATTACTTTCCTCTTGAATGAAATCCAGATTTTCCACTGACTTACCCCTTTCAGACATAATAAATATAACTTTAGTTTAAAGTATAACATATTTTACTATTGAATAAAAGGAAAGCAGTATCAATATGATAGTTATTTTTTTTATTTTATCACATTGATACTGTTTTTTATCATTATGACCTGCTGCTTAAAATTCACTGCATATACAGCCCCCTTATAAGCTGGTACGAAAATTGCTTGATTAATATAATTGAATATACGTTTGAAAAGCATTTTAATAGTTCTAGACTTAAAAGCCTAAAAATCTAAGATTATTTCTATGTAAAATATTAAAGTACAGCTTGCCCACTGTACTTTAATATTATTCACTAAATTTTAACCGGCTTTACGCTGATCTTTAGATTTCTTTTTAATAATATTGTGATTATCATCATACATAACTAATTGAAGGGCTTCTGTTGGACAAACTTCTATGCAGGCCGGCCCGTTTTCTCTATCTTTACAGAGATCACATTTATTGGCCACTACCTTTTCTTTCTTATCCACCAAAATTCCTTCATTACTCACTACTTCAAATTTGTTTTGAAGTATTTTTTCTCCATTTTTGTATTCAGTGATTAGTTCGATAACTCCATAAGGACAAGCTATTAAACAGGTTTTACATCCTATACAGATATTCTGATCTACAAATACATAGCCTTTTTCATTAGTAATAGCATTAACCGGACACACATTTGCACAAGGAGAATCCTCACATTGCCTGCATTGTACCGGTGCACTTATCTTTGCAGTTTTTATTACATTTAAACGGGGATTAAAATTGACTTTTGAGATATTGACATTAAAAAAATCTTCACCGGAATGTGCAATAGCACAAGCTGCTTCACAAGTCCTGCATCCTATACACTTATTTGGATTTGCTACTACGAAGCAATTTTTCATCTCCTAACTCTCCTCTTTTCTGGACTTATATTTTGTATGCAATAACTCATGGGATCTATAACCCAAAGGTTCTTCTAAAAAGTCCTTGTATACTTTCCTTATTGCAGGATTTTCATGAGATTTTCTAAAAGTTAGATTGGAATCATGCATATACAATCCTGCTTTTCTATTATCATAGGCTGTTTCCTTATCCGATTCAAATATAATTTTTGGCTGACCTCCGCCGCTTATACATCCCTGGGGACATGTCATAACCTCTATAAAATGAATATGACACCTGCCATTTTTTATACTCTCCATAACTTCTTTTACATGCTGCAATCCAGAAACCACCGCTACTTTTAATTTGAAATCTCCTAAATCCACCTGTGCAACTCTAAAGCCTTCTCCGCCTCTCACCATGGTAAGATCTATTTTAGGAATTGGCTTTTTAGTATACAATTCATATCCTGTTCTAAGAGCTGCTTCCATAACTCCGCCGGTAGAACCAAATATGGTTCCTGCTCCAGTATATGTTCCAAGTGGAGCATCAAATTCCTCTTCTTTCAGATCGTTAAAATCAATATGAGCATCCTTTATTAAATATACCAATTCCCTTGTAGTTATAGCCACATCTACATCCCTATATCCACTATCCTGCATTTCTTCCCTTTCACATTCAAATTCCTTGCAGGTACATGGCATTACAGATACTGTATACATTCTAGCTGGATTTACCCTGTCAATCTTGGCCCCATAGGTTTTAAAAATAGCTCCAGCCATCTGCTGCGGTGATTTACAACTTGAAAGATGAGGGAGAAGTTCTGGATAAGTCTGCTCCACATATTTTACCCAGGCAGGACAGCAGGAAGTAAACATGGGAAGTATTCCTCCTTCTGTTACCCTCTTTAATAATTCACTGCCTTCTTCCATTATAGTAAGATCTGCTCCGAAATTAGTATCATATACCCTGTCAAATCCAAGTCTTCTCAATGCGGCTGCCATTTTTCCGGGACTAAGAGTCCCAAGAGGCAATCCGAAATCTTCTCCTATGGCAACTCTTACTGCAGGGGCACATTGTACTATCTTGAATGTATCTCTATTTTTTAATATATCCTTGATTCTTTTTACCTGACTTACATTATATGCCGCAAAAAGAGGTTCATTTACATCCTCTAATAGTCCCCTGTCAAACAATCTTTTACTCATAGGAGTAGGGACTTCATCATATACGGATTCATAACCCTTGCACATTTGAACACACTGACCGCACATTACACATTTATCTTTATTTATTGACTGTGGTTTGCCCTCTTCTCCCTCTATAGCATCTACCGGACAAACTTCTGCACATCTTCTGCAACCTGTACACAATTCTTTATCTATATTTATAATAGGAGTACCCGTGAGCATATCTAACATTCCCTTCTTTCCCTAATTTTTATAGCGTATAAATTAAATATTTCCATTGACTTCAAGTAATTCCAGGGCTGCTTTAACACTGCGATCCTTCTTGTTTTCCCTAGGATCTACCACTCTCAAAGCATCTTCCGGACATTCCTTAACGCAAGCAGGAGTTCCTCCTTCTTCCTTGCATAGATCACATTTATAAGCTGCCACTCTGACTTTAACTCCAATTCCACCTGTAATGGTACTGCTTTCAATTTTAGGCAGTAAATCCACAGCTCCTACAGGACATACCAATACGCAGGTTTTACATCCTATACACATTTTCTCATTTACAATTATGCTTCCATTCTTTTCAACTATGGCACCTACAGGACATGAATTTGCACAAGGTGCATCTTCGCAATGCCTGCATTGTATGGGCATAACAGTACCTTTATTTTGTACCAAAAATCTTCTTGGAGTTACAATACCATTCATGGTCCCAATAGTTTGTCCTTGATTATTTTTTTCTCTATGCTTTGCAGCACAGGCAATTTCACAGGCCCTACATCCTATGCATTTATCAGGATCTACTATTACAAACGAATTAAGATCTGGTTTCATTTAACTTACCCGCCTTTCATTTATTTAAAACTTAATTTGTAAAATTCTTCCATAGTTATGCATTATTATAAAAAACACGTTATTAACAGGATGCTTATAACATATACTTAAGCATTTTCAAACATATCCTTTATATCCTTAGCTGCAATTTTCTTTTTGCATTTACTGCATAGAAGCTTTTCCGGCTGTTCTATTCCCAATCTGCCATAGGCGTATTTAATATGCTCTTCTGTAGCAAAATATTCCCCACATAAATCGCACTTCACCATCTTAAACTTTTTACCCCATATCTCTCTTTCTCCATCCCAGTCCTTTACCTCTATTGCATTTGTAGGACATACATTGGCACAAGAGCCACAGCCTATACATTCAGGTGAGGGTTCATTGTATGGAGTAGATACTTCCTTATATATGCCCCTATTAACTGTGGATATGGCTCCGGCTCCAAGTTCCTTGCAGGCACTTGCACAAAGCCCGCATAAAATACAATTTTCTTCTGTATTCAATTTAAACCTTTTCACTCTTTTTTGTTCAACTTCAAAAGCCCTGGCCAATTCTGCCACTTCTTTATTTGCAGGACATCGTGCCTGGAGCAGCATAATTATATTTTTTCTCATTCTATTTATCTTATGAGAATTAGTTACCACCTGTACTTCTTTACTTATAGGAAATATACATGAGGTTACAATTTTTGAGCGTCCTCTATCTATAACCTCCACTATACACAGCCTGCAGCTGGCAAGCCCCGGAAGTGCATCACTATGACACAATGTAGGTATATATATATCATTTCTTCTGGCTACTTCCAATATAAATTCTCCACGTTCAGCTTCACAAACTTTACCATCTATTGTAATTTTCATATTTTCACCCCCCTTATAAAACTTTAACAGCATCAAATCTGCATATATTCATGCAGTTGCCGCATCTCAAACATTTATCCACATCTATTTCATGAGGTTTTTTCACTTCACCTGTAATACACTCGGCTGGACAGTTCTTCCTGCAGAGATCACATCCTACACATTTATCTTTATCTATACCAAATGTTGTAAGTTTTTTACAAACTCCTGCTCTGCATCTCTTATTCCTTATATGCTCTTCAAATTCATCTCTAAAATATCTAATGGAAGCTATTACTGGATTAGGTGCACTTTTACCAAGACTGCACAGAGATGCCTGACTGGTCATGGAACATATTTCAAGAAGTTCTTCTATATCTCCCTCTCTGCCATTTCCATCACATATGTCTGTCAATATCTCCAGCATCCTCTTTACTCCCTCTCTGCAAGGTACACATTTCCCACAGGATTCCTCTGCCAGGAAACTTAAATAATATCTGGTTACATCAACCATGCAGGTTCTGTCATCCATTACAATCATTCCGCCTGAACCCATCATAGAGTCTGCTTTAACCAAAGTATCATAGTCCACCTGCAGATCCAGATGATTTTCTGGTAAACATCCACCAGAAGGTCCCCCTATTTGAACAGCCTTGAACTTTCTGTCATTTAAAACTCCTCCGCCTATATCATATATTATTTCTCTCAAGGTAGTACCCATTGGAACTTCTACAAGGCCTGTATTCTTTACTTTTCCAACCAATGAAAATACTTTTGTTCCCTTACTCTTCTCCATGGTACCTATTGAATGATACCAATCTCCGCCTTTTTCAACTATTACAGGTACATTAGCCCAGGTTTCCACGTTGTTCAAAACAGTTGGCTGCCCCCAAAGTCCCTTTTCCGTGGTATGTATATATTTAGCCCTAGGTTCACCTACCATACCTTCTATAGAAGACATGAGAGCAGTGGACTCACCACATACAAAGGCTCCTCCGCCTCTTACTATCTGTATATCAAAAGAAAAATCACTTCCCAATATATTTTTCCCCAGCAAATTTTCTTTCCTGGCCTCATCTATTGCCTTTTGCATATTTTCTACAGCAAGTCCATATTCATCTCTTATATAGGCAAAGCCATTGGTTCCTCCCACTGTATAAGCACAAAGAGTCATACCTTCTATAACGCTGTTAGGATCGCCTTCCATTATACTTCTGTCCATAAATGCCCCAGGATCTCCCTCATCACCATTACAAACTACATATATAGGAGTGGTATCGATATCAGCAGCAGTTTTCCATTTACGTCCCGTTGGGAATCCGGCTCCTCCCCTTCCTCTAAGTCCTGATTTTGATATTTCCTCAAGAACCTGTTCAGGTTTCATAGTGCTGATAGCTTTCTTTAAAGCTTTATATCCACCTCTTTCAATGTAATCCTGAAGACTTGTTGGATCTATTTCTCCCACATTTCTAAGAGCAATTTTATTTTGTCTTTTACAGAATTCACTTTCCTTGTGGTTTCTCAGCCTCTTTTTAGTAGAAGTTTCAAAATAGAGCAATTTATCTATTATTTCACCTTTAAGCAGTGTTTTTTTAACTACATCTTCTATATCCTCAACTTTAACCTTAAAGTATGCAATATCATCTGGATATATTTTAAGTACGGGACCTTTTTCACATAACCCATCGCAACCTGTTGCCTTAAGCACAACATTTACATCTGAACCTGCATTTAACCCGGCTATTTGTGATTTTAATTCTTCGTATACTTCCATACTGCCTTTGGCCAGGCATCCCGTACCGCAGCATACATTGACAGTTTTTTTATCACTCATTATTCTCACTCCTATACTCACTAAGAATTTCTTCAACCAGTTTAGGTGTCAAATTTCCATAATACTTTTCATTTATCATCATAACAGGTGCTATAGCACAGCAGCCTATACAGTTGACCGTATTTATTGAAAATTTCAAATCATCAGTAGTTCCTCCCGGTCTAATTCCTATTACCTTTTCAAGCTCATCCATTACAACCATAGAGCCTCCAACGTGACAGGCAGTTCCATCACAAACTGTTATTATATTTTCACCTTTTGGAGTAAGACTCAATGCCTTATAAAAAGTAGCCATGCCATATAATCTGCTTATAGGAGTGTCCAAATATCCAGCCAGGTTTTCCAGGGCTTCTCTGGGTATATATTTATATTTTCTCTGTATATCTTGAAGTATAGCAAGAGTAAATCTCTGCTCCTTAGGATATTTTTCAATTACATCCTGGGCAGATAAATTATCATTCTTTACATTTTGTTCCACTACATTTGCCATTAAACATTTCACCTTCCTTTGAATATTAATTATGATTTTATATTAAAACTTAAATTTTAATAACTTTTTAAAACTCATTTTTGCATCAACTGATTATTAGATTTGGATGTAATTTTCTCATTTGGATAAAAGGCACTACCTTATCCGCTGGGGATTTGTATAAATATTCATTCTCTGTCCCCTCACAAATCCAATTAACGTGACATTTAGAGCCTCTGCAAACCTTATTGAAAGATTGGTAGGTGCGGATTTAGATATCATTATTGGAACTCCAAACCTGGCAATCTTAAGCACCATTTCAAAAGAAACCCTGCTGCTTACAAATAATATCTTATCTCTCAAAGGAATTTCTCTTATGAAGGACTCACCTATTAGTTTATCTACAGCATTATGCCTGGCTACATCTTCACAAATGGATATTACATTATTTTCATCACAAAGAGCTGCACAATGCGCTCCCCCAGTATCCTTGAAAGCTTTGGAATAAGAAAGGCTTCTTCTCATTAGATCATAAATTTCTTCTGATCTAATGTGAATATTTTCATTGGTTATTGTATTTATCCCCAGAGAATTTATAATATGTGAAAAAAACTCCATATCTCTATTTTTATTAAAATTATCAGGCAGTATCCGTTTTGAATACAGTGAACTGTGAAAAGCGTCATCTTTCAATAATACTTTTGATATTCCATTCTCCTTGTCCACTTCTAAGAATTTTATTTCATCAAAGGATTTTATAATACCTTGGAAAGCCAGAAAACCTACAGTCAGCGCTTCTAATTTTTCAGGTGTACATAAGAGCACCGCCAAATGCTGATCATTTACAAATATATTAAGAGGATATTCGCAAATAGTTGATTCAGTTATTGTTTTTTTATATTTTCCATCATATTTAACCACGTTGAATTCTACAGTCTTACCCATTTCCTGGTCCCCCTAAAAATTCTTTTCAATAAAATCCGCTATTCCATCTATGTTATTTAAATATAAACTTTCCAGTTAAAGTCTCTCCAGCCTTTACAGTCTTAGTTCCCTTTTTTACAATTACAATACCATTGGATTGAGTCAATGTAAAAAGCGCATTAGAACTCTGTGATCCCACACTATAAGCATAATAATTTCCACCGCGTTCTTTTATATCTACATAAATGTAATTTTCTCTATCCCCTTTAGATTTAAAATCATCTTTTAAAATTACAGGAAATTCCTTAGTTATAATATCTTTTCTTCCCATCATCTTCTTTATAGCCGGAGCTGCAAAAACTTCAAAAGTATTTACAACCGACAGCGGATTGCCTGGAAGACCAAAGAATAATTTATTTTTAAAAGTGGCAAATGTAACTGGCTTACCAGGTTTTATCTGTACAGATGTAAATTTTATATCTGCTCCTATTTTTTTCAATACTTCCTCTATAAAATCATAATCTCCTACAGATACTCCACCAGAGCTTATAACTATATCACCTTCTTCAAAAGCATTTTTAATAGCATTAAAAATTTCATCTCTGCTATCTTTAATTATTCCATAGGATTTTACTTGTCCATTTAAATTTTTAACAAGTGCAGTCAATGCATATTCATTGCAGTTTCTGACTTTGCCCCGGGTTATTTTTTCATCTATGTCTACAAGCTCATCTCCTGTGGTTATAAGTATGATTTTAGGTACCTTATGACAATACACTTTATCATACCCAAGAGAAGCCAGCATTCCTATTTCTGAAGGTCTCAAAAATTTTCCACTTTCAAAAACCATGTCCCCATTTTTTATTTCTTCCCCTTTTTTTAATACGTTATTTCCACAATAAACCTTTTCCAGTACCTGAAGTTCATTTCCCTCTGCTTTTACTTTTTCTATCTGAATAACTGCATCTGCACCTTTGGGAACTGCCGCCCCTGTCATTATCTTTACAGCTTCTCCACTTTTTATTTCTTCATCCAGAAAATCTCCTGCCTTTATTGATCCAATAATTTTAAATCTGGATAATCCATCTTTGGTATCACTGCTTTTCAATGCATATCCATCCATAGATGACTTATCAAATGGAGGCAAATCATCTTTTGAGCTTATATTCTCTGCCAATACCCTATTGAGACACTCAATCAGGGAAACCTTTTCACTTTCCAGAACTTTTGTATTATTCAATACTATATCTAAAGCCCTTCCTATTTCTATCAAAGTCTATTCCTCCTCAAGCTTTGGTTAATATCTGCATCTTATATATTTTTAAGTTTTATATATTAGCATTCATCTTTTCTCTTATCTTCTCATATTTTTCTTTTATAAACCTTTCTGCTTTTTCTTGATCCCCTATTGATTGTATTTTAACTGCACAATATTTTAATTCTGGAGTCTTCGATACAGGATCCAGATTATTAGAAGTAAGTTCGTTACATGCTCCTATCCACCACTGATAAGTCATATAAACTGCTCCCTTGTTAACCCTCTCCGTCACCAATGCCCTGGCTACCACAGATCCTCTGCGGGAGCTTATTCTCATAAGCTGTTCACTTTTTATTCCATATCTATCTGCATCCTCCGGATTAATTTGTATATACCCCGGTTCATCTGCCAGCTGCTGAAGTGCCCTGCAGTTTCCTGTCATTGTCCTAACAGAATAGTGACCTGCTTCTCTGACTGTAGAGAGAATCAGCGGATATTCTTCATCTGTAGATTCTACAGGCGGCCTCCATTCTACGGCAAATAAATTTCCTTTTCCCGTTGATGTATTAAATTTACTGCCCTTATATAGATAAGATGTACCTGGATGATCTTCTGAAGGACACGGCCACTGAATTCCTCCTAGCTTATCCAATCTTTCATAAGTTACTCCCTTATAATTCGGACACAAATTCCTGAGTTCGTCCCATATTTCTTCTGTATTATTATAATGCATAGGATATCCCATAGCAGAGGAGATTTCTGAAATTATCTGCCAGTCTGGTTTTACATCTCCCTTAGGTTCTATGGCTTTGCGGAATCTTTGGAATCCTCTATCCGCACAGGTGAAAACTCCTTCATGTTCTCCCCATGATGTGGCAGGTAAAATTACATCTGCATAAAGTGCAGTTTTATTCATAAAAATATCCTGAACTATAACAAGCTCCATTTTATCCAGTGTCCTTCTCATCTCTTCGGAATCAGGATCACTTTGAACCGGATCTTCTCCCATTATATAGTAAGCTTTTATTTTATCTTCTTTCAGCGTCATACGTGGAACTTCCGTTAAATGACATCCAATTTTATTGGAAAGTTTTACCTTCCAGGCTTTTTCAAATTTTTCTCTAATATTGTCATCAGTTACACTCTGATACCCTGGATACACATTAGGAAGTGCACCCATATCGCAGGCTCCCTGTACATTGTTCTGTCCCCTTACAGGACCTATGCCCACATTAGGTCTTCCAAAATTTCCAGTTAAAAGTGCCAGTGAAGCCAATCCTTTGATTACATCCACAGCTTGTGCAAACTGACACACTCCCATACCATAAAGTATCATGGCATTTTTAGCACCAGAATACATTTTCATGGCCTTTACTATATCATTTGCGCATATGCCTGTAATTTTTTCTGCATATTGCGGAGTGTATTTCTCTACAATAGATTTGTATTTTTCAAAACCCAAAGTATGATCTTTTACATAATCCTTATCATAAAGTTCTCTGTTTATAAGTACATTTGCAAAAGCATTTACCAAAACCATATTGGTTCCATTTTTTATAGGCAGCCAAAGATCCGATATTCTCCCTGACTCAGTTATACGCGGATCTACAACTATTACCCTGGCACCCTTTTCTTTTGCCCTGACTATCCTCTTTGCAACTATAGGATGTGAAGCAGCTCCATTGTATCCAAAAATAAGCAATAAATCAGTATCATCTATCTCATGTATACCATTTGACATAGCACCATTTCCTAAAACGTAAGCCAGACCGGCTACTGAAGGAGCATGTCAAACCCTTGCACAGTGATCTACATTGTTAGTTCCCACTGCTGCTCTCATGAACTTTTGCATTACATAGTTTGCCTCATTGCCTGAGCCTCTCGCACATCCTGTTCCCATTATTGAATCCGGCCCATATTTTTCTTTTATCTCCAATAATTTTGAAGCTGTAAAATCAACAGCTTCCTCCCAGCTTACTTCTTCTAATTTATTATTTTTCCTTATCATAGGTTTTGTTAAACGTGATGTCAGGATTTTCGGGTTATTCAGAAAATCCCAGCCAAAATACCCCTTTAAACACATAGAACCCTCATTGGTCCTTCCATTGGCCGGTTTTGCTCTAATTATCTTATTGTCCTTCACATATAAATATAAATTACACCCAGCACCACAATAAGGACAGACTGTTAAAACCTTATGATCCATATCTAATCCCCCCCCTTATAAAAAATATAAACTTAAATACTTATGATTTCATTTCGAACATTAATAATTTTGATATATGTGTTTATCTGCTATGTAAATTAATTTAGTATATAAATTCATTTTAAAATATTCAGAATTTAAAGTCAAGATCACTTTCCACCATAAATAAAACTTTTTAAGGGTGAAAAATGCTTTTATCTGCCATATGAATTAGATTACTACTAAAATATAAAAAGAGAGATTTTTTTAATCTCTCTTGCAATTATAATCCTCTAGATTATATTATCCAAAATACCGTTAACTTTATTTTGACACCTATGTCTCCACAGGTGGATGTTCCCACAGATGTTTCCATCCTCCTACAACCAAGTTTTCCTAGGATACATGTACTCATCTAAATATCGAACTTCCGTTTAAATAATGTAGGTTCAAAACTAAAGTTTGCGCATATCTCAGAACTTTTATTTATTTATTGATGTAATTATACAACATGTACTTTATTATGTCAATTACACGATAACTATTTTATTAGAAATTTTCAGAAAATAAGCTGTCAACTTGTTTTATTATATGATCTTCAATAAGTAATATGAAAATATTTAAAAATAAGTGATATAATATTTGCTTAAAAAAAAGATTTTAAAACTCTTTATAGAATTATAATATCTGAAGTAATAATAATTAAAGGAGATATTTTACATGTTACAATTAAGCAAAAATGATAAAAGCAAAGTATTAGGAGCCATAAAATCAGGAAACATCGATGCTGCTGATGTAAATTTTCCTAACCTTATAGATACAATAATTCTAAAAATGAAAAATATTGGACTTATAAGCAAGTTAGCTGAAAGCTTTAAAGATAAAAGAAAGCAAAATAAACATATTCCTTTTGATATACTTATTGCATTAGCAATTACAGCCAAGATGAAACTTAAAACTAGCTTGACTGATGTTGCTTTTGCTGTAACTGATTGTGAATTATTATCAGAGCTTGGATGGAATATGTGGGATACAGATAGAAATCTTGAAGAAGGTTTATTTGCCGAAGGCGTTATGAGAAACTTAATTGACAAATATGGATCTACCGAAAAAAATGAATTCATAAAATCCTATAATCACTACACTCAAAATGTTGTACTTCCATCTCTTAATATATCTCCCTCAATACATATTCTTGATTGTACTAAAATAAAGGTAAACTTAGATAATGCAAATTATGAAAATTCAGAAGTTATAAAAATTGATGGAGAATCTGTACGTGGTTACAAACTTGGAACTTTGCGGGGACTCATGGATGATTCAGGCATTATTGAAGAAATAGTTTTTGACTCTATTAAACCTCATGATTTAGAGCTTTGTAGATATATGCTTTTAAACAGTAAATGTTTAAAGAAGGGTGATATTCTCATAAATGACAGGGGATTTATTTCACGTGATGTTATAAATTCGTTAAAACTCGAAAAAGGTGTAGATACATATATACCTGCAAAAAAGAGCATGACAATATACGAAGAAGCTGTAAAAATAGCTGTCCTCGAAAATAAATGGCAGAAACATCCTAATAAAAAACGAAAAGCTCAAGAAATACACCTGGTTAAACACTTAGGCTTGATGTGGCAAAGTGATAAATCCAGCAGTGATGTTGATTTATGTGCCTGTGTTGTGCATGATAAAAAAGATGATGAATATTACGTGTTTTTAACTACAGACACAAATAAAACTGCAAAACAAATAATAAATATTTATGAATTAAGGCCAGAAATAGAGGAAGATTATAGGCAAATAAAGGACTTTTGGAAATTAGAAGACTTTAAGAGTACAAAATACAATTTTATAACTTTTCATATAGTCATGACACTTATTGGCTATATGTATTTTCAAGTGTTTAAAAATATGCAGGAGGGAAGTAAGTATTCAGGCAAGTCCCTCCCAGTAGCTATTAAGAACTATAAAGAAGATAAGCAAAAATCCGTTATAATATATTCTGGTCAATATTTTGGTGTATTTTCCTTTATTCAATTTATTCAGTTGTATGCTGGTTGTTCCGCAGAAGTAAGGAAACTTCTTGATCCAACCTTGGCTCTAGTATAGCAGGGTTGGAGGGCTACACCCAAATTACGAATTGAAGTAATAAAACTTTAATAAGTAATATGAAAATATTTAAAAATAAGTGCTATAATATTTGCTTAAAAAAAATGATTTTAAAACCCTTTATAGAATTATAATATCTAAAGTAATAATAATTAAAGAAGATATTTTACATGTTACAATTAAGCAAAAATGATAAAAGCAAAGTATTAGAATCCATAAAATCAGAAAACATCGATGCTGCTGATGTAAGTTTTCCTAACCTTATAGATACAATAATTCTAAAAATGAAAAATATTGGACTTATAAGCAAGTTAGATGAAAGCTTTAAAGATAAAAGAAAGCAAAATAAACATATTCCTTTTAATATACTTATTGCATTAGCAATTACAGCCAAGATGAAACATAAAACTAGCTTGACTGATGTTGCTTTTGCTGTAACTGATTGTGAATTATTATCAGAACTTGGATGGAATATGTGGGATACAGATAGAAATCTTGAAGAAGGTTTATTTGCCGAAGGCGTTATGAGAAACTTAATTGACAAATATGGATTTACTGAAAAAAATGAATTCATAAAATCCTATAATCACTACACTCAAAATGTTGTACTTCCATCTCTTAATATATCTCCCTCAATACATATTCTTGATTGTACTAAAATAAAGGTAAACTTAGATAATGCAAATTATGAAAATTCAGGAGTTATAAAAATTGATGGAGAATCTGTACGTGGTTACAAACTTGGAACTTTGCGGGGACTCATGGATGATTCAGGCATTATTGAAGAAATAGTTTTTGACTCTATTAAACCTCATGATTTAGAGCTTTGTAGATATATGCTTTTAAACAGTAAATGTTTAAAGAAGGGTGATATTCTCATAAATGACAGGGGATTTATTTCACGTGATGTTATAAATTCGTTAAAACTCGAAAAAGGTGTAGATACATATATACCTGCAAAAAAGAGCATGACAATATACGAAGAAGCTGTAAAAATAGCTGTCCTCGAAAACAAATGGCAGAAACATCCTAATAAAAAACGAAAAACTCAAGAAATACACCTGGTTAAACACTTAGGCTTGATGTGGCAAAGTGATAAATCCAGCAGTGATGTTGATTTATGTGCCTGTGTTGTGCATGATAAAAAAGATAAGCAAAAATCCGTTATAATATATTCTGGTCAATATTTTGGTGTATTTTCCTTTATTGAATTTATTCAGTTGTATGCTGGTTGTTCCGCAGAAGTAAGGAAACTTCTTGATCCAACCTTGGCTCTAGTATAGCAGGATTGGAGGGCTACACCCAAATTACGAATTGAAGATTATATGATAGTTTGTCAAATCATAATGCAGCGGAGTCAAGGCGGCATAGCCTTCCTTTACATAATATACATCCGTATGCCTGTAATAACTGTCTGTTGTCTCTGAACATTCTCTGTCATATTTAAAACCCATATTACAGACCTTTATACCTTTTATCTTTTCTAAAGGCAAAGGGGGAACATTTAGATTTAAAACAACATCATCTTTTTTATACTTATCTTTAACTATAGAAAATACCTTCAGTGCACATTTTGCCGCTGTATTATAATCATAATTAGGGCCTTTGGTATCCAAGGATACAGCCATAGAAGGAACTTTGCATATAGAGGCCTCAATAGCTGCTGAAACCGTTCCAGAGTACAATACATCTATTCCCAAATTGTATCCATTGTTTATCCCTGAAATTACCATATCTATTTTTTTATCTTTGACTCTGCTCAGTCCAACCCTTACGCAATCCGCCGGAGTACCATTTATACTATATGCTTTTGAATAAATTCCTGGAATTTTTACTTCCCTGGCAGTTAAATCTCCGCTGGTAGTTATTGAATGTCCGCTGCCGCTTCTCTGCATATTTGGCGCAGCAATTATAACTTCATTATCCTTTTCAAAATACTTGGCTAAGATATGCAGACCCTCTGCATTTATCCCATCGTCATTAGTGAGTAATAATCTCATATTTCATCCTCCCATCATTTATGAACCTCATTTTCAATATCTCTCCATACCTCTTCATCACTTTTATCTCTGACTATTTTATATCTGTTGCCCCTTATGGCTGTATCAAACTGACATATTGCTGAATAAATACAATAACTGCAGGCACTTCTATTTTTATTTTTATATGGAGTAACTTCTATATTTCCCTCCAGCATCTTTTCGCATAGATTTTCTATGGTATCCCTCACATATTTTCTAAGAAGCTGAAATTGTTCTATAGTGGCCAAAGATGATTTTGATTTTGAAAGACTTCCGTCTTTTTTTACAGAAGCAGGTATAATATCTGAAGATTTCTCCATGTCTCTATCCATCTTTTTAACTAAATCCGGATCATTAAGCAAGAGTCCATTCATCTTTAAACTTTTAGCTATCCTCTCCTCTATTTTATCATCCGGTATATCTCCTGATGATTTTATTATAGGATCATCCAGTTTGAAATATAATATACCTGCCGGGATAGCATCTGCATTCATTTTTTCATCTAATTCCGTAAGTATTGCATCCAAGTATATTAAAAGCTGCATTTGAAAACCGTAATATATATCTGAAAGTTTAAATTCCTTAGTGCCGGACTTATAATCTATTATTCTAATATATGTTACACTGTCTTCTTCCATAACATCTACCCTATCAGCTCTTCCCACAAGGCTAACTTCTTCACCGGAATGAAGTTTTATTGAAATAGGTGGTAAATCACCTTTATCTCCAAAAGACAGTTCATACGCCTTGGGCTGAAATTCCCCTTTTTTCATATGTTCTGTTATGAGCCATAGAGATCTTGTAAGAGTTCTTTTTATACTATCCGTAAGATGTCTGTATCTTTTAGAGCTGTTTAATATGGAACCTGGCATATTATTCAAAGTTTTACCGACTATATAATTTACGTTTTCTTCACACCATTTTTTATCTATGTCCCTCCAGGTCAAGTTTTTTTCTTTTAAGTCCACAGAAAATTTTTGAAGTATGCTGTGCATAAAACTTCCTAAATCAGGCGGACTCAAATTATACATTTTCCTGTCCTTAGCCCCAAGTCCATATTGTATAAAATATGCAAAAGGACACTGGGCAAATTTCTCCAGCCTTGAAACACTTACCTTTAAATGTCTTCCATAAAGTTTCCTCACCTTACTGGTATCTAAAATTTCCACTTCATTATTATAGGAAAAACCATTCAAAACGGTTTTTAATCTTTTGTTCCATTGATCATTTTTCCTATACCATCTGTACACATCTAACCAGAGAGGATTTATACAATTACTGCACCCTATATTTTTTCTTATATTTAAAATCAATTCATTAAAAGTGGATTTGGGCGTATTTACAGCTTCCATATCCTCTTTATCTCCTGCTTCATCTAATACATTGCTTTCCTCCTCCAGCCCTGGAAATAACTTCTTTATCATAGAAATAACAATAGAGGGTCTTTTGGTCTTTCCCTCTCCATCACTCATGGAATAGCTCAATTTCAAACATTTATCCACCGTAGTTAGTGTACTATACACCAGGAACTGTTCCTGTAAAGCTCTGCTTCTGGTATTTTCCTTCAACTCCAATCCCTTTTCCCTAAGAACATCCCTGTCATCATCTGTAAAAACTCCTTCTTCAAGTACAGCAGCAGGGAAAATGCCATCATTAACTCCTACAATATAAAGCACCCTTATATCATGACTTCTCAGCCTGGTTACACTGCTTACTAAAACCTGATCCAGCGAAGGCGGAATCACTCCTATTTCATATTGAGAAAAACTATTTGTCAGCATTTCATTAAAAGTTTCCACTCCAAAAGCTTCATTTCCCCTTGAATCCACAATCTGATCCAATACATCCACCACTATATCCCATATCTGAGCATATTCATTTGCCATATCCAATTTGGAATCATCCTTGAATCCTTCTATAATCTGTTTTATCTTTTCAGGAATCTCCAGCTCACATAAAAAATTATATAATCCCTCGCATATTTGTGCTCCCCTTTTCTTTCCTTTTACAGCAGCTGAAAGTTTTAGGATAGGTTCTCTCACCTTATCCCTTATAGAATTTATCTCATTTAAATATTCTATCTCTTCCTCTGATATTTCTTCCTGGGAAGTATCATAATTTATTCTAAAATTCCAGGGCTCAGCCTGAATCCAGCCTTTTCCCCTTATTCCATTTGCAAGTACATAATTTTCCAGCATATTTATATCATCAAATTTCAAATTCAAAATTCCTGTTTTTAAATATCTGAATACAGATTCATAAGACCAGTTTTTAGATATTATTTCCACAGCAGAAACTATCAAAATTATAATTGGGTTATTGTCAATTTCTCTTTTTTTATCTATAAAATAAGGTATTTCATATTCATTAAATACTGCTTTTATCAAACTTTCATATCCATCTAAATCCCCTGTTACAACTGCAATATCCTTAAACCTAAAACCTTTGTTCCTGCATGCTTTTACTATTTCCCTGGCAGTATGCTCTATTTCAGTATATTTGTTTAGAGCCTTGTATATTCCTATATTTTCAACTGGCTCTTCATATACTTTATAGGGATATGAAAATAGATAATGTTGAAGATGCTGAAGTTCAGCACTGTACTTAAATCTATAACATGGACTGCATTGTAGAATAACAGGCTTGTCATAAACTATATTGTTGTCTTTAGCTATTTCCAAAAGTTTTTTTTCTGTAATCCTGGTAGGCAAAAATAAATCCATACTTTCAACAGATGAACTCCCCCCTGCTCCGTCCATACATAATGTTACATTCATTCTAAATACCTTATGCATAATTTTTTTTAAAATTTCATATTCCTGAGGAGTAAAACTGAAAAATTCATCCACCCATATTTCTGCATTGTCAAACATTTTGGATTTATCCAGATTTTCACCGAGTATATTCAAAGTGTCCTCCAAATCCAGATATTTCTCATGAAGTATATTTTCAAATTCTGAAAATATTATTGTAATATCCTCCAGTTTGTGTTTTAAATTGATACTTTCTATTCTATCCGCACTGTCTTTTAAAAGAAGGGGAGAAATATTGTATTTTTTTAATTCAGTTATGGAATCCGATATGAAATTTATGAATCCCTGCTTTTTAGAAGCTCTGCCAAATACCTTTAATTTATTTCTATTTTCCTCTATTATCTTATATAAAAGTACACTTTTGCCTGCATCATTTATACTTTTTCTAGTTCCTCCTCCTACTTCGTCAAGTACCTTTTCTGCCATTCTTCTAAAACTCAATACCTGTGCTCTGGACATTCCTCTTTCCCCAATTGTGCTTATTAAGTTTTTTTCTGCCTGAAAGGAGAATTGTTCAGGAACTAAAATTATAAGACTTCTATCATTTCCCTGCTTTATTTCATTTTTTATGCTATTAAGACAATAATGACTTTTTCCACTGCCTGCCCTTCCATATATAAATCTTATACTCATAAAACCAACACCTGCCTACACTCAAACTTAACTTTCAACTTAAACAATTGAAAGATTTCCGATTTACATCGAAAATCTTCATAAATTGTGAATTGTCAATGGTGCACTGTGAATTGTTTAAATTATTTTCTCTGGAGCATATCGGCTATTGCTGCCATATTTCCCAGGGAAGATACTGCCTCATTGGGAAGTATAAGTTTATTTGCAGGATTTTTTGCCATTTCCTTCAAAGCCTCTACCTGCTTTAATGCTATCACCTTTTCATCAGTACCGGAATCTATTATAGCCCTGTTCACCATTTCAATAGCTTTGGATTCCGCCGCTGCCACGGATTCTATGGCCTTTGCCTTACCTTCTGCTTCCAGCATCTGGGATTGTCTAAGACCTTCTGCCCTTCTGATATTTGCTTCTTTTTCAGCCTCAGCCTGCAGTATCTTGGCTTGTTTTTCCCCTTCCGCCCTGGCTATATCACCTTGCTTCTGCCCTTCTGCCTGAAGTATTACAGCTCTCTTGTCCCTTTCAGCCCTCATCTGTTTTTCCATAGCCTGTTGAATTTCAGCAGGGGGCATAATATTTTTGATTTCCACAGATAATAATTTTATTCCATATGCATCTGTTATATCATCCACCACTTTCAAAAGTTCCCCGTTTATTTTATCCCTTCCAGAAAGGACTTCGTCTAAAGTCATGTTGCCTACAATATTTCTCATATTGGTTATAGTTGAAAAAATTATACCAGCCCTGTAATCCTCTATATTGTATATTGCATCTTTAGGGCTCAATACCTTATAAAAAATAACGTTGTCTATAGATATTTTTACATTATCCTGAGTTATAACGCTTTGAGGTTCAATATCCAGTATCTGCTGCTTGGTGGAAACCTTCCTTCGCACAAAATCAGCAAAGGGAATTATAAAATGCCACCCAGGTTCTAGAGTTCTGTGAAACTGCCCAAGTCTTTCTACAATAGTCACATATCCGGTATTTACAATTTTAATAGAAGATATCACAGCTGCCAAAATAATTATCAGAACAATCAAAACAAGAATTTTACCTATCATAATTACATCTCCAATCCATATAATATTAATTTTTAGACTATAATAAATTTACAACTTTTTTATAACCAGTTTATTTCCTTCCATGCCCACTATTTTTATTCTGTCACCTTTTTTAAGCACATATTCCGTATCTTTTATATTCCAATAAACTCCATCAACCTTTACTCCATTATTCTCCAGCATTTCCTCATCTATCACAACTTCCCTGCCCACATAAGTTTTTTCTCTAAGCAGTGTAGGCTTTACAGATCCTTTTATACTCTTTTTCACTATGGGGTAGCATATAAGCATGAGTATAACACTGACAGCTACAAATACTATAAATTGCACTAAAAATGAATAATTCAATATCTGTGCTATAATTGCCCCAATGGCTCCAATTGTAAACCATACAAATAAAAATGCGCTGGTCGTTATATCAATCAATAGTGCTATTAATCCAACTGCAATCCACAAAATAAGATTAAACATATAATCCTCCTTTTTATCATTCTATAATATAATGATACACTATATACACCTAATTAACAAAGTCCAAATATTAAAGTGTAAAATGAATAATGTAAAGGAATAGTAAATGAAGATTTTGGGTAAAAATTGAAAATCCACCATAGTTCTTAATTATTAACTATCAATTATTAACTATAAAAATATTTTACTTAACTATGGAATCAATCCATAATTTAAAGCTGGCATCTGAAGGCATTCTCCAGTCTCCCCGCGGAGACAGACTAACTGTACCTACTTTAGGACCATCAGGGACTGCAGATCGCTTAAATTGCTGGGTAAAAAATCTTTTTATAAATACCTCAAGCCATTTTTCAATAACATCACCGTCATACTCACCTTTAAATGTATGTTTGGCCAAAAACAATATTTTTTCAGGAGAATAGTTTAATCTTACAAAATAATACAAAAAGAAATCATGAAGTTCATAAGGTCCTACTATATCTTCCGTCTTCTGAGATATGTCCCCTTTTTTATCTTTAGGTAAAAGCTCCGGACTTACAGGAGTATTTAACACATCCATCAAAATATCGGATATGTTTTTTGAGACTTCTTTATCCGCTACATACCTTACCAAATATCTCACCAGGGTTTTAGGTATGGAACAATTAACTCCATACATGGACATATGATCTCCGTTATATGTACACCATCCAAGGGCCAGCTCCGACAGATCCCCTGTACCAATTACAAGACCCCCCTCTTTATTTGCTATATCCATTATAATCTGGGTTCTTTCCCTTGCCTGGACATTTTCATAAGTTACATCATGTATATCTATCTCATGGGAAATGTCTTTAAAATGCTGGAGACACGCATTTACTATATTGATTTCTCTAAATTCCGTTCCCAAATTCTTACACAAATTTACTGCATTGTTGTAAGTTCTATCAGTGGTTCCAAATCCAGGCATAGTTACAGTTATTATATTTTTTCTTGGGATCTTTAAAATATCAAAAGTCTTAACCACAACCAGCATTGCCAGTGTAGAATCAAGTCCTCCCGATATGCCCACAACGGCTTTTTTCAAATTAGTATGACTTATCCTTTTTCCAAGGGCAGCAGTTTGTATACTGAATATTTCCCTGCACCTGGTTTCTCTTTCACTTTTATTATCAGGCACAAAGGGGTGTTTATCAACATTTCTGTCAAACTCTCCATAATCCATATCTTCAAATTGGAATTCTATATTTAATGGTTTCTGGGAAAATGTCTTTACATTGTCCCTAAAGCTTACATTTTTTAAACGTTGATTATTCAATTTATCCAAATCTATAATAGACGTTATAATTTCATTTTCCCTTTTAAACCTCTCATTTGAATTCAATAAGATGCCATTTTCAGAAATACACAGATCACCGCTAAATACTAAATCCGTAGAGGATTCAAACACTCCTGAAGAAGCATATATATAAGAGCACATGCATCTGGCACTTTGAGAACATATCAAATTTCTTCTATAAGAAGATTTACTTACAATTTCATTGGAGGCAGATAAATTTCCTAAAATATTTGCACCCATGAGACTCAGATAACTGCTGGGAGGTATTACCGCCCACAAATCCTCACATATCTCAAAAGCAAATTTCATTATTCCACAGGTAAATATAAGATTTACTCCAAAAGGTATATTTTTCTGGAAATAAAAATCAACTTTTTCATCTATGACATGCAGCCCTTCGGTAAACCATCTCTTTTCATAAAATTCTTCATAATTTGGAATATAACTTTTAGGAACAATTCCTAAAATATTTCCTTTAAATATTATACATGCGCAATTATAAAGACAGTTATTGTATACAACAGGTGCTCCCACTGCTATCAGCACATCTTTATTTTGTAAGTAATCACATAATTTTTTCAAAGCTTCCTCAGTCTTTTTCAAAAGCAGCTGCTGTTCAAAGAGATCTCCACAAGTATAAGATGTTATAGAAAGTTCCGGAAATACCACAAGCTTTGATTTTTCCCTCAGGGCTTTATCTATACATGCTTCTATATTCTTCAAATTAAACTCTATATCCCCTATATTTGTTAATGGGCAGGCCGATGATACCCTTATAAAATCCATTATATTTACCTCCTAAAAATTTCTCAATTTTTTGTTATATATACATTATAGATAATCTTAATCAAATTGAAAATCATTTTAAGAATTATTGGAGATTTAATCATTACTTATGAGCATTACAATGGGAATCAAAGTTGACACTGAAGCCAGAAGCCAGACTCCAAAGGCTGCCAGTCTGTTATTTTCCCTCATCCATATGGAAAACCCATAGCTAAACGTATAATACCCTGAACATAATATTAAAAAGCACAAAATATATCTCACTTTTTTCCCTTTCCACTGGAATTCCAGATATCTGAAGTATAAAATTTTATTCCCATTCTTCTTATATTCACAGTTAAATTCACATTGATCTTTGCCTGGTCATAATGACTCAGCCAGTTATAATTTTCCCATTCCTGAATTGTTTTAAAGTTGCCGGCTACATAATACCCGAATCCGAAAATATCAGATTTATATTCCCTTTGAGTCTTTTCAACAGTAGCATTTATACCTTTTAACAGAAAAGCCCTTATTTGTTCATCCAAATCCTTTACCATACATAATTCCTCATATTTGATTTTATTCTGTATGGAATCTATGTCTGCTTCTAATTTCAGATCCACATCAATTATAGGTTTTCCATTTCTGAAATAAGCCTTTATCTTAGGCTTTGTGGATAATTTAATATAAGATACAATGACAGTATCAGGACTATACTTGTCATTAATGGTTATAGTGGCACCTTTGAATTTGCCTTTTACAAGAAGAAAATATCTGGTTTCATAGCTATCCAAAGCTCCCACCATCTTATCCTCTCTAAACACAGCTGTACCTGAAAGTTCTCTTTTAGCCGACCCTTCTCTTGGAACATCACCGGGTAAATAACCTTTGCCTGTAATTGGAGGAGTGTTTTTATTGTTATTTTTACCTTCAATACTTTGATAATTATTTACGCCGCCATAAGCTGCAGTAGGCTGCTCATAATTTGAAAGAATACCTTGATAAAAATCAAATAATTGTTCTCGAATGGAATAGGAATTATGTTGAGATTGAGAAAAGAATAACTCCACCATCTTCGGAAGGCTCTCCCCTATAATGGATACATTTTCTTTAATAAAATCTTCGGACTGCCCTCTTACCACAGTGATTGCCATAGTACTTCTTATCTCCCTGTATCTTTGAATTCCTAAAATCTGATTACCTATGCCCTGTACTGCAATTTCTTCTGAAAATACAATAGCTTTTAGGTGCTTTAATGTAACTTGCCTGGATATCTCCTGTCCAAACATTTCCATGGCTTCAATTATACTGGGTGCTTCAATAACGGCTATATTTGCTTGTGTCTGCTGGGTTCCGCTTTGATTTCTGTTTCCTGCACCATATACAGGGTATTGTATGGTAATTTTAAATTTATTATTATATCCCTGATCTACCCCCAGTATTACAGGATAAACTTCATCGTCAATTTCCACCGCATCATAACAGCCTGTCAACACAGTAAGTAATATAAAAATACCCAGGAACAAACTAATCTTTCTGTACATTTGAACTGTCACCTTTTTTCTTTAATAGTATGGATACAACTAATACAGCGGCAGGTATAAAATAATTTATAACCATACTGTATTGACGTGTGAACAATAAATTTACTGACGTCAGCTCCAATACATTTTGAGGGATAATTGCTATAATAAAAACTAAAAAGGCAAAAGGCATTAAAAGAGGTCTGTGATTTTTTATATTAAATATTTTACAATAAATACTTATACATATATAAAATGCTACAGCTGTGGTTATCATGGAAGGTATAATCCATGTCACCAGGAATATGGTTTCCACCCTTTGAACAAATCTGTTAAAATAAATTGTCTTTGACAATTCAAAAATGCCTGATATATTTTCTTTCCCAAAGGAATAGTTAAAGGAAGCCAAATAAAACGTAAAACAAATTGAGAATATAACTCCAGATAATACTATACTTATAATACCTGTTTTTTTTATTTCCTTTAGATTGCGCAGAGAGTCTATTACAACAAATAAAACAATAAATTCACTGTAAGAAGAACTTCTCAAAAATTCAGAATATAGAGTGTTAAGAATTCCATATCCAAGATAAGGCTTTAAATAATTAAAATTATATTCCTGATATGCCATTGAAAATACTAAAACAAAACCTAGTATAACAGGTAAAAAACATATGCCGCACAATTGCCCAAGTCCTTTAAATCCAAAATAGGAAATTAAAATCGCCACTAATAAAATACTTCCCATTATGAAGCTTGGAGGGGTTTTGGGCAGATTGTATATCTTAATCATATCCACAAATTCCCTCAAATTAGATCCTGCATAAAAAACACAATACATGCACAAAATCATCCCCAAAATCTTTCCAAAAAACTTTCCAGCCACTTCGTCAAATATCTGAATTAAATTCATTCCAGGGAATCTCTCCATAAGCATGCATATAATATAAAAAAATATTATGCTGATAGCACAGGATCCCAGGGTAGAATACCAGGCTGCAGTTCCAACTCTCTGCACCACCAATGCTGCGCTGGAGTAAAATATTTTATTTATAATAACTAAAGTTACAAGGCATACAGCTCTAAATACTCCTATATTACCTTCATTCATAAACTTACCCCTATCTTAAACATTCTGATTTTTATCATTTTTTTCAACGTTGGCATCTTCATTAATCCAGCCTCTAGAAACTGCCGGCTGCCTTTTTGGATCCATGGTATGCAACTCTTCAGGCCTGAATTGCTGTTTCCAGACAGGATAATTTAAAACAGTATCCTTGCTTTTCTTCGTCTTAGGAGGAAAATTGGAAAGTAAAGGAACTCCAAAGGACTTTAAATTGATAAGTATGGCAGTATAACTGACTATTCCTATGCATATACCGAAAAGCCCCAATATATAGCCAAGTAAAATAAAAGACAATCTAATTAACCTGGTACCATAAGTCAGACTAAAATCAGGTATGGAGTAATTCCCCAGCACTGTAAAAGAAATAACTATAATTAAAATAGGACTTATTATACTTGCCTGTACAGCAGCCTGACCGATTATCAGTGCTCCAACTATTCCTATGGTATTTCCTAAAATGCCCGGTATCCTTATACCGGCTTCCCTTATAAGTTCAAAAGAAATTTCCATAAATATAACTTCTACAATAGTGGGAAAAGGTACTTCTTCTCTGGATCTGGCAATGGAAATTAAAAGAGAGGAAGGAATCATCTCCTGATGATAATTTATAAGGGCCACATACATTCCCGGCAGCAATAAGGATATGATTATTCCAAATATCCTTACAGCCCTCAGTAAAAATCCAAATTGCCATTTTAAAATATAATCCTCCGAGGTATGAAATAAAGTAAAAAATGTGATTGGTAAAATCAGCACATAGGGGGTACCATTGGAAATCAGCGCCACCCTTCCCTCCATAATATAGTAACAGGTTCTGTCACTTCTTTCCGTTGACAGCAAAGTGGGAATCAGTGACCAGGTATTATCTTCAATGTACTCTCCCAACATTCCGCTTCCGGATATAAAGTCTGTTTTTATACTGCTGATTCTCCTCTTTACCTCCTTTACTATTGCAGGATTTATTATGCCATCTATATACATAATTGCACATTCATTGTTATTGCTGTCCCCCACCCTCAATTTCTCCGTAATCAAATCTTTATTTCTTATAAGCTTTCTTATAAGAGTTACATTAGTGGACAGATCTTCTGTAAAAGCTTCATAAGAACCTTTTACAGACCCCTCCGTTTGAGGTGTGGTTACTTCTCTTTTTTGAAAGCCCTTAGTGCTGTATGCTCCATAATAATTACATCCGTCTATATACATTGCCGTATTTCCCGAAATTATTTGATATATGACATCTTTAAATTTATTCACAACTTTCATGCCATTGATTTCAACTACATTATTTAAAATAAAATTTATCTCCTCCTGTTTTTCATCTGTATATAAATTGTCATCTTCCCCGCACTTATTCCCAACTTTATAATTTAGAAGAGGTCTCAATATAAAATTATTTACAAGATTATTGTCCACAGCACCATTTAAATAAGCTATAAATGCATTGTATTTTCCTGCAATTTTAATTTTTCTTATTACAATATCCCTATTTACAGGATAGTGAAATTCCTGTTGAATAAATTTTATATTGGAATCAATATCAACTTGAATTTTATCATGGTTATTCTGTTTAGAACCATTTTTTATACTTAAGGAGTCATAACCATAATCTGTATTTCCAGAACTTTCATTCACTTCGGGTATATAAAAACTCTGTACCTCTTTTTTATTTTTATAGGTAATCAGAGAAGTCAATTTTTTAAATATGTTGCCCATTATCCCACCTGCCATATATAATCTATTTTTGCATTGGTCATATTATCTGCAATTTATACTTTTTTATCCCATTGGTATTATTTCTCATATAATTATATATTTCATTTATAATATCTATTCAATTGATATTTGCTTTTCTGCCTGATCTTATATTGAATACTGTAAAAGTAACCAAAGGCAGCAAAAATAATGCTGCAACGCATACATACACATATATGTCTAAAAATTTAAAAAGCGTAAGCAGATTTTTTGCAATTATATAAGATGATACATAGATCACACCTGTAAATGCAATTAAAAATATATTTGGATTTATGACTTTATCAAATTTAACCTCTCTAAGCATTAAAATAAGTGCAAAAAATGTAGTTATATATTTTGAAAACCAACCGGATGTTACCTGAAATATTACATAAAATTCACCGCTTGCTATAAATCCAAAATATGATATGAGCTGGGTCTGCACCAGCTTGGGATAAACAATGGTATTAGCCCTCTCCACATTGAAAGTGGCAAGTACCCCCACTATGGCAATAACTATCATTTGAGCTACAAACAAGTTGCCTACAAAAGAATATTTTCTAATACCTTTTTTAATTTCCAGCTGACTTAAATAAGGCAGTGCAATTGTAATAGATGAATACATGCCTATGGATTTTACAATAGACAAAAAAAAGTCGGCATTTATTCCATGTTCAAATAACGGAAATAACCTGCCATAATCTTTAAACTTTGATGTTAAGGCAGCTAAATTAACCCCATTAAATATGGAAATTGCTATACATATCATAATAACTGCCATTACGGAATACCTGCCCTTTTTTACCGTATAAAACCCCGGTATCACTATAAACAACAGTATGTACCATACAGGACTTTCTATAAAAAAATTGGTATGTATTACATTTGACTCTACAGAAGCACTTTCTATGAGAGATAAAAAAATCCCCACCGCAAATATAATTAAAAATATATTTCCAAGTAGATTTCCAAAGGCAGCGGTAAATATTTCATGTACACTGTAACAATTGTTTTTCACACATATATTTATCAGATAGTCAAAATACCACAGCATTATTATGCAGGTTATTATAACAGCAACCCAGCTGTCCCTGCCTGACATATTCATAAATATTTGAGGATAAGTTTTCAAGCTGGCTATTGACAGGGCAGATATTATGAAAAATATATGTTTAAAACTGAACTTGCCCATAAATAATCTCCATTTCACACTAAATTTTACATACAAATATTATCTGCTAAACCATGAATGTTATTCAGGAAAATACAGATAATATACCTGGTGATGAAAATATGAATGATTATTTAAATTATATAAATGATAAACTAAAAGGCAACTCGGATTTGAAACATCGTGAAATAAGATGTGCCAAAGGTACTATATCTCTGCTGTTCATAGATGATTTATGTGATTCAAAATTTATAAGCCAATATATAATAGCTCCTTTAATAAAAAGCAGTAATTTAATTAAGGATACGGAAATAATAAAAAACAGAGTTCTCTACAGCAATTCCTTAGGGAATATAAATTCCAAGGATGATGCACTGCTGCATATTTTATCCGGTGATGTAATAATTCTATCTGACTTTTATGACAATGCCATATACTGTGAGGCTAAAGGATTCAGCAAAAGGCCAGTATCCTCCCCTTTAACTGAGACAGTGGTAAAAGGCCCCAGAGAAGGTTTTAATGAAGCTATAATGGATAATATAGCTCTTATAAGAAGAAGGATAAAGAGCCCCCAGTTAAAAATAGAATATAAGATCATGGGCAGCATCTCCAACACCACTGTGGCCCTTTTGTATATACAGGATTTAGTTCCACAGAAAGTATTAAAATACATCAACGATAGATTGGAGAAAATTGATATAGATTTTCTTCTGGATACAAATTATATAGAAGAGCAATTAAAAAATTCCGGAACCCTTTTTGATACCATAGGCTACACTGAAAAGGCCGACACTGCAGCATCAAAAATATTACAGGGGCGGGTAGTCATTCTGGTGGATGGAACCCCCTTTGCCTTAAGTGCACCCTATTTTTTTATAGAAAATTTTCAGATGGCAGATGACTATTATTTAAATATGTATTACACCAGCATAATCAGAGTAGTCAGACTCATTGCTTTTGTCATCTCAGTATTTTTGCCGGGATTATACATAGCCCTTACCACCTATCATTTTTCACTGATACCTCTTATATTTGTTTTTAGGCTTTCATCCTCCAGGGCGGATGTACCCATTCCCACTATACTGGAAGTTTATCTGATGCTGTTTTTTTTCCAGCTTTTAAGGGAAGCCGGAATACGCCTTCCTCAGCCCATAGGACAGTCCATGAGCATAGTAGGTGCCCTTATACTTGGTCAGGCCGCAGTAAGTGCTGGATTAAGCTCCCAAAGTACCGTAATAATAGTGGCTGTTTCCGCTATATCTTCTTTTTTGACGCCTAAATTATATGGTCCTATACTCATCTGGGCTTTTATAATACTGCTTTTATGTTCTTTAATTGGAATGTTGGGATTTCTCATGGGGTTATTCATCTTGATATCAGATATAGCTTCCCTGAACAGCTGTGGTTATCCCTATATTACTCCTATATTAACTAAAGATAATTTAAGATACAAAGATACTTTCTATAGGGGAAAATTAACCAACATATCCAACAATACTTTCAATAAGGATGATAAGAGATGAAAAATTTTCTTTGCTGTTTTCTAATAATATGTACATCTTTTCTTACTGGATGTTTTAACTACAACGACATAGATAAGGTCATATTCGCAACAACCTGTATAATAGATATAGACAATCAGGGTAACCCTGTAATTTATGTAGAGGCCTTTAAATCTCAGAGATCTGTTACCGGTTCTTCCAGCAGTGACCAGCGAATTCTTTTTAGAGGCTCAAGAAAAACCATGTTTGAAACCATGAGGGATATAAACTTATCCGCCAACTATAAATTAAATTACACTCAGAATATGGGAATTATATTTACTGAAAAAGCCGCTGAACAGGGTATGCAGAATTTTATAGATTTTTTTGAAAGGGATCAGGAATTTGTCCTAAGAGCAACTATAGCTATCCTAAATGGATGTCCGGACAATTTTATCAATGTAAAATTAAAAGGACAGGAATATATAGGAGTTTTTGTTCATGACTTAATAGAAAACATACCTGCATCCTCCAGAGAGGTTACCACCAGTTTAAATGACTTTTTAAATGGAATGCATACCAAAAGCCGTACATCTGTAATCCCCATGATACAGATAAAACAGGATCAGCCGGAAACTAAAATAGAAATCAGCGATGGAGCCATAATTAGCAATTATAAAATGGTGGACACATTGAGAAGGGAAAATGGGCAGGGTTATAATTTTCTGCTGGACAATATAAAAACAGGTTCCCTGGAGGTAACCAACCCAAATGCTCCCTCTAAATTTGTGGGACTTGAAATAGTAAAAAATAATACAAAAACAAAAATGTACTACAACGGTAAAAAATTAGTAGTAAAAAAAATAATCAATACAAAAGTGAGCATATCCGAAGCACAGGGCAAGATGAATTTGAACAGCAGCTCAATAAAGGCAATACAGACAAATGCAGAAAGCAACATAAATTATGCCTGTAAAAATATATTTGAAGAATATAAGGAGAAAGGGCTGGACATATTTCACTTAACAGAAGATTTTCAGAGGAGATACCCCAGAGAGGACTCAGACAATATACTGCAAAAAAGTGAACTTCAGCTGGATATACATGTGTCAGTAGAAGGCTCTTCCATCAAAACAAATTTTAGGGATTAATTCACTGGTATCATTGATAATAATGGTATATAATAGGCGTTGAAACAAAATTTAAAAATATTAGGAGTGAAATAGGTGATATTATTAGGAAAATTTAATCTCTTAAAAATAGCTCGAAAAACAAAATTCGGATATTATTTGGATGCTAAAACAGGCATTCCCATGAACGATATACTTCTTCCAAACAAAAATACCCTGGGGAATCAACTTTCCATAGGAGACGAGGTCAATGCCTTTATATACAAAGATTCGGAAGACAGAATAATTGCCACTCTCAAATCACCACTGGCCACAGTTGGTGAAATTGCATTGTTAAAAACAGTATCCAGTGTCAGCTTTGGCTGCTTCATAGATATCGGTTTGGAAAGAGATGTGCTTGTTCCAATATCAGAGCAAAAATACAAACTGATTTTGGGGAAATCCTATCTGTTTTACCTTTATCTGGATAAAACAAACAGAATAGCAGCAACCACGGATATAGACAAATATCTTATGGAACTTAAAGAAGAAAATGCAAAATATAGCCCGGGCAAAGAAGTGAAAGGTACGGTCTATGGTTTTCAAACAAACAACAGTGCCATGGTAGCGGTAGACAACATGTATAGGGGTATTATATTAAATAATGAATATTTTACAAAATTGGAAATTGGTGATGAACTGAATTTAAGAATAAAAAAAGTTTATGATGATGGTAAATTAGGCCTTACACCTAGAAAAACTCCAAAATACGAACGGCTGTCCATGGAAGATATCATACTTGAGTATTTGAAGTCTCACCATGGATTTATGCCTTATAATGATAAAAGTTCTCCTGAAGACATAAAAAATGTTTTTCATGAAAGCAAAAATTACTTTAAAAACGCTCTGGGTGGACTTATGAGGAGAAATCTGATTTCACAGGATAAAGACGGAACAAAACTCATCAAAAAATAAAAACTGCATGCAGTTCATTTCATTTAGAACTGCATACAGTTTTTTTCTTTCAGACTACATCATCGTACATATAATAACTTACCATGATTTAACAAATAATTTATAATAATTTCAGGAATATACCTGCTATAACCACCGATGCAATAGATACTGTTACAAAGCCACCTACCAGCATCCTTGGGAGTAATATATCCACCAGATAATTTTTCTCTTCCTCTGTACTGCCTACGGATTTACAAACTTCTGTAGTTATAATATAATCTGCCGGGAAGCCAAAAAGTGCTGTAAGTGCACAGGCAAAAGCCATTTCCTTTGAAAACCCAAGAGGTCTTCCCACAATCATTGACATTATGAACATACCTAGAATTCCCAATATTATAAGCACCACTATTGGTCCTAACATTCTTAAAAGCTGTATTGGTGTAACACTGGACAGCTGTGAAAATACATATGCCAAAAGTCCAGCTATGAGCCAGTTAAAAACACCTGCTTTAACAAGGGATTGCTCTTCCAAAAATCCTAATTCGCAAAAAACAACTCCAAGCACAAGACATATTACATACTGGTTCACAGCCCCACCAGTTAAATTAGACAGCCACCCTGCAATCATTGATACAAAAATTACTTTTAAAAGTATCATAGGAGCAGTTTGATAAGCCTTTGGCAGTGCCGGTATAAGTTTTTTCCTTCCGCCTTCTTCAGACTGAAACATACTTCCTTCCTTTAACACCTTGGGATCAGGACCATTTTTCCTAAAATCTCCTATAACTCTCTTTCCTTCTTTCTTCAAACACCATGAAGTAATAGGATATCCAAAGAAACTATGAGTTATAAACATTGCTATAGGAAGTACCGCAAGTGTGGTAATACCTTGAGCTTTTAACCCTTCAGACATAAGCAGTGCTGCCACTATTCCACCTGTAAGAGGCGGTGTTGCAGCTACAACCGTGTGCCAGTCAAACAATAATAATCCTATGGTCATAGTTAAGAGCATGATTCCACATACTCCACAGATTGCAACTACTACTGCTTTCCATTGATCTATTAATTTTCTCAGACTCATAAGAGTTCCTAAATGTACAAGAAGCAGCCCCATTGCAATTTGTATAAATTCTTTACCAAAAGATGCTTGTGAAACTACGTCTTTTGGGACAAATGTCCAGAACCCTATTAAAAATAAAACAGCAGAAATAAATACTGAAGGAACATAAGCCTTCGTCTTTTGTGATACAATTTCCCCTATTAGTAAAAACAACATTACCAGAAGGAAACACTCCACAGATGTAAATTTCATTAAACTTCACCCCTTTTTAAATTACGAAAAAATCATTTCAGCAATCTTATTGTAAAAGCATTTACCGTGCCAATAAGCTTAACAAAAAACAGTTATGAAGTTTATTATTCATATAAATAAAACATTGAATTATAAATTTATATATATTTTTTATTAGACATTTTTATTTAATAAAATCGACACAATAATTCTCCTTTGTCAAATATATTTTCTTTACAAAACCATTACATTAAATTTGAATTTTCAATCTTTTAATTTTTTTATTGTATAATTGAAAGATATAGGTATTATGTATTCATTTATAATAGTTATTGAATTTTAATAAGTCAAAAACTTATATCAATAATATTTTTTATCTGTTACTATTTTTTTAGATTGCAAGTAAGTGCATCAATATGTTACAATTTAAATGTAACATATTGATGCACTTACTAATTATGATAGTATTTATTTTATATGAAAGGTGATATTAAAACATGGATAATAAAATTTCAAAATCAGAATTAAAACATTATATATGCAGTATAAATAACATGATATTTCATAATATTTCACTTCCCACTGTATTTGTAGATGTTAAGTGCAATATTTTAAACATAAATCCTGCCTTTGCAAAATATTTTCAAGTTGTATTTAAAGATTTGGAAGGCTGTTGTCTGGAAGACGTTATTCCCAATTCCAAACTTCCAGAGGTAATTAAAACAAGAACCCCTGAAATAGAAAAGATATATAAATCCGAGGATAAAGAAAAGATTATTATTCACAGCATACCTCTTTTTTACAGAGATGAATTAATAGGCGGTATGAGTTTATTGACATCTGAGTCACCTGAAAATCCAAATATATTCAATAAATTTGCCAATTCAAATACAGCATTTCGTTCAAAATATACTTTTAACCACATATTAGTAAATTCTAATGCAGGAAAATTATGTAAAAAAAGAGCAGAAAAATTTGCAGATACAAATTTCACCGTACTTATTACCGGGGAAAGCGGCGTTGGGAAGGAAATGTTCGCCCATGCCATTCATAACAAAAGCAAAAGACGACTTAAACCATTCGTAAAAGTAAATTGTGCCGCAATACCAGAAAATCTTGCAGAATCTGAATTATTTGGATATAATGGCGGCTCTTTTACTGGAGCTTCTAAAGAAGGCAGATGCGGAAAATTTGAACTGGCAAATGGCGGAACCATATTTTTGGATGAAATAGGAGATATTCCACTGTGCCTCCAGGCAAAATTGCTTAGAGTCTTGCAGGAAAATGAGATAGAACGTATAGGCAGCAATAAAGTATTAACCATAGATGTAAGGGTGATAGCTGCAACCAACTGTAATCTAAAAGAAAAAGTGCTCCAGGGCACTTTTAGGGAAGATCTGTTTTACAGGCTGAATTTTTTAAATCTTGAAATTCCTCCTCTTAGAAACAGAAAAGGAGATATAGCTGTTTTAGTAAAATCCATACAAAATAACTTCTATAAAAAATATAATATAAAGAGATTTTTTTCCGATGATATACTAAAGGCCTTATACTCCTATGATTGGCCTGGAAACATAAGAGAATTGACAAATATATTGGGGAGAATAATGGTAACTTCTAAAAACGAAATTATAACTATGGATGATTTACCTGATTTTATATTGAAAAGCTGTCATCCAAAGGATCCCAATAAAAATGTCAATGATAAACTTTTAAAAGATTCCATCCATAAAACTGAAAATAAATTAATAATGGATACATTGATAAAAAATAATTTTAACAAATCAAAGACAGCAAAGACTTTAGGAATTCCAAGAATGACCCTGTATAGAAAACTAAAAAAATTATTTCCCGGTGAAAACAACTGATATTTTATTTTTTCTCCAGCTTTCTATAAATGAGTTTCCCAAGTTCATTTAAAATAAAAGGTATTATAGATAATAAAAATACAAATAACCAGTCATTTAGCGTAAGTCTAAATGCTTTAAATACGGATGCCAGAAATGGTATCATAATTACCACATTTACCAGCACTATTCCAAGAACTATTGCTCCGATTAAATATTTATTAGTAAATACCCCGATTTCAAATATGGATTTTTCACTGTGCCTGATACTTAAAGTATAAAACAATTGAGATACGCTGAGCACCACAAATGCCATAGTCTGTGCATGCATCAGTGAATTTGGATATATTCTGGTACCTATATAAAAAGCAGTTAGAGTAATTGCTCCTATCAAAATACCGTTGCCTATTAAGAATACCCCACTTTTTCCTGAAAACAATCCTTTTTTTGCATCACGAGGTTTTTCTTTCATTATATCCGGATCATCAGGTTCCACTCCAAGTGCCAGCGCTGGAAGACTGTCTGTTATTAAATTTACCCACAAAAGATGAATTGGTCTCAATACTGCCGGCCAGCCAAGCACTATGCCAATAAATAGTGCTATTATTTCTCCTATATTACAGGAAAGGAGAAATAATATGGACTTTTTTATATTATTATATATATTTCTTCCCTCTTTTACTGCTTCCACAATGGTTGAAAAATTGTCATCAGTCAATATCATATCTGAAGCGCCTTTAGCCACATCAGTTCCTGTAATTCCCATAGCCACACCTATGTCTGCAGCCTTCAGGGAAGGTGCATCATTTACGCCGTCTCCAGTCATAGAAACTATATTCCCCTTCTTTTTCAATGCCCTTACTATATTTACCTTGTGCTCAGGAGATACTCTGGCAAAAACCCTTAAATTATCAATTTTATCTTCTATTTCACCTTCAGATAATTTATTGAATTCATATCCCAGCATAACTTGAGATGAATCCTCTGCTATACCAAGTTCTTTTGCTATGGCAAAAGCTGTATTTTTATGATCTCCCGTAATCATAACTGTTCTTATACCGGATTTTCTGCATTCTTCTATGGACTTTTCCACATTCTCCCTGGGAGGATCTATCATCCCCACCAAACCCACAAACGTCAAATCACTTTCCATGGAATCAATTTGGATTTCAGTTGAATCCACCACTTTAAGAGCTGTACCCAGTACCCTAAGAGCATCATTTGACATTGAATCAGCTGCAGCAGTAACTTCTGACTTTAATTCCTCCGTAAAAGGAATCATACTGCCATTTGCATATATGGACTTACAAATTTTAATTAAATTATCCACGGCACCTTTTGTAATTATATTATATTTATCTCCAAATTTATTTAAAGTGGTCATAAGTTTTCTATCTGAATCAAAAGGTATTTCATCAACTCTGGAATGTAATTCATTTTCATTATCTTTATATATATTAAATTTAACTCCTAACTCCAGCAGTGCAATTTCCGTTGGATCTCCGGTTTGGGAATCTTCAGAATAAGTTGCATCACTGCAGAGCACCATATTCTTTACAAGGGCAGAATGTACCCTGTTATTCATATCCAGATATGAAATGTGGTTTAAAACACCATCCGCATAGAACCTTGTGACTGTCATCTTATTTTGAGTCAAAGTTCCTGTCTTGTCAGAACATATTATATTCACGGAACCCAGTGTCTCTATGGCAGGAAGTTTCCTTATTATAGCATTCTTTTTTATCATTCTCTGGACTCCCACTGCAAGCACTATAGTGACCATGGCCGGCAGACCTTCCGGAATGGCCGCCACAGCTAAACTTATAGCTGTTAAAAACATTTCAAACAGATCTCTTTTTTGAATTACTGCAACCACAAACATAAGGAGACATATTATAAGAACTACAAACCCCAGCATCTTGCCAAGCTGTGCCAGCTTAATCTGAAGAGGCGTTAAATTTTTTTCATTTTCCTCAAGCATTCTTGCTATTTTCCCTATTTCAGTATCCATGCCCACAGCCACGGCAACACCTACACCCCTTCCATAGGTAACCATGGTAGACATAAATGCCATGTTTTGTTGATCTCCAAGAGCTATGTTTTCACCTTTCAGTATGTTCTCCGCACATTTTTGTGACGGTACGGACTCCCCAGTGAGAGCTGATTCGTCTATTTTTAAATTTGCAGTCTCAATTAATCTTAAATCACAGGGTATATATTTACCTGCTTCCAAAACTACTATATCTCCTACCACTACATCCTCAGAAGATATTTCCATAATCTGTCCATTCCTTTTAACCAGTGCTTTCGGGTAAGAAAGCTTTTTTAAAGCTTCCAGTGCCTTTTCGGCCCTTGATTCCTGAATTAGCCCTATTACTGCATTTAATACAACTATAATTACTATAATAACCGCATCACTTATTTCCTTAAGTGCAGCGGAAATTACAGCTGCTGCCAATAATATATATATCAATACATCATTTATCTGTTCAAACAGGAGTTTTAAAATTGACTGCTTCTTTTTTTCAGATAATTTATTTAATCCATATTTCTCCCTTCTGATTAATGCTTCTTCAGAACTTAACCCATTTACAGCATCTGTATTAAATTCTTTTATTATCTCCTGGCTGCTTTTTTCAAACCACATAAAATCACCTACCTATGTTTTATTTTTTGAAAATACTATAATCTTATGCATATTAAATAATTTATTATGACTTTTACATAATAATCTTCAAGATATTTTATAGTTTATCCTACAAACGCCATTGATAAAAATCACTTTATTAGATATATATTACATATATGGTTATTACTTATGATAGAATTATACTATATGGAATAGGAAAACTCAACATATAATTATTTATTTTATATAACATAGTATCGTTAACCATGTCATTGAGTTCAATATTTAATACATATTTTTAATACAATTCACTATGTTTTTATTAAAATATTATATATAATGAATATAATATATATTTGTCAATATTTTAATAAAAAGCCAGGAGGTATATTATGGAAATTTCTAGAATTGGTGGAACCTCTCCTCATTCTTCAAGTAATAAAAATATAAAAATAAAAAAAGATTTTTCCCAGAGTTTTAACTCCCAAATGGAAAAAAAATCAGAAGAGCAGCTTAAAAACATGTTTGATAATATTAAAAAGAGAGGAAATAGATTATCTATAACCAAATGTTACACAGATGTTAAACTTTATAAAAAGATGATAAAAGAATATCTGGAATCGGTTTTAAAATACATGTACAATGTGAAAAAAGATATAAGTTTCTGGCAGACACAATATTTTATAACAGTGGACACCATAGATAAAAGACTGGAGGATCTTACTGAAATGCTTATGAATGATCAGAAGAAGAACTTGGATGTGGCCGCTACCATAGATGATATAAGTGGTCTTCTAGTGGATATATATAAATAAATTATTATATGACTGAGGCCAGCGGAAAGATTTCTTCATTTTCATCATATTTTTCATCAAATTGACTTATAGGAACAGGATTAGTCCCCTGCCTACTTCCATGGCAAATCCAGGTTTACTAAGGTATTCCATAAGCCAATCCCTATATAATATGTGAATTCTATCTTTTAACAGCACACTGCTTGTAATTTTCAGCTTTTTTAATATATCCCTGGGCTGAATTCCTCAGAAAATTTTTTTCCTCTTCCGTAAGCTGTCTCACGACTTTTGCCGGTGATCCCATACACATCACTCCAGATGGTATCTTTTTATTCTTGGTTACAAGGCTTCCAGCTCCTATAATGGTCAGTTCCCCAATTTCCGCATTATCTAAAATTATGGATCCCATGCCAATTAAGGAATACTTTCCAACTTTACCTCCATGTATTATTGCATTATGTCCCACGGTAACATATTCCCCTATTTCCACAGGATTCATTCCTCCACTGGTATGCAGGGTACAATTATCCTGTACATTACTTCCTTTTCCCACATATATATAATTCACATCACCCCTGAGTACAGCCCCAAACCATATACTGGCTTTCTCATGAATTTTGACTTTTCCTATAATTTCTGCATTATCTGCTATAAAACAATCCTTATCCACTTCCGGCATGTAATTTTGAAATTTTCTTATCATATGACTTAATCTCCTTCGTATTTATATTTATTTACATTTTAACACTAATTATAAACTACTTGGAGCTGAATTAGAAAGTATTTTATAAGTTTATATATCATAAAGTGTAAATAAACTTGTAAAAAGCAGCCTATTTAAAAACCAGGGTGAAATACGCCATATATATAAATTGAACTTTTATAAAATATATAATATAATATATAAGCACTATATGTAGTATTTATACATTCAAATGAATACTATATATAGTAGCAGCTATTTAAATATAAATACAAAATACATAGTTTTGATACAATAGCTTACATAAGGAGGTAAATTGTAATTGGATAGTATAAAAGACTTGTTTAAAAGATATTATACAAAATCCCTTGAAAAAGACAAGAATAAAACAGTATATGATTTATTTAAATGGAAAAAAACAGATGTATTTTTAAAAGATCATAAAACCCATAAAGTCCTGGTAGATATGAAGGATCTGGAATTCCCGGAGCAGTATTCCCAAAATTCCTGTGACATAATAGCCTCTAAATACTTTAGGAAAGCTGGCGTTCCAGGAAAGCTAGGCTATGAAAACAGTATGAAATCAGTAGCCCACAGGATGGTAAATTTTTGGTGTGAATCTTTAAAAGATGAAGGACTTATAAAAACAGAAGAGGAAAGTTCTATTTTTTATGATGAATGTGTATATGGGCTTTTAAATCAAATGTATGCTCCTAATTCTCCCCAATGGTTCAATACAGGTCTTAAATTATCCTATGGCATAAAAGGTATAAAACAGGGAAACTACTATTTTGATGATACCCTTAATAAAGTAATGGAATGTGAAGACAGTTATACCAGAACTCAGGCCTCCGCCTGTTTTATATTATCTATTGAAGATAAACTTTTAGGCCCCCATTCCATATCCCAGCAATTTGTAACAGAAACAAAGTTATTCAAAGGCGGATCAGGAACCGGTACCAATTTTTCCACCATAAGAGCAAAAGGTGAAAAATTATCTGGAGGCGGCTCATCCTCAGGACTTATGAGTTTTTTAAAAGCATTGGACAGAAATGCAGGTGCCATTAAATCCGGAGGCACTACAAGAAGAGCTGCAAAAATGGTGTGTCTGGATGTAAATCATCCTGAAATCATGGATTTCATAACCTGGAAATCAAAAGAAGAGGATAAGGTAAGGGCTCTTGGCAAAATGGGATACGATATGGATATTGATGGTGAGGCTTACGAAACTGTTTCGGGTCAAAACAGCAATAATTCAGTAAGATTTTCCAACAGCTTTATGGGTAAAGTAGACAGGTTAAAGGCAAATCCCGATGAAACCATCAATCTTACAGGCAGAGTTGATTCCAAAGTGACAAAAACAGAAAAAGTAAAAAAAATTTGGGATATGTTTAATACATCTGCCTGGAAATGTGCAGATCCTGCTCCCCAATTCAGTGATACTTTTAATGCCTGGCACACATGCCCTGCTGGAGAAGATGGAAAAGTAAATGCTTCTTATAACAGTATTAACTCCACAAACCCCTGCGGTGAGTACGCTTTTTTAGATAATACTTCCTGTAATCTTGCTTCTATAAATATATATAAATTTTATGATACAGATAAAGATATTTTTGATATAAAAGGATATTTGCATATAATCAGCCTGGTTCAGCTAATTCTTGAATCCTCTATACACTGGGGACAGTTTCCTACTGCAGACATTGCAAGGAAAACTCATCTTTTTAGAACCACGGGCCTTGGTATATCCAATATAGCATCATTATTTATGGTTATGGGCTATCCTTATGACTCAAATGAAGCCAGAACGCTGGCAGCTTCACTGGTGGGAATACTCACAGGTCAGTCCTATTATATATCCTCCCTTATGGCAAAAGAGGTAGGAGCTTTTGAAAAGTTTCAAATAAATAAGCCTTATATGATGAGAGTTCTTAGAAATCATGCCAGAGCAGCTTCTGTAGATATGGAATCATTTTCAAAGACCATAGGCTCCAGTTTTTCGAATGAATTTGAAGGATTAAATTATACTCCTCTAAAAGTAGATCTTGAACTTCTGAAAATACAGAATCTATCCTATATAGGAGATAAATTGAAGAGCTGCTGGACAGATGCACTTAAAAGCGGTGCCAAATTCGGCTATAGAAATGCTCAAGTTACAGTTATAGCACCTACTGGCACTATATCTTTTGCTATGGACTGTGGTGCTACTTCAATAGAACCATTTTTCAGTCATATCGTCTATAAAAAATTATCCGGCGGCGGATTTATGACAATTATAAATCCGGTGATAACTATAGCTTTAAAAAAACTTGGTTACACCGCTGAACAAATAGAAGATATATTATCTTATGTACTTGAAAAAGAAACTGTAACTGAAAATGATTTTACTTACGAAAAAATACTGGATGGTAAAATAGAAGGTGCTCCTCACTTAAAAGATGAACATCTTAATATATTTGACACTTCAAATAAATGCGGCAGCGGTGAAAGGTATATTGATCCTATGGGACACGTAAAAATGGTAGCCTCTATAACCCCCCTTATATCAGGTTCAGTGTCTAAAACTGTAAACTTACCCAAAAATGCTTCCACACAGGACTTTAAAGATGTAATCTTATCCTCCTGGAAACTTGGAATCAAGGGTATTACTTTATACAGGGATTCTTCTAAAGCAGCCCAGCCTTTAAATACAAGTCTGTCTGCTTCGGACAACATAAAGCTGGAAGACTTAACCTATAATCAACTTTTAAACAAGGCCAGGGATCTGCAAAAGGGAGTTAAATATTCCAAGAGGGATAAACCTGTGGGAATCCGCACGGGAACAACCCATCCTGCACAAATAGATGATGTGAAAATATATACCACTGTGAACAGATCCTCCAGTGGAGAAATATCTGAAATATATATAACTACAGATAGGGAGGGAACTATAATAATGGGACTTTTGAATTCCCTTTCCAAGGCAATATCCGTAATGCTCCAGTATCACGTGCCGGCACAGGATATATCCAGAATGCTGCGGGGTCAAAAATATGAGCCCTATGGATTTGTTCAAAAACATCCTTATATAAAATATGTGTCCTCCATATCTGATCTTGTAAGTAAGATAATAGATATAGAACTTGGAGACTTTTCCAGATGTCAGGTTAAACCTGAAAATTATGATAAAGACAGTTTGATTTTAGGCAGTTCTTCCACTGAATTAAATTCTCAAAAAATCAACACTACTGAAATCAGGACAAAAAAGACGGATGGAGAAAGGGTATATGGTTCCACCTGCCCTAATTGCTCCAGTACCAGAATGGTGAGAAACGGCACCTGCATGGTCTGCCTTGACTGTGGTTCCACCACAGGCTGCAGCTAAGCAGAGAACCCAAATCTTCGATTTGGTGTGAATCGGTTAACTCATAACACATAACAAATAGTTGACAGCATATACACTGTCAACTGTTTATATTTTATTATTGATTATACACTGATCCTTATTTAAAGGCTGTTCATCTGTATCATAAATACGTTCCATTGTAACCGTTTCACCTGGATTCATAATTACAAACTCCTTGTCATTCCAGGGACCTGTCAAAAGTTTTTTAATATATTCAAGTGTTCCAGGCAAAACTTCATATTGTAATTTCAATTCTTCTGCTATTTTTTTTGTTTTTTCCAAATAATTTTCAAGTTCATAGGCTCCAGTTTTTATAACGCCCAATCTATTATAATGTTTAAACATTATACTGTAAATTTTTTCTGCTTTTTTCTTTCCATAACGCTTCACCGCATCCTGATATTCAACCCATATATTTCTTTCAGATTCCAGCCATCCTTTAGTTAAAAAATAAGTTCCACTGCCGCCAGCCAATTCATTACGTCTTTTGCTGGATCCTAAAAGCAAAGTAATGCAATCATCTACCCTTGGAAACACCATACGGTAAGTTGGAGGTTTAAGTCCAATTATGGAATTTCCGCAATATCCAAAAGCCAAAATAACTTGATCTACATTTGATATATGGTTTAATTCGTGTTGCAAACACTCCTTTAAAGAATCAGGCTGCAGATGAAGACCAGACTCTATCCACAATACGGGATAATTACATTTGACTTCATTCATTACTTTTTTTAATTCATCCTCAATAGTACGACAAGCTACAATCAGAGTATTCATTTTCAACTCTCATCCCCCTTTTACCTGTATTTTCACTATTATTTACTAACTCCATGCAATTTTATATAATCTCCACGAAAATAGGTTATCCCAAGTCCAATAGGTTTATCTTCAATATCGTATAATTTTTGTTCTACTACAAGCAGAGCAATTTCGTCATGTATATGAAGCAGCTTCTTTGTTTTTTCTTCCGGAACCTTTGCATATATTATAAGTTCCTTATTTAAATCATAGAGAGAAGTTCTATCGGATATCATTTCCGGAAAAGTTGCACTTTCAATTTCATTCTCTACAATAGGTACCCCTCTTTTATACAAAAGATATTTTATATCATAAGCCATAGGTTCTCCCTCAGTATAAAATAATCTTCGGATCATAACAACCTTTTTATTCTCGCTGATCTGGAGGCTGCTGGCCAATTTTTCATCAGGAAGTATGATATCCACAGATAAAAGCTTTGTTCTATCCACATCGTTAATTAAATTGCTCATTTCATCATAGACAAAAATATACTTATTGTAATCCGGTTTTTTTACAAAATAACCCTTCCCGGGAATGGAATATATATAGCCCTCATTTGATAAAATAGAAAGTCCCTTCCTCACTGTCATTCGGCTGGTGTCATATTCACTACACAAAGACGTTTCAGAAGGCAAAGCATCGCCTGGATTCAGCCCGCCGCTGCTAATTTCATTTCGTATATCCTCAACAATTCTAACATATATTGGACTCTTCATCATCTGCTACTCCTTACTATTCTTCCTGCATCCATTTCAAACATATTTTAGTCCCAGTAGAAGCATCATTGGAAAAATCATCTGCTCCAATATACTTACTTATATCTGCATTCATATGATTAGCACCTGCGATAACCTTAACTTTATCTCTTATCCCAGCTTTTAAAAAAGCCCTTACCACATCTCTCATTGTTTCTATGGTATTTGTAAGTGCGGCACTCATAGCTACAATATCAGGTTTGTTTTCCTCAACTGCCTTCACAAATTCTTCTTTTGGCACATCTACTCCCAAATCGATTACTTCAAATCCACTGGCTTCCAGCATACCTTTAAAAATATCTTTTCCAATGTCATGAATATCCCCTTTTACCGTTCCCAGAATTACTTTTCCTACACCTTTATCTTTATTTTGAAGAAAGTGTTGTTTCATTTTATCCAATTCCAAAATTCTTCTAAAAATAAGTCCTGAAAGTATTAAATCCGCTATAAAGTAATCCTTGTTTTCGTATAATTTCCCGACTTTCTCCATACCTGTATTGACAGTTTCCAGCAGGATTATAGGATCCATGCCCTTATCCAGGGCTTCACTGGCCAAGTTTATTACTTTTTCTTCATCCAATTGTTCTACATATTTCATAATTGATTTTTTCAATTCACTGAGGTTATCCATTTTATCCTCCATAAATACATAATATCAGAAGTAAACCATTTAATTCTTTATTTCCTTTATTATATATCTAATATCACGGCTTGTCAGCCTTCTTATATCATTATGTGGTTAACTTTTAATATCTTTATTAATTACCTTGACCCTCTCTCTTTCATTTATCATAAACAAAAAACAGTAATCCAACAACAGGAGCTGCTGCAGGTGTCCATCGGCAAACTCTGAATACAGCAGTTATATCAACGGCCCAGCCAACTACAAGAGGTGAGAAAATTGAAGCCATCTGAAATATGTATTTTGTTTTACCACATTATTTTCCCCCTTTTTATGTAAAAACTAATGTATATAATACAATTAAAAGCTGCAATTTTCCTATTAGAAGTTGAAATTGCAGCTTTTAATTTAATAATATATATGCTTTGATATACTACATCAATAAATTAACAACAAATATAAACATCATTTCTTCATACTGCTGCATCTTAGGAGCCATTTTCCCTTCAAGCTTTTCATCAATTTCAGGATGTTCTGTTTTATATTCTTCCCACGTCTTATAATATTCTGTTTTCATAGCAAATCCCTCCTAATAATCAGTATTTTCAGCTACATATTCCAATACTGCCTGTAGATTTTCAATTTTAACGCTGTCTGTAGTTATAATAGCCTTATCAAAACCAAACATATATTTTCCACCTGGTGCAAGAATATCTATAAGTTCCCTGGCTTTATCTATGCACTGCTCCTTTGTTCCCGTTTTCAATATGGAAATAGGATAAAAGCCTGTAAGAATATGTTTTTTTCCTAACTTTTCTTTCATAAGCTTAGGGTCTCCATATTCAAACCACATTCTGGTGTTTTCAGGTAATTCATACAGGTAATCCACATAACGTGTCCAATCATTTTCAACAAACAGCAATGAGGGCTGGCCGGCTGCTGCCAACTGTTCAATTTCCTTTTTAAAACTCGGCCAATACAATTTTTCAAAATCTTTAGTACGAATATATGGTGCCATATGCAGTGGAATAAAAGTGCCGCCATATTTTGAAGGAGCTACAGATATTCCTGCCTTTACCATTATCGGAGTTACAGCTTCACAAGCTGCTGCTACTTTATCGGCACGTCTTCTTATATCTCCAGTAATGCCTTTAAATCCCCTCAACTGATCTGCTACAAAATCAAAAGGTGCTTCGATAAATCCAGTAAAATTTCCTATAGAAGAATAACCATATTTTTCAGTCAGCTTTCCACAAAGTACCCCCGCATTTGTAAATTCATCATAAAATGCCTTAAATGCCTTGGCCATTACAAGAGATCTTTGAACTGGACTGGTATTTAACTCAGTATAAATCCTAGGCAGTATTTTTTCCATAATACAATTATAGGGTGATTCAATGAATTCATCGTATTCCTCCGCCTCCAGTCCGCTAATTTCCGGATGCTGTAAAAAACCACTGGAACTCATTACAAAATTTCTAGCCCCTAAAATTCTATAGTATGAGGGAAACCTAATGGCCTGTGCAGGAAGTACATCAGAAATAAAATTTTCACATACTTTTTCAAATATTTCTTCAAGCATGGAAGTGTCCCATTGTGCTTTTGCTAAATCCCCACCTGCATACTGTATGCAGAATTCAAGAGGAAAACTTACATTGATTGGTACTCTCTTGGGAACCTTTCCATCAAATAAATCTTTAAATAATTGAGTCCTCTCCTTTGACAAAGCTTTTACATCTGACATATTAACTCACCCACCTTTGACAAATTTTTACGCCTTCTGCAGCATTCGTGGTGAAGGCATCAGCTCTAACATGTTCACAGGCTTCCTTCGTAACAGGGTTGCCTCCAATTATTATCTTTACCTTATCCCTTACATTTTGCTTTTCAAATTCATCCACTATATTCTTCATAGAGTCAATGGCAAGGGTAAGCACTCCGCTCATTCCCACAACCTGTGGCTTAACTTCCTTTATTTTATCTATAAAGGATGATGCGGGCTGATCTATGCCTATATCATGAACTTCAAATCCTGCTGCTTCTGCCATGCTCTTGAATATATTTTTACCTATATCATGAAGATCTCCCTGTACTGTACCCAAGACAATACTTCCCACTTTCTTGGAGCTTCCGGATCCTATAACAGGCTTTAATATGTCAATGGCATTGGTAAGAAGTTCTCCTGCAAAAATCAAATCTCCTACAAAGTATTCACCCTTGTCAAACAGATCACCTACTATTCCCATACCCTCCTGACATGCACTTACAACTTTCTGAGCCTCTTTCTCCTCCGGATTTGAATTCACAAATTCTTTCAATATCTCAAAGACTTTGTCTTCATCCAAATCCCCTACTGCCTGTGTTAACAATTTATAATCCATAATCTAACCCCCTATATTTTAAAGTTCAAAGTACAAAGACCAAATATTACTTAATGAGAATTTTCGAATGATATGAAAAATCCACCAAACCTGAAATATTCTGAACTCTGAACTTTGATATTGGTATACTTCTAAAAAGGTTCCTCTCACTTAAACATATCAAAAATATTTTAAAGTACTTATTTCTCCCTTAATGGTCCAATTTTATTTTTCCTATAGGCATTTGAGAATTTCCTGCAGTATTTATCTTTTCCCATAAGTGCCTCAGTTGCAAAAAGTGTGGTCATAATTTCTCTGTTGCAGGGATCCATAATGGCAGAATCCATGCCCATAAAAGTGGCAATGGTCAAGAAATTTTGGTTTACAAATTTTCTCAGCGGCATTCCAAATGAAATGTTACTTAAACCTGATGTAATTTTAATAGTAGAATATATAGATTTTATGGATTTCATAGCTTCAATAAAATCAAGCAGAGAAGTATTTTCTGTAGCAAGAGCCATAACCAGCGGGTCTATGTGAATTCTTTCTGGTTTTATATCATATTTCTGAGCCTCTTCCACTAAATCTCTGGCTATATTCACCTTGGTTTTCACATCAGATGGAATGCCCTTATTATTACAGGTAAGTGCAATTACCTGCCACTCCGTACCTTTAATCATAGGATATATAATACTGCATTTATCACCCTCTTTTGACACAGAATTTATTATTCCAGGCCTTTTAGCATATTTAAAAGCAGCTTCAATGGTCCTGGGATTAGGGCTGTCTATAGATAGAGGTTTATCTGCAGCATCTTGAACAATATCCATAATCCACTTCAATGTTTCAAGTTCTGCTTCAGGAGCAGTACCTGCACATACATCAATATAATCTGCCCCGGCTTCAGCCTGTTTAACTGCCCTATTTCTGATAAATTCTTCATCTCTGTTTTCTATAGCTTTCTTCACACTTGGAATTGTTCCATTGATCTTTTCTCCAATGATAATCATTTAAAAACCTCCGTTCTATGTTTTCAATAAATAAGTACTTGTATATACCAGTTATTTATATGTTAATTTTATTATATACATATGCCTGCAGTTTGTCAACGATTACACAAAAATATTTCAAACGTTCAGAATACTATAAATGGAATATAAAAAAATCACCCTATGAAATGATGATTTTTTTATCAGAATTATTAAATTATATGTAAAATTACTTTTTATTTCTCTTGTTACTGCTTTTTTTATGGTTCGCCCTGTTTGGTTTGGCCTTAGGTCTTATTTTTATATTTTTCTCAGCCTTTTTCCCCATACTGTATATAGCCCCGCTTTTCAAATCTATAAACCATAAAAATAAAATCAAGAATGCAGCAGAAGATACATACTGCCATACGGTTCCATTCAAATTATATTTAAAATAAGCAGCTATAGCTGATGGTAAAATAAAAGATGCTATAGATAATATGAGAATCAGCCATTTATTGGGATGAAATTTATACAGTACGTGAGACTTCAGAAAATTATATACTACTAAAAATATCACTGCAATAAACAGTATTTGTAATATTACACTTAACCACAAAGGCATTTTATTACCCTCCCTTAAATTTATCTGTCTTTTATATTATCATATACTTTACAATTTATATCAATACCCTTTGATAATATAATAAATAAAGTTAAGAGTTAAAGGCTGAGAATTAAGAGTTATGGTGGATTTTCACTCTTAACTTATCTTATCCACTTTATTACACATAAAAAAGCTGTCACATTAATTACTTAGTGCAACAGCCCCAGCCCATACTATATACTATTAACTTTTCACTGTACTTGAAAATCACTGTGCTTAAAAAGCATTTTATTAAAATAAATAAGTTTGCCCTGGTTTTCTTGTAAATACAGTAACATCATCAATTTCTTTTTGCTGACATACAAATCTGGTCATTCTCTCAACTCCAAAACCAGCTCCTGCAGTCTTGGGAAGTTTCCCCTCCTTTGCAAGCTGAATGTAATTCCTAAAAGCACCTTCGTCTACATCAAGCTCTCTCATTCTAGTCAGTATTCTGTCATACTTGTACTCTCTTTCTCCTCCGCTTAGACCTTCTATATATCCTCTCGGCCATATCAAATCATAGTTTCTATATGTGCCGGGATTCTCCAAATCTTCAGCATCATAAAACTCTCTTTTATGGTTGATGAGCCAGAATGGCTGAGTTGCCTTTTTTGAAGCAATTTCTTCAAAATCGTCCCCATATTTTGCCTTAAGCTCCTGAGTAGTGTATCTTTTAAATGGTGTATTTATGTCAAGATGTGAAGTTCCAATACCCAAGGCTTTAAATTCATCTGCACATTCTTTTTTTACATAGTCAAACACATATTTCATAAGTCCTTCTTCAAATTTGAATATATCATCCATATCTGCATTTTTGAATTCAAGGTCAATTTGTGTAAATTCAAACAAATGCCTCTTGTCTCCCTCTTCTTCTTGCTCAAGTCTCACATTTGGAGACACTATATATATTTTATCAAGATAAGGGCTGGACAACATTATTTGTTTATGAAATATCATTGATTTTGTTATATCAAATTTTTGCCCTTCATATTTTATCTCACATTTTTCCACACCATGATTTAAGGTATCCGTAATAGGAGCTATCATAATCGGCATTATTCTAGTTATTTCTTTTTTATACATATATTCATCCACTGCCTTCAATATAGCTTGCTGTACGCGAAGTATATAAGGCAGCTCTTTTCTCCCTATTTTCTCTAATGTTTTATCTAAAACCTCTAATTCCCTTTTTCTCTCATCTTTCAATACATATGTTTTCATATATACGATCCCCCTCAATGTTTTATGTAAATTTAATACTCATTTACTATTCTCTACTTTTCATTAACAATATAATAATACTTTTTTATATATATTGCAATATCAATAATAAATTTTATGCTTTATTATTGATTACATACTTAGACATACCATTGCTTAATAATTCATAAATTATTAAGCAATGATAACGTTTTGAATTATTAATTTAATAAAAATTTCTGGTATAATGTTATATGAAGGAAGTGAAAATCAAAAATATAATAATTAAGATTCTATGAAATACAAATAAATTGCAAAGGAGGAATTCAATTGAGTTTAAAAGTTTCTGGTTTAGATGATTTAGACCTTCAAATTCTTGATATCCTTTTAAAGGATTCTAGAACTCCTTTTCTAGAAATTGCTAGGAACTGCCATGTAAGCGGCGGAACTATACATGTTAGAATGAAAAAAATGCAGGATATGAATATAATAAAAGGTACTAAACTTTTAATAGATAACTCCAAAATTGGCTATGATGTATGTGGTTTTATTGGTATTTATTTAGATAAGGCCAAATCATTCAAAAGTACACTTGAACAATTGGAAAATATAAAGGAAATTGTGGAAATTCACTATACTACTGGAGTTTACTCTATTTTTATAAAAGTAATATGCAAAAATATAACGGATTTGCAGAATCTGCTCATGAACAAAATTCAATCTGTTGACGGAATACAGAGAACTGATACCATAATATCCTTATTTCAACCTGTAGATAGAAGTATAAATATAGATATATTAAACAACGGAAATTAATTTTTCACCTTCTTTCTATTTTACCTTATAAATTTTATGAAATTGGCAAATAATATTTATATAAAATAGAAAGGAGATGTGAATATGAGGACGCTAGATATTATTTCACTGATACTGGTTGTAGTAGGTGCTCTTAATTGGGGCCTGATTGGATTTTTTAGATATGATCTTATAGCATCACTATTTGGTACTATGTCTTCCTTTACGAGAATACTTTATGCACTAGTAGGCTTGGGAGGATTATATGCTCTTACGTTTTTTGGAAAAGAAACGGAGAACAGAGACACAAAAGAAGTTTAGATGCCGAAAAGTGGAAAGCATTTTAAATCAACTTTCCACTTTAAATACATCTTATTTAAGATTTTTTTTAATTCCTCTGTTTAACGTATTTTTATAATCTATAAATTCATATATATCTTCAGAAAATAAGGTGCTGAAATTTTTCAGTTCATCTAACGGAAGATCTTCAATGGATTTATTCTTATCCTCACAGTATAGTACAATTTCACCAATAACTTTATGAGCATCCCTAAAGGCCATGCCTTTACCCACCAAATAATCTGCTGCTTCTGTAGCATTTAAAAAACCTTTTTTAACAGCATTAAGAGTATTGTGTTTTTTGATTTTTAATGTGGAGAGTATACCATTCATCACTTTCAAACAGCTTAATATAGTATCTAAGGAGTTAAAAAACTGTTCTTTATCTTCCTGCATATCCTTATTATAGGCAAGAGGAATGCCCTTCATGGTGGTAAGCAGTGACATCAGTGATCCGTATACTCTCCCAGTTTTGCCTCTTATGAGTTCAGCAGCGTCGGGATTCTTTTTCTGAGGCATTATGCTGCTTCCTGTGGAAAATTCATCATCTATTTGTACAAAATCAAACTCTTTACTGCTCCACAATATAAGTTCTTCACTGAGACGGCTTAAGTGCATAATTATTATGGAAAAATCTGATAGCACTTCTATAACATAATCTCTATCACTTACCCCGTCTAAAAAATTATCTACTGGCTTTCTAAACCCCAGCTCTTTAGCAGTAAAATATCTATCTATATTATAAGTTGTTCCTGCCAGTGCACAACATCCGAGAGGACTCTCATCCATAATTTCAACAGCGTTTAAAATTCTGGTCCTATCCCTTGAAAGCATAGAATAATATGCCATTATATAATGTTTAAAAGTTATTACCTGAGCTCTCTGAAGATGCGTATATCCAGGCATTATCACATTATTTAGTTCACCTAGATCTTTTATAGTATTTTGAAGTGTTTCTATACTCTGAACAACTTCCAGTGCTTCCCTTTTAACATATAATCTAAGATCCACTGCCACTTGATCATTTCTGCTTCTGGCAGTATGCAATTTTTTTGCTACCTGTCCTATCCTATTTAACAAGTTTATCTCCACAAAACTGTGTATATCTTCATAGTCACCCTCTACTTTCAGGCTTCCGCTTTCTATATCCTCCAATATGGATTTTAATCCTTCTAATATATCTTTTCCTTCTTTTTCGGATAAAATATTGCATTTAGAAAGCATCTTCACATGGGCCATGCTTCCTTCTATATCTTCTTTATAAAGACGATTATCAAAGCCCAGAGAACTATTAAAATCCTCCATAATCTTGCTTTCAGACTTTTTGAATCTTCCACCCCAAAGCTTCATGATTAATTTTCCTTCTCTTTATTTACTGCAGCCTTAATTTTATATGGAAGGCTGAATAACTTGATAAATCCATCTGCATCCTTTTGATCATAAAAGTCACTGGCTCCAAAAGAAGATATACTTTCATTAAATAGAGGATACTTGGCATCTATTGATGTTGTCATTATATTTCCCTTGTATAATTTTAATTTCACTGTTCCAGTTACATTTTCCTGAGTAGCTTCAACAAAAGCATCCAATGCCTTCCTCAAGCTTCCAAACCAAAGTCCGTCATATACAAGTTCTCCATATTTTTGCGATACTAACTGTTTATAATGAAAAGTATCTTTGTCTATAGTCAGTCTTTCAAGAGCAGTGTGGGCAGCATACAATATAGTTCCACCTGGAGTTTCATATACTCCTCTGGATTTCATCCCAACTAACCTGTTCTCTACCATATCCACTATTCCTATTCCATTTTCTCCGCCTATTTTATTAAGCTGTTCCATCATTTCAACAGGATCTAATTCCTTACCATTTAATTTTTTAGGTTCTCCCTGTTCAAAATCAAGCTCTATATATGTGTCTTCATCCTTTGCCTTTTCAGGTGTATCAGTCATAAAATACATACTTGTTTTATGCTCATTCCTTGGATCTTCCAGATCTCCGCCCTCATGACTCACATGCCATATGTTTTTGTCGTTTGAATATATTTTTTCTTTAGTTGCAGCTACTTCTACTCCCTTGGAATTTGCATAATCTATAGCATCTTCTCTTGATTTTATATCCCATATTCTCCAAGGTGCTATTATCTTTATTGCTGGATCAAAACTTGCCACTCCCACTTCAAAACGTACCTGGTCATTTCCTTTACCAGTACAGCCATGAGATATATATTTAGCCCCTTCTTTATGTGCTATCTCCACAAGTCTCTTTGCCATGAGAGGTCTTGCAAGCGATGTTCCAAGCAAATATGCATTTTCATACACTATATTGGCCTTTACAGCCTTAAAAAGATACTCTTTTACAAATTCTTCTTTCAAATCATCAATATATACTTTGGAAGCTCCTGTGTTAATGGCCTTTTTTCTCACTGCTTCCATATCATCATCTTGTCCTACATTTATACAAGCTGCAATAACTTCCAAATCATAATTTTCTTTTAACCAGGGAATAATAATGGATGTATCTAATCCTCCTGAATATGCCAATACTACTTTATCTTTCATGAACTTGACCTCCAATATATAATATATTAAATTTTTATTATAACTTACTTGATAACTTTATCTAAAAATGCCTTAGTTCTCATTTCCTTTGGATGAGAAAATAATTCTTCCGGAGTACCCTGCTCTAATATCTTCCCTCCATCCATAAATATCACCCTGTCAGCCACTTCTTTTGCAAAACCCATCTCATGAGTTACAACTATCATGGTCATTCCATCCTTTGCCAAATCCTTCATTACATTTAAAACTTCTCCTACAAGCTCTGGATCCAATGCAGATGTAGGTTCATCAAATAGCATTATATCAGGATTCATTGCAAGAGCTCTCGCAATAGCCACTCTCTGCTGCTGTCCTCCTGAAAGTTTTGAAGGATAAAAGTCTTCTTTGTCCTTTAATCCAACTTTAGCTAAAAGTTTTTTAGCTTTCTCCTTTACTTGAGATCTTTTTTCTTTTTTAACTACCAGTGGTGCCTCCATAACATTTTCAATAGCCGTCATATGAGGAAACAGATTAAAGTTTTGAAAGACCATTCCCATCTTTGTAGTTATTTTTCTCAACATTTTCTTATCTTTAGGATTTAATTTATCTCCTTCTATAACCACAGTTCCATTATCCAATTCTTCCAGATGATTTAAACATCTTAAAAGGGTGCTCTTTCCTGAACCAGAAGCCCCTATTACCACTAAAACCTCACCTTTTTTAACTTTTATGCTGAGATCCTTAAAAACCGTTAAACCGCTAAAGCTTTTAGTTAAATGTGAAGCTTCTATCATATATTTATTTTTATCCGAAACTGTGTTATTATCCAAAATTGCATTTTCCATAGGTTACACCTCCAAATTGAATTCAAATGTTATACCAATTAACTGTAAATGGCCAACCTTCGCTCAAATATTCCAAATACAGTGGTGAATACAGTGGTCATTATAAGATATAGAACTGCTGCTGTAAGAAATACCGATATGGGATCAAAGCTGCTGGCATATATCTGCTGAGCTGATCTCATGAGTTCAACCATTGCTATAGTCGACACCAGCGAAGTATCTTTTAATATAGATATAAACTCATTTCCAACAGGTGGTATTATTATTTTCCAGGTTTGAGGCAATATGATCTTTCTCATAGTTTCGCCATAACTAAATCCCAGCGCTTTTGCAGCTTCAAATTGTCCTTTATTTATAGATTGAATTCCTCCTCTTATTATCTCTGCCATATAAGCTCCGCAATTCAATCCCAGCCCTAATATTGCAGCTGTAAAAGGTGTAAGCTCTATTCCTATAAAAGGTAATCCATAGTAAAAGAAAAATAATTGCAATAGTAGAGGTGTACCTCTAAATATCCATGTATAAAAACCTGATAATGACTTTAATATAATACTTTTAGACAGTTTTAAAAGAGCCAAAAATATTCCAAGGAGAGTTCCCAATATTAAAGTAATTACAGTAAGTTCCACTGTCATTACACTACCTTTAAGTAAAATAGGTAATATGTCCTTAATAAATCCTATATTCACTGTTCATACCCACTTCCTTTTTACATATATTATTTATATATGTCTTTTCCAAACCACTTCACAGAAATTTTAGACATAGTTCCATCTTTCTGAAGTTCATCTACTGCTTTTTGTACTGCAGCTTCCAATTCCTTATCTCCCTTTTTAAACCCTATTCCCATAGGCTCTTTAGTAAGCTCTTCACTGAGTACAGTATATTTCCCCTTTTTATCAGCAGCAGATATATAATATCTTCCAACTGGCTCGTCTACTATAACTGCATCAAGCCTTCCTATCAGCAGATCTTGGAGTTCTTCGGTAGTTTTATCATATTTTTTAACTTCTTTTATGCTTTTAAATTCTTTAACTACATTTTCACTGGTAGTACCAAGAGCTACTCCTACTCTTTTACCGTCTAAATCTTTAGAAGTTTTAATAGAATCATTTCCGGCTTTGGTAACTATAATTTGTGCGTCCTGCACATATGGCTTTGAAAAATCTATCTGCTTTTTTCTATCATCCGTTATACTCATTCCCGATATTATAACATCAAACTTTCCAGATTTAAGTGCCAAAACTATTCCATTAAATTCAGTACCTACAAATTGAGTTTTTACCCCCAACTTTTTTGCTATGGCATTTGCCATATCTATATCAAAACCTTTAAGCACATTTTGATTATCCCTAAATTCCATTGGTGGAAATGAGTCCTCTAGGCCTACCTTTAAAACGCCTGCCTTTTTTACTTTTTCCAAAGTATTTTGTGCGTCTTGTCCATTTCCTCCAGTGCTGCTGCTTCCGCATCCTGCAAATAAAACCACTGTGCAAATAGTTGCCAAGGCTATAACCATCAATTTTTTTAATTTCTTCATTTCTCTCTCCTCTTTTCAAATAATTAATACTTTAACTCCTTAGGTTAAGCATATAATAATTATACATATATTATTATAATTATGCAATACTTTTTTTATTTTTTTTAGACAACTTAAAAGTTGCATTTATATTAAAATAATATTTTTTTAATATAAATGCAACCTTTATCAAGCCTTTCTATATCGTTCCATTGTTTCCTTAAATAATTCCGCAGTTGAAGGTGGTGTATATGAAATGGCATTGGCACCTGCCCGTATAGTATCTCTAATACTCTCTTCATTTTTCCCGCCTGTAGCTATTATGGGAAATTCACTATACTCTTTTCTTATTTTTCTCACTAAATCTGCACTATTTTTACCTGCAGACACATTTAATATTGAAGCTCCCGCTTCTATTCTCTTCTCGATATCATCTCTTTCCGACACCACCGTAACTATAATTGGAATATCAATGGCATCTCTCACAGCTCCTATGATTTCATTGGATGTAGGGCTGTTCACCACTACCCCCATTGCTCCAGTAAATTCAGCATTCAAGGCCAGGTTTATAACCCTCTTCCCCATAGTAAGTCCTCCTCCTACACCGCAAAATATAGGTACATCAGAAGCAGTAACCAATGCCTCCGTTATAACTGATTGTGGTGTAAATGGATATACCGCTAAAATTGCATCTGCATTTATATTTTTTATAACCGCTATATCAGTAGTAAATGCCAAGGATTTTATTCTTTTGCCAAAAACCTTTATTCCACTAGCTTCTCTCATTACAACAGGGAGATTTATCATATGATCTCTAAGTGTTCCTCTTATTTCCGGTACATACTTTACAATTTTTTCATTAATAATTTTCTCGCTCATCTTTTATCTCCTCAAACCAGTTTATTATTTTTCTTACATATATTTTACATTAATTTGAGGGAATATTCTATAAAAATTTTTGGAAGCCTCAATTTAATACATATCTTTTCAATCAGAAAATATCTTTTCTGCTATTTTAACAGCTTCTCTGGCGTCCTTTGCATAATAATCCGCCCCTATCATATCTGCATAATTTTGATTTAATACTGCCCCGCCTACCATGATTTTACAGGTCAGTTTATTTTCCCGTACAGCATCTATGGTTTTTTTCATGTTGATTACAGTAGTTGTCATAAGCGCACTTAATCCAAGTAATTTTATATTATTTTTTCTTACTGCATCTACTATTTTATCCATATCCACATCCCTGCCCAAATCTATGACTTCAAATCCATAATTCTCCAAAAGAACCTTGACTATATTTTTTCCTATATCATGTATATCTCCCTTTACTGTAGCCAGTGCTATTTTTCCCTTTTCTATATTTTTTTCACCATTTTTTAATATGTTTTTCTTTATTATTTCAAAGGACCTTTTAACAGCCTCTGCAGATTGTATAAGCTGGGGCAGAAATATATCTCCCTCTTCATACTGCCTGCCTACTTCATCCAAGGCAGGGATTATATAAAAATTAACTATGTCCTCTTCCTTTTCACTTTTTAATAGCAGGGATGTTATTTCCACAGCCTGGTCTTCCATTCCCTCAATAATTGCAGTATTTAATTTTTTTTCATTATTTTTATCTTTTTTTCCCACTTCAGGTAGAATATTATCTCCCCATTTCGCCCTTTCACTCCTGGATTTATCTCTATATTTTGTTATGTAATTTTTCCCATCCCAGTCTATATTTGTTAAAACCTCAAAAGCTGATATAATATCCTTCACGCCTTGATCCTGTGTATTTATTATAGGCAGATCAAGACCTGCATTAAGTGCCAGTGCAAGAAAAGTTCTATTTAATATACACCTTCTGGGAAGTCCATAGGATATATTGCTTACTCCCAGAATAGTTTTTACTCCAAATTTTTCTTTCACAAGTTTTACAGCTTTTATGGTTTCCATAACTTCTTTTTGTTGTGCAGATGCAGTGAGTGTAAGACAGTCAACTATTATATCTTTTTTACTAATTCCATAGCAGGCCGCAGTTTTAATTATCTTTTCCGCAATTTTAACCCTGCCTTCTGCACTATCCGGTATTCCTTCTTCATCTATAGTAAGTGCTACCACACATCCCCCATATTTTTTCACTATGGGAAATACCTCTTCCATTGATTTTTTTCTTCCATTAACCGAATTTATTATAGGCTTTCCATTATATATCCTGGCTCCAGCTTCTAAAACCCTTGAATTAGGACTATCTATATCAACAGGCAATTGTACCGCCTGTTGTACTGCCTTTACTGCCTTTTCCATCATCTTAATTTCATCAATTTCAGGAAGCCCTACATTTAGCCCCAATATATGAGCTCCTTCGCTCTTTTGAGCTATGGCTTCTTTCTTTATATAATTGACCTTACCCTCTCTTAATTCTTTTTTATAGGCCTCCTGACCTGTAGGATTTATCCTCTCTCCAATAATTCTTATTTCATTTCCCAGAAAAACAGTATCAGTAGATGAACAAACTGCAGTATAATTTTTTTTCTCCACTTCCCTAGGAAGTACATCCTTCAGCTGGCCTATAATTGTCTTTATAAATTCCGGATTTGTACCACAGCATCCCCCCAAAATCCTGACCCCTTTTTTAGCCATAATCAGTATATTTTTTGAAAACTCTTCAGGGGTTATATCATAAATTGTATTTTTTCCGTCATATCTGGGCAAACCTGCATTAGGCTGTACCATGACAGGTATAGATGCATATTTTAATATTTCATCTACAATACCTTGAAGTTCTGCTGGACCCAGTGAACAGTTTACTCCAAGAGCATCCACTCCTAAAGCTTCAAGCGTAAACACCATGGTTTTAGGATCTGTTCCCATAAGTGTTCTGCCATCCTTTTGAAAGGTCATTGTACAAAATATCGGCAGGGAGCTGTTTTCCTTTGCTGCAAGAACAGCTGCTTTTGCCTCATATAAATCAGACATAGTTTCTATTAAAATTATATCCGCTCCGGCTTTTTCACCTATAATGACTTGTTTTTTAAACAAATTATATGCACTCTGAAAGCTCAAGCTTCCTGTAGGTTCCATAATTTGTCCAGTAGGTCCTATATCAAGAGCTACCAATTTATCTCCAGCTTCCTCCTTTGCAATTTTTACTCCAGCTGTAATAACATCTTTTATAGTATAACTGGAAAAATTGTATTTAAGTTCATTGGCTCCAAAAGTATTGGCTGTTATAATATGCGACCCTGCTTCTAGATATTGTCTATGTATTTTTTTTATTGCTTCAGGATTTGTCACATTAAACACTTCTGGCAGCTGACCCACTTGAAGTCCATATTTTTGAAGCATTGTCCCCATAGCTCCATCAAAAAAAATAAATTTTTTATCAAACTTATTTAACAAACTTTTAAAACTCATTTATTTCACCCTTTCTCAAATACAATTTACATTATCACTATATTTCAGCAGCTGTTAAAATTGTATAAACATTAGCTGATTTAAGCTCTCTATTATATATTTTTAGATTTGAATTTAATTTATCTCTCTTTATATAATATATATAAATTAATATATATACAAATTTTTTTCAGTACATTCTGATACTGCTTAATCAGTTGTACTTTTATAAAAATATATAAAAAAGCTGCCTTTCACAAGAAAAGCAACTTTCAATTTCATAAAAAGTTAATCTTTTCTTATCTTTCAGAATTCACTCTGCAACATATTCACCTCAATGCTAAAATTTTCCAAAATAATAGTACAAAGCATCTATATTACAGACAACAAGCTTTAATGTCCAGAAAAAAATTTTTCTATTCAACAATTAGAGCTTTTATTCTGCAGGAATTGACACCGATACATAATTGCCGGTTGTCGGATTTCATAGGGCCTGTCCCTCCATCTCTCTTGATAAGAATATTTTAATATTAATACTTTAAATAGAAATTGTCAATATTTCTGTAATTTTATTTTTTTATTCATGATTTTAAATTTTTTTCATTTTTCTATTGACAAGTCACTCTGTTATCTGTTATCATTTTCTCAATCGAATACGGAACTTCTTATCCAGAGCGGCTGAGGGACTGGCCCTATGATGCCCGGCAACCTGAATGATCATTTTCATTCAACGGTGCTAATTCCAGCAGGTGTATATGTATAACCTGAAAGATGAGGAGCATGAAGAAAAGTCTTCTTGTATCTCACCTGCAAGAAGACTTTTTATTTTGCCAAATTATATAGAAGTTTCGTCCAGAATATTTAATATATCAAAAGAAATATGAGGAGGAGTAAAAATGAGTGAAGAAAGAAAATTAAGTTTTGAGACATTACAGGTACATGCAGGTCAGGTACCTGATCCAACTACAGGAGCAAGGGCAGTGCCAATTTATCAAACAACGTCCTTTGTTTTTAAAGATGCAGATGAAGCTGCTGACTTTTTCCAGCTTAAAAAGCCAGGAAATGTTTATGCAAGAATAATGAATCCTACAGAAGATGTGTTTGAGCAGAGGGTGGCAGCTCTTGAGGGAGGCAGTGCCGGACTTGCTACTGCGTCAGGGCTTGCAGCAATATTATATTCTATATTAAACGTAGCAAGTGCAGGAGATAATATAGTTTCCGCCAGCACACTTTATGGTGGCACATATGAATTATTTTCAGTAACTTTAAAGAAGTTGGGAATTGATGTAACATTCGTAGATCCTGATGATCCTGAAAATATCAGAAAAGCAATTACAGGTAAAACAAAGGCAGTTTATGCTGAAACCATAGGAAATCCAAGGATAAATGTTTTGGATATAGAAGCTGTGGCAAACATAGCTCATGAAAATAAAATACCTCTTATTATAGATAATACTTTTGGAACGCCATACCTTGTAAGACCTATAGAATACGGAGCAGATGTAGTTGTCCATTCTGCAACTAAATTTATAGGCGGGCATGGAACTACAATAGGTGGAATTATAGTAGACGGAGGAAAATTTGACTGGAGAGCCAGCGGTAAATTCCCTGATTTCACCACACCTGACGAGAGTTATAACGGATTGGTATATGCAGATCAAGGTCCTGTAGCCTTTGCTATAAAAGCCAGAGTACAGCTTTTGAGAAATACAGGAGCAACATTGAGCCCACAGAGTGCATTTTACTTTCTATTGGGATTGGAATCACTTTCACTTAGAGTAGAAAGGCATGTGGAAAATACAAGAAAAGTAGTTGAATTCTTAAGCAAGCATCCGAAAGTTTCATGGATAAACTATCCTGAACTAGAAGGGAGTCCATACAGAGAACTGGCTAAAAAATACCTTCCAAAAGGAGCAGGTTCCATATTTACCTTTGGAATAAAAGGTGGACTTGAGGCTGGAAAGAAATTTATAAACAGTGTTAAATTGTTCTCACTGCTTGCAAATGTGGCAGATGCAAAATCACTTGTAATCCACCCTGCAAGTACAACACATGCAGAGTTAAATGAAGAACAGCAAAAGGCTGCTGGAGTAACTCCGGATCTTATAAGACTTTCAATAGGTGTGGAAAATATTGATGATATCATATACGATTTAGATCAAGCTCTTGCCAAAGCTTAATATTATATGAAATAAGTTTTTATCATGATATAAGTTTTTCTCCCAAAATTTATATACCCACCAGTTTGTAAAGCTGGTGGGTTTTTCTATATAATATATTTCAATTTTGAAATTATGGCCTGTGTGAATTCATCTGTAGTTGAATTTCCGCCTAAATCAGGAGTAAAATGCTTTCCTTCATTTAATACAATTTCAACTGACCTCTCAATTCTATCTGCCGCTTTTCTTTCATCCAGATATTTCAGCATCATAGCTGATGATAAAATAATAGCTGTAGGATTTGCCTTATTCTTTCCTGCAATATCCGGTGCCGAACCGTGAGCCGGCTCAAAAATCGCCGCTTCTTCTCCTATATTGGCTCCGGGAACCAATCCCAGTCCACCTACCAGTCCAGAAGCCATATCCGATAATATGTCTCCATATAAATTAGGCATTACAAGTACATCATATTTCTCAGGATTCAATACCAGCTTCATACTCATTGCATCTACTATTACATTTTCAAATTCTATACTATTATAATCCTTTGCCACTTCCTTTGCAGTTCTTAAAAAAAGTCCATCCGACAATTTCATTATATTTGCCTTATGCACGGCAGTGACTTTCTTTCTCCCATTGTTAACTGCATATTCAAAAGCTGCCTTCACTATTTTTCTGCTGGCATTTTTAGATATTACTTTTATGCTCTCTGCTATTTCATCATTTATCATATGCTCTATTCCAGCATAAAGATCCTCTGTGTTTTCCCTAAATATAACCAAATCAACATTTTCATATCTGGATTTTACCCCTGCATAACTTTTTATCGGTCTAACATTGGCATATAGGTTTAAACTCTTTCTCAAAGTTACATTTACACTTCTGAACCCTTTTCCCACCGGTGTGGTTATGGGCCCTTTTAACGCCACTTTATTTTCTTTTATACTTTCAATAACTGTGTCCGGAAGAGGGGTTCCATATTTATTTATAAATGCTGATCCAGCCTCCACTACCACCCAATCTATATCTACTCCACTGGCATTTACAACTTTTCTTGCCGCTTCACTGACTTCTGGCCCTATCCCGTCTCCTGGAATAAGAGTTACTCTGTGCTTCATAAAATTTACCTCAAATCTTTTGAATTTTTATTCAGTATCTTTCTTTACCCAATTTAATAGCCCACCATATTTTATCATATTTCTCTGTCTAAGAGTAGCATCAAATAACATATTATACTCTTCACCTTTTGTTTTATTTTTTACAACAATTATATTGTTCTCAACTTGTTTTAACATATTTTCCATTTTCAATTCATCCATGATTTCTATGCCTTCATAATCTTCAGGATTTTCAAATACCAAGGGCAATATTCCATTGTTTATAAGATTCTCCCTGTGAATTCTTGCAAATGACTTGGCAAATACCGCCTTTATACCTAAATAAAGCGGAACAAGTGCTGCATGTTCTCTGCTAGAACCTTGTCCATAGTTATCTCCCGCTATTATAAATCCTCCGGAGTTTTCCCTTGCCTTCCTGGGAAAATCCTCATCACAGGGAATCAAGCAGTAATCGGATAAATAATGTATGTTGGATCTATAAGGCAAAAGCTTTGAATTAGAAGGCATTATATGATCCGTTGTTATATTATCCCCAACCTTTGTGAGTGCCCTTCCTTCCACAATATCTGCCAGAGGTTTTGCCTTAGGAAAAGGTTTTATATTAGGGCCTCTTACTACCTGAATCTTTTTTTGTGCAATTTCAGATTTTATTATCATATTATCATCTACTAAAAATTTAGAGGGCATTTCTATTTCTGAAGGTGTTCCTAATTTCCTGGGATCCGTAATATACCCCGTCAGTGCAGAAGCTGCTGCAATTTCAGGACTTGCCAAATATATTTTAGCGGATTTTGTACCTGATCTTCCCTCAAAATTTCTATTAAAGGTTCTAATAGACACAGCATTGGTAGCTGGAGACTGCCCCATGCCTATGCAGGGTCCACAGGCACTTTCAAGTATTCTGGCACCTGCTTCTATCATAAGCGCCAATGATCCATTTTTAGATAGCATGGTTAAAACCTGCCTTGATCCTGGAGATATAGTAAGTGATACATTTTCATCTACAATTTTCCCCTTTAGAATATTCGCCACCTTCATCATATCCATATAAGAAGAATTAGTACAGCTTCCTATACACACCTGATTTACTTTTACACCTTCCAGTTCTGAAACAGAAACAACTTTGTCAGGACTATGTGGACATGCTACCATGGGTTCAAGCAGAGATAAATCTATTTCCATTTCATCATCATAAAGTGCATCCTCATCTGGTTGAATATAAGAAAAATCTTTCTCTCTTCCCTGAGCCTTCAAAAATTCATGTACTACATCATCACTGGGAAATATGGATGTGGTAGCACCCAGTTCCGCTCCCATATTTGTTATAGTAGATCTTTCAGGTACGGACAGTGTTTTAACCCCCTCTCCTGTATACTCAAAAATTCTCCCCACTCCACCTTTAACTGTAAGCCTCTTCAGCATTTCCAAAATTATATCTTTTGCGCTGACCCATGAGTTCAATTTTCCTTTCAAGTTAACTTTAAATATACGGGGCATATTTATATAATATTCTTTTCCCCCCATAGCTACTGCCACATCCAATCCACCTGCACCAATGGCAAGCATACCGATTCCTCCACCTGTAGGAGTATGGCTGTCAGATCCCAGGAGAGTATCTCCTGGAACCCCGAATCTTTCTAGGTTTACCTGATGGCATATTCCATTTCCCGGTCTTGAAAAATATATTCCATGCTTTTTGGCTACAGTTTGAATATAAAGGTGATCATCTGCATTTTCAGGTCCAGATTGTAATATATTATGATCTACATAAGCCACGGATCTTTTTGTTTTAACCTTATCTATTCCAAGTGTTTCAAATTGAAGATAAGCCATGGTTCCAGTAGAATCCTGAGTTAGAGTCCTATCTATTCTTATTGCTATTTCTTTTCCTGGTATCATTTCACCTTTAACCATATGGCTTTTTATTATTTTTTGTGCTACATTCAATCCCAAATCTCTATCCTCCATTTCCGTACCTATAATTTTCCTGCCTAACTAGCTCTTTCTTCTTTTTTTTTCGTAACTTCTGGAATTAACTTGCTCACCAGTAATTCCAACTCATTATTTCCTATGATGGTAGTCCTTCCAATCTTATACTGTTCATCCACCCATAATTTTATTTCATTAATTCTCTTATCCTTCTTATCAACTTTTTCATCATCTTTTAATCTATAGTAAGTATTGATCCAGGCTGCAATTCCAGCATGTCCTGAATACTGATTTACAGCTATAACAATTGGTTTACCCAAAATCTTATTTGTATCAAAGGCATTATAGATTTCTTCGTCCTTTAGTATTCCATCTGCATGTATTCCCGCTCTAGTTGCATTAAATTCTTTTCCCACAAAAGGAGTTCTTGTAGGAACATTATATTTTATTTCTCTCTTAAAATATTCCGTCAATTCTGTTATGACATGAAGATTCATGTTCTTGGTGTTTCCTTTTAACTGGGCATATTCAAATACCATTGCCTCCAGAGGACAGTTACCTGTTCTTTCTCCGATTCCTAAAAATGAAGTATTAACTGAATCTGCTCCATATAACCAAGCTGTTGTAGAATTATTTACTACATTATAAAAATCATTATGACCATGCCATTCTATACAATTAGAGGGTACTCCACAAATATTTCTAAGACCATATATAAGTTTCTGAACACTTCTTGGAAGCTCCACACCACTGTAAGATACTCCTAATCCCAAAGTATCACAAACTCTTATCTTTACAGGAATATTTGCCTGATTTGACAATTCCATTAATTTATTTACAAAAGGTACTACAAATCCATAAAAATCAGCTCTTGTAATATCCTCTAAATGGCATCTGGGGTGAATCCCATTGTTTAAGACTTCCGTTACCACATCCAAATACATATCCATAGCTTCCTGTCTGGTCATGTTAAGCTTCTTGAATATATGGTAATCCGAACAGGACATAAGCATTCCGGTTTCCCTTATTCCCATTTCTTTCACCAATTTGAAGTCTTCCTTATTAGCCCTTATCCATGAAGTAACTTCAGGAAACTTATAACCTCTTTCCATACATATCTGAGCAGCTTTTCTATCCTTTTCAGCATATAAAAAAAATTCCGTTTGTTTTATTATACCAGAATCATTGTCCAACTGGTGAAGATAATCAAAAATTTTTATTATCTGTTTAGTGGTATAAGGCGGCATTGATTGTTGTCCATCTCTAAAGGTAGTATCTGTAATGTATATTTCCTCCGGTAAATCCATGGGTAATTGTATTTTATCAAAATTTATTTTTGGGATTTCATCATAAGGAAATATATCCTTATAAAGATTGGGATTGGAAACATTATTTAATTTATAATTTGTGGGGCGTTTTTTCATCTAAATCATCTCCCTGGTTTAAAATATTGGATCTATAATTTTAAATGGACTTTTGAATTATTTCCATTCAATTATTTCATATGTAATTTCTATCTTGATAGATTATTTTAAAGTTCTATTTAATAATCACAGTTTATTCAGCCTATTTAAAAATAAATATATTTATATTGTAACACTTTCATTTGTTGTTAGCAAATAAATATTTCCTATTGCTGCAATAGTTGAATTAAATCCTTCATTATATGCAATTAATCCATTAAATAGGATTTTTTATTATATGCATTGGCTTTATATTTGACTTTGTTATTATTATGATGCTTGAAAATATGATTTTACACCTTATATGTAAATATTTACACTATAAAGTCAAATTGCTTATTCAGTATATATATGATAATTGAATATGATATAATAGATACGTTAATATTTAGAACTCATAAATAAAATTTTGTAAGGAGGAATTAATTCATGTTAAAAACCATTTTTTTTTATTTAATTTTTATTCTTTACATGGTAAATACCTGGGTAAAAAAATTTCAACTGGATAGAATAAAAAAAACAGGCAATAAAGAGGCTATTGAAAATTATATATACAACTGTGTAAAAAATTGGGCAATTTTTATCTTAAGACTTGTAAATGCTAGAATTAAAATAGAGGGAGAAGAAAATATTCCGCAAGTTCCCTGTCTGTTTATTGCCAATCATCAGGGATTTTTTGATATACCTATAATAATTTCATCACTTAATAGAACAGTTGGATTTATAGCAAAAAAAGAAATAACCAAATTTAGATTGATTACCTACTGGATGAAACAAATCAATTGTGTCTTTATAGATAGACAAAATATACGTGAATCCATAAAATCCATAAATGAGGGTATCAAAATCTTAAAGAGCGGGCACAGTATGGTAATATTCCCTGAAGGTACCAGAAGTAAAGGTCCGAAAATAGGCGAATTTAAAAAGGGAAGTTTAAAATTGGCTTTTAAATCCAAGGTTCCTATAGTTCCCATTGCCATAGATGGAAGTTATAAATTAAGAGAAGGTAATAGGCACAATTCAATAAAACCGGCCCAGGTTAAAATGAGCATATGCAAACCCATATATACGGATAATCTTTCAAAAGAGGAGATATTAAACCTATCCTATATTATAAAACAAAGAATATCTGAAAAAATATATATTGGAAATTAATATATCAGAGGATAGGGAAAGGAGTTGCTGAAATTGTGAATTTGATAAAGAAATATTTGAATATCATCAGCATATTTCTGTCAATGCTTTTTTTATTTTCAGGATGTGCTGGTGATATCAATGTATTAAACCAAAAAACTCAATCACCTCAACTTAGAGTACATTATATAGACATAGGTCAGGGTGACAGTGAACTCGTTCAAGTCAATGGGAAAAACCTTCTAATAGATGCAGGGCCAAATGATAGTAAAGATAAGTTACTGTCCTATTTATCTGGACAAGGAATAAAAAAACTGGATTATGTAATTGCAACTCACCCGGATGAGGACCACATAGGCGGCATGAGTTCAGTAATAAAAAAATATAATATAAATAAATTTTACGCTCCAAAGAAAACATCTAATACCAGAACCTTTGAGAGCATGATAACTGCATTAAAAAGAAAAAATATGAAAATAAACGTTCCAACTCCTAGTGCTACTGAATTAAACTTGGGAAAGAACACCACAGCTGAGGTGTTGGCCCCTAATAACACGGACTATGAAGATACCAATAATTATTCCGTAGTTCTAAAAATTACTTATGGAACTACTAAATTTTTATTTACAGGAGATGCTGAAAATAAAAGCGAAAGAGAGATGATAGATAAAAATTATGATCTTTCAGCAGATGTATTAAAAGTTGGACATCATGGAAGTTCAAGTTCTACTTCAGATGAGTTTTTAAATAAAGTCAATCCTAAGGCAGCTGTAATAAGCTGTGGTAAAAATAATAAATATGGACATCCAACTAAAAAAACAATAAATAAGCTTAAAAAGAAAGGCATACAAATTTATAGAACTGATGTAGATGGATCCATCCTGCTTACAAGTGATGGAAACAAGATAGCTAAAGAATAGTCTATATTACATTGAGAGGAATACATATGAATGACAAACTTATACTAAAATTTCATTCCAGAACCAAAGGGATATTGCTGGTAGTTATATCTTCAATGTTATGGGGTATATCCGGTCCAATAGCCCAATATCTTTTTCAATATAAAAATATAAGTCCTGAATGGCTTACAGATATCCGGCTTTTATCATCTGGAATTATTTTTTTAATACTGATATATTTTAAAAAAGGTAAAAAAATATTTGATATATGGAAATCCAAATACGGTCGAAGACATATTATATTATTTAGCACATTTGGTTTAATAGGAACACAATATGGGTATTTCGTCTGCATTAAATATGGAAATGCAGCTACAGCAACTATACTTCAGTATTTAAATCCTGTAATAATTGTACTTTATCTTGTAATTCATTCTAAAAAATTGCCAAGTTCAAGAGAATTCTTGTCAATTATACTGGCTTTACTGGGTACATTTTTTATTGTCACCAAAGGTAATATTCATTCTCTGGCTATTTCTAACTCAGCTTTATTCTGGGGAATCTTATCAGCTTTTGCTGCAGCATTTTATGTACTTCAGCCTTTTTATATAATTAAAAAATGGGGATGTGATATTGTAATTGGATGGGGGATGCTTTTAGGTGGACTAGCTTTTTCTTTTGTACATCCTGTCTGGAAAATCAAAGGCCAATATAATTTCAACTCAATACTGGGTATACTCTTTATAATTGTATTTGGAACTCTCTTATCTTTTTATTGGTATTCGGCAAGTACAAAATACATAAAAGCATCAGAAACAAGTTTACTGTCCTGTGTTGAACCTTTATCCGCCACTATTGTATCTATAATGTGGTTAAATATACCTTTTGCTGCATCTGATGTTATAGGCGGAATATGTATTGTAAGCACTGTAGTGGTTTTATCCTATAAACAAACCTAAGGGGCTAATAAAAAAGCAGCCCAAAATTTTATATGGGCTGCAGATTAATATCTCAAAAAATAAAAAATGGCTCCGTGGAGAGGGCTCGAACCTCCAACCCTTCGGTTAACAGCCGAATGCTCAACCATTGAGCTACCACGGAACAATTTTACCTGGCGGCGACCTGCTCTCCCACAGGGCCTCCCCTGCAGTACCATGGGCACTGTGAAGCTTAACCTTCCTGTTCGAAATGGTAAGGGGTGTTGCCTTCACGTTATTGCCACCAGATATTATTATCATAAATTGCTATTAACTTCGCAATATTTCGTCAAAACATTCACTGCGGTGTTCATTTACATTAGTAAACTCCACTCCTCGTTCATATTCTTCCTCATCTTGCTCGTCACTACCAATTTATTTATCATATAACTTTATCAAAATAAATTGATTCATACTAATATCATCTTATTTTAACTTTGATATGTGTTGTCCTCTGAAAATTGCACAGTAAATATTTATTCATTTTGTTTTGGTCAAGCCCTCGACCTATTAGTATCAGTCAGCTTAACATGTTGCCACGCTTACACCTCTGACCTATCACCTTGTGTTCTTCAAGGGGTCTTACCAGCTTTCGCTGTGGGAAATCTTGTCTTGAGGGGGGCTTCACACTTAGATGCTTTCAGTGTTTATCCCTTCCCGACTTAGCTACCCAGCTGTGCTCCTGGCGGAACAACTGGTTCACCAGAGGTCAGTCCATCCCGGTCCTCTCGTACTAAGGACAGCTCCTCTCAAATTTCCTGCGCCCGCGACGGATAGGGACCGAACTGTCTCACGACGTTCTGAACCCAGCTCGCGTGCCGCTTTAATGGGCGAACAGCCCAACCCTTGGGACCTACTTCAGCCCCAGGATGCGACGAGCCGACATCGAGGTGCCAAACCTCCCCGTCGATGTGAACTCTTGGGGGAGATCAGCCTGTTATCCCCGAGGTAGCTTTTATCCGTTGAGCGATGGCCCTCCCACGAGGTACCACCGGATCACTAAGACCGACTTTCGTCCCTGCTCCACCTGTATGTGTCGCAGTCAGGCTCCCTTATGCCTTTGCACTCTCCGAAGAATTTCCAACCCTTCTGAGGAAACCTTTGTACGCCTCCGTTACTCTTTTGGAGGCGACCGCCCCAGTCAAACTGCCCACCTAACATTGTCCCGTTGCCAGTTTCATGGCACCCGGTTAGAATTCCAGTACTGTCAGGGTGGTATCCCAACATCGACTCCAAAATGGCTGACGCCACTCCTTCCATGTCTCCCACCTATCCTGTACAGACAATACCGAAATTCAGTGATAAGCTACAGTAAAGCTCTACGGGGTCTTTCCGTCCAATCGCGGGTAGCAAGCATCTTCACTTGCATTTCAATTTCGCCGGATTTGTTGTCGAGACAGTGCTCAAATCATTACGCCATTCGTGCGGGTCGGAACTTACCCGACAAGGAATTTCGCTACCTTAGGACCGTTATAGTTACGGCCGCCGTTTACTGGGGCTTAAGTTCTTACCTTCGCATTGCTGCTTAGTATTCCCCTTAACCTTCCAGCACCGGGCAGGCGTCAGCTCCTATACTTCAGCTTTCGCTTTAGCAGAAACCTGTGTTTTTGATAAACAGTTGCTTGAGCCTTTTCTCTGCGGCCTCTTTCGAGGCACTCCTTCTCCCTAAGTTACGGAGTCAATTTGCCGAGTTCCTTAACAACAATTCTTCCGATGGTCTTAGGATTCTCTCCTCACCTACCTGTGTCGGTTTGCGGTACGGGCACACATAAATTCCATAGAGACTTTTCTTGGCAGTGTGATATCAGATACTTCTCCTTTCGGATTCCCCTTCACAGCTCGCAATTGAATACATGGTTTTCCCTCTGTATTCTCACTCACTGCTTAGACATACCTCCAACAGTATGCACATCCTATCCTCCTGCGTCATCCCTTCTGGTCTTTTTCATCTATATGCGGTATCGGAATTTCAACCGATTGTCCATCACCTACGCCTTTCGGCCTCGGCTTAGGTCCCGACTTACCCTGAGTGGACGAACCTTCCTCAGGAAACCTTAGGTTTTCGACCAATAAGATTCTCACTTATTTCTCGCTACTTATGCCAGCATTCTCTCTCCTGTCCTGTCCACCGCTCCTTCCGGTACGGCTTCTCCCTGGACAGCATGCTCCTCTACCGCTCTTTCAAGCCCACAGCTTCGGTGGTAAGTTTTAGCCCCGGACATCTTCGGCGCATGACCTCTTGACTAGTGAGCTATTACGCACTCTTTAAATGAGTGGCTGCTTCTGAGCCAACATCCTAGTTGTCTTAGAGATCACACTTCCTTTTCCACTTAACTTACACTTCGGGACCTTAGCTGGTGGTCTGGGCTTTTTCCCTTTTGACCACGGATCTTATCATTCGCAGTCTGACTGCTGAGATTCAAGTTTATGGCATTCGGAGTTTGATAAGGTTCAGTAACTGTTGTCAGCCCCTACCCCATTCAGTGCTCTACCTCCATTACTCACTCTCAACGCTAGCCCTAAAGCTATTTCGAGGAGAACCAGCTATCTCCGGGTTCGATTGGAATTTCTCCGCTATCCACAGCTCATCCCATGGTTTTTCAACACCATTGTGGTTCGGTCCTCCACGAAATTTTACTTCCGCTTCAACCTGGCCATGGATAGGTCACCCGGTTTCGGGTCTACAACATACAACTTCTCGCCCTCTTCAGACTCGGTTTCCCTCCGGCTCCATACCTTAAGTACTTAACCTTGCTGCATATCGTAACTCGCTGGCTCGTTCTACAAAAAGCACGCCGTCGTACTTTATCGTACTTCGACTATTTGTGGACACACGGTTTCAGATTCTATTTCACTCCCCTCCCGGGGTTCTTTTCACCTTTCCCTCACGGTACTTCTTCTCTATCGGTCACCAGGTAGTATTTAGCCTTGGGAGGTGGTCCTCCCTGCTTCCCACAAGGTTTCTCGTGTCTCGTGGTACTCTGGTTCAGGTCTCGCAGTTCTTCCTTTTCACTTACAGGGCTGTTACCTTCTGCGGCTCAACTTTCCAGTTGTATTCAATTAAGTCTTCCCTGCTTTTATGACCTGACCTCAACCCCAGAAACAAGTTTCTGGTTTGGGCTCTTTCCCTTTCGCTCGCCGCTACTTGGAAAATCGATGTTTCTTTCTCTTCCTCCGGGTACTTAGATGTTTCAGTTCCCCGGGTCTGCCTCTGCATATCTATTTATTCAACATGCAGTACCCAGCGTTGTCTGGGTGGGTTTCCCCATTTGGATATCTCTGGTTCACTGGCTATTTGCGCCTACCCAGAGCTTTTCGCAGCTTATCGCGTCCTTCTTAGGCTCCTGGTGCCAAGGCATCCTCCATGCGCCCTTTGTAGCTTGACCTTTAGTTTTAAAATTGCCATTAACTTCGTCCAGCTGCGTCAAATACCTCACTCCGGTACTCATTTACACTAGTAAACTCCGTTCCTCCTTCGGTATTTTCCTTGCTGTACTCGTTACTATCAATTTTCTTAAAAATTACTATCAGCTTCACAATACTGCGTCAAAACCTTCCCTTCGGTGCTCATTTACATTAGTAAACTCTGCTCCTCACTCAGGTTTTTCCTTGTCTTGTCCGCTGCTATTAATTTTAATTACATTGGTTCTCAGTTATAACTTACGTCATAACTTACAAATAAGTATAAACTAGTTATACTTATATACTACAAAGGTTATTTCTAACCTTAGCTTTGTTTCTAAAATTGATATTAGCTTCACATTTCTGCTCGTTACTATCAATTCTTTTATTTCTTATTTACTGTGCAATTTTCAAAGGACAAATTTTTTTTCAATTCACAGTGTATAATTTACACTGCACAATTGAATTAAAGAATTCAATTGTCAATTGTCAATTCTTAATTGTCAACTGACTTATGATCCTTCAAAATTAAACAGAATAAAGCGGATTACCTTACATAGATTAAACCATTAAAAATCGCTATTAACTTCGCATTTCTTCGTCAAGTCTTTCACTGTGGTGCTCACTTACACTAGTAAGCTCTGCTCCTCGCTCAAGCCTTTCCTTGATCTGCTCATTACTACCAATTTTTTTAAGACAATCATTACAATCATCTTTCGACTCCCTAGAAAGGAGGTGATCCAGCCGCAGGTTCTCCTACGGCTACCTTGTTACGACTTCACCCCAATCACTAACCCCACCTTCGGCCGCGTCCTCTTTCGTTAGACTACGGACTTCGGGTGTTGCCAGCTCTCATGGTGTGACGGGCGGTGTGTACAAGGCCCGGGAACGTATTCACCGCGACATGCTGATTCGCGATTACTAGCAACTCCAGCTTCATGCAGGCGGGTTTCAGCCTGCAATCCGAACTGAGAGTAGTTTTTGAGGTTTGCTCCACCTTGCGGTCTTGCGTCTCGTTGTTCCTACCCATTGTAGCACGTGTGTTGCCCTGGACATAAGGGGCATGATGATTTGACGTCATCCCCACCTTCCTCCGCGTTAACCGCGGCAGTCTTGTTAGAGTGCTCATCTTACTGTTAGCAACTAACAACAGGGGTTGCGCTCGTTGCAGGACTTAACCTAACATCTCACGACACGAGCTGACGACAACCATGCACCACCTGTCTCCCTGCCCCGAAGGGCTTCTCTTATCTCTAAGATATTCAGGGGATGTCAAGTCCAGGTAAGGTTCTTCGCGTTGCTTCGAATTAAACCACATGCTCCGCTGCTTGTGCGGGCCCCCGTCAATTCCTTTGAGTTTTAATCTTGCGATCGTACTTCCCAGGCGGAGTACTTATTGTGTTTACTGCGGCACAGAAGGGGTCGATACCTCCTACACCTAGTACTCATCGTTTACGGCGTGGACTACCAGGGTATCTAATCCTGTTTGCTACCCACGCTTTCGTGCCTCAGCGTCAGTTACAGTCCAGAGAACCGCCTTCGCCACTGGTGTTCTTCCTAATCTCTACGCATTTCACCGCTACACTAGGAATTCCGTTCTCCTCTCCTGCACTCCAGACACCCAGTTTGAAATGCACTGCCCGGGTTAAGCCCGGGTATTTCACATCTCACTTAAATGTCCGCCTGCGCACCCTTTACGCCCAGTAATTCCGGACAACGCTTGCCACCTACGTATTACCGCGGCTGCTGGCACGTAGTTAGCCGTGGCTTCCTCATCTGGTACCGTCATTATCGTCCCAGATGACAGAGCTTTACAATCCGAAAACCTTCTTCACTCACGCGGCGTTGCTGCATCAGGCTTTCGCCCATTGTGCAATATTCCCCACTGCTGCCTCCCGTAGGAGTCTGGACCGTCTCTCAGTTCCAATGTGGCCGATCACCCTCTCAGGTCGGCTACGCATCGTTGCCTTGGTAGGCCGTTGCCCTACCAACTAGCTAATGCGCCGCGGGTCCATCTCAAAGCGGATTACTCCTTTAAAGTACCATCCATGTGAATCATACTTGTTATGCGGTATTAATCTCCCTTTCGGGAGGCTATCCCCCTCTTTGAGGCAGGTTACCCACGTGTTACTCACCCGTCCGCCGCTAATCCACTCCCGAAGGAGCTTCATCGCTCGACTTGCATGTGTTAAGCACGCCGCCAGCGTTCGTCCTGAGCCAGGATCAAACTCTTAATTTAAAAGTTTATATGGCTCTGTTTAAAATTGCCATTAACTTCGTCCAGCTGCGTCAAATGCTTCATTCCGGTGCTCATTTACGTAAGTAAACTCTGCTCCTCATTCAGCCTTTTCCTTGCTGTACTCGTTACTGCCAATTTCAGGCTTATTGCCTCTTTAGAAAATTAATACTAACTTCGCATTTCTTCGTCAAACCCGACCCTGCGGTGCTCATTTACTTAAGTAAACTCCGCTCCTGGCTCAAGGTTTTCCTGGAACTGCTCGTTATTATTAATTTTAGATACATTACGCTAAGTATGTATAACATCATAAATGATGCTTTACTACTGAACATAACATACAAAATATTACGAAATTACTTTCTTTGCTGCTGCTGCAGCTCAAAAGAATTGCTGGTTTATTCTTATATAAGTTTTCCTTATATTTTATTCTGTTTAATTTTCAAGGATCATCTTCAATTACCTGCCATCTCTTTAGACAGCTTTTATAGTATATCATCTGTATTTCTCTTTGTCAATATGTTTTTTTAAATTCTTTAAGTTTTTTCAACTCTGAAATTTTATAAAACATCCAAGATATCTGCCTGTCAAGCTTATATCTACTTGCGACAACATTTGATATTTTATCATATTTTGTCATATTTTCTTTATATAATATCCCTATTAATTCAATTTATCTTTTATTTCCTCTTTGAATATATTTATTTCTCCATTATGCTTATATTGACACGCCTGGGAAAGATCATGTTGATTTTAATGTACCTAGGCCCCGCCTATTGAAGAAAATCACTTGTTTTTATATAATATATAAAGAAATTATGTGAGATTGCACGAAGGAATATAAGCTCATTCTTCAATGAATTGAGAAACTTGAACATTGAACCTGAATTGAATTTTCAAGAGGAAACCATATACATAAATTCAGATGAAAAATCACTATACAGGATTTTCAGCAATTTATCCGGAATATCACGAACAAATAAAAAAACAGCCTTTTGAAAAGTATAAATTCAAAAGGCTGAATCACTTCACATTTTTTCTGTTTTTTCCAATTCAGTGGTCAAATCTATTATTCTGGCATTTAAAACAGGATGTACAATATAGGGTGCAATATCACACAGAGGTTTTAATACAAACAGCCTTTTATGCATTCTGGGATGGGGTATGACTATCTTTTCATCTGCAGTAACCAGGTTATCATATAAAACCACATCCAGATCCAGAGTTCTGGGACCCCACTTTATTTTTCTTTCCCTCTTTAATTTCTTTTCCACCTGCATTAAAAAATCTATAAGTTCTTCCGGCTCCAATAAAGTTTCCAATTTCAGAGCTCCATTTAAAAAATTGCCCTGTTTTAAATATCCTACAGGCTTTGTCTCATATAATTTGGACATTTTGGCTATTCTGCTGGAATCAGAAGAATTTATAATGTCAGCAGCATCTTTTATATTCTGCTCTCTGTCTCCCAAATTGGATCCCACAGAAATATAGGCCCTGTGCCAACGCCTGTCCACTTCCACTGCCGCCCATTTAAGCGGCTTGCCTATAGGTGCCCAGGGTTTTTTAACTTTCACCTTCACCCGTTTCACTCTTGTATATTTTTTTAATATAAACTCCGACAAAACTTCTGCTGATGTTTCAATAAGATCATATTTTTTCTTTTTGAATTCCTCTTCCACCTCACTGCAGAGCACTGCGTAATTTATAGTACTGCTGAGATCATCACTCTTCCCGGCTTTTCTTAAATCAAGATACAATTTTAAAGATATCAAAAATTTTTGGCCCATATCTTTTTCCGCTTGATTTACTCCGTGATGTGCATAAACCTCCAAATCCTCTATACATATAATGTCCATGTGGAACCTCCCAACTGTTCTCAATACTCAATACCATAATTTTTCTTTTCATCCGGCCAGCTGCAGTGGGAAAAAGCACTGCACATAAAGCATTTCCTGGATATTTTGTCACTTTTATAAAATATCCTCTGTAACAAGTTTCCATTATGCGACTTTCTATGGTTTCCTATAAGATTCAGCACCTGTTTTTTTTCATATTCATCAAACCCGCATTCTTCCAATATATTTTCAGCAATTTCAACACCTGCAGTTTCATGAGGTATACCTTTTTCATACTGCTCTCCTCTTCCTATATCATGAAGCAGTGCAGCGGCATATATTATCTGCTTTTCCACCTTTATATTTTTTTCAAGCACCATTATGTATGCAATTCTGGCCACATCCATAAGATGACAGATACCGTGCCTGCAAAACTTCCTGGTTCTTTCCATATCATCTATACGAGATAAATATGTGCAAAAATCATGATTTTTCAATATGCCATTGACCTTTTCCACAATAAACACCACACTTTTATTCTATATTGAGCATTCTGTATACTTCTTCCCTATATCTGGGATCTTCCTTGAATATCCCTCTAGTGGCAGTGGTAACGGTTTTACTGCCTGGCTTCTTAACTCCCCTCATGGTCATGCACATATGTTCCGCCTTTACAACTACCATAACTCCCCTTGCATTCAAATATTTCATTATTGAATCTGCAATTTGAATGGTCATTCTCTCCTGAAGCTGAAGTCTTTTTGCAAAAACCTCCACAGTCCTTGCCAATTTACTCAAACCAACAACTTTATCATCGGGAACATAGGCAATATGTACTTTACCGTAAAAAGGCATAAAATGGTGTTCACACATGGAATAAAACACAATATCCTTTTCCAGTACTATATCAGCACTGTCCACTGTAAATACCTTTTTTAAATGCCTTTCAGGACTTTGTCCTAATCCAGAAAATATTTCCTCATACATCCTGGCAATTCTATCCGGTGTCTCCACCAATCCTTCTCTTTCAGGATCCTCTCCTATAGCTTCAATAATCATTTTTACTGCTTTTTTAATTTTGACATCATCCATCATTAATCATGTTAAGTAATAACTACTCAACATTTTCCCCCCCTATAAATAACCTAAAATAAGTCACAATGCAGCTTTCAAATGCCTATCTTCTCAATATTGCATCTGTCATCATTGCAGCTCTTTTATTTTCCTTCACATCATGAACTCTTACAAAATCACAGTTTTTCATTATGCCTATTACCGTTGTAGCCACAGTGCCTTCCATTCTTTCATCTGTGGGAAGCTTCAATGCATTTCCTATCATGGACTTTCTGGAAGTTCCCAAAAGCACAGGATATCCCAGCTTTGAAATCTGATCTAAATTATTCATGACATCTAAATTTTGTTCATAATCTTTTGCAAAGCCTATGCCTGGATCCAATATTATATTTTCCGGATCTACTCCAGCCTTTAAAGCTATATCTACACTTTCTTTTAAATCACTTAACAGATCTTCCATTAAATTTTCGTAATTTCTATTATTTCTATTGTGCATAAGACAACATGGAACTTTATAATGAGCTGTCACTTCTGCCATATATGGATCTTTTTTGAAGCCCCATACATCATTTATCAAATCCGCTCCGGCTTTTACAGCCTCTTCTGCCACTTTTCCCTTGTATGTATCCACTGAAACAGGTATCTTTATGTATTTTTTAAGTGTACCTATTACGGGAATAACCCTCTCAATCTCTTCATTCTGCCCTACGGGCACATGACCCGGTCTTGTGGATTCTCCTCCCACATCTATTATGTCCGCACCTTCAGCTTCCATCTTTTCAGCATGTTCTACGGCCCGATCTATATTATTAAACTTTCCTCCATCGGAAAAGGAATCCGGTGTAACATTCAATATACCCATAATATAGGTTCTTTTGCCAATTTCAAAATTTTTTTTGCCTATTTTCAATATTCTACTCATAATTTTGCCCCCATTATTTACTACTTTATAAATACAAATAGTAAAATAAAATATATTCCCCTATGTTTCACCAATTTTGTCTTGAACAATTTTATTGTAACAAAACATTAAAGAATATACAAATAAATATAGCAATTGTGAAACCCCATTTTGAGTTATAAAATTACATAAACTGTAAATTGTTTGTTATTGACAATCCCCCTGCTAAATGCTATAATTTAAAAAAATTAATATCAGTCTTCAGGGCAGGGTGCAATTCCCTACCGGTGGTATAGCCCACGAGCCGCAAGGCATGATTTCGGTGAAATTCCGAAGCCGACAGTACAGTCTGGATGAAAGAAGATTATTATATATTCGCATATTTATAGTATGCATATATACTGGTAATTTCGGGCTCTGAAATGTTTTCATTTCAGAGCCCATTGTTATTTCAGCATATATCATTTCAGTTTATTATGCACCTGCATATTTCTTTTATTTTAAAACGCCTTGAATATAAATTCAGGGCGTTATTTTATTTCAAAAAGGAGCTGTTATATGTGACAGATGAAAACTACATGAAAATTGCAATAGAATTAGCGGAAAAAGGCTGTGGATGGGTAAACCCCAACCCAATGGTAGGTGCTGTCATTGTAAAAAATAATGAAATCATCGGCACTGGTTATCATAAAAAGTGCGGTGAACTCCATGCAGAAAGGAATGCTATCGCATCCTGTACAAAATCACCCAAGGGTTCAACCATGTATGTTACCCTGGAACCCTGCTGTCACTGGGGAAGAACGCCCCCTTGTACTGAGGCCATTATTCAAAATGAAATCAGCAGGGTAATAATAGGTACCAAAGACCCCAATGCCCTGATTAGCGGCAAGGGAATTGACATTTTAAAAAAACAGGGCATCAAAATAAAAACGGGTATTCTTCAAAATGAATGTATGGAATTAAATCAGGTATTCTTCCACTATATCAAAACAAAAACTCCCTTTGTGATAATGAAATATGCCATGACTTTGGACGGGAAAATTGCTACCTGTACAGGAGAATCCAAATGGATTACAGGAGAAGCAGCCAGAGAGCATGTTCATATGTCAAGACACACATATTCGTCCATTATGGTTGGAATCAATACGGTCATTGCAGATGATCCACTGCTTACCTGCAGGCTGCCTCATGGGAAAAATCCAAAGCGTATCATATGTGATACTAATTTGAAAATACCATTATCATCAAAAATTGTTCAAACGGCAAAAGAATTTCAAACATATATTGCCACTGATTCAGAAGATACACAGAAAATACAACAGCTTGTTGACAGCGGCTGTTCTATTATAAAAACACCTAAAAAAGACAGGCATTTGGATTTAAATGCGTTAATGATAAAGCTTGGCAGAGAAAACATAGACAGCATATTGCTTGAAGGAGGTTCTACACTAAATTACAGTGCTTTAAGCAGCGGCATTGTAAATAAAATTCAGGCATATGTTTCCCCTAAAATATTGGGAGGTGCACATGCAAAAACACCTGTGGGCGGCATTGGCATCCACAGACTCAAGGACGCTTTTAAGCTTGATAACAAAAAAATTACTGTTATAGGTGAAGATATTTTACTGGAGTTTTATGTGAAAAGAGGTGAATAAATGTTTACAGGGATTATAGAGGAAATAGGAAAAATTGTTTCTGTTCAGCGGGGAAAAAAATCCTCAAGATTGTACATACAAGGAGACAATATATTTAATGATTTAAAAAAAGGTGACAGTATTGCGGTAAATGGAGTATGCCTTACGGTGTGCAGTTTTCAAAACAAAGTTTTTACAGCGGATGTAATGAGCGAAACTTTAAGCAGAAGTTCATTAGGAGCCTTAAAATCTGGAATCAATGTAAATCTTGAGAGGGCAATGTCAATAAATGGGCGTTTTGGCGGTCACATTGTATCTGGGCATATAGACGGCACAGGTATCATAAGCAATTTAAGAAAAGATGACAATGCCCTTTGGGTTACAGTAACCACCTCTGAAAAGATAATGAGATATATTGTGGAAAAAGGTTCCATTTCAATAGACGGAATCAGTTTAACCGTTGTAAAAGTAGATTCAGATAGTTTTCAAGTGTCAATCATACCACATACAGTAAGTTCTACTACTTTGACGGGAAAAAGCATTGGAAAAACCGTGAATTTAGAAGTTGATATTATAGGCAAATATATAGAAAGATTTTTAGCTGTTGATAAATCAAAGCAGGCTGATCAAGATAAAATTACCATGAACTTCTTGACAAAAAATGGATTTTAATCAAAGGAGATAATAAGTATGTTTAAATTTAATACAATTAAAGAAGCTTTAGAGGATCTAAGACAGGGCAGGATTATAGTAGTCACCGACGATGAGGACAGGGAAAATGAAGGAGATTTAATTTGTGCCGCAGAATTTGCCACACAAGAAAATGTAAATTTTATGGCAACCCATGCAAAAGGCCTTATCTGTATGCCTATGGGCAGTAAACTGGTTTCCAGATTAAATCTTCCACAAATGGTTTCAAACAATACAGATAATCATGAAACAGCTTTTACTGTATCCATTGACCATATAACTACAACCACAGGAGTCTCAGCAGCAGAGCGCTCCATAACCGCTTTAAAATGTGTAGATGATAATTCCAGGCCAGAGGACTTTCGAAGGCCCGGACATATGTTTCCGCTGCTTGCCAAAGACTATGGTGTTCTAGAACGTAACGGCCATACGGAAGCTACTGTTGATTTGATGAAATTGGCAAAGCTCAAAGAGTGCGGGCTTTGCTGTGAAATAATGAAAGACGACGGCACCATGATGAGAACTGCTGACCTAATTGAATTTGCTAAAAAACATGATTTAAAATTTATTACAATTAAAGACCTGCAGTATTACAGAAAGCAAAAAGAAAAATTTGTTGAACAAGTGGTAAATACAAAAATGCCTACAAAATACGGTGAATTCACAGCTTATGGATATATCAACAAAATTAACGGAGAGCACCATATTGCACTTGTGAAGGGTGATATTTCGGACGGCAGGTCAGTTTTATGCAGAGTACATTCTGAATGTTTAACCGGAGACACCTTTGGATCAGTGCGCTGCGACTGTGGTCAGCAATATGCAAAAGCCATGACTCAAATTGAAGAAGAAGGAAGGGGCATACTTTTATACATGAGCCAGGAGGGACGTGGCATTGGGCTAATCAACAAATTGAAAGCTTATGCACTGCAGGATACAGGTTTAGACACTGTTCAGGCAAATATTGCCCTTGGTTTTGAAGAAGATCTAAGAGATTATTGTATTGCCGCACAAATTCTGAAAGATTTGGGGGTAAACCAAATACGGTTAATGACAAATAACCCTGATAAAATAAAGCAGCTGTCTGCTTATGGCATAGATATTGTTAAAAGAGTACCAATTCAGATGAGAGCATCTCAATACGATACTTTTTATCTGAAAACAAAACAGGAAAAAATGGGTCATATTTTAAATTATTAATATGTTAAAGGAGAAGGAGCAAATGAAAGTTTATGAAGGAAATTTAGTATCAGAGGGTATTAGGATTGGCATTGCTGCCGCAAGATTCAATGAATTCATCGTTTCAAAGCTGCTGGATGGGGCATTAGACGGACTTAAAAGACACAACGTAAATGAAAATGATATTGAAGTTGCATGGGTTCCCGGGGCATTTGAAATTCCTGTAATAGCATCAAAAATGGCAGTGTCAGGTAAATATGATGCAGTTATTTGCCTGGGAGCAGTAATAAAAGGAGCTACATCACATTATGATTATGTGTGCAATGAAGCATCCAAAGGTATCGCACAGGTTTCGTTGAACTCCGGCATTCCCGTTATTTTTGGCGTGCTCACCACAGAAAATATTGAGCAGGCAATTGAAAGAGCTGGTACAAAAGCAGGCAATAAAGGTTATGATTGTGCAGTGTCAGCTATTGAAATGGTGAATTTAATAAAAAGCATGAATTAAATTTGTCTGAAATCCACTGGAATTAAACAGCAAAATATATTATTATAATATGTAATTACATGCTAAAATTTTAATACATGTACATGATTTTTAATACATTAATATAGGGGGCTAAAAATGTCATATTCAAAAGTTAAATATGAAGGATTGAAAAAACTATGCCATATTGTCTTTGAAAAATTTGGGTTCAGTGAGAAAGATAGTAAAACTATTACAGATGTATTGCTATTATCGGATTTATTTGGTATTGAATCTCACGGCATCCAAAGGTTAGTGAAATATTACAGTGAAATAAAGCAAGGATTAATAATAGTAAACTCCAGCCCAAAAATCATAAAAGAAACGCCCATATCAGCGGTTATAGACGGCCAGGCAGGAATGGGACAGCTGACAGGTAAAAGGGCCATGAATCTTGCTATACAAAAAGCCAAGACTTCAGGAATCGGAATGGTTTCAGTAAGAAACTCCAATCATTACGGTATTGCAGGATATTATGCCAAAATGGCGGAAGAAGCAGGACTTATGGGCATATCCATGACCAATTCACCAGCCGTTATAGTTCCTACTTTTGGCAGGGAAGCTATGCTGGGTACGAATCCCATTGCTTTATCCATGCCATCTGAGCCCTACCCATTTCTAATGGACATGGCTACCAGCGTGGTTACAAGGGGTAAAATTGAAGTTTATAATAAAAAGCAGGAACCTCTGCCCTTAGGACTGGCATTAAACAAAGATGGGGAAGACACTACGGACCCTTATGATATATTGTACAATGTTCCCAAAAAACTGGGTGGAGGATTACTTCCACTGGGAGGTTCTAAAGAATTAACAGGTGGACACAAAGGATATGGTTTCGCCCTGGCGGTTGAAATATTTACGGCAATTTTATCAGATGGCTCTACCGGGAATTATGTTCATCTGGATGGTTCTGGCGGATCAGGTACCTGCCATTATTTATGTGCAATAGACTATGGAATATTTGGAGATAAAAAATCCATTGAAAACAGGCTTTCCAAATACTTAAATGAACTTAGAAATTCCAAGAAGGCAAAAGGAGCAGTCAGAATATACACCCACGGTGAAAAAGAAGTAGAATCCTATAATGACAAGATCAAAAATGGAATTCCAATAAACGATGCAACTCTCCATGAAATAAATGACATATGCCAATTCTTTCATATAAATTCCAATAACTATATCATTTATAGTTAAGAGTTGAGAGCTGCTGAAGAAATTTTTTAATTTTGTTGAAAAATTTCAGCCGTGGCTATTGATTACTCATTATTGACTCCTTAACTGTGGGCTGCCTTATTTAACTGACTTGAAATATTTTAAGGGGAGATGATTACCTTGATTGAAATAGATAATAAAAAAATCTTAATCAAAAAGGGAGACATAACAAAAGAGCAAAGTGATGCTATAGTAAACCCTGCAAATAGTTCTCTAAATCATGGAGGCGGAGCAGCTCTGGCTATAGTGAGAGCAGGTGGGATTGAAATACAAAGAGACAGTGATGAACTTATAAAAAGAATAGGTGTTCTACCTGTTGGAAAAGCTGTTATAACATATGGTCATAATTTAAGCTGTAAATTTATAATACACACTGTAGGACCTATAATGGGAGAAGGAAATGAAGAAAAAAAATTAGCAAAGGCTGTAACCAGCGTACTTAATCTGGCAGAGTATTACAATTTGACTTCCATATCAATACCCGCCATAAGTTCCGGTGTATTTGGATTTCCAAAAGAAAAATGTGCGGAAATACTTCTCAAGATTTCAGTGGAGTTCTTAAGGAAGAATGATGTGGATTTAAAAACCATTGTCATGTGCAATCATGACGATAAAACCACAAATATTTTTCTCCGTGAAGAAAAAAAGTACATTTAAAAAATACCAGATTAAAATATCTCATGTACTATTTTAATCTGGTATTTATAAATTAATCTGAAGCTTTTTTATTCTGAAATGTATTACCCAAAACTTCTACATTTCCATTGAGCATCTGAATATACAGATATTCATTTTCCACATAAAAACCATATAATTCTGTGGAATCACTAATTTCACCGCACTCACCTATTAATTTATCAAAAGAATATCTTCCGAACTTCACAGGCAATCTCAGTGAAGTTTGCTCCCTGTTTATTCCTATAATATCCCCTTCATAAATATCTCTTCTACTTTTATCCTTTAACCCTGTAAACTCTGTAGTTATAAATCTCTCTTCCTCTTTTGTCCCATCTTCAAGATAAGGATTTTCACTTATATAAAAACAGTTATTTTCATTATCCCAAATTCTAAATTTAAATTTCCTCATACAATGCTACTTCCTTTTATATTTTAAATTTATTTACCATAACTGTGAGCTTTTCTGCAAATTCTGCCTGGCTTTGAGAAGATTCAGCTATATTTCCAAATGACTAAAAAATCTCCTTATTAATAAAAACTATTTTGCCAATCCCGCAACCTTCATTGTTTTTAAAATATTTTCTGCACTGGCTTTTAGTTTTACTACTTCATCATCCGAAAGCGGTACTTCAATTCTCTTTTCCACTCCATTTTCAGTTATAATGCAAGGAAGACTTAATGCTACATTCTTTAACCCGTATTCTCCTTCAAGAGTAGTTGAAACAGGCATGATACTGTGTTCATTTAATAAAACCGCCTTTGCAAGCCTACAAGCTGCCATGGCAATTCCTGCACTGGTAAATCCCTTAAGATGAAGAACATCATAAGCTACATCCACCACCTTGGCAGCTATTTTTTCACGATCCAGCGGTTCTTCCGGTTTAAAATATTCATCCAATCTATCACAGGGAACTCCTCCGATATTTAAAAGACTCCATGTTGGAAAAGATGAATTGCCATGTTCTCCAAGCATATATCCATGGACGTTTTTAGGATCTACATTGTATTTATTGGCAATAATTCTCCTGAAACGTGAAGAATCAAGGCTGGTTCCTGTACCAAATATTTTATTCTTTGGATATTCAAAATAATTCTCAGCATAATACACCATGGTGTCCAACGGATTGGTTATTATTATGATCACTGCATCCTTTGTATATTTGCTTATAGAAGACATTACATCTTTCATTGTTTCAACATTCTTCTCTGCCAAAACTGTCCTGTCAGATTTATCATTTGGCATTATGCTTGGCCCAGCAGCTATTATTATGACTTTGGCATCCCTGCATTCTTCATAACTGCCAGAATGAATTTTTACATTTGGACTATAAGTAAAAGATGTGGTATGAGTAGAATCCAATGCCTCTCCTGCAGCTTTCTCTTTAATCTTATCAATAGTGACAATTTCAGATATTAAATTAAGTGAAAGCGCACAATTCAATACTGCAGAGCCTACATGCCCTGTACCTACTATTACAAGTTTATTTTTTGTTGGTTTCATATAACATTACCTCCTATGTAACACATTCTAAAATATCAAATGACAAGTCATAAAAGCACCTTATCTTCAATTATTATTAGTGATTATACCACAAATACTAGTAATAAAAAATTCCAAATTGCTGTAATTTATTTTTCTTTTGAAAAAAATTTATAAAAAGTATATAATTTCTGTAAAGAGTATATTTGGAGGTGACCTATGAACCCTATATCTTATATAGAAACTTATAATAGAGTCTTTAGAAAAATCACAAATACAAAATGGCTGAAAAAGCATAATATAAATAAATATATTGTGGATAAAAACATAAAAAGCAGCAAATTCAAAGATACCCTTAAAAATCAAATCAATAATAAAGATTTTTCTGCCAAAAGCACCATTAAATTATGTAACCCCATGCTGGATGCACTGTCAAAGCATAGATCACCTGATAATTGGCTCTTATATTTATACCAATACACTCTGCGTAAAAATTTTCCAGAAAATACAACTATAAAAATGGATCCACAGCTAACCGAGCCCTGTGAACTATATCTGGCCATATTTAATGTACTGTGTGAAATACAAAAAAATTCTCAGGACGGTACCTGGGAAAGTCTCTATCCTCTTCAATTTTTAACTTCAAAAGAAGAATCGGAATTGGAGCATCCTGAGGAGTACAAAAAATTTATAAAATCCTTTTCATCACAATACACCTATGAAATGATGAAAATAAACGGGGAGATAACCGGTTTCACTACATTGGAGCACATATGCGGAGTACATTATTTATCTCTTTACATAGCAAGACAGTTAAAGAGCATAGACATTCCCGTAGATCTTGGAAGGGTATCCGGTGCCGCTGCCGGTCATGATATAGGCAAGTACGGATGTAAATATACAGAATCCAAACGAGTTCCCCATCTGCACTATTACTATACAGATCAATGGTTTAAAAGATGCGGCATAAATTATATAAGAAATATAGCTATAAATCACTCCGTTTGGGACTTGGAACTGGAGAATCTTTCTTTAGAGTCCCTGCTTCTTATATATTCTGATTTCAGGATAAAAAATGAATTTGGAAATGGCAGAGTTTATATGAAGCTGTTTTCGCTGGATGAATCTTTTTATATAATTTCAAGTAAATTGGAGAATATGAATTTACAAAAAAGTAAACGATATAAAAGAGTTTATGCCAAATTAAAGGATTTTGAAAATTTTCTCCTGGATATGGGAATTGATACAGAACCAAAACAAAAATGCAGTCTTATTGAAACAAAAATCAAAAATTATACTTTACTTCAGGGAAATGACATAGTTCAAAACCTGAAATATCTGTCAATAAATCATAATATAAATCTCATGTATCAGCTTAGGGATGAATATTCCCTTGACGCCATACTGGAAATGACACGAAGTGAAAATGACTGGAAAGTGTTTCGGGAATATATAAGAATATTTCAGGAATACTCCACTTATCTTACCCAAAAGCAAAAACTTCAAACCCTAAAATTCTTATATGAAAACCTTGTTCATCCTGAAGACGATATAAGAAGACATTGTGCGGAATTGATGGGAACTCTCATAGCCACTTTTGATGAAGACTACAGAAAAGAATTGCCCCAGGATGTAAAAATACCGCCTCCAATTACATCCAGTACAAGTCTGCTTAAAAAATACATGGACATTATGTTATCGCCCAGCTACAAGATAATCTCAACGTATAAATTCAATATAAGCTACAGCATAAGCATTATGATAAACTCGCTCTTCACAAATTGTAAAGAATCATTTATAGTAAAATACATTGATGTGCTTGTGAGATTTTATAAAGATGAAAAATATAAAAGTGCAAATTATGAAATTTTCTTACTTGAAACTTCCAAATATATACCCTGGAATTATCTCTCCAAAGAAAATGAAGAAATTTTATTTTACTATATATTTTCCAAGCTGAAGAAGAGAAACAGTACAATAAGAATGGAAGCTCTGGAAATCATTCTGATACTTTCAGATAAATTTTTGCACAAACGTCATATTTCTGAAAAGATAAAGAGTTATTTTAATTCCGTAACTACAAGAAGTAAAACTTCAGCTGAAAATTTTCTCCTGTTCAAGATAAATAAAAAGCTGAATTTAGCTGACACCAGTAATATATTCAAATATTACTGTGATTTAAACTCGAAAGTTGTAACAGATATATTTTTAAGCAACTTAAAAACTGATACAGATTGGATAAGGAAAAAAAATCAAGTGGAACTTCTCCTGTATCATGCCCTTGATAATCCCCAATCCATAGGTCTCCATACAGCTATACATTTTTGCAACCTGCTAAAAGTAAGTGCTGTAGAAAGTGTCAGGAATACAGCTGGAGCTGCTGTATTAAAGATTATGCCTTATCTTTCACTAGCTGAAAGAAATGAAGTTGCAGTGGAACTTTTAAGAGCTTTGGAGATAGAGGGGAATAGATTCACAGAATACATTCCAAGATACACGGGACAGGCGGCTTTGTGGCTTCAGCCAAAAGAACTGGATGAATTCATAGATGATTCAATTTACAAAATTAAAACTTCAAATTCAAATTTGAAATCTCTAATATTTAAAACCGTTGGGACTATTATATCCCATTACCAGCTTTACAGTGATCGTTTTGAAGAAACTGAAAGCACTTATTTAAAAAGATTGAATAAAATGCTGGGTATATTGCTGAATGGTCTGGGTGACTATAACCCCCAGGTCAAACAATCCGCCTTTAGTGTTATAGGCAAGGAAATTTTTGATACCCCCTTCATGGATTTAACTAAGAAAAATTTGATATTCAAACTCATAGCTAAGAAAATACTCACATTAATTACAGACAATGAAAACGATGAGGAAATACTGTTTTTAACCAGAGCCGCCAGCTTAAATCACATATATAGATTTATATCGGATTTTAATTTCTTTTATGGTGACATAGATATACCTGTTCCTTCAAAAATAGCTTTTTTCCCTGGAACCTTTGATCCTTTTTCATTAAGCCACAAGGAAATAGCAAAATACATTCGTGATTTGGGTTTTGAAGTATATTTGGCCATAGATGAATTTTCCTGGTCCAAAAAGACTCTGCCTAATCTTTTAAGAAGAAGTATAGTAACTATGTCCATAGCCAGTGAATTGAACATATATGTTTATCCTGACATGTATCCTACAAATATATCCAATCAGTCAAACTTAAAAACATTGAGAGAAAATTTCCCCGGTTCAAAAGTTTACATGTGCATAGGCAGTGATGTTCTTTTGAATGCATCCAGTTATAAGGCTTCTAAAACCGGAAATTCCATTCACACCTTTTCTCATATAATATTTGAAAGAGGGAAAGGTAATGACTTAAAACCGGCTGTAAAAAAAATAGAGGGAGATGTAATTATACTGAGCCTGACTTCAAAGTATTCCAGCATAAGTTCCAGCCAGATCAGAACTTCCATTGACGACAGCAGGGATATTTCTACTTTGGTAGACCCTATGGCCGAACAGTACATATATGCAAATGGATTCTATCAAAGGGAATCACAAGATAAATATTCCATAAGCTCACTATGGCTTGACAGTGAAATTTTCGAAGAGTTTAATGATGAAATTCTGATTAAAATAAGTCAATGCATTTCTGGCTGCACTAATGAACTTATACGTAAAATAAAAGAGATATCCCGTAAGCCTTCTTTTGGCATTGTATTTCTTAAAAATACCAATACAGGGGAAATCCTTGGATTTTGTATTTTACATTGGATTCGCTCTTCTACATTGTATGATGAATTTAAAAGTACCACCGTATCTCAATATATACGTGAAAATAGTACAGGCAGAATTATATCAATAGATGGATTTTACATTAAGGATACATATAAAAGTGAGGAACTTTCTCAGATTCTTCTCACAGAAACTATTTCTCTATATGTATCCAGGGATTATGAATATGCTGTGTACAGAAATGCTTTTAACAAAGAACTGAGTGGTAAAGATATTTTTCCCCTGCTAAAACTGTATGGATTCACAGAGGTGCCCTTTTGTGATGACAGCAGTCCTGTATATGCAGTTAACATGAGCACCCCTTGCATAATTAATTTTGACATACAAAATATCATAAAAGAACCCTTTAGAAGCAACCCTAAGGTTATGGAAACTTTAACTCAATGCCGTAAAAAATTAATTGGAAGTATGTCTGAATTATACCCTGGAGAACTGATAATTTCCTTTAATGTAAATTTTGTATATCAATGTTTAATAAGAAAAATCTGCAGGGAAAATATGGTCCCCACCGATAATTTAATGCCTAAAAAGCTAGGTGAATCCATGTGTGTACCTTATGGCAATATACTTGAGCGGTATGTGATACCAAATACCGTCACCAAGGCACTGCATACGGAAAAATTATTTTTTCCCGACATGAGGAAATTCATAATAGGTGAATTTCCCCATTACCTGAACTTGAGTACACAGATAAAAATGATAAAAGCTTTTCAGCGCCCTGTAATATTAGTAGATGATTTACTCCATAAAGGGTACAGAATAAAAGCAGTGGACCCTATTCTTAAAGATGAAGGCATAGAGGTAAAAAAAATTATCGTAGGAGTTTTATCCGGAAGAGGTAAAGATCTCATGGATATGCAGGGCAGATCTGTAGAAAGTGTATATTTTATTCCCAGGTTGAAATTATGGTTTAATGAGAACTCCCTATATCCATTTATAGGCGGTGATGCACTTTTTAGAGGAAGCTATCCTGAAAGAAACCTTCTTCCTTCAATAAACTTAATTTTACCTTACACATATCCTGCATTTATAAGAGACACTCCAAAATCCAACATATATAATTTATCAAGGACTTGTCTGGAGAATAGTTTGAGTATATTGGAAACAATAGAAGAAGAATATCACATCATGCATGAAAAAAACTTAACCTTATCTTCCCTAGGTCAGGTATTTGCCATACCGAGATGTCCCGATCTGGGTGAAAACATCAGTTATAATCTGAATTTACCTGCATCCAGTTATATCAAAAATGATCTGGAGCTTTTAATCAGAATGAATCATGCTTTCGAGTAGACAAAATCAGTTATTTTCAGTAAAAACATATGCTAGTCTTATAAAATGAGGTGTTAAAATGCAGTTTTACTATTATCTTTATAAAAACAAATTACTTATATCTGATATTTCCTTACCTTTTAAACTTCTTACTGAAAAAGCAGCTTCCCTTTACAGAGGATATATTTACAGACTAATAAATTCAGACACGGACAAATCCAAGCTGTGTTATTATATAACCCATCCTTCTCAAATATTTTCAAAATACGAAAACCTGGGTTTAATATGGCATAGGAATCAGATTAACTATAACCTTCCAAAGTGGATCTTAAAATCCATTGAGGAAAATAAACTTCTATGTTTAAACACAGCTTACCCAAATTGGGAAGAAAAGTTAGACCATACTATTCCGGTATTCTACGGCAATAAAAATTTCCGTAAATGGGATTTAACCCTAGCTGGGCTGGGTGATGTAGGCGGAACTTTAATTACAGGTCTCAGAATATTAGGGGGAAACTGTATAAATACCATATCAATATATGACAGGGATAAAAATAAAATCAAGAGATGGGAATATGAATGCAATCAAATTACAGATTCAGATCCTCATACTGTATTTCCTGAGATCCTTCCTTTGGAAAAGGAAGATGATTTATTTAAATGTCATATGTTTATATTTTGTGTTTCAGCAGGTGTGCCTGAAATAGGTAAAAAAGTATCCGATGTAAGGCTCCTGCAATTTAAGGGAAACTCAGAAATAATAAAAAGCTATGCTAAAAAAGCCAGGGATTGTAATTTTTCCGGTATATTTGCAGTAGTTTCAGATCCTGTGGACTTACTGTGCAAATCAGCATTTAACGTGGGGTTGTCACCTGATCAAATAAGAGGATATGGTCTGGGTGTAATGAATGCAAGGGCCAACTATTATGCTGGGAAAATCACTGGTGCCGAGAATTTCCTTCAGGAGGGAAGATCCTTTGGTCCCCATGGTGAAGGTCTTGTAGTTGCAAACAGTATTGAAAATTATGATGAAAAGACCTCCGACTATTTAACGGAAAAAGCCAAAAATGCCAACCTGGACATGCGTGCTCTAGGTTTTAAACCCTATATTGCCCCTGCTATGTCTTCAGGTGCTTTTTCCATTATAAAAACTATAAAAAGCCAGTGGAACTACAGCAGTACTTTCTTGGGAGGAGCTTTTATGGGATGCAGGAACAAACTTCTTCCTTATGGAACAAAATTGGAATATTATAAAGATATGAAAGAGCCACTATTTTATAAATTGGAGAAAACCTACAACCAATTATTGAAATTTAAATACTAAACCTGCTTATAACATTCTTTATGGGGGTGAAATTGTGGAAGAACTTTACGTTATATGCCCGAATGACAAGATATCTGCTCAACTAAAGAAAATGTTAGACAGCTTTATAAAAGAATTTGACATCATACACTATATAAGCAGTGTTCATGTCCATTACAGCAATTTCAAAAATAAAAAAATATTATTTTTACTGGAATTGGACAATACCTGTTTTGATATACCCATGCTGAATTTTTTCAGCAATTTAGATTTAAAATCCACAAATACTTTTCAGGGCTCCACTGCCGCCCTTCTCATTCACAGCAGTTCTGATCTTGGAACAAAAAGAGCTGCCCAGGATATAATTTTTATGGCCAATAATATGGGATGTAATTTTATAGGCCATCCTCTGGTGGAAGCTACCGCAAATTTTAAAAACTTTTTAACCTGGCAGAAATCCCTTCATCTTCCCCTGGATGAAATATGTATAAATTTAAGTTCCAAACTTGGGAAAAGGCTGGCAGAATATAAACCTAAACCAGTGGGTAAAAAAATAACAGTTTTATACTCATCTCCTCACAAGATATCCAATACACTTGATCTGTGGCACTTGTCCTCTAAATATTTAAAAAAAATATCCATAGAGGAACTGCAGATTGAAAACGGCAAGGTACTTGACTGCAAAGGTTGCCACTACAGACTCTGTCTGCACTATGGCAAACAGAACAGTTGTTTTTACGGAGGATTCATGATAGAAAATGTACTGCCTTCTATAGAATCTTCAGATGCAGTGGTATGGCTGTGTCCAAATTACAATGATTCCATTGGTGCCAATTTAACTGCCACTATAAACAGGCTGACTGTTTTATACCATAAGATAAGTTTTTACAATAAGGCCTTATTTGGAATAATAATTTCAGGAAATTCAGGAAGTGACTCCGTAGCAAAACAACTTATAGGATCATTGAATATAAACAAAGGATTCAGGCTGCCTCCCAATTCAATAATCATGGAAACCGCCAATGATCCCAAAGCCATATTCAAAATACCTGATATAGAGCTGAGAGCAAAAAACTTTGCAGACAATATAATGAAAAATCTGTAATTTTATATTGATATCACAATGAACTGCAAAAAAAATTCATTAACAGTTCTTTTTATAAAGGAATATGTTAAAATAGTAAGTGTTCATGTAATAATTTTTGAAATAGAGGCGATAATTTTGATATATATAAAGACTAAAAAGGAAATAGGCTATATGGCAGCAGCAGGGAAAATACTTGCATCCTGCCATAAAGAAATAGGAAAAATGATAAAACCTGGCATAACCACCATGGAAATAGACTCTTTTGTAGAAAAATACCTGAAAGAAAACCATGCAAAACCTGAGCAGAAAGGATATATGGGGTTTCCATATGCCACCTGTGCCTCAGTAAATGATGAAGTCTGCCATGGGTTTCCAAATAAAAAGCCCTTAAAGGAAGGGGATATCGTAACCATTGATATGGTTGTAAACTTGAATGGCTGGCTGGCAGATTCCGCATGGTCCTACGCAGTAGGCAATATTTCAAAAGAAGCCCGGGATCTTATGAAGGTTACAAAGGAATGCCTTTACAGGGGTATTAAAAAGGCAGTAGTGGGAAACCGAATAGGTGACATAGGTCATGAAATACAATCTTATGCAGAGCCCCTTGGCTATTCGGTGGTAAGAGATTATACAGGTCATGGCATAGGTAAAGTAATGCATGATGATGTAGCTGTTCCCCATTATGGAAAACCAGGCAGGGGTCTAAAATTAAAAGATGGAATGGTACTTACCATAGAGCCCATGATAGACATAGGCACTTATGAAGTTACTGTAGACCTTAATAACTGGACTGCACGTACTGCCGACGGGAGTTTATCTGCACAATATGAACACACTATTGCTATAACGGATAATGGCCCTGTTATTTTAACGGATCAGGATAATATATAAATAACCTTAATATATAAAATAAGCACTGCTTACCGGTGCTTATTTTTATATATTAAATGTTTTTAAATTCAGCTGGAGTTTGTTTATAGGAAATGTTTTTTCTATCCTAACTCTGGAAGAACTTATACCAGGGTACAGTGCCGCTTATGCCCCACTTCAAAAAAGCCAGATTTTATAACAATGTCTTATTGACAAAAACTTATACTGTAAGTATAATATAATTGTTAACCGTAATTATATTATATGTTAACAATCAATTTCAGGGAGATGCCATTATTATGAACTTACATTTTTCAATTAAAGAAATGAGTACTGCCGCCATTTTTACAGCCATAACAGCAATATTAGCTCAGATCTCCATACCGCTGCCCTTTACGCCTGTGCCAATTACTTTTCAAGTATTCGCAGTATATATATCAGCTATAATTTTAGGCAGTCGTTTAGGAACATTATCTCAGATCATCTACTTACTTCTTGGAGCAATTGGAATACCTGTGTTTGCAAGTTTCACCGGCGGACTGCAAACCATAGTTGGACCAAGCGGAGGATTTTTAATAAGCTATCCAATAATCTCATGCATCATTGGAAAAATTTCAGAAAAGGATCTTAGCCCTATAGTGTCAATTTTAGGCCTTATAGTATCTCTAATAATTTGTTATTCTATAGGTACAATTCAATTTCACTTTATAACAAATGTACCAATTCAAAAATCAATATTACTCTGTGTAGTTCCATTTGTCCCTCTTGATACTGTAAAAATCATAGTTGCCTATTTAGCCGGACATAAAATCAAACAATCTCTTTTAAAGGCAAACCTGATAAAATGCTAACTTTAAGAGCTCACCATCTGTTGTGTATTCAAGGATATTTGGGAAAAGGCTACAGCAGGGCTTTTGTAAAAAACATGGACAAAGTAGTGAACTCTCTTAAAGACACCACTTTAATAAAAGTTGTATCAAAAATTGATGACATCTGTATAGCATGTCCTCATGTATTAGAAAATGATTGCTGTGAAAGCGAAGATAAAGTTTCTTTCTTCGACACCAGTGTTTTAGAAACTTTGAAAATCAGAGTAAACAATGTGTATCCATATGGAACCTTATTGGATTCAATAAGAAAAAATTTAACCCTGAAAGCCTTCAAAAAAATCTGTGTCACCTGCACATGGTTCCCCTATGGTTATTGTGAAAAAGGATGCTTTTATGATGAACATACCAATCAGATATAAAGAACATTACGAGTGGATTTTTAACATCTTGTTTACTTATCATCAGGAGATATATCAAAATTATCTCCTGACACAAAATATATTCACATCTAGCTCTTTAAGCTTCATTAAAAAGTATAAGCCCTACGTAACTAATGGTGTTTTCCCCATTATAATAAGACATTCCACAGCTTTCCTCCAGCTCCATCACATTAATGCCATAGGCCTCCAATGAAGAAAAACTTTTGTCAGGATTTCTGCATTTTTCCCCATCAAGGTAGGCACATCTTTTACATATCCTGCAGCAGCCTACACTTAAAGGAAGAACATCCTTAAACCCGTATTCATCTTTCACTTTTTGAACAACTTTTGCAAATACTTCATTATGAGACTTTTCTGCCTCTTCCACAGCTTTTGTATCATACAAATCAGACAGTTCATGTACTGTCTGTATTAAAATTCCCTGTCTATGCTGTTTTGCCTTATCTATCAATTCTTCAACAGATCCCACTGCAGGAGGTCCCATCCAATTGGTATCATACATACCACACACATTTGATTTACAGGCATTTCTATACTCTGTAGAAAATTTAATTTTTGAAGTATCCACCATGGAAACACTGTGAACTTTTAATTTCAATACTTCCTTTATCAGATTGTCAAACTTAGCTTTCATAAATTTTTCACTCCTCCATATACATGTCTCTGATTTTACTTTATCATAATTCCTTCTGTCAGTAAAATTCCAACCTTGTTTATGTGTTATAATAATTTTATAAAATCAATTTATTTTATAATAAAAGGAGGCGAACTTTAGTGAAAGCTCTGTATTTCAGATACAATCCTTCACTAGATATAATTTATGATAAACATAAAAATTAACGACTGCTTAAAAAATATACTTTATGATAAAATTGTCATAGGCTCTATAGAGGCAGCTGTCAAGGTAAAAGAGTCAGATGACATGTTGACGGAAGAAATATCATCACTATCGGATAAGATTGCTTCACAGTATAAATTGCCGGACGTTTTAAAGATCCCCAATATATGTGCAGCAAGGGATGCATATAAAAAACTAGGAAAGGATCCCAGCAGATACAGGGTTTCATCTGAATCCTTGACACGGCGTATAGTAAAGGGGAACAAACTCTATAAGGTCAACAACATAGTGGATATAAACAATCTGATTTCCATATACTCCTTTCATTCAGTATGTGCCTATGATTTAGACAAGATAGATTCGGAAATTTGCTTTACCATAGGAAGCGAAGGTGAATCCTACAAGGGTATTGGCAAGGGTCAGGTGAATTTATCAAATATGCCTGTATTTGAGGATGGCAGGGGTAAATTTGGAAGCACCACCTCCGATTCCATAAGAGCCATGGTAACAGAAGGTACCAAAAGACTCTTGATGAACATAGTCTCCTTCAACGGAGATAAAAATCTGGAAGAATATATGGACTACTGCAGAAAACTCCTAGTAAAATATGCAGAAGGCAAAATCATACATACCCAGATAGTAAAATAAAGCAGGGTACTGTCGTAAATTTTGACAGTACCCTGTTTTATCTGTATTAACTATTTAATATTTATCTTTTTAGTATTATCACTGCCCTTTTCAGACTTTGGAAGATTTACCTTCAGTACTCCATCCTTAAAGGAAGCATTAATATTATCTTCATCTACATTATCAACATAAAAACTTCTTTTAAACTCTCCATAACTTCTCTCTTGTCTTATAAAGTTTTCACTTTTATCTTCCCTGGAATCTTCCCTCTTTGCGGATATAGTCAAATAATTGTTGCTATAATCAACATTTATTGCGTCTTTATTTATTCCTGGAAGATCGGCCTCAACTACATAATTTGTTTCATTTTCTTTAAGATCAACTTTGAATCCCTTGCCAAATCCATTTATATTAACTGGTGCAAAGAAATCATCATTAAAAAATGAATTTACAAAGCTATCAAATACATCACCCCTTGTTAATGAATTATTCTTTTTAAATGGAACCATATCAAACATAATCTCTACCTCCTCATAAATCATTATGTTGTTATGATTACCTTCTGTAGAGGTAATCCTTATTACAGTTATTATAATACAACTAAGGTCAAAGAAAGTCAAAGTCTAAAATACATAGATTTTAACCCCATAATGAAGTTATTAAGAGCTATAATTACATAATTAAATTTAAATGAAAAATTTAATTATATATACAAAAATTTAATTTGCCTGCCCTCCATTCTTTTTATTTTTTATCAAAGCTGCACGTCTGATTATTGACGAGCCATATTTTTCGCGTATGGCATCAATAACATCTTCTATTTTATTGTCCTTGTCTAAATGCTCCTTTTCACAATCCCTTTTCATCATGTCAAACATGGATATTTGCTTTATTCTGCAGTTATCCACAAAACCACTGATGCTTATTCCAAGCAGCCGTATTGGCAGCCGCCCATCCCAGCTTTTCTCAAGCAGCTGAATTCCTGCTGAATAAATTTCTTTAGACAGACAAGTTGGCACAACAGTTGTCTGTCTTGTAACAGACTTGAAATTTGAATATTTAATGCTTATTTGTACGGTATGACCCTTTTTCTTATATTTTCTGGCAGTCATTCCCACTTCATCGGAAAGCTGCATCAAAATAATTTTAGCATCTTCCATATTAAATATATCATGAGGCACTGTAATAGACTTTCCAATGGATTTTACATCATTTTGCAGACGTGGTTTCAAGTCTGAATCATCAATACCATTGGCGAGATGATGAATTTTTTCCCCAACCTTTCCAAATCTTTTTATAAGATATGTTCTGTCATAAAGCGCCAGTTCTCCAATAGTACCAATTCCCATACACTGCAGTTTCCGTGAAGTCTGCTTCCCGATTCCATACATGAACCGAATGCTCATGGGCCATAATTTAAATTCAATATCCTTTCTCCAAAGCTCTGTAATTCCCAGCGGCTTCTTCATTTCAGAAGCCATTTTTGAAAGAAATTTATTTTCGGATATGCCTATGGAACATCCAAGCCCCAGTTTATTCTTGATATGGTAACTGATAAGTTCTGCTGATTCCATAGGCTTTCCAAATATTCTCTCACACCCTGTCATGTCAAGCCATGCCTCATCAATACTATTTTGCTGGATAATAGGGCTATAGGAAGAAAGTATATCCATGACCTCACAGGATTTTTGCTTATAAAACTCCTTATCAGGAGGTATAATAAGCAAACCAGGGCAAAGCTTTAATGCTTCCCGTAAAGTCATGGTGGTTTTAACTCCGAATTCTCGAGCTTTATAATTTGCAGTCAAGATAATTCCTCTTCGATCCTTAGGATCTCCTGCCACCACAGCAGGTTTGTCAGCAATCTCCGGGTGTCTTGTTGCCTCACAGCTTATAAAAAAAGCATTCATATCCACAAGGAAAATCACTTTCTGCATAACTTACACCTTCCTTTTTTATTAACTCTTTCATTCCCCATATCTTAAAAACAACTCTTTATATTATATTATTAACTTGATAATATTAAAAATTTATATTATTATATAAATATAGAAACTGAATATTTATAGTTAAGAGGGAGTAATTAAAATTACAAAATCAACATTTCGATTTATATTTTAAATCTGGTTTTGTAAACCCACGGGTAATAAGACTTTTAACATAATTCTATTTTAAATATGAATTATGTTGGGAGTCTTTATTTTTTTTATTAATCACTAAATTTAGGAGGTAAATTTATGTCCACAAGAAAATCACTGCTTCACCTCTGTTTCTGGGTAGGAACAGCTTTACTTTTCAATATTGGAATCTACATTTTCATGGGACAAGAAAAAGCCCTGTCTTTTCTGGGCGGGTACGTAATTGAACAAAGCCTCAGTCTGGATAATCTTTTCTTATTTCTGCTTATATTTGAAAGTTTTTCAATAAAACCGCAATATCAGAAAAGAGTACTCACCTATGGAATTTTTGGGGCGATAATATTGAGATTTATATTTGTAATTTTAGGAGTTACTGTTGTCAACAAATTTCATTGGATGCTCTATATATTCGGCTTTATTCTCATAATAAGCGGTATTAAAATGATTTTAAAGAAGGATAACTCAAATGATTTCAGCAGCAGCAAAATAATTAAACTTGTCAATAAAATAATCCCGGTTTCCAACGAATTGGCAGGAGAAAAGTTTTTTATTAAAAAGAATAAAATTCTTTATGCAACTCCATTATTTGCAATACTGATATTGATAGAGTGTTCAGACATAATTTTTGCCATAGATTCAATTCCTGCTGTATTTTCTATAACTACGGATCCCTTTATAGTATATACTTCCAATATATTTGCCATATTGGGGCTCAGGAATATGTATTTTCTCCTTGAAAAACTTCACAATAATTTTGCCTATGTCAAATATGGGGTTGCATGTATACTGATATTTACAGGCATCAAGCTTTCAATTACCTTTTTCCATATAAATGTTTCAATAATATCATCTTTAGCAATTATATTTTCAATCATGATTATAAGCATTGCAGTTTCTTTTATCTTAAGTAAAAAAACAGAGTCCCGTGCCTGTTCTAAAACTATTAAAGAGACCATTAAGTAAGAAGAATAGAAAAGTGATCCAATAGCTGAGTATTCTTTTATAATATGATATATCATAAAGAGGTACTTACTAAAAAAGCAAGTACCTCTGCTCCGCTCCTGCTATATATATTTTTTGTCCTTTTATTTTGCTTTATGAAGACTAGCAGATCTTAACATCATTATAGCTGTATAGATTACAACAAATATTACTACCCATATTAAAATATTTAATGGAAGGGATTTGACAATATATGCCGCAATCAGCACCCCCACAATACCGAATATTGAAATTGACATTGATACCTTTCTGTCATAAGCGTTATCCTTTACAAATTTGGCCGAAGCAACCGGCATTAAAAGAGCACAAGAGGCCATCATGATTGGGAATGCAACTTTTGGGTTCATCCCAAGTGCATAAATCAGTGCCATACACGGAGCATAAAGTCCAATACCCAGCGTCATTAATGCTCCTAAAATGAAATTGCCCGCCACAGCAACTATTAATTTTACTCCTGTAAGTCCAGCTGCAGTTCCGCCTGACGGCATAAGATTTAATCGGCCGCAAAGCATGATGAAAGCAACTGCAAGTAATGCAATACCCATTCCAATTTCAACTTTCCTTTCATCAAGCTTGGCAACAAGCCCAGCTCCCAACAGTGCTCCTAATACAGCTGCAGCTAACATTGAAAATAATGTAACAGGTTCAACCTTGATAACTGTTATGAATATTAATGCTTCTACTATAACCGGAATAGTATTGGCAACATTCAGGGTTCCAGGAAGCGTTCTATCATGGGTAAGCTTGAAATTTTTTAGAGCAGCAGTTTCTGTAGCAAAATTACCAATTCCCAGGGTATCAAAGAAATTCATAACAAGCCCTATTACTCCTATTGCCCAAAAATTTCCTGATTCCAACTTTCCTTCTTTTGAAGTTTTTATATAATCCTTAAAAAATACAAAAGCAAAATAAACTGCAAAACCCACCAGTAAAAGATAAAGAACTGTAATTAACATATAATTTCCTCCAAAAATATAATATTTGAAAATTAAGTGAGGATCCTCTAATTAGTCATTTTAGCAAAATATAATGATAATTATACTATTCTATTTATAAAAACAAAGATATGAAGTTTCTTCTTTGGCAATTACGCTAAATCTTTTATTTAGATAATTCAGCAGATTTTTGAGTTGTTTTTCTCAATGCTGCTATAACTGCATTTCTAAAGTTCTTTTCTTCAAGGGCAGCTACAATGATGCTGCCGGATTCTACTAAATTTGCATTTAATATTCCGCCAATCATTGCCTGACCCATATTACCGCACCCAATGAACCCTATTGTCTTATTCATATTATCACTCCTATTTTTAACAGCCGCATGCTTCAAAGGTCTGTTCTGTTCTATTGATTATTTCATCCTGCAATGCCCTGTCAAGGTTATTAAAATAATCACTGTATCCTGCAACACGAACTATAAGATCATTGTATTGATCTGGATTTCTTTGAGCATCTAAAAGGGTCTTCCTATCTACAACATTAAACTGTATGTGATGACCATCCATTTTAAAGTACGTCCTAACCAGGCTCGCCATATTATCAAGTCCAACTTCACCTGCCACAACAGATGGAGTGAATTTTTGATTAAGCAGAGTTCCGCCAGTTTTTATATGCTGCATTTTTGCACATGATTTAATAACTGCCGTAGGTCCATGTTTATCTGCTCCCTGTGCTGGAGAAATTCCTTCAGAAACCGGCATATGTGCCTTTCTTCCTTCTGGACTTGCCCCCATAACATCTCCGAAATAAACATGACATGTTGTTGGGAGCATCTCTATTTTATGGAATCCGCCTCTTCCATTTCTTCTTCCATTTATAATATTAAAGTATAAATCAAATATGGTTTTCATTACATCATCTGCATAGTCATCATCATTACCATACTTTGGAGTCTTATTCCTAACTAAATTATAAATATGATCATGTCCCTGGAAATTATCTTTCATGGCTTCTAATAATTCAGCCATAGTAAAGTTTTTCTTGTCAAATATATTATATTTTATCGCCGACAAACCATCCGTAATATTTCCGATACCAACACATTGAATAAATGTTGAGTTATATCTTGCACCTCCTGCATTATAGTCCCTGCCCTTTGAAATACAGTCAGAAATTACTACAGAAAGGAATGGTTCAGGCATTTGGTCTGCAAATAATTTTTCTACTACTCTGTTGCCCTTTATCTTTATATCAATAAAATATTTTGCCTGCTTTTTATATGCTTCAAACAGTTCATCGTAAGTTTTAAACTTTGAAGCATCTCCGGTTTCAAGCCCGAGTTTTTTGCCTGTCATTGGATCTATACCATTATTTAATGTAATTTCAAGTACCTTGTTCATATTAAAATATCCAGTCAGTATATATGCTTCCTTTCCAAAAGCACCTGACTCAACACAGCCGCTGTTTCCACCGCATCTTGCATCTTCAAGAGATTTTCCTGCAAACATTAGTCCCTGAATAACTTCATCTGTATTGAACATTGATGGCTGTCCCCAACCCTCTCTGGCGATTTCACAGGCTCTTTTAACAAATTTCTGCGGACTCTTTTTGCTTATTTGAACATTTGAGCTTGGCTGCAGCAGATGCATCTCGTCTATTACGTCAAGTAACATATAGCTTACATCATTAACCCCGTCTAAACCTTCTTTAGTTACTCCGCCCACATTAATATTTGCAAAATCCGTGTAAGTTGAACTTTCTTTTAATGTAATACCAACCTTGGGTGGTGCTGGCTGATTATTAAATTTAACCCAGAAGCATTCAAGCAATTCTATAGCTTTGTCACGGGTTAATGTTCCTTCTTCAATTTCCTTTTGATAGAAAGGATTTAAATGCTGGTCTAATCTGCCAGGATTAAAGGCATCCCATGGATTTAATTCAGTAATAACACATAAATGTACAAACCAATACATTTGAAGTGCTTCCCTGAAAGTTCTCGGAGCATGTGCTGGAACTTGACTGCATACATCTGCTATATCAAGCAGTTCCTGTTTCTTAATCGGATCAGCTTCTTTTTCTGCCAATTCCCTTGCATAAGCAACATATCGCTCTCCTAAAATCATTATTGCATCACAGCATATTGCCATGGCATCAAGCTCATTCTTTTTATCCAGGGCTTCGTCATCCTCACAAAAATCAAGCTTGTTTATTGCATCTTGAATATCTTTTTTAAAATCGAGGAATCCTTTATAATATATTTTATCATCACCTGCAGTATGGCCTGGTCCTCTCTGCTCCATAAATTCTGTAAATATTCCAGCCTCATAGCAATCCTTCCATTCTTGAGATACATTTTGAAGAATTTTATATCTCATGGATCTATTTTTCCAATATGGAATTATAACATCCTTCTGCAACTTTTTTGCTTCATCATCAACCGTAAAATTTATCCTTTCACGTTGTGACATAACATCAAAATCTTTAAGTGTATGACTGCACAATTCTGGATAGGTACAAGCTGTAGCAGGTCCTTCTCCTCTTTCGCCAACAATTAATTCGCCATCATTAATGCAAAGCTTCTTTCTTGAATTAATCTCCTTTAAAACCAATGCTCTGAGCACAGGAACCGAAACTGTCCCTTCATACTTTTTAGTAACTTCATCTACAATTTTTGCCCTCTCCATTGAAAGACTTGGAACAGCATTTAAGCTTTGCTCCCTTAACTTTTTTACTCTTTCAGTCATCATAATACTTAACCTCCTATTTTAATTTTTATTCCAGCTTTTTTAAACTTATCTGCAATTTTATTCATAACTTTATCCCATGGCGTTTCCAAACCTGACAGCTTATATTTCCTATTAAGTCTTCTATATTTATCCATACCCATCTTATGATAAGGCAGCAAGTTTACCTGTATTATATTTAACTTTGATATAAAATCAACTGCTGCATCAATATTTTCATCGTCATCATTTACACCAGCAATTATTGGCATTCTTACATAAATATTGCTGCCCCTTTCAGAAAGCTTTTTCAAATTTTCCAAAATAACAGTATTTCCAACACCCATATATTTGAAATGCTTTTCATTGCTCATATGTTTGATATCGAATAAGAAAAGATCCGTATTATCAATTATTTTTTCAAATTGTTGCCAATCTGCATATCCACTGGTATCAATTGTTGTATGGATACCTCTGTTTTTACAGGCCTTAAGAACATTGTTTAAATAATCTGCATGGATCAAAGGTTCGCCTCCGGAAAATGTAACTCCGCCATTTGATTCATCATAAAATACTTCATCTTTAATTATTTCCTTCATCAAGTCCTTAACTGCCATTTCTTTTCCTACAATCTCTCTGGCATTGCTCGTACAAAAATCACTGCACTTCCCACAAAGAGTACATTTTCTTTCATCAGTAACAGGATATCCATCCACAAATTCTATTGCTTTTTGAGGACACTTTTCTAAACATAAACCACAGCCTTTACATTTTTCTTTAAAGAACATAATTTCAAGACCTGATTTTTGACTCTCCGGGTTATGGCACCACCAGCAATTTAGCGGGCATCCTTTTAGAAAAACTGTTGTACGAATTCCAGGTCCGTCATGAATTGAATACTTTTGAATATTCATTATTATATCCGCAGCCAAATAATTCACCCCCTATAAAATAATTATTTTTTAAAGTTTCAACAGTAACTTTTTGTTCCCAATATCATTAGTCAATAAGTAATGCAATAATGTGATATCCAAGTTTCCAAATGTTAAATAAATTTCATTATTATAAAAACGCAATCATTTGTTTTGTTAAATAATTAATTTAAGTTTTTAGTTTATTAGTTATTATTTAGTATTTGAAAACGTTTTATATTTGTAAAACATACTCATACAAATTCATTGTTTAAAATATATCAATATCTTAATTATATTTTATAGTCCATTTGTTATTTTGTCTACTACTTTTTTATACATATACAAAAAAATTTTCATATACATAAAAACTCGTATCAGTAATTAGCCCAATACGGCATTCTTATAATGCTTTTCGATTATTGGCTATCCAACAGCAAATATTATTTTATAAATATTGTATACGGCTGCTTTTCTATAGTCCCTGATAATTTTACGTATGTGAAAACTTTTCATATACATAAAATTATCATGGACAACAATTCCTTTATATAATATAATAGTAATAAAAATTGTTAAATAATATAAATATATAAAATATTTCATAAATAGGTGCCAAACGTTTTACTTTTTATATAGAATTTTTGGTATTAAAAATATTTTATTTGCAGCTGAAAAATTTTTAAAATAGGATGAACTGATTAGTATAAAAAATTGCAGCAGATAAAAAAACGAGGTGACTTAATATGAATTCAGACATTGGTAAAAAAATAAAAGAATTAAGAACTCAAAATAATTTAACTTTGAATGATTTAAGTGAGAAAACCAATTTGTCCACAGGCTACCTGTCCCAGCTGGAAAGGGGTCTCACAAGTGTGGCCATTGACACATTGTCCAATATCGGGGAGGCTTTAGGTGTTACATTATCTTATTTTCTCACCGGACCAAAAAATAAGGATAATTTTATTCTAAGAAGTTACGAAAGGCAAGTACTTGAAGTTGAGAACAACAAAATAATACAATTTCAATTAACAAATGACATGGAGAATAAAAATATGCTTCCACGAATTTTCGAGATTCTGCCAAGCAGCAACAATGAAGAAATAACTCTTTATCCTCATGCCGGGGAAGAATTTGTATATGTGCTGGAGGGAATTTTAACTTTATTAATAAACAATAAAAGATATGAATTGTTCCCGGGGGACAGTGCCCATTACAATTCAAACCTTGACCACAACTGGGCAAACAATACAAATAGAACTGTAAAAATACTTACAGTTCATACACCAAATCTTTTTAAAAAACAATTAAATTAAAACCGGTATATAAATTAATTGGAATCTGATTTTGAGCCTGCGTTATTATGAACATGCTGCTTATTTTTGAAGAAATGAATTTACAATAAATATACAAAAATCAAAATTATCTAGGAGGAAAAAATATATGAGTAAAATAATAGGATTTATAGGATGTGGAAATATGGGGCAGGCAATGATTGGGGGAATAATCAATGCAAAACTTGTAGCTCCGGGAAATATAATTGTAGGGGATCTAAATGAAAAAAGTTTAGAAAAAGCAGCCCAAAATTACGGAATCAAAATTACTACAGATAACAATGAAGTAGCTGAAAATGCAGACATTCTCGTATTATCCGTAAAACCCAATCTATATCCTATAGTTATTAAGGGAATAAAAAATACTGTTAAGGAAAATGTTACAATAGTAACAATTGCTGCAGGAAAAAGTCTAAAGAGTACTGAAGAAGCTTTTGGACGAAAATTAAAAGTGGTCAGAGTGATGCCAAATACCCCTGCTCTTGTAGGAGAGGGAATGGCTGCAATATGCCCTAATGATAAAGTAAGCAAAGAGGAAATAGAAGAAATACTTCATATTTTTGAAAGCTTTGGCAGGGGAGAAATAGTAAGCGAAAAGTTAATGGATGTTGTAACCTCCGTCAGTGGTTCTTCACCAGCTTTCGTATATGTGTTTATTGAAGCTATGGCAGATGCTGCCGTATTGGACGGAATGCCCAGAAATCAAGCCTATAAATTTGCAGCACAAGCTGTACTCGGTTCTGCAAAAATGGTACTTGAAACAAAAGAACATCCCGGTGTGTTAAAAGACATGGTATGCTCTCCTGGTGGAACCACTATAGAAGGTGTAGCTGCTCTTGAAGAAAAGGGTTTTAGAAATGCAGTCATTTCAGCTGTAAGAAAAACCACTCAAAAATCTGTTGAATTATCCAAATAGGACATTTTTTTATATGAAAAATTTAATATAATTATCGGAGAGGAAATTTCATATACTTATATATATAAATAAAAATTCAAGATCTGATTTTACTGAAAAAAGAAAGGTACATGGATTGATTTACACAAATTCATGTACCTTTCTTTTTAACAGGTTTATTCCATAGTAAACTACTCTATTTATTTACTGTATTTACAGGTGTTCCCTCTAAAAAATTTTTTAGGTTGTCTGCCGCAATATTCATTAGTCTTTGCCTTGTTTCCCTGGCAGCCCAGGATATATGAGGAGTAATTATACAGTTCTTTGCCTTTAACAGCGGATTATCTTTATCTATAGGTTCTTCAGAGGTAACATCCAGAGCTGCTCCTCTAATTTTTCCACTGTTTAAGGCATCGGCTAAGTCCTGATCCACAATCAAAGGTCCCCTGGCATTATTTATTATTATAACACCGTCTTTCATTTTTCTTATGGAGGACCTGTTAATCATTCCCCTATTATCATGGGACAGAGGACAGTGCAAAAAAATCACATCTGACTTTTCAAATATATCATCCAATTTGGCATATTTCATATTTTCACTTTCCAGCTCCTTATTTTCATGCCTGTTATAGGCTATTACCTTCATTCCCATGGACTGTACTATTTTAGCAGTTGCCTGACCTATTCTTCCATACCCTATAATTCCGGCCACTTTATTATCCAGCTCCATCAATGGCTGTTTCCAGAAACACCACTCTTTAATTCTGTTCCACTCTCCATTTTTTACAGCTTCATTGTGAACCCACACATGATTGGTCAATTCCAGCAACAATGCCACAGCCATCTGAGCCACAGACCGAGTGCCATAACCGGGAATATTGGTTATTGTAATACCAAGTTTTCCAGCTGCATCCACGTCCACCACATTATATCCCGTAGCCAATACTCCTAAAAACTTCAGCTTAGGAGCATTTTTAAATACATTTTCAGACAAGGGAGTCTTATTGGTAAATACAATTTCCGCATCCCCTATCCTTTCAATTATTAAATCATCATTGCTATTATCATATACAGTCCGGTCATAAACAGTTAAATCTCCAAACCTTTCCAATGGCTCCCAGGTCAAATCTCCTGGATTTAATATATATCCATCCAATACAACAATTTTCATGTATACAACCCCTATCTCATACTATAATAATTATTAACTGTTTAACTTCTCTATTGCATTTTTATGTTTTTTATTATACCACACAAAAACACCCAATGGAGCAGACTTTTCCAATGTCTGTCCTATTAGGTATTCACCGATTTTTTATTCGAAAGCCTGCCATTGCTGAAACATTCCCCCAGTGTTGTAAATTGTGGGATAAGCTCTCTGCTGCGCTGCCAAATAAGCTTTTCTGTAATTTCAGGTATAAAGGCACTACATATGGGCAAATCTTCACCTGAGCCTACGAATTACTTGATATATTGAACTTATCAGTATATTGCTTTAGCTTCAATGACATATCATTTAATTTTCAAGCTATATTGGCCAATTGTTCCTCAGATGAACTCTGATCTTCCGCTGCTGTAGAAATTTGAGTAAAAGATTTATCATGTAATTTCCCAATTTTAATATTTATATTTTTAGATGAGCTGCCAATGTTGTTAGTACTCTCATTTAAAGATACTAAATATTGCTTACCGCTTACAGTCAATTCACTGGTTATTTTTGAAGAATTTCTTAAATTATCAATTGCCTCATTTATAAGGGCAATCTTTTTAGATAAATTATCAAGACTTTCTTTTGCACAACTCACTTCTTCATTTTGAACCTGGGAATTTTTCTTAGAAGACTGTATACTTCCTGTAATTTCTTCTGCTGTGACACTGACCTCTTCCGAAAAAGCTGCAAGTTCATCAGATGAATTTGTAATATTATTAGAAGAATATTTAATATCAGTTATTATACTTTTCAAATTATCCACCATTTTTCCATAGTTTCATGAGAGTTTTCCCATCTCATCATCATTTTTCAGTATTTTAACTTCTTTTGTCAAATCTCCCTTTGATATTTCCCCGGAAATATCTGCAGGCTCTGTTAAGGGGCTGGTAATTTTAGCTATGACTTTATTAATTATGACAATAGCAATGGCAATTAAAATCAATGTGATTATTATGGAAAGTACCAGTGCCTTTTCAAACTTACTGTTCATCTCTTTAGTAGACATTGATACCAGTACAGTCCCTTTTTTAGAATTGCTTTGTTTATAAGGCACTGAGATTATGTAACTATCCCTATTTAGTTTCGTAATTATTTTCCTAAAAAGATATTTTTTACAATTTTTAAACCATCATTTTCGGTCTGTGCAAGTATCACTTTTTTAAAACTAAATATTGTATAAACTTCTGAAATTATTATAGTGCTAATAATTAATATGACAAACATTATACAGAGCTTTATTTTTATGGATTTTTTACTTATATCCAAATTTAAAACCTCCTCTTTTATGATTTGCTATATAATCAGTAATTTTAATCTTTTTACACCATTATTATATTTCGTGCAATTTTATATTCACTACAGTCAATTTCAGCTATAACCTTTAATTATCAAATGATTCTTAGACTCAAGTGAAATTTGTTTATAAAAAAAAGGATCTACTCTGGCTAAGTAAACCCTTTAAATCTTTTCATTAATCCATATTACATTTTGTGCATTCCCGGCATGTTACTTATAATCTGGGGATTTACCATACCAAAAATCATTGCAACATGTGCAACTATTAAAAATCCGCCTACAAGAATAAAGTGAACTTTCAATTTTTCCTCATTGCTTTTATTTCTGAATATTATACCTAGTTCCATCAATGCTATTGGTAATAAAAATACTACACCACTTAAATAAAAACCCACTGCAACTACATCCACCCATGTATGCCATCCACCACCGCTTGTAAGGGGTATTACAACATTTACAAAAAGGTAAATGAATATTCCTGTAAAATAAAACCCATCAAAAATCCCCACAATTTTATTTAAAGTTCTTATAGCCCCTCGTTCAATTCTATTGTAAATTATAAAAAATTCTGTAATAGTGAGAGCTTCAGCACATATTACCGGTACAGCCATAAAAATAATTAAATTCCATGGCTGGTTATTCATCAGCAAAGACATATAGTGTGTCATATTCATAATTTATAACCTCCAAAAAATTTTATACTAGTACAGAAGTATTTTATCAAAAAGGTGTGTAGATCTTATGAAGATATCTTGATTTTCAGCTATATAAAAAAAGCCTGCCTTAAAATCCGGCAGACCCTTTTTTTCTATATTCTCTTTTCAATCCAATTATGAATATCCTCTATAACAATGTCCTTTTCGTCCTTCTCATTTAAAATTTCATGATAACATTTTGGATATATTTTTAAAGATTTATCCTTGGAAGATATATTTTTGTACAGCCATTTTGAAGCTTCATTTATTACTATTTGATCATTGCCTCCATGGAGTATAAGACAAGGATAATTATACTTTTTCACATTATTCTCAATCCAAATTGGCCCTTTTACAAAAACTTCACCTAATAATTTAATATTGGTTTCCTTCAGTACAAGAGGATCTTCATCATAAGCCCTTACAACTTCTGGATCCCTGCTTATAAGATTGGAAAGGGCGTTTGGTATTTTTTCAAAAGGATGTTTGTCAAAAAAATCGCCTTTACTTCCAATAGCTTCAAAGGCAGGCAAATCTATTACTGCCGCACCTGAAAGTATCTGTCCCTTTAATTTATTCTGATACTTCATTCCATAGCCGGCAGTTATAAATCCTCCCATACTGTGACCAAACATAAATACCGGAATACCTTTATTTTCACTTTTGGCCATGTCTACAAACAAATCTGCATCATCAAAGAAATACTGAAAATTATCTACATAACCTCTTTCTCCACCTGATTTTCCATGTCCTCTATTATCAAATCTATATACACTATAACCAAAATCATTTAATTTCTTCGTAAAATAATTATAACGTCCCAGGTGTTCGCATAATCCATGAACAATTACCAATACAGCTTTGGGCTTTTCTACTAAATTTTTTTTATAAAATAATTCAATATCACCAAAAGCTTTAATTTTTCCCTCAACACAATTAGCCATATAAATGCCTCCAATAAAATTTTTTAAGTAAGTTTATACTTTTTCAACAACACCCATGTATTATTTTTCCAATGATAAAGGGATATATTATCAAAGTATTCATTAAAATCACAGGTATATTTATGTACATAATTCCATATGTCCTTAAAATTATCCTTTATTTTTTTGGAAACTACCGTGCAATGAAATATTTTGTTTTTTCCCTCATTGCTTTTGAAATTCATCCAGGGTATTTTGTCCAGTTGAGATATAAGATCTTCATGAACTTTTTTTGCCTGAGGTGACATGTTTACAGCCATGTAAATTACGTCTTCCCTGAATTTCCCGTATCCCTCCAATTTTATAGCTGTTTTATTATTATTTGCAGAAAACTTTTCAAGTACATCTTTTACATCTTCAATTCTATCAGTTTCAAAAGGCGCTTTTATTGTAAAATGTGCAGGCAGCTTGGTTCGCCTTTTATTAAATTTATAGCATACACTACTGGTCAGTCTTTCATGAAATTTTAATGCAGAACCTCCTATGGTGCATACAATAACATATCGCTCCATTTTTATTCCCCCTACCTTATTATTTATTATATCAATCACCTGGAACTTATCTGTACTAAAAAGGAAATTTGGACACCAAAAATTGTTTAGACATTATTGCAGCCGATCTGACATAATATACAGGAAAAAATAATATTAATAAAAGAGACTATATTTATTAATATTGAGGAGATCTCATGAGGAAAAATAATTTTCATAGATTTAAATCCAATAAATCTTTAAGATCTTTAAAATTTAAGATTGGTGCAATAATAATCGGAATTATTATACTATCCGGTATATTTATATCCTTCCCACACTTTTTCAGAAATACTTATAAAGTGACAATTGCCAGCAAACAAATAAAAAAACAAAATAACAGCACTGAATATTTAATTTATACCCAAATAGGAAATGGTGACACAAGAGTATTTAAAAATACAAACAGTTTATTGGAATTTAAATTTAATTCCGAAGATGTATATGGAGGATTTAGAATTAACAGAAAATATGAAATCAAAACCTATGGTTTTAGAATACCACTATTGTCCTCTTATGAAAACATTGTAAAGGTGAAGGCAATAGAGTAAAATATGTTCCCTTCCTCCAAGGTGCTGCAAATATTTTCCTGTCTGCCTTTATCAGCAAATGTATAAGTTAGTTTTCCCGAGGGAAAAAATAGTGACAGTACATACCACTGTCACTTATTTTTAAAATTTAATATAATCAACCCATTGATTCCTAATATTCATAAAATACTCATCCTTGGTTATAGAATAAATTGCCTCCAGTAAATCTATATGAACTTTATGGTAATCCAAAGCAGGATTGGCATCTCTGGATGTCATAAGATGGCTTAAATCATAGCTTGTAAACCCGCCTATATCATAGTAGGGAAGTACTATCTTAAGTGATTTTATTCCTTCACTAAAATAATAATCAGCCTGACTGCCATTAATAGCAGAAGGTAATTGTTTTGCAAGCTGTGACCAATCATATATGCCCAGCAATGTAAACATATATCCATTAAGTGTATATGTAGGTATTGTATTTACATACTCCTGAAAAAATATATCACTCTTAAACCTGGGCTCCAGACTTCCAAGAGTATCCATAACGCCGCCCTGGCTTATTGGTGTTATTAAGTAATCAAATGCCTTATTGCCTGCAGTTATATATTTCTTATCTCCTGTCATTTCATAAGCACGGGAGAAAACATTCAGTGCTTGACCTTGAGCCATGCTTGAGGTCCAATTGCTTCCAAGGGATTCATATGAATAATAAGGAAATTTATACCTGAAACTTCCATCACTGTCCATGTGGCTTACAAGAAAATCAGCACATTTCACAAACTGGTTTATTACTGAAGTATCCCCCTGTAAATATCTTGCATGCAGATATAGTGCATATTGACATATGGTTACAAAATTATACTGGATTCCAAACTCCCTGTATGTTACCATGGGAATTCCATTTTCATCAAAAGTCAATGAATCAGGCTTATTTGTAGTAAACCGATTATTTGCAGAGAAATTTAAATACTCGCCCATAGCTGTATACTCAATGGGATTGTCAAAATTAAAATTAAATTTGCTGTATTCTTCAAGGGCATTTTGAACTATTGCCTCGGAGCTTTCTTTATAAACATATTTGCTTATTATAGGATTTTTTGATAATGCCACATTTTTATATACAGTTGCATTGACTTTTATTTCTTCAGGTACCTGCAACTGAAGCAGATAATTGTAGATATTCAAGGCTGCATCATAATTTCCCTGATTATGAATCTTTACTGCAGTATCCAGTAAATGAGATGCTCCATTATCAAAAGCTGATTTTAAACTGCAGTCATTGGGGTATACTGAAAGACCTAAAACTATATTTTTAAAGGCAGTCAATTCATCGGAAGAAACTTGTCCATTATATGAATTTATAAAATCAGCTGGAGTAATGTCATCCGAATCCACAAAAAGCCTATTTATCAGATAATCCGGTACTACACTTTCGCCACCTGCTATTACACGTTCCTTCAATGTGTTTCTGCTGCTTCTAATCATCCTTACCTGATTTTGAGACATATTGTCATCTACTAAAACCACAGGCGAGCTGTCTCTTGCAGCCAGAGGGGAAATAGATAATGCATCCGGATAATTTATTCCTGCTGCTATGTATATCTTTTGTATATTTGAAATATTATAAAGCTTGCTTATGACCTCTGCATTTGTTTCATATCTGTCCTGACCGCCAAGCCTTTCATATTCGCCAAAATAAGAAGCCGTATTGTCCGGTATAACACCTTGTCCGCCAATTATATAGGTTTTTGAAGGCCTTACAGTATCTACATAATCTTTAACTGCCTCCGGCACACCGCTGCTGGTGGTCAATACCAAAGGTGCAGCCTTACTGGAAGCATATGGAGAAATAGACAATGCATCTGCAAATCCCTCGGATGAAACAAGGAATAACTCATTTCCCCCAATTTGTTTTGCAATTTCAATAGATGTTTCAATTCTGGTGCTTCCACCTAATCTCTGGACATCTATGTTTTTCTGAGTCAATTCATTTTCCACTTCACTGGAAATAACACCTGTGCCTCCAATTAAAAATACCTTCTTAACGCCAAGATTTGTAAGCTTATCTTGTACATCAGTACTTAAAGTATTTCCTGCAGTCATAAGCAGCGGCGCATTATATTTAACGCTTAGAGGTGCGGAGCAAACTGCATCCGGAAAATTCTCACCTGAAACTATAATGGCATAATCAGAATGACCAGTCCAGCCATAATCAGCCACTTTCATATTGGTTGAATACCTGTCCACACCAAATAATCTGGTTGTAGCTGCTGATTGAGATTCGGCTTTGATTGCTGTTGGTTTAAGAAATATTATTATTGCAACAATTAATAAGGTAGTGATATTTTTTTTAGATAGCATGATTCCTCCTATTTGATTATTCTTCTACTAAAAATAAAGTGAAAGTTCCATTAATTTTAGGAACTGCCTTATAATTAAATACAGTAAATAAATATATTAATTGAAATATTACATATTAATATTACTATATCAGTAAAAAAACAACAATGGGAAAACCAGTATGGTGATCCAAAATTTCTTGAACCCCTTTAACTATTATTCAAATATCAACTTATAGTCCGCATTTTTCTAGTGCCTGTTTTAAATCATAAATAATATCCTCCGCATTTTCAAGTCCTATACTGAATATGATACATCCATCTCTAAATTCTTCCGGATAAAAATTAATTCTTTATTACTGCCCCACCCATAACCATGTCCATTTATATATTTTGTCAGGCTATGTAACACAAGATCGGCTCCAAGCTCAAGAGGGTGCTGTAAATATTGGGATGCAAAAGCACTGTCAACACTTAATAATGCCCCAATAGACTTAGAAATTTTAATTATTTCTGCAATATCGCTTATTTTGGTAGTTGGATTTCCCGGGGTTTCAACATGAATAAGCCTTTTATTAGGACGTATTGCTTTCTTTATTTCTAGTATAGAGTATCTGATTTGAATAACTCCAGTTAATTAAAGTTTATTTAATCCAATGTGAAACTTTACCGCTGTTTTGGGAAAGTCACACCTTTCTCTTTATCTGTGAAAATGCTTTATTTAAACGCCCTTTGACATCATTAAACAGCCTGTAATCTATATCTTTAACTTCTTCCTCACCAAAATACCTTTTTTCTATATACGTGGTGTATCTTATTTCAATTTGCATAGCTTGTACATCATTTAGAGAACTGTAATGGGATGTAATATATCCTCCCCTAAGCCCCTTTTCATCAACTTTTACATTAAATCCACTGTCTGAAAAAGAATCATATACAATATTCAAAAAGTCTCTGGAACAGGTTTTCCCTTCACGGGTTCCAAGGATTATATCTGCCTTGGATTGTTCAAAAAAACTGTGTAAATCCAGCAGATAAACATTTCCTTTTATTCTTAAAATTTTATTTATCTGTTTGTAGAGATTTAAATGATAGGGTTTATATATTTTTTCTATTCTATCCTCTATTATATCTTCAGCAGGTATTTTGCTGTAAATTTCCCTATTAAATGTTGTATTGTAATAAATCAGAGCTTTTGTATATTCATCATGTACATGTTTATTTTTAATATCCCTATTTACATCTATTACATATCTGCTGTAATTAGCCGAAATTGAATTTATATTTAATTCACATAAAAAATCGTATAAATCATTTAAAAACCAATCATTATTTGCCAGTATTACACCCTTTTTCATATTTTCCTTCATTTCTAAAGTTATTTTGCTTGAACTGTGAGGTATGCTCGCTATAATATTACAGGGATTATCATTATTTCTTACCCTAACTGAATTCATTATATCGCCCCCTCCTATATGATGACCTTAGTATCAATATACCACATAAAGGTGCTGTGCTGCACTACCTATTTTTCAAATTGCTGTGGACATGACCCCTTTTCTTTGATATCAGTCTCCCTGAGCACAGTTCAAATATTGTTTTGAAATCCAATACATGTTATTATTATTAATGTAAAGGATTTTATGATTATTAATTGAATAGAAGGTGATATTTTAATGAACAAAAGTGAATTTAAAAAAATCATTTCAATGTTTCTGTTTGTATCATTTATAACAATTTTCATGGGATTTACATCAAATGTATATGCAGATCCATCATATTCAGCTCAAAAAGCTGAAATACAGACTTTTCAAGACAAAAAAGATGTAAGTACAGTTAAATGCTGGACCATAAAATTAAAAGACCCGGTAGACAAAAACTGTTTATCCAACTCCAATCTCATTACTGTAAAAGATCCTGATGGAATTTTATTGGACACAAAGCTCTCCACAAGTGATGATGGAAAATACATTTATGTATCACCTCCAGAAGGTGGTTATGAAAGCGGGCAGAATTATTACATCAATATTTCCAAGGATTTAAAATTTATAGATAAAACCAAATTTCTCAAAAACCCAGTACAGATGAAATTTACAACTACAAATATGGAGGCTGTAAATATAGATGAAAATAGTCCCATATCCAAATCAAACAATGCCTTTAGCTTTAATTTAATGAAAAATTTAGCAGACAAAGATAAAGGTGAAAACATGATTATCTCCCCTCTAAGTATATCAAGCTTACTGTCCATGACTCAAAACGGGGAATCGGGCAAGGCAAAGCAGGAAATATTAAATTGTATAGGATTAGAAAATGTAAGTGACAATGATATTAATTTGCAATATTACAGCCTATTCAGCTACTACAACAATTTAAAATCCACAGATCTACAATCTGCAAATTCAATATGGTTGAATAAACGAATATCTTTTAATGATGATTTTAAGAATACAGCACAAAAATATTACAACTCGCAAATAAATTCTGAAGACTTTAATGATTCACAAACCGTAAACAAGATAAATCTATGGGTTGATCAGTCTACTAAAGGTCAAATCAAAAATATTATTGATACCTTATCCAGTGATGATGCAGCTGTTTTAATTAATTCCATATACTTTAAGGGCACATGGTTAAATAAATTTTCACCTGATAATACAAAAAAAGATCAATTTATATTATCCGATGGTAAAAAAATAGATGTGAATAATATGGAAAATACATCCTATGTAAATTATGTAAAAGGTAATAATTTCCAGGCAATTTCATTACCTTATTATGACAACATGGAAATGGATATATTTTTACCCAATACAGGCGTAAATCCAGATGATTTTTTGCAAAGCATAACTGCAGAAAATTTCAATAAATGGACAAATGATTTCAAAAGAACATATGTGGCACAAAAAATTCCTAAATTCAAAATGGAATATGGCACTGATCTAAAAGATGTATTAAAAGCTTTGGGAATGAATGAGGCATTTGATGTAAACAGCACAGACTCTAAAATAATAGAAGGTCCTTCATATATAAGCGACATCCGGCACAAAGCCTGCATAGATGTAAATGAACAGGGGACAAAAGCTGCTGCCGTTACTTCAGAAATAGTAGCATCTACTGCCGCTCCCACTGCACCTCCTAAAAATCCAGTTGATTTTAAAGTAAACAGACCATTTATTTTTACTATAAGAGATAACAAAACGGGAATTATACTGTTTATGGGTAAAGTAGAAAATCCCATTGTAAACAATTAGAATTAAATTTCCCCCGAGGTTATGTAAAATTTAATCATGCCTCGGAGGAACTATTTATCTGCCTTGTCGCATTGCCTCTTCCAGATTTTCCAGATTGCCATATTTATCTTTTATTACAGAGTCGGTCAAAAACTCTTCTTCTAATTTTCTATACTTAGGTAATCCAATTAACTTATTAAATTCATTAAAAGAAATCATGTCTTTTTCAATGTCTCTGGTGGTACCCTTTTCTTTTAACTCCTTAAATAAACCTAGCAATGCCTTAGACACAGTATAAATACTGGACAGTGGGAAAATCACAACATCAAATCCCATATCATGATATTCTTCTGCTGTTAAAGATGGAGTCCTTCCATGCTCAACCACATTAACCAGTTTAGGTGCCTTTATGGATTTTGCTATAATCTTTAATTCATCAATAGATTGAGGCGCTTCAACAAAAATTAAATCTGCACCTGCTTCTGCATATGCATTTCCCCTTTTTACTGCATCATCCAAACCATTAACAGCTCTGGCATCTGTCCTTGCCACAATCACCAGATCAGGATCCTCCTTGGCTTTTACAGCTGCTTCAATTTTTTTGCAATGCTCCTCCATAGATATTACCTTTTTACCATCCATGTGGCCGCATCTTTTTGGCCATTGCTGATCTTCAAAGAATATTCCCGAGACACCTGCTTGTTCAAATTCTTTAACAGTTCTCATTACACTAAGTGCATTCCCATATCCTGTATCACCATCTACAAATAGAGAAATATCTACTGAATTAGCAATGTGCTTTGCATTTTCAACCATTTCTGTCATTGTAACATAACCAACATCTGGTTGACCCAATAGGCTGGCAGCTGTAGGGTATCCCCCCATTATAAGTGCTTTAAATCCAGCATTTTCACCTATCTTAGCTCCAAGTGCATCATATACACCTGGAATTATCAATATTTCATCCTTTTTTATAAGTTGTTTCAATTTAGTCGTTTTTTTCATTTTAAAACCTCCTCCTACTAATTTAGTTTTTAAATTTCTTTACAAACATCATTTAATTTCTATATTATAAATACTCTCATTACATTTTCAGCAACATCTATACCAAAAGCTCACCTATAGCTAATTAGATTTAGTCTATACCACTGAAGAAAATATTCTTGGGCAGTTTGCTCATATTAGTTTAGACTGTAAATTAACTTAAAAATTTTACGTTGTATTCTTGTTTCATTTAAATTTAAACAAGTTTAAACATAAATAAAACAAATATGTGAAAATCTATGTATTTTACACATTTGCATTATTGGTATGGATACTGCTATATGAAAAGTAAAATATGTTTTGTGCAAAAGGTATTTTAAAAATAGGGGGTAATCATAAAATGGATAATGTTAATTCTCTTACAGCAAATAATCATTTTATTTCTGAAAGAATGGATCGCTTGCCAGTATCAAAAATTCATTATAAAATACTATGTTTAACAGGGCTTGGGATGTTCTTAGACAGTTTTGATATATACCTAGCAAGCAGTGTATTAAGTTCTTTATTAAAAAGTGGTTGGTCAACCATCACTTTAAATGCCACTTTTATTTCAGCATCATTTGTAGGACTTTTAATAGGTGCTTTACTTACGGGATTTCTTGGAGACAAATATGGCCGTAAATTTGTATATAGACTTGACCTTTTAATTTTTGGCGGTGCATCTTTAGTTGCTGCAATTTCTCCAAATATGAGTTTTTTGATAGTATGCAGATGCTTTATAGGGATAGGTCTTGGAGCTGAAATAGTTACAGGATATGCTCTTCTCGGAGAATTTGTCCCTGCAAAAGTTAGGGGACGCTGGGTTTCCATGCTGTCTTTGATAACCAATATAGCTGTACCTGTTTCTGCATTAATGGGTTTAATTATTATACCAACTATAGGTTGGAGATATATGTTTGTATTTGTAGGTGTATTTTCATTGATAGTTTGGTATCTGAGAAAAATGCTGCCTGAATCACCAAGATGGTATGAATCAAAAGGAAGATATGAAGATGCAGAAAAGACTGTAGAAATATTTGAAAAAAGTATTGAAAAAGATAAAAATATAAAACTTTCACCAATAGATACATCTAAAGTGCATCAGAGTAAAGAAAACGTTGCCGTTACTCAGGGCAAATTTTCAGATTTGTTTAAAGGTAAGATACTTTCAAGAACAATAGTTGGATGTATAACTTTAATAACCATAAATACACTTATATACACCTTTATAACCTGGGCTCCCACACTATTTTTAAAAAGCGGCATAAACCTTTCAAAATCATTGGGTTATACCACCATAATGATGATTGGTGCACCATTGGGTGCAATAATGGGAAGCTTTATTGTAGACAAATACGGTCGTAAATGGTGTTTAGTTCTATTCATGATTTTAGCAGGCATTATAGGATATTCGTATCCTCTTCAAAAAAATATGTCCACAATATTGATCCTAGGATTCTTATTGACAGTAGCCATATATATACTTGTAACAGTAGGACTTGCAGTATATGTACCTGAACTGTTTCCAACAAAAATAAGACTCAGGGGAACTGGTCTTGCAAATGCTGCAGGAAGATTGGCTACTATATTCAGTCCTTATGGAGTTGCCTTTTTATTGAATAATTATGGTTCTAAACCTATATTTACATCTCTTGTAATACTTTTAGTTTTTACCGCATTTATTATTGCTGTATTTGGGGTAGAAACAAAGCAAAAATCTTTAGACGAAATTTAAGTCTTAATTTTTACATGACTTATTTAAAATAAATCAATAAATTTTTAGGAGGAAATCATTATGAGTATAAGTAAAGGAAAAGTAATAAAGGATTATATAAAAAAAGGAAAATTGCTGGTTTCACCTGGAGCATTTAATAGTATCTCTGCAAAAATAGTAGAACAAGTTGGCTTTGATTCCGTGTACATGACAGGCTATGGCGTTGCAGCCAATCTCTTGGGTTCACCAGATATAGGACTGCTTTCCTCATCTGAAATGACAAAACATCTGGCATATATGAACGAATCAGTAAATATACCTATAATTGCCGATGCAGATACTGGATATGGAAATGTATTAAACATGTATAGAACTGTTAAAGAATACGAAAGAGCAGGTGCCGCTGCTATTCAAATAGAAGATCAATCCTGGCCGAAAAGATGCGGCCATATGGATGGCAAGCAAGTTATACCTGCTGAAGAAATGGTAGCAAAAATAAAAGCAGCGGTAGATGCAAGGCAGGATGAAGATACAGTTATCATAGCAAGAACTGATGCACTGGCTCCTATAGGATTTGATGAGGCAATAAGAAGAGGAAACTTATACAAGGAAGCAGGGGCAGATGTCATATTCGTTGAGGCACCTCCTGATATAGAAAAATTAAAACAAATACCTAAATTAGTAAAGGCTCCTGTACTCGCCAATATGATAGAAGGTGGAAAAACCCCCGTACTTTCCACTAAAGAACTTCAGAATTTAGGATTTGCAATAGCTATATATCCTGTCTCAGCCTTATATGTTATGACAAAAGCAGTTAAAGTTCTTCTGCAAGAACTTAAAAGTACAGGTACAACTCAAGGGAAGATAAGTGACATGATAGATTTTCCCGAATTCAATGAAATTGTTGAATTAAATAAAATAAGAGAAACTGAAAAAAAGTACACTAATATTTAGATATAAACTAAAAACAAATATAAATGGGATGTCTCAGGGTAAACTTTGAGTTATCCCATTATTTTTAAGTTAATCTTTACAACGATTAACTTAAATTAACCACATTAAACCATCTCACTTTTCTCTTTAAGTTTTAAATACATTTTTTCCTGCTGTTTTGTGGTAAATTGAAAATAGATTTCCGTATTTGAAACGGATTTATGTCCAAGCCACCATTGAAGTTCTTTAATATCCATATCCGATTCGGCCAAATGAACTGCTGTTGTATGTTTGATAGAATGAAAATGACATTTTGATTTATCATCTATCTGTGCAATATCGCAGTATTTTTTTGTTAAATAATCAAGAGTATGCCTGGAAATAGGATTTCCCTTTTGACTTTTAAATATGCTTTCAGAACTATTTGTTATATTGTATTTCTTTAAATACTTATCTAAAACAAGTTTTGCCTTGGAATCTAAACGTATTGTGTTGTTTTTACTTCCCTTTAGTCTTTTACAATAGAGCTCGCCTTTGGATATATTGTAATCATCTAATTTTATCATAGCAATTTCAGATGCGCGTAAGCCGCACCTATAGGCTACTCGGAAAATAGCTATATCCCTATCAGAGTGTTTATTCTTACAACTTTCAATTGCAATAAAAATTTTCTTCATTTCTTGCTGAGTAAAGTACTTTATTTTTATATCAGTTTGTTTTTTCATAAATTCCTCCATATAAAAATGCTACATAATAAATATTTTGTTTAGTTTATTATACCATAAATTATCTAAAAATGTATTTTTTTAATAATATATGTACATAAAAAAACATTTCAAAAATATTTTTTTAATAATATAATATTTTTCTGAAAAAATGTTACAAATATTTATAGTTAATAGTATAATAGGAATCTATATTAACAATAATATAACAAAATATTTATTATGTACTAAATAAATCATATGATTTGTTGAATTTAATGTCAAAAATAAAAATTTACGCAAAAAAGTTTATTCCACTAATATTAATACAAAATAATAGGAAAATTCTTTAATTATGATTGTAGAAAAGGAGAAGTATATTATGATTTCAGTAAATGCATTGGAAGATTTAAAAAAATTATCAGAAACCCAGGCTGATTTGGTACCTGGAGGAATTATATATGGAATTATAAATGGAGATACCATGGAATGGGTAAAATATTCTAAATCTTTAGATATAAATGTATTTTATGCGGGTCAAAAATTAGATGAAAATAGTACCACTCGTACTGCCATTCGTGAAAAAAAGACATTAACTCAAAAAGTTCCACGCTCTGTTTACGGTACAAGATTAGAAATAATTTCAATTCCAATTATAGATGAAACTGATAAGGCTGTCGGTGCTTTTTCCATGGCGTTTCCACGATTACACCCTGTAGCTGAAGCTTTTAACGGATTTGCACCAATGTTATCTCAGATGTTTCCAGAAGGTGTCTTTTTATGTTTGACTGACTTGAACAAATTTGTAAAAATACAATCTTCAAAAAAATTTGACATACCCTCTATAAAAGTTGGAGATAAATTTAAAAGTGATTTTTTAAGCAGTGAAGTTATAAAAGTGGGAAAAGAAAAAGAACAGGAACTGGATGCTTCAAAATTTGGAATTCCTGTAAGAAATGTGAGTTTCCCATTAATTGATGAAGATACTAATGAAGTTGTTGGAACATTTTCTATAATAACACCAAAAGAAGTTGCAGTAAACTTGAGGGATATGTCCGGTAATCTTACAGAGAATATTACTGGCATATCTTCTGCTATCGAGGAATTGGCATCATCTGCATCACAGATTCATACCAATGAACAGGAGCTTAACAACCACATTAACAAAGTAATAAAATTATCAGAAGAAATAAATGAAATAACTTCTTTCATAGCAAGTATTTCAGATGAGACAAAAATGCTGGGATTAAATGCCGCCATCGAAGCAGCTAGAGCAGGGCAGGCAGGTAGTGGTTTTGGAGTTGTTGCAAATGAAATCAGGAAGCTGTCAGATCAAGCTAAAAGTACAGTACCTAAAATCAAAAAATTAACGGATGATATTAAAAGCAGAGTTGAGGAGTCCAGTGAAAAGAGTAAAAGTTCACTGTCTTCTAGCCAGGAACAAGCTGCTGCCACAGAAGAAATCACGGCAAGTATAGAAGAGATTACCTCAATGTCAGAAAGACTAAATGAAATTGCCCGTAAACTTTAATCCGAAATGTACATTCCCCTGGGGTTGCAAAATTTTACCATCACCCCGGGGGAATTTTACCTACAGCTTGTTTTAACATCTATAAAATCCCATATTCCTTTATCTTACGCCATAATGTGGTTCTGCTCATATTGAGCTTTTTAGCAGTTTTTTCCCTGTTCCCATTAAACTCAGAAAGGGCCTTTAAAATATATTCAACCTCTTTATTTTTATTTTCCACACTTATAGATTGCCTTTTTTTATATAACTTATCTACTAATTCTTCTGCACTAAAATAATTATCATCTTCATTTTCAATAAATACAGATATTCTTTTCAAAACATTTTTTAATTCTCTCACATTTCCCAAGAAATCATAACTCATAAGTATTTCGAATATCTTCTCCCACTTATCCCTATACCTTTTATAAAGATCTCCAAATCTTTTCGTTATAAGCTCCCTTGAAATTTCGGGTATATCTTTTCTTCTATCCCTAAGTGGAGGTATATTAAGTTCAAGAACACTCAATCTATAATAAAGATCCTCTCTGAAGCTCTTTTTTAACACTTCCTCCCATAAATTTTTATTAGTAGCACTGATTATTCTTACATTTATGGGGATTATTTTGTCACTTCCAATTCTCATAACTTCTTTTTCCTGTATTACCCGCAAAAATCTTGATTGAAGACTTCTAGGCATTTCAGCTATTTCATCAAGAAATATAGTACCATTATGTGCTAATTCAAATAATCCAATTTTTCCTCCTTTTTTTGCTCCTGTAAAAGCTCCCTCTTCATATCCAAACAATTCCGATTCGAGAAGATTTTCCGGTAATGCTGCACAGTTCACTGCAACAAATGCTTCATTTTTACGCCTGCTCTCATTATGAATACTGTTGACAAACAATTCTTTTCCCGTTCCTGATTCACCTGTAATGAGAACTGTAAAATCACTTCTGGCATATTTTTCAGCCAGAGTTATGCAATCTTTTATAGCCCTGGATTTCCCTTTTATATCATCAAAAGTGTATTTTGCCACAAGCCCTTTAGTGTAAATTTCCCTTCTAACCTTATGTTCCGAATTTTGTATGGATTTTATATCTTGAAATGTAGCCACTGCTCCTTTAAATTGTCCTCCTATTACAAGTGGAACCCTGTTTGTAAGAATTGTCTGACCATTTATCCTTTGAATCTGGTTTATCTCTTCATTTTTAGTAATTATTATTTTATCCAGTCTGGTATTTTCTATAGTCTTGTCAACAGGTTTTCCTATTACATTGTCTTTAGATATTCCCATAATCTTTTCAGCCATTGGATTATATACCTGTATAATGTTATTTTCATCAGTAGCCATAATTCCAGAATATGCATAATTTAGTATTGCATTCAACTGAATGTTCTTATATCTCTGGCTGCCAATAGATTGTTGTATTTGCATAGCATAACTTATTGCATTTACTATAGAGTATTTAGAATAAATAAAAATTGAGTTCAGCTCCATATCATCACAGATATCGCACACTATACTGCTACCTATTACAGTATTTAGTCCATTGCTTTTAAATTCATATAATATGTTTTTTAATTGTTCATAATTGTTAAAGCACTTTTGTATTATATTAATGCTGAATATATTTTGATGTAAATTAAAATCTACTATAGGCTTTTTGTAAGTTACTATAGCCACGGTATTTGAATTTTTCTTTGCCACAGCAAGATTCTCCATCATACTAAAACCTGAAATTTTTATATCTACAATAGGAGCATCTGGAATATTGTATTTGAGCATTTCCAAATTACTGCTTCCGCTTACAAATACATCAACTTTATCATTATCCCATAAATTTTTTGCAATATTTACAGTATCTTTAAATTTTGAATTTATTATGTACATCTTTTTTAGTGTGTAATTATCCACATTTAACTTGATAGACTTAGTAAGCCTATTATAGCTCATAATTGCAATTCTTGGTTTCATAAAATCACTTCCTTAATTAAATTCCCCCCGAAATGCCATAAAATCTTACCATGACCTCGGGGGGAACTATTACCATCCTCTTGAATATTCATGAAAACAGTCAAGACAGACCTTCTTTCCATCCTCCATTCTTATTTTATTTTCAGATACTCCCTCACCGCATATTTCGCATGTCACAGTTTTAAAAATTCTTGCAGTTTTAGGTATTTGAAAATCCGGCTTCTTAATATAAAAAATGTCTTCTATTGGTGCTTCTAAAATGTATTTTTGCCTCTCCTCTTTATCCATCCTTATTTTTGAAGGTTTTGACAGGATTCTTATACTATCTCCATTTTCCCGGTTGAAAAATGAAAAAGCCATCTTTCCCGTTCCCCTATATATTAAATTACCCTTTCCTAAAGTACATCCTGTCATAACCTGTACTGCATCGACTCCGCAGGAATCGTTTTCAGTAACACATACTATTTCCTCGTCTTTAGAAAAATTTATATTCATATTTTCCGAAGCTGCTTCACAGGCCCTAAAGCCCATAGCTAATCCAGGACATCTATGTCCATGGAAATCCACGCATTTATTCCATAAATTTTCATTCATCAATAAACCACCTCCTTTTTTATTATACTACAAAGTTCCCCCTTTCTTTAATTATACTTCATAAATATAGACTTAAATAGTTATGAAGTATTTCCTTCTAAAAATTCATTTTCCAATCTATAAAAATTCCTCCAATTTCACACTGCTGATAGGATAACAATATGCATTAGGTCCGTAAAAATGCCACCATTCACTGTCAAGACGTGTGAATCCGTGCTTCATCATAATTTTTGCCAGAAATTCTCTATTTTCAATTGCCTTAGACGTGGCACCACTATAATTGATAAAAGCTTTTTCCGTAAAATCATCAAAACTACTTGGCATTTCCATTTCCCTTCCTGCTTTATCTACAAGCGTTACATCCACAGCAGCCCCTCTATTATGTACAGATCCATGGGAAGGATTTGCAATAAAATCATCATTGGGCATGATTTCCCACATCATCTTTTGAACCGAAAATGGTCTGTAAGCATCCCATATTTTTATAGTGAATCCATATTTACGAAACTCGTCATTGGCCTCCGCAAGTTTTTTTGCCACTTCAAGCTGAAGAACAGCTTTTTCAACTGGATAGACACTTCTTTTTAAAAAATTATCTTTTTTGGCATATTTTAAATCAACAACTAGAGTAGAATCTACTTTCGTAACATCAACTAATCCACATACAATCTGCAAGTTTTCCTCATTTGAGCTTTTTATCATGATATCACCTCTATAATTTCTATTTTATATCAAAATTCTTTGCCTCTTAAATTTTTTCCTTTTACTTATAGAATTCATATTATCATCAAGAATGTTGTTCAAATATTTCTCTAGTGGTCTTTCTAATAAATTCATCCATCTCATTAACATCGGCTTCATTAGAAGCAAAGCACAGAATAAATGGTTTTTTAGCATATACAATGCCAGCATCATGTGTAATTCCTTCATCATCTCCCGTCTTATGTGCAATGCATATATTTTCTGGCAGCAAATACGGCATCTTATAATTAATCTGCTGAAGCTTAAATATTTTAATCATATCCTCGCTGTCCTGACGGGAAATTAAGCTTCCTTTCCACATCATTTCAAACAATTTGAGAATCTCATCAGGTGCAAAATAATTCTGCTTACCGGCTTTTTCAGCATCTGAATCAAATAGAATTCTACTTACCTTTGTTTTCTTCATTCCAAGCTGTTCCATCGTATTATTGATGTTGCTCATCTTTAGCTTTTTTATTAAAATATTTGCAGCCATATTATCACTTAAAACAATCATCAATACACAGAGATCTTTCAACGTAAGCTTTGCTCCTGGATGAATATAAGCAACAGCTCCACATGACGGCACCCTATCGGATTCTTTAATCTCAACAAGTTCTTCCTTAAATAAAATTTTTTCTCTAAATTGCCTGTATGCTTCAATCAAAATAGGTATTTTAATTATACTTGCAGCAATAAAAGGTTCCCCTTCATTTACACCGAAACTATCTCCACTGTCCAAATCCTTATAGCAAAATCCAACTTTGCCTTTAAGCTTCCCTACTTTTTCTCTAATAACTTCATAATTCATAACTTACCTCCTCAACAATTACATATCCAAAAACTTTCTATCCACACAGTCAACTCCCGTTTTATTTCTTTCATCAATCTTAACATACAAATAAAACGGTATACCCAAAAGCATCAATATAAATCCCCATAAAACAGCTTCCTGACCACAACCATAAACAGCATAACAAGTATAAGCAAAAGCTATAAGAGGAGCAATGGACTTTCCAATAAAATTACCCACACTCAGGTTATGGTTGTACTTCTTGCAAATTAGTATCTCAGCTCCAGCAGTTGCAATATAAGCCGGCAAAGTAGACATAGTAGATAACAGCATTATAAATTGATACGCTGCATTCAACCCATTTACGTAATTTAGGATTAATAAAAGATTAGTCAATATACCTGCAATAATCAGTGACATTTCCGGTGTACCATATCTGAAATTCATCTTCTTAAAAATAGCCGGAAATGTCTTGTCAACTGCACAGGCATAGGAACATCTCGCCGTAACTATGGCACATCCTGTTGCCGCTCCTAATGTTGAAATAACAACACCAACAGAAATAAATATGCCGCCCCATCTACCGCCGGTCATTAAATTTAGCATCTCAGCTATTGGTGCTTTTGAATCCGCAAGCTGATTCTGAGGCATAACACCAAATGAAACAGTACTAATCAGTATATAAATAATTGCTACAAAGATTGTCCCAAAGATTGTAGCCTTTTTAATGAATACAGGTGCATTTTTAGTTTCCTCCGCAGGAAACACACCCATTTCCAATCCCATGAAAGACCATAGCGTAACTCCAATAGCTGCAGACAAAGTATTAATCCCTGATACTTTTGCACTTGATACAGTATTAAAATACTCCGGATGAAAATGAAACAGCCCAATTACTACAAAAACTCCCAATGGAATCAGCTTACATATGGTAGTAAATACAACAACACTGCCTGCTTGCTTAATACCTTTTATGTTAAAATAAATTATCATCCATAAGATAACAGATGCCGTAATAAAAGCAATTACCCTATTTTCACTAACCACAGGAATTATATTGCCAAGATATCTTATACATCCGTTTATCAATGCTCCTAAGGATGTCCATGCACCTATCCAATAAGCCCATCCCACTAAAAATGATGGAAACTCACCAAAGGCAACCCTCGTATATATAACCGGCCCACCTGTCTTAGGGATTCTGGCCACCATGTTGGCAAAGGTACCTGCAATAAAAATAGATCCAATCCCTGTAATTACCCAAGCTATAACTGCAGTTTTTGGATTAGTGCAGGTAGCTAAATTTTGAGGTGCCATAAAAATACCTGAGGCAATCATGCTTCCAACAACCATTGCTATAGCCGATGGAAAACCAAGTTCTCTTTTAAAACCCACCTTTTCCCCTTCAATTTGATCATTATTTGCCATTTTAATACCTCCTTTAATTTAGTAAGATGCCGATTTTATTAATCAGCAAAATTATACAGTAATATTAAATGCTCATATATCATCCCTTAATATTTCTTCATAACTTTGTCTTTTCAAAATCAATCTATCAGAATTATCCTTAACCATTACTACAGCAGGTTTCCTTATTCTATTGTAATTGCTTGACATAGAATAATTGTATGCCCCTGTACTTAAAATAGCTACTATGTCGCCGCTATTAACCATCTGAAGTTGAGTGTTTTTTATTAAAATATCTCCTGACTCACAACACTTTCCCGCTATAGTCACCGTCTCTCTTTTAGTGTTTTCCTTCTTATTCGCAATAACTGCATTATATTGGGCTTTATATAATGCCTGTCTTGGATTATCGGTCATGCCGCCATCAACATTAACATATTTCCTTATTCCTTTAATTTCTTTTATAGATCCCACTGTATATAATGTAACTCCTGCTTCCCCAACTATCCATCTTCCCGGTTCAATTATCACCATAGGCTTTTTCATATTGTACTTTTCAAATTCTTTTATAACAGTTTCATTTATTAAGTTAGTATAATATGAAATATCATGCCTTTTATCACCTTCTTTATAAAATATTCCAAACCCTCCACCTACATCTAACTTCTTTACTTCACAATTAAACTCCTTACCAATGTTATTAGCAAATTTGGCAAGCACCTTTACTTCCTTTTCATATACCCCATTTTCAGTAATTTGAGATCCTATATGTGCACTAAGTCCTTCAAAAATAAAGTTATTACAATTTATAACCTTTTCCACAGCTCTCAAGGCACTTCCATCACATAATGAAAATCCAAATTTGGAATCTATCTGACCTGTTTTTATATACTCATTGGTATCACAGTCAATTCCCGGAGTTATTCTTATGATTACATTTATTTTTTTATTTCTATTGTCTAAAATATTTTCAAGGTTTTTTATCTCAAGAAAGTTATCCAATGCAATAGTTCCCACTCCGTAATCTACTGCCATTTCAAGTTCTTCATAAGATTTATTATTTCCATGAAAAATTATTTTTTCCATAGGAAAATTTACTGAATGTGCAGTATAAAGTTCCCCTCCTGACACCACATCAAGTCCTAACTTTTCACTTTCTATTATTCTACACATTTCCTTATTTAAGAATGCCTTACTTGCATACACAGCAAATCCTTTATATTTATCCATATGATTTGACTTTATATTTTTACATCTTTTTCTAATCTCATCCTCATCCATTACATAAAGAGGAGTTCCATATTTTTTTGCAAGTTCAACACAATCACAGTTTGAAATAGATAGATTTCCCCGTTCATTCCTACCTAAAAATTTATACCCTAACATAATTATGCTTATCTCCTTTATTATGAATTTTACATAATTTTATATGAGCAATATATATGCCATAGGATAAAACGACCTATCCTGCTTCTCTATTATCCATTTCTTACATTTAATCGTTCTATTTCTCGGAATCATTTCCACTTTTCCGGAATAATGCCTAAACTTAAAAATATTGAACATAAAACATAAAAAGTATTTTTTATTCAAAACTTATAATTTATCACTTAAAACTATTGTCATAAAAGAGAATCCTCTTGTTAATCCACCTCCTTTTTCTAATTATACCCCATAAATAAAATATCCCAAAGAACCTATAGGGTTCTTTAGGGTATTTATCTTATAACGGCTTTTACCTATTGTGGATCATATGATACATAAGTGCCATACTAACAACTCTGCTTAAATATTGTCTTGCTTGAGTTATTGACATGCTGCAATTTGTCAGTGTGGTTAATAACTCTGGATGATGACACTCAAACATCTTTACAATCTCTTGAGTATCTGTTCGTATTCTTTCCCTGTCTGCCTCTGATATATTTTTCGTCATGTCTTGCATTTCCTGTCCCTGTCCCATATCAGGCATATGCTGCACAGGTGATACTGTACTTTCATTATCCATTCTATTCTCTTCAGGTTCCTCATTTCTGAACATGGATTTGTATTTTCGTGGCATTACAGGCCTATTCATAATTCTACTGTTCATTCTGCAATAGCAGCACATTGGCATCATTTCCATCTCTGGATGTATATATGGATACATAAAAACCTCCGATAAAATTTTCTTACGATATTATACTATGCAAAAGATTTACATAAAGGTACTATGTGGTCCCGTTAAGCCTGGAAGTAATGTCAACACCGCTGGATGAATTTCCAATCAATATAATTGCGGCTGCAATCACAAATATGCCGGCTATTTTGTATCTATTTGAATTTTCTGTACCATACCCGGCTTTCTTTACAGCTTCTTTAATATTTTCCAGACTACATAGATCCGGATTGTATTCTACAATTACAGATTCATCATTAAAGCTGGCCAGAGCATTTCTTACACCATTTAACCTTTTAACCGCCTTTTCCACCCGCAGTTCACAGGATACACAGATCATATCAAAGACTTTAATTTTCTCTTTTCTACTCTTCACACCTTCAATCCTCCCATAATTTTTATAATTTGGACAAAAGTCAATTTAATTAAGTATATAAACTTCCTATGAAGATGTTATGAATCATCGCTAAAGTCTTCATATAATCAACATAATAATTTGGTAAACTAATTTTGAGTTAACAGTGAATACTAAAATTGTAAATACATCAAATTATCTGTAAAATATAATTAGGTCATTATTATATCCTTGGGAGTGATATTTTTGCAAAGCATTCGAAAGAGATTGGGTATTACAATTATTTTCTGCTCAATTATTTCAGTTATATTACTGGCACTGTATGTAAAATTCACAGTAAACAATACTTTTAATAAATATATGATGGACACTCAGAAAAGCAGAAACAACAGAATTGTGGACTATTTTCAACAGGTATACAAAAGAGACAAAAAATGGACTATAAATTCTGGAGAAGAGATAATGCACGAAGCTTATATGAGTAATTACTGCCTGACCCTTTTAGATTCCAATAAAAATACCATCTGGGGTATGGATTCCAACGATATAAAAGAAAAATCCCACAAGATGATGCAAAACGTCTATAACAACAAGGGGATTTACACATCAAATTCCTTCAAGATCAAGTATAATGGAAAAATTGTAGGCTATGTAGTAATAGGACAATATTCTCCAATTTTACTGACGCAGCAGGATATAGATTTCAAAATGTCTATAAACAGAGATATTATTATAAGCGTTATAGCAGCCATAATTATCGCTGTCATAATAAGCATAATAATATCAAAACAATTTTCATCCCCTATTAAATCCGTATCCGATACTTCTGTTAAACTTTCCAGGGGAATGTACGATTCCACTTCAAATGTAAAAACTAATATAAAAGAACTAAACAATCTGACTAAAAGCATAAATGCCCTGGGTAAAATATTAAAAGAGCAGGAGCTCCTCAGAAAAAGGCTTGTTTCAGATATCTCCCACGAAATAAGAACTCCCCTGAATATTCTACAAAATAATCTGGAGGCAATGATTGACGGAATATTTCCTGTAACTGAAGAACGCTTGAATTATTTGAATCAGGAGGTCATAAGATTTGGCAAGCTGCTAAATAATTTAAATATTTTAAAACAATTTGAAGATGAAAAATCAGACCTTAATATGATGGAGATCATATCTCTGGATAAACTTGTTACTTCCATAAGCAGCAAGCTTTCCATCGATTTTAAAGAGAAAAATATCAATTTTTCTCTAAATATAGAAAAAAATAAAAAATTTGAGATACTGGGAAATGAAGACGAATTGAAACAGGTTTTTATAAATTTATTCTCCAATGCCATTAAATTCACCCCGTCTGGAGGAAGCGTATGGGTTGATCTTTATACAAATCTCAGTAAAATTATAGTTAAAATCAGAGATAACGGCATAGGCATAAAGAAGGAGGATCTCCCCTACATTTTTGAAAGATTGTACAGGGCAGACAAGAGCCGCCGTAAAACAGAGGGAAATGGCATAGGATTGACTATTGTAAAAAAAATACTCACTCTCCATTCCGCTGCAATTGATGTCAAAAGCACTTTTGGCAAAGGAACGTCATTTATTTTATATTTTAACAAGAACAAGGAGAATAATAATGAATAATATTTTAATAATTGAAGATGAAATAAAGGTATCGGAAGTAATTAAAGCCTACCTTGAAAGAGCAGGTTATAGAGTTTATTGTTTTACTAGAGGCTATGACGGAATCAAGCTGTTCAATAAGATAAATTTTCAACTTGTCATATTGGACTTGATGCTGCCGGATATAGACGGAGAAGAAATATGTAAAATTATAAGGGAAGTATCGGACGTACACATATTTATGCTCACTGCAAAAGCAGAATTAAGTGATAAAATCAAAGGGCTTACCCTGGGAGCGGATGAATACCTCCCCAAGCCCTTGAGTCCAAGAGAGCTCACTGCAAGAGTAAATGCATTATTTAGAAGAATAAATTCTGACAAAACAACAATACTTTCTTATGACGGCGGAAAACTTAAAATTGACAATGAAAGAAGAAATGTTCAGGTAAGAGGAAAATATGTAGTTCTCACCCCAAATGAATTTGATATTCTATATGCTCTTGCTTTGAATAACGGCAAAGTTCTATCCAGGGAACAGCTCATAAGAAATGTATATGGTATAGATTTTGAAGGTTCCGACAGAACTATAGACGCCCATATCAAGAATTTGAGAAAAAAAATAGAATACAACAGTAAAGAGCCAAAATATATACTCACTGTGGTGAAGATAGGCTATAAATTCGGCACCGTGAAAGATCCAGAATGATATAAAAACGGGCATAGATTCTAACCCTTGTATGAACCTATGCCCTCTAGCCTTACCCGGGCTTAACTGTTAATCCTTTTTACATTTACATTTTTATTATCTTCTCTATCATCACAACACTTACTTTTTTTAGAATGCATAAACATCATTGGTATCATTAAAATCATCATTATAGGACATATAAACGGAGCTGCTGCTGCAAGCATAATTTTGAACCTTGGCGTCAATCCTAAAAATGGCAGAGATGATAGTAACACTACCGGTATAACACAGCAAACAACCATCATAATTATGTGACTTATTCCACTGTGTCCGCTTTTATTGTTCATATTATTACTTCCATGACAATTCATAATAAATACTCCTCACTTATATTATTTATTTAGATAATACAATATTGTTATGGAGATATTATGAAGGGAAAAATGAATTTGTTTATATACTCTTTACAAAATCAAAACCACCAACTAGCCCATTTACATAGGACTAACTGGTGGTCAAACAACTCCTAACTCATCTAAACACTCTGATTCTACTTGAATATTCGTCACCCTTTTCCAATTACTTTTTATAATGTACAGTACATTATAAAAATTTATTGCATTTACCTAAATTCAACTTTCAAGAGACATACAATTGATTGACAATTGTTCTTTCACAAACATTTTCTTCCATCTTACCTTTAAATGCTATAGTACCTGCAAATACCAACTTTTAGATCATGCATTCAATTAAACATTGACCTTCTGCATTTCCTGCAGTTCATATCATCAAATACTACTAACCATGAACACCTTCATAATTGAAATGTTCACCAGCATCTCTCAGTAGATACTTTCCTAAGGTTTACTTCCGTCAATATACTATCATATTTACTTCTGCACACTATAAGTGTTCACTACCTAATGCCCTAACTTTCTCACTGTCTAAAACCCTTTTCTCAATCTTTTTCATGAGTTAGGAGTGCTAAGAAGAAGTTTATCTTCTTGATTTTATTATATAGTAAACGTTTAAATATGTCAACTGATTTTTTTATATTTTTTAATACTTTATGATTGATTTGTGATAATGTCTTAGTATACCATTTGCGATTATGTCCCAAATAAATAAAAAATAATGTTAGAATATACCCTCATGCCAATAAGAAATGAGGTGGACAAAATCAAAAAGGTAATTTTAACAATGAATGAGAATGCAAAGTGTAACGTAATCAAGAAATTAGTAGAGAGTAATGGTAACAAGCAAAGAGCTGCCATTACAAATACCCCCAGCCTCATAAAGTTGAGGGTAACCACTGCCGCATCACTATGGACAAATTCCACTTGAACCCAGGAGCAATTGATATAATGTTATTTAATTTATAATTACAGCAGCTCCATCAGGTATGACAGTAACTTTTGCATCTTTTCCCTTAATATCATAAGCCATATCAAGGGCTTTTTTAACAGTATAAGCATGTTTCATATGAAGATTCTTTATGATTTCAGGATCACACATATCCGTAACCATAATTACAGTAAATTTACTAAGTATTCTGGCAAGTATTTGAGATTCCCACTGATCTGGTGTAGTATTTTTTCTGGAAACTTTAGAAACCTTTTTCAAAAATTCTTCAGGTGATTTCACATTTGCCAGATTATCGTAGAAACCCCTGCCTCCGTGGCCATCATTGCAGGCAGCCAGCATTATGATTACACCGCCTTTTCTGCAGGTTGCTTCAGCAGCAACCATCCCTTTAACAGACTGATATATATTTTGATCCAGAGGATATCCTCCATTAGTTGAAATAACAATATCTGCTTCAACTTTGTCAACCCTGGACAGTTTTGTAAGAAATCTGCATCCTTCTTCATGGGCAAGCTTACAATCACCTGAAAAGGCATTTATAATTTTTTTATCTTTATCTGTGACTACATTTGTTATAAAAGCCAATCCGGCTTTTTCAGCAGCACAAAGCATATCCCTGTGAGCCGGATTATTTTTCAAATTACCTGTTCTGGCATAAGGACTTGCTATAAATTCAGAGCAATGATTGGACATAATAGTTTTTGCGGAAGATATTCCAGGAAGTATGCTTTTTCTTCCTCCTGAAAATCCTGCAAAAAAGTGAGATTTTATAAGTCCCTCCGCAATCAAAAGTTCTGTTTCGGCCGCTGTTTTATTGATTACAAGTTCCCACCCGGAAGGAAATGCGGCTATTTTCACCAGCTGACTGTCATCTCTGGAGTCATGGACTATTATATTTTCATTTTCAACTATTTCTTCACCAAACTTGCCTATGAGCTCCTCTCTAGTTGTAGCTCTATGAAACCCTGTAGCAATTAAAATCTTTATATCAATATGAGGATTTGCCTTCCTTATTCTTTTTAACAATATGGGCATTATAATTTTACTGGGAACAGGCCTTGTATGATCACTGCTTATTATAACCATATTGTTCTTATTTTTTACCAGTTCTTCCAGCCTGGGGGATCCTATTGGATTGTCTAATGACTTTTCAACTATTTCAGATTCCGTAAGTTCCGTTTTACAATTATATGCTTTTGGTTCGAGTACTGCAGCCAGGTCTTTATTATCGATTTCAATTTCAACAATTTTTTTATTATAGGGTAATTTTATCATTGGCATAACTAAATCTTCCTTTCTACAATTCGGTAAAATCGTATATACTGTTTAATAAAACAAACATAAATACTGGTATTATGGTACTACCAATCATAAGTTAATTTTATCACAAATATCTTAATTTTTCTACACCTGTTTTATTTTATTGGTTTACTTCAAGGCCGCTGCTGTTTCGTAAATATGTTTAAACCAATATATAATTTATTTATCTCAAATAAAATTTAACTTTTGCAAGTTAATGTGTTAAAATATCATATAAATAAGTCGTTATAAAAATCCTGGACAATATTATAAGTTTCAAGGATGTAACTAAGAAAGGATGATTTTTATGGACAAGGAAAACAATATCTGTGCTTTTATCAACTGTAATATAATTGATGGTAAATTTGAAAATGACATTATAAAAGAAGGTGTGATATTAGTAGAAATTTCTGATGGTATAGGAAAGATAAAATCTCTGGGAAACAAAAATGAAGTTAGTGTTCCAAAGGATTGTAAAATTGTAGATTTAAAGGGGAAATATATACTTCCAGGGCTTATAAATGCCCATGTTCATCTTTTTGGAGATGGAAAACCTAATTCTCCAGAAGAAGTAAAGAGAACTCCCGATGAAAATTTAAAATATATGAAATCTTCTTTGGGAAAATATTTAATTAAAGAAACCATGAAAAAAAATGCAATGGCAGCACTTAATGCAGGAGTAACTACCTTTAGAAGTGTAGGGGATCCTTTTTATTATGATCTGGAAGTCAGAGACGAAATAAAAAACAGTGCAGAAGTTGGACCTACAATGTTATGTGCAGGACCCATGATATGTATAACAGGAGGCCATGGATATAAATTCGTGTCCGAAGCTATAGATTCACCCTGGGAAGGAAGAAAAGAAGTCAGAGATCATATATACAATGGAACTGATTTAATAAAGATAGCCAACACCGGCGGAGTCACCGATTCCAAAAAAATAGGCGAAGCTGGAAGAGCTGAAATGACCTATGATGAAATTGCCGCTATATGTGATGAAGCACACAGGGCAGGTTATCTTGTAGCAAGTCACTGTCAAAGCACCAAGGGATTAAAAGAAGCCCTGAGAGGCGGAGTGGATACTATAGAACATGGAGCTGAAATGGACGATGAAGTAATATCCCTGTTTAAACACAATCCTAATTCTTTAAGAGGATATAGTTCTCTTACACCTACTTTCCTTACTATATACTATATAGCAGGGCTCAGTACAAAATATACTAAACTGACTGATGTTCAGCTTGCCAATGGAAAAATCATAGAAAAACGTATGATTTCAGGATTTAAGACAGCACTTAAAGAAGGGATTAAATTAGCACTTGGTACTGATGCTGCAATGCCTTATGTAACTCATTACGGTACATGGAAGGAATTAAAACTTGATGTTAAATATGGAGCTACAAATAAACAAGCTATAATGATTGCAACTAAATCAAATGCTGAAATTTTAGGTATAGATAAAGAAGTGGGTACTCTGGAACCTGGAAAATATGCAGATTTTATCGCAGTTGATGGAAATCCTGTTGAGAATTTGGATTACTTAGGAAACCCCTATATGGTAGTTAAAAGTGGTAATATCATAGAAAAAACAGATAAATATGTTATACCTGAAGTTGAAAGCATGATAAAGGAACTGGATAATAACCTATAGTAATAGAAGCTAAATAAGTAATCACGGGTATGTAAAAAACAAAATCCCGGTTTCCCGGGATACAATTATACTGTATAATTTAAAAAAGAGCCTGTAGAAAAAAGTCTGTAAAATATCGCTTTCTATGATAAAATCAAAATCAGCAGCATTTCCGAATACAGAATACGGAGGTGCATAGTACACCAGGTAAGAAACACATTGAAGTATGTATCCTATAAAGATAAAAAGGAATTTGCAAATGATTTAAGAGCAACATACATGCACTTTCTAAGGAAATAGAGCGTCAGTTTACGGAAAAGGTTACTGAAAAATGGATATGAAGGTTTTTATCTACTTTCATACTTTAAAAATAATTATCATAGGAAGCTATTTATAGAAAAAAATTCACACTCTCATTTTAGTGAGCACATTCATATTTATCTAATATAATAAAATAGCCCACCAATGTCTATTATTATAAAAACACCGTGGACTATTTTTTAATTATGATATCAATTTCCTTTAATGTTTAGCTGTTTAAACAAAATTACAGGCCTAGTGCTCACAATGATGATTACAGGACTCATTTTTATCTTTTAATTTTCCGTCAATATAACTTTGAACAACATCTCTGTATTCACCTGATGCCTCTTTTATTACTTTAAGACCGCACTGTTGTAACCCCATTAAAGCTCCTCCACCTATACCTCCGGCTATTACTAAATCAACATTATGTTTTACTAGTAAATTTGCAAGTCCCTCATGTTGATGAGCTAATTGAGCTGCTTGTACTTCTTCAACATTTCCAATTTTATTGTTCTCAACAGTTACAATTATAAAACTCTTATTCATACCAAAATGCTAGTTAACCATATTTCCGTTATTAGGTAATGCTATTTTTATAAACTTCCCCTCTATTTTTTTGTCATATGCTGCCTTCATCATAGAATTTTTATTCTTATTTTCAACACCTTTATAAATAGCTTTCCCCAAATTAATCATTATTATTGTTCTTTATATTTGTACACCATTTTCTACAAAATTTGGCCTTTTTATTGCATATAACTTCTTCTGAACCGCAATCAGGACAAGCATATCTATCCTGTTCATATTTTATCTCATATACATTGCCACAATGCAAACATTTAAATTTGCAATAGGTTGTAGTATAGTCTCCACCACTTATTCTTATGGCATTTCCTTCTGTTAAAGCAACAGCTACTTTTTTTCTTGCACTATCTATGATATTTTGGAAGGTTTGCCTAGATACCTGCATTCTTTGAGCACACTCTTCTTGATTTAATTCTTCAATATCCTTTAACCTCATTGCCTCCAGTTCTTCTACCTTTAAAACAATTTCCTCGATTTCACACTTACGTTTTCCCCAGGGTACAAAATAAGTATTTTCCGGAAAAAACTCTACTCTTCTGAATTTTGTTGGTCTTGGCATTTTAACTCCTTCCTGCATTTACTACATAATCCTATAAACAGAGTTCTTGGCATCAGATGGAGTTTTAAACTCCATCTGATGCTTAGAACTCGTTATCCAGGGACGTAGCCACTCTTTACTCCCACTTAGGGAAAATTAGATATCCCAAATTTTCGATTTGGCTATAGTAGCTTTCACAGAGTACGCGGAAGTATTAGAGTGGGTAGTCGTCGGATAAACATAATATTTAAATCGTATATTTCTAAGTCATTTTCTGCTTCTAATTTTTTATTTAATCTTAGATAGTCAAAGTTTAAACTTTGACTATCTATATCAATTATACTATTACAATTAAAACATTTAAAATGCATATGAAGAGGTTTTTTACTGAATATTTTCATTTCATAATAACTTATTCCATTAACGTTTATTTCTTTTACTATCCCTAATTCATTAAATATTTTTAAAGCTCTGTACACTGTAGCAAATCCTATATGTTTTTCTTTTACTTTTTTGCATATTTCTTTTACATTTAATGTGTCTTACTATCTAAGATAGCTTCCAATATTTTTCTTCTGCCTGTGGTAAATTTATATCCTCTTTTTTCTATAATTTTTTTTAAAGACATTAAATCATTATTCATGAAATCGTCCTTTAAAATTATTCGTTACAATGTCCTTCGTATTTATGTTCCTCACAAATACTTCCTGTTGATTTTAATTCACCTTTAATATATTTTTGTACCATATCATCACATAAACCTTGTGCACCAACTATTACCTCAATTTCATTTTCATTAAATAACTGTTGTGCCGTTTCTCCCATACCTCCTGCAATAATTACATTTACATTTAAACCTTTTAAAAACACGGGAAGATATCCTGGTCTATGTCCTGGATTTGCAGTAAATTGTCCCTGGGATGCCTTTCCATTCTCTACATCATATATTGTAAACCCTTCACAATGTCCAAAATGTCCACTTACATACTTTCCATCACTTGCAATTGCTATTTTCATTTAAATTTCCTCCTTATATTTTAATTGATAATTTTATACTTAACGCTAAAAATTTAGAAAAAGCTCTTTATAGTATTCCACATATTTTCAATTGCTTTTTCTGCCATACTTTCCTTATAAAAAGTTATAGGTTTTAATTCATTTATGGACTTCATAACAGTATGATCATAAGGAATTTTGCCTACTAACTCTAAATTTTCCAAGAAGATAAATTTTTCTATTCTTTTACTCATTTCTTCATTTATATCATATTTATTTATACATACCATAATAAAAATTTCAAAATGTTTACACAAATTTACTACTCTCATTAAATCTTCAAGACCTGATTTTGTAGGTTCAGTAACAACCAACACAGCATCACTACCTGTTACAGACGATATTACAGGACATCCAATACCAGGTGATCCATCTATTATAGTCAACTTATTATCATAATTAAACTTTTTCCCATTTTTTCTTAAATAACTTACTAATTTTCCTGACCCATCACTCCCTATTTTCATTTCTGCTCTTGAAATTATTCCTTTATCTAACTCAGTAATGAAAGTATTTGCTACATCTTGATCTTTTAATTCTATAGCATTATGAGGACATACTAATGTACATGCACCACAGCCTTCACACTCAAATAAATCTACTTTAAAGTCTGTTATAGCTTTAAATTTGCATACGGTTTCACATTTTCCACATTTTTTGCACATAGATTCATTTATAGACGCTTTTTTCCCACCTATAAAACCTTTTTTTCTATATCTTTTCCTTTATAAAACATGTAAAGATTTGGGGCATTTACATCACAATCTATCCTTATTACATCTTTTTCAATTTCAGCTAATGCTGTTGCAATAGTAGTTTTTCCTGTTCCACCTTTTCCACTTACAACTGCTAATTCCAAGCTAACACCTCCCTTATCTTCTGTGAGAGTTTATCAAATATTGCTTTGTGGCATAAATCATCATATAATATTTGGCCCTTAGAATAAAGTATTGCTGTATCCTTACTATAGTCAATAGTACCTAGTAACATAATCTTTTCTTCTTTACAATATCTTTTTATTATATTGTCCTTTTTATCGTCTTTATTTATAACTATACCAAAAGGTATGTTATACATTTTTACAAGTTCTACAGCCATTTTTAAATCATGAAGCCCAAACTCTGAAGGTTCCGTAACGAGCATTGCAGCATCAGCATATTTTAAAGTATTTATTACATTACAGGAAGTTCCAGGTGGACAATCAATTAAATTAACTTCTCCTGACAAATTCTCAAGTAACTCTTTGATAACAGGTACTGCCATAGGTTCACTTATATTTAAAATTCCTCTACTGCATTTTATATCTCTTGATGTCCCTTTTTCAATTTTCCCTATTTCTCTTTTACCATAGGTTACAGCATTGTATTTACATACAATTTCACAAGCACCACAGCCATGACACAACTTTTGAAAAAGAAAAAGATCATCCTTCACTTTTGCAAGGGCATTAAATTGACATGCATTTGCACAAGCACCACAGGCAGTACACTTACGGGCATCTATTATTGGATATTCTACTTTCACCGATTCTACTATATCTACTTTAGGTTTTAGGAACAGAAAACCATTTGGTTCTTCTACATCACAATCTACATAGTTTACCTTTAAAGCAAGTGCAAGATTAGTAGATACTGTAGTTTTTCCTGTTCCTCCTTTTCCACTAAGTACTGCTATATTCACTATACACTCATCTCCAACTTAATAAATTCTTCAATGGTGTGCTGGACCAGAAGTCTTTATTTCTTCAAGTTCATTATTTTTATACTTCTGAAGAACTGAGTTTATATCTATACTACTGCACTTATAAGCTTTGATTCCTGATTTTTCAACAAGTTCAAATGCATTAGGACCAAGATTACCTGTAATAATAGCATTTACTTTCTCATCTATTAATTGATTAGATGCAGCAATACCTGCTCCTCCACTTGAACTTTGACCTTTGTTTTCTATGACTTTAATTTCTCCACTTTCAGTGTCATGAATTTGAAAGTACTTGCACCTTCCAAACCTACTATCAAGTAAATCTTCAGCATTTTTTCCTGTTGATGAAATTGCTATTTTCATCACTATCCCTCCAAATCTTCAATTATACTTTTGCTGTAGACATGAATTATATTCCAAAATAAACTCATATCTCAGTTATGTTATTGGCATTTGACAATAACATATGTTTTTATTGGTAATTAAAAAAACATAATACAGTGAGAAATTAACAATTCTCAAATTACAGCTTATTAAATATCATTTTTAATATTTAAAGATTCACATTATTTGAATTTAAAATACTCAACAGGATATAGTAAGTTGTAAAAGAACAACCTGTCAATATGGTCTCATTGATACTTACGCTTTATCAGAAGAAATTCATAAAAAGTTTTATGAAGGATATGTAGATGTAAAACTACCTCATAAATTTAAAATTGCAGTAGGCGGATGTCCAAATAACTGTGTAAAACCCAATTTAAATAATCTAGGAATTATAGGACAAAGAATAGCTAATTTTGATGAAGACAGTTGTAATGTATGTAAAAAGTGTTCTGTAGAAGACGCTTGCCCCATGAAAGCTGCCAAAGTAGTGGATGGCATCCTGAGCATAGATACCAATATATGTAACAATTGTGGACGTTGTATAGAGAAGTGTCATTTTGATTCATAGGATTCTTTTGCTCTTTTTTGACTTCAAATAATTAATTAACGCTTTATTCAATAAAAAATGTCAGTAGTACTACTAAAAAGTTCTTAAATTTATACTAGATCTTATTTATCATTATTATAACATAATATGTATTTCCTTATTTAGTCACAAGTGATATTATGAAAACAAGTAATACTACTAAATAAAACACAAAGGTAAGGCACTTGAAAGAAAATAACAAGTCAAATATGCTAGCATACTGACTGGTTATTTCTTTGAAAATACCTAAAGACATTTCTTATTCAGAATATGGAATTTCTTATTATTATAGCAAACTTATTAAAAATGAATGATAATTCTAAAGGAGATGTATAATCACTATGGTTAATGCAAAAAGACAAAAAGAAATGAAAGCATTAGGATTTTTATTACAAAATGACAAAGAACATTATTCAGTTAGGTTTTTAAGTAAAGCCGGCAATTTTACAGTAGAAGAGTTAAACAACATTAATAAAATTGCAGAAAAATATGGACGAGGGTATTCGGGACTTACAACAAGACTGCAAATTGAAGTTCCATGGATCAAGGATGAAGATGCAGAAAAAGTAATTCAAGAAGCTAAAGTTTTAGGGCTGCGCCACGGCGGTACAGGCCAAAAAGTAAGACCTTTAATTTCCTGTAAGGGAACTGTATGCCTCCATGGCAATATTGACACCCAAGCAATTTGCAGGGAATTAGACCGTAAATACTTTGGAACTGATACTCCACATAAATGTAAAATAGGAATAGTTGGGTGTGCTAATAACTGTGGAAAAGCTAATATAAATGATATCGGAGTTATGGGAAGATGTGTACCTAAATTTAATTCAGATAATTGTGTTGGCTGCGGACTTTGCGTAACAAATTGCCGACAAAAAGCATTACAGTTAGTAGATAAAAAAATAGTTCATAATAAAAATTTATGTGTAGAATGTGGTGAATGTGTACGAGTATGCAATAGTAATGCTGCTACTGCTAAAGAAAAAGGTGCAGAAATATTTGTTGGTGGCAGATTTGGAAGAGGAATGAGAATTGGAGACTCACTTGGAAAAATATTTAAAGAAGAAGAAATAGTATCAATTGTCGATACCATTATGGAATATTATAGACAAACCGGCAATAAGGGTGAAAGAATTTCAGCAGTTATGGATAGAATCGGAAAGAAAAAATTTATAGCTGATGTGTTAAACAAAATTGATTAATTACTCTACATAGTAACCAGTGAAATTATAAGGCATGTCAAAAATATCTTTAAAAAAGGACATTTTTAACATGCTATTTTTACATCTTTCAACTATTTAAGAAATCCTTTTAATATAGTATCTTCAGCTTCTTTTTCAGAAAGTCCTAATGACATAAGTTTTATAAGCTGATCACTAGCAATTTTTCCTATAGCAGCTTCATGTATAAGTTGTGAATCTGAATGAAATGCTGATATTTTGGGTATAGACTGTACCCTTGCTTCATCCATTATTATGGAATCACATTGAATATGACCTCTGCATCTCTCATATCCAGACATATTTAAATGAAATAGTTGTTTTGACTCATCTCGTGCTACAGAACGAGAAATTATTCGTGCAGAAGAATCTCTTCCTACCATTTCCACATTTATTTTCGACTCTGCATCTTGATTTTTATATGTAAGAAGTCTCTCTGATACTGCAACTCTAGCATTTTTATGAAGTTTTATTTCTGTATCCCTTTTAGTACTGCTTACTCCTTTTATTTGGACTAGCTCTAATTCAGCAAATCCTCCTTCTTCAACTTCTATTATTGTTTTAGGATTCAATACTCTTTCACCATTCCCACTGCCTTCTCCAAAATGTCTCTCTACATATTTTATGCGAGCACCTTTCCTGACAAAAAATTCATGGACTCCATCATGCTGGGATTTCTTCTCACCTGGATTATGTATACCACAGCCTGCCACTATAAGTACATCTGACCCCTCACCAATTTCAAAAGTGTTATACACAGCATCATTTAACCCTTCTTGTGTTAAAATTACAGGTATATGTACACTCTCACCTTTAGTACCGGGTTTTACTATTATATCCATACCAGGCTTATCTTTTTTTGTAGCTATATCTATATTGGCTGTAGTATTTCTTGCAGCCTTTTCTCCATCAATATAAGCAGCATTTCCGAATACAGAATACAGAGGTGCATAGTACACCAGATAAGAAACATATTGAAGTATGTATCCTATAAAGATAAAAAGGAATTTGCAAATGATTTAAAAACAACATACCATGCACTTTCTGAGGAAATAGAGCGTCATTTTATGGAGAAGATTGCTGGAAAATGGGAGGGACATTATCCAAATGCCATGAAAAGCTGGAAAGTCAACGGGGATGCCATAAGTCCAATTTTCAAGTTTTCAACTGGTGTACGCAAGGTTACATATACTACACAATAGAAAGTATAAGCAGCGCATATCCATAAACAGAAAGGTGTATATCCAAAGTGATACGGCTCTGCTTTAAAGCACTGTATCTTGCTACCTTTAAAGCAACTAAAAAGTGTCAACTTCCTATAAGAAGAAACTAGATAAAAGTATAATGATAAAAATGGAACCAAACATTATTTTCATACATCCATTGTATGTGCTGTAGTAGGATCCGATCCACATATTATTATGGGGCAAGAAATGCTGAATCCAAAAAAAGATAGTTCAGATAAATAGGAAGAAACGGTTACTTCAAATAGATTTTATTGAAGATATAAAAGATGAACTTATCATAATCATGACTTATCGGTCTGCGGTATTACCAGTCCTTTAAGTAAATGTAAGGATTAGCAATTCCAGTAAAAATGAAATTTTTACTGGAATTTAGCGGCGAAACTTCTGATTATTCTTCACTTAAGTTCAGCAATTATAAAAGAATCTTTAATATCATACTGTATACTTTAGAATCTATCTTTGAATCTATAATAGTTTTCAATTCATTTGTTAAAAGAACTTTGGCCTGAGTTAAAACAACTCTTACAAAAAGACAGGTCAAGGGTTTATTAAGCAAAATAATGAATAAAAAGCTTCATCTTATATCAATGATTGCTGCAAAATGTGGTCTTAGAATTAAAGCCAAAAAAGTAATAAATGAGGTCTTATAAAATTATTTTTGACGAGTTTTTGACGATTAAAGCATAATCCCTTTATTACCTTATATCCAGACCCTCAAACTGCATATTATAATAATAAGAGTAAATTCCTCCTTTTTTAAGAAGCTCACTATGGCTTCCCCTTTCCTCGATTCCTTCATCATCAATAACTATTATTTCATCTGCATTTCTTATAGTACTCAGCCTATGGGCAATAACTATGGTGGTTCTGTTCTTGGCAAGTTTTTCCAAAGACTTTTGTATGAAGCTTTCACTTTCATTGTCCAGTGCAGATGTTGCTTCATCCAATATCAAAATAGGTGGATTTTCAAGAAATACCCTGGCAATTGAAATTCTCTGTTTCTGACCGCCGGAAAGCTTGACCCCTCTTTCTCCCACATAAGTGTCATAGCCGTCATCAAGGCTCATTATGTAATCATGAATATTGGCTTCTTTAGCTGCCCTTATTATTTCTTCATCAGAGGCCTCAGGCTTCCCGTACTTTATATTATCCTTTAAAGTTCCAGAGAACAAATACACATCCTGCTGTACTATTCCAATGGAATTTCTCAGTGATTCAAGAGTAACATTCCTTACATCTACTCCATCTATCATTACGGAACCTGATGAAACATCATAAAACCTTGGAAGAAGTGAACAAATTGTTGTCTTTCCTCCTCCTGAAGGTCCCACAAATGCAATTTTCCTGCCAGCTTCTATTTTAACATTCACATCATCAAGTACCTTCTTTTTTTCATTGTAACTGAAAGAAACATTCTTATATTCTATATTTCCCTTTACATTCTTTAAAAGTATGGCACCCTTTTTATCCACTATCTCAGGTTTGGTATCCACAATATTCAAAAATCTTTTAAATCCGGCAAATCCTTTCTGGAATTGTTCTGCAAAATTTATGAGTATATCTATTGGGTTTATAAATATGTTTATATATAAAGCATAAACGGCAAGATCAGTTATTTTCAAGGAGCCCTCTGCTATAAAAAATGCTCCCGTAACAAGTATCACCATATATAAAAGACCTTCAAAAAAAGTATTTCCCGCTATAAACCTGCCCATTATTTTATAGCTTTTTTCCCTTGAAACACGATATGCATTGTTGTTTCTATCAAATTTATCCCTTTCAATATCTTCATTTGCAAAAGACTTTACGACCCTTATTCCCAGCAGACTGTCCTGAACAGAGGAATTTATATTTCCCATTTTTTTTCTGTTATCAAAAAATACACTCTGCATCTTTTTATTTTCATGGACTGAAAATACGACCATCACTATAGTTACTGCAAGAAGTATAAGAGTCATTTTATAATTGATAAGCATCAATATTGCAAAAGAACCTATTATTTTAACTGCAGATATAAACACATTTTCAGGTCCATGATGGGCAAGTTCCGATATATCAAACAAATCCGATACAAGTATTGACATCATCTGCCCTGTATTGTTTTCATCATAATAAGAAAAAGACATTTTCTGAAGGTGGTAAAACAAGTCTTTTCTCATGTTATTTTCCATCCTTGCCCCCATAATATGTCCCCATGAGGCAATAAAATACTGGCAGAAATATTTAACCACATAAATTGCAAGCAAAATTACAGCAATATACACTATTGAATTAAGTATTGCCGCTTTATCTTTTATAAAAACATTTTTTGAAAGATAATTTAAAATTAAGGGAAATGCCAAATCCACCAATGAAACTATAAGTGCGCAAAATATATCAGCATAAAAAAGGAATTTATAAGGCTTGTAATATTGCAAAAATTTTTTTAATATTTTCATAAGATCCGCTATTGTCCTTTCTTTTATTTTCTGGAGTACACTTTCCACTGACCCCCTTTATAAAAATAATTCTCATTATAACATGACGGGCAGTCCCCTGTAAAGTTGTACTAACAAAGCAAAACCTTTATATATTTCATGGTGAGAGGGCTATTGGCGCAGCCATAGGAACTACAGCGGGGATTGCTACAGCTACCCCTATGGCAATATCAGCTATAGATCCATCTTTGGCTCAATTTGCCCAGAGTGCAACTATACAGGTATCTGCATCTGTGGTAATTACAGCATTTCTCTGTCCAATACTTGTAACTTATTTAAGCAAAAGAAATAAAAAGAAAGGCCTAAAAGTGAATTTAGAAACAGAAAAGATCTAAAAAGGTAACTGGAGCTGCCCCAAAACAAATTTAGAGGCAGCTCCTTTATAATACAAAAAAATATATGAATTTTCCTATTGAATCTATTGAAAGATTTATCGTTATATTGTAATATATAGATATAATAATATATCTATTTTGAAAGAGGAGAATTATGGATAAAGATTTTATGAAATACACTGAAAAAGCTGAAATTCTCAAAGTACTGGCACATCCTGTTAGGCTGTGCATTGTTAAAGGATTGTTAGAAAAGGGAACCTGCAATGTCAGCAACATGCAGCATTGTCTTGAAATACCCCAATCCACATTATCCCAGCACATACAAAAGTTAAGAACTGCAGGAATTATAAAAGGTGAACGAAATGGTCTTGAAATCAACTATAAAATTTGTAATCCAATAGTTATCAAATTACTTGAAGTTCTATTCTAATCTCTATATAAAATGAAAAGTTTAACTGCCATCAGCAATATACACTATATATTATGAGGAGGAATTTACATGAGTAAAAAGGTATTGGTTGTGGGCGGAGTTGCAGGCGGAGCATCTGCAGCTGCAAGGCTTAGAAGGTTGGATGAAAATGCTGAAATAATAATATTTGAAAGAGATGAATATATATCCTTTGCAAATTGCGGACTGCCTTATTACATAGGAGGAACAATTAAAGAAAGACAAAGGCTTTTGGTTCAGACACCTGAAAGTATGAATGATAGGTTTAACATTAATGTAAGAATCAACAGTGAAGTTCTAGGTATTGATACCAACAAAAATATAATTAAAGTAAGAAGCAAAAATAGTGGAATCTATGAAGAAAGTTATGACTATTTAATATTATCTCCTGGTGCGAAAGCCATTAAACCAAAAATTGAGGGTATAAACAGCACTAGAATTTTTACTTTGAGAAATATACCAGACACAGATGATATAAAGTCATCCGTTGATAAAAGTGAAGTAAATAGTGCTGTAGTAATTGGCGGCGGCTATGTAGGTGTTGAAATGGCTGAAAACCTGAAAGAAAAAGGACTTCATGTTACTTTAGTTGAGGCTGCACCACATATTCTCACACCCTTCGATTCAGACATGGCAGTCATGGCTGAAAAAGAGCTTGAGGAAAATGGTATAAACTTGATATTAAATGATGGAGTAAAATCTTTTAAGGATAGTGAACATAATATTGAAGCTATTTTAAACAGCAATATAAAAATTACTGCTGATTTAGTTGTATTGGCAATTGGAGTAAGTCCTGATACTAATTTTATAAAAGATAGTGCAATAAATCTTGGATCCAGGGGCCATATACTAGTTGACAGCAGGATGAAAACAAATATTGAAAATATTTATGCTGTGGGAGATGCCGTTGAAGTGGTTGATTTTATCAACAATCAAAATACTGCAATACCTCTGGCTGGGCCGGCAAATAAACAAGGGAGAATAGCTGCGGACAATATAGCAGGCTTGAATTCAACTTATAAAGGCACACAAGGTACTGCGATAATTAAAATTTTCGGTTTAACAGCTGCAAGCACAGGAAATAATGAAAGAACTTTAAAAAGACTTAATATATCTTACAAAGTTATTTATATTCATCCATCTTCCCATGCATCTTATTATCCCGGTGCCCTTCCTCTATCACTAAAACTTATATTTACTGATAAAGGTAAAATTCTAGGTGCTCAGGCTATAGGTTATGACGGTGTTGATAAAAGGATTGATGTTATTGCCGCAGCAATAAGACTTGGCGGCTCGGTGTCAGATTTAACAGAACTGGAACTGTGTTATGCACCGCCATTTTCTTCAGCAAAAGATCCGGTAAACATGGCAGGTTTTGTAGCTGAAAATGTTATTTCCGGGAAAGCCCATGTTATTACTCCAAAAGACTTTTTAAATTATAATAGAGAAAACACCATTCTTCTAGATGTACGTTCGGAAATAGAATTCAGTAATGGTCACATTGAAGGAGCATTAAACATACCTTTGGACAACTTAAGAAAAAGACTTGGAGAATTGGACAAAAGCAAGGAAATCATTGCATACTGTCAAGTTGGTCTCAGAGGGTATATTGCATCAAAAATACTTTCCCAACATGGATACAAGGTTAAAAATATAACTGGTGGATATAAAAGCCTATCGATTTTAAACTTTACTCCTAAAAAGCATGATAAAAATAGCCCCACTTCTCAAAATCAAATTTTAGGCCAGGATACACAGACTGTAAAATCAGAGGTAGCCTTGGATAAATTGGACTATGATAAGAGTCTTGATGCCTGCGGACTTTGCTGTCCCGGTCCACTTATGCAGGTTAAAGCATATATGGATGATTTAACAGAAGGTCAGATTCTTAAAGCAACCGCTTCTGACCCCGGCTTTTATGAAGATATAAAAGCATGGTGTCAAAGAACCAACAATGAACTTGTTGATTTAAATAGAGATAAAAGCACTGTCACTGCTTTTATAAAAAAAAACAGCACTAAAGTAGAAAATCACATTCAAAATACTTCATCTATAAGAGACAACAAAACCCTGGTAGTATTCAGTGGTGATCTAGACAAGGCCATAGCTTCTTTTATCATAGCAAACGGAGCCCTTTCAATGGGAAAAAAGGTTACCATGTTCTTCACATTCTGGGGATTGAATATACTAAGGAAACATGAAAAGGTGCCTGCAAAAAAGGGCTTTATGGATTCCATGTTCGGATTTATGATGCCAAGAGGCAGCAGAAAATTAAAGCTGTCAAAAATGAACATGATGGGCATAGGTGCCAAAATGATAAGAAAGGTTATGAAAAATAAAAATGTAACCTCCCTTGAAGATTTAATTAAATCAGCCCTGGACAATGGCATAGAGATAGTAGCATGCCAAATGTCCATGGATGTCATGGGACTTAAAAAGGAAGAACTTATTGATGGTGTTAAAATAGGCGGCGTTGGTTACTATTTAGGTCAGGCCGAAGATTCCAATGTTAATCTATTTATCTAATAAAGACAATACTAAATATATAGGAGGTTAGCTTATAATGGCTGATTTTGAAAAGATGAATATGCCAGAACTTGAAAAAAAGCTTACAGAACTCAAAGACTATCTTGAAGAAGTTGAAGAAGAAAGAAGGTTTGTACTGCATCAGACTGGTATTCACCTTCCCGGCGCTACTGTAAATAAATATGAAGCTGAAATAAAAGAAATAAATCAAAACATCAATGTAGTAAGAACCCTGCTGCAAAAGCAGAAAATATAAAAGGCTTGTGTAAAATAAGATTAATTAACCTGTTGTACTAGTGAATTTAACTATCACAACAGGCTAATTAAATTTTTTCTTGATTTGGGAGAATCTCCAACTCTCACATATTCAGAAACATCTCTGGTTCCTTAAAAAGGGATCTAAGTTTTGCAATCATTAAAATGACAACAGCAGCTAGCTATCATAGAAAAGGAAAATGCACAAATAGTAACTATGTATGGATTATTTATAAGCACTGCATCAACTCCACAGGCATCATTTTCAGTAATACATACTATCTCCTCATTAATAGAATGGTTCTATCTTACATCCTATATCTATGGGCTTTGCATAATAAACACAAGTAGTTACAATAGCATCAACCCCTGTTTTGGCATAATCCTCAATGTTTTTTTCATTAATTCCGCCAGCAGCTAATACAACTATGGACGGGTTGATATTTTTAAGTATATTTACATTTTCCATTAATTTATCACATGGAACCTTATCAAATTGAATACCATCAATACCGTTTTTACAAAGTTCAATTGCACAATCTAATGAATCCACTTCAGCTATTACCTTTTTTTCACAAGCTTTACATTTAATCTTTTTAAGTATTTTAGCTAATTCATGAATGCCTCCTAAAAAATTCAAATGTTGTTTAAAAATCAATATAGTTTCCGATAGTCCTAATCTGTGAGGGAATCCTCCTCCTGAAACAACTGCTTTTATAGCCAGTTCTTTTGTCCCTGGTATACTTTTTCTGGTAGTTATAATGGAAATATTTGAATTTACATTAGCTGCTTTATCAACTAATTTTTTTGTTTTTGTAGCAATTCCAGAACTGTAATCAATAATATTTTGGCATACTTTCCATGCCATATGTAAATCTTTTGCACTTCCTTTGCCTTCAAGGAAAATTTCATTTTTCTTTACTGAACTTCCAGAAGGCTTTATTTTTATCAAATCTATATTTAATTTATTGAATATTTTTTCAGCTTCTTCTGTACCACATAATACTGCATTTTCTCTTGAAAAAAATTGCATTTTGCCCTTTTGTCTGCCAATTCCTAAAATTAAAGTGGTTAAATCAATGTAAGGAACATCTTCTTTTATAAATTTGTCAATAAGCTCATCTGAAATATACATTTCCAATGCCTCCTGTTTATTTAAAAATATATAAATATGGTTGAAGTATATGTCAATATGAACTAATCTTGCCTATCTGACGGAAAATATAATTGCATATTCCATTCATCCTTTTCTTCCATATTCATTAATAAAATCAGCCTGTGCATATTATTAAAAAGCACAGCTGATTTTATTTTCTGTATTTCTTATATATTAATAAAATGTGCTAAATACATATCTTTTGAATATTTGTATATTTAGTGTTCACAGTGATGATTACAAATATCATTTTTATCTTCCAATTCTCCATCAAGATATTTTTGAACAACATCTCTGTATTTTCCTGATGCCCCTTTTATTACTTTTAGGCCACATTGCTGCAATCCCGCTAAGGCTCCTCCACCTATGCCGCCGGTTATAACCAAATCTACATTATGTTTCACCAGTAAATTTGCCAGTCCTTCATGTTGATGAGCTAATTGAGCTGTAGATACTTCTTCAACATTTCCAATTTTATTGTTCTCAACAGTTACAATTACAAAACTCTGACTCATACCAAAATGCTGGTTAACCATACTTCCGTTATTAGGCATTGCGATTTTCATAAACTTTCCCTCCATTTTTATCATATGCCATCTTCATTATGACATTTTTCTTATTATTTGAAATACTTATCAATAATTAAACGTTATTGTCTTCATTGGTACCTTTACACCATTTTTTACAAAAGCCTGCCTTTTTATTACATATAACTTTTTCAGAACCACAAACAGGACAAATATATCTATCCTGTTCATATTTTATCTCATATATATTACCACAATGGAAACATTTAAATTTACAATAATTTGTGGTATAATTTCCTCCGGCTATCCTTATGGCATTCCCTTCAGTTAAGGCAACGGCTATTTTTTTTCTTGCACTGTCTATAATATTTTGAAAAGTTTGTCTTGATACCAACATTTTTTTTGCACACTCTTCTTGATTCAATTCTTCAATATCTTTTAGTCTCATAGCCTCAAGTTCTTCTACCTTTAAAACTATTTCACTGATTTCACATTTAGGTTTTCCAGAAGGTACAAAATAAGTATCCTCTGGGAAAAACTCTACCTTCCTAAATTTTGTTGGCCTTGACATTTTAATTCCTCCCTGCATTTACTTCATAATCCTATAACATAATACTAAAACCATATATTTCTAAATCATTTTCTATTCAATTTTTCTATCTAATTCCAGATACTCAAAATTTAAATTCTGACTATACATATCAATTATACTATTACATTTATAACATTTAAAATAAATATACAGAGTTTTTGCCAAACATCTTCTTTTAAAACATCATAGGCCTATTCTATTATTTCATTACATGAATCTCCTTTTTTTCTTTAACTTCAAACATTCAAGTGCTCATACAGAGCTATTATTCTCATTTTACATCTTGGATAATTTCAGATAGTGCTGTTGCAATGGTAGTTTTTCCTGCTCCTCCGCTTGAACTTTGTCCTTTGCTTTCTGCAATTTTACAAGCTTTTTATTATATTTTCAACAATAGGATAAAAAATTTGTTCAAGATCTTCATCTACATTTTCATATGTAGAATCTGATAAATTACTTATACTATTTAAGACAGGAAGTTCTCCTAAAAACTTCAAATTCATTTCTTCCAAAAATCTTTCTGTACTTCCTCCATTAAAGAGTTTTATTTTTTTGCCACAATCCGGGCAAGTTATGTAACTCATATTTTCAATAACCCCTAAAACATCAATATTAATTGCCCTTGCCATATTTACAGCTTTTGAAACTATCATTGAAACTAGATCCTGAGGAACAGATACCATAACTATTCCATTTATAGGAATGGACTGCATAACTGTCAATGCAACGTCACTTGTTCCTGGAGGCATATCAATAACTAGATAATCAAGATCTTTCCAAAGTACATCTGTCCAAAATTGTTTAACTACACCTCCAAGCATAGGACCTCTCCAAATAACGGGATCGTTTTCATTTTCCATTAATAAATTTAAAGACATAACCTTTATACCTTCATCAGTTTCTACGGGATACATCAACTTTCCATCTGAATTGACTTTCTTATCTTTTAATCCAATAAGTTTTGGAACACTTGGTCCTGTTATGTCTGCATCCAAAACACCTGTACTATATCCAAGTTGTTTTAAGCGTTTTGCAATAAGAACAGAAATTGAGGATTTTCCCACCCCTCCTTTACCACTCATAACACCAATAATTTTTTTTACATTGTTTAAAGGATTGTTTTCAATCATACATTTTTGCTTATCCTTATCACATTCCCCATTTGACGGGCATGAATTACATTCTGACATAAAATCATCTCCTAAACTTATAATTGGCATTTGCCACTTATATAATATTCCTATTTATGATCATTGTCAAATGCCAATCATAATACTATATAGTATGTTTTTAAAATGCAATAGAATTTTTATTGGCAATAACATTTGTACCCATTACAGATGTCAACCATACAAATTCCCTTCTGATTATTTTTCTTACTTATTTCTTGTATCCTTTTTTTCAATATAATCATTTTAAATCAGAAAAATTTGTTTTTGAGTTTCCAGCAGTGTTTCCGCAGTGTTTAATTACCTTTTATTCATTCTTATCAGTGAGTTTCGCAATTACCTACTATTTATTACACCGGCATAAAAGCAACACTGTATAATTTTTTAATATGTTACAGTTACTCATTCTGTAATTATTTTATGAATTAATATTGGTTTCTTGACTTCACTATTGATAGAAATATTTCCGTAAATTTTAGTTTTTACATCCTCTACATCTTTACGATTTGAATATATTGTCACAAGAGCATCCCCTTCTTTTACCCTGTCCCCAATCTTTTTATGCATTACAAGGCCTGCAGCAAGATCAATTATATCTCCCTTTTCGGATCTTCCTGCACCTAGAAGCATGGCAGCCATACCAATTTCATCTGCCTCAATATCTGAAACCACACCGCTTTTTCCTGCAGGCACATCAATTTTATATTTTGCCTGTGGTAATCTCTCCGTATTATCCACAATTGATGAATCTCCCCCTTGATTTTTGAGAAATACTTTAAATTTATCCAGAGCCCTGCCGCTTTTTACTGCCTCTATAAGCTTTTTTCTTGCATCCTCCAGAGTACCTGCTTTTTCAGCCATCAGAACCATATGACTTCCAAGTGTCAAGACAAGCTCTGTCAGATCCTGGGGACCCTTCCCCTTTAACGTATCAATTGCTTCCTTTACCTCAAGTGCATTGCCTATGGCAAATCCCAGGGGCTGTGACATGTCCGAAATTATAGCAGCTGTATCCCTTCCTGTGCTTTTGCCTATCTTAACCATGGCACGAGCCAGTTTTTCCGCATCTTCCTCTGTCTTCATAAAGGCCCCTGCACCTGTTTTGACATCCAATACTATGGCATCGGCTCCTGCTGCAATCTTTTTGCTCATAATGGAGCTGGCAATCAGCGGCATTGAATTCACAGTTCCCGTTACATCACGAAGGGCATACAATTTCTTGTCTGCAGGAGTCAATTTACCTGTCTGGGCCATAATGGCAATTTTATCATGGTTCACTAGATTAATAAATTCATCTTTTGTAATTTCCACATGGAATCCGCTGACAGATTCCAATTTATCTATGGTTCCCCCAGTATGCCCCAAGCCCCGTCCGGACATTTTAGCCACAGGTATACCCAGTGATGCAACAAGAGGTGCCAGTACAAGTGTTGTGGTATCACCCACCCCTCCAGTGGAATGTTTATCCACCTTTATACCGTTGATTGGGGATAAATCTACAGTTTCTCCGGACTTCACCATTGCCATTGTAAGATCCGACATTTCACGATCATTCATATTTTGAAAATATATGGCCATTGCAAGAGCACTTGCCTGATAATCAGGGATGGTGCCCTCAGTGTAACCTTCCACAAAAAAGTTTATTTCTTCTGTGCTGAGTTCCACTCCGTCTCTTTTTTTTGAAATTATATCTACCATCCTCATCTTTATTACCCCTCATTTCAATCTGTTTAGAAAACTTTCCCCATGCTCCGGCATCTTCACCTTGAAATTATCTGCAACCGAAGCCCCTATATCGGAAAATGTTTTACGTATGCCCAAATCTTCTCCGGATTTAAATCTCTTTGAATAGGCAATTAGCGGGACAAATTCTCTTGTATGATCCGTTCCCCTGTAAGTCGGATCATTTCCGTGATCTGCTGTAATAATCAATAGATCATCTTCTCCCAGCTTCTCAAAAACTTCCGGTAATCTACTGTCGAATTGCTCCAGGGCATCACCATAGCCGATTGGATCCCTTCTATGCCCATAAGCAGAATCAAATTCAACCAGATTTGTAAAACTAATACCGTGAAATTCTTCATCCAGCAATAAACTGAATTTATCCATACCATCCATATTGGATTTTGTCCTTATTGCCTTTGTAACTCCCTGGCCGTCAAAAATATCCGAAATCTTCCCAATGGCAATACAATCCAGACCTGCCTTCTGCAGATAATTCATCACAGTTTCTCCAAAGGGTTTCAGAGCATAATCATGGCGGTTTGAAGTTCTTTTAAATTCTAATGATGTCTTACCCGTAAAAGGCCTTGCAATAATTCTTCCCAGTTTATAGGGCTCATCCCTTGTTATACTGCGGCAGTAACCACATATTCTATACAGCTCATCCAGAGGTATAACCTGTTCATGGGCGGCAATTTGAAGCACAGAATCTGCAGAAGTGTACACAATAAGTTCCCCTGTTTCAAGTTGTCTTTCTCCAAGTTCTTTTATAATTTCCGTTCCACTGGCAGGCTTATTTCCTATGATTTTTCTATGGGAAAAAGCTTGAATTTTTTCAATTAATTCTTGTGGAAAACCCTCCGGGAAAACACGAAATGGCTTATCAATATACAGGCCCATCATTTCCCAGTGTCCCGTCATAGTATCTTTTCCACGGGAAGCTTCCTGCATCTTTGCAAAATAAGCTTTTGGATGGACAGCTTTTTTTATTCCTTTGATTTTATAAATATTGGACAGCCCCAGTGCTGACATATTGGGCATATTGAGGCCATTTTTCTTCTCTGCAATATGTGCCAATGTATTAACTCCAGAATCACCAAATTCATTCGAATCCGGTGATTCCCCAATGCCCACGGAATCCATTACTACTATATGTATTCTTTTAAATGCTCTCATCTGAATACCTTCCTTCATAAGTATTATACAATTAACCTGATAATATCCGCTGAAATCATATTGCCAATACTATGATGATATTTTGCCCTTTCTTCCTCTATATGCTGTAATTTCCCCAAAACAGCTCTGGAAAAATACAGTTCCCATGTCACCTTTTCTGTGATCTCTTCAAATTCCAGACATAATGGAAGTTCCAGAACTTGTTCCAATACGATCCGCTCCGGCTTCAACCATTTTCAGGACTTCTTCTTCAGTATGAATACCACCGGCAGCCTTAACCCCCATGTCACTGCCCACTGTCTTGCGCATCAATTGGACATCTTCCTCCAGAGCTCCGGCCTTTGAAAAACCAGTAGAGGTCTTTACAAAATCCGCTCCGGCTCTTTGTGCTGCTTTACAGGCCCTTACTTTTTCCTCCTTAGTTAAAAGACAGGTTTCAATAATTACCTTTACCAGTGCTTTTCCCTTTACCGCTTCAACTACAGCTCTAATATCCTGTTCTACATAAGCATCATTCTTGTCTTTCAGTTCACCTATATTTATAACCATATCCACTTCTGAAGCTCCATTTTTAACTGCATCTGCTGCTTCAAATATCTTTGTCCCAGTTGTATTGGCTCCCAATGGAAATCCTATAACAGTACACACATTAACTCCGCTGTACTTCAATTTTTCACCTGCCAGCTTAACCCATGCGGGATTTATGCAGACAGATGCAAATTTATACTTTTTTGCTTCCTCTATTAACTGAAGTATCTGTTTCCTTGTTGTGTCCGGCTTTAAAGCAGTATGATCAATAATTTTAGCAATATCCATTACAAATCCCCCTATTTTTTCAAATCTTTTTTAGTAAAAGCTCCCGGCAAAATTTCATCTAAGGTTTTAACTATATATTCATTTTCATTTTTGGCCAGGATTATTTCTGTATCTTCTGATGCAAATTCTGATATCACCTGCCTGCAGATGCCGCAGGGATAAGTGTAGTCATTTTCCGCTCCCACTATGGCAATGGCTCTTATGCTACTGCCTCCTTCCGACACTGCTTTGAATATGGCAGTTCTTTCTGCACAATTGGTTGCACCATATGAAGCATTTTCTATATTACATCCCGGATATACTTTTCCATTTTCAGTTAGAACTGCTGCTCCCACCTTGAATCCGGAATAAGGGGCATAGGCATTTTTTCTTCCCTGAAAAGCTTTTGAAATAAGCATTCTATAATCCATCTCACCGCCTCCTAATTCATATGAATTCATTATACTATGAATTGTACATCTATAAAACAAATGAAGCCATTACATTTATACCAATATTAAAATCTCATACTATAATTACACATCTGTAGAACCCAATAATTATTCATTGAGAACTAAACTCCGTCATATACTTCCAGTAACGTTTGGGCATATTGGACATACGGCATTTAAGATTTCTCCTCTGCTTAATTTCCACAGTATTATAAAAAAGTGTCCATAATTTCCTATAATACTTCTCCTTTTCATCAGGCTGCGGCATTTGTAAATCATCAACAGGTATAATAGCAGGTTTATGAGTATTATACACAAGTGCCATATAATGAGTTTTATCGTAGATGAAAAAATATTCCCCGGGATATCTCTCACAAAAATGTTTCATAATAAGAGGGAGCACATAATTTTTAGGCTGGATTTGCGCTACAAGACTCTCTTTGAAAACAGAAAACCTAAGAAAACCCTTTATAAGGTGACTTTCTCTTTTTAAGTATTTTACAGCTTTAAAAAGCCTGCTTACTATATCATCCGCCAGCATCTCCATAACAGGTGATCCATAATAGTATCCCTTCCTCAGAAACAAAAATATATACATCTCTTTTTGGGGCATACAGGTCAAAAAAGCATATTTTATAAAATCCAGTGCTGAAACATCAATCTTTTTAGGTATGGATTCGATCACCCTGCTGGATTTCCGCAAATCCGTCTCAATTTCCCTTGTGGGAAAAAAGGTGGTTTGAAGCTGAAGAGGTGAAATAATGTCCCCGGGAATTTCCCCTTTGTAATAACTTTCAAAGACACAGCACATGAGCCCCTCAAAGCTTCCATCATATTTATAAATAATATCTGATTTTACGGACATTTATACCTCCTCTTTTCTATGCAAATACCAACTTATCAAGAAAGGACAACTGTTCATAGTCATACCTGGAATCAAAATTCCTATAATATCTGTCTGCAGCCACCTTGGACATGAGAGCTCTGAGTACGGCATCCCTGCTTATATTCAGGTTTTCAGCCGCCTTACCGCTGCAGACTACAAAATACTGGGCTCTCTTAAGCACAACACCCAGCTTTTTAAGGCTGTGAAAATTCAATGATAAATTACGGCGGGCAATTACAATTCTCTTTGCACTTCTCACACCAATACCAGGCACCCTCAATAAATCCCCATAAGACGCACAGTTCACATCTATGGGAAAGAATTCCCTGTGGTTCAATGCCCAATTACATTTTGGATCTATATAGGGATTAAATCTCTGGTGGTTCACATCCAGAATTTCTCCTGCCTTAAACCCATAATACCTCATAAGCCAGTCTGCCTGGTAAAGCCGATGTTCCCTTAAAAGTAAAGGCTCCCTATTTACCTGGGGCAGCAGGGAGTTTCGGGAAACCGGGACATAAGCAGAAAAGAAAACTCTTTTCAGCCTGTAATTTCTGTAAAGACCTTCAGTCAAATTCAAAATCTGAAAATCCGTGTCTCCCGTTGCCCCCACAATCATCTGGGTACTTTGACCTGCAGGCACAAATTTAGGTGTACTTCTGTATTTCACCAGATCCGTGGAATTTTCCTGTATACGGTGTTTGATATATGCCATGGGTTTTAAAATAGAATGTTTTGACTTATCCGGTGCCAGAAGCCTCAGACTGTTCTGTGAAGGCAGTTCGATGTTCACACTCATTCTGTCTGCCAGCATGCCGAGGTGATCAATAAGCATACTGTCTGCTCCAGGAATGGCCTTTGCATGAATATATCCTGAAAATTTATATTCCTGCCTTAAAATTTGCAGTACCTCAATCATCTGTTCACAGGTGTAATCTGGACTTTTCATCACACCAGAGCTTAAAAAAAGGCCTTCAATATAATTGCGCCTATAAAAATTCATGGTCAGTTCCGCCAGCTCACGGGGTGTAAAAGAAGCTCTCTGCACATCGTTTGAATGCCTGTTTACACAGTATTTACAATCATAATCACAGACATTTGTCATTAAAACCTTTAATAGGGAAATACATCTTCCGTCTGCTGAAAAACTATGGCATATGCCACAAGCTTCAGAGCTTCCAATGCCGCCAGGCCCAGCCTTTCTGTTCACCCCGCTTGAGGTACATGCCACATCATATTTTGCCGCATCAGTGAGAATTTTAAGTTTATCAAATACATCCATAAAACCATCCCCTTACTGTACTTTATATCATTATAGAACATACGTTCTAGTAAAGTAAAATGGCATATGTGCCAAAATTTGAGGTATTTTTAAGTTAAAAGCCGATTACTAAAAATAATTCCATAAAACACACCTATTCGCTGCTTAGTAAAAACTAATTCTTACAGTATCGGCCAAGCAAGGGAGACTGTACCCCTTAGCTGGAAATATATTTATTTTATGATAGAAATATATTTAATATTCGTATTTATTTAACGAAAGGCTTTTTAGGAGGTAGATAAAGTGAAGGTAGATGAAAATAATTTTATTGATGAATTAAAATGTAAAAATCAGGAGGCGTTAAATTATATTTATTCTAAATATTTAAATTTAGTTTATAAGATTGTACTTGATACTTTAAGCGGTACTGCTGCCAGAGAAGATGTGGAAGAATGTGTAAGTGACATTTTTATAGGAATCTGGAAAAATATATCCAAATATGATTCTAATATTACATCATTTAATAGATGGCTCATAGCAGTATCTAAATATAAGGCCATTGATTATTTAAGAAAATTTAGTAAATATGAACAAACCATAGAATTAGGAAAAGACATAAATACAAGAGAATGCAGCATAGAGGATAAGATAATTCGAGATGATGAAATGACTGCTTTTTATAAAATCATAATGAATATGAATGAAATGGATAGAGATATATTTATTAAACGTTATATCTTAAATGAAAATATAGTTGATATTGCCAAACATCTAGATATGCCTAGAAGTTCTATTGACAATAGATTATCCAGAGGTAGAAAAGCACTAAAAAATAAATGGCAAAAAATCGTAGGGAGGTAATTAAATTGAGTAAAACAAATAAATATGACAATGACATTATCTATAGCCTTTTAAACTATGCAGAAGTAGAAGATTATAATATCGGGAATTTTAAATTAGATAAAACCACTTCCAAACGAATTAGAAATAATATTAATAAAAAATTAAACATACGTAAAATAAAAAGCAAATATATTGCAGCAGCAATTTTATTAATAAGTTTAGTTTCTTTCAGTATAGCAAAGCCAACATTTGCATCCAATATACACAACTCAATAATCCAAACCATAGAAGTATTCAGGGGGGATTATGCCGATTATGAAAAGTATGCCAGCAACATTAACTTATCTTCTTATGACAGAGGTATTAAATTTGTAATCAATCAAATAGTAAGTGATAATAATGAAATATGGATTTCATATTCCATTATTAGTGATAAAAAATTTGAAGAAGTACTAAAAAATCAAAATACAACTTCTATCATGAGTTTTATGGAATTTGATATCAATGGTAAAAAAATTGGAAGCGATGGAGGACAAGGCAGGTTTATTAATGACAAAAGATATGATGGTGTTTTAGAAATAAATACAATGAGAGAAAATATTAAAAACATATTTTATTTAAGTATGGATGTTAAATCTATAGATAAATTAGAAGGCAACTGGAAGTTTAATCTTAAGGTTAACAAAAAGGATATTCAGAAAGAAACTAAAATTTATAATATAAACAAAAGCATAAGTCTTGGAAAGGACAAAATATTTATTAAAAAAATAAGTACCTCTCCCATATCCACATCTATACAAATCAATGGTTCCATTGAAAAATACCAATACTTCCTATTAGATGATAAGGGAAATGAAATAAAAGCCAGAGGAGCTTCCTCTAGCAGCACTGATGGAGAAATACATTTTAACAACTTAATAAACAGTAATACAAAATATTTAACATTTATACCCTTTCAACACAATGATAACTACAAGATGAATCCAATAACATATGATATATCCAAGCTGCCACTTGAATTATCCCAGGGAAGCTTAGGAAAACTGGTAGTTACTAATATGACATGGGACAAGGATACACTTAAAATTTCTTACACTGTCCATGGAAAAATTCCTGTAACTCAAGCTGGTGGACTATTACTATTTGATGAAAACGGAAAATTCATAGAACCTGAAAATAGATTTGGCACTCAGAAAAGCATCTCCAATCAACATGATTTCGAAATGTATTTCAAAGGACTTTCCGAGAATAAAAAATATAAAATAGGTACTGCCCCTTTAGATGATTTTTATAAAATAAATGATAAATTAAAATTTACTGTTGAATTAAAATAGAAGCAATGTCTTCTCTCAATAGCATTTTGATCCCCGAGAAAAGAAACAAGCTGGAGACTAAAACTCAAGTATCTTCATAAAATCTACATATTAATTGTGTATTATATAATAGGAAATAACTATTTTAGTGTTCAGCTTGTTAAATAAATAATAAGTTATTAACTATTTAAGTGGGTGATAATAAATCATGATAAAAATTGACAACAAATCTTTGAATTATGTTCAAGGCAAAAATTTATGTTTTGTAGCATGTGTTAAAAATACGTCAATAGATTGTGACTGTGGAAATATCCATAACAATGTCAAAACTCTTAAAATCAAGGTTTTATTTGAAACGGAAGTGTCAGACAAAGAACTATATGATGTTTACGAATACCAGGGTGTCAAATTGTTTGTCTTAAAGAATTTAAAAGTTACTGGAGATATAAATGTTTATCAAAAAACAAAAATACCTTTTATGAAACCTAAGTTTGGGCTGAAAGGTATTACAGCTTAATTATAAGCAAAGGCCAGGCTCTATTTTTTAGATGATTTATTACAATTTCTCTGCCATTTTCCCTGGCCCCTGCAGCTTATATTAAGAAACATATTATTGATGCACCTGTAAAAGAAATGTGCTGCAACCATTTTGTAACGTATAACACAAAGCAACCGCTATTGTACTTATTAACTTTCATTGCTGAAACTGATACCATCAAATAAATTCAAGTTTAATTCTAATAAATCTTGATCTGAAATGTTATCATTATTAAGAAATAAAATATAAAAGCATATTTAAAGCATTTAAAAAAATAATCCCTATGTATTGATTTTAAGAACAACAGTATACAAATAAATACAGTAATAAAAAAACATATACCCCCCATACAGGAACATTTAAAAACTTTGCAACAAGACCTTCATCATTAATAGCAAACGTTTCCTTGTTGTTAATAAATATTAATAGTAAATAAGGTAACAATCTTGTGAAACACATTGTTATAGTAAAGTACATCCAAACATATGCATTTCTTTTATTTTTAAAAATGTAAATTATAATGCACCCAGCTAATGCTAATAATAAACTAATTACAGGCCCTCCAAGGCATCCCAATAAACTTTCTGAACCATTTATGGATTCTGTATAAATAAAATTAAATTTTGCAGGTATTCCACTTAGCTGGTATCCTACCAAATGTCCAAGTTCATGAATTGGTGTTGCAATTAATGTAATTATTGCACAAATAAATTTACTAAATTTAAAGTTTATATTCACATGAATCCTCCTATAGAATTTTTAACTTATCAGGTATTCTATGTTCACAGGGTACATTTATCTGACATTTCCCACAACCATATCTAGGTCTGTATTTTTCAGCTGTCTCATTCAAGAATTCAGAACATATATTATGGTTTTTCCCGTTTTTTATGGATATTGCATTAACTGGACAATTTTTTATACATTTACCGCACATTAAGCAGTATTCATATATATCTTTGTATTCTCTAATATCAGCTGGCAAATATAATTCTGTGAGAATACTTCCAAATCTTCCGGCCATACCCTTTTGTGTTATAAGTCCCTTAGAAAGTCCAAACGTACCCATTCCACATACAAAAGCTGCATGTCTTTCAGACCAATTACTTGTAAATGATAGTCCCGGGTGAGAGTTACTGCCAGATGTTACCGCCCAGAATCTTTTATCTAAAGAAGGTACAACACTATTGTATCCTTCATTCACCAGTTGTGACTTTAAATGCATACAAAGTTTATTCACTAACTTCTGACCTTCAATACGCCCATGCAGCCATCCTGCGGAAGGCCATGACATATTCTCCCCATTTCCCTGCCTAACAGCTTTACTAAAGGGCAAAAAAAATGATATAACAGTTCTGCATGATGAAAGCCATTCTTTTGGAGACAAAAAATGCTTTCCAATAGCTGATGGTTGTTTCAATAATGAAAAATACTTGTCATCTGCATTTCCAAATGCTAAAATTGGTTTTTCAAAAATCTTCATTCCTATAATATTTTCTGAAATAGCTGTTTCCTCTGTTATATAATTGTCTTCGGAATTCTCCACAAAATCTCCAGCATTTTTTATTAAATCTTGTCTATTCATTTATATACTCATTCCTTTCGCTTCGCTCAAGGCACAAAACGTAATGAAAATACTTGGCTTCAAGCGAGTTTTTGTTTTATTATTAAACCATAGGGATTTTGGTATACTACAAATCACGGGGGGGTGAGTGGGCTGTCTGACTTGTCAGATAACCGTATTTATATATGTGTAGACGGCCTCTTCAAGCACAAATAAGTGTACCTTTGAGTACGTAACCTTATCTTTGTTTAAACAATCTCGTTTAAATGCCAGGCTGTCAGTCAATGCACTTTTCCCTATAATTTTTTAGAACTTCTTAGTTCAGAGAGGAGTCCCTATGGCTTTAAAAATCGTGTATAAAATCTGTTGTGGAATTGATGTCCACAAAACTTTTGTGGTTGCATGTATTGCTTCCACTAACAAGCAAGGTATTACTACCTACAGGAGCCATCGCTTTTCTACCTACACGAGTGGTTTGAAAGAGCTGTTACAATGGCTGCTTGATAATAATTGTAAGGATGTATGTATGGAATCTACAGGTAAATACTGGATTCCCGTGTACAACGTCTTGGAAAAAGGCTGTTCTATTGTACTCGCACATCCTAAATACGTTAAGGCTATTCGTGGTAAAAAAACTGACAAGAAAGATGCGAAATGGATTGCTGACCTGTTTAAGCATGATCTTGTTGCCGGTAGCTTTATGCCCCCTGCTGATATCCGTCAGCTGCGTGACCTTATGCGCTATCGTTACAAACTAACCTGCTTTATGTCAAGTGAAAAGAACCGTCTCCAAAATTGCCTTACAGTTTCTAATATTCAATTAGGAAATGTTGTTTCAGACACTTTTGGTAAAAGTTCTATAAGAATTTTAGATAAGATCCTTGAAAATCCTTCAAATACTTCTTTTGACATTGAACCTTTAATTCATGGCTCTATGAAAAATAAAATTCCAGAATTAGAGCTCGCCGTTGATGGTTATATTACACCCCAACAGGCTGGTAAATTAAAAATTATCAAAAGTCATTTGGAAAATTTGGAATCCCGGAAAGCAGAGTTAGAAAAACTGATTCTTGCGCTCGCCAGTCCCTATCAGCAAGAACTCGACCTAATTCTAACCGCTCCATCATTTAAGAATCCTTTCTCTGCAATCACTGTTATTTCAGAGATTGGAGTAAATATGGAGGCTTTTCCTTCGGCGAAACACTTATGTTCATGGGCGGGTCTTACACCTACCAACAATGAAAGTGCAGGGAAGAAAAAATCTGTCCGGGTTTCCAAAGCCGGATGCTATATCAAACCACTTTTAGTACAATGTGCTAATTCTGTGGTAAAAAGTGAAAAGCATCCTGAAATCCGCAATCGCTATCTCCGCATAAAGAAACGTCGCGGTCATAAGAAGTCAATCATTGCAATAGCAAGAATGCTTCTAACAGCATTATACAATATGTTAAAAAATAAAGAAACTTATAATAATGAACTTTATAGAAAGTCAGACATTATCCCTGTTGAACGTGAAATCACAGTAGAGCAGGCTATTTTAATGGCACAGTTCCAAGGTTATAAAATCAAGTCAGCTACCTAACCTTAACTTGCTAAATATTTAGTTTTTAAAAAGTCATCAGAGGATGGCTTGTTTGTCATACACTTTTATTCTAGTAGTAATTCATGCTTTAATTTTCAACCTTCCATCCCCCCATATAATGCAGCTATACATTTCTGCTCCTTTTCAAGTAATAGATTATATTCAGTTTTTCTCTTTTCATATTCTTTTAGTGGCAATATCAAATATTATATCTTCTAACTCAATAATTTTAAGTTATCCTTTATTTATCAACTAACTATAGAAATAAGCGTTCGGCACTTATGAAGAAAAAAGGGAATACCACAAAGTAATACAATTTAAATACATCTCATGTCGTTACTTTTCTATTTATCTCATCTCAATCAGGACTTTTTATTGCAAAATAAAGAGAACATTTTAATTTCTTATAGGTATTCTAAAATTCAAAATGCTTTGGCCCCTTGCAAACTCATTCTTGAGTTTCAATTCCTCATAGGTAATCTAAAATCGAAGAATGTCCTAATGAATATTTAAAGCTTATAGCATATTTCAATTCCTCATAGGTAATCTAAAATCTAGAGTGGTTTTCTCTTTCCTTGTTCACACCATCTATGATTTCAATTCCTCATAGGTAATCTAAAATCCTAATCCATAACCAGAAGGTGCAAAATCATCAGGATTATTTCAATTCCTCATAGGTAATCTAAAATCACTCTACCAAGAGCAGTTATACCCTTTATAGGATCGTATTTCAATTCCTCATAGGTAATCTAAAATCTACTTTAGTTCCGCTTCCAAAGTAATCATTTATAGATTTCAATTCCTCATAGGTAATCTAAAATCTCTCAAGAGATTTGACAGTGTTTCTAATTTCAAAGATTTCAATTCCTCATAGGTAATCTAAAATCATAATGACATTGGAAGAGTTCTTGGAGATCGGTTATAATTTCAATTCCTCATAGGTAATCTAAAATCCCGCCTTGCTTAATTACTTCTCCAGTTTCAATATTTTATTTCAATTCCTCATAGGTAATCTAAAATCAATAATAACTATATACAACTTGTCCTAAAAGTGCTAATTTCAATTCCTCATAGGTAATCTAAAATCTGCCAAGGGTGGAGCACAATTAATTATACGATTTGATGGATTTCAATTCCTCATAGGTAATCTAAAATCTTTCGAGCATATTGGTGGGTAGCTTGCAAGATAGCGGATTTCAATTCCTCATAGGTAATCTAAAATCCCATCTTGTGGATTAGGATATTTTGTTGCTATATCTGATTTCAATTCCTCATAGGTAATCTAAAATCCGGGGCTTCATATCTGTAGTCATAACAACTATCTGGATTTCAATTCCTCATAGGTAATCTAAAATCCTCCTTCCTTATATATCAATATCCTCAAAACATTTTTATTTCAATTCCTCATAGGTAATCTAAAATCCACCACGATCCTCTCCTGTTCCATGCCCAAAATCAATTTCAATTCCTCATAGGTAATCTAAAATCAATACAAGGTGTATATGCTACATGGGATTCTAACAGATTTCAATTCCTCATAGGTAATCTAAAATCCATCAATAAATCAACGCATCTAAATTCACTGTCAACATTTCAATTCCTCATAGGTAATCTAAAATCAAATCTTCGTCTGTCTCTGGCATACAAGAGCTAAAAATTTCAATTCCTCATAGGTAATCTAAAATCCGCTGTAGAGGAGTTATCATTAGCATTTATATAGTTAATTTCAATTCCTCATAGGTAATCTAAAATCAATGATTTCGATTTTGACAATAGAACGGTTGAGGTGAAATTTCAATTCCTCATAGGTAATCTAAAATCTTCACCAACATATTTTTATTTGTGCTCCACCGCCGAATTTCAATTCCTCATAGGTAATCTAAAATCCGCAATAGAGCATAACTTATCTCCGGTTCCTACTGATTTCAATTCCTCATAGGTAATCTAAAATCAGATATAGCGGAACATTTTGATTGGCACAAATTATTATTTCAATTCCTCATAGGTAATCTAAAATCTGAATGAAAAGTTAGATTATAAGCCAACACAGGATAATTTCAATTCCTCATAGGTAATCTAAAATCTTGAAGATGGCACCATAGATGGAAAAGAAAATTGTAATTTCAATTCCTCATAGGTAATCTAAAATCATACTAATAGAAGTTGACTATACACACTTTACCAGATTTCAATTCCTCATAGGTAATCTAAAATCGGATAAAGCTTTTTATCTCACTAGAGACTACCTTAAATTTCAATTCCTCATAGGTAATCTAAAATCCATATATTCTATCGCCGATATGTTTTCTTATATCCAATTTCAATTCCTCATAGGTAATCTAAAATCGCTGGATGGAATAAAATATCTGAATGTTATGTAGATTATTTCAATTCCTCATAGGTAATCTAAAATCTATATTTAATTAGATCTAAAGTAAACTACAACTTTAAATTTCAATTCCTCATAGGTAATCTAAAATCGCATATGGAGACGTGTAAGAAAAATACCCTTTGAATAATTTCAATTCCTCATAGGTAATCTAAAATCTGATTTTTCTAAAAAACAAGATGGAACAGCCGCACAAAATTTCAATTCCTCATAGGTAATCTAAAATCCAGTCCAAGGACATCACAGGACAACATTGAAATGCTATTTCAATTCCTCATAGGTAATCTAAAATCTACTATTTCAAGGAATACAATTCAAAACAATTATAGATTTCAATTCCTCATAGGTAATCTAAAATCAAGTACAGTACATACGGCGCCAACTATAGTACAAACATTTCAATTCCTCATAGGTAATCTAAAATCCCATCAAATAAAGCATACATCAGCTTATTCAAAATTGCAATATCCAAGAAAATTTCTACAATAGTTTCAAAAATCAATCTTAACCCGCAAATTAACTGGAAACATAAAAATTGTCGACCCACGGTAATTTTTACTCTATTCAGGGTCGACGACATAAAACTTAAGATAATCCTAAAATGTTTTTGAAAATTAAGCAGGCCATTTTATAAAAATATATCCTGTTGATTTTTCGACACTCCAAGAACCTCTCTATTGGAATATTTAGTGCTTTTAAAAGTATATATTATCACCGAATCCTCACTGCTTACCATGATGTCAGAAAGCTGGCACTTTAATTTCTTTAAATTAGCCATGCTTATATCTCCTTCAAAAACTGAATTTTGAACCCAGGTTAAATACTTTCTGCATATTTTAAGAGCGCGGCCTACGCGCTTTTCTCCAAAATCATAGACAAGTATTACAAACACCAATTACCACCTCGCAACAAAGCCATTATATGGTTCATCCTCAGTTATATATTTTTGAAGCTTATACAATTCAAGCCTTATTATACGTTTGTAGCTGACAGCAGTTCCTATTTTAGGGTGCTTTATTGTGGTTAAAAGTTTATTGTTGTACTCCTCTATAAACTTTTTTCTTCCTTTATCATTCAACATTATACCATTAAAATCAGATTCAAAATCTTTTTCCGTCAGCTCATTCCTGTTGAGAATGGTGAAGATAGTTCTGTCCACTATTATGGGCTTGAATATTTCAGCTATATCAAGATTAAGTGAAAAACGCCTCATATTTGTGGAGTGAAGGTATCCTATCCTTGGATCCAGCTGGGTTTGGTATATTCCTCCTAAAACAGTAGTATACATCATGGAGTTTCCAAAGCTGATAAGTGCATTTATCTTGTCCCTTGGAGGACGCTTGCTTCTAACTTTAAAAGCAAATTCCGAATTCTTTATTATCTTTGAAAAACATCCATAATATTCCTGCCTAATATTGCCCTCAACTGCCATGAGTTCTTCTATGGTCCGGCAATTTTCCATAAATTTTTTCTTTTCTGCTATATCTTTAAGTTCTGATTCTACATCCACACCCCTGCTGTTATAATATTTCAAAATCACAATTATGTTTTCCACTGCAGTCTCTATTATCATCCTGGCTATTTTAAGCCTCTTTTCATAATCAAGATAATTTTCAGCCTGCTTCAATATGACATATCCGGAGTTTAAATGCTCCCTTGGGTAGAAAGTTCCAGTATAATATCCATAATAATTAAAAAAATGTATACATATTTCTTTTTGGGATACAAAATCAAGAAATTTCTTATTTAAATTGATTTCACCAAATACCCAAATATTATTTAGCTCCTCCACGGGCAAATATTTTTTTCTGCCGCCAGTTTCAAAATACACGGTATTGTCTTTTCTCTTCAAATCCCCATCATTAAAAATGTAAATATCCTTTTTCATCTCTGCCTCCTATGAATAACAATATTCCCTATAAGCACAATTCCTGCAAAACCTTATCTTCCCAGCAGAAGGAGGACGTTTAAGTGCACATATTCTTTCTATATCCAGACACATTTTTTGAAGACATTCCCGGGATTCATCAGTCAGGTTCACTTCTGTCCTCTTTTTCTCCTCCGGATACAGCAAAACCCCCTTTGCTTCTATTCCGGCTTCTTTTAACTGATTTAGATAATACATAAGCTGCCATTTTGAGGCCTCAGCATATTTAGAAGTTTTCTTTGTCTCCCCAATTGTTATCTGATTTTTGGATCTGAAAAGCACGTCGAATTTAACATTTCCGAAGCTGATTTCCTTGCTGTTTCTCTTATATGTACGTTCATGTATAAAACGGCCTATGTCTATATTTTCATTCTGCTGATCAGGCACTATGGCCCTTGACATAAGCCAGACCTCCCGCTTGCACACATTGTAGTACCAAAGCATGGTTCCATTGACCATACAAAAACACCTCTTTTAAAAAATATATGCATCATTATTTTCACTTTTATATCCTGTATCTTTATCATAATATTGATCAATTTGATCTCTAGAAATCCAAAATAAATTGGATTCAGCTCCACCTCTTGCCTTAAATTCAATAGGTCTATTATCCTTAATTCTTGTTAATCTAACCTGTATAATATAATCGCTCAATTTACCGTTAATCAATTTAAGAAGCGCTTTTTTTTCATAAAAACTTATATGCTTTCTGTATCTAATAGCTAAATTTTCATCTATATCAATAATTCTTAAATCATAATCAATTTTGTCACCAGACTTTAAAACTGCCTCATAAGCATCTGCAATTTCAGAAGCTTTTGCATCATTTTCAACGAATACATCCACTACATCTTCTAGTTTATCTATCAGCCTAAATTCTTCAATAACATCAAAATTTAATCTCAATATTCCTTCATTCCATATAGTCTTTGATTCCTTATAAAATCCATCCTCGTCTAATTCCATATTATAATATTCTTCTGTTAATTCACCATACTTATCTTCATGAATTTCAGGATATTTTTTTAAAATACCTTTTGTCAATTTCAAATTCATTAATTGGTATACATAGTCATTATCATTCTCAAGCTGTACAATATATAAAGGGCAATATTCTGTTTTTTCATTTTCCCTATTTATTCTGCCTGCGGTTTGTATTATTGAACATATGGGGGCAAAATCTCTAAACCCCATATCAAAATCCAAATTGACACCTGCTTCTATAGTTTGTGTTGATACCAAAATAAGAGGAACTTTACTTTTTAATTTTTCCTTTAGTAAACCAATAACTTTTTTTCTTTGTTGTGGAATAATATTGGTGGACAAATAATATACTTCTGTGTTTACTCCAAGATACTTAATTTTTTCTTTCAATTCATTATATACTTCTATACTTCTTTTTATTGTATTTACAACAATCAAAACTGATTTTTCATTGTCCCATTTTTGAAACATCAAAGATACAAATTCATCATTAGTCAATTTTTTATCCAATAAAGGAATAAGTTTAGTTCTATGCAAATTCTGGAAATAATTCTTATAGTCATGGAGTAATTGAATTGAATTGTCAATTTTAAATTCATCCTTTAAAATTAATTTGCTGAATTCGAGAATCTTAGGCTGAGTTGCAGTCATCAATATGAATTTTGTACCATAATATTGATTCATCTTTTTAAGAACCGCCCCAATCAGCGGCATATATTTTTCCGGAACTGCCTGAATTTCATCAAGTATTATAATGCTTCCCGACATTTTATTTAACTTTTTAAGCGGTCTATTTTTACCTGTAAATATGGATTGAAAAAATTGTACAAATGTTGTAAGTATGACATCTCCATCCCATGCTTCTACATCAAGCAATGCTTTATCAAGGGACATATTTTTATTATTTACACTTTTGATATTTGAAAAATCTGAAAGTCTATGATGAATAATCAGTTTAAGTTCATCATTAAAAACATTCTCATATTCTATTTTATTTTGCTCAATAATATTTATAAATGGAATTGCAGATATAATTCTTGGATTATAATTCATAATCTTACTTATTCTTTTCTGAAGCATAAGCGCACATTCAAGTGATGACAAGGTTTTACCTATTCCAGTTGGTGCAGTAATAAAGAAAAATCCTGTATTGACTATTTGAGTATCTGAAAGATTATTTATTACATTAATCATTGTTTTTCTTGATTTGTTTCTTTTATCATTTAAATCAATTTTACCTCTATTAGCAGGCTTTGAATTTATATATTTTTCAACTTTGTCAGGAGAAACCCTCTTAACTTTATCAATATTAATCTGCGAGGAATTTATTTTGTCATTATCAATCAATACGGAAAAAATATATATTATAAAGAAGAACAAATAATCCTTCTCAAATCTTCCTTGATTTACAAGAGTAGGTATTCTGGTAAACAGTCTGTCTTTCTTTAATTTTTCAATTTCAAAATGTTTATCTTTTATTTCGTTCTCCAAATTACTATCTTTTAATATTTGAATTTTATTTTTAAACAAATTATCTCTTTCAGTCAGTAAATTATCCCATACACTATTTTCACGACTGATGCTAAATAAACTATTGTCAACTTTTAAAGCTTCATGATGAAGTCTGACCACAACATAGCATAAAAATTTTAAAATTTCTTCCTCAGTTGAATTATTATTGCTACCTAAAACTTTATCTTTTAAAAAAAGATAAATTATACAGGCGGAAACAGGTGCATGACTCCTAAACCTGGAATCTTCACCCTTAACAAGATAATCCTGAAAATAGTTTGTATACTTTCCCATATCATGCAAATATCCTATCCAATAGCACAGATTTTTCATTTTGCTATTGGAAATGACATCAAAATTTACTGTTGGAGGTATCTGATATTTCGATAATTCAGCAACAGATTTCAAATGTTCATTTAATAACTGTTTTGTATCTTTATTTTTATCATAATGAGCATAGTATTCCACTTTATCACTTCCAATCAATTTATCCATACAATTGAAGTACCATTGTTTAATTCTATAGACTGGTTTATTTTTACTTTCACAGCTGTACCATTTAAATTTACTAAAACATCGTTCAACCCATTTTGAGTTATCTCCCTGTTATTATCAAATTCAGCAGGAATTTTTTCCTTAATCAGCTGCAATGGCTCATCTATTTCATCATCAATTATTAACTCCAGTTTTCTATTCATCGGAATAATTGAATTCATCATTTCTATTCCTTCTCCATGCTGCTCCCCCTCAAAAATGCCGCAGGGCTCTATCCATCCAAGATTAAAAGCAGTTCCCAATCCCAAGGATATTCCCTTGCTCAAATATATAGGCTCATTGCATCTGCATATGTCTACTATTTTTTTCATTATGAAATCATCTTTATGATGAACCCATATTTGATAGCATAAGCAATTATCTCTTATATTTTGAGGTACAATAAACTCAAGATTTGTCTGACTGTGATTCTCTTGACTTCCATTAAAATCGTTTTTTCCTTTAATCATAAGATAATTTAATTTCTGCATAACTTTTTTCAACGGGCTGCAGATAGCAATTGCAATATCACATTTATCTAAAGAAAAATCCTGATAATAAGTATCCCTTTCATAGCCAAGCAAACCTGCTATAATTCCTGTTACAGTTGTTCTCGGAGGTATACAGTAGGATAAAGCAGTTGAATTTGAATAATATTTTCTGAAATGAGCCATTTTTCCCTTTAAGTAAAAAGAAAATATTTTCATAACATCACTCACCCACGTTCTTTATAGGGGATAATAAATCTACATCTTCAAATTTGGGAACATTTATAAAATTACTTTTATCTGCAATTGGGTTAATCCAACCTACCACATTCTCTACATATCCCCTGCTTTTTAAAAGATCAATTACATTGGAAAGCCCACCAAAATCTACTTTTAAATCATTCAATGATCTTATAGGCCTATTTTTTTCATCATAAGTTGTCTTTATAAACCTTCTTAAATCTCCAAGATACCCATCAAATTCAGGTTTGTATACTACTTCAAAATAAAATAATGGAAATTGACCCTGTTTACTATCCGTTTTATTGGCCATGATGCTCTGAACAATTGCTTTTCTGAATATGTCCAGATCTTCAACTGTCATACCTGTCTTCTTTGCACTGTATTTATTTACTGTACCATAATGAGCTACAAGGGCATAATATATCTTATATTTATTTCCAAATGTAGAATTATCATTATTCATTATTGAAGTTATACTATTAGATTTAACAAGTTCCACGGGATGAAGCGAGTATCCCCAATTCATCTGAATAGGTCCTGTGTATGTCTTATTTACATTTTTAACTGCCATAGCACTTCCAAAAAGTCTTATATCAATCAATTCTCTTTTGACTATCTCTGTTAAAAAAATATTATTAAATTCTAACAATTCTTTCTTTTTATCATTCACTGCTTTTTTATAACTTTCTTTAAAATCCTTATCAGGATACCCTAAAGCATCCCACGCTTTCTTTACTTCATCATCTTCCCTGAAGAGTCTTCGAATTTTATCATCATCATTGAACCATTTATCTCTAATATACCCAAACATTTTATCCATATCAACCTTCTTATTATCGATCATATCAATAAATATAGAGAACCCTTTATTTTTAAGAAAATCTCTAATGTCTCTTTTCCTTCTTGCATCACTCACAAGTAAAGTATTTGTTTCATAATCCATCCTGGGCTTATTTTCTTGATCAGGATCTCCGTTACAGTTGGAAAATATTCCCTCAAATCCAAATAAAAAATCACTGTTACTACTAATAATCATAATCAATTCTCCCCGCTTTCATTATTCTTTAATTCTTTATTTTGTTTTTTTGTATTGCCTACCATATAAGAATATCCCGCCATAATATAAAACACATTGGCCTGATCGCTCAATGCCCAATTTTTTTCATCCAACACCCCGGAATATAAATGAAATCTATTCATATACGCTTCATTAAATATGTCTAATGCATTATACTGGTTTAATCTTTCAATAACATCATTATATAATCTATAAATTTCTGAGCACTTCATGCCCTGAAATTGTATTTTCTTAAGTATGGGTTTGGTCTTATGCTCACGTTTCCACTGCTCATAGGCTATTTTATTAATCAATATACCTAAATAAAATAATGCTTTCGCCTCATTTGAAAACTTTTGTGAAGACAAGAATTCTTCAATTTCATTTATCGATTTATTAACATCATCTGACATGGTATTTATAGTACCCATTTCATCCCTCTCCTCTCCGTTAAAAACTTCTCTATTTAATAATTTCAATTCCTGTAATGATTTAAAAAATGCAATATACTTCATAGTGATATTTTGAATAAAATAATCTTTTGAATCAATTCGTTTATAATACTGTAATTTCATATTCCTATAATTATCCATTAATTTCTTATCTAGCTGCTTACAGCCCTTTTCCATAGCTTCATTTGCATATGAATATATATTTTCGCTGTCTATTATCTCACCGCACAAGATTGATTTATACAAGTCCAAAACTCGTCCAATATTTATCTGATTATGCTTTTTATCTTCACGTACAGGAATTATTCTATATACATCACTTATATGCATAATATTAGTTTTTTCTCCATATCTGAGTGAATTATTGCTTAAAGCTCGAATTATCTTTTCGATTCTGAGTGTTGGTACATCTTCTATAGTTTCAATTACATCAATTGACTTCCCATCTGTTCTATATATTATAAAATTAACGCTATAAAATTTAACATCATCAAATACACTTGAATCCTTAGTAGTTTTAATGAAATCATTAGTTTCTGTACTGTTAAACAGTAAATCCACCTTATTTTTTAGCTTGTAAATCTTTTCATAATCAAAATTACTAACTATCCCCTCTGGCAAAATAAATGCAAATTCACCTGCAAGCTTTCCAACAAAATTTTGCTTTATAATATGGGCACCAGACATCAATTTTCTATAACAATTCTGACAAAGTGAATAATTATCATCATAGCTAAAATTTTTATTTATCTGAGAATAGTTTTTAGTAGTTATAGTAAATACTTTATTTATGTTTACTCTTTTAAGCTTTCCTAAATATCCAGAATTTACGTCTGTTCCATTTTTACCGCAAATATAGCAGATTCTATTTTTACTATTTTTTTTCTTTGTGTCATAATCTTCAAGATTTAAGGCAATTTTAACAAGTCTTAAATAATCTTTATGCTGTGAAATAATTATTTCATTTTTACCTTTAACAATAGTAGGAACAATCATGACAAATTTATTTCTTCTATTATTATTATCTATAAATTGTCTGACAAAATTATCAAAGCTTATCTTTTTTTTATCAACAAATAAATTTTTATGTTCTAAGACAATATCTTTGTCCTCATACCCTTTAATCTTATTTAAGTTTACACTCCCCTGGCCCTTTTTATTTTCAATTTTAATCAAATTTCTTTTCTCAAGAAGTTTTAATAATTCAGCTAGTTCACATTTTCCCATATCATATCTATTAAGACAGCCATATAAATCACTAAAACTACTTCCCAAAAGATAATGTAAACTTTCTGTATTCCTAGTCATATAAAATTGTGCAGCCGCTGAGGAATTATTTCCGAAGTAATAATATTTATAACATGATTCTTCAGTATATGGCTCTTTAACATCAAAATATATATTGTTATCATTAATGTTAAATATTAGATAAACTACAAATGGATTATCACCATCTTTTATATTAATCTTCTCAACTATGGAACCATATTCATTTTGATTTCCATCTTCACAACTTGAACCTATATAAGTTGTTAAAAAAGGTATATTCATTGATCTCACCTCTGTAAATTAATTTTATATATTTCAAGCTGGAGTCTCATAACCAAGGTTTCGATACAGCCTTTTATAATTATAATATTTCAAGTAGCTTTTGTTCTGTTTGGAATCTGGAAGTCCTCTCCGCTTAAAATTGCTCATGAAAATGTATTTACCAAATTAGAACCTGTTTTATATTTTAGAGCTTCCGTCTTTGTTCTCACATATGGTTGTGGCTCAAAGTTTTTACCGGATTCCTGTTCCATTTTTTTAAGATAATCAAATGCATTTGTCATACCACCATCATAACCTTGTTCATATATTGATTTTATAGTTTTACTCTTGCTATAACCATTATTAAGACATTGTACAATATAGTCACGATAAACATCTAACTTGCTTTGGCGGATTCCATATTGATAAAGCAGCTTAGGATCTCCAGTTCTATATTTACTTACTGTATTTCTGCCAATACCTAATCGCCGTGCTATTTCACGGCCACTACAACCTTCCTGACTGAATTTTTGTATCTGAAGAATAAGTTGATAACGTTTGTTATGAAAAGAGTGAAAGTTATCCACATCAGATATGGTTTTTTTTATTGTCATCCGTAATTTCTTCCCGTAAACCTGTGGATACAGTTTCATTTTCATGTGGAATGGCAATAGTGGCAGGCACTTCTCGATTAAGGGTTTTTTTGATTGCTTCCAGAAGATTTTGATGTAAATGAAATCTATCTGCAACCTGCATTATATCCGGAAGTTCTTCGGCGATGACCTTTGCATACGCACTAGCCCTATCCCTTGTAATCGTCTTAATTTTTTTATTGTTTTTCAGCCATTGCCGTAAGCTTTTTCCATCCCTACCATCCAGTATGTCAATGGGCCGATGACTTTTTTCGTCAACTATAATTGTCCCGTATGTATGTCTCTTCTTGAATGCAAAATCATCTATACCAATTACAGATCCGTATTCAAATTCAGGCTGCTGCTCATAACGATTTATTAGAAGACGAATGATGGTATCTCCACTGATATCAATACCTATTAACTTACATATGCGAGAAGCCCCTTCACAACTTGTCTCCAGTGCTAATGTGCAAATAAAATCTTCCAGCCGCTCTGTTTTCCGGCTGTATGGATTAAGAAATCCATGATACGTCTCAGCGATAGTGACCACATCACAGTCTTCATTATCGCAGCAATAATCATGAGATGTAATCTCCAATAAAACACCCTTCCCAAGTATAGGAAGATCCTGGACTTTCCTTATATACGTTCCATGATAATGATTTGATATTGTATGACATCTAGGACATTCACAGCTGTTAGCTTTGGATTTCAACTTGATGAGAATTTCATTATCATTGTTTTCTATATCAGTTACGATAAACGAATCTTTAGGGAAAAATGAGCTTATTTCAAGAGCATTTATGGCAAGCATTAACATACACCACTTTCAAATTTGATATGTCTATTATATCACTTTCTTTTATGAAGAAATACAGAAAAACGGAATTTTACGGATGAACCCGATGGTGCGAAATATTCACCTCTTTTGCAGCGTCAACAGCATCTTTCATATTAAACACCTTTTTTATGTCTCTTTTATTAAGTAGTAACATTTTAACATACTCCTTTGTTCTAAATACTTATTTATTTGTTTTAAATTCTTTAATAAGCATTGTTACTTCTGAATATAATACAACTGCTTCTACAATCCATTGCAATATGGAAACATTATTATATAAATTCCTCTGATATATAGAAAATAATTTCCTGTATATCTGGGGAATTTAAGGAACGTTAAAACCACCAATTAGCTATTATACTAATTGGTGGTTAAGAAATTCCTAACTCATCCAAGCACTCTGATTCTATCTGAATATTTATCACCTTTTTTCAATTACCTTCTAACAAGCGTTACACTACAAAATTTATTTTTCATATACACTTCTAGTGGATAGATTTAATTACTAGCTTACCTTTCAATAAATAACTTACTTCTAAAACTTTACCTGTATATTTCAGAGCATTTACAAAAGTTATTTATCCCTTCTTTTTTCAACATTATTATAAATAAACTATTCATGATCATTTTTTTACTTAACTTTTTATTTTTTAAAATACTTTTCCAAGTACTCTTCTGAGTTAGGATTAATAAGAAGAAAGTCTACCCTTCTTATTAATTTCATTATGTAGTAAACGTTTAATCAAGTCAATATTTTTTTATATTATTTAAAATGGTGTATATTTTTAAAAGGATACACCCTTAAAATCACATGTCCCTTAATATCCCTTAAATTTACAGGTCCGATTATTCTACTGTCGGTGCTATTTCCCCTGTTATCTCCAAGTACAAAAATATATCCCTCAGGTACAACATATTCCCCTGTAGAGGAATTAGGCTCAGTGACAACTCCCTTGGGAAGATAATTTTCAGTAAGAACTTTTCCATTTAAATAAACCATTCCCGACTTTATCTCAATTTTATCTCCAGCTATTCCTATAACCCTTTTTATATAGTTGTCCTCATTTTCATCATTTGAATTAAAAACAACAACTTCTCCTCTATTTATATGTCCTGTTTCAGTACTTATCTTTTCCATGAATATAACATCTTTATCATTAAAAGTTGGCTGCATGGAAGGTCCTATTACATCTGCCCTGGCAAAAACATAACTTCTAAATACAAGTGCAAATCCAATAGTCAGAATAATGCAAAGAGCATATTCCCCCGTTTGCCTAAAAATTTTTTTGCTTTTCACAATACCCTTCCTTTCAATAATATACAGTGTACCTACTTGTACACTAATTTATTTTATATGTAATCTATGGCTTCATCTCTATCCATATTCACTTTACCTGTTTCTATTATAACATACCTTTAAATTCCCTGGTAATGGAACATATCAATATGATATTTTAAGCAAATATATTAAATTCAAGTGGAAAGTTCAAAATCAAAATTCAGCTCTCCATCAGAAAAAAGGCATCGGGATTAATCATTGAAATATGAAAACTATATTAAGAAGCTGACACTATAAATCCTGTGCCAGCTTCCTTCATCACATATTAACATGACTAGATAATTAAAACTCTTTGGTCCATTTATATTACAGTATCTTCTTCCAAATATAAATCACGCACCAGCACTTTTGTCTACGTTTTCATAATTGTTTCTATTACAAATCAAACTGTTTTTATGGGAGTATGTTAAGTAAACAATTGATCCCACTATAATCCATATGCCAAAATACAGCCATGTTGTTTTTGATAAACTGAACATAAGAAACAAACAACAGCATATTGCTATCAAAGGTAATATTGGTACCAACGGCACCCTAAAATTTCTTTTTATATCTCCATGGGTTTTTCTGAATATAATTACAGACAATGCTACAAGTGAAAATGTTGCCAGGAAAACCATATTTGAAATATCCGCCAGTTGTTTTATATCCACAACGCCAGCCAACAAAGCGCTTATACACCCTACTGCCCATGTTGAAATCACAGGTACATTTGTTTTCTTATTTAAACTGGAGTATGCTTTTGGCAGCAGTCCATCACGACTCATTGAAAATAATATGTGTGATCCTCCATAAATATATGCAATGATAACTGCTAAAATTCCCAAAACTGCTCCCACTGAAAGTATGGAAGCTGCCCAACCTTGTCCAATAAGATTTAATGCATAAGCCATGGCATCTCCTACATTAAGCTTAGTATAATCAGCAATTCCTGTTAATACCAAACTAACTACTATATATATAACTGTACATCCTATCATTGAAGCCATAATGCCTATTGGTAGATTTTTCTGGGGGTTTTTCACTTCTTCAGCAGAAGTTGAAACAGCATCAAAACCTGAATAAGCAAGGAACACAGATGCTGCACCTGCAAATACACCCTTAAAACCAAAGGGCATAAATGGATGCCACCTTGATGGCTTTACAAAAAATACTCCTACGGCTATAAATAAAACTATAATACCCAGCTTTATAAACACCAAAAGGTTATTTACCTTTTTACTTTCACTGGTTCCCCTTGATAAAAGAAAGGTAATAGCTAATACTATAACAATCGCAGGAAGGTTTGCCAAACCTCCCTGACTTGGAATATTTATAAAAGCAAACGGCAGTTTAATACCAAGTCCATTTAACAAACTGTTAAAATATGATGACCACCCGCCTGCTACCGTTGATGCACATACTGTGTATCCAATAAAGAGTGACCACCCCACTAAATGGGCAATAAATTCACCCAGTGATACATAAACATAAGAATATGCACTGCCAGATGATGGAATTGATGATGCAAATTCAGTATAGCATAAAGCCACAAGGGTACAGGCAATTGCGGAAAAAATAAATGACAATACTACAGCCGGACCTGCATCTCTTGCTGCCACAAGTCCTGTTAAAACCATTACTCCAGTTCCAATTGTTGCTCCAATACTCATTAATGTCACATCAAATGCACCCATGGACCTTTGTGAAGAGCTGTTTTTATTATTGTTTAAAATAGATTCTACATCCTTTTTTCTAGCAAAGCTTAATAGATCCATATATTCAACCTCCTCTAAAAATATAATAAAAATGTTAATTTCAATATATTTAGAAATTAATAATAGTAATTACATAATGATTATAATGCTCTGAATACAAGATACTTCAAATTGCTTCAAAATGCTTCACGCAAAAAAAGATACTTTTAAAAATTCTAAATTTTAAAAATATCTTAACCGTAGTTGAAATGCAAATCACAATTTAAAAATTGCCATAATTAATCAATTTGCCCTGTTTACTTTTTTAATATTCCTCACACTGTAATAATAATCCATCAAAAAACTTACTTATTATCACTTTTCCCCCAGTTTTATTATTTCCTTTAATATAATCCATTTCTCCCTTAACACTTGCAAAGTCAAACATGCTCACAGAATAATCATGGAAAACTTCATTGTAGTAATCTTCCATTTCTATATATGCAAGATTATTTAGCCCTATTTTGATTGTTCTTCTTAGTCTCTGCTGTACCGTTTTCGGATTATCATCAAGCATAGAGCATATCTGGTTAAAATTGCATTCTTCAAATGATTTTCCCGTTTTCAATAAATAAATACAAATTTTAATAATATCATTTGTTCCCTTTTTACCCAGCATACCTAGTTTGCCTAAAATATGCTTTATTTTTTTAATATTATTATCTTGTGATTTTTTATGAGGGCTAACATCCTTAAATACTTTTTTTATACCATCAAGCATATTTTCAATTTCAATTTTTTCTGCTACTTTACTTGTAACTTTTTCTACTTCAATTTTATTAATAGGTTTGCTGATAAAAAATTCAATTCCCGAATTATAGGAGTCTTCCACTAATTTTACATCCGATACTTGGGAAATCATAATAAATCTAATTTTAGACTTTAACGACTTTACTTTTCTTACTAAACTGTTGCCGTCCAGCTTAGGTAAAAGTAAATCTATCAATACAATATCCGGATTCAAAATCAGTATTTCATTAAGAGCTGTTTCTCCATCATTGGAGCTTCCTATTACTTCATTAGACTTATTTTCTTCAAGCAAATTGGATAATATTTTAACAATATTTACATCATCATCAATAATATAATAACGCACAATATTTACCTCCCAAATGAACTTATTGGTATTTCTACCGTAAAGGTTGTACCCTTATTCTCCTTAGAATCTACGGATATACTTCCCTTAAAAACATCCTTAACCAAGTCTTTTACCAGAGTAAGACCTATACCTCTACAGATGTTGCCCGTATTTTTATCATACTTAGTAGAAAAACCGGGATTAAATATAAAATTTAAGTTACTTTCACTTATACCTGCACCATCATCACATATAGTGATAATATATTTATCTTTAACTTCTTTGATTTTTAATTTAATCGCTCCTCTTTTTCTATTGCTTATAGCTTCTATGGAGTTAAAAATAAGGTTTCTTATAATTGACACCAGATAGAAATGTTTGGAAACATAAAAATTACTTTCAAGTTTAAAGTCAAGTTCTATATGTAAATTCATAGTATTTATATAATCTTCAGCATCTATTTTCAAAATATCTATAATATCCTTTATAGTCATATATTCATCAGATATTTTTTCATCAGATACTTTTTCCAGTCCTTTCACAACTCTCATATAGTCTTTCTTTATTTCATGAACATCCTTGGCAATATCAAGAGTAAGATTTTTAAGCTCTTCAGGATAATTATTTTTAGAAACAATCTCATATGCTGAAAATGATTTTTTCATTACATCTTCTACCTCAGAAGCATTTTTGTTCATAAAATAAATTTCACTTTTAAAATAAGATGTCAGCAGGATTAATTTTCTATAACGTTCCTCGTGTTCTTCCCTTACAAGAAATGATTTATAACATCTCATTGCTATTAATATAATCAATGTAATTAAAGTTCTTACGCAAGCTACTACCAACAGGGTTTTGATTATATTACTATTACCAGTTTCACCAGCTATTTTAGCCCGAATAGTTATTTCCACCATATTTGAAATAAAATCACAAAAAAATATCAAAAAGGTAAATTTCAAAAGGTCTTTTCCCTTTCGTCTATAATATAAAAAATAGACCATACATCCATAAGTTATGAAAAATACCATTTGTGGTGTTGTTGCCTCAACTGTTTTCATAATATCCATATTACTGAAATAAAATGCTACTGATTTATATAATGTAGAAGATATCCCTGCTATTATGGCTGTTACTATAGGATTTATTTCAGTATATGTATATAGAAATACCGAAAATACAACTACCGATAAAGCTATAGTAAAATCTTTAACCAGGCAGTTAAAATAGATTTGAGATGCTATAAACACACCAATTGCAATTATAGAGACATGCTTCAATTTTCCCATTTGAAATACTTTCCTTTCTTCAGACTTTTTTAATATATATCCCTTTTTCATGTTTTACAATATTAATATTTATCTTCCATAATTATAATAATTTCTACAAAAATACGCAAATCCCACTGAAAATTCAAAAGAAAGATGTTGTCTATTAGATACGCAAGGGTCCATTCACGTTAGATCCCCCACTGCAGTCATAAAATATTTATCTGGTTTCTAATTCTACAGAAATATAAAGGTTTTCCCGAATTTGGAGAAAATGCCCCCCAATCCAGGAAAACTTTCATCTATTTCTTCTTACAGTGTTTTATAACGGCTGATATACTTTTTTCAACTTCCTGCACAGACTTTATGAGAGTATCAAGTTTTGTATTGAAGTTAAAAAGCAAGTATATGCTGACTGCTATGGGAAACCCTAAGGAGCTGATTAAATCAACCAGCTGGTCATACATACCATCACCTTCCCCCTGCCATTATAATTATAATATATGCATTTCAGACAAATTTCTTCACTTTTTGTGCAAAAGCCATTTTTCAAAAACAAACCGGAAAGTTCAAAGAACACATAGAAAATTTATTAGCGGATAACTGTAATATCTTGGTTGGACCCACAAACCGCCTGTTTTTTTACATATAGAAATTCTGATTCCCGCCCTGGCACATTGAATTTAACTTTTCCCTAATCAGTACTTTTGGAAAATAAAAAATGGATTAGCTTTCATATCTCAAGCTGACGGAAATACTGCTGAATTATTATGTTCGTAATTTGCATACATCCTATAAATATCTTATCCTTTCATTTATAGAATCAATATCAAAATCTTCATACCCCTGAGCTGCTCCCCAGGTTAACATATTGTCATATTCAGGGTTGTTTTTATCACGTAAAATTCCAAGAAATTCTTCATAACCGATGTCTCCGCCCACATCTTCTGGTGGAGTTTTCCCCTTGCCGTCAACACAGACAGGATAATTAAGATTATAGTCATCTACAACCTTTTCCACCTCAATATAATGCCCCAGTTATCTCCAAAGTCATAATTGTATTTTAAATTTTTATACCCTGGAATATACTCCATTAATTTTATTCCTGTTTCAAGTTTCCTAGTTATATTATCAGGATACCCAAAGGCCTCTTCATCACAAATCAATTTTATGACAGGATTATACGAATGCTCATTATATGCAGGATCATTTATAGACAATTTACTACAAAAACTTTTACTGTGATAAACATAAAATTCATGAAGATGATAATCCTTCCGGCCAAACAGCCGCTGCAGAATCTTATGCAGCCTATCAAAAGTAATATTTAGAGTAACTGCCAATCTTCTCCAGGATTTATGTTTACAAAGTTCCAAGGTTATCTTCAGTTGCACGGCTTTGCAGCTAAAGATAGGTTTTTTGAAAAAATTCTCAAGATCCTTATACATTTCTTCTACTGGAGTTGTAAAATTATTCTTTCCATTTCCCACAAGATAAAAGCCTAACCTTCTATTCAGCCTACTCTGATAAATAGAATCTTCTGCAAGCAAATCTTCAGAAGTTTAGCACTTGGGAAATTTTTAAGACGATAGTCCTTTGGGTTATAAAGTTTCATGAGTATTTGCAGTAGAATTAATAGATTCCCATTTTTACTGTAAATTACATAGAAAAAATTTGCATAATAAAAGCATCCTTTTTATAATTATTTTGCTAGAAATTTTTCAAAAAAGGATGCTGATAAAATGGGCAAAAGTTATTTGAAACAGTTACTCACTTATATTAACAGGGTATATGATGCAGGTAAAAAAATCAATACCTTGAAAGATAAAAGAGTAAAATCTCCAGTAAAAATTTCAATAATTACTTTTGTAGTATTATTTGCATTCATGCTTCAAATAGGAAGTTTTAATAGATTGAAGCACTGGATTGAAAAGAATAAATTTAAAAAAGTTCTGCCTAAAAAAAATAAAATACCGGGTATTGATGCCATTAGACGCTGTTTGAATAACTTTGATCTTGATGGTTTAAAAGATATTACCGAGCATATAATAAAATCCACTATAAAAAATAAGGCATTTAGAAATGGTACTATTGACGGTTTGAAGGTGGCCGCCATAGATGGTGTAGAACTATTTGACAGTGTTAAAAAATGTTGTGACAACTGCCTTTACAAGGGTTGATAAAAATGGTATACTGCATTATTTTCACAGATCAGTAGTTTGTGCAATGGTTGGTTCTGATCCACATACTGTTTTAGATCAGGAAATGCTTGAGCCCAAAAAAGACAGCTCAGGTAAAGATGAAGGAGAAATTACTGCTGGCAGATGTTTAATTAAAAAGCTGTATGAAGAATATCATCACTTTGCGGATATCATTATAGCTGATGCTTTGTATTGTAAATCTGCATGGATAAATGAAGTACTCTCCATAGGGATGAATGCTGTAGTTAGAGTAAAAGATGAACGTCTTCACATTGTAAAAGACGCATTAGGTTTATTTAAGTGCCGTGAGGCGGATAAAAACTGGATTGTAAAAAAGAGTACAAATATTTACACAAAGATTAAGGCTTGGGAAGATGATAATTTTGAAATGTCTGACAAGAATATAAAAGTAAGATTTATAAAATTTGTGGAAGAAATTCATACTGGAGATAAAATAATGATTAAAGAAGGATCGATCATAACAACAGATAAATTTACAACGGCAGAAATGCTGTGGAAAATAATGCATAAAAGATGGGACATTGAAAATAACGTATTTCATCAATTAAAAACAGAATGGCATGTAGATCATTGTTTTCTCCACAGCCCTGCGGGCATAGAGACAGTTCTAATGTTTATAATAATAGCATTTAATTTGATGCAATTATACTTTTTTAGATGTATAAAAGGTTTTAGAAAGAAGAATATGCTTCAAATAGATGTTATAGAAGATATAAAAGATGAAAGATTTACTATAGAAGATAATTGGAATAACCCACTATTTATAAAGGTATAAATTCAAAATAAAACTGGGAATTTTTTTGCTGGGATTCTGGGGAAAAGGGTAGATTTAGCTATTTTTATGACCTGACGGCCTACAGATTTACCAGCCTTTTAAGTAAATGTAATATAATACAACTCCAGTAAAAACAAAATTTTTACTGGAATTTTAGTGCTAAATCCCTGTCGATATGGGTTCATGGTTAAAATTTATGCTATAATGATTACTAGGAGAATAAAGTGTTTTTTAGTTAGTCACCCTCCGGGATTTTATCTCTCCCAGGGAGCCGCTGCGGTTAATCTGACAGCAGAGGGGGTGACATATATGAATACTGAGGTCTTAATTACTGGCATAGTATGTGGTACAGCAATAATTATATTCGGAATTTTTGCTGTACTTGCACATTCAAAAGAAAAAGCTATTCTCAAATACAAGAATAGCTCTAAAAACAGTAATAAAGAATTTTTTATCAATATAAACAATGATAAAAATTCAGATTCTAAAAAATTAAGATGAGCTCTCGCCAAGCACATCCTAATTAAATACTAAAGATACAATTAACTAAAAGCCGTAGCGGCTTCTTCTAAATATATTATAACACATTGTACTAAAAGTTAAACATAAAAATAAAACTAAGAAGGTATTGGTTATGCACGAAAAGAGAATTAAAATGTTAGAAAAATATATACCTATTCTTTGTAATGCTGTACTCTTGTTAAATGTTATATTTATATTTCTATGCATAGTTCATGGTAAAAATCAATTTACTCCATTATTTACATTTCTTTTTTTCTTTAATTTGACGTGGTATGCATTGTTTGAATATGTTAAATTATCATAATAAAATAATATATTCAAATCCATTTTCTTTAAAAATGACACCAATCTAAAAATAGAGTTAATAACACCCACTAGAGCACCGCCTATGGCTAGAATATCGGTTACATATGTCACTTAAATTTTTTCATTTTAAAAAAGAACCCTGGATTTGTTCAAAACTCTTAATAATTTAACTTCTATTAATTAATAGATAATTTTTTTACTGCTTCATTTTCATTGGCAACAAAAATATATGATTCCCTTTATTACTTTCATATATAAAATCTTTCAACGATTTACTTGAATAGCAGGTAAAATCACCAATAACAGCAAATTTTATATTGTAATTAACAAACTTTTGCAATATTTCTCCAGCAAGGTGGGTACTCAATTTAAAAAAATCTTCCGTAATAGCTTCTTTATTTAAAGCAATTCTATAACATTCTGATTCATATGAAACAGTTGCTATAAAATCCAAAGTTGATTGAACATCTTTTATTAATATATCATTACTGTGAATAATTACAATTGATTTACCACTTTTGTGAACTATTTTAGTATCCATAACTTCATCTGCCTTTCAATTGTACCTTTTGGAAAACATATTAACATATTAGTACAATAAAATAAAGGCACAATAAAAAAGCTATCTCTAATTCTTTGGCACCATCATCCCAATCTCAAATTTATCATCTTCGCATATCTATAATTGTAATTCGTATTAGGACTAATTAGATTTTTATTTATATAAAAGGTTCTAGATAACGTAATAGTAATAAATTCATTTATGCTTGCTGAACTACTACTTAAAAAACTTTATCATTCGTTGTTCCAGGCTATGAAAACTGGAGCAGCAAACCAAGCATAATCTGATTGTATAATTGCTCCAATTACCTGCTTAGTTTTAATTCCTTATAGGTAATCTAAAATCACCCAAACAATCTGTAATGCCTGCAACATCTTATCTATGTTTTAATTCCTCATAGGTATCCTAAAATCCCGCATCAGGTAATAATGCTCCAAGTACCGTAAATAGGTTTCAATTCCTAATAGGTATCCTAAAATCTGTAAGGTCTATCTTTTCCCCAAATTCATCCTGAGTATTTCAATTCCTTATAGGTAATCTAAAATCTTTTTTCCTCTTCCATACCAATCCCCAAAATATTTTAGTTTCAATTCCTTATAGGTAATCTAAAATCCATGGAGAATCAGCGTGCCGCCGTAGTTATTTGCACGTTTCAATTCCTTATAGGTAATCTAAAATCATTATACCATCTGTAGATAGTCCCCAGTTGTGTTGGTTTCAATTCCTTATAGGTAATCTAAAATCTTTCTTTGTTGTGTACATTAATCACTCTGAAACGCAGGTTTCAATTCCTTATAGGTAATCTAAAATCTGAGATTCTTCAGGATTATTCAATATCAAGTCCATGGTTTCAATTCCTCATAGGTAATCTAAAATCGTTTGACGAGTATTATATTGATGCTGATGGTTCCAGTTTCAATTCCTCATAGGTAATCTAAAATCCTGTTTTTATCAATTTGACATTTAGCGGATGTCGAAGGTTTCAATTCCTCATAGGTAATCTAAAATCAGTTGTGCTTATTGTGGAATATCTAATGAAGAAGCGTTTCAATTCCTCATAGGTAATCTAAAATCTAGACAACAAAATTAATAAAAACGACATTGATTTTCGTTTCAATTCCTCATAGGTAATCTAAAATCGGTACACAGTGCTGAGGTGTCTAAAGCAGAAAGAGAGTTTCAATTCCTCATAGGTAATCTAAAATCATTTAATTCAAGGCTTAACTAATGCCATAACTGACGGGTTTCAATTCCTCATAGGTAATCTAAAATCCTGTAAGGGAAGGTGTCTTTTCGTTATGGAAAGGGCAGTTTCAATTCCTCATAGGTAATCTAAAATCTGTTCCTATATAAATTTTTTCGTTGATCTTTACTGTGTTTCAATTCCTCATAGGTAATCTAAAATCTGGATTAGGATGCGCCTATGCGGTTTATTCAACACGGTTTCAATTCCTCATAGGTAATCTAAAATCATGCACTAGGTAAAGGTATTGCTGTACAATTCCAAAAAAGTTTCAATTCCTCATAGGTAATCTAAAATCTTGGGAACTTATCCTAAGATAATGAAGAACAGGCCGGGTTTCAATTCCTCATAGGTAATCTAAAATCGAGTTTTGCTCAAGAGGTAGTGATTTTGTTAATTATGGTTTCAATTCCTCATAGGTAATCTAAAATCCTAACGATTATAGTACTAATATAAAAGCTTTTTGCAAGTTTCAATTCCTCATAGGTAATCTAAAATCTTATAGAAGGAATAAAATCAGTAAATGATTATTCTGAGTTTCAATTCCTCATAGGTAATCTAAAATCTCTGTTTTCTACTATAGTAGAAATGTCTTTAGTAATAGTTTCAATTCCTCATAGGTAATCTAAAATCAAAGATAGAGGTTTTAAAAAAGACAGCTAAAACAAGTTTCAATTCCTCATAGGTAATCTAAAATCCAAGAGATTTAATGGAGAAGGGAACTATTGTATTTTGTTTCAATTCCTCATAGGTAATCTAAAATCGTTCAGTTGGAGTGTGGGTAATGGCTCGGCTAATCGGTTTCAATTCCTCATAGGTAATCTAAAATCGCTATACCCTTTCTGCTAGTCTCTGGTGTAAATGCGTTTCAATTCCTCATAGGTAATCTAAAATCTATCACTTTTCACGTCAGTATACTTAGCCGTTTCTTGTTTCAATTCCTCATAGGTAATCTAAAATCATCCATATTGCTTTCCTAGATATTTGTAGATATGCTTGTTTCAATTCCTCATAGGTAATCTAAAATCAAAACTTTTCCTTTAGGAATTCTTTATCTCCATCTCTGTTTCAATTCCTCATAGGTAATCTAAAATCTTTGTATGCCATCCACAGGCGATTCCGTTATTAGTTTGTTTCAATTCCTCATAGGTAATCTAAAATCTAAATCTGGTATACAATGTTACGAAAATCGTGTCTGGGTTTCAATTCCTCATAGGTAATCTAAAATCTGTGAATGATTTTGAGTTCATGCAGGATAAAGGAAAGTTTCAATTCCTCATAGGTAATCTAAAATCTTGTTTCTATCTCGTCATAGTTTTCATCCAGCGCGGGTTTCAATTCCTCATAGGTAATCTAAAATCAAACTTTTCTAGCAAGGATATATAAACTTGGATGGGTTTCAATTCCTCATAGGTAATCTAAAATCAAGGACAGGCTCATATAAAGAAGAAATGCCCACGGTGGTTTCAATTCCTCATAGGTAATCTAAAATCGGGCATAGATTTGGTGTTATTGGCAGGCTTCAAATGTTTCAATTCCTCATAGGTAATCTAAAATCTGTTTGACCATTGCTAACCTGCCCAGGACAATTGTCCTGTTTCAATTCCTCATAGGTAATCTAAAATCTGCCCCTAGAGGAATACATTTCTGGATGATTTTTTTGTTTCAATTCCTCATAGGTAATCTAAAATCACGGCTTTCTTACTATCATATCGAGGACGGTAAGGGTTTCAATTCCTCATAGGTAATCTAAAATCTATCCTCCTTAATTTCCTTTATTAGCAAGTGAGTATGTTTCAATTCCTCATAGGTAATCTAAAATCACAGAGTAATGATAAATTATATTGCACATATATTTGTTTCAATTCCTCATAGGTAATCTAAAATCGTCACCTTCATATAATTCTTTCCCTTTTATATCCTTGTTTCAATTCCTCATAGGTAATCTAAAATCTGTTCCTATATAAATTTTTTCGTTGATCTTTACTGTGTTTCAATTCCTCATAGGTAATCTAAAATCAAACCCTCCATTTTGAAAGCAAATTAATTTTAGTAAGTTTCAATTCCTCATAGGTAATCTAAAATCTTAAATTGAAAAATGTATCTAACTATATCTTAGGGAGTTTCAATTCCTCATAGGTAATCTAAAATCATATAAAATCCGAATATAAAGGAATGATTTTAATATGTTTCAATTCCTCATAGGTAATCTAAAATCCAAACCTTCTAGAGTGTCCATGCAACTCTTCCCCGGGTTTCAATTCCTCATAGGTAATCTAAAATCTTTTTTTGTTGTATCCTATAGACTTAACTCTAAAATGGTTTCAATTCCTCATAGGTAATCTAAAATCCTTATTTTATTAATAATATATAAAGGCAGGTGAAAAAGTTTCAATTCCTCATAGGTAATCTAAAATCCATTTCCTCCTTCATCACATGACCATCAACAATTAGGTTTCAATTCCTCATAGGTAATCTAAAATCTTTCTACTCCAAGTCTTACTCCATGGAAAAAGAGCATGTTTCAATTCCTCATAGGTAATCTAAAATCTTCAGGAAGGTGACAATGAAAACAGAGGAATTACTTAGTTTCAATTCCTCATAGGTAATCTAAAATCGCTCCTAATGAGATACCTAAGGATTTAACTCTAGCTGGTTTCAATTCCTCATAGGTAATCTAAAATCAAACAACTAATTGAATTTAACAAGAATAGTAGTACGTTTCAATTCCTCATAGGTAATCTAAAATCGAAGCTTCAAATTGTTTTACAAATATTTATGAAAAAAAGTTTCAATTCCTCATAGGTAATCTAAAATCTGGCAGCATGAGCATACTGCCGGAACAAACTATTAATGGTTTCAATTCCTCATAGGTAATCTAAAATCCTATCATCCTCTCTTTATTTAATAAATTTATCTGGAGTTTCAATTCCTCATAGGTAATCTAAAATCTACGAAATGGTGATATGGATATCGAACATATAGAAGAGTTTCAATTCCTCATAGGTAATCTAAAATCAGAATTACCCTTGACATATTTATTATACCAATCCTTGGTTTCAATTCCTCATAGGTAATCTAAAATCGTTCTAAGGCCAGAAACGTGGAGCATATTTTTAAAGTTTCAATTCCTCATAGGTAATCTAAAATCCTGACTACTTCAGGAGGATCTGGTGCAGAATCAGAGTTTCAATTCCTCATAGGTAATCTAAAATCGCACAACTTTTAAATGTCATAGAGTCCATTCCCAGGTTTCAATTCCTCATAGGTAATCTAAAATCGAAAACTCAGCGTTAAAAATGAAATAGAAGAAAAATGTTTCAATTCCTCATAGGTAATCTAAAATCGTCAGCTCATCATAGAATTGATGGACTTGAAAATAAAAGTTTCAATTCCTCATAGGTAATCTAAAATCGTAACAAGAAAAGTTGGTTCTTATTCTACTGGACAAAGTTTCAATTCCTCATAGGTAATCTAAAATCAATTGACAAGAAGGTTCTTTCTAGTTGGGAAAATGAGTTTCAATTCCTCATAGGTAATCTAAAATCACTATTTATCATATGCTCAAATGGGTTCATGTATATGTTTCAATTCCTCATAGGTAATCTAAAATCTCTTTAGCAAAAGGCAGCATTATAGCCTATATTATAAGTTTCAATTCCTCATAGGTAATCTAAAATCCAAAATATTTTTCTATAAGTTTACCGCAGTGTTCAATGTTTCAATTCCTCATAGGTAATCTAAAATCATCTATTTGAATAAGCACTACAGTATCATTTTCTTTGTTTCAATTCCTCATAGGTAATCTAAAATCTAAGCTCGTGACGGTAGTACCACAAAAATGGAGAAAGTTTCAATTCCTCATAGGTAATCTAAAATCTAAGCTGGAGAACAGCTTTATAACAGGAATACAAGTGTTTCAATTCCTCATAGGTAATCTAAAATCGCATAAGGAGGAATATAGAATGTTAAAAGAAAGATGTTTCAATTCCTCATAGGTAATCTAAAATCGCAGTACTTCCAAATTGCCCGGGGGATCATGAAGGTGGTTTCAATTCCTCATAGGTAATCTAAAATCGTAGTTACTGATGCAAATACCAAAGTAACTACAGAGTTTCAATTCCTCATAGGTAATCTAAAATCGTTTTTTAAGCCAATTTGAAGCTATAGTAATTTCTTGTTTCAATTCCTCATAGGTAATCTAAAATCACAGAAGTACATGATAATATGTTTCCTTTTGATAGGTTTCAATTCCTCATAGGTAATCTAAAATCGGAAAAAGATTGCAGAGAATATGGTGCATTAGTAATGTTTCAATTCCTCATAGGTAATCTAAAATCGGTATTGCGTGTCTGCACTACTGTCTTTATCTAACACAGTTTCAATTCCTCATAGGTAATCTAAAATCATACACATATTATTCCGCCGATAGCTTCAATAGTCAGTTTCAATTCCTCATAGGTAATCTAAAATCTGATTTTCTTATTTTTATATGGGTTGGCCATAGTCTAGTTTCAATTCCTCATAGGTAATCTAAAATCTTAGAAAATTAAAAATGGAGGAATAGATTGTAAATTAGTTTCAATTCCTCATAGGTAATCTAAAATCAGAACTGAAGAATAGAAATTTAGAACTATCGGAGAAAAGTTTCAATTCCTCATAGGTAATCTAAAATCATGAAAGCTTCCATCTTATTAAAAGCTTCTATGTATTTGTTTCAATTCCTCATAGGTAATCTAAAATCATACTAATCTGTTTCAAATATTCCACCTCCTAGATGGTTTCAATTCCTCATAGGTAATCTAAAATCTAAGTGTAGATGGAAAACTGAATTTAGATAAAATATTGTTTCAATTCCTCATAGGTAATCTAAAATCCCATGATGATTAAATCAACTTATACGGCAGAAGAATGTTTCAATTCCTCATAGGTAATCTAAAATCCGTGTTGTTGGCAGCACATGAAAAAGAAGGTATGGAGTTTCAATTCCTCATAGGTAATCTAAAATCTGCACTCATTAAATTTAGGATCTATTTCTTCAGCATTGTTTCAATTCCTCATAGGTAATCTAAAATCGCTAAAGGTCTGAACACTGGTATGAGAACTGATTCAATGTTTCAATTCCTCATAGGTAATCTAAAATCCAAGCTGCGATCCCTGCTTATTTACAAGCATCTTAGGTTTCAATTCCTCATAGGTAATCTAAAATCACGCATGGTGTATCATCATTAATGTATTAGGACCCAGTTTCAATTCCTCATAGGTAATCTAAAATCCTGCTATATCTCCACGGAACAATGACGGCGGTATTCGTTTCAATTCCTCATAGGTAATCTAAAATCTAAAGATGTAACTGGTGATTTAAGAAAAAGCCTTAAAAGTTTCAATTCCTCATAGGTAATCTAAAATCTTAGCTGATTGGTAGCAAGTATATTATCCCAAGAAGGTTTCAATTCCTCATAGGTAATCTAAAATCTAGTATAGGTGAAGGGGATGTATCAGATACCACAGATGGGTTTCAATTCCTCATAGGTAATCTAAAATCCTATCTTACCGCCAGAGGTTCCTCCGCCTATTCCCAGTTTCAATTCCTCATAGGTAATCTAAAATCTCTATAGAATGTATATATGACATTCCGCTACTCTTATGTTTCAATTCCTCATAGGTAATCTAAAATCCATAATCATTTCTACTCATAAAATCATCTCCTATAGAGTTTCAATTCCTCATAGGTAATCTAAAATCTTTCTTCAACATACCTAAAAAAAGTTTTTAGATTCCTGTTTCAATTCCTCATAGGTAATCTAAAATCTCAGCCGATATATCAATTACTTTGTACCAATTGAGGTTTCAATTCCTCATAGGTAATCTAAAATCACTAACTTCATTTTTTTTCGGCTTATTCATTTCCAAGTTTCAATTCCTCATAGGTAATCTAAAATCGGTGCTATAACTAAAACTTTATTGACCTCACCTAAAAAGTTTCAATTCCTCATAGGTAATCTAAAATCTTCTTTCTGCCTCTTTTGTTCCATAAAATTTATTAAGGTTTCAATTCCTCATAGGTAATCTAAAATCGCTACTTCTTGTGTGCATTCTTTCTCTGCAGCTATGTTTCAATTCCTCATAGGTAATCTAAAATCAGAGGCTAAAGAAAATGGAAAATCCAAATGGAATGGGTTTCAATTCCTCATAGGTAATCTAAAATCACGTTAATTCAATTCAATCTTAATATAGGATTGAAAAGTTTCAATTCCTCATAGGTAATCTAAAATCGGTGAATGTGGTTCAGGTATGTCTTCCTGGTCACATTAGTTTCAATTCCTCATAGGTAATCTAAAATCAGGCAGAGCAAAAACAAAGGTATATGGAAAGGCAGAGTTTCAATTCCTCATAGGTAATCTAAAATCAGATGATGTTTACAGCAATGGTAGTAAAGCAGACGGGTTTCAATTCCTCATAGGTAATCTAAAATCTGATACCATCTTTTTATATTTTGCTTCATCTTTTATATGTTTCAATTCCTCATAGGTAATCTAAAATCTAAGTTGCTACAGATGCAAAGCCCCTTTTTTCTAAGGTTTCAATTCCTCATAGGTAATCTAAAATCATCCATAGCTTTCAGTCTGTCTGTTAACTTGGCTAGTTTCAATTCCTCATAGGTAATCTAAAATCAATCTCGGATAGCAATTTTATCATATTGTTCTTGAGTGTTTCAATTCCTCATAGGTAATCTAAAATCTGAACTGCTGGAGAGACATAACATCTCCTTTATAAGTAGTTTCAATTCCTCATAGGTAATCTAAAATCTTGAGAAGGTAAGTGCAACATAATCTTTTAATTTGGTTTCAATTCCTCATAGGTAATCTAAAATCCCTCCTTATTCTATTGCGACCCATTTCCAAGGTGTGAGTTTCAATTCCTCATAGGTAATCTAAAATCTGTTCTCTACTCTGTTAAAATCCTCTGCATTATAAGTTTCAATTCCTCATAGGTAATCTAAAATCTAAGCTTGCACAAATGGCTGAAAGAGGTGAAGACAGTTTCAATTCCTCATAGGTAATCTAAAATCATATATAGTTATTTTTATATATTAGTCTGTACTTTGTTTCAATTCCTCATAGGTAATCTAAAATCGATAATGACGATGAATATGGGAGCATCATGTATGAGTTTCAATTCCTCATAGGTAATCTAAAATCCTTGTTTATTTAGGAACATTGAGTTCCAAGGATAAATGTTTCAATTCCTCATAGGTAATCTAAAATCAGAATAGATGTATTATGCTGTCACCTCTCATCCCGGTTTCAATTCCTCATAGGTAATCTAAAATCATGAAACCATAGGCATTGCTGGAGATTTTACTCTGTGGTTTCAATTCCTCATAGGTAATCTAAAATCTGAGGAATGGGACACCTACAAGGAAAAGACACAATAGTTTCAATTCCTCATAGGTAATCTAAAATCGCCATTTACTCACCTGCTTTTAAATACATATCATAAGTTTCAATTCCTCATAGGTAATCTAAAATCTCTGATGCATAAAGATGATTTAGTACAACATTTACATGGTTTCAATTCCTCATAGGTAATCTAAAATCTTAAAATCATTCGGTGTCAGTGCAAGTCCCTCGGAGGTTTCAATTCCTCATAGGTAATCTAAAATCCTTTCCAGTCTACATCCTTATACATTGCAATTTCTTGGTTTCAATTCCTCATAGGTAATCTAAAATCAACTATTATGGTTCATGTTAGCATGTATGAAAAGATGTTTCAATTCCTCATAGGTAATCTAAAATCTTTCGCTACCACTTTCTTTCCATTTTTACATTTAATTTGTTTCAATTCCTCATAGGTAATCTAAAATCGCAATCTGAGTTATAGTTACAAGACCTTTATTCTTGTTTCAATTCCTCATAGGTAATCTAAAATCCTTAGTATTTTCGGGTTTTGTACTAGAACTATCTTTGTTTCAATTCCTCATAGGTAATCTAAAATCATAAAGTTTCCTAATTTGATCGGTATAATAATTGAAAGTTTCAATTCCTCATAGGTAATCTAAAATCATCTCGGATAGCAATTTTATCATATTGTTCTTGAGTGTTTCAATTCCTCATAGGTAATCTAAAATCAATAGTATTTATTATAGTTGCTGTGGACTTAATGGAGTTTCAATTCCTCATAGGTAATCTAAAATCAAAGAGTGCAGAGGATTATGTTTATAACGTACTGAAGTTTCAATTCCTCATAGGTAATCTAAAATCTTGACTGGGGAGATTACAATACCGAAGTTACTTAGTTTCAATTCCTCATAGGTAATCTAAAATCTCTAAGAGAAGATATTAAAATAGAGGAGGATTAATGTTTCAATTCCTCATAGGTAATCTAAAATCCCATGTCTAATTCATGCCCGTGTTTGTTGTGGACTGCAGTTTCAATTCCTCATAGGTAATCTAAAATCGTAGGTGTTCTTGTAATAAGTTGAATCTACATATGGCAGTTTCAATTCCTCATAGGTAATCTAAAATCTGGCGGATACCTGAAATTATTAAATTTAACATTAAAGGTTTCAATTCCTCATAGGTAATCTAAAATCAGGGTGTTACGGGCAAGATAAGTGCCAATTAAATTTGTTTCAATTCCTCATAGGTAATCTAAAATCGCATTTGGGAGCATAGCAATTACTCCAAAATGCGCAAGTTTCAATTCCTCATAGGTAATCTAAAATCTTAGAGATGCTAAACAGTGAATCAGCCTATGTAAGATAGTTTCAATTCCTCATAGGTAATCTAAAATCAAGAATGGCATGAAGCAAACTGGGATGAAGTAGTAATGTTTCAATTCCTCATAGGTAATCTAAAATCTCTGTTCCGTTTTTAGATACCATAATCGTTAGATTGGTTTCAATTCCTCATAGGTAATCTAAAATCGATTACGAGAAAACAAAGGATACTTATAAAAAAATAGGTTTCAATTCCTCATAGGTAATCTAAAATCTCACAATGAACAACTGCAGCATTCATGCCCCTTATCAGTTTCAATTCCTCATAGGTAATCTAAAATCTTCTTTTCTAAGTCCTTAAAGTCATACTCTCTCGGTTGTTTCAATTCCTCATAGGTAATCTAAAATCATTGACTCCAATCTCTACCTTCATCACTACTCCACAGTTTCAATTCCTCATAGGTAATCTAAAATCATCAAATGGAGCAATTCCTAAATTTATAGGTTTTGGGTTTCAATTCCTCATAGGTAATCTAAAATCTTTCTGGTATGTTACAGGCCTCACATTGTTCTTTTTAGTTTCAATTCCTCATAGGTAATCTAAAATCTTAAAAAGGCATCATACCGTTATGACGTCATATTACTGTTTCAATTCCTCATAGGTAATCTAAAATCCAGTGGGCACTTATGCAGGTCATTGAGCCTATACTTGGTTTCAATTCCTCATAGGTAATCTAAAATCCTTCGCCTTGAACATTGCACAGAACGTATCTAGAGAGTTTCAATTCCTCATAGGTAATCTAAAATCTTTAGGAAAATGCACGCTTTGAAAGAGAAAATAAAGTTTCAATTCCTCATAGGTAATCTAAAATCTTGGGCGGTAAAGATGCTCCTGCATATAAAGTGCTAGGGTTTCAATTCCTCATAGGTAATCTAAAATCGAGATTGCTTTGAACCCGAACAAGTGGAGGGAGAAATGTTTCAATTCCTCATAGGTAATCTAAAATCTAGATGCAGCTACAAAAGAAAATACAGAATTAAAAAAGTTTCAATTCCTCATAGGTAATCTAAAATCATCTTGCGAAAATGTCAGGTATTTCACTTGGATATAGTTTCAATTCCTCATAGGTAATCTAAAATCCAGTCAGAGATTTATCGTATATCGGGTATTGAGTACAGTTTCAATTCCTCATAGGTAATCTAAAATCATTTCATTTTCCATCTCTAGCCTCCCATATAAGTATGTTTCAATTCCTCATAGGTAATCTAAAATCGAGAAGCTATAGGAGCTTTCGCATCTAACGCACTCTGGTTTCAATTCCTCATAGGTAATCTAAAATCCAAGCTAAAGATGCCGCTATAAAAGCTTTAGATAATTGTTTCAATTCCTCATAGGTAATCTAAAATCATGCTCCATATGTCAAGACACGGGATGGATATATGAGTTTCAATTCCTCATAGGTAATCTAAAATCACTGAAAGACCTGTAAGCTTAGGGACTTATCCTAAGGGTTTCAATTCCTCATAGGTAATCTAAAATCTTAAATATAATCCGACCGCCAATGCACCGAAAGGTGGTTTCAATTCCTCATAGGTAATCTAAAATCCAAATTCTTCCTGAACATCATCCAAAGCTAATTTTAGTTTCAATTCCTCATAGGTAATCTAAAATCATAAACCCATATGCGGTCGCCCTCCGCGACCAAGGAGGTTTCAATTCCTCATAGGTAATCTAAAATCGCAAGTCCAAATTCTTCATCTGGCATCCAGTTATTTAGTTTCAATTCCTCATAGGTAATCTAAAATCATGGAAAATGTAACAAGTACAATAGCACAGGGAGTTTGTTTCAATTCCTCATAGGTAATCTAAAATCTCCGGTGCCATGTCCAAAATCCACTGAGTATATCAGTTTCAATTCCTCATAGGTAATCTAAAATCTTTTTCTTGGATATGCATTCCCTGTTTCCCAATTCCAGGTTTCAATTCCTCATAGGTAATCTAAAATCGCACTATTGCTCATGTTCCAGTGCTTAGCTTGTTCTAGTTTCAATTCCTCATAGGTAATCTAAAATCGGTTAAGAAAAACCATGAGAGCTTTATTGTACAGGATAGTTTCAATTCCTCATAGGTAATCTAAAATCGCGGTTATCACCGCCCTATCAGAACACAGCACCCTAGTTTCAATTCCTCATAGGTAATCTAAAATCTCAGATACTTGGCTTTCTAGCAACTGCAAACGTTTATGTTTCAATTCCTCATAGGTAATCTAAAATCGAGAAATGCCTTGTAATATAGAATGTGATTGGGAAAGGTTTCAATTCCTCATAGGTAATCTAAAATCAATACGTGGATTGACAATATCAATTATGTTTATTGGAGTTTCAATTCCTCATAGGTAATCTAAAATCAGGACTTTCAAAGTATGAAAAGTTACCATTACGAGGTTTCAATTCCTCATAGGTAATCTAAAATCCAATATTAAATTGTTATTTGCCACAGCTCCATCAAGGTTTCAATTCCTCATAGGTAATCTAAAATCCCAATCCTTGTCATTCAAACTTCCTGTGTTTATTTTGTTTCAATTCCTCATAGGTAATCTAAAATCGAGGTACAAGACAACCAGATCCACTTGTGGAACAGAGTTTCAATTCCTCATAGGTAATCTAAAATCTATAAAACAGCAGGATTCGTATGGATAAAGAAAAAGTTTCAATTCCTCATAGGTAATCTAAAATCTAAATTTTAGGGAGAATGAAATGCATATTTATGAGAGTTTCAATTCCTCATAGGTAATCTAAAATCAAAAATCTTTAATTAAATCATCTTCATAATAATCTAGTTTCAATTCCTCATAGGTAATCTAAAATCATCAGTAAGGTCTTGTATATCCTTACCAGTTTTCTGGGTTTCAATTCCTCATAGGTAATCTAAAATCTCCATCCGGTAAGCTCTCCCTCCCGGGGTTCTTCATAGTTTCAATTCCTCATAGGTAATCTAAAATCAAGGAGATATTTCACTTCTAGCCCAAATTGAAACTGGGTTTCAATTCCTCATAGGTAATCTAAAATCAGAAAAAACACTTATGAATAGCAGTCAGCAGGATTTAGGTTTCAATTCCTCATAGGTAATCTAAAATCTCCTGGAACACATAAAGTACTATATGCTTCATCAGAGTTTCAATTCCTCATAGGTAATCTAAAATCGATGATGCAGCTTCTTTTTTATCTGCTGATTTTGAGTTTCAATTCCTCATAGGTAATCTAAAATCTCGTCCTTGACTTTTTCAAAATTCATTATTGCACCTATGTTTCAATTCCTCATAGGTAATCTAAAATCGGAAACATATACATATCCATTTTCTCCTTTGTGAGTTGAGTTTCAATTCCTCATAGGTAATCTAAAATCTAAAGTTTATCAGCCATATCTTACCTCCTAGCATTCTTGTTTCAATTCCTCATAGGTAATCTAAAATCGGGAGATCCTTCAGATTATGATGATACGGAATATAAGTTTCAATTCCTCATAGGTAATCTAAAATCAAGAGGCTATAGGTGCTGCAAGTCCATTCGGAATGAGTTTCAATTCCTCATAGGTAATCTAAAATCTTTTGAATAGATTTAGATTAATTTTAGATAAAAAAAAGTTTCAATTCCTCATAGGTAATCTAAAATCGAAAAAATTGAAAGAGAGGTTGAGAGGTTATGGCAAGTTTCAATTCCTCATAGGTAATCTAAAATCTTAAAAGGCAGGTGTTAAAAATGCAAGAACAGTAGTTTCAATTCCTCATAGGTAATCTAAAATCATTCTCTAATATTGTTAATAAAATTCCAGAAAAATAGTTTCAATTCCTCATAGGTAATCTAAAATCTGCAAAACCAACTCCTATAGGCATAGGACTTCTAAGTTTCAATTCCTCATAGGTAATCTAAAATCTCGGGTGTTCCAGTTGATGAAGTCAAACTACATGAAATGTTTCAATTCCTCATAGGTAATCTAAAATCCCATCGAGTATAGAATACATCAGCTCGTACAAAATTGCAATATCCAGGAAAATCTTTTGAAGAATTTCAAAAACCAATCCCAGACCGCAAATTAACTGGAAACGTAAAAATTGTCGACCCCCGGTAATTTTTACTCTATTCAGGGTCGACGATAAAAAAATTTAATACAAGCTTTAAAACATTTTTAACTAATCTCATATTAAGGTTCAGCATTTATCCTAAAACTTATGATTTTGAGAACCTCTAATTTAAATGCATCTCATGTTTAGGTTCAGCTACCAACACTGCCATTGCCATCTTTAGAAGAGACATATTTAAATACATCTCATGTTAAGGTTCAGCGTTGTAGCACCCCAAAAAATGTTCTATAAATCCAATTTAAATACATCTCATGTTAAGGTTCAGCAATAACCATAGAGATCTTACTACGCAGGAACAACAAATTTAAATACATCTCATGTTAAGGTTCAGCAAAAGGTTCATACTATCTTTATTATTTAATACGGTTATTTAAATACATCTCATGTTAAGGTTCAGCAGGGTGCTGGGCTGGTGGTCCTGCTCCTCACGGATAATTTAAATACATCTCATGTTAAGGTTCAGCTAAATTTCCTATACTTGGAGGTCTTAAATGTTTGATATTTAAATACATCTCATGTTAAGGTTCAGCGGTGTGGTTACTTATATACGCAAAAGCATCAGCCATATTTAAATACATCTCATGTTAAGGTTCAGCCTATACATATATAAATAGAATTGAACGAGAGGTGTAATTTAAATACATCTCATGTTAAGGTTCAGCGATGATGAATACCAGGCTTTTTATAATAAAACCATATTTAAATACATCTCATGTTAAGGTTCAGCCAAGCCCAACAGTTTTGGAAAATAATACAATTGATTATTTAAATACATCTCATGTTAAGGTTCAGCAAGCGAATGGAGGGCTGAATATTGAATAATGTATATTTAAATACATCTCATGTTAAGGTTCAGCATGGGTAGTTAAAAGCTGAGCACACAGGCTAAAATTATTTAAATACATCTCATGTTAAGGTTCAGCTAATGTAAGACCTGTAACATACAAGAAGTATGTAAATTTAAATACATCTCATGTTAAGGTTCAGCATTCAACTGCCTGGTCTACCTTTCGGTTCTCTGCATATTTAAATACATCTCATGTTAAGGTTCAGCATTATTTACTTGTATTGTATATCCATCAATACTTTTATTTAAATACATCTCATGTTAAGGTTCAGCCTGTGTGAAATAGCCATTCTTTATTTTTATTATATGACTTAAAATCCCATAAATAAAGAGTTTTCCTAAAAATTTTCCAGGCATTTTTAGTTTTCTGGGATCAATATAAAAAAAGCAGCATAAAGCATTGAAAACTAATGGTTTTTACTGCCTTCCACAGTTTTGCAGCAACTTTTTACTTAACTTAACCTGGATTCATTGATTTTACTGGCGAATTCGGGGATTTTTATTTTCGTTTTTCGTCATATTTTACTAGCGCTTTATGTAGTATTGTGATATAATTAGTATTATATGTGTGGAGATGATTGTTTATGTACCTAAAAAAGACTCCTTCTAGCAATGGCAGAATTCGATTATCCATTGTAGATAGTTACTATGATAAAACTAAAAAATGTTCCCGGCAGATAACTGTGGAATCTTTAGGATTTCTCGACGAATTAGAAAAAGAATATGATGATCCAATCTCTTTCTTCTCTGCACGTGTTGAACAATTAAAGGAAGAAAAGAAATGTAAAAAAGCTCCAATCACTTTTGTATTTCATGATGCTGATACAATCGAGCAAGATGTTACCTTGCGTAAAAATTTTGGATATACTGCGTTAAGCAAGATTTATCATGAGCTTGGCATACACACTTTCCTTACCAACAGACAACGTCATACTAAGGACAATTATGATGCTGATACAATCATGAAACTCCTTGTTTATTCAAGGCTTTTGAATCCTGCTTCAAAAAAGAAAACTTTTGAGAATAAAGATTGGTTCTTTGAAAAAGATAACTATTCTCTTGATGATGTTTATCGTTGCCTTACCTTTTTTAACAAGCATAAAGAGAGTCTCCAATTTTGGATCAACAATAAAATCAAAGAACTCTATGGAAGAGATACCAGTCTTATTTACTATGATGTAACCAACTACTACTTTGAAACTGATAAAATGGACAACCTCAGAAAAAAGGGAGTATCGAAAGAACACCGACCAAATCCAATTGTACAAATGGGGTTATTTATAGACAACAAAGGGCTCCCCATTACCTATGAGCTATTTTCAGGAAACACTAATGACTGCCTTACCTATCGACCTAATTTTGCACGTATCAAGAAGGAATATAATCTTGGCAGGGTAATAACGGTGGCAGACAAAGGCATGACTACTGGCGACAACATTTGGTATACGACTCATACTCCTACAAAAGATGGGTATGTATTCAGTATGTCTGTTCGCGGTTCTGACAAAGAATTAAAACAGTATGTATTAGCAAAAGAAGGATATGAATGGCTAGGCACAGAATACAAGAGAAAATCTAGATTATACCCAAGAACAATTCAGATAACATCATCTAACGGAAAAAAATTAAAAAAAGTAGTACATGAAAAACAGGTAGTATTCTACAGCGAAAAATATGATAAACGTGCTAAGGCTGAGCGTGCTGCCGCACTTGCAAAAGCACAGGACTTAATCTCAAATCCGGGTTCTTATACAAGGGCTATGATGTTAGTATAAAAGTGTAGACACAAAGAAATAGATTTACTAAAGATCTATAATAAAATTAAGAAGGGGAAGTGTCTACAAGTGGGAAAAGCATTTAAAAGATATACGGATGAATATAAAAATACTATTGTTGAATTATTTAACAGAGGAAAGACATATAGTGAACTTAACAGCGAATATGGAATACCTAAAACGACAATGAGGCAGTGGGTGCTTAAAGATAAAAACAAAAAAGATGGTACAGAAGGCAAAAAAGAAAATATCAAAGAAGTTCTCAAAAAAAACGCCATACTTCAGGAAGAAAATGAAATATTAAAAAAAGCATTATCCATATTCGCAAAGGAAAAATAAAAGATATCTATAAGTTCATTGATGAAAACAAGCATTGTTACTGTAAAAAGATCAAAAAATGTTTTGGAATAAAAACCATGTGCAGGGTATTGGGCATAAGCAGAGCCGCCTATTACAGACATTTAAACAGGAAACCATCCAAGTGGGAACGTGAAGATAAAATTTTAGATAAAATGATATATAAAGAATATAAAGATTCAAAATGCAGGTATGGTGCGGTTAAAATATTAAGACAGCTTATAAAAAAAGGATTTAAACCAAGTTTGAAACGGGTCCAGAGACGGATGAAAAAATTGAATATAAAATCAGTTATAGTAAAAAAGTGGAGACCATATTGTAGTAATAAGGTCAATGCAGCTGGTAAACAAAATCTTATTAAGGAAGATTTTGCAGCAGATACAATCAATAAAAAATGGCTTACAGACATAACATACATATATACTTTAAAAGACAGGTGGTGTTACCTGGCATCTGTTTTTGACTGTTACAGTGCAAAAATAGTTGGATGGTATATTTCAAAGGACATGAATGCTGATACAGCATTAAAGGCTGTAAAGAATGCCATAGAAATTCAAAAACCTGATTTTAAGTCACTAATACTTCACAGCGATTTAGGCTCACAATATACAAGCAATGTAGTTGAAGAATACCTTAAAAGCAAGGGTATAAAACATTCTTACAGTAAAAAGGGATACCCTTATGACAATGCACCGATGGAATCATTTCATGCTTCACTTAAGAAAGAGGAACCAAGGATGAACAAATATATTGATCTCGAAGATGCAAAGATATCAATATTTGAATATATTGAAAGTTGGTACAACAGGAAAAGAATACACAGCAGGATTGGATATATTACTCCACAGGAATGTGAAGATATTGAAAGAAAGAAATCAGCTGCCTAATAAAAGAATCAATTACAGCAATTAAATTTTCAATCAGCCTTAAAGATAAATATATTCGATCTAAATATATGTCAAGGACAAGCTGTGGGCTTGCTCTGTATATCCTTGATATATATTTAGATCGAATTAAAATAGTTAAGGGCTATTTGAAAATTAAAATATATTCAGTTCAAAAATTCAAAAAATGTGTCTACTTTATTGACATAGATCCACTACTTCCTATGGTGCAGCTAAATATATAAAAAACATTAACTTCGATAAAGAAACTGGAGAAATCTTGAAACCAACACAACTTCTAAAATTAGACATGGACAAACTAGAGGAAGAAGAAGCTTTGGATGGTTACTATGTCATTGTAACTAGTGAATATAAAGAATCTGATGATAAAATCATTGATATGTACCGAGGGTTATGGAAGATTGAAGAATCTTTCCGAGTAACTAAAAGTGACTTAGAGGCAAGACCAGTTTTTGTATCCACCCAAGGGCATATAGAAGCACATTTTTTAATCTGTTTCGTTGCTCTGGTGATTGCAAGGATACTTGAGATGAAAACAGGAAACAAATATAGTATTGGAAAACTACTAGAAACTTTGTCAAAAGCTGAATGCAGCTATGTTCAGCAGAATTATTACATGTTTGATTATTTCAATGATATATTAAATGAAATTGGAGTTATTTCTAACATTGACTACTCCAAAAAGATACGAAGTTTAGGTGAGATAAAAAAAGTTTTAGCATCTACCAAAAAATGATTTATAACGCTATGATTCTCTGACAAAAAAGAATACCCGCTAACCAGCATGTTTACTGGCCTAACGGGTATTTTTTATTCGTTTTTGCTGCAAAACTTAGGTTATATGACTTAAAATCCCATAAATAAAGAGTTTTCCTAAAAATTTTCCAGGCATTTTTAGTTTTCTGGGATCAATATAAAAAAAGCAGCATAAAGCATTGAAAACTAATGGTTTTTACTGCCTTCATCTATAAATTAGATTGGGAAATAAGTCTATGATATTTTTTCAGGATAATTACATAAAGCATAAGAAAATCTAACGTATAGTAATTTACTTATGCTCTGTTCATAATCTCAGGGAATAAATTGTCCGGGGAATAGCTCATTTCTTTATCTCAATGCATCCAAATCCTTGAGAATTTTTTGAGCCTATTCCAGCATTATAAGATATATCCATGAGTTCCTTCGAACCTTCAATTAAAAATTCTCCATCCCATCCTTTTATAACGTAATCCTTATAAATGACTATTCTTTCCTTTAGCTTTTTTCTGTTAAGAGGGCTTATAGAAAAATCATCTTTTATAGGCAGCTTGTCATAATAAGCTTCATATTTATGTATTAAATTTTTTCTTATAAGTTCACTAAATTCACGTTCTAGAGGATTATAATAATAAGTTTTATTTCCTGCATAATTTTTAAAAGTACTGTACATAACTATGGGAGACTTTGTGTAAACTTCTTCTCTATCAGAAATTCTATTATTTACGGTTTCAATCGAATCCACTTTCACTATATTATTTCCAAACTTAAAATTATCCTTTTCTATAACATTTAATGCTAGATAACTTAAAAACTTATTTTCCAGAGATGAAACAATAAAATGTGCATTATCAAAAAAATCTATAGTTTTTCTTTCCCTGTTTATTTTAAATTTCCCATATATTTTAGAAAACGTAAACAGTTTATATTTTCTTTTTCCCAGCTTATATCCACAGTCATGTATAAATTTTTGATAATTTTCATCTCCGAGCCAGTTTAATATAACTGCCTGAAGTATATTGTTGTAATGTATAGGCAGGCTTAACTTCTCATTAAAGCCTATATTTATATTTAATCTCATACTTTATCAACTCCAATTGTTAAATCAAATATATAAATTTTTTACAAGAAAATGAGCACCCAAAAGTTTAAGATTCTCTTCTAGGATGAAATCAATATTTCCTGTATCCATCATATATTTATTATATCTAACTTATACATCTCCATCAATTCGAGTACAGTTCATTATACTAAAGATAATCCAATAATGGCAAGTGCTCGTTTAAATACATCTATTTAAGATTCAGCCTATAGGCAGTCGTAACATTATCCAGCAAATGTGTACTATTTATCTAATTATTGACTCCATTTTCCCAGTAATGTAACTATATTTTTTATTATATCATGTCCTTCTTCTTTATTTAGATGACTTCCTATCATGCAAAAGCTCAAGGTACATACTCCAGAATATGTAGAAACGGCCAGCTGAAATTGTGGAACTTTTCTAAAGCTCCCTGTTAACAGGCAATGTAAAATTGTATTGTCTTCAAAATAAAATTGCCGATTCATAATACCAAAATTAGTATAGGAAACTGACTGAACATGATAATGTTTCGAAATTATCCAGCAGACAAGGAAAACGGGCAGTTTGTGATAAATTGACTGCAGCTTCGGAATTGACTGTAAAAATATCTTCTTACTCTTCAAATTCATTATTTGATTATAAATTTTTTGGGCAATAGCAAAAATATCATCATTGTTTTCAACTGAAATTATCAATCCATATTCTCCTGTCAAATTAGCAATGCGCAGTGATTCAGAAGGTGAAAATTACCTCAAGTCAATTGGACATGGAAGCAATATTTCTGTCAGTTTTATTTTTTATGATAAAGTAATAATATAAGCAGCCATAATCACATCATTAATAGTTAAGCAATATTTTTTAGCTCTTTGGTTAATTTTTAAAAACTTATCTTTTGAAACCTCAATATAATCAACAAATTTTTTCAAAGTAGAAGCTTCATTTGTAAATGGCACATTCAAAATGTGATCAGGTAAATCCATCTTTGATTTATATTCTCTATTATTGCTAAGTAATGTCTTTATAATGGATTCACTTGAACGCTGGTTATTAAAATTTGATGCTAATCTCTTATGGTTATAATTATTAGCCAGTAAATAAAGAAATTGTTTAAAACCTGAACCATCTGTGAATATATGGCTCATTACCATGTAAATTATAGGCTCCGGTATATTTTTTATAAAAACCTTAAGCTGGGTATCTTTAAGAAAATCAATGGGCTGCTGGAGTAGATCATCATTTTCTCCTAATTGGATAACCACTGTATGATTCGACTCTGATGAATAAATCCATCGATTTTTCTCAGGCTGGTAATGACATAAAATTTCAGGAATTTTCACACTTGTAAGTTCGACAGCTTTCTTAAGACGATTCACATTGATTGGTGAGGGTAATTTTACTATACAGGAAATAACAGGGTACATCTCTTTAAATGCCATTGTATGTAACATATCCATTGATTCACCTTTATAATAATACCGTTTTCTCATCTAAGTTCCTTTCAAACATTTTATTTTTTCCTTATAGGTATCCTAAAAATAAAACAGGAGCAGGATGCAGTTGTTCCCTTACATCAGAATTTCAATTCCTCACTAGGTATTCTAAAACTAAACTAAAGAAACGGCCAGTAAAGGAGATATCTAAGTTTCAATTCCTCACTAGGTATTCTAAAACGGATTATGCCGATCAACACTCGGCAATGGTTTTTTAGTGTTTCAATTCTTCACTAGGTATTCTAAAACGAAAGGGTGTAACCTCTAGGCCATGCCCTTTCCACTATTTCAATTCCTCACTAGGTATCCTAAAACCATCAGAAAATATTTTTATATGCATCTTCCATGGAGGTTTCAATTCCTCACTAGGTATTCTAAAAACGCTTCCTCCATTACAGCCACAAGAAAACTCTGGTCAGGTTTCAATTCCTCACTAGGTAATCTAAAAACCTGGATAATGTACTATAGTTTCTACACCATTATTTATATTTCAATTCCTCACTAGGTAATCTAAAAACTCCGATGTGCTTTCTTATATCCATAGCTAATCTCCATTTCAATTCCTCACTAGGTATTCTAAAACAGATCCTTGTTCTTTCATCATTGACCTAGTTTCTCTAAATTTCAATTCCTCATAGGTAATCTAAAATCGAGGTAGGAACGGTCAACCTATTGTGTTAATCTCATATTTCAATTCTGGATCTATGTCAATAAAGTAGACACATTTTTTGAACTTTTGAACTGAATATATTTTAATTTTCAAATAGCCCTTAACTATTTTAATTCGATCTAAATATATATCAAGGATATACAGAGCAAGCCCACAGCTTGTCCTTGACATATATTTAGATCGAATATATTTATCCTTAAGGCTGATTGAAAATTTAATTGCTGTAATTGATTCTTTTATCAGGCAGCTGATTTCTTTCTTTCAATATCTTCACATTCCTGTGGAGTAATATATCCAATCCTGCTGTGTATTCTTTTCCTGTTGTACCAGCCTTCAATATATTCAAATATTGATATCTTTGCATCTTCGAAATCAATATATTTGTTCATCCTTGGTTCCTCTTTCTTAAGTGAAGCATGAAATGATTCCATCGGTGCATTGTCATAAGGATATCCCTTTTTACTGTAAGAATGTTTTATACCTTTGCTTTTAAGGTATTCTTCAACTGTACTGCTTGTATATTGTGAGCCTAAATCGCTATGAAGTATTAGTGATTTAAAATCAGGTTTTTGAATTTCTATGGCATTCTTTATAGCTCTTAATGCTGTATCAGCATTCATGTCCTTTGAAATATGCCATCCAACTATTTTTGCACTACAGCAGTCAAAAACAGATGCCAGGTAGCACCACCTGTCTTTTAAAGTATATATGTATGTTATGTCTGTAAGCCATTTTTTATTGATTGTATCTGCTGAAAAATCTTCCTCAATAAGATTTTCTTTACCAGCAGCATTGACCTTATTACTACAGTATGGCCTCCACTTTTTTACTATAATTGATTTTATACTCAATTTTTTCATCCGTCTCTGAACCCGTTTCAAACTTGGTTTAAATCCCTTTTTCATAAGCTGTCTTAATATTTTAACAGCACCATACCTGCATTTTGAATCCTTGTATTCTTTATATATCATTTTATCTAAAATTTTATCTTCACGTTCCCACTTGGATGGTTTCCTGTTTAAATGTCTGTAATAGGCGGCTCTGCTTATACCCAACACCCTACACATGGTTTTTATTCCAAAATATTTTTTGATCTTTTTACAGTAACAATGCTTGTTTTCATCAATGAACTTATAGATATCTTTTATTTTTCCTTTGCGAATATGGATAAAGCTTTTTTTAATATTTCATTTTCTTCCTGGAGTATGGCATTTTTTTTGAGAACTTCCTTGATATTTTCTTCTTTGGCTTCTGTACCATTTTTTTTGTTTTTATCCTTAAGCACCCACTGCCTCATTGTCGTTTTAGGTATTCCATATTCGCTGTTAAGTTCACTATACGTCTTTCCTCTATTAAATAATTCAACAATAGTATTTTTATATTCATCCGTATATCTTTTAAATGCTTTTCCCACTTGTAGACACTTTCCCTTCTTAATTTTATTATAGATCTTTAGTAAATCTATTTCTTTGTGTCTACACTTTTATACTAACATCACTCCTCACTAGGTATTCTAAAACGTGAGATCCATAGTTCCGATACTTCCAAGGTTATGAGATTTCAATTCCTCACTAGGTATTCTAAAACCAACTATCCAATAAACAAATTGCTATTCGGTTGGATTATTTCAATTCCTCACTAGGTATTCTAAAACTAAGGTCTTAAATGAATACAGTACAGATGATGCCGATTTCAATTCCTCACTAGGTATTCTAAAACTTACTATCTTTGCCCCCTAATGCGTCTAAAAATGAAAATTTCAATTCCTCACTAGGTATTCTAAAACTGTCTAAAGCTTTTTTAGGAACGGCTTTCAATTCATTATTTCAATTCCTCACTAGGTATTCTAAAACCAAAGCTTCTTCTATTGCAAAGGCTCTTGACAAATCATTTCAATTCCTCACTAGGTATTCTAAAACTGTACTGCATCAGCTTGTACTATCCCTATGTTCTATAATTTCAATTCCTCACTAGGTATTCTAAAACTGCTAATGGAAATGAAGGAAACTTCCAGAGTGTAGGAATTTCAATTCCTCACTAGGTATTCTAAAACAATCGTTCGCATGTTTACCATCTACCATATCTGCATTATTTCAATTCCTCACTAGGTATTCTAAAACCATACTGGCTGTCACTGCAGCATGATGGCCAGTACATGTTTCAATTCCTCATAGGTAATCTAAAATCTTGCTTTATTAATTGCTTTTTCTGCAATCTCCATGGTTTCAATTCCTCATAGGTAATCTAAAACTATACCATGGTGGCAGATACTTCATTAGGTCAGGTATAGTTTCAATTCCTCATAGGTAATCTAAAATCGATATTTTAGTACATTATAGTGTGGAAGGTAGTCGAGATTTCAATTCCTCATAGGTAATCTAAAATCAATGATGTCATTAAATTGTGGCTCTATGGCTCTGAAATTTCAATTCCTCATAGGTAATCTAAAATCCTATCTCCATCCCGTAGCATCCCTATATTTGCATCTAATTTCAATTCCTCATAGGTAATCTAAAATCAGTGCTATATTGACCACTAGCAAAATCGGTAACTAAATTTCAATTCCTCATAGGTAATCTAAAATCTGATTGTACCTGTTTTGCCGTATCCACGGGTTTCGTAATTTCAATTCCTCATAGGTAATCTAAAATCCATCTGGCCCGGTAAATGCCTCAACAACTTTTTGCGATTTCAATTCCTCATAGGTAATCTAAAATCTACAGCACACGGTGGAGATCATATATGGGTTAGAAAATTTCAATTCCTCATAGGTAATCTAAAATCCATACATTTTTATCCCCCTTATTTTTATATCAAGAAATTTCAATTCCTCATAGGTAATCTAAAATCGCAAAACATGGATTTTGGGATGATGTTGAAATTTCAGATTTCAATTCCTCATAGGTAATCTAAAATCTGCCGTCTAACACTATGTCACCTTCATAAATCTCTACAATTTCAATTCCTCATAGGTAATCTAAAATCCAACTTTCTCCCCCATATGTATATTACAATTATATTGATTTCAATTTCTCATAGGTAATCTAAAATCCTGTAATTGAAGGTGGATATTTAAATCCCATGACCAAGATTTCAATTCCTCATAGGTAATCTAAAATCTTTACTCCTAAAAAGACAGTTGCCTATGAGAATTATGTATTTCAATTCCTCATAGGTAATCTAAAATCCAAGGGCCAAGGCGGTTCTAAAGTATTATTTTAAAATTTCAATTCCTCATAGGTAATCTAAAATCCAATGTCCAATCATAGAGGCCTTTTCCTGTACCAGCATTTCAATTCCTCATAGGTAATCTAAAATCCCGTGTGAAGTTGAAGAGATAGGAGGAAGATTATGAGATTTCAATTCCTCATAGGTAATCTAAAATCGAACACAGGTATAGTGAGTTGATTATTAGGAATTATATTTCAATTCCTCATAGGTAATCTAAAATCTAACCACTCTTATTACTGCTTTGTATTGGCAGATTAATTTCAATTCCTCATAGGTAATCTAAAATCAATATGGATGGATATGCCGTATATATTTTCACGTGAATTTCAATTCCTCATAGGTAATCTAAAATCTAAAATCAGTACTTTTAGATGTTGGAGGATTCAAAAATTTCAATTCCTCATAGGTAATCTAAAATCTTTAAAAGTTTGTAATAAAAAAGCAGCTATAACCGATTTCAATTCCTCATAGGTAATCTAAAATCGGCTCATTAGCTATATCATCAATCCCAATATCATCTAATTTCAATTCCTCATAGGTAATCTAAAATCGGTGGTGTAGCTGGTGGTATAGGAAATATTTTAGGTTATTTCAATTCCTCATAGGTAATCTAAAATCACTTGATCGCCACTACTCCCAACGGTACTAAAATCAATTTCAATTCCTCATAGGTAATCTAAAATCTTTCAAGAACCAGGTAGGTTTTAACGACCTCGTTGGATTTCAATTCCTCATAGGTAATCTAAAATCTATGTGATAGAGAAGATAAAGACTGCAACAAATGTTATTTCAATTCCTCATAGGTAATCTAAAATCCATCAGCTTTCTTATTGCTATCATCTGAATCTAAAATTTCAATTCCTCATAGGTAATCTAAAATCTTGAAGTGAAATGGCTGCCCTGTACTCTCTCTTCGATTTCAATTCCTCATAGGTAATCTAAAATCTCTGTTCCGTTTTTAGATACCATAATCGTTAGATTGATTTCAATTCCTCATAGGTAATCTAAAATCTTAATTGTGTCTAGCCTTGGCCCATATTCTTCATTTTTATTTCAATTCCTCATAGGTAATCTAAAATCATATATAAGAATTTTTCAAAAGAAAGATGAATTTAGATTTCAATTCCTCATAGGTAATCTAAAATCTCCACCAAGTGTAGAAGTGGTTGCAGTAGGTAAAGTAATTTCAATTCCTCATAGGTAATCTAAAATCCTACACTAGAACAATGCAAATTGGCGGTACAGAAAAAATTTCAATTCCTCATAGGTAATCTAAAATCTTTTTTATCTTTGTCAAGCATACTTAAAGCTTCTAGATTTCAATTCCTCATAGGTAATCTAAAATCGGAAGAACTTGGGTTATTACTGCCTACGGTATAATCAATTTCAATTCCTCATAGGTAATCTAAAATCTCAGATTCTCTATGGGAAAACCTACAGTAGCAAGTAAATTTCAATTCCTCATAGGTAATCTAAAATCTAGAAATTAAAATTAAACCGTCTGACAAATCAATTGATTTCAATTCCTCATAGGTAATCTAAAATCCGCGGAAAATGCTTGAAGATACAGATTACTTATTTAAATTTCAATTCCTCATAGGTAATCTAAAATCTTCATGTTTATTATATTCCAAACTATCCTTTGCTTATTTCAATTCCTCATAGGTAATCTAAAATCGCAAAACAAAGAAGATGGTTTAGAACTAAAAGAGATAGATTTCAATTCCTCATAGGTAATCTAAAATCTTGGAAGACTAATTGTTTTAGAAAATGCAGGAGTTGAATTTCAATTCCTCATAGGTAATCTAAAATCCTGGCTGCGCAGGTGCGGAGGCTGCTACATTATTCGATTTCAATTCCTCATAGGTAATCTAAAATCTTCAGGGGCCTTTGACACAATTACAGGCCATGTTTGAATTTCAATTCCTCATAGGTAATCTAAAATCTTATAAGGGTCCTAAAAATGAAAGTTCTGAAAGGGATTTCAATTCCTCATAGGTAATCTAAAATCCTATGAAGTGGATCATTGAACATGAAGATATTTTGAAATTTCAATTCCTCATAGGTAATCTAAAATCTCATGTGCAAGCACAATTATTCTCTCATATTCGTTTAAATTTCAATTCCTCATAGGTAATCTAAAATCCTCATGAGAGCGATGAGAATTTACAAACATGTTATAATTTCAATTCCTCATAGGTAATCTAAAATCCTATTTCCGCTAAATGCAGAACTTCCTGTAATATCAAATTTCAATTCCTCATAGGTAATCTAAAATCACATTTCATCTATCTTATTATTTATTAGTTCTTCAGATTTCAATTCCTCATAGGTAATCTAAAATCTGATTTGGAGAATAATATTGCTGATGGATTACCAGATTTCAATTCCTCATAGGTAATCTAAAATCGAAACTAAAGAAACCAGTGTTTTATAAAGATCCCCTATTTCAATTCCTCATAGGTAATCTAAAATCGAAAAACTGGATTATAAACCCACACAGGATATAAGAAAATTTCAATTCCTCATAGGTAATCTAAAATCAGATACCGCCTGTGCCCCGTTAGACACTGTCTGGCCTGATTTCAATTCCTCATAGGTAATCTAAAATCCCATCAAATAAAGCATACATCAGCTTATTCAAAATTGCAATATCCAAGAAAATTTCTACAATAGTTTCAAAAATCAATCTTAACCCGCAAATTAACTGGAAACATAAAAATTGTCGACCCACGGTAATTTTTACTCTATTCAGGGTCGACGACATAAAACTTAAGATAATCCTAAAATGTTTTTGAAAATTAAGCAGGCCATTTTATAAAAATATATCCTGTTGATTTTTGGACACTCCAAGAACCTCTCTATTGGAATATTTAGTGCTTTTAAAAGTATATATTATCACCGAATCCTCACTGCTTACCATGATGTCAGAAAGCTGGCACTTTAATTTTTTAAATTAGCCATGCTTATATCTCCTTCAAAAACTGAATTTTGAACCCAGGTTAAATACTTTCTGCATGTTTTAAGAGCACGGCCTACGCGCTTTTCTCCAAAATCATAGACAAGTATTACAAACACCAATTACCACCTCGCAACAAAACCACTATATGGCTCATCTTCAGTTATATATTTTTGAAGCTTATACAATTCAAGCCTTATTATACGTTTATAGCTGACAGTAGTTCCTATTTTAGGGTGTTTTATTGTTGTTAAAAGTTTATTGTTATACTCCTCTATAAACTTTTTTCTTCCTTTATCATTCAACATTATACCATTAAAATCGGATTCAAAATCTTTTTCCGTCAGCTCATTCCTGTTGAGAATGGTGAAGATAGTTCTGTCCACTATTATGGGTTTGAATATTTCAGCTATATCAAGATTAAGTGAAAAACGCCTCATATTTGTGGAGTGAAGGTATCCTATCCTTGGATCCAGCTGGGTTTGGTATATTTCTCCTAAAACAGTAGTGTACATCATGGAGTTTCCAAAGCTGATAAGTGCATTTATCTTGTCCCTTGGAGGACGCTTGCTTCTAACTTTAAAAGCAAATTCCGAATTCTTTATTATCTTTGAAAAACATCCATAATATTCCTGCCTAATATTGCCCTCAACTGCCATGAGTTCTTCTATGGTCTGACAATTTTCCATAAATTTTTTCTTTTCTGCTATATCTTTAAGTTCTGATTCTACATCCACGCCCCTGCTGTTATAATATTTTAAAATTACAATTATATTTTCTACTGCAGTTTCTATTATCATCTTGGCTATTTTAAGCCTTTTTTCATAATCAAGATAATTTTCTGCCTGTTTTAATATTACGTATCCGGAGTTTAAATGCTCTCTTGGGTAGAAAGTTCCAGTATAATATCCATAATAATTAAAAAAATGTATACATATTTCTTTTTGGGATACAAAATCAAGAAACTTCTTATTTAAATTAATTTCACCAAATACCCAAATATTATTTAGTTCCTCCACGGGCAAATATTTTTTCTTTCCACCTGTTTCAAAAAACACGGTATTGTCTTTTCTCTTTAAATCCCCATCATTAAAAATGTAAATATCCTTTTTCATCTCTGCCTCCTATGAATAACAATATTCTCTATAAGCACAATTCCTGCAAAACCGTATCTTCTCAGCAGAAGGAGGACGTTTAAGTTCACATATTCTTTCTATATCCAGACACATTTTTTGAAGACATTCCCGGGATTCATCAGTCAGCTTTACTTCTGTCCTCTTTTTCTCCTCCGGATACAGCAAAACCCCCTTTGCTTCTATTCCGGCTTCTTTTAACTGATTTAGATAATACATAAGCTGCCATTTTGAGGCCTCAGCATATTTAGAAGTTTTCTTTGTCTCCCCAATTGTTATCTGATTTTTGGTTCTGAAAAGCACGTCGAATTTAACGTTCCCAAAGCTTATTTCCTTGCTGTTTCTCTTATATGTACGTTCATGTATAAAACGGCCTATGTCTATATTTTCATCCTGCTGATCAGGCACTATGACTCTGGACATAAGCCATACCTCCCGCTTGCACACATTGTAGTACCAAAGCATGGTTCCATTGGCTTCCATAATATCCACTCCTACATAACAAAAAAATCTTCTTCCTTTTCCCTCTTATATCCTGTCATATCATCATAATATACTTCACAGGCACTTTGAGGAAAATTCAATATAATATCATCCTTGTTATTTACCCTGTCAACATATTTAACTGGAATAGACAGAGTATATTCCCTGACTTTATTTTTTATTTCAAGCATTTTTTCGCTTTTAGCTTCAATATCTTTAATACTTAAGACCTTTAAAAGTTCATTATATACTCTTTCAGCTTCATCATTAATTCTAAAAAACACATCTATATAATTGCTATTTTCCTTTATAAGTGAGAATTTATCCAGGCTGTAGTCTTTATCACTAAAACACATCTTTATAATTGATTCTTTGAACTTCTCGGAATCCTCCTGGTTTTTATTTTCATCTACTTCATTAAAATAATCTCCGATAAGTTCAAAATACTCCTTTTCTTCTATACATTCTCTATCCTGTAAAAGTTCCCTGCTTATATTTATCAGAGTTTTCCCATAAACCCTGTTGCCATAAGCTGTACCGCTGTCATCCACCATGGAGTAAACATACACATTTCCATTTTCTTTCTCCCCATTTCTATTACACCTGCCTGCCGACTGTATTATGGAATCAATAGGTGCTATATCTCTTATCACAGCATCAAAATCAAAATCCACACCTGCTTCTACAACCTGGGTTGAAATAAGTATTATTTTTTCATCCCTCTTCAGCATCTTTGTCACTTCATCTATTCTTTGTTTTCTATGGCAGGGTAAAATATTAGTAGATAAATACAACACTTTTCTGCCGCTATTTTTAAGTTCTCTATAAATCTTCAAGGATTGCGCTATGGTATTGCATATTATAAGATAGGACTTGTTCTCCATGTTTTCATAAAATTCTTCTATAAAACTTTCTATTTTAATTGGTTCAAGCCTTGGAATAATGGAAGTTCTATTGAACATATCAAAATATTTTTTATTGTTCTCCAAAAGTTCTGATGCATTTGAAAGTATGAGAGGCTTAGTTGCAGTCATCATTATTATCCTGCAGCCAAGATATATGCTGGCAGACTCGAGAATAAATTCTACAAGTTTCAAGTATTTTATATCTATAGCTTGTACCTCATCTAGTATAATTATTGAATTCTTCAGTGCATTGAATTTCTTAAGCATTCTATTTTTATTTCCTATTAGAGTTTCAAGAAGCTGGACAAAGGTTGTAATTATTATTCCGCTGTTCCAATTTTCTATTAACATTTCAGCTTTAACTTTTGTATAATTTTCATGTTCACTGCTGTATTCAACATCCGCAAGGCTGTGATGCTTTATTATATACTCACTGCTTTCATTCTTAAAATCAGGTATATTTTCAAAAAGGGAATATATGGAATAATAGTTTTGATTTATTATAGACGTAAATGGAAGGGAATATATTACCTTCCTATTTCCCCCTAAAAGCTTTTGAAGCTTTAAAGCTGCAAAAAATCCGCAGTAAGTTTTACCCGTTCCCGTAGGAGCTGTTATAGAAAATACTCTATTTTCCTTATAAACATTCTCAATTCGATTCTGTACACTATTGAATATCTGAGCTCTAATTAAATTTATTTTATCTCCGGCACTATCTTTAAATTTCTCATTTTTCGTTTTGTTTAGAATATCAAAATCTGCAGATTTTATTTCTGGAAGATCTGTATTTGAAGCGCTGATCTTGTCTGCTGCAATAAGTGAACTGTACAGCATCTGACTTATAAAATAAGTTTCCCCGCTTTCATTGTCATATTCAAATTTAAATTGCAGTTTTTTTAATTTAGTCAGGATCTTTTCAAGAGGTTTTTGAGTTATGAATTCATCAAAATATTTTTCATATCCAATTTTTTTATAATCCTCTGCTATAAATTTCCTGTTCTTTTCTATATCTTCTAGCTGTTCATAAGTGTCATCAACCTTTTTCCTGAGATTACCTTCATATATTACTGGCCTTCTAAAATTTTTAGGCAAATTTATATCAACATTTTGCATGCTTCCATGATGGTGAAGTATACAATTGTATATGAGCACAGACATAATATCATCATTGTAAAAATCAAGGGCAATGAATGCCCCGAACAGCGCAGATATAAACCCATGGCTATTTAAGGCATTTTTAGTTTTATCTTTGCCTAAAATATATCTTTGAAAAAAAGTAGTGTATTTCCCAAAATCATGGGTAAAACTCAGTATTTCCTCTGCCTTGCTGTATTTTTTATCACAATAATTCCGGGATATTTCATTGACTTCCATAAGATGAGTTAAAATTAATTTATCAGGATGAGAATAAAATTTCATGCTATCATCTCCTACATAAACAATATATTTTCATCTTCAAGTTTTATAAATTCAGTATTAAGTTTCAATTTCAAGGGGTGACCATTTTCATCATAAATATAGGAAGCCATATTTCCCACTTCCCTGCCCTTTAAAAATTCCACAGGCATCCTCTCTTTTAGAAGTTTCAAATTGTCATCTTCAAATATATCTATACTCCCCGAAACAACATATTTTAAATTCACAGGAGTGGATATCCGTATTGGTTCACTGTTCTTCTCCGGCTCTATATCAAGCCTGCGGCAAAATTGAAAACTGCAGTCAAAAGGTGCAGCCCCCAGATATGGAGAATAGACATATTTATTATCTTTCACCCTGAGCTCCAATTCATCCATCAAATTTTTGTCAGCACAGTTTATATAAATGGTATACCCAACCCCGTCATCTCCAGTTAAAATTTCTACAGGAATCTGGGTATGGTCTTTAGGCTGAAATATATTTTTAGGACTTGTAGCTTTAATATAATTTACACTCTGCATTACCTTTCTTATACAGCTGTCTTTTTTTACAGATACATTAAATTTATCTTTTGAAAAAAGCTCATAATAGCTGTCCCTTTCATAACCCAGAACAGCTGCCAGCAGACCTATCACAGTTGTCCTTGGAGGCACGGAATAGGAAAGTGAAGATGAATTTGTATAAAATTTTCTAAAATGTGCAAATTTCCCTTTAACCTTTAATATCAATAAATCCATATCTTTCACCCTACTTTACTTCATTTAATGAAAAGCCGCCAAATGCCTCCTTGAAATCAACTTTATTTCCACTCAGCACAAGTTTCAGCTTTTCATCTGCAAAATAATGCAGTTTAGAAATTCTGTCACTGTTTTCATTCAAAAATTTCACAAGTTCTGTTATATCCAAAGTCACTTCTTTTATATCTCTTACACTTTCATCTTCAGAAGAAAATTTTAAATAGTCCCTCAGATCTCCAAGTATGGTTTCATTATCTTTATATTCGACCCTCAGATATAACCTTGGATACTGTCCTATTTTGCTCCTTGTGGCAAGTTCCGGTATAGCATATCTCATAGCTTTATCTAGGACTTCCACATCTTCTTCCTTCAATTTTGTATGCTCTGCCCTTTTGCCGCTTATAACCCCGCTGAAGGCAATAAAGGAATATTTAACTCTGTAATCTTTCCCTATAGCACCCTGTTTATTTCCTTCTCCTGAAGCAAAATGGGATGTTATGCTGGCTTCCAGGAGTTCCACTTTGTTGAGAGAATACCCCCAGTTGAACTGGACAGGTCCTATAAAATTTTTATTGTCATTTTTTACAGGAATAGTAGCCCCAAAAAGCCTTACATCTATAAGTTTACCCAGTATTGTATCTACATCACTGCTGCCAAGTTCTTTTATCCTGCCCTCTGCAGTTACAGCTTTATCATCAACTTTTGAAACAAATAATTCATAGCCTTTATCCAGCAGGTAGTCTCTTATGTATCTTTTAATTCTCAAATCAGAAACAAGATTTATATCTCTTTCGTAATCCATACGAGGCCTGTTTTCCTCATCAGGATCTCCATTTGGATTTGTAAGCTTTGCATCATACAGATACAAAATTTCACTATTGTTCATTTTCTTTTCCTCCCTTATTTAACATTGCTTTCATGGTATCATAGCTATATCCAGATAAAATGTAAAACAAATTTTCGTGCTTGTTCAATTTCCACAAATCCTTGTTGGCATCCATGAGCCTTTTGCACTCCGAAAAAGTAATTTCATTATATTTTCTTATTTTCTCCTGGATAAGTTTATTAAACACTTCGTTGGCAAGCCTTATAACTTTATTTTTATCAACACCGCCAAAATTAAGTTTATTTAAAATTGGCTTTCTGTCTTCACCCATTCTTCTATACTGTGCATTTCCTATCTCACCTATAAGACATCCAAGTAAAAACATGGCACTTTGCTGCTCATCATATCCCATGTTTAAGATATAAACCTTCATATCATCTCTAACTTTTAAATTGGAAACGTCCATCTTTTCTCCCTCCTCTATACATCCCATATATTTTAAAAACTTTATACAGAAATTAGCTTTAAGTATTGTGTTGTATATACCTGATTTTCCATTTATGTTGTAACCTGCTTCATCAAAAAATTCAATTTTGGCACAGGAAACAACTCCTTTTATAAATTCATCCAGCTTTAAACTTCTCTGCGTCAAAATAGCATCATACATTTGAAGAAGTTTTCTATAATTCATAGGCTCTGAATTTTTAAGCCGAATAGGTGTCATGAAATAAAAGGTCTGCAGATCTATATTGAGTTTATAATTTATCCCCATGATTTTTCTGCTTAATTTACCCATATCATAGGATACAGTCATAATCTTTTGAAATACAGATGGATTTACATCCTTAATCAGCTTTTGAATCTTGGTTGCCTGGTTTGATTTTTTATAAAACACTATGTTTATTAAAAAATATACCTTTTCATTTTTTATATCTGATATGTTTTGAATTTCATATTTAAAATCCTCAACTCCGCTTAAATTTTTCACTGTATTGAAAGAATGCTGAATACTTTCAGATATCTTGTCCAAGTCTTTTTTATTCATAGGGTTTCCTAATACAAAATGAGGAATCAAATAAACTGTAAATCCCACAAGCCTTGTATTCAATTTATTTTGTATATAATTTTCACCTGACATGAGTTTATTGAGGCATTCACTGCATAAAAGCATATTCTTATCATAGCTTTTAAGTTCACTTGCAAATATAATTTGATTTGTAGTATAGTACTTTATTTTCATTTTGGATAAATCGGAGGTTAAATCTTCACTGCTTCCACACATACTGCAGCAGCCTTTGACATTTTTACTGCCTTTGCTTTTCTGCTTGCTTTTTAGAATTGCCTGTCTATATTCTTTAAAATCACTTAAGGGTACTCCATCCACTAAAATAGTACAAAGACCTATTTCATCTTTTTTCATATTGAATTCAGTTTTTATGTAATTTTCAAACTTCTTAGAATAAACTTTTTTTAGGGATGAAGTTACATTTTTATACCTGCGTTTTTCATCTTCTTCAGTTTCTTCATTTTCAATTTTGTCTAATGTCTCTAAAACATCCTCTTCACCAATTCCATATTTTTTATAATTTAAAATATATCTATTTTTAGGTTTGAATTTATCTCCCAGATCTACATAATAAGTGCTGAATATAGTCTTTAACTTTCCATTTAATTCACTTCCCAAATCCACTTTTGTCAAATTATATAATGTTTCAGTTATGTGATACAGATATGAACTGCTGGTTACAAACCACTGTGGAGATGCGGGGCCATCTGCAGAACCTATAAAGGCATATTTCAAAGCTGTAGAGCTGTCAATTTCTTCTTTACAATCCAATTTAAATTCATTTTTTTGCGTACTGAAACAAATTTTCAGCACATGGGTCTGCTTTCCCTTTCTGTTTTGTGAAGGCACATCTTTAATCAAGCTGCAAAGCATGTCTCCGCCATCAGAAAGCATGGAATTTCCTATTTGAATTATACCCTCTATCATAAATAAATTTTCACTTCCTTTTGTTAGTTTTGAACATATGTTATTTCAAAAAACGTTTTCAGTTTTAATATGCTTTACATATATTTCAAAATCACAATAATAGTTATATCTTTTTAAAAAATATAACCCCCTTCCAAATAAAAGCAGCTATTCCTTCTAGGTATTCTAAAATACGTATATTTCAAAACCACAAGTTTCAATTCCTTTACAGGTATTCTAAAACTTTTATTTCATATGTAAATGTTATCGCCAAGTTCATATAAATGCAATACTTTTTTGTATTTTATTTGCGCTTTTGAGCAAAATAAGATTAGTTTTATTCTTGAAACCAATTTTACTTAAACAAAAAAGTGTCTATACTAAAAAGCAAGCATTTTTTATCTGAATTCTTGGATCCATTATAGTAAACCATACATAATAAACCTTTATTACACTTTCAACTTGCATATGCATCTCAGCAAGTATTAATTTTACAGTCTGTCTTCTATTGAAGTCAAAATACTCCATATATGAATTATATTTTTTATATTTATTCACATTATATGCATTCATGAATATATACTTTTCAGCAGATCATCCAGGGACCCTTCCGTAAGCGGCCTGGCAAGTAAAAATCCCTGCACCTTGTCACAATCTGCCTGTTTCAGATATCTTAATTGTCTTGAGGTTTCAACTCCTTCCGATACTACGGATATTTTCATCTCATGCATCAGGGAAATAATCGAATTTACAATAGTTTTTTCCTTTTTACATTCATCCTTGTCAAGAGCATCTATAAATGATTTATCTATTTTCAAAGTGTCAATGGGCAGCTGCCTCAAATAATTCAGTGAAGAATAACCTGTGCCAAAATCATCAAGAGCAATACGAAGTCCCATCTTTTTCAGCTGCTTGATCATTGAAACTGCCTGGTTCATATTACCTATAAACACCGACTCCGTTATTTCAAGCTCCAGCAAATGCGGATCAACTTTTTCCTCTTCTATAATACATTTAACCTTTTCTACAAATCTTTTATTTTTCATCTGAACGGGCGACACATTCACTGAAATAAAAAAATTCCTGTTATAATTGCATTTGAGCTTGTTTATCTTTTTACAGGCCTGCCTGATGACCCATTCTCCAATCTCATTAATTATTCCAGTCTTTTCTGCCACAGATATAAAGGAGGTTGGGCCTATGACCCTGTTTTCCCGGGTCTTCCATCTCAAAAGAGCTTCAAATCCATTTAAACTGCTGTTATAATCAGTCTGAAATTCCGGTTGGTATACCAGATATAACTCATTCCTGTAAAGAGCCCCAAAAAGTGAATTTTCCATATATGTATTAAAAATAATCTCTCTTTTCATACCATTGTTAAAAAAACGTATATCATTCTTACCAGATTCTTTTACCTTGTAAAGGGCTGTATCCGCTGCTTTTATAAGATCAATGGCATTCTCCCCATCATGTGGATATATTGAAATCCCAAAACTGGCGCTTGAATGAAGTTCATATTTTCCTACCAAAAAGTGATTTTCAAAGTTCCTTTTCAAACCTTTAATATACTTCATCAAGCTCTCTTTATTATGATATTCATGGACAACAAGACCGAATTCATCTCCGCCAAGTCTTCCCATAATATCATTTTTTTCAATCAATTTTATCAGTCGTTTTGAAACTTTACACAGATATTTATCTCCGACATAATGACCCATAGTATCATTTATCTTTTTAAAATTGTCAAGATCAATAAATACCACCGCAAATTCAGCTTCATCCCTTTTACCCAGCTTACAGTCAAGTTCCAATTTATCCATGAACATCTTCCTGTTTGGAAGACCTGTCAGGCTGTCATAATTTGCTATATAATTCAAGTGTTCACTGTCTTTTCTAATCTGTTCATTGCATTTTTCAAGTTCGTTATTCTGCTGTTTCAATTCTTCTGCGGAAGCAAGTATCTCTTCATATAACATGGAAATTTTCTGATTCTGTTCAGTTATTTTATAAATCTGCCTGAATTTACTTTTAGTCAGATTCTCATGAAGTTTATTTACTGCAAAACTTATGGCAAGAACGACCATAAGCAGAATAAATTCAATTACATTGTAGTAACCAGCATTAATATTATAACTCATGTATACAGTAAAAAAATACATTCCAACTGATACAGCAATAACGTGGTATAGCATGTTAGGCTCTGTTCTTATAAGAGCAATCAGAATAATTATAAAAATTATAAACCAGCTCAAAACATTTATTTGTGAATAATATGGAAGTATCAAAGCACATATGAGAAAAATGCAGATTGCATTTATAATATGCACCTTTACTCTCTCACTTAAATGTTTTTTTGGTATACAATATAAAATCACACTTCCAATCATTATAAATATGGGAATTATAAATGTATAAATAAAGTTATTGTGTCTTATACAGGCAATAATAAAATTTACCGCACTTCCAACCCCACCTATAGAAGATATAAAAGTTGCTATCAAAATATTTTCATATTTCAACAGTTCATCCATATCTTCAGCTTTTCGCATTTTATTTAAAATATCTGGTACAAATATGGGATAATTTTTTTGTCTGTTTAACATTTTCAGTATAACCACCTTAATTTTATCAAATATTATTTATTAAAATATTCTGCCTGGAATTTATCATTACATATAGGTTTAATACATATTAAGCACAGCCATTTTCTTATTTTCTCCCAATAAAACCATAGCTTGTTTAATCGAAGTAACTCTATTTTCAAGAAAGCTTTTGCAGGATTTGTCAGTTCTAATGTTTTATAGAACAATGACAGTTCATTAGTTCGATATAATAAATTTACTGTAAAACAATAATCAAAAACAGATGGAAATGTTTTATTCATGATTAATTATAGCAAATTATCATACATAATAAAAAGAAAAATATTAACTTTAGCTTGTGATTTACAAAAAATTAAGACTGCCAATCAGCTTTATTTCAAAGACCAATTGGCAGTCAAGTAACTACTGAACCATCCGCACTATTTGATTTTATTTGAATTTGTATCACCTTTTTCTAACCATTATCCATAACGTTTCCGTATCATGGAATCCTATTACTTTAAAACATCTCCGTACCATAAAATTAAAATTTTATGACCTTACATGACCCATACATATAATATTCAAAGATATATCATATACAGTTATAGTTCTAACTTTCTACAACCATCTCCTTCAACTATATTATTCTTTCAGCAGCACCAACAGTTATTATTTCCCTGAAATATATCAAACATCATATATTTTTCAGGCCGCTGATTTTGTCAGCTGCTGCCTTTACTGATGAACACTCATCATAGGCCGCATGTCCACCCACATTTTTTAAATATTTTCCTACAGCAATTTCCGATAATAAATTACATCAAATTATCTTTCACTGCCATAAAATTTTACTGCAGAATGCCATTTATTTGTTGGCATTCCCTGGTTCAGAAGTACTAGAAGAAGTTTCATCTTCTTCTTAATTTCATTTTATGTTAGGCTTTTATATATGTCAAGTGTTTTTTTAATATTATTTCAAATTTACAATATCAGCAAAAGGCAACTTCCTCCTGAATTGCTGTCTGATAAATAACTGCAATATATTTAAATTAGTATGATTTACAATATAATCTTGAAGTGCAAGTTCCTTTTTTATGACCAGGCATACAGGTTCTTTGGAAGAAATACGGCCTATACTCAATATGTGAAAAATCTACAACATAAAAAATCCGGCAGCCTTCATATTTCAAGCTGTCGGAAATCAAATTCCTGCTAAGTCATTTATTTACCGTACCTTACCCACGTCACAATTATCTTCAAATTTCTCTTGTGGACTTTAAAATTCTACATTTATACCGATTTTGGCTTTAAGTGCCTTTTCATAGATTTTATATGCTGTGACCACATCCATTACAGCAATTCCAACAGTTTCATAGATAGTTATATCATCTTCTGAAGTCCTTCCCTGGATTTTCTTAGAAATTACTTCTCCCAATTCACCGTTGACTTTGCTTTCATCAATAAGTCCTTTTTTTATAGGGATTATAAAATCACCACTTTCAGAAAGAACAGCACTTTTTGAATCCATATAAATCTTATCAGCATTTTGAACTATATATTCATCAAGTTCCTCCATAACAGGAGTGTATGATCCAACTCCATTTATATGGGTTCCTTTTTTTACAAGTTTTCCATTGAAAACAGCTTTTTTAGAAGTAGTTACTGTAGTGATAATATCAGCATCTTTAACAGCATCATCCGAACTTTCGGCGGCAACAATTTTTGTAGAAAAGCGGCTGAGTTCTTTACTCATCCTTTCAGCAAAAGCTTCAGCTCTTTTTTTATCAATATCAAATACCTTTACCTTGTGAAGATTTCTCACCGTAAGCATTGCTTCCAGCTGGGCTCCTGCTTGACCACCGGTTCCAAACAGTGCACCATTTTTCACATCTTTTCTTGATAATATATCAGTTGCCGCCCCAGATGTAGCACCTGTCCTGAGTTGAGTAAGATAAGTACCATCCATGATACATATTACATCTCCGGTTTTACCATCAAGCAATATCATTTTAGCCGGTACTGAAGGTATTCCTTTTTCAATATTCTTCGGAAAAACTGAAACAATCTTGATACCAACACTGTCAAGTCCCTCCACATATGCCGGCATGAATAAACTCTGACCTTCATATTTTGGTACATCAATATTGGTTCTCAAGGGTACTATGCTTTTACCTTCTGAAAATATAGATAATGCTTCTTTTGCGGCGTCAATAGCCTCTTTCATATTAAAAACCTTTTTTATATCGCTTTTATTAAGCAACAACATAACTTAACATCCTCCCTAATATTAAACATTTATTTATTTGTTTTAAATTCTTTAATAATCATTGCTGCCTCTGAATATAATATAACTGCTTCTACAATTCATTACAATATGAAATTGTCTCCTTTACTTTTTATAATATTTAATTTAAAATATATCTCTTATATTTTTGATATACATTGATTTAACTTATTGGAATTTGATTTTTCAACAGAGTCAATCAATTTGAGACAATAAGCATCATGTTTTACATATTCTTTAACCAAAAATACAAGAGAACGATTTTCAGTCCATATGACTTCTGATTCTTCGTTATCAAATATGCGTCCGAAGACCACTTCTTTATCATCCGAAACAATGGAAATCAATCTTCCGCCCAATTCTGCATGTTTTTCATCTTCAAAGCCATGCCTGTATACCAGTTTTAAATCCAATTTATATTTGTGTTCACTACTATACAGCACCGTCAATAGTGGAATATCTCTATTATCCAATGTTTTTAATTCTGCATGTATTTGTGGCGCATCCTCCATCCATAACTGCACATATACTTCTTTCTTTGATTTTTTCAAAATATTTCGGCACTTGTTGAATATATTATTATAACCATTTATATACCATATGTAATCCATATTATTTGATCGTTCAACTTTCTTCAATTCACTGGACATTTCTGAAAATAATGAGTTATATTCAAATTTTTTGTTGTTTATAAATTCATCAACGGATATGCAATTATAATATGTAGGATTTTTAGATTTTGAAGCTACTACAAATCCGTTTTTCACCAATTTTGAAAGTACATTGTATACCCTGGATCTGGGTACTGCCGATATTTTACTTATCTCATAACCTGTAGACGGCCCATTTTTTAATAATTCTATATAAACCTTTGCTTCAACATCCGTTAAATCAAAGTTTTTTAACAATTCCAATATTCTATCCATAATCATTCCTCTTATCTACTTAGTAGTATCATTTAATACTACTATATAGCAATGATAAATTTTTGTCAATATTGTTGTATAATAAAATAACTACAACATATTTAAAAGGGGGATACTGCCGTGAAAATTCAAATCATCTGTTCCCAGGGCACAGAAAGATTTTGCCAAAAAGGAAACTCTATAAAAACGGATGGAATATTTGCAAATGAAAGATTTATACCCAATCTTAGATATATGATGAACAATCATATTCAAAATAAATCAAATAACGTGGTGAATGTATTTCAGCTTCCAAATGAATATCCTTTATTTTTAGATGATCCACTGGAATACCTTCCTGAAAAGTTTGATGAACATGATTTGAGCATAGCCATAGGAATACATGAAGATATCTTGATGGAGCTTCCAAAATTCATAAGTGACAGTGGAAGTAGAGCACTTCTTGTTCCTCTGGAAAATAAAAGCTGGCTTACAAAATGGGTGAAAGAAAAGACCATAGAAGAATGTGAAAAATACAATCTGCAATATGCTTTCTCCAAACCTTTCTGCGCACTTGACAAAGGCAAGTCCAGCACAATAAATAAATTTATAGATGAATTTAAAATTGGAAAACCCAAATTAAAAGTTGCGGTGGATAAAGGCAATGTCATATTGAATACAGAAGTATTAATTACAACCCCCTGTGGTAATTTGTACAATATACCTAAATATCTAGAAAAAAAGAAATTGGGAAAAGACACAAGTGACAGTGCAGCAAAATACTGGCACGGTCTTTCATGCCTGGGAGATACACAGGTAGATCCGGAGCTTGGCGACACCATAATCCACACCGGAGGTCATATACACTACAGTGCAGTAGATAAGGGTGAAATCATAATCATAAAATAAAGCACCATTATAATTCCAGTTGTCTCTGCAATTTATCTGCTCATGGATTTTCCCAGAACCTGAAAAAAGAGCAAAGCCCTATATATTAAGGTCTTGCTCTTTTTTGAAATAGATATGCGCCTGTGGTATAGTTACTATTACTACCATATATCTACAGGTTCGCCATTTTCAAATTTCATTTCTTGGGGTTCAGTTAAGATTTCCAATTTAGGATTTTTTTCAACCTCATCCAGCAGAGGCTCACTTACCCACATTTTTCCCAGCTCCATGGTATTTTTAATCCATACTATCTTATGCTGTTTCTTTTGTATTCCATTGCATAATTTAGCCGCTATCCTTACAGCATCCTCAGTGTTTGCGGCAACCATAGGTATTTTAGCAGGTTCTATTTCCGTACTGGTAAAACAATTTGTATACATTGAGATAAAGTCTATTTTATCAAACAATTTTCTAGTTGTAACATCAGCCATTCCAACTCCATTTGTGTTTCCATGGGATTCATCCGTTACATCCAGTATTACACATTTTTTAAATTCAGGCCCTCCGCTGGCGCATTTGGTAAAATATAACCCCGTTACATTTGGATCCTGTCCATCTCCACTTATATTTTTACCTATCTCTCCTATTATAAGTACGTCAAATTTTGGTATGAGTATTTGAGCCATCCTTTTTCTGCTCTCTTCAAGAAGAGCTGCTTCCTTCTTGAGTCCAAGTATTTCATCTTTTGTAAGTATGGTTATCTTATAGGTATCATCATAGGCATTTTCAACTGTTGATACAGCAAAAAGCAATTTGATTTTTTCAGCTATCATACATCCAACTCCGGGTATCAATTCATGAAATCTTTCAAATCCCTTGCTGTGGACTGAATCCGCCCCACGCTGTTTGCCAAGACCTATAACAAGCATTTTACAAGCACCGCTTTCAACTTTACCTCTAAAACAGGTGTGGGGTTTTATTCTTGGAATTATAATTACCCCGTCTGCTTCAAGTGCACTTTTGGCAACATAAACAGTCAATCCGGGCTCATATTCTCCAATTGGCTCAACATCTACAGATCCATCCACTTTAACTCCCATGGTTTCCTCTGTAATACCATAGGAGGCCAGAATAGCTGCTTGTCCCTCTGGTGTAGCTCCACCATGGCTTCCCATTGCAGGTATAATAAAAGGCTGTGCTCCAGCTTCTTTCAGACAGTTCACAACTGTCTTTGCCATTTTATCAATATTTGCAACTCCACGGCTGCCAACTCCTATTGCAATCTTCTTGCCTTTCAAATCCATATTTTTTATACTTTGTTTTACTTTATTTGCCACTTCAAGTTCTACATTTTCAACTCTGTCCTTCTCGAAATTCTGTTTTATTTTTAAGAATCTAGGCAATTCTATTTTCGGAAATTTAGTTAAATCCAAAGACTCCATATTTACATCTCCCACTTATATGATATTTTATATAAACTCAAAACAATTTATTTCACCATTACAGTCCTTCACTTTTAGATGTTTCTTTTGGCAATGATACAGTTACTAAAAATCCAATTGCTAAAATTATTACTAAACTATAAGTTCCTATACCCGAGCTGTACTTCATAGTCAGCCACCCAACTATATACGGCCCCAGAAAACCTCCCAAATTTCCGAGTGCATTTATAACTCCCCTGGCACCTCCTGCCATCTCTGCATTAAACAATATTGGAGGTATTGTCCAGAACACACTTGAAGCCGCTTGAAGAAATACACCGCAGCCAATTAAAAAAGCAAATGACAGCCATATGCTGGATTTTGTTTGAACTGACAATAACAGACATATGGAAAATCCAATTAAAGGCAGTGCAGTATGCAGTTTTCTATTACCACTCTTATCGGATAAATGAGAGAACACATACAGCCCAACTATGGTACCAATATAAGGCAGTGTAGAGAGCCACCCCACACCATTCATTCCTGATTTAGTAAGTTCTTTTATCAAAGTCGGAAGCCAGAGTGAAAACCCGTATATTCCGGTCTGATAACAAAAATATATTACAATTAATTTCCACATATTTATATTGGAAAATATGTCTTTAAGAGATACAGCAGTTCCTTCCTTATCTTTTACATTTTTCTGCTCCTCTTCTATTTTTCGTGTAATATACTCTTTTTCCTCTTCAGATATCCACTTGGCATCTTCAGGCCTGTCACTTATAAGCGGCAGCCAAACCAATATTAATGCAAGAGATATTATACCTTCTATTATAAAAACAGCACGCCAGCTGTATACAGTTATAATCCATCCGGAAAGCGGACCAGTTATTATGGAAGCTATTGGCACATTCATTATGAAATATGCATTTGCCCTTCCCCTTTCTTCGTTTGGAAACCAGTGGCTTATAATAGTTAGTATTGCGGGCCACACACCGCCTTCGGCAACTCCCAGTAAAAAACGAATTGCAAGCAGCTGGGGCACATTTTGAACAAATCCGGATATAACTGCAAGTCCTCCCCAGGCCATTATTGAACATGCTATAAATTTCTTGGCACTTCCCTTTTCAGCTATTTGTCCACCTGGAACTTGCAAAAACAGATATCCTACAAAGAATATTCCCGCAGCAAGGCCTGTAACACTGGCCGTCATAGCTAGATCCTTACTCATTCCGCCTGCCATTGCAAAGCCTATATTTGTACGATCCATAAAGGCTACTATATAAACCAGTATTGTGGGTGGAATTATATGAAGCCAACGCCCACTAGGTATTACTTTATTTACATTTTTTTGCATTTATACTCCCCCTCATATAATAAACGTTTCCATATTTAGTCTAAACCTGCACCTTTCATGAAAGATCCAACATTTATACAAACAATCTATACATAGTTACACAACCTGCTTATTGCAGTATCATTGAAACCCAATGCCTCTGCCTTTGTAACTTTCCCATTTGCTACCTTGATGACTTCATTTAACAGATTCTCACCTAATTGTTCTATGGTTTTTTCTCCTGATATAACTTCACTTGCATTAAAATCTATATTTCCCTTCATCTTTTCAAAAGTATATTTATTGCCGGTTACCTTTAACACTGGAGATACTATATTGCCTGTAGGAGTTCCCCTTCCTGTGGTAAACACTATTATCTGGCATCCGCCAGCTGCAAGTCCGGTTACCGATGCTATATCAAACCCTGGAGTATCCATTATGACCAATCCCTTTTTACTGGGGAAATCAGCATAATCCACCACTTCCACTATAGGTCTATGTCCACCTTTGTGTATGCACCCCAATGATTTTTCTTCAATAGTACTTATACCACCTGCTTTATTTCCAGGTGAAGGATTACCTTCCCTCAAGTTTTCCCCTGCAGTCTTCAAATGGTTTTCATATCTTTTAACTATGGATATGATTTCGTCACTAATTTCCGGAGTAGCTCCTCTTGCCGCAAGTAAATGTTCTGCCCCTATGAATTCAGTTGTTTCACATAGTATTGAGGTTGATCCCAAATCCACAAGCCTGTCACTCATATCACCAAGAACCGGATTGGCCGCCAGCCCGGAAGTAGGATCAGATCCTCCACATTCCGTTGCAACTATGAGCTCGGATATGTCAGCTTCTTCCCTTTTGATTTCAGATGCTTCCTGTGCCATCTTCCTTGCATATTCAATTCCCTTTGCAATAGTAGCACTTGTTCCTCCCTCTTCTTGAATAACCAATTTTTTTAAAGGCTTATTAGTCACAGCTTCTATTAGTTTTGAAACCTCATCAGGCTGGGCATTTTCACATCCAAGTCCTATGAGGACTGTACCATACACATTGGGGTTTGCCGCCAGGCCTACCAGCACCTTCACAGTGATATCCAAATCACCTTTGGCCTGACCACATCCATTTTGATTAACTATATTAACAGCACCTTCTACTTGCTCCGCCACTATCCTGCAGGTTTCACTTGAACATGCACAAGTAGGAAGTACAAGAACTTTATTCCTTATTCCGACTTTTCCATCAGGTCTTCTATATCCCATAAATTTCATAACCTTATCCTCCCGTCCACTATTTTGCTATATATTTTCTCTTATACTTATAAAATTGTGCAAATGCACATGTTCCCCTGTTTTTATATCCTTTATGGCTTTTCCTATTACCTGACCGTATTTATAAATTTCCTCCCCTTTTTCTATATTGGATATTGAAAATTTATGATAGACAGGTATGTTGTTTATAATAGAAACTTTTTTCAATTCATCACCAATCTTGTACACAGCTGTATCCCCAATTTTTAACTCCGATATAGCTACAGCCACATTATCTTTCTTGTCCACAATTAAAGAATTTATATTATCATTCATAGCTATTTTCCTTTCTAAAAATCGATTTCATTTTTAAGAATTTCTTTTAATTTTGCAGCCTGTACCTCATTTAAAGTTCCCAGAGGTTTGCAGCTCACCGGTTTTATATCCTTTTTAATTAATGATACTGCTGTCTTAATAGTAGGTATAAAAGGCTGTGCAATATCATACAGTCCCATAAATTTATTTATTTTATTCTGCAATACTTTTACCCTTTTAAAATCCTCTTTGTTGTATGCGCTAAAGATCTCCGAAAATAATTCAGGATCAAAATTTGAAAGGCCTCCGATTAATCCATTTCCACCGGAAAGTAAATTTGGGATAAAGTATTCTTCAAATCCTGAAAACACCATGAAATCTTTCAGCTGTAATTTCACGACTTGAATTATTTTCCTGGTATGACTCATATTATCCACAGTATCTTTAATTCCCACGATATTTTTGTATTTAAGAGCTAATTTTAATATAAGCTCTGCACTCATATTGACACAGGTTCTATCGGGAAAATTGTACATAATAATTGGTATATCAGTGTTCTCTGCAATCTCAGAGTAATACTTATACAGGCTGTCTTCACCTAGTTTAAAATAATATGGACAGACAACGACTACTGCGTCTGCTCCTTCTTTTTCACAAAACTTTGTGAGTTCAACTACTTCATCTACGTCTGTTCCACCTGTTCCAACCAGAACCGGAACCCTTTTATTCACCTTTTCAATCACAAAGCTGATAAATTTTTTCTTTTTATCCAGAGGTATACTAAAGAATTCTCCTGTACTTCCCAATATCAAAATTCCATTGACTCCGCCTCCAACAAGATAGTCAATCAGCTCTCCATTACCTTTAAAATCAATGTCTCTGTTCTCATCTAAAACCGTTATCATTGGTGTAAAAATTCCACTGTACATATCTTCATTCATCTCCTTGTACAATAATTTTTATAAATAATGTTACACTAATCTTTACAGCAATATCCATGCCAATTTTAAAATTTCTGCAAAAATAAAGGGAAACCTTTGTAATGTGGTTTCCCTTTATCCAATACATATCTTTTTCCATTTCAGAAATGAAATCTATTTTTCATTTCTGAAATTCAATTTTCTCCATAGAGTGGTTTTACTCATGTTAAGCTTCCTGCATAATCTGTCTTTATCTCCGTTATATTCTTTCAGTAAATTATATATAATATCACTTTCCATTTCCTTTAAGTTATCGGACACCCTTATCTTTATCTCCCTGTTACAGTCTCTATCCCTAAAATTATAATTTAGAATTTCCATTAATGACTTCTCCGTAATCTCTTCCCCTTCATTGCATATAACAAGCTTGTCAATAAAGTTCTTTAACTCCCTGACATTTCCTATCCAGCTGTAGTCCAGCAGGCGCTTAAATACATTTTCATTTTTCCAGTACAAACATCTATTTTCATTTGCACATTCCTTTTTTATAAGGGATATTACCAATGGTATTATATCTTCTTTTCTATTTCTCAATGGATCAATTCTAAGTTCCAGCACACTTATTCTATAATATAGATCTTCTCTAAAACTTTTATTGATTACTTCATCTCTCAAGTTTTTATTTGTAGCACAGATTATTCTCACATCTATGGGTATAATCTTGTCTGCTCCCACTCTCCTTATTTCTCTCTCCTGAAGTACTCTTAAAAGTCTGGATTGAAAATTAAGAGATATCTCTCCAATCTCATCTAAAAATAACGTTCCTCCATGTGCAATTTCAAAAAGTCCCTTTTTGCCACCTTTTAGAGCACCTGTAAAGGCACCTTCTTCATACCCGAACAACTCACTTTCAAGCAGATTTTCATTTAGGGAAGCACAATTTATTGATACAAAGGGACCATTCTTTCTTCTGCTCACATTATGAATGCTGTGTGCAAACAACTCCTTGCCGGTACCACTTTCACCAACTATAAGTATAGTACCTTCAGAACGGGCAAATTTAAAAGCCAAATTTTTAGTTTTCATTATACTATCACTTTTTCCTATAATATCATCAAAATTATATTTAGCTACAAGTCCTTTTTCACTGAGCTTTTTTCTTATATTCAATTCCAGTTTTTGAATGTCATCCACCTGCTGAAATATTGCCACAGTTCCCTGTATTTTGTTGTCAACCAGAATTTTTATTATATTGGAAACAATTCTCCTGTCACCTAACGTTATCAATTTTCCAAGTTCAATGGGGCTGCCCTTTTTAATCTTTTCAAAGCAGTGAACCGGAAAGATGTCCTGCATTTTATTGCCTATTACCTCACTTTGAGGATTTCCCAGTATCTTTTGGGCGGATTTATTATAAACACTGATTTTATTATCCTTATCCGCTGTGAGTACACCTTCATCTATTACATTCAATATGGATTCCATTTCTTTTACCCTGGTTTTTTCTTCAATATTATATTGAATCATTCTCACAGCCTGATTCAGTGCCTGTACAACAGCTTCCTGGCCTGATTCAAGTATCTCACTGTAAATGCCGTGTTTCTTTGCCTCTAAAACAGCTATAACATCTCCTATCAGGGCATCAATTTTATTGTTTTTTATAATTTTGTCCACTGCCTCTGGAATCTCATCTACATCATTACAGGATTCAAATTCAACATTGATATCCGATATATTATTAAAATAGTTCTTTTTGTAGATAATATTGGATATAGTAACAACTGCAATTTTTTTATAACCTCTATTGGTAACACTGCTTATAGATCTCAATATATCAAAGGAAGTTACTGGAATTTCTATCACAGGTATATTCATCTTAGTTCCTAAATATGCTGCCGTTCCGCCCCTTGTAACTATAATCTTTGTACCATGATCAATACTTTTATATATATCACTTATATTTTCACATTTCTTCCCTATAAAATTTCCCTCAATTATAGAAAATGGTATATCTATATTATCCTTTATATCCCGTACCAACCTCTCAAGCTTATCATATGGAGCTACCAGTAATATATCATTATCCATACTAACAATCATTCCCCCCCATATTAAGTTAAAACTATAGAAAAGCTTAAAATAAAATCACCAACTAGCTGTGCAACTGCAAACTAATCAGTGATTAAATAACTTTACGATTTCATTATATGGTAAACGTTTCTACATGTCAACTTTCAAACAATTTTTGCGAATAATTACCACATAAATCGGCAAACTATAAATAAATCTATTTTGGGAGGAAAATAAAATGTTAAAAAGAAATATTAAAATAATAGCTGCTTTAACTGTTTTGACATCATTAAATATTAGTTTCATGACGGTTCATGCTTCATCAGCTGGGGATATCTCCGCAATAAGTCAAACCGCATTGAAAAAAAATAGCAATCATAAACATCATGATTATAAATCCCATCTTGATAAGCTGGTAAGAGATGAAGTCATAACTCAAAAGCAGGAAAATGCTTCACTGGATTTAATAAAATCCAACGACTTTCGAGAATTTATGAAAAAAAATCACAAGTGTTCAAAAAATAAATTGAATACTCTGGTTCAAAATGGAACCATAACCAAGGAACAGGAATCCTCCATAAAAAAAGTATTCTCTTCTTCTAAAAAGCAGGGGAAAAATTTTAGAAACTCTTTTGACAATGGCTTGGATGATCTGGTAAATAAGGGTACCATAAACAAAAATCAAAAGGCTTCCGTACAAAATCTATTGATTTCCTGCAGAAAAGAGCATATTGATAACCTGACCGTATTTTTCAAACATAAATTTGATACTCTTGTAAATAACGGAACAATAACACAAAAGCAAGAGGAAGCTATAATCAAAAGCTTAACAACTTTTAAACATACTTCATAAAACAAATTCCCCGAGGTACAGCAAATTATTTCCTGTACCTCATATTCACACCTCTTAAAATTACAAAAAGGGATACCTAATAATAAATAATCTTAATCAGGTATCTTTAACTAATTAATTCACATTTATCTTGACAATTAAATCATATAGTCGCTTGTAAGACTGATGTAACCATTTAAGATATTTTGTTCTATTTCTTCCACAAAACAATCTTTATCATTGTTTGTTATGCAATCAACAATTCTTCTATGTTCCTCCAGGCTTTTTCTAAGTCTTGTTGAATTTTTGCAGGATTCAATACCTAATAAATATGCTCTATCAAAAAGATTATCTATAATAGAAAAGAAATGTGAGTTTTCATATTTCTTCAGAATGTATTTATGAAAATCAATATCTTCTAACATAAATAGCTTTGGATCATTTTGTTCTACAGCCTGGATTTGCTTTTTATAAGAATTCTCCAAATAGTCAATGTCAGTTTTGTCAATATGAGCAAAAACGTGTTTAGCAGCATATGTTTCAATTGCAGCCCTTAACTCGTATATTTCTCTAGCATCATTTATGGTTATAGTATTTATAATTACTCCCTGCTTAGGCACAATAGTCAGAAATTTATCATATTCAAGTCTCTGACAAGCATAGGTAACGGGAGTTCTACTTATATTTAATTTTTTACTCATGGCAGATATACTAATTACCTCTCCCTGTTTAAGTTCACCAATTATTATTTTTTTCTTGATTATTTCATATGCAGTTTTAGTCAAACTATTTAAATTATTATTTTCAACTTTATTTGTTTCCATTTAACTAACCCTTTCCCAATGGCAAATTTAATTTTGCAATTATAATTTCATCCTTAACATATAGCAGTTTACTCGGACAATTGTAAAATAAGTCTAAAATTCAAGTTGCATGTAAGTGAAATTTAGATAATACCATGGCAAAGTTATAATATAACAATTCTGAACTATTGTCAATATGCATTAAAAAAATCATCAATAAGAGTCAAGTCATTTATTCACAACATTAACAGGAGTACCTAATAAAAATTGTTTCAGATTTTCCACTGCAATATTCATGAGCCGCTCTCTGGCTTCTTTAGGAGCCCAGGAAATATGAGGTGTAATAATGCAATTTTTTGCTTTAAGCAGTGGATTGTCAATCTTTACAGGCTCTGTGGAAACTACATCTACTGCTGCTGCTTTAACTTTTCCGCTGTTCAATGCCTCAGCAAGGTCTTCCTCCACTATGAGAGGTCCTCTGGAATTATTAATTATTATTACATTATCTTTCATTTTTGATATTGAATTTTTGTTTATTATACCTCTAGTACTATCAAATAACGGGCAGTGCAGAGCAATTACATCCGATTTAGCTATCAGTTCATCAAATTCAACATATTTCATGGTTTCACTTTCAAGAAGTTGGTTTTTATATTTGTCATAAGCAAGTACTTTCATACCCAGAGCTTGGGCTATTTTTCCTGTCCTCTGCCCGATTCTGCCATAGCCTATTATTCCCATAGTTTTTCCAGCAAGTTCAATCAATGGATAATTCCAGTAGCACCAGTCAGGATTATGCGTCCAGTCACCGCATTTCACTGAATTACTATGTTCTCCTACATGATGACATATTTCAAGAAGCAGTGCTATAGCCATTTGGGATACTGAATCCGTTCCATATGTAGGTATATTAGTTACAACTATTCCCGCTTCTTTTGCAGCGTCTACATCTACAACATTAAATCCAGTTGCCAGCACACCTATAAATTTCAAATTGGGCATTTTCTCAAGTGCATTTTTTGTAATGGGAGTTTTGTTTGTAAATACTGCTTCAGCATCTCCCACTCTCTCTATTATTAAATCCTCTTTGCTGGAATCATATGAAGTACGATCATATACCTTAAGCTTTCCTAATTTCTCCACATTACTCCAACTGATATCTCCAGGATTTAAAGTATAACCATCCAATACAACAATTTTCATTTTCATAATCATTCCCTTCGCTTTGTTCAAGGTGCAAAACATGCTGTACCTCTTTTATTCCAGTAACAATTCATATTTTTAATTTCAGCCTTGCCATAACTAAACACAACTTTTATCCATTGCTTCTTTTCCTATTTCCTCAATTGTTTTTTGTCTTGTTTCTATACCAAAAATAAGTATAACCAATGCCACCAGGCCGAGTATCACTCCAATTGCTATGAAAACTGCAACGGATCCATACTTTGTCATAATCATTGCTACTCCATAAGGAGTAAAAATTGTTACAGCTCTTCCAATTGCATTACATACTCCCAAACCTCTGAGACGTATTTCAGTAGGCCACAACTCTGGAGCATATACAGAACAGGCAAAGCAAACATACATGTAAAGAACGGAAATCAAGATGAATCCGACTACAATAATTACAGTTTCCTGTTTTTGCAATGAATAAATATATCCAAGTACAGCTATTGTAATTAAAAGAACTACTCCCATCTGCCTGCGGGGAAATTTGTCCATTATTCGTGATGCAATAAATACACCAAATGGAGCACCAAATAAAATTATTGTAGTCATAAATACAGATCTGGTAACAGTGATACCGGATTTAACAAATATTGTTGGAATCCATGTAGTAATACTATACACTGCTGTATTCATAGCAATAAGCAAGCAGCTGCCAAGTATTGTACACTTCAATAAATTACCTTTAAACAAACTTGAAAAGGGAATCTGTTTTACTTCGTCATGTAATTTTATTTCTTCCGTTTCTTCAACTTGCGGCAGTTTAATTCCTTTTTCTCTTTCAATCTGCTTCTCAACTTCTGTAAGTATTTCATCTGCTTTTTCCACATCACCACGTGATTCATACCATCGCGGCGACTCTGGAAAATCATGACGTATATACCACAATATCAATGCACAGACTCCACCAATAACAAACATTCCACGCCAGCCATATTGGGGTCCCAATGCAGACATAACAAACAAACCAATTAAAGTTGCTACAGGTGGTGCAATATTTGCTAAGAGAGATAATGTTGACGTCCATTTTCCACGAGTCTTTGCGGGCACAAATTCAGCAAATGTACCAAAACCAACAACAAGCTCCGCACCAAGACCAAACCCCATTATTCCTCTTAGGCCAATCAATACAGTCATATTGGGAGTAAACGCTGCTACTAATGTAGCCAGACCAAATATAAGAAGATTTACCTGATAAGCAAATTTTCTTCCCCAACGGTCTCCCGAAAATCCTGCAAACAAGGAACCAAAAAAAAGTCCGATCATTGTAGTAGACGTAAAAGCAGCATTTAGATAGTTGTTAGACCATCCGTTTTTTACCAGTTGGGCCAGAATTGCGCCCCCAGAATAATTATCAAAACCATCTATTAAAAGACCGCAGCCAATCATCCAAAAAACTTTGTAAAACCATTTTGATGTAGGTAATCTATCCATTCTAGGACCTATACTACTTTTTATACTCACAGAAATGACCTCCTAAATATATACTAATTTTTATTATTACAATCCTGTATTAATCTGGTGGTTTGAGTATGACAAATGTCCATTTTGCCATACTCAAACATTCACTTGAATTAAAACCATCAGATCAACTTAATGAGACAAATTTCCAAAGAAATAACCCTATTTATCAATCATGCCTGTGAACAATACAGAGCAATGGAAAGTATGGCAATTTCTTTCTGTAAATTTTTCGGAAAACATTTACATAGAGGATTCAAGTCAAAAACTGCGTTGATTTCACACGGAGTACAATACCGTAAATATTTAATATTAAGCCAATTCTTTTGTAGTTTCCAAAAATGCATCAATATCTTCTATACTGTTGCAGTGCAATGGTGACACCCTGATGCATCCTTCCATACCAAAGGAATCAAGCATTCTCTTTGAGTATAGGCTTGTATTAATTCTTTCATATACAATAATGCCTCTCTTTTCATACTCCCTAACAGCTTCTGTAAATCCCAGACGTTTAATTCCCATAGCAATAATAAAATCTCTCTTTGTCATATCAAGGTAGTCAAGGTAAACATCCACACCTTTCATTTTTCTAAGACCCTCAATTTTATCGCTGCCATTAAGCATTCTATTCATAAGACCTCTTTCGTGCATCTTAATTCTGTTCATGCCTTCAACGAATAATTCTCTTCTATCAGTGCTATTTATAAACTTGGCACCCAGCCAGCATACATAATTTACAATTTCGGTTATAGCTATAAATTGAGCTGGTGCAGGAGATCCTAACTCCCAGGTACCTTCGGGTTTTGCAAGAAGTGTATGATGAGGCAGCTTTGAAAGCCTGTCCGAAACATATGCAATACCTGATCCTCTATTGGCAAAAAACTTGTATGGGGCAAAATTCATTCCATCCACCTTAAGCTTTTCAACATCAATAACACCATGAGGAGCGTGCTGAACCGAATCAATTATGATGTAAAGGTCCGGTTTTTTTGCTCTTGCAGCCTTAATAATAGCTTCGGCATCAAAAATAGCACCAGAAATGTTGGATGCATACATAAAACTCAAAAGACAAGTGTTACAGTCAATTTTGCTTACAATTTCATCAACATCCACACCACCTGTAACAGGGTTTGTTTTAACAGGTCTAAATTCTTTTCCAGTTTTTTTAGTATAATAAAATGCTGCATCATAAGCTGAAGGATGTTCCAGTACAGTAGATACAATGTTTGTACCCGGTACATTTTCAGCAACGGCTCCCACCATTTCAAACATGGCCTGGGAAGCTGTAAGAGTGGTAAGCAGGCTGCCATCCTTTGCATTTAAAATAATTCTTATATCGTTTTCACCATCAGCTTGTATCTTTTGAAGATACAGGGCCGTAGCGTGTGCTCTTTCAGGGCAGTCTGGAATTGCATCAATTCTTGCAATAGATTCTACTACGCTTTTTAACCTAAATGCTCCACCAGCATTATCAAAGTATATTCTTCTGCCTTCCCTTAATGGATCTTTATCAACATGCCAAAATTTTTCTTTGACTTCCTTCTGCAATTCATCGCTAAAAAGTATTCCTTCTTGTATACTTGTATCAATCATAATAAACTTTCCTTTCATTTTAAATTTTGTAATTATTTTAACTAATAATTTTAAACAACTTTACCTTCTTGAAGTATAGTTTTCCCGTCTACCGTCAGTGTTGGATTTTTGAATACCATATCCAGATGGTAGGCACTTTGAACAACTCCTCCAAATCCTCTGTTATCGCCACATCCGAAATGAACGGTTCCACCACATCCCTCATCTTCAAGCATTCTGCCGTTCAATTCACACATTGAATTTAATCCAATACCAATTTCCCCTATGTTATATACATTGAGGTCGTTAAACTTTTTCATGATTTTCTTTAATTTTTCTGCCTGGCTTCCTCCGGATATATCCACAATCAAGCCCTTTTTAATAGTCAACTTAATCTTGTCAGTAATAAGCCCAAGTTCTGGATGAGGTATACTTCCATCTATATAGACAACACCTTCTCCAGTACCTTCCACCGCACATGTAGCACATTCAATATCGGGAGGTGAAGATGATTCTCCAGGCATCAAGCTTCTGGCATATTGAGGAGTGGGAGCTCTGCCAGCGATACTGCATGTAAAATCACTGCCGCTGGCCGTAGATATATGACATACCTTCCCACCCTTTAATTTTTGAGCAACCTGTGTACAAATTTTGCCAATTGATTCGAAGTCACAATAAAGGCCTCCTTTTTTCAGCATTGATACACTGTAATCCGCCATGTTAACAAACCTTGCACCAGAAGCAGCAGCATCTCTTCTTGCCTTGGAATGAAATAATGAAAATTTAGTACATCCAAATATGACATCAGCCTCAGCCATTGCTGCAGCAACAACTTTGTTAGGATCTTGTCCATGCATTGTACGCTCATCCATCAATATAAGAGACTTATTTGTGTATTCACCCATGGAATTCCATATATTATCAGCCACTTCAAAACTTGATGGATCAGTTACAATTAAGATATTCTCATCTTTTTTGCAATTAGAGCAGGTAGTTAGAAGTACATTACATGCCTCATACTTTTCATTCATCTTAATATCTCCTTTTATAATAAAGCTTATTGAATACAACTTATATTTAAGTCGTATTCAACTTGCATGCAAGTTATATTATGTTTATATATTATCATAGTAATTACCGAAAGTAAATAGACTTTATATATAATTTTTTATTTTTTGTAAATTCTTATTTTTACTCTATATATAGAAAATAAAGATAATTATAATCTTTCCACAGTTTTGCAGCAACTTTTTACTTAACTTAACCTGGATTCATTGATTTTACTGGCGAATTCGGGGATTTTTATTTTCGTTTTTCGTCATATTTTACTAGCGCTTTATGTAGTATTGTGATATAATTAGTATTATATGTGTGGAGATGATTGTTTATGTACCTAAAAAAGACTCCTTCTAGCAATGGCAGAATTCGATTATCCATTGTAGATAGTTACTATGATAAAACTAAAAAATGTTCCCGGCAGATAACTGTGGAATCTTTAGGATTTCTCGACGAATTAGAAAAAGAATATGATGATCCAATCTCTTTCTTCTCTGCACGTGTTGAACAATTAAAGGAAGAAAAGAAATGTAAAAAAGCTCCAATCACTTTTGTATTTCATGATGCTGATACAATCGAGCAAGATGTTACCTTGCGTAAAAATTTTGGATATACTGCGTTAAGCAAGATTTATCATGAGCTTGGCATACACACTTTCCTTACCAACAGACAACGTCATACTAAGGACAATTATGATGCTGATACAATCATGAAACTCCTTGTTTATTCAAGGCTTTTGAATCCTGCTTCAAAAAAGAAAACTTTTGAGAATAAAGATTGGTTCTTTGAAAAAGATAACTATTCTCTTGATGATGTTTATCGTTGCCTTACCTTTTTTAACAAGCATAAAGAGAGTCTCCAATTTTGGATCAACAATAAAATCAAAGAACTCTATGGAAGAGATACCAGTCTTATTTACTATGATGTAACCAACTACTACTTTGAAACTGATAAAATGGACAACCTCAGAAAAAAGGGAGTATCGAAAGAACACCGACCAAATCCAATTGTACAAATGGGGTTATTTATAGACAACAAAGGGCTCCCCATTACCTATGAGCTATTTTCAGGAAACACTAATGACTGCCTTACCTATCGACCTAATTTTGCACGTATCAAGAAGGAATATAATCTTGGCAGGGTAATAACGGTGGCAGACAAAGGCGTGACTACTGGCGACAACATTTGGTATACGACTCATACTCCTACAAAAGATGGGTATGTATTCAGTATGTCTGTTCGCGGTTCTGACAAAGAATTAAAACAGTATGTATTAGCAAAAGAAGGATATGAATGGCTAGGCACAGAATACAAGAGAAAATCTAGATTATACCCAAGAACAATTCAGATAACATCATCTAACGGAAAAAAATTAAAAAAAGTAGTACATGAAAAACAGGTAGTATTCTACAGCGAAAAATATGATAAACGTGCTAAGGCTGAGCGTGCTGCCGCACTTGCAAAAGCACAGGACTTAATCTCAAATCCGGGTTCTTATACAAGGGCTACTTCCTATGGTGCAGCTAAATATATAAAAAACATTAACTTCGATAAAGAAACTGGAGAAATCTTGAAACCAACACAACTTCTAAAATTAGACATGGACAAACTAGAGGAAGAAGAAGCTTTGGATGGTTACTATGTCATTGTAACTAGTGAATATAAAGAATCTGATGATAAAATCATTGATATGTACCGAGGGTTATGGAAGATTGAAGAATCTTTCCGAGTAACTAAAAGTGACTTAGAGGCAAGACCAGTTTTTGTATCCACCCAAGGGCATATAGAAGCACATTTTTTAATCTGTTTCGTTGCTCTGGTGATTGCAAGGATACTTGAGATGAAAACAGGAAACAAATATAGTATTGGAAAACTACTAGAAACTTTGTCAAAAGCTGAATGCAGCTATGTTCAGCAGAATTATTACATGTTTGATTATTTCAATGATATATTAAATGAAATTGGAGTTATTTCTAACATTGACTACTCCAAAAAGATACGAAGTTTAGGTGAGATAAAAAAAGTTTTAGCATCTACCAAAAAATGATTTATAACGCTATGATTCTCTGACAAAAAAGAATACCCGCTAACCAGCATGTTTACTGGCCTAACGGGTGTTTTTTATTCGTTTTTGCTGCAAAACTTAGGATATACGTCAAGTGTTTTTTGAAATATAATTTCAAGATTACAATATCAGCAAAAGGCAGCTCCTTCCTAAATTATTGTGTGATAAATAACTGCAGCATATTCAAATTAGTATGATTTACAATATAGTCATGAAGTGTATGTGAAAAATTTACAACATAAAAAATCCGGCAGCCTTTATAATTCTACATTTATACCTATTTTGGCTTTAAGTGCCTTTTCATATATTTTATATGCTGTGACCACATCCATTACAGCAATTCCAACGGTTTCATAGATAGTTATATCATCTTCCGAAGTTCTTCCTTCAATTTTCTTGGAGATTACTTCTCCCAGTTCACCGTTGATTTTGCTTTCATCAATAAGTCCTTTTTTTATAGGAATTATAAAATCGCCGCTTTCAGAAAGGACAGCACTTTTTGAATCCATGTAGATCTTATCAGCATTTTGAACTATATACTCATCAAGCTCCTCCATAACAGGGGTATATGATCCAACTCCATTTATATGGGAACCTTTTTTTACAAGTCTGCCGTTAAAAACAGCCTCTTTGGAAGTAGTTACTGTAGTGATAATATCAGCATCTTTAACAGCATCATCTGAACTCTCGGCGGCAATAATTTTTGCAGAAAACCGGTTAAGTTCTTTGCTCATCCTTTCAGCAAAAACTTCAGCCCTTTTTTTATCAATATCAAACACCTTTACAGTATCAAGCTCTCTCACCGTAAGCATTGCTTCCAGTTGAGAAGCAGCCTGACCTCCTGTTCCAAACAGCGCACCATTTTTTGCATCTTTTCTTGACAATATATCAGTTGCTGCCCCAGATGTGGCCCCTGTCCTGAGTTGAGTCAGATAAGTACCATCCATGATGCATATTACATCTCCGGTTCTACCATCAAGCAATATCATTTTAGCCGGTACTGAAGGTATGCCTTTTTCAATATTCTTCGGGAAAACTGAAACAATCTTGATACCAACACTGTGGAGTCCCTCCACATATGCCGGCATGAACAAACTCTGGCCTTCATATTTTGGCACATCGATATTTGTTCTCAAGGGCACCACGCTTTTACCTTCTGAAAATGTGTATAATGCCTCTTTTGCAGCGTCAACAGCCTCTTTCATATTAAACACCTTTTTTATATCGCTTTTATTAAGTAGTAACACTTTAACATCCCCCTTTGTTCTCAATTCTTATTTATTTGTTTTAAATTCTTTAATAATCATTGCTGCCTCTGAATATAATATAACTGCTTCTACAATTCATTACAATATGAAAATATTCTTATATAGTAACCGTTTAAGCAAGTCAACAGTTTTTTATATTTACGGCCCGTCTCCACTATTTAATTTTATTTAAATTTTTATCACCTTTTTCTAACTATTATCCATAGTATTTCTGTGAAAATCCAAATCACTTTATTAAGATACAAATGCCAGTGCATCAGATAAAGGTGAAACTCATTGCCTTTCCATGGCAGCTGTACCTGTTATCTTAATAACTACAATAACAACAGGTGTAACTGCTTTCGTCTTTCCAATGCAGCTGTACCTATTATCTCCAAAATTACCTCAAGTTACAGCTGCTCATTATATCATCCAGCCATCTAACAGCTTCAATATAACAGCTTGCCAGATCCTGTCCATCAAGATTGATATAGGATGCTAAATATACACTTTTCCTCCATTTTCCCTTTTGATATGAAATAACTATATCAAGTATTTTACTATAATAATTTTCTTTTTTACCTTCTAATGCACATTTTACATCTTCAGGAATCATCAGTTCATCTAATATTTCAGATAGTGGTTTTTGTAAAATAACATCCATAAGAGACATAACACCTGTGAGATATGCATTAAATGAATGTTTATACAATTTGGTTTTCTTAGTCAGAAGCTCTGAAAATTCTGCTCTCAACAGAGATTCCATCATAATTATTCGCGGTTTATCACTACATATCGGTTTCATACATATAAAATATAACCACTTCTTTATTTCTTTCTCTCCCAATAAGACCACAGCCTGTTTAATTGATTCAATTTTATTTTTAAAAGAATACTTTGCTGAATTTATTAATTTTAGTATCTCATATGATAGTGAAATATCCTTTTTTATTAAACTTTCAATATTATCCATGGAAAACTCCCTTGAATTTAACTCTTTTATAAGATTTATATAGACAACCTTATTTCCCGGTATCTTTTGTCCCTTTATTATCTGGGGTTTACTAAAATAATATCCCTGAAAATAAGAGTATCCTAAAGATACGGCTTCATTAAATTCTTCCAGGGTTTCAACTTTTTCAGCTAGAAATTTTAAATTGGGATTTATATTTTTTACCACATTTATTATATGCTTTCTCTCGCTCCCTTTAGTGATAAAAAAATCCACCTTTATAATGTCTGCAAGTCTGATGAGTTCAGTATATGAATCATCAAATACAAAGTCATCCAGTGCAAGTATAAATCTATTTTTCTTTAAAACTCTGCATGAATTAATAACCTCTTTTGTCGGCTTGATATTTTCTAAAATTTCTATTACAACATTTTCTGGTGAAACAACAGAATATAAATCTGACTTTAAAATATTGTTTGTAAAATTTATGAAAGCTCTTTTATTTCCAACAATTTTATTCATTCCAATATTGATTAAAATATTCTGCATAACCTTGATAGTGGCCTCATCTCCATCATTCAACTCGTATTTATTATCCATATTATTATCTCTAAACAGAATTTCATACCCCAAAATTTCTCCTAATTTGTCAAGAATGGGCTGCCTTGCTAAAAAAACATTCATTTTAATTACCCCCAATTTTAAAAATAACTAATAGTTCAAACTAAAAATCATCATTTTTGTCTTGCAGGAGATCATCTATGGCCTTTTCTATCAACATTTCCCAAATAAAATTCCCTGTACATTATTAAATTCTACATATTTTTGATATTACCTGTTTATTCGTTTCAATTCAATCTATTATCATTAGTTTCAAACTATGGTTGATATAATAAATATAACCCTTTCCCCAAAAACAGATGCTTTGCCCTTCTGCTCATTATTATAAAATACCATTGGTTCAACTATTAGTAAAAGAAACAAGTCACAGTTACTCTTTTCGAATAATTATCACATAAATCGGCAAACTATAAATAAATCTATTTCGGGAGGAAAATAAAATGTTAAAAAGAAATATTAAAGTAATAACAGCCCTTTTAACTGTTTTGACGTCATTAAATATTAGCAGCTTCATGACAGTTCATGCTTCATCAGCTGAAGACATCTCTGTAGTAAGTCAAGCCCCATTGGGAAAAAACAACAATAATAAACATCATGATTATAAATCCCGTCTTGATAATCTAGTAAAGGATGGAGTCATAACTCAAAAGCAGGAAAATGCTGCACTGGATTTAATAAAATCCGATGACTTTCGTGAATTTATGAAAAAAAATCACAAGTGTTCAAAAAATAAATTGAATAGGCTGGTTGAAAATGGAACTATAACCAAAGAACAGGAATCTTCCATAAGGAAAGTATTTTCTTCTTCTAGAAGTCAGGGAAAAAATTTTAGAAGTTCTCTTGATAATGGCTTGGATGATCTGGTAAATAAGGGTACCATAAATAAACAGCAAAAGGCTTCCGTACAAAATCTGCTGATTTCCTGCAGAAAAGAGCACATTGATAACCTGACTGTATTTTTCAAACATAAGTTTGATACTCTTGTAAGTAATGGAACAATAACACAAAAGCAAGAAGAAGCTATAATCAAAAGTTTAACAACTTTTAAGCATACCTCATAAAACAGGTTCCCCGGAGTGCAGAAAATAATTTTCTGCACCCGTATCTTTTGAATAGCTGCTGCCGGAACTTACTTTCAGACAACAATTTCCTTCAATAAAAAAATTAAGACCACCAATTAGCTTTATTTAAAACACTAATTGATGGTCAAGTAACTCCCAACTCATCCGCACAATTTGATTCTATCTGAATATCTATCACCTTTTTCTAATTATTCTCCATAGTATTTCCGTATCATGGAATCTTATTATTTTAACACATCGCCGTACCATAAAATTTTACTATTTTATATGGCCTACTCATACAATTTCAAAGATATATCATATACAGTTATAACTCTAACTTTCTACAACCATCTCCTTCAACTATATTCCTGTTTTAGCAACGTCAACATCAATCATTATCTTTAAATATACTCAATCAAATACCTGATACTCAACATCATATATTTTTCAAGCCGCTGATTTTGTCAACTGCTGTTTCTCCTTATGAACACTTTTCAAAGGCCGCATGTTCACCCATATTTTTTAGATATTTTCCTACAGCAATTTCCGATAACAAATTACACTAAAGATAATCTTCCACTGCCATAAGTTTACACTATAGAATGCCTTTTAACTATTCAAATCCTTAAAACTAACTTTTTCGGCATTCCTATGAGTTAGGAGTACTGGAAGAAGTTTTACCTTCCTCTCATTTTTATTTTATAGTAAACGTTTATATATGTCAACTTTTTTTTGAAACTGTTATCTAGAAATCAATTCCAGGCAATAGCTATGTAATGGGGTCTGACCCCCATACATTTTTTGTCAGTGGGTCAGTTCCTGATTAGCTTCTGCCAGGTTTCAGTTAATTTATTAAAATAACATTCCCCGTATTGATCCTCCGATCTGTTCCTATGAACTAAATTATACTTAAAATATATAACCGGTACTGCATAAACTACAGCATTTTGAAAAACAACCTCCAATTTCACATTATATCTGTCTTTAATTTCATTAATCTGTCTATTTTTTTCAGTATCATATAAATTTATTTTATGCTTATAATCATTTATTTTTTCCTGACTTAAATTTTTCCTTTTCATCCTCTTTTCAGCTTCTATCTTCAATGATTCATAGTATTCATTAATTCTCTTTACTTCCTTATTCTTAATTGGCATATTACTGAAATCATTCATTTTAGAACCGCCGATAATCTTTATCTGTTCTACTGCTTTTTTAAAGCCTTCTAAAAAATCTACATCACAATTTACAGGATAATCATATTGTGGTTTTGTATCATAAAATACATTGTTCAAGCTTTCAGAAAAACTATCTGAAACACATAGATTACTCATATCAATTACTGCATCTTCAAAATCTTCTATTATATTGTCAAAAATATAATTCACTTTAAAATCATACTTTGTAAAATAATTTATAACTTTACTTTGTTCAATAATTTCTATACTGTATCTGTCTTCATTCAAAAAATCTTTTATCTTTTTCTCAGGTTCTGTTACATTTAAGTTATCAGCCAAAACATACCTTATACCTGTACTGAAACATTCAAAGCTTAAACTTATAATTTTATCCAGAATAAAACTCCCAAATGTAACAAATTGATAATCCGGGTTTTCAAGATAAACTTCATAATCAAAACATAATTTCAATTCAGTTCTTCCAAATATACCCTCATATTCATCAGGTATGACAACATATATAAGGGAATATTCAACTTCTTCCACAACAGCTCCTAATGTATTAAAAAACTTTATGACAAATACCTGTAAATTTGTCATTTATCTTCCCCCGCTTTAAATAAATTCCCAAATATTTTTTCATCCACATCTTTCACCTTTGTATATTGATTTTTTTTGTCCAATAGTTTATCCCCCAATTCACTTATCCTGCTTTCAAGTTCATCCTTGTCCCGTGAATTAGCCCATATGTCCATTATTGCATCATCAAATCCATTATCATCTTCATTTAAATCACCTAATATCATATCAACTTCACCAACTACAAGTTCGAACATATTTATCTTTTTATCCAATATATACAATATATAAGATTCTATAGTATCCTTAGCCACAAGATTAAAGATATGTACATCTCTTTTTTGTCCTACTCTATGTATTCTTCCTATTCTCTGCTCTATGGCCATAGGATTCCAGGGCAGATCATAATTTATTATGGCATTGCAGAACTGAAGATTTCTTCCTTCTCCTCCTGCTTCGGTACTTAAAAGAATCCGGGCTTCTTTCCTGAAATATTCAATTTGATTTTCTTTTTCTTTTCTTGTCATTCCTCCATAAAATATGGCAGTCTTATATCCCTTTTGTTTTAATAATTTTTCCAGGAATTTAATTGTGGTCTTATATTTTGTAAATACTATAATTTTATCATTGAAACCATTGATTATATCAATAAGCTTTTTACCCTTGGTATTTTCCTCGTACTTCATTGTTTCAATTTTTTCTGCAATATCAATAAAGTTTTCCACGCACTTTCTGTTTTCCATAGAAATATTTTCATTTTTCAATAATCTCTCCAGAGTTGGAATAACACAGTACACACTGCTTCCCAGCTCTTCCTGAATTATTTTGAGAGTAAACCTGGACATACCTTTTTCGCCCTGATTGTAATTATCACGTACGAATTCACTTATTAAATTATAGAATTTCTTTTCCACTGCAGACAGATTGACTTCTATGGTGTCGGCATATCTTTTAGTGAATTTTATGTCCACGTCACTTCTCTTATTTCTCACCATTACATCGGACACCAATGTCCTCAATTTTTCGATATTTTTTGGTTCCATCAATTCTCCTGATTTGACAAAGTTCTTTTTAAAATCCGAATATGTACTCAATTGACCAGGTTTCAGTAAAGTTATCAAATTATATAATTCCTCAAGATTATTTTGAATAGGAGTTGCCGTTAAAAGCAGTATGGAGTTTTTATCCAGCTTATTTACAAAATTCCATGCCACAGTTTTTCTGTTCTTCAGGTGATGTGCCTCATCTACGATTACCATATCGTAATGTATCTTTAGAATACATTGACTATTTTGCTTCCTCTTTGCCAGATTTATAGAAGAAATAACTTTGGGGTAATATACCCATGCCTTATCTCCCATTTTTTTAAATTCAGGATCATCACTGGTTATAAAGTCCTGATTGAATTTTCTTTTCAATTCATTGCTCCACTGATCTACAAGGGACGGCGGAACAAGTATCAATATTTTTCTTGCAAATCCCCTTATGACATATTCCATCATGACAGTACAGGCTTCTATAGTTTTTCCCAGTCCCACTTCATCACAGAGAAGTGCCCTTCCTCTGAATTTTTTGAGTACCTCTTTAACCGTCCTTACTTGATAATCAAACAAATTCATATCTCTTATAACGTTTTGTGATAAGATACTATCAAAATCAGGAATAACCGCAAAGTCTTTTGCAAGTTCATAAATCTGGCTCCATTTTTCATCATCAAAATTAAATTTTGATAACCGGACCATCTTTTCATATGCTCCGGAGGAATTTTTAATAAAACCAAATATTTCATCCTTCTTATTAATTTCCCTTAAATTTTTCAGTATCAGTTCATTTTCCCTTTCATCATATGAGACAATTGCTTTTTTATCTTTTATATTTTTAAAAAATGTTTTGATGCCCCTGCCTGTTATTATATTTTGACTTCTATCAATTTTAAAAGATTTCAGATTGCCGTCATCAATTTTTACATTGATTTCATCTCTATTTCCAGGTATTAACTGTGTCAAAGTCTTATCCATTTCCACCGCACCCAGATCAATAAGCTCCTTATTAACTTCACATATAAATTCTTTCATTGCAGTATATCCTCTCCAATTCCACAACCCTATTTATTTTCTGCATATATTATATTTACCTCATTCTATCAAAATAAATTGTAATAATCCACACTGTGGATAAAAAATTTTATCTTTTTTGAAAAACTATAAATTGTACTGCCCTAAGTATACACTGAAATTACTAAAACCGATAAACCAAAACATCATTTATTTTCAGCATTGGATGCCTAACTTAGAAAATATAAGAATAAGCTCATAATTACATGAAATTGGTTTCCATTTATACTTCAGCATAAAAACAGAACCTGAGGAAAAGCTATGTTAGGAAAGGAGATATGTTTATGCATAATAAAACAAACCACAACAACAATAAAAAAGAAGATAGCAAATTTAAAAAGAAGCATATAAATCATGACCCTCAAGCTGAAAGCTCAAGAGCAAAATTCGGTTCTGCATCGGAAGAACATCTGGATTAGCTTCTAAATAGCTGTATTTTATAGCTGTATTTTGCAATAGGATCTGTATAAAACAATTATAAGCTTATACCATAATTTTAGTCCATAAAAAGTTAATTAAAATTATAAGGGGAGGAACAAGTGTGGAATGGCATAAAAATAAAGGATTACATGAAAAGGCCATGGAAAAGGCCAAGGATCTGCTGGATAAAGGCATAGGCATGGGAGAGATAAAAGAAATTACAGGACTTCAAGAACATGATATCATTAAAGCCAGAAATAAAATGGAAGGTAAAATGTAGTGAGACCAACTGCAGAAAATCAAAATTAAGTCAATATTTGTAAGTCAATATTTGTATGATAAGTATACACTTCAGCTGTTAAAAAGTATCTGGTTTTTGCACATTCCAAAACCAGATACTTTGTTTCTTCCATTTTTTGTAACGGGGTCTGACCCCCATACATTTTTTGTCAGGGGGTCAGACCCCTGCAGATCCCTCAAGGTATCAGGTTCCCTTCAGCACAGAGTTTATTTCATCAGTGTTGCTATCCAGCATAAAACCGGAGTCACAATAATTGCAGGTAAATAATTTGCCACCTTAATTTTAGCAACACCAATTATATTTAATCCAAGTGCTATAATCATCAGAGAGCCTGTACAAGTAATTTCTGCAATAGCTGAATCAGTTAGAACCGGCTGCAAAAACTGTGCCAGAAAAACAATGGCACCCTGAAATAAGAAAACAAAAGAGGCAGAAAATAATACACCTACACCAAGGCTTACAGAAAGTACTACAGAAGATATCAAATCAAGTACGGATTTTGTAAAAAGCATTGTATTATCCCCGGTAAGGCCTGCGTTCAATGAGCCCACAATAGTCATTGCACCTATACAAAATAAAAGGCTGGCTGTAACAAAGCCTTCGGCAACTGAAACAGCATTGTCAGAAGATTTTTTGAAATGTTTCTCAATATACTCCCCCAGGACATTTATTCTCCTGTCAATATCAATCCATGTTCCTATGACAGTACCTATGACAATGGAAATTATAAGTATCAGGGTATTTTTGCCCTTTAATGTTCCCGATATTCCAATATAAATAGTACATAAGCCTATTCCGATCATAACCTGATCAATAATTTTATCAGGGATTCCCTTTTTAAACAACAATCCTATAGTGCTGCCTGCTATAACAGCCATGGTATTAACAATTACGCCTATCATTTTGTATCCTCCTGTTGTATCCTCCTGGATATCACATTATATATTTTATAAAAATACTCCTTATAAATCCCGCATCTCAATTAAAAAACTCTCTCACTAATTCAACTTCTCTGGTTATTACTTAAAGAGGAATTTTTCCCGGTTCTGTTCTTTTACTTGCATTATCCAAGATATCATCAAGTTTAAACTTTGTCATCGTCTTAATTCTATCAAAATAAATTATAATAATCCACACTGTGGATAAAAATATCTTGTTCATACATTTTTTTGTCAGGGGGCCTGACCTCCTGACACCGGAGTAATAATTTCCATTTTTTGTATTGGGGTCAGACCCCCTGACATTTTTTGTATCGGGGTCAGACCCCCTGACATTTTTTGTAATTATTTTACCAGTGCAATAAAAATAGGCAGCAGAATAAAGGACGCAAGGGTTGTCCATAAAATACACTTTGAAACAATCCCCGGAGAGGCATGGAATTTTTCCGCTAATATGACGGAATTAACCGCCACCGGCATGGATGCTAAAATGAAGAGAACTGAATAAAGCATTCCTCTTATATTCAGTATGTATAAACAAAAACATGCTATAACCGGCGACAGAACCATCCTTGATACCATACCGGACCAGAATGCTGCCCGGGCTCCCTGCTTCAGATCAGAATTTTTCACTCCTGCCATTTGAGCCCCCAATATAGCCAGAACTATGGGAGAATATGCCTGACTGATCATACTGATGCCCTTCCCAATACCACCGGGTAAATCAAGATTAAGAGCACGCAGTAAAACAGCCAATACTGCTGCATAAATAGCTGGAAGCGAGAATACTGATTTTACTGCATCTTTTACAGAAAAACTGGAGCGTGCTGCAAAATAAACGCCAATTGTATTTACAATAATCATTTGAGTAACTACGTAAATAGATGCCTTATCCAATCCCAGCTTTCCAAAAGCAAGCAAAACAAGCGGCAGACCATAATTCATACTGTTTGTCATGGTTGATACAAGGGTAAGCCCTGCAATATTGGGAGAGGATAATTTTAGTACCTTACCTAATATATTGGCTGCAGCCCACATGAGTGCAAGATTAACAATGCTAAATGAAAGAGTCTTATAAACATCTCCCCAGGAAACCTGTGCAGTGATTAGAGCCTGAAAAATCATTCCCGGAGTTAAATAATATAAGACCAATGTTACTAAATGCTTTGTATCTAGATTTTTAAAACGTACAAGAAGTACTCCTGCAATTACAGGTATGGACAATGGAACAATAACTTGAATTAGTGTTGATAAAACTGTGTGAATCATGCTGTTAAATCCTTTCAATTAATTTTCCCCATTTGTAACAGCTTTATTTTACAACGAATAATATACTTTTTTCAACTTTCTGCACAAACTTTATGGGATGGTGAAGCTGTCCTTTCACTAATCAACTAGAAATTGATGCCAGATAACAGCTTCCTTCACCTTTTCCCCCAGGACTTTCAAGCTCATATAAACTGCTCTCAATCAAGCAGCCAGAATCTTGTTTTCAAATACCTCTCATGCTGGAATTCAGCCCATACTGTTTCTTATAAAATTATTGTATAATAAAGTAAATATATTTAAAAAGGAGGTACTTTTCATGAAAATTCAAATTATCTGCTCCCGGGGCAGTGAAAAATTTTCCCAAAGAGGATCCTGTATAAAGACAGACGGTATATTTGCAAATAAAAAATTCATACCAAATCTAAAATACGTCATGGACAATCACCTGGAACCTGAAATCAAAAACAGCAGCAGTATAGAAATTTTTCATCTTCCAAATGAATACCCGCTGTTTTTAGATGATCCATTAAATTATCTTCCTCCAAAATTTGAAACCCACCAACTGACCATTGCCATCGGAATACATGAAGATATTCTCATGGAACTTCCGCGACTCATAAGCCAGAGCAAAAGCAGAGCCCTCATTGTTCCTCTTGAAAACAAAAACTGGCTTACAAAATGGGTAAAACAGAAGGTCATACAGGAGTGTGAAAAATACAAAATCCAGTATTCTTTTCCCAAACCTTTTTGTGCGCTGGGCAAAGGTGAATTCAGCATAATAAATAAATTTATAGATGAATTCAAAATAGGAAAACCCAGATTGAGGCTTTTTGCAGATAAACAGGGAAGCATATTGAAAACAGAAGTGTTAAACACAACTCCCTGTGGCAATTTATACAATATACCCAAATATCTGAAAGGGAAAAAACTGGGGCAGGAGGCCGGTGACAGTGCTGCAAAATACTGGCATGGCTTTTCATGTCTGGGAGACACACATATAGATCCTGAACTGGGGGACACCATAATCCACTTTGCCGGACACATACACCGCAGCATGATAGAAAAATCAGAAACAACTGTAATTTCCACATAAGTATCCCTGAAATATACCTGTACCATACAGATATTATACTGCATTCTCCCGGCATGCATCTGCTCTGGAACAGGTCTCATGCAGTATTTACAATTCCGCTGCATATATGATAGATTATTATTAGCAATATGAATATACAATATATTTTCACTTTGGGCACTTTTATTAAAAATTACAAAGAGGTGACATGCAATGAAACAAATTGCAATATATGGAAAGGGTGGAATCGGGAAATCCACAATTGCTGCAAATTTATCCGCCTGCATTGCTCTTTCAGGTAAAAGGATACTTCAAATCGGCTGTGATCCAAAACATGATTCAACCAGACTTCTTATGCACGGGAAGAAGATCACAACGGCACTTGATTACATAAGAAGCACAAATCCAATCAATTATAAAATAGATGATATATTATTTAATGGTTTCTGCAATATAGGATGCGTTGAGGCAGGAGGCCCCACCCCAGGCGTAGGATGTGCAGGAAGAGGTATTATTACAACTTTTGAGCTTCTTGACAGTTTCAAAATTAAAAATGATTATGATATGATACTTTATGATGTACTGGGTGATGTGGTATGCGGCGGATTTGCAGTGCCAATCCGAAGAGAATATGCAGACACCATATTTCTTGTGACATCCGGAGAATATATGTCATTATATGCAGCAAACAATATACTGCGGGGCGTATTAAACTACGACAATAAGGAAAGACGAATAGCAGGAATCATATATAACCAGAGAAATATTTATGATGAAGACACCAGGATAAAGAGATTTGCGGAAGCTGTAGATCTGCCCATATGTGCCAGAATTCCGAGAAGCGATGAGTTTGCCCTATCTGAAAAGTCCAACATGACACTGGCGGAAAAATTTAAAGACTCCCACATCACACATATATTCAATCATCTGGCACAAAAAATCATAGCCGGATGCACACTTTATGAATCAAAACCCCTGTCCGATGAAATGCTGGAGCACGTTGTGCTGAATACAGAAAAAACCTGTTCCCCAGATACCCATGTTTCCATTTCCTCCATTATTACACCTTCAGGTGATAAAAGCTTTAAAAGGGAGGATTCAACAGATGTAACCAACCCGAACCGTTATTTATCAAAAAGCATTATATGCAGCGAACCTCTCCACGGATGTGCTTTCAACGGTGCCGTAACTATGAGCATACACATAAAAGATGCAGTGGTTCTTGCCCATTCTCCAAAAAGCTGCGCATATATATCATACCAGACCATCAGCTCTCCGGGAAGACGGGGACTATTTGAAAGGGGTTCCCTGCTGCCTGTTTCCATTTCTCCTAATTTGGAATGCACCAATATGAAGGAGGCGGAAATGATCTTCGGAGGCACCGAAGTCCTCGCCAATAAAATCAAGGAAATAAAGCAAAAAAAACCAAAGGCAGTCATTATAATAAGTTCATGTCCCGCCGGCATAATAGGTGATGATATAAGCAGTGTGGAATATCTTCAGGAAGATGATATGCCCATTATCACAATTAAAGCCGACGGCAATATAGCAGGTGATTATCTTCAGGGCATGCTGATGTGCTATACAACCCTGGCGGAAAGAATTATAAAAAAAGATGCTGCTGTTGTCCCCTATACAGTTAATATTGTGTTTGAAAAAGTTGTTGCCAAAAACACAAACAGTAATTTTAAAGTGATTGAAAACTTTTTATCTGATATGGGCATAAGTGTAAACTGCCGCTTCCTGTGCCAAACTACATATGACAGGCTTGAAAATTTTCTGTCGGCATCCCTCAATATTCTTGCTTACAATGACTATACCGGAAAAATCCTTAAAAATTTTTTTATCAGTAAATATAACTGCAAATTTCTAAATGAACCCTTCCCTGTGGGCTTTGAAGAAACAAAAAAATGGCTGAAAAGCATAGGCGAATTTTTTGGGAAAAAGGATGAAGCTGTTAAAATTATAAACTGTAATGAAAAGCTGTATATTCGGGAAATAGAAAAACTAAAGCCCATACTGGCAGGGAAAAAACTGCTGATTATTACCTACAATCACAGCCTTGACTGGATATTAAAAACCGTTCTTGACATAGGAATTGAAATTGTAAAGATTGGTATACTCAATTTTTCTCAGGATTCAGGCTTCAGGAGCAATCTAGGAATAAATTTTAATGTAGAGGAAAATTATAACAGAGAAAACAGGGAACCCGATATAAAAAAATACCGTCCGGATATTGTACTTTCAAATTATGAATTTTCATCTGAATACGGAACTTATATATCAGATACTATTCCCATGTGTCCGGATGCAGGTTTTTATTCAGGCTTGAATTTAGCAGCACGCTGGGCTAAATTGATAAAATTAGATTTAAGGGGGGAGTGGAAAAATGATGAACAATTATTTAAGAAATATTACACCAGATAGTTTTTCAGGCCTTATTTTTGCTGTGGAAGGAATTGACCGCACAGTGGTTCTCATAAACGGTCCCACAGGATGTAAATTTTACCACAGCGCCATATCCGACAGCCAGAGCATACACCAGCTTGAATTCGACCCTTTAAGCTACCCTGAAAAGTGGTATTTCGGCCAGCCCAGGGTCCCCTGCACCTATCTGGACAGCAGGGATTATGTCTATGGCAGCAGGGAAAAGCTGGGAGAGGCTCTTGAATTCCTGCGTGACAACATATCCTTTGATCTGCTTGCGGTGATAAATTCTCCCGGAGCGTCTCTTATAGGTGATGATCTGAAAGAAATAGTCAGCCAAACTATTAAAAACAAAAGATATATTACAGTTGAAACTCCCGGATTTTCGGACAACATATGCATGGGTTTCGAAACGGCAGCTATGGAAATATTCAAACAGCTCTGTTTTCCGAAAAGCAAAGTAAAAACTGAAAAGGTTAATATTTTGGGTCTCTCCATATTTCACAAAAATTACAGAGGGGACATAGCAGAAATAAAGAGGCTGTTTAAAATGTGCCATATTGAAATCAATTGCTTTTTATGCTCGGAATGCAGTCTTGAAAGCCTTGAGAATGTTCCTGGGGCAAGTCTCAATATCGTGATGAACCCTGAATACGGATATAATACGGCCAAACTCCTGGAAAAGATGTATGGGACTCCATTTTACATATGTGATGGACCGCCCATAGGATTTAAGGCAACAGAAAAATTCATCCGGGACATATGCAGAATAATGAGAAAAGATCCTTCCCCATTTATGATAGAAAGCGAAAAATCCAGAGCTGATGCCTATGTGAATGTATCCAGGGTGAATTCCCTCACCGGTCTTCCTAAAGGTGTGAATTTTGCAGTTGAAGGAACATTTTCAGAAATATATTCCTATACTTCATTTATTGTAAAATATTTCGGAATGATACTGGAAAGCGCATCAGTACTGAATGAACAGAGCAGTCTTTTCAAAAAAAAGACAAAGGAGCTGCTGAAAAGCTTCAACCTTGAAAATACCTTGGGGTCAGATATATTAGATACGAAAAGCGAACTGGTATTTGCCAATGGAAATACAATTGCAATGCTTAAACTGAAGGGTCATATCTTCAGCGGAATTGAAATATCTCTTCCCTCCATGGGATATGTGGATGTTATACCCAAAACCCACCTGGGACTGAAGGGAGCTCTCATGATTACAGAACAGATAATAAACGGACTCATGTTCAAATAAAAACCAAATGTAAAAAAATGTAAGGAGGTCTGACCCCCTTACATTTTTTTGTCAGTCTCTCTGATTGTTTTTTAATTGTTCCTTTAGATCTGTAATTTCTTTATACATTTTTATTATTGTAATCTGGGTGTCATTTAATTTTGCAATATCTTTTAAAATTACATCTGCCGGCAGGTTTGCATAGTATCCGGTTTTAATGTCATTCTGATTTTCTGTGATAACTTCATTTTCAATTGGTTTTGCAGCAATATAATTCGCTTCAGGTGCTTCTTTAATGCTCACCCCGGGAAAAGCAGCAGTGACAACATTACTTTTGAATATATCATCATCCATGGGTTCTAATTTATTATCATCTTTACCTTCCAGCTTGTTGTAGGCAAAACTCTGCTTTTCAACACTGTAATATCCATTTTCATTGTGAAATTCATATTTTACGATATTAAGATATTGCTCCCTAGATAAGTTGATAAACCTGCATCCAAAATTATTTTCCCGGCACCTTAATATCCTGCAGAATGCATCACCTTCACCTATTTTTATTTTTATGATATCGCCTACATCAAGATGGCCTAATTTATTGCTGTTGATACTGATTCCTATTCCCGAATCACTTATATCATTTATCCTACAATTAAGCGCTGTTGAGTCTGAAAGAATCAAACTACTTTTACAATCCACTATTCTCCTTTCCGAGCTTCTATATCTGGGCTTCTCCAGGGACAGCAGCATTGTCATTACTATTCCAATAAGGTTGTAGCCCGCCCATATTATGTTGATGGTTATGGATTCCTTTAGTTCTATTGAATTGACGGCAAAATTTTTATTTAAGCTTATTCCAAATCCCAGTATGGTCATTATAAACAATACCAACTGAGGCACCAGCAAACCCCAGCTCACAAAGATATTTCTCTTTATGTGGCCTTTTAACGTCACATTAAACTTCAATTCCCTTGCAAATATAAGTTCCGATAAAGAAGCCAACGCCAAAAATGGAGATGTGGCACATTCATATATATGATTGAGAATTAAAGATCTATATTGGGATGAATGTGATTTAAACATCAAAATATAAGATACGTATGAAGGTACAAAAAACTGCAGCAGCTGCATTGTACTGGCTTTTATTATAAGAGTGCCAAATATAAGATATATTATAGGGCACAAAATGTAGATCATTTTTGATACACCTGAATACCAATACAAAATTCCACTAAAATACAGCAGTCTCTGGATAAAGGTCAGTCCCTTCATAGTCAGTGGATTCCACTTTTTTGACACCTGTATATTTCCCCTGCACCATCTCTTGCGCTGCTTTGCAAAATCCTTGTAATATTCAGCAGATAATCCCACTGCCAGTATTTCATTGACAAATACCGATTTATATCCTCTGGCCTGCAGCAGCATTCCCGTTGCCATATCTTCAGTTATACTGCCAGTAGGTATGCCGCCAATATCATCTATAGCCTTTCTGCTAAATAATGCATTCGTTCCCACATGAAACAGTGCATTGTACCTTGCCCTGCCGGCCTGTACTTCTCTCATAAAAAAATCCTGTTCATTTGGAATTTTATCATCCAGATTCAAATTGTATTGAAAGGGATCCGGATTATAAAAAACCTGCGGTGACTGGATAAACCCTACATTGTTTTCTTTAAAATAGCCTACCATTTTTTTTAAATAATTGGGCTTTGGGATCATGTCCGCATCAAGTACGGAAAATAATTCTCCCCTGCAATAATTGGATAAAGCATTATTTATATTACCCGCTTTTGCGAAATCATTATTTTCTCTTGTTACATAGTGTATTTTAAAGAACCCTGCCAGCTTTTCGATTTCATCTCTATGCCCATCATCACATATATAAATATTCAACAGATTATCCGGGTATTCAATATTCAGACATCCTGCAATGGTTTTCCTTAAAACATATGTAGGTTCATTGTAGGTCATTATAAGCACATCAATGGTTGGAAGTCTATTTAAATCCTCCATTTTCATTTCTTTGGGCTTGTAGGGTTTATAAAATAATATGCTGTATATGGTGGATTGAAAAAAACCCAATAATTCTGATAATATAAGTGCAACACCAAGAACCATTCCTATTTTGCTGGTTGTAGGTATAGTATATTTTATCCTCCATATTATGTAAATCAAATTAAGTACAATAACCGTCATGGCAAAAAAAAACTTCACCCTGGCATATTTTTTTACTATTATATATAGGATAAGCATCCATAATATTTCCATAAGAAATATTATAATTTTATGGTCTATCAATACATAGAATATATGATTATAAAACAAATTATAAAGTAAATATTCAGAATTATGCAAAAATATATGTGCATAATTGATGCAGAAGTAAATAAAAGCAGTGGAAAAACCAGCGATAACTATCAGGGTCGCATTATTAACCAACTTTGATTTCTGCATATCACCCACTCATCCTCTCCCCATATAATATCATATGTAACATTTGACAGAAAATAATGTTCATCCCTGGCTGCATTACATCCTAACTGCCCTAAAGGAATAATTCCAATAATTCAATGGGAAAAACCCATTATAGAATTTAATATTTCACATCATCACTGCCATCCAGCATAAAACAGGAGCTGCAATAATTGCAGACAGACAATCTTCCATCTTAATTCCATCAACACCAACCATATTTAATCCAACTGCTATAATCATCAAAAGCTTGTACAAGTGATTTCTCCAACATCCAACTCAGTCAAACCTTACTGTAAAAAAGCCTTCAGCAGCTGAAAAACCATTGTCATTCCCCCGGGGAATTTATTCTTTTGTCAATATCAATTCAAACCTTTTCATTAAATTTTCCATCCATATATATTATAAAAATATTTCCATGGAAAAACAAGACATAATACGAAAAAAATACCTAAATGCAGTATCCCGACCCCATCAGTTCTATATACAATGCCTTAATATACTGCAATAGCTGCCTCGTATATGAAATTCCAAATTATCAGTTCTCAAGCCATAAACTATAATTTTGAAGCAGCCCTTATTTATATTACTAATATAAAATGCCATGAAATTTTTCCAGCGATATATTTATCTTTATAAAAAATCAAGACCATCAGCCAGCTTTATTTCTAAATAAAGACTGACTGATGGTGCCGTCCTTAACGGAACATGTGTGAGGACAGTTCCCACCGCCTCCGTTATAATATCTCAAGTCTTACTTTTTTATCCGGCTTTGGAAATACCCCGTCAAGTTTATCCACATCCTCCTCTGACAGAATAACGGATGCAGCTTGTGCATTTTCTATAACATGCTCTTTACTGGAAGCCTTGGGAATTGCAATTACATCATTTTCTCTTATAACCCATGCCAGAAGCACCTGAAGGGGTTTTGCATTATATTTCACTGCTATTTCATTTAGAATTTCATCTTCCAGCAGCTCTTTTCTCAGCCTTCCGCCTTTGGCTATTGGACAATAGGCCATAACTGGAATATTACGCTTTCTCTGCCAGGGCAGCAGATCAAATTCAATACCCCGTGAACCCAGATGGTAGAGCACCTGATTGACCATACAGTTTTCACTGCCCCTGCAGGACATAAGTTCTTCTATATCGGCTGTGTCAAGATTGGATACCCCCCATCTCAAAATCTTCCCCTGCTTTTTAAGCTTTTCCATGCAGTCTATAGTTTCCTGAAAAGGTACACTTCCTCTCCAGTGAAGAAGATAAAGATCCATATGATCCGTGCCAAGCCTTTTCAAACTGTTCTCACAGGCAGTAAATATATTTTTCAACCCTGCATTGTGGGGATATACTTTTGAAACCAGAAATATACTGTCTCTAATTCCCCTTACTGCCTCACCCACCAGAAGCTCAGAGGCACCGTCACCATACATTTCCGCAGTATCTACAAGGGTCATGCCCAGTTCTATTCCAAGTCTCAGAGTTTTGATCTCACCTTCTCTTGCTGAAGGATTTTCACCAAGATACCAGGTTCCCTGGCCCAGTGCAGGAACAAATGTACCATCAGGCAGTTTCACTCTTCGCTTTTCACCTGCACTCCTGATTTTCTCCATATCACTTTTACTTATAAAATCCAAAATATCACTTCTTTCTTACTTATAACTTCAGACCCGGTGGACATACATGGTTTCCATTTTTTTGTATAAGAGTCAGTCCCCATACATTAATTCAATTTTCTTTGTCTCAACTTTTCTTTAAACTCCTCAATGGAATTACTCTTAACTGCATCCTCAAATACAGAGTTCAAAGTATTTTCATCCTCTATCCCTTCTATTTTACTCATATAGGAAGTATCAGAAAACTTAATACCCAATAATTTTTTCAGTCCCTGAAGTAATCCATCTTTTCTGCCTTCTTTTCTGCCTTCTTTTCTGCCTTCTTTTCTGCCCTCTTCCAAACCTGTTTTTCTACCTTCTTCCAAACCTGTTTCTCTGCCCTCTCTTATAATATTGTCTATAGTCTTACCTAAATTAGATACCATAGAATCCACCTCCCCTTGACTGGATTTTTCCAATATTTGTTCTACCTTTATTTTAGATTCTCTGTCCAACCTGGGTTTCATTATACCCTTCAGCCAGATTTTAAGTATGTCAAATTGCTCAGGGGTTATCTTTTTAAGAACATATGCCGTCAGTCTGAGCCTCTTCATCAAATCCTCTTTACTTATTTCCTTGTCCAGCAGAAATACAGTAGATACCATGTTAGCCATACTCTCAAGCTGGCTTTCATCATATCTGTAAATATCAAACAATATATATCTGAAATCTATTATATTTTCACCAAACAACTCACTGCCGCTTAATACATCCCTAAAATTTCTGTAAGCAGTCCATTTATTTTTACCATTGTAAAGTACCATGGGAACAACTGCAGGCAGTCTGAAATCCTTTCTGCGCCTGTCATCTTTTGAAGTATTCTTCAGTATCTCTCTCCATATCTCCACTATATAAAACAACAGCCTCATGGGCATCCTGTAATCCACTCTGGATTGGAATTCAAGAAGGATGTAAAATATCACTTCCTGCCCTTCTATATTTACCTTGTATACAATATCCGATTCTTCCTCACTGAAATCTTCAAGTATATAAGATTTATCTACAAGCATTAGATCTTCACTTTTTATCAAGTTAACCCAATCCTTTTTGACAAATCCCCTCAACAACTCCAGAAATGTTTCCTTGTGGGAAAATATATACTTGTAGCCTACGTCGTGTTCATGATGAACTCTATCCTCCGGCATATCATCTTCCTCCTAATAATATATTACTGTATTATTAGTATTTACCAGAACATAAGTTCCTATACATTGAAGCACATATTCATTATCTTCATTTTATCAAAATAAATTATAATAATCCACACTGTGGATAAAAATATTTTGTTCATTATTTTGAGAGTGTGATTTACAGCAGGATTATTCAACATTACTAAAGAATATGTATTTATAAAGAAATTTTTAGAGGGAGATGTTGTCACATGAAGAAATATGCTTTTATAGATCTTACGGGTAAATACAGATACACCCTATCCCGGGTATGGAATGAAAATTTAGGCAGAGTGGTTTTTATATTGTTGAATCCAAGCACAGCGGATGCTTTTCAAGATGACAGCACTGTAAGAAAGTGCATCTCTTTTGCAAAGCACTGGAACTTTGGCTCATTAGAAATAGTAAATCTCTTTGCATACAGATCCACTGATACAAAATACTTGAAAAGTATTTCTGACCCTGTAGGCAGGGAAAATGACCTTTATATTTTAAAAGCTGTAGAAAATGCGGATAAAATAATTGCCGCCTGGGGAAATGGGAGTGATTTCTGCAATAGAGCTTCTAAGGTTTTATCACTTTTAAAAGACTATAAATTATATTGCCTTGAAATCAACAAAACAGGCACTCCAAAACATCCATTATTTTTATCACTGAATACGGAACTTAAAGGATATAAACAAAACCTCATAATTGCATAAAATGGAGCAGGGTCACTGCCCCGTTCTATATTTATGACATACACATAAGCACTGCTCTGTCAGGCATAATTAATTTCCATTTCTTTGTATTTAAATCAGTCCCCCCAAAATTACAGAGTGGGATTTGCCACCATCTCCAAAAACATTTTACAAATCATACATCTGAATTAAGAATTCTTTCAATGTATAAATCTTAATCCACTTATATGGATTTAATACAAGCAGATCCTCATCACCTGTAATAATATATTCAGCATTTCCGTATACTGCTTCCTCTAATATCATATTATCTTTTTTATCCCTGCAATCATTAATTTTATCATATATTGCCGGGACAATAATTTTCAAAGATAATAAGCTTATAAGCTCTTTAATCTCCCATGTAAGAATATATTTAGTAAATTTAGGTCTTCTCAATACCTCATCTATTTCTCTGAGCTGTTCTTCACTTATAATCAAGTCATACTCATCATTAAAAATTTCTTTAACTAAAAATTTTGCATTCTTACTTCCTCAAAATGCACTTACAAAAATATTGCTATCTATAACCCTATAACCAGTCTAATTTTCTGCATGATTTTTTTCTCTCACTAATTCAACTTCTTTGGTTATTACTTTAAAATCAACTTTTTTCGATTCTGTCCTTTTACTTACATTATTCAAAATATACACTTATCTATAAGTGCATATTTTTATAGGTGATGAGTCATGGTTAAATAACTTTTCCATTAGTTCCCATGAACCCCAAAGGAAAGAGGGCATCCGGTTAAGTTTTTTCCGTGACGAAGAGCTGACATTACTGGCAAAGCGGAAACAAACTACCGTTCAGTATAATTATCACATATCTGTTGGCAGAATGCTATACCCTATTCCGTTTAATATATAGAAAACAGAGCTAAAAGCTCTGCCTTTTTATTAAACTATTTCCCATCTTTATATTAATGTTCGACCTCATAGTGAAGGCCTTTCCGAACTTGCTACTTTTCACTCTTTACCATAAACTTTTAACTTCAAATACGAATTTTACCATTTATTTAATAAAACATCATCCTGATATTTCAATGCATTCATCAAATTGGCATACAGCGTTATCTCCGAGTTAGCATAGTTCACGTTTTTTATTCCCACACTATATTGTCCAAGATCAAACCTTCCTTTTTTTAGCCCTAAATATACTAAATAATCATTATTTGACTTCATTTTTTCTACGGTGTATTTAATATTTTTTATATGTATCTCATCCAGATTATCCAAATTGTTATTTATGTTATTAAAAATAACAGCGTCAATTTTTTTTGGTTTTTTTGAATCTAGAGGTAATTTATTTATGTGATCTTTGGCATCGTTATTTACATATACATATTCTTTATTCCTGAATCTTTCCAATATTGGAGCAATCATTTTATTATCATCTTCCTGAAAGGATATAATACATAATTGTTTATTTTTCTTGATTTATACTTCTTTTTCATAATTCTCCACTATTTTTTTAACTTCACTTTTCACTCTTTTGTCCACAGTTTCACTAACTCTGTGCATAATATATTTTCTTATCCCAATAGGTCCAAACACACCTCCAAGAACAATAATTCCTGAAATTATTGTAATTATTTTAATCATATTTAAATCAACATTTCTTTTTTTATCTTCAAGCTGAATTTTTTCATCTGACCATTCTTCTTTAAGTGCATTGTATTTACTCTCTAAATTCAGATACTTTTCCATTATATTGTTTTGATTTTCAATTATTTTATTATCAGTATTTGTATCCGCATAAACAACTTGTCCACAGAATAAGTTGGATACAATAAATACTAAAGCTAAATATTCAAACATTTTTTTCATCCAATTTTCCTCCAATTTCATTAAACATTCTAGCATAGGATTCATGTGGAAACAACATGGGATTATTAATAAGCATAAGAAGTTGATTCAGCTGAAATATCAATGAAAGTATGACATTTTCATTTCCTTTATTATCAATGATTTTAATGTCAGAAAGTTTTTTATCTATTTCCTGTCCACTTGTATTTTTGTTTTCATTGTATAATTCGGACTCGCCTCCAAACCTTTCCAATTTAAAATGATTTAATTCTTCATACCATTGATAATATGTCCAATTTTCATATTCAATTATTTTTTTTAAAGAATTCATTTCTTTACTGACATAAAGACAAATATCAAACATATTTCTTATTTTTTCTCCTATTTTTTCATTTTCTCCAATACAACATAATATTTTTATTGGCCTCGTTGAAGTCTGAGATTTTTTTGGCTTTGTGTTTTTAATATTGTTGTCAATTACTCCTGTCATAACCCTTGCTACTGAATTCAATGATGTGGTAAGTTTATCTATACTTTCAATCCATCTTTCAAGTACAGAACTATTTAACTCTTTGCTTTTGCATTGTATAACTACTGCCACTGCTTCTATGGGAATAAATTTTATCTTACCATAATTGAAAATATACGGAGTATATTGTTCATCAAATATAGCTAGATCCACTTCATCTGATATATGTCCATGTGAATCCATAACAAATATTCCCTGATCTATACAAAATTTTTTAGGAACAATTTCTTCAAATAAATCTCTCCAGACCCTTTCTCTGTATATTCCCATTGTAAGTTGTTGATTGGGAGTTTCCAATAACAATTGATTAACCAAGGACTTTTCTATATTTTCATAATTTTCATAGACTTTTTTAATGGTTTTCTCTTCTTTTTTATCTATATCCATATTTCTATTCCCCCAATTTCATTAAATATTTTTCAACTAACATTCAAGCTATTTATTTTTTATCCTGCTGACTTTGTCAGATCCAAATTTACTCCCAAACTTTTTTACTAATTCATTCATATTAATATCCCCAGACTCATTTTCATTATCTTCGTAGCTTTTTTCTACATAATAGTTCATATCCCGCAATACTTTTCTATCTTTAAATTCTTTCAACTCCATATATTCAATTTCTTCATTTTTAGGAACTTGATTCTTATACTTACTTATGCAAAAACATTTATATCTATAAGTTTCTTTCAATTTACACCCAAGGCTGTTTTTCATAAAATCTTCAAATGCTTTTTTACATTTTTCAATATCTAAATTTACATATTCTTCTTCCCTGCAATTGAATTTTTTAAACCGATTGGTAAAATCCACTGCTTTAACATCTAATATATTGAATTTAGCTTTTCCAAATCCATATGGTTTACCCTGTCCTATATTTTCAACAGCTTCCTCAAAGGGCTTTATAGACATCAGCAATAGACCCAGCTCATCATTGGATAAATTTTCAAAATAAATCCTTCCTTTAAATTCAGCTTCACTTTCTATAGGAGTCAATTCTGCAAATTGATTTTCTTGCGGATCTGCTTTGTTTTTGCAGCCACTTTTAATATCTGGCTTATCTTTTATCCAATAAAATTTTTGACCCCTGAGATTAAAATCACCGCTATAAGTTTTTAAATTCATTTTGTATTTTTTTAATCTTTTCTTATAAGTTGATTTATCCATTTGAAAACCTTCATCTTTTATCTCGTTTTGCTGTAAATAAAGCTGAAAAGAATTTATCTTAGGGTTCATAAGGCTCTTGAGGATTGAATTAACAGCACTTTTCTGATTGCATAATTTTGCATTTGTAAAGTACACTCTTCCCTTATATGAAACATTATTGTCCTTATAGTCTTTTGCAGACAGTTGTTTGTCTAGTACGGGTTTTACTTTATATGAAACATCATTGCCATTATAACTAAAGTTTGCAAACCCGAATATGCTTTGAACATAATCTAAGGCTTGATTCTTATACTCTTGTTTTATTTTAAGTCCGTCCAATACAGATTTTTCATAAGGTATTTTTAAATATGGCGTAAATCCAAATGAATCAATTTTATCGTTTTTTCCCAGAACATAAAAAACAGGTATTGTTTTCCCTCTATCCGGTAATTTAAATTGATCCGGTGTATTTTTTATGCTATACCTAACATTTGTTTCAAAACTGACTTTTAAATCTTTATCTATGATTTTAGGTTTTCCATTTAAATCAGGTGCATATATTATATAATGATTTTGCTTATTGCTTCCTTTTATCTTATTGGAATTCATAAGGATACCATAATTTTCATCATAATCAAATTTTTTTATATCTGTGATTTCCAACTTATTATCCTTATCTATTTTATATTTAATATTACAATGATATGGCTTATAATACCTATTTGTACTATTTTTAAGTATATCTTTTTTTTCTCTTTCAATTTTATTAATTCTAATATTTAATTCTTTATCTTCTTTATTACCTATTTTCTTTTTTAACTCATTTTCTAAAGACTTTTTCTCATTTTTCAATTTATTAAATTTATTCCATGAATTCTTCTCGGGATTTTCATTATAATTTAAAAAATACATAAATGATATCAGTCCGCTGCCTTTTTTTATTTTGCCGCATTCCCTGCACAATTCTCCTTCATGGATGCTTCTAAAAGTATTATGGTTTTTATCTTCTCTGGCAGGGATTATTTTATACTGTCCATTTTCATTAGTTAAATATCCAGCTTTAACATTATCATTTATTTTTGAATTTTTTTCTGGCAATAGTACCTTTCTATATATTTCTTTAAGTACATCATCTGAAAAAGCTCCTCTATACCATAATCTCTTATCTTCTATAAATTCAGGATATGACCAGGATAAAATTTCAGCATTACTTCTCACTTTTCCCCTTACAGTACTTCCTGGAATCGTGTAAGTGTCATTAACCTTAAAAAAATTTCCACTGCCGTCACCTATAAACATTGGTGTCTGTGTTTTTATCATATAATCTACATGTCCGGATTTTAAATTTTTATAAAACTTATCATGATAGGGCAGCTCATCTATAGATTTGTTTTTTAAATCATCTAACTCGTCTTCACATAAATTATCCATATATTCTTTAATATAATGCCTATAAACAACTTTATCTGGAAATGGTATAAAATTATATGGAGCCGATGCATATTTATTCTCCATTATTCCTTCACCTTATCTTTCTCTTCTTTTATATTATAAAGTTTCGTATATTCAACATAAGCTTGTCCATCACAATCATAATTCAAATAATGTCTAATTATCAGCTTGTAGATAAATCCATTTTTTTCATCCCTGAAAGGAGATCTGCCTTTTTTTAAAATTTGCCCTTCTTCTATATAATCTTCATTTCCCTTTGAATTAAATATAACTACAGAAAACCTTTCCTCCTGATTTTCCATGATTGACATCTCTTCATCTTTATTAAAAAATTTGGCCTCTATCAAATTATCAAGAAATTCAAAGTCAGTTATATCATCAGTTCTTTTTAAATATAATTCACTATAGGTATTTATCCATGCAAACTCAAAATCATGTTTTAAAATTTCACTTTTTATTTCCTCTTTGTTTAAACATAAATTTTCCATGTCCATCACCTTAATCCCTCTGAAATGATCTGTTCAAACTTGCACAAATCCCCATCAAACTCACCTTTATCTTTGAATGTAACAGTATACTTTTGGTAATCAGTGTCTTTCACCGTTATACTTGTTCCTTTAAAACGTCCATAACCAACATTAGAACCACTTCCTATAGGAAGATGACCAAGGCCTATATCCCTCAAAGTCAATAATATAAGTGCCAGTGCTTTCCTGTCTCCCTGTTTTACAGTTATGTTGAATTTAACAGGGCTGCATCGGGGTACAGTCAGCAGATCTTCTAAAAAAAGAGATCCCCCCATGGCACCTCCTGTAAATCTATCAATTTTTATCCTGTTGTATGTCTGTAATTTAAAATCCTTAACTTTTACATCATGAAAAATAACTTTTCCAAGTAAATTGTCCCTATCCTTCAGTTCTCTATTATCATTAACCCTTTTGCCAAAAATAGTCTCTATATCTTTCATATCTGCATCTAATGTCCTGTATATTTTATCAATATAATTTCTTATAACTCCTTTAATGGTAGAGGATGATATTATATAGATTTTATCCTCCCCACTTTTTTCATAATAAGGCATGCTTACAGATCTATCTCTGCCATCTCTATCTCTGCCATCTTTTTTCATTGGTCTTCTTTCCAAATTTCCCTTAACAATAAACCCATCTTCACAATATGCTTTAAAACATACATTTATCTCGTTATTTTCAAAGTATTCAATCCTCTTGGTTTCTAATTTTTCTTTCTCTATACGTTCTGCTTCAAGGTATCTGGAAAGTTCTATTTTATCCGATAAATCAAATTCATGCTCATATATATATCCGTCAACTGATTTTAAATTTCCAAAGCCAAAGGTTTTATTGCTCCCTATGGCTATCCTTCCGTCTGACAGCAGTTCTATGAATTCTTCCAGCATCTTGCACAATTCAGTATACTTTTCTTCACATAATTCAAATCCCCTTATTTCAAAGGTAAGATTAAAAGTTTTGCCTTCCAATATATGATATTCATTAAACAAACATTTTTCAAAAGAAGATGAAGTTTTATAGTCAATTTTCACATGTTCTCTACATTTTAAATCTTTAATGTCAATTTCTTCTATAGAAAAAGAATCATAAAAATATATACTTGATATATCTCCGTCTTCACCAAATACAAGATCATATATTGAGCTATCCTTATTATTTAAGAAATTTCTAAATGCCCCTGCTAATGTTGTACCACTGATAACAGCGTGTTTGTCAATTAAGAGCAGTCCATTCCCTTCATCTTCTCCATTTCCTATTCTAATAGGCGATATATTTTTTACAATACTCAAATATTGTTTTATTTTATTGAGCTTCACTATTTTCACCCTCATTCTTTTTCTTTAAGGAATAATAAATTGAATCCCTGATTAAATTTAAGAAAACTCTTTCCACATCATTTTCTTTTACCTTCCCAATAAGTTTATTTAAAACCTTCCTTATTGATTCTTTATTTTCACATAAACCACAAATTGAATTTAAATTATATCCATCAAATATTTCTTGACTTAACATACTTTGATTGGCTTTATTTCTAGAATTATTTTCCGTTGTAATTTTAAGTCTTTCAATATAATTCTTGAGTTCATCTAAATAATTTCCTTTACTATTTAAAATTAAATCCAAAGTTGATATAACATTATTCACTTGTGTATTATTCAAGCTGCTAATTTTATTTTTACTGTCAGCTATATATTTCTTTATGCGTTCATCAAGGACTACTTCATCTATTCTATTTTTAATTATTTCAATATTGTTCTCAGCAACTTTTGAATATCTATAATACTCATTATCAGCATTATGATTTTCATTATCAATATTATCTATATATCCTATTGATTTAATATTCAGAAAAGCAGGGTTTATAATAACTCTACCAAAACCATCCTGTTTTCTGTCACCATGCTGTTCCTTTACAAAATTATCTATATTTACTTTTTTTATTTTATTTTCACATTTGATTTTTACAGTGCTTCCATTTTCAATTCCATAAACCTGTGGTAAACTGGACTTCCATTTTGTATTAAATCCCGTGATGACTGCAGGTTCTATTTCATAGCTTATTTCATTATATTCCTGCTGGCTGAGGTTTAAATCTAATTTTTTATTTAGATAGTCTCTCTCAAATTGTTGAGTTATCTGATGATTTTTATCTCTTAAAACTGTGCTGGATAAAAAATAGATATACAAACTTTTATCATCATTATAGTAAGTAGTGTTAAAATATTGTAATTTCTCTTTGAGTCTGTCAAAATCTTTAATGTTCTCCACATTTGATATGAGTACCTTACCATATCCGCCTGTCCTGGATCCTCCTAAATAAAAAATATTATTTTTTGAAATGTCCTTGTAAATATACATTTTCAATTTTTTCTCTATGTTAGAGACATCAATTATTCCGTAAAATTTTTGATTTTTTGCAATAGCTTCATATCTGAATATATTAGATTTGTCTTTTTGTCTTGAGTGATGAAATCTAAAATCTTTTTTTACATTAAATTGATATAATCTGTTATTTAAATAAAATGAAAAAACGCCTTTCTTAAGTTTTTTAATTTTTCTATTTGTACCACAATTTAAGTCATCATCAAATACCATAGAAAATTCTTCTTTTTTATATACAGTATCATTGGATTTATCCCTATCTTTTGTTATTCTAAATAGATTTGGAGTGGGAAATGAAAAATGCTTTTCATTATTATAAGTACATATTGGATATGCATCATAGAACCCAACATTTTTAAGAACAGCTTCAAAATCTTTATCATTTTCCTGCTGCATATAACTGTATCTATTGAGTAAAGCTCCCCTAACAGAGGAACCCGTTATATAAAATTTACTTTCTTCATAATCATATTTAGCCTGGCTATCTCCTATCTTTACCGGTTCTTTTAAGTCCAACTCATAAAATATATAATCAAACTCATCTTCATGTAATTCTCTATATTCATAGTTATCTACCTCCTGTTTTTCCAGTAGAGATAGCTTCACGCTGCCTTTTCCCCTACTTTTATGCACTCCTAAATTTTTAAGGGAATTAACAGCCATATTAATAAATTCAATTTCACTCTTATCCAATTCTGTATCACTCTCTATGAATCCAACAAATACCAACCCCTTTTTTAAAACTCTTGCTGCTCTTAAGGATTTATCTTCCGATACACCATTGTCATTTATTTTAATTGCATATCTTATATCTGTCAGACATGGCATAATAATATTTTTATCATTTCTATAATCTAAAAATAAATCCACAATATCTTTATGCAAATAAAAGTTAGTAAATCTCAATTTGCCTTCCCCACTTTTTTCCATGCTCCCAACACCAAAAAGTGAATTTGATATGTTTTCAAAGTCATCTTTATAATATGGTTTTAAGATTTTATCCACAGAATTTCTCATATTTCCTTTAAAAGTTTTTCCCAAAAAATAAGGAAACCCATTTTCATCCAAAAGTATTTCTGTATTCACTATGCCATTTTTGGATTCTCCATTTCCAAATATAGTCTCCGATAATAATTCTACAGTGATTGGATATCTAATCATCTCTATTTCCTCCTTTCACATGAGTATACAGATCCATAATATCAATGGCATCATATATTGGCTGCTTCAAAGCATAAACATCAAATTTACTATTATTATAAAAATTCAATGTTTTTTGAAGATTATATTTTAATGCAAACAGTTTAAAATCTTCTTTACTTGAATTCATAGCTCTAAAAAATCCCTTTATATTGCTCCTGCTGTTTGTCTGCTTGATCGCATTCAATATTTTCTCAAAATAATAAAAATTATAGTTTACAGTAGGTTTTAAATATTCAAGCTTATCACTATTATTTTTATATTCTTTATTTAACATTTTTTTGTTCTCATAATCAATTTCATCTATTATATATGGTCTACCTGCCAATTTATCCTGCACTTCTGGATCAAGATCAAAAGAATTTTCAGTCCTGATATACGAAAGATCACCCATCACATTTCCTCTATCAAGCTGCCAGTCAATTATGGAAGCATCATAACTGCCAATCCCATGAATTTCATACTTATTTTTAATTTCTTTTAATTTTTTCTTCGAATTTTCTTCTAATTCACCAGCTATTTTTACAGCTCTAAAAAATGGATGTTTTTCTTTTACTATTGCCACCCCGGCTCCAACAGTCAGTTTTTCTTTGTTTTCTTCACTTTCAAATGCGATTTCTCTACTTGTTATTTTTTTAATAAATTTTTTTGTTATATCAACAGATAGTTTTCCATTAGTTATAAAAGTGATATCATCTCCTGCTGAAATTATAGGCCTTAGAGGTATTATATTTCTTGCTTGTTTATCTACAGACTTTCCCTCATATCCTATGCTCTCTGCATAATTTTCATAATTATCTATAAGTTCTGCTATTGTCTCTTTAAAAACATTTTCATAACATACAGTTATTTCTTCAGTTAATTTATTAAATTCTTTTATATATTCAATATTTCCTTCAAAAATATTTTCTCTATACACATGATCAAATCTTTTATTAAAACTCTGTATCCTTTTCCCCATTCCATTTCCATCTATACATGTTATCCCTATGTATCCGCCTCCCTTATCAGAACTGCCACCTATCTCATCAATTTTATCCGTAAATTTAAATTCATTTGGTATATCATAATCATCATTTAGTCCGCACTTTTTGATAAAATTCTCTTCAAATTTAACCTGAAATCCTTTCTCTCTGTCAATTTTATTTTTATTATGTTCTTCATATATTACACTAAAAAAATCTAATTTATCATTTGATTCTCTTGATGCATAAAACTTTTCATCATTCTGTTTTTCATGGAATATTTCTACAGCAGGTTTTCTAGTACTTTTACATAATTCCGTCAATCCGTAGCCTATTCTTTTAAACTGATTTTTTAGTTTGCCTTTTTTTGCAGTTAATTTTTTTTCCATGATATCATATATATCAATTAATTTTTCATTATAAATATCAAATTTTTTTATTATTAATAAAAGTTCAAGTCCATCAAATTTTTCCATAACAAATTTACTGAATATTTCATTAAATCTTTTTGCACTATTAATACTTGAAAATATATACATGGAATTCCCACCTGCTGCAAACAATTTATGACCATCATTTAAATTATCTGAACCTTCTTTTTTGCCAAAATGCTTATCACTCAGCTGCATATATTTAAGTACTTCACCACCAAGTTTTTCTGAAACAAACTTTATTATTTTTGATGCCCCTATTATTTCCCTCAATCTATTACTTCTGAAAATATATTTTTGTTTACTTCCTATGTCAATTTTTACTATATAAAATTTATGTTCATCCACAATTTGCCCTCCAATCATCATCTTTATATATTAAGAAATATATTCTATTTTTTTTTGCAAAATCCTTCATATATATGGATATTTTTATATAATAATACAACATTCTTTTTAATTTATATTCATTCTTTCAAAACTCGCCATAAGTTTTTTTAATTTCAGTATAATATGCACAGGAACTCTATATTAAGTTTTTATTTACACTTAACCAGAGTAACGCCATTAAATTGACCCCTGATGATATTGAGCCCATAATAAAATGATTAAAAAAATAGGTCACTACAAGTTTTCAATAACAAAAAAAACCACCATTTCTGATGATTCCATACTTTAAATTGTCATTGCACAATTTTATATTTTAAATTTAATAGTAGCTCCTTAGCTCTTTCTTCTTTGATTACAATTATAGATATATAAAATCAAATTAATCTCTAACTATTTTTATATATACTTTTCTATTTCTTGGGCCATCAAATTCACAAAAATATATTCCCTGCCAGGTTCCCATTTTTAATTTTCCATTTTCAATAATAACACTACAGGTCGAACCCATCAATGAAGCCTTTATATGAGCATGGGAATTGCCTTCCATATGAAGATACCTATTTTGTTCAAAAGGTCTGTTATATCTAAAAACTCTTGCGTTTTTGTGGTTTTTACAACTAAATACTCCATACTTTCACCTCAAATTAAATAAATAATTACATGCCTATATTATATAACATCCACTCAGCAAAAAGAGCTGTAGATTTTGCAAGCTGACCTTGAGACAATATTCCACTTGCCAAGAAATTTATTACAAGATAAATAATAGCCACGAACATCGTTCCATACAGTACTGCTTTCCGGTTTTTTCCTCCAGTTAATCTTTATATGGAAGTAAATATTTAACAGCCACAATATTAGCAAACAGTTTATTGTTTGCTATCTTATAATCCATTAAATCTTCATGAATAGCTGGAACTAAATTAAAATTTCTATTCTAATTTTCTGCATGATTTTTTTCTCTCACTAATTCAACTTCTTTGTTTATTACTTTAAAATCAACTTTTTCCGATTCTGTCCTTTTACTTACATTATTCAAAATATCATTAAGTTTAAGCTTTATGTCTTCATGCAGCTTATTATAAATTATTTTTTTCTTGTGGTGTCAATTGACTTATTAAATTCCAAACATCATCTACACTGGGTTTCATCTAAAACACCTCATTTTATATTTAGTATACAAAAAAACATATTCCTCGTTATGGCATTTATAAACATATAATTTATATCTATTTTATTCATTATTTTCAGAGAATAGTTTTAAACGGAAATCTACTGAAGCTTGAAAATATTTTCCGTTTTTTGTATGGGGTCAGACCCCATACATTAATTTAGTTTTCTCTGTCTCAACTTTTCTTTAAATTCTTCAATGGAATTACTCTTAACCGCATCCTCAAATACAGAGTTCAAAGTATTTTCATCCTCTATCCCTTCTATTTTACTCATATAGGAAGTATCAGAAAACTTAATACCCAATAATTTTTTCAGTCCCTGAAGTAATCCATCTTTTCTGCCTTCTTTTCTGCCTTCTTTTCTGCCTTCTTCCAAACCTGTTTCTCTTCCCTCTCTTATAATATTGTCTATAGTCTTACCTAAATTAGATACCATAGAATCCACCTCCCCTTGACTGGATTTTTTCAATATTTCCTCTACCCTTATTTTAGATTCCCTGTCCAACCTGGGTTTCATTATACCCTTCAGCCAGATTTTAAGTATGTCAAATTGCTCAGGGGTTATCTTTTTAAGAACATATGCCGTAAGTCTGAGCCTCTTCATCAAATCCTCTTTACTTATTTCCTTGTCCAGCAGAAATACAGTAGATACCATGTTAGCCATACTCTCAAGCTGGCTTTCATCATATCTGTAAATATCAAACAATATATATCTGAAATCTATTATATTTTCACCAAACAACTCACTGCCGCTTAATACATCTCTAAAATTCCTGTAAGCAGTCCATTTATTTTTACCGTTGTAAAGCACCATGGGAACAACTGCAGGCAGTTTGAAATCCTTTCTGCGCCTGTCATCTTTTGAAGTATTTTTCAGTATCTCTCTCCATATCTCAACTATATAAAACAGCAGCCTCATGGGCATCCTGTAATCCACTCTGGATTGGAATTCCAGAAGGATGTAAAATATCACTTCCTGCCCTTCTATATTTACCTTGTATACAATATCCGATTCTTCCTCACTGAAATCTTCAAGTATATAAGATTTATCTACAAGCATTAGATCTTCACTTTTTATCAAGTTAACCCAATCCTTTTTGACAAATCCCCTCAATAACTCCAGAAATGTTTCCTTGTGGGAAAATATATACTTGTAGCCTACATCGTGTTCATGATGAACTCTATCCTCCGGCATATCATCTTCCTCCTAATAATATATTACTGTATTATTAGTATTTACCAGAACATAAGTTCCTATACATTGAATCACATATTCATTATCTTCATTTTATCAAAATAAATTATAATAATCCACACTGTGGATAAAAATATTTTGTTCATGATCCCGGGAAGATAGTTTACGGCAGGATTATTTAACACTATTGGAGAATATACAACTTGATGATGTATAATAAAAAATTTAAAGGGGATGTTGTCACATGAAGAAATATGCTTTCATAGACCTCACAGGGAAATACAGATACACTCTATCACGGATATGGAATGAAAATTCAGGTAAAGTAGTTTTTATATTGTTAAATCCAAGCACCGCAGACACCTTCGAGGATGACACTACAGTAAAAAAATGTATATCTTTTGCTAAGCACTGGAACTTCGGCTCTCTGGAAATAGTAAATCTCTTTGCATACAGATGCACTGATGCAAAATCCTTGAAAAATGTTTCAGACCCTGTGGGTATAAAAAATAACCAATATATTTTAAAAGCTGTAAAAAATGCAGATAAAATAATTGCAGGCTGGGGAAATGGCAGTGATTTCTGCAATAGAGCTTCTGATGTTTTATGCCTTTTGAAAAGCTATAAATTGTACTGCCTTGAAATCAACAAAACAGGCAGCCCAAAACATCCATTATTTTTATCACTGGATACAGAACTTAAAGAATATAAGCAGAAACCCACAATTGCATAAAATGGAGCAAAACTATTTCATTTATGGCCTCATTTTCCAGCAGCTCTTTTATCAGCTTTCTGTCTTTAGATGTAGGTGCAAAAGTATACATATTTCTGGTTAATAATTAATTTAAATAAATCTAAAATTTTCATTTATACTATAATATCTAAGAAAGCATAAATATTTTAGAGATAGCCATCTTCCAGGTTTTATCTCTCACAAAGGAGTCATTGCGGTTAATTGACAGCAGGGGAGGTGGCAATATGAGTGATACTGCGATTATAGTAATATCTATATGTATTACATCATTATGCTTAACAGCCATGGTGATTTTAGGAACATATTAAAAGATAAATTAGTAATCAAGGGTAAATCTTCAATTGGCAAGTTAACTGAAAATGAAATTTCTATAACTGCCAAAGATAAAAACTCAAAAAATTAAAACGCACCCCTGAGAAAGTGCATTTTAATTAACCTTTAAAAAATTTTCACTAAAAATCGCAATAGCTTTTAAGCTATCGTTTATTTCCAAAAAATGTTATGGGGTCTGACCCTATTACAAGTATTTCCTTAATTTGATTAATCAGCCAATGATGCCTGTCTATTATTGACTTTTCATTCCAGGATTTTTGATATTTGGCTGAATTATAGTCATCTACAATTTTTTGGGTTATTCTAAAACTAGTAATTCCTTCAGATTTACTGCCTTTCTTTCCTTGTCCGGAATACACCTTTATCTTTTCATCAAAAGGAAAATCCTGTGCCTGTCTGTTCTTTTTCCCGCTGAGCAATGTCATATTTCCAAGAGTATTTAAATATTTGTTTCCCGCTTCCTGGTCAAAATATTCCCAGCCCCTTGCATTTGAAAAGTTCCTGGGCAGAATGTGCTCCAGCTGCAATTTTGAATCAATCTTTATAAGATTTACATCATCACTGTCATTCTGCTTATATTCCACCAATAAAAGAATGGGCTTAATCCAATTTTCAAAGTAAACCTCTCCGTTTAACTTTTCCATGGCAATTCCTATTATATTATCCTTTTTCAGCTTCTCATTTATGATTTTTTCAATGTTTTCAATGCTCTCTTTATTTTTTATTGCAGCTATAATATTAAAACAGGTCTGCTTGATGCCGTTAAGAGTTTTTCCAGATATCAAGCACAAATAATAAAACCGTCTCAATACTATTTTCAATCTACCCATTTCATCATATTTCACATGCTGGGCTGTAATGAGTGATGTCAGGCAGTAAATACTCCATGGTATATACCAAAAACTATTTGTGACCTTATCTGAAGATTCATGTATATTTTTATACTCGCTGACAAATTTTTTAAAATCCGCCAATACCCTGTTGGAATCTTTATTCTTAAACTGCCTTTTTAGTTCTTCAACCAAAGAATGTTTGGGATTGCTTGCCAATAAATAATATTGATAGTAGGTAAACATATCAGTTAAATTTACATTGTCCATATCAGAAATCCATTGTTCTATAACTGTCCAATCATTCATAAATACAGCATGCTTATGTTCATCTCTGTTTATGGGTGCCAACAGATACCCCTTAATTATATCTGCTGCAGATAAATCCATTCCTCTGTCATTTAACACCTGGAAAAGTTTTATTGCAAACCCTTCATCATAACAGGTTATTTTTATCAACTTTACCTGGTTAAGAAGATAGTTAACAAAATTTCCCGATTCATCTTTCCCTAACCTGGTCAAATAATTATTAAAAATATATGCAGTATTAATATATCTGTTTCTGGCTTCCAATTCAATTTCCTTCTTGCTGGGTTTTCTTATATCTGAAAAGTCATTCCTTTCAAAAATCAGCTCTGCAAAATCACTGGCATGGGATGGTTCAGACTGCAATCTCAATCTCTTCATATCATTTGAATCACATATACAATTTTCTATCTTTTTTATCTTTACAACTCTAGGATTTTTCTCAGGATCAACAGAACTGTTTATTTTAGGATACAGCCTTCTCAATATGCATAATAAAATCATAAGCGTAGTTACTCTCTGCTGCCCGTCCACTATATCTTCAATACCATTCCCTTTTGCTATAACTATCAGCGAGCCAAGAAAATAATTGGTATCAACGGAGCTGTCTTCTCTGTTATTCTGATAAGCTTCATAAATATCATCCCAGAGCTGTGTTACCTGCTCATCCTTCCAGCTGTATTGGCGCTGATAATCCGGAATCTGATATATAGGATCCTTATCTGTGAAAATTTCACTTAGCGACATACTCTGTGGTGTAAACTGTTCCTGCATTTGATTGGCTGCATTCATAATAAATTTCCCCTTTATTTATCATTGGTACGCTCTCGAAAACTCAGAGAGCTTGATTTTTATATATTATAAGGCTCAACATATTTGCTTCACCAGTCCATCATCAATTGCACTTGTAAGCTTTTCACCATAAAAAATACTGCCATACTTAACAGAATAACTTTCAGATATCAGCTTTTTAATATGAGTGGTGTTTTAATTCCCTGGTTACTCCGGATCTACGGATTCCTTTTCCTTCACATTCATACTAACATAATTTCCATACAGACAAGCAACATCAGGGCCGAATTGTCCAAGGACTTTTTCATCAAAATATAAAAAAAGCTCTGCAATAGAATCCTTTTACTGTTACAGAGCTTCTATAGTCTATATATCTTAATTTCCTTTATAGTACTGGGTTGATGGAAAAATTCAATAGCAACAATTTGTAAGCGTAAAACGAAATTTGCTTTTGTCCTTTAAACATGACAATTTTCCACAGGTAATTGAATAAGGCTTGCAATTTATATATGATACTTATGTTTTCGCAATTCGAAGGCTTTTTCGCCGCCTTCAAGGATATCACATATGTGCTGTTGTATACCTTGACTATTCAATATTCCTTCATCAACAGTCACTCCATCTGCTTTATATATAGGTAAATCATTTTCTATCGACCCCGATCTGTATTCAAAGCGTTTTTCTTTGTTCTTTGAGTTATTACCTTGCTGATTGGCCACAATGACTTCCTCGGCATCAGCTCCTAATACCACATTAGCATTATGAGTAACAACAATTATTTGCCTGTCTTTTTTCTTTTTCTTAATGAAAGGAATAAGATCATTAAAAACAGACCGATTGTCAAGGTCATCCTCCGGTTGATCAATAAGTATAGGACATTTGCTTTCCGCTAAATCTATAAGCAGTTTAAGCAAAACGAGAGCTTTTTTACCTGGCGACATAACATCAATTCCATCGCCATCCATTTTAACATTATATTTAGTATTATACCAATCACCAAAAATTTCTCGCAAAATCGTTTCCTGGGTATTTCCACCTTTCGGTTGTAAATCACCTATAAGAATTTTTTCAATGATTTCAGTCATTTTAGTTTTCGTATAGTTACTTGCATCGAAATTATCTGGGCTTATTACTTGCTTAAATACCACAGAACGATTATTTAATAAAGTACTTACTTTATCAATAAATGCTTTACATCTAAATGGAGCATCAACTGAGAAATCTAACTCACTGCTTGATAGTTTTGTATTAGTATTTACTACATTAGCAAATGATCCATGCTGCTTATAAAAAAAGTCAATGGACGTGACTATTGTTTCAATAATACTTTTTTCTTTAATCTTCATTTTCTCAATACTTTTGTCTAATGCTAAGAATTTTGTATAATTTTCATTTTCTGTTTTTAATTTATCCGAAATATCTGCAATAGCTTTATTACCCTGTACTTTTGGCCTAAGAGATTCCTCTATGTCCTTTGCTTTGGAAAGCTTGCTATTTACTTCAGAAAGATACTCTCTAAGTTTTTTAACAATAGCCCTTTTAGCAGTAGACCAAACTGCATCTGCAGAATTAATTGCTGAAATAATGGCTGCATCAATAGCCGCTTTTGTTTCGTCTGAGAATGGATAATCTAAATTCTTTTTTTCAACAACTGATTGATAGTCATCTAAGAACACTAATTCGCTGGTGATATTGCTAATTTGTTTACTTAGTAACTCTATTTGCACAGCTGTATCGTCATACGATTTTAACTCTTCATCTGAAATTGCCAATTCTTTTGACAACTTTTCTTTCTCTTCATTTAACCTCGAAATTTCCGATTCAATGCCTGATCTATTACCCAATTCTTTTTTCTGATCATTAAAAAAATCAAGTCCCTTATGGGTCTCCAGTAAGTCAAGAATAGCCTTGTTAAGCTTTGCTTTATATGTTTTAATAGAAGACAGCATATCCATATGTGCTTTATTAGCATCAGCGTTCAGAAGAACGATTTCTTCGATTATTTTATCTATTTCTGTCGCTGCCTCCTTATCATCACTTAGCCTATTTAAATACGTCTGTGGAACATAAACAATTTTTCTTTCCTCATCAATCTTTTTATCAGCCCAAACTGTTGTCAGGTTACTTACATCTCTCGTACTTGTGATGGATATTTTTTCTTTCTCAAGCACTTGATTTTTGTCTATTGACATTGCAAGATTATGCAGTAAAATAGATTTACCTGTTGATTTTCCCCCAATTACACAAGTTAACTTATCGCTAAATAAAATGGGTTGAGTTTGAAATTCATCATCCTTGAATTCAACATGGTCTATAACATAATATGATTGCTTATAATCCGGCATAGTTTCGGATATTTTAACCCGTTCAACAGGTTCATATATGATCTGCTTCAGCCCATTAAATGTCGGATCAGCTTTTATCCAGCAATACTTATGATCATCAGGTTCAAAAATTTTTTTGTTCGTATGAGCATCACTACCATGCAGACAAGGCTTTAATAAGCCACATTGCTGAATAACAACTTTTTCAGGGCAATTTGCTTTTTTCCCAGAAAAGAAAGCAATATCACTTGGTGTTGCAGAAAATATACCATCTACAAATTTGTAGATTGATTGCCTAAATGCTTTCAGTTGAGAGTTACAACTATCAGCTTCAAAATAACCAGAATGGTTAGTAGCACCGCTAACTCCGTCATTTGTACTGTTCGACACTAAAATAACAGTATTACTCCTTAAATCAAGATCACTGGAAAAGAGTTCCTGTATTTTATCAAAAGACGGGACATATTGCTCAATACCTTTATGATATGCCCTGTCAGTGTTAAGTGAACTGTCAATTGTCTTTCCCAGTCGTATTAATTCTGAATGTGCAGCAGAAAAATCTGTTAATCCGTATTTAAATGAGATCTTGGAAAAAAATCTATCTTCAATAGAATCGATTATCACCGGATTAAAAATGAAATGGATGTTAATTGGTGATTCACTTGCTATGGGTTGCACTCGCATTTCGACATTCGGCACAATCATAAAAATACTATTCGGCAATCGTTTATCTGCAATCACTTTTTTATAGTTATCAATTGAGAGATAATCAGTTATGCCAATAACTTCTATGTTTTTAGATGGATTACATCTGTCACCTATATATGCAGTTACGTCTTCATAGAACTTGTCCCATTTTTCTGATAGGGAGTTTCCTTCATATCGATCATTCTTCACCGTTCCAGGTGTATGAATATGTAAGTCCCAACGCCGCCACTCGGAACCCCTTTGAAAATTGTTCATTTTCTACCCTCCTTATTTAGCATTCAGGAACTTAAATGAATACAAATAAGGGATTAATAAAATATTAGGCACAAGAATCTTTCCATTATTTCATTAATCATCTCACCTGAACTTTGCCTAAATGTTAAAAGAATCTGTGTTAGTAATGTAGACACATTTTTTGGATTTTTAAACTGATTTTATTTTAATTCATTTTAAATATATATCAGAGATACACGGAGCAAATCATTTGGCTTGTCCTTGACATGTATTTAGAATTAATATTGTTTTGCCCAAAGATTAATTGGAAATTTATCTGAGTTTCTTTTGTATATTCGATTCGGCTATGTATTCTTTTCCTGTTATACCAGCTTCCAACATATTCAAAAATTGATATTTTTATATCTCGGCCCATATGAATTTCATATAAGCAATTCCAGATATATCACTTTTTTATAAACTTTTCACTTAATATACCCAAAGACCTAATGTACTCTATTTAAATATCTTTCTTTTTATAATATTCTACATACCAGTCAGCGAATTTCTGCAATCCCTCCGCTATAGTAGTAGACGGCTTAAAATTCACAGCCTTTTGAAGCAATTCAGTAGAAGCATAGGTTACAGGTACATCACCTGGTTTCATCGGCTCAAAAATTTTATCAAATACTACTTTTTCCCCAAGTGCATTACTCAAGGCTTTTTCCAGTGTTTCTATAAACACCATCAACTTTTGAGGCTTGTTATTGCCTATATTGAAAACCCTGCTGGGTTCTTCACCTTCAGGGGGATTGTCAAGAAGTCTTGAAATTCCCTCTACAATATCATCTATGTATGTAAAATCCCTATACAAATCATGTTCAAAATCACCATTGTTGAATATCTTGATAGGTTCCCCTGCAAAATATTTATTGGTAAATCCAAAATAAGCCATATCAGGTCTTCCCATGGGACCATAGACTGTGAAAAATCTCAAGCCTGTGGAAGGAATTTTGTATAAATGACTGTAAGTGTAGGCCATCAATTCATTGGATTTTTTAGTAGCTGCATAAAGAGATACTGGGTGATCTACAAAATCCGATTCCCCAAAAGGTACTTTTTTATTTGACCCATATATAGAACTTGAGGATGCATATACGAGATGATCTACAGGGTTATATCTGCATGCTTCAAGTATATTAAAAAATCCAACAATATTACTCTGTATATATACATCGGGATTTTCTATGGAATATCTTACTCCAGCCTGGGCAGCCAGATTTACAACTACCTGGGGTTTATATTCCTTAAATGTTTTCAGAACCATAAACTTGTCTGAAATATCCCCTTTTATAAAAGTAAATTTATGAAAGGGATTAAGTTTCTCCAACCTGGCATATTTAAGATTCACATCATAATAATCATTTATATTGTCAATTCCAATTACAGTGCATCCATTTTCCAATAACTTTTTAGACAGATAAGATCCAATAAAACCTGCTGCGCCTGTAATAAGATATGTTTTATTTGTATCTAAAGATCTATACTTCAATTGTTTACCTCCTTAAAAATAAGTGTCTTCATTCCTTGAGTATTGTAAAATAACAAAACCCTTAATCTTCTGTTACTGCAGCTTCAGAAACAACTTCAGGAATTTTAACAAATGGCCTTCCGATAGAATAATACTCTACTGCTGATCTTCTCATTTCTCCAATATCATATAAATTTCTTCCATCATATACTAAAGGTGTCCTCATAAGCTTTTTATAATCTTGAGGTTTAACTGCTTTAATCTCACCCCATTCAGTAAAAATAAAACATACATTGGCATCCTTTAAAGCTTCCTCAATATTTTTAACGTATCTTATAATGCCTTGTCCAATTTTACCTTCTGGAAATCTTCTTTTGAAATTTTCTCTGCCTACAGGATCATAAGCATAAACCTGAGCTCCATGCTCCAACAATAAAGGTACATTGTCAAGTGAAGGTGCTTCCCTCAAATCATCCGTTCCAGGTTTAAAGGTAAGTCCAAGGACTGCCACCTTAAGTCCATTAAAAGTGATAAGACGTCTGCAGGCTTTTTTATATAACATAATCTTTTGAGCTTTATTCACATCAATAGCCGCTTTCACAGTTCTAAGCTCATATCCATTTTGTATTGCCAGATGCTCAAGGGCCTTTGTATCCTTAGGGAAACAGGAACCCCCATAACCAATTCCTGCATTTAAAAATTTTCTGCCAATGCGCTCATCAAAACTCATGCCTTTAGCTACATCCTGAATATTGGCTCCCACTCTTTCACAAAGGTTGGCAATATCATTCATGTAAGATATTTTAAGTGCAAGAAAATCATTTGATGCATATTTTATCATTTCAGCAGACCTTCTGCTGACAGATACTATGGGAAGATTAAAAGGTTTATAGATATCCATAAGTATTTTTTCTGCCCATTTGCTTTCAGTGCCTATTATGATTCTTGCTGCATGGAGAGTATCATGCACTGCTGAACCCTGTGCCAAAAATTCAGGATTAGAGGCCACTTCCACTCTTATTTTTCTATTACAGCCTGTACCATTTCCAACACATATTTCACCATCATGGGGCAGAAAATCCTTTATAAACTGCTCTACCTTGTCATTAGTGCCAACAGGTACTGTGGATTTTACCACTACAAGGCAATCCTTTTCTACAGTTTCAGCTATCTGTCTTGCAACTGTAGCTATGTAGCTGAGATTCGCAGAGCCATCCGGCTGTTCGGGAGTTCCCACACCAATAAAAATGGCATCTGCATCCCTATAAACGGATTCATAGTCAGTTGTATAATTAAGCCTGCCTTCTGCATAATTTTTCTTCATAAGTTCTTCCAAATCCGCCTCATAAATTGGAGAGACTCCCTGCTCCATCATTTTTATTTTATTTTCATCAATATCCACACAGGTAACCTGGTGACCAACCTCTGCGAAACATACACCTGCTACAAGTCCCACATAACCTGTACCTGCTACCGCTATTTTATACATAGTTATTACCTTCCTTTAGTCAAAAATTTTAATATTTATTAATTACACATGAGATTTAATTATTCAACCTAATATTAATCACAAGGCTCAGTATGCTTCTTTCCCATTAGTTTATATTTTAATCTTTCTATTATTCCATTTATATCTTTACGCATATCAGGGAATAAATATAAATTTGCAAAATAAAATAAACAGCATATTATAATTGATATAAAGCTCCACCATAAGTTTCTACTTATTTTTTGTAATAAATAACCCAATGCTCCCATAACAAATGCTGAAATTGCCGTTGGCATAACATTTTTAAATGTTTTATTTACTGGAAATCTAATCGTAAACTTCATTATAATAAAATGAACTAATACAAACTCCATACGTATCCAAGCTCTTGCATAAACCAATGACCAGAATCCATATTTTGAACTTATTATGCAAACAGGCACAAGAACAACTAAATGCAATAACTGAGCTAAAAATGATAACTTAGGCCTGCCTTTAGCCCTATATAACTCACTATTGAAATATCCAAAAACTATCATTATAGAACTAGTTAAAGCCCACACACCTATTACATTACTAGCTCCTTTCCATTTATCTCCTAGCATTATTTTAGTGGCTAAATCACTATATAAATATACTCCTATACCAAGTGGAAATATAAAAACAGAAATAAGTCTTTGTGTAGCTAAATACATACTGTTAAATTTTTCATTATCATCTTGTAAACGTGATAATGCTGAAAACAGTGCAGGTACTATTGATGCAGTTATTACTGACATGAGTGCATTTACCATGGTAGTTGATGTCTTATATATTCCTAAATAATACGGATTTAAAAAGTTCCCAATAATAAACACATCCACCCATGTAGTGAACCAAATTGATATGGCTTCTAATAATGACCAAATACTAAATGACAACATTTTTTTCAATATTTCCATTTTATAAAATAAATACGGCTTCCACTCAGATTTAATAGTTAATATAATTGCATTTGAAAATTGCATAACCATAGTTCCAATAATAAGTGACCAATAGCTTAGTCCTAAGAAAGCTAATGGTATTGTTATACCAAAAGGTATGCAAACCCCTACTATTCGAACTAAAAAAAGAGTTTTAAAATCAAAGTCACGTCTATACAGTGCCATTTGTATACTTGAAAAAGATGTCAGTAACAACTGAGCACATGCAATTGCAATAACATTTCCTAATCCAGGGTTACCTACTGATAACGCAATTTGTCTACGAAATACTATAATAACTATCCATAAAAAAATTGATACTCCAAAATTAGTCCAAAAAGCTACGTTGGCACTTTTAAACTTTTCATCTTCATTTTTAAATTCATGCTGTACTAAATACTTTTCAAATCCTGCATCAGCAAACATATCTGCAAAACTCATGATCATAGTTACAGTAGCTATTACACCAAAAGCTTCTGGTGATATAATTCTAGCTAAAACCATATTTGTAATAGGAGTTACTATTTTTGCAACTATTTCTGTAACCGTTGACCATTTAGTTGCATTTAAAAATTTACTTCCAATATTATCTTTTCTCAATATACTTTTCTCCTCTTATGTTAACTAAATGCAATTCAAACACTTTAAATTCAACAAAACTTTATGTCTAATTAATAATTAATTTAGTATATGTTTTCTTAAAATTCATTTAATTATTTATTAGGTAATTGCAACCAACTACCAAAAATCTCATCATATTTTTCAGGATCAAACTTTTCCATTCCACTAAAATGATAAAAAGTTAATTCTCCAAAATAAACTCTATCATTTGCATTATAAAGATCTACACGCACATAAGGAATATTTTGTGACAATTTTGTTGCTATCTTAATCATTTCATCAAATCTTTTTGGCTTAACAATTCTTTTTACTCCATTTTTATAATGCTGCATAAGTTGAAGATGCTGAAACTTCATATCGTAAAAGTCAAATCTTGTATCAATACCTCTATCTGTTGCAACAAATAATACCTTTGGTTTACCATTAAAGCACATAAATTTATAATCTTTAAGCTCAGTGCCGGATTCATCTACCATATACTTTTCACATATAATTCTTGGTTTCACATTCTTATACGGCCATTCTCTCCACTCATAATAATAATTTTTTTTTAAAGACTTATTTATTTTATTTTTAGCTACTTTAATATTTAATTTGTTTTTATCTTTACAGATTACAAGTCCCCCAGAGTCATGAGTACATTTTAGTACAAACTGATTAGGCAATTTAGAAAAATCAATATCTTCAAACTCATTCCATACCCCTATTAATGGAATAAGGTATTCTTTTCCTAATGTTTGAGTTATATACTTTCGCACTTCATACTTATCCACTAAATTAGTATATAAAGGATTATGGTTATATAACTTTAACCATTGAAGCTTTTCGTTAAAGGTTTTTGGATCATTCAAGTTGAGTTTTTTACCTATCTTTTTTTTATAAACTAACGAAAGGTATACAGATGACGATATAAAAACTTGTATATAACGTTTATGCCATAAATATGAAATTAATTTGTGAATTTTTAGTTTAATATTATTCATGATTAAAGTTTCTCCTATCTATAATTGGCTATATAATTTACAATACCAGGTAGCTAACTTCCAGCAGGGGGAAGAGCTAATGTATATATGCGCATAATTTACGCAACTTCCCTTTATCTTCTTTCAGTGAGTTAAGATAAGAATCTACCTAATTTAGTAATTCCGTAAATTTGTCAAAAAGAGTATTGTGGGTAACAGTTGTACGTACGTTTTTCCACAAATGCTCTATTGCATTAAGCTCAGAGCATGGATCTATGTCAATAAAGTAGACACATTTTTTGAACTTTTGAACTGAATATATTTTAATTTTCAAATAGCCTTTAACTATTTTAATTCAATCCAAATATATATCAAGGATATACAGAGCAAGCTCACAGCTTGTCCTTGACATATATTTAGATCGAATATATTTATCCTTAAGGCTGATTGAAAATTTAACTGCTATAATTGATTCTTTTATCAGGCAGCTGATTTCTTTCTTTCAATATCTTCACATTCCTGTGGAGTAATATATCCAATCCTGCTGTGTATTCTTTTCCTGTTGTACCAGCCTTCAATATATTCAAATATTGATATCTTTGCATCTTCGAGATCAATATATTTGTTCATCCTTGGTTCCTCTTTCTTAAGTGAAGCATGAAATGATTCCATCGGTGCATTGTCATAAGGGTATCCCTTTTTACTGTAAGAATGTTTTATACCCTTGCTTTTAAGGTATTCTTCAACTACATTGCTTGTATATTGTGAGCCTAAATCGCTGTGAAGTATTAGTGATTTAAAATCAGGTTTTTGAATTTCTATGGCATTCTTTATAGCTCTTAATGCTGTATCAGCATTCATGTCCTTTGAAATATGCCATCCAACTATTTTTGCACTGCAGCAGTCAAAAACAGATGCCAGGTAGCACCACCTGTCTTTTAAAGTATATATGTATGTTATGTCTGTAAGCCATTTTTTATTGATTGTATCTGCTGAAAAATCTTCCTCAATAAGATTTTCTTTACCAGCAGCATTGACCTTATTACTACAGTATGGCCTCCACTTTTTTACTATAATTGATTTTATACTCAATTTTTTCATCCGTCTCTGAACCCGTTTCAAACTTGGTTTAAATCCCTTTTTCATAAGCTGTCTTAATATTTTAACAGCACCATACCTGCATTTTGAATCCTTGTATTCTTTATATATCATTTTATCTAAAATTTTATCTTCACGTTCCCACTTGGATGGTTTCCTGTTTAAATGTCTGTAATAGGCGGCTCTGCTTATACCCAACACCCTACACATGGTTTTTATTCCAAAATATTTTTTGATCTTTTTACAGTAACAATGCTTGTTTTCATCAATGAACTTATAGATATCTTTTATTTTTCCTTTGCGAATATGGATAAAGCTTTTTTTAATATTTCATTTTCTTCCTGGAGTATGGCATTTTTTTTGAGAACTTCCTTGATATTTTCTTCTTTGGCTTCTGTACCATTTTTTTTGTTTTTATCCTTAAGCACCCACTGCCTCATTGTCGTTTTAGGTATTCCATATTCGCTGTTAAGTTCACTATACGTCTTTCCTCTATTAAATAATTCAACAATAGTATTTTTATATTCATCCGTATATCTTTTAAATGCTTTTCCCACTTGTAGACACTTTCCCTTCTTAATTTTATTATAGATCTTTAGTAAATCTATTTCTTTGTGTCTACACTTTTATACTAACATCATGCCTCGTAAAATTTAACAGGTGCCATATATTTAATACTGCCGTGTATACGTCAGGTATTATAATAATCCATGTATTGTCCAATACAAGTATAAGCTTCCTTAAAACTATGGAACTCGTTCCTGCTGTAACATTCATCTTCTAAAATTGAATGGAAAGATTCTATGTGTGCATTCATATTTGGAGTCTTAACGGGTATTCTCTGGTGTATAATTTCTAGTGCATCACATAATTCTTCAAACTTGTGTGCTATAAACTGTGGACCGTTATCTGTCCTAATTTTAGGTAGATTTTTAGTTCCTGAAAGTCCGCGCTTTTCAAGACTGTTTTTAAGTACATTACAGGCATTTTCAGCAGTACAGGAAAGTCCTAAATAATAGTCTACAGCAGTTCTATCAAATACATCTATGATAGTCAGCTGAAAGAAAAATTTATCTTGTCCGTATATATAACCATATTTTATATCCATTTCCCACAGCTCATTTGGAGCTGAAACATTTTCTCTCCTTGCTAGGTGCCTTGGGTGTCTCTGTGAAACAACTCTCTGAGGTCTTAATATATCAAGTTCATGGCAAAGCTTGTATACTTTTTTGGAATTTATAGTTAGATTGTGCTCTTCTCTCAGGCATACAGTTACTTTCTTATATTCATAGGGAAATCCATCCCCGCAAATTGAATCACAGAGCCATTTTTTTATCTGGTAATCAGATATTTTCTCACCGATATTGTTATAGGAGTAACCTAGAACTGGTCTTCCTGAAGGTTTATGGATATCACTCTTATTTAATCCCTTGTCTTCTCTCTTTATAAATTCATAGTAAGTGGACTGTGATAAACCGACAAAGTAAAGGACTCTGGCTGCTTTATATCCAGCATCTATCCACTTTTTTGCTATAGAAACCCTGTCGGTTACCTGGGGTTTGATTTACTCCTGAGTTCCCTTAGAATCGAAAGTTCAAGTTCTTTATCCGCAACAATCTTTTTTAATCTATCATTTTCAGTACTTATGGATTTCAGCCTGTTTTCAATTTCTTTCAACCTGCTGTCTTTGTTTCTTGGAAGTGGACTTACTGATCCTCTCTTCTTGCTGGCCTTCACCCATCCATAGACAGTATCTCTTGAGATATCATGGTGTCTTGCAACTATAGAAGCATTTCCAACTTCCCTGCATTCATTTAAAATTTCTTCTTTAAAGCTATCATCATATTTGGATTTTCTCATATCAATTCAACCCCTTATTCTTATTTTACATCTTAAACACTTTTTCTCCAATTCTATTAAGGGGCTATATAGATATCATAAGAAGCATATTTAGTATTAACTTCAAGCTTTTTACCCATATCATCATTTCCAAAATTGTATTTCTTCTAGTATGTGAATTTTGGAGAATTTTAAACACCTATAGCTAGCTATTTGCTAATGAAATTTATATAGTTTCAAGACAAATATCATCCTATCACCATCTTAATTTGTGGAATCATTATAAAATACAATAATAGTATTCTTATATCCATTCATATAACTTTTAGATGTTTTTGTAGACATTTCATTTTTTTAATTTTATTATATATTTTTAATAGATCTATTATTTTGTATTTATACTAACATTATGATATGTTTTCCACCAACTTCTATTTTTTTATAAACAAATTACTTGCTTGTCCTAAATATAAATTCATAGTAATAATATACATCATACCCGGTACATCTCCAAGTATCGATTCAGCAGCACTAGCAATTAACAAATATCCAATTAAATATATACACGCACGATAACTATTTTTATTATACTTATATTGTTTTAAAGTCATCATTAATATTGTTATAAATGCTACCAAATAAAAAGCTAATCCAATATAGCCCACTTCTCCAAGAAGTACTGGCCAAAACATATCTCCTGAATAATTGTATTGGTCTACACTTAGACCCTGAATATGATCAACATTATAAAAACTATAAATTGACGTATAATATTTTCCTGAAAATGCACCAAATCCTATGCCAAATGGAAAATAATTATTTGCTAGATCTATTCCCATAAGAATTAAGGCAGACCTTGCAGCTAAATAACCATATTGTATATAAAAATTTGCTTTTTTATATATAGCAATAATCAATATGGTTAAAATAACAATTGCATGCCACACTCTAATTTTATTTTTATACTTTAATAATAAATTAATTAGTAGAAAAAATACTATAAAAAGGAATGCCTTACTTCTTAACGAAGCAGCTATAATGCATAAACTCTCTCCAATTAATAGAGGTTTCTTCTTTAAGTTACTAGCCTGTATTACTGCCAACAAAATACAAATTGAAGCAACCATATATGTTGGGTGAGTAAATAAGAACTTGTAATCTCTTATGCCATATCTATATTCTCCTGTAGTAAAAATAGAATTTTGACAAAAAATATTAACCCACATAAATATAAAAATTATATTTAAATAAATTGCCGCACGCTTTGATACTTTTTTTATTAAATTAGCCTTATTTATATCTTTAGTTGCTCTAATTATTAATAAAAAACATACTAATATTTTTATATAATTAAATCCATTTGTAAATATTGCAAATTTATTCATCTGAATTTTTGATTTTAATGCAAAAACAATTCCTATAGTAACTAAGAAGAAAGTTGACAATATTATCACTAGTTCTTTTATTCTAATTTTAAGCTCTCTATTCAAATTTTTCATTATCTTAATAATCACAATTATCATTAATAATATAAAAAGTATCTCGTCAAAATAGGTGAAATAAGGAAAAATTCTCAATATACAATTACTGAATATTACAAATTCAAAAAGTAAATTAAAAAAAGTAAACATTTTTTCTCCTTGTTTGTTAGTTACCAAAAATTTTTCTTATATATTTTTTCATTATAACTTCACATTTATATTTCATAGCAGTATTTTTAATTAATTTTGTTTGCCATTGTCTAACTAATGATTTATCTATCTTTTTCGCTAAATCATTGACATCTAAATATTTAACTAAATAGCCATTTATTTTATTTTGTATTATTTCACTTGGCCCAGAAGGACAATCATATGAAACAACTGGAGTACCACAAGCTAATGATTCAATAATAACATTAGGGAATCCCTCAAAATAAGAGCTTAATACAGTTACCCTTGCCTTGCGATAATAATCAATAGTACTTTTTGTAAAATCAATAAATTGCACTCGATTAGATAACCCTAATAATTCAACCTTTTTTTTGATGTTATTTTTTTCAGATCCTTCTCCTACTATAACAAGTTTTATTTTATCATTTTTTAGCATATTAAAAGCATCAAGTAACATATATATTCCTTTTTGTTTTTCTAATCGTCCAATAAATAAAATGTAATTTTCTTTTTTAATTTCCCAATTATATTCTAATTCTTCTTCATACTGCTGAGATAGTGGATTATTAATTACAGTAATTTGTGATTCTTTAACGTAATAATTATTTTTCAAATCCTCTGCCATTTTATTTGATTGTGCAATTATATAATCAACATTATGATAAAAAAACTTAATTAAAGTATGCACTATATATTTTCTAAAAAAATTTTTTTCATATTTTCTCTCATATGTGATAGTATTAATACATCTACTAAAAATTCTAAACTTTTTATGGTAAAGTTTTTTAATAAATAACAATATTAATGAAATTTCATAGCTAAACACTAGTACAGTTTTAATATTATTATTTTTTATAAATGATATCATTTTTAGGGGTAATTTTTTCATAGAAGATGCATTTAAAACTTTAATCTCAACTCTATCATCAATATCATTAAGATAAATTTCATTTCTGCAATTATTCAATACCAATGTAACTTTTATATTATTTTTTGCTAAGTAATTTAATACATTTTTACATACATTCTCAGCACCACCTCCTCCGAGAGATGCAATAAATACTGTTATACTTTTCATATATACTCCATTTCATTATTTAAGTTAGTGTAAAGTTTTTTACACTATTTTTTTAAAATTTTCTTTATATACCAAGGGCTACAGAGTTTTTTTAAATAAAAAAACAATGACCCCCTAATTTCATGTTATAATTGAATATCCAACCAAACAAAAATCACATGAAAGGGTGTCATTGTCTTGGATTCAATTATAACTTATTTGTTCTTATATAATCAATATCTTTTAAAATTAATTTCTCAATTACTTTTATTTATTGCTAAATACATTCCTCTTAAGCAGTGGGCTTTTGAGGATTCACATAGTCCTGAATATCAAAAATTCAAAGTGGATAAACTCCCTAAAATCCTTCGTTTCGAGAAGGTAGATTATCAACTTCTTTTGGCCTACTATAAACATAAATATAATAAACTAATTAAGCCTGTAAAAAGACGCAATGGAAAGTCTATCCCTGAAAATATTGTATGTCCCAAGTGTGGTGCACCACACCAGTATATCTACGATAACAACGGTAATAGAGGTCAGTTTCAGTGTAAGGTTTGTGGCCAAAATTTCAACGAAAGCAATTATGCTGCAAAACCTATAGTGTTTGTGTGCCCCTATTGTGGACAAACTCTTTCGTCAAAAAAAGATCGAAAGCATTTTCGCATACATAAATGTGTTAATCCAAAGTGCTCTTACTATCTCAGTAACCTTGCTAAACTGCCTAAAAACTTAAATGCTGCTGATAAACACAAGTACAAGCTTCACTATATTTATCGTGAATTCACAGTAAATTTTTTTAAGATGGACTTACATGGACTTCCTAAAAATGCTATTAACTTTAAGTATAAGAAGTTCAATGCCTATATCATGGGATTATGCCTTACTTATCACGTAAATCTTAAATTATCTACCAGGCAAACTGCTCATGCTTTATCAGAAGTACATGGCATAAAGATTTCACATACAATGATTGCTAATTATGCTATGACTGCTGCCGCAGTTATTAAACCTTTTACGGATACTTTTGACTATAAACCATCTAAAATTCTTTCTGCTGATGAAACTTATATAAAGGTTAAAGGCATAAAACACTATGTTTGGATTGTCATGGATGCTTGTAAAAAGTCTATTCTTGGCTACCAAGTGTCTGATACTCGTGCTGTAGGGCCTTGTATTCTAGCTATGCGTATGGCTTTTGAAAAGTTCAAGGAATTTCCTAATAAAGCCCTAAAGCTTATCGCAGATGGTTACAGCGCTTACCCTCTTGCCAGCCAACAATGCAAACTCATGAATGGCTGGGATTTTGATGTTACTCAAGTTATTGGACTTACTAATGATGACGCTGTATCCACTGAATTCCGTTGGGTAAAGCAAGTAGTAGAACGGCTTAACCGCACCTTCAAGTCTTCCTACCGTGTTACTGGTGGTTATGGAAGTGAAAATGGTGCTCTTTATGGCGTTTCTCTTTGGGTTGCCTATTATAACTTTCTACGTCCTCATCCTTATAATTACTGGAAACCACTAAATGAGCTGGACATTTTAACTAATGCAGGCAATATGCCCGCCAAGTGGCAGCTTCTTATTTATCTTGGTCAACAAACCATTCTAAATATGCAGAAAAATTCAGTGGCTTAACTACTATCTGTTTTTAGATTTTTGAGCCGGAGGATAACTTAGCCACCCTTCGGGCTTGCCCTTGATGGCGTTACAAATAAATGCTAAAATGCTGTAAACAAGACGGTGATGAAATCTATCTGTTTTTAAGTTTCTTCGCCGTCGGTGCCAATTTCAGAGCATTTATTTGTGATGCAGTCAAGGGTGGCGGTTAAATCAGCTAAACCCTTATTTAGAAAAAAAATTTTAACTTTCTAAACTATTACGAGCATATTTTTTTAAAACTATTTTTTCATAGCTCACTTTACACTATCTTATTTAATCTTCACAAATTGATCAATATTGTGACAAAATTATTACTTATATATTTTCTATACTAAAACCCTAAGTTCAATAGTAATATTAGGTTAATCCTCAAAAATTACTTTTATTATTGCCCTGTAAAAATCACTTGCCATTGTTTCATAATTATATTTTTTTAATAATTTAGCAGCTTCTTTGACAGCTTTATGATCTAATGGATTATCATATAAACTAATCAATGCACTTTTTAATGAATTAACGTTATTTTCTTCAATCATTAACCCATTATTATTATTAATAAGTTCATATGCACTTCCTACAGCATTAGTTGAAATAATAACCTTTCCACATTGTAATGCTTCATTTATCGTCAAACCCCATACATCGGTTTTTCCTTTATAAAACCATCCTGGGAGAACGAACACATCACATTGTGAAAAGTATATGTACCTATATTGAGGATTTACATAACCTATAAATTTAATATTTTCTATACATAATTTATTTGCTAGGACTTCACATTCCAATTTAAAATCTCCATCTCCAATAACAAGTAAATAAGTATTTAATTTAATTTCTTTAGGTAATTGACTATACGCTCTAATAAGTATATCAAGACCTTTTTGTCTTATTATTCTTCCATAGTATAAAATAATTTTACAATTTTGTGGTATAAGAAATTTCTTTTTTATATTAAAACTATCACATCTTGGTACTTCAGATGAATTGTGAATTTCTCTAATATTTTCATTCTTTACTCCAGCTTTAATAAAATATTCCCGGTTCTTTCTTCCAGGGGATAAACACATATCTACTCTTTTAAAAATTACTTTTGCAGTATTTCTCATTAAGCAATTTTTAAAACGTTGTTTTAAAGGTTGTTTATTTTTAGGTGCTTCCCACTTTTCCCAGAAATAAACTGTCTTTTTTCTTTTATATTTACATAAACAGAAAATAAATAAACCTTTTATATATTCATTAATTGAATCTAATGGTGGAATTACAACAACATTAAATTTCATGGAGCAAACTTCCTTGTAAATTTCAACAAAACCTTTAATTCCTTTAGACAATATGAAATAATCTAATTTACTCATGCTTTCATAATCTATATCATTACCATATATTTTTTTATTAATATACATCGCTGTAAAAACAAATTTTATATCTAATTTTTCTGATACTTTTATAAAAAAAGGTATCCTATAATTTGGTGCTGTATTATGAAAAAATAAAACTCTTATCAATTTTTAGTCTCCTATCTAATTAATGATAGTAACATTAATCATTAAAGCACTTATAATAATTCAGATATTTTTTTTTAAAATCTTCATAACTAAATTCTAACATATAAGTATCATAAGCACTCTTTTCTAATATTCTCCTTTTTTTAGGATTTTGAATTATATTAATAATTGCATTTGCAATTTGATTACTTTTTTTAGTCTCTACTAGGATTCCATTAACACCGTCATTAATAATTTCATCTGTCCCCTCAATTGACGTAGCAACAATGGTCTTTCCTACTGAAAAAGCTTCTATTGGAGTTAGCGGAAATCCCTCCCAAAGAGAACTTAAAACAATTAAATCTAACTGACTCATAACATTTTGTACATCATTTCTATACCCAAGTAAAATAATATCATTCTCTAAATGAAGTTCGTGTATGAGTCTTTCAATCTTTTCTTTCTCTTCACCATCACCTATAATAAAAAATTTTGTTTTCTCACATTCTTTTAATACTAACGGTACAGCCTTTATAAAATATTGCATACCTTTTTGTTCAGATAATCTTCCAATATTTCCGACTAAAAAATAGCCTTGATTTTTGTATTTTTGCAATATTCCTAACGGTTGAATAAATCCTTCAAATGATTCTACAGAATTATGAATAACTGTAACATGTAATTTAGGAATCCTATAAAAATCACAAAGATTGTCTTTAACTTTATTTCCAACAGCAAGTATATGTGCATTTTTCAAAGCAAATTTCGTAAGTATTTTTTTATTATAAAAAGTATTATGACTGTTGTGGATGAAAATAAAGTTATGGGTAAAACTTAGAATTTTTGTATAAAATGCTGCCATCCTGTGGTGGGTATGAACAATATTGATATTTTCAATTTTTATTATTCTAGATATTGTTCTTAAAACTGACAGAATAGTTTTAATATCTTTCTTTTCAATGTCTGGAATAATATAATGCTTAATACCCATTTTATTTAACATTTCAACATTTACTCCTCCACAGGAACAAACCACAATTTTATCGACTTCCGGTTTCATGATTTCACATAACTGTAAAATTACTTTTTCCGTTCCCCCTAATTTCATAGTTCTTGTAAAGTACAAAATGTTATTCTTCCTTTTTTCCACTTTAAAACTCCTATTAAATATTATTTTTATTTATATTAATTTTCTATATTTACATACCAATTTAATAACTTTTATATCATCAACAAAATATCTCTTAAACATTCTTTTAGGCTCTTTCAAAAATCTATAAAACCATTCCAATCCAAACCTTTGCATCCATTTAGGTGCTCTTTTCACATTTCCAGCCTCAAAATCTATGGATGCTCCTATAGCTAAAGATAATGGAACCTTAAAAATGTTTTTATACTTACATATGAACTTTTCCTGCTTAGGTGCCCCAAGACCAACTGCTAAAATATCTGGTTTACAGTTATCTACTATATCAATTACTCCATTTATTTTCTTAGGATCTTTTTCAAAACCATAATCCGGTGAAAAAGTTCCTACAACATCTAGTCCTCTATATTTTATTATTAAATTTTCTGCAGCTTTTTTTGCTACACCCGGTGCTGCTCCTAATAAAAATACAGTATAATGTTTTTTAGCAGCTAATTCACAAACTTTAGGGAATAAATCTGAACCTGATATTTTTTCTTTTATTGGAGTTTTTAAAATTTTAGATATCCATATAAGTGGTTTTCCATCAGTTAAAATTAAATCTGCATTTTCATATACTTTTCTAAATTCATTATCTTTCTCTAATTTAACTATATGATCAACATTTGGAGTAACAACATAATGATATCCTTTGGTATTAATCATTCTATTTATTTCACTCAATGCTTCATTAAATGTAACATTATCTATATATGTATTAAGAAATTTCATTCTAAATTTATTCATAAATAATACCTACTTAGTCATTAATTTTTTTCTTTATCTCTTTAATCCTCTCAATGTCCTCTTTTTTCCCTACAAATATAATATCATCGCTTTCCACCACAAATACATCATCAAGCCCTACCACTACAATAGGCTTATCCTTGGAATACACAATATTATTGTTACTTCTAAGGCTTTTTATATCACCTACACATATATTATTATTACAGTCCTTTTTCCTGTACCTCTCAACTGCATGCCAGGTTCCTATATCGTCCCACCCAAAATCCGATGGAATAACATAAATATTCTTAGACTTTTCCATTATTCCGTAATCTACGGAAATATTGTCCACCTGTGGATATTTTTCTTCAAGTAAATTTCTGAAGTTTTTATTATTTTCCTTAAATATTCCTTTTAAAATGCTGTATGTATTACTAAGATATATTTTTGTAAGTTCTAATATTGTACTGCATTTCCATAGGAACATTCCTCCGTTCCAGAGGAAGTTTCCTTTCTTAACATATCTCTTTGCCGTATCTGCATCTGGCTTTTCTACAAATCTTTCAACCTTAAAAACATTGAAACCTTCCTCTGTTGTAACCGCAGCCTCGTCTTTTAAAACACTATCTCTATTCAAATTATTAATATATTCTATATACCCATAGCCTGTTTCAGGTCTGTCAGGTCTCATTCCCAGAGTAACTATTGCGTCCTCGTTTTTTTCTATAAAGTCATATCCAAATACTACGGTACTTCTAAAATTATTTTCGTCTACTATCAGATGATCTGAAGGAAGTACCACAATAGTTGCATCATTATATTGTCTCTTTATATAAAAAGCTGAAAGTGCTATGCAGGGTGCCGTATTTCTTCCCACAGGCTCCACTATTACATTATTTTGAGGCAAATATGGAAGCTGTTCTTTTACAAGTTTCACATACTTCTTTGCAGTGACTACAAATATTCTGTCTGCAGATATGAGCGGCATGAGCCTTTCCACAGTCATTTGAATCATAGTTTTTTTACCTAACAGTTTTAAAAACTGCTTTGGTTTTTCATCTGTTGAAAGCGGCCAGAATCTTTCACCTTTCCCGCCTGCCATTATAAGTGCACACAGCATATCAACAACCATCCTGTCTATATGTTTTAAAATATCTCTGCAAAAATCCAGAAACTCTAAAATTTAATAAAATATCATTCAGCTCCATCATCACCAAAAAACACTCTAAAGGTTTTAAATATAAGCTTCAAATCAACTGCTGTACTTCTTTCTTTTATGTATTTTAAATCAAGTTCCATCCAGTCCTCAAAATCAATATTACTTCTTCCCATTACCTGCCAGTAACAGGTGAGCCCCGGTTTAACCAGTAATTTCATTCTCTGACGTCTTGTAAATTTTATAATTTCTCTTGGAAGGTTAGGTCTTGGACCTACTAATGACATTTCTCCTTTGATAACATTGAATAATTGCGGAAGTTCGTCAAGGCTTGTCTTTCTTATAAGCCTGCCAACTTTTGTAACACGCGGATCCTTTTTCATTTTAAACATAGGTCCTGTCATTTCATTCCTATCTTTCAGCTTGTCCAAAAGATCTTCTGCATCATCAACCATGGATCTAAATTTATACATTCTAAACAGTTTTCCATTTAAGCCTACTCTTTTCTGTGAAAATACTGCCGGACCTTTTGAATCCATTTTAATTGCAATTGCCACTACAATCATAATAGGAGATAATACAATAATTCCTGCCAGTGAAAAGAAGATGTCTATCATTCTTTTTACAAAATAATAACTAAAGCTTTTGCCGTATTGATCTTCCTTTTCGCTTTCACTCTCCACTGGTATTTCAATACTTTTATTCTCAATTTCAGTCATTGTGGAAATTCCAGCAATCTCATCCTCCAACTCCGTCATCATATCCCCACCTTTTATACCAACAAAATTCACATAAACGTTACAATTTTCATTATAACACTATGAATATTATGGAACAACCCTCTACAAATTTACATATTAAACAGCCTTAGCCTGAAAAAATATTATAAATTCTCTTTAAAATACAAATTATACTCAGATTAAATATTTTTAAAATTGTATATACGGTATCTGGAAAATACATAATTTCCATAATATCTCGCAATATGTCAAAATACATATATATTATATCCAGTGATTCTCAGGTTAAGGCAGGTTTGCTTAAAAAATACCCTTACTTGAGGGTTGAAAAAACTCGTCCAGGTGCGCAGCAGTGCTTATCACTCTCTTCAGGAAAAGAGCGCTGTTATTGGCAATGGCCGCATTTGTATAAAGTATTCCTGCAAATCATTGAACTCCTGCAGATTTTAATCTTTATGAATTAATGCCAATACAGTTACGACTTTTTACTACATTTTTTCCTATAATTTTTATATAAATATTTATATCTCATTTTTTAAATTTATTAATATTTTTTTGAGAAATTGAGATTTGAAAATGATCCTTAATGTACACAGCCAGCCCAATACTTCCACATCACATGGACGTATCAGGCTGGCTGGTCATGGTGCGAATATTATATTGTTGCACATATACTGCTTGTATCTACACATACCGCATTATATTTCTCAAATGCTCTATTGCCTTTCTCTTTCTGTAAGCTGCTGTTCTGTAGGATATTCCTTTTTTTATTCCATATTCCTTTAAGCTTCTGTCCTGTACATAATACCAGATTATTATATTCCTCTCTTCTTGGGGAAGTTTCCCTAGGGCCTTCCAGAGATTAATCTTCTCCTGCCTTTTTATAAGGTCTTCCTCAATATCCTGCTCTGAGGCTATCATATCCATGAGTTCATTGCCCTTGCTGTTGATACTCTGAAGACTGCAGCAGCTTGATTTTTTAACATTATCCCTTATTTTGCAGTAAAAATTCTTTTTAACGGCACCTGCAGCATAGGATGCAAATGGATATCTGGAATCCAGGTCATACTTTTGAATGGCCCTTATAAGAGAAACCCTTCCCTCCTGCATCATGTCCTCCATGGTATATCCATTTATATAAAAGGATCTGGCGGAATTTACAATCATTCCATTAAACCTTTCACAAATTTCCCCTGCTGCAGTTTTATCACCACTTTTAGCTTTTATCAGCAGTTCTTCCAATTTAAGTGTTTTCAGTGAATCATAGTCTGTATTGGCTTTAACATCAGGATGCTTGTCCATATAAGCATCGGGTTTGAATTTATAAGTCATATTATTCTCTCCCTAATCTTAAATTTATCCTAAACCTAAGAATCACTTGACAGCCTGTGAATTTTTCATTAGTCTTCCTGAATTTAACTATTTCTGCCAGGTATATATTTCTTGTCTTAAATATTGTATTATAAATTCAGATTTTGGTGATTATATGGGTAATTTGTACAAAACAGATGGATTTAGACAGCAGCATACAGTCCAAATCCATCTTATTATCCCTGTTTATTTCACTTCAAGTTCAGTAGTTTCGCTCTCCAGTATATGAGCCGAGTCTATAGATTTCAAATCACCACTTTTTGAAGTGAATATATTTTTTGCAATAATTGCCTCCATGGCAGTTTTCACTTCCAGATCCGTTATATTTTCTTTTACATTGGCAACTCTTATAGAAGTCTTTTTCCCTTCTTCAGTTAAAAAATTCATGACCAGGGACTTGGACATAACAATCACCCCCTTTTTCAATTCACATTTCATAATTCACAATTAACATTTGGCAGTTCACAATTGGCAATTCACAGTTAAGGAGGGTTTTCTTCAGCTGTGCTCCATAAAATCTATATTATAGATTTTTTGTAAAAAAATCCTCCACAATGGTGCATTGTACACTGCTAATTGTTCATTGTTTAAGCGTTTGTTATACCGCTTTCATCATGCCTTACAAGTTCATCCAGAGTCTTTCCAAGAAGTTTTTCTATTTCCCTGGCAACATCATAGATATCCTGGGCAGAGGCATTTATCTTCACATTTGAAAAGCTCTGCTTTTTAATTATCTCTTTTCCCTGTGCATCCAGACCGTCTTTATAGCTTAATACCACTGAAGTCTGCAGTATTGTTGATTTTACGGCCATATCCATCAGCTCCTTTCACACAGTATATATGCCCTTTTTAAAAAACAGGCAAGATTTTTTGCAAAAAAATAAAGGCACAAAGATGATTCTCATACTAAAAATCTTCATGCCTTTTCAGGACTCAATTGTTTTTTTTCTTCTTTTTTCTGATTTTACTGCCGTCATCTCCATAATAATAATGGTAGTAATATCCGTAATACCCCTTTTCCTTTACTTCCAGCTTATTTAACACAGCTCCCAGTATATTGGCCCCTACCTTTGAAAGAAGATCCCTGGCCTTTACAGCTGCTTCCTTTTCCACCTGTGAAGATGATATCACAAGAAGACAGCCATCCACATAACGGGACAGAAGCTGGGCATCCGTCACTGCCACTACAGGAGGTGTGTCCAATATTATGTATTCATATTTCTCCTTCAAACCCTGTAAAAAACTTTCCATTTTTTTAGATGCCAGAAGCTCCGATGGATTTGGAGGTCTTGTTCCGGAAGTCAAAAGATCCAGATTTTCCACTACATCCTTTTTAACAGCCTCTTGAAATTCGATTTTTCCTGCCAGCACATTTGAAAGTCCATTTTCATTGGAAGTTAAAAATATTTTGTGCAGGCTGGGTTTTCTCTGATCACAATCTACAAGTATGGTCCTGGCACCTGTTTCCGCCATAACCACTGCCAGATTGGCACAAGTAGTGGATTTTCCCTCTCCCGGCCCTGAACTTGTAAGCATTATGGACTGTATCTTTTTATCAAAAGAAGAAAATTGAATATTTGTTCTCAAAGTTCTGTAAGCTTCTGCAATAGGAGCCTTGGGATCTTTCACAGTAACAATATTTGGTTTTTCCATTATCTTCACTCCATCTATATCTTAAATCATATTCTCAGAAAATTGAAAATTCCCTTTTTCCCTTTTATTCTTTCACTGCATGGATTTATAATTTGATTTTGCAGCAATTTTTCACAGTTCTCCTCTATGCGTCCATATATATGGTCGTCAATGCGAGAAGCTGTTTTCACAGCCCTGCTGATTCCCGGACATCTTCCGCCGATTGAATGGGCATCCGAGGCTATAAAACTGCATACCCCGTTCTTTATCAAAATTCTGGCGGTATTTTTAACTTTTTTCCCGAATATACCTGTTATGCTCCCTGTGTTTATCTGAATCAGACATTTTTCATCCAGGAACTCATTTATTTTGTATGGATTATCTATAATATACCTGTATCTTTCAGGATGAGCCAGAATAGGACGTACACCCTTAATCTCAAGTTCATATATTATATTCATGGCATCCTTCGGCATAGTCATCATGGGAAGTTCCACCAGCATATAAGATGTTCCTTCAATACAACCTATTTCACTGCTCCTATAGCTTTCAAGAGTATGATTATCCAGCATTACCTCCTGGCTTGAAATAATATTCAATGTTATATTTTGTTTTTTAGCTGCAGCTTTTACCTTCCCTGTAAGCTTTTTTATGTCAATCCACTTGTTATCATAATAGCCTCTGTAAAAATGAGAGGTTGCCACTATGTTTTCTATGCCGTCTGCCTCAGTCAGTTTAAGCATTTCCATAGTTTCTTCCATGGATTTTGAACCGTCATCTATACCTGGAAGTATATGGCTGTGTATATCTATCATGACCTCACCACCCTTGTTCAACTTACAATTATCAATTCACAATGTACAATTGTAAATTTCAGACAATAAACTGTGAATTGATTAGACTTCACCTTTTGGTATTATACCCAGCACCGGAATTCCAAGCTGCCTGTTTACGTCTTCTTCTGTTTTTATGGTATTGTCCATATATTCAAGTACAAAAGAAAATCCTACAGAAGCCATAAGCCCTATGAAAAATGCAATAAGCATATTCAGTGCTTTTTTTGGCTTTACAGGATTATCAGGGAATTGTGGTTTATCCATCACATTTATATCCCCGCCTGTTGGAAACACCTTTTTTGATTCAGATATAAAAGAACTGCTCACTGCATTTACCATCTTCACAGCCTGGGACGGATCATTGCTCTGTCCTGTTATTTGTAAAATCTGAGTACCCTGCTGGGGTGTTATGGAGATCACCTTTTTAAGTCTTGCTGGATCAATGGATCCGTTCAATTTGTTGGAGGCACTTTCCAGTACAGCATTGGAGCCTGCAATCTGTGCATATGTTTTTATAAGGTTCTGATACATCATGACGTCATTGTATTGAGTATTGCTTTTTTCACTGCTGGTAAGCTTGCCTACTATTATGGTGGTGCTGGCCTCATAAGTGGGTCTTATAATAAAAAAGCTCAAAATTCCAGCTATTAAAGTACAAGCTGCTGTTACAAGTATTATAATCTTCATTCTCTTTTTCAATATATTATAAAAGTCCCTGAGATCCAGTGTCGTTTCTTCTTCCACTTGAATATTCCTCCCTAGGTTTAGTAAAATTGCTTTATTTTCCTATCATATTGGCCAGTATGCCTGCAGAAGATGCATCCACATTTGAAAATACTGCAGCCTTCAGCTGTGTTTTTTCACCGGGGGATAATTTTCCATACATGGCTCTGACACTTCCTTCTGCTGAATAAGGATTGTATGAAGGATCTTTCATATTTCCCACCACGGACATCATCTGGGATATAACTGCTTTTTGACCGCCTGTGCTCACAGATCCCGAGGCCGCACTAAGTCCGCTTATCACTCTGCCAAGTGCCTGCTGCCTCTCACTTGAGGCAGAACTGCTCCCCGATGAGGTATTTGAAGCTGAAGCACCAGTAGAATTTCCAGTACTGGTTTCTCCGGCTGCTTTCTGGTTTTCATCATTAGTTTTCGTAGGTAAATTCAAATTCTTTATACTGGAATAATTTTTTATTAAATCTCTTATAGAATCAAGTTTTCCCTTTAGTATGTCTTCAATATTCAGCTGCCTTTTCTCCAGCGTAATTAAAAGCTTCTCATTTTTAACACTCAGTGCAGTAATACCCACCGGAAATCCCTTGGTGCTGACCATTATGGAATCCCCCTCAACAACTGCCGAATTTTTCAATTTACTTTTTAATTTCTCCATTACATAGGATTTCGGCAAAGTGATTTTTCCCACCTTAAAGTACTGAGGAGTGTACTTGATATTGTCATTTTCCTTGGAAATACCTCCCTCAGAGGTAAGCAGCACATTGAAATTTTTATAATTCACAGGTATGTAAAATTTCATATTATCACCGCTGAAATCTGCTTCCACTGCCTTTACTGTAATGTCACCGCCTCTGTATTCTTTAAAATACAGTGATATAATCTGATTCACTTCATCTTTTGTAAGTTCTGCAGTACCACCTGTATCCTGGGCTTTGATTATCTTGTCAAATAACCCTACTGAAAATTTATATTTTGGCGGACTGTAGGAAGACTGCCAGAAGGCAAGTTTTGCTAAAGCAGCTGCTGCCAGAATTAAAACAACAATCACAATTAAGAATATCGGTTTTTTACTTCTCTTCGAATTTTTCATATATTTTCTCCCAAAATTTAAAAATATTGGGGCAATATCAGTCACTGCCCTAATTTAACTATGTAAATTTGAAAAATGAAATCAAGTAAAACACATATAAGTTATCCAAAAATACATTATTTATTATAACACATCTTTAGATAACTTATATGTAAATTTAAAGTTAACAGCAAATTCCTATATTTCAAGCTGAAGGCCAAATTTATTCATAAGTTCAATACCTTCTGAAATAGTCACTCCGGAATTGATTATAACGTTTTTCAGTTTGCTCTGCTCATTTTCCGAAAGTCCCTTATAAAGAGCTTTTATATTTTCTGCATCCCCGCTGTAGTCATAACTTGAATCGGACAGATATTTGCCCATGGAAGTTATTGTATCCGATATTATTTCTTTTTGAGTATCATTAAGTGATGAAGTAGCTGAAATATCTATGGTTTTCAGCTTTCCAAAAACGGAACTGAAAACATCATAATCGGAACCCGAACCGCCGCCTGCTCCAGGATTCTGCGGTGTACCGCCGTTTAAAACATTTTGCAGAGAACTTACAATACTTTCAGGAACAGCCATTGTACCGCCTATGGCAGTGACTTTGGCTTTCTCTGCATTTTCCCTGAGGAAATTTTCCATATTAATATTTACAGAATTATAGGTGAGCACTAAAGGTGAAGAAGTCTTTGCCGCCAGTGCAGAAGCTGAGAGTGCATCTGCAAATTCATTTCCATCAGGTCCATCTGCTTTCACCACATACAGGTTGTCAAATTTTATACTGCCCTTGAAATAATCAAGAACCTTCACATTGGTTTCAAACCTGTTTTGTCCGCTGATCCTTTCAGCCGAAGGAAGCTCTGATACTATATTGTCACTTATAACCGCATTTCCTCCAATTACATAGGAATTTTTTATAGAGGATGTATTTTCATTTATATAATTTTTTACTGCATCAGGCAGAGAATCTGCTCCTGTTAAAAGTATAGGCATATTTTCACTTGCAGCTATGGGTGCTATGGAAAGAGCATCTGCAAAACCATAGGCTGAAGTTACAACTGCACCGGCAGCATTGTCAAGTGATTTTGCCACCTTCACTGACGTTTCAAACCTGTCCTGTCCGCCTATTCTCTCAGTGGCAATTCCCATTGATGTGAGTTCATTGTCTATGCCTTCCGAAATGGATGCTGTTCCACCTATTTCTATTACATGCTTTGCCTTCAGCCTTGTTATTTCATTTTTAATATCCCCATTTAAAGTTTTGCTTGTAGTCAAAAGTATGGGAGCTGAATATTTTTTGGCCAGAGGTGCTGCACAAAGTGCATCTGGATAATTTTCACCGCTGGCAAGCACCACATATTCCGAAGTGTCCCATCCGCTCTGGGATACCTTGGCTGAAGTTTCATACCTGCTCTGCCCTCCAAGTCTGGGTACATCTGCAAGAGCTTTTTGTGGCAGTGCAATAATTGAAGATGATATGACAAACAGACCTGCAATGAGCTCTGAAATTATTTTATTTGTTTTTTCCATTGGTAACTCCTTTCTTTTCAATTCATAATTCACATTTCGCAATTCACATTTCATAATTCACATTTCACAGTTCACATTTCACAGTTATGGATGATTTTCTTCTGCTGCGCTTCAGAAAATCTATATTTGTAGATTTTTCTTAGAAAAATCTTCCATAAATTGTTCTCTGTGCTCTGAACTTTGTTCTTTAGTAACAGAACCCAGGGGTTGGCCTGAGTTCTGTGTTTATGGTCTTAGTTCTACTTTAGTCTATTTTTTAATATTAATTTGTACATAGCTATTGCCAACTACATTAATAGTGTATGTTCCAGTAAGATCATAATTCCCATCTGGGAATAATACTTTATTTACCAAATTTTCTGCAGCAACTTTCGGTGCTGAAGAAGAATCAAATAAAGGCGTGCTTCCCTTTTTAATGTTGTTTACTGTAAGTCCCATAACTTTAACAGTTATTGAATCTTTAGGTGCTGATGAATTATTATCAAAATAATAATCTATTTTATTGTTAACATCATCTCTGAAATCTTTATAAGCATAATCGGATCCCTTAGTTTTTATTTCAGTTATTATGGTGTCAGATTTAAGCTTGCCCTCAGAATCAATATACCTTGATCCAAGTCCACCTATGAAGATACTCAAGCTGACTTCTGCTTTTCCTACTTTAATATTTTTACCATACACTATAGTTAACTTATCATTTAGCTTGGCAACATCGTCCTCTATCTGCTGTTCGTTCCAAGTATCGTCATTATTTTTATATCTTGTTTCAGCATCTTTAAATATACCAGCAGGAGTATTTATTCCACTCTTCTTTAATTGAACATTTATATTATTAGCGTCATCGCCCGTATCCCCAGTTTTTAAAATTTTAAAATACTGGCTGTTATTTATACTGTCAACAATTTCATTATAAGAATCATTAGCCTTCAATGTAGCAGTAATATTAGTTGCAGTAGTATCTCCGCCACCACCGCCGCCTGGTGTTGTTCCTGTTCCAAATGATCCCTTTATGCTGTCAGCCAGTGAATCAGATATATTGAGTGTTCCCCCTAGTACTGTAAGTTTGGTATTGGAGTTTGCCTTGTCCTTCAAGAAATCCGAAGTTGCAGAACTTAAAGTGTATCCTGTTATTATAAGAGGGTTTTTGTTTTTGGCAGCCAGTGCTCCGCCTGTGAGGGCATCTGCAAATTCATTGCCGGTAGGGCCGTTGCCAAGCGCTGCATAAATATTGCCAAAATTAAAGTCTGAAGCAAATTCCTTTAATACCGCCACATTTGTCTCATATCTGTCAGTTCCCGAAAGTCTCTTCGGGGATGGAAGTGAATTTGCAGTGGAATCGCTTACTGACATAGTTCCCCCTATAACATAAGTTGAAGTTATCTGAGGAGTTGCTTTCAAATAATCAGCTTCAGCATCTGGAAGACTGTTTTGTCTTGTAAGAAGTATAGGCATTCCATTTATAGCTGCAGCAGGACCTGCTGAAAGTGCATCTGCATAACCTTCTCCGCTTGCCACAACTGCTTTTGCAGATGTGGAGGCAAGTGCCTGGGCTATTTTTACAGAAGTTTCATACCTATCTTGTCCACCTAATCTCTGAACATCAGAAACCTGTGCTTTTATATCATTTAAAGCATTTTCAGAAACCACACCCGTTCCACCAACTACAATTACATGTTTCACATTTAAACTTTTCAGTTCATTTAAAGCATTTTCATTTAAATTGTCGCCTGTGGTCAAAAGTACCGGTGCATCTTTAGCTTTTGCAAGGGGTATTGCGCAAAGGGCATCTGCATAACCTTCTCCATTTGCCACTATGGCATAATCTGATGAAGTCCAGCCAGACTGTGCAACCTTTGCTGCTGTCTCATATCTGTTTTGTCCTCCAAGTCTGTTTATGGCATCAGATGAGTCTGCTGCCTTCACGCCAGCCGTAGGAAGTGTGGTACCTGCAATCAATAAAGATGCCACACTGCAGGCGGATAAAACCTTTTTACTACTTTTTTGCATATGTAATCCCTCCAGAATTATATTTTAATAAAGCCCTAAAATGAGCAAGTATTTTATTTTATTCGTCATACACCATTTCATGTTTACAATTTTGACATATTTACATTATACTATTGAAATCACTATTTTCCAACAGTTTATATAAAAGTATTGCTCATTATTTATATTCGTTCATTTTCCAACTTATTTTAGGGGTTATTTGAAATTCACCCAGCGGCTTCCATTGATAATGCTTCAAAACTTCTTCAAAACAGCCCAATAATCAATGCTGAACTTCTGGATAAATTTTTATGAGATTCAGACAGGGTAATCATTCCATTATGAAAAAACCGCACCGCACCCAGGAAACAATTGATAAAAAAACTATGAAATCACTTTTTATAAATTAAAATAACTTCATAGTTTTATAATACTCTATACTCTTTTTATATTTTTGCCGCCATTTATGTTCACCAGTTTATAGATCACCGACCAGCCATCCAAAGCTTGATCATTTTCTGGATGGACATCCGTTGGAAAGGCAAAATTACATACCTTTGCCCTGTAGGGGTTCACTGTAAAATCCTTCATTATAAAATTTTGCGACTTAACAGCTCTTCTGTTTTTATCAAGTACCGTCATAGGCATTTTATTAATGGTAATGGGCTTGTTTGTAGCATTTCTCATAACTGCTGTTACAAGTATATTTCCATTTGTCTGAAGCCCTACGCTGAAAGTGGATATACTGAATTCTCCCTCATTCATTTCCGGCAGTTCATTTAGGAATTTATCAAAAACAAGCTTGTCCTCAACAGTTATTTCATCAGGCAGTCCTTCATATCTCGGCCTTACTTTGGAAGTTACATTGAATTCACCATTTAAAACAATTTTCCAGTCATCTGCCGGTATTTTATCAACTTTAAGATTTTCCTTTTTAAAATAAAGTTTTACAGGCCTTGCAGAATGAGGTGGAAGCTGTCCTAAGGAGGAAAGATTAAAAGTCTGGGATGCCAGAGTTTCTCCCTTGGAATTTACAATTAAAAAAGGTATTTTCTGCAGATTCAAATTATATGAAAGTCCGTTTCTAATATATACTTTAACTTCAACTTTATCTTCCTCATCATAAGCATATACGCCTGATACATTGAGTTCTCCTTCTTTTATTGGGGGCAGTTCCTTTATCTCATCTATAAAGATTTCCTTTTGTACATCCGAAACTACATTTTCCTCTTCGTCTAAAAGTGAAAGAACAGTTGAAACATATTCTTCACCGTTATTTTTCTTGTCATCTTGTGTTCTTTTAACCATATTATACCTCCAAATTCTTTATAATAGCACATTTATCCATACATATCTATCGATTATCTTAACTTAATATATCATAACGATTTTATAAAATCAAACGCATTTTTAAAGCAGTTAAAAAGTTTAAAAAGGGTTCAGTAAACAGTTCCATATTGAATTAACATAAAAGGAAACGTGCCTAGATTGTTGGATGAATTTTTTGGCACGTTCCCTTTTCCTTTTACTTTTACTTTACAGTTATATCTGCTATGTTTTTATTGTCTCTTACTGCCATTACATTAACCTGCATATTCTTATACTTCTTTTTTAAATCCCTGGCATATTTTTGTGCCAGATTCTTTGCCTCCTTATCACTGATACCCTCTTTAATTACCATGGTTGCTATGGCCCTGTTGTTTTGCACATATACTTTCCCATTGAGTATGGGCTTTTCCTTCTTAAGCTGTGCAGTCTTGTTTGCATCTTCAGTGATTTTAGACCTTTTAGTTTGTTCAGAAGTCTGCTGAGTTGTGTTTTTGGAATTACCATTTTTCTGTTCAGATTTATTTCCAAAAGAACAAGCTGTAAAAGATATAATCAGCATCATAACAATTGCAGTAATTCCCAGTGATTTAATTTTTCCTATCATCAATTATCTCTCCCTGTATAACCGATTAATAAAGTTTGGGTAACCCCTACCTACAGGTTATATTCTATCATATTTATTGCAATTTAACATCCGACCCTTATGTTGTTCATAAAAAATTTACCTAGAAAGATTGCATTGAAATATTTGGCATGACTATACACAATAAGCAGTGCAAATTCCAGGTTTTTCTTATATAGTTTTTTCCACTTTTGTGCTAAAATTTAGGTATATACTTTCCAAAGGGGGAAATACGGATAATGAAAAAAATATTAGGACTAGTCGTAGGTTTGACTATGTTACTTTGCACCTCAGTTCCAGCTTATGCCAAAACTACATATAATGTAACAAGGCTTGCCGGCACTGACAGATACAAAACATCTGCAAAAATTGCAGCCAGTTTTCAAAGCGGAAGTCTTCAAAACATAATACTTGCAAGCGGAAGAGATTTTCCGGATGCACTGGGAGGCAGTGTTCTTTCAAAAAAATACAATGCTCCCATACTATTGTTAAATGACAGCATAGACGATAATTCAGATGCTTTCAACTATATAAAGAACCATTTAAGTACTTCAGGGAACATCTATGTGCTGGGCGGAAATTCATCAATAAGCGAGGATCTTTTAAATTACATCAAACAATTAGGATACCAGAATATCACAAGACTGGGCGGCAGCAACAGATTCGACACCAACAAGTATATAATCAACTCACTTAAAGTTTCAGCCGGAACTCCAATAGTACTGGCAAACGGATGGGGATTTGCAGATGCACTGAGCATATCCAGCATAGCTGCATCAAATGGATACCCTATATTCATGGTAAACACTGACAGTCTGCCCGCAGAAACCAGTGACTTGATTTCATCTATAAATCCATCCAAGGTATATGTAATTGGAGGACAAGCTTCTGTATCCACTGCAGCTGTAAGTCAGCTGAAGTCCCAGCTTCCATCTTTAACTGACGACAATATAATAAGAGTCGGCGGCCAAACCAGATATGATACTTCTCTGGACATATGCAGCTATTTCAATTTGACTTCAAGCAGTGCAGTACTTGCAAACGGGACAAATTTTCCTGATGCACTTTCAGGAAGTGCACTGGCTTCCAAATTGAACGCACCTATAATTTTAACTGACGGAAGTGATATATCAAATCAAAAAACATTTATAGACAAAAAGGCATATAAGAACATATACCTCCTTGGAGGAATTAACTCAATAGATTTGCCTGTAGAATATCTGCTGAAGGATCCTTCAGCAGTGCCGCAAGCCGAAAAAGATTATGTAAGCAGTTTGAAAACCTACTGTGAATCCTATGAAAATGAAACTTCCAATACCCTGGATGAGTTAAACCAGACCTATAATGATGCCGCTAGTACAATGTCAAATCTGGACTCTGCCAGCAGTGTGGATGAAATGCACCAGTACCTGGATCAGATGATTCAGACACTTCAGCAGGGAAGTTCCGATTTGTCAACTTACAAAAACAATCTGACGGTATTCAGGGATGATGTATCCAAGCTGTCAGTGCCTGAAGGCCTGGAGACTTTAAACACGCAGTATATAGACAGCATAAATACCCAAATCAATTCTGTAAATCAGTCCATAACCTATGCAAACAGCTGTATAGAGATACTGAATTCTATTGAGGAGGGAATAGATACTTTGGATGAAGATAAAATAGAAACCGAGGCTGCAAAATTGGAAAGCCTGAGCCAGGAAATGCAGAGCATTTCAAATACCCAGAATGACAATGATGGAATATACAGTTTATATACAAGGCTCACAGATGCTTTAAACAATTTAAACCAATAGTTTCAAAATTAACGTACAATTGTTTTTAAAATTGATGTACAATGAAATATTATATTCTGCCGGGGTACTTGCAATATTTATAAGTGCCCTGACAGAACCCCAGTTATTCAATCCCTGTAAAATACTGCATTTTACCCCGGGTGCTTACTCTGCCTGCAAACGCACCAGGAAACTTCACCTCTGTTCAATCCCGGTTCTTATGTTGTCAATGCAGGCTTTCAATATACCCTTTTTCTCCATGGCAGCTGCAGTTTTTTCATAATCATAGGTGAATTCTATCATTTCAGCATATACATTTTCATCTTTTACATCCATAATTATATAAGTTCCATTGGGCCTGCCTATTTTGGGTTTTCCTATGCTTCCGTCATTCAGAAGTATTTTGGAGCCATATTTGCTTTCATAAGGTATATGCGTATGGGCACATACCAGAACATCTCCCGTAAAAGCTTCCATAACTTCTTCAGCTTCTTTTGAATCTTCCTTGAGATATTCATTTATGGATCTGGTGCTTCCATGGACAAAACAGACTTTTTTATCTTCAAATTGAAAATTTATCTCTCTCGGAAGTGATTTTAAATAGCTTGCATTCTGCTCTTTAAGCTGGCCTGCAGTCCAGGGCATGCAAAATTCATTTGTCCTGGTATTTCTTATATAATTGAACTTTCTCTCCAGCACTGCTGCATCATAGTTTCCCAATATATTCAATATGTGCTTTTCTCTGACAAACTCCACCACTTCATTGGGATAAGGTCCGTATCCCACTAAATCTCCAAGACACACTATGGTATCTGCCTTCCTTTTTTCTATGTTGGAAAAAGCCTCTCTAAGTGCTTCCATATTTCCATGTATATCAGAAATAACTGCTATTTTCATATTTTTTTCCTCCCTCTAAGTCTCACAGATGGTAAAAATTCCAGCTGAAAACAAAAATCATATTTATTATTCATTTTAACATAGTGATTATATTCGGTAAAATCTGATCACCTGGGGTGAAAGCAGCTGCACTTTTAATATAATGCTGAATAATGCAGACACCTGGGGTGGAGAAAAAATACCGGAGAAAGCACCTCCGGGAAAGCAGCTGCACTTTTAATATAATGCTGAATAATGCAGACACCTGGGGTGGAGAAAAAATACCTGAGAAAGCACCTCCCGGAAAGCAGCTGTACTTTTAATATAATGCTGAATAATGCAGATACCTGGGGTGGAGAAAAAATACCGGAGAAAGCACCTCCGGGAAAGCAACTTTTATCATATAGTGTAAGCACCTCAGAGAAAATAAGCATCGGGGAAAACAGCTGCAGAGAAAAACCAACTGCGGTTGTGTTTTTCAAGGATATGTACTAAAATTATTATTAAAATCATATGGAGGTGATACATTGTGATAGAAAATACTGCCCTGACTCCGCAGGAAGTTGCAGATATGCTGAAAATAACCAAGAATACAGTATATGAGCTGATAAAAAGAGGAGAATTAAAAGGGTATAAAGTAGGCAAAAAAATCCGAGTGGATACAAAAGATGTGGAGGAATATAAAAACAGAGAAAAAAATAAGGGTAACCAGCATACCGGCATACCCCAAAGCCCCAATTTTTCATCTTCAGATATTTTTTACCCGGGAAATAATAGGGAAAACGATTTTGTAATTTGCGGGCAGGATGTACTTCTTGATATATTATCCCGTTATATAGAGATGTACTGGCCGGGAATCAGAATATTCCGTTCCTATGTGGGAAGTTATAATGGATTACTGGGACTTTATATGGGGAATGTACAGGTGGCTACCGCCCATTTATGGGATGGGGACTCCGGTGAATACAACATACCTTTTGTAAGAAGACTCATCCCCGGTATCCCCACTGTTGTAATTCACCTGGCCTGCCGAATACAGGGTTTTTATGCGGCAAAGGGAAATCCTAAAAATATTCAAGGCTGGGAGGATTTTAAAAGGCCGGATATCAACTTGATAAACAGAGAAAAGGGATGCGGTACCAGAATTCTCCTGGATGAACATTTAAGGCTGCTTAAAATAAAGGGCAGGGACATAAGGGGTTATAATAATGAGTGCCTTTCCCACCTGGCTGTAGCAAGCACCGTAGCCAGAGGAGCTGCAGATGTGGGGCTTGGAAATGAAAAAACCGGACTGCAGGTTGAAAATATAGATTTCATACCCCTCCAAAAAGAAAGATATGAACTTGTGATAAAAAAAGAGGATATGGATAACCCTCCTTTTAAATCAATAATTGAAATACTGCAGTCTGGTAAATTCAAGCAGGAGCTTTCAGGCATCGGCGGATATGATCTTACTGAAACAGGAAATATAATAGCAGAACTATAGCTTTACCTTTTACTTAAAAGGATAAATATTCATCTGATTATACAAGTGTATTTAAAATATCCTCTACACTTGTAACTGCAAGTCCTATGGAATTGTCTGATATTCCATAATATATATACAGTTTTTCCTGCATTTCTACAGCACCACAGGGAAAAACCACATTGGAAAAAAATCCTTCTGTTTCATAATCCTCCCGGGGCATAAGAAGGGGTTTTTCACTGCGGGCAATGATTTTCCAGGGGCAGTTCATATCAAGCAAAAGTGCACCCATGCTGTAATGATCCCTTTCATCTACCCCATGATACAGCTCCAGCCAGCCTTCATCCGTTTTTATAGGCGGTATTCCCGCCCCTATTTTTTTAGAATCCCAGAAACCTTTTCTATTACATGCCAGCACTTTATGGTTTCCCCAATAGATAAGATTGTCAGATTCCGATATCCATATTACAGGATCACCTGTACTTTTTGATACCGGCCTGTTCATGGCAAAATACCTGCCATTTATTTTTTCCGGGAAAATCACCACATCCTTGTTTTCCGTTCCAAAAATATTGCCAAGTCTTTTACAGTTTTTAAAGTCGGAAGTTACAGCCAGGCCGGTGACTATACCATATGGAGATACTGCGCTGTAGGTTATATAGTAGCTGCCATCTATTTCAGTTATCCTTGGATCCTCCATGCCAAAACTTTCATATTCATTCTCCGGATATATAAAAGGTCTGCTGTCTATTTTAAAGTTCACTCCGTCTTTGCTTCTGGCAAGCCTTATATGGGACATAGACGTAAGATAGAGAAAATCATGGGGACTTCCCTTTTCTTTAATTACCCTGGAATCACTGAAATCATATCTGGCATCTCCCCTGTCTATATTCAAAATTTTCAAAAGGCCGCTTTGTGTATCCATAACAGGAACCCTTATATGATCATTACCGCTGTCCATAAATCTTTCTGCAACTCTCATGGCAAGTATTGTCTCCCCTTTGTACCGAGCCGCTCCGGGATTAAATACGCCTATGATTTTAAAATCCTTATTGGAGGGATTTACATCTTCACAGGTTATAATAGGGTTGGATTCATGCCTTTTTATATCCATGGCTACACTTCCCCTTTTTTATTCATATACTGGTAAAAAGGATTATCTATTTCAATAGTCTGAGCTTCAATATCACTTATGCCTGCATATAAAACTGCTTTTTTATCTTTAAATTCCAGGCCACCGCTGAATACAACATCATACAGGCTCTCATCCTTGCTTGGTCCGGGCAGAAAATCCTCTCTGGCTGCAATTATCTTTACATCTTTATAAATCATGGAGTTCATATCCAGTACAAAAGTCATGGAATAATAATGCTTCATTCCATTGTCATCCATTTTAGCTATGTGTCCAAGCAATCCTATATTGTCTTTGTCAATGGGATATATGCTGTTTATTCCACCCCACTCATCATCATTTAAAAAGTCATTTAAAATAGGGGCATCCTCGATAACTCCCATACTCAAATCATTCAGCCTTCTAATCTTTATAAACCCTATCTTTCCCCTTCCCCCCTTGGCTCCCTGAGGCCGGGTCAAAACACCTATGCTCCCATCTTTAAGTTCAGCTATACGTAAGTCCTTCATACCGTCGGGCCCCACAAAGAAAAGTTTGAGGTGAAAAATATCTCTTCCCTTATACATTATAGTTCTCCATATGAGATTATAGGGGTTGTTTATATTATTAAATATTTCCACGCCCCCTACTACTATTTCATTGCCTATTCTGGTAAAAAAAGGATCTTCCAGTTCCATAATAGGCGATTCCACTATGTGGCACCAGGCATTCTCATATTTTTCGAAAAACAGCACCATGGAGTCCCTGCCCATTTTGGACTCCACCCTTCCAGCTATTACAATCCTGCCATTATTTAAAAAAGGAGCTGTTATATTGTACACATCCTTGTTAAATATTCCTATAAAGTTTACTCTTTTTGCTGTTTTTTTAGTTCTTATCCTTTTGTGCTCTTTTAACAATTTATCACAATTTATAATCATATACTCTGCACCTTCTTTATATGACCGGTATATAACCGACAATACCCGGTCTTAATAATATTATTATGGTTTTTTTATTATACTGCTATATTATTCTATATCTACATTTTTTACATAGGGTATTTTTAAAAGACTTACCATAATTTTTTTCATTTCGTTCTGATTTCTGCTGTATATCTTGAAGGTAAGCCTTACTTCCACGTTCTTGTCAATTTTATTATGATGTCTGTTTACCTGTATATTGGATATTTTTACTTTTGAAGTTTTCAAGGTTTCCAGTGCAGGGTTGATTCCTTCTGCAGAGAGATCCGCCTTGCCAATGGAATAAGTTACATTTTTCTGAAGTTTATTAAATATGCCAAGTCCTATAAGTATAAGCACAGTTGCGCTGATACCGGGAATATACATGCCTGCACCGATTGCTATACCAATACCGGCAGTAGCCCATAAACCGGCAGCAGTGGTCAATCCTCTTACAAATTGATGCTCTACTATTATAGTTCCGGCTCCAAGAAATCCAATTCCGCTTACAACCTGGGCAGCTATCCTGCTTGGATCCAGTGAAATTGAAGGTGTACTTACCAAATCTGCAAACCCATATTTAGATACCAGCATAATAAGTGCACTTCCCACTGCTACAACAAAATGGGTTCTAAGCCCTGCCTCTTTGAAATGGCTTCTTCTCTCAAAGCCTATTAAAGCTCCCAGTACTCCTGAAAGAACTAACCTAAGTATCATTTCCCATTGATTGTTCATAAAATCACCTCTTGTACTTATTATGAAAGGAAATAAAAAATGAACTTTCTAATCAAGCCACTTTATTCAGCATCCTATAATACTTAATTATAACATAAAAAAACAGCACTGTGAGATTAATCACAGTGCTGTGATATATTAGTTAATGTCAATCTTTTTACTTTCTTTTTTGTGCTTTTCAGATTTTGGAAGGTCTACCTTCAGAACTCCATCTTTAAAAGATGCACTGATATTTTTATCATCTACGTTGTCAATGTAAAAACTTCTTTGAAATTCCCCATAGCTTCTTTCACGTCTTACAAAATCTTCTTTTTTGTCTTCTTTGGAATCCTGTCTTTTTGCGGATATAGTCAAATAGTTATTTTCAAAGCTTAAGTTTACAGCATCTTTATTCACTCCGGGAAGATCTGCTTCTACTACGTAAGAATTATCATTTTCTTTAAGGTCAACTTTAAAATCTTTACCAAAAGCATTTATACCAACTGGTGAAAAGTCATTATTGAAAAAGGATTTTACGAATCTGTCAAATTCATCACCTCTGCTTAAAGAATTATCTCTTCTAAATGGAATCATATCGAACATAATACATAACCTCCTTGTAAGCTATCAAAATATATTTTATATTCTTTTATTTCCGGTTACTTTCTGTACTGGCAACCCTTATTCCTTATTACAGTTATTATAATACAATAAAGGTCAAAGAAAGTCAAAGTCTAAAAAATATAGTTTTGTGTTAAAAATATCAGCCATCAAAAGCAACGGCCATATAATTTAGTATAAACACTATATTTAAAAATAAACTGTATATATTGATGATTTTCTGATAGTTCCTAGAAAAAATGAAAAAATTTAAATTTAATAAACAAAAACAGCCTTTTAGCGGGCTGTTTTTTATAATAAGATTATTTTATCGGTTGGCTATTATTGATCATTGCTAAAATCCCACAGGGGACAGGTAAATACTGCAGCCCTGTTTCTCATACCGAAATCATTTTATTTTACATTTGCCATTGTCACAACATTTGACATTGCCGCAACAGCCTCTCTTTATAAAGTGCGGAGCAGCACTATAACCTGGTGTGGCACTGGATAAGCAAGCTTTCTAAGTTTCATTTAGAAAAAGTATTTCTTATGGATATCACTTGCCTGAACCCGGAAATCACTTGGGTCCCGATGGCCCTATCTGAATTCAGAAATCACTTGATTGCTCTAATCTGCTCAATTACTGATTCATGTTCATCCACTCTTTCAGTTAATTTTGTTACTTTTCCCTGAATATCTGAAAGTATGTATGTGATTTTGTCCTGTTCCGCCCTTGTCACTTTAACATTCTCCTCCAAAGATCTCTGAATCAGATACATTTCATCCTGCTTCTTTTCCATATTATCCTGCTTCTTTTCCATGCTGTCCTGCTTCTTTTCCATATTATCCAGCTTTTGCAGAACAAGCTCAAACATCTGTTTTGTTTCCTTATCCAAACTTTTCACCACCCATAAACATATTGTTCTTTTTATTATAACATTTATAATACTGAATTTAAATATGAAATTGAGCCTTCAATTACTGGCAGGCAGCTGTCATCTATATTCATCAAATCAGGCTTTCAATACCGGTAAACAAGCTGTCATACATATCAGCTATCTGCAAGGTGCATGGTACCTCATATTCTACCATCGGTGGCGTAAATATCGGGAGCAAGATCAAATCTACAAGGTGCATGGTACCTCATATTCTACCATCAGTGGCGTAAATATCAGGAGCAGGATCAAATCTGCAAAGTGCATGGTACCTCATATTCTACCATCGGTGGCGTAAATATCGGGAGCAGGATCAAATCTACAAGGTGCATGGTACTTATTACCCCCTGCTTAATGGAAAGGTCATGCAGTGTATTCCGCCGCCGTGTTTAAACATTTCACTTGTATGGGTTTCTATTACTTCAATTCCGTATGACCTTATAGCATTGTTTACTTCCCTGTTCTTCTTAAAGGACACTACTTTTTCATTTCCCAGTGCCTGAAGATTGCAGTGACATTCCAGCAAATATTTCTTATCCACTTCTATAAGTTTGAAGTTTCTGTCCTTCAGCAGACTTAAAAAATCACTGGGCAGAACTTCACTGCATATTACAGCAAGTTTTTCCGCCACTATATTGAAACACATATCTAAGTGCAGGCATTTCTGCGGGGATCTAACTGGCATCATTTCATAACCATACCTTTCTACCTGCCGCCTTATTTCATCAATACCGGTTTCATCAGTGCGCTCCAGGATTCCTATAGCCATGGTTTTATCATCCAGCATCCAGAAGTCACCGCCTTCAAAGTGACCGCTGCTGCATTTTGCAACACAGGGTATTCCAAGCTCCTCCATCTTCTTCTCATAGGATTTTGTTTCACCTTTTCTGTCATGTATTCTAAAATTTCCAAGAATGTAGCCCTCTTTTATACAGGCACCAAAATCCCGGGCAAATACCTGATCATGAAGCTTGTGATTCGGAGTCATCATAATTACTTCCACCCCGTTTGACCTGTACACATCCACAAGTTCCTCATGTTCCCTAATGCAAAGTTCATCATCTATTTCAACTCCGTCATCTCCGCTTACATTTTTCTTCAAATATGCATAGATAGGCGGACACATGAGTACCTTTTTTAGCGGCGCCGTTGAATTTTTCACAAAACATCCATCCATTTTTATCCTCTCCTGACATAAAAAATTTTCTCTGCTTTATATTTCCCCATTATCTGATATATTATAATTCTCCTAGGTACTAGAATTCATTTCCAGTATCTCTTCTATTGAAAGTTATTCAAAATATGACCTTAATCAGGAGACACTTATCTTACTTTAATTGATCTTGAAATTCTTCTACAGTTACCATATAATCATTTATCAAATTTTGAACTATAAGCTGTTCTTTTTCCAGGGCAAGCTGTGACGAATCAACTTCAAGCTGAGTTACTTGTCCAAATTTAAATTTTGATAGAGCATTGTCATAGTTTTGCTGGGCATTGTCTAAATTGATTTTTTCAGCTGTAACACTGTCCTCCTTGTTTTTCATATTATAATAAGAAGTCCATAAATTTATCTTCAAATTTAATGTTGTGTCATTTAAGCTATTGGTCAAATTCTGAAGGTTTAACTGTGAAGTAACCTGTCCTGAAGTATTATTTGTACCATATTTAGTATTTAACTCCACATCCATTTTTGCAAATTCTATATTTTTATTAATTTTGACCAAGTCATAATCATTTTTTACTGAATTATCAATCCTATCCTCTATATTACTGTCATCAAATTTCACATAATCCTTTTTAGCCGGTACTAAAACCAAATCACTATTTAAATCTAAATTTAGCATTTGTTTTATATTCAAAATAGATTGTTCTATGTTAGATTTTGGTGTGTTTAATGAAGCCATCAACTGACTTTTCTGGACATTTAGCTGTTGAAGTGCATCTGATGTAGCTACCCCCTGGGATATTTTAATTTTCATTACATCTATTTGTTTATCCACATTGGCAATGCTGGCATTTATATTTGTAATCTGAGCCCTATTATTTACCACACTCATATATTGTCTTTCCATATTGGATTTCAAATTTTTCAATGCATCTTCCCTGTCATGTTTTGCATTTTCTACATCCTGGGCACTTTGCTGTGGTTTAATCAATTCTTGCTCTTTTAATGAAATGTACTCATTTGAATTTTTATTTACACTATATATCATTTCACTAACATCAATTGAATTTTGATGATCATCATCATATTGTTTATTCAGCAAAATTACTTTTTGATCCATCAATTGTATTGATACATTTCTTTTTTCCAAACTATTTAAAGCATCGTTTAACGTAAGGTTTCCCGTATCTATATCTGAAGTTGCTGACACTTCTTTCGAATTTACTGCAGTACCTACAGAAATACTGGGAGAATCCGCCAAAACGGAACTGCTCATCCCTACTGACATTACAAGGGCAATTATTAAAATAAGTTTTTTATTCATAAGTATTTACCTCCATAGTTTTATTTACTTATTGGCTGACAAGTTTTGAAGTATCTGCTCCAATTTTACAAGCATATTCAAGTTTTACTTGCGCCATCCATATATCTCTCTTTAAAGATTTTAGGCTGTTTTGTTGATTTTCAAAAGCTATTAATTTAGAATCCAAATCTATTTTACTTATCAAGCCCAAATTATACTTTTGCAGTGCCTTATTATAATCCTGGCTGGCATAGTCCAAGCTATCATTCTGTGAATCAAGCTGCTTAGTCTTATTTTGTAAATCATTATATAAATCATTGACCTCCAAAGATACTTTTATTTTCTGCATATCTAAATTAGTTTGGGCTGAAGTTATATAATATTTACCAACTTTATATTCCTGATCCCTTGTATCTGGATAAAAAGCTTTAACGATTTTAAATTCATAATTCATTAAATTAATATACTCTGTACTATTCAATATCTCTGCCCTATTTTTAAGTGCATCTGACAAATAGGCATTATAGTCTCTTATGTATATATTTTCTGCAATTTTATCCTTTAAAAGTGTTTCATATTTAGTTTCAAGGGGTACCCCTATAAGCTTGTTCAACTTCATAGTTTCAATATCATACTGCCTTTGAGCCTTATTAAAATTAGCATTTTCACTATAATATGCATATTCTGATGCCGTAAAGCTGCTCTGTGTTATCATACCCAAATTAAGTTGTATTTGTGCTTTTTTATAATCAGCACCTGCATTATCCAACCTTTTTTGTTCAGTATCCAATTCATCCTTGGCATCCATCAACGCAGTATATTGCTGATATACTGAAAATACAACTTCTTTTTTAGCAACTTCTTTTTCATTAGTATTCTCATAGATGGAATACTTAGCTTCCTGAGGAGTGTTATCCCTGGATTGTATAAGTTTGAACTTTTCATCATAACTTATAGTTCCATCACTTTTATTGATCTGATCATTTATTTTAGGTGCATTATCCAAAGCATCTTTATATGAATTTTGTGCTTTCTGAAGAGATATACCCTGGGTCTTTACTTCATAGGAATTTTCCACTGCTTGATCCAATACTTTATCTATATCCAGAGTATTTCCTTGAGCAAAAACTGTACTGGAAAATGTCTGAAAACAAATTATAATTAATGTTGAAAAAAAAAGTAACTTCATTTTTTTCATGATGTTCCTCCCTTGTTAAATTCTTGTGGTACTTAAAATATATCCTTGCATTATAACAATTATAAAATAATATTACCATAAGTAGAAAACTATTTCTATGGTTACAACATATTATCTCATATCCATATATGTCCATATTTTTATCAGATATTGCGTATGCTTTAAAATTTATAGTATAATATTATTATATTACCTTTTTTAACAAGTATAGGAGGGATTTATACAATGAAAAAAGAATATACCAAAGCTATGGGCAGCGGATTAATTATATCCTTAGTCTTATCTTCACTTCCTGCAGCATCGGTTAAAGCTTCGGAACTACAAGTCACTAGGATAGGTGAAAGTAATAGATATGCAACAGCTTCCAAAGTTGCAGCTACAAACTGGGAAAATCCTGAAAATGTAATATTGGTATCTGGTGAAGGGTATGCGGATTCAGTAAGTGCCTCAGTCCTTGCCAAACAGCTAGATGCCCCGATACTTTTATCTACATCAACAGAGTTAAATTCCGATACCAAAAATGCACTTGATAAACTCAAGCCTAAAAACATATACATTATAGGCGGAAATGCCTCCATCTCTCAATCAATAAGAGATGAATTAAAAAAATCAAGTTATAATCTGATAGAATTAAAAGGAAACAATCGATATGAAACAAATACAGAAGTTGCCAAAAAATTAGTTGAACTGGGTATGAAGGCAGATAATGTGCTTTTGGTAAGTGGGGAAGGTTTTTCTGATGCACTATCTGTAGCTCCGATAGCTGCTGCTAAAAATCAGATTCTTCTATTGGGAAATAATAATCAAGATTCAATGAAATCAGTATTGGATTTTATAAAATTCAATAACTCCAAAGTTACAGTAGTTGGTACAAGCTACTCCATCAATGATACTATATATAATACTTTAGATGCAGTTAAAAGAATAAATGGCGGATCAAATAGATTTGAAACCAACTTAAATGTATTAAATGAATTCAAAGATGATTTAAAGGGAAACAGCATATTTGTTGCCAATGCCAGCGGCAATGGCTATGCTGATGCATTAGTGGCATCTGCCCTCGCAGGAAAATCATCCTCCAATCTGGTGCTGGTTGACACAGAAGATTCTTCCTCCACAAGCAGTGCCATAGATTATATCAAAAGCAAAATAGATAATTCAACTGATATAAATATTATAGGTGGCAAAAGTGTAGTTCCTGATACGATTATAGATATGATAAAAGGTACAACTCCTATTCCAACTGGTGATCCTACAGTAAATTCCATAAGCGATAATGGACTTAACCAGATTAAGATCTTATTCAATACACAGCTTGATAAAGACACTGCAGAACTTTTAAAAAATTATGAAATTGACGGTAACTCTTTGTCTTCTGCCACAGCATCTGCTTCTCTTCAGGATAATAAAAAAACAGTACTTATAACACTTTCAAAATCACTTAAGCAAAACAGTACTGTAAAAGTCACCGTTAAAGACGGAATATTTGATAAAAGTCTGACTAATACCATATCCAAATTTGAGAAGAAAATTGATATCATGGATATCACTGCACCTACCCTTCAATCTGTAACACCTGTAGGTGGTAATAAACTAATAGTTAAATTTTCAGAACCGGTACGAATGGACAAAAGCAGTTTATCATCTATGAAAATTAACAGACAGAGTATATCAAATTACAGCTTAAATACATCTGAATCCGAATTTCATAATAATTCAGGGGAGTGGTCAGATACAGCTGAATTATATTTCAATACAACATTGCCAATTGGTACCAATACTTTTTCAATACCAGATGGTACTGTAGGTACAAAATTTGATGATGCAGCAGGTTTTTCTGTAAAATCATCTTCATTGGACTTCACCATTGATTCAATAGCTGGTTTGCCTGAAGTTACAGGTGTTAAAAGTGACGGAAACGATACAATATATATAACCTACAACAGACCTATGGACAAGCAAACTGCTCTGGAAGACAGTAATTACAAGATAAACAATTCTACTGTAAGCGTAAGTTCAAACAATATAAGTTTTGAAGATGATTCTGATGATAAAGTTGTTAAAATCAAAGGATTGAATTATATGCTGGAAAATGGTGAAAACAGCCTTACTATAAGAGATAATATAAGGGATACTTATGGAAATAATATAAATGAGACAAACCTCACATTTGATGTTGGAAATAACACTACAAAACCAGAAGTCAGCAGTGTTACCATTTTAGATAAAAACACAATCCGTGTAAAATTCAACAAAGATGTAAACAACAGCTATGCTACAGATGAATCAAATTACAAGCTATTGGATTCATCGGGGAATGATATAAGCTATAAAATAGACGATATTATTTCTGCAAGTTCTTCAAGCAGTGAATACAGAAACACCTACTATTTAAAATTTAAAGACCCAAATCGCTTGATAGACTCCCAGTATACACTTACTATTAAAAATATTGTTGACAGAAATGATCCACCAAATGTTATGGATACAATTACAAAAACAATAAGCAATACCACAAGCAGCTCCCCTGCTATCAGTTCAGAGGTAAAAAAAGCAGATGATGAACATTCTGTAGTTGTGTTTTTTAACAAAACTATGGATAAATCTTCAATTGAAGACTCATCAAATTACTATATAAAAACTGGAGATGGAAAATCTCAAAAAATTCCATCAGATACTAAAATATATTCTAATTCAGACAATAAAAGTGTAACTCTGGAATTTCCATCTTCCTATTCCATAGGAAATGAAAAATATGAAGATTATATAAATAGTGTGGGTGTTTCTGATGTCACAGATACCGATGGAAACACCATGATCGGTTTATATTTTGCAGATAAAATAAGCACAAGTTACACGGATGGTCCAAAGCTTGTAGACAACTCAGGAAAGCTAACTTATGATGGAAATGATATAAAAGTTCAAATATCATTAACTGCTCCTCTTGATATATTAAATATAGGTGATTTTAAAGTAGCCGGGAAAACACCTGATGCTGGAACAATATCTGGTAACGACATCATTTTAATATTTAAATCGGGAATTAAAAATGATGAAAAAATTGATACCATAAATAATTCTGGAAGAAGCACTACGGTAAATATATCGGGAAGGACTTCTGTAGATGTGGCAGGCCGTAAAATACAAACTGCCTCAGATACACTTCTCATTCCACCAAAAACCGTGACGAAATCCTGGAGTACACGAGGTGGATATATAAGTTCTTCAACTTTAGTTTTCAATCAAAATATTGATAAAGATATAGAACAGTCTTACAATGATGACTTCATATTCACAGATGAAACCACGGGAGAAAAACTGAATGTGGCATCTGTAATTGTAGACGATAAAAATATAACCTACAAATTCGACAATAACTCAGTAAATGTAGGAGACAAAATCAAAGTCCAGGCAAATTCCGATTCTTCTGCGCTGAGCATAAGAAGTGAAGATGACGATGATGATTATTATTCAGTATACAGCCCTACTTCAGATGATTTAGGCGGCATAATATTAACTGCAGAAAAATAAAAAATATGGCAGCGTATCTTAAAAGATATGCTGCTAGTTTTTTAAAATAACTTTTATTATTTTTTCACTGAAAACTCCATAGTTGTAATAGATGGTTTTAAAATATTCTTGCCCTTGTCCCTTATATTATTTAAAACAATAATCCTATAATTAATGCCCTTTTGATAGCCATCATAAGGCGGATTTATCAGAACTGTGTCAGGACTCTCAAATTGAAAAGAAGTTTCTACACTATTGCCTTTGTCATCTACAACTTTTATGTTATCCTGTATAGTTTTGTCTATACCACTTATTACACTATCATCATCATCAAATACAGTTTTATCATTAACCGGTCTGTTAAACTTTATCTTCCATACCTTAAACTCATCATTAGTAATTTTTGCAGCTATATTTTTAATATCCGTATTTTTTATTATACTGTACTCTCCATCTTTTTCAGCAGTAGCAATTCCGTTATTAAATGCAGTAACAGCATCAAATTTTTCATCAATTATTGTATTACCCAACCTATCTATATACTGCCAATAGTCTCCATTTTTAACTTCTGCAATTCCTTCTTTAAAATCAACAGCATCATTATATTTTGTCTTTATAACTATATTACCCAGAGTATTTATATATCCATATTTATCATCAATCTTCACCCTAGCAAGTCCATTGGAAAAAGAATATATAGTGTCAAATCCTAAATTATCGGTAAACTTACCAAACTTATCTATAAATCCATACCTTCCACTTTTTACTGCAATAGCTTTTCCTTCCTGAAATTTATTTATTTTTTCATATTGAGGCTGTGAAATGATATTTCCACTATCATCTAAAAGTCCATATCTTCCATTTCTATTAAATATTATAAATCCATCATTCAAACAATCTATGCTTTCACAATCAATATCAATTAATCTAGTACCATCAGTTCTCAAAACTCCCCATTTATGGTTATTGGAAACTCTAATTAATTTAGAACTTATAATTTCTAAATCATCATATTTTGGTTCTAAAATAATGTTCCCGTTTAAGTTAGCTAATCCCCACTTATTAGCCTTTTCCACTGCTATTAAATTTAATTTTGGTGATCTAATCTGATCAAAATTAAACTTAGTAAACTCCCCTCTCTTATCTATTAAACCGCAATCACCATTAATAAGCTTGACAGCAGCCTTTCCTTCTGAAAAATCATAGGCTTTTTCAAATTGAGGCTTTACAATAAATTGCCCTGTTCTATCTACAAAACCGTACTTCCAGTTTTGTCTGACTACAGCATATCCATTCACAAAGTCATTTGCAATATCAAATTGAGGTTGTAATATGAATTCCCCATATTTATCTATGAATCCATATTTATTATCTGCAGCCACTTTAGCTATACCATCTTCAGTAAAATCATAAGCTTCATTAAATTTAGTATCTGCAATGACTTTACCATTTTCATCTACAAATCCATACTTGCTGCCTCTTTTGACTATAGCTGCACCATTTACAAAAGATCCTATTGAATTATACTCAGGCTGAACCACTACATCACCTTCTTCATTCAAAAAACCAAAAAGCGAATTTTCCTGTACCTTACCCAGCATATTATAAAATGGATAAATATTATTATAAGTATATTTAGTATTTATAATAGAATACTGCGCATCACTAACTCTCGCTTGTACGTTACATACCGCTGTTATAAAAACAATACTCAAAATAGTGTAAAAAGCTATACTGAAATAAGCCTTCAAATCCTTTTTCAATATTCGATCACTCCTAAAGTGCATATTTTTATATTAATATAATTATAACATTTAAATTATATTTTTACATTATATAAATTTATTGTATAAAAAATAGAAGAAGGGAATTCCCCTCTTCTATTTTGTCTCTGTTATAAACATAATTAATTATTTTGCATCTTCTACAGTGATATATTTAATCTTAGTATCATCAGTTGTTGGAACCCATTTAACAGATTTTCCGTCTCCATCTTTTGCAGTTCTCAAATCAATATCACCAGTGTCAGCAGCACTTACTCCAATAGTACCCTTTGCTTCTACTTTTTGTACATCAGTATCTGCTGGATCCAATGTAAATACCAGTGTAGTCCCCTGAAGTTCAACACCTTTTACATCGAGATCTCTTCCATCATAAGTAAAGTCAAAATCATCCTTGTACGCTTCATACAAACTTGTATCAACAGGTGTCTTCAATTTAACATTTACTTTAACTGTCTTAGTACCATCTTCTGCTGTAGTAATATCTGCAGTATAGTTGTCTCTGTCAGTTTCCGGAGCTATTCCATAATAGTAAACCTGCTGTGTGCTAATGTCATTTCCATCTTTATCTTTGAGCTGAATTGAACGCCCAGCAATATCCACTGATTTTTGACCTATTACCTTAATTTCAGCATCAGTTCCCAATGCCATAACTGCATCAGCCTTGACACCTTCATCAAAAGTAAGTTTCACTTCTTTTGAATTAGTATCTATACTGTCTGCTACTATCGGCGTTACATTAGAATCCTTAGCGGATATAATTTCAAAATCAGATGCATCTTTCTTATCAAGCGGAGTATCCAGCTGGAATGTTGCTGTTACATCATCACCATCTTTTGACAGCTTTAATGTGTCATCTTTAAGTTTTGGACCAGTAGCTGAAGAAGAATCTATAGTCAAAGCACCTACATAAACTTCATTTCCATTGGCATCTTTAGCTGTTTTAACTCCTATCTTAGTTACAACATCATCTCCCGTTCCAGTTGGATTAATTGTCTTATTTGCATCGTCAAAGTCCAAAACAACACTCTTGTTATCGGAACTTACTTTTATATCAACATCCTCTGGAAGTTCCTCTTGATCTCCATCTCCATCAACATAAAAATAATTTGATGAATCTCTAAGTGATGATGAATCCATTTCCTTTCCAAAGTATATAGCTACTTCAGTAGTAGAATCCTTTTTCTGGAATGCTTCGATATCATTTAAACTTGGTGATTCACTAGTATCTCCATCTACATCAACAGTCTGATCATCCATTTTATTTGGCTCATTTGCCAAATCAACTACATTTTTAACAGTTAAAGTATATTTTGAACTATCAAGTTTAGTTGATGTATTATCAAACTTGATATCATAAGTATCTGTATCATCACTTTTACCATTTGATGCTACAATATCTATCTTATCCTTGTCAGTATGCATAACATCAACATCAGAAGAGTCCTTCAGTTCATAATTATCCTTATTTGTAGCATAATTATATTTAACATCTTCACTGAACTGAACTCTAAGAGTTGTATTGTCAATTACTGATGCACTTAATACTGTAGGTTTAGTTTCATCTTTTTCCTTGTCAAAACTCTTTCTGGTTTCATCTTCAATTTTATTTCCATAAGCGTCTTTAAGACCATCCTGGAATTCAATTATATTTGAATCATCCTTTAATATATCTCCAAGATGTGATATTTTTATAGTACTATCCGTCTTATCATCATCATCGAGTTCTGCTACAGCACTGTCTGGCAAAGGTTTATCATTTATACTGTAATTATTGTTATTTTTTACAGTTTTTGAATCCATTGCCCTATCAAACTTGATATAAACTTTTCCATTATCAGTAGCCTTTATGCTCTGAACTTCTGGTTTAGTGCTTACATCATCCACTGTAACTGTCTCTTCTGTTTCCTTGAAGTTAAAGCCTGCTGCATCAACTAACACACCATTTTTGCCATCTTTAACTTTTATAGTATTCTCACCGGATTTAAGTTTTGAAGTAAAATAGAATTGAACTTTATTTGCCCAAACATTTCCCTCTGAATCAACTTTAGTACCTTCTTCTATTTCGCTTAATCCCTCAGCTGTGTCATAGCTCGGTAAATTGGAATCATTTATTTCTACTAAATTAGCGACTTCATCTAAATCCTTCATATTAACAGCTTCTGAAAATTCAATTACAAGCTTATTATTACCTTTTATAGAAACATCCTTTATTGTTGGAGCCTCAATATCTTTAAATGTTACTTTTTTATCAGCTTTTTCTATTGTCTGAGTTTTGTCTTCAGTTAAAATTCCTTTTTTGATTGTAACAGTTTTTTCATCACCCTGATTTATATTATTAAACTTTGATCTAACAAGGGTAACTCTTACAGTATTATCATTTATTTTTTCAACATGTGCATTGTCATCATTTAAATCTGTTCCTGCTACTTTATAGTTCTTTGTCAATTCAGCTGTATCTTCATCGATATTGCTATTAAATACTACTTCGAATTGATTAAGATTTACAGGGTTAACTTCTGCAACAGTATTATCTCCTGTAACTGGTCCATCTGGATTGTAAATCTTGTTGATTGCATCTTCAGTAGCCTGTGAAACAACTGCAGTTCCACCAACTAACTGTAAATCAGTGCTCTTTGTTGTATTATCCTTAATATAAGCTACAGCACTGTTTGTTGCATCTGTGCCATCTTTGTCCACTAATACTAGTGGTGCTGAATATTTTCCAGCTACAGCTGATGCTACTAATGCATCTGCATACAGGTTGTCTGGATCTGCTGCACTTGCATTTGCAATATATAATTTATCGGTCTTCAAGCTGTCTTTGAATGCAGCCAATACCTTTAAGTTTGTATCAAATCTGCTGTTTCCGCCATCTACTCTTGTAGTTGCTCCTAAAGCATTGTAGATAGTGTCATTTATTACATTTGAAGTTCCAACAACTGTAACTTTTGATTTGTTTGCATTTATAAAATCAATTACTGGTTTAGTTGCTGTCTGATCATTGTTTGCCAATAATAATATCTGTCCTTTTGCAGCTGCTACTGGTGCTACTGAAAGAGCATCTGAGAATCCCTGTCCACCAACAACCATAACATTGCTGGCATCAACTCCCAATTTAACCAATTCATCAGCTACTGCTGCATTAGTTTCGTATCTTGTAGCTCCGCCTAATTCTGTCAAAGTATAATTTGCTTTAAGTCCATCTCTTATACTCTGTGAAATTGAAGCAGTTCCACCAATAACATATATGTTCTTTGGTTTTAATGTAGTAAGTGCTGTCTGAGCATCTGTGCTGAGTGTGTCAGGTGTAGTCAAAAGTATTGGTGCATTTAATTTCTTGGCTAATGCTGAAGCACTTACTGCATCTGCATAACCTTCTCCTGATACTAATACTACATTTTCACTGCCACTTGTCCAGTTTGTTGTAGCAACCTGAGAAGCTGTTGCATATCTGGTAGCACCACTTGTTCTTGTTATTTTTCCTTGAGCTGCTTTAACGGGACCAGCTGACAAAGCTGTAGTTAAAACCAAGGACATAAGTGCAGCACTTGCAAGTGCCTTTGTACTTTTCTTACTCATATTGTAATACCCTCCTCGATTTAAGTGAATTTTAATTAAAATTCTTTTATATATATATATATATTTTAAATATATACTTTCTTAAAATGTCTCTCCAAGTGTGATAGATATGTCCATTCATCTATATGTACTATTGTAATCCTATCCTTTTCAAACCCATACTGCTTGGTCAACATTTCTGAAACAGAATTTATTATATCATATACAAATTGTACATTCTAGTAATCCTGTACAATTTAGCATGATCTTTCATAAAAATTTAATATTTACATTTTTAATTCTGCTTATAATAATTCATTCCCCATTATAACATAATAAATCCATAATTTCTATAGTTTATATATTATGATAAATAATTTATGAATTAGCACTGTCAAGTCATATTTCAATTATACAACAACATTTCTAATTTTTCCATACCTTAACCCTTAGTAATTTAAGGCTTTACAAGAAATATATTCCTAAAAATATGGTTATTTATTAATAACCTAGTTAATTATACTTGCACCTTTGATATATTATTCTACAAAATCTATAAAAATCCTTTTTTAGATTGTTAATGAATTGAAAATTTGCTGTTAAAAATTATCTAAATATACCTTATATAAAGGAAGGTAGAATGAAGATTTTCCGCCGCAGCCGAAAATCAACTATATAAGTCAATTATTCTTTCCATTTTTGAGAAACAATTATATAATAAATATGATCTTAAACATAGTCATTTCCAAATAAACATGATCATTTGGCATGTAAATGACTATGTTTATTGAAAATGGACATATTAAAAATATATTTAATTATATATAGAAAGGAAAATAAGTTCATGAATTCGTTTTTAAATAATAGGCTCCTAAATATGGAGGTTCCAATGCGCATAGTGCGTCTCATAGGAAAAATTAATGAATACAAGGGAAAGCAGGATTTATACAACCAGCAGTCGCCACAAATTTTAGAAAGTCTTAAAAAGGCTGCAATTATAGAAAGCACCAAGGCATCTAATGAAATTGAGGGCATCAAAATCGAATATAAGCGTCTCCATGATATTATAAATAAAGGAAAGCCTATAAATTTGGAAAATAGATCTGAAGGAGAAATAATGGGCTATAAAGAAGTACTAAGCTTAATACATACATCTGCAGTGCATATTCCACTAAAACCTAATGTAATTCTTCAATTACATGGAGAATTATACAAGTTTGTTCCCACAGAAGGCGGTCACTGGAAGAGCAGTGATAACTTCATTCAGGAAACATTACCGGATGGCAGTAAATTTGTAAGGTTTAAACCTGTAAGTGCTTTTAAAACTCCTTACACTGTGGAAGAACTATGTGATTTCACCAATGAGAGTATAAAAAATAATGAAATAGATCCATTAATTTTGACAGCTGCCTTTATCTTGGATTTTCTATGTATTCACCCCTTTGATGATGGCAATGGCAGAATGTCAAGACTATTAACCTTATTATTACTATATAAATTTGGATATGAGGTTGGAAGATTTGTAAGTCTGGAGAAAATAATAGAAAAAAATAAAGAAGAATATTATAATACTCTCTATTTATCCTCACAAAAATGGCACAGTGGTGAACACACTCTTCTGCCATGGATAGAGTATCTACTGGGAGTTATTATTTCTGCTTACAAAGAATTTGAAGCCAGAGTTGGAGATATAAAAAATACAAGGGGAAGTAAAAGCTACAGAATAGAAAATTCAATAAATCACTTTATAGGTTCATTTACTAAAGATGATATTAGAAAGGCATGTCCAGATGTAGGGGAGTCAACTATAAATAGAGTTCTATCCAAATTAAGGGAAGAGAATAAAATAACCGTTACCGGCAAGGGAAGAAATGCAAAATGGACAATAATTAATTGACATTTTTCATGATCTTAAACATAGTCATTTCCAAATAAACATGATCATTTACCATGCAAATGACTATGTTTATGAAAAATGGATATAAAAAAAGAGCCTATGGCTCTTTTTTACTCAACACCTATAATTTCAAAGTCATCATTTTCAAGTGTTGACTGTATATCCTGTGAAACAGAAGCTGGTCCCCCTACTATTGTTACGTTGGAATTATCACTGGCATTGGATAATATATAAACATTAGCATTTTCTATCTGAGTATCTCCTGCACCAACTCCCGTAAGCACAACAGGTGAACCGGTTTTAGCTGCTGCTGCGGAGGCTACCAGGGCATCTGCGAATTGATCATCTGCTGCTCCTCCAGCTGCTACATATATATTGCTGAAATCCAATCCGCCATTATTTTGGAAGTATTTAAGCACGGCCAAATTTGTAGCAAATCTGTTTGCCGTATCGGAATCACTGGTGACTTTAGTTCCGCCTACTGAACTTACTACCGCCTGGGGCAAAACCGTACTTCCACCCACAGCTTGTATACTCAGACTCTTTGATGTTATTACATTTTTAACTGCATCCGGTACCTCTGTCTTATTTGCAAATAAAACCGGATATCCTTTTTGGGCTGCAATGGAAGCAACTGAAAGGGAATCTGCATATCCATCCTGTCCATTTACAAGCACTGCTGTTTTTTGATTGCTTGTACTTAAAACTTTTTCCGCAACTGCTGCATTTGTACCCATCCTTGTGGTATCAGTAGTTCCAGCTATACGTTCTACTTGTCCTGCTCCATATTTGGATTTTAAATTATCTTCTATGGATTGTGATACAACTCCTGTACCTCCTACTATGTATACTTTTGCTGCTCCAAGACTGGTTATGGTTGAAGATACCTGGGATTCCAAAGTATCACCATGAGTTAAAAGTATTGGGGCACCCAGCTGTTTTGCAAGGGGAGTGGCACTTACCGCATCTGCATAGCCGTATCCATTTACAAGCACTACATTCTGGGCACTTTTAAATGAATCCAATGCTACCTGATCCGCAGTACCTATTCTGTCTCCCTGTCCTATTCTTGTTACTTTTGCACTGGTTGTCTGTGCTTGTACAGTCACAGCCCCAAGTGTCAGGGATAACACCAATGCAGTCAATACCGGACTTAAAAATCTTTTTTCGTTCACCATCAACTTACCTCTCTTTCAATCATTATCAATTCATATAGTTATTATATAACAGCGGGCAATTTTTTTACAGTGAATATGGGAATTTCTTTATCCAATGCCTGCCATTACTCACAGGCAAACTTTACTTGGACCCTAAAATCACTTTACTGTACACCTTATGTCCATAGCTTTAATATTTTAACAATAGCAAATAGTTGTAACTTTTTAAACTTTTATAAATAAAATAATATTGTAAGTAAAATGTGTGAGGTGAAAATCCATGGCTTTCTCAGATAGAGAACTGCTGGCTAGAATCGTAAAGTGCGAGGCCGGGGGAGAGGGAGACGTTGGAATGAGATCTGTAGCTACCACCATCATGAACAGGGTTAGAGTGCCTTACGGGGAATATCATAGAATAGGCCAGGGAGATTTGAGACGGATACTTTTTCAAGCCGGTCAATTCGACTGTATGCGTACGGAAATAAACGGTGTAATTAATAACCAAAATGTCTGGTCCACTCCTCCTGATCAAATACACTATGATATAGCAGATTGGGCACTGGCAGGGAATAGGTTGTTTAACATAGGCTACTCACTATGGTACTTTAATCCTTATGCTCCATGTCCAGGTATATTCCCCTCTAATGGTGTAGGATCTTTTCAGATAAGAGTATTAAACCACTGCTTTTATAATCCAACGGAACTTTATGCGCAGACTTAGCTGAAAGATAAAAGAGCAGAAAACAGGAAGAAGATCTTCAATATAATACAATGCACAATTGGCAGTAAGAAATGGACAGTTAAGTGTTAACTATTAAATAACCAATATAATATGGAGGTATTTTAATGATTTCAAATTATCCTAACTATTTTAGGACTATGCCAATGACTCCGGAAGTAATGCCTGAAATTGAAATGTCCGAAACTGCACCCTCCGCTGAAACAACTGAGGCAAGGCAGACTCAAACACCTTCCCAAACACCTCACATTACTCAGACACCTGCTAGTTTTGAAATGGCTCCCGGCTCTCCCATACAGCAGGACATAAATTATGTTCAAGGCTACTTAAGAACTCAAATAGGGAAAAGAGTAAGAGTTACATTTTTACTGGGTACCGGAACTCTCCAGGACCGAACGGGTATACTGGAAAACGTAGGAATAAGTTATATAATAATAAGAGACGAAGGTTCAAGTGCAAGGGAACTGGCAGATATATACTCTATAAAATTTGTGGCTATATTTGATAATCCATAAAAAGGAGACTGTCGCACTAAAAAAATTAGTGCGATAGTTTTTTGCATAAAAAACGCTGCCGTGTCAGCGTAATTTTTCATGCTGATGCGGCGGACTGATTTTTACTCAAACGTGAAATAAATTGACTTGGTTTAATTTTGTCTGCTGTTTATTTCGCACTGTCCAAATCAAGTTCTTCTATGGCAAATTTATCAAAAGGAAATTCATCCATAAAATTATCCTGGGTGAAGGTGGTTTTGCTTCTCCTGTTGTACTCATCCAGATTTGCTGGAAGCCAATATGGTTTTTCAATATCAAATTCACTGCACAGTTCTATAATAGAATTTTTTAAATTCTGCTGATAATTCCCGCTGCCTGTAAATTCAACCACCCTATCTTTTACTATTTTATTATTTTTAATTATCTTTCCCCATATTCTTATCATTTGTACTCCCTTTTATTTCAATGCACGATGCACAATTCACGATTCACAATGCACAATTCACAATTCACGATGCACAATTCACGATTCACAATGCATAATTCACAGTTAACAGTAAAAAGCTGAAGGTTGGGAGCTAATTAATATTTCATTTCGGGCTAATTCCGAAAATCCGCCGAAACTATGGCACCCTGCACTGTTAACTAATTATCCCTTGATTTATCATAAGATTCCAGGAAAGAATGTTTTTTCCCGTTTTTCTGCCAGGCCAGCACACCGTCCAGATTTACATTTTCAGCTGCATGAAAGATTGACCTGTCTATATCCTTGTACTTCTTTTTCAATTCTTTTATCATGTCCTTGATCTCATAGCGCTTGCTGCCGATCTTCTTTGCTGCAACCATACAGGCACAATTAAGAGGCCATATACCACTGTTTTGTATAAAACGCTGAATATATGCTTCTTCCACATAATAAAGGGGTCTTATGAGTTCCAGGTTCCTGAAATTTTTAGCTTTCAATTTTGGCAGCATGGTTTTAAAACTTCCGGAATAAAGGATGTTTAAAAGTGTGGTTTCTATTACATCGTTAAAATGGTGTCCTAATGCAAGCTTATTGCATCCAAGCTCCTGAGCTTTAGTATAAAGTGCCCCTCTTCGCATTTTAGCACACATATAACAGGGATAATCCCTGGCAATATTATCCACTACATGAAAAATATCAGATTCAAAAACATGTATGGGAATATTTAAATAATCACAATTACTTATTAAAAGTTCTTTAATACTTTTATGATAGCCGGGATCCATGGAAATAAACTCCAGCCCAAAATCAACTTTCCAATGCTTTTTAAGCTCTTGAAATAATTTTGCCATAAGCAGGCTGTCCTTGCCCCCGGACACTGCAACTGCAACCTTATCTCCTTCTTCCACCAGATGGTACTCATTTATGGCCTTTACAAATTTTGACCATATATGTGTCCTGTACCTTTTAGTAATACTATGTTCTATTTCTTTCAACGGTTTTCTATCATTAAAGGGAACCAATATTTCACATCCGGTTCCTCCAATTTCATTCATGCCATCACCCCGCCTTTACCAAAATATTATATCACTTATAAAGGTGGAATGTAGTATTAAATTTTGGAATACATATCGGGAAATTCCATACCAATCTGCTCTTTTCTATTTTTACAGCCTGCTTCTTCAAAACACTTTTCCTTTATAAGCCTTGCGGGAAGCCTTATGGTAAATTCACTGCCTTCACTCAGGGTACTTTTTACACTGATTTCACCCTCATGAAGCTCTACAAATGACTTTACCAGATAAAGACCTATACCGCTGCCTTTGCTGTCATTTATATAATCCCTGCCCACCTGAGCAAATCTTTCAAATATAACCTGAAGTTTGTCTTCCGGTATTCCTATGCCCGTATCCTTCACTGTGATATACACATTGTCTCCTTCATCCTGAACAACTACATATACTTCACCTTTTTCAGGGGTAAACTTTACTGCATTTGAAAGTAAATTTAAAATTATTCTCTCTATTTTATCTGAATCCACAGCTATTATCTTTTCTTCCACATTGGTGTCAAAAATCAAGCTGATTCCCTTGCTTTCCATATATGGAACCAATGAAGACGTAATATCCTCAACCACACTTACAATATTCCTGTTGTGAAGATTTAATTTTATAAAACCTGAATCCAGCTTGCTTACATCCAGCAAATTGTTTATAAGCCTCATGAGTCTGTAACAATTTTGTTTCATTATTTTCAGATACCGATCCTGCTTATCTACGTATTCCTTATCTGTATAGTCCTTGCACAGTCCCAATACCTGTATTGCAGAAAAGATAACATTCAGAGGGGTTTTCAGTTCATGAGAAACATTAGATATGAATTCTGTAATTTTTTTATTGAACTCCTGACTTTCATTTAAAAGTTCAGCATTTTTTTCCACATCATTTTTAAGCTTTTGAACTTGTTTTTCCAAAGTCATATCGCAAAAAACATCCAATACAGAAGATTTTTGTAATTCATTATAATTGCCTTTACTCTGTTCACTAAAACTATTCATATTCTCACACCCATTTCCATATCATTAATAATTATATTTTTATTACACAAAACTGCACTACATATAAATTATATTGATAATTATTGTATTATATGAACTGTTTAGAAAAAAACATCTCTTAATTTAAAGAATTAATTTAAGTAATATTAAGATTCAGAAGTTCAGCCTTTATGAAAAGGTTTGTTGCATATTATATAAGAGTATAATTACAAATATAACTTAAATTTATAATATATATTTCAAGGTAATTATATCACCTCTTTTCCTAAAAATAAACCTTATAATAAGAATATTTTTGCAATTATTATTTATTATGTATAAAGTTTACAGTAATCGCTATTCCCGGTTATTTCAAATATGAATTTGAATACAATATGGATTAAAGTTAGAGTTTAATTTACAAGATAAGTCAAGGGCATATACCCTGAAGTTTCAGAGACTGCCCTTGATTTAAAATGTTTTGATATTAATTGTTTTAATCTGGAATTTTCCTGATGGCTCCCATTATACTGCTGCAAGAAATTTTTTCTATCTGCCTTTCAGCATAACCCATCAGTTCTTTATAAGTACAAGGTTCTTCCATTTTCCCTTTTTAAACCTGATATAATATAATATACCTCTTACAAGCCAATCCGTATACATTCCAAGCCAAACTCCTATAACCCCCATTTTTAAAGGTATTCCCAGTATATAACCCATGGTTATCCTGAAAACCCACATTCCTATAATGGATGTCACCATGGTATATCTGGCATCTCCTGCTCCCTTTAATCCCGCCGGCAGTACAAAGGCAATAGACCACAATGGAATAAACAGCGCATTTATTCTCAACAGATTTACGCACAAGTGTATTATTGTGAAATTTGTAGTATAAAGAGAAGATAAAGCTCCTGCAGCAGGTATGGAAAGAAGGGCTAAAACAATAAGACATACTGTGGATACCTTATTTAAATAGGATAAGCAATTTTCCGCCCCGCTGCTGTCGCTTCTTCCCATATACTGTCCCACCAATGCAGTGGCTGCAATACCCAGAGCAGTTCCAGGTATATTAAGCATATTTGCTATGGAGTTGGTAATAGTATTGGCCGCTATGGACACAGTACCCATATTTACAATAAACACCTGGGTTATAAGTTTTCCCCCATTGAATAAAAATGATTCTACACTGGCGGGAATTCCCACATGAAATATGGGTTCCAGCAGCTCCCTGTCAACTTTAAATTTAGTTATTTTAGTCAATTTTACAATGGTTGTACCTCTTAATAATACGGTGGATACCATAATTGCCCCCAATGTCCTTGATGCAGCAATTGCAATGGCGGCCCCTTCTACTCCCAGGCTTGGGATATGAAGATTTCTTATATTTATTCCATAAATCAGGCAATAGCCCAAAATTACATTTATAATGTTCATAAGCATGGTGATTTTCATAGGTGTTTTAGTATCACCTGCCCCCCTCAGCACCCCATTGGCTGCAAGATCCAGGGCAATGAGAGGATAGGTCAGCAAAGTTATTTTCAGATAAGTATATGCATAATTTATAACTTGTACATCTGCGGATCCATATAAGATGCCTACAAGCTGCTTTCTAAATATCCACATGATACTGGTAATTGCAAGGGATATCAATACTGCAGAATAAAGTGCCTGCTTCACTGCTTCATTTGCCCGCCTTATTTTTTTCTTCCCTGCATATTGTGCAACCACCACAGTTCCACCTACTGCCAGAGCTGAAAAAAAAGCAATGAATATATTATTGATTGAATCCACCATGCCTATGGCGGAAACTGCCTCTTTATTAATATGTCCTGCCATCATGGTATTTACCATGCCCAGGGACATTACAAACAATTGTTCCATTAAAATAGGAACTGCTAATTTAAATACGTCTTTTCTTATCAAGATCACTTTTATTTATCTCCCATAGGTTATAATAGTTTTAAATAAAATTATACATCAACAACATGTATTTCTCCACAGTGAAAAAATGTTTTTTTTAATTATATATTAAAGAATTTTTCAAGCAGGATTTTTACCTTTTATGTAGAATTTTTTAACGTAAACTAAATGTACATTTTTGTACATTTTTTACTAAAATATTTAAATAATGTAGTTATAGGAAAGGACATTTATTATGTTAAAACTTCATTGGATAGAGATATTTTTAAGATGTATTCCTGAAATGTTGTTGGTAATATGGGGTATTTACGTGATTGCTGAATTATCTTTTAAAAAACGAAATTATATAATTTTAAGCAGCATTATGGGACTGTACTCCTTTCTCGTGAGGGAGCTCCCCATATATTTTGGTGTTCACACCATAATTATAACAGTTACAATCATAAGTATCATGATAATTCAGGGCATTCCATTAATAACCTCCATATACAGCACCCTGCTCATGCTGTTAGTACTTATATCAGGAGAATCTTTAAATATGCTGTTTCTCCGTTTCTTTAATATAAGAGGGATCCCTTATGCGGATCCCATTAAAAAATCCATATTGACTTTTCCATCATTGCTTATCCTGTTTTTATTCGTCATAATAATACAATACATTATAAAAAAATCACATTCAAATACATACAAATAATATTTTATTCTCCATAAATATATTTTATACAGGATTTTTTTAATTTTAAAGAAGGAATTTTGTTTTTTACGTAGAATATTACATATAAATGATGTGAAATAAATGCATAAAATGTATATATATGTTGAATAATTTCAAAACAATAAATGACAAAAGTGAGGCTTGGATATGCTGGGGGTTAACTGGATAGAACTTTTTTTAAGAGGTGTTCCCGAAATGTTTTTAGTACTTTGGGGAATATACATTATAGCTGGGAAGACCTTTAATTTTAAAAAATGTATATTTTTGAGTACTATAATGAGTATAATTATTTTCTTTTTAAGAGAACTCCCCATATACTTCGGAGTACATACTATGCTCACAATTGTTCTAATTATATGTGTTATGGTGACCATCGGGATTTCAGTGATAGTTTCTATATACGCAACATTACTTATGTTTTTAATGCTTTCCTTAAGCGAATTTTTAAATATGTTTTTGTTAAATTTATTTGGTATTAGTATAAATATAAATTCTATGGAGCCTATAAAAAAATCTCTATTGGGAATCCCATCATTAATAATTATGTTTTTTATACTGATGATAATGAAATACTTATTAAACAAGAGGAGAATTAAAAATGTACTTAACTGAAAGGCTGGCAGTTTCTCTGGGGAAAAAGGCCAGAACCATTTTAAATACAGACAGGGAAAAAGAGCAGATCATAGTATACGGGGCAGTCAATCTGCTTCAGACCATATTTTCCATACTATGGGTGGTGATTGTGGGATTTATTCTGGGGGTACTGTATGAAGCTTTAATATTTTCCGCTTCGGCAAGCCTATTGAGAAAATACTCCGGCGGTGTACATGCTTCTTCCCCCAATCGCTGCATTATATTCGGCACCGTTGTATCTGCTGCAGCCGGTCTTTTAGTGGACAGGTTTCTTTATATATTTTCATTTTCAGCCGTTATGGGTATAAGCTTGTTCTGTATGGCAGCTGCCTTTATAATAGTATTTTTAAAAGCTCCCGTGGACAGCATTCAAAAACCCATTACAAACGAGAACATGAAGAAGATGTTTAAAAAAAATTCCATTATGACAATAGTGATATTTTCCATAATCATAATTATATTGTGCCTGTTTTATAATTCAAGTTACAAATTATATTATTTAAAAATCATAGGCTGCATAAGCCTTGGCACTCTATGGCAGTCCATGACCTTAACGGACAGGGGAACAGCAGCTTTTAAAAAAGCTGACTTAATCTTAAAAAACATAACGGAAAGGGGGTAATTCAATTGAAGGGTAAAATATCAAAAGTATTCATCACCTTATCTGCTCTTGTATGCACACTTATGGCATTTACAATTTCAGCTTCAGCATGTAATTGGTTTTCTTATCAGCCAGAAGAACCTGAATGTCTGAGAAAGTAAGCAGAAAATTTAAACCGCCTTATAGTAAAAATTACTGATTTATAAAATTAGTAATTTTTACTTTTTAACCTGAATTTTTTATATTTATTCTGGGAGGAATTTATCCATGAAACGTATTGCAAACAACATATCTGTGATGCTGTCCATTATAAAAATAGCCATAATAGTTTTTATTGCCATTATAATCTACATTAATCTGCCAAATTACTGGGCAAACTTAAAAATAAAAGAAAATGGTGATTTTAACTTATATACTGCAGCTTTTCTCATATTAATTATAGGTTTAATATTTTTAGTTTGGATAATAATCAATACTAAACTGGAACGTTCCTCAAATGTATTTAAAAAATCCTGGCTTATGGAAACTTTATTTTTCACCCTGATTATTTCCATACCCATATATATATCCACTTCCTATGAAAGTGAATACAAATACCTGTTTTTGCTTTTGATACTGTCCTCTGTAATACAATACGGCTCCAAATACGGAATTATAACTTCACTTTTCTGCTCCTTTTTCGTACTTACAGCGGATTTACTGTATGCCCCCACTGTCAACGGCATAAATATTTATTTTCAAAGGGATCTGACACTGGTGGGAATATTCATATTCATATCCTGGGTGCTGGGATATTACGTGGACATAGAAGCTGAAAACAATAAAAGCAAGGACTCCAGGCTCAATCTGCTCAGTCATAAATTGAGGGAACAAAATGTAAAAAGAGAGGATATGGAATCCTCCCTGCTGAAAAACAAGGTATGTTTTGACATGCTTTTTGAAAACTCCATAAATTCCATCATAGTCCATGAAGGAGGTAAAATAGTATATGCAAATGAAAGTGCTGCAAGACTTTTAGGGTATGCAAACCCCCTGGAGCTGAATGATAAATTATTGTGTACATACTATTCCAGGGAATGTATAATGAATTCCAGGAAAAAATATGCCGATATTATAAATAAAAAGCTGTCCAAAATAATTACGGAAGAAAATATACTGGACTGCCGGGGCAATATCATATCTGTAAGAAATACTTCTTCATTTTTCGTCTACAACGGCAGAGCTGCAGTAATGACCTTACTACTGGATCTGGCACCTGAAAAACAGATGGAAAACTTAAAAAGCACTGCAGAAAAAAACTTAAAACTGCTGAATGAAACCAGAGAATTCAACACCCTGATAACAGACTTTTTCGTAAATATGTCCCATGAGCTGAAGACTCCCATCAATGTGATATATGTGGCTATTCAAACCATGAGCATATATTTGAATAAATGTTCTGATGAAAATATGGATAAATGCAAATTTTACTTAAGGACCATGGAGCAGAACTGCCTCAGGTTAATAAGGCTGATAAACAATCTGCTGGACATAACCAGACTGGATTCAGGTGCTATTAAAATAACCAGGCAAAATGACAATATAGTAAGTGTGGTTGAAGATATCACCCAATCCGTAGCTTCCTATATAAACAGCAAGGATATAGAACTGATATTTGACACAGATACAGAAGAAAAAATCATGGCTTTTGATCACAGCAAACTGGAGCGTATAATATTAAATCTGCTGTCCAATGCTTTTAAATATACGGACTCCAAAGGGCACATATACGTAAATGTAGAAGACAGGGACAAAACCGTATTGATTACCGTAGAAGATGACGGCAAGGGTATTCCAAAAGACAAGCTGGGGCTTATATTCGAGCGCTTTGGTCAGGCAAACCGTTCTCTTTCAAGAGATTGTGAAGGAAGCGGCATAGGACTGTATCTGGTGAAATCCCTGGTGGATCTGCATCATGGTAAAATAAGTGTTACAAGTACAGAGGGAAAAGGAAGCAAATTTTTCGTAGAGCTGCCTGCAGAACTGGTTGAGGAAAATACCGCTGAAAACAATGAATTATTCAAAACCAATGTAGAAAAAATAAACATAGAATTTTCCGACATATATTCTCTTGAAAAATAAAAAAGGGTTTACAGAAATTTAATTAACTATAAACCCTTTTGCAGAAAAATATTTTTCTGGAGACAAAAAGCTCTTAAATGGATGCTTCTTTTATTTTGTTATATATATTTCCATCCCTTTTATTTGATTTTTTCTTGAAAAAAGCTTCCCCGAATTTCACTGCAGCCCATAATCCAATTCTTCTAATCCAGGCTGCGAATCCGAAAATTTTGAACATACTAAAGGAGGATTTAAAGGTGTAGAACAATTTTGCCACTTTAAAAAATTCACTTTGCAGTTCATAGGGTGACATGTTTTTAGGCTTGAAATTTACAACCATCATATCATAATACTGCCAATCATTGTTAAATATACGATTTTCTCTTTTATATTGATTATAAACAGGTGTTTTAGGGAAAGGAGTTAAAATGGAGGGTTGAAATTGATAGGCATTTATTTTTTCACAGAATTTCTCTCCTCTTTCTATATCTTCCATGCTGTCATCATCCAAACCCAATACCAGACTTGCTATCAATTTTATTTTATATTTTGCAAGAATTGTGCCGCATTCTTCAATATCAGTAATTTTTTGTTTTTTATTTATGCTGTCCAGAGATTTTTGGTTCAGGGATTCAATTCCGATGAGTACCCTGTTCAAATGTGCATCATGAAGCAGCTGAAGCAGTTCTTCATCTTTTGCCATATCTGTTCGCCCGAAGAAAAATGTTTCTTTGAATACCAGATTATTTGAAATCATCTTCCTGAGTATCTCCTTGGCCCTATCTTTGTCTGCGGTAAAATTGTCATCTTCAAAATTTACATATTTAAAACCCTGGCTTTTATACATCTTCAATTCTTCTATGACATTTTCAGGAGTTCTCTTCCTGTAAGGATGAAACATTCTGGATGTAGTACAAAATGAGCAGCTAAAAGGACATCCCCTGGAGGTTATGACATTTGCAGCCTTGCAGGGAGTTTTTAAAATGCTGTAATCCGGAAAAGGTATCTCATCTAAATTCTCTACACATTTTGAATAAACAATTTTATCCTTAATATTTCCATTGACTACGTCCACAATTACTTTTTCCCCTTCTCCCACCACAATCTGATCTGCATGCTGCAGGGCCTCCTCGGGCACACTGGAAGCATGTATGCCTCCTATCACCACTTTTTTGTGTTTTACCTTTCTAAAGTAGTCTGCAATATGATAGGCTCTTGCGGAAGAAGAAGTCATGGTATAAATCATTATTAAATCTGCATCTTCAAATTTATCAAAATCCAGATCTGTATACATCTCCTCATATACTTCTGCATCATGCCCTGCATTTTTCAATATTCCCCCCAGTATCAAAGGTCCCACAATAGAATTGGTATGTCCATAAATTTTATCCCCAAATCTATATATGGCATTTCTCCTTATGTCTGCTGCCGGTACAATAAAAATTACTTTCATATTTACACCCTCACCTCATAATTTTATTACTTACAAGTATATTAGTATTTTTGTCTAAATATTTCAACATTAAAAAGTCTTTTTTAATCCGAAATGAACAATTTGGAGGATAAAGATCAAAAAATGATAGGTTTTCAGCTGCTGGCCGAAAATCTATCATTTATCATTTCCAATACCATACAAAGCTTAATCTATCTTGACTGCTTTTTTGTTTCCATATATTCACCCCAATCCATATCAGGCCTTTCCTCAGCCAGTACCTGCATGAACTGCTCCAGAAGTCCCATTTTTTTTAATGCCCTTAAAAAGGACTTTGGATAAGGTATATTTTCTTCATAACTTTTTCTAGGATCTATCAGCATAAGGGATCCATCCTCCTGAACAAACAAGTGGGGGAATCTGATTTCCAATTTCTTAAATCCCATCATCTTCATGGCATCAATCAAATCTACCACCTTTATAACAAATTCCCTCTTTAATCCATATTTTTTCAGATAATCCCCTACATTCATGCCGCCTACATATTCTCTTATAATATAATATCTTCCCAATTCATAGGCTTTTGGAAAATACCCGCTTTTTTCTACTGTCTTCAGTATATAAAATTCATTTCTGCAGCTTTGCGAATTGTTAAATATTTTTAACACCCTTCCATTTGGCATGAGATATACTTGTCCACTATGACCCGCCCCCAGATATCTGCAGTGCTTCAAGCTTACTGGAATTTTTCTGGAACGGATACATCGATTTTTCAAAATAACACCTCCTTTGTTTTTATGTAATACAAAAACAAAGGTCCAATCTATAATGGACAGGCTAAACCTGCTTAATACATAATATTGCAGCTATAAGATTATGTTACTTTATATTATATAATTCGACATTTTATATTTATTTGAATTAAAAAATTTTAGTAATTTGTGATAAATTTGTGATAACAGGATATTATTATTAATATTGTAAGCGTAAATTATTATTAGGGAATAGCACTTTTCCTTCATTTGCAATTACAATTGATTTGATAAGAGGAGGATAATCATATGAAATGGTTTGTAAATCTGAAAATAGGAAGAAAGCTTCTGGTGGGATTCCTGACAACATCTTTGTTCATAATTATAGTAGGTGCTGTTGGAATAGTGAGCCTGGACAAAATAAACAAAGGTTCCAGTGAATTGCATAACAATAATCTAATCACTGTAGAAAACCTGAACACCTTCGATGCCAACTCCATGAAGCTTCGTCTGGAAATAATAAATTTAGTTGAAAGCAGAGATAAAAACAATACTCAAAAAACAATTGATGCCATGAAAAAATTACAAAATCAAAACAGCAGTATAATCAATACATATGAAAATTCAAATTTAACTACAGAGGAAAATACCCAATTAACTGAATTAAACAGGCGAAGGGCTGACTGGCTCAAAATATGCAATAATATAATAAATCTCATGTCAGTTGGAAAATATGATGATGCCATGACTTTAAATAAAGAAGCTGCTTCTTACAGGGACAAGCTTACTGAAAGTGCTGAACAGCTGATTAAAATTACAAATAAAAAAGCTGAAACTCAATATGTCAATAATAACAAGATATTCAAATCTTCTTTTTACACAATAATCATCATAACAATACTTGGAATAATTGCAGCCATAGTTTTAGGCAAGAAAATCACTGATGGTATTATAAAAAGAATAAATAAAATACTTCATTTTACAGACTTGATAAGCAAGGGCGACCTGAGCCATTCCCTGAAAGCCACAAGCAAAGATGAAATAGGAGATATTGCCACAAATTCAAATCAGGCAAAAAATAATATAAAAAATCTAATCGGTGAAATAAATGTCAGTATAGAAGAAATGAGCGCCTCCAGTGAAGAACTGTCTGCATCCACTGAAGAAATATCCTCCATGATGAATTCTGTAAATGAATCCACAGGACATATTGCAGAAGGAGCTCAAAATTTAAGCAGCGTTACACAGAAAATCACCACATCTTCCCAGGAAATAGCACAAAATGTGAAAAACCTTCTGAATGATGCAGGTAAAACAACCAACACCTCTTCAGAAATAAAAGAGCGCGCCAAAAATATAAAAGAAAAAGCCTTACAAAATATAAAAGAGGGAGATTCCCTATACAATGAGAAAAGGAATAAAATTATACAAGCTATAAAGGACGGGAACGCAGTTTCACAGGTTAAGGTAATGTCGGAAACTATCGGAAGTATAGCAGAGCAGACCAACTTGCTTGCACTAAATGCAGCTATTGAATCTGCCAGGGCAGGGGAGGCAGGAAAGGGATTTTCAGTAGTGGCGGAGGAAATAAGAAAACTGGCGGAACAATCCTCCAATACCGTAGAAGGCATAAACAGGATGGTACTTTCTGTAGAAGCAGCTTTTAAAAATTTATCTTCCAGCAGCAATGAAATTCTGGATTATATATCAAATAGTGTACAGCCCAATTATAAGCTTCTCATGGAAACCGGAGTTTATTATGAAAAGGATGCTGATTTTATGAACACCATGTCAGAACACATTGATAGTTCTTCAAAACGAATGAAGGAAATGATGGTGGATATAAGTTCAGCCATTGAAAATACAGCTTCCACCGCAGAAGAATCTGCTGCCGGCTCCGAGGAAATACTAAGCAGTATTGAAGAAGTTACCAAGGCCTCCACAGGTATAGCTGATTCATCCCAAAGCCTGGCAATGCTGGCACAGAATATTGCAAAAACACTGGGTAAGTTCAAACTTTAAGGTTCCAGCTTAACAATATAGCGGGATTTATGGTTACACCTGCCATGGATCCCAGCAATTCCATATGGATATTTTCTGGAAATACTGTTAAAATGACAACCAAGACAAGCCTAAATTTCAGTGATGAAATACGGGGGATAATATTCAGGGGTGAATCTTTTTGCCAAAAAGTAGGGGTATCCCAATCCCGAACCCGTCAACTAACCTCGCAGGCAAAATTAAGGGGGATAACATAATATGAATTTCAGAAAAATCAGTACACTGTTTTTTGCAGCATCTCTTTGTACCATATCTTTTACCCAGGTTCACGCAGCAAATTACAAAGTAAAACCTGGTGATTCTCTATTTAAAATAGGTGTGTTATTTAAAAGCAGTGCAGATACACTAATACGGGATAACAATTTAAGCGGAATTGAAATATATCCAAATGAAATTTTAAATGTGACTTCAAAAACTTATAGTGTACAAGCTAATGACTCACTTTTCCTGATAGCAAAAAAATTCAATATATCTGTTGATGCATTAACTGCTGCTAATTCTAACGTGGACAAGCATATTTACCCAGGCCAGGTACTGAATATACCTGCAGGTTCTGTATTTAAAGGCATCAGTGCAGCTTCTCCTGCTATAATGCCCTACAGTGAAAGTGACCTGGATCTGCTTTCAAGGCTGGTAAATTCAGAAGCCGAAAGTGAGTCCTACAGGGCTAAAGCTGCTGTGGCTGCCGTAGTTTTAAACAGAGTCCATGACTCAAGATTTCCATCCACTATAAAAGATGTGATATACGAAAAATCAGGCGGATACTACCAGTTCACTCCAGTGAAAAACGGATGGATAAACAAGCCTGCTACCCAGGAATCAAGAAATGCGGCCTATGATGCACTTCACGGCTGCGATCCCACAAAAGGTGCACTTTACTATTTTGATGACAGTACCACAAACAAATGGCTGTGGTCAAAACCAATTGCTTTAAGAGACGGAAAAATGGTATTTACCTATTATTAAGAAAACAAGCTGGACAAGCTAAGGGTCTGACCCCCTGACATTTTCTGTCAGAGGATCAGACCCTTATTTTAAATATCCTTTATAAATTTTTCCACTTCAGGTATAATGCAGTCTCGGGTATTTTCTATAATATTTCCTCTTTTCACTACCATAGCTGGATTTTCAAGGTAATTCAAATTTTCAGCGGGATTGCCCTCCAGGACAATAAAATCTGCAAATTTTCCAGGTTCCAATGTGCCCACTTCACTGTCAATTCCCAGAATTTCAGAATTTGATTTAGTGGCAAAAGATATGGCCTGTGCATTTGAAACTCCAGCATATTTTACTTGAAGGTGCAATTCCCTCCAAGTGCCGTAGTGGGTTACAAAAGGCATGGCTGCATCAGTACCGAGGCCAACTCTTATTCCTTCTTTAACGGCTGTTTTAAATCCTTCCGTCATTTCATCCCTTATAATTCTGCCATTGGTAAGCTGCACATTATCCAATTTAGTGTATTCCGTGCTGATTTCCGACACATAAACTGCAGCTGCAAAGGTAGGTATGAGAGCACTGTATCCTCTCAAGGATTTAGGATTGTGTTTAAAAAGCTGTATTATTTCATCATCCATGGAAGCGCCGTGTTCTATAGTATCAACCCCTGCTCTGAGAGCTTCTTTAAGTCCTCTGGTGCTCTGACAGTGGCTTGCTACAAGTAAGCCTGCCCTATGAGCCTCATCACATATGGCTGCAATTTCATCATAGGTCATCTGCACCCTTCCTGCTTCTCCTATTTTCTTGGAATCGGTAACTCCTCCCGTGCTGGCTATTTTTATCAAATCTGTTCCATTATAAATATGAGTTCTTACTTTTTTTCTTCCTTCCCAGGGTGAATCACTGGCCTCAGACACAAATTTATATCCATGCCCGCCTGTTATGCATATCATGGGACCTGCACAAAGCATATCCGGTCCAATTTCCCTGGAACTTTTTATTTCATCCCTTACTTCCAGGTCATAGTAAAAAGGATCTCCAACACTTCTAAAAGTAGTCACTCCTGCATGAAGTGCATCCATGGCATTTTTTTTCATTCCCTGTTTAAGAAGGTGTTTTCCAAGAGCTGATTTCATAAATTCCAAATTTTCATCCGGAGTTCTCTTCACCCCCTCCTCTGCAAAAGGATTTCCGTTTCCAAAAAGGTGGGCATGAGCATTTATAAGCCCCGGAAGTACATATTTGCCTTTCAGGTCAACTATCCTGCAATTTTCAGGTATGCTCACCTCATCTTTATTTCCCAGGCATTTTATTTTGCCGTTTTCATCTGAATTTTCCACTAATATAACGCCATTTTTTATCAATTCATTTTCAAACTTACCATCTATTATATTGCAATTTATAAAAGCACAAATCTGATCCTGTTTACTCACAATAATTATCTCCTTTTTTTGGATAGGGGTCAGACCCCCTGACATTTATTGTCAGGGGGTCTGACCCCTTAACAATTTTTTACAAGTACTCTTTAGCCAATTTATCGAAACTATCCAGGGATTTTTTTATTTTGTCATATGAAATACAGTAGGAAAGCCTGAAATAGCCTGGACACTTGAAAGAAGAGCCTGGAACTATAAGCAGATTGAATTTCTTTGCTTCTTTTGCAAATAGAGCATCATCCGGTATCAGTGATTTAGGAAACAGATAAAATGCCCCTTCAGGTTTAACACAGGAAAATCCTATTTCAACAAGGTGATTATATAGAAGATCCCTGTTTTTCCTGTATATATTTACGTTCACTTCCGAATCCAGACATTTTGCAATTACCCTTTGAAACAGTGAAGGTGCATTTACAAATCCCAAAATTCTATTTGCCACATTTAAAGACTGCATTATGTCGTTGAAATCATCTGCATCACCATTACATACTACATATCCTATTCTCTCTCCGGGAAGAGAAAGTGATTTGCTGTAAGAATATCCAACAAATGAATTTCTATAGTAATTCAATATATAAGGCACTTTTACCCCATCATATGCTATTTCCCTGTAGGGTTCGTCAGAAATCAGATATATGCTGGTGCCTAATTGCTGTTGTTTTCTGTTTAAAACTTCAGACAAGTCTTTAATAAGCTTTTCTGAATAAACCACTCCTGTGGGATTATTGGGTGAATTTATTATTACAGCTTTAGTATTGGAATTTATTTCGTCCTCCAGCTTATTTAGATCAGGTTCAAAGGTTTCCGTATCTGAAGGCACAATTACAAGTTTTCCGTCAAAATTTTTTACATAGTTCTCATATTCGCCGAAAAACGGTGAAAAGGTAATAACCTCATCTCCTGGATTTAAAAGGGTTTTTAAAATAATATTCAATCCGCCTGCTGCACCACAGGTCATTATCAAATTATTTTCAGTTAATTTCAAATTGTATTTTTTGTTGATATGTTCTGCAATTTCAGCCCTCACATCTTCATAACCAGAATTGTTCATATATCCATGGACCAGATTAGGAGGCTCCTCACTTAATATTTCAGCTACAGCTTTTTTTATGGATTCGGGTGGTTTTACATTGGGATTGCCAAGACTAAAATCAAATACATTTTCCTCCCCATAAATCGAAGACAGCCTCTTCCCTTCCTCAAACATGGCCCTTATTACAGAACTCTTAGACACATATTCTTTCATTTTATCAGATATCACAGAATTTCCCCCCTTATATTTAAAGTTCAAATAACAAAGTTCAGATGTTAAAGCCCAAATATCACAGCTGATATTTGAAGCTATAAAAATATTTTAACACAAGAATTTGCGATGTACAATTGACAGTTGGCAGCTCAAATACACAGGCTGCAATTAACAGTTCATAATTGACATCTATACTCAACTCTCAATGCACAATTCACAGTTAACAATGGACAAGCTACGGATTAATCAAAATTAGGAGCTTATAGTCATGAATTAATAGTTTTGGTTGATTTTCAGATGCTGCCGGAAACTTTCATTTACAATTTATTATTCACTATAAACTCCTAGATAAACTTCAGCTCACAATTCTCAGCTTTGAGCAAAAACCGCAATACCTATAATTACCATTGTAAATACAATAATACCTATATATATTGCCATTCCCGCTGGCCTTCCCGCATTTACTGTCCAGCCTACACCAAATCTCTTTTCTACAAATATGGAGGGATCCTCAGGATTATAATATATAGTGTTTGCCAGTTTCCAGAAATCATCATCATCTTTATTTGTAAACCCAGATTCCTCTCTTTGAAAACTGTCCTTCTCCATTTTTATATTGCTGCCTCCCTGTCCGATTCTTATGGACAATACTAAAGTAATTAAAATTGTAAAAATTACAAAAACTATCATTACAATATTAAAAAATGTGGTAGACATTTTAACTATTCTAAATATCTGAATGGTTCCCATAGTAAAGATAACATTTATTATCACAGCAAAAATCACCATGTATATTGACCATATTCTTCTGAACCTTCTGTCCTTTTTTACAGAAATTTCAGGGTTTGAAATTTCTATCTGCTGTTTTGACCAACCTATTGTCTTGTATATTATAAAAAACACTGCAGTAGATGCCATTTGAATAAGAGGCATTTCCCAGATCAAAAATTTTGATTTAATCTGATAGCCATTCACATTTCCTGATAAATCCCAGTGAGTGGATACTTTATGGGGTAAAGGTGCATAATTTACATATCCTAAAATTATATTTATCACAATTATAAATATAGGAATCAAGAAGAACCAAGCTGATATCAAAGTTTTACCTTTATCTCTGGAGTAATCAGTGTCTATTACTAACGCCTGCTTTTTATCTTTAAACCATGAGTACTGTAGTTTAAGATTTTTAACAGCTCTATTGGATATCATATATATTAAAAAATTCACAAAAACAAAGGTAAAAACAGTAAATAAAATCATACCTACATTTAAAAATTCATAATTTAATAAACTAAATAATAATATAAATGGAATTCCTATTACTAAATTATTTCTTATAAACTGTCTTTTTATCTGTCTTATTTCAACACTATTTATTTTATCTTCAGGTATTCTGGAACCAAATACAATTTCCTTTCTAGTAAAATTCGGCGTCAATATATTAATTACAAGCACTATTAAAAATATTAGAAATAAATATATACATAAAAATAAATTTTCCTTCATAACTATCTCACCTACTTTATATTTATTTATTTGATAAATCATATTTTTCATATATATTAGAACATAATTTCAAAATGTCTTCTAATTTATTATGTCTTAAATAAGCTTCTGCCAGTAAGTAAGTAAATTCATTCACCAGTTTTTCATTAAATTTTTCACTATTTTCAGGATAGTTTTCATTTATAACAGCTCCTGTCCTTCTGTCTATATTCAAGTAACCATCAGACTTTAATATATTATAGGTTTTATTTACAGTATGCAAGTTTATCCCTATATCCTCTGCCATTTGCCTTACGGAAGGAAGACTTTCTCCCGGTTTTAGATTTCCATCTGCCATTCCCTCTATAATGCTCCTTTTAAGCTGTTCATATATAGGTGTTTCCGAATCAAAATCTATTTTAATTATCATAACTGCCCTCCTATTCTATTTGTTATATATAATATATAACAAATAGAATAATATTGCAACGATCTTTAATATATTATTTTAAAGTCAGCTTATCAATGTACCATCAAGTAACAGATATTTTAAAAAATAAGCTTAAAGAAAAAAGACAATTAGGAACCTGTCCCCGGATTGTCTTTAAACTTGTATTTTAAACTCTGAATTGCGAATCGTGCATTGTGATTGTACACTGTCAATTGTGCATCGTGAATTGTGAATTATGCATTGTACATTGTGCATTGCGAATTGTGAATTATGCATTGTAAATTATGCATTGTAAATTGTGCATCGTGCATTGTGAATTGTGCATTGTGCATTGTCAATTGTCAATTGTACATTATAAGCAGCCTATCCCTCTTTATAAAATTCAGCCTTTTCCCTGAGTGTTTTCAGTTTTTCAATAGACCTTAAAAGGGTGTCATCTTTTTTTGCAAAATGCAGTCTTATTAAATAATTTATGTCCTCCTTAAAGAAGCTTGAACCGGGGACTGCCCCTATTCCCACATCTTTTGCAAGCCACTCACAGAACTTCAAATCATCTTTTACATTAAACTCTGAAACATCTATGAGAACATAATAGGCTCCCTGGGGTTTGACATATTTAAGTCCTGCCTCCCTTAATCCCTGAAGAAACAAGTCCCTCTTTTCAGTATACAGATTTTTCAGCCAATCATAGTATTCCATGGGTAATTTAAGTCCTGCTACAACTGCTTCCTGAAGCGGTGCCGCCGCCCCCACCGTAAGAAAATCATGTACTTTCCTTACATTTTCTATGACTCTCTCATCACCTATGACATAACCTATCCGCCATCCGGTTATAGAATAAGTCTTGGAAAAAGAGCTGCAGCTTAAAGTCCTGTTGAACATGCCTGGAAGTGAAGCAAAATAAACATGTTTATATGGATCCATTACAATATGCTCATATACTTCGTCAGTTATTACAAAGGAATCATATTTTTCTGCCAGGCCGGCTATGAATTTCAATTCCCCATAGGTAAACACCTTCCCCGATGGGTTGGATGGATTACACAGTATAAGGGCCTTTGGCCTTTGCTTAAATGCATTTTCAAGCTCCTCCCTGTTAAAAGAAAAATTCGGCGGGTAAAGTGGTACATATATAGGTTGTGCTCCGCTTAATATTGCATCTGCCGCATAATTTTCATAAAAAGGAGAAAATACTATTACCTTGTCTCCGGGATTGCATACAGTCATAACAGAGGCCATCATTGCTTCCGTGCTTCCACAGGTAACTGCAATCTGAGTTTCTGGATCTATATCAAGTCCCATAAATTTAGATTGTTTTTCCGCAAGGGCCTCTCTCAGGTTTTGTGCACCCCAGGTAATTGCATATTGATGAGGTCCCTTGTCCGCTGCTATTTTAAGTGCTTCTCTTATTTCTTTAGGCGGATCAAAGTCCGGAAAACCCTGGGATAAATTGATTGCTCCATATTTATTTGATATTCTGGTCATTCTTCTTATAACTGAGTCCGTGAAATTAACTAGTTTTTTACTTAATTCAGGCATACAAACGCATCCTTCCTTTCAATTGATTCCACAATAAAAATAAAGTGATTCTTGGATTCAGGCGGAGCTTGAGCATAGGAATGAAATAAATATCCGTAAACAAATAAAAGTCCGAGGAAACACCTCAGACTTAAAATTACAAAATACATTCTCATCTTTCAGCTCCCGCTGCAGGATTTGGCACCACTGTACAATGTACTGGTTGCCGGGTTTCAAAGGGCCTGTTCCCTCCACCTCTCTTGATAAGTTCAAGATTTATATTTATTGTTTTATTAATTATAACTATTTACATTTGTTAAGTCAATGGCCATGATTTTTCTTTATAACATATTCCCACGGTTCCGGGTCCGGAATAAACTCCTACTATAGGGCTTATCTGTCCTATCATATATGCATTTTCCACATTGTGTAATTTGGAAATTCTATTATAAACATTTTCTGCATCTTCCTGCGCATTGCCATGAACTATATATACATCACAGGGAGATTTGCCCAAAAACTGCCTGCCTATATCTATCATTTTACTTAAGGATTTTTTTCTGCCCCTTACCTTGTCACGGGTAAAACATATCCCTTGATTATCATCAAAATATACTATGGGTTTTATATCCAATACTTCACCTATGGTTCCGGATATTCTTCCTATACGTCCTCCCTTTCTGGCATATTCCAGTGTTCCAAAAACAAAAAGGAAATGCATTTTACTTTTTATTTTTGGTATATAATCTGCAATTTCACTAAAGCTCCTACCCTGTTCAATGAGATTTCCGCATTCCTTTAAAATAATTCCCCACAGTTTTGCAGCAACTTTTTACTTAACTTAACCTGGATTCATTGATTTTACTGGCGAATTCGGGGATTTTTATTTTCGTTTTTCGTCATATTTTACTAGCGCTCTATGTAGTATTGTGATATAATTAGTATTATATGTGTGGAGATGATTGTTTATGTACCTAAAAAAGACTCCTTCTAGCAATGGCAGAATTCGGTTATCCATTGTAGATAGTTACTATGATAAAACTAAAAAATGTTCCCGGCAGATAACTGTGGAATCTTTAGGATTTCTCGACGAATTAGAAAAAGAATATGATGATCCAATCTCTTTCTTCTCTGCACGTGTTGAACAATTAAAGGAAGAAAAGAAATGTAAAAGAGCTCCAATCACTTTTGTATTTCATGATGCTGATACAATCGAGCAAGATGTTACCTTGCGTAAAAATTTTGGATATACTGCGTTAAGCAAGATTTATCATGAGCTTGGCATACACACTTTCCTTACCAACAGACAACGTCATACTAAGGACAATTATGATGCTGATACAATCATGAAACTCCTTGTTTATTCAAGGCTTTTGAATCCTGCTTCAAAAAAGAAAACTTTTGAGAATAAAGATTGGTTCTTTGAAAAAGATAACTATTCTCTTGATGATGTTTATCGTTGCCTTACCTTTTTTAACAAGCATAAAGAGAGTCTCCAATTTTGGATCAACAATAAAATCAAAGAACTCTATGGAAGAGATACCAGTCTTATTTACTATGATGTAACCAACTACTACTTTGAAACTGATAAAATGGACAACCTCAGAAAAAAGGGAGTATCGAAAGAACACCGACCAAATCCAATTGTACAAATGGGGTTATTTATAGACAACAAAGGGCTTCCCATTACCTATGAGCTATTTTCAGGAAACACTAATGACTGCCTTACCTATCGACCTAATTTTGCACGTATCAAGAAGGAATATAATCTTGGCAGGGTAATAACGGTGGCAGACAAAGGCATGACTACTGGCGACAACATTTGGTATACGACTCATACTCCTACAAAAGATGGGTATGTATTCAGTATGTCTGTTCGCGGTTCTGACAAAGAATTAAAACAGTATGTATTAGCAAAAGAAGGATATGAATGGCTAGGCACAGAATACAAGAGAAAATCTAGATTATACCCAAGAACAATTCAGATAACATCATCTAACGGAAAAAAATTAAAAAAAGTAGTACATGAAAAACAGGTAGTATTCTACAGCGAAAAATATGATAAACGTGCTAAGGCTGAGCGTGCTGCCGCACTTGCAAAAGCACAGGACTTAATCTCAAATCCGGGTTCTTATACAAGGGTTACTTCCTATGGTGCAGCTAAATATATAAAAAACATTAACTTCGATAAAGAAACTGGAGAAATCTTGAAACCAACACAACTTCTAAAATTAGACATGGACAAACTAGAGGAAGAAGAAGCTTTGGATGGTTACTATGTCATTGTAACTAGTGAATATAAAGAATCTGATGATAAAATCATTGATATGTACCGAGGGTTATGGAAGATTGAAGAATCTTTCCGAGTAACTAAAAGTGACTTAGAGGCAAGACCAGTTTTTGTATCCACCCAAGGGCATATAGAAGCACATTTTTTAATCTGTTTCGTTGCTCTGGTGATTGCAAGGATACTTGAGATGAAAACAGGAAACAAATATAGTATTGGAAAACTACTAGAAACTTTGTCAAAAGCTGAATGCAGCTATGTTCAGCAGAATTATTACATGTTTGATTATTTCAATGATATATTAAATGAAATTGGAGTTATTTCTAACATTGACTACTCCAAAAAGATACGAAGTTTAGGTGAGATAAAAAAAGTTTTAGCATCTACCAAAAAATGATTTATAACGCTATGATTCTCTGACAAAAAAGAATACCCGCTAACCAGCATGTTTACTGGCCTAACGGGTATTTTTTATTCGTTTTTGCTGCAAAACTTAGGTTTTATTAATTATAACTATTTACATTTGTTAAGTCAATGGCCATGATTTTTCTTTATAACATATTCCCACGGTTCCGGGTCCGGAATAAACTCCTACTATAGGGCTTATCTGTCCTATCATATATGCATTTTCCACATTGTGTAATTTGGAAATTCTATTATAAACATTTTCTGCATCTTCCTGCGCATTGCCATGAACTATATATACATCACAGGGAGATTTGCCCAAAAACTGCCTGCCTATATCTATCATTTTACTTAAGGATTTTTTTCTGCCCCTTACCTTGTCACGGGTAAAACATATCCCTTGATTATCATCAAAATATACTATGGGTTTTATATCCAATACTTCACCTATGGTTCCGGATATTCTTCCTATACGTCCTCCCTTTCTGGCATATTCCAGTGTTCCAAAAACAAAAAGGAAATGCATTTTACTTTTTATTTTTGGTATATAATCTGCAATTTCACTAAAGCTCCTACCCTGTTCAATGAGATTTCCGCATTCCTTTAAAATAATTCCCTCTCCCAGGGAAGTTGACTTGGAATCATAAATATATGTGACTAATTTTTTATGCCTTCGGCTTACCATTTTCAGTGCATTGTATGTACCTGAAAGTCCGCTGGAAATTACCACGGCTATCACATGGGTATAATTTTCTTTTTCCAGCTTATCAAAAGCCCTTTCCATATCCTCTATTGAGGGCAGGGAGGACTTGGGAATTTCAATGTTCATATTATCGTATACTTCTTTTGGAGTAATCTCAATTTTATCTATATATTCCCTGTCTTTATATATAATTCTAAAGGGTAAAATACTTATATTATATTTTTTTATGGTTTCATAATCTATGTCACAAGCAGAGTCCGTTAAAAGTGCAATCTTTTCCATAAAGCTCCTCCTTTTACTCCTACTTAACCTAAATTATATCATATTAAAGGGAAAATATTCAAACTCTAAATAAAGGAGAAACTTTTAAGCAGGTATATACCTATAAATATTGTAAAAACGGAAAAAAATGTGCTTAAAATCACCACATCACCTGTAAGTTTATAATCAGAATTCATTTCCTTGGCCATTACATAACAGGAAACTGCTGAAGGTGCAGAAAACAATATGAATATGGCTCCTAAATCATATTTCCTAAATCCCAGTAAAAATGCAAGTGTCACCACTACAGAAGGAATTACTATAAGTCTTCCCACTGTAGCTATTACAGAGTATTTCAAATTTTGTTTCACACTCTTAAATTCAAGCTGGGCACCCAGGGTTATAAGGGCCAGGGGCGTACCCAATGAAGCCACGTCAGAAACTGCCCTTTCCATAAATAAAGGCAGCTTAAAAGAAAACAGCTGCATGACTATACCTAAAAATGATGCTATAATCAAAGGGTTCCTTATTACGCCAAAAAGAGTGTATTTAACTCTACTTCCTATACCGCCCTTTCCACCTCTTTCGTCAAAGGCTGCCAAAACCGTAACAGCAAGGAAATTATAGGTGGGAATAGCTATGGGAAGTAAAAGAGAAATGGGCCCCATGTGTTGTTTTCCAAGCATGTACATACCCATTGGAACTCCGAGAAGCACAAAATTGCCCCTGTATATGGTATGAATCATGGCAGAAGCTCTCTTTTTATCCTTTATAAATACTGGAACAATAATCCAAAGTACTGCTACAGATCCGGATATACACAAAAATACAAATAACATAAGCTTAACATTGACTATATCACTCAATTTAGATACATATATGTTTTCAAAAAGTAATGTGGATAATCCAACTCTAAAGTTAAATTTAACAGAGGCACTTACAAATTTTTCATCTATCAGTCCCAATTCTTTTATAAGATATCCCAGTGCAATTACTATAAATATAGGCATTATTACATTAAAACTAAAAACCAAGTTATCCAACTATCCAACCCCCATGTCCATACAAGAGCTTGTGTTAAAAATTGTAATTACAATCCTGCTCTTTTTAAGATTATCTTAAGATTCATCCTGGAAAATATATATATAACGATTATACAGCTATACTAAATTTCATGAAAGGGGTCTTGGAACAACATGGAAAGAATACTTTCAAAGAAAGGTCTATTCAAAATAATTTTAATTTTTCTGGTATTTCTATCTTTATTATTATGCCTTTACAGTATAAAAAATTATAAATTCAATACACCATCTCAAAATATGACAAGACAATTTAATCAGTTTAACGGCAATACGGGAGATAAGGTCAGAAACCAGAATTCAACCGGTGAAAGAAATAATGGAAGCTTTGCAGGCAGAGACAGAAAAATATCCGGCAGCAATTCACAAGGTCAAAACAAAAATAATGGAAACTTTACAAGGGGAGATCAGAAAGTATCTGGCGGCAATTCACAAAATCAGACTAAGAATGCTGGAAACCTAACTGCACCTTCAGGTGATACACAAAATCAAAACAAGGGAGGGAACATGACAAGGCCTGGAGTAAAAGGTGAAAATAGATTTGTTTCTTCAAACAACAAATTTGCACCATTTCTCACTGTATATCTGGCAGTATTTCTCGTGCTGTGTGTCACGTTCTATTATTTTTTTATCCGAAAAAATATGAAAACAGATGCTAAGGATACTAAGATGCTTATATTTTCAATGCTTTTAATAGGTTTGCTCTTGAGAATTACATTATCCACCCTTATGGAAGGCTACGGTGGAGACGTAAGTTTGTTCAAAAGCTGGGCCTCCTCCGCAGCAAACAGTTTTTCTCAGTTTTACATAAATTCTAAATCCAGCGACTACCCGCCCCTTTATATATATGTGCTTTTTTTAATCGGCAAGACAGCAAGTATAAGTTCAGTAAGTCCATACTATACTCTCCTTCTAAAACTCCCATCCATAATAGCGGATGTGGCTACTGCCTACTTGATATATAAATTGGCTCGAAAATATCTTCCTTTAGAGATAAGTGTTTTTCTGAGTGCATTTTATATTTTTAATCCTGCTGTTTTTATAGATTCTGCCCTTTGGGGACAGGTGGATTCATTTTTTACGCTGTTTGTAGTACTTGCCTTTTTATTATTATCGGAAAAGAAAACTGTTTTTTCTTCCATATTGTTTACCTGCTCAGTACTTATGAAACCTCAGGGGATTATATTCCTCCCCGTGCTTCTCTTTGAACTGGTACGTGAAAAGAGCCTGAAGCTTCTATTAAAATCTATAGCTGCAGCTCTTGCAGCAGCTTTGATAATCATAATTCCATTTTCCTTTAATCAGAATATACTGTGGATTTTTAAATTATATTCAAATACCATATCCGAATATCCTTATGCTTCTGTAAACGGACTTAATTTTTTTAATTTAACAGGAGCAAATTATGAAAAGAATTCAAGCATATTTTTCATATTCAGCTATAAGATCTGGGGAATGGCTGCAATTATTGCAATTACCCTATTTTCATGGATAATCTACGCCAAGTTGAAGAGCAGAACAATGGCTTTTTCCTGTGCACTTGTTCAGATTTCAGGAGTTTTTACTTTTTCTACTGGAATGCATGAAAGATATTTATTTCCCGCTGCTGCACTGTGCATTTTGGCTTTCATCTATTTAAAGGATAAAAGATTTCTCACATTGTTATTGGGATATACCATCACCATCTACGGCAACATTTACCATGTACTCTTTGGAGCTCTGGGGCGTATGAATTCCAATTCACACAGCCTGATAACCGATGGGATTTCCCTGTTGAATATAATCCTGTTTTTTTATCTGGCAAAGATACTTATGGATATTGCTTTTAAAGGAAAAACCTATGCTATTTCAGGCAATAATGAACCATTACACAATATTTAAACTTAGTTTACATTCAGCATGGATTTTTTAAGGGGCTTTTAAGGTTAAAAAGCAAAAATTATTAATAAGGAAGTTTTTTATCTTAATATATATACTTACACAGTCAACATAGAGAGGAGTGAATATTTAATGGGGGCACGGCTTTCCATTAAAGCTAAAATATGAGTATTAAAAAAGCAATAATTCCCGCAGCTGGCCTGGGAACAAGGTTTTTGCCAGCTACAAAGGCCCAGCCTAAAGAAATGCTGCCCATAGTTGATAAACCCACTATTCAATATATAGTTGAAGAAGCAGTATCTTCCGGTATTGAGGAAATATTAATAATTACAGGTAAAAACAAAAGAGCCATTGAAGATCATTTTGATAAATCTGTTGAATTGGAAGATGAACTTGAAAGAAGCAATAAGGTGACTTTGCTGAAGCTGGTTCAAAACATATCCAACATGGTAAACATATATTATATAAGGCAGAGGGAACCACGGGGATTGGGTCATGCCATAAGCCTGGCTAAAAGTTTTATAGAAGACAAACCCTTTGCAGTTATGTTGGGGGATGACATAGTTGACAGCAAAATACCTTGTCTTAAACAATTGATGGATTGTTATGATAAATATAATGGATCCATTTTAGGAGTGCAGCCTGTAAGTGAAAGCATGATTCCCAAATATGGTATTGTAAGCGGAACAAAAATTGAAAATCTGGTTTACAGAGTGAATGATCTGGTGGAAAAGCCCAAAATCGAAAAAGCTCCTTCAAATATTGCCATTCTGGGAAGATATATAATAACCCCAGAGATATTTGAAATTCTTGACAAAACCAGACCGGATAAAAATGGAGAAATACAGCTGACTGATGCATTGAAATTCCTTGCAAAAACAGAACCCGTGTATGCTTATAATTTTCATGGGAAAAGATATGATGCCGGGGATAAATTGGGATTTTTAGAGGCAAACATACACTATGCCTTAAAGAGACAGGACTTAAAAGAAGAACTCATGGATTATCTGGCCGGCATAAGGGAAAAGTCTGTTTAAACAACCTGATAAAATAGAGGTGGATTTGTGTAAAAATCAAATCCACCTCTATTTTTAAATTTCAAAGGTATTAAATGCTTCCAGGAATCTATCAATATCCTGATCAGTATGTTTTACATTTAAAAATACAGCTTCAAATTGTGAAGGTGCAATATAAATACCCTTACTTATCATATGTTCAAAATACTTTGCAAAAATACCTGTGTCACATTTTTTAGCGTCCTCATAATTTCTAACCTCTGAATTTTTCGTGAAAAACAGTGCAAACATGGCTCCGCACCTGTTGATTACAACAGGTAATTTTTTCTTTTTTACTATATTCTTTACTCCCTGTTCCAATTTTTTACCTAATTCTTCAAGATGGACATAATACTTCGGGTGTGTGTGGAGTTTTTTTAATGTAGCAAGTCCTGCCGCCATTACCACAGGGTTTCCGGACATAGTTCCAGCTTGATAAACCGGCCCCAGGGGCGAGAGTTTCTCCATTATGTCTTTTCTGCCGCCATAGGCACCACAGGGAAGTCCCCCTCCTATGATCTTTGCAAATGTAGTGATGTCGGGCTTTATGCCATAAATACTTTGAGCACCCTTGTAAGCCACTCTGAATCCGCTCATGACTTCATCAAAGATAAGAAGACTTCCATTTTTATCACAAAGTTTTCTAATGCCCTTTAAAAAGTCTTTATCTCCTGGAATTACACCCATATTCCCGGCTACAGCTTCAATTATAACAGCTGCAATACTGCTGCCCTGTTTTTCAAAAAGCTTTTCTACACTTTTCAAGTCATTGTATTGAGCCACAAGAGTATTTTTTATGCTGTCTTCAGGGACTCCCGCACTGCCCGGAATTCCTTCAGTCATGACTCCTGATCCTGCATCAACCAAGAAATCATCAAAGTGTCCATGATAACATCCGGCAAATTTTATGATCTTGTTCCTTCCCGTATAACCTCTGGCAAGCTTTACCGCACTCATGGTAGCTTCTGTACCCGAATTTACCATTCGGAGCATTTCCACATTGTCCACAGTTGTGCATATATGTTTAGCCAGATCCAATTCAACTTTAGTATTGGCTCCAAAGGATATGGCATTTTCACAGGTGTTTTTTATGGCATTTACCACATCTTCGTCACAATGTCCTAAAAGCATGGGACCCCAGGAGCATACAAAATCTATGTACTCATTGCCATCTTCATCATAAATATAAGCTCCCTTTCCCTTTTTTATTACAGGTGGATTTAAGGGTACATCCTTAAATGCCCTGACAGGGCTGTTTACTCCCCCAGGCATATATAATTTGGATTCATTGAATATATCATCACTTATCATCTATTTACATCTCCATTCTTTATTTTGCTGTAAATCACTATTATAATCCCGCTTTAAATCATTATCACAGCTAGGAGGAAAAAATATTCTATTTATCATTTTCAGACACTCATCTTCTCTTCCCTTAAGTTTTTCTTCCTTCAGCACTTCTATTGCCCTGTCTACATAAACTCTGGCAGTGCTGTTTATCATTGTGCTTACAAGTGCTTCATTGTCTTTTGTATATCGTTTGTTCTTAAAAGTCTGTATTCTTTTATTGCAGATTTCATTACCATATTTTTTTATCCTTTGTATTTCAGGTGAAAGTTCATCCAAAGCCTGCCATTCCATAAATTTGTTTATATAGTCATCCACAATATATTTGTATCTCAGCATCTTTTCTTTTCTCATGATTTTATTTCTTTCATCCATCTTGCTTATGCTGTCAATATCATAGAGCTGGATCTGAGGCAAATCCGAGACACCTGTATCAACATCTCTGGGCACCGCCAAATCAAATACAAGTAATTTTTTCCAGGGAATATCCTCTTTTGAAATTATTGTATGCGGTGCAGAAGTACAGCTTATGATACAGTCTACCTTATTATAATAATTTTTTCTCTCTTTGAAAGTTATAAATTTAACCCATTTGTAATCATAGCATAAATTTTTGATCTTATTCAAGTCACGGACTACAATATATACCATTTCTGCATTGGAACTTTCCAGATACTTCAGCACCAGCTTGCCGATTTCCCCGAAACCAATTATCATATACTTTCTGCAGCCTTTATTTAATGCCTCCCTTACCGCTATGGACGGAACCGATACAGGTATTTTATACATCTCACAGATACTTTTGAATTCCTTTCCACAGGCTATGGCATTTTGAAACAACCTTTCAAGACCGCCTTTTATAGTTTTAGCTTTTACCGCTGCAGTATATGCATTCTTGATTTGTCCTAAAATTTGATCTTCGCCCAGAATTTTTGAATGGAAACCACAGCTGACCTCTATTAAATGTTTAACGGCCTCACTGTCTTCAGCATAAAAAGTATAGGGAATAAGTCTGCTGTCCCAATCCAATCCTTTAAATACTATATTCACTACATCTTCCCTGGAAAATTTTGATTCCATATATATTTCTGTTCTATTACAGGTACTCAATATTAAGACATTTTCCAGAAATTCATGGAGACATTTTAATTTACCTTCCAGCTTTGAAGCTATAATGGAAAACCTCTGCCTGATTTCAATATTACATTCACTCTTTATTCCAATAAGCTGTACCATTTTCATCACTCCCGTTTAATAAAAAAATCCTTTTAACAAAGTGTCAAAAGGATTTTTATAATCAATACATATTACTGTAAAAATAGTTCATCAATATCAAGCCCCCTCTATCACTTGTAGAGTTAACGGTGCGAAGTATAGACAGGTCTTCTGACTTAAGATTCATTATTTAAGTATGCCTTCTCCGTTTCTCAAGTGGCCCATATTGCTTAAATTCATCTAATACAGCTACAGGATAGTTCAGGATTTTTACCTGATTCCCCTTTAATTAACCTACACTTATTATTAGATTTTATCTTAATTATAACATTATCAAGGAAAGAATCAACTCTCATTTATCAGCAAGGGTGCATATTTCTGACACAGTTTTCAGGAAATATATGGAATGGGGTCAGACCCCATACCAAAATTTGGAACGGGGTCTGACCCCCCTTCCATTATTTTACAGTGCCTTGTAAATCATACAGTGTCTGGGAATTCATTCCCATTCCTCCAAATCCATTTTGACCTGAATTCTGAACTTTTCCGCTTTCATCTTTATTTGTGCCTGCATTTTTATTCGCGTCTCCATTGAGTTCATTAGATTGTTTGTTGCCATTATTAGATTCTTTGTTGCCATTACCCATTTGACTATTCATTTGAGCGTTATTGAAGTTTCCCTGAATGTTTCTATTTTCCTGACTGCCGGATGTGGTATTCTTCCACTGGTTTTCCGGAACAGCTTTACCGTTTTTCTCAACCCAGCTCATTATATCATCTGAATCTCTTCCCATTCCTCCTGTAAGCACATATCTTATTTCGCCTTTTTTAACAAGCTGCTTGAATTCACTTAAGGAAAGTATTTTATCGGATCCTGAGAATCCACCAAGAGGCATCACGCTTTTACCGCTTTCAATTATCATGCCGGCACCAGTATTGGAGCTGGAGACCACAAGAGCATATCTCTCATTTTTAACATGGCTGTCAAGGAATTTTATTAATTTTTCATTTGTATTGCTGAGTCTGCTGCTTCCTCCCATACTCCTCATGCCGGCATTGCCGGATCCGCTGCTGGATAGGAGTTCCAATCCTGCAGCAGGCATGCTTCCATTTACACCATGAGTTACAGCAGCAGAGGATCCAATAGCAGGCGTTATCAGTATTCCTATAAAAGCAAGACTGGCAAGCACCCTGGCAAAATTTATATTTCTGCCTTGATTTAAGCTTTCTCTCTTTATTATCCTGTAAATTATCAGCAGCACAGAAGAAGCAAGACACATCACTGCAGCTGCTGTGATTATACCTTTAAATACAGCAGGTATAGTAGTGTTAAAATAGGATAACATGAGCAAATCCAGCAGCCCTTCTAAGATAAGGGATACAGGCAGAAGCAACCATTTCCTTATGCTTTCTTCTTTGTACAGCTTCCACATGGAAGTAAGGCCTATACCCGATAAAGCTGCAATTGGAGGAGCCATCATAGTCAAATAGTACTGATGAAACAGACCCCTAGTATAGCTGAAATATATAAATTCCGGAACAAGCCAGAGGATCCACATTATTAAATCCAATTTCTTTCTATTATTAAAAGGAAATCTGAGTTTTTCCACTATTGCTGCAGCAATAAATCCCAATATGGATAGTGGTAAAAACCAAACTATCTGATCCGATAAAATATTTTTAGAGAACAGTCTTGTAATGCCTGCTGTAGTCTGACCTCCAAAATTTCCTGAAAGCCCGTTGGCCCCGCCAGGTCCGCCGAAGCCTCCTCTTTGTGTTCCTCCCATTCTCTTTTCAAAAGACATCTGTCCTGAATTTCCTCCATTTTTCTGAGAGGATCCGCCAGTTCCTCCAGGGACCTGCATCTGAGGCATTCCTGACCCCTTACTACTTCCACTCATGTTGGCATTTTTTGTTCCAGAAGAGCTTCCAGTTTTGAAGCCATTCATTTGTCCCTGTTGCCATTTTCCTCTTGCTTCTCCCCGGGTGTTTCCATTTCCTCTTCCCATGCCGCCGCCCATACCGCCATTGCTGCTGCTGAGCCTTTCCAATCCATTGTGTCCGAATATAAGCTCCATAACAGTGTTATTTGTACTGCTTCCTACGAAAGGTCTGTTTTGGGCAGGAACCAGGTCCACAGCTACTGCCCAGGACAGAGATACTGCAGCAAGCACAATTGTACTTATAACAAGATGCTTTAGTCTCTTTTTCACAGGTGCAGCCGAAGAAATCAAATATGTTATATATATGGCAGGAATTATCATATATGCCTCAAGCATCTTTATATTGAATCCCACCCCTACAAGAACAAGGCTTATTAAAAGATATTTAAATCTTCCCTTTTCTGCGGCCTTGGACAAAAACATACAGGCAAAAAGCAGTGTCATAACCAAAAGGTTGTCTATGGTATTGTTCCTGCTGGCTGCTACGAAAACAGGCGTGATTGCAAGACACAGCGCTGAAATAAATGCTGCCGTTTTTCCAAAGGATCTTTTAACTATATAATATAAAAGTCCAACGGATATCACTCCTGCAAGAGCCTGGGGAAGCAATATGCTCCATCCCTTGAATCCAAATATCCTGGCGGATATGGTCTGTATCCAGAAACCCAGAGGAGGCTTGTCAATAGATACAAAGCCCCCCGGATCAGACGCTACAAAGAAAAAGTTCTTAAAATTCATAAGCATGCTTTTTACACCAGCTGCATAATATTCGTTTCCATATCCTTCTATACTTAAATTTGCAAAATTCAATATTGCAGATATAACCAATACCACAGATAGTCCAAATTTTTCTTTTGTAAATTTTATATTTTTCATAATTTCACTCCTTAATTAAACACCCATAATTTGTATAATAAAAAATTTATTGCCTGGGCTGCAAGTGTTACAACTATTTTTGACACATATATATTAAAATTAAAATTATTTACTAAAAATTTCATGAGCAGCACTGTTATAAAAAGTGATACAACATTGACTAAAATAAATTGTATTAGTTCATAAACATATTTTTTATCCGAGTTTTTATATTCAAAAGTCCATTTTTTATTAAATACAAAACTATTTGCAACTCCACAGCTGTAACCTATAATCTGACTTGTGGTATAATGTAATCCAATTGCACTCTGACACAGGGTAAAAACAGCAAAATCTATTACCGTATTCAATACACCTGTAGCGGAAAACCGGCTCAGCAATTTAAGTCTTCCATTAAAAATAAAATTCATGCTTTTAATCAACTGACTCATTTTCCTTCTCATCACCTCTTCTATTTATTATGTTTTCAATAATATAATTGGGTCTTCCCCTGCTTTCATCAAAAATACGACCTATATACTGGCCTGCTATGCCCATGCAGGAAAGCACAATTCCAAACATAATGAAATCAATAGATATGACAAGCTGAAAATTTACCACATCCATGCCGTGAGATATACATTTTATAAAATTTATTATAATCAGAACTATTCCTGCGAAAAATGATACTGCTCCCAAGTATCCTGAAATTATAAGAGGTTTATAGGAAAATGAAGTTATGCCGTCAAAAGCCAATTTAAACATTTTTTTAAAGGGATACTTAGTATCTCCTGCAAATCTTTCATGTCTTACAAATTCCACATAAGTTTGCTTATATCCAATCCAGCTTACAAGCCCTCTTACATACCTGTTTTTTTCCGGCAGAGAGTTTAAAGCATCACATACCTTCCTGTCTATAAGCCTAAAATCTCCGGCATCCACTGGTATATCAATACTTGTCATACTCTTTAAAATTCTGTAAAAGGCCCCTGCTGTAAATTTCTTAAAAAAAGACTCTCCCTCTCTTTTGGCCCTTTTTCCGTATACAACATCATATCCTTCCTTCCACTTTTCAATCATCTCAAGCATAATTTCAGGAGGATCCTGCAAATCTGCATCTATTACAATAACTGCCTTTCCTTCTGAAACCCTCATGCCGGCAGTTATGGCAGGCTGATGCCCGAAATTTCTTGAAAAATTAACAAGCTTTATATTATCATCTTCATTGCATATCCTTTCTGCTTTTTCACGGGTTTTGTCAGAACTTCCATCATTTATAAATATAATTTCATAGCCTTCCCGGGTGGTATCCATAACTTTTTTCAATCTACTGTAACTTTCTTCAATAACCAATTCTTCATTATATAAAGGTACCACCACGGAATAAATAATATTTTGCTTCATTTCACTCACCTCAATTTAATATCAAATTTTTAAGGATTTGATGTAATTATAATTTTGAGGTTTTAACCTTAAAAAACTCTTAAAAAAACAACAATAAATGTAAATTAAATTTGAACACTGCAACCTGTTTGAATCATATACCTTTAAAATCCCTTATCCATAGCGTATAATCATACTATAATCAATAAAGAGGTGAAATTATGAGATTGCTTTTAATTGAAGACGAGGTCATGCTTTCAGATGCTCTTGTATACATTCTCAAGAAGAACAACTACAGCGTAGATGCAGTCTATGATGGAGTCAGCGGTGAAGAAATGGCTGAAACTCAAATATATGATGTGATAATATTGGATAGAATGTTACCTGGTAAAGACGGTATGGATGTCCTAAAACATATAAGAAAGAATAAAATTCAAACTCCGGTTATAATACTGACAGCCATGGACTCTGTTTATAACAGAGTTGAGGGACTGGATAATGGAGCAGACGATTATTTAATAAAACCTTTTTCCACAGATGAACTGCTGGCCAGAATAAGAGCCCTTGGCAGGCGGCGCCTGGACTTCATCCAGGATGAAAATATCAAATTATCCTCTTTAATTTTTGATCCTATGAAGGGTGAAATCCAGTGCAATGGAAATAAAATAAAACTTACTGCAAAGGAATCCCAGCTTCTGGAATTACTGGCACGGAACAAGAATCAGGTATTGTCCAAGGATCAGATTCTGGACAGAGTATGGGGCATAGACTCCAATGTGGAAATGAACAATAATATTGAAGTATACTTTTCCTACCTGCGAAAAAAGTTAAGAGAACTCAACTGCAATGTAATCATTGAAACAATCCGGGGTATTGGTTATTGTTTAAAAGAGGTTTGATCATGTTTAAAAAATTAAAAATGGAACTGGTTTTAATCAATTTGATACTTACAAGCCTGGTGCTCATCACCATATTTTCAGGAATATACATATTGATGGACAAAAGTTTTGACCATTCTTCCTATATTCACATGATGAAGACAGCTGAAATGGAAAACATCCCCCCTATTCAGCCGCCAAATAAAAATATGACTTCCTCGGAGAGTTTCTTTATAAAGGTGGATAGGTCAGATAATATATTAGAAGTGTCCAATAATTATAATTTATCCAATAAAGCTTCTGCAGATATACTGAAAAAAGCTTTTAAAAATAAAAAGGAAAAAGGCAATATAACCTACGGAAACTTTGATCTTAGATATATCAAGGTTCCTAAAAGTTATGGCTTTATAATAGTTTTTCTTGATAAATCCCCCGACAATGAGGTATTGCATCGTTTAATCATCATATCAGTGACCATATGTGTAATAAGCCTGGTGATGGTATTTATCATAAGCCTGTTTCTTGCCAACATATCCCTGAGGCCAATTATAAATGCATGGCAAAAACAGCAGGCATTTGTGGCAGATGCTTCTCACGAATTACGTACGCCCCTGGCAGTTATAACTACAAATTTGGATATAGTTCTGGGAAACAGCAGTGAAACTATAGAAAGTCAGAATAAATGGCTTGGAAATATTAAATTGGAGACAAGTAGAATGACTAAACTCATAGAAGATCTCCTGTTTCTTGCCAGATCCGATTCCCCACAAAAAGCACTGACCTTTTCCAATTTTGATCTTAGTGCTGCAGTTGCCCAATCCATAATACCTTTTGAGGCAGTTGCAATAAAACATGGAATACACCTGACCTCTCATATTGATCCCGGAATAACTTTTTCAGGAAATGAAGGGCGTATCAAACAGCTTATGGCAATTTTAATTCACAATGCCATAAAACATACTCCTGCTGAAAAATCCATTGAAATAAGCTTGTATAAAATAAAAAGCAGGATTGAGATAACAGTAACGGATACAGGAGAGGGAATAGCTCCGGAGCATTTAGAAAAAATCTTTGAGAGATTTTACAAAGTGGATAAATCCAGGTCCAGGAGCAACAGCGGTAATTTCGGCCTGGGACTTTCCATTGGTAAATCAATAGTTGAAGAACATAACGGAGACATAAGCGTATCCAGTACTTTAGGTGAAGGATCCACATTCAAGGTCATCTTTTAAGATCAATTTTTAAGGCCATCTTTTAACTTTCCTGAGGTTATTCCAAATTTTGGTACGGGGTCAGACCCCCTGACATTTTTTGTCAGGGGGTCTGACCCCGTTCAAAATTTTTCCAGCAATTTTAAAGCTGCATTGCTCATGACTTCCATGCCATAAACCATGGCATCTTCATCTATATCATATTTGGGATGATGCTGCGGATAGATAATTCCTTTTGCATGGTTGCCCACACCTACAAATATGAAACATCCCGGTATCTTTTGTAAGTAATAGGAAAAGTCCTCACTGCTCATAAAGGGAGGTATAGGATGAGCCTTATGTCCCACCATTTCCCTGCCTGCTTCCAAAACAATACTGGCAACTTTAGGATCATTGTCAACTACATAAGTGCATGTATTCTTTTTAATCCTGCAATGAGCCCCTGTCATTTCACTTATATGCTCCACAATTTTTTTGATGTGTATAAAAACCTGTTTGCGCACTTCTTCATCCAGAGTCCTGATAGTTCCCTTCAATATGGCCTCCCCTGCTATGGCATTGTAAACACGGCCTGAATTAAAGACACCTACAGATACGACTGCCTGTTTCATTGGATCTATATCTCTTCCAACAATTGTATTCAATGCAACTACTATTTCAGAAGCAGTTAATATGGAATCCACTGCCTGCTGAGGCATTGAGGCATGTCCTGCTTTTCCCTGAATGCTTATTTCAAATTCATCACTTGCCCCCATCATAGGACCGGCTGATATTCCTACAGTTCCCATTTTAACAGGCTGCCACAGATGAGCTCCTATAATGGCATCTACGCCATCCAGTCCCCCGTCTTTTATAATGGCATCTGCTCCTGAACCATCAGCCACCTCTTCTTCACTTGGCTGAAATATAAATCTTATACTGCCATGAATTTCATCACGGATTTCATATAAAATTTTTACAACTCCCAGCAGCATGGCCATATGTCCATCATGTCCACAGGCATGACATGCGCCCTTGTTCTGGGACTTGTATGGTTTATCGCACTCGTCATCTATAGCCAGGGCATCCATATCAGCACGAATTGCTATAGTCCCAGTCCTGCCGGTACCGGATTTTTTACCTTTTAAATCTGCAATAACACCAGTTCCACCGGCTTTTCTCACATTCAGTTCTTTTAAAGTGCTCAATACTTCAATAATCTTCTTTTGAGTGTTAAATTCTTTTTTACTGAGTTCCGGATGGATATGAAAATACCTTCTCAATTCCACTACTTCAGAATAATACTTTTGTACCAGCTTCTTTATATCATCTGCTTTTCCTTCTTTTACTGCGTTCACAATAAAAACCTCCTAAATTATATAAAATTGATCTAATAGTCACTTTCGGAAAAAACCTCCAGGTTTATATTATCCATATTTTTTACCATTATATTAATCATGGCCCTAAAAGTGTCCAGAGAAGTTATAACCTCTATATTCCTCTCTACAGCTGCTCTTCTTATATGAAACCCATCCCTTGTTGAATCATTTCCTTTTGTAGGAGTATTTATAACTAAATCCACTTCTTCATTCTTTATAACATCTATTATATTAGGTCTTTCTTGGTTCATCTTTCTGACTTCTTTAACTTCAATATGATTATCTCTCAAAAGCTTTGCCGTATTTTTAGTAGCTATAAATTTAATACCCAATTTATGAATTTTCTCTGCTATAGGCAGAAATTCATTTTTATCATGATCTCCTATGGTAGCAAGTATAACCTGATTTTTCATATTGGAAAACATATCTGCTGCTATGAATCCTTTATAAAGTGCTCCTGAAAGCGTAGTTGACACTCCCAATACTTCACCGGTGGATCTCATCTCAGGTCCCAGGGAAACTTCCACATTGGGAAGTTTTTGTGTGGAGAATACAGGAACTTTCACAGCCACTATATGAGGTTCTCTTGAAATTCCAACTCCATATTCCATATCCTTAAGCTTTTCCCCCAGCATTACCCTGGTGGCAATATCAACTATTGGAACCCCGCTGACCTTGCTTATATATGGAACTGTCCTTGAAGCTCTGGGATTCACTTCTATTACATAGAGATTTTTATCATATTCTATAAATTGTATGTTTATCATACCTTTTATACCTATACCCAAAGCCAATTTTACAGTATAATCCAGTATCTTTTTCTTCATGTCATCACTTATATTTTGACTGGGATACATGGTTATGCTGTCTCCGGAATGCACCCCTGCTCTTTCCAGATGCTCCATAATTCCAGGCACAAGTACATCCTCACCATCACATATGGCATCTACTTCTATTTCTCTTCCCATAAGATATTTGTCTATCAATATGGGATTTTTCCTGTCCTTTTGAAAAGCCATGGACAGATAATAAGTGAGCTCATCTTCATCATAAGTTATTTCCATGCCCTGTCCTCCCAGCACATAAGAGGGCCTTACAAGTACCGGGAATTTCAGTCTTTCTGCTTCCTGCATTCCCTCTTCCACAGACCATACACCTTTTCCCTTTGGTCTCTGAATATCCAGCCTTTGCAGCAGTGAATCAAATTTTTCCCTGTCTTCCGCCATGTCAATCTGATCCGCCGTTGTACCCAATGTGACTATTCCCTTTTCCTTTAAAAATTCTGCCAGTTTTATAGCAGTTTCTCCCCCAAATTGAAGTATGACTCCATAGGGTTTTTCTTTGTCCAATATACTGAGCACGTCTTCTTCCGTTATGGGCTCGAAGTAGAGTTTATCTGAAATATCAAAGTCAGTACTTACAGTTTCAGGGTTGTTGTTTATTATAATAGTTTCTATATTGAGTTTTCCCAGCATTTTTATACAGTGTACGGAAGCATAGTCAAATTCTATACCCTGGCCTATTCTAATTGGACCTGAACCTATTACAACAACTTTTTTATTGGATGAGACCTGAACTTCATCATATTTTTCATAAGTAGAATAATAATAAGGCGAAAGGGCTTCAAATTCACCTGCACAAGTATCCACCATTTTATAGGAGGGTGTTATGTTCCATATCCTTCTCAGCCTGTAGATTTCGTCCGGAGAAACTTTAAGCATATCTGCCATTCCCTTGTCCGAGAATCCCTTCCTTTTAAGTATTTCAAGCCAGTGCTTATCCAGATTGTCTATACTGCTGGATTTTAATTTTTCCTCTTCATTTATTATCCACTTGAACTTGTGTATGAAAAATTTATCCATGCCAGTGATTTCAGCCAGTTTTTCCATTTTGTATTTTCGCCTTAAAAGTTCTGCCAGTGCAAATATTCTCTGGTCGTCAGGATATCTTATCCTGTCCTTGAGCTCTTCTATGGTAAATGACTTAAACTTTTTATAATCCAGTGAATAAGCACCCAGTTCAAGGGATCTTACACCCTTCAGGAAAGCAGCTTCAAAATTACTGCCTATGGCCATTATTTCACCTGTAGCCATCATTTTTGTACCAAGTTCTCTTTTGGCATTTTCAAACTTGTCAAAAGGCCATTTTGGAATCTTTATTACCACGTAGTCCAGGGAAGGCTCAAAACATGCATAGGTCTTTTCAGTAACTGCATTTTTTATTTCATCCAGATCATACCCCAGGGCTATTTTGGCTGCCACTTTCGCAATAGGATACCCTGTAGCCTTGGAAGCAAGAGCGGATGAACGGCTGACCCTGGGGTTTATTTCTATAACTGCATACTGGAGAGAATCAGGATTCAACGCCAGTTGTACATTACACCCGCCTTCTATTTCCACTTCATTTATTATTTCAATTGAAGCAGTCCTGAGCATCTGATATTCCTTATCAGACAATGTCTGGCTGGGAGCCACTACTATGCTGTCACCGGTGTGAATTCCAACGGGATCTACATTTTCCATATTACACACAGTTATACAGTTCCCCGAACTGTCCCTCATTACCTCATACTCTATTTCCTTCCATCCTTTTATACTTCTTTCCAGAAGTATCTGTCCTATGGAACTGAGTTCAAGTCCCGATTCAAGTATGGTTTCAAGCTCTTCTTCAGTATATGCTATTCCCCCGCCGGTGCCGCCAAGGGTATAGGCAGGCCTGACTATTACCGGATATCCTATTCTGGCTGCAAATTTTTTTCCGCTTTCCACGTCAGTTATGATTTCACTTTCCACTACAGGCTGGTTTATCTTATTCATTGTTTCTTTAAACAATTCCCTGTCTTCACCTTTTTTTATGGATTCTATAGATGTACCTATTATATTCACATTATATTTTTTAAGTATGCCACTTTCATGCAGTTTCAATGCAAGATTCAAAGCTGTCTGTCCTCCCATACTGGCCAAAAGGCTGTCAGGTCCTTCCTTTTCTATGATTTTTTCCACAAATTCCACTGTAAGCGGTTCTATATAAACTTTGTCCGCCACTTCCCTGTCCGTCATTATAGTAGCAGGATTGCTGTTTACAAGTATTACCTCCACTCCTTCTTCTCTCAGGGATTCACAAGCCTGGGTTCCAGAATAATCGAATTCAGCTGCCTGTCCTATGATTATTGGTCCAGATCCTATTACAAGTACTTTTTTAATATCTTTATTTAAAGGCATAAGGCCCCTCCTTTTAATTTACAATTGACAATGCACAATTCACAATGCACAGTTGACAATGCACAATTTGCAGTTCACAGTTCGCAATTGATAGTTCTCAATGGGCAGTTATGGTTGATTTTTAACTTAACAAATTGTATCAGATTCTAAATTCAGTTGATTTTCAGCCTCTGCCGAAAATCTCCACCAACTCTTCACTCACTATTAACTATTAACTCTTCATTATTAACTTTTAGCTGATTAAAGTGCATATTTTATAAATTCATCAAATATATAGCTGTTGTCCTCCGGTCCCGGGCATGCTTCCGGATGAAATTGTACGGAAAATATAGGGAATCTCTTATGTTTCATTCCCTCTATGGTTCCGTCATTTAAGCTTACATGGGTCACTTCCATACCTTCAGGTAATTTATTTACATAATATCCATGGTTTTGAGATGTTATTCTGACTTTACCATTTATCAGATCTTTCACAGGATGATTACATCCCCTGTGTCCAAATTTAAGTTTTGCCGTAGTTCCTCCCATGGCCAATGCCAAAAGCTGATGCCCAAGACATATGCCCACAATGGGTTTCTTGCCTATAAGCTTTTTTATATTTTCTATTTCATAGTCCAAATCACCAGGATCTCCCGGACCATTTGATAAAAATATCAAATCCGGATCAATTTCCAGCACATCCTCTGCTTTAGTCCCTGCTGGAAATACCGTCACACAACATTGCCTGTCTACAAATGCCTTTATCATGCTCTTTTTAATGCCAAAATCCAGAACTGCTATACTTTTCCTGCCGCTTCCCACTGTATATTTTTCCCTGGTGCTTACTTCAGATACTGCATTTTTATTGGAAAATGATCCAATTGTATTTTTTACAGTATCAAAATCCAAATTTTCTTCAGTTATGATTCCCTTCATGGTACCCCTGGATCTGAGTACTTTTGTAAGCTCCCTGGTGTCAATTCCGGAAAGTCCTATAATCTTGTTTATCTTAAGGTAGTCATCCAGTTCCATTTCCGACTTGAAATTGCTGGAATAATTACATATTTCCCTTACAATAAGACCTTTTACTTTGGGCAGATCCGATTCCAGATCACCTAGATCAACTCCATAATTTCCTATAAGGGGATAGGTCATGGTTACTATCTGACCATAATATGACGGATCTGTAAGTATTTCTCCATAACCTGTCATTCCAGTGTTAAACACAACCTCCCCTATACTATCCTTCAAATATCCAAAAGCTTCTCCCTGAAACGTATTGCCGTTTTCCAATATAAGTTTTGCTTTCATAAATTACCTCCTGTATTTTTACAAGCAAAAATACACTTATTTATTGCAGAAAGCAAAAAAGGCAATAAAAAAATTTTTTTGAAAACAATTTTTTTATTGCCGTATTTCCTACAATTATTTATTTTTTTTAATATAATAAAAATTTTATCCACAATATACCTCTTTCTGGCCTCACGGGACCAATTTAAAGTGTATTTCCTACTCAAAAACTTTGTTTAGTTAATTTTAATTAAAATATGAATTCATGTCAAGTCCCCCGGATCATATTATCCATATATTTTAAAAACCTTTGCCAAAACACAGTTATCATACTAAAAATAACTGTCATAATATGCTTGAACATGAAAATAATTAGTAATATAATAGATATAGTTTCCATGCAAACTATATCTATACAAACTATATCTGTACGAACTATATTTACAAGGAGGTAAAAATGAAAAGATTTATTTTATTTTGTCTAACTGCACTAATGCTCTTAAGCGGATGTTCTTCTACTAATAGTACAAGCAATTCCAGCAATAAAAAAATTCAGACAAATGCCAATGACCAATTTCTCATGGGCGGGAAAATCGCAACAAACGAACAGGCGGACATAACATCAAAGATCTCTGCAAAGGTTTCTGAAATATCCGTTGACTTAGGTTCAAAGGTAAGTGAAGGAGATATTGTCATTAAACTGGATACAAAAGATCTGCAGGGACAGGTGGACCAGGCTCAGGCAGCTGTGAATACTGCAAATGCAAATTTGACAAATGCCCAGAACAGCACACGACCGGAACAAATAGCAGAGGCTCAGACTGCTGTAAACAATGCAGCTCAAAGTTATCAGACAGTTAAAAAAAATTATGATCGTATACAGTCTTTAGTGAACGCAGGGGCATCCACTGAACAGGAGCTGGATTCTGCACAACAGCAGCTTTCCGCTGCAGATGCACAATATAAGACTGCCCAGGAGCAGCTGGATATGCTGAATAATGGTCCTACCCAATCCAGTATAGATGTTTACAAGGCTCAAGTAAATCAGGCTGAAACTACCCTGAAAACCGCACAGACAGCTCTCAGCAATTCTATTATAACTTCACCCATTTCCGGAACAGTAAACGCAAGAAATATCAATGTAGGTGACATGGTGGCTCCCGGTGTAACCCTTCTTTCCATAATAAATTCCGGCAACTTATATGTAAATGCCTATGCTCCTCTTGATATTGTAAGCCAGCTTAAAGAGGGACAAGATGTTATTGTAAAAGTGTCTGAAATACCGGATAAAGAATTTAAAGGTAAAATAACTGTTATAAACTCAAATTTGAGTTCTGAGAGCAGGGATATCCTGGTGAAGGTAACTCTAACTGATAAAGATCCACAGCTGAAGCCCGGGATGTTTGCAGAAATCGGGTTAAAAAAATAAGGAAAGAAGGTACTTTTAAATATGAAAGGAAAACGGAAAGGATTAATTATATCTATACTAATAGTCATTATAGCTGCCCTTGGAAGTATAGGACTTTATTATTGGTATGAAAATACCTATTATGTTTCAACGGATGACGCAAGGGTAGATGCTGATTTAGTAAATGTAACTCCACAGATCAGCGGGAAATTGTTGGAGCTCGATATAGATGAAGGAGACAGCGTTGTAAAAAATCAGATACTGGCCCGTCAGGAAATGACAAATATTCCGGATTCAGGTGTAGACGAATCCCTTATAAGATCTCCTATAAGCGGTATTATAATCAAAAAACAGGGAACTGTAGGTGAAATCTGGTCTCCAGGTCAGACCCTGGCTACGGTTATAGATCCAAACAAGCTTTACATAACTGCCAACATAGAGGAGACCAAACTTGGAAGAATAAAAATCGGGCAGCCGGTGACCATTACAATAGATGAATATGGTTCAAAAAAATTTACAGGTAAAATTAAATCCGTGGGAGAGGCAGCTCAATCTGCACTGTCAATCATTCCATCCACCACCAGCGGTACTTTTACAAAGGTAGTACAGAGAATACCCATAAAAATTTCACTTGACAAATTCAATAATAAGATACTTCCAGGTACCAATGCTGTTGTAAAGATTCACATCAAGTAATGAGGTGATGTATAATGGAAGAAAAGAATAATGAACTCATTTACAGCTGGCTGGCATTAATTGTCGTAGTAATAGGTACCTTTATGTCAATACTGGACAGTAGTATAGTAAATATTGCCATTCCCAAAATGATGGCTGTTTTTGGAGTATCCATGGATGATTCAAAATGGATACTTACAGCATATACCCTGGCCCTGGGGGCAATTATACCCCTAACCGGATATCTGCAGGACATCTTTGGTTCTAAAAAAATATATATGTTCGCATTGTCAATGTTCACCCTGGGATCCATGTTGTGCGGATTCGCCTGGAATAATACTTCAATGATATGTTTCCGTATTATTCAAGCCATTGGCGGAGGCATGATAATGCCCGTGGGAATGACCATAATATATGAACTATTTCCCAGGGAAAAGATAGGTCTGGCTCTTGGGATCTGGGGAATAGCCTCTATGGCAGCACCTTCCATAGGCCCCACCCTAGGCGGGTATATTATTGAAAAAATGGACTGGAGGCTTATTTTCAATATAAATGTTCCCTTCGGTATTATAGGGGTAGTGCTTGCTGCTATTTTATTGAAGGACTCAAAAAAAATGGCTTTTAAATCCTTTGATATAATAGGTTTTTTATCCTCTACCATAGGCATAGTTAGTATATTATACGTACTGGGTGAATGGGTTTCCATTGACTGGGGGGAAATTAGATACCCCATGCTTCTTACCCTGGGATGTTTAAGTCTGGTGCTGTTTGTGGTGAATGAACTCACCCATCCCAATCCCCTGCTGGATCTGCGTATTTTTAAACTATTTGATTTTAGTATCAGTCAAATCATAACTTCCGTATTGACACTGGCACTTATGGGAGGAGTATATGTACTGCCCCTGTTCCTGCAAAATATAAAAGGTTATACGTCAATGGACACAGGCCTTGTAATGCTGCCTGCTGCCCTGGTAATGGGAATTTTAATGCCCATAAGCGGAAATTTATTTGATAAATTTGGTGCAAAGCCAATTGCAGTGCCCGGCGTTGCAGTATTAGGCATAAGCTCTTATTATCTTTCAACTTTAATCAACATGAATTCCTCAAAATCAGCAGTGATAATTGCCCTATGCATAAGATCCGTTGGTATTGGACTTGCCATGATGCCAATTAATACTGCAGGAATGAATGTTGTACCTGGAAACCTAATAGGAAAAGCTTCTGCCCTTTCCAACACCATAAGGCAGATAATGGGTTCTGTGAGCATAACTATAATGTCCATGATTATACAGGGAAAAACCAATTACAATTATCTAAAGCTGTCTGAACAGATAAATGTTTACAATACTGCCTCCAACAGTACTGTAAATATACTGACAAAAACATATATGTATGATGGTCAATCACAGGGAACAGCTAAAATCTCGGCACTATCTTCACTGACTAAAATGATTCAAGGACAAGCCACTGTAGATGCTATGGCATACGCTCTTGCTGTAACTTCCATTATAGTGATTTTTGCTGTAATATTGATCTTGATGATGAAAGATAAAAGAATTCCTAAAAAGGTAAATAATAAAAGGGAGTTGAAAAAAAATGAAGGAGGATCCATTACAGCAGAATGAAGAATTAATAGCAAAACAGTCAGATGAGATAATCAAGATTTTTAAAAATATAAGCAGTGTTCTTAAATGCAAATTTCAGGAATTTGCAAAACAGTACGGCTTTACGGCACCCCAGCTTGCAGTTATATTCCACGTATATAAAATGCCCGGCATAACCCTTAATGAATTGAGCAATCATCTGATGCTGACAAAAAGCACCGTATCAGGCATAGTGAACCGCCTGGTTAATCAGGGCATAGTGATCAGAGAAATTCCCAAGAATAATAGAAGAATTGTAAAGCTGTCTATTTCTGAAGACTTTAAAAAGAACAATGATATAATAGGAATAAAGAAAGCTTTTATTTCCCAATGTATATCATACAGCATAAGAAATATAGACCCAAATAAAGCAGATGAAATTATCGAAACACTAAAATATTTTAGTTTATTGTTAGCTGAAAATAGTTTCAGATAACTGCTGCAGGGGTAATTATTTGCCCCTGCAGCATCATTGACAAAACTTCAGTAAAGCAATATAATATGCAATAAACAATACTTTATCACATTAATGATTTACACTTTTATACTCTAAAATTTAAATATACTCCTTTTTAATATTCCTTAAGATTTTAATATACATAATAACTATTCATCTTGCGTAGTATGTAGATATAAATTAAAGAGGAGAGGTGACCATGGATTTTAAAGAAATAATTGAAAAGGATAGAGAAGTTAGAAAAAAGCAGGAGTTTGAAGGTACTTTTCTGGAATATTTACAAATCGTAAAAGACAATCCCCAATTGGTAAAATTAGCACACAAAAGAATGTACAATATCATAATGAACAAAGGCTACAAGGTGTTAAAACCTGAAGAAAATCCAAGAATTAAAAAACTATACGGCAATGAATCAATCAAGAAGTATAATTTCTTTAAGGATGATTTTTTTGGAATTGATAAAGTAATAATGAAACTTGTTAATTACTTTCATTCTGCAGCAATGAATGGTGAAGAGTCACGGCAGGTGCTTTACTTAGTAGGTCCTGTGGGAGCAGGTAAATCGTCTCTGGTGGAATCAATTAAAAAGGCACTGGAAACTTCTGAACCCATCTACGCTCTAAAAGGCTGCCCTATGAGAGAAGAACCGCTTCACCTGATACCAAATCATCTTAAGCATGATTTTGAAAAAATTTTAGGTGTAGAAATTGAAGGAGATCTATGTCCCGTCTGCAAATACAGGTTAAAACATGAATATAAGGGAGAATATGAAAGATTTCCTGTGGTAACTAATGACTTTTCCATTCGTTCAAGAAAGGGTATCGGGGTAGTACCTCCGGTTGATCCAAACAATCAGGACACATCAGTTCTTACAGGTTCCATTGATATATCAAAGATGGATATGTATCCTGAGGATGATCCCAGAATATTTTCATTGAATGGTGCATTCAATGTGGGAAATAGGGGCCTGGTGGAATTTATAGAAGTTTTTAAGAATGACGTGGAATACCTTCATACCATTATCACAGCTACCCAGGAAAAATCTGTTCCATCTCCAGGAAAGGGCTCAATGATTTATTTTGATGGAATTATTCTAGCCCATTCCAATGAATCAGAGTGGAACAAGTTTAAATCCGATCATACCAACGAGGCAATACTGGATAGAATAGTAAAAATTGAGGTTCCATACTGCATGGAATTAAATGAAGAAGTTAAAATATATAAAAAGATACTGGGTAAAAGTCAGTTTAATGCACATATAGCCCCACACACTATTGAAATCGCAGCAACATTTGCAATTCTTTCAAGGCTTTCCCCTTCCAATAAGGTGGATCCTATAACAAAATTAAAAATCTATAACGGTGAAGATATAGTGGAAAAAGGAAGCACCAAAAAAATTGACTTTTCGGAATTGAAGGAAGAAGCCGGCATGCGGGAAGGCATGACTGGAATTTCCACAAGATTTATTATAAAAGCCCTGGATGATGCACTTTCCAATTCAGAATATAATTGCATTAATCCGCTAAGTGTAATGGAAAGCTTGATAAAAGCAGTAAAAGATCTGGATATAGCTGAAGATGATAAAAAAAGATATCTGACATTTTTAAAAGACTCTATTAGGAAAGAATACAACAAAATACTTGAAAAAGAAGTGACCAAGGCATTTATTCACAGTTTTAAAGAACAGGCAGAGAGTCTGTTTGACAATTACCTGGATCATGCTGAAGCTTATGTAAATAAAAATAAAATCAAAGATGGATCTACCGGCGAGGAATTGGAGCCAGATGAAGTGTTTATGAGATCCATAGAGGAACACATTGGTATTTCAGAAAGCTCTGCAAAAGGATTTAGGACAGACGTTACATCCTATATGTTTTATATTATACGAAACGGCGGAAAAATTGCCTATACTTCTTATGAGCCTCTTAAAGAAGCTATTGAAAAAAAGCTCACTACATCTGTAAAAGAGCTGTCCAGAATTATAACCAAATCCAAAGTAAGGGACAAGGATCAGAATGAAAAATACAATTCCATGGTAGCTGAAATGAAAGCAAATGGATATTGTGATCACTGCTGTGATGTAATTTTGAAATATGCCTCCAACAATTTGTGGAAGGATTGATTTTATGGCTATTTTCAGAGATTCTGATGCTGGCGGACATCATGATAGATCCTTAGAAGATAGACGGCGTCATAGACAATTGGTGGAAAAATCAATTAAAGATAATCTGGCGGATATAATATCGGAGGAAAGCATTATAGGACAAAATAAGAACAAAAAAATCAAGATTCCCATAAAAGGTATTAAAGAATATCAGTTTATATATGGAGATAATAATTCCGGTATTGGAAGCGGCAACGGTTCACAAAAAAGAGGAGACAAAATCGGAAAATCCCCTGGAAACAAAAAAGGTACCGGCAACAAAGGTGCCGGAAATGAAGAAGGAGAAGATATATATGAAACTGAAATCACCCTGGAAGATCTTATAAATTATCTTCTGGAGGATCTGGAACTGCCTTTAATGGACAAGAAAAAATTTTCCGATTTACTGTCAAAGAATTCACTTAAAAAAACAGGTTATCAAAAGAATGGAATAAACCCGAGACTTGCTAAAAAAAGAACTGTTGTTGAAAAGCTCAAGAGACAGCAAAATATAAAAAGGGATTTAAAAGAAGCAGAAGATGAATTAACAAAGGATGAATTATTATCTGAAAATCAAATTCAGCAATATAAGGACATGAGATCAAGAGTTCCCTTTAAACAGGATGATTTGAGATATTTCAGGGTAAAAAAGAAGCCAAAACGGGAATTAAATGCCGCCGTTATTTGTGTAATGGATACTTCAGGTTCCATGGACAGTACAAGAAAATTTTTAGCAAGATCCTTTTTCTTCGTTTTATATCAGTTCGTAAAAATGAAGTACAGCACTGTGGAAGTAAAGTTTATTGCACACTCCACTGCTGCCAAAGTGGTTACGGAAAATGAGTTCTTCCACAAGGTGGAATCCGGGGGAACTTATATATCAAGCGGACTGCAAAAAGCCCTGGAAGTAATTGAAGAAAACTATAATCCTGCTTATTGGAATGTTTATACATTCTATGTAAGTGATGGTGACAACTGGAGCGAGGACAATGAAAGGGCTTTAAAGTGCGGCAGGGAATTGTGTGAGATATGTAATCTTTTCAGCTATGCTGAAATTATGCCCAGTTCCTACGGCAGCAATATAAAAGAAATTTTTGAAAGTGGAATCAGTAAAAGTAATTTTACTGTAGTCACTATTAATGAAAAACAAGATCTATGGAAATCCCTTAGAGAAATATTACAAAAAGATTTGGAAGGAAGGTGATTTCCCTGGAATATACAAATACGGATTTAAAAAACTGGTGTGATATTATAGAAAATGATGCTAAAAAATTAGGTCTTGATTTTTACCCTCAAGAGTTTGAAATTGTAGATTACAAGGATATGATAGGTTATGAAGCATATTTAGGAATGCCCTCAAGATATCCTCACTGGAGCTTTGGTAAATCCTATGATAAGGCAGACTCACTGTACAAATACAATATTTCAGGACTTCCTTACGAGATGGTAATAAACTCAAGTCCGTGTCTTGCCTATTTAATGAAAGACAATACACTGCTGCTTCAGATTCTCACTATGGCTCACGTATATGGACATAATGATTTCTTTAAAAACAACAGATTGTTCAAGGAAGGAACCAGGGCGGCCTATACTATTGAAATGTTTAAAAACCATGCGGATATGGTAAGGGAATACGTAAATGATCCAAGTATAGGATATGAGGAAGTTGAAAAAATTTTAAACGCAGCTCATGCTATAAGGTTTCAATTCAATAGAACCATTGGTATGGGAAAAACGGAAGAGGAATCCAAAGAGGATATTATGGCCTTTATTATAAATCATGGTGAACTGGAAGAGTGGCAGAAAAATATTTTAAACGTGGTGAGAAGGGAATCCCAATATTTCATACCACAGGTTGAAACAAAAATCATGAATGAAGGATGGGCAAGTTACTGGCACTATAAAATTTTAAATCAGCTGGACCTTCCGCCTTCCCTTCACCTGGAGTTTATTAAAAGGCACAACGATGTTATTTCCCCTCTTATGGGTACAATAAATCCATATTACCTTGGCTTTAAGATGTTTCAGGATCTGGAGAAAAGATATGGATCGGATAAAATATTCCAGGTAAGATCCATGGAGAGAGATGAATCCTTTATCAGAAGATATTTAACCGAAGATTTATGCAGTGAAATGAATCTATTTCAATATGTAAAGAAGAATAATGATTATGTTGTAAAAGAAATTTCCGATGACAGCGGATGGACTGAGATCAGAAACACCTTGTGCAATACCTGTGGTGCCAACATGATACCGAATATCACAGTTGATCAGATATCAAAAAAAGATGGTACCCTTGTACTTAATCATCTTTACGAAGGAAGAGAATTAAATTCAGCTTACACGGAAGAAACTCTGAAACACATTTATGATCTTTGGAAATACCCTGTAGAATTAAATACTACTATAGATAAAGATAAAATAAAAGTCTGCTGCAGAGAAGGTAAAAAAATTTCTTATACTACCTTGAGATAAAGTTAAAACCATAGACAGTGACTGTTATTGCCGCTGTCTATTATTTTTTAATGGATTATGATTTTTAAGGAATTGGGCTACCCCGTCCTCATCATTTGAGCCAATAATCTCCGTAGCTAGATTTTTCAACTGTGCATATGCATTTTCTACCGCATATTTTTCCTGAGCAATTTTAAAAAGAGGTTCATCATTCAAATTGTCTCCAAAACAAATCAGCTTATCAATTTTCAGGTATTTTTTTAGGAATTCAGCAGCCTGCCTTTTATTCCCCCGGGGATTTGTAACTTCCAGCCAGAAGAATCCTTTGGAATATATTTCTTCGGTATATTGACAGCTGGCATGCAGACTTTCTTTAAACAATCTATAAGTACTGTCCAGGCAGCCCTTTTTTTCTATTGCAAAAATATTTATTATATTATAATCTTTGGCATATGAAAAATCATCCACTAAAGTCAGTCTTTTGTCCTTTTGTATCCTTCTTGAATTTACATATACCTTCTGTCCATGATTTGATGCTCCCCTGTAAAATATTTTTTTATTTCCCTCTAAATCCACAGCTGATACAAAGGGGGAAATATTGTTGGATTCATAATAATCCAGAATAAATTTCACAGAACTTCTATCCAGATAATTTTCAACAATATTTTTATCTGAAACAGGGTCATATACAAATACTCCATTGTTTAAAATCACCGGTAATTTTAAATCAAGGGGTTTCAATATATTTTTTGAGGCTTCATAGGATCTGGCTGTAGCAATAGTAAATTTCATCCCAGAAGCTATAAGTCCATTTATAATTTTAGCTGAGCTGCAGCTTATGACCTGCTTTGAATTCAGCAAAGTTCCATCTAAGTCTGAAATATACAAGTCCATATTAAAAACACCCTGACTTATCTTTATTTATTCTAAATGACTTATTATCTACTGCCCTTTGAACAGCTAATATGCCATCCAGATGATCATATTCATGCTGTATTAATTCTGACAAGTCACCTTCAGCTTCCATTACACAATGTTTCCACTGCAAGTCCCTGTAATGTATTCTGCACTTTTTGTATCTGTACAGCTCTACCTCCAAACCCGGGAAACTCATGCAGTCATCCCACATTTTAAATTTCTCATTGTCATAGAACTCAAGTTTAGGGTTTATAAAAGCTATGGATTTGCCATCAAAATTCATGTATATTATCCTAAAGAGCTCATTAATCTGAGGTGCTGCTATAGCCCTGCCAAATCCATACTTTTCTCTGAAATCCAGCATTGTATCCTTCAAATCTCCCACTATTTGTTTTGCCTTATCCATATTATCTTCAGAAATCTCCCTGGAAGTCTTGTATAAATCTTTATTGCCCAATAATAATATTTCCCTTACAGCCATAATTTACACCCTCCTTATTATACAATTCACAATTCACAGTTCATGATTCACAGTTCACAATTCACAATTCACAGTTCGCAGTTCACAATTCACAGTTCACCATTTTCCGCTGTCCCGGAGAAAAAATCCATGCATTTATTATAACATTTATAACAGCAGTTATGGGCATTAGTTTTCCATTTGTATGTCAGGTGCCCCGGAGGCGCTTACACTATCTGTCAGCACATAGAAGAAACAGGAACGGGCCAGGAAGGTTTTACTCCGCTTAAAACCTGATGTATGCCAATGGCAGAATGAAGAGACATCCTTTTTACAGCTTCTTCGGTGTGTGCTGCAGCATGAGGTGTTACAATTACATTGTCAAGTTTAAAAAGAGGATTGTCTTTTGACGGGGTTTCGCCATTAAACACATCAATGGCAGCCCCTGCAATTTTTTTATGCAGCAGGGCATCAATGAGAGCATCCCTGTCTACCACTTCTCCCCTGGCTGTATTTATGAGAAAGGCTCCTGGTTTCATGAGAGAAATTTCCCTCCTGCCTATAATATTTCTGGTTGAATCCGTCAAGGGTACATTTAAACTTATAAAATCCGAGTTTTCAAGAACATAATCCAGATTGTCCGTAAGTTGAACACCTTCCATTTTCACTGAATCAATATGACGCCTAAATCCTATAACCTTCATTCCAAATCCTCCGGAGGCCTTGGAAGCAACAAGTTCACCTATACTGCCCATTCCCACGATTCCAAGAACCTTCCCCTCAAGATCCAATCCGAGAGTTTTTCTTATATCAAAATTCCCATTTCTCAATTCCCTGTCATATATAAAAAGCTTTTTAGCCAGGGCTATGATAAGTCCCATGGTATATTCAGCCACTGAATTTTTATTTGACTGTGGAGAATTGGTAATCTGTATTCCCCTTTTAGCTGCAGCTTTAATATCTATGTTATCCACACCTACCCCAAATTTTGATATGACTTTTAATTTAGGCGCAGAATTTATAACATTTTCTGTAATGCGGGCCATACGTACCAATATTGCATCGCAATCCCTGACTTCCCCTGTAAGTGTATCTTCTCTGATACCTGATGCCATTTTTATCTCATAACCATACTTTTCAAGATATTCTTTGCCCTCATTATCTATATCTTCAGTGATCAAAACCTTATAACTCATACTATCTCCTTCTTTCTATAATATCTCGTATATATTTTAATGCTGGATGCCATATCCGGCGTATTCCCATTATATATAAGCGTACCAGAGGAACTTACAATATCTATAGGCACCTCAGGGAAAGTCCAGTATCCCTAGTGTCCCGGGAAAAGTTTAACCAGTTTAACAGCTCCAATATAAGTTATTGAAACTATTACCATACTTGGTACAGTGGCACCAAATATAAAGTTTGTTCTGATAAATATGTAATATACAAACATGCCGAAAACACATACTATAAAGGCTGCTGCCTTTGAAAGCATATTTGTTTGTTTTTTGACATGAGCATTTACTATAAAATAATCAGTGAGCAATACGGCAAAGGACGGAGCAAACACAATGCCTATACTATAGAGGAAGTTCTCATAATTATTCACATTGAACATTAAAGAAATGGCAGTTCCTATTATGGTTATAATTACAGCTATTGTCTTTTCATTTATTGTTTTTCTGGAAAATCCATGTATCATGTTCACAAATGTTACACCTGCAGAGTAGGCATACATAAATGCAGTAGTGATAGTGGATAATATGATAACTCCAAATGTGACAAGTGCCGCATTTCTTGAGAACAGTGCCCCCATTATATCCATGTTTCCAAATATACAACTTACTCCAAGTCCTATAATCAGCATAAGTGAACTTCCTGATATGTATCCTGTAAAGCTTCCCCACATACCCTGTTTTGTATTTACAGAAAATTTTGTGTAGTCGGAGATCTTTGATACCCAGGATAATGGCATAATGACAACTAATTCAAATGCCCTTCCAAATTGAATTTTACTCTCACCGGCACTGACTGGCATTTTATTATATTTAAACATAACATAAGCTAAAATAAAAGTTAATATAAAAAGAACAACAACTGTTACATTATTTACATCTTTATAGTTGGTTATGCCGCAGATTATCCATATTATAATCAGCACACTGGTTATAACAGTCCATAAAAATATATTATTTAAAGACCACAGCATAGTACTTATTTCATTTATATATTGGGCCGTATATTTTATCATTATGGTCAGCCAGCCCACAAGCTGAAGTATATTTAAAACTGAAAAAGCATAGGATCCGTATACACCAAAAGAATACCTGGTAGAATCTATACCAGATATTCTTTCACGAGTTCCAATTATCCCTACAAGTACAAGTATAATGGTTCCTACAAGATTTCCCAGTACAACAGCCAGTAATCCTTTTTCAAAACCGGCAGATGCTATGAGTTTGCCTGTTAATATTTCAGTTATGGATATTGAAGCACCGCACCATAAAAGTACAAAATCCCAAAAATATAGTTTCTTATTCATATACAGTCCCTGCCTTCAAGTTATTACCCCAGGTTATTGCCTCAGGGAAGCAGCCATATCTGTCACCACCCGGGAGGCAAAGGGTAAATTTATTAGTACCCCGGGGAAGTTTAAGCTTTAAAGAACCACTGCTTTCCTTCCACAAGCCTGGATATCATCATGCTGGATACCGTGTTTCCAGTAGAGTTCAGTACAGTAGCCGGTGCATCTATTATAACACTTATAACCGCAATTATGGGCAGTAATTCAGGTGGAAAATTATACACGCTCAATATGAGCATTTCACCAATCATACCGCCGCTGGGAATAGCAGCCATTACAGCCCCCACTAAAAAGGCCACAAAAATTATAGACAGTATGGATGAAATACTGGTCATATCTTTTCCGAAGAGCCCGAACAAAAATGTGATCTTCATGACTCCGCCAATGGCAGATCCATCTTTATGGATGTTGGCACCAAGTGGAATTACAGTTTCAGCCACATCCCGGGGGACTCCCATCCTTTTCGTAAATTCCAGATTGATTGGAATACTGGCTGCACTTGAGCATGTAGCCAGTGCTGTTATAGTAGGCGTTATGGCATTTTTCCAGAATATATTGATGGTTTTTTTCCCTCCTGCCAGAAAAGCATATATAGTAAAAAATCCGAAATAGTAAATAACAGTTATGACTATATAGAGAATAAATACCCTTAAATATCCCTGAAGTATCTGAGGTCCCAGAGAACCTATAACTGCAGCAAAATAGCATCCAAGACCTATTGGTGCATAGTACATTACTATTTTTACCATTTTCATGGTGACCTCTGATGCTGCCGTCAAAAACCTTGTGACAGGTTCGGCCTTTTCTCCAAGCATGGCCGTTGAAATTCCAAAAAGTATTGAGAACACAATGAGCTGGAGCATATTGCTCTTGGAAAGTAAAGATGCAAAATCCGAAACAGTAACAGTATTTACAAGCTGTTCCAAAACTCCACCCTGCTTAACCTGCTGTGCTGTATTGCCGCCAGTGGATACAATCTTTTTCAGCATACTATAATCTATGCCTTTAGCAGGATTTACTATAAGTGCACCTATAAATCCAATTACAGATGCTATAAGAGCAGTACATAAAAATACAAGAAATGTACTTGCCATAATCCTGCCCAGTCTTTTCATTCCCTTCATGTTTGCTATAGCAGAAGCAACACTAAAAAACACCAGCGGTATTATTATCATAAACATCAGATTTAAAAATAAGTCCCCAAAAGGTTTTAACACTATAGTTTTGGATCCACCAAGAATACCTATGACAGCACCTAAAATTATTGAACCCAATAATAAGATGGAAAATCTATAGGTTTTTAAAAATGCCTTCATACATTAATACCTCCCAAATCTTATTTATATTATAAAATTAAAGTTTAGTCTATATCTTATTATATATTAATTTTTTGCGGTTTTTACTGCTAAAACTGCTTGAAACATTGTAAAAAATGCTTTAATCTATAATTATAGTGTAAATAGGGAGAAATAATCAATGTGTGAAAATAAAATTGTAAAAATAAAGAAAGGTTATCTTAACAATGACTTTAGAATATTTCATTTAAGAGATAAGATATCCCTTAATTTTCAATTTCACTATCATGATTTTAACAAAATAGTAATTTTCATATCCGGTGATGTGACTTATTTAATAGAAGGCAGCTCCTACAAGTTAAAGCCCTGGGATATACTTCTGATAAGCAGCAATGATATACATAAAGCCCTGATAAACCCGGATGAGGTTTATGAACGGATGATTCTCTGGATAAACCCTGATTTTTTAATAAGCCGCAATAATAAATGCAATTTATTAAGCTGCTTTGAGCTGGCATCAAAACAGCATTTTAACCTGCTTAGGCTGGAAAGCAGTCATCTTAATATTATGAAAAATTTACTCTTTGCCATGGAAACTGCATTGGATAATAAAGAGCTGGGATATAAAGTACTTACGGATTCCCTGTTCATGCAGTTCATGGTTTATACAAACAGATTATTTTTAAGTCAAAAAGATATAAAGGAATTGTCTGATATCAAATGTGATGAAAATATAACCAATATTTTAAATTATATAAATGAAAATTTAAAGGAAAATTTAACCCTGGATAATATTTCCTCAAAATTCTACATGAGCAAATATTATCTGATGCATAAATTCAAGGAACAAACCGGTTATACAATTCACAGTTATATACTGCAGAAAAGACTCATCATGTCAAATCTGCTGATAAAAAAGGGAAAAAGCATAACAGATGCCTGTTTGGAATCCGGCTTCAATGACTATTCAAATTTTCTAAGGGCATTTAAAAAAATGTTCAGGCTCTCTCCCAGGGAATACTATAAGAATTAAAATGGGTTTCATCATATGTAAAATTTGCGGGGCAATTTTCATCTGATGAAACCTGTATCATTTAAAAGCGTGTTTTATTTATCCATGGTAATAATGGTTCCCGTCTTATTCTCCAGTGCATCTACTGCCTTATACAGTGAAGTAATTATTGCCTTGTGGGAAGGATCTGCTTTTGCAAACATTATGGCAGCTTTTACTTTTGGAAGCATGGATCCTGCTGCAAAATGACCTTCTTCCATATATTTTTCAGCTTCTGCCACTGTAATATGGGCCAGGTTGATCTGATTTGGCTTGTTGAAATTAATTGCTGCCTTTTCAACTTCTGTCAATATCATAAGAATATCCGCATTCATGTCCTCAGCCAGCCTTTCAGCAGCAAGATCCTTGTCTATAACAGCTGCTACACCCTCCAGTGATCCATCCTCTTTTTCAACAACAGGAATGCCGCCGCCGCCGGCTGCCACACATATAGTGGAGTCCCATAATACCTTAATGGCAGGAAGTTCTACTATCCTTTTGGGAACCGGTGAAGCTACAACTCTTCTCCAACCTCTTCCCGAATCTTCTTTCATTGTATATCCTTTTTCATCCTTAAGCTTGTCAGCTTCTTCTTTAGTATAAAAAGGTCCTATAGGTTTAGAGGGGTTTTTAAATGCATCATCATTTTTGTCAACTACAGACTGAGTTATAAGTGTTACTACGGGCACTTTCTTATTTCTCCTGTCCAATGCTTTTCTCAAAGCTTGTTGTATATGATATCCTATATAACCCTGGCTCATAGCACCACATACATCAAAGGGCATAGATGGTGTAACATCTTTTGCTGCTTCGGATGACATGAGAATTCTTCCAACCTGCGGTCCGTTTCCATGAACTATTGCAGTTTCATATCCCTTACAGCTTATATCAGCAATATATTCACAAGTTTTTTTTACCACTTCCAGCTGTGCCTCTGCCGTTGCAGGAGTTCCAGGTTCCTGAAGTGCATTTCCCCCCAATGCTATAACTAATTTACAAAATCCCATTATATATTTCCTCCACAAATTTTATTATACTTTTTTTAATGATTCATCTAATCTATAAATTAATATGTGCTATCCCTGTACTAATTATAATTCTATTTATTAATAAAATTATTTACATAAGATATTGGAATAAGTGCATACATTGCTGCACATTTTACAAGTTCATCTTTCCACGTTTTCTCATTAGGTGCATGAGCTTGATCTTCATGACCCGGTCCAAATCCAATGCATGGTATTTTGTATCTTCCCATTATTGAAACTCCGTTTGTAGAGAATGTCCACTTGTCTACCTTTGGCTCACTCTTGAATAAATCCCTATAACAGCTTACAGCATTCTGACATACTTTATCATCTTCAGGCAGTACCCATGTAGGGAAGAAACACTCAGTTGGATATTTTAATCCAGTATAGGAAGGTCTTTCATAAGTATACATTTCAACATCTGCCTTTACAGCTTTAACGGAAGGTAATTCCTTGATTTGCTCAATTGCATATTCCCAGGTTTCACCATTGGTAAGTCTTCTGTCAATAGAAACAGTGCATCCATCTGCTACAGCACATCTTGAAGGTGACGAGAAGAAAATTTCAGATACAGTTAAAGTGCCCTTACCCAGGAAGGGATCATCAATAAGTCTTTCATTCAGGTCTTTCAGTTCATTTAATATAGGAGCCATCTTAAATATTGCATTGTCACCTCTTTCTGGTGCAGATCCATGACAGCTTATCCCATGTGTAGTAACTTTTATCTCCATTCTTCCTCTGTGACCTCTATATATATTTGTGGAGGAAGGCTCTGTAAGTACAACAAATTCAGGTTTTATTTTGTCTTCATTAATTATATACTGCCAGCACAGGCCGTCACAATCTTCTTCCTGGACAGTACCTGTTACTATAAGTGTATAATCATCTTCCAGTGCCAAATCCTTAATTATTTTTCCGGCATAAACCATAGATGCCATTCCGCCCTCTTGATCGGATACACCTCTTCCCACTATGATTTCATCATCTTCATACCCTTCGTAAGGATCGTAATTCCAAAGGTTTCTATCTCCTATACCAACTGTATCTATATGGGCGTCCATGGCAATAATATGTTTTCCATGTCCTATATATCCCAGCACATTTCCCATAGGATCTATATCAACTTTATCAAATCCTACCTTTTCCATTTCCTCTTTTATTCTAAGTATTACCTTTTCTTCTCCACAGCTTTCACTTGGAATAGCAGCCATATCTCTTAAAAACCTGGATATTTCAGGCTTGTATTTTTTTGCCAGTTCTAATATTTTTTCCTTGCTTGCATTTAAATCCATATTAAATCTCTCCCATCCATTTATTATATTTTTAATTTTAGGTGTTTAAAGGCTTCCCTTACTCATCATTTGTTTGTTAATTAACTAGTTAATCTAATATTATAATATCAACTTTATTTTGTCAATATTTAAATAAAACATTTACATCAGATTTATTCTTTAACTATTTTAAAAATGATGCCTGATGGTTATTCCGTAATCTTCCTTACATGGAATTCCATTCTCCACAGCAATTTTACCATTTAATACAACCTGCTTTATTCCAACAGGATCTTTCCTTGGATTGCTGTAATCCTCATATCCCGAAATTTCATTAAAATCAAATACAGTAATATCCGCTGTCTTCCCAACAGCCAGCTGTCCCCTGTCTTCCAGGCCCAGTGTTGCTGCCGGGAACAGTGTTGATTTATATATGCCTTTTTCAAGACTAACAGCTTTTTTTTCTCTTATAAATTTACCTATAAAAAGAGGATAGTTGCCATATAGGCGAGGATGAGGCACTCCTGCAGGTATACTGTCGGATCCCACCATCTGGAGAGGGTGTTTTATAAGTTCAACAGTATCTTCATCCGAAAATATATTTAGAGTCACTATTCCCACTCCTGTATTTTCTTCAATGAGAAGTCCGGCCATAAAATCCACCGGATGAATACTTAGACTTTTAGAGATTTCCCCTATGGTTTTCCCTATATACTTCAAATTTTCAGGTTTTTTCAGGGAAGTAATGAGTATTCCATCCCAGCCTGCTATTGCACTGTAGTTATCCCAGCCAGTATAATTTATGGAAGTGTCTGCAATTTCCCTTTTAACTCTGTCCAGTGACTTAACATCCTTTAACATTCTAATGAGTTCGCCGGTTCCCTTTTCCGTAATCCATGGCGGTAGAAGCTGGGTCATAAGAGTACTTCCTGAAAGATAAAGGTGTTCATCAAAGGTAATAGTCACCCCTCTTTCAGCTGCCTCTTCTACAATTTCAATAAGTGATTCTGCACTGCATCCAAGTTCTTTAGAATTATAGGATCTCATATGTGAAATCTGAAGTCTTACACCTGACTCCCGAGCTACAGATATAATTTCGTTTAAGGCTTTTTTCATGGTATTGTCATGATTTCTCACATGGACCATAACAATTCCATCATAGTTTTTCACTACTTTACATAAAGCAGTCAATTCATGTTTACAGCTAAAAATACCAGGAACATACTGAAGCCCGAGAGACATTCCAAAAGCACCCTTTTTCATGGCATCATCTACCAGATGACACATTTTCTGAAGCTGCTCTTCATCCGGTATCTTGCTGTTAAATCCCATTACGCTTGTTCTGACAGCACCATGGGAGATCAGTATAGCATAATTATTTTTCAATCCCCTGGAACCGATACTATCCATATATTCATCAAGATCATGAAAACTCCACTTTAAATCCGGATTTCCCACTACCCCTTTAATGTAGTTCTTCCATCCAGCATCTTTACCGTTCACACAGGGTATAACTCCCAATCCACATTGACCAACCAACTCGGTGGTGACTCCCTGCATCAGCTTTAAGCCCCGAATCTTTTCGCTCATAAAAGTAACCAGATCATTATGACTGTGGACATCAATAAAACCTGGGCACACTATTAATCCAGAAGCATCAATAATTTTTTCAGCTTCTACGGATAGGTTTTTTTCAATTCTTACTATTTTATCATCTATAATACCTATATCTGCATTATAGGCAGCATTACCTGTTCCATCTACAATTAATCCATTTCTTATGAGAATATCCAACATCATTTATTACCCCTTTTCATGATTTTTAACTACAGCTGAAGTTTTTTAAATCAATCCAATAATTTAAGCAAAGATTCATAGGACAGAGCTACCTGATAAATAATTTTCTTTTCATAATCCGGAACAATCATAAATTTAAACAGTTCTCCAGTCTGAGTGCTAATTTCTAGCGGAGTAACATAATAATTATTTTTATCATCAAATAAATATTTCCTGACATCCTGTTTTTTATTTTCAAGTATCAATTTATACAAATTAAGATCCAGTGCATCTTTCACATTTGAGAAACGTATTACTCCATCTGTATCACTTATATCAATTTCATTTACTCCCAACTGTTCTGCCATTTTGTTCAACAATACTTTGGGTACTCAAAGCAATATTTTCTGCTGCTGCTCCACATTCTTCAGCTGATGACTTAATATTCTGCAGGATGTTGTTTAATTTGATGGCATTATTTAAAATATTTTTAAAGTAAATTTTAAGTTCCCCGTTTTCCATGTAATTACGGGAACTAACTGATGATCCCTCACTGAAGCTGTCACTGTCAGCTGAATTCTTTTCACTTATAAAATGAGTTCCCATTAATACAAGTATTGAATTCACTGCACCAAACAGTAAAATACCACGAATATCTCTTACTCCAATAATGGCAGTAATTATAAAGGCTCCTAGAAATGAAATTATAATTATTATAATACCACTCATTAAAACTCCTTCTTTCTATAGAAAGCAATTTCAGAGGGAAATAAAGCTTTATTCCCTCTAAATCATTACATATGTTTTATATATATTAATTACTCAAATGGCAGCATTATAAATCTCAGAATAAACAATGCCCCAAGTATATACACTATTGGATTCAATTCCTTGTACCTGCCGGTAGCTATTTTTACCACGGGATAAACAATCATGGCAACTGCAATTCCATTTGCTATGCTATAACTGAAAGCCATTAATGAAATAGCAAAGAAGCAAGGTAATGCTTCTGTAAAATCATCAAAATCTATATTTCTGATTACTCCCATCATCAAAGCTCCCACTATAATAAGTGCGGGTGCCGTGGCCTGTGCAGGAACTACACCTACAAGCCCTGAAAAAAACAAGGAAAGCAAAAACATCACACCTACTGTAACAGCTGTAAGACCAGTTCTTCCTCCTTCTGTAACACCAGCAGTGGATTCCACATAAGTTCCCACAGTACTCGTTCCAAGAAATGAACCTGCGGTTGTAGCTATTGCATCGCAGATAAGGGCTTTCTTCATTCTGATTACTTTTCCATTTTCATCTATCATTCCAGCTTTTGTAGCAGTTCCCACAAGAGTACCTATAGTATCAAAAAGATCAACCAGACAAATGGTTATTACAACCATGACAAAACTCATGATTGCACCCGCCACAGTAGTGCCGCCTTTTGTGAGGAGTCCTGCAAAGTCAAACGACGCAAAAGTAGGTGCCAGTGAAGGCGGTGCACTAAAAACATGCAGATTTTGAAGTGAAGTGATCTTAAATGGAATACCTATAATAGTGGTTATAACAATGCCAAGTAAAATAGATCCTTTCACATTCCTTGCCATAAGCACACCAATTATCAAAACCCCTATTATGGTAAGCAGGGTCCCTGGTGATGCAAAATTTCCAAAACCCACAAGGGTTGATTTATTTGCAACTATTATTCCGCCGCTTTTTAATCCGATAAGTGCAATAAAAAGACCTACACCTGCAGACATAGCATATTTTAAATTCTGAGGTATGGCATCAACAATTTTTTCCCGTATAGAGGTCACGGTAATAATTATAAATAAAATACCTGAAGTTAATACTGCAGCCAGTGCCTGACGCCATGTAAATCCCAGGGTAAGACATACGGTATATGTGAAAAATGCATTGAGTCCCATTCCCGGAGCCTGTGCAAAAGGCAGATTAGCATAAAATCCCATTATAAAAGTTCCAATGGCGGCAGCCAGACAGGTAGCAACAAATACAGCGGATACAACAGGATCACTGCCTACATTAAATTTTGAAGCTGCATCCCCCACTACATTAGCTGAATTCATGCCTGCTATTCTGAGAACACTTGGATTGACAAATATTATATAGGCCATTGTAATAAAAGTAGTAATTCCTGCAATGATTTCCGTTTTAACATTTGTATTGTTTTCCTTCAGCTTAAAAAATGACTCAAGAAAAGATTCTTTTTTAATCTTACTTTCCATCTAAAATTCCCCCTGCCAAAATTATATTTAAAATCAATAACATATGGGTTGTTCTATCTTTTTACCACTTACATACCTGACTTTTATATTTCTGTCATCCCCTGTGTAAATAAACTTCTGCAATCTTTCTTCTATAGATAATGGTTTGAATATAGACAAACTACTATCATCAATAACAAGAGCATCAAATTCATATTCTCTTTCAAAGCTTCCTACTTTTCCAAAAAATTTTCCTCCTCCCTTAGTTGCCATATAAAACAACTCTGCAGTATCAAGAGGTTTGTCTACTCTATCGCTTTGAAGCCATTTCAAATTAGATACCTGAGCGCTGTTTACGATTACATCCATCATAGACAAACTATGTCCAGCAGCTATATCACTTCCAAGTCCCACAGGAATATCTCTTGCAGCAAGCCTTCTAACAGGGGCAATACCACTTGACAGATTGCAATTTGAACTAGGACAGTGTGCAATAAAAATATTCTTTTTTCTCATTAATTCAATTTCAGCTTCATCCACCAAAACACAATGGGCCATAACTGTGGGCACATCTCCAAAAAGTCCGGCTCCGTCATATACACTTGCATAATTATTGTACTCAGGGTGTAATTCCTTTACAAAACCGATTTCATCGTGATTTTCACATAAATGGGATTGTACGGGAGCATTATATTCCCTTGCCAGATTTCCCAGGCTTTTTAACAGCTCAAAACTGCAGCTTGGAACAAATCTTGGTGTAATTATCGGCTTTACCAGTTCATATTTATCTGAATACTCTTTTAATATTTCTTCCGTGTCGGCAATTGAATTTTCCTCAGTTTCCATTAAATATTCAGGAGAATTTCTATCCATATTTACCTTTCCCACATATGCCGATAATCCCGACTCAGCAAATAAATCCATCAACAGTTTTGTAGAATCCTTATGCATAGTTGCAAAAATGCAGGATCTGGTAGTACCAAACCGCCATAATTCCCTTATTAAAGCTGAGTATACTTTTTTTGCATAATTGGTATCGGAATATTTTGCTTCTTCAGGGAAAGTATATGCCTGCAGCCAGGGCATCAGTTCCCTATCAAGCCCTAGCCCTAAATTTCCATACTGAGAGGCATGCAGATGCAGATCAACAAATCCCGGGATTATAATTGAATCTCCATAATCTACAACTTTTATGCCTCTGAATTCTTCAGGGATATAATGATACACCCCTTTAACATTCCTTTCCTCAACAATAACATATCCATTCTCAAACACCTCAAACCTGCCAAAGGTTTTAGTAAAAATAATGTTGCCTTTGACTGCATACGTGTTTTTCACTAAACTGCCACCTCCTCTTAAATACCATGTACTTTCACTTCATAATCAAACACACAACAACAATTTTTATATTAACTAGTTAATCTAATTTTATTATAATTTTGAATTTTCTTTATGTCAATATACATTGATCTCAGATTATCTGCCATGAGAAAATAATTTTTTTAAATAACTCTTCTGAATTATGAACAATACAAGGGGCCTTTGCATTTTCTGACTATTATCAATATTGCATTTACCCATTGTATATCCGATTGTTTGTCCTTTTTTACCTCTTTTATCGTCTAAATTAAATAGTTGACAATAGTTTCATATTTAAGTATTATTCAATATAAAAGGAATATTTTATATTATGGAAAGGAGCCATCTTATGAATATAATTGAAAAAATAAACACAAGAAGAAGTGCAAGATCCTTTACAGACAAAGAAGTGGATTCAAATACAATTCATGAACTGATTACACTTGGAACAAAAGCTGCCACAGGTTCCTACGGTCAGCCCTGGGGATTTGTAATTATACGGAATAAAAGTGAAATAAAATCCCTGTCGGATGAAATAAAAAAATATCTGTTGGAAAACATTACGGATTACCCTTATTTCAAGCAATATGAAAGCTGGCTGAAAGATGAAAACTTCAGTGTTTTTTACGGTGCTCCCTGTGTAATAGTGATTTACGGTAATACCCTTTCTCACTGGTATATTTATGACTGTTCACTGGCAGCCGGTAATATCATGCTTGCCGCCAGTGAATTTGGGCTTGGTACCTGCTGGATTGGATTTGCAGAACATATATGCAATACTCCGGAGTTCAAAGCAAAACACAATGTTCCTGATTCCTATGAACTGGTAAGTACAATGATAGCTGGCTACCCCAATGCCCCACAGCAAAAACCTCCTAAAAGGAAACCAGCAACTATTTTTTTTGAAAGATAAAAATCAGTGTCTGAAAAACAGGAGCCTGCATATAACAAGCAGGCTTTTTACTTTCAGCTGCCTCCTGCAGCAGTCCGGCACAGATAATGCAATCAATCCTACCATACCTGCCGCTCCCAACTATATCCCTCAAAATTCAGTATGATAAGCAGCACTGTACCGCTGGATAAATTCTTCTTCATTACCATCCTTTTATAAAATTCAATACATCATCAGATATATTTCCCTGCAAATAATCCTCAATAGAAGATTTTATAATCTCCAGCGCCCTGGATATTTCATCTTTTGTAATAATAAGAGGCGGTTGAATCCTGAGCACATTGCCATTTAAAGTTACAAGCAGCACCCCTTTTTCATAACATCTATAGCATATTTTTAAAGCTGCTTCTGTATTCTTTTCTTTTTTGGTTCTGTCCTTTACAAGTTCCACTCCTACAGACATTCCAAGTCCTCTTACATCACCTATAATATGATACTTGTCTTTTAAATTATTTAAATAGTCCCTGATAAAATTACCCGTATCATTTACCTGTGCTAAAAATCCGTGCTGAGAGATTATGTCAATGGTACTCAATGCAGCACAGCAGCATACAGGATTGGCAGCTGTAGTAAATGCATGGGCAGGAGGATCAAGACTCTGCATTATGTCCTCTTTTCCCACAACTGCACTCAACGGCATTCCATCGGCAATAGATTTCCCCAAAATCACTACATCCGGAATCAAATTAAAATTGTCAATGCCAAACCACTTGCCAGTGCGTCCAAATCCCTGCTGAACTTCTTCACTTATGAACAAAATATTATTTTTAGCACACATTTCACGGAGTTTCTCCATATATTTTCCAGGAGGGACAATAATCCCGCCGTCTCCTTGAAGGGGCTCAATTACCACTGCCGCTACTTCATCTGCAGGTAAATAACTGTCAAAGGCAATTTCAATCTGGTGAAGACATTCAAGATTACAGCAGCATTCCTTTTTATCATAGTCACATCTATAACAATTGGGATATGTGAAACTGTAAACTCCAGGTAAAAAAGGTCCCATTTTTCTTCTCATTTTAGTGGTAATGGCAGACATGGACATAGACCCGTATGTAGCTCCATGATATGCCCCAATAAAAGTAATTATGGAACTTCTTCCGGTATAGGCCCTTGCAAATTTAATGGCTCCGTCATTGGCATCCGAACCTGAAAGCCCAAATGCAACTCTCTTGGGGAATTTTCCCGGTGTAATTTTCACAAGTTTTTCAGCCAGATCAATCATAGGTTTATTATATAAATAGGCAGAAGTATAGTGTACAAATTTATTCACCTGTTCACTTATTGATTTTTTAATCTGTTCGTTTCCCCCACCTACATTTATACAACCGGCACTGGACAGTAAATCTATATACTCATTGCCATCTATATCTTTTACGGTAGATCCATCTATGCTTTCCACAACCAGCGGAAAATAAGGAATTCTACAAGCTCTGGCAACAACTCTGCTGTCTATCTCCACTTCCTTAATACATCTATCTATATTCATACATGTATACCCCCTTCATTTAATTACAATAAACCATAATATTATATATATTGTATCAAAGGTGACATTTATTACAATATACAATTTATTAAAGTTTAAAAATTCCGGACAATTAAGGTGCAGATAAGAATTGACAGTAATCAGTGAACAATTCAGACAGGCAGGAGCCAGACCCTAATCTGTCCCAGATTGTTCTAAATATAATAAAGACACCGGATAAAATCCAGCGTCCTTACCTTTTTATTTGTTTTTATCACCATATTGGAGAGCTGCCTTTCCTTCATCGCCCGTACTTATACGTATGACGTTTTCTACATTATAGACAAATATTTTACCATCACCCATTTCACCTGTGTGGAGAACTTTTTTGGCAGTTTCTACCACAAGTCCTACAGGTACTTCACAAACTATTATTTCAATTTTTATTTTCGGTACTAAATTTATATCCATGGTAAGGCCGCGATAATATTCCTTATGCCCTTTCTGCATTCCGCACCCAAGCACATTGGTAACCGTCATTCCCGCAATGCCAATATCCCCCAGAGCCTTTTTCAATTCATCCAGTTTTCCACTGGAAGTAATAATATCAACTCTACTAAGTTTGTCAGCCATTACATTTTACCTCCCTTAATATATATTGTTATGGTATAATTTTATAATATTCCAATTAAAAGAATCAACCACTTTAAAATAAAAAATTCAGCTGTTTAATCCTCCATAACCTTGTTCACCATGTTCCGCAACATCGATTCCCAAATCTTCAACTTTTTCACTTACCCTTATTTTACTTACAGCATTGATTATTTTAACTATGACAAATGTGACTACTGCGGAGTAAACTATAGTGGATACAATAGCTATAAGCTGAATTAAGACCAGTTTTGGTTCTCCATGTATTAGTCCATTTGCACCAGCTGCATTTATGCCTTTCCATGCAAATATTCCAGTTGCAATTCCTCCCCACATTCCGCCAACACCATGGCATCCGAAAGCATCAAGAGCATCATCATATCCAAATTTGGATTTTGCAAAAGTAACAGAAACATAACAGATAACTCCGCCTATAAATCCAATAATTATTGAAGCTAAAGGACTTACAAAACCTGCTCCTGGAGTTATAGCTACAAGGCCTGCAAGTACACCACTTCCAACTCCAAGAGAAGTTATTTTCTTTCTATTTATATATTCACAAATGCTCCAGCTTACAGCAGCAGCTGCTGCAGAAGTATTGGTAGTTATAAAAGCGGTTAATGTCACACTGCTTATTCCAAGCGCACTTCCTGCATTAAAACCAAACCATCCAAACCACAGTATTCCAACTCCAAGACAGGTAATTGGCAGGTTGCTGGGCTTGCCAACATTTTTCCTTTTACCAAGCATAATGGCAAGGACAAGGGCTGATACACCTGAACTTATGTGAACCACATTACCACCTGCAAAATCCAGCGCTCCGAGACTTTTTAACCATCCACCTGTTCCCCATACCCAATGTGCAACAGGATCATACACAAAAGTTGCCCAAAGTATGACAAATGCAACCCAGGGTAAAAATTTCATTCTCTCTGCAACTGCTCCTGATATAAGTGCCGGCGTTATCAGTGCAAACATCATCTGGAAAAACATAAATGCCTGCTGTGGAATATTCGACGCATAATCCGGGTTGGCTGCAAAACCAACGCCTTTTAATCCTGCAAAATTAAATCCGCCTATAAAGCCTCCAATATCTGTTCCAAAAGCTATGGTGTATCCTATAAGTATCCATTGAATAGATATAACTGCCATAGCTGAATAACTATGAAGCGTACTGTTTAAAGTATTCCTTCCTCTTACCATACCACCATAAAATAAAGCCAATCCTGGGGTCATTAACAATACCAGAGCTGCACATATAAGCACAAATACGGTATCTGATCCACTTATCGCATTCATAAAAAATACCTCCTCAATTAAAATCTAGTTAGAATATAAAAAATATATTGCCCCGGGGTCTTAAAAAAACTTATTTATATAATACTAAGTTTTAATCAATTTATCAATAGTAATATTAAAATTTTATTAATTTATTTATTTTTAAAGGGTTATATTATCATATGTATTTTTAGGCACAAGCAGGCATACAATCGTTTCCACTTTGTCCTAAATTAATTTATAAAAAAATGCGTTAAATAAAGAATTTTAATATTCTCTTTAACGCATTAAAATTTTCATGTTTTCAGTTTTATGACATCAATTCTTTGAGTTCATGTTCTAAGTATTGTCCTAATCAGTCCACCATTTCCTTAAGTAATTTTGAAAAATATGCTGCATATCCCTTTTTTCTTCTATTATAACAGCCAACATATCTTTGGCATCTTTTTTAGAAACCCCATCATACATATGAGAATATACCTGTACCGTAAGTTCCTCTGTTTTAATTGCATACTGTATGGAAGTTTTCAAATCTTTACTGCCTTATCCTATATTCTTCCAGTGGCTTTTAAAACAATCTGTGCAATTAAAGTTGCAAAAACAAAAGTTCCAGTGTAAACAGTAAGGGCCACAATTACTATCTTCCAGCTCAATTCCTTGAAAAGTTTCAAATCCTTGCCAAGTGACAGACCTGCAAAAGCCAATACCGGCGTGGTGAGGGCAAGCATATTTATTTTATCTAAATACTGTTTATCTAAATATGCACCATATGGGTTAAGGGGACATGTAACCAAAACAGCTATTATTGATACCCAAAATACCATGGGCAGATTAAGGGGAATAATTTTTTTTATAATGATTCCGGCCAGAGTAATGGCCACCAGTATAGCCATTCCAATAAATCCAATTTTTAAAGGTACTTTATCGTTTATAGTATTTCCAATGAGTGCAATTACTCCGACTCCCAACAGAATAACAGTTTCCTGAGCTAATTTTTTCATTTTATGCTTCTCCTCTCTTTTTTCTGTTTCTGCCAATCCTAGGCTGCAGCCAGTCATATAATTTATTTGCAACTGGCAAAGAGACAAACAAAGTAAAATATATTCCAATTATGGAGGTCAGTAAATTGGAAGCTGCTGAAAAACTTGCTATCTCCTTGGCCTCTGATGGGAATACAGCCGCAATGGCACCTGAAGCCGCCGCCATCATACTTCCGGATCCTACGCCTGAACCCATGGCTAGAGCCAAAGGATTGAATATTTTAAGAGATCCCATATACCCTGCAAGAAGTCCAATATAAGCTGCACCAAATAATGTCCCGCAGATATATATTCCCATGACTCCACGTCCTTCCGGAGAATCCATGCCATATTTTTCCGAAATAATAGCGATATTGGGTTCACGATCAATTGAAAAAGTAGCTCCTACCGCTTCACGTCCAAGCCCCAGTAAAACAGCAATGGGAAGGCCTAAAATTACAGTTCCAAAGAAATGCCCAAGCTCCTGAAAACAGAGTGCCCAGCCGGACTCAACCAGCATGACAATAGAAGGCCCCATAGTGGCACCTATTTTAGCTACAAATAATATTACAGCAATTCCCATAATCTCATTGGACAAGTTCATTTCTTTATTGGAAATCATTTTTAATTTAGGTAAACTTATAATTAATCCCATGACCAAAGCAAAGAGCATTGGCAAAAACACCAGATATCCAGGACCTACTTTAATCTTTTTTTCGCCAATAAGCTCAGATATTACAACCAATATAAAAGCCAATATGAAAATTTTTATATATTTTTTTACCATTGTCCCTCTCCTTCTGTGACCTTATTGAATCCATTTACTACCTTTAAATACTCATCTTTAGATAATTTAGGTCTAAAATTTTTAACTACATCTTTTCCTCTTTGTGCGCCATCAACCAGCAAATCCACTATAGTTATTGCAAATAATTTAGCAGGAAGTACACAAGCTGCATAATAGTCCTCCACATTAAAATCTTTTTCATGAAGACTTCCGCTGACCCCTCCTATATAGGGGTGTATGCTGGGTATTAACTGGGATACATCACCCATATCCGTAGAAGCAAAAAAATGCCCGCCGTCTAAAATACTATTTTCAGGTAAAAGCCCACTGCAGTTATTCCTATATACATCACTTAACTCCTGGCAACATTCAAGGGGCAGATATCCCGGTATAGTTTTAATAACAGTTTTTGCACCCACTGCATCTCCTCCGGCTTTAAGCGCCCTGTCAACTTTTTCATTTGTCTTCACCATGGCATCTATGGTTCTTGCACGAACGTAGCTTTCAATTCTCACATCATCCGGAATGCTGTTCACCACATCCCCGCCTTTTGTGATAATAGGATGAAATCTTATATAATCTTCATCTTTAAAGGTTTCTCTAAGGGCATTTACCCCCATAAGTCCAATAACTGCAGCATTTAATGCATTTACTCCCTGTTCCGGTGCTTCGGCAGCATGGGCCGCCTTCCCTATATACTGTATTGTCTTTGCCAGAAATCCATTGCTGGACTTTCCCAATACTACAGCCGGATCCGGACAATTTTTCATGGAATGCATCATCATTGCTATATCAACATCATCAAATTCACCCTGGTATATAAGCTCTTGTTTTCCACCTAAAAAATGAATTTTTCCCTGCTGCATAAGTTTTTGTCTATAGGCAAATTCAATGCATTCTTCTGAGGGCACTGCCATAAAAGTCACATTTCCATCTAATTTTTCAGAAACCCCAGACAATTTCAAGCCTATGGCTGAACCAATTAAAGCCCCAAGCTGTAAGTGATGTCCGCAGGTATGTGCTGCTCCTGTTTCAGGATCCGTATTCTTATTTCCCCTGCATATGACTGCATCCAGTTCTCCAAGGACAGCTACATTTATACCATGATTCTTGTCCTTCAATTTTGCTTTTACTCCAGTGATAGCAAGTCCATCTTTATAATCCAGCCCTATTTCATCAAAGATATTTTTTACTTTCCCGGATGTCTTTTTTTCCTTAAATCCCAGCTCCGGTTCTTTTTCTACGGATTTTGAAAAATTTATTATCCTTTCGGAGTTGTCATCAATTGTCTTACAAACCAGCTGTTTTAATTTTTTGATTTCTTCAGCATTCATACCTATATGCCCCCTATGTTTTATATGTTTATTATCCAACGCATTATGAATATTAAGAATACATTTATGCATAATTGTCTCTCCTTGGCGGATACATCAATTTTAAATATATACGTGGAATTATAGAAATTTATAAATATATACAGGCATATTTTATTACAAAGTTATATTTTTGTCAAAGTTTTTATTAAAATAGTTACTTGTTGTATTGAAAGGGTATGCATATATTGTATGTTAAATTGAAAAAAATGCATAAATCCAAAATAAACAGGGTCAAAAATAATTTGAAATCATTTTTGACCCTGTTTATTTTAAAATTTAAGCTACCTCAAATTGGCTGTTATAAAGTTTGGCATATACTCCGCCTTTTTTAAGAAGTTCATTATGACTTCCCTGTTCCACAATATCACCATGATCCATAACAAGTATCAAATCAGCATCACGAATTGTTGAAAGCCGGTGGGCAATTATAAAACTTGTACGCCCTTTCATCAGATTATCCATGGCTTTTTGAATCTGCAGCTCAGTACGGGTATCCACAGAACTTGTAGCTTCATCCAGAATAAGTATCCTGGGGTTTGCAAGTATGGCTCTTGCAATAGTGAGCAGCTGTTTCTGACCCTGGGATACATTTGAAGCTTCTTCATTCAATATCATATTATATCCCTCCGGAAGAGTATGAACAAAGCTGTCAACATGAGCTGCTTTTGCTGCTGCAACAACTTCTTCATCAGTTGCATCAAGACGCCCATATCGGATATTTTCCATTATGCTTCCATTATAAAGCCATGCATCCTGAAGAACCATGCCAAATATTGAACGCAGGTCTCTGCGGGTAAATTCTCTTATCTCATGACCATCTATAAGTATCTGTCCGGCATTTATATCATAGAAACGCATGAGAAGCTTGATTATTGTAGTCTTCCCAGCTCCAGTGGGGCCTACAATGGCAATTCTCTGTCCTGGCACAACAGAGGCTGAGAAGTCATTTATAATGATTTTATCCGGATCATATCCAAAGTGAACATCTTTAAATTCCACACGGCCCTGTATGTTTTCAAGTCTTACAGCATCACAAGTTTCAGGAACTTCCTCTTTCTCTTCCAGAAATTCAAAAATACGCTCTGCTGAAGCTGCTGTCTGCTGAAGTATATTTGAAATATTGGCAATCTGTGAAATAGGCTGTGTAAATGAACGCACATATTGAACAAATGCCTGAATATCACCAACTTCAATGGTTTTTTTTGCTGCAAGCCAGCCCCCCAAAATACATATTCCCACATATCCTAAATTGCCTACAAAATTCATCATAGGCATCATTATACCTGATAAAAACTGTGACTTCCATGCTGATCCAAAGAGCTTTCCATTCATCTTGTTAAATTTATCAATGCTGTTTTTTTCACCATTGAAGGCCTTCATTACAATATGACCACCATACATCTCTTCAACATGGCCATTCAAATTTCCCAGATAATCCTGCTGCTGTTTGAAATATTTTTGTGAATGTTTCACAATAACCATTATAAGTCCCATGGACACTGGAATTATACAAAGTGCTACAAGAGTCATCTGCCAGCTTATAGTAAGCATCATGATCAGCACTCCAATAACCATGGTAACTGATGTAATAATCTGCCCCAGGCTCTGGTTAAGGGTCTGGCTTAAAGTATCCACATCATTGGTAACACGTGACAGCACTTCTCCATGATTTGTTCTGTCGAAATATCCCAGGGGCATGCGGTTGATTTTTTCTGAAATATCTTTTCTGAACTTATAACTTACTTTCATTGACACTCCGGACATAATCCATCCCTGAACATATGAAAATAATGCGCTGATTCCATACAAAACTGCCAATAATGCAATTATCCTACCTATATAGGTAAAATCTATACCCCCTGTACCTGATATTTTTGCCATAACACCTTCAAATAATTTTGTAGTGGCTTTTCCCAGTATCTTAGGACCTACTATGGAAAATACAGTACTTACAATGGCAAAAATCAGTACAATTACAATTGATATTTTATAAACATTTAAATAACCCATAAGTTTTTTCATTGTGTCTTTAAAATTATGAGCTTTTTCCCCAACCGCCATCATACCCCTTGGCCCCTTGTTTCTCCTTAAAGAAGGTCTTTGTCTATTATTGTGTTCACTCATGCCAATTCCTCCTTAGACAGCTGTGATAATGCAATTTCCCTGTAAGTTTCACAATTTTCCATAAGTTCATCATGGGTTCCCATTCCAACTATGCTTCCCTCTTCAAGCACTATGATCTGTTCAGCATTCTTAATTGTAGAAATACGCTGTGCAACTATGAGAAGGTTGCTTGATGCTGTTTCGGTTTTAAGGGCTTTTCTCAGTGCGGAATCAGTTTTAAAATCAAGGGCGGAGAAACTGTCATCAAATACATAGATTTTCGGATTTTTAACAAGAGCACGGGCAATTGACAATCTCTGCTTCTGACCTCCGGATACATTTGATCCTCCCTGGGAAATTTCACTTTTAAATCTTTCCGGTTTTTCATCAATAAATTCTTCAGCCTGGGCAATTCTTGCAGCCTCTTCCATATCACTATCCGATGCATCATCTTTGGCATATTTCAAATTGGATTCAATAGTACCCTTAAACAATGACCCCTTCTGAGGCACATAACCGATTAAATCCCTCAGCTCATGCTGGGTTACACTTCTTATATCAACTCCGTCAACAAGAATTTGTCCCTCAGTCACATCATAAAAACGGGGCAGCAAATTAACAAGAGTTGATTTACCTGAACCGGTAGAGCCAATAAAAGCAGTTGTCTTACCTGGCAGGGCCTTAAAACTTATATTTTTCAGTACATCCTTTTCTGCACCATCGTATCTGAAAGAAACATTTTTGAATTCAACTACACCTTTAACTTTATCAGGAAAATGCACAGGTTTCTTTGGATCTACAATAACCGGATCCATTCTTAAAACTTCATTGACCCTCTGGGCAGATACTGAAGCCCTCGGTATCAAAATAAACATAAAAGACATCATAAGAAAAGCAAATATAATCTGCATTGCATATTGCATAAATGCCATCATGTCTCCTACCTGCATACTGGAATTTGCAATCTGATGTGCGCCAATCCAGACTATAAGTATTGTAACACCATTCATTATAAGCATCATGGCCGGGAACATGGCAGACATCACACGATTTATAAACAAATTGGTATCCGTTAAATCTTTATTTGCCCTGTCAAATCTTTTTTCTTCAAACTTCTGTGTATTAAATGCCCTTACTACCATCATTCCTGACAAATTCTCACGTGTAATAAGATTCAATTTGTCAACCAGCTTCTGGACAATTTTAAACTTTGGAAAAGCAATTGCAAATATGCCGCCGATAAGTCCCAGCAGAATTATCACAGCCAGGGCAATAATCCAGGTCATGGATGTACTCTTATTGAGAACCTTCAGGACTCCGCCTACCCCTAAAATAGGAGCGTATATGAGCATCCTTACAGCAAGAAAAACAACCAGCTGTATTTGAGTAATATCATTAGTAGTTCTGGTTATCAATGATGCTGTAGAAAATTTATTAAATTCTTCATTTGAAAAACTCTCCACCTTGGTGAATAAATCTCTACGAAGGTTCTTTGATAATCCGGCAGCAATTCGTGCACCCAGAAGTCCCACTGCAATAGTACAGGCCGCAGTCAACAGGGAAATAAGCAGCATAATTATTCCTATATGAACAATATATCTGCTTTGAATTTTATCCGTATTCATTCCCACTGCAGCATATTCAGCCTTCACTGACCCCGCTGCAGCCTGAGTTATCATATTATCACCCAGTGAAGTGAATTTTTTATTCATATCTTCGCTTATTTTCGAACGCTGACCTTCAGGCAATCTTGAAAATAGTGCAAATAAGTCAGTTTTTGCAGGTATCTTCTGTCCATTAAAATTTATCACTCCGTTTCTGGCAGAGGTTTTCATTTTTTCAACACCAGAAACAGCAAGAAAGGCCTTTCCCATTATAGGATTCATCTTGTGAATTTCTGACTCATCCACATTTTTCAAAACATATATTGGCTGATTTTCCAATTCAGGATAATCTTTAAGGTATTTATCATAATTTGAACTTGATTTATCAACAAGTGTGTAATTTTTTTCAACTTTTGATTTAGCATTTTTATCCATAAATATGGAGAGTTTATTCATTTCACTTGCTCTCACTGCTTTTGGCACAGCATTTTCAATACCGCCCTGCTGTATTCCCGTATTTACGATATCAGACATGTAGTCCGGCAGTGACAGATCACACATTGCCTGTACAAAAAGTAAAATTACCGCACTTATAATAAGCACAATAAATGGTTTTAAATATTTCATCAATTTAAGCATGCTGTCTCTTTCACTCCTTGTTCATTTTTTGTCTATCCATTACTTCTTCCAATGTATCAAAACCTTTGTTTATTATATCTATTTCCTCCGGAGTTGCCATGTCCAGCATGGATTGAAATGTGTTTTCAACTTCTCCATGTTTGGTTTCAGCAATTTTCCTGAATTCAGAAGTAACCTCCACATAAACTATTCTTCTATCTTCTTTGCTTCTAACTCTCTTTACCGAACCCTGCCTTTCCAATCTATCAATAATTCCAGATACCGTACTATTGGATAAACTCATCTTTTCACTTAAATCACTTATTTTCATTTTTCCGTGATGAATTAAAGCAATGACAACAAACAGCTGCGGTCCAGTCAGATTAAAATTCTTAAAGCGCTGCCCCATAATCTTATGTGCATTTTTCATCACTCTTTTTATTGTTCTAAGTAATCTGATTCCATCTTCTACATCATTCATATCCTCTCTTCTTTCTAAATAAGTATATACTTCGTATAAATATATTTCGTACACAAAATATATTTTAGTTCAATATTTCAGTTTAGTCAAATATTTTTTTTACCAATAGAGGAATATATTAAAAAGGCATGGATTGTGGTAAAAGCAACTTAAATTTGCCACAACCCATACCTTATTTCCTACATTCTTTAATCAGTTTTAAATACTGGGTATCAGTCAAGCCATATTGAGAAAATTTGCTCAGCAAATTGCTTATCAAAACACTTTCCTCCAAATTGCCCTGTTGTCTTATATATTTGGTTATGGCGTTATCCTTTTTCAGATATTCCAGATAAAGTTCAACACCCTTCTTCAATGTACCCAGATAAATACTTTCAGGCATGAATCTGCATAACATAACCTGTTTATAGATCTGTAGATACCCCTGTGCATAAAATTCGAAACCATGAATTAGCTTGAAGTCCCGGCCTACCAGATTAAAACCCACCCTGCTGCCATAACTGTTCTGATCCAAATAGGCAAGAATTGTGAGAAGATTGATCTGACAGAACATGTCTTCATCAAACCACAGCACAACAGATGAAAATTCATTTTCAAATAATGGTTTCAAGGGTTTTAATGTAATCTCATTGTATTTATCCATACTTATATTATGAACATTACAGCGGCATTTATTAAATTCATGAGAAAAAATATGTTCTGTAACCTTACCTGAACACATTGCCTCATTAAAAGGCACATATATGCCGTCTTCATCAAGATGACTTTGTTTGAAATAATCATACATCATCTGCCCGTTTAAAATATTAAGTACAACATTTTCCTCCATAAATAATACCCTCCTCAGTATTGCAAATAATCACTTGATCAATTATTTATCCCGTTATTTTATAATTATGTATTTAATATAACATACAAAAAAGACAGTGCCCCCAATATTCCTGGAAACACCATCTTTTTTGTCACTTGATTTTATCTAGATGTTTTTTCTGATCTTTTACTTCTAATCATCATCCAAATTCCTGCAAGTATTGCCATGATTCCAACTGCCAGCAATACTGCAGTATCTACCATACTTCCTGTTTTAGGAAGGCTTTGTGATATACTGCCAGGAGTTCCTCCCTGTGGATTGCTTAAATCAGGAGTTCCACCTCCTGGATTATTTGGATTAGGTGTTCCACCTCCAGGATTGTTGGAATCAGGGGTTCCCCCACCCGGATTATTTGGATTAGGTGTTCCTCCCGGATTATTTGGACCCGGAGTTCCCTTTTCATCTACCACAGTAAACTGATAGGTTTTTAAAGAGTCAACCTGTACACTCAATGTATCCTGATTCAAATCATATCCAGCAGGTGCCCTGGTTTCTTTAATAGTGTAATTTCCGTAAACTACATTATCAAATCTGGCAATTCCATCCTGACCACTTACTGCTGAAGCCACTTTTACACCGCTGTTATACAATGTGAATTCTGCTCCGCTTAAAGCATTTCCGTTGGCATCGGTCTTCTTCACTTCAATTGCTGCTGCATTTTTAGTATCTTTCACAGTTCCAATGTCATAGGTCTTGCTCATATTTATCTCCACAGGAATTACCTGGGTGGAAAGAACATATCCTGCAGGAGCCACTGTTTCCTTAACAGTGTATTTGCCTGGCTGTACTTTGGTAAACTGGGCAGCTCCGCTGGCATCTGAAGTAGCAGTCTGAACCGGATTTCCGCTGGAATTATACAGTGTAAACACCGCTCCGCTCAAAGCATTTCCACCTTCATCGGTTTTCTTCAGGGTTATATTTCCCTGTATGGAACCTCCGCCGCCTGGTATCCTGGTATCGGAAAGACTGTAAATATCACTTTCAGTATCTCCTGCCGGTCGTGCATATACGGTGCTTCCATCTTCAGTTATATTTGCATCCAATACTTTAGATGAAAGGTAATACCCTGATGGTGGTGTGGTCTCTTTTATGGCATAACTTCCATATTCAATATTCCTAAAGGTCACAAGTCCGTCTGTAACAGCAGCACCTTCCACATCATCTGCTCCGCTGACTGCAGTTAAATCTTTGCCGTCAGCACCTTTAACCGCTGTAAGAGTTTTGCCATCTTCACCAATTTTGTAGAGTGTAAACACTGCACCTTTAAGAGGGTTGCCATTTTGATCTGTCTTCTTAAACTGTATATTTCCTCTTATTTTTGTGTCGGAAATAGTATTATTAGAAGATATAGGTGCACTATCAACAGTAATAACTGCATCCTGCCCGTTTTGTGTTATTTGTGTTAAGTCCGCCACTATATTCCCCTCATAAGGATTATAGTTGTCTGGTCTATTAGTTTCCACTATTTTGTAGATACCATATGGTACATTCTCAAATTTCACAACTCCACTGACATCACTTATCACAGGAGCTATAACATTACCTGATGAATCCACAGCTTTAGTAGCTCCATCTTCATCATAAAGTGTAAATTCTGCTCCTTTCAGTCCGGCTGCATCTGAATCTTCTCCTATTTTGGTAAATATTATATTACCTGTCATAATGTTATCAGTAACAGTATTATTATCTTCATCTAATTGCACAGACTTTCCATCCTGACTCATGGTTACAGTCAGCACTTTATCAGAAGGATTGTAGCCTGTTGGAGGAGTAATTTCCTTTATTTTGTAACCATATGCCACATCAGTGAACTTGACAATGCCATTCTCATCACTTGTTGCAGTTTGTATAGGATTTTCAAAGTCTGCATCATCATTCTTATAAAGCTTAAATACCGCCCCTTGAAGTGGATTCCCGTTTTGATCCTCTTTGGTGAATTGTACATCATTTCTGATCTTGCTATCAGATATAGTATTTTTATCAAGTACAACATTTCCACTGCCATCCACAGTTGCAGTTAAAGGATTTGAATTTATACTGTATCCTGTTGGTGCCTTGGTTTCTATTATCTTGTATCCATAAGGAACGTCACAGTTAAATGTCACTTTTCCATCCGAATCGCTGGTTGCAGTTATATTGCTACCATTTTCATCTTTAACCGGAGTAATACCATCAGGTTTATAAAGTGTAAATTCTGCTCCTGAAAGTACAGTTGAATCTGAATCTTCACCTGTCTTGGTGAATGTTACCTTTCCTGTCTTTCTGGTGTCTTCAAAATTATAAGTAATATCCTTCTGGGCTGAAGCATTGGAAATCTGGAAAGTATGAATTTCACTTGACAAATTATATCCTGTAGGTGCTTTTATTTCTTTGACGGAGTAATTGGTATCATATTTCAGCTTGTCAAACAACGCAGCACCATCAGCTCCTGTAGGAGCAGAAGTTTCCTTGACATTTCCATACTGGTCAAGAAGCTGGAATACTGCACCTGATAATTTTGTATCACCATCATCACTAACCTTTACAACATTAATGCTTCCGGTTTCTCCAGTGGCACCGCCGCCGCCTTGTGAAAACCAGACACCATTTTGGGTAGTAGTAGAATTTTCATCTACTCTGCTTCCCACAAATTCCACTGAATTTGTATAATCTCCTGTCTTGGTTACATTAGTCCTGAAGTTCAAAATAAAAGCCCCAGTTCCTGCATCCTGTGGAAATGTGAAATCAAATTCTCTGGTGTCAGGATTGTATTTTACATTATCAGCAGTAAGAGCAACTTTATCTCCCTGTGCAAGACTTCCATCAGCATTTACAGTAGCTTTGTACAATTCCACAGTGTCCGTGTCCAATGAAAGCCCATCCTGCAGCTTATCAGTTATAGTTGCACTGGTTATAGTTGTACCGGCTAAAGGAATACTCCAGTTGGCATTTGCCTTCACCGTCCAGTCGATATAGGAATTACCACTTGTATAGGTAGATTTTTTAGTAACTACTGAATTTTTAACAGTCTGTGTTCCTGTACTTGATGCATCTCCATCTGTAGGTATTTCATCCCCAGTAATAGATGCAGTATTATTTAATATTTTATTTCCGCTGGTATTGAAAATACTCAAATCAGTAAGCTTTGTCTTGAAGATTATAGTATAAGTTTTATTGATAGTACCGTTAAAAGTATAAATAACCTGATTATCCGATAATGTAGTAAATGAACCATTTGCACCATCATCTATACTTGCAGAACCAGCTACATACCGCTGCCCTTCTGGGATAACATCAGTAACCACTGCATTGGTTATGGGCATTGCATTCTTGTTCACTACAATTTTCCAGGTAATTTCTCTTGTGGAATAGTCATATCCCTCACCTGTTTTGGTGATTACATTACTGGTTACCTGCTGGGTTCCATTAGTGTCCTGATTTATACCATCGGCAGTCAAATTAACGGGATTACTGTAAATATCACTGTAATTTGCCCTATAGTGTGTAGGATCAGTTACCTGGGTTTGAAAGGTTATAGTATAGGTCTTACTAAAACCATTGTTGAACGTATAGACAACTTTTCCATCTGACAATGTAGTAAAAGAACCATTTGAGGTGTCATCTATACCAGCACTGCCTGCTACATAAGTTTGTCCAGCAGGAATGTTGTCTGTAACCACTGCACCGGCTGCAACATTTGTTTTATTGTCGTTCACAGTAATTGTCCAGGTAATGATACCTGTAGCAGCATTATACCTTGATCCGGTTTTCCGAATGATATTTGTTGGAACTCCAACGCCCTTACTGGCAGATGTTCCATCTGTAACTCCATCACCTGTTAATGCAGCAGTATTGTTGTAGGTCGGAGAATTATTACTATTATATACATTTTGATCCACAGAAGTTGAAAAAGTAATTACCTTCTTTTCAGTTATACTTCCTAAACTATAGGTAAAAAGCTGTCCTAACATTGTATAACTTGAACCAGCATTTCCATCTACTTTAACTGAAGCACCAATTAAAGTAAGACCTTCAGGAATTATATCAGTAACTACTGCATTGTCAATTACCCTTCCACTTTCATTTACGGTGATTGTCCAATCAATTTGCTTAGTTGAAGAATTATATGTTCCATCTTTACTGATCAACTTCACAGGTACATCAACAGTTTTCGTGTTGGAAATTATGGTTTGTGGAGTTCCGTTATCATTATATTTTAGAACGGCTTTATTACTATAAGGCCATCCATCTCCAGTACTTTGACCTTTAGTGGCCAAATCATCATGGATACTTGTCTTGAAAGTTATAACCTGTTGTGCAGTTATATCTCCAAAATTATAAATAAACTTTTTACTGCTGGAATCATAGCTATAATTCGAAGTATCCGCCGGAGAACCGTTAACTGTAACAGAACCTGGTACAAATACTTGTCCTGCATTTATGATATCCTCAACACTTGCACTCTTGACATTTACATTTTCCTTGTTTACCGTTAACTTCCATGTAATTTCATCTGTCGCCGCATCATAACCTTTATTCACTACATCTTTTGTAATAGACGGCTCGGGCTGCTCAAAATCAACATCAACTATAACAGGATCCGATATACCCGGAATAGTAAAAGTAATGGTCACCGGATTATTATTACCTATTTCACTTTCTTCAAAATGACAGTCAATATAAAAGTAACCACTTACATTGGAATGTGTACTTGGATAATCTGTAAACGTGAGTGTTACAAGCCCATTTTTATCCACATGCATATCCGCTACCTTTGTTCCATTATCATCATTTATTGGCTGATCAATAGGTGCTGCAATATGAATCTGAGCCGGCAGCTGCATTTTATAATAATCACCTGAATTGACATCTACTGAATTTGGAATGCTCCAGGTATAGTTAGCGTGAATTTCCGAATTTTTATCCACATCATTACCCAAATCGTTGCCACTTGCATCTTTTATACTGACACCTGTTATAAATGGAAATGAATTTGTAATATCAGTACCAGTAGTTGCATCGGCAGATGCTGAGACATCACTCGAAGAAACTGTCTATCCAATTGTACTTGGCTTGCCAGTATCCTCCGAAGCCGCATCCTCCTTGAAATTCACCGTCACAGGACTTTGTCCATCAATTTTAAAATCAATGGATGCAGAAGTTTCTGTTCCTATTTTATCCTCATTGAATCCGGCGGATATGGCAAAAGTACCGATTACATCAGAAGCAGAAGCTGCTGTATCATTAAAAGTAATCAATGCCTTCCCCGATGTATCCACATCCACACTTGCTATTATATTGCCAGTAGAATCTTTAATGTCCTCTGTCTGTTCACTTGAGATCTTGATTTGCTCAGGCAGCTGAATTTTATAGGTATCACCATTATTTACGGTTGTACCACCTGGAATGGAAAATGTATAATTTACGTTAACTGCCGAGCTTTTGTCCACATTTTCTGCTTTACTAATATCATTTCCCTCTTCATCCTTAAGGGTGACTCCAGTTATAAATTTAAGTGTATCTGTAAGATCTACAGAAGCTGATGGGCTTGAACCTTCATCTGCTTTGACACTTCCTATGGGGCCAAAGGATGAAAATATCTGCAGTACAAAAAGTATGGCCACTGCAATTGCTGAGATTTTTTTTCTTTTCTTTTTCATTTTATCCCCCCTTTATAATAAAATTAAATGGCCTTCACAAATAAGAGTATTTTAAATTTATGATTTTATAACCTGATTTTTTAAACCTATCCTGCAAATGCCATTGTATAAAGAAAAATCAATACTATTAAGTAATAATTTTTACTTTATAATTTTAATGATAATATATTTTTGTCACACATCTATCACAAAAAACTCACAAGTTTCTCACAATATATAAAAAACCTGATATAAAAGATTTTCGGCAAACTCCGAAAATCCATCAGAACCTTTAGGCATTAATTTTCAACTTTACAGATCCATTCCTATAATTTCACAAACAAATTTTTATAAAGCTCTACAGTGGATTTTTTAGGTGGTATGTGAAGCTCCCTTTTAAACAATGTATTTAACTTTTTATAATGGCTGACCAATCCTATCCTGTCTCCCATATAAAAATATACCTTCATAATCAGCTCATGAGCTATCTCATCAAAAGGATTCATTTCAATTGCCTTTTTTAAATATTCTTCTGATTTGTTGTAAAGTTTTACCTTCATATAATATTCAGCTATATTTTTAGCACTGGTGGAATAATATCTCCTGAGTTTTTCATTTAAATCTGCATCCCATAAATAATCTTCATTTCCAAATAATATTCCCTTATAAAGTGCTGAATTTTTTTCACAGGCGGTTATATTTTTCTCATTGACAACAGGATTATTTTCAATAAAATCTTCAAACCTCCAGCTGTCACAGTAAAATTCCTTTAAATTCATTCCGTATTTTCCGTTTTCATAATGCACTATATTCTCTATTCCCACACTTTTTAAAACAGTTTTCATCCTATATATGGAACTATGCAGATTATGTTCAGCTTTTTTAGGGGGTGAATCCGGCCAGAGTATATCACACAGCTGCCATTTATCCGTATCTTCACCCTTTTTATAAACAAAATATGAAAACAATTCCTGAACCTTTGCAGTAGACCACTTGATAATTTCATCTCCTGAACTGCCATATACCTTGAAACATCCTAAAATAAATATTTTGTTTTTCTTGTCATCCTTTGAGGTGGTTTCTTCTGTATGTTGATTTTTAAGCAGTCTATCTACAGTTGCATTTAAATCCTCTTCCGTAATTGGTTTCAAGATATAGTTTACCGCATTGACTTTAAAAGCTTCCAGTGCATATTTTTCATAGGCAGTTACAAAAACTATCTGTATATTTTCATTAAAGCTCTTTATTTTTCTTGAAAGTTCAAGTCCATTCATAAAAGGCATCTCTACATCCACAAAAACAACATCTGGTAAAAGTTTTGATGTACCCTTAAGAGCTTCTCTGGAATCAGTGAATTGTCCTACTATTTTCAGATGTTTATTTCTGCTTATAACCAATTTCATCAACTTCAAAATTGGTTTTTCATCTTCTACAATTACAGTTTTCATCAATTATTCCCCCATAAAATATTAAGCTATCAATGAAATGTTTCAGCAGCTAATCATAAGCTAAACTTTCAATAGATATAGTCACAACTGTTCCCTTTCCCGCAGTACTATATATTTCTATATTTCCTTTTCTTAATTTTTTAATCCTCCTGCTGATATTAGAAAATCCTATTCCGGTATTTCCACCCTCATTGTTTCTCAATTCCTTGAGTTTTTCCCGGGTCATGCCAATTCCATCGTCTCTAACTATAATATAAATTGTATGATTACTCCTTCGTACGGAAACATATACAGTTCCTCCACTGCTTTTTCCAAGTAATCCATGTTTAATGGAATTTTCCACCAGGGGCTGAATACAAAGTACAGGGACTTCCTCACCCATGAGGTCTTTCTGGATATCATATTCAACATTTATCTTGTCTTCAAAACGGGCCTTTTCTATCTCCACATAGGCATATACCATCTCGATTTCATGCCTTAAGGACACAGTCATGAGTTTATTGTCTACGTCAAAAGCCAACCTCAGGTATTTGCTGAAATTGGTAAGAAGTCTGGCTGCTTTTTCCCCGTCAGTATAGCAAAAAGAAATTATAGTGCTTATAGTATTGTACAAAAAATGAGGCTTTATCTGTGCCTGGAGAAAGGCCATTTCATTTTTCAGTACATCTTCCATGGATCTTTTCATTTGAATCAAGGTCTTGACTCTGGCAGTTATTTCCTTCTCTTCAAAAGGCTTGGTTATAAAATCATTTGCCCCTGCATCAAATCCAAGAAACAGATCATAATTTGTATCCTTTAAGGTGGATATAAGTATTGGAAGTTCAATAACCGAATATTTTTCTCTGATTTTTCTGCATACATCTATGCCTGAAATCCCCGGCATCATTACATCCAGAAGTACCAGATCAATTTTATTATCTTCTACTTTTTTCAATGCCTCTTCTCCCGACAGTGCAGTTAACACATTATACCCTTCCCTGTAAAATATATTAAGAGCCGTTTGAATATTGAATACTTCATCATCTACTACTAAAATTGTGCTTTGATATTTTTCATCTTTTACTGCATCAGAACAGTCTACTGAAGATATACTATCAAAATACTCTGTATTTTTTTTCTGTATTTTTTTATATAAACTGTTTTTTTCTTTTGAAACAGGCAGTGAGAACACAAAACGACTTCCCTTGTTTTCCTCTGACCAATCCAGATATATTTTTCCCTTCATAAGTTCAATTAATTGATAAGTTATATACAAGCCCAATCCAATTTTTTCTGAATTTAATGATTCATAGGGCTTGAAAATTGTGTCCCGCTTATTCTCAGGTATGCCGGATCCTGTATCTTCCACTGATACATAAACCATATCATCTTTACTTCTGCAGTCTATTTTTATTGTTCCTCTATCCATATTCTGGGCAGCATTGTCAATAAGATTAAATAAAACCTGCTTTACCCTGTTTTCATCCGCTTTTACCAATATGGACTTTTTTATATTATTGACAATTTTTATATTTCCTTTCTGCATTATGTATTTATAACTTTCCACCACTATATTGCTGCAGACTTTTATATCCACTGTGCATATGCTGGTTTTCAACTGTCCGTTTTTTAGAAGGGTTACATCCAGTGTATCTTTTACCACATTGCATAATTTTAATGCTATGTTCTTTATTATTATTATGTTCTTTATATTTTTATTTTTTAAATAAGCACCATTTTCTTTAATTATAGTTTCAGCTATATTGATAATTCCATACAGCGGCGCTCTGAGTTCATAAGATGTGCTGCTGATAAATTCATCTTTTACCCTGTCCATCTTTATAAGCTTTGCAGACATTCTTTCCATGTCTTTATAAGCCACGATAGACCTGTACGAAAAAATATTTACCAAAAGTATTACAAATCCGCAAATAGCCAGATCTCCCATGAATCTTTTATTTATCAAGTTCAAGGAACAGAGAAAATTATTTATCAGACAGATAGACAAATAGATGATTGCTTCCAAAAAAATAACGGTCTCCTCTTTTTTCCTGGAATCATATGCATTCATCTTAATTATGAACAATATTCTTGCAATAACTGTAAATAAAAATGCCGTAATAAAAGCAAACTGTGCCGCATTTAAATACATATATACAGCATATCCAGTTGTTAAAACCAAAGCTATGTAAAAGGAACTTAAAATATTAGTGAAGTTTATTATAAATTTTGGCAGTATATTTTTATCCAGTTCTTTTATAATTCCCATTAAAGACACTACAGTGAGAACAACAGATATCTCCTGGGTCTTACATAACAATTCAAAGGGCACTGCAGGAATCAATTGAGCAAATATTTTTTCCCCGCTTAAAAGCAAGTTAACTACAGCAGTTAGAAAATTTATCCCAAAATATAGGTAAACCTTCTTCTTTCGTACATGATATATATATATACTATATAGGGCCAATAGCAGCATTAATGTAATTGCAGACAATTCAATAGAACAATTCATAATAGTCCTAAGGTTAATATTTCTTTGCAGTCCAAAACATATTTTATACATTGTTCCTTTAAAGGGGTATCCAAAATTAGCACATTGAAGAATTATTTCAATTTTGCTTCCATTTATACCAAAATATGTATCATAAGGTGTTGTCCCTGCATAATATCCCCTGGCTTTTTCACCGGGGTTTCCACTTGATCCTCTCTCAATACCATTTACATACACCCTGCTGCTCATCCTAATATTTCCCAAACTTAGACCAAATACCCTGTCTGAAGGTCTTACCTTCATAACCAATCTATAGGTTCTTATACCTTCAGGTTCCATATATTTACTATTTCTATCATTCTGCCTGGTGGAAGTAAGTTTTATGTACCCTGTCAGCCTGGGTCTGACACTGCTTTTTTCAGTAAAATCTTCCGGGGTGAGCAGTTGATGATCATATAGTTCCCACTGTCCATCAAGATTTACAGTACCGTTTTTTGAAAAATTCCACTTTGAAAGATCCATCCTTCCATTAAGTGCAGGAGCAGGTTTTTCAGTTGAACTTATATCTGAAAATGATATAAAAAATGAAATTGCAAGCATACCCAAAACTATAATAAATCTCAATAGGTTTTTCATTAAATACTAGTACTCCTTTTGAATATTCAATAATTTCATCATTACTTAATACCATTTTATTACAAATAATATATATTTTTATTTTTTGTTCATACTTTTATTATATACTTTATAATGAAGTTAATCACTCATTTATAGTAAAAATACATTGACTAATTTATACTCAAGCATTAAAATATAGTACATAATATACCAATTATATTACTCAAAATTTTATCACATTAAATTTATTATTAACATTGATAATATTATTATTTTTTTAATACAATTATTGTTTTTATTTAGAATTTGAAATAATATTGGAGGAAAATCTATTGAAGAGAGTCAGAATAATAGGTCTCATATTTATACTCATAGGAATTTTAATACTTTTATATGCCTTTGGGGCCAAATATTGGACAAGGTATAAGCAGGATAATATGATAAAAAATTATGAGCAGAAAATTAAAAACACCAACCCTTTGAATAAAGGTTCAAAGGTGAGCAAAAAAAATTCAGACAAGGATTCAAAGACAGATTACGGTACAATAGGTATCCTCATCATACCAAAAATAGATTTAAAGGTTTCAATAGGTGAGGGAACCGATATGGCTACACTCAGATATGCAGTAGGGCACTTTAAAGGTACGGCCATGCCCGGTGAAAATGGAAATTTTGCCCTAGCAGGTCATAGGAGCTATACTTTTGGGCAATATTTCAACAGACTGGGAGAATTAAAAATAGGCGATGAAATAACCATAGAAACAATCAAAGGAAATTATAAATATAAGATATTCAACACCAAGGTGGTTCTTCCCCAGCAGGTAGAGGTGTTAAATGCAACAAAGGACTCAACCATGACACTTGTTACTTGTACACCTATCAGGGTTGCCACACACAGACTCATAATAAGTGCAAGGCTGGAAAAGTAATAACAATTGACAGCGGACAATGGGCAGTTGACTACCAGCTATTACTTATTTATCATATAAAATGTCTGCCTCAAAATAAATTTTGAGACAGGCATTGAATTCCGCAATCAGCAGTTGAGACCAATTTCATTTCCGCTCCATATTGCGTCCATTATATTAGCAGTCTGGTACGCATCGCCAACTATATATAAATCGGCCATTTTACCATTGAGTTTATCATACAATTCCCTGTCAGATTTAAATCCGATGGCAATTACAACAGTATCAGCAGGTACATTTTGCTTTTTAAATTCACTGTCAATTAGTACGGCACCGTCATCTGTTACCTCAAGCAGGGAATTTCCCGTAATAGTTTTTATATTGTACTTTTTTAGAAGATCAATAAGCATTATTTTGTTCATATGGGGAACTGCTTTGCCTGCTTTTAATATACCATCCCTGGCCTCAACAATTGTGACCTGCTTCCCCTGTTTTGCAAGGTAAAGGGCCGTTTCGCATCCAACAAGTCCGCCGCCGACCATAAGCACATTTTCTCCAGCTTGTTTCTTCCCATTTAAAATTTCAACTGCTGTTGTAACTTTATCTTTTTCTATACCGGGCAAATCAAGTTTAATATCTTTTGCGCCAGTTGCAATAATTACCACATCAGAATTTTCTTTTTGGACAATATCTTCTGTTACTTTTGTATTTAAAACTATTTTAATCTTAAGTTCTTTCATTTCATTTCTATACCAGTCAAGGAGCCTTCTGTCATCCAGTTTGAAATCAGGAACCGAACCTGGAATAACTTCCCCGCCAAGCTCCCCCTTATTTTCATATAGTGTAACTTTATGGCCTCTCATAGCTGCAATTCTGGCTGCCTCCATTCCAGCCATTCCTCCTCCTATAACCATCACTTTCTTTGGCTCTTGTACAGGCTTTATTTCATAATATCTTTCTCTTCCGGCAGCAGGATTTACTGTACAGCTCAATGGTTTTCCCTCAAACCCCCTTCCAAGACATCCTGTATGGCACCCAATACAGGGACGAATCCTTTCCGGATGATTTGCCAGAACTTTTTTAGGCCAGTATGCATCACAGAGAAGTGGTCTTGCAAGTCCGATCATATCTGCTGACCCATCATCAAGGGCTTTTTCAGCCACCTCTGGAATGCCAAGTTTACCTGCAACTATAACGGGAACTTTAACAACTTTTTTAAGTTCCCTGGTATATGGAAGATATAATCCATCTTTTTGATAAAGGGGCGGATGGGACCAGTACCATGCATCATATGTACCCAAGTCCGTATTGAGTTCATCATATCCTGCAGATTCAAGAATTTTTGCAGCTTCAAGTCCTTCTTCCAGATCACGGCCTTTTTCCACATACTCTTCATCTGGAAGTCCGCCCTGTCTCCAGTCCTTTATACAGCTTTTCACGCTGTATCTCAACCCTACAGGAAAACTGTCTCCCACTCTGGCCTTTATTCCCTGTACTATTTCTATTGGGAGCTGAAGCCTTCCCCTTAAATCCCCGCCATATTTGTCAGTTCTCCTATTGAATATGGAAAGTGTAAACTGATCAAGCAGGTACCCTTCATGTACTGCATGTATTTCAACGCCGTCAAACCCTGCTTGTTTTGCCACTTCAGCACCTTCAACAAATTTTGTAACTATCCATTCTACTTCTGAAGTAGTAAGTGCCCTGCAGGTAACAGTGGGATCCCAGTAATTTGGAATGTCTGAAGCAGAAACAGGCTGTGAGGTTAAGAGTGTGCCTGGTGCACCGCTTCTTCCAAAACCCATTGTAAGCTGTAGAAATATCTTTGCACCATAAGCATGAACTCTTTCTGTCATCTCCGCTGATGTCATTATAAATCTTCCAGGATTTATTGAAATAATCGGAATTACACCGGGTACAACTTTATCCAGCTCATTTTCAACTTTGGTGATACTGGTTATAATAAGACCCGTTCCCCCTTTCGCCCTTTCTACATAATAGTCTATGGCCCTTTGATTATAACATCCCTCATTGTCTACAAGGCCGAAGGCCCCCATAGGAGCCATTGATATTTTATTTTTTATTTCTATTTTGCCTATTTTAATAGGCTGAAATAAGGATCTACTTTCCATATTGGCCCTTTTACCTCCTATACACATTTTAATTTTATGTTTTCCTTTATTCAGTTTAAATATACTAAAGGATATTATTCTTATAATTATCCATACTATTATTGATAGTATTACAGCTTGCATTGTCTATATGCAGACTTTATGTATAGACGGCCATGACAAGGGGCTTATATTACCTTGTACATAAAATATTATCAGGAGGTTTTAAATATGAACAGCAATTTTTACTTGAATTTTCCAAAGTCTATTCCCCAGCAAAAACAGAATACCCAGCCTGGAATAGAATCCGAAATGAATCCAAAACCAGTAACTGAAGATCCTGAATACAGGGGATCCTCTAAATTAGAAAATAAAACCGTTTTAATCACGGGAGGAGACAGTGGAATAGGGAAAGCTGTTTCCCTGGCTTTTGCCAAAGAAGGTGCAGATTTGGCCATAATTTACTATAATGAACATGCAGATGGGGAAACCACAAAAAAGGCCATAGAAAACCTAGGCAGAAAATGCCTTCTCATTCCGGGAGATATTACGGATCACAATTTCTGCAAAACTGCCATCGGGAAAACCATAGGGCAATATAATAAAATAGATATTCTCATAAATAATGCCGGAGTACAATTTCCCCAGAACAGCCTTGAAGATATAACAGATGAACAACTGGAGAAGACATTTGAAACAAATATTTTCAGTATGTTTTATATTACAAGGGCAGTATTGCCTTATTTCAAGCCAGGCTGCTGCATAATAAATACAGCCTCCATAACCGCATATAAAGGAAGCAAAGACTTGATTGACTACTCTTCTACAAAAGGTGCAGTTGTATCCTTCACCCGTTCTCTGGCGTTATCTTTAATAGAAAGGAATATACGGGTAAATGCAGTGGCGCCAGGTCCAATCTGGACACCTCTTATCCCTTCCTCTTACAGCTCGCAAAAAGTTGGAAAATTTGGCGGTGCTATTCCCATAGGCAGGCCTGGTCAGCCAGTTGAGCTGGCATCTGCTTATGTATTTTTAGCATCCCCTGAAGCTTCTTTTATTACCGGTCAAACTATACATGTAAATGGCGGTGATTTCATAGGGAGCTGATTTTCATTCAACATTCAGCTGCTTTTACTTAATTTCCTGCTGCAATATATATATATTGCAGCACTTAAAATCATTAAAGGCATTTAGTATATATATTCATATCCGCATCTTTTTCCCGAAGTGCAGCAAGTTTAGGAACTATTTTCATAAAATGATCTGTTTTCATATGTCTATATAAACTATCCTTGTCCTTCCATTCCTCTATAAAAGTAAAAACTTGATGATTATCAATGTCTTGATACAATCCATAAGATATATTTGATTCTTCTTTTTTACTTTTTTCAATTAATTCAGAAGCCAAATCCTTATATTTCTCTATTTCACCTGATTCAACATAGCTTTTAGATATAACTTTAATCATGATATCACTTATCTCCTCTTTATATATTTTAAATTATATAATTCTATACATATATATAAAATCCTTTAAATATTTTTTATATTTCTGCATAATTAAATTAAAATTAAAGATAATAATTACTGGTTAAAAAATTATGTATGAAAGGGGCATTTATTATGTCACAATTAAATCAACAGGAACTTCAAAATCTCAGGCACCTTATCGGAGCACACGACACAGCTTGTGAAAAAATGCAGACATACTTACAGGACTGCACTGATCCGGAGGTAAAATCATATTTTCAAAAATCTGCCCAGGATGCTCAAAAAACAAAACAGCAATTGCTGTCATTCTTAAATTAGGAGGGGAAAACATGCAAGATAAAGTAATGATCAATGACACACTTTCAATGGTTAAAGGTGAATTAACAACTTATGCAAATGTAATAGCTGAATGTGCTAATCCCAATCTGAGATCAACAATTCAACAGATCAGGAACAACTGTGAGACATCTCAATATGAGCTCTATAAGCTTGCCCAGTCAAAAGGTTTCTATAAACCTGCAATGATGGCCGACAACAGTGACGTTCAGCAGGTTAAATCCCAATTAATGGGCCAATAAAACACATTCTCAGCAGAAATACAATATTGCATTTTGACAAATAATAATATAATATTAATTGTCTTAAGGAAATACTTTTGGCAAAAATAAAAATCATATTGATTTTATGGGACTGTCGCACTAAAAAATTAGTGCGATAGTTTTTTCACGTAATAAAAAGCATTGACTTAAATAAAGTTGAGAATTCTTATGGATTTACTGTAAGATACAATCAATCCCATTTCAATAAAATCAAGATACAGAAGGTCAGAATACGTATTTCCGATTCAGACAGTCCACAGAAAATAGGCATGAAAATGGCATGGATACCGGAGCCGGGTCAGAGTGTCATATGTATACCATATAAGCTTATAATAGAAATAGATGGAAAGGCCCAAAAATCTAATGGCTTTGATGCCATTGCAGGACAACCCGCTAATTAAAAAAATACTTTAATTTCATATATAACCAGGGCAATTTACCAATTGGATTTCAATTCCACAGCTGCAAGAGCTGCTCCAATGGCACCTGCGTATCTACCATATTTGTGACTTTTAACGGGCAGCTGAAGTTTTTTGGAAAGTGTTTTCATTATATATTCATTATTGCTTAAACCTCCCGTTAAAAAATAATTGAACCCTTCTCCATGTTTCTGACAAAGAGATTTCACTTTACCTGTGATAGAATCTATTATACCAAAAGCTATATCCTCTCTCTTACTTCCATTGCTGATTAATCCTATTATTTCAGATTCGGCAAATACGGTACACATAGAACTTATAGTTATACCGCTGCCACTTTTTGCTTTTTCACACAATTCATCTATTTCAAGCCCCAGTGTATTGGCCATAAGCTCCAAAAACCTTCCAGTACCTGCAGCACATTTATCATTCATAGTAAAATCAGTAACTTTCCCGCCTTTTACAGTAATTATCTTTGTATCCTGACCACCTATATCAATTACTGTACAATCATCTTTCAGAAGATAGTAAGCTCCTTTTCCATGGCATGTAATTTCAGTTATAGTTTTATCGGCATATGGCACAGATACTCTTCCATAACCTGTGGCAACTATTTTACAATTATCTTTCTTTAACCCGAACTTTTCTAATTCAAGCTTTATATCACCGGCAACCTTAACACTGCTCCAGCCTGTTGGAAGTACAAATAACTTCTCAATTTTCTTATGAAATATACAGACTTTTGAAGCTGTAGAGCCTATATCTATACCTATGTAAGTCATAAAACCCCGCCTTTATCTACAAGAACATATCATTACAACAACTTTCAGCTGTGGCTGGTACAACATAAAACCTTCGCCTATAAATAGGGATTAACTATTTCTTTGTTTACAGAATGTAATCCAAGAGTTTTTACATTGTAATGATGTATCAGTTCTTTTATTTTTTTTTCATCTTCTTTATTATACATTATAGATATCCCACAACAAGATGAAATTTCTCTTGGAGTAGGTACAATTGTATGTTTGATGTTATTTTCTTTTAACAACTTTTCCATCTTTATACCTTCCGTATGGCAGGGAAATAGTATATAATACCTTATACTATTCATGTCATCAGCTCCTCATAATATCTCATATACAAGGTACAAAGGCCTTGTCATGGTTATATTTATATATGAATCAGTTTTTTAAAATGCCCATAACACTTCTTAAAAAAGAGTTACAGGCATTTTTTACACTTCTTAATTATACTGAAGCAAGCTAAATCATCTCTAAAAATGCTTCCACTCTGGTCTTTATCTGACCTGAATCTTCTGTGGAATAATCTGTCTCTATCTGCATAACAGGTATATTTTTCTCCTTTAAGGACTTCTCTACAGCCTTATGTTCTACAGCATAGGTATGACAAAATGAAAGATTAAAATCGATTACTCCATCTACATTATATTCATCTGCATATTTTATTATATCATCAATTCTTCCTGTATTCGGGGTAAAACAGGCACAATTTATCTTCATATACCTATCTGCTATATTTCTAATTAAGTCATCTATGGTTTCTCCTTTTTCATCCACTTCATTTTCAAAATATCTTGTGCCGGTACAAGTTTCCTCAACTACCACCTGGGCATTTAATCCTTCTATAATAGAATGAAGCTTCCAATTCGGCAGTGCCATGGGAGTTCCTGTTATCATAAGTCTTTTTTTGCCTTCATCCACTCCATTTTTAACCCTTTCATCCAATTCATCACATAATTCATTTAATTTTTCTACAAATCTTTTCGGATCGTCATAAAAAGCAATCTGTGATATTAGAAGAACATCTAATCCGCTTATTGGGGATGGTTTATACTTTCTCAAATCATACAACCTTTTCAATGCCTTTCTCTTTAAATTGGCAATTCTTATACCTTCTCTCAGAGTATCTACTGTCACTTTATTGCCAGTAAGTTCTTCCATCTTACTTATAAATTCTTCTATTTCTTTTATCCACTGGCCATAATTTTTTTCCTTTTTCATCTGAGGTAATTCCATAACATGTACCGGAACATAATCATCCAATATCTCCCATGCCTTCTTTTTTCCATCACAAGTTGTTTCCCCTATTACCATATCACAGGATTGAAAATAAGGACATGTTCCTCCCACTTTTGCTCCCATAAATGCTTTTATTAAAGGGCACATATTTCTTGGTAAAACCTTTTCACCATCTTCAACCCAAAATTGAGATCCTGCACAAAGTCCCACTCCTATTGCTCCTGCTGCAAATATAACTTCATCCGGCACAAATACACAAAATGTTCCTACTACCTTGCCTCCACTTTTCTTATGCTCGTCCAATTCTTTTATTCTCAAGCCGTGTACTTCGGCCACAACAAAATTAAAATAATTCATTCCCTCAGGCCTGTTCTTTTGGGTAAGATATGTACCCCCGTATAATTCAGGAAGTACGGCACACAATTTATCGTGTTTTTCCAAATCAATTCCAAGTTTACTCCAAAGTTCTCTATAATCTGCCAATATTATTCCTCCTCATTTTTATTTGGTATAGCCTAACTGCACAAGTTCACAACCATATAAAATTTGTTCTAAATATAAGATCTGTATTTATTTGCTCAATACACCTATTATACTATCATAAATAATTAATTACATTTATCGCATTATATGATACTCCATTTATTAATCATTTTATTACCTAATATCAAATAAGGAATACAGGAGACTTATTATTCTGCAATAAATTTAAAATTTTTTAAAAAATATCAGGAAAATAATTTTCCTGATATTTATATCACATTTCATATTTTGCCGTTAAACTCTATATCAATGATTTCTGCTGCACTCCAGCAGTCCGCATTCCAATGAATAGCTGTTGTCTTCCAATTCACTTATTATCTTTCTTCCATGTTCTTCCGACTCCACATTTATTTCAAAAGATACATCGGAAAAATCAAGTCCTTTTTCACTCCAATTGTTATTTTTGGTTATAGTAACAATCTGCCCCCCTAATTTTTCAATTTTGGAAACCAAATTGCACAATGTGCCTGTTTTTTCTTGAACTTCCACAGTAAATCTTATTCTTCTATTTATTAAGACCAACTCTCTTTCTATTATTTTGGCAACATTGGCTATATCTACATTTCCGCCGCTTACCAATGCCACTACATTTCTGTTCTTTATTCCTTTTATCTTCCCTGCCAATAAAGCTGCCACAGGTAATGCACCGGCTCCCTCAACTATCAATTTGTTTCTTTCCATTAATGAAAACATTCCTAAAGCTATTTCCTCTTCGCTTACAGATACCACTTCATCTACATACTTCTGGATATACTGAAAACATTTATCTCCAGGTGCACTGACAGATGTACCATCCGCCAGGGACTTTGCGCCCGGAAGGGTGACTACTCTTCCCTGCTCCATGGAAACTTTAGTAGAAGCAATAATTTCAGGCTGTACTCCCACAACTCTTATAGAAGGTTTTATGGATTTAACTGCTGTAGCAACTCCTGATATCAATCCGCCTCCGCCTATTGGAACTATCACAATATCTGCTTCCGGTAATTTATCCAGTATTTCAAGACCTATGGTTCCCTGCCCTGCCATTACATCCACATCATTGTAAGGGTGAACAAAGGTAGCTCCTGTCTCTTTCTGAACTTCTACTGCCTTGGCATAACATTCGTCATATACCTGACCTGCCTGAATAACCTCAGCTCCATATCCCTGGGTAGCTTTGACCTTTGCCTGAGGTGCGGTAGCAGGCATAACTATTGTAGATTTCACTCCGAAAGCTGTTGATGCATAGGCAACTCCCTGAGCATGGTTACCTGCAGAAGAAGCTATAACTCCTCTTTTTTTCTCCTCTTCACTGAGATTAACTAATTTGTTATAAGCACCTCTTAATTTAAAAGCTCCAGTTTTTTGTTTGTTTTCACATTTCAGGTATAAACTGCATCCGCATTTCTTGGAAAAAGTGCTTGTGTAAAAAAGAGGAGTTTCTCTTACTACATCTTTAATGTTTTCTCCAGCCTTTTTAATTTTTTCTAAGTTTAATTCCATAATTTATTCCCCCCAACTAATATTCTTATTTCGCTATAAAACCTTCATATTAATTTAATTTAGACATAAAAAATTCAATTATCTCTTAAAATTTATACATTTAAAAATAGATTATTAAAGCAGATGCTTAAATATACTATATTGATAAACGTTTTCATATTTTTTTATGTTTGTATATTTACTACATATATATCGAAATGTAATTTATGCATATATTATTTCTTATTGCAAGTCTATAATAACATATAAATTTATTTTATACAATTTAATTTTTATAATCTTATTAACATATTTATGTCACATTTTTTAAATTAATGAACGAAATATTTCTTATATACTTTAATTCCTATAATTAGAAAAAATAATAAAAATAGATTATCTTAAAAAATTTTTAAGATAATCTATTTTTAAAATGCACAGCCAATTTTCACCTATATCCTTTTAACTTTCTTCTAGTGCCCATCCTCTCACATCTTCATACAGTTTATTTATAATATCAGGTATAACTTTGTTTTTTAAATAATCCATTTTCTGCTCAATATCTTCCTTACGTTTTAAATTTTTGTATTGATCACAGTCAATTCTAATGATTTCCAATTCAATTCCTTTAGAAACTTCCTTCAATACATATTCTTTATTTTCAAAATATATATCAATATTTCCCCGGGTATCAATGGTTAATATTCCTTCTTTTCCTTTTTCATGTTCTTTTAAAATCACCTGCCTGAATAATTCATTAAGCTTATTTTCCACTTCCCCTTTACCCTTCTCTAAAACTTCTAACCATTCCCTGTACATATCAGCCAACTCCTTTCAGGTGTTTTATTTAATTTTACCACAAATATATGCTTATCTCCATTCTTAACTTATTGCTTATTGCTTTTGTATATTAGCTATAGTCTGCTTCAGCCGTATATTCTCCTGCTGCAATTGCGTCAGCTGCTGCCACACTCTGGATTGTGTTTCTTTCAACTCTGCAAGCTGAAACAATTGCTGGTCTATTTCCTTATTTGCAGTATTGCATACCTGTTTATTTATGGCATCCAATTCGTACTGGGTAAGGTTTGGTGATATTTGCAGCAGCCTTTTATTCATTTCATTTCTCTTGGTATCTCCTGATTTTTTTACAGAATTAAATTCACCTTCCAAAACATAATACATTCCCTTTGCCACAGTAAGTGCATGATTATAATCATCTACACCTTTCCTGGCTATAAGGGATTGTCTCTGTTCTTCCACTACATCCGAAACTTTCTTAAGTACATAACTTCCTATAATTCCAACTACACCCAGAATAAATTCTACCAGCAAACTTAATAATTGTTCTTTCATTATAATATTACCCCCTCAACTTTAAAATAAAAAAATATATGCTTTTAGTAAAAGATATGCTGAGGGTTGAATAAAATATTATGCTTGGTTGAAAATTTTCTGATCATCTGTATGTCAAATATAATACAAAACTTTTTTCATATGTTGAACTTTTATAAATCAATAATTTGCTGAAAATCAGCTGTAAAGGATCTGCTGTAATTGACATTCGTCCTTCTCCCAGAATGAAACAATACCTATAGGGCATCTTTTTGTCCACACTCTTTACAAATTCCATAGAATTCAATCTGCATATCCTCTATTTTGAAATTATATTTCTCCTGAATCCTGACCATCAAACTCTCTATAAATAATTTTTCATTTATATCTATAATTTTTTCACAGTTCATACAAATAAGATGAATATGTTTGTACATTTCCCCATCTGTATTTAGTTCATATAGTTCATATTTATTGGTGCCGTTTTTTTTGCTAAAACTTGTGGTAATCCTTAATTCATCCATAATTAAAAGAGTACGATAAATAGTAGCAGTTCCTATCGTATGCCCTTTCCTTTTAGCCATATCACATATTTCCCTTGCATTTAAGTGCCTTCTTGAATTTTCTATCATTATGCTACATATAATTTTTCGCTGTTCAGTAAACTTATATCCCCTTTTTTTAAACAATTCCTCGAATTTTTTTATTGAATTCTGTTCTATATTAATCATTTTAATGCTCACTCTTATTTTATATTAAATAAAATAGTCACTGTGATGTCCATTGCAATAATGGTGTCTTTGCTTTTCATCATGTAAACAGTATTGTCTTCTATGATGGCAATGGTGATCATGGAGAAATTCACCATGTCCCTGATGCATTTCTTCATCAGATTTATCCATTGCTTCCAAACTTGTACACAGCTTTTCTGTAATCGCAAGCATTTGTTCCTTTTCAATTTCTGTAAGAGCACTGAAAATTGATTCTGTAAATGCATTAGTATTCTCAATTATTTCCTTAGCAGCTTTTCTTCCTTCTTCAGTCAAATAAATGTGCATTACCCTCTGATCATCTTTACCTTGTTTTCGTGTAATCAAACCACTCTGCTCCATTTTTGACAGCATTTCCGTCATTGAAGATGGTCTTACATCTAACTGTTCTGCCAAAATTCTTTGACTGGCTCCATCATTTTTAAGAATGAGAGTGAGTAAATTAGCCTGTCCATGGTGAAAACCCCCTTTACTGTGAATCCCACCATGAGCTGTGCGGTGCATCTGTCGGTTTAACCGATGCAGAGCGCGGTATAAATTATTTAAATTCGTTTTTGACATATAAAACCCCTCCTAAATATTTCCTATAAGCCTGTTGCCATGGCTTATTTATACATATAATCAATATAATCTTTTATATAATTTAAAGTTAGGTACCTAACTTATTTTAGTGTAACAATTTATTTTATAACTGTCAATACTTTTTTTTAGGTACCTAAGTATTATTTATTGACCTAACTATATATCTGCTAAAAAATTTCTTTTGATAAAGGAGGGTAATTTAAAGAAAAAATTATATAAAAATCAGAATAATTTCTCCATTGGTTTTGCTGAAATTATTTACACAATTAAAAATTTAAAATATACTGATTTCAAGACTTTTTATCTGCTGTATGCGCAAAATAAGCACCCTAAATGACAGGTGCCTACTTTACAGTATAATATAATTTTAAAGGGGATAACAATTTTATATAGTGTCTATTGGCGGTTGCATTTAAGTTTATAGTGCCCTGCAACCGCAGACACCAGTTTGGTAATTACCATTACTCTTTTCATTTATGTAAATTTATTATTTTCAATTTCGCTAAGGCTATTTCCTTAGGACACTTACAAGTATACATGGTATTTGTTACGTCTTAATGTCATATCAGTTAACTATTTGTAAACATTATGAAATTTAATGATGCCCAGCTAAAATCCAGATATCCTATAAAAGATATCAATTCACTGCACTAACCCAAGCTTCCCAATGGGCAATACTTTTAATCAGTCCGTATCTTCTCTTGCTCACTGCTGATTGAGTCATATTAAATATCAAATATATAATTACAAAATACATTAATACTTCAATGGCATGATTCCTAAAATTACCAGAATAATAACTTGAATTCTGCACATCCTATTCACATAAGGATATCAATTTATTTAAGATATTAAAATATTTAAAGTTTCATATAACCCAAGATATTTGTTCTTTAATATGTTGGTATTTACTTTATACTGGGGATGATGAATCCTCAGTATTTAAACTTATATTGTAATAAACCTCATTCCAGGGACTTTCACCCCTGGACTTTTTCTTTGTTTATGACTTTAATACCTTCTCTTCAACACTATAATTTACCTCACTGTCCTAATAGCACCCTTTACACTCCGACAGCAGTCATAGTGCATAAGTTTTTCAATATCATAAAAGGGCTCTGTTATGAGCTCTTTTATTAATCGTTTTCCCTATCTACATCAAGTATTTCTCCTGTATTAGCGTTTATTGTAACTTCATATATTATCCCATTAGTAGTTCTAATGTAAACTTCGTATACCAATAAACCATCTTCAGTATCTACTTCAACCCTTAATACTTGCCCTGGTACTCTTTGCAATGCAATTTGTATAGCTGTTTCAGCAATTATGCGGTATTGCCTCCAATAATTATCCCATAAATTATTATAGAAAGCACATTTCATCTTAATCATCTTTCATTTTATTGTTTACTCAATTATTATATTCAAATACAATATTATTAGTGCATTTCCTTTACGCAAAATAAGCATCCGCCATTTAGGATGCCTACTCTGCAATATAATTTCAAGGGGATAACAATTTAATTAAGAATCTGTTGAAGGTTGCACTTAAGTTTATCGTGCCCTGCAACCGCAGGCACTAATTATAGTTTAAATCTCAAAAGGGATATTAATTTATGACTCATCTATGTAAACTAAGGGATTATTTCCTTAGAACACTTATAAGTATATATAGTATTTGTTACGTCTTAATGTCATATTGGTTAACTATTTGTAAACATTATGAAATTTTAAAGTCACCCAGCTAAAAGTTAGGTATCTTCACAGAAGATAGGCATATAATAACCTCCTAAATAATAATGCCTCTTCTACCCATTAAATTTATATTTGCCTGTATTATTTTCAAACCAGTTAATCAACTCCTCTTTAAGTATCCTTGTCCTCCTGGATTTAAGCATAATTATAGTAAGGTTTTCCCTGTAAATAATTTTGTTAGCAGTACTTCTTTCTATCCTAAGTATCTATACTATTTTTTTACAGTTATAAGCGTTGGAAGTTCATTTAGCCTTTCTTTAATCATATAGATTCCCCATTTTGACATTCCTACAGATTACCTGCTTGGTAAAACTGACTCTGCAAGTATAGATGAAATTAACTTTGAGTATTTTTCTAAATATCTTTCAAAGCAAAATATTGAAAAGCTTATAAGAAATTATCCTGACAATATGAAAAAAAGCAGTGTATTTTTTGCTCTCAAGTTATACTTCCGATATTTTTACAAATTTTAATAATGAAAAAAATCAGTATGAAATAAACTTGGATTTTCTGTATCTCATAACTAAAGCTGTAGATAGGTTAAATGATTTGTGTTTATATATTTTTATGACGGTTGTGTTATTTGGCAATAAAAAAGACCTCACGATATGGTGAAAGCATTGATACTGGTGCACCCAGGGAGATTCGAACTCCCGGCCTCTGGATTTTCGAGGGGCACATTTTGATAATTTTAATACCCCTCAATCCCTACTATATAGCCATTTTAATTTTTAGTATATGCCTGCCCATACTTGATTATCTCAAACTATAGGGGGCAAAAAGAGGGGCAAAATATCCGTTTGTTATTCATCCAATTCTTCTAGATCTTTTTCAAATTGTTCCAATTCATCATCCAAATTATCACTTGAATCTTGAGTTTCAATTTCATCTATAAAATTTATTTTTTCATTATATCCATAGGTTTTCATCCTTTCAAGCTCGGAATCAACGTTTTCTTTTATCATAACACCTAACCTTTTTATAAAATCAACTTTTAATTCCATTGACCATCCACCATTATTTCTATTTTCTCTATATGCTTCAACTAATTTAGGCAATAAAACTATAATTAGATATATTACTATAGCATTTCTTTTTTCATTTTTTTCTAAAGAAATAAACTGTCCATCATATTGACTTTGATCTAATTTATATGTACCATTTAAAGATATTTCAGTCACAATAACTTCCCCATTATATTGCAATTCAGGACTAATTGACTTTAATTTGTCGTTATTAAAAAGAAAGGCTAAAGTTCCTAATATAGCTGAAATTTTTTCACCTTTACCTCTTAATGTATTAAGTGTATCTCTCGTCTTAGCCAAATAACTTCTTATTGCCGTTATGGAAATAGGTACATTATCAGATAATTGTCTTGATTCAAAATCTATAAAACTTTTAAACATCCAAAACAACATATCGTCATCTATTCCTAATTGTAATTTGGAAATTTTCCCCCAACTTGTTTTGGGAAATAATTTTGATATTATCTGTTTTGCTATAGTAACTCCTGAAAAAAATATTCCATACATCTTACTATCTTTTTCAAACAATATTGTGTCTGAATTTATAGTTCTTACCCTTTCACTTCTTGGTCTAAGATCACCATTTGGTAAATACCATTTCTCAGTTGACATTACATTTTTTGCTTTATCAACAGAAACTGCAAACGAAATATACTTTATCGTTTCATTGTTAATATTTAAAGTTTTAATTTCACTAAAATCATCACCATCACTAGTTTGCTTAATTTCCATATTAAGTGGCTCATCATCCCATTTTATCTCTTCACTTATGTTTTTGTTGTCACTAATCTTTTTTTGTGCCGTTTCTAATTGTTTTACCTCATTAAATTCCCATACTGAAAAACTATCCATATAACCCCTCCAATGATTATTCATTTTGTCGAAATACTTTTATCATCATATTTTATATCAAATTTCAAAAAAATAGTTATAAACTTTATAATTGTTAAAATAAATGAAATTATTTTGCAATGGCTACTATTCCTCTTTATCAAACAATATTTAGCAATTACTTGTCCATTAGTTCTTGTTTCTAATGAATTTGAAATAAGCTCTAGTACAACTCTGAAAGATGCTTCTTTTTGTGCACTTACATCACCCATATATTTTGATACATTTATATAAAATATTTCTTTAGATTTCTCTATTACAACGTCTTCTCCCAAATCATCTTTATTTTCTACTTCATAAGAAACCCATTTTGGCAAACATACTCTTAGAAATAAATCGTCTTGAAACTCCATAAACTTTCTTAAGGATGAACTATTATACTTGGATTTTATTTTAATATATAATTTATATTTTTTATCTAAATATTTAGACCCATACATTCCAAGAGGAAGAGTTAATTCATTTTCTCTAAAATTATCATATATTTCAATCATAAAAAAATTCTTGAAAGAAAATTTATTAAACATTAATGTAACTATACTCGAAACAACTACAGTAGTAACAGTAACCTCTATAGTAGGAGCAATATTAGATTTACTTTTTATTTTTAATAAATTCATTGCAAATGATACTGGCATTATATTTAAAAAATATACTAATATAACACTATATACTGGTGATAAAATTTTCAAAACTTCAGTTATCAAATTTCTGAATTTAATTATATTAACCATTTGAACTATCCTTATTCCATTATTTTATCTATTAGTTCTACTACTTCGCTAAGAATACTATCGTTATCTAAAGATATAACCCCATTATTGTATACACTAACACCTACTTTTATATTTTTTTTATTATTTATTCTAAAAGCCAGAGATTTAACATCTATTCCATCTGCATACCTCAACCAATTTAACTTATCTATAAATGAATCAACTAACTCAGTATACTTCAACCAATTTGCTTTATCTGTATTAGTTAATGCTGTTTTACAACCATACTCATTCCCAGCATTTATACTTTCAATACTATCATCAATAAACTGTTGTATATCTTTAGGCAATGATTCAATAGTCTCCATTCTTTTTACAAAATAACATTTTTCTATACAAATTTTCAACATCTTTATAAAGGTTCTAGAAGTGATTATTTTTTGGCCTATATTTAAATTATTTACTTTTCTAAGAACATCCATATATTGATTCTTGTTATAATCGTAATATATTCCTATTAATTTATTATTTATATTTAGTATTTGTTCTTTGTCAAATAGTTCATTTAATATTTTTAATGTTTTTTGATATTCAAATACTTTAAATAATTTATATTGGCCACCCACAATTTTCACCTCCTACTGGACCTTATAAAATTTGCCCTAGTTTATTTATATTATACTATGGTTTAAATATAATAAGTTGATTATATTTAAATTTTTGCCTATAACTATACTTTTATTAGCTATTGTGTTTTAATTTTTACAATAGTTTTTGCATTTGCTGTAACTAACTACTCTATACAACCTTTTTATAAAATATTGTACTTCACAATTTAGTAATTTACCTACCGCATATCCTATCTCAATCCCATATTTTTATCTCTAATCTTCACGATATATATGTATTTCTCCATAAATTTATATATTCCTTCTAATTTTTGCAAAATAAAAGAATCCGCATTTCACAAATTCTTACTATATAACATCAGGTATAGTCATTTTAATTACACCTAACTCAAATATGTAATTTATAATCTCTTTTCTTCTCCTGTAAGCGGTGCTCCTGACCCCTCCATACATTTCAGCCGCTATCCATGTAATACTCTTATTTAGCTTGTATCTATAAATAATAAAATTCATAAATTCTTTTGGCAGCGGTGGAGCCATAAGCACTCTCTTTAATCCAGCTGTTTCCCTATTTAATTCTCTTATCCTGGATCTATTTTTAAATATCTTCCTTCTTGCATAGTCAAGTTCATCTTCAAGCTTTTCAATTTCTCGTATAATGCCCTTCTCAGCTACTCCTTCACCTGTAGGACTTGTTTGTACCTTTTCTCCAAAACTAGGGCTCATATGGCTTTCAGGATCAACACTTACATTACAGTGTTCTATATCACATTCAATGTCCTTAGCCTGTGCTTCGAGATCCTCACATTCCTGCTCCAAATAGGCTATTTCCTTCAATTTTATAAAGTGTCCATATAATTGTCCTTCTATATTTTTAAATGTCTCTGTGTCCATATATTGCTCCTCCTTACAAATTAATGAGATACAAATAAACTGCAGATCCTTTTTAGGGAGTACAAAAAGTATGAATAGTTTCTTTTTTAGGGACTTCAAAAACTCCGGATGATCCTTTTTATGGATTCAGAAAACTCAAGATACCCTTTTTTTAGGGCAGTCAAAAAGGACGGATACTTTAAATAGCAACGTTCCATAAAAGGGTGCAAAATGGGTACAGTGCTCCAATCATTGCATAATGTGTAATTATAGTAATACCAATGCTTTAAAGGTAACGTTGCATTTATTCGTTTTGTTTTGTAAATTATATTTTATGGAGTACTTATATAAAATTCATCCATGATACTTTTTATGAGCTTATTTTTCCTCTTTGTAGCTGCAGATTGGGACATATTGAATATCATACCTAGCTGCCAATCCTTTTTCCCATACCTATATTTCTGTTTTAAAAATTCCTGGTCTTCCGGATCTATGGAACTTAATTTATCATCAATAGTCACACTATCCAATTCCATATCTCTTAGAACTTTTTCTATATCTGCAATTTCTTCTTTCTTCCATGCCCTTTCATCCAATAATCTATCAGTTATTTTAATCATAGCTTTTTCTGCATATCCACACTCTAAGCGGCTTGCCTGAACTTTATCCTCATATCTAATTGAAAGTGATTCTTCTGGAAGGTCTACATCTACATTTTGAAGTTTATAATCTATTTCAGATATCTGATTTTTTAAAACCTCTAATTTTTTATTTAATACATAAATTTTTTTATCTTTATTAAAGTAGTGTATAAGTTTCTCTTCAATCGATTTTAATGCATCCATGTTAGCCTCCCAGGTATTGAATCTCAAATTCATTCTTTTTCAACATATTCTATGATCTTCTCAAGTTCTGAATCGGTAAAGCTTTCAAAAGGCCTTTGGGGATTATTCAAGTATCCAGCTGCAATTCTCTTTGAATATGGTATGTCTTCAGGCACCACCTTCACATCTATCTGATTATTCGTATCATCATAAGTAGCAACAATATTTCCAATAGGATGATCAGAGCAATCATTAATCTCTATTCCTTGTATCCCCTTTTCTATAGGGATACATTTACCCTCAACATTCAGACCCTTGTTTAAATCAAATAAAAATAATCCTTCTCTGGCTTTTACTATAGCCTTAAAATTATTTTCATCCTGGACTCTCTTTTTCAATTCACTTTTTATGCTGTTTATCTTGGTCCTTAAGAACATTGACATACTGCTCAAGCTCCTCCAATCTTTTTTCCTGATCGTCTGCTCTTATACTCTGTAAAATTCCATTGCATACATAAGTGAAGGTACTGGCCTTTTTAGTATCCAATTCATCATTTATAATCATATTGGCCACTCTTGCCAGTGACTTTCTAACTTCCTCCGGAGTACTTAATTTCATTCTTCTTTTGGCCATAGGGTATACCCTCCCTTCAAATCCAGCATTTTCAATACTTTAATGACATTTGTATACTGCACTTTTATACTGTTTTTATTTACAAATATTATCACTTTTTATCCTGTTGATATTTAGACATAATATTTTTTATAGTTTCATACTTTTTTGATTCCTTAGCCGTATTATCTTCGACAATACCTTTATCCCAATTTTCTATTGATGTACTTTCATCACCTGCATTACCTTCAAAATACTTGGCCTTCTGGATTTCATAAACTCCCAGATCCTGTTTTATATCACGTGGCAACTCATGTCCAATATATCTTTCATTATTATTCATTCTTATCTGTAGTTGCGCTTTAGCTGTTTCAAGCTGTTTAAGAGGGGTATTTACCTTATCATCATTTATTCCATCTAACAATGTTAAAAAAGGTGATAATGCATTTATATCATTTTTACTTTTAAGTTCATTGACTTTGCTATTTACATGATTTTCAATAAAAGATTTTATAGCATCATTATTCTTATTTTGTTCATATAAACTTCCTACCTGCTCCGCATTCATATTTTTGAGCTTGCCTGGCAATACAGCAAGTTTATTGCTTGTCTCAACTGACTGCCACAATTTATACAATAATAAAGATGTAACATCTGATTCACTTACCCAATTTGCATCTTTAGAAGCCTGTAATTTACGCTCTATACTTGAAATAAGAGGATCTTGATTCATTGCAGATTTTTGTTTTTCATCATCAATTCTCTTGTCAATATCAGATATAATCTTGTCATGATACTTACTTTTCAATGAATTTATCTTATCCATATATTCTTTCTGCAGGTTTTCCAACTGCTTAATTTGATAGTCCCTGGTAAATTTATCATCATCCTGAATTAATGCTTTTTTAGAATTAAATTCTTTTATAATAGCATTATATTCATCATCCATACGCCCCAATGTACCACCATATATATCTCCAATATCAAACTTTTTTCCAAACACTTAAATCATCCCTTCTTTTTTAATTATTCATGTCAATTTGCCTGGCTTTTTTCTCCCAGTATCTATTTTGTATTGCCTTGATTTTCTCTTTATTTTTAGCGCGCCAGCGTTTCATATAATCATTTCTTACTTTTTTAGCTTTATCATTCATGATCTTACATTCCCTTCTTTAAGCAATATTTTATAAACTCCACACCATTTAATACTTTTTTATGCCATATTATAGGCTGCAGCTTTTAACTTCTTAACAAGTGCTGTTGCTATTTTATCTATATCGCTATCTTTCCTTATGGTAGTTCCATACATATTAATAATTATATTAGGCTTACTATTATTCTTTTTATCATAGTTACGTGCTTCATTAGCTGTCAGCACCCTTTCATCTTCATGTAAAAGTGCAGGAAAATTGTCTTTCGGCACCCTTGTAAGCCCTACGGCATAACCCTTATAGTTGCCGGAGAACAAATTGGGAATACTCATCACATTTCCATAAGTAGCCTTTATATATCGAATGGCACTTGCAACATTGGCTATAGGATTAAGTATATTATTTAATCCAGGCAACGCATAAGATCTAAATGTGCTGCCAAGCATCTGCATAAGTCCGGTTGCATGTTCCCCGCCTACGCTTATCCCATTATAGGCCATTGGATTTCCACCAGATTCCCTCTTGACTAATTGAATTAATCCTGGAAGCCAACTCATAGGTGTGCCTGTTAAAGCTAAAGCAGTACTTAACCATCCAGTTACATTTCCACCCATGGCACCTCCTGCAGCTCCTGTTATATCTCCTATCCAATTCTTGATAAAGGCCCCAACATCTTTGGAACTCATTCCATTTACAAGCCCCTGCATCAAGAAATCACCCATTTTATACATTACTAAAGAAGGTGAATGTATACCGAATCCAGTTTTAAATTCGTTTATCACCTTGTCTGTAAGTGTCTTGACTATGGCGGTTAAATTTGATGCGCTTGCCTGAACACCAAACCCTAATTGTTGAACCACCTGCTGGCCATAACTCAAACTTTGTGTTGTAAGATTTCCAAATATAGTTTTTACATTTCCACTCATATTAGTAGTAGGTGTAGTTACAAGCTTAGTATTATTCTGGATGCCTGTTCCAAATGTTTTCATCATATCCACAGGATAAGTATCAAAATCAGCCAAAGGCCCTTTATCCGGGGAAGTAAAATGTATAAGCTCTCTTATTTTATTGGCCATAAGGGTAACCGAATCAGTGACAGGCTTTGTATTATCCCGGATGCCTTTTGCCATACCTATAGGAATATCTTTTCCCCAAGAGGCAGTATTCATATTAGGAAGCATTGTATTTTTAGATACATTTAACATATTCATGGACTGCCTATTGCTAAGTATTTTACTCTCTGAAGGTGGTACAAGTATTTCGGGACCTTTTTCGCCTACCCAAGTTGCTCCTCCTTCATAATAGCTAGTTCCGAGAGCATTACCTTTATCAACACCTTTCCCAAATACCTTTTGAGCCAATTTCAAAGTCCCTTGAATTGGATTGGCAAAGAAATCTTTTAGAGCCTGCCATTTTTCTTTAATTGATTCTACAAAGTCAGCCGCATGTTGTTTGACAGCTACAAATGTATCTTTGATGCTATCAATTTTCCCTTTTATAAATTCAACCACTGTGTGTGTCATATCTCTTATGCCGCCCCAGTTATTTTTCCATGCTTGATACAGCAGTACACAAGCCCCTATGATAGCTCCTATAATCAATATAGTTGGATTAGCTTTTAGAAATCCAAAGAATTTTCCAAGAGTACCTGTTGCACCTGAAGTAAAAGTTTTTATTGCCGTATTAAGTAATGGTAGCTCTTTACGTATAGCTCCAAAGGTCGTAATTGCATTTAAAACACCTTTCCCGACTGTAAATCCTGCAAACAACCCCACTAACACCTTAGGATGAGCTGCAGCTGTTTTTATAAGTGGCATTAATACTGTAGACATTCCCTTTATATAGGAAATACCCACTGTTCCCACTGCTTTTATATCTGATCCTATAGTTTTTATAGTATTGGCATATTGTTTTACTTTTGCCGGATTATCAAAAGATTTTATAAATGTTTGAAGTTTTTGACCGCCTGCATTAGCCAAGCCTCCTATTTCTTTTTGTAAACCTGCAAAAACTTTAGATTTACCTAATTTATCAAGAGATGCATTTATGGGTATTAATGTCTTGTTTATAGCCGGAAGGAATACCATACCTACATCTGAAAGTATTGATTCCACATTTCCAGTGGTAGTACTCCACTGCCCTGCTGTAGTCTTACTTAGTTCTTTGGCACCTCCAGCAAAAACAGGATTTAACTTATTTTTTACTGTCATATCATAGGCTTTATTCATTTCACTATCCGTCAAAGTATCGTTTTGTCCTTTTCCTACAAGACCATTAAATTGTTGGGCACTAAATTTAAATCCGAATTCTTTCATTCTTTCAAATTCACCAGTTTTTAAGTCTGCCAAGGCTTCCATTGCATCCATGACACTTTTACCTGGGTTCAATGCTGCCATATTTTCAGCAAGATTTACAAGCCCCATGGATTTACTTGTATCGCCATTCACAATATTTACTGCTCTTCTACCTGCAGCTAAAACTTCATTAGTACCAAATGGTGTTACATTGGCATTTACTCTAAGCTGATTTATGAAGCTGTCTGTCATACTTTGAACTTTTGATGAACTGGCTGTTTTATTATTATTTCCTATGAAATGTTTCATGGCCACCTGTTCTTGTTCAAGTCTTGCACCAGCACCTACAGTACTATCAAAAACCTGCTTTGCTCCAACTCCTAACATAATTCCGGCTGCTGTTGTCTTTAAGTTAAATAATTTATCACTCACAGTTTTTATTACACTGCTTGCTTCATCCTTAGCCCTAATAATAGGTGAAAAAGTCTTTGAGCCAAGTAACCTCAAATTCCCTCCAACTCTCCGAATACTTTCAGAAGCAGCATCTTTGGCAGCTATAGTTACGGCTACATTTTTTTTCATACTATCCATAACTTTTCTAGCTTCAGTTATTTTCTTTGTAGCTTCATCCTTCACTTTAATGGTTGTTTCAAATTTTTGAGATGTGAAATCTTTCATTCCAGTTTTAGAAGCTGCCAAGGATTTAGTAAAATCATCTAGTCCGCCATTTATTTTATTTATCTGTGCTGAAAAATCATCCTCTAAACTTAACCTTGCCCTTATTTCCGCCATTTTTCATCAATCCTTACCGTATAATTATCAACTTGTATTGTATTTTTATTCCTGAGCAGTTCATTTATAGTCTGACGCTTTTTCTGTGTCTTTATAGAATTATCAACAGTTATGAATATATCTCCCTCTTTTTTAACCATGCATCCTATAACTGGCTCCTCAAGTGGCATTTCCTTAACATAAACCATTGATTTATTATACTTAAAACTTTTATATTCACTCATTTATTATTGACTTCACCTCTTTCATTCTAAAAACAAAAGCCGCGGGAATAATACTCATATACCAAAAGGTATAACGATATATTTTCCTGCGGCCATTATTTCTAATGCCTTACACTTATAAAAAGTGCAGTACTTTCAATATTCATCTTTATATTTATATTATAGCACAGAATTCCCTTTAATACTAAGAATATCAATGGTTTAACGTAGTTACTATACAATTATTTATAATACCTACTTTATATTCCCCAGTTCTCTTTTAATTTGTTTACAAATTTCATCATATCAGCATCCCCATTATTCATATCCGGATGAAATTTCAATGCAAGTACCTTATATATCCTCTTAAGCTTGGCTTTTTCATCTTCTGTGTAGGCACTATGTCCACTATTAAAGTAACCACTGCTATTACCATTACTGTAGTTACTCTTGAAATTTTCATAATAACTACTATAATATTCATAGGATTTCTGTTTTGCTTTATATGAATCCAGGATCTCTTTCAAATATTCTTTATTTCTCAATACCCCAAATACATCATAGCAATAATCATAAGTATCCTGGCCATATTTCTTTTCAAACTCATTTTTTGATTTCAAATATCTATCCAGTATTTTTTTATGTTTTTTCTTGGCTTTATACTCTGGTGTAGTCTTGAATTCTTTCTCTACTGCCGCTATTATAGGATCTAATTTCTTATATACCATGTCATATATATCATCAGCATTGACATCTGTCTCCTCTGAAGCCTTATCTATTTTGCCACCAGCACAGTCATACAAAGACCAATCCAGTAAATCATAATATCCCATGGTACATAATACCCATTGTTTTTTCTTAACTTTGCCATCTTTCCTATAGCTTTTATGAATACTTATCTTAAATGCTTCCCTGTGAGTTCTATCAAAATGTCCAGCACACTTATAACCATAATGTATATTAAGTTTATTATCTCCAATACCCCAGTTATACTCTGTTACCTCAATTTTTTTTGGCTCTCCAAGTGAATTACACTTTTTATTAAAAACTTTCTGTATTACGCAGTACAATGATTTTCATCACCTTAATATAAACGTGGTTACTATACATATTTACACAGTAACCACATATTTCATTTATCTATGATTATATTTTTTCTTCCACTGCTGTAACTCCTCAGTATCAGGCTCTTTATGTTTTATTTTACAATAGTCTATATACGCCATGAATATTGGCAAACTCATTTTATATCACACTTCCTATGTCTTTCCCTCTCTTGGCGTTTCCCTATCATAACACCATAGTTAAAATAATCTATGGCTATAAGAGAAAGCCCAAAACATTCCGGCTGTGCTTTATTAATTATCTCAAATAAATCATCAAGATAGCTATAATAATACTTTTGCCTGCATAATACCTTTTTCATACTTTTCTTCAATTTAATAACCTCCTTGACATACCGCTTATTCAGGAAGTAGACTTATAATTGTCGAGGTTATAAGTTTACTTCTTTTGGTAAGCACATTTATTTAACAGGTCCAGGTATAATTTTTTATATGGGCCTTCTTTTTTGTATACTTTTGGACCTTTCTTGAACGTAAATCCATATTTTATAAGTCTTATAAGCTTGTCTTTTTCTTCCTCTGTATCATATGAAGCCCTTAGTTTAATCACCCTCTAACCACCTTTCATGCATTTATAAAAATGCTATCTCTCCTTTTGATTAATGAATGAAATATCTTGCTCCTTTCTTTTTTTGTTTTTCCCTCATTAATCACTATAAATGTAATACCATTGACTCTATATCTCATACCTTTTACCTTTCCTAAATCTCTTATGAGGATAAAAAATCTATTTCCCCTGTATTTAACTTTTAAATACTCCGATCCCATCTCACTTTACACCTCCATTATTTTTTGAATCTTCAATTAATTCTCTATGCACATTATCAATATCACCTGCTAAAATTTCACCAATATATTTCTTGAGTTCAATATCATCACATTCCAGGTATTTAATTTTCACTCTATCTATAATCACAACTAATAGCTTGTCCTTCATTCATGCCTCCTTATGTTTAAATATACTCGGATCATAGTTTCCATCTTCCACATATAGGGCTCTATCAGTAATAAGCTGATATTTAGGCTGCCATGCAAGTTTTATAGTTCCGGTCCTTCCACCACGTTGTTTAGCGATATTGACCTCTATAACATTTTTCTCTTTTGAACTTTTATAATAGTATTCATCACGATACAGAAGCATTACAACATCAGCATTTTCTTCAATTCCTCCACTCTCTTTAAGATCTGACAGCATAGGTCTTTTATTATTTCTTGCCTCTGCTCCTCTATTTATTTGAGCTAGTGCAATTACTGGTATATCAAATTCCTTAGCCATATTTTTTAATTCAATGCATACACTGCTAATTTGTTCTTGTCTATTGTCACCCATATTTTTTAGTGACATTATGCCTATGTAGTCTATAATTAAAATATCCAATTTATTTTGCATTTTCAGTTTTTTACACTGTAGTTTAATTGTATTTATACCTCTCCTTGGAGCACAGTCAGTATAACAATGACCTTCACTTATTAGCCCTGAGACACCAGCAATCTTACTCCACTCACTATCACTCATTTTGCCTTTTTCAAGCTTCAAGGTATCAATATATGACTTCATAGCCAAACGCCTTATACCCAGTTCATCTGCTCCCATTTCAAGTGAATAATATAATACATTTTTATTTCTTGAAATATTTTGTGCTAGATTCAATGCAAACGCCGACTTCGCCATCCCCGGCCTTCCTGCTATTACATATAACCTTTTTCTTTGTAGCCCATTCAGCACTTCATCTAAAGTTTTTATCCCTGTTTTAATACCTAAAATTACGCCACCTTTCTCATAATTTCTCTGAATAACATCAAGGGTATTATTCATAAGTTCAGTATCAGTAATAAGTTTTGACTTTTCGTATGTTGTTGTTATAAGCTGTTTTTCTAAACCTTCAAGTATTATGTCTGTGGCTTTACTTCCATTTTCAATTTCGTTAAGTGTATTTCTCACAATTTTGGTTAATGAACGCATTCTTGATTTTTCTTTTACTATAGTACAGTAATCTTTAATGCTACCCATAACATAGCTTTCAACAAGTTGTGAAAGATACGATATAGTTACATCTTTCAATTTTTTACCCAATGTTTCACTTAGTGTTGTAATATCTATATTTCTACCACCTTTATAAAGTATAATCATTGCAGAGTATATACTTCTGTTTTTCATATCATAAAAATCTTTAGATTCTAAGGTATCAGCAGTTGTCAATATTTTGTTATTGTCAATGAGTATCGATCCTAAAATATTTGCCTCTGCCTCAAGGTTTGCCATTCTTCTAACATCCATATTTAGCACTTCCTATTTTATAAATCATATTATTTAATTTTTTGAAATGCCTCAGCATTGGGTATACATTTAATCCTGTCATATGACTTAAATACATCTGCCATTGAAGGTTTGTACGAACAATTCCTAAGAACACAGTCTATTCTCTCGGTAAATTCATCATCTGACATGTCTTTCATGTAGTCATACCATTGCTCGGATCTTCCTTTGGTCATTTCAAATCCTTTATCCTTAAATTCAATAACTATTTTGTTAACCTCATTTTCAAATACTTTTTTATCTAACATTTTCACCACTCCTTATATTTTTATAGGTCACTAAAATCAAAAGGTTTATAGGAACTTCCATTATCAATATTTGCTTTAAATACATCAGCTATAGAGGGGGCATAAGAACAATTTTTAATAACATAATCTATTTTTTGAGTAAGCTCATCATCTGACATAGTTTTTAAATAGTCATACCATTGTTCTATCCTTTCTTTTGGCATTTTAAACCCTTTATCTCTAAACTCAATAATAAGTTTTAGTAATTCCTTTTTAAATACTTCCTTGTTTAACATATTAAATATTAACTCCCTTCAATATTAAAAATTTTTTAGGTCCTCTATACTGTCATTACTCTTTCTCTTATCAATATAATTATTTTCAAGAACTTTTATAAAATTATTTGGTTTTATAAGCCAATCAAAAGTAATTGTCCATCCATTTTCATTTTGACCTTTTAAGAAACTAGAATTATTAATGTTTTCTATAGCTTGAAATATCTTATTAATGCTATATTCCTTAATACGTGCCTTTAACATTTTATATCTATTGGTATTGTTGTTTATAGTAACAACTTTAGATAGCCCTAATTGATTCCATTTTTCTATTATTTGTTGTACTTCAGCACTACTAACTATATCTTTAGATATAGTATTATTAACCTTACCTAACCTATCCTTACCTAATCTATCCTCGGTATGACATTCGGTTGTCAGTTGGTTGACATTAGGTTGACATTTGGTTGTCAATTTATATACATCATCTTCTAAATGTAACATTGATAATTCTTTTGCAAACCTTGTATTTCGCTTTCTATCAGGTCTGACCCAATTGTTAACTTTCCAATCTGTAATAACTACAACACCATTATTGAAAGGAATTAAATAGTTTTTAGCAATTAATAGCTTTAAATCATCAATACTACAATTAACCATATTTGCAATTTTCTTTGGAGACGAAACAAACCCATCATCATCCGCCCTCATACCTAAATGAAAATATAAGCTTTGTGATGTAGCTGGTAATTCCAAGAACTTGTCTGTATCTACCACATCTAAACTAAATATTCTTCTATTTGCCATATAGTACACCTGCCTTTCTATAGTCATAAATTTTCTTCTCTTCTTTTTTTATTTTTTAAAGTACTAATATGGTATATATATAAAGGGTATACACTTTCGTATACTTCACCCATTATTTAGCAATAAACATAAATCAAATGGTATAAGTCTTGATTTATAAGCAATTAAGCTAACTTAATGTCAATATTTGAAGTATGCACTTTCGTATACTTCAAATACTCTATTTTTACAAATATTAGGCGTTGAAGTATACAGTTTCGTATACTTGAAGTATGCACTTTCGTATACTAGAAATATTTTAACGTGATTTCTTTGCCGCTCTTTTCCATTCATCTTTAATATAAAAATCTTTAGTTCCATATTTTTTCCACATATCATTAAAGCCATATATATTACACTCTCTTGAAGCATAGCCATCCTTTACAACTTTGATAAATCCTAAATCAATTAAATGGTCTATACAATTCATAAATGAAGTCTGATTCATTTTTATAATCCACGTTTGTTTTGCATCTTTACCTAAATATTCATCTTTAGGGATGCTTATATTATCCTTATTACAACTGACCAACATACCTTTTGTATAACTAGCTGTGTATTTTCTAAGCATGTATAAATAAACTTTAATATCATTGCCTTTTAATTCACTCCATGCCTTAGAATCTACCATATCGAAATATAAAGCTATTAACCTACCACCATTACTACTCTGAAAACTTTGATAATTTTGTTTCCCTTTAGACACCTCACCACCTACTTTTTAGCCTTGCTACAGTCTTTATTTTCCACACATCTTATTTGCCCAATCCTGTAACAATTCACGATTTACAAAATACTTACTGCCTATCCTGAATGCAGGAAAATCCTCTCTTTTCAATAGATCCTCGTACATTCTATTGCGGCTTACCCCTAAAAACTCTATGGCCTCTGTAGGGCTTATCAATATAGTCTTTTTCTTTTTATCCTGACTTTCAGATATTTTACATTCTTCCATTAATCTTCATCCTCCCTATCATATTTGCCTGCGGGCCTTATGTCGTAATATTTCATGCCCTGGTCAACTTCCAAATCCAATACATAGGATTGCTCAGCTACTACAGTACCAATTTCTTTGCCATTACCACTAAGGGTTATAAAAATCGTATTCGGTAGATCCTTAATCTTTTCAACTTCTACCCTTGAAACCTTGTCCTTTTTGAGCTGGAAATGATTCACTATTACTTTGCTATTTGCAGGAATATTAAAACTTAGTAGTTCACCTGCCTGAATTTTCTCTACTTCAAAAATATGTTTACTCAATTGCTTCCCTCTCTATCCTACAATCATTGAAGCGCCGACACTTTTTAATGCTCGTACATGAGCTGTCATTTTGAAATTTTCGGATGTGATAAATTTTTATTATCATTTATTATCATTTAATATCAATAATTTGTTCTACATCAACATTTAAAGCCTTGGCCAATTTTCCAATTATTAAAGGTCTAACAGTGCAATCTCCATTAATAATCCTTGATATAGTATTTCTTCCTACTCCTGATTTTTCTTTAAGCTCAGTTGTAGTCATTTCAGATCTTGCAAATTCAAGTAAAAACTTATTATGATTTATTTTAATCAATTCATAATTACCTCCCGTTTTGTTTAGTATATATCTATAATACACCCCGTTTTGTTTAATGTCAACTGTATTTTAAAAATTTCTAAACATTTTGTTTACTTTTACTATATATTGATTATAATTAAAATAGAGGTGATATTATTTGAATATTGGAGAATCTATAAGAAAAATAAGAAAAAGTAAAAGTCTAACAATGAAAGAACTCGGGAATAAAGTTGGACTTTCAGAACAAGGAATTGGAAATTATGAACGTGGAGATAGAAAACCAAATATAGAAATAATAGATAAAATAGCTAAAGCTCTTGAAGTAACTACTGCTGAATTAATAGGAGATGAAAACCAAACTGAATATATTAAATCAATGGCTAAAGAAACTGCAAAAAAAGAAATTGATACTATGTATTCAGTTATTGAGTATGTCAATGAAAATTACACTATGAACAAATACGATTTATCCAAAATAATCAATACCAATGCTTTAGTAGATATTTCAGGCTTAATTAAAGATGTCACTCTCAATAGACTAAGACATTATGGCAATATTAAATCAAGCAATTCTAATAATGATAAAAATAACGACAAATAACCTTGCGTCAAACCTGCTGCACCCTTTTAAACGGGATCAGCCTATGGATTCAATATCCGAAATTTATTGAAAGGAGATAAGAATTATGGTTAATACAGCTAAGAATAAGACTTATACCTACACCGACTACATGAATTACCCTGAAGGTACCAGAATAGAGCTTATAGAAGGCACTATATATGACATGTCCCCTGCACCATCAAGAATACACCAGAGGTTAATTGTAGAGATATCAACCATCTTCAACAATTATATAAAATCCAATAATGGATCATGTGAAGTGGATATAGCACCCTTTGACGTATTTCTCACTGATGATAATAACATTGAAAACTGTAAGAACATTGTTCAGCCTGATATATCCGTAATATGTGACAAGAATAAATTGAATGATAAAGGCTGTGTGGGTACACCAGACTTAATTATTGAGATAGTATCACCCTCTAATCAATCCAATGACTATGTACGTAAGTTGGGCCTATATGAGCATTTTAGAGTACGTGAATACTGGATAGTAAATCCTATGGATAAAAGTATATTGATATACAAACTTGACGATACCATGCATTATGGAGCTCCTAAAGCTTATTCATTTACAGATAAAATAAAAGTTGGGATATATGATGATTTAGAAATTGATTTCAATACTTTAGATGTGTAGGTACTTTATAATATTTGATAGTAACTACAATAAACTAAGGAAAGGAGTAAATCATGGCCAAAACAATTTACAAGAAAAAAGTTAAAAATGGCAGGGAATATTACTTCTATAGATTGAGACATAAAAATCTTAAAAAGCCAAAAGACATATATGGGAGCACTGTAAAGGAACTTGAATCCAAGATAAAAGCTGCTACCAAAGAACTTGACTATGGCATCAACAATAAGGAATTCTTTGGAAATTTTATAATTGACTGGCTCTTTGATGTGCATTTTATAGATATAAAGCCATCCACTAGAGAAAGATATGAAGGTGTATACAGAAATTATATCAAAGATAGTGAAATAACAAATATAAAACTAAAAGATCTCACTTCTAAGGATATACAAGACTATTACAACAAATTATTTAAAAATGGCAAGTCAGTAAATTGCATAAAAAATCTGCACAAATTAATAGCTCCGGCCATCAGATATGCCTATGATAGCAACATGATTATAAAAGATTTCTCCCGGGCAATAGTCCTGCCCAAAGATAATGAAGAAAACAAATTGAATAAGGCTAATGATGTAAAGCCATTTACTCTAGAAGAACAGCAAAAATTCATTGAAGCCATAAAAGGGAATGACCTGGAAGTATTGTTTTTAACTGCACTTAATTCAGGATTGAGGCAGGGTGAATTATTGGCTTTAACCTGGGATGATATTAATTTTGAGGATGATACTATACAAGTAAATAAGACCGTAAAATATATCAGTGATGTGGATAAGAACGGCCGTAAGAATTGCCACATAGCACTGCAGACACCTAAAAGTGAAAATAGTAATAGAATTGTGTCAATACCTATATTTTTGACTAAAAGGCTGCAGCAATACCAATTACGTCAAAGAAAATTAAAATTGAAAATGGCTAATCTATATGAAGATAATAATTTAGTATTCTGCAGTATATACGGTAAATATTTAGATAGTAGCAATGTACGTAAAAGATTTAAAAGAATACTTAATAAGATGGGATTACAAGATAGGAAATTTCATGATCTGAGGCACACTTTTGCTACCAGGTTATTTGAATTGGGTGAAGAACCTAAAACAGTCCAGGAATTACTTGGCCATAGCAATGTATCAACCACATTGGATATTTACACTCATGTACTGGAAGGCATGAAGAAAAAAGCAGCATCCAAATTGAATGATCTGTATAAATTCATGGGGACAAAATAGTTCCTTTTTATTTTTGAAAATCTATAAGGGGCAAAAAAGAGGGCAAATTTTATTTTTAGACAAAATAAAAAACACTGAAAGTCAGTGTTATCAATGGTTTATGGTGCACCCAGGGAGATTCGAACTCCCGGCCTCTGGATTCGAAGTCCATCACTCTATCCAGCTGAGCTATGGGTGCTTATTATATTATTTTTAAAATACAAATGGAGCGGGTGAAGAGAATCGAACTCTCATAACTAGCTTGGAAGGCTAGCACTCTACCATTGAGTTACACCCGCAAATCTGTTATTAATTGATGCATAATCATAATACACATATATTTAGAACATTAATTCTTTATCTGTTGAATTCAAGTGGTCGGGGTGACAGGGATTGAACCTGCGACCTCATGGTCCCAAACCACGCGCGCTCCCATCTGCGCCACACCCCGGCATATATATTAATCATGTGGTGCGCCATCGGGGATTCGAACCCCGGGCAACCTGATTAAGAGTCAGATGCTCTACCAGCTGAGCTAATAGCGCTTATCTGGTGCGTCTTAAGGGATTTGAACCCCCGGCCCACGGCTTAGAAGGCCGTTGCTCTATCCAACTGAGCTAAAGACGCGTATTCCTTGGAGCGGGTGAAGAGAATCGAACTCTCATAACTAGCTTGGAAGGCTAGCACTCTACCATTGAGTTACACCCGCAATATTCCCTACTTCATATTTGGAGCGGAAGACGAGATTCGAACTCGCGACGTTCACCTTGGCAAGGTGACGCTCTACCACTGAGCCACTCCCGCATAATAAAAAAATCCCACATTTATGGTTTGGTGCAGGTGAAGGGATTTGAACCCCCACGCCATAGGCGCTAGATCCTAAGTCTAGTGCGTCTGCCAGTTCCGCCACACCTGCATATATAAAAATAAATACTAGAATTTTACTACATCAAATTTACAATATAAATAAAACTTATATATTGTATTGGTGGCTTACCGGGGAATCGAACCCCGGACACCATGATTAAAAGTCATGTGCTCTACCAACTGAGCTAGTAAACCATTAAATGGCTGGGATGGCAGGATTTGAACCTACGAATGATGGAGTCAAAGTCCATTGCCTTACCACTTGGCTACATCCCAACACTGGGGTGAACGATGGGGTTCGAACCCACGACAACCAGAACCACAATCTGGCGCTCTACCAGCTGAACTACGTCCACCATATTTGGTGCGCCATCGGGGACTCGAACCCCGGGCAACCTGATTAAGAGTCAGATGCTCTACCAACTGAGCTAATGGCGCATATTGGTGCGTCTTAAGGGATTTGAACCCCCGGCCCACGGCTTAGAAGGCCGTTGCTCTATCCAACTGAGCTAAAGACGCACGCTTGGAGCGGGTGAAGAGAATCGAACTCTCATAACTAGCTTGGAAGGCTAGCACTCTACCATTGAGTTACACCCGCACAATTCCTATCATTATATAAGTGAATTTAATATATCATGAATTTATAGATTCCTAAATTAAATTCAAATGGTCGGGGTGACAGGGATTGAACCTGCGACCTCATGGTCCCAAACCACGCGCGCTCCCATCTGCGCTACACCCCGACATTAAAAGCTAATTTCACTTATATTAAAAATCTTTTTAAACTCTTGACGACATAAATTATTCTACACGATATATATGAATTCGTCAATACCTAATTGAAGATTTTTTTTATTTTATTTACACTCCTTTAATTTCAGGGTTTATACTTCCATCCTCCAAACTTATTATTGCCACACTATTAAAACCGTCTCTAGGCACGGATGGACTGCCAGGATTAACAAACCATATTCCATTTTCATAAATTATTTTAGACAGATGTGTATGTCCAAATAAAACTATATCCGCATTTTCCTCCACAGCCTTATATTTCAATCTGGACAGATCATATTTCACATCATACCTGTGCCCATGAGTTATAAAAAACCTTTTACCGCCTATGGTCTCAATTTTTTCACTGGGAACGCCTACCGAAAAATCACAATTTCCCCTTACATTGATAATAGGCCCGGTATAAAACTTTTCTATCTTCAAAACATCCTGAACATTATCTCCCAAATGAATAATCATATCCATATCAGAAAAAACATTTTTAACCCTATCAGCAAACTTCCTGTCTCTATGCGTATCACTTATTACTCCTATCTGCAAACCTTATATCTCCCTCTCTATATATTTTTTTCATTTCTCTCCTTAATTTTTCCAATGCTTTTGCCCTATGACTTATAGAGTTTTTTAATTCAGCAGGCATTTCTCCAAAAGTCATATTATATTCTGGTACATAAAATAGAGGATCGTAGCCAAATTTATTGATTCCTCTTTCTTCTTCACATATTAACCCCTCTGCTTCTCCCTGAACCTGAATTACCTTATTCAAATCTTCTATCAATACAATAGTACATAAAAACTTTGCCTTTCTGCTTTCCCTATCCATATTCTTAAGAAGTTTTAAAAGTTTTTCATTATTTTTTTTGTCATTTCCATGTTCACCTGCAAATCTTGCAGAATGTACTCCTGGTTCTCCATTTAATCCTTTGACCATGAGGCCTGAATCATCTGCCAATACCATGACCTTTTGTTCAAGAAGGCGGTATACGGTTTCGGCCTTCTTATAAGCATTCTCCAAAAATGTAACTCCATCTTCTTCGATATCTATATTCACTCCAACTTCTTTCATGGATAAAACTTCTACAGGACATTTTGAAAATATCTGTTTAATCTCTCTTATCTTATTATGATTATTACTTGCCACTACTAATTTTTTCACTATCTATCACCTGTCCCTATCCACAGGGAATCCATCTTCAAGCTATTTTTTTGGGCATGGATCATATTTTTTATACCTTTTTCTCCTAATATCATAAGTTCACTTAAGTCTTCCTTTGTAAATGGACTTTGTTCTCCTGTACCTTGTATTTCCACAAATTCATTTGAATCTGTCATCACTATATTCATATCTACTTTGGCTCTTGAATCCTCCAAATAACATAAATCCAACATTCTTACATCATTTACAATTCCCACACTTATGGCACTTACAAAATCTCTTATTGGATAAACCTTAAAAGGAGATCTTTTATGAAGTCTATTTACTGCATCCACCAGCGATACAAATGCTCCGGATATAGAAGCTGTTCTAGTGCCTCCATCTGCCTGAATCACATCACAATCAATCCATATGGTTTTTTCACCTATAGCTTTCAAATCCACTACAGATCTAAGAGCTCTGCCAATAAGCCTCTGTATTTCCATAGTCCTGCCATCAATTTTCCCTCTGGTTATATCCCTTACCTTCCTGACCTGAGTGGCCCTGGGAAGCATATTATATTCACAGGTAATCCAGCCTTCCCCTCTTCCCTTTAAAAAAGGAGGAACCTTATCCTCTATGGATGCAGTACATATTACCTTTGTATCCCCAGTTTCCATCAGTACAGATCCCTCCGCATATTTTGTATAATTTCTTGTTATTTTTATAGGCCTAATTTGATCATTTTTTCTACCGTCAACTCGCATATTTTACCTCCAGAATCAAAACTATATTTTAATAAACTAATTATACATCAATTATTTTAATTTTTCCTCCAATATAAATAATTCGTCACTTTTAGGAGGCATTACCTTTCGTTCCTTTTCACCGGAAACCAGAATACATTCTTTTTTAGTAACTTTTCCTATAACACTTGCCTTAATACCGCTGCACTTTAACATATCAACTAATCCACTTCCATTCTCAGTGGTTATAAGCATACTTCCAGAGGAAATAAACCTTAAGGGATCTATGGAATATTCATCACATATTTTTTTAGTTATATTAGTAAGCGGTATTTTATCTTCATATACTTTAAAGCCAACTTTGCTTGCTTCAGCTACTTCCCAAAGTGCCCCTAAAAGGCCTCCTTCAGTTATATCATGCATGGAATTCACTCCAAATTTCCCGGATAACACCCCTTCTTTAACTACACTTATATGCTTTATATAATCCTTTGCTTCATTTATTTCTTCAAGTGTAAGTATGCCCTTAAGCTTTTTCTCAAAATCATTAACTGCAATGCTGGTTCCCTCCAGGCACAAATACTTTGTTACTACTATATCATCATTTTCTTTTGCCCCTGAAGTGGATACGGCTTTGCCTTTATCCCCTTTCCCTATTGCAGTGCAGGAAATAACCATTTTGTTGACTGCTTTAGTTACTTCTGTATGTCCACCTAATATTTCTACATTCAGCTTACCTGCCTCCAGGCTTATTTCTCTCATAACTCTATTTATATCTTCCAAACAGCAATTCTCAGGAGCAAGAATTGTAACTAAAATTCCCACTGGTTCAACTCCACAGGATGCTATATCATTACAGTTTATATGTACTGCAAGTACACCGCTATTTAAATCAGCACCCGTAATAGGATCCGTAGAAACGATACATTCTTTGTCTCCAAAATTTATTACACTGCAGTCCTCTCCTATACCGCTTCTTATTCTAACATCCTTTCTCTCAACTGTTCTATTTTTATCTATTATTGCTTTTAAATCATTCCAATCCAATTTTCCGATTTTCATAAAATTTCTTCCTTTCTAAAATAAATAAGCACTATTTTACATCCTATTTCATATTATTTATATAGGGATTAATTTATGGTAGGTGTAAATATTTTGAAATATATAGGGCCTTTTTTAAAAATCAATAAAATAAAACCTATTGATGTTAAACAACAGTTATTTTATTTTTCAAAAGAATCTTTAAAAGATATTGTACTACACTCAAAATGTGGAATTTCCACTTCAGCCAGCAGAATAGGCTCCAAAAATATATCTAATTTTGATATTAACACATTTAAAGATCTTTCTCCACTTTTATGTATTTATAGAAAAGCAAATCCTATTCTTATAAATATGGATAATAAGTTATGCTGGAACGACGATAAATTCAAAAAAGAAATAAACATAGACAGCAACGCATTTATGACCTTGTGTCTTATGGAACTTTCAGATTACTACAATTCTTTTCACAACATAGATAAAAATAAATACAATTTGGGAAAACTGTATATCTCTTTATGTAAAAAGCAGCTGGAGTTTTATGCATCTTACTTCAGAAACACTGAAGGTGTATTTATAGATAAGAAATGTGAGGCCGGATCAAATACAGCTGAGGTTAAATTTACAGACAAAGATAAAAAATTCAAATTCTCATCTCAGGCACTGTTAATGGCTGCATACTATAAATGCAATACTTTAACTGAGGATGAGAGTAAAGAAGATTTCAAAAATTTTTCATTTGACATCTTAAATATGCTTATTGATTCTAAAAATGATTTATATGAATTATCTTTTGAAGAACTTACAAAATTATGTTTTGCACTAAATATATTTTATAGCTATTCCAAAGATGATAAATGCAAGGATCTAATACTTGATATATCGGAACTCCTGTTTGAAAAATTTTATCATATGAATTCCCAGTGCAATATGGCAAAAGAAGTGGATGTAGAAAACGACTCATTAAATTATATAAACTTTATCATGATATATAAATATACAAATTTTATAAAATATAAAGACAATGCAAACCTTATATTTGAAAGACTTTTAAAACTTTATGATTCGGAAAAGGGGCTTTTTATAAAAAATACCTCTAAAAAAAATATTGAATTTACATGCTTGGAAGTTATGTTATATCTTATGGTTTTTTTGATAAATACAGAAATGTATAATAACAGGGATAAAAACAGTTTAATAGCATTGGACATATTCAACCATCAGCTTATAGATTCAGGTATAATTTTAAGCTGGCCTGAGGCTCCTGATCTGAATAATGTGGAACGATATAAAAATTTTTCTCTTAAATCAGAGGATTTAATAGATGAACAAAGTTTCAGAACAACTTCCATTCCTTCTCCTGAAGTCTGTGAAATAGCCCCTGTTTTTTGCAAATATGTGACTTACAGCATGAAAAAGCAAAAATTTAAATCTGTAAAAACTTCCTTTGACACATACAAAAACATGTTTTCATTCTTTATTATACTGCACTTTTTACAACCTAAAATACCATCATTATTCCAAGGATAAATTTCTTACCTTTAGGATATAATAATATCACTCCAGTACAAGCATTTTATCGTTGATTTTAAAGCTCATTCTGATTCTTACAAGGAAGGTGATAGGCAATGATGGATATTAATTGTTCTGAAAAATGTATACATGAAAGGAATGGAAAATGCACCTTGAATCGTATTAATACTATTACAAACTTTTCATCCCTACAAACAAACTGCATGTACTTTTCTCCAAAGAATCAGATAAGAAATAAAGTTCTTCCTCTTTAAGGTAAAAAACTTAACCTAATTTAAAATAAGACTTAACCGAAAGGTTCCATAATTTATGGGACCTTTCTTGTTATCATGCTGTTTTAATATAATCCATATATTTGCCAAGTCAATGAGTTAAATAAGCCTTATCCAATTTTATATTTCCCATCCTGTTGGCATAAATACCTGTCACATAGGTTTTTGAAATAATCACCGTATCATTAAAGTATAAAGGTACCATAGGCATATCCTGAGCCAAAGTATTCTCTATATCCCTAAACATTTCTATCTTTTGACTCCCATCTTTTTCAAATACTGCATTCATCAATTTATCTTCAATTTGTATATTTTTATATCCGTATAAATTATATATGGAGGAGGATTTCCACATATCCAAAAATGCAGATGGATAATCATAGTCCCCTCTATAATTTATTTCCGCCATGTCATAATTTCCTTTTTTCAGCTGTTCATTAAATTGGGACAGTTCATATCCCCGGCAGTCTACAGTTATTCCAGCAGCCTTTTTTATACGCTGGGCTATATCCTGACATACTTTTTTATTTTCAACTGTATCAACATATATTAGATTTAAAGGGCCCTCGTCCTCACTATAATTCAAACCTTTTATCATATCGGCAGCACCTTCTGTTTGTGCTGTACTCTGAAAATATACCTTATTTATAAAATTACCATTCAATCCATCACTTACGTAATCAGGTACATATGAAGCAGCCGATGATGCAGTGCCGTACAATATGTTTTCAACTATATTTTCTCTGTCAATAACCATAGACACGAAATTCCTGAATTGTATACTGCTTACAATATTCTTTTCCTTCATATTAAAAGCTATGCCCTTTCCCTCTAATCTAGGTACAGTTATATAATTTACCTTATTCCTTATATTTTTAATTTCTCCTAATGGAGGATTTGCAAATACATTTATTCTATAATCTTCAAAGGCTGCCAATGCACTTTCACTGGTTTTTAAACAGGTGAGTATTACCTTGCTGCTTTTCACCTGGGATTTATTCCAGTAGTTAAGATTTTTCTTTAAGGTAATATTTCCGTCACTGGATACATTATCTATGGTAAAGCTTCCTGAATACAATATTGACTTATAATCCTTTTTCCAATTCACAATCTTATAATCAATATTTCTAAGCGAATATATAGGTTGTGCCAGTATATTAAGCAGATAATTGCAGGGATAATTCAATCTTATGCATAATGTTTTACTGTCCATGGCGTTTATGGCAACATCTTTAAATTCACATTTTCCCTGTCTGTATTTTTCTGCCCCGAATATGCAATTCAACTGCTGGGAATATATATTGTTCATATCCGCATTTAATACATCAGAAAAAAAGTTTACAAAGTCATATGCAGTAATATGGGAGCCATTACTCCATTTTGCATTTTTTCTTATTTTAAAAGTATAACTGGTTCCACCTTCATCCACCTTCCAGCTTTCTGCCAGTGCAGGAATTATCCTGCCATTTTCATCACTGTCTACAAGTCCCTGGAAGGTATTGGCAAGTATATCTTTTTGTCTTATATTATCAGAATCAAGCATTACTAAATCTTTAGGCAATTCGCCCAAATTATATACTAAACTATTTTTATAATCATTGCTTTCAGTTTCCTGAACTTTTTTTTCAAGAGAACCACCTATTAAGGTTATTGTAATTATTGAAATTATCAATATAATGGATATCATATAAATAAGTTTCTTCATATATGTCTCCTTATTTTCATTATAATGGAATACAATTTAAATTATTGTCAGTTATTATAAAAATAATCAAGTTATGTTATAATATTTTTAATATAGCTTTTTTATGCTATAATGTTCACGTATATTTTAAATATTTTTGTATCCTTGAAATTTCATCTATACGGAGGAATGTAAAGATGTTACTTGTAATAGAAATTTTAGGTATCCTGACTATGTGTACCGTAATGTTTGTTTTAATATGGGGATTTATAATTATCAAACAGATATTGTCACAGCTAAAATATAAAAATTACCTTCTGGAAAAATTAACTCAATACGTACATATAATTACAAAAAAATAAGACAATCCTAAAAAGATTGTCTTTCCATACTAATAAACCTTCATATACATAAAAAACATAGTTGCACAAGCTATTATAACACAAGTTATAGGATACACTATATTTTTGAAATTAGTTCTAAAAACCATCATATTTACGGCCCATATCATCATAGTGCCAAATATGCTCCACTGCAGTGTACAGTAGTCATTAAAATACTTTACATATGTAAAATGATATGTAGTAAGAAGTGTTAATACCAATGCAATGATAGTAAATATAACGCCTATCCATCCCAATAAACTTATTGTCTTTTTCATTTTTTCCTCCACAGGTTTTTACCTGAAGTTTAGTTATGATATAAAATAAAACTATTTTTATAATAACTCTCTTTAATTATTTTGTAAATATTTATAGCATATTTTCAAATTGATTCTCATCAATTATTTCAACTCCAAATTGAACTGCCTTTTCGTACTTGCTTCCAGTGGATTCACCTGCTATGACATAATCTGTTTTTTTGCTTACGCTGCCGGAAACCTTGGCGCCCAGGGATTCCAATTTTTCTTTTATTTCCACTCTTGAATAGTTTTTCAAAGTTCCCGTAACCACTATTGTCTTTCCTTCAAATACATTATTCTCTATGTTAACTTTTTTAAAATAAGGCTTAATTCCCAGCTTCAATAATTCATTTACATTCTCTATTATATTATCCAGCTTAAAAAATTCTATTACACCTTTTGCCACTGTTTCTCCTATATCCTTAATGGACACAAGTTCATCCAATTCAGCTTTTTGAATGTCTTCCAAACTATTGAATTTTTTACATAAATCAGCAGCAGTCTTTTTGCCCACATTGGGTATTCCAAGTGCATATATAAATGAAGCCAAATCACAGTTTTTACTTTTTTCTATGGCATTTATAAGGTTTTGAGACTTTTTTTCTCCAAATTTATCTAAAGTCATTAAATCCTCTTTATGAATTCTATATAAATCAGCTATGGATTTTATATTTAATTTTTCAAAAAGCTGCTCTGCAGTTTTTTCGCTAAATCCTTCTATATCCATTGCCTCCCTGCTTCCAAAATGAACTATACTTTTTACCATTTGCGGTTTACATGAAAGTGTATTTTCACAAAAATAGTGAACTCCGTCTTTTATGAGCCGGCTTCCACAGTATGGACACTTTTTAGGAACTTCTATTGTCTTGGCTTCCTCTAAATTGTCCTCTACAACCGATGTGATTTCCGGTATTACATCATTGGATCTTCTTACAAATACTCTGCAGCCTATTTTTATTCCCTTTCTTTTTATGTCATCCATATTATTCAAGGTTGCCCTTTTTACCGTAGCCCCGGCTAGTTCCACCGGTTCCAGAATGGCAGTGGGTGTTACCCTTCCACTGCGGCCTACATTCCACTCAACACCTAAAAGCCTTGTGGTAATCTCTTCTGCCTCAAACTTGTATGCTATAGCCCATTTGGGAAATTTAACAGTATATCCAATAACCTCTCTGGTTCTCATATCATCCACCACTATTACTACACCATCTATATCATATTGAAGTTCCTCCCTTATGCCGTGTATATACTCCAGCTCGCTTTTTATATCATCCATATTGGTACATACTTTAAGATAATTGTCCTGGGGCAGGCCCATTTCTCTTATAAAATTCATCATTTCCACATAGCTTTCAAAGGATTTTCCCTCATTATATCCTACATCATAAAAAAATGCCGAAAGGTTTCTTCTAGCTGTTTCCTTTATATTTAAATTTCTGAGAGCTCCAGCTGCACCATTTCTCAAGTTTTTAAGAGGGATCTTGGCTTTTTTATTATACTGTTCAAAAGCTTTCTTAGTCATAATAGCTTCCCCATGTATTTCAACCAAATTATAATTATCTATTTTAAGAGGAAGGGACTTTATTGTTTTTGCCTGAGCTGTTATGTCCTCTCCCACAATACCTGTACCTCTGGTTGCAGCTTTTGCTAAATATCCATTTTCATCATAAGTACAATTTATAGTAAGTCCATCAAATTTTTTGGTTAGTACATACCTTAACTGCGGCAATTTATCTTCATGGGTTAGATTATAATCACTTATGATTTTTTCATTTCTTAAGTGCCATTCCTCTATGGCACCTACACTCTGGGCCTTATCAAGGCTCCATAACCTGCCCCGATGTACATACTTTTGAAATTGAGACAACACAGTGTCTCCCACTCTCTGAGTGGGAGAATAGGGAAAAACCACTCCCGTTTCAGTTTCCAATTTTACAAGTTCATCATACTTTATATCATATTCCTTATCTGAAATACTTGGATTATCCTCTACATAATATTCGTAGGCGTACTTATTTAGCTCTTTTATAATTTTGTTCATCTTGCATACAATATCATCACTCATTACATCACCTCATAAATAAATTTAACATATGACCTATACGGCTTCCAATGGAGCTATTCCATACATCAAATTTTTTATTCCCATTTTATCAAAAACTATAGTGAGTTTTATATCACTTCCATTCTTTGATATGCTGACAATAGTTCCCACCCCGAATTTACTGTGTTTAACCTTTATTCCCTCTTTTATGCCTTCAGGTTTCAGACAATTTTCATTAGAAATACTATTTGCAGCTGGAGTCCTCACTGCCTTTGATAAATTATCAGAAGTCACTTTTTTTGTCCACGAAAAAGTGTTCTTATCCAGAACTTTATCTGAAAAATTATTTATGCTGTTTTTCTTCAATGTATCATATTCCCTTAATTCACGGGATATCTCATCTATGAAATTAGACTGTTCATATGCCACTACCCTGCCAAATACCCGTCTGGTTTCAGCAGAGGTCATATAAAGTTGTTCTTTAGCCCTGGTTATACCCACATAACAAAGTCTTCTGGATTCTTCCATCTCCTCAGCATTGTCTAATGACTGCATACCTGGAAATATACCATTTTCCATTCCCACCATAAATACTACTGGAAATTCCAGTCCCTTTGCACTGTGAACAGTCATCAATACAACTGAATTCGCATTATCATCAAAATTATCTATATCTGAAACCAGGGTTACCTTTTCCAAAAATGCAGAAAGAGTTGTATCCTCTGATGCAGCTTCAAATTCAGAAGCAGCTGATACAAGTTCCTTAAGATTTTCCACCCTGCTTATACTGTCTGCTTCCTTGTTGATTTTAAGCTCCTCCAAATATCCGGTAATATCCAATATTTGCTTTATCAAAGCAGATACCGGTATTTTATCCCTATTCTTAATAAAAGTGTTTATGATACTTACAAATTTTTTTATGGAATTAACACTTCTTTTTGGTAAGTTCAGCACTTCGTCCACGTCTAAAATCACATTATACAGAGATTCCTCCATGGAATCAGCAAAATTTTGTATCTTCTGTACTGTAGAATTTCCTATGCTCCTCTTTGGTACATTTATTATTCTTCTAAGGCTCACGTCATCCAAAGGATTATTTATAAATTTCAGGTACGCCATGATATCTTTTATTTCTTTTCTATCATAAAATTTAAGGCCTCCAATTATTCTGTAAGGTATATTTGATTTCATAAATACATCTTCAAAAATACGGGATTGGGCATTTGTTCTATAAAGTATTGCAAAATCCTTATACTGTCTTTTTCCATTTTCTTTTAACATCTCTTTTATCCTGGATGCCGCATATCTTCCTTCATCAATATCGGAATATGCTCTATACAATTTTATTTTATCTCCGCTTTCGCTTTCAGTTCTAAGCACTTTTCTCTTTCTATGAGCATTATTGCTTATAACATCATTGGCTGCCTTTAATATATTTCCCTTTGATCTGTAATTTTGTTCCAGCTTTATTACTTTTGCATTTGGATAATCCTGTTCAAAATCCAAAATGTTTCTTACATCTGCTCCCCTCCAGGCATAAATACACTGATCATCATCTCCAACCACACATATATTATTATGTCCTTGAGCCAATAACCTAACAAACTCATACTGGGATCTATTAGTATCCTGGTATTCATCCACCATTATATATTTAAATTTTCTCTGATAAAATTCCAGCACATCGGAATGACTTTTAAAAAGCTGTACAGTTTTATATATGAGATCATCAAAATCCAGGGCATTATTATCTTTCAGTTTTTTTTGATATAACAAATATACATCTGCAATTTTATTAATTCTAAAATTACCTTCATTTTCCCTTTTGAACTGTTCCGGAGGCACTAAATCATCCTTTTGTCCACTAATTTTACTTATTATTTCTCTATCGGTTATATCCTTGTCATTTATATTCAATTCCTTCATACACTGCTTTATAAGCACCTTTTGATCATAGCTGTCATATATGGCAAAATTTTTATTATATCCAAGTTTGTCTATTTCCCTTCTTAATATCCTCACACAGCTTGAATGAAATGTGGATATCCACATACTGTCCACTTCATCTCCAACAAGTTCTCTTATCCTATCCTTCATTTCTCCTGCTGCCTTGTTGGTAAAAGTTATGGCCAATATCTTTGAGGGATAGATATTTAAATCTTTAACCATATGAGCTACTCTATAAGTAAGAACTCTTGTCTTACCGGATCCCGCCCCAGCTAAAATTAACAGAGGACCATCTATTGTTACCGCTGCTTCATACTGTTCCTTGTTCAAAAGGTTTTTTAAATCCATAAAATTCACTCCTATTTTTATATTTATACTGTTATAAATATCAACTTATATTTCCATTTAAACTATAATTATATACATCTGCTTTATGTCTAATATTATAACATTTCAGCAATACTTTAATCATAGAAGGCATAAAAAAATGTGCTGACTATTCATCAGCACCTTTAAATTTTACTTATACTGAAAATATTTTATTTCAATCTTTTCAATACTACCTTATATCCATCACTTCCATAATTAAGACATCTATTCACTCTACTTATAGTAGCAGTACTAGCTCCCGTTGCAGCAGCTATATCTAAATAGGTCTTTTTATTGCTGAGCATTTTAGCTACCTGAAGCCTTTGCTCCAAAGATTTTATTTCGTTTATAGTGCATATATCATCAAAAAACCTATAACATTCTTCTTTTGTCTTTAAGCATAATACCGCCTCGCATAAATAATCCATTTCTTTGCTTTCCAATTTGGATTTATATTCTCCCATGAACGTCACTCCTTATTCATGTATATTTATCCCATGGCTGTGGTCATTGCTAAAGTCCTCAATAAAATGGGAATAAGCAATGCTATACCACTGGATAAGTTCCTTCTAATGTTCAGCTGAAAGAAACATTCCTTATGAACAAAACTCCAGCTGAACTGAAGAATCACTTGTTAACACGCCTCTTCTTTAATTCTATCACGTATTAAACTACTGATCCATAAAATTGCAAATATTTTTACAATACAGCATATTATATTACATTTATCCACCTGCTGCCATTCCCTGCCTAAGAGTTATTCATAAAATTTTAGTATATGTGAAAAAATACATCTGCAAAAAGTAAAAACAGCCCATTGGGGCATGGACTGTTTGCTCATAAATAAAAAGGGGGCTATCATCCTTTTATTTATCCTTGCACTTTCATTATAGTAAAGTCTAAATAAAATTTCAAGTAAAATTTATATTTATATGCATGAAAAAAATTCACATTCAAATTTTTTTCATACTTTCAATTTCTTCTTTAGACAATTCTCTATATTCTCCTTCCTCTAAACCTTCTTCTAATTCTATTGGTCCAAATCGTATTCTTCTCAAATATACCACATTTTTTTCTAAAGAATTGAACATTCTTTTAATTTGATGGAATTTTCCCTCTTGTACGGTTACTTCCACTCTTGAACCATCTTCATCGGATTCTATAATTTTCAACCTGGCAGGCAGGCACCTATACCCATCTTTCAATACTATGCCCTTTTCAAATTTATCAATATCAGATTTATACACAGGCCTATCTATTTCAGCATAATATACCTTATCCACATGATTTTTGGGGGATATTAACCTGTGATTTAAGTCCCCGTCATTGGTAATCAGTAATAATCCCCTGGTATCCTTATCCAGCCTTCCTACAGGAAAAGGCTTAAATGCCTGATACCTAGGCTCCAGAATATCTATAACCGTCTCATCAAGATTGTCAAAAGTTGCAGATACGACTCCATCCGGTTTGTTCATTAAGATATATATGTACTTCCTATAATCTATATTATTTCCACAAACCTCTATCTTGCAATTGTATGGATCTATTTTTATAGAATTGTCTTTTACAACTATCCCGTCCACTTTAACTTCTCCATTTTTTACTGTGGATTTTATTTCCTTTCTGGTACCGTAACCTAAATTAGCCAATATCTTATCTAATCTATCCACTTCATTGCCTCCCTTTTAATTCACAATTTACAGTTCTTTTAACAATACTATAGTATTTTTCCATTTGACATAAAATAATACTATGCAAATCAATATTTAAGGATTCACACAATTAAATAAATCCATGCATAAAAATACAGAACATCAATCCATAAGGTTTTACAGTTCTGCATTTCACAATTATAAATTTCAGATATAAAGCTGTACTTAAATATTTAAAACCTAAATATTTGTATTTGTCATTATGCATAATACTGCATAACTTTTTGCACGTAATTTCTTGTTTCATAAGGCAGTTTAGCAATATCCGAGCTACTAGCTACACCTCTGTTTTTTAAGGTTCCCGGACCTGCATTATATGCCGCCAATGCCAGTTCTTTGGAATTTCCGTACATATTCAGCATATTTTTTAAATATTCCGTACCAGCATCTACATTTTGATCTACATCATATGGATTGGTTACACCTAATTCACTGGCCGTTCCAGGCATAAGCTGCATAAGCCCCATAGCTCCGGCAGGAGACTTGGACTGAGGATTAAAATCAGACTCTTGTTTTATAACCGCCATTATTAGATCTTTATCCACTCCGTATTTTCTAGAAGCATTCTCCACTGCTTCATCAATACTTGAATTTCCACTTTTTATATCACTTTTTACACTATTATAGATAGTATTTAGCCTCTGCCCGCCTCCATATCCTAACTTACTTAGATCTTCATCACCCAGTGATAATTTAGATATATCTATATTCCCATTGCTATCAGTCAATGCTTTTGTCAAACTCTCCATGACAAGCTGAAAGGAGTCAGAGTCTTCATTACCAAAAGCTTGCTTAAATATTTCAGTCATCATTTGAAGTTGTAGGACTTTTTCAAGATCTTTATCCTGATCTGCAGAACTTACGTTATTTACACTCATTTTTTCACCCGCTTAAAAATATATTACAATTTTTTATCGTATTAAACTGTGTCAACTTAAGTTTACTACTATTCAGTTCTAAATAAAAGCATGTTGTAGTCCTCGTAAGACACCTTATTGTGCTGGCTTTTACAAAGAACTAATACTTTATACTCACCTTTGTTAAATGGAATAAAAGTATAATAATTTTTCTTGCTGTAACCTTGAACTAAATTCCAATCTCCATTTTCCATTATGTAAAATTCATAAAGTACATCTTTTCCCCCTTGGTTATGGGCTGTAAAGGTGACAGGCATATTGCAGACAAATTTCAAATTATCACAGGTTATTCTGGTATTTGTCACTGGAAGTGCTTCATTAACTTCTACACATACTTCTCTTTTACAATCAAATTCTCCACAGCTTTTAATATTCCTTGCAAAAATTTCCACTTTATATGTACCGCTGTATTTGGGAACAAAGGCATATATTTTTTGTGTAACAAAATCTGTTTCTTCTACCTTATGCCCATTTATACTGAGCACATATTTTATAACAATACTTCTGGTATTTTGTGCTACAGAACTTATGACAATTTCATCCCCTACTAAAAAGTGCTCTTTTGCAGGATATAATATGTAATCAATTACAGCGGGAATATAGTCTAAAACGTCTATGCTTATTATTGAATGACAGTCATACTCTCTATCTGAATACCTGTCTTTTACTCTGGCTTCCAGTTCATACTTTCCCTTTTGGCTTGGAGTAAATTCCATAAAATTATTGCTGCTATATTTTATCTTTTCCAATTCAGTTCCGTCTTTCCTTATTAAAAAACCATATTTAAGATCCATTCCGCCGGAAGCATTTACCTTCATACTGATATCCTCATTCTTCAATATGGGATTATTTCTATTTAAAATTACTCCCTCAATCTTAACCGGTTCTCTGCTTTTTTCATCTACAATATAGTTTAAATACTCTATTGCCTCATAATTTCCCTGAAAGGATCTATCTTTTACCATTAAAATAAGCTTATATTTACCTGGCTGCCTGCTTTCCCAGACATAATTATTGCAGGTAATATAGCCGGAATCCTCACTGCAGTTTCCTTCAATTACATATCTGTATAGAAGTTCTCTTCCACCTATGGTTTCTGCTTTTAAAGTAACCTTTGTTCCGCATAATTGCGGGTAATTTATATCTGTAGTAAAATTTTTTATATAAATTTTATCATATTTCTTCACCTTAAAATTCAGAACAGCCCTATCATCAAATTTATTCATGGAATATATATCTTTTGCCAGACATAAAAGCTTATATTCACCACTTTCCTTCTCCATATAACTTACTATCCTTTTTGTGGAATAATCTTGAACACATTCTGTTTTTCCATTGGAATTTATTTTAAAAAACTTATAAAGTATGGTCCTGTCATTATCGTGTTCTGAGTCCACTTTAAAGATCAATTCCGAATCTTTCACCAAATCCCAGGTTAAACATTTAAAATCTGTTATTACAATATCTTTTAAAGGGAGCACCTGAAACTTTACACTTTTAAAATCATCAAAATCATTTTTTGAATCAATATTCTTGCATTCTGCCAATATTTCACCTGCTCCCTCACTTTTAGCTACCCAGGAGAGTATATTATCCGCCGAGTAATCTTTTATCATTTCCCACTCATCCTCTATTCTTATCCAATACCTAAATATAACAGGAAACTTAGTGGTTTCCACTGTTATATTAAGTTTGTCACCTAATTCCAGTTTATCTTTATCTATATAAATGCGGCTTATTAATTTTTCCTCTGCCCTTCCTATTATATAATCCATTTTAGATATATAATCAAAGCTTTTATTTCCACCTACTTTTTTAGCTTGTACCATTAATATATATTTCCCGTCTTCCTCTGGAATCCACTCTACCTTTTCGTCACTTGTAAAATCTCTTAAGGTGTCCCATATTCCATTACATCCTATCATATACTTATAAATAAGTTTTTGTTCTAAGTTATTATCTACATTTATAACAATCCTTGATTCCTTCGCCTGTGGACTTTTTAAACTACAATTTATAGTCAATTCATTCATCTAAATCATCCCCTATGTAAAATAATTCCCTGGATTAGACTTCTACTAACTTATATTATACTATAATTCCATATTTTGTAATAGCACTTTTTATGTATTTATTTCAATATTTTATCCCATAGCTGTCATTGCTAATACCCCTCAACTTCATAAAGTGAAGAATAAGTGCCTCTGCACTTCCGGATAAATTATTCTCCGGGGATCAATCCAGATAACAAAATCAAAGACATTCATTTATTAATTTGTGTAGATTTTTTTTGAGCCTGCAGTCATCTTCTTTAGTGCGCTTCCTGGGGTTAAATGTTCTTCCGCCGGCTCTTCTGACTTTGGAAGATATATGTCTTTCAAAAAGAAGCTTATCTATATTATCATTGTCGTATATATATCCTTTAGGGCTTATGGCATACGCATTTTTACCAAGTACCATGGCTGCAACTCCATAATCCTGACTCACCACTATGTCTCCACTGTCAGTCTTATTTACAAGTGCCATGTCCACACTTTGAAATCCACTGTCTACATATTTTACAATGCTGTAGTCAGAATTTAAAATATGATTTAAGTCGCAGTACATTATCACCGGTATATTGTTTTTTCTAGCTATACTTTCTATTATATCCCTTCCTGGACAAGCATCTGCATCTACCAATATTTTCATATTTTCTATTATACTCTCCTCTATTTTTCATGTTTTTTACTATTTTTTAACTTATCTTTATTGTTTTTCAGGAAATTTGCTTTTAATAAAACTGTAAGGCCGGAAAGCGCCAGTGCGCACAAAACAGAAATAACCAAAATCTTTACTATTGATAATGGATTAAGACTTGAAGTGTTGGCATAATTTATCATAAAAAATAAAACCACATATATTATTAATGATTTAACAAACACCTTCTTCATAAAATTCCTCCTATCAAACAGGGTCTCATTATACTTATCATTATAGACATGATATAAATAACTGTCAACGCGTGCAGCAGCTGCAACAAGCAGCTGTCTTGCAAAATTATAATTAAAATAATACTGCTTCATTCCAGGGGCATCATAAAGCAGTCAAGATCAGCTTATGAATTAAGTCTCTTTTCCAATTCCATCTGTTTATCCTCATAACCCGGTTTCCCAAGTAAGGCAAACATATTTTTCTTATAAGCCTCAACTCCCGGTTGATTAAATGGATTTATTCCCATTAAATAGCCGCTGATTCCACAGGATTTTTCAAAAAAATACACCATATATCCGAAGTAATAGGAAGTCAATTCAGGTACATTTAAAATTATAACCGGTACATTTCCATCATTATGAGCTAAAACTGTTCCCCTAAAGGCCTGATGATTTACAAAGTCCATGGATTTTCCATCCAAAAAATTAAGCCCGTCAAGATCTTCATTTTCTTTTTCTATAAACATTTCTTTTCTGGGTTTCTCTACATTTATAAAGGTTTCAAACATTATTCTCATTCCCTGTTGTATATATTGACCCATTGAATGGAGGTCCGTTGAAAAATCCAATGAAACAGGAAATATACCCTTGTTATCCTTCCCCTGGCTTTCTCCGAACAGCTGCTTCCACCATTCTCCGAAATAATGCAGACATGGTTCAAAATTCACTATGACTTCAGTGATCTTTTTCTTTTCATACAATAGGCTTCTGACTACAGCATATTGATATGCTGGATTTTTTTTCAGGTCCTCAGCCTTATAGGCTTTTCGTGCATTTCCTGCACCACGCATCATTTCATCTATGTCTATACCTGCAGCTGCTATGGGCAAAAGTCCCACAGCTGTCAGTACGGAATACCTTCCACCTATATCCTCCGGTATGTTAAAAGTTTCATAGCCTTCCCTATCTGCCAGTTTTCTTAAAGCACCTTTCTTCTCATCCGTGGTTACATATATCCTGTCTTTAGCTTCTTCTCTTCCATATTTTTTTTCCAGCAGCCTCTTAAATATTCTAAAGGCAACGGCTGGTTCTGTAGTTGTTCCAGATTTTGAGACAACGTTTACTGATAAATTCATTCCCTCTACAGCCTGAAGCAAATCACACATATAATTTGAGCTCATGTTATTGCCTGCATAAAAAACCGCTAACTTTTTCCCTTTATATTTCAGCAAGCTATTGTGAAAATTATGTGAAAGCATTTCTATAGCTGCTCTGGATCCTAAATAGGAACCTCCTATTCCTATAACTATCAAAGCATCAGAGTCCCTTCGTATTTTTTGTGCTGCAATTTTTATTCTATTGAATTCACTTTTATTATAATTTACCGGTAAATCAACCCATCCCAAAAAATCATTTCCCGGGCCATTTTTATCTTCTATCATATTATGGGCAATTGATATTGCCGGCTGGCAACTTATAATTTCCTTTTCCCGTATGTATGGGAAAACCTTGCTCAAATCTAATTTTATACCTCCATTCAACACAATTGATTTCCACCTCCGTCAATTTAGCTTATTTTAATATTATATTACTATTATTAAATGTATCTTAAAATAATCATTTATAATTTATATTGCCCAATATTTTTGACCCTATTATATATTTTATAAAAGATAAGCACTGATTAACAGTTCTTGTTAAATTTAAAGCTGTGACTATTAAGATTACTTTTGGATAAAACCACTGCGATAAATATAATTATACATCCAATGACCATCTTTTTTGTAAATACTTCTCCCATTAAAATTATGGAGAGAAAACACCCAAATACCGATTCCATTGACAATATTATTGAAGCATGAGTATCAGATGTATATTTTTGTGCTATATTTTGTACCAAAAATGCAGCAGTAGTATTAAGTATTATAAGATACAATACTCCAATAATACCTTCACTATTTACAGCTTGAATATGCGGTTCAAATACTAATGCACTGATCAATGTAAGTACACCTGCAGATAATAGTTGCACTGTTGTCAATTGTATAGGATTTATATCTTTTTCAGCATAGACTCCGATTAAAACTATCTGAAAAGAATACACAACTGTAAAGAGCAGCGTCAAACTATCACTAGAACTTATAGATATATTTTGCTGTAAACTTAAAAAGCCTATTCCCATTAAAGTTAAAAGACCTGCCAACACCGAACAAGCATGAGGCTTTTTTTTAGTTAACAGCCAGGATACAAAAGGTACTACTGCAGCATAGGAAGCAGTTAAAAAAGATTGCTTGCCTGGTGTGGTATATTTAAGTCCAATAGTTTGAAAAGTTTGTCCTGCATACAAGATTGATCCCAGAACAATTCCAGCAATCAAACTTTGTCTGTCTATTTTTATCATTTTTTTAAAAAATATTACATATAAAATAAATCCCGAACACAAAAATCTAAATGACAGCAAATAAAAGGGGGTAATACTTGACAGGGCCACTTTAGCAGCTATAAAACCTCCTCCCCATATTAATGCAACTAATAAAAGAGACAGATCTGCAGTTAAAGCTTTTCTTTCTGCGGTAATTTTCATTTTACATACACCCTCAAACTAAAATAGATATTTATAATTATTGTACTTTCACATAAAATATTAAACAACTTGGAAAGATCCACCTTACGTCATAACAGGAAACTTTCCTGTTGTAGTCGGCTTTTTTCACTTTGGAACTGTGTGAGTTTGAAGCTGAGATACCTGAGTTTGAACTGCTGTTTGTCCAGCTGACTTCTTTTCTTCAGTAATAGTCCGGTCATATAGCTTTCCAATTCACAGGATAATAAGGATGATAATATTCCTAAATCTGATACCATATCTTCTTGATACCTTGAAAGATTTATACTGAGAGCCGAATCAAAATTTATAATTGTATCATTGCATTATCATAACCTCCCAGCATTTATCATGTTATAAAAATTATAGCATATATTAATTAACTGCACTAACCCAAGTCTCTCAATCAGCAATATTCTTAATCAGCTTATTTATATTTAACTCTTATTACTGGAAATAACATTTATCATTCCTCTATTAAATTTATAAAATCTTTGTTTTGTAAACATAAAAAACACCGTGTAATTTTTTTGAATAACACGGTGTTAAAATAATTATTTTTTTAAATCACTGCTGACTCCTTTCAGCAGCTTCCGCATCCGCTTTAGTCATATGGACTGTATTTCGAGGATGCTCAGGAGGTGCATAAATAGAGTATACTTTAAGTGGTTTATTGCCTGTATTGACGACATTATGCCATGTGCCAGCTGGCACCATTATTGCAAAATCATCTTCCACTCTTCTCTGAAAATTCAAGTTATCTTTTCTATTTCCCATTCTAACAAGTCCCTGACCTTCTTCAACACGTATAAACTGATCAACATTTGGATGCATTTCCAGTCCAATGTCATCACCAACATTTATGCTCATTAATGTGACTTGAAGATGTTTTCCTGTCCATAATGCAGTACGAAAGTTATTATTCTGCTCAGTAGCTTCATTTATATTTACTACAAAGGGCTGTGGTCCATAATCTCTCAATTGAATTGAGTTGTTATCCCTTTCCATTTCTACAGAGTCAAATTTTGAATCATACTTAACCCTATTATCACAGAAACTAATTGTATTATCAAACCCTCTCCAATAATTCAAATCACCTTTTGGTATATTGTCTAAATAAGGGCATAAATATGAGTTATAATAGTAATAGCATGGATGTCTTCTATAATTATTATACATACCATTCCTTTCTTGTATATTATTATAAGATTATAATATGTCATGATTTTTGAAAACGTGATTATATTCATTCTATATAAAATCATATCTTAATTATAGAAGGGAATCAGTATAATGTCTGATGCTGATAAAATATTAAAACAGCTTTTAAAAGGCACTGAATGAAACAAACAAATCCCTACTTGAAATGTACGGTGCCCATGAAGTTGAAATAAGAACCTTAAGGCGTAAGCCAGTTTAAATAATATTGAATAAAAAAAGTCCACGCACTGGCAAACTATATAAACAAGGCGTACCTGGATTTGTGTAAATCGAATCCAGGTACGCCCTAATTAAAGCCAGAAACCCAGTATTCATGCTGGTTTCCGGCTTTGATTAGATTATTCCCACTCGATAGTAGCAGGTGGTTTGCTGGTTATATCATACACAATTCTGTTTACACCTTTGACTTCATTTACTATTCTTCTGGATATTTTATCTAGCACAGGATAAGGTATCCTCGCCCAGTCCGAAGTCATGGCATCCGTGGATATGACGGCTCTGAGGGCAACGGTGTAGCAGTAGGTCCTCTCATCACCCATTACTCCTACGGAACGTATATTGGGAAGGCATGCAAAGTACTGCCATATGGATTCATCCAATCCTGCCTTCGCTATTTCTTCTCTAAATATTGCATCTGCTTCTCTGGTTATTTCAAGTTTCTCCTCTGTAATATCTCCCAAAACTCTTATTGCAAGACCAGGTCCTGGAAATGGCTGCCTCCAAACTAACTTATGGGGTATACCAAGTTTTTCTCCTACAGCCCTAACTTCATCTTTAAATAATTCCCTGAGAGGTTCTATAAGTTTAAAGTCCATGTTTTCTGGAAGTCCCCCTACATTATGGTGACTTTTTATAGTATCGGAAGTTCCAAGACCACTTTCAACCACATCAGGATATATAGTTCCCTGAACTAAGAAAGCTATTTCCCCCAGTTTTTTAGCTTCTTCTTCAAATACCCTTATAAATTCCTCTCCTATTATTTTTCTCTTTTTTTCAGGATCGGATATTCCCTTTAATTTTCCCAAAAATCTGTCCCTGGCATTTACTCTTATAAAATTCATATCAAACTGTTTTTTAAATACATGTTCTACCTGATTTCCCTCATCTTTTCTAAGAAGTCCATGATCCACAAAAATACAGGTAAGTTTTTTCCCCACAGCTCTATGTACAAGAACTGCCGCTACGGAAGAATCCACACCTCCGGACATGGCACATATCACTTTTTTATCCCCAACTTTTTCCCTTATAAGCTCTACTTTTTCCTCCACAAAAGAAGACATGGACCAATCTCCTTTTAAGTTGCAGATCTCAAGTAAAAAATTTGTAATCATTTTTCTACCAAAAGGAGTATGCTGAACTTCCGGGTGAAATTGAACTCCATATATCTTTTTGGAATCATTTCCTACAGCTGCCACAGGACATTCATCAGTAGCAGCTATAACTTTAAAACCCTCTGGCGCACGGGATACCACATCTGTATGGCTCATCCAGCAGCTCTGCTCTTTATCTATGCCACGGAACAAAACACTGTTGTTATCCAACATTACATTTGCCTTTCCATATTCTCTGACTGCAGCGCTCTTAACCTCTCCACCTAAATTAGCACATATAAATTGATGTCCATAGCATATACCCAAAATTGGGATTCCCAGTTTGAAAATATCCTCACTTATTTTTGGTGCGTTTTTCCCGTATACACTTTTAGGGCCACCCGTAAATATTATCCCCTTGGGATTTTTATCTATTATACTATCTAAGGAACAGGTATAAGGAACTATCTCACAATACACATTATTTTCCCTGACTCTTCTTGCTATAAGTTGATTATATTGTCCGCCAAAATCAATTACAATGACCATCTGCCTATTCATAAATTTCCTCCTAACCACCTAAATGATTGCAATAATTATCATAATTTTAACTGATTTAATTATATCACCCAAAAACACATATGGTACATAAACCAATTACACAAAATGAATACTTTGGTTTCATTATTCCTGTCTGACACTATAGTTAGGAGCTTCCCTGGTCATGGATATATCGTGAGGATGACTTTCTCTAAGACCTGCCGAGGATTGGATTACAAAAGTAGCTTTTTCATGCAGATCCTTTAATGTAGGTGCTCCTAAATATCCCATTCCTGAACGTACTCCTCCTAAAAGCTGAAATATAGTATCCGCCACAGGTCCTTTATAAGGTACCCTTCCCTCTACTCCTTCAGGCACTAATTTTTTATTTCCCTCCTGAAAATATCTATCCTTGCTTCCACAAGCCATAGCACTTAAAGAACCCATTCCCCTATAGACCTTATAGCTTCTCCCTTTATATATTTCAGTTTCACCTGGAGCCTCATCACAACCTGCAAACATAGAACCCATCATAGCTACCTTTGCTCCGGCCGCCAATGCTTTTACTATATCTCCTGAATACTTTATTCCACCATCTGCAATAACTGGGATACCAAATTTATCAGCCTCTTCTACACAATCCATTACTGCCGTAAGCTGTGGTACGCCCACCCCTGATATTACCCTGGTTGTACATATGGATCCCGGTCCGATACCTACTTTTACTGAATCCGCTCCAGCTTTGATTAAATCTCTGGTAGCTTCTGCCGTTGCAACATTTCCTGCAATAATTTGCAATTCAGGGTAGTTTTGTTTTATAGTCTCCACGGCTTTTAAAACTCCTTTTGAATGACCATGTGCTGTATCTACAGTTATGACATCAACTCCTACTTTAACCAGTGAATCCACTCTATCCATCATATCTCTAGTAACACCTACAGCAGCGCCACATAAAAGCCTTCCTTTACTGTCTTTAGCACTTCGTGGAAATTTCTTCACCTTTTCTATATCTTTTATAGTTATAAGTCCCCTTAAATTATTATTTTCATCAACCAAAGGCAGTTTTTCTATTTTATGAGTTTTCAATATTTCCTTGGCTTCTTCAATAGTAGTATTTTCAGGTGCTGTTATAAGATTCTTGCTGGTCATCGCCTGAGAGATCTTATTATCATAATTAGTTTCAAAAACTATATCCCTATTTGTGATTATACCTACTAACTTTCCGTCTACAGTGATTGGAATACCGGATATTCTGTATTTACTCATAAGTGTAAGTGCATCATTTATGGTATTATCCGGTGAAAGGTAAAAGGGATCTGTAATTACTCCATTTTCCTGTCTTTTCACCTTGTCTACTTCTATAGACTGCTGTTCTATAGACATATTTTTATGTATTATTCCAATGCCCCCTTCTCTTGCCATAGCAATAGCCATTTTTGAATCAGTGACAGTATCCATACTGGAACTCATAAGAGGTATATTTAATTTGATTTTTTTAGTTAGATTAGTTGCTAGTGAAACTTCTCTGGGTAGAACTTCAGATTTGTTTGGTACTAAGAGTACATCATCAAAAGTATAAGCTGCTTTTAAAATCTTTGCCAATTAAAATCACTCCTAAAATTATAATATATTAATAGTAATTCTTAAAATACTATTTAATTTAATAAAAAATCCATACTAAATTCATTTATGATGAAATTAATATGGTTGTGCCATAATAATTCCACTCATAGTCGGAAATTTACGGCTTCCGGTAGATACTCCCTGCCATATTCAGGAAATATATGAGTTGGAAAAATTCTATTTTCGATATATTTCTATCTATCTTATTAACTATTTACACTATTTTATTCAATTTTTTTGCTTTTGTCAATGTGAATTTATGTTATTTCAAAAAGCAGCACAAAATTTATTATATAAAATGACCCCATATCTAATGACATGAGGCCATTTTACCCAAAGGCTACCATTGCCAGTGTACCCCGTTCTCTTGAAAACATGGGTATGATGAACACTGCTACGCCCTTAGATAAATTCTTCTAAGATTCAGATACGAAAAGCATTCCTTTTGAATCTAAGAATTACTTGATATATATTTAATTGAGAATTAGTACATTCCGTCCATTCCGCCCATTCCAGGTGCACCAGGTGCTGGAGAAGGAGTATTCTTCTCTGGAATATCTGCTACTGCTGCTTCTGTAGTCAAGAATGTAGCTGCCACAGATGCTGCATTTTGAAGTGCTGATCTTGTAACTTTAGTTGGATCTACTATTCCGCTTTCAACCATATCTACATATTCATCCTTTAATACGTTGTAGCCAATACCAACTTTACTATTTCTAACTTTTTCAATTATTACAGAACCTTCAGCACCGGCATTAGCTGCTATTTGTCTAACTGGTTCCTCCAATGCCTTTCTTACTATATCTATACCAACTTTTACATCTGGTATATCAGAAGTTAATTTTTCCACTTCCGGAATTGCATTGATATAAGCAGTTCCGCCGCCAGGTCCCATACCTTCTTCAACTCCTGCCTTAGTAGCTGCTAAAGCATCTTCTATTCTCATTTTTTTCTCTTTTAATTCAGTTTCAGTTGCTGCTCCAACTTTTATTACGGCTACTCCGCCTGCAAGTTTAGCAAGTCTTTCCTGCAGTTTTTCCTTATCAAAGTCAGAAGTAGTCTCCTCTATCTGTACCTTGATTTGAGATACTCTATCCTTAATAGCCTTTTTATCTCCTCTTCCATTTACTATGGTAGTATTTTCTTTATCTATCTTTACTGATTCAGCTCTTCCCAAATCCTCTAATGTTACTTCCTTCAAGTCTCTTCCAAGTTCTTCAGAAATCACCTGACCACCAGTAAGTACTGCTATATCTTGAAGCATTTCTTTTCTTCTGTCTCCAAAACCAGGTGCTTTTACTGCTACGCAGGTAAATGTTCCTCTCAATTTATTTACAACTAAAGTTGTAAGTGCTTCGCCCTCTACATCTTCAGCTATTATAAGTAACTTTTTCCCTTGTTGAACTATCTTCTCAAGTAATGGAAGTATATCTTGAATATTTGATAGCTTTTTATCTGTTATTAAAATATACGGATCTTCTAGTGCAGCTTCCATCTTTTCTGTATCTGTAACCATATACGCACTTAAATAACCTCTGTCAAATTGCATACCCTCAACTACTTCTAATTCAGTTCCCATAGTTTTAGATTCTTCAACGGTTATAACACCCTCATTGCCTACTTTTTCCATAGCATCAGCTATTAATTTACCAATTTCCTCATCAGAAGCTGATATAGCTGCAATTCTTGCTATATCTCCTTTTCCATTTACAGTTCTTGAAATCTTCTTTATTTCCTCTACAGCCTTATCTACAGCTATTTTTATACCTTGTCTTATAAGCATTGGATTAGCTCCGGCTGTAACATTTTTTAATCCTTCTCTTATTATAGCCTGAGCAAGTAAAGTTGCAGTAGTAGTTCCATCTCCTGCTACATCATTTGTCTTTGTAGCAACTTCCTTTACAAGCTGAGCTCCCATGTTTTCATAAGGATCTTCCAATTCTATTTCTTTTGCTATGGTAACACCATCATTTGTAATAAGTGGTGACCCGAACTTTTTATCAAGTATTACATTTCTTCCCTTAGGTCCCAGGGTGATTTTTACTGTATTTGCTAATTTATTTACGCCCTCTTGCATCTTTGCTCTTGCATCTTCACTGAATAAAATACTCTTTGCCATAAAAAAACCTCCTTACAACTACTTATCATAATAAATACCTTTTATTTTTAAAAATCAACTTTTCTACTCAATTATACCTAATATATCATCTTGCCTTAAGATGGTATATTCTGTACCATCTATTTTCACTTCATTTCCAGCATATTTGGAGAATAATACTCTTTCTCCTACTTTAACTCCTATCTTGACTTCCTTTCCATCAACTATTCCACCAGGTCCTACTGCTATAACTTCTGCTTCCTGTGGCTTTTCTTTAGCAGTACCTGGCAAAACGATACCACTTTTTGTAGTTTCCTCTGCTTCAATTTTTTTAATTACAACCCTGTCTCCAAGTGGTCTAATTTTCATCTAAACCCCTCCTTCAAAATACTTTAAATTTATTTTAATTTATTTTTTAGCTTTCCTTGTTAGCACTCATTAATTATGAGTGCTAATACAATTATTATAATAATGAATACCATTTATATTATCAAATTTAAATTTGACATATATTATACTATTTTTCATAAAAAACATCTAATATGCTTTAATTAAATAGCTATTTCAGCCTATTTCTATTAATTTCATAAATATACTGATATGCAGATATTTCATAAAGAAACCAATATTATTATTTTCCTACTAGCCCTACATATACATAGTAATTAAAACTTATTTAAACAAAAAGCAATAAGCAATGTTTTAAATTTACTTATTACTATCTGATTGAAATTTTTTTACCATTTTAGCTATTATTTTTTCTCCCTTCAATATACCTATTACAAATAATAAAGTCATCATTACAGCTATAATTATCAATACTATTTTATTTCCCGAATATATATTTGAGCCAAAATAAGTGGAAATGATTATTCCGGGCAATCTTCCAAGAGTTGAACATAATACAAAATTTCTAAGACTAATACTGGATATGCCGCATATGTAAGCTAGAATATCTTTAGGTATACCTGGAATTAAATACAGTAAAAATACTATGGAATTCACACTTCCCAGCTGCAATATCTTATCAAAAAATCTTAAATGCCTTTTAGATATTATTTTATTTACAAGAGGTTTCCCATAAATTCTGGACACACTACAGCCGAGTATACTTCCCGCTGTTATGCCTATAATGGACAATATACTTCCAAATAAAGTACCATATATATATCCTCCTGCAATTTGAATAATTTCCCCGGGTATAAAAAAGGCTACCACCTGTAAAACTTGAATAAGTAAAAACACCGATATGCCATATCTGCCATAGGACATTACTATATTTTTTATTTTATTAGGATCCCTGAATATATAAATATATTTATGATAATATTCATAAGCTGCAACAAGCAATATAATCAGTATCACACCTAATACTAGATAGGATTTATATTCTGCTATTTTTTTTTTAAATTTTTCACTATAAGTTTTCAACTTATATCACCTGATAACATACTTGTATTTTAATATTAATTATATCCAGTTAATTTTATCATATACTTCTCTGGACTAAAATATGATTTATAGCAATTCTAACACAAACCACCTGCATTATTAAGTTAAATTTCAATTAAATTTTAAAGATAAAAAAGAGCTGCCGCACAATTAGCTTGTGCCACAGCCCCTTTTAAGTTATCTATTTAAATTAATTTCTCTGAATCTTTTTAAATTTTCGTTGGAAAGTACAGATTTCTTATTGGACTGTTTACTAAACTTCACCAGCTGTGGTTTTGCCTTCATGATTTGCGTCATTGCGGCCGATCCACCAATACATCCGCCCTGGCACATCATTCCCTCTATAAAGTTGCCCTGAAGCCTTTTTGATTTAGCCATGGTCATAGCCTTTTTTATCTCATCTTTTCCGCTTACCCTCACAGGTTTAAATGAAATGTCACATTTTTTGTCACTTATATAGTTTTCTATGGCAGCTGTAAGCCCCCCTTCCTGGGCGAATCCTCTTCCATAAAGAGATGCATCATCTACAGATGTATCCTCATAATCTTCAGGTTCTGCACCAAATACCCCCATAAGTGCCGATATTTCTTCAAATGTCAGAACATAATCCACTGCACCTTTTACAGATTCCCTGTTTATTTCACTTTTCTTAGCAGTACAAGGTCCTATAAAAACTACTACTGCATTTTTATTTTCCTTTTTAATCATTCTAGCTGCGGCAATCATAGGTGAAACAGTGCTGGATATGCTTGACACTTCCCCCGGAAATTTGTTTTCAATATAACTCATAAATCCTGTACAGCATGAATTTGTCATGTATTTATCTCCTGATTTCATTCTCTCCACAAATTCATTTGCTTCATTTACAGTTACTGCATCTGCCCCGCAGGCAGCTTCCACCATATCCTTAAATCCAAGTTTTCTCAATGCGCTCTTAGCTTGTCCTACTGTAACCTTAGCTCCAAATTGACCTGTTATAGCAGGAGCTACTACAGCATATACTTCTTTTTTTTCATATAGAGCATTTATAACTTCTGAAATATAACTTCTATCTGATATAGCTCCAAATGGACATGCTGCCATACAGGCACCGCAATTGATACAATTCTTCTTGTCTATCATTGCCTTCTTACTATCTGAATTTATCTCCAGTGCCCCCGTTGGGCAGGACCTTTTGCAAGGCCTCATTACTTCTGCTATGGCATTATAAGGGCATACCTTTTTACACATGCCGCATTCTTTGCAGATATCATGATCTATATGTGATCTGCCGTTAATTCTTGATATTGCCTTTGCCGGGCACACTTCCATACATTTATGCTGTATACATCCCCTACAGGCTTCTGTTACACTGTATTTATATATTGGGCACCTGTCACAGGCAGCTGAAAGAACATACATTATATGATCCCTGTCTGAAATATGTTTTAAATCCAATGTAATATTACTAGTAGGAACAAATCCCGAAGCCAACAGAGCTCTTTCATATACAACTGCTCTTTCTTTATATACACAACATCTATATTCCGCTTTATCATCATCCTGAATTATTTTATATGGCACCTTTTCCAATTCTTCTTTATTTAATTTATTTTCCCTAGCCAAAGAAGCAACTTCCTTTAGCACTAAATATTTTAATCTTTTTAACGGGGTTTCAAAATTTACCATTCTAGTATCCTCCATAACATTTAATAATGTGCTTTCCATTATTTAAATTATAACAGATTGTAGTTTTAAATGTAACAGTTTTACAAAATTAGCGCTTATTTTTCTAGTTTCTTAATTAGCAAGAGTATACAATGTTCTAGTTTTAAATTTAATTGGTATCAGTATAACTGTAAAAAATGGTACAGGTGCAAATAAAGCCTAAATAAGTTAAAAGGTATTTTTCCGGGTACAGCAAAAGAAGAGCAATCCAATGTTCAACCCAGGACTGCCCTTCCCTTATAAAAAAACTGCCTCAAAGTAAATTTTCAAAAGGTTCCAATGGATTAAACATTTCTTGTGAGCAAATTCCACTCGAACCTAAGAATTACTTTATTTAGATGGTTTAAATGTTGTACAACAGGTATCATCACTGGTATTAGGTTTCTTGCCCCTCATGGGATTAACCTCCAGTTCATCAGCATTGCAGCAATTATTTTCCCAGTAATTACAGCAGTCAACACCACATTTGACTTCCATTCTAGGTGAATTCATAATATAAGTCTCCTTTCATTTATAATTTATAAAATTTACAAAACTTAGTATTACCAAAACAATGATTGATATACCAGTAAATTATTAATATATAATGAAAAAAGCATAAACAAATACTATATTTTTATATTATTTTCCCTTGCGTAATAGAACAAATACTGCTGGGCAAATCCCGATAGCTGACCAAATTTATCTATTCCAAAATCCCTTATCTTTTTCAAAGACACATCTGGTGCTAAATAGAAGTGATTCATGGCTCTCTTCACCCAGACATCTACAGGAAATGCAGAATACTTTTGCATGGAAAAAAGCATAATGCAATCTGCAACTTTAGGTCCTATACCCATAAACTTCTGCAATTCCTTATGGCACACTTCAGCCTCCTGCCTTCCAATCCAATCAATATCATATGATTCATCATAATTTTGTTCACCTGCAGTACCATTACAACAAATTTTCTGTACAGTATCTACAATATATTTATTTCTAAAACCAGTTCCACAGGATGCAAGTTCCTCTAGACTTGCTTCTTTTAAGCTCTCCAGTTTGGGAAAACTATAATATGTTTTTGCCTTATATTCTATAGGTTCTCCCCATTTTTCACTTATATTTTTTATATCCTTTTTTATCATTGGTATTCTATTATTTGCAGATATTATAAAGGAAATAATAAGCTCAAGAGGATCCTGCTTTAAAAGTCTAATTCCTCTTCCAAACCCTACAGCTTTTTTTAAGATTGGATCTTCACCAAGTATATTCTTTATTTCATCATAATCCCTATACAGATCAAAATAATCCGCCCATATTTCTTTAAAATCCTTCTGAGATGTATTATACAATAATACATCATTATTTCTTTTTTCCACTTCAATGACTTTTCCCAAAGCTACCCCTATGTAATTTTCATTTTCTTCTCTCTTCCATCTGAAACACTGCCCGCAATCAAATATATGAGGTAATTCAAAATTTTTTACATCCTTTATTACAACTCCATCTTTAAAATCCTCTATATAATTAAAATCCATATATCTGCTCCTTTATGTTATTCCACAAAATATCTAAAAAAACTGTACTAGGAAATTCCAGTACAGTTTTTTAATTATTTTTTCAAATAGTCATCTATAGCCTTTGCTGCCTTTTTACCTGCTCCCATGGCAAGTATTACAGTTGCAGCTCCAGTTACTGCATCTCCTCCAGCATATATTCCTTCTCTTGTAGTAAGTCCAGTATCCTCTTGTGCCACCAAACATTTGCGCTTGTTCATTTCAAGCCCCTTTGTAGTAGAAGCTATAAGTGGATTTGGTGAAGTTCCAAGGGCCATGATCACTGTATCCACATCCAAGTCAAATTCCGAACCTTCTATTTTAACAGGTCTTCTCCTTCCGGATGCATCCGGTTCACCTAATTTCATCTTTGCACATCGTATTCCCTTAACCCAGCCTTTTTCGTCTCCTAATATTTCTACCGGATTAGTTAAAAGATGAAAATTTATTCCCTCTTCCTTAGCATGATGAACTTCTTCTGCCCTTGCTGGAATTTCCGATTCGGATCTTCTGTATATTATATATACTTCTGCTCCCAGTCTAAGTGCTGTTCTTGCAGAATCCATTGCAACATTTCCTCCGCCTACTACAGCAACCTTCTTGCCAACCTTTATAGGTGTATCATAATCCTTTTTAAATGCCTTCATAAGATTGCTTCTTGTCAAAAACTCATTGGCAGAGAACACTCCATTGAGGTTTTCCCCGGGTATGCCCATAAATCTTGGCAGTCCTGCTCCTGAACCTATAAATACTGCCTGAAAACCTTCCTTTTCCACAAGTTCATCTATAGTAATGGTTCTCCCTACTATTACATCTGTTTCTATTTTAACCCCTAATTTTTTTACATTTTCCACTTCATGTCCTACTACTGTATCTTTAGGAAGTCTGAATTCCGGAATACCATATACCAAAACTCCACCTGCCTTATGTAATGCTTCAAATATGGTAACATCATATCCAAGCTTAGCCAAATCTCCTGCACAAGTAAGTCCTGATGGCCCGCTGCCTATTACAGCCACTTTTTTCCCATTTTTCGGCAAGGTATTGGATAAATCCACATTGTTTTTTCTAGACCAGTCTGCTACAAACCTTTCCAATTTTCCTATGGCAATAGCATCTCCCTTTATTCCAAGCACACATTTTCCCTCACATTGAGTTTCCTGGGGACATACTCTTCCACAGACTGCCGGAAGTGCACTGGACTCAGCTATTATTTTAGCAGCTTCCTCAAAATTCTTATTCTTAACCTGTTCAATAAACTTAGGTATGCTTATAGAAACAGGACATTGAGTTATGCACAATGGTTTTTTACAGTTAAGGCACCTAGATGCTTCCTTTACAGCTTCCTCTTCAGTATATCCAAGACATACTTCTTCAAAATTGGCAGCCCTTACTTTAGGATCCTGCTCCCTTATAGGAACTCTTTTCTTCCTGTCTATTTTCTCTGCATGACATTCACAGCCTTTTCTGTCGAAAGTATCTCCTTCTTCTTTCTTTAATATTTTCTTTCCCTCTTCAGTCTTGTACATAGCCTGTCTTCTCATAGCTTCATCAAAATCTATAAGGTGTCCATCAAACTCTGGCCCGTCCACACAGGCAAATTTTACTTCTCCGCCTATGGTAACCCTGCAGGCCCCGCACATTCCAGTACCATCTACCATTATTGGATTCAAGCTTACTATGGTTTTAATTCCATATTTTTTAGTGAGCTGGGTTATGAACTTCATCATTATCATAGGTCCTATAGCAATTACATAATCATAATCTTTAGTTTTTTTATCAATAAGCTCCTTTAAAAGATCTGTAACAAAGCCTTTGTAACCATAACTTCCATCATCAGTAGCTATATAGAGATTATCACAAATTGGTTTTAGCTCTTCTTCAAAAAGCAGGTAATTTTTTGATTTGCATCCCACTATGACATCTGCATTTATTCCATGCTTGTGAAGCCACTTTACCTGTGGGTACACCGGTGCAGTACCAACGCCTCCTGCTACAAATATTATATTCTTTTTCTTAAGCTGCTCAATATCTTCGTTGACAAACTCAGAATGCTGTCCCAGTGGTCCAACAAAGTCTTCAAAATATTGTCCCACATTGTACTCAGCCATTCTTTTTGTTGAATCTCCCATTGTCTGGAATACTATTGTAACCGTACCTTTTTCTGAATCATAATCACAGATAGTCAAAGGTATTCTTTCACCTTTTTCATCTATTTTTACTATAATAAATTGTCCCGGCAGACAGGATTTTGCAACTCTTGGTGCTTCTATGTCCATTAAAAATATGTTGGGTGCTAATTCCCTTTTCTGTACTATTTTATACATATCATTCCGCCACTTAAAACATTCAAATTCTATAGGTTCCTACAGAATAAATGTCTATTCCCCTTTCATAGTGTCGATTTAGCCAATAAAAGCTACTTTCGTCTGGTCATCCACTCCAAGGGCGTAAATTCGGATACAGTTTACCCTACATGTCGACATACCTGCATATCAGTAAACATGCCTGCATATCTCCGTTTTTTGACGTTACTAACCCCTCTCTTATTTATATTAGACCTATAATAATTCTTTATAATTATATCATATTATTTCAAAAAGTACATAATTAATAACCTGAATATTGTAAATATTTCTATTATCTTAATTGAAAAAGCAAAATAAATTAAAAAGACCATCAAATCAATTTCATAATCACTTATGAAATAATTTAATGATCTTTTAAAGATTCTAGCTTGAACTATCAAGTGACTCTAATAACAAGCTTGAGATAAATTATTTCTTATAGTCATAAAATCCTTTTCCGGTTTTTCTTCCAAGCCATCCGGCTCTTACATATTTTCTAAGTAATGAATGAGCTCTATATTTAGGATCTCCTGTTTCTTTAAACAGTACATCCATAATGGCAAGGCATACATCCAATCCTATAAGATCTCCTAATTCCAAAGGTCCCATAGGATGATTTGCTCCAAGCCTCATGGCTTTATCTATATCTTCTGCAGAAGCTATCCCTTCAGCAAGTATGCAGACTCCTTCATTTACCAGCGGTATCAATATTCTATTTACAACAAATCCTGGAGCTTCTGCTATTTCTACCGGATCTTTTCCTATACTGACAGAGACTTCTTTGATTTTGTCAAAAGTCTCCTGTGATGTAGCCATTCCTTTTGTTATTTCAATTAACTTCATAACAGGTGCCGGATTAAAGAAGTGCATGCCTATAACTTTATCAGGTCTATTTGTGGCAGATGCTATCTCAGTTATAGATAATGAGGAAGTATTAGAAGACAAAATAGTATCTGGTTTACATATTTGATCCAATTCAGCAAAAATCTGCTTCTTTATTTTCATATTCTCAACTGCTGCTTCTACTACCAGATCGCAATCAGCTGCCAATTTAAGGTCAACTGTTCCTTTAATTCTGGCAATTACAGCATCTGCTTCTGCTTCTGTAATTTTACCTTTAGCTATTCTCTTTTGAAATCCTTTTTTTATTCCTGAAAGTCCTCTTTCAACAAATTCATCTTTTATATCCCTCACTATAACCTCTATACCTTTTGATGCAAAAGCTTGAGCTATTCCCGAACCCATTGTCCCAGCACCAAGAACACATACCTTTTTCATTTATATTCCTCCCCTAAGATTTAATAATTCAATATTCTCAACTGTAAAATATATTATTTTATAGCTTTAATTTGAGACACCATCTCAGGTATGATCTTTCTATAATCTCCAACTAAAGCCAGATCTGCCACCTTCATCATAGGTGCACCATCATCTTTATTTATGGCCACAATAAAATCACTGTCCTGCATTCCTGCCAAATGCTGTATAGCTCCAGATATTCCACAGGCTATATATAATTTAGGTCTTACGGTTTTACCTGTTTGTCCTACCTGATATGCCTTGTCAATCCAGCCACTGTCTATTGTTGCACGGGAACCTGCTATTGTTCCGCCCAACAAATCTGCAAGCTCTTTTAGAACTTTAAAACCTTCTTTACTTCCAAGTCCCCTTCCTCCGGATACTATTACATCTGCTTCTCCTATATCCATTACATCCTTAGCAATTTTTATCACTTCATCTACCTTCAGTCTAATATCTGAAGATCTTAAATCAGCTGTGAATTTATTTATATTGGCAGTTCTGTTTTCATCTTTTTTAAGCTTCTCAAAAACTCCTGGTCTTACAGTAGACATTTGAGGCCTGTGTTCAGCACACTCTATAGTAGCCATTAAATTTCCTCCAAATGCCGGCCTTGTCATAAGTAGATTTTTTGACTCTGCATCGATATCAAGCCCTGTACAATCAGCTGTAAGTCCTGTTTTAAGCCTTGCTGCCACTCTTGGTCCCAAATCTCTTCCTATAAATGTTGCTCCTATAAGAAATGCTTCAGGTTTTTTATCATTTATTACATCACAAATTACCTTGGCATAGGCATCTGTGGTATAGTGTTTTAAAAGCGGACTGTCAGCATACACTACTTTATCAGCACCGTAAGCAATTAATTCCTTAGCTATATTATCTATATGACTGCCCAGTAGTACAGCTGTCAATTCCACTCCCAACTTATCTGCTAATTCCCTGCCTTTCCCAAGCAACTCCAGTGCAACTTTTTGCAGGTTTCCGTCCCTTTGTTCTGCAAATACCCATACACCTTTATACTCTGTTATGTTCATTACAAATCCCCCCTAATTAAATTAAATGTTTTTCCTTTAATTTCGAAAGTGCATACGTTACAGCTTCCTTATATGGCTTATTAACTATTTCTCCTTGTCCTTTTGCTTCCTTTGTAGCTGATCTTCTGACTCTCGTTGGAGAACCTGAAAGCCCAAGAAGGGATTTATCTACCTCTATATCATCCGCATGCCATACTTTTACATCCTCTTTGAAAATTTTAAATATATTTTTCATATGCATATATCGGGGCTCATTTAATTCCTTTATGGCTGTGAGAAGTACCGGAGTTTTTACCGTTACTGTTTCATATCCATCCTCCCATGCCTTTTTGATTTTTAACTTGTCGCCTTCAACATCAACTTTTTCTACATAAGTAACTTGTGGTATTTGAAGGAATTCTGCTATTTCAGGCCCTACTTGAGCTGTATCTCCGTCTATTGCCTGCCTGCCTGCAAAAATTATATCATAGTCCAATTTCTTAAGTGCACCTGACAATGCATAGGAAGTAGCACAAGTATCTGCACCTGCAAAAGCTCTATCCGATATGAGTATTGCTTCATCAGCTCCCATAGCCAAGGCTTCTCTCAGTGCTGCTTCTGCCTGTGGAGGTCCCATACTTATTACTGTAACTTTTCCGCCTTCCTTTTCCTTTATAACCAGTGCCTCTTCAAGAGCATTTTTATCATCCGGATTTATTATTGACGGAACACCCTCTCTTATTAATGTTCCAGTTTTAGGATCTATTTTAACTTCATTGGTATCTGGTACCTGTTTTAAACAAACAACTATATTCATTATAAGTGTCCCCCCTATTTAAATATATTTCCTGAAATAACCATCTTTTGAACTTCTGAAGTTCCTTCATATATTTCAGTTATCTTAGCATCTCTCATCATTCTTTCTACGGGATAATCCTTAGTATATCCATATCCGCCAAATAACTGCACTACCTTAGTTGTTACTTCCATGGCTACATTTGCCGCAATTAATTTAGCCCTTGCAGCATCAACTGTATATGGAGCTCCTTTATCTTTATTTAAAGCTGCTTTATACACCAAATATTTTGTAGCTTCTATTTTAGTATCCAAATCCGCTACTGCCCAGCCTAAACCCTGAAATTTAAACAGCTGCCTTCCAAACTGTTTTCTTTCTTTCATATATTCAACGGCCTCATTTAAAGCACCTTCTGCAATACCAAGTGCTTGTGCGGCTATACCAATTCTTCCGCCGTCAAGAGTCTTCATTGCTATTCCGAAACCCTTTCCTTCTTTTCCCACTAAATTTTCCTTTGGAACTATACAATCTTCAAATACCAATTCTGCAGTAGAAGAAGCTCTTATTCCCATTTTATTCTCAATTTTACCTATGGAGAAACCTGGCATTCCCTTTTCCAGAATAAATGCTGATATCCCTCTTGTACCCTTGCTTCTGTCTGTCATGGCAAATACTACAAATATATCCGCAACTCCCCCGTTTGTTATAAATATCTTCTGTCCATTTAAAACATAGTGATCTCCCTGAAGTATAGCCTGACTTTGCTGACCTGAAGCATCAGTACCTGCATTAGGTTCTGTCAATCCAAAAGCGCCTAGTTTTTCTCCCTTTGCCAATGGAATCAAATACTTCCTTTTCTGATCCTCCGTACCAAACTGTTGGATTAATGAAGCACAAAGTGAAGTATGTGCTGATAATATAACTCCAGTAGTGGCACAGGCCTTGGAAAGTTCCTCCACTGCTAATATATAAGACAAGGTATCTCCGCCAGCCCCGCCGTATTCAACTGGAAAAGGTATTCCCATCATGCCATACTTAGCCATCTTATCCACTGTTTCTTGAGGAAATCTTTCGGTTTCATCTATTTCAGCGGCTATTGGACTAACTTCTTTTTCGGTAAATTCTTTTACCATTTGTTTTACAAATTCTTGTTCCCTTGTTAATTCAAAATCCATTTATTTTACCCCCTAAATAGTTTTGAAGCTATAAAATATAGCTTTTGTAAACATTTAAAATAAGATCCCTATAATACAGCCGAGTTATTTATTTTTAAAACACTTTTCCCTCTTTTCTACAAATGCTGTCATTCCCTCTTTTTGATCTTCTGTAGCAAAACATTCTCCAAATACTTCTGATTCATAGGCTATTGCTGTATCCATATCACATTGCATACCTTTATTTATGGCAGCTTTACACATTCTAACAGCTACAGGTGCATTATCAGCTATGCTGTTTGCCAAATTCCTAGCTTCTTCCAGTAATTTTTCCGGTTCAATTACTTTATTTATTAATCCTATTCTAAGAGCTTCTTCAGCTTTTATCATCTTTGCAGTATATATGAGTTCTTTAGCCATGCCAATCCCCACTGTTCTTGCAAGTCTTTGAGTTCCACCAAAACCCGGAGTAATTCCAAGGCCTGCTTCTGGTTGTCCAAATTTAGCTTTGGATGAAGCTATTCTTATATCACAAGCTAATGATAATTCACATCCACCGCCCAGTGCAAAACCATTTACCGCTGCTATAACTGGTTTTTCCAAATTCTCCAGCTTTCTGAAAACTTTATTGCCCAGTATACCAAATTTTCTTCCTTCAACAGAATTAAGATCCTTCATCTCTGTTATATCTGCTCCAGCCACAAAGGATTTCCCTGCTCCCGTAAGTATTACAGCTAATACACTGTCATCCGTCCCAACGTCATCTATGGCATTATCTATTTCTTTTAATGTCTGCGAATTTAAAGCATTAAGTGCCTTAGGTCTATTTATTGTGATTAAAGCCAATTTCCCCTGTTTTTCAAGAATAATATTCCCATATTCCATATTAATCCCCCCAGATTTTAAATATATTTATATTAGAATTAAACAGTTTATTAACAAACTATTGTTAATAATATCACAAGTATATACATAACAATAGGTAAAGTAAAGGAATTACTTTGTCTATTATTATATACCTTAAAATTATACATTTCAATATAAATAAACTTAACTGCCTAATTTAATTATCTAAAATTAAAGCTTTCTATTTTAATTCATTTTTACTCTACATCATTTAAAAGGCAGCTCAATGTCAATAAACTGTCACTTAAATGAACGTTTTCCACTTTCACATCCCCTGGTACAATAAGATCCACCGGAGCAAAATTCCAAATGCCCCTTACTCCGCTTTCCACTAAAATGTCGCAGACTCTTTGAGCATTATTACTTGGTACGCATATTGATGCTATATCTATAACATTTTCTTTTAAATAGTCAGCTAAATAATCTATATCATTTATTTCAATATCTCTAATCCTAATACCTATGAGTTTAGGATTTATATCAAATATAGCTTTTAACTCAAAGCCTAATTTTTCAAATCTGGTATAATTAGCTATGGCCTGACCTATATTTCCTGCTCCTATTATTACCGTCCTATATAATTTTGTAAGCCCAAGTATGTTGCATATCTGACTATACAATTCACTTACATTATATCCATACCCCTGCTGTCCGAAATCTCCAAAACAATTTAAATCCTGCCTAATCTGGGAGGCTGTAAATCCAATTTTTTCACTTAATTCTTTTGAAGATATCCTATCTACGTCATTTCTCATCAAATCGCTTAAATACCTATGGTATTTCGGTAATCTTTTTATAACAGCCATTGATATATTCTTTTTTCTATCCATAAAGCACCTCATATTTATAAAATTTAGTGTATCAACTACTATGTTTATTTATAGCAACTAATCTTATATGATCTAGTTCTATCATTTATACTATTATTTAATTATAACATATGTCAATAGTTTCTTTTTTATTATTTTATTTACTGTCTTCTTATATGCTTATATATTTTTAACAAAATATAATTATAATTTTGTCATAATATAAATAATACTACAAAAAAGTCACCATACATAGTAAAATGTTAATGATTAAGGAAGGTGTTTTACTTATGATAGTTTTAAGTTGCAAAAATATCCATAAAAGCTATGGAATAAAAATTATACTTGAAGATATAACCTTCAATATAAACGAGGGGGAAAGAGTAGGATTGATAGGTCCCAATGGAGCTGGCAAATCTACCTTGTTTGATATTTTAACAAATAAATCAAATTATGATAATGGAGATTTGTATATAGATAAATCTAAGACATTGGGGTATTTAACCCAACATCTCTCTTTAAATTCTTCAAATACAATCTATGATGAAATGTATACTGTATTTCAGGATCTGGTTAATTTGGAAAAGAGGCTAAGCAAACTGGAATCCTTGATGAATGAACCTTATGATCTTCATAATGAAAATTATCACAATAAATTAATTGATGATTATACCACTCTTTCAGAGCTTTATACAAATAGAGGGGGATATACTTACAAAGCAGAAATAAACAAGGTTTTAAAAGGACTGGGTTTTTCTGAAGATGAATACAACAGGCCTATAAATGTAATAAGCGGAGGCAAAAAGACACGTGTGGCCCTTTGCAAACTGCTCTTAACAAGGCCTGATATACTTTTATTAGATGAGCCCACCAATCATTTGGACTTGGATGCCATAGAATGGCTGGAAGACTACTTGAAGGGCTATAAGGGTACTGTTATAATAATATCCCATGACAGATATTTTTTAGATGCCATAACCCATTCCACCATTGAACTCATAAATGGTCATGTAAATCACTATAGCGGCAATTATACCAAATTTTTAGAACTTAAAAAGAAGAATTATGAAATTCAATTAAAAGCATATAACATACAACAGATGGAAATAAAAAAGCAGGAAGAAATTATTCAAAAATACAGATCTTTTAACAGGGAAAAAAGTATAAAAGCAGCGGAAAGCAGAGAAAAGATGTTGAACAAAATAGAAAGAATAGCTCCTCCTGACAAAGATAAGGAAATCAAGAATGTAATATTTGAGGCCCAGTTAAATAGTGGGAATGATGTACTCCATATAGAAGATCTGTGCAAAAGCTTCAATAATGAATTATTGTTTGAAAACTTAAATTTAGAAATAAAAAAGGGTGAAAGGACAGCAATTATTGGTGAAAATGGCTGCGGCAAAACCACACTTTTTAAAATAATTATGGGAAAACTAAAAGAAGACTATGGTATTTGTACATTAGGTAAAAATGTGTCAATAGGCTATTATGATCAGGAACAGTCTGACCTGAATCCTGAAAAAACCATTATAGATGAAGTGTGGGATAAATTTCCTAAATTAACTGCTACAGAAATACGAAATTCATTGGCCAGTTTTCTTTTCACTGGAGATGAAGTGTTTAAAAAAATTTCATCTTTAAGCGGTGGTGAAAAATGCAGAATAAATTTATTAAAACTAATATTATCCAAATCCAACTTTTTACTTTTAGATGAACCTACAAACCATTTGGATATAACTTCCCGGGAAGCTTTAGAAAAAGCCCTGTCAAACTATAACGGTACTTTACTTGTAATTTCTCATGACAGATATTTTTTAAACAAATCTGTAAATAAGATATATGAATTAAGCAAAAATGGCATGAAAGAATACCTGGGTAATTACTCCTATTATGTTGAAAAAAAGACTAATCCATTAAGGTTTGAAATGCAAGAAAAAAATGCCGGAAAAACTAAAACTCAGATACAGCATGAGAAAAAAAAGAAGAGAGACTTGGAAAAAGTCAAGAATGAAGAAAAAGCTAAAACAAAACACATTGAAGAAGAAATATCAAAGTTAGAAGATTCTTTGTTAAGGTTACAGGAAAGTTTATGTCTAGAGGAAGTTTATTCTGATTCTAAAAAAAGCAGTGAAATAAATAAAAAAGTTTTAGATACACAAAATAAAATAGACACTCTATACAGCATGTGGGAAAAGATGCTGTAAATTGTCTTAAGGTTTAAAGTATAAAGCCTATATAGGAAAAATGTCATTTGTTTTTCCTATATAGGCCAATACTATAATAGATCACCCATACAAAATACATTAAATTAAAATAAATATTCAAATCATATCTTAAGCAGTTCCTTTAACTTTCTTACATTATTTCGGCTTATTGGTATTTCGGATTTTTCCTTGTCATCCATAACTAATTTATAAGTTCCATTAAACCAAGAGTACAATTCTTTAATGTTGTCTATATTGACTAAAAAGCTCCTGTGGGATCTAAAAAAGTCTGTTCGTTCTTCTATTTGACCTAGAGTATACCCTACCAAATAACTATTATCTTTAACCTTTACATAAGTTTTATCATCTTTTATATAGCAGTAATAGATATCCTTTACATTTACCAGTATTATCTTTCCCTGCCTTTCACAAGGTATCTTTTTAACCAGTTTTTTTTCTTTATCCATTTTATCTATTATTTCAATTAGAATATCCTTAGGTATCTTTTCATTTCCTTCACTTTTCTCCCTGCATTTACGTATAAGCCTGTTTATGGTAATCTCTATTCTATTCTCATCAAAGGGCTTAAGTAAATAATCCAAAGCATATAATTCAAATGCCTCTACCGCATGTTCCTCATATGCAGTGACAAATATTATATTAATATCCCTGTCAAACTTTCTAATATCTTTTGCCACCTCAATTCCATTTTCCACTGGCATATTTATGTCTAGAAACACAGCATCAGGTTTCTTTGCTTTTACAAGTTTCATACCGCTTTCACCATCATATGCAATTCCCTCCACAGATATATTTTCATATTGTGATATTATATAATTCAGCTCTTCAGCAGCAGGTCTCTCATCTTCCACGATAATACATTTTAATTTATCCATTTATTGACGAAACCTCCCTCATTGATATTAAAAAACTAACTTTGGTACCATTATTTACAGAAGTTTTTATATCCAGCCCATGATCCTCTCCATATAATAATTTCAATCTCTCGTTTACATTTTTCAATCCTATTCCCGGCCATTCAGTCAGAACTTCATTTAATTTCTCTTCATTCATACCCACTCCTGTATCAGTTATGGAAAAATGTATTTGATTATTTTCGAAAAATGCTTTAAGATATACTTTCCCTCCTTCTGGTTTGGGCAATATACCATGCTTTATAGCATTTTCTACAATTGGCTGAAGTACAAATACCGGCACTTTCTTATCCATCATTTCATCCGGTATGTCAATAATTAAATGCAGTCTGTTGCCAAATCTGGCCGTCTCAATAGAAAGATAGGATTGGATAAATTCTATCTCATCTTTCAAATACACAAAATCCTCCTGTCTTTTTAAAGTTTGCCTGAAATAATTAGACAAGTCTATAATAAGTTCCCTGGCTTTTAAAGGATTCGTCCTGCAGAAGGAGGATATGGTATTCAGCGCATTAAATAAAAAGTGAGGTTCTATCTGAGCTCTTAAAGCCCTGAATTCCGCTGTGGATGCCTCTTTTGCCAATTTATTTAACTTATATAATTCTATTTGATTGGATAAGAGATCACTGAGTTCCTTGCCAAACTGTACAAAATAAGGATTGATATTTTTTTTTGATTTCACCCCTAATCCCAGCACTCCTTCAAAACCCGAGTTCTGTATTTTAAAAGGAGCACATACAAAAAACATGGGGTTACCCTTATTTCCCATCTCAATAATTTTATAGCCGGGCTCTTTGCTGTATTTTTCTATTCTTTGTTTTAGTTCATCTTTATGTATGCTAATTCCAGAGTAAGCCAGGAATCCATTTTTATCCCCTATAACTATTCCATCTGCATTAGTCATCTCATATATTATTTCAGAAACATTTTTTGCTGTTTCTTCATCAAGTCCTCTTCTCATGTAATTTACAGTTTTCTTTGCAATATTCAGTGCTCTTTGTGCTTCTATGGCTCCAATTCTATTATATTCCTCCTTGGCACTTTTTATTATATTTATAAAAATCACCGTACCCAGAGAGTTTATTAAAATCATAGGCACTGCTATAATTTCCACTAACTTAAGAGCTGAACTAAATGGTCTCGAAATAATTAAAATTATAATCATCTGACAGCATTCTGCAATTACTGCTCCAAGAAATGCCCTTTTTAAATTAAAACTTTCATCTTTCGAGTATCTTTTTATAAGTCCTCCAATCAGCCCCTCTATCAAAGTAGCAATACCACATGCAAGTGCTGTAAATCCCCCTAAAAAATACCTGTGAGTTCCAGCTATGATTCCAACTATTACTCCAAATACAGGTCCTCCTATATAGCCTCCGACTATAGCCGCTATAGGTCTGGTGTTGGCTATGGCATCATGCAATCCAATATACCCTGCCTGCATAGAACCTATTGGTTTAATATTGCTTATTGCATAAGGCTCTACATTCACTCCGGTATAGTTGCCTATAATACCCAGCAGACTAAAAAATACTATAAGTGCAATTTTATCTATAAACTTTAAATCATCCTTAATTAAATTTTTTAAAACATGAGATTGATTGTATATATATGCGGATAAAGCTATAAGTGCCATGCTCTCAAGCAATTGAATATATATCAAAATTTATCACCCCTAAAAACTATACTACATATATCATTCTATCGAAAAACATCTATAATTTCCATAAAAATTTTAGTATTAAGTAAATCCTATGATTTCTATATATAATTATATAACAAAATCAGACATATGGATAATTAAAATGTCACTGAGACTTGTATTTTGACTTCTTATTGTAGTTTTTTATCATTTCAGAGTATTTAGATAGAAAAATTATTAAATTCATATTATCATTAAGTATGTAAACCATTAAACATTAATTACTGCATTACTTGCTAAATTTTAGAGGAGGTCTTTTTATGAATTCAATAGTACTTGTAATTATAGGTGCTCTTGTACTGGTTTTAGGCTATAGGTTTTATGGCTCCTGGATTGCAGCCAAAGTACTTGTTTTAGATGAAACCAGAGAAGTGCCATCTAAAAAATTTGAAGATGGACATGATTACGTTCCCACTAACAAGTGGATATTACTTGGTCATCACTTTGCTGCAATTGCAGGTGCCGGGCCACTAATCGGACCAGTTTTAGCTGCTCAATTCGGTTATCTTCCTGGTACGCTTTGGATATTAATTGGTGGTGTACTAGCTGGAGGAGTCCATGACATGGTAATCCTATTTGCTTCAGTCAGGCAGGATGGACAATCTATTGCAGAGATTGCCAGAAAAAACCTGGGCGAAAGAATGGGGTATATCACATCGGTTTCAGTAATATTCATATTAATAATAACAATGGCAGGTTTGGGTCTTCCAATTGTTAATTCGCTTTACAATAGTCCCTGGGGAACATTCACAGTTGGTTTTACCATTCCAGTAGCAATTTTCATAGGTATTTATCTTAAATTTATAAGGCCAGGCAAAATAGCTGAAGCCACAATTATTGGTATGGCACTTATACTGCTGGGGGTTATCTTAGGCCCTTATATTCAGCATACTGCTCTGGCTCCCTATTTAACTTTTAATACCAAACAGATGTCACTTATTTTAGCTATATATGGTTTCTGTGCAGCTGTTCTTCCTGTATGGCTTTTACTGCTGCCAAGAGATTATCTGAGCACTTACATGAAGCTGGGCGTTATAGCATTGCTGGTAATAGGCATTATACTGGTTAGGCCAACCCTTCAGATGCCGGCACTTACTAGATTTATAGGAGGCGGAGGACCTATTGTTCCCGGTAAAGTATTCCCATTTGTATTTATAACTATAGCTTGTGGTGCCTTATCCGGTTTTCATTCACTAATTGGTACAGGTACTACACCTAAGCTTATTTCCAATGAAAAGGATATTCTCCCTATAGGATACGGTTCCATGGTTATAGAATCCTTTATAGCGCTGATGGCTTTAATAGCTGCAACCTGCCTTCCAACTGCTGATTACTTTGCAATAAACTCTGCACCAGCTGTATTCGCAAAATTAGGCATGATTCCAAAAGAATTACCTATGCTTTCTCAGATGGTGGGAGAACAACTGGCAGGAAGAACAGGAGGATCCGTATCTCTTGCAGTTGGTATGTCCTATGTATTTTACAAAATTCCTGGTTTTAAAGGATTAATGTCCTACTGGTATCACTTCTGCATAATGTTTGAAGCATTGTTTATTTTAACCACTATAGACTCAGGTACCAGAATAGGCAGATATTTAATTCAGGATTTAGTAGGTAAACTATACAAACCTTTTGCTAAAAAAGATTCCTGGTTCAACATAATATTATTTAGCTTTATCATGTCATTTGCCTGGGGCTACTTGCTGTATACAGGTAATATATCAACCATTTGGCCACTATTTGGTGTAGCCAATCAAAGTTTGGCGGCCATAGCCTTTGCCATAGGTACTTCGGTGCTTATACGGATGGGCAAGAAAAAATATATACCGCTTACAGTATTGCCAATGGCTTTTATAAGTGTGGCAACATTAACAGCATCAGTTGAAAACATAACTGGAAATTATATACCAAATGGTAAGACTTTACTTACAATATTATCTTTTATACTAATAGCTATATTAGTAGTTATACTTTATGAAAGCATTAGACACTGGATTTCAGATTTAAAATCCGGAGACTTTGACAAAGTCAGTGAAAACAAAGTTATCTAACAAAAAGGCTGTCTCAGAATAAATTTTGAGACAGTCTTTTTTAACATTCCGGAATCAGGACCTAAGATTTTCAGATATCGTTTACATCCAAATTTATACCATTTATATTCTATTTTTGTCAATTCATCTTATATTAGCTGAATTAATTGAAAATTCGTGCTATAATATACTTGACAATTTATGTCAATATTTTATAGGGGGGAGTTTACATGAACTCGATAGTACTGGTAATTATAGGTGCTCTTGTACTGGTTTTAGGCTATAGATTTTATGGATCCTTTATAGCCGCCAAGGTTTTGGTTTTAGATGAAACCAGAGAAGTTCCATCTAAAAAGTTTGAAGATGGACATGACTATGTTCCTACAAACAAATGGATATTACTCGGACACCATTTTGCTGCAATAGCAGGTGCAGGTCCATTAATCGGACCAGTTTTAGCCGCCCAGTTCGGGTATCTGCCGGGTACGCTCTGGATTTTAATTGGAGGTGTATTTGCAGGTGCTGTTCACGACATGGTAATCCTATTTGCTTCTGTTAGACAAGATGGTGAATCCATTGCTGAAATTGCCAGAAAAAACCTGGGGGAAAGAATGGGATTTGTAACTTCAATTGCAGTTATATTCATACTGATAATAAGCATGGCAGGTCTCGGACTTCCTGTTGTAAATTCACTTTACAACAGTCCATGGGGTACCTTTACAGTTGGTTTTACCATTCCAGTAGCAATTTTCATAGGTATTTATCTTAGATTTATAAGACCTGGTAAAATAGCCGAGGGTACAGTCATAGGCATGGTGCTTATACTAGTAGGAGTTATACTGGGACCTTATATTCAGCATACTGCTTTAGCTCCTTATTTAACTTTTAACACCAAACAGATGTCACTTATTTTAGCTGTATACGGTTTCTGTGCTGCCGTTTTACCTGTATGGCTCTTGCTGCTGCCGAGGGATTATCTAAGCACCTACATGAAATTAGGCGTTATAGCATTACTGGTGATAGGTATTATATTGGTTAGACCGACCCTTCAGATGCCGGCTCTTACTAAATTTATAGGGGGTGGAGGACCTATTGTACCCGGGAAGGTATTCCCGTTCTTATTTATAACTATAGCCTGTGGTGCACTGTCAGGATTTCACTCGCTTATAGGTTCTGGTACTACACCCAAACTTATTTCAAATGAAAGAGATATACTTCCAATAGGCTTTGGTTCAATGCTCATAGAATCTTTTATAGCACTGATGGCACTAATAGCTGCAACCTGCCTCCCCACTGCAGATTATTTTGCAATAAATTCAACACCGGCTGTGTTTGCAAAACTAGGTATGTTTCCAAAAGAACTGCCTATGCTGTCACAAATGGTGGGGGAAAACCTGGCAGGCAGGCCTGGTGGTGCCGTATCACTGGCAGTGGGAATGTCTTACGTATTCTACAAAATACCGGGTATGAAAAGCCTAATGTCTTATTGGTATCACTTCTGTATAATGTTTGAGGCATTATTTATTTTAACTACCATAGATTCAGGCACCCGAGTAGGCAGGTATTTACTTCAAGATCTATTTGGCAAAGTGTACAAACCTTTTGCAAAGAAAAATTCCTGGCCAAATATAGTATTCTTTAGTCTTTTGATGTCCTTTACCTGGGGATACCTGCTTTATACCGGTAATATCTCTACTATTTGGCCGATGTTTGGTACGGCAAACCAGATGCTGGCGGCTATAGCTTTTGCCATTGGTACTACAATAATCATAAAAATGGGCAAACAAAAATATGCCATGATAACCATAATTCCAATGATAGCTATAACCATAATAACTGTTACAGCTGCCTTTTCAAATATATTCGGCAATTACCTGCCTAAAGGTGAAATACTTCTGGCGGTACTTTCCATAATACTTCTGGTACTTCTTGTAATTATAATATACGAAAGTGTTAAAGTATGGATAAGGGATATTAAAAATATAAAATCTCCTGAAAAAGATACTATGGCATAAAAACTTATCCACAATGTGAATAAAAACTTATTCACATTGTGGATTTTTACAGAGACTTTATCTATTCAAATAAATTTACCAACTTCTTGAATATATTCTTATTCTCCTTTATTTTTTGTTCATTTCCCAGAACACATATATTATTTTTACCCATTGCGCTGGAGATAAGTTCTGAAAACCTATTTATATCTTCCACCTTGGTATTTAATATTTCCTTCCTTTCTTTTTGTAAATCCTCGTAAGTCACATGCCTTATATAATTTTCCACGGCACGTTCTCCTTTCATAGAGGGTGAAAGTGGAGAATCCAGATCTGATATGGTTCCTATTATATATTTATTCATCTGTCTATTATCTGCATTGAAATTTTTAAAAAACTCACCGGCCCTGTCATACACTTCAATTGTATGTTTCAAATTGGGATCTCTATAAGAGGTAAAAAACATATTTCCATTTCTCTGGAAGGAGGCAAAACTTCCATATGCTCCCCCCTGAACTCTTACCTGGTTCCATAAATATTCATAATTTGCTATGGATCTTAAAACCTGCAGACTTCCACTATAGGAATATCCAAGCTCCATATAATTATATGCTTTAGCTACATATTGTATTTTTGAAGAGGTCATAAGCCCCTCATTTTTGGCTTCCAAATCAAACTTATATGGAATCTTAGGTACCTTATTGTCTTTCAATCCAGACAACAAACCATCTATATTGCTTTCAAAATTATTATAATCCGCTTCATCACAGGTAATATTTAAAATCAAATTATTTTTATTAAATATCTCCCTGGAAACTTCCTTTAGATTTTCACTTATTTCCTCTGCCTTACTTTCAAAATTATTTTCCAGATGGGATATAAATTTATAAAATTCCAGTCCTCCCAACATATCCTCATATTTACTCATAGGAGAAAAGTATGAAGATACATGATTTGCAACCACTACATGACCTTTCTCAAAAATAGTCATTTCAATTCTGGATTTGGTTTCCTGAATTATTTCCTTCAGCCTTTTTTTCTCATTAAATTTAGTATGATTTATTACATCATTTAATATTGAAATCAATTTTCCCAGATTATTTACAAGTGCCTTGGAGCTTACTATAAACTTAGGATAAAACTCTCTGCTGTCTCCATTTTTTGCAAAAGGCTGAGATGAATAGTTTATTCCACCTGTGTATATATTTATTTCTTTTGCCAAATCCTCATAATAATAATTTTCCGTGCTGATCTTTCCAAGCACTGTACTTAAAATTGATATATATGGAATCAATTTTTCTCTTACAGTCTCTGTATTGAAATACATGTTTATATAATAAATTCCATTAGTAAACACAGGATAAAACAATACTTCCATTTCCCCAATTTTCTTTTTTACAAGCTGCAGGTTTTTAGCATCAGGTTCTATATCTTCTATGGACAAAAGAGGTATTTTCATCAAATCCTCTTTACTATCCTGGGTTATCTGTCTTTTCTTCAATTTTAATGTATCTTGAATTATCTTTTCAATTTCATTATCCGAAAGACTGTTTTTAAAGGCCTTCAATTTTTCCTTTAACAGTACATCCTTTTTTTCTTCAAGTCCTCTTTTAGGTTTGACTATAAGCATGGAACTGTGTTTATTCTTTAGAATATATTTATCAATAAGGTTTTCAAAATACTTATTGTCCAATTGGGATTTTATCTTGTCTAATACGGATTCATAAGTAAGATGAGTCCATGGCTCTTCACCATATAACCATCCGTCCATGCACTTCATTCCATATATCAATCCCTTGGGATATCCTTTATAATCTGCTTCTCTAAGCTGAAATTCCTTTATATTTATAGACGCCTCCATCAACTTTTTATCAATACCCCTGGTTACAATATCCTTTAAAGTTTTCCCAACTATTTCTTCAAATCTGTCTTTTTCCTTTTCATTGGAACCTTTAACTACTATTCCAAACATAGGTTGAAGCATGCCGGATTCAAACACTCCAAACACGTCTTTACCTATACCGGCATCAATCAGTGCCTTTTTAAGAGGAGAAGATGGTGTCTCCAAAAGCAGATGCTCAAGTATATCAAATGCTAAATATAATTCATTATCTACAGCTGTACCTATAGAATAGTTCATACTTAAAAAAGTCTTATCCTTTTCTTTTTCCCCGCTGGAAATAGGATATTCTATTATCATTTCTCTCTGCCTGTCAAAAGGTTTCTGTGTCAATATGTGGGAGTTCACATCTCTCTTAGTAAAATGGCTTAAATATTCATCATCCAAAAATTTAAGTTTCTCCTGTATATCCATATCACCATACAGATATATATAACTATTGGATGGATGATAATACCTGCTGTGGAAATCTAAAAATTGCTGCTGCGTAAGCTGCGGTATCACCTCCGGATCACCTCCGGATTCTACTCCATATTGAGTATCAGGATAAAGTGATTCAAGCATCTTTCTAAATAATATTGACTCCGGTGATGAAAATGCTCCCTTCATCTCATTGTAAACCACACCTTTATAAGTAATTTCATCTTCTCTGCTGTTAAGCTCATAATGCCATCCTTCCTGCATCATAATTTCAGGATATTTATATATATTAGGTTGAAAAACTGCATCAAGATATACATCCATAAGATTTATAAAATCCTTGTCATTTACACTGGCCACCGGATACATGGTCTTATCAGGAAAGGTCATTGCATTTAAAAAAGTGTTAAGTGAGCCTTTTACCAATTCTACAAAAGGTTCTTTCACTGGAAATTTCTTCGAACCGCATAGTACAGAATGTTCAAGTATATGAGGTACTCCTCTGCTGTCATCCGGCGGAGTTCTAAAGCTTATTGAAAACACTTTATTATCATCTTCATTTTTTAAAAAGAATAATCTTGCACCGCTTTTTTCATGATGGAAAAGCATTCCAACGGAGTTTATCTCCTCTAGTTTTTTTTGTTCCAGCAGTTTAAAACCACTATACATTTTCCCTACATGCATGTCATCAATTCTCCTTTATACTTTTATTTACTTTACCTATATGGATTTTCCTATTCATTAATCCAACTCTCTAATTTATCATAACACTCTGATGCCTCTTTATACCCCTGATTGTATAATTCTGTAAGTCTGTGCTTATTCTTTTCTATTCTCTTCACCTTTAGTGGCTGTTTAGGTCTGATTACAAAAACTTTACCTTCTCTTTTAAGCTTTTCTATATAACTTAAAGTGCTGTTGTACCTTCTGTATCTGTTTATCATTGCCTCAACCAGTCCGTCATAACCAGAATATATTTTCCTGGCTAAAAGTTTCATCTTAAAAGGTTTTTTTATATAATTATTATTCCTGGTTAAAATAATTATATTTTTTTTATTGCCATCTTTTATAGATTTCTTTATGGGTATTGGATCCGAAATCCCTCCATCCAATAAATTCAATCCTCTGAATTTCACCATGGAGGCCATAAATGGCAGACTGCTGGAGGCTCTTATTGCTTTAAATATTTCTTTGTTCTGGCACTCATTCTTCTCAAAATATACGGATTTACCACTATTACAGTCTGTAGCACCAACTACAAATTTTTCTTTTGCATTATTAAAGGTATCTATATCAAATATGTCCAGTTTGTTTGGTATCTCATTAAATATAAAATCCGCCCCAAAAATTCCCTTTTTAAATATGAGGTTTCTACAACTTAAATATCTGGGATCATCTATATAGTTTATATTTATCTTTTTATTTCTTCCCTTTTGTCTCGAAATATATGAGCATGCATTACAGGCTCCCATAGAAACCCCTATAATATAAGGTAAATATAAATTTTTTTCCATAAATAAGTCCAATACCCCGGCAGTATACAGTCCTCTCATTCCTCCGCCTTCTAAAACCAATCCTATATTCTCCATACATTTTGCCCTTCTTTCACTCTGTATATTATATATTTCCCAGGTAAAACTTTATTATTAATATATTATTCTAACATATCTAGTTCAGTTAGTGAAGTTATGATATTAAATTAAAAGATATATGCACTTGATAAAATAAATAGGCAATGTTGAAATTCTATTTGGCCAGGAATTTTCAACAGTGCCTATCACATTATTATTTTTCTCAGTTTTGTTATTTCAATTTGATTAAGAGTTCACCGGTTTTAACTCTTTGTCCTTCTTTTACAAACACCCCTTCAACTGCACCTGAAACAGATGCCGTAACATTTGTCTCCATTTTCATGGCCTCTATTACAATTAAACTCTGGCCTTTCTTAATTTCATCTCCTGTTTTTACCAGTATCTTGATAATATTCCCCGGAATACTTGCTCCTATTTCTTTATCATTATCCGGATCCGCCATAACAGATGAACTTTCCTGAATCCCAGAAGCAGCAAAAAGTGATTTATCTTTTATTCTTATATCTCTTTTATTTCCATTTACCTCAAATACCAGAAATCTATAACCCTCGGAATCGGCTTTTGTGATATCCAATAATTGTACATATAAACTGCGTCCCCGACCCACTTCAACTTCACAAAATTCACCTTCAGAGAGACCGTAAAAAAAGGTACTGCTTTCCATATGGCTCAGATCTCCGAAGTCATCTACATACTTTAGATAATCCTCAAATACATCAGGATAAAGAGCATAACTGATAATTTCTTTTTCATCAAATTTTCTTTTATACTTTTTCATTAAATATTCTTTTATCTTTACAAAATCTTCAGGTGGAAGAAATTGCCCCGGTCTTCCCGTTAAAGGCTTCTCACCCTTCAATACCAACTTTTGAAGTTTCTCGGGAAATCCGCCCATAGGCTGACCCATCATACCTTTAAAATATGAAACTGTGGAATCAGGAAAGTTCAGAGTTTTTCCCTTGTCATATATGTTTTTTTCATCTAAATTATTTTGTACCATGAATATAGCCAAATCCCCTACCATTTTAGAAGAAGGTGTTACCTTAACTATGTTTCCAACCATGTTATTTACTTTTTTGTACATGTCTTTCACATCTTCAAAACGATCTCCCAATCCAAAACTATCCACCTGAGGTTTGAGATTGGAATATTGTCCTCCAGGAATTTCATATTTATATATTTCTGCAGTACTTGATTTTAACCCGGATTCAAACTGGCTATATACAGGCCTTACATCTTCCCAGTAATTAGATATTTTTTGAAGATTATCCACATCAAGCTGAGTATCTCTTTCCGTATTTTGCAGTGCTGTCACTATAGAATTTAATGAAGGCTGACTTGTAAGCCCTGACATACTGCTAAAAGCAGTATCTACGATATCCACGCCTGCCTGTGAAGCCATGATAAGTGTGGCAACTCCATTACCGGTGGTGTCATGAGTATGAAGATGTATTGGTATGGATATCTCATTTTTAAGTGCCTTGACAAGTTTATACGCAGCATAAGGTTTTAACAATGCAGACATATCCTTTATACCCAAAATATGGGCTCCAGTTTTCTCTATCTCTTTGGCTAAATTTACATAATACTGTAAAGTATATTTATCTTTATGCTCATCTATAATATCTCCTGTATAACACATACAAGCTTCTGCTATTTTACCTTGATTTAACACTTCATCTATAGCAACTTCCATTCCTTTTAACCAATTTAGAGAGTCAAATATTCTAAAAACGTCAATACCTGAATTAGCTGACTGCTTTATAAATTCTCTTATAACATTATCTGGATAATTCTTATATCCCACTGCATTAGCTCCTCTTAAAAGCATCTGAAACAAGACATTAGGTATTTTTTCTCTAAGTTTTTCAAGCCTTTCCCAGGGTGATTCTTTTAAAAACCTATATGCTACATCAAAAGTGGCCCCCCCCCACATTTCCATGGAGAACAGATCTTTTGCAAGTACTGATTGAGCCCGTGCTATCTTTAACATATCCCTGGTTCTCATTCTAGTAGCCATAAGAGATTGATGGGCATCCCTCATAGTAGTATCTGTAATAAGGAGTTTCTTTTGAGACTTTATCCAATTGACAAGGCCCTCTTGTCCTTTCTCATCCAGTATCTGTTTTGTTCCCTTAAGTTTTAATTCTTCCTGCACTTTTGGAACAACGGGGACATTAAAACTTGGCTTTTTACCATGGGTTTCATTAATTACCTTTTCCCCTATAAACTTCATTATTCTCAATTCTCCGTCTACCTTGGGAACTATGTTAAACAATTCCGGGGTATCTTCAATGAAATTTGTATCACATTCTCCCCTGTGGAATTTTTCATTATTCAATACATTTATCAAGAAATCCACATTTGTCTTTACTCCTGATATAACTGTTTCCCTTATGGAGCGTATGGACTTTCTTATTGCATCTTCAAAAGTCCTTGACCAGGATATGTCTTTTACAAGTAAACTATCATAATAAGGACTTATAACTGCTCCTGTAAATCCATTCCCGCCATCCAGTCTTATTCCAAATCCGGATCCTGTCCTATACATGTCTATTCTTCCCGTATCCGGTGCAAAATTGTTAAGCGGATCCTCTGTGGTAATCCTGCATTGTATAGCATATCCATTTAATTTAATATCATTTTGAGAATTTATGCCTATTTCCTTTGAGTTCAGCGCATAACCTTCAGCAACGAGTATCTGGCTCTGAACAATGTCTATTCCAGTAACCATTTCACTTACTGTATGTTCCACTTGAATTCTGGTATTCATCTCTATAAAATAGTGATTTCCATTTTTATCCAATAAAAATTCCAATGTACCTGCACTTCTATATCCTACACTTCTTGCAATCTTCAGTGCATCTTCGCATATAGCACTTCTTTTCTCATCTGACAAAGCTATGGATGGCGTAAACTCTATTACTTTTTGATGTCTTCGCTGTATGGAACAATCTCTTTCATACAAATGCACTATATTTCCATATTTATCTCCAAGCACCTGAACTTCAATATGTTTTGGACCCTCAATATATTTTTCAATAAATATATCTTCCGAACCAAAAGCTTTTTTAGATTCACTTTTGGCACTATTATATGCTTCTACAAGATCTTCTTCTTTTCTTACTATCCTCATTCCCCTGCCGCCGCCGCCTGCTGCTGCCTTAATCATAACAGGATATCCACAAAAACCGGCAAATTCCAAGGCCTGCTGCTCTGTTCTTATTGGTTTCTGAACTCCAGGTATGGTAGGCACCCCTGCTTCCTTGGCTGCCACTTTGGATTTTATCTTATCACCAAGCATTTCCATCATATCTGAAGTTGGTCCAATAAATTCGATACCGGCTTCCTCACATCTTCTTGCCAATTCAGGATTTTCTGCTAAGAAACCATATCCAGGATGTATTGCATCAACCTTTTTTCTTAAAGCTATATCTATTATTTCATCAATATTTAGATACGCCTCCACCGGATTCTTGCTCTTTCCTATTAAATAAGATTCATCAGCTTTGGTTCTAAAAAGAGATCTCTTATCTTCATTTGAGTATATTGCCACAGTGGTTATTCCCAATTCTTCACAGGCTCTGAATATTCTTATTGCGATTTCACCCCTGTTTGCTACAAGTACTCTTTTAAATTTGCTCATAAATTACCCATCCCCTTTATAAAAATTATATATTTTGCATATTTATTAATTATGTCATTAAATTCAAGCAACATAATACTATTATATATAAGTATTAAAATTATTTCAATTGAATTAGAATTTTTTTACACCTGCATATATTAGTTTTAATCAGTCCCCAGGTAATTAATACCTCATTCCATATTCAACCTTTAATTGCCATAGATTTTCTTGTTTAGCACCCAGTATATATTTGCAATTTTTTTTCATTTACTAAATCAATATTGATACAAATCATTATATATCCTAAAAACACTTTTGTAAATAGTATACCATATATATTATTTATGTTACTCTATATTTATGATAAAATATCCAATAGTATGTCACAGTAAAGCTCCTTCTCCCCTTCGGTAGAATGAGTAAGCGATTCACACCAAATCGAAGATTTGGGTTCTCTGCTTATCTTTCTCCCAGCTTTAGATTGGGGATGGCATTCAAGCTTAAGGGACTGGTATTACCCTTAATGTATTCAAAATAGGCAGCACTTCCTATCATTGCTGCATTATCAGTACAGAGCACAAAATCCGGAAACATAACTTCTATATTATTGTGGTGTCCTCTCTTAATCAATGTCTCCCTTAAATAAGTGTTGGCTGCTACTCCTCCTGCCACAGCCATTTTATCTACATTTTTCAACTTGCATGCTTTTAATGCGTTGTCAGCCAAAAAACTCACTACGGCTTCTTGAAAAGATGCTGCTACATCAGCTCTATTTATAGGTTCATTTTTCATTTCCTTCTGATTTAAATAATTTAATACGGAAGATTTCAACCCGCTGAAGGAAAAATCAAGAGAACTATTATCATGAAAATTGGCCCTTGGAAATTTAATAATTCCCGGGTTTCCCTCTCTAGCCAATTTGTCAATTTTAGGCCCTCCCGGATATCCCAGTCCTATAGCTCTAGCTACCTTGTCATAAGCTTCTCCTGCAGCATCATCTCTGGTCTGGCCTAGTACTTCAAATTTTCCATGATCCTTCATATAGACCAGATAGGTATGCCCTCCAGACACTACCAGGCACACAAAAGGCGGCTCTAAATCCTTATATTGTATAAAATTAGCACTTATATGGCCTTCTATATGATTTACTCCGATTAAAGGCTTGTGAAGTGCATAGGCAAGTCCTTTTGCGTACTGCAGTCCTACAAGAAGTGCACCTACAAGTCCCGGTCCATAGGTAACTCCCACGGCATCTATATTCTTAAATTCAATTTTAGCTTCTTCCAGAGCCTGCTTTACTACTATGCTTATAACTTCTATATGCTTTCTAGATGCCACTTCCGGCACCACGCCTCCAAATTTTTTATGAATATCTATTTGTGAAGATATTATATTAGACAACACATATCTCCCATTAATCACTACAGCTGCAGAAGTTTCATCGCAGCTGCTTTCAATAGCCAATATTTTTATATCCTTATCCATAGATAACCTTTTACCTTTCCATTTAAGTTATTACAATTTTATATCTATACCATTGAATTATACTACTTATTTTTTTTACAGTATAGTGTGGTTTCAAGTTTAATGGATCAACATACCTTTAATGCTTATTGTAAAATCATATATGGTATAATGTATGATAAAGATATATTTAATCTTTAAATTCAATAATATACCGAGGAGTGAAATATGAATAAATCCTATGCTAAAATTATGGTAAAAGGTTCTCCTATAACCAAATCAAATTTTAAATTATTCAATATAAACGGGAGAGCCATTCTACCCTGCAATTCAGGTAAATATCATGACAGATATGCGCTTTATGAAGAACAAATAGCTTATGAATGCAGGAGTCAAAATCCTGGAACAGTTATATCCGAATCCTTAATAGCTGTATTAAAAGTATACTATAAAAGCAAAAAAAGGCATCCGGATACCAGCAACATAACTAAAAGTATATTTGACGGGATTGAGAAAAGCGGTCTCATAATAAATGATGCTCAAATTCGTAAAATAATAATAGAGGAGTTTTATGATGAAGGCAATCCGAGATTTGAACTGGAGTTATTTGGTGAAAGCCATTATAATCTAAAATATAATATTTTTGAAAATGACACCGTAGAAGATGAAATAAATTACTCGCCGCCCCCTAACAGGAAAAAATCCTATAAGAACAACAAAAAAATACAAATTTCCAGAGAACAATCTTCAAATCCCAGATGCCAGATCTGCGGCAAAATTCTTCAGGCTAATGAAATAATATCCGCAGACAAGGGAAATACCCTAATATGTAAAAATTGTTTTAACAGGCTGTTTAAGTAATTATTGACTATACATAAATTTATACCAGTACATAAATTTATGTATATATCTTATTTTTTAAAAAAATTATCAATTATCTTTTCCGCCATTCTTTTCTCTATATTGGCTTTTACAACCAGCATTATTACAATCACTACAAGTTCATCTAAATTTTCCTGTGGATCTCCATTATGAATTCCCGAATTCTCATCTGAAATATTGTCTTCCTTAATTTTATTCTCAAAGTCTTCTACAAAAGATTCTACCTGATCATTTTCTATCTTTAAGAACCTTCTGTATACATTGTTTAAACTTTCTTCATGATCTTCTCCTGACATTATAGAATTTACTATAGGTGAAAATAGATTCTGGATATCACTTATGGATAAGATTTGTTTTAAATAATAAGTCAATATAATTAAAATCATATGCTGTCTGGAATATTTTTTTTTCTTGGGAGGCATGAGTATACCTGCTTTGGTATAGTTGTTTATCATGGTTTTAGTAATGGTATTATCTTCCTTATTTCTTTTCAAATATCCTAATTTGTCTTCGATAAATGTAGTCACCTGATCCATATATAGATCTATATCCGGTATATTTTCAAGTTTTAATTGTGTAAAATTCTGAAGTTCCTCTATTAACTTTTCCAATGTATTTTTATCCATATTCAAATCCTCCACTTCACAAGTAATACATTATATATTAAATTTTCTTTATATCCAACAATACTATTATAACATAGAATAACTGCCTTCCTAATTTAAGTATCATATAATTATTATTGTTTATTATAAAAAAGGCGTAGAAATTTTCCACGCCTTTTACATCATGCAGTTTTATTATTTTTGTTAATCTTATCAATTTTCTTGGTAGCTATAATATTTACTCCTGAGTCCACTACATTTTCCAATATGACATCTCCTATATTTACAGGAGCCTTCACCACTATTCCCTTTAGTGCCTTTATACAGTCAAATATCTTTTCTTTAGGTATATCACTTTCTGTCTTTACAGGGACTACATCTATTTCTCCACCTTCTACGTATACGGAAGAAGTAACTATTCTAGTAGGATTAGTACATTCCTTTTTTCCGTACTCTTCTCCTCTTTTACAAGTATTCCCTGTAACTTCCACCACTTTAGCTCCATCCAGTTTAACTAGAAGCTGACATCCCATAGGGCAACCTATACAGGTTAATTCTCTTGTATCCATGCTATTACTCCCCTTCTACCTTTATGGTTATTCTTTTACAATGAGGATATTTATCCAATAAAACCCTGGTAAGCTTAACTTTTTCCATTTCTCCCGGGGTAAGTATTCTCTTCTTTATATGCATTTCCCTGACATCATCAAAATATACTGCTATAAAACTGTCTTTAAAAACAGCGCCAACCCGAAATCTAACATCTATTGAATCTTCCACATTTTCAGGATTTATATATTGAGGCACTGTGTATCTCACTCCATCTACAGCCAAGACCTCTATTTTATCACCGTTAAATCTTTTTCCTTTCACATATTTAGCAGCATTTTTACCTGCATTTACACTTTCTATAGTAACATTGTCAACTAAATCATGAACATGAAGTACATTTCCGCAGGCAAATATTCCATCTACATTGGTTTCCAGACTCTCATCCACTACAGGACCTCCGGTTATATCTGACAATTTTACTTCAGCTTTTCTGGAAAGCTCATTTTCCGGTAACAGACCTACAGATAAAAGCAATGTATCACAAGGTATATACTCTTCTGTGCCTTTGATAACTTTTTTATCTTTGCCGACCTGCGCAATAGTCACACCTTCCACTCTTTCTTTTCCCTTTATATCCGTCACCGTATAGCTTAACTTCAATGGAATTCCAAAATCATCAAGACATTGTACTATATTTCTTTTAAGGCCGCTGGAATAAGGCAGAAGCTCTACTACTGCCCTGACCTTTGCGCCCTCCAGTGTCATTCTCCTGGCCATTATAAGTCCTATATCTCCGGAACCCAATATCACTACTTCTTTTCCAGGCATGTATCCTTCCACATTTACAAACTTTTGAGCAGATCCAGCTGTATATATTCCTGCACATCTGCTTCCGGGTATATTTATTGCTCCTCTTGGTCTTTCCCTGCACCCCATTGACAGGATTACGGATTTAGTTTTTATTTCAATTATACCATCTTCTTCATTGACGGCTGTTATGATCTTATCCTTATTGAGATCAAGCACCATGGTATTTAACTTATATTGAATCTTCATATCTTTCACTTTGTCTATAAATCTTTGGGCATATTCAGGACCTGTAAGTTCCTCCTTAAAAGTATGAAGTCCAAATCCGTTGTGAATACACTGATTTAATATTCCGCCCAGCTGATTGTCTCTTTCCAGTATCAATATATTGTCTATGCCTTCTTCTCTCACCGATATGGCTGCTGCAAGTCCTGCAGGACCGCCACCAATTATTACTACGTCATATTCTTCCATATCCCTAACCTCCAATTTATCCAATTCACAATTCATGATTCACAATACACAGTTCATAATTGATGAACATTTTCGGCTGCACCGAAAATTCACCAGACTTGACACTTAAACTGAAACATCCTCCTTATCTTTTCCAACCAATAAGTTTGAGTGATCTCCAAATTTAGTTACTTCCTGTGGTGAAATCTTCAGTTCCCTGGCCAGAATTTCTACTACTCTAGGTGCGCAAAAGCCACCCTGACATCGTCCCATACCTGCTCTTGTTCTCTTTTTAACGCCATCTATGCTCCTTGCTCCCAGCGGCCTTCTTATAGCATCTACTATTTCACCTTCTGTAACAGTTTCACATCTGCATATTATTTTTCCATACTTAGGATCTTTGGCAATAATATCTTTTCTTTCTTCATTAGTCATTTCTCTGAATTTAGATATTCCTTTTCTTATAGGATTAAACCCGCTATTTTTTTCCGGTTTTAATTTATCAGCTATAATATCTCCAACCATGACTGCTATGGCAGGTGAGCTTGATAAACCAGGCGATTCAATGCCTGCTGCGTTTATAAAATTTTCAGCATCTTCCGCTTCTCCAATTATAAAATCCCCTGTACCGTGAGCCCTCAATCCTGAAAATGATGTTATAACCTGCCTCATTGGCAATTGGTTTACACTAAGAGCTGCCTTAGAAATTATAAAGTCCAGTCCTTCACTGGTGGTATTTAAATCTTCTTTATCACCTACATCTTCTGCATCAGGGCCTATTAAAAGATTTCCATCTACTGTAGGAGTAATTAAAACTCCCTTTCCCATTTTTGTAGGTAATTGAAATATGGTTCTTGAAACCGTATCTCCAACTGCTTTATCAAACAAGCAATATTCTCCTTTTCTTGGAACTATGTGTATCTTTTTATCACTTACCATATTATTTATCTCATCTGAAAATACACCTGCCGCATTAACTACAATTTTACTTTCTATATCACCTTTGTCAGTCTTTATTAAATAGGATCCCTTACTTTTAGTTATGGAAATCACTTTAGTATTCAATTTAAACTCTGCCCCATTTACAACTGCATTTTCCGCCAGTGCTATAGTCATTTCATAAGGGCAGACTATTGCTCCTGTGGGAGCATATAGTGCGGCAGCCACGTCTTTTGATAAATTAGGTTCCATTTCCCTTACTTTATCTCCATCTAATATTTCAATATGGGGAACTCCATTCTCAATTCCCTGCTGCTTTAATTTTTCAAGATTTCCAATTTCACTTTTATTAAAACAAACTACCAGTGAACCTATCCTTTTAAAAGGGAAATCCAATTCTTTGGAAAGTTTATCAAACATCTTATTCCCTTTGGAATTTAGTTCACCCTTTAGAGTATGTGGTTTGGCATCAAATCCAGCATGAACTATGGCACTGTTGGCCTTGCTGGTTCCATTTCCCACGTCAGAATCTTTTTCTATAACACATATACTAAGTTTATATCTGCATAACTCTCTTGCTATGGCACTTCCAATAACTCCAGCTCCTATAACAGTCACATCAAACATAAAAAATACCTCCTTATAATAGTAAAAAAGAAAAAGAGCTAACCTTAAGACGTATATACATCTTAAAATTTGGCTCTCTTTTTACTCTGCCATACATTATTATATTCCTTAATTTAAATTAAGTTTATCATATGAATATATAATATTCAATAGTAAAAGACAATAAATTGTTATAATTGCATTCTACTTATAAGTAAGACTTTTTTCTCTGGCAGGTTTATGTTTATACACCATAAAATAGGATATACCTACAAGTACAACTCCCCCTACTATATTTCCAAGGGTTACAGGTATTAGATTGTGTATAATTCCCATGCCATTTATTATTTTATCCTGTGACAGTCCCGAAGCCGCAACAAAAGAAGCATTAGATTTTGCAAATATTCCTGCCGTTAAATAGTACATATTGGCAACACAATGCTCAAATCCACAGGTTACAAATGCCATTATGGGAAACCATATTATTAACACTTTGCTTACTATATCCTTGGCGGCAAAAGCTCCCCATACTGCAAGACAAACTAAAAAATTACATAATATTCCACTGCAGAAAGCAGTCCAAAAAGGCAGTGCTGCTTTTGTTGAAGCCACCTTTATAACTGTTCCACCTAATTTTCCACTATTCATTCCAAAAACCCCTGCTTTAAATACCAAAAAAGCTATGAGAACTGATCCTACAAAATTAAATATATACACAATCACCCAATTCTTAATCATGGGTCTGAATTTTATCTCTTTTCCTGCTAAAGGTACAACCATAAGACAATTTCCCGTAAAAAGTTCTGCTCCACATATAACAACCAATATAAGTCCTACAGGAAAAACAGCACCTCCTGCAAATTTTGAAAGTCCCACATTGGTTATGCCATGAGATACTACTGCTGAAACCACTCCCCCTATTGCAATAAATGCCCCTGCCAGCATTCCCAATATTGCTTGTTGAGAAACCCTTAATTTTGCTTTAGTACATCCAACTCCCACTGCAGCATCACATATTTCATTAGGTTTTAACATATTACTTTCCATGCATTTCCCTCCCTTTATAACATCTGTATTTAAACTCATACATTCTAAATATAATCAAGATGCTAATTATATATTATAAGGTCAGTTTTGTTATAATTCCTATGGATACATCTCCTACTACTGCTAAATCTTCTGCTGTAAAATAAAAAGGCACATTGCTGTTGAATAATATCTGGGATGAGGGCGGAAACTCTTCATCACCTTCCCAAATTGCAAAAATAACGTATATGTTATTTAAAAATTGAAATTTATAAGCAGCATCACCCATGTCTACTTTCTCTGCTCCTAATTTTTTAAATATTTTTTCAAACCTTTTCACGTCATTTCCAAAAGTTCTGGATAACCTCAAAATACATCTTCCATAGAAGTTGTTATAATATACATTTCCCCCATCTACTTCTCTATAGGTTATGTATTTATCGGAAGGTTCCACACCTTTGCCATGAATTAAATACCTTAAAATCAAGGTTTTTGGAGGATAAGCTTCAAGTTGAGAACCATGGCCGCTGTATATCTCTCCAGAAGGATATTTTACCATTAAATCCCGTCCCATCAGCCTTACAAGTATTTCTCCTGTATTTTTATTAAAAGTACATCCTGTATTTTTAGCCATTACCTCAGGATTAAAATCCTTAAATACAGTTTTGTAATGATCATAGGGTATTTTATCCTTCCTGTTTTTCTCTACATTAATCTTATCATCCATCTGTTTACACTCCTCAAACTAAATTTTATTTAATCTCAGCACTAATACAGCTTTAACTAATAATTTAGATAAATTCGACTTCTAAAATATGCTTCAAAAATCAAATTTATCTAAAAATATAAAATATAGCATATTACATATGTTCTTCTGCCTTCTTTAACATATCATCCGCTTGTTTCATAAACTCAACTGCTTTTTGAATAAATTGTGAAGTCTCTACTTTTCCCATATCCCTGGCCTTGTTCATCCATTCCAAAAATCCTTCTTCATGAGATTTATTATGCTCTATCCAGTGACCCAATAGTATTTTTAATGTTTTTTCCTCTTTAGTTCCCTCACCGCTCAATATATCATGGGCATGGTTATGATGCTCCCCTTCATGACAATGTTCATGTGTATGAATGTGGTCATGGTGGCTATGCTCATGAGTGTGGCATTGATGTTCATTATCCATAGTAAATCCCTCCTATATTGCATTTAACAGCAATTACACAGCTTTCTCTATGACTATTTTATTTTCCAAAAGATTTACCTCTTTTAACATGCCCTCTATTATTTTCTCTTCTCCTAAAATATCCGCTAAAAACAGCTTTCCATTTTCCTTTGGAATTACATTCACTACATATTCCATAATTTTTTGTTCACCTTGTGGTGTTACCAAGTATGCCGTTGATTCACACATTTTATTACCTCCTCTTTAACTCACACAAAAACCTCATTATCAACTTACAGATTATATACTTTTTATATACTTTCTTACTTAATTTAAGTATACTCTTTTTAATATGCTATTAAAATAGTATATTAATTATACCAACCTGAAGTTTTTTAAACAGACTTATTAAGGCATTCTTTAACGGTAGGAAATTTATCTATATCCGTATGTGGTAAAAAGCAGGCAGATACAAACTCATCCATATATTGCGATTCAACACTGAGTTCTACATAAGTCATATTACTAGCTATTTCTTCCAATTTATGCCTTGCATCTTCGCTCATAAGTGTCAAATAACATCCCATAAGAGAACTATTGCCTATATACTGAATTTTACTTTGCTCTATATCCGGCAGCATTCCTATTTTCACTGCATTACCTATATCCAGGCTATTTCCTATACCACCTGCTATATATATTTTATCAATTGCAGTAAAATCTATAGCCAAATTATTGAGCAATGTAGTAATTCCAGAATATATAGCTGCTTTTGCTCTGATGAAGTTGTCTATATCCACTTCTGTTATACTGATATCCCTGTCCAAATCATACTGTTCCTTAAATGATAAAATATATTCTCCAATTCCATGTTCGTCAAATCTGATTCTGTTGGTATTCAAATCTTTTATGATTTTACCTCTTCTATCTATAATTCCTGTAAACATCATTTCACATATTAAATCTATAATGCCTGAGCCGCATATGCCAAGAGGCTGCTCTTGTCCAATAACACTGATGGTGGGCTCATAATTGCTATCGATCCTGACCTTTTCTATGGCACCAGCTGATGCTCTCATTCCACAGCTTATTTCTCCACCTTCAAAGGCCGGTCCTGCAGAACAGGCACAGGTCATTAGATATTCACTATTCCCAAATACTATTTCACCATTGGTCCCTAGATCTATAAAAAGAATATTTTCCTCACTATCCCACATTCCTGAAGACAATACCCCTGAAGATATGTCGCCTCCTACATAACTTGCTACACAAGGTGCCAGATATATAAATGTTTCAGGATTGACCTCTATATTGAGCTCTGAGGCCTTTATAAAAGGTGCCTTTACAAAAGCTGGTATAAAAGGTTCCATCCTGATAAAGTTTGAGTATATCCCTAAAAAAAGATGAGACATGGTAGTATTTCCCGCTACAATAAAAGATACCACTTGATTTTTATTTATGTTGGAATCCATATACATCTTATTCAGAAGGGGATTTATAGTTTCCTGTATCACTGCATGATTCAATTTCTCAAGTCCATTGCCCTTGGTAGAATACATTATCCTGTTTATAACATCGGCTCCATATTTTATTTGGGCATTTCCGGAAGAGGCCTTTGCAATTAATTCGCCATTATATAAATCAACCAAACAAGCTGCTACAGAAGTAGTTCCTATATCTACCGCCACTCCGTAAAGTTCCTTGGTTTTATCTCCTTCTTCTATATTGATAATTGTAGTCTTCCCTTTTCCTCTGGGTATATGGGTTATGGTAATTTTAAAATTTGCTTCTCTTAAAAGTTTAGGTATTTTTCTCAATATGGCCAGTCTACAAAATACATTATTATAATTAAGTTGTTTCTTTACATGCCTTTTTAATCTTTCAAAATCAGATATATTATCATCTAAAGTTGGTGGATCCAGTTCCAAATACTCTTTTTTTACATAGGTGCCAAATTTCATACCACTTTTAAATATCTGTTCCTTGGATCTTTGAAAGATATCTTTTTCTCTTTTGCTGGAAAAATCCTCTATTTTCATTCCATGCATTGCAGATGATTCAGTTTCAGGTATTTCTATAACTGCATCACCTGCAATGGTACTTTGGCAGGCAAGCACATACCCATTTTTTTTCTCTTCATCAGTAATATGCCTGCTGTTTGTTGAAATCACATTCCCGCTAATTACTTTGACCTTGCATTTCCCACAGGCCCCGCTTCCATTACATGGAGTATCCATAAATATACCTGATTTCCTCACGGTTTCTAATAGATTATCTCCTTGTGAAACTTCTATTTCCCTATTGTATGGATTAAATTTTACTTTCACCATATTTTGTAAATACCCCCCCTTACAAAAAGCAGCTCCTATTCTATTTCAATCCTAATTCATATTCAGACGAACTTAATAAACTTTTAACTTCATTATCATCCTTTATTTTTATTTTTATTATCCATGCGTCATAAGGATCTTCATTTATATATTCAGGTTCATCATCCAACTTGTCATTAATTTCAATTACTTCACCAGATAATGGAGATATTGTGTCCGATGCTTTTTTAGAGGATTCAACTACTCCAAAAGAAGTATCCTTTACAACTTCATCTCCCACTTCCGGCATTTCTACAAATAATATTTCACCCAGCTGATCCTGTGCAAAATCACTTATACCTATAAGTGCCGTATCTTCTTCCACCTTAGCCCATGTATGCTCCTTGCTATAATATAATTCTTTTGGAAACTTCATGAATACCACCCCTTTTACAATTTTAGGTTGTTAGGATAATAGCAACAATTATTTGTCCCTATTATCCCTGTATTAAATTTACTACATTATAGGATCCATGGTAAGTGCAGGATGTCCTTTTTCTTCTAAAAATTTCATTACATCATCAGATTCTATAGCTATAGTTTCATCACATATCATATCTGAAAAATTATCTATACCATATAAATCTTTAGCTGTCTTATTTAATTTTTCTGCTACAAAATCCTTTAATTCTTTTGGCATCCAAACTATTCTCTCAATTCCGCCTTCAGCTTTCATAAACTTCTTTGATGATATAAAAGGTCTGCCATGTCCCATAAATCCTGGAGTTTGAACTCCACCGCCTGTCATGGATGCCAGTTCACCAAATGTCATCCCAAGAGGAGTTGAAGCGGCATATTCTCTATTAACTATTACAACACCATTTGCTTCTGGCATTATACCTGTTATACACTCAAAACATCCACAGGAAGTCATTGGATCCTGCAATATACTATATAATGTAACATTCTGTACAGCGCCTTGAGAAATCTTTGAAACAGTTTCATTTACCTTTTCCCAAATACCTGCATTTTCATCAATTACACCTTCCTTTGGTACTGCCTGACATGGTCCTGTTGGATTCAATTCAAGTGTAGCTTTGGCATCCAGCCATGAAACTGCTCCACAAAGTCCCAGTCTTTCCGGTGTTACTATACATACATGTGCAGGTGCAAAGGACTGACAGAGATTACATGAATAAAAAGTATCAACATTTTCATCAATTAAAGACTCAAGTCTTGCATCTCTTTCTGCATATCTTGGCATAGCATATTTATTTTTAAGCTCTACAGTTTTATCATGATCAGTTACTATGGTTATTTCACATTTATCAGCAACTGAACCAAACTCATCTAATATTTTAGCATATATCACTTCTCCAAAGTGTTTCAATCTGAATCCTTTTTCATAAGCCTCCTTACCTATTCTTATCCAGGTAAGATTTCTTTGCCCAACGTGCATTACTCCTTCTATATAGTTCAGAAAATAGTGAAGCCTTCTTTCAAGTACGGGCTCAAAGTCCTTCTGCATATTAGCCCCAGATACTTTCACCAACATTCCAATATCCATTCTTCCTGGTGTTTTCTCTATGGTATCTATATCCGGTCCTATAAGTTCTATTTTGTGATCTTCAACCTGACTTGAATCCACATTCAAAACTAATTCCCAGCCTTCGGATTTACCTCCTCCAAATTCTGCAAACATATCATTTTTTCTTATTCTCTCACCTTCAAAAGCTGCGGCAAAAGCAACTGGAATTGGAATCTCAGTTATCTTTATCTTTATCTTTCTAGCTTCCAGTGAAGTTTTAACAACTTTATCATAATCTTTTTGAGTTAACAGCAATGTAGGAACTTCTGTTACATCCTGATCAGTTATTACAGGGAAACCAAGTGCTATAGCTCCTGCACCAGCTGAAACTACAAGTTCACTAAGCGGTCCAAAAGCATTTACGAAGGCAGGCACTCTTTCAGCAGTATATTGTAACATTTCCTGCAGTGCTCCGCCTTTAATTCCTCCAAATATAAGTCCAGCTCTTATAGCTACAGTTACAACATGTATTACAGATGTAACATCATAACCAAGAGGAATAACTCTGAGGTCAAGTCCCATCTTAACTTTTCCTTCTATAGCCTGATCTATTACCTTTCCAACTAAAAACGTAAGAAGTCCTTTGGACTGATAATCTTTTATAACTTTAGCTGCTGTTTCTGAATCCGGACATTCTCCCAGTACAACTGCTACACCTGGTATATCACCTGTAACCAGTGGTACTCCAAGCGAACGTATTATTGGATCTGATACAAATCCTACACAAGGTTCCGTATATGGAGTATCTGAAAGCACATATTTAGCAGCTTCTATTATTTCTGCTGCCACAGCTGTTGCAAGTCCTGAGTTTAAGGCCTTGTCAAGAATTTCTTCTTCTACTATCAGGCTTCTGACTATATCCAAAGCCTCTTCTAATTGCCCTACATTAGTTATCTTCTTTCCTGTAGCTGCAAAAATTACTGGTAATGAATATGCTGTATCAGGAAATGCTACCTTATAGTCTTTGCCCTTTTCATCTACAGCCTGTTTAACTATGCCCTCTGCTGCTGCTAAAGCCTGTTTTGATCCAGTGAATATAGTTTGAAATAAATTCATTTTTTAGCCCCTCCCAATTTAAAATATTATAATATTATAATTCTAAGTAGGAGTCTGCATATAACACAGCTCCATTTATAACATCACAGGTTTTTATTGTCTCCATTAATCTCTTATTACAAGGATTCATTATTGCAGAGGTAAGTCCGCTTTGTATTGCCATAGCTGCAAAGGTTGCATCCATTATCGGCCTTATTTCCTTAGGAGCTCCATTTGAAACATTACTTAGTCCGCAGCAAGTTCTAAGACCCATTTCACTTATTAACTTAATAGCCTCTAATACTTCCTTTTGTTTGTCCTGCATACCCTTTATTACTAAAAATAATGGGTCAAACAATAAATCTGTAGGTTCCATTCCAAGGCCCATTGCCTTTTCAAGCATTTCTGTACAATATGCTATTCTTTCATCATTGTCTTTTGTAATACCTTCTTTGGCGCAAAGTGCTATGCTGATAGCATCATATTCTGCAGCCAGATCTATATTTCCTATTCTTCCGCCTGCATCTGCAGAATTTATTATAGGCTTTCCCTTTTCCCTGTTATAAACTTTAAGTCCTGCCTCTATAGCTTTTTTATTTGTTGTATCAAGTGCCAATGGTACATTGTCAAATTCATTTTGAAGAGCTTTAACACCCCACTGCATTACTTCTTCTCCATCTTTTCCTGCTGGTCCTATGTTAAAATCCAGATAATTAGCTCCTGCATCCAATTGTTCTTTTGCTCTTTTAAATATTGGTTCAGGATTTCTCTCTTCAATAGCCTTCCTTATAGTTGGAGATATACAGTGAATTCTTTCGCCTATGATCATAAATTTATCCATGTTCAGATGACCTCCTATTTCCCTTATTTATTAATTTTATATTTTCGGCTGATAAATCAAATATTTCCAATTTATCAGCCGTATTTCATTTTAATCAGTGATACTCTTTATTTTGCGGTTAATTCTTTCAACAACTTAGGGATATACATAGCTTCTGTACTACCAACTACTATGTTCCAATCCGGAAGTTCTTCTTCTAATTCTCCCTTTAAAACTGCAACTTTTCCTGGAATTATAAGAGTTCTGTTTTTAGTCTTCTCTGTTACTCCGCTTTTCTTTACCATATCGGCTATTACAGTTCCTGTAAACTTACCTGCAGCCCATGATGTAAGAACTGAATATCCACCTGCATCAGGTATAACCATCCATACTGGAACCTTAGATCTTTCAACTTCACCTGAAACTGTGAAATAAGTCAACGCAAAGTCAACGGTACACATTACAGGCGAGTTGTCATCTGCCTCATTGAATCCATATACACCAACTTCAACCCTCATTGGTTTTTGTGGATCTGTAAATATGTTTTGTCTAATACCATAAAGAGGAAGTGCTCTTGCATAATCCATATCATTTAAGACAAGCAATGAACCATATTTCATAGTAAATAATGTGGATAAAGCTATTTCAAGAAATTTATCATCTTTTGCAAGTTCATCCAGAAACAGTATTGAAGGATATCCAAAAGTCCTGTCCTGCCCTTGAAGATTTATTCGTCTTATCTGAACTGTATTTTCAAAAGCTTCTTTAATGGATTTTGCTCCTGGATCCAATACTAAATTCTTATATCCTAATTTTTGAATTTGCTCTACTAATGTGTAAAGTGCTTCCAATCCATCTGCTTTTACGCCTAATGCTATTTTATCTGCCTTTACCAATTCAACCATTTCATTAAAATTATCTTTATTAACTCCATAAATCAGCGGATTTTCATCTTTAACCAAAGGCAGAGCTTCTTTAACAACTTCCGGATCTTCACAGGCCAGAACGTAGGCTACCTTTAATCCACTGGATTTTATTTTATTTATCAAGCCCAGATATTTATCTTTATTTCCAGTATATTTCAATGCCACAAATTCAGCTTTCATTTCTTCACCGATTCTAATATAATTTACATCTTTTATATGCTGAATCTTAGTATCTATTTGTGCATCTTCCATATCATCAGAAAAAGCAACTGCAAACCTGTTTCTATTTACAAAAGTTTTCTCATGACGGAAAAGAACAGTTTCTCCACCTAATTTATATTCAGTATCTCCTTTACCAAGAGTTATTGTCTTCATAAGCGGTGCAGTAGCCTCTGCCAATTTTTCTATTGACTCATCACTCATATGAGGACATTTTCCTATTTCTGCAGCTCCCGCTGCAACCTTCATTGAAAAAGCCAGACAAGTGGGAAAACCACAATCCTTACAATTCTTTTTTGGTGTTAACTTAAATATATTTAATCCTGTTAAAGCCATTTTTTACCCTCCTTATTTAATCCCATTGTAAACTTCATTAAGCTAATAACTCTTTAATAAATTTTTTAATTACTTCTACAGATTTTGGATGACGAAGTATTACAGCATTGCTTCCTGATGCCAATATTCCAGTTGCTGTTGAAACTTCCATTGAAATTCCCCTGTCCTCCTGGTTTCCCCATTGTGGTGAATCTGCTTCAGGTTCTACTGCTTCTTTTACCTTCCATGTTTCAAAGGAAACTGGACTTATGATAGGTACTTGAAGAGTTTTATCATTTTGGCTAAGTGCTGCAAGTTTTACCCTGTCCAAGGTTGATATTACATACTCATAACCATAGCCGCCTGCTGAACATCCTACATTGTCCACAAATTTTTCATTTGAAACTCCAAGTTGATTTATTAAAATATTTATCTGCTTTGCAAGATTTATGTCAACTGAGGATTCAGCTGCAACTTTGTCATTATACGCTAATGCACCTGCAGCTGCTATTGTTTTGTAGTTATCTTCTACTGCCGACATCAAAAGTATATTATGTCCTTCAGTTTCCTGAGCAATCTTCTCAAATAATTTAGCATCTTTTTCATGATTTCCTGTACCTGCCACTACTAAAGGTGTCTTTATGGCTTCAACTACCGATTTAACTGTCTTTGCGCAATCCTCTGGCGATGCATCACCGCCGTTTGGATCAGCACTTACAAGCCTTAAGCATATAAAATCCGGACTATATTTATCTTCTACAAACTTTGCCCATTTTGCTGGATCTTCAGCAACCTCTTTATAAAGATCTTTTAAAGCATCTATCCAATCTTCTGGATATACATCTGAAATTTCCATTCCAACTCTTGGAGGATTTCCTGTATCTCCATCAAAAGTATAAAATGGCAGTACAGATTCCCCTCCTAATTTTAACGCTTTTTCTCCTGTTCCAATTTCAACTTCGCCAATTTTACCTGAAAATCTTTGTGTTGGTTTTTTGAACATAATGTATGCCTCCTAAACTTAATTTTTCAACTGAATTTTTGACAGTATTTCATTTAATGCCTTTCTACATGGTGAATTCTCTGGAAGTTCTATTAATGGTTTCCCATCTGAATCATAGTTATAAACCATAGGATCCATTGGCACAACTCCTATTAAATTCAGCTCCTGTTTTTTTATTTCCTCCTCTATTCCCGAATTCAATTTACCTTCTGGAGCTCTATTGACTATAAGGTAAATTTGTTCAACCTTTAATTTCAATTCGGCAACAAGCTGCTTTATTCTTCCAACAGCTTGTATCCCTCTTCTGGAACAATCACTTATTAAAAATAGGGTATCAATAGGATCTATAAGCTTTCTGCTTAAATGTTCCATTCCAGCTTCATTATCCACTACTATATATTCGTAATTACCTGAAAGTGAATCCACCTGTGCTTTAAGTATTCCATTTACATAACAATAACATCCTGGTCCCTGGGATCTTCCCATAACGATCAAATCATAACCATTACCTTCAGTTACTGAAGCATTTAGTTTGTATTTTAAATAATCAGCTTTCATCATCCCTGCGGGAAAGCTGTCTCCTGCAAGTGACCTTTTGTTTACATCTTCTTTTATTTGTCCAATAGTTTCTTCAATTTCTGTTCCAAGTACTTCATTTAAATTAGAATTGGCATCAGCGTCTACGGCCAGAATAGGTCCTTCACCTTTTTTTATTAAATAATCTATTAAAAGACCCGTTAAAGTAGTTTTGCCAGTTCCACCTTTTCCCGCTACAGCTATTTTGTATCCCATAGTACGACCTCCTTATATTGCTATGTTTAAAAGACTACTCCAGCATTTCATTATAAAAAGCCCATCATAAATTTTATGCTTTTTATGTAGAAAATATATATTTACGTGCATAGGGCGCAAAAACCCTATGCACACTAAATAACCAAAACTATAAGGTTAATTTTACCTAATATCATGTAACTTAATCAACAGAATGAACACATTGTTTGTGTACATCATGAAGAGCTTCCATCATTGCCTCAGACAAAGTTGGATGTGGATGAATAACTTCACCAACTCGTTCTGCTGTTAAACCAAGCTCACAAGCAACACCTAATTCTGAAATCATATCTGTTGCTCTATCACCTACAATAGCAGCTCCAATTATTACGTCCTTTTCATCTGTAATAATCTTTACAAATCCCTGGAATTTGCCCATAGCTTGAGCTTTTCCAAGTCCTCTAAAATCAAATCTTCCAACCTTATATTGAATTCCTGCTTTTTCAGCATCTTTCTCTTTCATACCTACAGAAGCTATTTCCGGTTCTACAAATGTACAGCCAGGTACTGCTTTGTAACTCATCTTCTTCTTTTTATCTAAAACTGCATTTTGAACAGCTACAATACCTTCTCTTGAAGCTACATGTGCAAGAGCAGCAGTAGGAATTAAATCTCCTATTGCATAAACCCCCTCTACATTGGTTTCTAAATATTCATTTACAATTATTCTTCCTTTTTGATCTTTTTTAATACCTATATCATCTAAACCTAAACCTTCAGCATAAGCTCTTCTTCCAACTGCTATGAGAAGTGTTTCAGCTTCCAAAACCCTTCCGCTGCCTAATGTAGCGGTTACTGTATCGCCTTTAACTTCTACACTAGTTATACCATCACCTACAAAGTATTTTATCTTATGCTGTTTAAAAATTCTCTGCAGTTGTTTTGCCACATCTTCATCTTCAAGTGGTGCAAGATGAGGAAGAGCTTCGACAACTTTAACTTCTACTCCCATACTATTTAGGAAATATCCTATTTCGCAGCCTATAGGACCTCCACCAACTAATATCATTGACTTTGGAAGTTTTTCCAAATTTAAAACTTCATCTGAAGTTATAACCTTTTTACCATCGTACTTGAATACTCCAGGTGTAACAGGCACAGAACCAGTAGCAAGTATAATTTTATCTGCCGTTATGGATTCTTTAGAACCATCCTGCTTTGTAACCTCTATCTCTTTATTGCTTATAAGTTTTCCCGCTCCTCTTACAAGTTTTACTCCTCTATGCTCAAACATAAATTCTATACCTTTTACAAGCTGATCTACCACTTTATTTTTTCTCTTCATAATTGCATCAAAATCAGCTTTTACTTCACCTTCAACATTAATTCCAAATTTTGATGCTTCTTTTACTGCACTTAAAATATCTGTAGAAGCAAGTAATGCTTTTGTAGGTATACATCCTACATTTAAACAAGTTCCTCCCACATATTTTTTTTCAACTACAGTAACATCTGCTCCTAAAATAGCAGCTTGTAATGCAGCTACATATCCTCCTGGTCCTCCACCAATTACAACTAATTTCATTTCCAATCGCCCCTTATTTTTTAATCCTATATTTTTATAATCCTGCTTCATCCAATATTAATGGCACATTTTCTTCCGCACCAATTGCCATTATATGAACTCCATCACAAAGTCCTGATTCTTTTACAGCCTTTATAAATTCTCCTGCTATCTTTATGCCTTCTTGAACTTTATTCTCAGCATTCTTCATTCTATCTATAAGTTCATCAGGTACGAATATACCAGGTACGTTTTTATTCATATATTTAGCCATACCAGCTGACTTTAAAGGTATTATGCCTACCATAACTTTAGCATCTATACCTTGAGCTTTAGTTTCTTCTTTGAATTTCTTTAAAGTTTCCATATCATAAACAGCTTGAGTTTGAAAGAATTTAGCTCCAGCTTTAATTTTCTTCTTCATCTTTATAACTTGAAGCTCTAGTGGATCATATCTAGGTGTAACACAGGCCCCTAAAAAGAAATCTGGCTTCCCTTTTAAATCAGTTCCACCCATATCTTTTCCTCCATCTAAAATACTTGCCACCTGTAATATTCCAACACTATCTAGATCATAAACTGGTTTTGCACCAGGGTGATCTCCTGTAGCAGTATAATCTCCAGTAAGAGCTAAAACATTTTCAATTCCAAAAACACCTGCAGATAACAATTCTCCTTGAATTGCTATTCTATTTCTATCTCTTCCTGTTATTTGAAATACAGGTTCTAACCCTGCATCCTTTAATACTTTACAAGTAGCTAAAGATGTAGCTTTTAACGTAGCAGACTGAAAATCTGTTACATTAACTCCATGAACTCTTCCTTTTATCTTTTTGGCACATTCAATTAAATGAGAAAGATCCGTTCCCTTTGGAGGTGCCATTTCAGCTGTAACTGCAAACTCTCCCTTTTCAAAAGCTTCCTTCAATAAGCTCATTTTTTTAATCCCCTTTCTGATTACTACTTAGCATTTAAATTTATCTTTCTAGGATGAGCACTTATTTGATAATCTCTTGGTTCTCTTAGCTCGTCTAGATTGTCTAGTTTTCCTAGTTCTTTTAATTTATTATATATTAATATCCAAGCACAATCATTTTCAGGATCAACTTCACATTTACCATCTCTTGCACCACCGCAAGGTCCATTCAAAAGTCCCTTTGCACACATTGTAATTGGACATATTCCCCCTGTCCATCCAAGCTGGCAATTTCCACAAGCTTTACAAGCTTCTGCATATTGTCCAACTCTTTCTACTTCACCTATAAACATAGTGTTATTACCTGGATAAACGGGAATCTTTACTAACTTTGCTACAGTTTGAGTTCCATCTCCACAAGCTAGAGATACTACTGCATCTGCTTCTTTTAATTCAGCTTTTAAGGACTTTAAATCTTTTCTTGTTTTTAAAAGATTGCAGGAAGGATCAAGTATTTTATATCCTAAAACTTTTTTACCTTGTTCTTCTAACTTGGCTTTCATTGCTAATACTTCTTCTTCTCCGCCTACTTTACAGGTAGTTGCACATAAAGAGCATCCTGTGATTATTACTTTTTCACTGTCCTTAAGGTAATCCAATAATTCATCAAAAGATTTTTTTTCTGAAATAATCATATTTTTTCCTCCATTTATTTCACAGGTTTATAGGTTATTCTGTAACTTACAGGCTTTTACAATATGCTGTGCTAGTATAGATGAAGTAACTGAGCCTACTCCTCTAGGAACTGGTGTTATCATCGAAGCTTTTGATTCACAGTCTTCTGTATCTACATCTCCACATAACTTTCCACTTTCATCTACATTTATGCCTACATCTATAACTACGGCACCATCTTTTACATATTTTGAATCTATCATTTTAGCTTTTCCTATGCCTACTACCAGTATGTCTGCCTGGGAACAAACCTTTGGCATATCAGTAGTTTTTGAATGGCATACGGTAACTGTAGCATTTTCATTTAAGAGCAGCATGCACGCTGGTTTTCCAACTACCATAGATCTTCCTACTACAACTGCATTTTTTCCTTTCATAGGAACTTTATAATGTTTAAGAATTTCTATAACAGCAGATGGTGTACAAGGTGCAAACCCTGTTGTATCTTTTTCCATCAATTTAGCAACATTTACAGGACTAAAGCAATCTACATCTTTCTCAGGGGCGATTATATATTTTATAACACTTTCATCTAATTGCTTAGGAAATGGTCTAAATACCATTATTGCATTTACAGTCTTGTCCTCATTTATCTTTTTCAATTCTTCAATAAACTTGTCTTGTGATATATCTGCTGGTAGCTCTTTAACAACTGCCTCTATTCCAACTTTTTCGCACTTTTTTAGAGCTCCTTTTTCATAAGCAAGGTCACTTCCGTTTGCTCCAACTCTTACTAATGTAAGCTTTGGAGTAATACCCTTTACCTTTAAATCATTAACTTCTTTAGTTAAAGTTTCACTTATAGCATCTGCCACTGGTTTACCTTTAATTATCTGACCCATACTTATATCTCCTTCATATTAAAATTAGCTATCTGTACCATACTAAACTAATTTACAAGTGCCTCCGGAAGAAACTCAAGTTTCCTCCGGAGAATAATAATTTTATTTGGAAAGTGCACTAACTACTTTTTCATATACCTTATCTGCAATCTTAATGCCTTCTTCAACTAAAGGTTCCGTCTCTGCCTTTACCTTTTTAACATACTCCTGATCTTTAATGGAATTAATGTTGATTATGACATTAAGCTGTGCTCCAATAATAGCAGCTCTTAGACATTGAACTCCTACACCAACATCACTTATTGCAAGTTTGGAGCAATTATCTACAAGTGCCTCGTGGAGTTTTATTGCTTCATAAGCTTGTTTAACAATGCTTACTGGAACACTGCATGCTTGTTTTAGACACTTTTCTAGAGTTTCCTCTTTTATTTTTTTCTGCTCTTCGGTGTCTTTTGGCATTCCATAAGCCTTTGAAAGAGGCAGAAAGCATTCTGCATCTGCATCCATCATCTTTAAAAGCTCTGCTTGAAGCTCATTAGATCTTTTAAGTATGCCTTTTACCTTTTCATCATACTGTGCATACTTTTTCTTACCTATGGTGAGATTACATACCATGCCTCCAAGTGCCATTCCTATAGCACCTGTAATAGCTGATCCTCCGCCTCCACCAGGTGTGGCAGCTTTAGATGCAAGAACTTCTATAAAATCCGTGCAGCTTTTATCTGCTAATTTCATATTGTTTCCTCCTAAATGTTTTAGAATAATCCGCTTATTACTCCATTTTCATCTACATCTATTTTTTCAGCAGATGGAACTTTTCCAAGACCTGGCATCTTCATTATTGAACCAGTTACTGCAACTACAAAACCTGCTCCAGCAGAAATTGTAACCTGTCTTACTGTAATATTAAATCCTGTTGGCCTTCCAAGTTTAGTCTGGTCATCAGTTAAGGAGTATTGAGTCTTTGCTATACATACTGGAGTTTTGCCAAATCCCAACTTTTCAAGTTCATCAATTTCTTTATCTGCCTGATTTGTGAAGGTAACATCATCAGCACCATATATCTTCTGAGCTACTGCTCTTATCTTATCTCTGATTGGTAACTTTTCATCATAAGCAAACTGGAAGTCATTTTTCTCTTCTTTTATAAGTCTAAGTACCTCTTTGGCAACTTCTATTCCACCTTCGCCGCCTTTAGCCCAAACTTCTGATAATTTTACATTTACACCTAATTCCTTGCATTTATCTTCTACTAATTTTAATTCTGCCTGTGTATCTGTAGGGAATGCATTTAATGCAACTACTGCTGGTAATTTGTATACCTTAGTTATATTCTCTACATGCTTTAGCAGATTTGGAAGTCCTTTTTCAAGAGCTTCTAAGTTTTCATTATTTAAATCAGCCTTTGGAACTCCGCCATTGTATTTTAATGCTCTAACTGTAGCAACTATTATTACTGCATCTGGTTTTAATCCTGCCATTCTGCACTTAATATCCAAGAATTTTTCAGCACCTAGGTCAGCACCGAAGCCTGCCTCTGTAACTACATAATCACCAAAGTGAAGAGCCATTCTAGTAGCCATTATTGAGTTACAACCATGAGCTATATTTGCAAATGGCCCGCCGTGTACAAATGCTGGCGTTCCTTCAAGAGTTTGAACTAGATTTGGTTTTAATGCATCTTTAAGGAGTGCTGCCATAGCTCCTTCAGCCTTTAAGTCATGAGCTGTTACAGGCTTGCCGTCTCTAGTATATCCTATAACTATTTTAGCAATTCTCTTCTTCAAATCAATTATATCACTTGATAAACAGAATATAGCCATTATTTCTGAAGCAACTGTTATATCAAATCCATCTTCTCTAGGTGTACCATTGGCTTTTCCACCTAATCCATCAACTACAAACCTGAGTTGTCTGTCATTCATGTCTACACATCTTCTCCAAGCAATTCTTCTTGGGTCTATGTTAAGCTTATTGCCCTGATATATATGATTGTCTATCATTGCTGCAAGTAAATTGTTAGCAGCAGTGAGTGCATGTATATCACCTGTAAAGTGTAGGTTTATGTCTTCCATAGGTACTACTTGAGCATATCCACCGCCGGCAGCTCCGCCTTTTATACCAAATACAGGTCCCATAGATGGTTCTCTCAGTGCAACAACTACTGATTTGTTAAGTTCTGATAATGCATCTGCCACGCCTATTGCCGTAGTAGTTTTTCCTTCTCCTGCCGGAGTCGGATTTATAGCTGTACAGAGTATAAGTTTTCCATTTTTACTAGGAGTAGTCTTTAACAGGTTATAATTCACTTTTGCTTTATACTTACCGTATAATTCAATGTCATCTTCGGAAATATCGAGTTTTTTAGCAATGTCTTTTATGTCCTCCATTTTACATTCCTGAGCTATTTCTATGTCTGATTTATAAGTCATTTAAAATACCCCCATCTCTAATTTTTGTTTTATTTTTTTTACCTCCTCCACGGTTTCCTTGTCGGAATCATAGGGAGATTTATTAACTCTGTCAGAACTTCCCACTGCACCGCTATAATGCATAAAGCCAAGGCACTCTTTTTCATCTATATTCTCCAGTACAAACTTTTTATCTTCTTCATTTTTGATCTTATTGGATACTGCAAATACCTTTTCTATTCCTATATCATTGGCCAGTTTTCTTACATGTTTATAAGTTTGTATACTTCTTATTCCAGGTTCTACGACAACAATGAATACATCCACACCCTGAGCTGTTCCTCTGCCTAAATGTTCAATGCCAGCTTCCATGTCCATTATCACAATGTCTTTATTTTGAAGGAGTAAGTGCGAAGTGAGCTTTTTCAGCAAAACATTCTCCGGGCAAAAGCATCCTGTTCCGCCTGTATCAACTGTTCCCATGGTTAAAAGCCTTACTCCATTATATTCTTTACAATATCTCTCCGGTATATCATCTACTTTAGGATTTATCTTGAACATTTTTCCAAACGCTCCCGGAGTAGATTTGGTTCTCTCTGCTACTAATTTCTTCATTTCAGAAATTGGCACGATTTCTTCCGTTATTTTTTTTGGGAATCCCAAGGCCAGTGCTAAATTTGGATCAGGGTCTGCATCTACAGCCAAAACTTTATATCCTTCTTCTGCATATACTCTACTTATTATTGCTGCAAATGTAGTCTTTCCCACACCGCCCTTACCCGTTATAGCCATCTTCATTTTCATCTGTAGTCCCCCTTTTTCCACTAGTTGCTTTGTCTAAATTATATTAATTATTGTAAAATGTTTTCTCAAAGTGATACATCATTATGCCTGTGTATCACTTTGATAACATATTTTTGTATCATTTTAAATCCCTGCAAGATTAAAACCAGTTATTAACTCGTTCTCAATATTGGCACACTAATTGCTGTATTCTTTTAGAGACCTTATATCAAATTCCTATTTTTTTACGTTTTTCATTCATCCTATTTACAATTTGTTCAACTGCCTTTTTAGGATCTGTTTCTATAAAGAATTTAGCTCCTACCCAATCCTCTATTTTATTGGTGAGGATATCAACAACTTCCGGTCCGCCTGTTACTGGAGGTGCTACTCCAAGCCAAGTATCTATACCTGAAGTTACTACATAAGTACCAATTGCTACAGCTTTTTCTGACATCCATTCTGGTGCTACACCTGCAACTGGAAGGTCACACATATCAGTTCCAAGAAGATTAGCCACTCTTCCAACTAAATCCAATATACGGCTTATATCAACACAAGAACCCATATGAAGTACTGGTGGTATATCTACAAGCTTACATACAGTAGCCAGTCCTGGTCCTGCATACTTTTCTGCTGCTTCTTTTTGCAACAAGCCATATTTTGCTGCTGCCTGAGCTGCACAGCCTGTAACAACAACAATTACATCATTTTTTATTAATCCCTTTATAGTTTCAATGTGTGCAGAATCTTGTACAACTTTAGGATTATTACATCCAACTACAGCTGCAGCACCTCTTAATACTCCTGATACTAAAACATCTGCCAAAGGTTTTACAGTTTGCATTGGTCCTATTTCAGTATTTACAACTTTGTCCAATTTATTTATAATTTCCTCTACACTATACCCTACAATTCCCTTTGATTTTAATTCAGGAATCATTACTTTACTCTGATCTCTATTTTTAAAGTTTAATATTGCTTCCTTTAAAATCTTTTTAGCTGAATCAAGTGGGTTTTCTTCATCAAACTCCATATAAATTGAATCTGTGATGTGTGCCTTTGGTGAAGTTGTTATAAACTTAGTATGATATGACTTGGACAATTTTGCCAACGCCGGCATAATACACTGCACATCAACTATAAGTCCATCTACTGCTCCTGTAACTACAGCCAATTCCTGCTGCATAAAGTTTCCTGCTATTTTGATGCCATGTCTCATGGAAACTTCATTTCCAGTACAGCACATTCCACATAAGTTTATTCCATCAGCACCTACTGATTTAGCAAGTTCAATTAGTTCTGGATCTGATGCTGCTTCTACTACCATTTCTGAAAGAAGTGGTTCATGTCCATGTAAAACTACATTTACAGAATTCTTCTCAAGTACTCCAAGATTTGCTTCTGTATCAACAGAATGAGGTGTTCCAAACATTATATCACTGAATTCTGTTCCCATGAATGAACCCATCCATCCATCAGTTAATGAACATCTCATAGACATTTTAATCATAGCTTCTGCATCTGCATTACATCCTATATGTGTTGAATGCATAACTGCAGCTATTTCTCTATCAACTGCTCTTGGATATATTCCTAGTTTTTTCCATAATTCTTTTCTCTTTTCTGGTAGGGAAGGTGGTAAATAAACTTCTCCAAGCTGTCTACCATAATTACTTAATCCTTCTTTTGCTACATCATGAGCTATATCGTATATGTCTCTGCCTTCAGTTTCAACATTAAAGCTCTTTGCAACTTCTTTCAATTTCTTTTCATCTTTAACTTTTATATCTCCATCTTTACTAGTGTGATATAAACTAAGTGCTATACTTCTACCATGATCTGAGTGTGCTGCAGTACCTGCTGCAACCATTCTTGCAAAATTTCTAGATACAATTACATCTGCTGTAGCTCCACATATACCTCTTTCTACACCTTTTCCTGGCACTGGACTTACTCTGCAGGGACCCATGCTACAATTTCTACAGCAAACTCCTGCTGATCCAAATCCACACTGTACCTTCATGTCTGCTTTTCTATCCCAAACTGTTTCGACCCCATCTTGTTTTGCCTTGTCCAATAATTGTAAAGTAGCCTGATCAATTGATTTTGCTTTTTCTTCCATTTTAATAATTCCCTCCTCACCAAAATAACACTTTAAATAATTATTTCTTGAATCAACTTAATTTACCTAAAGCCCTGATATTTCTATTCAAAATAATTGTATCTAGATACAATTATAGTTATAACTTTTCGTTCTCACAAAGGTATTTGTTTATATTTATGAACAGCGTACAGAAAAAATGTTAAAAAATAAACATATAATTTTAGTATAAATTATCACCTATTAATTAATTCAGAAGAAACTTTTTATATTACTATAAGGTTCTGAAATTTTCTTTATAAAATTCGACTTAAAAATAAGAGCATTTGAAAACCTTAACATCAAAATATTCAAATATTGGCAATTTTTCGTAAAATATCTGAAAAACTTTTCTAATCATTGTTTTATCTATATACTAACACAATAATGCTTGATTTGAAAAGATGTTTTTATAAAATTCTTTAATTTTTTAAATCATTTTCATATATACATATTAAATACAATATTATCAATAACCGCTTTTATAAAAATTCTGTAAAATATCCACTAAATAAAACTCCAAATTATCATATGGTAAATATACTATTAAATGCAAAATTATATAATATATATCTATATCAGTTTGGTATATATTTAACAAATACTAATATATAAGAAGACTTTAAAAAGTCTTCTTATTATTCTGGGACAATTATAACTAATTGACGTGAATTTTTAACCACTTTGCTTGTAACAGAACCAATCATCCTGGCTAAACCTTTTTTGGTGGATTTAGTCATTATTATAATATTGAAATCGTCTTGAGAAGCTTTTTTCAATATTTCATCCGAAGCATAACCAAATGTAAAAAATGTATCTGCCTTATAATCGCTAATTTTCTCTTTAGCTTTATTTAATATAGACTCACTGGTTAATTGTGCCCTGTCAATCTCATCTGTAATTATCATATCATTCACTATGACTATTTCAGTAACATTCATAAGAGTAACTTCCACTTCTTCCTTCTTAAATAACTTCTTTACCCAATCTATTGAATGCATGCTTCTTTCTGTGCCATCTATAGGTATTAAAATTTTAGTTTTTTTCATTTTAAACATCCCCTTAATTTAAAATCAATATTTTTTAATTTTTCTTACGCTAACCAGTGACTTTCTAATTAAAATACCTTATATAACTAGTTTATATCAATCTATTACTTATTTCTACAATAATAAATTTTAAATTATTATCATGGAAATTTTACTCATTATAAAAATGCAGTATGTAACCAAAGCCTATATAATTCCATATATTATAATTAACTCAACCTTAAACCATACTATATAATTTTTTCATTACGGCGGAATAATACTCGAAAATGAGGAGGCAATCTTATGGCTATTTTTACAGCTTATCCAACCGATGATGTATATATATCACAATTCTTTTCAAATACAAATTTTATCTCATCACCGGTTTTATATAGTGGAGAATATACCCAATATAATGGATGTCCGGATGCTTATGCAAGTTTATTAAAATTTGATATTGCAAACTCAATACCATACGGATCTACAATATCAAATGCAAATTTATATCTTTATGTAAATAGGAAAAATACACTTGATTGCAAGCATCCTTGTCAATCCATAACTATTTATACTAATTTAGACAATTTTAATGGAAATACAGTTACATGGAATAACGCACCTGATATTTCCATAACCTCATATAAAAAAATAATATCAGACGCAGATGTAGGAACCTTTATACAAATAAACATTACAAGCCTAGTAGCTGATTGGCATAATAATTCTATTCCAAATAACGGTATAACCTTAGTAGGAATAGAAAATATCGTTGATAGCTTGATTGGATATAATAGCAGCAGAACTTCTAATTCCCCTTATTTATCTATAGAATATGATTGTGATTCATCATGTTCAGATTGTATTCCTGGTCCTCAAGGCCCTCAAGGCAAACCTGGTCGTCCTGGTCCTCAAGGCCCTCAAGGTCCGCAAGGCAAGCCTGGGTGTCCTGGTCCTCAGGGTCCGCAGGGTAATCCTGGGTGTCCTGGTCCTCAAGGCCCTCAAGGCAAACCTGGCTGCCCTGGCCCTCAAGGCCCTAAAGGCTGCAAAGGTGATCCTGGCTGCCCTGGCCCTCAGGGTCCTAAAGGCTGCAAAGGTGACCCTGGTTCTCAAGGTCCGCAAGGCCCTAAAGGCTGCAAGGGGGACCCTGGCTGTCCTGGTCCTCAAGGTCCACAAGGTCCTAAGGGCTGCAAGGGGGACCCTGGCTGTCCTGGTCCTCAGGGTCCTAAGGGCTGCAAAGGTGACCCTGGTTCTCAAGGCCCTCAAGGTTCTCAAGGTCCGCAAGGCCCTAAGGGCTGCAAAGGTGACCCTGGTTCTCAAGGTCCGCAGGGTCCACAAGGTCCGCAAGGTCCTAAGGGCTGCAAAGGTGATCCCGGTGCTCAAGGTCCTAAAGGCTGCAAGGGTGATCCTGGCTGTCCTGGTCCGCAAGGTCCTAAGGGCTGCAAAGGTGATCCCGGTACTCAAGGACCACAAGGTCCACAAGGCCCTAAAGGCTGCAAGGGTGATCCCGGTGCTCAAGGTCCTCAGGGTCCTAAAGGCCCGCAAGGCCCTAAGGGCTGCAAAGGTGATCCTGGCTCTCAGGGCCCTCAGGGTCCTAAAGGTAATAAGGGTGATCCTGGTTGTGAAGGCCCTCAAGGTCCTAAAGGTGACAAGGGTGATCCCGGCTCTCAAGGTTCCCAGGGTCCTAAGGGAGACAAGGGCGATCCTGGTTCCCAAGGTCCTCAAGGTTCTAAGGGTGACAAAGGTGATCCTGGCTCTCAAGGACCTCAAGGCAAGCCTGGTTGTCCTGGTCCACAGGGCCCTCAAGGCAAACCTGGTTGTCCCGGACCTCAAGGTCCTAAAGGTGAGCCCGGCTGTCCTGGCCCTCAAGGTCCTAAAGGCGATCCCGGCTGTCCTGGTCCGCAAGGCCCTCAAGGCAGACCTGGTTGTCCCGGCTCTCAAGGTCCTAAAGGTGACCCTGGTTGTCCTGGTCCGCAAGGCCCTCAAGGTAAACCTGGTTGTCCTGGTCCGCAAGGCCCTCAAGGCAGACCTGGCTGTCCTGGTCCACAGGGCCCTAAAGGTGACCCCGGCTGTCCTGGTCCGCAAGGCCCTCAAGGCAGACCTGGTTGTCCCGGGCCTCAAGGTCCTAAGGGTGATCCCGGTTGTCCCGGGCCTCAAGGTCCTAAGGGTGATCCCGGTTGTCCCGGACCGCAAGGTCCTCAAGGCAGACCTGGCTGTCCTGGTCCTCAAGGCCCTAAAGGTGACAAAGGTGATGCTGGACATGGTGCTATCATCCCATTTGCATCAAATGATCCTGCTATACTAACTACTTTTTTAAATGGAACAACTAATACAGTAAGCCTTATAGGGTTTGGAAATTCAATTAATAACATTAATATTTATGAGAATAAAATTTATCTTGGTGGAATCCGCAATATAGCCTTTTCCGTCCCTAGAAGTGGAACCATAACTTCAATAGCAGCATATTTCAGCGTTAGCAACACATTTTCACTGGGAACTGGTTCAGCAACTATTAAAGCTCAATTGTACAGCTCAAATACGCCAGATAATACTTTTGCGCCGATTCCAGGTGCCAGCGTTATACTTCCTTCTCTAACTGGTGAAATTATTGATACCGTCACAAATAATATTAATTTTGATTTGAATATACCAATTGATCCACAAACCCGTTTATTAATGGTATTTTCAGTATCAACATCAGATGTTGCCTTCAGCAGCATAATAGAAGGTTATGCAAGTGCAGGTATCACTATAGAATAACACTCCTGGATATTAATAAATCTACTCTTTAATTTAGGGAAGTTTGTATTATACAAGCTTCCCTTCTAAATAATAACCACTTTATTAATGATCCCTTTTTCCAAACAATCTTGTAATAAGTGATTGATTTCTTTCAAGCTTTAGTTGATCTTTAAGCTTTTTATTTTCCTCTATTAGATAGTCTACTTTTTCCTTTAAAAGCTCATTATTTTCTTCTTTCTCATCCAGCTTATCTTGTACATTTTTTGTAATAATTTTCTGATTTAAAAATTGTTTCTTTATGTCATCCATTTCTATTTCAATATTTTTTTTAACTTCCATAAAAAAGTCCAAATTTTCTTCCAGCTTTCTTTTTTGTTCGGCAATTTTAGAAATTTTATTTTCATATTCATCTGCAGCATGCTTTTTCTTTTGTAAATGCATACTAAAAGAATCAATTTTCTCTTTAAGAATAATATTTTCATAACAGATATTTTTAAACTTTTCTTTTATCTCTTCAATACTTTCATCTTCCTGATTAGTATTTAAACTGCTCTTATTTGTTTTTTGTTCTAATGATTTCATACTGTTTTCCACTAAATCCATAAATGAAAAAGTACATGATACATCTCCTTCTGTTCCATAAATCATATATGGCTGTCTGCTATCACTCATGTCGATAAAATTATATATTTTAATTGGAGTTTTCAGTTCCTTATTGAAAGCAACCGGTTTACTCCACTTCCCATATCTATAACTCGAACAAAATACACTACTGCCCTCTTGCCAGCATGTAAAGAGTTTATTATTTCTATAAAATACAATTGGTTCAATAGGTTTGATTTTACTTTTATAAACTTCATATTTTCTCATATAAATATTATTTTCAACACAAACATGCTCCAGAAGATATATTGTATCTTCCCTAGTCCTATTGATTATATTAAATGTATTGGAATCACTTGCTGCCTTGAACAATATATTATCACCTTGTAATCCATAAAGTCTTTTATCAGAAGTCCACGAGTTACCATCATATTTACAATACCCAAATGATATCTCATCTCCTCTGTCTGAAAGGAAAAAAGCATTAATACAACTATCATATCCTATTTGTATTTCATAATATTTATCAACTTTATTTGATAAAACTATATGTTGGATAGTATAAAACTTTATTTCTTTTCCATCCCATATGTAATGTTTTAAAATTCCATGTTTACTGTCATCAGACGCTTTAAGCAAATAAAAAAAGTTTAATTTGCCCCCTAGAATTACAGCATTTAGATCTTCAATTTTAAATTGGCCCATATCTATATGATAAAGTAATTTTCCGAACCATTTACCATCTTTCATAGTGCAATATCTCATTTCATATTTTTTGTTAACATATATAATATGAATTATTTCATCTTCAATACAAGCAGCGAATTCAATTACTTCCACATCAATAAATTTCTCCTTAGTCCATTTTCCCTGATCATACATGAATTTATACATTAATACATCAGTATCATTTAAATAAACTTTCCATATATTATTATTGATATTAAATATCCACGGATATATATTTGCCATAATATCTTTCACCCCACTTTAATTATATTTTTATTAATATAATTTATAACTCATATTTAATAAAATTTTATTAAATATGTTATGTTTGTATATCACAACTACGGTACTCAAACATAATATATAATGTAAGACGATATAACCTTTTCTATATAAGTCATGCAGTTTTTTACATTAGTAAAAAAACAGGGCATAAAAAATTTACAAATAAAGAAGGACGGCTTTATAAATCATCTGTGAAAATATTGAGTTACTTCATTTTATTAGAACAAAATATATTTTTTCCTCCCTATGAGTTATTTATGTTGTATAGTATCGATTTATTTTCTCAGAGTGGAGAAAAATATAAAGTCCCAAAGGTAAAAAATTAAGTAAACCAATGCCTGCGGTATACCGCAGACAGTTAAATTATAATATTTAAAAGGAGGAAAATCTATGTCCATAAATTTTAATAAATTTATACCGCGTCCAGGCCTGGTAAATAAGCAAGGACATTTGCCAGATCCTTCAGAATTAGTTTGTGTAGAAATTCCTAAAGTTTTTGATCAATGTTTGATTAAAAGATGTATCTCTTATAATGAAGGTCCTGACACAAATACAACAGATTATGAATTGAGAAGCAATCCTCTGGATAATCCAAAAATATACATCGGTTGCAGAGATTTTAAGATTACATTGACATCATTAGAAAAAATACCTCTTTCATGTGAGGATGGTTTTAAAAAATTAATTATTTGTTACACCATTTCATTTTATGCAGACTTTATTGACTGTGATGCAGTAAATAGATCTGAATTATTTGAAATTAACAGACAAGATGTGATTGGCAAATTTTATTGTCCAGATTCATTATCCAAGGCATCTGCTAGTCAACTAACTTCTAACTGCTCAAAAAATAATGATGAAAATATTATAAAACTTGAAATGGTAGCTGATGTACTTCAGGCTGTATTACATGAAGATGAAAATAATTGCAAAGTTTTGGATATCACTTTAGGATATTATATAATTGTAAAATGTGAACTTATAGTGCAGCTTCTTATGCCTGCTTATGATTATTGTCCAATTCCTAAAGAACCATGTCAACCTGAACCTGAAGAAAATGTATGTGATAAATTTAATAGAGCACCAATTCCAAAATTTTATCCAGATCAAAATCTTACTCAACTATTTCCTGACTGTGATTGTGAACCAGATTATAAACCGGATTGTAAGTCAGAATCTGAAGAAGACACCGGATGCAGCAATTGATTAAATGCAACAATATATTTAAATTTAATGTTGCTTTTCACATTTTAATATAGACTTCATAATAATATACTATATTACACATTAAAATGCTTATTTTAAAATTCTAAGGGAGAATTATATAAAATTCATTTTCGAATATAAATTATTATATTGCTTTATATAACTGTCCTATTGTCTCTTGAAAATAAGTCCAAGTGGATTTCTCTATCATAGAGAAGCATATTAATTAAATTTTTATACATTCATATGCTTCTCTATTAAATACATATTCTGTTTATCATTCCAATGTAACTACATATTTTTTATATTTACATGGTTCAATTGAAGATATATTATTTATATTAATAACTACCCTGTTATTATTCCTGCAATCTTCAATTTCTAGAAATCTATTCTTCATATAATCCAACTGTGACATAATTTGCTTAGAATTTTTATTTACAAAATATTCAGTACCGCTGTTCATAATTATTTTAGAACTATTCATTTCATAACTTCCTCCATTAGACATTTTTATAAATATAAAAACCAAGTACCATCTAATTTACCGGTACTTATAAATTAATAAATAAGTCAAGAATAATATTCCCTATTTACGATTTTTTATATTTCATCCCATGGCTAATAGCTATTGTTGTGAACATCTCCGGATTATCAAAGTGAAAAATAAACACTTCTATATACTATGGTCATCTATTTGCAGAAATAAACCGAAGTACCTTATACAGCCGATCTGCCTCCAATTGTCCTGGAGCTGATACAGCCTTAGCTGCTCCAAAAGTAATTGCCGATCCAAAAGTTTCACCTGCTATACGGCTGACCACACCTAACGAACCCATAGACATAGTAACAACTGGAGTTTTACTATGATAACGTACCATTTCATTAGTAGCAGTTAATAAATTAAGAACATCTTTGACGCTGCAGGGCATTACTGCAATCTTAGGTAGATCTGCCCCTAGATTCTGCATCTCACACATCTTTTCTATTAATTCATCTTTCTCAGATGTCATTTGGAAATTATGGCTGGACATGATTACTTTTACACCACATTGGTGTACTGTATCTACGATTTCTTTTACTAATTCATTATTTCCAATAGATAATTCAACATCAATAATATCCACATTTCCGGTAGCCGCAACTGATTTTACAAGTTTTACATAGTATTCTACTGTAATTTCCTTTTCTCCTCCTTCTTTAGCGGTTCTAAAAGTAAATATTATAGGAATATCACCTAAACTTTTTCTAATTTGTGCAAGAATCCCCTTTACTTTTTCAATGTTCTCTGCATATTTATAATAGTCAATTCTCCATTCTGCCAAATCCAAATTGATTGTTTTCAAATATTCTATTTCCCTTCTGATTTCTTTATCATCAGATCCCATAAAAGGTACAGCAACTTTGGGAATTCCATCTCCCAGCTTTACATTCCCTACTTTTACTACATTTCCCATATTTCCACTTCCCTTCCATATTTGCCGCCATAATTTTTTTAAATGAAATTGCTATTCTATTAATAGTCTATCTGTTTTTAGCTACCTAAGTTTTGTACCAATGTAAAATAATATTTTTGATTTTAATGCCAGTAAATTTAAGCCAATAATTACTAAATTAATCCTTTTTTTAGGCAGAGCCTGCTGGTTTAATGTGGTAGCCCTAAAAAACAAATTGCTTAATATAGGTAAAATAGATTTACCATTAATGGATTATATTTCATTACACTTTTAAATATTAAAACATAGTTGCTCATATGAAGGTCCACATAGTGTGTCTGCAATAATTTTAGAAAGTTTGGTAAGCGAAGGAATATTAACCTCTATTTTATCAATAGTTCGTCTTACAAAACCTTTTATATTGCCAACTTTCTTTACTAGAACTCTAACCCCAACAGTTTCTAATTCAGTATTATGCAATGTTGTTGTTTTAAACCAGGTTATAAGATTGTGAGTTAAGAAAACCAACCAGAGGAATCCATAGATGCCATAAAAAGAAGTAGTTCTAAGGTTTTTAATATGATATACATTTTTAGCCATTTTAAAAAATGCTTCAATTGTTTGACGTTCATTATAGAAGTGGAATAATTCAACTGCATTCATATCATTTGAATCAATATTGGTTACAAGCATTGTATATTTTAATTTACCACTTTTAGTGAGAATTTGAACTATTATAATCCTCAATCCATCAGTATTAGGAAGTTCATAAACCCATGCAGCCTCATCAGCCTGGGTATACTCAGAATATGGTATTCCTTTGGCAATATTTTTTGCTTTTACAGTAGAATAACCTTTGGTAACAAACTTTAAGTTAGGTATGGATTTCATTAGTTCAATTATATCTGTAGAGCCATATCCACTATCTGACCGTATAATTAAATTACCATTATTCAATGAGTCTGTGTACTTTGACAATGTAGATTTAAGCAAATCTTTAAAATGATCTTGACAGTGTGTATTTCCAGAATCAAGATATATTGCAATTGTTTCAGAGTGTTTTCCTGTAAATGCTGCTGACATTTGGTATCCACGTTGATTTTTCTTCTTTGAGAAATATCCTTTTGCAGTTAATTCATAGGATTTTCCATTTGCAATTAATCCAGATTGATCAAAATCTACAACGACATTTTTATCAATAAAAACTGAATTACTATTTTTAATGAAAAGTTTATGATGTATATCCTCAAACTGGGATATAGAGTCAATGTCAAAACGGTTTAAAACTTTGTTAATCTGTGATTGATCAGGAAAACTATCCATATTGAATAGATTTGCAGATAATTTTTCTGGACCAAGGTTCTCATTAATGTCTTTCATAAATTCACAGCCTATAACTATGGACATTATTATGGTGATTAGTTTCTGATAAACTGAGAATTTTACTTCTTTCATCTTTAGTTTAAAATTCTCTAAGGGCTTGAAAAATTCAAGCTTTAGCCCATATTGCATTACTGAAATAAGCCAAATGGAAGTAGTTTCTTCTTTACAGTCACTTTGAGAAAATGTTATCTTATTCATATAGGATAATACCACCTTTCATGATTGTTTTTCCAAAGAAACTATTTCTAGAAAGGTGTGCTATTATCCTTTAGTTACTTTTTGGATATAATACCATGGAAATTTGTTCATATTAGTTAGATTTAGTTTGTACGAAATCTAGGTAGCTACTATTTTTTCATAGCAGTAAAATGGTTTTTCCTTTCCCAGAAAATTTATTTCTCCAATAAACTTATACCCGCACTTTTTAAATAATGAATTCATCTTTATATTTACCGAATATGTATCCGTTTTTAAGTATCTGATATTACTTTTTAAAGCAAGTTTCTCAGCAAATTTCAACAGTTCAGTGCCAATTCCCATTCTTCTACAATTTAAATCAACTGCCATTCTATGGATAATCATGGTATTTTCATTTAATGTCCAATTTAAGCCACTATATTCAGTTGGTTCTATTTTATTAATACATACAAAACCAACCAGGTTTTCCTCCCTTTTCAATACAAATAAATTTTCTTTTTGAATGTCATTTATAAAATCCTCTTTTCGTGGATACTTCTCATCCCATTGAGTGTTGTTGTATGTACTCATTTCTTCAATGGTTTTCTTTATAATTTTCATTACATTTTCTATATCACTCATACTTGCCTTTCTTATCATAATAATCGCTCCTAAAAATTTTTTGCTTTTTTCCAGATATCCTCAATACTTTCTCTCATTTTTTTTACTAATTCATAAGCTGATTTTTTTTCCTTTTCATTGAGATTACAAAAGCAAACTTGAATATATCTATTTTCCTCATCAATAATAACTGGATATATGTTCAGCGCCTTTTCACTTGGATAAAGCCTCCACATTCTTTTATCAGAATCATCTCTTTCTCTATTTACATAATCAGCTTCAGTAAGTTTTTGTATGACTTTTGTTGTAGTTGTTTTATCCACTTTTAAAAGATTTGACAAATCCACCTGGTTGACTCCAGGATTCTCACATATTCTGGTTAGAAACCTAAATTGACCTTTTTGTAGCTTTATCTCTTTGCATATGTATCTTTTTATTCTTTATAATCTACAAAATCATGATACTAAGCTATATTATTATCAAAAATATTACTTGCCTGTTTCATTACAATTTTAATTGTATTTTCAAGATCTTCTGAATCCTTTATGCCATTTCTCTTAAGCAGCCTTTTTACTGTTGCCCTTATATTTGCCTGAACATCTTCCCTGTTTGTCCAATCAACAGCATTTTGAGTTTTCTCTCTTATTATCCTAACTAAGTTCTTTGCTATCTCTTTTGTCTTTTCATCCTGCAAAATAGCTTCATGGCCTTGTTTTACAATATCATAAAATGCTATTTCTTCCTCTGTCATATCCATTTGTGCTGCTCTTTTATCTTCCTTTTGCATTTCCTTTGCCATATCCACTAAGTTTTTAATAATTTCAGCTGAAGTTAATGCCCTGTTGTGATACTGATTTATTATATTTTCAAGCATATCCTTAAAGGATTTATATTTAACTTCATTTTTCTTTTGCTTAACTTTTATTTCATCATTCAATAATTTTCTCAAAAGCTCAATTTGAAGATTTTCATTTTCCCTGCCGCTCATTTTATCCAAAAACTCTTCACTTAAAATTGATAAGTCGGGATTTTTTAGGCCGGCCTCTGCAAATATATCTATAGGTTTCTCTGCTGCCCCTACACCTTCTGATACTATTTGTTTTATTGCCGTATCCAGTTCCTCCATAGTTTGGCCTTTTGGCGGTGTATATTTAACTACATTATTTCTAACAGCAAGCATATATGCTATATCTCTTCTAAAAGCATTGCTTCTTTCATCATGAGCAACTAGTGCATATGCCTTTTTTAATTCTGCACTATGTTTCAAAAATCTCATTTTCACTTCTTCTGAATAGTTTATTATATCCATACCTTTTTTTAGTAAATTCAGTTTCTTATCTGGCTCCTGGTTTTCCCAATTGGATATTAATAACTTGTGGAAAAATGCTTTGCAAATATCATGCTTTTCTTTCATTAATCTAAGTGCTTTATCTATTGGAAAAGCAGCTGCCTCATTTCCACCTGTACTTTGTGTGTAATGCTCTAAAGCCTTCTTTAAATCCTCAGCTATTCCTATAAAATCTACTACTAATCCTGCCGGTTTATCTTTAAATACCCTATTTACTCTAGCAATAGTCTGCATTAGGTTGTGGCCTTTCATTGGCTTGTCTATATACATAGTATGAACTGGAGGAGCATCAAAGCCAGTTAACCACATATCTCTAACAATAACTAATTTTAAAGGATCATCAGGGTCTTTCATCCTTCCTTCTATTTCTTTCATTTGGGTTTTACTTAAAAGATGAGGTGCAAAATTTTCAGGATCTTTTGATACATTGCCAGACATTATTATTTTTATAGCACCCTTATCTATATCATCAGAGTGCCACTCTGGTCTTAATTTTATTATTTTATCATATAAATCAACGCAAATCCTTCTACTCATACAAACTATCATGCCTTTTCCATCTAAGGTTTTCAGTCTCTTTTCAAAATGATCTACAATCTCTTTTGCTATTATATCCAGTCTTTCAGAAGTACCTACTAATGCTTCCAGAGCTGCCCATTTAGATTTTAATTTATTCTTTGTGTTTTCTTCTTCATTTTCGGTTACTTCTTCAAAATCCAGGTCAATATCGTTGTTTTCAAGTTTTAACTTAACTACCTTGGATTCATAAAAAATTGGCACAGTAGCATTATCCAAAACTGCCTGTTTCATATCATAAACAGAAATATAATCGCCAAACACCTGAAGTGTTGATTTATCTTCAAAATCTATTGGCGTACCTGTAAAACCAATAAAGCTAGCATTGGGAAGTCCCTGTCTTATATTTTTAGCAAAACCATCTAAAAAATCATAATTGCTTCTATGTGCTTCATCACACATAACAATTATATTGCTTCTATCTGACAATAGTGGATACTCACTGCCCCTTGTTATAGCCTTCTTCATCTTCCTATTTACATCTAATCCTTCTATATTTTCTTTATCCGTTTGGAACTTCTGAATAGTTGTAAATATAATTCCACCAGCTGCAAGAGTATGTATTTTTTCTTTTAAATCTTCTACACTATCTACCTGTACGGGATAGGGTATCAAATCACTTGCATTGCAGAAAGTTTCATATAATTGATCGTCAAGATCATTTCTATCAGTTATAACTACTATAGTTGGATTATTTAATGCTTTTTCCCTAATAACCTTTCCTGTATAAAAGACCATAGACAAGCTTTTACCTGACCCTTGGGTATGCCAGTAAGTTCCTATCTTTCTATCTCCATTTTCCCCTGCAGCTCTTAAAGTTTCTCTAATAGCATCATTTACACCATAATACTGATGGTACATAGCTATTTTTTTTACAATTATTTTTTTCTTTTCTTTCTTATCTGAAACTATTCTCTTTTTCTTCTTTTTATTTTTGACTACAGCACTTTCATCTTCAAAAGTAATAAAGTTTCTTATAATATCAAGCAATCTTTCTTTATCAAACATACCTTTTATAAGTACTTCCAAAGCTGTTTTTTCTTTTTCTACATTTCCAGTATCAATAGATTTCCATGCAGAATATCTTTCAAAATTTGCAGTTAAAGTGCCTGCCTTTGCCTCTGTAGAATCAGAAACAACACACATTTCATTATAATAAAATATATCTGGTATATCCTTTTTATAAAGATTAATCTGCCTGTAAGCTCCTTCTATAGTTGCATTTTCATCCAATGGATTTTTAAGTTCAAACAAACCTATAGGCAATCCATTAACATATACAAGGATATCTGGAATTCTAGGGGTATTAGGTCCCTTTATAGTTACTTGATTGCAGGCAATAAAAGAGTTATTTTCCAGATTGATATAGTCAACTACATTAACTATATTCCCCACTTCTTCTCCGCTTTTATCATTATAGGTAACCTTTACCCCTTCTCTAATTAACTTATGGATATCCTTATTATTATTTTCTATTGTAGGATAGTTAAAAGTTTTTAAGGCTTCATAAGCTTCCTGTATACATTCACCTTTAACATTAGGATTAATTTTCTTTAAACTATCCATCAGAACCTTATTTAAAACTATTTCTGTAGTATCTTTTCTATCTTCAGCAGATATTTTGCTGCCGTGAATATAATCATAACCCAAGTCTTTAAACCACTTAATTGCTGCTTGTTCCACTAGAGATTCAAACTGAGAGTTAATAGCCATTTTTGCCACTCCTTGTCACTTTATGTTTATATATTATAATTTTACCATACCTTTCTAAGGAAGTATGACTTTTCTCTACTGCTTATATTTTAATCTATCCGCTTATATATAGTTTGATTACTTACTCAAAGAAAATCTGCAACCTCTGTTAGATTTAAAACATCTGGTTTATCTTTCGATTTTATATCTTCTAAGCTCTTACTAAGCTCTTGAAGCATTATTACATTTTCACTATCTAGTACCATTTCTCCACATTCCGGACATACATATGCACTTATACCATTTACAGTAACCTTATAATTACCCCACCCTGTATTAATTGCAGTGACTTTCTTTTCCATTTCATGATTACAAATATAGCATTTCATACTCATTATTTATGCATCTCCCTTCTTTTTAAAACATTTCCGATGCATTCCCATACTTCGTCCTCTATTTTTTTGATGTGTAATGGAAAAGCCATACTTTTCTAAGGAAGTATGACTTTTATCTATCATTTCTAATCCGCTTTTCTATTTTTGAAGTATCATTACTATTAACTATAATATTCAACAACCAATTTATTATCTTCCTGCATTCTAACTTTAATCACATGCAAAATATACATTAATACCATCAATGCTCTTAAAATCCTTATCGTCTGTAATAAAATTACTTATTCCCATATCTTTTAAATGTTCAATAACAACATAGTCAAATACATCACAACTATTATTAGTTATATTCTCTACAAAATTATTAATATCATCTTCATTTAGATCTATTACTTTAATCTGTCCTTCATATGAAGAATTTATTTGTAGTAATATTGTTTTTATTTCATTCTTATATTTTATACGTTCTTCTTCCATATTTCTAAAATCTTTTTTCTTAATATGCTTAGTATTATTTATTGCCTTATATATCTTAAACTCACTATTTTCTACCACATGTATTAACTCAGTGATGTTAAATATTGTAGTTACTAATGTATTTCCATTTTCCAATAATTTTTCAACGAAATTAGGATATTTAGTTACTTGATATGGATGAACTTTTAAATTAGGATCACTTGCTTTAGAATAATGTGTCCAATATAAAACATTTGTATCTAATGCAAAAATATCTTTTGTATCAATCTTTGAAACATCTAGTGTATCAATATTATACTCATTTGATGGCAACTTCATCACTCCTAATATCTTTACTCTTCAGGATTTTTTATTACTTCCAATATTTTCTTTTGAATCTCTTTATTAGGTTTGTATTTTTCTACTGCATTCCTATATGAACTTTCATAAGTGCTTTGTCCTAAAGGCGAAAGGTTAATTAATGATATTTTTTTATTGTATTTGTCTGGACCAAATGCTGAAATAATATATCCTGTACTAAAATTAAAAAATAAAGTTGTAAATTTAGTTATTCCGGAAAAATCCAGTACTATCTTATCATCATTAGAAAAACATTCTTCAATTTTTTTTCTTAACATAAGTGCTTTCTCTTGAGAAAATGCACTTTTAATAAATTCATTTACAATAATAGTTTTCATGGTTATACCTCCTGATTATTCTCCTACTATGTATATATGATCACTATCTGCAATAATATTAATTATTATTAATGTTCCCATTATTGGATATTCTAAATCAATATATTTTCTTCCTGTACTCTTAATTATACAACAAATGTTATCTGTATATATAGACATTGTACCTTTATTTAATTTAATAAATTTTTCAAGTCTGCTAAGACCTAAACCTCTTTTTATCAAATCATCCTCGATAGTTGATTTTCCTTCGGTTAAGGCCCATTCTACGCACTCCCTTGATGTCATACTACTATCTATATGATTTCTAACATTATTAGCTATACCTATTCCCATATCATATATGGAAAATATTAATTGTTTCTTCTTATCCATCCAATACCCAGATGAAAATACACCAATTGGGCTCTTTGCATGATATAATGAATTTTGATATACTTCATAAAAATATGATGAAAGTATATCTTTTGCTTCTTCCGTTATTTCTATTGGAGCTAATCTCATAATTTTATCCGTATAATTTTCCATCATATCTTCATTAGATATTCTCCCAAATCTAATAGAATGACTAGTTGAATATTGGGTATCACATTTTATAAAATATTCATAAATCCCAACTTGTTTCATAAATTTAAAAATTGGATTATTAGTTTCATTTTCAAATTTAAATTTCACATATTTATTTTTTATTCTTGCATAAACACATAATGTTCCTATAATTACTGCTACTGCTGCATTTATAAATTTTGATTCAGTAAAATTTAAAACTAATTTTTCATAATCTCCTAATAAAAAATCATTCTGTATTTTTATTAACTTTGAAATATCCGTAGGATTAGGATTAATATTATAATTAATTTCTATAATCAATTCTTTATCAATAGCTCAACACCTCCATTTCTTTAAAAATTACTTTATTTTACCATATTTAAAATTTTTCTCTTTAATACGAACACTGCAACATAGTATATCCATCTTCATACGATGGAAGAGAAATTTCACATTACTTATAATTCCGATAAATTATTTATAGTTTTATTTCACCTGAAATAAGCTTTGGTAATAATGTATCTCTAATGGCTTTTAAATAACTTATTTCATTTAGATTACTTTCAATCTTTTCAATCATTGGGTTAACAAATTTAGCAAAATCATTTATTATTTTATTAGGAGGTATTATTATCGGAATCGCCCTTATGGCATATAGTGGTAACTTAGGCTGTGTTGAACCTACTGTTCTAGATTTTATATTGTTTTGCCCTTCTCTTGATTGCAAATATATTCTTATATAATTTCTAAAAACATTGCTATTGCTTACTATTATTCTCGCCATATTTTCGGTCAAACTAGCATTATCAATATCCTTATATATAGTTCCTACAACCCCAATAGTACCTGCAATAGAAATATAAACATCCTCATATCTAATTATGTATTTGCTAATCTTACTTCTAGTATCATAATCTATATATTTTATTTGTTCTATATCTATATATCCATTAGTGACATCTGTTACTCTTAAATATGGATAATCTTTTAGTGCAACAGAGCTCATTCCCAGTTCTTCTAATTTCTCACTTGTTCTGGTAAGAAAAACATCCCCTCTTTTTACTGAACATTTTTTTCTTTCTTTTTCAGTTGAATTAGCTAATTCAGTTAGCTGATCTGGTATAAAATAATTATTAAATATATCTTTAAATGTTATAAATTCATAACCAAACCCAAACTCTTCTCTTTTTTTAGACAATCCAGATGCAAATTCATAAACTTCTCCTAGCTTACATTTCTTCCAATTATTCTCCATACCCAAGTTCCTCCAAGTTCTTCTTTATAACTTCATCCAACTTTACACTCTCCTTCATCTGAGCATAAAGTTTTTCCGTTAATTCTGTCATTTTTTCTTCAAAAGGAACTCCATCATCCTCTGTTTCTTCTATTCCAACGTATCTTCCTGGTGCCAATACATAATCATTTTCAGCTATAGTTTCTCTATCTACTTCTGAACAAAAACCTTGTACATCTTCATAACCTTTGCCTTTTCTCCAGTCATGATATGTATCTGCTATCTTTTTAATATCTTCGTCCGTTAGTTTTCTTAAAACCCTATCAAGCATTGTCCCCATTTTTCTTGCATCTATAAATAAAACTTTGTTTATAGTTCTTCCTTTTCTCATAAACCAAAGACAAGCGGGTATGCCTGTTGTAAAGAATAGCTGAGGAGGCAGTGCCACCATGCAATCTACTACATTTCCGCTCTCTATCATTCCTTTTCTTATTTCAAGGTTTGCACTTTGAGATGTAGTCATAGAACCATTGGCAAGTACTATACCTGCTGCACCTTCACTATCTAAATGATATAAAAAATTTTGCAGCCAAGTATAGTTTGCGTCATTTTCCGGTGCCAATCCATAGACCCACCTAGCATCTCCTTTTGTTCTATCTGCTCCCCACAGTTTATCATTAAAAGGTGGATTTGCTAAAACATACTGTGCTCTTAAATCCTTAAATTGATCATCTATATATGTATTTCCATACCTGATATCACCGCTTAATCCTCTAATTGCAAGGTTCATTTTGCAAAGTTTAAGTGTAGTAGGATTTGATTCCTGTCCATAAATAGAAATGTTCTTTCTCTGCCCTTTATGTGCCTGAAGAAATTTCATGCTCTGAACAAACATACCACCTGAACCACAACAGCCATCATAGACTCTACCATTTAAAGGTTCTATCATTTCTACAAGTAGTCTAACAACAGAATCAGGGGTAAAGAATTCTCCGCCGCCTTTTCCTTCCTGCTGTGCAAACTTTCCTAAGAAATATTCATACACCCTGCCTAAGATGTCCATTTCATCATTTTTATTGTACAGCTCAATACTTCCTATGGTTTTAATAATTTCTCCTAAAGTATGTGAATCAAGTGGAGCTCTTGTATATACTTTATTAAGTACACCTTTTAATTGCTTTGGATTTTCTTTTTCTATAAGTTCCATGGCATTATCTATAATTTTACCAATATCAGATTGAGTCGCATTTTTTAGTATATAACTAAATCTTGCTTTTTCTGGAACATAAAAAATATTTTGAGATGTATATTCATCTTTATCTTCTGATATTTCAATTCTTTCTTCTTCATCAGTACAATAATACTCATGATTGTTGGGGTCTTTAACCATTTCCGCTAATTCTTTATGCCTATCCTCGAATGAATCAGAAATATATTTTAAAAATATAAGTCCTAAAACAATGTGCTTATATTCTGCACTTTCCATATTATTTCTTAATCTATCGCACGTTGACCATAGTTTTGCTGCAAAGTCTAACGAACCATCATTTGTTTGTGCCACTTTAATTTCCTCCTATTTTAAGTCTGTCTCTTAAATATATTTATATTTTATCATATTTTTTACTTTTATTGCCTAGATGAATTACCTTTTTAGTCAGCAAAGTTAAATAACTGCAATTATAATCATGTACTACAATAAGGTAAAAAGACCAATATCATAAAATGACGTTAGCCTTTCACAAAGTAATATTAATTTATCCAAAAAACTTATTCCATGTGTTAACTCTAACAATACCATCAACCTAAGATAACTGATAAAGAAGAAATTCAAATATTTACTTGCCCTATAGTTTTAGGGCGCTTTTTTTATTTGTGTTTATATATTTTTTTCTGGGTTGTGTTACGGTTGTGTTATCTTATATAAAAAATGCTTTCACGAAATCGTGAAAGCATTGATGTCTGGCAGGGGTAGAAGGCTTTGAACCTACAACCAACGGTTTTGACTTGAATGCTTGTCTATTTTTTACTATTTTTCAAAATGCCTTAATATCAATAGTTTATGTCTTATATCATATTATTGAATATCACTATTTTTTATGTCCATCCAAAACTTTGGAGGGAAAATGGAGGGAAATTTTTATATGTATAACTGCAGTAATATCAACACTTTTCAGTACCGGTCATTTTGTCCTATACTTAAAATAATTTTATAACCAAATCATCTTATCATAGATACATATATGTCATGTCTTCAAATTGCCCCTATTTTAAACTTTTATATGCTCAGAAGTATAATTTCTTTTAATATAAAATCTGCCTTAAAATAGCTCTACGTTCGTTTTAAAGGCAGATATCATTTTACACCTACCTACATAAATAAACTTACGTTTTCAGCACCCATATTCTATGATATAATCTAAAATGTAATAAGAAAAATTTACATGGTTACCTCTTCTTTATTCATGGGTGGATTATGGTTAATAATGTCTGCGTATGAAGAAGAGGTGATGCATTTATGGCAGAAGGATATTTAATATTGTTCCTCAGTTTATTTTCAATAACTGCTATTTGTATAGTGGCGTTGTCTGATAAAAAGTCAGATATTAAAATCGAAAATAAAATAACTTTGAGACCTGATGAAATATCATCTGATACCAAAATAAACATAAATAATTCTAAAAAAAATAATAGATAGCCCTTTGCTCAAACTATCTATTATTTGCGAAATGTAAATTTTATAAAGCAGACTAAATTCATAATCCACCCTCTTATTACTGATATTATACCACAATAACGTCAAAAATATAACGCTAAAGTTATATATTATCGGGGCAAACGCATGAAAAGTTATAATCTCTTATGTCCCAGATAAACTCTGGAATAAATTCTATCATTGCTAAATTTTCACACATGTTGGTATGAACCAATAGCTTTTTTTTAATTAACCAGATAGTCCTTGTTATTGGATATATCCCGTGACATCAAAAATAAGCCCTATTTTATCAAGCCAAAAATGTATGCTTTACAATTGAATCAAGAAAATCTTCATTTGTCATTGCTTTAGCCCTTTTCCTTGGGCCACTCATAGGTTTTTCTGTTTCTATATTTCTAAGTATATTAAGTGCAAACTTCCTAAGTAATGATAGATTCTCTGGACTGTGTTCCTTTCTTGTCCTGTTAGAATCTTCATTAAACACTACATCAAGTACCCAATGCATACTTTCAATTCCCCAGTGCTTACGCACAGCATTTGAAAATTTTACAGCATCAGCCGGTAGAGAACTTATATAGTATCTTTTCTCTATTGTTATTTTCCCTTTTTCTTCACTCTTTCGTACAGCTATTCCTATACTTTTTAAACTTTTCCATTCACTGCGTGTACTGAGCCAATCTATACTTTCTGTAATGTAGTATTTTCGTACTTCATTTCTTCCATGTCCCTTATCTACTGTCATTGTATAATTGTATGGAATACCTTTAAAGCCCGTTTCTACTGCATCATCTAAATATTCTTTAACTTCTTCATAAAAAAGCTTCTGGTTTCCTTTTAGTGCAAGCACATAATCAGAATTCTTATCCACTATCGCTTTTACTATATCTTTCTGACATCCCATTGCATCAGTAGTTACAATACATCCATTAATATCTAGTAATTTTAGAAGTTCTGGAATAGCCGTAATTTCATTACTTTTTTCGGCAGTTTTTACCTGTCCTATAACTATTCTATATTTACTTGCCCATGCACTTACTATATGTATTGCTGATTTTTCTTCAGCTATATTACGTGCTCCGCATACAGTCTTTCCATCAATCGCTATAATAGATCCATTCAAACTTGCTGATATTTCTTCTATCCATTTCATAAAACTACTTCTAAATTCTTTTGGGTCAATCCATTCAAAAACTCTTTGCAAGGTATCATGAGAATATTTTATGTTAAGTATTTCAGCGGTTTCCTTAAGTGTCCTGCCTTCCATGTACACGGATTTAATTATTTTTATCTCTATATCCTGAAGTTTGCAAAGTACAAGTTTTATTTTTTCTGCCTGATCAAATGCAATAACTTCATCTTCAAGTGTAAAGTCATAGGGCTGAATTGAAAGCACCCCTTCATCCTGTACTTCTCTAAAGTGCTTTATCTGGCCTTTTAAAAGGGCATTAAAGTTATTTACTATGGAATTTGTACAGTAGGTTGTAAAAGAGCCTTTTCCAATTTTGTAGAGTTTTACTGCTTTTATTACAGAAAGGTACCCATGCTGCACTAGATCATCAAAGTCATAGGAAGGAATATTGTATTTACATGCCTTTTTTATTATGAAGCAGCTAAATTTTGCAATGATAGAATCCATGGAGTTTTTGTCGCCGGATTTGGCTTTCCTAACAAGCTCTTCTATGGTAACCACCGCCTTTTTATTTGATTATACAGGTAAAAGGACGGTGGCTTACCATTTTTTTGCATAATGGAAAATATTGATTTTTAAAATCTACCATTAAATAAATTATACTCTCCTAATCTTCTGACTTATCTGTTACATATGCCTGTTTAGGATGATTAATTTGTCCTGGGTATAAAAGTTTTAATTTATTTTGTTTAACCAATTTATTTAAATAATTACTTCTAAGACCTACATCATTTCTATTCAATAGTTTTGCCAATTCACTTAATTTCATAGGTTTAACTTCACATAATTTTAATATAATATCCTCCATAAGACTTAAATTTACTCTTTTTTTATTTTCTATTTTTTTTGCTATGTCAATTAATTTTTTTTGTATATCTTCATTATTATTTATGGAGTTATCGCTGTTATTTATGGAGTTAGCCTCCTTTTTTATGGAGTTAACCTCCTTACTTATGGAGTTCATTTCACTATTTATGGAGTTCTCATTTAAATAACTGCTGTGATTAAACATATTAGATAATAAATATATTGTTCCTCTTCGCTGCCCTTCCGTTTTTAATAATTTTTTATCTATTAATGAGCTTAATATTTTATTTACCTCAATAGAGCTTTTATTTATTAATATCTGAAGTCTAGTATTAGTTATTTGACCTTCTTCAAGTGCTGCAACAAGAGCTACTACTTCATCTTTAGATAAACTTTTTAAATTTTCTCCTAATGTATTTTTTAAAACTAAAATACTTTGCTCTGGTAATAAAGAAATAGTCCTAAGTATCATTATAGTTCTATCCGGTTGAACCTTTTCTATAATTTCAGGTTTTCTCCAGCTTTGTTCATTCCAAACTTTATATATATTTTCAATACCAGATCCTGCTCTCTCACCAATACCAATCAAGGAAAACATTTTAAAAATACTTTTATTTCTTGGATCACTAATACCACCTCGAATTGCCTGTTTAACAGAAATTCTAAGTTCACCTGGATTTGAAAATTTAAAGTAGTTTCCATACTTTTCAATCACTATGCCTTGTTTCCCGTAGTAATCAGCATGTATTAGTGCATTGGCAAGTGCCTCACGGAATGCCTCATGAACTGATGTATCATCTTTCCTAACAATTCCTTTAAGTCTAAAGGGAATATTAATATCCTCCGTTAATTTATTTATAATTTTAAAATAGAAGTCAAAAATATTTCCGCTCCAAGTTCCATCTTGAGATGTAACCCTATCATTCCATCTCACATTATCTTCACTATTACTTTTTTCTCTATAATCAAGGAAATATTCTGGTACTTCTTTAGTAATCTCCCATTCATTTCCGAACATTAACAATCCAGCAATTGTCAATCCTTCAATATTATTTTCTCTGTCTTTTCCCCAGCCACCTATTCTTAAGAGAAATTCTTTATCATCTAAATTAATCCACGGATGTGTTGGCTTTAATATACTAAACCTCTTTCTGTATTTTTCATATGATTCTTTATTTATATCTTTCAAAGTATAATTTCTTAATATTTTTTCATCTTGTGAAAAATCGGATTGATCTGCTAGCATCCTTTTTACTTCATCTTCTGAACATTTATAATCACCATCATAATTACGTCTATACGTTCCTGTAATTGGATTAGATCCTAAATAAATAGGTCTTTGCCTTCTATGCGCCCTTGGGATAAATATTTTTATTACTTTTTTCCCATCTACTTCTATTACTTCTGCATCGCTATCTCTTAAAATATTTGAACTTATTTTATTTATATTATTTATTATGCTCCAAAAATCTCTTAATATTTTTCCGACCTCTTGAACACCTCTTACGAAAAAATTATAACCTTTTTGCTCTATTCCAAGTAAAATAATACCACCATTTGTATTAGCAAAGGCTGAATAAGTTTTCCATAAGTCGTTAGGTAAGTTTTTTTCTGATTTTTTACACTCAAGCTCAGCATTTTCATCATCCTGTATTAATTCAAGTAATTCTTTTTCATTCATAACCTAACCTCCACTGGTTATCTATCTTAATCCTCATTTTTATAACCTTCTTATACTGCAATTATATCAATTGTTTTAATTAAAAGTCATTAATAATTATTTACATTATAATATATATTTTTTATATAATAATTACATTTCATCCATATTATTATATTAAGTTTATATTATTCAGTTTCATTTTTCAATTAATATTCCTTTTGATTTTAAATACTAAAAAGCCACTGACTTATAATTAATCAGTGGCTTTTTAGTTTATGTTTTTTATTAAAGCTTTTCCTTTAAAACTTCTTTTAACAATTCAACAGCACTTTCTTCCTCCGGATTATTAGTTCCAAGTTCTCCGCGGAAAGCTTTTGCAAGAATAGCTTTTTTCATTAAATCCTTCCAGGCAGTATTTAAATATTCCTCATTGAAGCCATTGTTATCTAATATGGCTTTTAGCTACTTTAATGACTTCTTCGTTAAATCTTCTGGTCTTGTGCATACAACTTCTAAAGCCTGAATAGTATTTTTATTTTCTTCAATATACTTTCTAAACTCATCAATATAATCTTCTGGTTTCTTACCTTTACCATATCCCCTTGTATGTGACACTACCCTATCTTGTTTATCTGAAACAATTACTATGCACTCCACTCTTATCCTTAATCTCTTTAATATACTTTCTTCCATTAGCAGAAAATAAAAAAGGTACTTTATAATTACGCCAATTGGAAATTACATAATCACTATGTTCCTCTTTTACACCTTTTGCATAAACCTTAGCCTCTACTATAGTACCTGCAACATCCTTAGAATACTTTTTAGCTTCTATAAATCCCACTAATTTTTTACCAATAAATAAAGCATAATCTACCGCACCATGACCCTTTGGGTCACGCAGATATTTCTACTATAGCCAATATTTATACTCATGTTTTACCAAAGCAAAAAATCAAAGCAGTTGATAGAATTAATCATTTATTTGCCCTATAGTTTTAGGGCGCTTTTTTTATTTGTGTTTATATATTTTTTTCTGGGTTGTGTTATGGTTGTGTTATTTTATATAAAAAATGCTTTCACGAAATCGTGAAAGCATTGATATCTGGCAGGGGTAGTAGGCTTCGAACCTACAACCAACGGTTTTGGAGACCGCTACTCTACCAATTGAGCTATACCCCTAAGACGATATTTATTATATAACATAGAATAACAAATTGCAAGTTTTTTATCTCTTGTCTCTTGCTTTATCTTTTACTTTATTTTTATCTTTTATAAATATTCTCCAAATTATTAATGTTATATTTAAGGATTTCTTCATAGGTAAAATTTCCATTATAAATTTCTATTTTTACAGCCTTTATATTATAATTTTTCAATACCTCAGCGTTATCTTTTAATACAGATTCATCATTGTACAAGAATACCATATTGCTGCTTTTTAATCTTTGTTCTAAATTCTGTCTGGCAATGGGATCTGTGGGAATTATACTGCCGCTTTCTCCCGGGTTTATCTCTAAAACATTTAAATTATTATACCTTGCGAAATAGCTTAACTGGTCTTCTGCCACAATAAAATTGTAATTGCTCAGCTGATCATCTACAGATTTCAAATCATTTTTATAATTGTCAAGACTTTTTAATGTATCGGAAAAATTTTTCTCATAAACATCCCTGTTTTGCGGATCCTTATCCTGAAGTGCATTTTTTATATTCATCAACATTATTCTATAATTATCAATATTGGTAAAATAATATGGATTATATTTTAAAATCGTATCATCATATTTTACTGCCTTGTTATAGTTTAAAAGTTTCACTCCTCTAGAGACATTGGTTACTCCCACTTTATTTTTATCTAATTTATTTACAAAGCTATCTATCCAGGGTTCAAAACCTGCTCCTACATAAAAAAAGAGATCCTTTTTAGATATATTGCTCACACTGTCTCCTGTAAATTTAAAATTTATTTCACTTTGCCTGTCATTGAACATATATTCTACCATATGTCTATTTTTAACTATGGATTTTACCATATTATATAAAAGTTTATCGGTGGTCACTATATTTAACTCCATATCTTTTCTCACCGCTAATTTACTAACACCCTCGCCTGTATCACTATAACCTTTATTACTGCACGCAGCAAAAAATACTATAAAAAAAAGTATAATTAAGCTCAGTAATTTTTTCAAGTTTTTCACCTTTCTCCCTACACTTTAAAATAAAAATGTATTATATATGGCATATTTATTATCAAGTGGTTCTTTGGCATGTTGGAGTTTTCTCACAAGAGACACTTTTTTTCACCAAATCTTTAGGAACACCTATATGTGAAGCGCAGCAGTACTCATATTCCTGCTTTACAAATTCGAGATACAGCAAAATGGCATCCATCAGATAAAATAAATAATAACAAATATATTTTACATAAAGTAGTTTAACATTGCAAATTACTTTTATAATTTTATACTCCATTTTTTATATACTTAATCATAATATGTTTATCAGCTCATTTTATTGTGATAAAATTATATATGTCGTTAATATACCACTAAATGGAGGTTTAACCATGAAAGTTAGTATTGATAAAACAATAAGAGCCATGTCAATAGCTCTTGATTTAGCTCAAATAAGTTCGAAATACAACGATTTTTCCGGGAATGATCCTATTATTGAGAATATAACAAATGTAAATTACTCTGATCATAGGTTTATGCACCATTCTCAGAGGACTTCATATATAGCATTGGAAATCGCAAATCACTTGAATTTGGATGAAAACTGCAAAACTAGGATTTATATATCAGCGCTGCTCCATGATATAGGTGCCGCAAATTTTCTTTCTAAGAGCCATTCTGCAGATCTCTTTATAAAAGAGCACTGTGAAATTGGTGCTAGAATAACTAATCATTTTCCTTTATTCGATAATCTATCAAATATAATATTATACCATCATGAAAACTTTAATGGCAGCGGGCCTATGGGATTATTTAAAAATGAGATTCCCATAGAAAGTCAAATAATAAGAATTTCCGATTTAATAGAAATATTGTATAATGAAAACTTGTCTAACTTTCAGCAAAAAGATAATATTATAAAATGGATTAAAAATAATTGTAATAAAATTTTCTCTAAAACAATTGTAAATGCTTTTTTTAAAAGTGCAATGCATGATATGTTTTGGCTCAACCTTCAAAATATATCTTTTGCCAGCTTTATATTAGATAAAATGCACCCTACCATAAATATGTTTATGGGTATAGAGGAATTTGAGGATATATCCAAGATATTTGCAAATATAATAGATAGTAAGAGTAAATTTACTGCAACTCACTCCAAAGGCATAGCAAACCTAGCCTATGTAGTTTCAAATCATATTGGATATTCTGAAGAAAAATGCCGTGAAATGAAAATTGCAGGCCTTCTTCACGATATAGGAAAACTAGCTATCCCTCTTTACATATTAGATAAAAATGATTCCTTGACAGATGAAGAATTTAATATAATAAAATCCCACGTTTATTATACTAAAATAATTCTGGATAAAATAGACGATATACCAAATATAAGTGAATGGGCATCAAATCATCATGAAAAATTAAACGGTAAAGGATATCCCCGGGGCTTAAAAGCAGAAGATTTATCCGAAGAATCTAGAATTATGGCAGTATGTGATATATATCAGGCACTTACAGAAGATAGACCTTATAGAAAAGGCCTCTGTACTGAAAAAACTTTTAATATAATGGATAATATGGTGTCCCAAAATTTCATATGCAACAATGCATTAAATTATTTAAAAGAAGTTGTATCTGCTTCTTCAGGTTCTTCTAGAAAATACATATCTGCTTCTTACAACAGAAAACAAATATGAGGAACTAACATCTGCTCTTTTAATACCATACTATAAAATATCTGGGAGATGAAGTAATTGGAATATATTTTGGATAATGTCAAGGATACCATTGATTTGGGCAAAAGACTAGGAAATATGTTAAATGCCGGTGACATAATTTGCCTTACAGGTGATCTTGGTACAGGTAAAACCTATTTTACTAAAGGCATAGCAGAGGGTCTTAAAATAGATGAACCTATAACAAGCCCTACTTTTACAATAGTAAATGAATATGAAGGCAGGTTAAAACTCTTTCACTTTGATGTATACAGGGTTAATGATATAGACGAAATAGCAGCCATAGGTTTTGATGAATATATCTTCAGCAATGCTGTAAGTGTAATAGAATGGGCTGATTATATAAAAGAACTAATACCAGGGGAGTGTATATGGGTAAATATTTATAAAATTCCCCAAAAAGGTCCTGATTTTAGAAAAATAATAATAAAATATCATGGCAACAGATATGATTATATAAAGGAGTTAAAATAGAATTATGAAAATTTTAAGTTTAGATTCTTCTACTGAATCGGCAACATGTGCTATATTAGATGAACATAAATTATTTGGTGAAATCACTTTCAATTACAAGAAACAACATTCTACAGTTCTAATGCCTATGATAGACAGACTTTTAAAAGATCTGAGTATAGATATAAACTCTTTAGATGGATTCGTTGTTTCCAAAGGTCCTGGTTCTTTTACAGGTCTTAGAATTGGAGCTGCTGTAATCAAGGGGTTAAGCCAGGGTACTGGAAAACCTTTCATAGGAGTATCCTCTCTGGATGCCCTGGCTTACAATTTATGCTATACTTCCGGAATTATATGTCCCATATTGGATGCTCTTAGAGGGAATGTCTACACTGCACTCTATAATTTTACAAATGACAATTTAAATATTGCAAGCAAATATATGATTATTGCCATTGATGATTTAATTGGACTATTAAACCATCATAATAAACCTGTATATTTTCTAGGAGATGGTGTACCAAAATTTAGGGAGAAGCTAATGTCCAAAATAAAAGATGCTCATTTTGCACCTGTTCACTTAAACGTAGTAAAGGCCTCCTCATTAGGTGAATTGGGATTAAAACTCCTGAATTCCGGTTTCAAGGATGATCTTTATGAATTTGCCCCTGTCTATTTGAGAAAATCTCAAGCCGAAAGAGAATATGAAAAAAAATTGGAGTCCTGTAAAAATGATTGACATGGAAATATGTCCTTTAAAACCAGAACATATTGACAGTGTATTTGCAATAAATAATCTATGTTTTACTATACCCTGGTCCAGAGAATCCATCGAGAAAGAACTTGAAAACAACACTCTTGCAAAATATGTAGTTGCCAAAAAATCCGGTATAGTAATGGGATATGCAGGTATGTGGCGCATATTGGATGAAGGACATATAACAAATATAGCAGTTCATCCTGAATACAGGGGGATAAGTGCCGGAAATCTTCTTTTGGAAGCACTTATAGAAATATGTAAAATTGAATTTATAACCAGTATGACTTTAGAAGTTAGAAAATCTAACTTGATTGCTCAAAATCTTTACAAAAAGTATGGATTCGTAGAGGAAGGCATAAGAAAAGAATATTATGCAGATAATAAAGAAGATGCTCTAATAATGTGGAAATATGACATTTGAACTATATGGTATTTAAAATAATTATCTAAATAAGGAACTGCTTTATATACACTTTGGATATATAAAGCAGTTTCTATTTATTTAATTACAATTCGATTATAATTTTTCTTACCCCTTTTTACAAGCATATAGCCATTTTTAAAGTCACTTTCTTTAACTATAAAATTTGGATCTGAAATCTTTTTATCATTTACAGTTAGACCATTCTGATTTATAAGTCTTCTAGCTTCACTCTTAGATGACAGTATATGTAAATCAGCTAAAAATTCAACTATAGAGCATCCCAGGGAACTTTTATTTATTTCTACTGTAGGTACGCTGCTCATATCCTGTCCGCCAACAAACAAGGCCTCTGCAGCTTCTCTGGCTTTTTCAGCTTCATCCTGTCCATGTACAATTTTAGTTATTTCATAAGCAAGTATCCTTTTAGCCTCATTTATCTTCTCTCCAGGAAGTGATCCAAGTCTTTTCACTTCATCCATTGGAAGGAAAGTCAAAAGTGCCAGACATTTTTCCACATCAGCATCGTCTACATTCCTCCAATACTGATAGAAATCATAGGGTGATGTCTTTTCTTTATCCAGCCATATAGCTCCCCCTTCAGTTTTTCCCATCTTTTTGCCATCACTTTTAGTTAAAAGAGTAAAGGTCATTCCAAAAGCAGGTTTTTTTTCTTTTCTTCTAATTAAATCCACGCCTGCAATTATATTTGACCACTGATCATCTCCTCCGAATTGGAGTACACAGTTATATCTTCTGTTCAATTCTAAAAAATCATAAGCCTGCATCAGCATATAATTAAATTCAAGGAAGGATAATCCCTTTTCAAGTCTCTGTTTAAAACATTCTGCTGTAAGCATCTTGTTTACAGAAAAGTGAACTCCTACCTCTCTTAAAAATTCAACATAATTCAAGTTCAACAGCCATTTGGCATTGTTTTCTATTATGGCTTTCCCATTATCAAGATCTATAAGTTTTGAAAATTGTTTCTTAAAACAATCCACATTATGCTGTACTTGTTCTGGAGTCAGCATCTTTCTCATATCGGTTTTCCCAGTTGGGTCGCCAACCATACCTGTACCACCGCCCAACAATGCTATAGGTCTATGACCAGCTTTCTGCATATGGCTCATAACCATCATCTGTAAAAAATGTCCTACATGAAGGCTGTCTGCAGTTGGATCAAATCCTATATAAAATGTTACCTTTTCTTTTCCTAATAATTCTCTTATCTCCTCTTCATGAGTAGTTTGTTTTATGTAACCACGTTCTAATAATATGTCATAAACATTAGTCAATCCAAATCCCTACCTTTCAAATAATCAATACAGTTACTATAATTTATAGTATATATTTAAAAATCATCTTTTTCAATATTGTACCCATATATTATCAAGATATAAATTTTATAGCAATAATTATATTCCAGAAATAAATATTAAGACTGGAAAGGTTTCCAGTCTTAACTATATAAAATATAAAATTGTTTTCTCACCAATAATGCAGCTATAGCTATGCTACATACTTCATAATAAATTCAGGTATTTTTTCTTCCTCTTCATTTATGCTTATATAAAAATTCACTCTGTATTCCACTGACAACTTTTCAATATCATAAAACAAGTGCGACATATCTTTAAGATTCCCATCTATAATATTGAACAATCCATCAATAAAAATTGTATCAATATCATAATCCTCTGAAAGTATGCCGCACAAAAAACCATAAAAGGTTTCCATCTTTTTTAAATTAAAATCACTTGTAGCTATAAATCTTATTTTCCTATTCAGTTCACATAGTGGCCGCTTATCATCATCTACATAAACAATATGACCCCTTCCTATCATTGCCTTTTCATTGGCCAAGCCAATTAACTTTTTAGTTTTTCCTGAACCTCTTTTGCTGCAAAATACATGAATCATCTTTATCACCCCTTAATTTGATATTTAGATGCCATCCTTATAATTAGATTATATAATGTTCAGAATATTTTTTCAACAGTTCCATATATAATTTATCATAAAAATTACTACATATTTCTACATTATCAGATTAATATTGTCATTTAAAATTTTTAATGCCAGGATAAACCACCTTAAAATCATGGTCTTTTATGGAATTTATAAATTTAACTCTTCCCTTATTCTTAAATTCCTTTCTCATCCTGTTAAAACCAGATGCAATACTCAGGGATCTCTCTCTGGTATCTAAGGCTATTATCTTCTCATATATCCACATGTTTCTATTTATATAATTATAGAAATTTGCATTCTTTCTATTTGTTAAAACGCCAGGACTGGTTATCACTATGCTGTTATACCCCAATACAACCTCTATTCCTCTGGAGAAATCTGAATAGTCCCTATATACCATAGCTTCTCTTATTCCCTCGTTCACCACTTCTACAGGATATGATTTTATAGTTATAATATCCCTAGTTATCTTCTCTGCCTCATCCATCATAGAAATCAAATCCCCTTGAATTATACTCACAGGATTTGAATTTCTATTAATCTTATTAACTATTTTTATCATATTGTGTGGAATGCATACATTATTAATTTTAGAAAAGACCAATAGCCCGCCTAAAGTACTCATATATTTCCCGGAGTTCTTATCCATATATATTATTGAAGCATTTTCCATTAACTCTACTCTATTCTCATCGGTAATTTCTATCCCCTGTGATAGAAAATATCTCCTTACTATAGAATCATCTATACAATTCAAATCACTATGGGGTATAGGGCATAATTCCACATTTATACTTAAATTTTCCTGAAGGGCAGAAATTATCTCCTGTTTGCGCATAGTATCGTTGGTTGAGCCTCTCCTTATATAAAAGGCTCCATTGTCCCGCATTTGATAAGGCCTTTGAGGACTGTCATATATATTTATTACAGCTATATTTTTCCCGTTATACTGTAAAATTTCAAGTGAAACCGGTATTGGAGGATCAATTCTGGAACTGACTATCTGTTGTATTTTTTCTTCACTAAAATTTATTTCACTAATACCAAGTACTTTCTTGCTCTTGTCTTCAATTCCTATTATCAAATAACCTCTGCCCCCTCTGGAATTAGCTATAGCACATATGTCCTTGGCCAGCTCCTTTCTTCCACTATCATTTTCAATATTCATACATTGTTTAAAATCTAATTTAGGTCCTTCTATTCTTTTCAATAGATTGAGAAACTTTTTTATATTCATAAAGATAACCTCGACTTTATTATATACATGATTTTGCCCTTTATTGCATACTGCTTTTATTAAAATTCCATAATTAATCCATATAAATCAATTATACTCCATTCCCACTGCCAATTGACATATTTTAATTCCTCCAGGTTCTTCCTTTATTTGCTAATAGAATCTAAAATAATAACTGCCCTTATATCTGCTGTATTTTAGTGATACCAATGAATCTAGAAAAGCAATATTTTTCTAAAACATTGCTTTTTTATTAGAATATGGTATAATAAATCTAGAGTTTTACTCTAATTATAATATTTATGTATATTAGGTCAAATTTTTTCAAGGTACTATATTCTCCTTAACCCTAGGAGGTAGATTATCAAGAATAAAATTAGTCCTGGTTAAGGAGGTTTATTTAAATGGCAGATAAGACAATCGTGTGTAAGGACTGCGGAAAAGAATTTGTATTTACTGAAGGTGAACAAGAATTTTATAAAGAAAAAGGATTTGAAAACGACCCTGTAAGATGCCCGGAATGCAGGAAAAAGAGAAAGTCTGAAAAGAACAGGATGAGAAGATAGAAATAAAGAGAGATGATTTGCCTCTCTTTTACCTATTATACAAATTATGGAACTGATAAAGGTCATATAAAGTTTTTAACTTTGTATGACCTTATTTTACATGAATGCTTATACAATCATTTGACTAAATTGGCTTTTTTCAAGACTTTTGCCAGAGGAAGTGCTATAACTATTCCAACAATACTCTGTGCAATATTCCCCGGAATTTCTGCTGCCGATAGAACAAATGCCTGTGAGAAACTTATATTGGTTACATAATGCATCATTAAAACTCCAGCCATATAATATCCAGCTATCATCCAAATGCAAGCCATAATAAATGCCAGCACATTATTCCACAGCCTTTCTCCATTATATTCTCCCCTATAAGCAATGGTGGCTGCAATCCATGCCATAATACCCTTTATAAAAAATGTAAAAGGTGCCCATATAGCATAAGGTGACAAAATGTCAAATAAACTCATTCCTATGGCAGCTGATAAAAAACCCTTTTTCCTTCCCAATAATACTGCTGCCAAAAGTACCATACTGTCTCCAAGATGTACAACTCCTTTAAACACAACCCCTGTTGGTATGTTAATTACAGATGTAGCAATATAGGTTACTGCAGCCATAAGTGCTACTTGAATCATATCCCGGACTTTTAAATCACTAATACTTAATTTTTTTTGTTCCATTACAGTCAATCCCCTCTTTAATTATAAGTTAGTAATATTATATTTACATTTCTACAAAAGTCAAAATGTATGGGTACACCTTAATATCTAATAACTTTGTTTCATAAGGGTAATACTATTTACAGATCAAATAATCTTTAAGTTCAGACAGGGTTTGCCCCTGAATGCTTTTGATAAATAAACTTAAAAGGAGAAAACTATGGTATTTTTCAAATGGCTCTGCAGCCTTATATTGATATTCTTTTTAATGGCATTGATATTAAAAACAGGGAGATTGTCTATAAGTATTTTACTTTTAATATGTATTCTGGTTTTTATAATAGATATATTGGTTGTTAGAAAAAAGCATATATAATTCTGCAATTCTTTAAGTTCTTCCACCTATTCCCTTATGTACTTTAAAAACCAAATTATCCTTAAATATTTTGTATACTTACTGTTTTACTCATGATATAATTTATTTTGTACATAGGGAGGTTATAATTTTATGCAGAAACTTGTAGAAAAAAATATAGGGAAAACAATAAAATATATATGGTCAGAACTTTTGGAACTACTAAACAGATATTATTTTGTGCTTATAGGTTTGTTTTTTTTACATAAGGCTCTACACCTGGCACCTTATTTGTCCATTAGTTTAACTAGTAAAATATATATGTTTATGATTGTTTTAATATGTTTTACTGCTTATTCAGATATTAGACAGGATGTTAAATTAATTCCATTCTTGATGTTATGTTCTGTTTTTTTCTTGTTTATATTTTATATAAATGAACATGGATATGAATTTTGGGGAAAGATGTTGAGATGGCAAATAAGCAAAAGCATAATAGTGAACTTGAATCCTATTTTCAGCAAAATACCCTTTAACGATGGCAGTTTTGCAAGAATATACAAGTCGGAAACCTTAACCTGGTTTTTTAGGATGGTATATAATAATGGTTTTGTACTGCCTGTTCTATTGGCGATATACAGATCCGCCCTGATTAAGGATTTTAGGAAAATGATTCAATATGCATTATCAGCTCATGTTTTACAAATATTTTTAATAACTCCATTTTATCTTACTTTTCATCTTCAGGAAGTATGGTATGTACTTGGACAACCTGATGGCTTGGCTAGACACCTAGGTCCCCAAGCTGCTGCTGGTATTACGCTGAATTGTTTTCCATCTATGCACACGTCCATATGTTTTGCCATGTTTCTGCTAGCACTTAGAGAACGTAATAAAATATTCAAATTCGTATTTGGCTTTTTCTGTTTAAGTGTAATATATTCAACTTTATATCTTGAAATTCACTGGGTAATAGATGTAATTGCCGGCATGATTCTGGCATATGTAACTGTAAAATTATCAGATTTTATATTGGACAAGTCTAAAATATTACTTGAAAAACCATTAAATGCATTTTATTATAAAAAGAGCAAACCCATTTATGTTAAAAATTATTATTTATATACTATGAAAAACTAATTTATCTTAAAAACATACAGGCCTTAAGTATTTTACTTAGGACCTTTTATTTTCACTAGTTCAAATGGCATTGACATTAATATATAATAAAGTTAAAATCAGTAATGAAACTAATAAAGAATAGGAGAGAAAAGGTAGTGGCAGACTTAAGAAAAGAGATAGAAAAAAGAAGAACCTTTGCGATAATATCTCATCCAGATGCAGGTAAAACAACCCTTACTGAAAAGTTATTGTTATATGGCGGTGCTATAAGGCTTGCAGGTTCAGTTAAGGCTAGAAAAGCTTCAAAACATGCAGTATCCGATTGGATGGAAATAGAAAAGCAAAGGGGTATTTCTGTAACATCATCAGTAATGCAGTTCAATTATGATAATTACTGTATAAATATATTAGATACGCCAGGTCATCAGGATTTCAGTGAAGATACATATAGAACCTTAATGGCAGCAGACAGTGCTGTAATGGTTATTGACGCTGCAAAAGGAGTTGAGGCCCAGACAAAAAAACTCTTTAATGTGTGCAGTTTAAGAGGTATACCCATATTTACATTTATAAATAAGATGGATAGAGAAAGCAAGGATCCTTTTGAATTAATGGAAGATATAGAAAATGTTCTCGGCATAAAGTCCTACCCTATAAACTGGCCTATAGGATCCGGCAAGGATTTTAAAGGTGTGTATGACAGAAAAAGAAACTTAATAGAAGTTTTCAATGGCGGCAATCATGGCCAGACTGCAGTAGCATCTGTAGAAGGCACTGTAGATGACGCTGTATTCAAAGATTTACTTGGGGAACCTCTTCACCAAAAACTTCAGGAGGACATAGAGCTTTTAGATATAGCAGGAGATAAATTCAATGCCAAAGAGGTTAGAAATGGTTTATTGACACCGGTATTTTTTGGAAGTGCCCTTACAAATTTTGGTGTAGAACCTTTTTTAAAAGAATTTTTAAGTTTAACCACAGCACCATTGCCTAGAAAATCTGACATTGGGGAAATAGATGCCTTTGATCCTGGGTTTTCAGCTTTTATATTTAAAATACAGGCAAATATGAATCCATCACATAGAGATAGGATTGCATTTATGAGAATATGTTCAGGAAAATTTAAAAAGGGAATGGAAGTATTCCACATGCAGGGAAAAAGCAAGGTTAAACTCTCCCAGCCACAACAATTTTTAGCCCAGGATAGAGAAATAGTTGAAGAGGCCTATGCAGGAGATATAATAGGAGTATTTGATCCGGGGATCTACAGTATAGGGGATACTCTCTGCTCTGCGGATAAAAAGTTCAAATTTGAAAGTATTCCTATTTTTGCACCTGAACATTTTGCCAGAGTCAAAACCATAGACACCATGAAGCGGAAACAATTCATAAAGGGAATAAGTGAAATTTCTGAAGAAGGTGCAATTCAGGTATTTAAGGAATTAAATATAGGTATTGAAGAAATCATTATAGGAGTAGTTGGTCTGCTTCAATTTGAAGTGTTGGAATACAGGATGAAAAGTGAATATAATGTAGATATAAAAATAGATGTATTACCTTATAGAGCTATAAGATGGATAGAAAATTCCAATGTAAAATTGGATGATTTGGTTTTAACAAGTGACACAAAAAAAGTAAAAGATTTAAAGGGAAGAGATATATTGATATTTCAAAGTGAATGGACCATCAGCTGGGCACTGGAACACAATAAAGGTCTTGAATTGTCGGACATAGGAAAATCAGAATAATAATGGAGAGCAAATTAACCTTTTTAATTTGCTCTCCATTATTATAACAGATAAATTTCAAAAGTTTACTTTAAAAGACTTTTTACCTTGAAACAGGTATAAACCCTATTTTTTTCTGCATCTTTCTCAAGGTCTTATTGGATACATAATAGGCCTTTTCTGCTCCCTTTTTATATATATCCTCCAAATACTTTTTATCCCCAAGTAATTCCTTTACCTTATTTTGTATTGGTGCAAGTTCGTTTATTACAGCTTCTGCTGTATCATTTTTAAATTCGGCATATCCTTTATTTTCATACTTACTTTCTATTGTTTCATGACTCATACCTGTAATGGCACTCAATATATTCATAAGATTTTTTATTCCAGGCTGATCATCGGTATATCTCACCTTTCCCAAGCTATCGGTAACACATCTGTTTATCTTTTTTCTTATAACCTCAGGATTATCCATAATCAATATATAACTATTGGGATTATCTGATGACTTAGACATTTTCTTCCTAGGATCCTGTAAATCCATTATCTTGGCTCCATCTTCTGGTATATACCCTTCAGGCAAAGTAAACGTAGGGCTATATGCATTATTAAACCTTTCAGCTATATCTCTTGTAATTTCAATATGTTGAGTCTGATCTTTTCCTACAGGCACAAGATCTGCATTATAGAGTAATATGTCCGCAGCCATCAGTACCGGATAATTAAGAAGTCCCGCACTTACAGCTCCCCCTTCAGCTCCATACTTTTTAGATTTGCTTTTATACTGAGTCATTCTCTCAAGTTCTCCTACGTAAGTAAAACAGTTTAAAAGCCATGCTGCTTCACTATGAGTGGAAACATGAGATTGAATAAATATGGTGTTTTTTTCCGGATCTATACCTGCAGCCAGATATATGGCTAATACTTCAAGAGTCCTTCTTCTCAAATCCTTTGGCTCCTGCCTTACAGTTATAGCATGCAGGTCCACTACGCAAAAATAACAATCATATTTATCTTGAAGCTTTACCCAATTCTTTAAAGCTCCAAAATAATTTCCTATAGTCAAGTTTCCTGAAGGCTGAATCCCGCTAAATATTACTTTTTTCTTGTCTTCCATAATTTTATTACCTCCAACACTGCAACATTTTTATTGACAAAAAACCCCATAATATAAAATTATAGGGCGTTATTAACGCTGTACCACCTAAATTCAAAAAGATTAAAAATAATCTTCCCCTTTAAATAGATCACAGAATCCTATCTTGTAACGTAAGAATTACGGTTAAAACTACTAATTTAATTCATTTTACTCCTCCAGAACCCATTCAATTCAAACATGATTATTGTACTTTCACCACATACAACTCGCTTAAAATCTGTTTTTAAATCTACTTGCTTTCTTTCAAAGGATTTAAACTATATTATATATTTTACTATAAATACTCAAAAAATACTATGTATATTTATTTTATTTTCAATAACCCCCCTGATTTTTACAGGGGAGTTATTGTCAATACAAAATATTATTTTTTCCAGAGCCCGTGTAAATTACAATATTCTCTTGCCATTACCACTTTTTCATCTAATTTAAATGCAGCTTCCGGTTTTTCACCTGGTTTCAGATACTTTCTATAAATTTTATTTTCAGTGTGAACTTCAATCCATTGAATATAGTGCTCCGGTGTCATTGGATGCTCCACTGCACCAACCTTAACCAACACTCCGCCATCTATTTTTTCAACTACAGGTACATGTTTTTCAACAGCAGCGTCTACAGTATTTTCCTCCATCAATTTCATAGGTTTACCACAACAGACTAAAACTCCGCCGCCTTTATAAAGGACCTCAACTATATTACCGCATACTTCGCACTTATAAACTTGTTTAACTTCTATCATAATCCATTCCTCCTCATACTATCTTGTATGGATAATACTTCTACATTTACAATATAAAGTCCTTCTGAAACCCAGCATTTTTAATCCCATATAATTGATTTTTATTTTAATAAGACCTTGTTCATATATTTACTTTAACCTCATGGCTGCCTTCCCTTAAAAAAGGTATGATTCCATTTTGAAGTTCATTTCCGTCCAGCCATATCCCCTTCTTTTCACTTTTGACAACTTCCACATTGTACAGACATTTTCCTCTGGTGTATCGTATATTATAACCCTTCCAGCTGTCCGGTATAGCAGGAGAAATGGTGAATCCCGACTTCTCCTTGAACTTCATTCCCAGTATTGTCTCTATACCTGCCCTGTACAGCCATCCCGCTGCACCTGTATACCAGCTCCATCCTCCTCTTCCCATATGAGTGTCCACAGCATATACATCCGCTGAGACTACATATGGTTCTACTTTATAAACTTGACAATTCAAATAAGTCCTGGCATGGTTTATGGGATTTATCATGGAAAAGGTCCTATAGGCCCTGTCATTATCACCTATTTTGGCAAGAGCTATAACTGCCCATATGGCTGCATGGGTATATTGTCCTCCATTCTCCCTGACACCAGGTACATATCCCTTAATATATCCCGGCTCCAAAGAAGACTTGTCAAATGCCGGATTAAGCAGCAATATTATGCCTTTATCCTTCTTTATAAGGTTTCTATCCAGGGCATCTACAGCTTCTTTAGCCCTGGATTCCCTTGCCGCTCCTGATATAACAGACCAGGATTGAGAAATGGAGTCAATTTGACATTCTTCATTTTTAGCAGATCCAAGCGGAGTTCCGTCATCAAAATATGCCCTTCTGTACCAGCTTCCATCCCAGGCATTTTTCTCCAGATTATCCTTTATAAACTCCTTTGACTTCAAATATTTATTTTCATATTCATTATCTCCCATAAACCTGCATATTGGTATAAATTTATCCAGTATACTGTACAGGAACCATCCAAGCCATACACTTTCTCCCTTACCCTTATTGCCTACAGTATTCATACCGTCATTCCAGTCCCCCGAGCCCATAAGAGGTATATTATGTGGTCCAAATCTCAAAGATCTTTCAATGGCTTTTATACAGTGTTCATAAACATTTCCTTTTTCTTCGGATATATTGGATATATTATATCTTTCATCTTCTCCCTCTTTTAACTGTTCATCCTGTAAATATGATACTTTTTCATCCAATATACTGTAATCTCCCGTATTTTGGATATAATCTTCCACTGCATAGGGCATCCAGAGCAAATCATCTGAAAATCTGGTCCTAATTCCACTTCCTATAAAGGGATGCCACCAATGCTGAACATCACCTTCCAGGTACTGCCTGGAAGCACTGTATACTATATGATCTCTTGTTATGACAGGATCCACATAGGAAAGAGCCATTACATCCTGAAGCTGATCCCTGAATCCATAAGCACCTCCCGATTGATAAAATGCAGTTCTGGACCAATACCTGCAGGATAATACCTGATATATAAGCCATCCATTCAACATAATATTCATGGAAGCATCCGGTGTATCAACGTATATAGTATCAACCAGGTCTTTCCAGTAATCCTGAACTTTTTTTAATTCCATACTGACATTTTCCGCATTACTGTACCTTTCAACAACTCTGCTTATCTGCTCAAAATTATCCTCCTGTCCCAGAAGAATTATAATTTCTCCCTGTGAGTTCTTATCCAATTCTATTTTCACATTCTGGGCCATACAGGGATCAACTCCGGCACCAACTTTATTTGAAAAGTTTTCAAACTGAAGAGCTTCAGGATAAGATATGTCCCCCTGTCTCCCTATAAATTCCTTCCTGCTTCCAGTATAGGACAAACCTTGACCACCTAAAATTTTCATATAACATATTCCATTTTTAAAATATTCACTATACGGATTCCTTGCATATAAAAATCCTTGTTCATTATCAAATCCGGTATATATATACTGTGCCGTCTGCTCATGGCAGACCCCCAATACCAGCTTTGCATAGTAAGTTACTGAAAGTTTTCTTTTATGTCCGCTTATATCCTTCAATCTTATCCTGCAAACCTTCACACTATCCTCTTTATCTGCAAATACAGTCATCTCACCTATTATACTGTCAGCTTCATGTTTAAAAGTAGAATACCCAAAGCCATGTTCTACAACATACTCTCCAGAATCTCTAACCGGCTTGGGGGATATACTCCATACATGCCCTGTTGTCTCATCTTTTATATAAATTTCTTCTGCTTCACCATCCACAACCGCATCATTAGACCAGGTTGTAAGCTTATTTTCCCTGCTGTTTTTATTCCATGTATAGGATACTCCATTTTCAGAAATATGGAATCCAAATTTTTTATTTGAAATCACATTTATCCATGGTGCAGGTGTATTGTTATAGTTTTTTAATATTATTATATATGCCCTTCCGTCTTTAGAAAATCCACCCGTATTATTAAAATATTGAAGTGGGGGTATTTCAAAATTATAGGAGGAACCTGCCCTTTCATTATGCCTGTAATTTCTGCAGTCCTTCTTTGTCTCACCTTTTATGGAATCCACATTATCCATAAATTGATTAAATGATTCTCCATCTTCTCCATCTATTACAAACCTGGACACAGCTTTTAGGAAATCCACATCCTGCTCTTGTATTGAACTCCTATTATAGATAAATATTTTCCCGCCTTTATTTCTTTTAATTCTAGACAAGCTAGAATTTACAGCATCCCTTAATTTATCCTGAAGAGGCTGTGTATAAGAACTATCTTCCAAATTTAACAAAACCAAATCCACCGGAAGATTTTTCAGAGTCCAGTATTCATGGGCACATAAAAATTGTCTTACAAGACTCATATGATTTTGGCCTCTTATGACAAGAAGAACTATAGGTAAATCTCCTGAAATTCCATAGCGCCACAATGCCGACTGACCACTTTTTATACTCATGATATACTTGCATCTGTTTTGAAATGAATCATTGAAAAATAAAATCTTAGAAGCCATTTTCTGATACACATTTATCTGGTTTGATTTTATTCCAAGGTATTTCATCTCCAGTTGAGTTTCAGTCCATGAAATCTGAAACATCCTATTTACATTACATATATCACTGTATTTATCCGCAAGTTTAACTGCATTTTCTTTAGAATCTGCCAGCATGGTACTGTAAACTGCCACGCCAATTTTACCTGGTTCTATCCTTATTCTAACTCTCATGCTTATTATGGGATCAATTACCGCTCCCACTGACTGGGTAAGCTGTACATCATTATCCATTACTCTTGGATTCACAAGATTTCTATTTCTGCCTATAAAATTATCCCTGCTGGTTTCATATTGAACTGCACCTACTTGTTCACCTTCCACTGCTATAGTCTGCATGAGCCATTTTTTCTGTTCATCTGCATTTCTAGGTCTTCTGCCTGCAATAATGCAGACTGGCTTTTGAATAAATTCAGTTTGTATGAATAAATTTCCAAAGGCAGGATGAACCAAATCTGCATTATAAGGTGCCAGTGTCACTTCCAAATAACTGGTGATCTCCACCTCCCTCACAGAATTGCTCATATTTGCAATTGAAATTTTTCTTATCTCTCCCCTATCCTCATGAGACAGTGTAATTTCTGTATGAGTTCTTAAATTCCCATCTTTTCTTTTAAACTCCGATTTATCCGGAGAGAATACAGCCTCATATTCTTCAGGTGTGCATTTACAAGGTTCATAGGCGGCACTCCAATATTCGTTGGAATTTATATTCTTTACATAGAAAAACATTCCCGTATCATTTGCAACAACATCTTCACGATACCTATATACCATGATATCATCCATCTTGCTATATCCACTGCCGCTATTTGTCACCATTAGAGAATAATTTCCACTGGAAATTATATTTACCTCCGGTATCTTTGTCTTTGCAGTATCATATCTTCTTGTGATTATATTTTCATTGTGAAAAGCTATCCTAGTTTCTCTAACATCTTCTTCTCTGTCATAAACAATATTCCCGGATACTTTTTCTTGAAGCAAAAGCTCTACAGCCTTTACCCTTGGTATTCTATGAAATCTTTTCTGAAGTATATTTCCCATGAGAACATTGTCCAATGACATAAGACTCATCCCTTCATGATGTACCATAAAACACCTTACCAAGGCATTTTTTTGGTTTTTGTGAAGTCTTTTCTTTGTATAATCCAAAGCATCATAAAATCCATACCTTCCCTCGGCCTTTAATTTAACAATTGACTTTATATTATTCAAGGCATTTTTAAAATCCACCTGAAGAGCCATTACAGAAGCATAGGGAGCAACTACCAATTCATTAACAAGACCTCTCTTTAATCCAATTCCAGGAATTCCAAATGCCTTGTACTGATATACGGAATTCAAATCAAAATCATAATATGCGGATTCTGAAATACCCCAGGGCACATCCTTGCCGGCAGCATATCTTTTTTGTGCCTCAACTATATATTTATAAGTATTTCCCAATAAGGTATTGGGGAAACTTCTCATAATTATTAGCGGCATTAAATATTCAAACATAGTTCCAGACCAGGAAGCAAGAGCCTTGCCTCCTCCAGCACAAGTCATAGCCCTCCCCAAATTAAACCAATGGGATTTTTCTACCTGCCCCTTGGCTATGGCTACAAAACTGGCCTGTCTGGCTTCTGACGCAAGTAAATCATAATAATTATTACCTATAGTACGATTTTCCACATTATATCCAATAGCAAAAAGCTGCCTTTTTTTATCATATAATATACTAAAGTCATGGTTTTTACTCATTTTTACAAGTTTATCTTTTATATTTTTCACTTTAAAAACAAGATCACCTATTCTGCAGCTGGTATTATCCATCAAATTTTTCAAATCATCTATACTTTTATTACAATCTTTTTCATCTTTACAGTAATCTTTAAATTCACAGTGAAGAAATTTATCAATTGCCCCGGGCATTTCTTTCAAAGGTGTCTTATCCGCCAATTCACCCAACCCTGCTTTAAAGTGTCCGAGTTTTTCATTTTTATTTATAAAATCAACCCAGGGGAAAAATTCATTTATTTCCTCTTCAAAATCAGATGCCATGTATTCAACTTTTTTATTCCAATACAAGTCACCCTGCTCTTCACTGATTCTTCGTGATTTTTTTATAATTTCATTTAAAAAGTTTTTTATAAAAAATACATCAGATTTGTTTTCTGCATCAATAAAATCTTTATATATATTTTGAATTTTAAATTTTTCACCTATTTCCTCATCAGCTAATTTTAACGTATCCTCCAGTCCCAAAACAATATTTTTATTTACAAGGGGGTAACCAATGTATTCCTCCAGTGCTTCCTCTGCAAGCCACATATATCCCACCAGATTTCCACTATCCACTGTAGATATATATTTAGGTTCAAGAGGGATTTTAGTTTTTATATCATACCAATTATAAAAATGGCCCTTATATTTTTCCAATGATTCCATATTCAAAATTATATTTTCAAGTCTGTACTGGAGCTGTCTTACTCCAATATACCCCAAATCATAAGCTACTATATTTGACGTGATCCCCATGGCCATGTTAGTTGGAGATGTTCTACAAGCTATACCCTTATAAGGGTTCTCCTGATAATTATCTGGTGGTAGCCAATTATTTTCCGGCAGCATGAAATCCTCAAAATAAGCCCAGGTTTCTCTACTCAACCTTCTCAACAGTTCTTTTTCTTCACATTTCATCTGTATTTTTTCATTATCCTTTTCTTCCCTGCTTACATTAAATGCCGTCCAAGGTGCAAAAAACCAAATTATACAAAAGGGCAGCATTAAAAATACAGTATCTATATTATTCCTAAAGGCCAGCAGAGCTATAACCACCCCGGTAACACTGCATATCCACATGGATTTCAGGTAACCTTTAAATGTTTTTGTGGAAACCGCTTCCGTATCTGCTGAGGTCTGCCATTGAAGCAGATGCTTTTTACTTATAAATACCCTGTAAACTGTTCTTGTGATAGCATCCCACATTAAATAGGCCTGATAAGGTAAAAAGCTTAATATAAGGAAAAATTGTTCCACTGCATTTTTAGAATTCCCTATTTTCCCTGGAAGGCTTGCTTCCCCGGCAGGGCATACTACGGTTTCCGATACATCAAAAAATATAGGGCATAACAATGAAATCAATGCCACAATCAGAAGATTATCCGGACTTTCAAATACAGTTAGAGCTATTATAATGAGTATCATTATGCCTGGAGATACCATGCTTCTTCTTAAATTGTCAAATATTTTCCATCTGGATAATTTATTCAAAGATCCTTTCTTGAAAATCCAGGGTATTAGCTGCCAGTCACCCCTGACCCATCTGTGCAGCCTTTTGCAGCTGGAATCATAATAGGCCGGATATCCGTCTATAAGCTCTACATCCGTTAAAAGAGCAGCCCTCACATAGGACCCCTCCAACAGATCATGGCTTAACACAGTGTTTTCAGGTATTTCATCTTTTAAAACCTTATTAAACACATCCACATCATAAATTCCCTTACCTGTAAATATTCCTTCATCAAACAGATCCTCATACACATCAGAAATAGCCGTAGTATATACATCTATACCAGTCTGGCCGGAAAAAATGCTTGAATACAAAGTCTTATTTGCACTCAATACGCCCACACTTACTCTTGGCTGCATTAACCCATGCCCTCTTATTATCTTTTTATTATCCAAATAAGGCAGATTTAAGGGATGAACCATAGCTCCTATAAGTAATTTAGCTGTATCTTTGGGGATCATAGTATCTGCATCCAGAGTTATTACATATTTCACCTTATACAAATTTTTTATATCCCCGCTTATAACCTCATAACTTGTAGTCTTATCTCCTCTTATCAGGGAATTGAACTCCATTAATTTACCACGTTTTCTTTCCCATCCAATCCATTTTTCTTCCTTTTCATTGTATTTTCTGTGTCTGCTTAAAAAATAGAATTTATCTTTTCCCTGACACCCATATTTTTTATTAAGCTTTTTCACTTCATGCAATGCAGTACTCACTATGGATTTATCTTTATCATCTTCCTCTCCAGTATTATCCTTGAAGTCTTCAAGAAGTACAAAATATAGATTTTCCTCTTTATTTGCCAGGTAATACACTTCCATGTCACTGATAAGATCCCTTATTCTATGTTCGTCACTTGTAAGCGCAGGTATTACCACTGCAGTACTGAACTCTTCAGGTATACCCTGTTTAAATTCTATTTTTGGTATGAACCTGGGTTCTGAAAGTTTATTTATACTCCAGTTAAATATGGATAAAAATATCTCACTGCTTGGTATTAGAAGCACAATTGCCCCTATTATGTACTGCCATAAAGATAAGCCTTCCAGATAAAAATTTATTCCTGTTATAAGGGCATCTAAAAAAATAGTTCCAAACATTATAGTTCCTATATAGAAGTCTACAGTTATATTTTCTGTAATTTTAAAATCAATTTTCCTGTATTCCTCACCACTGTTTTTTATCTTTTTCTTTAAACAATCCCTGCCTTCATCCATTAAATAATAACCTACATGCTTCTCATACTCTTCTCCAGATTTAGAAGCTTCTTCAGCACATTCCAATACTTTTTTTGCTATAAATGATTCCGGCACATTTATGGCTTTGGATAATTTCTCTACTCTATGTCTATAGTAATCCCTTGAATAAAAATCCATTTTACTATAGATTGCTGCAGGATCCTTTTCTAAAATCCGTTCTACATAACTGAGATGTTTAAAATTTTCTTTCCAGTTTAGAGCACCTATCTCTCTTATACCATTAATGAAGTTTTCCATTGAGATCTGGCATATTCCCTGTTTCTGGTGATCAATGTTTACCATTACCTTCACAGTTCTGTCTATCTTGCCTAATTCTTCATCTATCCAGTTGTATACTCTGGAGTCCTCTATAAAATTATCTCTTAATATCGTTATAAACTTTTCTGTGAAATGAGATGTAAATTTGATTTTTTCTTTCCTCAGCTTTTCTATCCCATCATTTACTTTCTTTCCTGAATTTATAATTTGCTCTGCTGCAGCTTCAGCCCTATTCCTCTCTTTCTGCATAAAAATTATATCTTTTGTTATAATGCCGATATTTTGAATTAAGGCTATTCTTATCATTACAGGAAGTGCCCAAAGCTCACAATTCTTTAATATTGTATTTTCCTCATATGTATTTATGAAGTCTTCTATGGTATCTTCATTTACAGTACCATATGTATGTGACAGCATTTCTTTGGCAATATAATATATTCGGGGATACCCTTTCATAATGCCTTCTGTTATAACAGGTAGCTCTCTGTAACAGCTCTCCGGCATGCTGGTCTTAATATCCTTGTATTCCTTTTTTATCAGATACAGATTATCCAAAAGCCATTCAGCACAGGGTACTATTTCTATTCTTCTTTTGATCTCATCCTCAAAAAAGCTGCGCCCATTTAAAATGTTCTTATACTCTTCGTTCAAACTCCGCATTAACTTTTTCTTGCAGCTTCTCTTTCTGTCAGCTGCTGGAACAATGGATATTTTCCTGGCATATTTTTTTAATTCTTCTCTGCTTACATTGAAGGAAGAAATATCATCTCCCATATTATCGCTTACATCACCACATTTATCCAGATTATTATAAATTACCACAAGCAGTATGATTATAGTCAAACCTATAATATAAATCATAAAAAAATCCATCCTTTCCTGTAAAAAAAAGTTGTGCAGTACTTATTGTTTCCAATAAAGCACAAAATATTAATTCACAGATAGGATAGATTTAAATTAAATCATTATTTCATTTTCTATCATTTCATCAAAACTCTGTCTTCTGACAATCTGCCTTGCCTCTCCATGTTTTACAAGAACCGCTGCTGGAATCGGAATCTTATTGTAATTGCTGGCCATGGAATATCCATATGCACCTGTGGTAGATACCGCCAGGATATCCCCCGTTTTAGCTTCCGGAAGCTTTACATCCTTTATTAATATATCTCCGGATTCACAGCACTTTCCCCCTATGGTTACAGTTTCTTCATAACTGCTGTGAACTTTATTTGCTACAGCACATTCATAATTGGCGCCATAAAGGGCAGGTCTTATATTATCCGCCATACCCCCGTCTACAAATACATATTTTCTTATACCGGGAATATTTTTTATGGCTCCTATAGTATAAAGGGTCGTTCCTGCATTGCCTATTATGGATCTGCCCGGTTCTATTGTTAAGGATGGAAGTTTTATGTTAAGTTCTTTTGACTTTAGCTTTGCACTTTCCAGTATAATACCACAAAAGTCTTCTATGGATTTGGGTTTGTCACCTTCATTGTAATATATCCCGAATCCCCCGCCCAAATTTAATTCTTCCACTTCATAACCCGTTTCGTCTTTTATTCTTCTAACCAGTTTAAGCATGATTTCAACTTCATCCTCATAGGGTTTTATTTCAAATATTTCGGAACCTATATGGCAGTGGACACCCACAAACTTTAAGTTAGGCATACTCATTGCTTTTTTTATCATATCCATGTATTCACCCTTTAACATGGTAAATCCAAATTTTGAATCAACCTGTCCTGTCTTTATATACTCATGGGTGTGGGCCTCTATACCCGGAGTTACCCTGAGCAGCACCTTTTGCACTATATTCTTTTTTTGTGCCAAAAGATTTATTTTCTTCATTTCACAGAGATTGTCTACGACAAATCTGCCCACTCCAAAATTTAATCCCATTTCAATTTCTTCCGGTGTTTTATTATTACCATGAAAATAAACTTTTTCCATGGGAAAACCACTTTTTAAAGCAGTATAAAGTTCTCCGCCTGATACTACATCCAAATGTAATCCCTCACTGTTTATTATATTGCACATGGCTAACGTTAAAAATGCCTTTCCAGCATAGGTTATCTTATTATTCTTATCTGCTTCAAAAGCTTTATGATACCTCCTGCATTTATCCCTTACAAAGTCTTCATCTATTACATAAAGAGGAGTTTTAAACCTTTTTACCAAATCTTCTGCACTTACTCCGCCAATATACAAAATATTATTTTTAACTTCCATATTTCCAAATAACCTCATACTGGTTTTCCTCCCAAAAGTTTTTGCATGAATACTAAAGATTGAATTCCCTGGCTATAACATTTATGGTTCTGACTTTATCTTTCTGATTTATAGCACAGGTAATTCTTATTTCTGATGTAGTTATCATTTTTACAGTTATATCATTTTGTCTAAATAATTTAAACATCCTGGCAACCACTCCTGATGTTGTTTTCATACCTATGCCAACTATGGAGAATTTGGTTATATCCTCATCTATATCAATTTGGACTTCGTTATTTGAATAGGACTTTAAAATACTTAAACATTCCTTCAAATCATCTTTAGGTATGGTAAAAGATATATTTACCCTGTTATTTATAGGTGCCGTCTGACTTATCATATCTACATTTATTCTTTTGTCGGCTATTTTTTCAAACAAGTTGGCAATAATATTTATATCATTGTCAATATTTCTCACTGTAATTGCTACATCCTCATCACTAGTAGCCAATCCTGTTACCGGCTTACTTTCCAAATTCATATCATCTACCCCCTTAATAACTGTTCCTCTTGTATCACTGTTGCTTAAACCCACATATACAGGTATATTATATTTCTGGGCAAGTTCTATAGATCTAGAATGCATGACCCGAGCTCCCAGACTTGAAAGTTCAAGCATTTCCTCATAATCTATTTCGTCCAGCTTTTTAGCATCTTTATATTCCCTGGGATCTACACTGTATATTCCATCTACATCAGTATAAATTTCACATGTTCCATTTAATTTCACTGCTATGGCAACTGCTGTAGTATCTGATCCTCCTCTTCCAAGGGTAGTGACATCACCTTCATGATTTATGCCCTGGAATCCAGCTGCAATTACAATTTTCCCATTGCTTAGGGCTCTCTTTATTTTATCTTCATCTATGTCATCTATGAGAGACTTTCCGTACTGTCCGCTGGTTTTTATCCTGATTTGATAAGCTGTATAACTTACAGCATCATATCCTAAATCCTTAATTGCCATAGCAAGCAGCGCACAGGATCTCATCTCACCGGTAGACAAAAGTGCATCCAGTTCTCTCTTATCCGGATTATCTGTAATTTTATTTGCAAGAGTTATGAGATTATCTGTAGTATCCCCCATTGCCGATACTACAACCACCAAATTATTACCATCCTTAACCTTATTTACTACTGACTTTGCCACAGTTTTTATCTTTTCCGGAGTTCCTACAGAACTCCCTCCATACTTTTGAACAATAATCGCCATAATACTCCCCCCAAAATCTTTTATTATCAAGTTATCCTTGGATTCAAGCGGAGTTTTCACACAGGGAATACTAATACCTTCCATACCTGAACCTTAGAAGAACCAATCCATAAACATAACATTGCCTGGAATCCCTGGGCTTTGAAAAAGCTGTAGGTGCCAGCAATGGCAGTCATCGGATAAAAAATAAGTACAGTAGAGGAACACACCTATACTGTACAAACATACATGGTTGTGTACCTTTGTAGCTCTCCACTAAAAATAAATAAATATTTTAATGACAACTCTGTACATATTCTATACAAAGCCAAAATCAGTTTTGCCAAACTAATTTTTCGGCCGCAATTCCTTTCTTTATTTTTCAAATGTCTGCCAACTCAAAATAAATACTATTAATTACAGCACCTCTACCCTAGGTAGCTAAATTATTAAATTGTTCTAAGTTTATCATAAATATTTACTGATTTCAACTATTTTTTTAAATTCCATTGAAACAATATTATATCCTTTAGTGGAACCTATAAAAAATGTCAGCATATTATATTAATGATTGTAATAGGTAGGAGTGTGTATAATGAATGATAAAATGAGACATTTCTTTACAGGGGGAAATACTTGGGAAGGACTTCACCTGTTTTCGGACTTTATAACAAATCAGAAAACATTAAACAAGAAATTCTTTTTTAAAAGCAAGTCCATGCTTTTAAAATCTTCCCTGATGGAAAATATAAGTGAGTATTTTAACAAAAATGGATATGATATAGAATGTTACCATTGTCCTTATGATGAAAACTTATTGGATGGAATAATTATAAAAAAATTGAACATAGCATTGTTAAACAGCAGTCTATTAAATGTAATAGACTCTCAATTGTCATATGAAATACTAGATTTAGAGGAAAATTTAAATAAAAATAATTTTGAAGGATATGTGGAGAAGGAAAACTGCATCAATGCAGAAATCAAAAATATATCCAAAAGATCCTACAGGTTTATAAAAACTGCAAAACTTATGCAGGAAGACTGGGAACACTATAATAAAGATGCTGTTGATTATTCAAAACTGACTGCAACCATGGAAGATCTCGGATCAAAAATATTACCTGACGTCAGCCCGGGAAACCAGGGAAAAAGCAGTCATCTGTTTGCCACCGCCCTTACTCGAAACGGTATAGTATCTTTTATAGATACCCTGTATAACGATATGGATAAAGTATATGTGCTGAATGGTGATCCCGGTACTGGAAAAACACTGGTTCTTAGAACTCTTTATGAAGAAGCTGTAAAAAGAGGGCTATATGTGGAAGTATATCACCATCCTCTCATAACAGATAAGATAGATCACATTATAATTCCCCGGTTAAATACTGCCGTCATAACCTCCAATGAGATTAACAAAACTCAATTTAACGGCATACAAATATATATGAATAACTTAATTGACTACAGTAAAATAAATAAAGCAGATGTAGAAGAAGATAAAACAAATTTCTATCTCTTTCTCAATAAAAGTTTATCTATATTGTCTTCGAATAAAAAGCTCCAGGATAATCTGGAAAAATGTTATTTTGAAAATATAGACTCAGATGCCCTAAGCATTACCTGTGAGAAATTCTTTAGCAAAATAAAAAAATATGAAAAAAATCAAAAAGCATGATGGGTTCTCCATTATGCTTTCACTCTGAATCCCTTAGAGGCAGAAACAGCCCTGCCTATGGTAATTATCTTGCCGGTTATACAATTTCTACAGTTTGCAGGAGTATCACCAGTACAGATCTTGCCTGGATAAAGAGCGTAGAGTTTTCTGTATACACCTTCTGTTACATTCGGCATTACTGCATTGGCTCCACTTTGAAGAGCTATACTCCTTCCCCTGGGGTTCAGGGTTTCCATAGCTGTAGTGGCCGGGATATTGATATTGGGCATTAATAATCTGCTTATTGCCACTACCTTAAGACTGGTTAAAAAATCCCCTCCCCTTTCATTCTTTAAAGGTGTATCTTCATTTGGAATAAAGGGTCCTACTCCCACCATATCTGCATCTATATCTTTAAAAAACAATATGTCGTCTGCCAGTGATTCAAAACTCTGACCCGGAAGTCCAATCAAGCATCCCGTTCCAACTTCATATCCCAAAGCCTTAAGATCCCTCAGACAGCGTTTTCTGTTTTCATGACTCATGCCCGGATCCATTTTTGCATACAATGCAGGATCAGTTGTCTCTATCCGTATTAAATATCTGTCTGCTCCAGCCTCTTTGAAGGCCTTATACTCCTCAAACGTCTTTTCTCCTATGCTCAAGGTTACCGCCACATCCATTTTCTTTATATCTGATATTATATATTTTAATCTATCCACTGTATAGTAATCGTCTTCTCCAGATTGCATGACTATGGTTTTATAACCATAACCCACTGCTTTTTTGGCCAGCTTGATTATTTCATCCGGTAGTATTCTGTATCTCTTAATTTTCTTATTATCACGTCTTAATCCACAATACATGCAATTTCTCTTGCATATATTAGAAAACTCTATTAACCCCCTTAAATGGACCTCATCTCCCACATATTTTTTCCTCACCCTGTCTGCTGCTTTAAAAAGTTCCCTATTGCATTCATCGTTTTTAAATAACTCGGTTATTTCACTTTTAGTAAGCGAATGATTAAATTCAGTTTTTTTAATCAGCGAAATTAAATTATTCATAATGTCTTAACCTCCTTTTATAAAAACATTTGAACAGACCACAATTATATAATCAGCCAATGGAAGAAATCTTATATACATGCAGCTCATGCAGCGCCCTTGTAGCAACTATATATTTTAATGTATCTTCCTCATGACTGTAAGAAGTGTCTATCATTATAACAGCATCAAATTCCAGCCCCTTGGCAAAATAACTTGGAAGTATAACTTCTCCACTGGAATAAATCATATCTTCTCCGTTGATTAATTTTATGTACATGGTTTTTTTTATTAAATTGCTTAAAATTTCTGTGTCTTTTAAGTTTTTGCAGATTACAGCAATACTTTCATAGCCTTTTTCCTTTAATTCTACCATATCTTTCAATATCCTATCCACAAGTTTATTTAAACTGCTTATCTGTTCTTCTACAACTTCTGTGCCGCTTCTTATCAAAGATATGACTTTACCGCTTTTTAAATACTGGTTTGCATAATTATTTATTTCATTGGTAGATCTATAGCTTCTGCCCAGCGAAAAATTTTTCACCTTTAAATCCGAAAAAATATTATTCAAATTCATCATGGCAGGTCTTTCATCTGAAGGTATAATTCTCTGATTCACATCTCCTACTACAGTAAAAGAATTACAGCCAGTAAGTTCTTTTATAACCTTAAACTGCAGCGGGGAATAATCCTGAGCTTCATCTATGACTATATGCTTTATTTTATCTTTATATTTTGTTCCGTCTAATTTCATTTTCAAATACAAAATAGCCGCTAAATCCTCCTGAATCAATTCCCTGTTTTTATTAAAGTCACTGTATATTGACATTATATCCGGCTCTTTCAGCCACTTTAATTTATTCCCTTTTATTTTTACAACTTCTTTTATAACTTCTTCTATTTCATTTCTTTTTTTGTATTCTAAATTTGTCTGATGAGAATTTAATTCTTCTTCTGTCATACTCTCAAGCTTATTCCTGTATTTTTTTTGTATATGTCTTACTAAAAGATTTCTTTCATCTTTTATCCTTGAATATATGACCTTTTTCAATCTTATGCTTCTTTTAAACAGCGGCATCTCCTTAAAGTAATATTTAAGCATTTTCTCCATTTCCTCTTTAGTCACTATTATTTTGTCATAGAATAGTACATCCTCTGCCACAAAATAATTTTTCTCTATGCTGCTGATTAGTTTATCTATATCAGCTGCATATCTTAAAGAATTTTTATAAATTATTTCATGGATGAACTGCTCATCTCCACTTAAGATATTTTCCATGTACTCCCTCAGATCCATCATATCCGGTAAGTTCAGAATACCACGGGCAAATTCACTAAATGTAAGCTGAGTAACTTCTTCTTCCCCCAAGCTGGGCAATACCAAAGAAATATAATCCATGAATATGCTATTGGGTCCTAATATAAGCACCTTTCCCTGGAGTAACTTTCTGTAATTATATAACAAGTAAGCTACCCTATGCAATGCCACAGTGGTCTTTCCGCTGCCAGCTATGCCATTTACTACAACAGCCCCTTCCCTGGGCTGCCTTATTAAAGCATCCTGCTCCTTCTGTATAGTCATCACTATGTCTTTCAATTTTTCACCGGCATTTTTACTTAACACCATCTGTAATATTTCATCTTTTACATCCATATTGGAATCAAACATTCCAATAAGGTTTGACTTTTTTATAATAAACTGCCTTTTACCAAGTATATCTGCCTCTATTGTTCCCATAGGTGATTTATAGCTAGCCCGCCCCAAGCTTCCTGAATAGAACAAACTGCACACAGGAGATCTCCAATCCACTATGACAGGCTCATAATCTTCTCTATTGCTCATTCCGAATCTGCCTATATATATTTTTTCCCTGCCATACTCATCTTCAAAAATTATTTTTCCAAAATAAGGCGAATCCTTCAGTATAGTAAGTTCTTTTATGCTCTTGTTTACCAATCTAAATTGCTCTTCTTTTGTATATATTTCATGATCAAAATACTCAATGAGCTTATCTTCATCATCTTCATATTGTTCCAGATTCTTTTTCCTCAAATCCAAAATATAATCAATAACTTCTTTTCTAAGCTTTATACTATCTATCATATATGTATTTATCTCATTCAGTACTTTTCTTAACTTTTCTCCTTCAAGGTTTAATTGAACTTCTCTATCTGGCTCACCTTTTAAATCACCTTTCCACATATTCATATCTCCACCCTATACATTATCAGAATCTGAAGTCAAAACTCCTGTACTAGGAGATCCTGCTCCTTTTTTTTCATTATAATCTTTTATCATGCTCATAAATTCATACCCCATTAAGGTTTCTTTCTCTATAAGCCTTTTAGATATGTTCACAAGCAGTTCTATATTATCCTGAAGAATTTTTTTAGACTTTTCATGGGATTTTCTTATTATCTTTAAAGTTTCTTCATCAATAATTGAAGCTGTTTCCGCACTGCAGTTTTGAACCGGTCTTCCATCCAAATATCTGTTTTGAATGGACTCAAGTGCCATCATATCAAACCTATCTGACATTCCATAAATTGTTACCATGCTTCTGGCAGTCTGGGTAGCTCTTTCAATATCATTGGCCGCACCTGTAGATATACTGTTAAACTTCACTTCTTCCGCAGATCTCCCGCCAAGCATGACGCATATCTGATCCATCATCTCATCCTTTGTATTTAAATATTTTTCCTCTTCAGGCAGCTGCATGGTATATCCTAATGCCCCCATGGTCCTGGGAACTATAGTTATTTTATGAACAGGATCCGTATGCTTCAAAAGAGCTGCTACAAGTGCATGACCTACTTCGTGAAAAGCCACCTGCTGTTTTTCTCCAGGAGAAAGTATTCTATCTTTCTTTTCCTTACCGGCTATAATTACCTCTACAGCTTCTTCCAAATCCTCCTGCCTTACTTGAGATCTGTGATTTTTAACAGCTCTCAATGCCGCTTCATTTATTATATTGGCCAAATCTGCACCTACAGCTCCTGGAGTGGATTTCGCTATTTCATTTAAATCCACATCCGGTGAAACTTTTACACCCTTTATGTGTACTTTTAAAATATCTTCCCTTCCCTTTAAGTCAGGTCTATCCACTATAACCCTTCTATCAAATCTTCCAGGTCTCAAAAGAGCCTTATCCAAAACCTCCGGTCTATTTGTAGCTGCCAGTATAACTACTCCCTTAGAAGAATCAAACCCATCCATTTCCGCCAAAAGCTGATTCAAGGTCTGCTCTCTTTCGTCATTTCCCGATATATTTCCATCTCTGCTTTTTCCAATAGCATCTATTTCATCTATAAATACTATACAAGGAGCTTTTTCTTGAGCTTGCTGAAACAAGTCCCTTACTCTTGCAGCACCCATTCCTACAAACATTTCCACAAATGCAGAACCTGATATTGAGAAAAAAGGCACTTTAGCTTCACCAGCCACTGCTTTTGCAAGAAGAGTCTTCCCTGTACCGGGAGGTCCCACAAGAAGAGCTCCCTTAGGAAGTCTGGCACCTATGTCCACATACCTCTGGGAATTATGTAAAAAATCTACAATTTCCATCAAGGATTCCTTTGCCTCTTCCTGCCCTGCTACATCGTTGAAATTCACACCAGTTTCATTTTCCGCATATATCTTGGCAGTATTTTTACCAAAAGACATTACTCCGCTGCCCATTTTCTTATTTAATTTTCCTAAAAACAGCTGAAGCAAAAATGCAATTATTATAAACGGCAAAACCCAATTTGTAAAAAATCCTTTTAGTACAGTATTTTCCTGCGGTATTCCTCCATATTGAATTTTAGCACTATTTAACTTTTTAACTAAATCAGGATCTTCTATTCTTTCTGTATAAAGAACTTTTCCTTTATCTTCTATGTCCTGAGATTTGGGAATTATAATCAGTTTATCCTTACTTACCTGCACTTCAGAAATCTTATTCTGATTAATATCATTCATGAAGTCACTGTATTTTATATGCTGGGATTTAACCCCGTTAATATACTCATTGGCTATGAATATAATCATAGCTGCCAATAATGCATAATAAATAAGATATTTCCACTTGTTCTTATTAAATTTTTTGTTGTTAAACATATTATAGCCTCCACTTTATTTCAGCTTATAGTTCTACTTATATTATAACAATAAATGTACCATTTTCTAATAATATTTACAAAATATTTTCAAAGTTATTTTTAACCAATAGTCCAATCAATATAATTATATATAAAAATACCGTCAAAATCATTTATTAATAATAAATTTGACAGTATTTTTAATCATAATCAGCATTGATATTCAAATCATATTTTCACTCACTGAAATAAATGAATGATGCAAAAATTACTATTTCCGCATTGTTCCCAATTTACCATCATATGGATTTAATATGCTTTACCCCAATAAACTAGTTTATCCGCTTTCTTTCCACAACATACACAAGTATCTGAAATATGTTCCTGCTCAAACGGAATACACCTTGAAGTTGCTCCAGTAACCTCCCTGATTTTTTCTTCACATTTAGGATCTCCACACCACATAGCCCTGACAAAACCAGTCTTATTTTCCTCTATATCCTTAAATTCATCCATGTTTAGGGCATCATGGGTATTATTGTCCCTAAAGGATTTTGCCTTTTCAAACATTGCATCATGAATTTTGTCCAGAAGATCCGTTACTTCATTTTCCAAATTGTCCATGGACACTACTGTCTTTTCTCCAGTATCCCTTCTTGCCAATATCACCTGATTTTTTTCAATATCTTTTGGTCCTACTTCAAGTCTGACGGGAACGCCCTTCATTTCATACTCGCTGAATTTCCAGCCTGGTGTCTTGTCACTGTCATCAATTTTCACCCTTAAAGACTTTGACAGTATATTCTTTAATTCATTTGCCTTTTCAAGCACTCCAGCTTTATGCTGTGCTATAGGTACTATAATGACTTGTATTGGAGCTATTCTAGGCGGCATTACCATGCCGTTGTCATCTCCATGTACCATTATTATAGCTCCTATCAATCTTGTTGTTACAGCCCAGGTAGTATAATGCACATACTGCTGTTTACCTTCCTTGTCAGAATACTGGATTCCAAATGCCCTGGCAAAATTTTCACCAAGATAGTGGGATGTTCCCGCCTGGAGAGCCTTTCCGTCATGCATCAGGCTTTCAATAGTATAAGTATCTACAGCACCTGCAAATTTTTCGCTCTCGGTTTTTTTACCCTGAATTACCGGCATGGCCAAGACATCTTTACACAATTTGGAATACAAATCCAATATATATCTGGTTTCCTCCTCAGCTTCTTTTCTAGTGGCATGTATTGTATGACCTTCCTGCCACAAAAATTCTGCTGTTCTCAAAAATGGTCTGGTGGTCTTTTCCCACCTTATTACAGAGCACCACTGATTATAGAGTTTCGGCAAATCCTTATATGAGTGAATGATTTTAGCAAAATGATCGCAAAATAAAGTTTCTGAAGTCGGCCTGACACACAATCTTTCTGTAAGCTCTTCATTTCCTCCTTCAGTTACCCATGCAACTTCCGGTGCAAATCCTTCAACATGCTCTTTTTCCTTTTCCAGCAAATGTTCTGGAATAAATATAGGCATATATACATTTTCATGCCCTGTTTCCTTTATTTTCGTATCCACATATTTCTGAATACCCTCCCAAATTGCATATCCATAAGGACGTATTATCATGCATCCTCTTACACTTGAATAATCTGCCAGCTCTGCTTTTTTCACAATATCAGTATACCATTGTGCAAAATCTTCACTTCTGGATGTTATCTGTTCTACTAATTTTTTATCCAATTTAACTACCTCCAATATCTAATAAAACTTTAACTTAATTTGTAAAATATATTTTAAATATAAAAAAACCTCTAATCCCCAAAAAAGGGACCGAGGTTATATTTCGGTGGTACCACCCTGATTAATATATTTAAATATAAAACATACTCACTTCACTTGCGATTTTAACGGCAGTTGCCGCTGTATCCTACTGTTATTCGGTACAGAACTCCAAGGCAGGTTCAGCATATTCTTTTGGAAACTTCCACCTGCCGTCCCCTCTCTTAAAAAGAATGTTCTGCTTACTAATCCTCTTCTTTGAATTTTAAATATTTAATTAAACTATCATAACTTATTTTATATAATAGAATATAAACTATTTATTGTCAATAGATTTTGCCATTATTTTTAAAATAAAACTTAAAATCCGAAATACAAAAAATCAACGGGAAAATGCCAATATGGTTCTTATGATATCCTCTATCCTGTTCTTGATTAAATCAGGTGTATATTTCATGGAATCCTCCAGACACATGGGCTTATCCACAATGCTGAACAATGAGGTTACTCCTATGTCATATAAATCCTTATAATTTTTTCCAAGGCCGCCGGACAATATGATTACAGGTTTGTCGTACTTTTTCGCCAGCTTGGCAACACCAGAAGGTGCTTTCCCAAAAGAAGTTTGAAAATCAGTGTTTCCCTCTCCTGTTATAATCAAATTGCTGTTTTTAATTTTATCCTCCATATTTGTAATGTCTATTACAATATCTATTCCATTTTTTAATTCTGCATTTAGGAACACAATAAGTGCAAATCCCAGGCCCCCGGCTGCACCTGCACCTGGAACTTCAGATAAATCTTTATTAAAAATATCTTTTACGACATTTGAATAATGCCTTAAATTATCATCCAGCACTTTAACCATTTCAGGGGTGGCATTTTTTTGGGGTCCATATACAGCTGAAGCTCCATTTTCACCACACAGTGGATTATTTACATCAGAAGCTACAGTGAATTGGCTTTCATAAATTCTCTTATCCAATTTATTCAAATCGATTTTTACCAGATTATTAAGATTTCCGCCGCCATAGCAAAGTTCATTATCTTGCTGATCTAAAAATCTTACACCTAACGCCTGAAGCATTCCTGCCCCGCCATCGTTTGTAGCACTGCCGCCAATTCCGATTATAAATCTTCTGCATCCTCTATCTAAAGCATTTTTTATAAGCTGGCCAGTACCAAAGGACGTAGTTATAAGCGGATTTCGTTTATCCTCGGGAATAAGATATAACCCTGAAGCTGAAGCCATTTCTATAATTGCCGTACCGCCCTTTAAAATTCCATAATGGGCTTCCACCTTTTCTCCCAGCGGTCCTGTAACATATTCAGTATACTCTTTACCTTCTTCAGATGTAATAATTGCATCTACAGTTCCTTCTCCTCCATCTGCAATGGGAACTTCAATTATTTCCGCATTAGGTGCTGCTCTAAGTATACCTTCCTTAAGTGCAGTACATACATTTTTTGATGACAAGCTACCTTTAAATGAATCTGGCGCAAGAAGTATTTTCAATTTTATTACCTCCTATTATTTAACTAATAGTGCATTAAAGTACATATTAATAATACATTGAAAACCTTTATATGAAAAGCATATCTAAATAAAATATGAATTTTTTATTTAGCTTCAGATGCCTTACTTCTGCTGGCCTTAATTCCCATGGAGACAATAGCTGTAATTATTAAAAATATTCCTAAAACAATGAAACCCAGATATCCACCAAACTTTCCCTGAATCCATCCTACAATATATGGTCCGAGAAAACCTCCCAAATTTCCAAGGGCGTTGATTAGTCCCATAGCTGCTGCTGCCAGTTCCGGTCTCAATATATCTGTAGGTATTGCCCAAAATGGACCATAAGGTGCATACACTCCTATAGCTGATATAACTAAAAATATCATTTTCGTAACTGCCGTATGTGCTAAATACTGTCCTCCAATAAGTCCAAAAGCGCCAATCAGAAGTGGTATGGCAACATGTATTTCTCTTTGCCTTCTTTTATCAGACAGAGATGAATTGAATGCCATTGCTATCATTGCAAAAATAAATGGTATAGCACTTATAAGTCCAACCAAAGAAGAACTAAGTCCTTTAAAGTCCTTTATAACACTTGGAACCCACATAGTATATCCATAAAAACCTGACATCCAGAAGAAATATGCAACAAGCAGCCAGATTACAGTTGGATTTTTAAAAGCCGAGCCATATCCAGTTCCCTTAGGTTTATTCTCATTTTCTTTTGCAATTGTATCTTCAACATATTTTCTCTCTTCTGGTGATACCCATTTAGAAACAGCTGGACTGTCCTCAATTGAAAACCACCATACAAATCCCCATATAAGAGGCAGCATTCCTTCAATTAAAAACACTATACGCCAGCTAGTTATTGATAACAACCAGCCTGTAATAGGTGCCATGATAACAGCGGATAATGGCATATTGATCATCCAGAAGGCATTTGCACGAGCTCTTTCTCCTGATGGAAACCACTTTGCAAGAAGAACCAAAACCGATGGCCATACACCACCCTCAAAAACTCCCAGCAACAATCTCAATACAAAAAGCTGTGTTTTGCTTTGAACCAGGCTAGTACACATAGCTGCCACACTCCAAAGCATAATAAGTATAAATACAACTTTTTTGGCACTCCACCTATCTGCCAATATGGCAGCCGGTATTTGCAATACCATGTACCCTACAAAAAATATTCCTGCAGCTATACCAATATCTGCACTTGACAGATTAAATGACTTGTCTATATACGGCAGTATCATGGATACATTGATTCTATCCATATAAGCTGTCATATACATTACAAATGCCACTGGTATAATTCTGACCCATCTTTTTGATGATGACTCCATTTTTATATCAACTCCTTTTTTATTTGTATACTTCTGCATATTTATAAGCTAATTTAATTGCCTCTTCCATGCTGACGGAGCTCACAATATTTTTTCCTGCAATATCAAAAGCTGTACCGTGATCCACAGATGTCCTTATAAATGGCAGTCCTACAGTCACAGAAATTGTCCTCTCAAAATCCACCATCTTGGTAGCTATATGGCCCTGATCATGGTATAGTGATATTACCGCATCATAACCGCCGTTTAATGCTATATGAAATACGGAATCAGCTCCTATAGGCCCTGATATATTTATGCCCTGTTTTTTTGCATCTTCTACAGCAGGTACTATTTCGTCCACTTCTTCCCATCCAAATAATCCATGTTCTCCGCCATGAGGATTTAAACCTGCAATTACAATTCTGGAATCTTTTAATCCCAGCCTGTTAAGTCCCTCATTACATTTTAAAATATATTTATACACTCTTTCCCTCTTTATAGATTCCACAGCTTCTGCCAGGGACACATGCCTGGTCAAGAAAAACACTCTTAGATTGCGTACTTGAAACATAGTCATAGGATCATCAGTGTTTGTAAGACCCGCCAATATTTCAGTATGACCTATATAATTTATATCTGCAGCCTTCAAGGCCTCTTTATTTATAGGTGTGGTGGCTATGGCGTCCACCTCATGAGCTTGTGCAAGTTCCACAGATTTTTTTATAAACTCAAAAGCTGCCCTGCCTGCCTTTGCCTGTATTTTACCAAATTCTATCCTATCTGAATCCACATTGTTTAAATCTATTAAATCAATAGTCCCAAATTCAAATCTTGCTTCTTTAACACTGTCTATTACATTGATCTCCAGTTCTATGCCTGTTAACTTTAATGCTCTCCTTATGGCTTTCAGTTCACCTACCAACAAAGGCTTTGTATTTTCATAAATAAATTTTTTATTAAGGGATTTCACTGCTATTTCAGGTCCGACTCCTGCTATATCTCCTATTGGTACTGCTATAATCTTTTTACTCATCTCTGCTACCTCTTTCAATATTTTTTTCTATAGCTGACATTATAAAAGCCATAGATGCTTCATCTCCGATTAATCCTCCCTTAGTCAATACATGTAATCCATGAAATTGGCCCCCTATTATCTTTCCATAAACCGCAAGGGGTATTATTTCCTCTATTATCTCCATTGCAATGGAATTTATGTTTTTTAAAAATCCCTGAGCTGTATCACCCCCACTTAAATACACCAATTTAATATTAAAGTCTTTCATATCTAAAATTGCCCTAGCTATCCTATTGAGCCTGTCAGATATAATATTGGATACATCCAGACTTATGCCGCTCTCTATCTCAGCTTTTATGAGAGAAGTGGTGATGCATATGTATTTATAATTTTCACAGCCTTTTTGCATATAATCCAAAGCCTTTTTAAGTTCATCTTCAAAATCATTTATTAAATTATCCACATTTACATTATAAATCAACACTTCCCTGTGTTCTTTAAAATATTTCAGCTGCTTTCTGGTCAGTTCTGTAATACTTCCTATAACCATCAATGATCTGTAGGGTGAGGGTTTAATTGATTTTAATCTATTTATAGAAAGATAAGAAGTAAAAGGTCCCGGATCTACACAAACCACTTTTTCTTTCAAAGATGTGCAGGCATCTGCTATAACCATGATATCCTCATTGGATACTGCATCTATCACAATTATTCTGCTGCAATCCTTTTCTATTTCTCCCCTTAAAAATTCAGCACCTTTTAAAACATTCTCCAGTGGTATATATCCAATAGATTTTTTGCTTTGGGATTTTATAATACTTATCACATTGGATGATTTCACGGGAGTCTTAACGTCACTGGAAACATTAGTCTTTTCCAGTGGTATTCCATTCACCAGGATGTATCCTCCCAAACATATTCTCCCTGAGGAAGGATAAGAAGCCACAACTATAGCCTTATACTCCGGCCCCAGTTCATCCAGTACAGCATCTATTTCACTTCCTACATTTCCCCTAAGGGTACTGTCTATTCTTTTACTTATTAATTTTACATCCTTTTTAAACCTGCCGGTTATATCCTTTACCAAAGCATAAGAATACTGACTTTCCTTATCTCTGGTATCAGTATTTACACAAAATACGTCCTTATCATAATGAAATTTTTCTATATCATTACAGCTTAAAAATGAAACAGCCTCAAACCCTCCTTCATCCTTCAGCAGCACTCCTGTATCGTTTGCACCTGTAAAATCATCAGCTATCACTAAAACACTCGGCATATAAAAACCTCCTTAAATCAAACAAAATACAATTTTGTTTCAAACCTTTCCAAATCTTTTTTTATATTATCCTTTAATTTTATATCACTTATCAAGATACTCACTTCGTCTATACTGCAAACCTTTGAAAAAGAAGTTTTGTTGAATTTGCTATGATCTGCCAAAAGTACGGATTTATTGGCATTATTCATCATCAATCTTTTTAAGTAAGCCTTTTCAGCAGTTGGTGTAGAAACAGCATAATTGCTATTCACCGATGTAACTCCTATGAATGCATAATCCACATTAAAAGATTGTATTAATAATTCTGCATGTCTTCCAATTAAAGCCCCCACTTTTCCCTGGACTATACCTCCTGTGCAAAACAGCCTGATATTAGTATACTTAAATAATTCCATTACTATTTTAATGTCATTGGTAATTACAGTAATATCCTCCATTGTCTTTATATTCTTAGCCACCTCAAGACAAGTAGTTCCTGCATCCAGTATCAATGACTGCCCTTCCTTTATAAGTTCTGCCGCCCTTTTGCCTATTCTCTCCTTTTCATTTTTATTTATGACTTCTTTATCTATATAAGGTACTTCATAACTTATGATGTCTTTGTACACCGCTCCGCCATGAGTTCTCAGCAGAAGTTTTTTATCCTCCAGTAATTCCAGATCCCTGCGTATTGTCATTTTTGATACCTTCAATTTATCTGCCAGTATATCCACTTCTGCCCTGCCATGTTTTTTTAAGATATCCACTATTTTACTACGTCTTTCTTCAGGCAACATCATTTGTCCTCCATGTTTAAAACGAACATATTTTTTGTTCATTTATGTTTATATCTGTTATATTCTATAAATAATTTAAAATTCCTTCTTTATTATAAAAATGTTTTTATAAAAATACTTGCAGGAATCAATTATATAAAAAACCACATACTAAAATCAGGAGGTAACCTTATATGAGATTAAAAAATTTAATTACGGCAATTATCCTGATTTTTTTAAGCAATTTATTTGTTACAGATGTAAGTGCTTTTTCAAGTCATTCCTACTATATAAAGAACTCCAAAATGCCAAAATATCTTTACGTAATACGGCAAAACAGCCTGAGTCCTGCTGAAAATACCATGATAACTACTCTCCAGGGAGTTATATCAAATAAATCCGATTTTCAAATATATACTTTGAATAAAAATCAGCCGGACTATAAAATATGGCTGGAGGATCTGAAAGAAAATTATGGGGTAAATTACAGCATGGTGGAGGATCCCTGGTACCTGCTGAATAAATTCAAAAGCTTTGTAAAAGGCTATGTACTCTATGATAATTTCTCCAAAAAAGATCCTTCCATAAACAATGCCTGTTCTCTTGCAGCTTTAAAAGATTCCATAGCTGTAGACAAATCCCTGGAAACCAAAGTCAAGAATAACGGCATAAAAATGCAGCAGGACTGTAGAAATACCGACAAATACTGGGCATATAACAACCTGTGGAATAAGGGGCTGAACCATTCCACAGTAATTGAGCTGTCTCCAAATAGAGATGCCGCTCTCAGAGACTACGGTATAATGAGCAAATCCCTGGTATTCTACGAAGATGACCCAAAAGACTTTTCTCTAAGGAATAAGGTTTTTGGATCTATGAGTAAAGACTCCACCTGCCTTGGATGGGGCCCTGACGAAGGGGGAAACATAAGTGCAGCTTCCAGAAATGGAGTGAGCGTGGTTCCGGCAGACTGGTCCTACAACTTGACAGTATTAAGTGCCTTCCCCTCTTCTCCTTTAATTCAAAAAAATAGATTGAAATCCATAAAAAACTCAGCCCCCAAAAACACCCATTATGTTACCTTTATAATGTCAGACGGAGACAATCAGCAGTGGAATCTTGGAAGTAATTTTGGCTCTTCCAAATGGTATGGTTCAGCTGAAAGAGGCAGTTTCAACATGGGCTTCAGTATAAGTCCATCCTTGTACGAACTGGCACCCACTGTACTTAAAATGTATTATAAAAGTGCCTCTCCAAACACCTTCAGGGATTACTTTATTGTATCCCCTTCCGGCAATGGATACATGTATCCAAGTGAATTCAAACCGGATTCACTAACTCCCTATTTAAAAAGATTAAACAGTTACATGAAAGATGTGGATCAAAAATACGTATCTGTCTTAGACAACTGGTCATTTTACAATAAAGATCTGTGGGATAAATACACCGCCTATCCAAATATTCAAGGTATATTTTATCTCAATTACAACAGGCAGGATGATTACAAGGGTAAAATAATATGGAGTAACGGCAAACCTGTAGTATCCTGCAGAGATTTACTCTGGTCAGGAATAGGAGAAAATGGTGATTTAATAAATAAAATAAATGGATATGTAAAGGATGGCTATACAGATACAAGTACGCCTTACGCCTATACCTTTGTATACGTGCATGCCTGGAGCAAAAGCATGAGTGACATAGATGAAGTTGTAAAGCAGCTGAACAAGAATCCTGCTGTAAAAGTGGTGTCACCGGATACCTTCATGGAGCTAATAGTGGAAAATGTAAATCACGTATAAAAGTCTTGTTGTGTAAAATACCAGCTACAAAAAATAGCTGGTATTTTTATTGGTTGTATATTTAGATAACATTTATCCGAACGCTGCCATTGATATAAAGTTAAAAGAACAAATATTAAATATCAAATAATGAGGACTTTCAGTCAAGACCGAAAATCAACCGAATTTAATACTTTATATTTGAACTTTTATATTCCTATATAGGCGGAGTAAGCATTCCTTATAAGTAAACTCCATCTGAACCTAAGAATACTTGATTACTTTGACAGCGAACTTTCTAAACTTTCGGAAAGTACCTTTTCTCCTCCCAACAATAAACCATCTTTTATTCCCACATTATTGCCTAAAAATGTTTCTATTCCTGAAATATTATACGATGGAGTGAGTAAGGTTATCGAAGGTGTCTTATCTGCTATAATACTTCCAGAGATTGCATCTGGGTAATCATCCCCATTTACTATGATAGCATTGGTTGCACCATCTTTGAATTCTTCTGCTATAGAATTTGAAGTATCAAACCTTGTAGTACCACCCAGCCTTTTTATATTATTCTTATTTCCCACTTGTGAGGCTATATTGTTTTCTTGTTCGGTACTGACTGAACCAGTACCTCCAAGAATATAAACCTTTGATGGCTTATTCTTCGTTAGATAATCACTGAGATAGCTAGATTCCTCGTTATCTCTTGTAAGGAATATCCTGTATCCCCTTGAAGATGCTATAGGAGATGCTGAAAGTGCATCTGGAAAGTTTTCCCCACTTGCTATAAATATTGGGTCTGTAGTCGGAGTAGTTATAGCTCCTTCTATCTTGCTGGCTGTTTCATACCTATCATTACCGCCATATCTTGTTATATTTGAAGAGCTTACGCCATTGGCAATAAACCAATTTTTAAAGCTGTCAGGTACTACAGCACTGCCACCAAGTATAGTTACTTTTCCATTACCCGCCAAATGGCTCTCTATATAATTTAAAACGTCTTGACTATCTTCGTATCCACCTACTAGTAGTATTGGTGCTTTTAACTGTCTTGCTAAAGGTGCTCCTGCAAGTGCATCTGCGTAGTTATATCCGTTTGCTACTATTATATTATTTGCCTTATTCTTGCCTAAATAATTATCCGCTATTTTCATTGCAGTTTCTTTTCTATCCAATCCAGCTAAACGTGATACATTTATACCCTTAAAATTAGTAGGAGTAGTTGGATCAGATGGCTGCGTAGGAGTAGTTTCATCCTTTCGATTCCCAAAATCATCGTATTTACTTGAATCATAAGTAGCATTGCTGAAGTTGACTGGTTCATCGCCTGTTATTGGTCCATAATGCACAAATCCACTGTCCTCATTAGTAGTTCCTATATGGACTGTCCTACCTTTAGTATCAAGTAAGTCAGAATAAACCACCACATATCCATTGGCATCTGGCTTTAGTTTTGCATTACTTCTGCCCTTATTTACATAATTTCCGTTATTATCTGCCCCCACGTTAGGGTCAATAAACGGTTTTGGGTTCATTAAGTCTCCCCAGTTTGTTGTATATCTCTTTAAATATGGATTTAGTTCATTATCCGATGTTGCGGAAGGAACTGCATCTGCATACTGTATCAAACTATGCTCAGCACCACCAAATATGCAATGGGAGTAGATTCTTTCTATTGCTCCTGTTTCTGCTACATATATCTTACGTACTTCTACAAACTTGTCTTCTTTAAGTTCTCCATTGAGCCAGCTATAGTGATATATCTTCCCATCTACGTTTAATTTAGTCATATCTAATCCTATATATCCACTTCCATCTGGCTGTAAAACATCGGCAGGCATTTCTACTTTATATGGCGAAGCCATAAGTTCCTCATAGGTTGATGACTCCGACATTCTGGCTGATGCGGTAACACCCTCTCCAACAAGACCTGTGTCCGTCTGCAAAGGCTCTTTCTGTACCTTATTTCCGTCTTGTATGCTACCATCGTATGCGTATACTTTATTAGTTAAATTACCTACAGCTGTATACTGTGGTGCTACAATCGGTGTAACTAATATTCCTAACGTTAGCAGTAAACTAACTATCTTTTTCTTATTCACTCTATCTTTTGCTCCTTTTTTAAAGTTTCCACTTTCATCATTTTCCATATGGTAACACTTTATTAACAGTTTGTCCACTTATCTCAGATTATGGGAAAATACATTTTTTATATAATGCAGACATAAAATGAAACTTTTGATAAATTCACCCGAACGCTATTATTATTAATACTCCCAACTTCTTAAAATTGGAGATAAATACTTCTATGTACTTGGATAAGACGATCCTGATGGATAATTAGCAATATTTAAATATATTGGACAATGGCCTGTATATCAGATATACTATAAAAAATAATTTTTTTAAGTGCTGTAATTAATACAGGCATTAATCCGAATGCATGGCAGTGAAAAAAGAAATATTATATGTTTTATATCTATATTATTAAATATATTTTTCATATTTTCTGGTATATTTACAATTTATAAAAATCATAGAATTGAGATTTTGCAAACAGTAGTTTTATTGCCGATTACTTGCTGGAAATAACACTTAAATTGACTACTAAACTTATTATACAAAGGGGAGGATATATATGATAGATTTAAAATCTTTAAGTAAAAAAGGAATAGTTATGGTTTCCCTAGCCGCCATTGTTGGCGTTGGATACATTTCCTTTTCCAATTATAATAAAGTTCACAGTCCTAAAGTTGTAACTGTTACAGGTAACGTCTATAATTCTGAAGTTAAAAAACCAGAATGGATAACAAAAAATGCAGATTTGATTGTTATTGGTCAAGTTGCAGGTAAAGATTCTCCAGTTAAAGTTAAAGCAAATACAAAAGATGCTGATGATGTTGTTTATACAGATACTAACATAAAGATATTGAAAATTTTAAAGAATAAACAAAATGAAGATATAAAAGCAGGTGACAAAATATCTGTCAGAACACTTGGCGGAACAGTTGATAATCTAGTAGTTCACACCGACACTGATAATCTGCTTCCCGATACTGGTACAGTATTGTTGTATTTATCAGATATATCACATTATCCTTCTATTCCCCAAACTGCTTCTGATAAACCATTATACTCCATGGTTGGTGAAATTAATGGAGCTTTTAATATACAACAAAAAACAAGTGATGGAAAAGAGTTGAATTTAGATAATATATCAGAAAATTCATCTGAAACTTTAGATAGTACTATTATTTTAAAAAGATCTGCTGTACAAGATGAGTTCAAACTCAGTGACTTAGAGAAGATTATTAAATAAAAGGCCTCTCAGCCAAGTAATTGCCTGGAGACCTTTCCTTATTTTTTACCTGAAAATATTTTACTTGCTTTATCAGCTTCCGCTGGTTTTAAGCCACTGTGACCAGGTGGTATTAAAATCATCCTTGTTTTCCCTTGTGTATTTATAAAATTTCTTTATGAATTCAGATCTTTCCGAAGAAAAACTGCCAGGTTTATATGAAGGTTTAAGAAGATTCTTGCCTCCCAGTAAAACCTGCCTTTCCATTATATCTTCCAGACTGACATCTTTTGAATTTTTCATCATGTCATACATGGTCATAAAGGTAGTGGTCCTTCCGATTCCGGCCTTGCAATGAAAATGATACCAGGTATCCTTAGGCATTTTTTTAACTTCCTTTATAAAATAATCCACCATCTCATCCGAAGGTCTTTCATTGTCCGTGACCGGTATCCTGATATAGCTCATGCCATTTTCCTCTACAAGTTCTTTCTCACTTTGGACTTTAGTTGGAATTATCTCTTTTCCATCAACATCCATTTCTTCATTTAACTCAATACCCTTAAGTTTTCTACTTTCATCTTTTAGGACTTCATCTCTGCTAAATCCCTTATTTGCCTTATTATTGTCTTCACCTACCCAGCTCACTGCCAGATTATTTATGAATCCGTGGGATTCCTGCCTTAAATCAACTACAGCTATAGGCACATCACCTATCTGCTCTTTCATCATTTTTATATTATTGCCAGTAAATTGTGCACTTCCTGAAGCATTTAATGAGGATAATCCTTTTAAATTCACATCTTTCTTTTCTATATTATCTGTGGTTTTCCTAAATCTCTTAGGCATCTTAGCTTTTTTCTTTGAATCTATCTTAAGATGGGACTCACTATTCTGGGTATTGAAAACTTCTTTAGAATGTACTGCAGATATTCCTATAATCCCTATGAATGATATAAAAAATACTGCACAGATAAACATACTTATCAATTTGCTAAATTTTTTATTCATAATATTTCACCTCTCTTTTATGATTTCATATATATCTTTTCAATTTTACTTAAATATTATTACTGAATTTAATTGCAAAAAGATGTATATTATATTGACTGGTGCAAAAGATAAAATATATCTTTTATTTTAAAAGTCAAGGAGGATATTTTTATGACTAAAGCAGGTATGAGAAGACCGGATCCAAAGCAGCCTCACGGAACTGAAAGCAATAAAAAAATGAAAATCAAGAAAAACGCAGAAAAACCTGTATCAGAAATCCAGGGTAAAGCTAAAACCGGAAACAAAGATGCAGGATTAATTTAGAGGTGATAAAAAATGCCAAAAGACAGTCAACCCGATAATAAACAAGCCCGAATGAAAAAGTGCAAGGGCAATACACCCCCTACTGAAGAGGCAAAAAATCATAATAAGACCAGAAAAAAACACTCAGCAAAATAAATGATCTCGGGTGGAATTATTTTTTAAAAAGTACAGGAGGGAAAAATCAATTATACTTTTCTTCCTGTATTTCTGTATTCAGAATCTGCTCTACTATTAAATCAGATATTATGTCCTCAACCTTTTCAAGACCCAGACAGCTTCCTTACCAGGCCATTGCTTATGGCCGCAGCATTCCTTTCTTCCGCAGCATACGGCAAATAAGTCATGGAGGCAGTATATTCTTTTAATATTTGGTAACATAAGGTACATATACCTATGCACAAAAAGTTTATAATATAATTAAGAAATACAAGGAGGTAAAATGTATGAGTAATTTAATAAAAAATATAGAATTTTCCAAGATAATAAACTTAAAAGATCTGGTATCATATGAGGAAGGCCAGGTTATAAGCAGAACTCTTGCCCAGACGCCCAATGCAAATATTACCTTGTTTTCCCTTGATAAAGATGAAGGCATAAGTTCCCATGTAACTCCAGGAGATGCCATGGTTCAAATACTGGACGGCAAAGCTGAGATAACAATAGGCGGCCATACTTTTACCCTAAAGGAGGGCCAGACTATAGTAATGCCTGCCAATGTTCCCCATGCACTTCAAGCCTGTGAAAAATTCAAGATGATTCTGACAGTGATAAAAGGTTGATTGTTCCAGAATAAAAGTCATCATTACTTTGATGACTTTTATCTTTTACAAGGATTTTCTCTTTAAAATTTTAATCACCTCAAAAAATCCTTCTGCATAAATTGTTAATATACTCATTTTATGCGGAGGTCACATATGAATATCATACTAACAAACCTACATTATATTTATATTATCTTTATTCTAATAATAATTATAGCCATGGCATTGAAGCGGGACATATCACTTATATGTATAATTGGAATTTTCACACTGGGAATACTTGCAACCAGCTCTATACCTAAATCCATTATGGGAGTTTTCAACAGCCTTGTTTATGCCACCAAGGAACTCATGCCCACTATTTTCATAATATCCATAATAACTGCAATGAGCAATGTATTAGTGGTCGTAGGGATAAATAGGGAATTAGTATCACCCTTTAAGAGAATAATGAAATCCTATTGGATGTGTTACTGGATTATAGGTATTGTAATGATGGCATTATCCTGGTTTTTCTGGCCTTCTCCTGCTGTAGCCCTTATAGGAGCATTATTTTTGCCTATAGCAAAAAAGGTAGGTCTCCCGCCTATAGGTGCTGCAGTAGCTATGAATTTATTTGGTCACGGTATAGCCCTGTCCAGTGATTTTATAATACAGGCAGCCCCGAAACTTACAGCTGATGCAGCGGGAATAAAGGTCTCAAGCGTTGTATCTGCAAGTATACCTTTAACTGTAGTAATGGGTGTAGTCACTACGATGATAGCTTTTTATATGCTGAAAAGAGACATGAAAAATGGAAATATAGATATGAGTTTTCAAAAAGAAGAAATAGCTGCACAGGAAGAAAAGGATACTATTGTCATACCAAATTTTCTAAGAAAATTCTTGACTATTTTAACAATATTAATATTTTTATTGGACATAGTAATCATGTATACATGTAAACTTCAAGGAGGAGATGCTACAGCTCTAATAGGCGGAACTGCCGTATTTATTTTAAGCTTGATTTCAATCATAGCCTATGGTAAAAGGTGCCTGGAGAAAATTACGACTCATATTGTAGACGGACTTATATTCGGATTTAAAATATTTGGCATAGTCATTCCCATAGCAGCCTTCTTTTACCTGGGAGACTCAGCTTTTACTGAAATATTCGGTAAGGTACTGCCTCCATCCTCCCATGGCATAGTTAATGATCTGGGCATAGCTTTCTCAAATATTGCACCTGCCAATCCGCTGCTTGCATCTGGAACCTTAACTGCAGTAGGGGCCATAACAGGACTGGATGGATCCGGCTTTTCAGGAATACCTCTGGTAGGCTCCATTGCCAAATTATTTTCCACGGCACTAGGCAGCGGCGTGTCCACATTAACGGCCATGGGCCAAATAGCAGGCATATGGATTGGTGGTGGGACTGTAATACCCTGGGCCGTAATACCTGTTGCAGCCATATGTAAAGTAAATCCATTTGAACTTGCAAAGAGAAACCTGATACCAGTCATAATAGGTCTGCTTGTAACTACCATATTTGCATCATTTTTAATATAATAGGGGATAAAATGTTTTTTACAAAAATATATAGTTATACTCCAAGGGCCTTGGAGCCACTTTCAAGGTCCACTCTCTTTTACCAAATTAGCAATTTCTTCTAGTTGACTTATTAAATAATAGATGATATAATTTAATACTGCATCAGCTTATTGCTGTATGTATAAATTAATATATCTTATAACTCGGGGGCGCAATTGGTTTCGACGGGGATGAGATGTGTTTGAGAAGCGAGTCGAGGGAACCTGTGGGCCCGCGTTAAAAAACTATAGGATTAAATTTAAACGCAAACAATAACGAAAATTTAGCTTTAGCAGCGTAGTCTGCTAGCCGTCAGCCTGGAATTCCCGCGATCCAGTGCCTGGCGTCGACAGCGGGGTACCGAGTCCAGCAAAGCTTTGACCTGGAAACGGAATTTATGAAGCTACTAAATTCAGAAGCCTGTCCTTAGGCGTCTGAAAGAGGGAATGTTAAACTAAGGACTGCACTCGGAGATGCTCAAATGTTTCCATTTTCGGACAGGGGTTCGATTCCCCTCGCCTCCACCAATTAAGTCCACAATTGATATAAGAAAATATAGACATAATATACATAAATAAAAACATAACTCCAGCTTAATTTGAGCTGGAGTTTCTACTTATTAAGCAGTAAAAAAATAAAACCCCGGGCCAAATACATGACCTGGGATTAAAATTATTCTAGGGCTGTGCAGGAACTGCTGCAGTAACTGCATTAGTATCAACTCACTTTAATGTTTTTGATAGTTAAGCCAAGCTTAATTCGATTGTTTCAATGAGCTCCTTAGATCATCTTCCGGAGTACTAATAGGCTTTATTTCAAAAGTATCTACTAGATATTGCAGCACGTTGGGGGATATAAAAGCTGGTAAACTTGGTCCTAAATATATTCCTTTTATTCCAAGTGACAACAATGCTAATAAATCAGCAACAGCTTTTTGCTCATACCAAGAAAGTACAATTGTTAATGGTAATGAATTTACATCTGTTTCAAAGGCATCCGCAAGCCCTGTTGCTATTCTAACTGCTGAATATGCATCATTACACTGTCCTACATCCAATAGCCTTGGCAATCCAGCTACTGTTCCAAAATCTAATTTATTGAATCTGTACTTACCGCAGGCTAAGGTAAGAATTATGCAGTCTTCTGGAACCATTTTAGCAAAATCAGTATAGTAACTTCTTCCTGGCCTTGCTCCATCACAACCGCCTATCAAGAAGAAATGTCTTATCTTTCCTTCCTTAACTGCATTGACTATAGTTTCTGCATTGGATAATACTGCATTATGCCCAAATCCCACCAGTATTTCTTTTTCTTCTTCATCTTCTTTAAATCCACCCAATTCTAATGCCTTATTTATTATTTCACTGAAGTCCTTGGCTCCATCCTCTAAAACATCTATATGCTTTACTCCATCCCATCCTACAACATTTGTTGAAAATATTCTGTCTTTATATGTTTCTCTTGGTCTCATTAGACAGTTAGTAGTCATTAAGATGCATCCTGGTATATTATCAAATTCTTTTTGCTGATTTTGCCATGCAGAACCAAAATTGCCTGCTAAATGTTTGTATTTTTTTAATTCCGGATATCCATGTGACGGCAGCATTTCCCCATGAGTATATATATTAATCTGCTTTCCTTCTGTTTGCTCTAAAAGCATTTCTAAATCTCTCAAGTCATGACCAGATACTATAATAAACGGACCTTTTTTAATATTAACATTCACTTTATGAGGTGAAGGATTTTTATATGTAGAAGTATTGGCTTTGTCTAAAGTCTGCATCACCTGCACTGCCATATCTCCAACCCTCATGGTCATACGTATCATATCCTCAAGAGTTAAATTATCATTTGTGGTAGACTCAAGCCCCAAGAAATAAATATTATCTACTTGTTTATTATTATATCCAAGGAACCTTGCCTGATGTCCATAGGCACTTATACCTTTTAATCCATATAGTATAGTTGATCTTAAGGAGCGAATGTCAGCATCAAGATTCTGATCATACATAATGCCTGCTTTTACTGAATCCTTCAGCATCTCTTCTTTTGTATCACTTAGATTATATGCAGCTGCATCTGGATACTGTCCTTCAGGAGCCTGCTCTCTTAAAATTTCTTTTATCTTCTGTGATTCCTTCAATAGTCTTACATGAACTTCGGCATCAAAGTTCACATTTGTTAATGTTGTAAATAAGCCATTCTCCACAATTTTTACTATTTCTTTATCAATAGTTTTTCCCCCTTCAATTAAAGGCTTTGCATAACAGGAAATTCCCTTTAATTGATATATTAATAAATCCTGTAAGTTTGCAATTTCTGGTGTTTTGCCACAAACTCCGCTTTTTGTACATCCCTTCCCTCCAGCTGTTTGTTCACATTGATAACAAAACATTGAATTTTCCATTTGTATCTCTCCTTTATAATAAAAACACTTTTTATTGTATTAGTGTTTCCACTCTCTGCCTAAATTATAGATACACCCCTATCAATACTGAGCCTTAAAATAATATCACTATTGAAAAACTTCAAAAAAACATAATTTTCATCACTTTTCTTAAAATAAAAAACGAAAATTACCCTGACTACTCTAATGTGAAATAAGATCTCACAGAAATGGCTGTATGGCGGTCCTGCGAATTTTATTGTTCCTAGAAAAGTTCTATTTTTTATGTTATACTAATAATAATTCTTACATAAGTATAAATTTTCATACAATCAATTATATACTAAAGTTTGTACAAAACCTATTTACATCAAGGAGGCTTTTTTATGAGTAAACATCTTTTCTCAGATATACGTATTCCAATTGAAGCAGACAATCCAGCTATTAAAAGAATTGAAGAGCTTTGCATTAAATGTGGACAATGTAGGCGCATATGTGAAAACGACATTGCAGTGGGTGGTTTATATGATCTTGAAAGCACTGGGGATATTCCAATTTGTATCCACTGCGGTCAATGTGCAAATATTTGCCCTGTAAATTCCATTACAGAAGTCTATGAATACCAAAAAGTTAATAAGGCAATAAGTGATCCTGATAAAATAGTTATTTTCAGCACCTCACCATCAGTACGAGTAGCTCTTGGTGAAGAATTCGGCCTAATACCCGGCTCCTTTGTGGAAGAACAGATGGTAGCTGCATTGCGTGCTTTGGGCGGTGATTATGTGCTGGATACAAACTTTGCCGCGGATCTTACCATTATGGAGGAAGCTGCCGAGTTAGTTGAACGTATAACCAAAAAGACAAAGCCACTTCCCCAGTTTACCAGCTGCTGTCCAGCCTGGGTAAAATTTGTAGAAACTTTTTATCCTGAAATGATACCAAATCTTTCATCAGTAAAAGCCCTATTGGAATGCAGGGTCCCACAATCAAAACTTATTTTGCAAAAGAAAATGGCATTGATCCTCGAAAAATCATCAACGTGGCCGTTACTCCCTGTACTGCCAAAAAATTTGAAATTCGGCGGCCGGAGATGAACTCATCTGCATATTATAACAAAATGCTGGAACTGCGTGATATGGATTATGTAATTACCACTCGCGAACTGGCAAAATGGATGAAAGAAGAAGACATTAATTTTAACACTCTTTCACCCTCAAAATATGATAAATTGATGGGATCCGCTTCCGGTGCAGGCATAATTTTCGGCAATACGGGCGGAGTAATGGAAGCAGCAATTAGGACAGCTTATTACGTAATCACCGGTGAAAATCCACCTGAAAACCTTCTTGACTTAAAACCAGTACGGGGTATGGATGGAATCCGCCAGGCTGACTTGAATGTGGGGGATATTTCTATAAAAACAGCTGTGGCTCACGGAACTGCCAATGCTCAAATTCTGCTTGAAAAGCTCAAGTCCGGTGAAGCATCCTATGACTTCATAGAAGTAATGACCTGCCGGGGAGGCTGCATAGGAGGCGGTGGCCAGCCAAAGACAACTGTACCCATGAGCGATGAAATCCGCTGCCAGCGAATTTCATCTTTATACAGCAAGGATAAATCACAACTCCTGCGTTTAAGTTATAAAAACCCAGATATCAAACGTGTGTACAGAAACTTTTATGGAAAACCTCTGGGCAGCCTTTCAGAGCAGCTGCTTCATACAACTTATTTGAATAGGAGTATGAGCCTTGGCGAGAAGGGCATGATTAAAAAAAGTAGACAGGAAGATGAAAAAGTTGAACATACTATTCCTGATCTAGGTAAAAGAAAATTCAGATGTAAGGTTTGTGGATACATATACCAGGGTGACAGCCTTCCGGAAAATTACAAGTGCCCTCTTTGCGGCGTAGGTGCAGACCAGTTTGAAGAGCTGACAGTTTCTGAATAAAGCCTCTAATTTTTATAATACAAGCTTCATGCCAAAGGAACTTGTACTTGCTGGTTATATGTATCCAGTTATAACCATTGGAGATGAGCATAGATTTGTATAAAAACCAATTCTGTGCTCATCTCCCTTTTACTTTTTAAATTGCATAAAGTCCCTTTACATCATCTTCTCCATAAATACTCCACTTTTCAATTGCAGCACGTAATTCCTCATGATTTTTGGCTGTTTCTTTTAAATCCATGCTTTTCATATACCCATCTATTGCCTGCCTGAATGCTCTTGCTCCTGCTGCCGGCCCCATTGGATGCCCATGAATACCAGCTCCAACTCCCAGCATGCAGTCATTACCTGCATCCTCCATAATCCTAGGCACCAGTCCAGGTATTACTCCGCCTCCCATAAACGGAAGAGAAGGCTTCAAATCATAAAATTTACCGGTGCAGGCTATCAGGTTCTTTATATATTTAGATACAGTAATATCAAATTTTCCATAAGGAGCTTCCAAAAGCATTGTATCTGCTCCGCACATTCTAGTTAATTTAGTTAATACAACAGAACTTATGCCTTGATACTGGGATATGGTCCAGGAAGCACCAAAACAGCAATGGGATAATATAGGTACGTTGATTTCAGGATCTTCTGCTAAAGCTCTAAGTGCCGACAGCCCTACACAAAATGTATCAACCATTATGCAATTGGCTCCTGCATTTATTACTTTCATGGCATCTTCTTTAAGGCTTGATACTTCATCAGTTATATTAACTGTATGTACCTAGCTCCTTCTAAAGCAACAAGTTTTTTTATATTTTCTGATTCCACTTTTAAATTATCCATAGAATTATCTACAGGATTAGGAGCTATTATGACTTCTTTTAATTTAAAAGCTTGTTTCAATTTTTCTTCTAAATGTATACATTTTATATATGGATCTCTAATAACGAATTCAACTATTTTTTCATCTTTTGCTTTTTTTATAAGACGTGAAACAGTAGTTATGGATATGTTCAGTATATCGGCTATTTCATTTTGAGACATATCTTTTATATAATAAAGATATGCTGCCTTTAGAATTATAAATGTAGACTGGTTATAAACTTCAGGTCGCATATTTACTCCTGCTTTCATTATAATTTCTATTCTATATTATGATTTACATTATAATATTCAATTAATATATTATCAGTATAGAAAATATTTTCACTATTCACAATTAATACGCTTTTCATGTGTTGTATTAATTGTAGAATTAAAAGCATATTTAAGAGCTGCTAATTGAATTTTAATAGTTAACAGTTCCGGCTTACTTTCGGTGGTCACCAAAAATCTTCATCCACTATTAACTGTTAACTATTGGCTGCTTCCTTTTATCTGTATTTCTGCTTCATCTGCCTGTCTATATCTCTCTTGGCAGCTTTCTCCAAAAGTGCATCCCTTTTATCATAATTTTTCTTTCCTTTTGCCACTGCTAAATTCACCTTTACTCTTCCATGTTTAAGGTAAAGAGCCAATGGGACAATGGTATATCCCTGCTGAGCTGTGTATCCAGCCAATTTGACTATTTCTTTTTTATGAAGAAGTAATTTTCTGTCTCTTAAAGGATCCTTATTGAAAATATTGCCCTTTTCATAGGGACTTATATGCATGCTGCGTATAAATATTTCTCCATTTCTTATCTCACCATAGCTATCTTTTAAATTGGCCTTGCCCTCTCTTATAGACTTAACCTCTGTTCCCACTAATTCTATTCCGGCCTCCACAGTCTCTTCAATAAAATAATCATGTCTTGCCTTTCTATTCTCCGCAAGAGTTTTATTATTAGACTTGACTTTAGCCATAATAATCCATCCCCTTTTCATTTCAACATTCAGTTTCTATTCTTCAATATCATTTTTTTCTACCAATTCAAAATATATTTCATGGGCGGACATATCCACCTTTAACACACGAATTCTAACTTCGTCTCCTAATTTATATATATTCCTGGTTTTTTCCCCCATAAGGCTAAGATGCTTTTCGTCATATATATAATAATCGTCTTCTAAAGTGCTCATGTGAACCAATCCTTCAATTGTATTTGAAAGTTCAACAAACATTCCAAAATTGGTAACTGAAGATATTATACCATTAAATTCTTCACCAATTCTTTTGCTCATATACTCTGCCTTCTTCAGATCATCTACTTCCCTTTCAGCATCCTGAGCCAGTCTCTCCATATCAGAAGATTGTCTTGATGCATAATCAACTTCTTTAGCCAGCCTCTTTATTCCGCTCTCATCTAATTGCCCATTTATGAACTTCTTAATTATTCTGTGGATTATTAAATCCGGATATCTCCTTATAGGTGAAGTAAAATGGCAATAATATTTAGCTGCCAATCCAAAATGACCTACACACTCTGGTGAATATCTGGCCTGTTTCATGGAGCGGAGCAGCAGAGTGCTTACCACTGTTTCTTCTTTTTTTCCCTTTACCTTCTCTATAATATCCTGAAGAACCTTAGGATGAACTTCTTGTCCCCATCTAATTGTATAACCCAGGTTATGGACAAATTCGTTAAAACGCATTAATTTTTCCTCATCAGGATCCTCATGTATTCTGTATACAAAAGGCGTATTGGTCCAGAACATATGCTCAGCTATGGTTTCATTACACACCAGCATAAATTCTTCTATTATTCTATTTGATATTCCTCTTTCATAAGGCTCAATTTTTACAGGTACTCCCAATGAATCCAGAATTATTTTACATTCCTGAAAATCAAAGTCTATGGCACCTCTTACCTTTCTCTTTCTATTTAGGACTTTACAGAGCTTTTCCATAAGCTTAAATGTATCCACTAAATAATCATATCTTTTTATAGTTTCAGGATCCTCATCTCTAAGTATTTTAGTAACATCTGTATAAGTCATTCTTTCATTAGTTTTTATTATGCTCTCTACAATATCATGCTTTAATACTCTGCCATCTTTGTCTATCTCCATAAGACAGCTTAAAGTCAATCTATCCGTATTGGGGTTTAAACTGCAGATGCCGTTTGATAATTTTTTAGGAAGCATTGGTATAACCCTATCTATAAGATATACTGAGTTCCCTCTTTTTAATGCTTCTTTATCCAATGGACATTTTTCTGTTACATAATGGGAGACATCTGCTATGTGAACACCTAAATAATAATTTCCGTTTTCAAGCTTTCTTAGAGATACAGCATCATCTAAATCTTTTGCATCTTCACCATCTATTGTAACTGTAAGCACATCTCTTAAATCAACTCTTCTTTTATATTCCCTCTTGGGTATTTCTTCAGAGATATTCTCTGCATATTTCAAAACCTTTGGAGGAAACTCTTCCGGAAGGTTGTTCTTTTTTATTATAGTCAATATATCTATACCTTTTTCTCCTCTTTTGCCTAATATATCTACTATTTTTCCCTCTGGATTTCTTCTATTATCAGACCATTTAGTTATTTGTACAATTACTATATCTCCTGTTTCCGCATCTTTCCTGCATTCTTTAGGTATAAATACATCTTGATCTATGCGTTTTTCTTCCGGTACAACAAATCCAAAATTCTTACTATTTTCAAATGTACCTATAATTGTCTTATTTGCTCTTTCAAGTACCCTTATTATTTCACCCTCACATTTTTTTCCTCTATTTTCTTCCTTAGTTACTTTTACTACAACTTTATCCCCGTTCATGGCACCATTCAAGGAGGAAGAAGATACAAACACATCCATTCCCTCATTATCCGGTATAACAAATCCGTATCCCTTTTGGTGCCCCTGAAATTTTCCTGTTACAAGTCCCATCTTATCGGGTATGCCATATCTGTTAGTACGGGTTTTAATTATTAATCCCTCTTTTTCCAACTGATCCATCACTTTCTTAAAATCTTTTATTTCATTTTTTCTTATGGAAAACACCTTTCCCAGTTCTTTTATGGTCAGAGGCTTATATGCCTGTTCCTTCATAAAATTTATAATTGTCTCTTTTATATTCATTTTTTCACCACCTTTTATTATATTGACATTAGTGAGAAAAAATATTCAATATGACCCAAATTTCTCACCTTAATTCAATAACATATTAATCTTATTTTAAAAATCAATGCATTTCAGCCACATAAATTTCTATAAAAAATAAATAGAGTAAATCATACTCTATTCATATAAACTACTGTCAAATACAATTATTTCATTAAATTTTGCACTACACATATAACTGCAAATATTATAGACAAAAAAACCGTTACCCTAGACAACATAGCTTCTGATGTTCTGGATTTATTTCTTGAATAAAAGCTTTCAGCTGCTCCGCCAGATATAAAGCCACTCAATCCATTGGTTTTTCCCGGCTGCATAAGCACAACTGCTACAAGCATAACACCTATTATTAGTTGTAAAATTATGAGAAAAGCATGCATGGTTCTCCACCTCCTGCTAGTATATGTAAAATATTGTCCTGTCAAAATTAATATACATTTAATATTAACATATATACGTATTAATTTCAATTTTCATTTTTTAATAGATATGTAAAAACTCTTAAGACCTATAGAAATAATAATTTCACTTGAATCTTAAGAGTTTTTATTTAAAGTCTGCCTGGACTCAATTCATATAAATTAACTATCTGTTTTATTTCACATTATAAAATGCATCCAATCCTCTGTATTCAGCTGCTTCCCCTAATTCTTCTTCTATTCTCAAGAGTCGATTGTATTTTGCAACCCTTTCACTTCTAGCTGGTGCTCCGGTTTTTATCTGTCCTGCGTTTACAGCCACCACCAAATCTGCAATAGTTGTATCTTCTGTTTCACCGGATCTATGTGATACTACTGCCGTATACCCGGCCCTTTCTGCCATTTCTATAGCATTTAATGTTTCTGTAAGTGTCCCTATTTGATTTAATTTTATTAATATGGAGTTTGCAACCTTTTTATCTATACCCTTTTTTAGTCTCCTGGTATTTGTTACAAAAAGATCATCACCTACCAGCTGAATTTTACTTCCCAGCTTTTCAGTTAATATTGCCCATCCTTCCCAGTCCTCTTCTGCCATACCGTCTTCCAGTGAAATTATAGGATATTTTTCTGCAATTTTAACATAAAAATCTACCATTTCTTCAGGAGTTAAAACCTTTCCCTCGCCTTTTAAATTATATTTGCCATTTTCATAAAATTCCGATGAAGCAGGATCAAGTGCTATATATATATCTTTTCCTGGTGTATATCCAGCTTTTTCTATAGCCTCAACTATAATCTGTACTGCCTCTTCATTTGATTTCAAATTTGGTGCAAATCCTCCTTCATCACCCACTCCAGTATCATATCCCTTTGATTTCAGGAGAGACTTTAATGTGTGATAAACCTCTGAGCCCATTCTAAGAGCCTCACTAAAACTTGGTGCACCTGCAGGCATTATCATAAATTCCTGAAGATCCACATTATTGTCCGCATGTTTTCCTCCATTTAATATATTCATCATTGGAATGGGGAGAACTTTTGCATTTACTCCCCCTATATATTGATATAAACTTAATCCCAGATATTCAGAAGCAGCTCTTGCACATGCCAGTGATACACCTAAAATAGCATTAGCCCCTAATTTTGCTTTATTGTCAGTGCCATCCAATTCTATCATGGTTTTATCTATCAGCACCTGATCAAATACATTCATTCCTATCAGCTCTTCTGCTATGTAGTTATTTACATTGTCAATGGCTTTTAATACACCTTTCCCCTTATATTTTTCAGCATCTTCGTCTCTGAGTTCCACAGCTTCAAATTCTCCAGTAGATGCACCTGAGGGTACTGCTGCCTTGCCTATAGTACCATTCTCCAGTAAAACTTCTACTTCTACAGTAGGATTTGATCTTGAATCAAGGATTTGTCTTGCAGTTACGTCCACTATTTCTATATAATTTTTCATAAACATCAGCCATTATGGAAATTATAATGGCCTTTTCAACTCCCTTCAATTTTTTATTTTTCTATAGTATACCTAGAAGCTTTTTAAACTTATCATTTTAGAATGAGACTTCTGCCAGTCATTTCTTCAGGTTTCGCAAGCCCCATAACTTCAAGCATTGTAGGGGCGATATCTGCTAATATGCCGCTTTTTTTTAACTTTTCAGCACTTTTTGATATATATAAAAATGGTACTTTATTTGTAGTATGAGCCGTCATAGGTTTTTGTGTAGAATAATCTATCATTTCTTCGCAATTTCCATGATCTGCAGTTATAAATACTGTTCCGTCTTTTTCCAATACTTTATTTACAATTCTGCCCAGACATTCATCCACCACTTCTATTGCAATTTTAGCTGCTTCAAAGATTCCTGTATGCCCTACCATATCAGGATTTGCAAAATTCAATATTATCATATCATATTTATCCATGTCCAGTCTATCTAGAAGCTTATCGGTAACCTCTCTGGCACTCATTTCAGGTTTTAAATCATAAGTGGCAACTTTAGGTGAGGGGATAAGAACCCTATCCTCATTTTTATTAGGCACTTCAATCCCACCGTTGAAAAAGAAAGTCACATGTGCATATTTCTCAGTCTCCGCTATCCTCAATTGATTTTTCCCCATGTTACTCACATATTCCCCTAAGGTATTTTTATAATATTCATTTTGAAAAGCTACATCTACATTTTTAATGGTAGCATCATATTCAGTCATGGTTACAAATTCCAAATTAAGCTTATCTCTCTTAAAGCCTTCAAATTTATCATCATTTAATGCCCTTGTAAGCTGTCTTGCCCTATCAGGCCTGAAGTTGAAAAATATCACAGAGTCTCCATTTTTTATAGTGGCCACAGGAACCCCCTTTGTTTCAATTACAGTTGGAATTATAAATTCATCCGTTTTGTTATTTTCGTAGGAAGTTTCCACAGCTTCCAAAGCGCTGTCTGCCTTATTGCCCTTGCCGTATACCAGTGCATTATATGCAAGCTGTACTCTTTCCCATCTTTTATCCCTGTCCATGGCATAATATCTGCCTGATACTGTTGCTATCCTTCCTATGCCGATTTCTGCAATATACTGATTTATATCCTTTATATAAACAGCAGCTGAAGATGGCGGAACATCCCTTCCATCTGTAAAAGCATGAATATATACACTGCCAATGCCTCTTTTTTTGGCAAGCTGCAGCAGTCCTTTTAAATGCTCCATATGAGAGTGTACCCCTCCTGGTGATAAAAGTCCCAAAAGATGAAGATCCGAATTGTTTGCAATTACATTATGCATGGCCTTGTTTAAAGCCTTATTCTCGAAAAAGTCCCCATTTTCTATGGATTTTGTAATTTTAGATAAATCCTGATATACTATTCTTCCCGCTCCTATATTCAAATGGCCTACTTCCGAATTACCCATCTGTCCTTCCGGCAATCCCACACTCAATCCACTAGCTGCCAGCTCCGTATGGGGATATTGTCTGAAATACTTGTCAAAATTAGGTTTATATGCTGCCTTGACTGCATTTCCCTCTTTCTTTTCAGAAATTCCAAAACCGTCTAATATCATAAGCATTACTGGATTCTTTTTCATTTTTACCTCCAAATATAAAACTTAGTAATTTACTATTGCTGCAAAATCCGCTGCTTTTAAACTAGCTCCTCCAATTAACGCTCCATCTATATCTGATTGTTCCATCTGAGCTTTAATTGTAGCAGGCTTTACAGAACCACCATATTGTATCCTGATTTTTTGTGCTGTATTTTGCCCATACATCTTTTCAATTATGCTTCTTACATAAGCTATATTCTCGTTGGCCTGTTCATTTGTGGGTGTTTTCCCTGTTCCTATTGCCCACACCGGTTCATATGCAACTACCACTTTTTCCGCCTGCTCTTTTTCAAGCCCTGCCAAATCCAATTTTATCTGCTTTCCCAAAACTTCTTCTGTTATATTGGTTTCCCTCTCCCTGAGAGTTTCCCCGCAACAAACTATTGGAATCATATCATGTTCGAAAGCCTTTTTAACTTTTTTATTAATAGCTTCATCCGTCTCAGCAAAATATTGCCTTCTCTCACTATGCCCAATTATAACATAATCTATCCCAATGGACTTAAGCATCTGAGGAGCTACTTCACCAGTATAGGCTCCACTTTCCTCATAATACATGTTTTGTGCTCCAACCTTTATATTTGTCCCCTCTACTGCCTTTACTACTGAATCTAAACAAACATAAGGAGGGCATACCACTACATCACATTCTGCATTTTCTACAAGAGGCTTTAATTCCTCTACTAATTTCAACGCCTCATCTACAGTTTTATTCATCTTCCAATTTCCAGCTATTATTGGCTTTCTCATACGAATTACCTCCATTAATTTCTATTTATCATTTAAAGCTGCTATTCCTGGCAGTTCTTTTCCTTCCAAAAATTCCAGAGAAGCTCCTCCCCCTGTGGATATATGCGTCATCTTGTTTCCAAATCCCAATTGATTAACTGCGGCTGCACTGTCTCCTCCGCCTATAATTGTAGCAGCTCCGGATTCCGCCATGGCCTTAGCTACAGCAAAAGTTCCATTTGCAAAATTTTTAAATTCAAACACTCCCATAGGTCCATTCCAAACTATGGTTTTGGCATCTGCTATGGCATCTTCATATAATTTACAAGTTTTCGGTCCAATATCCAGTCCCATATACCCATCTTTTATATTCTCATCTTCTGTTATAAACGGTTTTGCATCTTCACTAAACTTGTCTGCCACTATATTATCCACAGGTAAAAGCAGCCTTACATTTTTAGCTTTTGCCTTCTCTATCATTTCTCCCGCATATTTTATTTTATCCTCTTCCACAAGGGAATTCCCTATAGTATATCCCTGGGCTTTAGAAAAAGTATAACTCATGCCTCCACCTATTATCAATGTATCTACTTTTTCAAGCAAGTTGTTTATTACATTTATTTTATCTGAAATCTTAGCACCACCTAATATGGCAGCAAAAGGCCTGGTTGGATTTTCAACTGCATTACCCAAGAATTTAAGTTCTTTTTGGATCAAATAACCGCATACAGCCGTATTTAAAAATTTAGCAACTCCTACTGTGGAGCAGTGTGCCCTATGTGCCGTTCCAAACGCATCATTTACAAAAATATCAGCAAGGGATGCCAGCTCCTTTGAAAAATTATCTTCATTTTTAGTCTCTTCCACTCTATATCGTGTATTTTGTAATAGTATTACATTTCCATTTTTCATATTTTGAACAGCATTTTTTGCGTTTTCCCCAACTACATTATCATCTGCCGCAAACACAACCTCTTTTTTTAACATCTCTGAAAGTCTTTCTGCAACCGGTCTCAGTGACATCTCCGGTTTTGGCTCTCCCTTTGGTTTTCCAAGATGTGAACAAAGTATAACCTTTGCATCATTTTGTATAAGATATTTTATAGTGGGAAGAGCCCCTGTCAATCTATTCTCATCTGTTATTTTACCATTTTTCAAGGGAACGTTAAAATCACACCTTACTAATACTCTCTTTCCCTTCACGTCTATATCCTCAATTGTCTTTTTATTAAAAACCATGTCTGCATTCAACTCCTTTACTAAAATTTTACTATATATTCATCATTAAGTACATAGCAAAGAGGCCCGGCCTTATAGCCAAAACTACAAAACCAGGCCCTATAATAATTATAATCTGTCAGCTACATACTTAGTCAAATCTGCCAGTCTATTTGAATATCCAAACTCATTATCATACCAGGCAATAACCTTTACCATGTTTCCCTCTATAACCATAGTTGACAATCCATCTACTATAGAAGATCTTTCATCTCCCCTATAGTCTACAGATACCAATGGTTCATCACTATAGCCAAGTATTCCCTTCATATCAGTTTCAGCAGCCTTTTTAAATGCTGCATTTACCTCTTCTACTGTAATGTCTTTGGATAACTCTGCCACCAAATCCGTACATGATACCGTAGGTGTAGGTACCCTAAGTGCAAATCCATTTAATTTTCCTTTTAATTGCGGCAGTACCAGTGCAACTGCCTTTGCTGCTCCTGTAGTTGTTGGAATCATTGATTCTGCTGCTGCTCTTGCTCTTCTCATATCCTTGTGTGGAGCATCCAGCAATCTCTGATCTCCTGTATACGAATGAACAGTAGTCATTAATCCTTTTACTATCTTGAACTCTCTATCCAAAACCTTGGCAAATGGTGCCAAACAATTTGTAGTACAGGAAGCATTTGAAATTATATTATCTTTATCGGCATCATATTTTCCCTCATTAACTCCCATGACTATGGTTATATCTTCATTTTTAGCCGGAGCGGATATTAAAACCTTTCTAACTGTTCCGCCAAGATGTACCTTGGCTTTTGTAGCATCCGTAAACAATCCTGTGGATTCTATAACTATTTCAGTACCCAATGAATTCCAGTCTATATTTTTAGGATCTCTTTCTGCAAATATCTTTATTTCATTTCCATTTACAACTATTGAGTTTTCTTTTGCTTCTATAGTTCCATCAAATTTTCCGTATAACGAATCATATTTTAAAAGATGTGCCAATGTCTTCGCATTGGTTAAATCATTGATACCTACGATTTGCAGTTCACCTGTATAATGTTTGACCAGTGCCTTGAATACATTTCTTCCTATTCTTCCGAAACCATTAATCCCAACTTTGACCATTTATAATTCCTCCTAAATAATTAAATATTTATGTTTAATATTAAATTAACAGCTAGTTGATAAATTTCATAATTTCCCTGGCAGCTCCCTCATCGGTAATTAAAATACTATTATGATTGTTTCTCTCAGTGGACAATATTGCCTCTGCCTTACTGCTTCCTCCTGCCACGGCTATCAGTGTCTTGATTTTTCCTATTTCTTCATTCTTTATTCCTATGCTGGGGGTTGAATATATTATTTTGCCCTGTTTATCAAAATAATATCCAAAAGCTTCCCCCACTGCACCTTCCAACTGTATTTTATTTATTTTATCTTCCGGAATTCCTCTTCTCTTGGCCATTTTATAGGCCCTGCCTATACCATATATAAGTACATCCGCATTGTATATATTTTTTACTATATCTTTTATATCCTTTTCCTTGATAATAGTTTTTACAACCTGATCACTTAAATTATCAGGCACATGAAGTAATTTATAAGTACCTCCAACTTTATTTGCCAATCTGGCAGATAAGGTATTGGCCTGAGTTTCCATATTTCTTCCCATGCCTCCTCTAGCCGGCACTACCAATATATTCCTCAAATTAGAAACCTCAGGAATATTATCAATTACTTTCTTTATAGTAGAACCGCCTGTAAGTGCAATTATATTATTATCCCTTAATATATCTTTAAGGTAATTTGCTGCGGTTCTGCCTATTTCATTCATCACAGTTTTATCTTTATCACAATCTCCTGGAACGATTATAATATCCTTCAACCCAAGATTATCTTTTATGAGCTTTTCAATTTCAGACAATCCTCTTAATTCATGTATAAAATCTTTAAGTTCATTAATAATCTCTTCCCCTTCTTTTGTCACTGTCATACCAGGGGTATTTATTTTAATAAATCCTTGAATTCTCAAGAAATTTATTTCTGTCCTAACTATCCTCTCACCAATACCTAAATCATTTGCCAATACTCTTCTTCCAACAGGTTGATTATAATATATGGTTCTTAAAACATCATATCTTTTTTCCAACAATCCTATTAATTCAGGTACTATTTTCTGTTGAAATTTAAGTATGTTCTCCAAATTTGCACCTCCTGGCCATTATTTGTCCCACTGCACTACTAATTGTCCCACTCATATTATAAAACATATATGGATTTTTTTAAATAGTATTTTAAAATTTTTATTACTATTTTTAACTATATAGGGAGAATTAAAATCTTTTTCTCCCTTTTGATGATTTTATACCCATCTCTTCTCTGTATTTTGCCACAGTTCTTCTGGAAATATTCATACCCTGTTCATTTATCAAATCACATATCTTTTGATCCGATAATGGCTTTTTCCTATCTTCTTCATCTATCATTTTCTTAATATTATTCTTAATAATCAATGCCGATACATTTTCCCCATTAAAGCCTCTCACTATTCCTGTAGTAAATAAATCCTTTATTTTTATTGTACCTCTGCTTGTGTATATATACTTATCCCTTATAGCCCTGCTTATAGTAGACTCATGCATCTGCATACTGTCTGCTATTTCTTTTAAAGTCATGGGTTTTAAATAGTTTTCTCCATAATCAAAATAATCCCTTTGCATTTCCAATATCTTTTCAAGAACTCTATATATAGTACTTTTTCTATGTTGTATACTTTTTATTAAAAACAATGCACTATTTAACTTTTCTTTTACATAACTCACTGCATCTTTGTCATTCTCTTTGTTTATTATATCCTTGTACATTGCATTTATAGTCAATCTTGGCGATAAATCATCATTCATAATTATATAATATTCATTATCAATTTTCTTTATATATGCATCCGGGGTTATATATCTTACATCTTCCCCTGTGTAAAATCCCCTAGAAGGTTTTGGATCAAGAGTCTTTATTAAATCACCATATTCTTGAGCCTGCTTTACATCTATATTTAATTCCTTTGCTATAATATTATATTTATTTTCTGCTATCATCTCTAGATATCTATCTATTATTATAAATATATTTTCATCATCTATTCCTTTTTGTATTATTTGAATTTTTAAGCATTCTGCCAGGTTTCTTGCACCTATTCCATAAGGCTCCAGATCCTGGATTACGTTTACACAATGTGCCGCAAGTTCTTCTGAAATTTTAAGTTCCTCTTCTATTTCTCTATTTTCCAGCACCAAATATCCTTTAGCATCTATATTTTCTATAATATATAAACATATTGCTTTTACATACTCATTTTCATCAAGATCCCTTATCTGATCTTTTAAATATTCTTTTAAAGACTTTTTTTCAGAAATAAAATTAAATGGTGATACTTCATTATCATCATTTTTTTCATAACCATGATGGCTGTAATTATCAAAGTCAAGATTTTTTATAATTTCCTTATAATCCAATTTATCTTTTTCTATTTCATTAACATTGGATTCTTTAACATCAAGCACTGGATTTTCTTGAATTTCTTTTTCCACATATTCTTGAAGCTCAAAACTTGACATTTGAAGCAATTTTACAGATAATTGCATCTGCTGAGTCATCACCAATTTTTGTTCTTGAGTTAAATTAAGGCTAAAATCCATATTCACCTTTACCCACCTCCATTCGCAATTATTATTAAATTGACTTTATTATCTTTATTATATCATGAAGTTATAAAATTAATGAGAGTTTTTTAATACGTACTATAAAAATAGGATTTAATACTAGAATAAAATTAATTTTATTCTAGTATTAAATCCTATTTTTACTGCAGTTCAAAAAATTTTCTCTATTAATCCTATTAGTAACTTTCCACAAAAAATACCCCGCAGGCTCCTGTACCCGAATGTACCCCAACTGTACATCCCACCTCACACTCTATAAAATCTATTTTCCTATATTTAAGATCTTCTCTCAATGTATTTAATATATCTGTTTCTCCAACATGAAGCAGTATTGCAGCTTCCCCCTTTTTAATCCCTTTTTTATCAATATACTCAATCATACTTCTAAGTGCTCTTTTACTTCCTCTTACCTTGTCAATCACAGCCATCTCACCATTTTCAACTGCAACTATTATCTTTATTCCTAAAATATTACCTATAACCCCTGATGCTTTAGGCAGACGTCCTCCCTTTACAAGATTGTCCAAACTATTAAAAAACAAAGTACTCCTAATATGGGAAGAAACCTCTTCCACTCCTCTTTCTATTTCTTTTATTCCAAATCCAGCTTCTTTCAATTTTGCAGCTTTAATAACCTGAAGTCCTAATCCAGAGGTTACATTTAAGCTGTCAATTACAGCTATATCTTCTGTATCAAGCATTTCTTTAGCAATACATGCAGATTGATATGTTCCGCTCATTTTAGATGAAAGATGAATGGAAACTATCTTATACCCTTGTTTTATATATGAATTATAACATTCTAAAAATATCTGGGGATTTACTTGAGCTGTTATGGGAAAGACATTACTTTTCTCCATTTTACCTAGAAGAGTATGAATATTTATATCAATTCCATCTCTATAAGACTTTTCACCAAAGTTAATAATAAGAGGCAGCACCTCTATATCATACCTTTTTATTATGTCTTCAGGGAGATCCGCTGTACTGTCTGTAATTATCTTTATCTTTTCCATTTTTAATATAGCCCCTTCCTTACTTCATATTTGGAAAGTTTAATTGTCTTAAAGCCTCATATGCAACTACTGCCACAGTATTAGACAAGTTTAAGGATCTAGTACTGGTTTTTATCATAGGCACTCTTATGCATCTCTCGGGATCGCTATCCCTTATTTCATCAGGCAGCCCGCAAGTTTCTCTCCCAAATACTATAAAATCTCCATCCTTAAATTCAGCATCATAATAAAAGTTTTTACCATGAGTGGTAGAAAAATAAAAAATGCCTTGTTTATACTTTTCTCTAAGTTCTTCATAAGAATCATATAAACTCAGGTTCAAATACTTCCAATAATCCAGCCCTGCTCTTCTCAAATGTTTTTCATCCAAACTAAACCCCAATGGTTTTATCAGATGAAGCCTGGAACCTGTAAGTACACATGTTCTTGCAATATTACCTGTGTTCTGAGGTATCTCAGGTTCAAATAACACTATATTCAAGCTCAATTTTATTTCCTCCTCTGATTTATAATCAATACATAAAATATGTAAAAATAAAATTCAATAATGATCTGTAATCTTAAAATTAGACTTGCTAGTACAAAAGTCCTATTAAATATATTACTCCATATTAATGTTACAGTAAAGAGGAGGTATTACTAACTGCAAATCGTAATATACAATTTATACATTAAATATTCAATGCCTTTGTATAAATATCAGCTTTTAAAATGGCCTAAGGCTGTATTACTTCGTTGAATAACTTTTATTTAACTTCAAATTACGAATTGCAGATTACTAAATTATATTATATGACTTAGCCTTCATAATTTTTAACTGTTTTTGCCAGTGAAAAAACTGCAACACTATTTTTTATTATTTTCATTTAAATAATCAATTATTCCATTTGAAATATTTTGTCCAAGTCTCTTTAACACATCTTCATTTGACAGCCTGATTCTATCCTGAGAATTAGTTATAAAACCGCATTCTACTAACACTCCCGGTATCTTGCTGTACCTAAGTACCGCTAAATTTTGTCTTTTTATTCCCCTGTTTTCCCAATTATCACTTTTTACAGATTCTTTTTCTACTGCTCTGGCCAACTTTATCCTTTCATCTTTCTGATATCCATTTACATCATAATATAATGTAGTTATTCCACCAAAACCTTTATCATTTAAAGAATTCACATGAATTGAGACAAATACATCTGCATAAGAAGAATTGGCTTTGTCCCCTATTTCATCAAGGCCTAATAGCTTGTCCTTATTTCGAGTAAGGAACACAACACTCCCTTTATTTTTTAAATATGATGCAGCATATCTAGCTATTTTTAAAGTTAAATTTTTTTCATACATATTTCCATAACTTGTACCTTTATCTATTCCTCCATGCCCAGGATCAATTACTATATAATACTTTTTAAGCGGAACATGTTTATTATAGACATTTTGTTCATCTATTTCTTTATCAATAGGAGCTGCCATCATATTGATTGAATTATTTACATTTAATATTTTCATACTCTTGCTGAAAATAAGCATTAGCAATACAAAAAAAATGCATGGAAACATAAAATTTTTTCTGCCATTAATTCTCATAATATCACCATCCTCCTCAGTACTTTATTACCATAATATAATTATTATACCATTTATTTCCTTAGCCTTCTATAAAGTATTTACTTTGTTTTCTCTTCAAAATAAATGGATATTTAACTTAACTTTAATATATGCTTAATAATTATATATTAATATAATATATAGAGGTGATAAATGATGAAAACACTGAATATATGCATTGACATTGATGGAACAATTACAGATCCATATTTTTGGCTGAATAGTGCAAATACCTACTTTAATAAAAATCTGACTGTTGATGAAATAACACAATATGATATCAGTAAAGCCATGGGCATACCCAAAAGTGAGTATATAGACTTTTACAATAAAAACAAATTCAGGCTTCACGGCAAAGAAGAGCATATACGTAAAGATGCAAAAAGAGTAATTCAAGAACTCATAGAGGAGCACAATATTTATTTTGTAACTGCCAGAGACAAGGATCTGGAAATTTTAACTCACCACTATTTGAAAAAGAACTGCATTCCCTATGACAATGTTTTTGTGTTAGGTACTACTTATAAAGTGGATATGGCCAAAAAATTAAGTTGTGATATCTTTATAGAAGACAGTTATGAAAATTCTCTACAGCTGTCTCAAAGTGGATTCAAAGTACTTTTAATGAATACAAACTACAATCAGATGGAATTAGACGAAAATATAACAAGAGTTTTCAATTGGGAACAGATACATGATATTATAGATAAAATGCTATTACATCAGAAAACTATGTAATAGCATTTTTTATTAACTTTAATTATCTTCTTTAGCAGCTATGCACACTGCAATAACTATAAACATTCCACCTATAAAAAAGCTGGAAGTAAGTTTTTCTCCAAGACAAATCCACCCTAAGATTGAACCTGTAACAGGCTGAAAAAATAAAAATAGAGAACCAATTCCAGCATCCATAACTTCAATTCCCTTATTCCACAAAAAAAATGCACCGGCAGTAGCTACAATTCCAAGGTAAATCAAGCCCAGCATAATCTGTCTATTACCCAAAATCAATGAAAAATTATTATGTTGTGCCATCATAAATGGTGTAGTAAATATCAATGCAAACAATGTGGCATAAGTAGTTATACTCAGAGAATCCAATCGTTTGGATGCAAGTTTCACATAAACAGACAATAGGGCCCAGGTAACTGCAGCTCCAACAAGAACTATATTGCCTAAAATATGTTTCATAAACATGGCATCCAATCCAATGACTATAATAACTCCTGCTGTGGCAAGTACAAGTGAAATAATTTTTTTTCTGGTAAATAGTTCACCTAAAATAAATCTGGCAAATAAAATTACAAAAACAGGTGTTGACGCTGTGATCAAAGAGCCCATATGGGCATCGGACAACTTTGTGCCTATAAACTGCAGACATATGGAAATAAAATAGCCTATAAACCCTATCCATGCTATGAGGAGCCAGTCCTTCTTTTTCATAACCACTTTAGATCCCTTTTTATATTGAATAAACATAAGTGTTATAAACAATACTGTAAATGCAATAACATATCTAAGCCATACTAAAGTGACAGGTGGTACAAATTGCAGTATATACTTGCTGACTACATACATTCCTCCCCATATAGCAGCTGCTAAAAATAAATATATGGAACCAATCAATCTTTTTTTCATTATTAAATACCTCTATCTCATTATTTTATGTAAAATAATATCCAAGACGAGGCATATTGATTTAACTGTTAATCCTCATCTCGGTTTAAAGATGAGCAGCTGGTTGATCATTCTCAAATAAGTTAAAATAATACACTTTATTTACCCCCTCATTATTATGATATATAAAATATTATACACCCTTTGTCCATAGTACTTTATATATACGAGGACCCCTGCTGTCCTGGTGGATTGCTGATTCCACTCACAGCTTCCGCATATATTGGATTAAGCAAAGAGCAGGCTACTCACCAGGTTACCAGCCTTGAATTTAATTTAATACATAAAAAATAGGAGTTTTGAATTTTTCATTCAAAACTCCCTCAACTCTTATAAATACTGACTTAAAAAGCCGCACATTGTATTGCCAATTAAATTGGTGCGGATAACAGGACTTGAACCTGCATGAAATTTCTTTCACTAGAACCTGAATCTAGCGCGTCTGCCAGTTCCGCCATATCCGCACAAATTACTTAATTATTATATCACACTTTTTTAAATAAGTTAATATATAATTACATTTTTTTATTTTGCCACAGCAGAATTTGAATACAAATTGAACACTACATTTCCCCCAGAAGTATATCCTTCTATATATACAGGGTATTTAAAGTCATTTCTGAATTTGTAATCTATGTTCCCATAATCTACTGTAGCATCCATTCCTTCTCCCACATAATGCACAGGAAGAGTGTGATGTACTCTTTCCGTAGAGGTAAGCCCTGCTTTATATACGGCATTATATAAAGTTGTGGACACCTGACATATTCCTCCACCCAGCCCTGATTCCACCTTGTCGCCAATAATAACCGGAGCCGCTTCATAACCTTTAGCCGCAGTCCTCTGTCCTACAACCCCATTAAAGCTAAAAGTACCCCCTGACATTATTACGCACCCATTTATACTTTTAGTAGCAAGTGCTATGTTATTTGCTCTTTCAGAAGAAGATATGGAACCATAGTTTGTACTAAAACTTGATATCAATGTATCTACAGTTTTAAGTTCATCTTGCTTTATTGAAGCTGGAATAGTTTCTAACTTTGCTTTTACACTTAAATTCTGACCTATACTTCCATCTATCTTAGAAGATAATTCTTTTTCCAAATCCTCTTTTTTAAGCTTAATACCATCCTGCTGCGGTGTTACCTCAAAACCAATGCTCCCCATCCTCAAAGATGCATTCACAGGATCTGAGTTGACTTCATTTTCAATTTCATCTGCCAAAGCTTTTACCGGCTTTACATTATAAGAAAATTTTAATTTATAGTTTACAACCTTAGGTTCTTTCAGCAGACTGTATTTTTTTAATATATTGTCATCTTTTCCATAGGAATAAGCTTCACTTACCACTTCATCTATATTGTACCCCGGGCTTAATTTTGAATATGGCAGCTCGTATTTTTTATCTCCCACAATTACATAAATCTTCTTCTGCTGTATTTTATCGGAATACTGCTTTTTTATTATGCTCTCGGCCTCTGCTTTGGTTTTTCCCGAGAGGTCCACATTATTTACAAAAACCTTAGGGTAAACCAAGTCATTCCAGTATTTTATATCATTATAATGATATACTATAAATCCGCAGCTTATACTTATAAAAATAGCTAAAACACATATAGCTGATACTATCAATTTGTTTTTTAAAACTTTCTTTGATTTTTTTGACTGCCTTTTTTGAGCCATTTTCATCACCTCTTTACTTTCACATAGTTATTATACTATAGTGTAATGATTTTTTGTATGTAAAAAATTATTAATTTATTATATTGTTTTTAAAATAAATGCAGTTTTATGGTATCATAAAATTATATAAATATCTAATGGTACTGCAAATAACTAAATACGGAGGTAAAAATACATGAAAGCTGAAATACTATGCGTAGGAACAGAGATTTTACTCGGAGATATAGTTAATACCAATGCCCAATTTATTTCCAAAGGGCTGGCGGATCTGGGTATAGAAGTATATCACCAGTCTGTAGTTGGGGATAATCCCAAAAGACTTTTAGATGAATTAGAAAATGGTTTTAAAAGATCAGACATTATAATTACAACAGGAGGTCTTGGACCTACTCCAGATGATCTAACTAAAGAAACCGGAGCTGAATTTTTCAATAGGGAATTGATTTTAGATAAAAGCTCATTGGAGGATCTAAAGGATCATTTCAATAAGATGGGCAGATCCTACTCAAAGGGGAACAATATAAAGCAGGCCTATTTTCCTAAGGATTCTACCATATTTCCCAATCCTCATGGTACCGCTCCTGGATGTGCTATGGAGGAAGAGGGCAAAATCCTGATAATACTTCCAGGCCCTCCAAAAGAAGCTGCACCCATGTTTGCCAATTATGTAATACCTCTTTTGAGAAAATACAGCAGTGGAATAATAAAATCCAAGGTACTGAGAATTTGCGGAATAGGTGAAGGTATCATGGCAGAAATGGCGTCAGATATTATAAACAATAATACCAACCCCACTGTGGCTCCTTATGCTAAAGAAGAAGACACAATACTTAGAATTACGGCAGAAGCTTCTACAGAAAATGAGGCCCTGGATCTTATAAAACCTGTGGAAATTGAGCTCAGGAAAAAATTTGGAGTAAATATCTATGGTGAAGACGATATAAAGATGGAAGAAGTACTGGGTAAAATGCTTATAGATAAAAACTATACCATATCTTCAGCGGAATCCTGTACTGGTGGATTAGTGGCTGCAAAACTTATAAACTACCCGGGTATATCTGCAGTACTTAAAGAAGGTGCTGTTACCTACAGCAATGAAGCTAAAATCAATAGACTTGGAGTTAAAAAAAGTACCCTGGATAAATACGGTGCTGTAAGTTATGAAACTGCAAGAGAGATGGCTGAAGGTATAGCCAAGACATCTAATACAGACATAGGTATATCTACTACCGGAATTGCCGGTCCCGATGGAGGCAGCCCAGAAAAGCCTGTAGGTCTAGTGTATATGGGGCTTTATATCAAGGGTAAAACTCAGGTTAAAAAGTTCCAGTACTTTGGAAGCAGAGCTGCCATAAGAAGAAGAGCTGCAATGAGTGCCCTTGACTGGATACGAAGAGAAATCATAAATATATAGATATGTGAAATCTAGATTTAAAACTTATTTACAAAAGGGTATAACACTTGATATAGCATTATACCCTAAATAAGCTCAGGTTATATTTAGTTTTTTTTATTTTTGGTTTCTGTCTTTTTTTCCTGTTCTTCAGGATGATTGAAATATTCACAATAAGGAGCTACAGGACAATGCTCGCAGTCAGGTTTTCTGGATTTACATATGCGCCTTCCATGCCATATTAAATAATGATGGGAATCACTCCACATATCTCTAGGTATATTTTTCATAAGCTCCATCTCAACTTTATGAGGTGTATTTCCCCTTGCTATTCCCAACCTGTTAGATACTCTGAATACATGGGTATCCACTGCAATAGCCGGTACTCCAAAAGCATTGGATAAAACTACATCTGCAGTTTTCCTTCCTACTCCAGGCAGCTTAATTAATTCCTTCATGGTATCTGGAACATGTCCTTGATAATTTTCTATAATTTCTCTACTTGTTTCCAATATATGTTTGCTCTTATTTCTAAAAAATCCACAGCTTTTTATTTTCTCCCCCAGTTCCTCCTCCGTCAATGAAACCATTTTTTCAGGAGTATTAAATTCCTTATACAATTCACTTGTAACCTTATTTACCCTCACATCTGTACATTGGGCTGAAAGCATGGTGGATACTAATAATTCATAAGGTGAATTAAAACTCAAAGCACATTTTGCCTCAGGGTATGTTTCACTTAATATTTTTAATATTTTATCTACATCTTGTTTATCCAATACTTGTCACCTTCATTGTAATTTATAAACTCCTCTATATTTTTCAGGTAAAAGCTTTGCAATTTCATACATGTAAAAATCAATTACCCTATTATCGTATTCATGTTTTTCTTCCCCTTTATTTTTTCTGGGTACCTGCAGTTCCCTTCCTATATTCACCACCACCTTGGCAGAATGAAAACTTTCCAAAGCCATATCTTTATTATTTATGGGCAGAAGTTTTTCAGTGCCGTATATACCTACGGGAATCACCTTGGCTCTGGATAATTTCTGTATAAGTACTACCCCTCTCTTGCCTTTATTCATAGTAGCTGTTCTGCTCCTGGTGCCTTCAGGAAATATGAGTATGCTTTCACCTGATTTCAGTGTTCTGACTATATTGGAAATGGCACCTTTATCTGCTGAGTTCGGCATTATGCCTATGGTCTTCGTCATGCTCATTCCCAATTTAGTAAGACAATTGTCATTTAACTTTCTACCTGATACAAAGGTTAAATCTTCCTTCTTAAATATATGTCCAAGCACCAGCGCATCTGAATTACTTAAATGATTACATATAAATATAACGGGTCTTTCAACTCCATCCAAATGTTCCATACCCTTAACCTCTATACTTGCATACTTATTTAAGTAACCTATCAATACCTTTTTTGAAATGTACCTGACTAATCCTTGGGGTAAACATCCAATTAGCCTAGCCATCCATGGAGAAATCATAAATAAAGCCACCTTTCATTTTATATAACATATAATTTTAAAATAATACCATTATATAAATTATAATTTTAAAATATGCAAAAGTCTATCATAATAATTTTTTACATAAGCAGACCTTATATTTTTTACATTAACATCCCTGCCTAAAATAAGTGCATTTATTATACCATTTCTCTGGATGATATTTTTACCTCTCCATCCACAGGAAGTATTACTGTACCTTTCTATAAACATCTTCTTGTCTATATTTACAATTTCATTCAAATCTACATTTTCCATAAAATCAAAGGGCTTAAAATCTTTTATGCTGGAATAAGCAGCATCACTGTTGTGTGGACAGGCTTTCTGGCATGTATCACACCCAAATAGTCTTCCTTGAAATTTTGTAAACCATTTGCTGTCTATATCCTTTTTTTGAGTAATATAGGACATACACCTGTTGGAATTCTTGGATCCGATAAGAGCCCCTGTGGGGCATGCAATTTCACACAATCTGCAGCTGCCACATTTACTTTTCATAGGCATATCACTTTTCATTTCTATATCAGTTATTATTTCTCCCAAAAACACATAGGAGCCATACTTATCTGTAATAAGCATATTATTTTTTCCTATAAATCCTATCCCGCATTGAAAAGCTATATATCTTTCAGGCAGGAAATTACTATCTACAAAATATCTGGCTTTTCCCCCCAGACCTTCTATAAAACCACATACCCTTTTCAAATAATTTTTTACCACCTTATGATAATCTTTTCCCCTGGTATACATTGAAAATTTTACGTCCTTCCGCCCATCATCCTTTTTAAACAAATAGGGAAAGGCAATAGATATTATTGTCTTTCCCCCATCCATATATTCATAATAATTAATCCTCTTTTTAATATCAATTTCTTCAAATTCATTTTCCAATAAATTTTCTTTTCTATAACAAAGGCAGCCTTTAAGCTCAGTATATATTCTGCATCTGGTAAATCCTACAGTATCCAATCCGATTTTATGGCAATAATCTAATATTTTCTCCTTGTAATCCAATGTTTCACCTACTCTTACAAAAATCTTATATTACCATTTCATTATATATCTTTTTTCTTTGTCCTGCATAATCTTTTATTTCTATAACATCTGCGCTCTTTCTATTATATATAATCCTTACAGGGATTCCAACTGCAGTACAATCGGAAGGTACATCCTTCAGAACTACGGCATTGGCACCTATTTTAACATTATTTCCTACAACTATTGGTCCCAATATCTTAGCACCGCTTCCTATCAATACATTATTTCCGATAGTAGGATGTCTCTTGCCTGTATCCTTCCCAGTTCCCCCCAGGGTTACTCCATGGTACAACGTTACATTGTCACCTACTTCGGCAGTTTCTCCTATTACGACCCCCATTCCATGATCAATAAACAATCCCTTGCCTATTTTAGCTCCTGGATGAATTTCTATACCAGTCAGCATTCTGGATATCTGCGATATTAATCTGGCAATAAAAAAACATTTTCTTTTATAGAAAAAATGAGATATTCTATAGTGTATCAAGGCGTGTATAAATGGATATACCAAAAACACTTCTACTGGATTTCTAGCAGCCGGATCATTTTTCATGGCATTTTTAATATCATAAGATAATAATCTAAATGGATTTTTCATTATTATATCACCCTTTTTAAACTTTTATTTCAATTTTTTATTTAAGTGTAAATATCTTCTCACAGGGAAATACACATCCCTGTGAAAAGTTATCTAAAATATCAAAATCTGCTGCAAATTAATCATACAATCCCATGGAAAGATACTTCTCTCCTCCATCAGGTGCTACTGTAACTACTTTCTTGCCCTTTCCCAACTTCTTAGCTACCTGTATAGCTGCGGATATATTAGCTCCTGAAGATATTCCCACTAATATTCCTTCTTCTTTTCCCATCAATCTAGCATATTTAAATGCTTCTTCATCTGCTATAGTGATAATCTCATCCACAAGTTCTGATTTATATATATCCGGTACAAATCCTGCACCTATTCCCTGTATTTTATGAGGTCCTGTCTGGCCACCTGATAAAACCGGTGAAGCTGCAGGCTCCACTGCGATTACTTTCGTATTCTTATTGTGCTTTTTTAAATTTTCTCCCACTCCTATTAATGTTCCACCAGTACCAACGCCCGCTATAAATGCATCAACATCATTTAAGTCCTTTAATATTTCTTCAGCTGTAGTGGCATAATGTTTTTGAGGATTTGCTTCATTTACAAATTGCTGTGGTATATAGTATCCTTTTTTACCCTTGACAATTTCATAAGCTTTTTCTATAGCACCTTTCATTCCCTTGGTTCCATCTGTAAGAACCAATTCAGCTCCATAGGCCTTTATCATATTTCTTCTCTCTACACTCATGGTCTCCGGCATGACGATTATGACTTTATATCCTTTTAATTTTCCTATCATGGCAAGAGCTATACCTGTATTTCCACTAGTAGGCTCAACTATTGTTCCTCCCGCCTCTATAAGATTTTCTCTTTCTGCTCTTTCAATCATTCCAAGAGCAGCTCTATCCTTAATGCTTCCTCCCGGATTATATTTTTCAAGTTTAATATATATATCAGCTGAATTTGCATCCTTAAAATTATCCAATTTAAATAAAGGTGTATTTCCTATCATATCTATGGCATTATTAAATATCATTATTTTTCCTCCCAATAATTTATTTCAACAACTTCAAATAATTTTATTTTGACGTCAAAAAAACTCCCTCTCTACATTTTAATATAGAGACGAAGCTTATACTCCGTGGTCCCACTCTCTTTGAATCCATTGAGGATTCCACTCTTAATCAAACACAGCGCTATGTTCTATCACTATAACGGGTGATCCCGATGTAACCTACTACTGATTCGGTACATAACTCCAAAGAGCACTTCACTTAAACTCCATTAAAAAACTTTTCAGCCTATAGTTTTTTCTCTGTATAACTTTTATTTAAGTTACTTTTCTTTTTCAAAGTATTTCTGAGTAATTTACTATGATTTATATTATATATTATACAACTAGAAGAACTTTTGTCAATATTATTTTTAATTTATTTAATAAAATAATTACAAAATTTATTGCACATGAAATGTTCAGCCTATTCAGTTGATTTTACTTTCCATATATAATATAATAATATAAATAACAATTATTTATTAATAATTAAAACAAATATATCTAGGGGAGGATTTAATGTCAAATTATAAACTTCAACAAAGTCATGAAGGAAAGATTAATGAGGACTCAAATAAAAAGGTTAAAGATGAAAACTTTAAATCTATAAAAAAATGGAAGTGTCTTGTTTGTGGAGTAATATTTGAAGGAAATGAACCACCGGAGGTTTGTCCAGTATGCGGTGCCGATGCCAGTCAATTTGTAGAAGTATCTGAAAAAAGTCCTGGAGATTTTAGTGCAGATAAAGATGAGGACTTTATAATAATTGGAAATGGTGCTGCAGGGTACCATGCCGCTGATTCCATAAGAAAGAGAAATAAGAGCTGCAGTATATCTATTATTTCTTCTGAAAACACTATTACTTATTATAGACCTGAACTTTCAGATTATCTTTTAAAACCTGTACCTGATAAGGATTTCTATCTTTCTGATAAAAATTGGTATAAAAACAATAATATAAAACTTATTTTAAACTGCACTGTAAAAAATATAGATACAAGTTCAAAAAAAATAATTGGAGAAAATGGACAAGAATTTTCATATGATAAACTTATACTTGCAAACGGAAGCTCCAATTTTATAATTCCAATAAAGGGCAGAGATAAAAAAGGAGTATTTTCTCTAAAATACCTGTGGGATGCAAAAAATATAAAAAACTACATGTCTAAGTCTAAAAATGCAGTAATAATTGGTGGAGGACTGTTGGGGCTTGAAGCTGCATGGTCAATTAAGAACTTTGGTTTGGATGTTACAGTAGTAGAATTTTCAGACAGACTGCTGCCACGTCAATTGGACTCCGAAGGCGCCCTGCTTTTTAAAGAAGCTGTTGATAAATCAGGTGTACAGGTAATATTAGGAGACTCCGTAGAAGAAATATTGGGAGAAGAAAAAGTATCCGGTGTACGATTAAAAAGCGGAAAAATTATAAAAACCCATATGGTCTTATTTTCCGTAGGCGTACGTCCTAATAAACAATTAGTTGAAAATACAGGTATAAAAACGGATAAGGGAATAATAGTAACAGATAAAATGGAAACCTCTATAAAAGATATATATGCCTGCGGAGACATCTGCCAGTATAGAGGAAGAGTTTATGGAAACTGGCCTGCTTCAGAGCAGATGGGTAAAGTTGCCGGGGCCAATGCCTCAGGCGATGAAATACATTTTACAGACTTTATATCTTCTTCGATATTTACTTCTATGAACACAAACTTGTTTTCCTGTGGTACAATTTCACCTGATTCTCAAATTCTGTCTTTAAAAGATCCTTCAAATAATAACTACCAAAAATTGTTCTTTGAAAACAACAAATTGGTAGGTGGAATATTAATGGGAAACACAAAAAAATCAGGAAAAATCATGCTGGCAATACAAGGTGGAAAAACCATGCAGGACATGATAAAAGAGAATTTTCTTCTTTAGTTTGATAACTTGAAGGTAAGTAGACTGGCTTTTATATGCTGCATACAGTCAGTTTACTTTCTCTTCATATCTAAATAAAACTGCGTTAACCTCTCCTCCTAAAATAGTTATGACAGATAAAATAAAAAGCCAGGTCAAAAGAACTATTGCAGCTCCTATACTTCCATAGATTATAGAATAATTTGCAAAATTATTTACATAAAATGCAAACCCTATAGATACTACTACAATACCTGCTGCAGAAAAAACCGCTCCTGGAATTATTTCTTTCCATGTAAGCTTCACACTGGGAGTATAAATATATACAGCTGCAAAGATAAATACAGTGGAAACAAACATAATCACATATCTTAATATATCCCATATAAAGTTAAATTCCTGGGAAAATCCCAAATTAGAGGCCAACATACCTCCAAGCATTCCTCCAAATACCAAAAATAATATAGTAATTACCATTATCACCGTTATTCCCAAAGTACATAATATTGATACAGCATATATCTTAAATAAAGTCCTGTGTTCTTTCTGATTATATGCTTTATTAAGTGCCTTTATCACTGCGTGAAACCCACTGGAAGAAGCCCATATTGTAAAAATCAAACTTAGATATACCATCTGGGTATTTTTGGTAGTTGTAATTCTAACCACAGTGCTCTCTATTAATTCCAATATATTTTTAGGCAATATATAGCCTAGTACAGTTAATATATCACTGCTGTTTACATCGCTGTATCCTATAAAACTTATAATAAAAATTAAAAAGGGGAAGAAAGAAAATATCAAACTATAAGCAAGTTGAGAAGCAAGTGCTAGAACATCATCTTCCATAAATCTAATAATAAACTCTTTTAGCTTATCTGCATTTTTTTTTGTCAACTACATCTCTCCTTTCTCATTTACCAACCTTTTACTTAATAACAATTTAATTTTTATCCCATAGCTGTTATTGCTAGCACCCAAGGCCTTGTAAATCAATGGATAATCAAATACTGTACCCCCTGATAAACTCTTCACCTGAATCTAAAATCGCTTGATATTATAAATAGTATGCTGTATTTTTATTAATATTATAATTTATCCATTTAAATGTTAAATTATAATATTAATAACACTATTGAACTTATGTCTTAAAAGAATTAAACTTATTGTCGAGGAGTTTTGTATAAAATAAAACTCTCACATAAATAAAAATAGAAGGAAGGAATGCAATTGAAAAACTTCATAAAAAGATTTCTATTATTTTGTGGAATTTATATGCTTGTTCAAGGATTTCATTACACTACGGTACTGGCATCAGATAATTTGGACAAGTCTTCTGCAAAATCTACCATCACCAGTACAACTAATTTACCTAATACTTCTTCCAATTCCACAGATAACAGCAGTGAAAATACCTCATCTGCAGCTAATTTAAGCTCTGTGCAGAATTCATCAGAGAAAAAATCCGCGGATGAAAATACTGTATCTAATGTTGATTCAGCCTCTGCACAAAGTTTATCTAATGAAAATGATACATATGATGCAAGTACTAGTCAAAATACAACTTACAATACTATAATTAAATCCGCTACTCCCATTAATAAAAGCTGGAAAATAGAATTTAATGAGCCAGTGGATATAGCCTCTTTAAAAGATAAAATAAAAGTAGTTGATAAAAACAATAAGGAAATTCCCATAGCCTTGTCTTCAGCAGATAACAATAAATCCGTTGTTGTAACACCTACAGTTAATTATGACTATGATTCCGACTACACTCTGACTATAGGAGAAGATATAGTATCCTTATATAACAGGAAACTCAGAAATCCTACTGTGGTAAAATTTAGAACAGTCCCCTCTATAGTATCCATTGACGATATAAATACGACTATAGATCAAGAAGATGATTACAGTTTGCCTGCAAAATTACCTGCGAAAATGTCGGACAATTCCACAAGCTCCGTAGATGTGTCCTGGGATAAGGATGAACCCTCAAATATGACAAGTATACCGGGAAACTATGTTTTTAAAGGCACAGTAGAAGGCTACAGTAAAACAGTAACTTTACAAGTAACTGTAAACCCATTTGTACCTGTGCAGTCCATTTCAAATGATTATAGGACTCAGTCATCAATAGGTACAAGCCTCTATAATTATCTTATGAATTATGACAACAGGCAGTCAGTTTTGGAAAGAGCTATAGAGCTTCATGATGGGGATACCAGCAACAATTGTGTATATTTTGCCAGTGAAGCCCTTAGAAGAGCCGGACTTGATGTTCCAGCCTATGTGGCAAATACTCTCACCCTTACATCTGTACTGGAAAGCATGGGCTGGAAAATCGGCTATGATTTATCTCTGCTTCTGCCCGGCGATATATGTTTTACCACAAGTTACGGAAATGGTCCTACTCACACATATACCTTTATGAAATGGGCGGACCCCTCCAGCTTTGACTATGCATACATATGTGACAATCAGGGTTATGACTATGGAGGCAATGCATACCATATAAGAAATATAGATTTTGAAACTTCAACAAAAGATAAATTGTCCTATTTTATGTATTTAGCTTAAATAAACTCATAAAAAAAGAATCTGTACATGTATACAGATCCTTTTTTATGGGGAACAATATCAATCGTTAATTGCGTTTATTTGAAATATCTGTTTAACAATCCTTGAAATGCACATCCATGTCTTGCTTCATCCTTGCACATCTCATGTACTGTATCGTGAATTGCATCATAATTTAATTTTTTAGCCAGAGTTGCCAGATCTTTTTTACCTTTACATGCTCCTGCTTCCGCATCTATTCTCATCTGAAGGTTTTTCTTTGTATCCGGCACCACAACTTCTCCCAATAATTCAGCAAATTTAGATGCATGTTCTGCTTCCTCAAAAGCTATTCTCTTGTATGCTTCCGCAACTTCTGGATATCCCTCTCTGTCAGCCTGACGACTCATAGCAAGATACATTCCTACCTCAGAACATTCTCCAGTAAAATTAGCTCTTAATCCTTCTAGTACTTCGGGATCTACTCCCTTTGCAACACCTATTTTATGCTCATCCGCCCAATTATCCGAGTCCTCTGATTTTTCTACAAATTTATCTGATGGAGCACCACATACAGGACATTTTTCAGGTGCCTTTTCTCCTTCATAAACATATCCACATACTGAACAAACAAACTTTTTCATATAAAATTCCTCCTAAATTCATTTTATGTAATTAATTTTATTAACTCTCTTGAACAATTATTATTATATAACATTAGTTATTATTTTGCAAGAGTTTTTAATAAAATTCTATAAAAAAATGGAGGCATGACATATGCATACCCCTGATTTAAAACTTTACAATTTCTTTCAATATATCATTTTCCACTTTGCTGCAGTCCGGCACATAGCTTTTAAGTAATTTCATCTTCCCTTTCAATGTATAATTCTCTAAAAATGCAGGGATAAGAAAGCTATCTCCTTTAAATATGTTTTCGGCTCCATTATCATATATTATCTGTCCCTGCCCGTCAACACAGGTAAATATATAAAACCTTTCCCTATCACTTGTTTCTGAAGCTTTATCATAAATATCATACAACTCCAGCGAAAACTCCTTTGCGAGGCACAAATAAGTTTTTTCAAAACCATCTCTTTTTAAAGTTATTCCCCTGCTTTTTTCCCCTTTTAAATTCAAATCTACTACATCCAGTGCCTTTTTAACATGAAGTTCTCTTCCCCTGCCATAATCATAAACCCTATAAGTCACATCACTGCTCTGTTGAATCTCCGCTATAATAACTCCTTGGCATATAGCATGAACGAGCCCGCTTTTTATAAAATATACATCACCTTTTTTAACAGGCACTCTATTCATAAACTTCTCCAGATTTCCCTGTTTAATAGCATTTCTAAACTGATCCATAGTACATTCTCTTTTAGTTCCCACTATTAAACTGGCACCTTCAAAAGCATCTACAACATACCACACTTCCGATTTGCCGGAATCATTTTCCACCTTATTAGCATACATATCATTTGGATGAACTTGTATGGAAAGTTTATCTGTAGCATTGATTAATTTTATGAGAAGGGGAAATCTTTCTTTTTTAATTTCAGTTCCTAAAAGTTTCTCCCCCAGTGTATCAATGAGTTTGTCAAATTTAACTCCTTTTAATTTTCCATTAGCTACTGTTCCTGTACCATTTTTATGGCATGCAATGTCCCAGCTTTCCCCTATCTTTCCTTCCGGAAGGTTATTCCTGAAAGCTTCTAAATCTCTTCCTCCCCAAATTTTCTTATAATACAAATTTTCAAATTTTATAGGATACAAAGTAACCCATCTCCTTATATTAGAACTACATAATTATATTATAACTCTACAAAACAGGCTATTTTCATCATTATAAAAAAATAATACACAGAAAAATTTTATCCGCCGGATAAGTTTTTCTATATATTATGATTTAATCTTCAATATATTTTTTTATTTCTTCAAAACCAGTCTTATCTAAACTACTGACTTTAAACACGGGTTCAGCACCTGCCATATTTAAAATTTCTTCTACAATCTCAATGTCACTGCTTCTTTCACAAAGATCTGTTTTAGTTATTATACCTATAACAGGCTTGGCAAACATACCTGCAAAACTAGGTGGAAATATGATATCCAAATTTGTACACTCCTGAAAAACAGCTATTGCATCACAATCTGCCGAAAGAACTGAAATTGCACTATAGAGCCTGTTCTCTATATATTCTCCCGGTGTATCTACGAATGTGCCATTTAAAAATTCCGGGGCCTGAGTTTTTTTATAAGTTATCTCCTGGTCCGCCATAACCTGGCAAAAAGTAGTTTTCCCGGATCCCGCTTTGCCTATCAATAATAAAGTTTTCATAATAATTCCCCTGCAATCCCTATGATTTAGTTATATCAGCCACAGAAAATTTAAGTATCTTGCTCAAAACATTAATCACTTCTCTCAGTGCAGATTCCACACTGGAAACATCTCCAGTTATAACTAAGGATCCACTGAATCTGTCTACAAATCCAATATAAACCTGTGCTGCTTTTGTGGCTACATCTGCTGCTATAATTGCCGCTTCACTGGGAGTTATAGTTAGTATTCCTATGGCGTTCATATTTTCACTTATCAGTCCAAGTTTCCTGTATAAATCTTTATTGGGATTTGCTATTACATGTGCTAGTGTAACCTGTTTTCCTGGAACATACTCTTGTATTACCCTCTGCTTTTCTTCCATAATCATCACCATAAATACCTTTACAAATATTGAAAGATATACCTTCCATAAATACCATCCTTGTATTCTTATGTTTAAATTTTATACTTGAACTAAATATTTGTCAATAATTATCCCTTTCCGGCTATTCATTACTCCATGGCATTAAAGATGAAAATCCTTCTATTTATTAATAAATATCTTTAAATAATTTTTTTACATCCTCTATTTTGGGGTTTTTTGGATTTGTACTGGTGGATCTGTCCTCTATAGCTATTTGAGCCATTTCCTCCAGACTGTTATAAAATTCTTCTTTTGGAACCCCAAACTCTCTCAATGAATCAGGTATATTCATGTTCTTCAGCAGATCTTTTACAGCATCCATAAGATTTCTAACAGCCTGCCTTATACTTGTAGAAGGCATTCCAATAATGTTTGCCAGATATGCATATCTTTGAGCTGTCTTTGTATATTGGCTTGAATTAAAGTCCATAATATCCGCATTATATTCTATTACGTGAGACAATATTATTGCGTTGCTTCTTCCATGAGATATATGATATCTGGCACCAATGGTATGAGCCATGCCATGGTTCAATCCCAATGAAGCATTATTAAAGGCCATACCTGCCATACAGGATGCATTATGCATCTTTTTTCTGGCCTCTAAATCATTTCCATTTTTATATACCTTCAAAATATTTTCAAAAACAAGTTTTACAGCCTTTTCTGACAAGGCATCAGTAAAATCGTTGGCTTTAGTTGACACATATGATTCTATGGCGTGAGTAAGGACATCCATTCCGGTGTCTGCAGTAACAAAATCTGGAACTGTCTTTACTAAATCTGCGTCCAATATTGCCTCATCAGGTAAAAGTTCTTCTGCTACAAGTGTGGATTTTATATTATTTTTTGTATTTGTTATAACTGAAAAATCAGTAACCTCTGAACCTGTTCCGCTGGTGGTGGGTATAGCTACAAATTTTATCTTCTCCTTATTATTTGTTTTCTTTACTTTTAAGCTAAAATATTTTATGGCCTTTGCCGAATCTATAGCCGAACCTCCTCCTAATGCTATTATAATATTAGAATTAAATTTTATCATGGCTTCCGAGCCCCTTACCACCACTTCTGTAGATGGATCGGGAGTTATATCTGAAAACACCAGATATTCAGCCCCAGCCTTTATTAATTCATCAGTTATCATATTTATAGCTCCAGACTTAACCATAAATGGATCTGTCACTATAAATACCCTCTCATTTTTAAATTTACTTAACCTCTGCAGAGGGCTGTTTCCAAAATATACTTGAGTTTGAACCTTAAAATCACTCATAAATTTTCCTCCCTTAGTGTAAAAAACAGCTTCTATTTTATCCCATTGCTATATTAAAAAAATATTATTACAATTATTATGTAAAATATAGAAATATATTATTCTTCAATATTTTAAATACAACCTTAAATTAATCATGTGAGTTAAAATTCAAATTTATGGAGAATCAGATAATCTGATGCAAAAGCAATTTTTAGGCATCAGCTATTATTTAAGAAAAAGATAGAGGTTAAGATTGGACTTTTGGACTTTGAGTTTACCCTATGGCTGCCATTGCTGACAGCCATAGGCTTGTATGCTGGGAGATGATAAGCAATGCTGCGCCCCCGAATAAATTTTTCTAAGATTGGGTATGAAAATCATTTCTTATAAGAAAGCTTCACCCTGACTAAAAATCACTTGATAGTTTTAAAAACTACTTTTCTATTACAACTACCGGTTTAATTAAATCCTTAGGTTTATCTTTCATAAGCAAAAGTGCCTTTTCTATATTTTCAAAACCGTTGTATACATGAGTGACAAGTTTACTTATATCAACCCTGTTATACCTTACAAGATCTATTAATCTCTCAATTCTCAGCCTTCCTCCGGGGCAAAGTCCCCCCTTTATGGTTTTATGAGCCATCCCGCATCCCCATGCTTCACGAGGTATAGGCAGGAAGTCTCCTTTTCCATGATAATTTACATTGGAAACCACTCCCCCGGGTTTAACCATGGTTATAGCCTGTGCCAGAGTATCAGTATTCCCTCCAGCTATGATTACACGATCAACGCCCTCTCCATGGGTCAGATTCATGATTTGATCAACAATATCTCCCTCTTTATAACTTACTATATCAGTTGCTCCATAACTCCTGGCAACTTCAACACAAATTTTTCTTGTTCCAACACCTATAAGCCTCCCTGCTCCACGAAGTCTGGCTCCTGCCAAGGCCATTAGTCCAACTGCCCCTATACCTATAACTACTACACTTTGTCCTAATTCTATTTCTGCCAGCTCTGCACCATGAAAACCCGTAGTCATCATATCTGTTATCATGACAGCACTTTCCACAGGTATTTCATCCGGTAAAATTTCAAGATTTGCATCTGCTTCATTTACGTGAAAATAATCTGCAAAAACTCCATCTTTAAAATTTGAATATTTCCATCCTGCAAGCATTCCACCTGAATGCTGCGGAAACCCTGCCTGAGATTCTAATGTTCCCCAATCAGGTGTAGTGCATGGTACTATTACTCTATCACCCGGCTTGAAATCTTTAACCATATTTCCTACTTCAACTATTTTTCCTACTGCTTCATGTCCTAAAATCATATTATTTCTTTCTCCAAGGGCTCCCTCAAATACAGTATGAATGTCAGATGTACATGGTGAAACAGCTAGTGGAGAAACTATAGCATCATATGGACCTGCTTTTGGTTTATCTTTTTCAATCCATCCCGTCTTACCAGCACCTATCATCGCAAAACCTTTCATAAAATAAAACCTCCTAATTTATAAAATGTCATATCTTCATTATTATAAAAGCAAGATTCATTCCAGGATGTTAAAATTTTAACCATATTATCGCATAAATGGGGTTTTTAACTTTATGAGAAGTTTATTTGCATCACAAAAACAATTAATATTGCACCTGTGTACCGTATAAACCAAGTTTAAAATAAATTAAATCTTTGATCATTTATTTATATACTAATTTTTTAACATGAGTGTTGTAAAATACTACAATACTTATTTAAAAATTGTGGTGTTTTACAACACTGTTGTCTTTTTATACGGTATTTTAAATCATAGGAGATAAATATTTGATAAATATTTATCATCGGATTTTTATGTTGAATTTTTTTATTTTGCTATACAGGGTGCTCCTGTTTATCTGTAAAACCCTGGCAGCCCTGGTAATATTATAATTACATTTTTGTATGCAGTCCGCTATAGCCATTTCCTCCCACTGCTCCAGCGAGTACATATTATACTTAAAACCTTTTTGTTCATGATTTACTTTCATTTTACAACAGCTTTTATCTTTAAAACTAAATGAAGTATTTCCATTCATGTTCACAATGTTTTCAATACAATTTTCAAGTTCTCTAACATTGCCGGGCCAATTATAATTCAAAAGTTTTTCATATAATTCACCATCTATTATGGGTATAGTTTTTTTTAATTTAATAGATTTAACTTTCAAAAAATGTTTAATTAGTATTTCTATATCTCCTTCCCTGTATCTAAGAGGTGGAACATAAAGCGGAATTACACTTAATCTATAATACAAATCCTCTCTGAAATTTCCCTTTTCAACTTCCTCTTTCAAATTTTTATTGGTTGCTGCAATAATCCTTACATCCACACTTATGCATCTGTTTCCACCAAGTCTTGTAACACATCCTTCCTGAAGTACCCTCAATAAGTTCACCTGCATATCCAATGGCATTTCACCTATTTCATCCAAAAATAAGGTTCCACCATCTGAAAGCTCAAATTTTCCGGCACGTCCACCTCTTCTGGCTCCCGTAAAGGCACCTTCTTCATATCCAAACAATTCACTTTCTATTAAATTTTCAGGTATTGCACCGCAGTTTATAACTACAAATGGATTATTTCTTCTGCTGCTTCCATTGTGAATTGATTGAGCAACCAGTTCCTTACCTGTCCCGCTTTCACCTTGAATTAAAACTGTAGACGGACTATCTGCTATATTTTTTGATTGATTTATCAATTTACGTACTATTTCACTTTCCCCTATTAAATCATCGAAAGTATAAGTAGCCGTTTTACCTATATATTTGTTTACAAGATTGTATACTTTATTCATGTTTTTAAACATGGCCACCATTCCTGTTATAGTACCATCTTGATTTTTTATAGGATATACATTTAAATTAAACCTTTGCCTTTTATCCCCATAAGAATATAATATCTCCCTATTCTCATAAATTTTGCCTCTTTTTAATTCGCTGAATATATTTTCCCAATTATTTAAAATATTGTCCACGCTCTTGCCAACCACTTCTTTTTTTACATATAGGATATCACAGGCACTATTATTTATAGCTCTTATCTTTCCATTATCATCAACGGCAAGAATCCCCGAGCTAATGGAATTTATAACTTTATCCATATATTGATGAGCTTGAAACAATTCATACTGAGTCTCTTCCACCTTTAATTGGTTTTCAACATATCTTACTGATGCAACTACAAGTCCTAAAGTATGAGGATGCACCAGCTGACGTCTTCCCGTTAAATTTAAACATCCTATTATACTGCCTTCTCCATTATGGATGACATCTGCTGAACAAGTCCAGGTATAATATGTAGTTATAAAATGTTCTTCTCCTGAAATCTGAACTGCACAATTTTCATAAAGGGCAACACCTATGGCATTAGTACCTGTGCTTTTTTCACTCATGTCAGCACCTTCTACAATACCCATCTTTTTTTCTTCTTCTATTATATCTTTATCACCTATAATAGTTAGAACAATGCCCCTTTCATCCGTAAGATACAGTGAAAATCCTGAATTTTTCAAGAATTTATATAGTATTTTCATAAAGGGTTTTACAACTTTTATAAGCCCTCTATTTTTTTCCACTACTACATGAAATTCCTTATCCTTAAGTATTTTTGTTGGAAAGACTCTGTCTTTATCTATTCCATACTGAATACATCTTTTATGAGATTCCGATATTTCTTCATCAATCTGAAAAATAATAACACTTCCCCTTTAATATTTAAAGAAAATATAGGATAAATTATAATAAAATTACCTATATCTAAATTATAATATACAACTTTAAAATTTCATATAACAACTTTTTTAAATAATATTTTCAATCTGTAACTATAATATAGACATAAACATATCATTAGAGTAAGAGTAAAAATAGGAGTTGTGTACATGTACGATTATAATTGCTTTAGATTTGAAGATGAATACGATAATGAGATGGATGACAAATCCTTTCATCAATTTTACTGTCCTTACTGCCAATTTTGTGTCTCCCAGTATCCTATGCAAATGACGAGACAACAAAATAAACTTCCTCCGGGCCCTCCTCCATCCAATGTCCCTTCAAAAGAAAAATCCAATTTAAAATCAGGTCCTCAACCAAAAGCAGTTGATTCCGGTTCTTTAAGGCCCTGTGTATTCAAATACGTGTATATCTGGCCAAAAAGGGGAAATCCATTCTGGGCATGGATAACTACTGTAGGAAAAAGATCCGTTTCCGGATATAGATGGTACCGGGGCAGATGGGCATACTTCGGAATGGACTTAAATCAAATAGAAAGTTTTATATGCTATTAGAAAACTTTCGTGGACAATATTATATCTATAATTCATTCTAAAAAAATAATACAATATTACAAACCTCTTTCAGTTTAATTTAGCAGCTAACCTGAAAGAGGCCTTTTACTTTATAAGTTATCGTTTTCTCCTGGCTACAGCCAAACGTGACTTGTTAACTCTTTTTATACTGGAAGGTCCCATTTTTAAAATCAATTTTACATAAAGTATATCTATGATAACAAGTTGTACAATTCGTGAAACCATTGCGTCCGAACGATATTTCGTCTCGTTTGTGGAACTTAACAATACTGCATCTGCAACTTTGGTTATTGTGGAATGTATATAACTTGTTAAAGCTGCAACTTTACTGCCATTTTCCTTTGCTATATCTATACAATCTAAATCTTCACTGCTCTCCCCCGAATGTGAAACTATAAATAAAAGATCAGATGGGACTGTATGAGCACATACTATATTCATTATATGAGAATCATCACAGGTAAAAACATTTAACCCAATTCGTGAAAACTTATGAAATGCATCTTTTGCAATTATTCCTGAGGCACCCATTCCAAAAAACAGCACTCTCCTGGCATTAAAAATCAAATCTATCACCCTATCAATTGATTCATCATCTACCATTCTACTAATATCTTTTATAGAATTTACCGTGGAAAATATAACCTTTTCTTTAACATCGCCGGTACTATCATCAGGTTTGATTTCTTCATATATGGCTTGAGTTGATTCTGCAGATATATCCTGTGCAGTTCTCACTCTAAATACCTGATATGAACTAAACCCTATTTTTCTTAAAAATCTCATTATAGTTGTTTCACTGGTATTGCACTGTCCGGCAAGATCACTTATAGAAAGAAGAATAACTTCATTTCTGTTATTTAAAATAAAATCTGCAATATTCTTTTGTACAGGGGATAATAAATTATATTTTGTTCTTATTATAGTAAATACATTGTTATTCACACTAATTTTCTCCTTAACATTAATTAAACTATTATATTCTAGTAGACAACAAATCAATTATAGTAAATATACCACCATTTTACACCAAAAGCAGTAATTAATTTACTATAATCAATGATAATACATTATTTTATAAATGTCAATAATCATGATATGCTGAATTAAGGCCTCTGTAAAGGAGTGACTTTTTTCCCTGCCATATATAAACTTGTGTTCTATTAATTTATTTACAATCTACCTTAATTTTATTTTTCCACTAACTATGCATGAGTTTTGGTTGGTATAATTTTTAATTTCTGGTTGCAGACATGACCCTATCCAATAAATATAATTGATTATATGAAATACAAATGCCTGGAGGTTAAAAATAATGAAATATTTTATACAGGGTCTTTTGCTGGGAATCTCCTATGTTGCACCAATAGGTATGCAAAATCTCTATGTTATCAATTCTGCCCTATGGAATAAAAAAACTGACGCATATAAAGTGGCTTTCATAACAATATTTTTTGATATTTCCCTTGCACTTACTTGTTTTTGGGGAATGGGAACTGTAATTCAAAAGTCAAAAATTTTAAAAGGCATTGTTCTATTGGTTGGCTGTATTGTGGTCATATATATTGGACTAAGCCTTATAATAAACAAACCACATACTGACAATAAAACAGTTAAAGAGAGGAATTTAATTAAGATAATTACATCCTGTTTTATTGTAACCTGGATGAATCCTCAAGCTATTATTGACGGTTCACTGCTTCTTGGAGGATTTAAATCCTCCCTTTCCCATGAAGCCTCCTCGTTTTTTATATTAGGCTCTTGTACCGCATCAGCCTTTTGGTTTATATTTCTCACGACTATTGTATCTAACTTTAAACATAGTTTTAATAAAAAGTCCATAAAAATAATTAACATGATATGTGGTATAATAATAATTTATTATGGACTAAAACTTGGCCTTAATTTTATACGAACGCTGCCATTGCTAAATTAGCAGCAAACACCGCTGGGCAGGCTCCACTTGGCCCTAAGAATCACTTGCTATATTATAGATAAAAGGATCTGAATATGTATGTTAAATATAGATTGGAAACCTGACAGAAAATCTTCCATTTCCCTGTACAGGCAAATTGTAAATTACGTAAAAGAAAAGATAGGAAACGGAGAGTGGACTGTAGGCTCCAGACTCCCAGCACAGAGGAGCTTGGCAAAAATATTTCAAGTAAACAGAAGTACTGTGGTAGAAGCCTTAGACGAATTAAAGGCAGATGGATTAATTGAGGGCAGAGGTAAAGATGGAACTGTAATTGTAAATAATACCTGGTCTTTAATGGCTTCAACATCCGCCGAAAGTTGGGATCACTATATAAAAAACGGAATACAACAACCCAATTTATTTACAATTCAAATTATAAACAAACTGGAGTACAGAGATAATATAATACGGCTTGGTACTGGGGAACTTTCACCGGAACTATTCCCCCAAAAAATGATGAAAAAAGTATTTGTCAGCATTTCCAGTAAAATAAAATCGCTGGGATATGAAAGGCCCAGGGGCTCATTATATTTAAGAAAAGTTTTAAGTCAATATGTAAAGAAATTTCATATAAATGCATCACCTGCTTCCATATTAATTGTTTCAGGCTCACTTCAAGCACTTCAATTAATTTCAATGAGTATATTAAAACCTGGCTCTACTGTTCTTGTGGAAAAACCCTCTTATATAAAATCAATTCATGTATTTGAGTCCTGGGGAATTAAATTAAAGGGAATATCCATGGATAAAGATGGGGTTATATTAAATGAGTTTTTAAAAAACTTAGATAAGAAAACCTCTCTTTTATACACTATTCCTACATTTCATAATCCTACGGGAATAGTAATGTCAGGGGACAGACGAGATAAATTATTAAATTTATGTATGCGTGAAAGACTTCCTATTATTGAGGATGATGCCTATAGGGAATTATGGCTGGATGAAATTCCCCCTGAAACTTTAAAGTCAAGGGATAAAGAGGGAGTTGTACTATACATGGGAACTACTTCAAAATCTCTAGCAGCAGGAATGAGAATCGGATGGGTCATAGGGCCTGAACCCGTTATAGAACGTCTTGGAGATGTTAAAATGCAGACAGACTATGGCGCCAGCTCTATTTCACAGTACACAGCTGCAGAATGGATAGAAAGTGGATTATATGAAATATATCTAAAAGAACTCAGAGAAAGACTTAAATTAAGAAGGCAGATTACACTAAAAGTTCTTGAAAAATATTTTTCAGATATAGCTGGATGGAATGTTCCAAAAGGAGGATTTTACATATGGCTGAAATTGAAAAATAAGCTAGACATGCAAAAGCTGTTTTGCAAGTGCTGTAAAAATGGAATACTGATCAATCCCGGGTACATATATGATTTTACTGAAAACTACAATATAAGAATCTCCTATTCTTATGCTTCAATACATGATTTGCAATTTGGTCTAAAAAAACTTTCAGATATAATCAGAAGTTTATAGGGCAATCCGGGGTCAAGACCCCGGTGAATAGTTTCAACTAAATAACTTATAAATATCACCTTTTTCCAAGGCATTATAAAGACTGTTTTTTCTTTTTAAAAGTTCTGCATATTTGATTGCATTATCTTTATCAGGTTCAAATATTTTCTGCTTGCCGTTACATATATTTTCAAATGCCTCATTATAGTTATCATAAATACCCAATGTAACCGCCGAACTTATCAATGCCCCCAGTGAGCTTGCTTCACTGTTCTCATATTTAATCACATTTTTGTTGAATGTACTGGCCTGAATTTTATCAAACAAATCAAATTTAGTCATTCCTCCTGCTACACTGACCATATTGATTTCATCAGAAATATTTTCAATAAGATGAATATTATCGGCTATTTCAAGGGCAATTCCTTCAAGTACAGCTCTTGCCAAGTCACCTCTTTTAGTTCCCAAAGTAAGGTTAAAGATTACTCCCTTTGCCATAGGATTCCAATAAGGTGCTGCACTTCCCTGAAAGTGCGGAAGCAGCAATACACCATTTGCGCCTACTGTAGATTCTAAAGCTTCATTGTTTAATATTTTAAAAGAACCTTCAGCACTTTCACTGTAAAATTGTTCTTTAACCCATCTATATATAGCGCCTGTATTAAAAATGCCTGCTTCAGCTATCCATTTACCAGGCATGGCAGAAGCACTGCACAATGTCCTCATATCTTTATCAAAAGCAGGTTTTTCAGAAAATGCAATTACAAAAGAGCCTGTACCTGTATTGGCTTCCGCAGAACCCGGCCTTAACACATTTAAAGCCAACGCTGCACATTGCTGATCCCCGCCTCCTATAATTATGGGAATACCAGATTTCAACCCAGTAATTTGTGACATTTCCTCTGTCAGATTTCCAACTATGGAACCAGGAGCACAGAGTTCAGGTAACAATTCTGCATCTATTCCAATTCCACTGAGCAATTCTTCATCCCAATTAAAATCATTTATATTCATAAGCATAGTTCTTGATGCCTGTGTCCAATCAGTAATAAATTTACCCGTAAGCAAATGTATAATAAAATCCTGTACACCTAATAACTTATATGCATTTTTATATATTTCAGGCTCTTTTTCCTTGAGCCATAACATTTTCGGAGCTGAAAAATACGGATCCAGCCTTAATCCCGTTTTATGATAAAGATCATTAACACCTATTACACTTGAGATCTCAGAACACTGTACGGTACTTCTTTTATCCTGCCACATGATGGCATTGTACAATGGCTGTCCTTTTATATCCACCGGAATTACGGATGCCCTCTGGGAGGTCACGGCAATTGTGCGTATATCTAACTTATTTTTCTCCACATATCTTGCCGTATTCATAAGTGCAAAAAACAATGCGTCATGCCAGGTTTCAGGATCCTGCTCCACATTATTGCCATTTGTTATTACCGTATGATACTCTTTAGACTCTTCATGTATAATCTTGCCTTTTAAGTTATAAACTATAGATCTTAGACTGGATGTACCTACATCAATTATAATTATATACTCCATAATCTACCTCCAAATTTTAAACCAATTCTATATAAAAACGTATTCATCTTGAAACAAATACACCTTCCTAATTATTTAACAGTTTGTCCACCTTTGCCAATTCATCAAATAATTCTTGGATTCAGGTGGAACCTATTCATAAGGTATTAATTAAACTATTTTTTAGAGGAATACATACATATATTCCTCTGAAAATAGTTCAATATCTTAATTTTAAAAATACAAATTATATAAATACTTATGCGCCATAGAACATATTCATATATTTTTTTACAACTTCTTTAATGTATTCTACTTCCATTAAAGATATTTTTGAAAGATGATAATTTGTATTTGATTTAAATGCTTCTTTTATTTTATTTACAGTGTACATTGATATTTCAGTGTTTACATTTATTTTACAGATACCATTTGATATGCATTCTTTAATAGTGGCCTCAGGAGTTCCTGATCCCCCATGCAGTACTAAAGGTGTATCTACCTTTGAAGATATTTCCTTCAATACTCCTATATCTATCTTAGGTTCTCCTTTATACATACCATGAACAGTACCTATTGACACAGCAAGTGCATCTACTTCCGTATTTTTTACAAACTCTTCAGCCTGACTTGGATCTGTATAAATTTGTTTTCCTTCATCTTCATTTGAATACTCTCCACGGGACAGTGCTCCAAGCTCTGCTTCTACTGTTACACCTACTGCATGTGCAATTGATGTTATTTCCCTTGTCTTTTTTAAGTTCTCTTCAAAGCTAAGACTGGATCCATCAAACATTACTGATGTAAAACCTGCCCTGACAGCCTGTATAATATGTTCAAAAGACTTGCAGTGATCTAAATGAAGCGCAACTGGAGTATTGATATCTTTTGCCAGAGAATTTACCACTGCATAAACCGTATCTACATCCATATTACCCAAATACTTTTCTCCAAACGCTACTATAACGGGCTTTTTTAATTCATCAGCTGATTCCAGTACACCTTTTATAGTTTCAAAATTATAGACGTTAAAAGATCCTACTGCATATTTCCTTAGATGGGCATCTTTTAACATTGATGATAAACTAACTAGCATCCTATCACCTCATTAAGCCATTTTTTAAATTCTTCATTTTTAATAACTTCAGGATTTACCATAAATCTAGTTTCTTCATTCTTTAATAGTTTCCCAATATCCTCCATAAGAAGCTCTGGTGATCTGCTCAATGCCTCTTTAGTGGTACCTGCTATATGAGTTGATAAAGTCACATTATCCAATTCTAAGAATTCACTGCCTTCAGGTATAGGTTCCGTCCAGAATACATCCAGGCCTGCTCCAGCTATGCTTTTTTCTTTTAATGCCTTTAAAAGTGCCTTTTCCTCTACAAGCCCTGCCCTTGCAGTATTTATAAGATATGCTGTAGGTTTCATTTGTGCCAATTCTTTTTCACCTACAAGGTTTTTAGTTTCTTCACTTAAACGAGCGTGCAGTGTTATAAAATCACTTTCCTTAAATAAAGTTTCCTTATCAACAGGAGTGCAGCCTGCTTCCTTTATAACTTTAGGATCTACAAACGGATCATAAACCATGGTATTTGTTTCAAAACCTGAAAGTTTTTTAGCTACAAGTCTTCCTATATATCCAAATCCAACAACACCAACATTTTTTCCCTTTAATTCTGGAACCCAGCTGGAATTAGAAAATTCTTTTCTCCACTTTCCACCTTTAATTGAATGAAAGGCTCTTGCAATATTTCTACATTCACTTAACAGCATTCCCACTGCATAATCTGAAACTGCTTCTGCATTTCTTCCTTTAACATTAAAAACAAGAATTCCTTTTTTTGTAGCTTCTTCAACATTTACATTCTCAAGTCCTGCACGTGATACTCCCACAATACGTAAATTTGGCATGGCCTCAAAAACTTTTGAGGAAACAGGCAGAAATAATCCCATAAGCAGAGAAGCATCTTTTCCTTCAGCTTTTATCAGGGAATCAACTTCTTCTATTTCTGGGCCCTTCTTTTCTACTTCCAATCTTCTATTTTGAAGTTTGCCCCAGTCAGATTCCCAATCACCAACTTTAACATCCTTTACGAAATCACTTAAATATTTTTCACAAGCTCCCTCAAAACTTTTTCCTGGAATCATAGCATCTCCAATTAACAATGCCTTAACTTTTTTTGTCATATTACGTCCTCCTTATTAAAATAATTTATTTTAAATTTTAATTTCAATATACATCAATACCTTTTATCTTTTAGATATACTAAATATATTTTATTTTTAATAATATAAAATATTATTTTTATATTAGTTTATTTACTACGTTATGATACATATAGCAGTAAATTTATTACTAAATACAGTATGTCATATTACATTTTATTTGTCAATACCTATTTCTTACGTAAATTTAAGGCCAAAAATATAAGCAATTTAATATGGATTTATAATATGATTTATTTAAATCATATTATAAATCCACAAATACCTGCATATAATAAAAATTCAACTTATATGCTTATTAACTTATACTCCTTGGAGCCAAGACCTATTTCTTCTCCATAAATCAACTGAACCTGGCCATAAGTATTTTTTCTCATAGCTTTAAATTTATCTTCACACTTATGATCATTGTGAACTTCATTGTCTTTCAGAAAAGTATTACTCAACGCTGCTGCTTTATTCACCAAATCATAACATGCACTGTCCAGAGCTACAGGATCTGTCGATGCCAATATTCCTATATCCGGTACTATAGGTGCATCGCTCCATGGAACACAATCACAATCAGGCGTTACATTAATAACGAAATTTATATATCCCACCTTTCCCTCTTTTCCCTTTACTGCTCCATAGGCATATTCCGTAAGTTTTTCTGTAAATATTTTTGCTTCTATTTCACTGCCTGATTCAATGGCCCTGACTGGACAGACTGTCATACATTCACCGCATCCAATACATCTCATTTTGTCTATAGACGATTTCTTGTCCTCAATAGTTATGGCTTTTTGAGGACATACCTTCGCACACTGTTCACAGCCTATACATTTTTCTACATTTACACTGGGTCTTATGGAATGTTGATCTTTCTTTCCATCAGGATTTGCGCATCCCATAGCCAAATTTTTAATAGCTCCTCCAAATCCAGCTGCTTCATGACCTTTAAAATGGGACATGACAATCATACTGTCGGCTCCAGCTATGGCACCGGATATTCTCGTATTTTTAAAATGCTTTTTGTCTATTCTTACTTCTTTTACATTTTCACCCTTTAACCCATCTGCTATTATTACAGGGGCATTTACCACAGCATAGTTAAACCCATGCAGTATTGCCGTATTCATATGATCAACCGCATTTGATCTGCTCCCGGAATACAATGTATTTGAGTCCACTAAAAATGGATTGGCACCAGTTTCCTTTATCTTGTCAACCACCTGCCTTACAAATACAGGGTTGATATACCCATCACTGCCAAGTTCTCCAAAATGAATCTTTACGGCAGTAAGATCTCCTTTATTAAGCAGATCCTTGAATTCACCCCTGTCAAATAGCTTTCTTATCTTCGTTATTTTATTTTGTTTTGCCTTCCTGGCTCTCAAATTCACAAAATATACGTTGCTTTTCATAAAATCACCTCATAATATTTTATAGCATAACCTATCAGCTTGAAAATTCAATACCTTATTAATCATTGAAGACTTTCAATGGCCCTTTTAGCCCAATTGGAATCTCTGTATACAGCTCTGCCCACCCCAATAAGATCCGCTTTATCTTCAGATAACAACGCTTCAGCAGCTTGAACTTCTGTAATGCCTCCAGTTAAAATCACTGGAATAGATACTGATTTTTTAATTGCTTCAGTGAGAGGTGAAAAATATCCCTGTGAAGTATTTCCTGGTATGGTATATCTACAAAATCCACCGGAAATATCGAGAATATCCACTCCTGCTTTTTCAAACTCCCGGGCTGCAATTTTACTATCTTCAACAGTGCTTCCCCCTGTCATATAATCAGAAGCACCCAGACGTAAAAGAACCGGAAAATCATCACCTACAGCTTCACGAATTGCCCTGATAACATCCAGGTGTATTTTAATCCTGCCTTTTACATCTCCTCCATATTCGTCAGTTCTTTTATTGGTAAGAGGAGAAAAAAATTGATTTAAAAAATAACCATGTGCAGAATGAATTTCAACCCCATCAAATCCTGCTGCCTTTACACGAAGTGATGCCGCTTTAAACTCCTGAACTATATCCCCAATTTCCATACAAGTGAGCTCTCTCGGCATATCTCCCTTTATTGGATTTGCCACAGCGGAAGGGCCAATTACCTCAGTACCAGTAATGCTTCTCATTGCAGCACTGCCGGCATGATTAATCTGCATTACAGTTTTGGATCCGTTTCTATGGATAATTTCCGATAATTTCTTTAAGTTTTCCACTACGCTGTCATCTGCTATAGAGAGCTGTCTTTCACTGGCTTTTCCTGCCTGAGCAATAAAACTATGTTCAATAATAACAAGTGATATATATCCTCCCTTGGACTTTTCATCATAATACTTTAAAATATCTTCACTTGCCTTGCCATCCTCTCCAGATTTTGAAGTAGCCATAGGCGGCATAACCAGCCTATTTTTTAAAACTAATTTGCCTCTTTTAAGCGGTGCAAGTAAATATGACATATTCAATACCCCCAATCATGATTTTTTTCATAATAATATTATATCATATCGTATATTAAATTTTTTATTGATCAACCAGTACATATTTCACTAAAGAACTATTATATAGTTAAATATACACTTTTTAATATTCAAATAGTATCAACATTAAAAGACAGGGCTAGATTATTTCACTATAATCCGCTCTGCCTTTTTATATTGAGTATTAAATTTTTTTCTAAATTCTATTCTTGCTGAATTATAAACATCAATAACTTATGGCAAAAATATGCCTTCCGGATCAATATCCTTATAAAGTAATTCAACCTGCTTTTTGGTAGGCGGCAATGTTTCTCCAGACACCCTGGATACATTAAGCTTAAAACCTACATGATCAATAACATCCTGTACAGTAAAACCAGGATGTACGGTATCTAAATACATCTCGCCATTTTCGTCAAAGCGAAATACTGCCATATCTGTAATTACAGCAGAAACTCCACCTTTAAAATATGATCCATAAACTTCTTTCTTGGAAACCCACTCTCCAGACGGCCAATTTCTTACCTTCCAGCCCGGCGAAGTTACATAATCAACATGTTCTTTAAATCTACGTTTTTCCTGTACCATAATAAATACAGTTTTTTTGGCAAAAGAGCAGATATCCGCATTACCACCACTTCCTGTAAATCTTTTTTTAGGATGGTTGTAATCACCTATTACTGTGCAGTTTACATTTCCGTACTTGTCAATTTCAGCTCCGCCTAAAAAACCTAAATCCACATAACCGGAATGCAGCTGTCCATAAAAGGCATCAAATAATCCCGTAGCCCTGGAAGCCTGATAAACACATCGGGCATCGCCTACGGAAGTAGGTATATTAAGGGGTCTTCCATCAATGCTTCCGCCCTCGTATACACATACTGCATTAGGTGCCTGCTGATGCTGGGCCAAAGTTATGGCAAGCATAGGCAGTCCAGTTCCTGCAAATACAACATCGCCATCATGAACTTCCCTGGCAGCTGCAGCAGCCAGCAAATCTATAGGCTTAAACTCCCCGGGTTTACAATATTCCTCTGAATTAACCATCTATCTCTTCCCCCTTTTGGCCCTAGTTGAATAACCCATAATAGAACTAGCACGCAGCTCTTCCAACTTTCTTACACCCAGTTTTTCCAGATATTCTTCATGACTGTCCACACTAAATATCCATTTTTCTGCAAATTCATCAAATGCTTTCTGATCACGTACATTACGGTTATAGTCCTTTAAGAACTTGGCATCCGTATCATAATAGTATTGTGATCCCGTTGGATGTGCCGCCCATGGACATTCCACCACATAATCCACCTGATATCCGGAAGCTATATTGGCATTGGGTTCTCTTCTCAAATATTCATCAGGTACAATCTCCTCGCATATTACAATTACTTTCTTAGATGCCTTAATAACTTCTTCATCATTATAAGGCTGTGCAAGTACACGTACAGTACCTTCATCTCCTACTATAGGTGCATAAACCAAAGCCACATCAGGATTCACAGCTGGAAACAATGCACATTTTCCTCTGTCGAAAAAAGGATCATCCGCCATTACATACTTCTTGGCTGGTATATTACGATGTTTCCCATCTCTTAAACCTGCTTTAGCCAGCTGATCGTATTCAGGATTAAATATATCAGTACCCATGGATAATGCACAAGGGAAAAAGGGAAGTCCCAATGCTCCTGCCATAAGTCTTCCTGCGGTCTGACCATGACTATAATCATCCACTAGAATTTCACCGTTCATCTGTTTACGTGCTAAATTCTCTCCTATCTTTCCTAACATCTCTTGTCCCATCCAGGCACCTTCCCAAATGCTTACACATCCTGCACCAACCAATAAGTCACTGTGGAACCCACCTTGTACCTCAAATAAATGCAGATTTTTCTTATGCTGTCTAATTATTTCATAACAAATTGCCACAGGACGTCTCCAAATGGTAAAACCACTAAAAGCTAATTCATCACCATCATTAATTAAAGAAGCCGCTTCTTTTAATGTAATCTTTTTAGGTCTGCTCAATTTATTTCCCCCTTTTAATTCAACAATAAATTTTATCTTTCACCGCATTTATTTTAAGTAAGTAATTATTTCAGGAATTGTGGTCATATTCTCCAATCCTGTTTCTGTCATCACAAAACTGCTTTCCGTACCAATAGCACCTTCAGGAAATACAAATTTAGGTTCCATGGCAAAAGTCATTCCAGGCATAATCGGAATTCTGGCTCCCTTTGCAAGCACCGGCCATTCATCCAATTCCAGGCCTATACCATGTCCTAAAAACTTAACTCTATCTTCCTTATAACCCATAAAATTATCCTTATAACCCATTTCTTCTGCCATTTTGAGAGCTAAAAAATATGGTTCCTCAGCCAGCATTCCCGGTTTAATACTTTTAGCTACTTCCGATTCAATAAGCACCGCATCTTTAAAAGCCTTTTCCATCCTGGGTGTAAGCTGGCCCATACAGAACACTCTTGTCTGATCACCTGCATATCCTTCAATAATACAAGTGTAATCTATATAAACAACTTCATCCCTGTTTACTTTTTTCCATCCTGCACCTTGGGGATGGGATACCGAAACTCCTGATCCCCCTACAGGTCCGTCAAAAAAGCTGGGACAAAATCCGCTGCTTCCAGTACATACATTTCCATAAAAAAATTCCTGATTAAATGCTCTAGTCCTGCAATATCCGGAATATCCACGTTTACGCATTTCAGCCTCAAATAATGCTGCCAGTTCCACCTCCGGCATACCTTCACGAAGAAAAGAAGGTACTTGCAAAAACGATTCGTCTATTACACCTACTGCATTTCGTAAAAGCTGTATTTCATAAGGTGACTTTATAGATCTCATCCCTCTTATAAGAGGAGAAATATCGTAAAACTCAATATTGGGGAATATCTTTTCATAAGCTTTATACAGATTAACTGGCAGTACATCCAATTCAAGCCCTATCTTATTTATGGAATTATAACCAAAATCCGATAAAATCTGAGGAATCTGTTTGGGGCTTTTAATGGACACGATATTTTTAAGAGGTGATTCATCTAATGCCCGGCGCATACTCCTTTTTACCATAAGTATAGGTTCTCCGATATCAGGTATATATAAAAATGAATTTTGAACTGTGCCTGTAAAATAAAACATATCACTATTTAATAAAATAATTGATCCTTGAATATTCTTTTCCTGAAGCTTTTTTTGGAAATGTGAAATTCTAGTACATATTTCAGACTCGGGAGTATGTTTCATATCAATTTTCCCCTTTCGTATCTACTTATTTCATATATTTACGAGCCACTTCTTCGGCTAGCGTATATGGATCCGTATCCTTATTAATCAACCTGTCAACCATCTTTTCCATTTCTCCCCTGGAATTCAAATCATCCAGCACCGGCTGAAGTATTTTAGCCCATAATGCCTCGTTGAGTTCTGCTGCAGTTTTTCTCCTTGCACGACTGGACAAAAGGTTGCTTTTAACCAAGTATTCATAATGTTCATCTATCTTATTGCATAATTCTTCAACGTTTTCAGAAAATTTCTTAGGTTCCTTGAATCCCGCCACCTTAATAACAGGAATCTTCCAACCTGGGTTTTTGGAGGACATAGATATCATATTTATAAGTTCCTGATAAAGTTTACCCGTGCCATCCCTATCAGCTTTGTTAATTACAAAAATATCTGCAATCTCCATCAAACCTGCCTTAATAGCCTGAACTTCATCGCCCATGCCTGGTACAAGGACAACAACTACTGTATGGGAATGGTTAAATACATCTACCTCCTGCTGTCCTACTCCGCAGGTTTCTACAATAATCTTTTCTTTTCCAAGAGCCTCCATAACATGAATTCCTTCACCGACGGCCTTGGATAATCCCCCCATATAACCTCTGGTAGCCAAACTCCTAACGAATACATCTGTATCTTCAGAATGATTCATCATACGAATTCGATCTCCTAAAATTGCCCCTCCTGTAAAAGGACTGGTTGGATCAACTGCCAATACGCCAATAGTTTTTCTTTTTTTACGATATACTGTAATAAGTTCATCAATCAAGGTACTTTTACCAGCTCCCGGTGCACCGGTAAATCCCACTATGTGGGATTTACCAGAGGCCGTAAATAGATCTTTCATAATCTCTTCAGTACCTGGAATTTGATCTTCTAAATTTCTTATAATATGTGAAGCTGAACGCACATCTCCATTCAAAACTTTTTTACTTATTTCGCTCATCATATTCACACCCTTGGAGTTACATTTTTATTAATCCAGTCAACAGTTTCATCTAAAGGAGTTCCTGGAGTAAAAATAGCCTTGATTCCAGATTTGTATAGTGCATCCATATCCTGTTCAGGAATAATACCTCCACCTATAACACAAATATCTCCTGCACCCTTTTCTTTCAATATTTTAGTTACTTCTGGAAATAAGGTTTTATGTGCACCCGATAAACAACTCAATCCAACTAAATCTACATCTTCCTGAATAGCAACAGATGCAATTTGTTCAGGAGTCTGATGGCATCCTGTATAAATTACTTCAAAACCAGCATCACGAAAACATCTAGCCAGTACTTTAATACCACGATCATGTCCATCAAGTCCTGGTTTAGCCAACAACACACGAATCTTTCTATTTGACATTACATTTTCCTCCTTAAGTTATTTTATTAATATATGCCAGGATCACGGTATTCACCGTAAACTTCTCTATAAACATTACAGATCTCCTCAACAGTTGCATAGCTTTTAACTGCTTCTATGCAATAAGGCATAACATTCTCTCCCTTTTTACATGCCGTTTCCAAATCTTTGAGACATTTAGAAACCTGACGTCCATCACGCTGTCTTTTAACATCAGCTAAACGTTTAAGCTGTTCCTTTTCCACGGATTCATCAATCTCAACCATTGGGATATCCACTTTTTCATTCTCTTCCACATATTTATTAACTCCAACTACAATCTTTTTCTTAGCATCTATTTGCTGCTGGAACTTATATGCTGCATCTGATATTTCCATTTGAGGGAATCCTTTTTCTATAGCAGCAACCATTCCTCCCATTTCATCAATCTTATTGATATATTCCCATGCTTCTTCTTCCATTTTATTAGTAAGAGATTCAATAAAGTATGAGCCTGCAAGTGGATCTGTAGTATTTGCCACTCCAGTCTCCTCTGCAAGAATTTGCTGAGTTCTAAGAGCAATCTGTACTGCCTGTTCAGAAGGCAGACATAAAACTTCATCTAATGAATTGGTGTGAAGGGACTGAGTTCCGCCCATAACAGCAGCTAAAGCTTCAACTGCAGTTCTAACAACATTGTTATAAGGCTGCTGAGCAGTCAGTGAGCATCCTGCAGTTTGTGTATGGAATCTCATCCACAGTGAACGAGGATTTTTGGCTTTGAAACGCTCACGCATAATCTTGGCCCACATTCTACGTGCAGCCCTCATTTTTGCAATTTCTTCGAAGAAATCGATGTGAGAATTAAAGAAGAATGACAATCTAGGTGCAAAATCATCTACATTTAATCCTTTACGTTTTATGGCATCTTCTACGTATTCCACACCATCCCTTAAAGTAAAAGCCAGTTCCTGGACAGCTGTTGAACCTGCTTCCCTGATATGGTATCCACTGATACTTATGGTATTCCACTTAGGCACATATTTAGTACCGAATTCCACTGTATCACTGATGAGTTTTACAGATGGTTCTGGTGGGCACATAAAAGTCTTTTGAGCAATAAATTCTTTAAGCATGTCATTTTGAATAGTACCGCTTATTTTATTAAGTGGAACATTCTGCATCTGTGCTGATGCGCAGTACATGGCCCATAGTATTGTTGCAGGAGGATTAATAGTCATTGAAGTACTTATTTTATCCAAGGGAATACCCTTTATAAGATCCTGAAAATCTGCAATAGTATCTATGGCAACTCCACATTTTCCAACTTCACCCCTGGATTTAGGTGAATCACTGTCATAACCCATGAGAGTTGGGAAATCAAAGGCAGTACTTAATCCAGTCTGTCCTGTAGATAAAAGATAATGCCATCTTTCATTAGTTTCTACAGCTGTACCCATGCCTGAAAACATTCTGAAGGTCCAATACTTTCCACGATAGCCTGTAGGCTGATTACCCCTTAAAAACGGATACTCCCCCGGGTATGATATATCTTTTTCAAAATTCATATCTTTAATATCTTCAGGGCCATACACCCTTTTTATCTGTTCATCGGAAACTGTAGTCCAATTTTCTTTTTGATCCGGATGTTTAGCAATTGTCTTTTTAACTTCATCTTCCCATTTTTTTCGTAATTGGCTAGATTTATCGAGAACTTCTTTATCGAACAATTTTCTTACCTCCATTCTTAGTTTAAAGAAATATGTTACAAAAATATTTATTTAATATTCAATGCCTGCCTGACCTTTAATTCCTGCATTATAATGATGTTTAATCTCAGTTATATCACTTACCATATCTGCAATTTCCTCAATTTTGTCTGAAGCGTATCTTCCAGTTAATAACAGGTTTAGTTCAGGTGGCTTTTGCTTAATTAAATCTATAACCTTTTGTTCAGAAATTAAATTGAAATTCACAGCTACATTAATCTCATCTAGTATAACCAGATTATATTTCTTGCTTTTTACAGCTTCTTTAGCCTTCTCAAAACCTTTCTGTGCAAGATCAATATCTACTGGAGCCGGATTGTCTTTCATAACAAAACTATCAAGACCACATTGAACAATCGTAAGATCCGGAAGATACTTTTCTGCAGCTATAATTTCTCCATATTTCCTGCCCTTCATAAATTGAAGGATAAATACCTTATACCCATGGCCAATGGCACGTAAGGCCTGACCGAATGCAGAAGTCGTTTTGCCTTTACCATTACCTGTAACCACCATTACCAGGCCATGTCTGGCAATATTTGATTGCACTGATTCCACTGTCGACATCTTATCACCTTCTTTCTCAAATTGTGCTAATTTAACATAATCCTAAATCCCTTGTTCTATTGTTTTCCAGTCTGTTATCCATCCGACGTTTAACATTGTTAAGGCCCGCACTTAATAAAATGTGAGATAATCAATGCCTCACCCCGGATAAGTTATTCCATAATTCAGGTGTGAAAATCATCATTCCTTATAGACAAGTTCCCTGCCTGAACCCAAGAATCATTTGATAATTAAATATATATCATAGGATTTTCCCCTGATTTTATAAATCTAAAACTTATGAATATAGAGGAAAAGCTTTCTATGCAAAAACAGCATCTGAAACATATATTTTCAGATGAAGAAATTTATCAGTATATAATTGTTCTTTTTTTAACAATCCAAAATATAGACAGAGTAAAACACAGTATTCATTCCCATTTATTCTATCAGAAACCTTTGCTTTTTGCAAGTTTGAAATACCCCTATACCTCTATGGCCTTTTCATAAAAATCATAAAATTCCTTAAAAACCTTAAAGTACTTTTCACATATTCCAACCCTCCATAATTGATTCAACAAACTATTTTAATATCAATAATTTTATCATATACCAATAAAACTATGTAAATGCAATTATAAAAAATACAGGTCCGCTCTTATTTATTTTTAATGCATAAATCTATAAACTGTTTCATTGATTTCATAAAATATTTGTTTTTATGATAGATGATCTTGAACTGTCTTTTAAATTCAATTCCCTTCACAGCTATTTGACAAAGCCGTCCAGCGGCCACCTCGTTTTCAACGGCACGCTTGGAAATAACAGACACACCAAGTCCTTCCTCAACAGCCATTTTGATAGTATCAGCATTATTGCATGTCCAAGTAACTTTCCAGGTCAAATTATTGGCTGTCATCCTGTCCTCAAATGTTTTACGGGTTCCACTGCCCTTTTCACGGATAATAAATTTTTCCTGTTCAAGTTCTCTCGGTTCTATAACTGAAAATGGAGCAAATCGGTGATTGGTTGAACAAATGAGCAGCAGTTCGTCATTCATAAATGGTATATTCAAAACATCCCGTGAGGTTGTTTCACCTTCCACAAGACCTATGTCAATCTCATCGTGAATAATCATATTTTCAATCTTCTCAGTATTATCTTCAAATACCCGGATATCAGCTTGTGGATCTATTTGTTTAAAATGCGAGACAAGCTTTGGCAATACGTGAGCTCCCACAGTAACACTGGCACCAATCCGTATGTAACCGTTCTTACGCAAAGATTTCATATCGTTTTCCACCTCTACGTTTATCCGAATAATGTGACGGGCATAGCTTAAAAGCTTTTTACCTGCTCTGGTTATGTATAATTTCCTGGATAACCTTTCAAAAAGCCGGACATCATAATAATTCTCGAGTTCAGCAATTGCCTGACTAACTGCAGACTGTGACATAAAAAGTATTTTGGCAGCGGAAGTCATATTCATGGTATCGCACACCGCCACAAATATTTTAAAATGCCTTAAAGTCATAATATCACCTCATACATTACTATTTACTTATTGTAATGATTAAATAATAATATTTTACTTATATTATGTCAAGGCGTATGATAGACCACAGAGAGGAGAAGACATTATGAAAACAATAATCAATAGATTACCAGGTGTAGTACTTGCAGGCTTCATAGCAGTCCCGGCATGGCTGATAGGTAAAACCATTCCTATTATTGGAAGCCCGGTACTTGGGATCCTATTTGGAATGCTTTTGGCATTTTGGAAAAGGCCGAGCTTATTTAATGATGGTATAAGCTACACCTCAAAAAAGCTGCTGCAGTATTCCATTATTCTGCTGGGGTTTGACATGAATCTTTTTAATGTTTTCAGGGTTGGAAAACAAACGCTTGTTTTAATGGTTTTCACACTGTCAGCAACATTTATCACCGCCTTTGCTGCAGGAAAACTTTTAAAACTGGATGGAAATATAAAAACTCTTATTGGTGTGGGTTCCGCAATATGTGGTGGATCAGCCATTGCAGCAGCGGCTCCTGTTATTCATGCAGATGAGGAAGAAGTTGCCCATTCCATTTCCACCATATTTCTTTTTAATGTAATTGCCGCATTTTTGTTTCCCTTCCTTGGACATGTACTTTGTATGAGCAATCAAAACTTTGGCCTATGGGCTGGGACTGCAATTAACGATACTTCCTCAGTAGTTGCCGCGGGCTACTCTTTCAGCAATTCCGCAGGCAACCTGGCAGTCATTGTAAAGCTGACAAGAACATTAATGATTGTTCCCGTCACGCTTGTTTTAGCTGTATATACTTCTAAAAAAGAAGCAGGACATAAAAATAGCAGCTACGATATCATAAAAATATTTCCATGGTTTGTACTGGGATTTATAATAACTTCAGTGATCAACACCTTTGCTTCCATGCCAGTTGGAATGAGCAGTGTTCTATCAAATTTAGGCAAATTTACTATTGTTATGGCAATGGCATCTATTGGACTAAACACCAATCTTGTTAAACTTGTGAAAAACGGCGGAAAGCCAATTCTTCTGGGATTTATATGTTGGGTAGTTCTGGCCCTTACCTCACTTGGTGTTCAGCATGTGATGCTGAAATAAAAGTAATTGATTAGTTTAAATATATGCCAGGTAATACCTTAAGTGTATATCCTGTCAATTGAACCCTTTCAGCAATTTGTTTTATTATATATTCCATAAAGGCAACTCTATTTTACTAATAAATCTTACTTAATATTTATCAATATGAAAACTTGAAAAAATGCAAAAAAAGCACTATTAAATTACCAAGTTCCAGTAATTTAATAGTGCTGACTGAAATCATTGTATCAGGATTCCTGATCCTATGGGAACATTATCGTAAATATACTTTGCATTTTCAAGAGCTAATCTTATACAACCATGAGAAGCAGATCTGCCAAGTGTACCATCTACTAAATTTCCCCTTTTATCAAATAAGACACTATGAAATAAATAGTTTCCCTGAATCTGCGTAAAATATTTAAGTATGACTCCATTTTGTGATTCAAATTGAGGTCCTTTGATTCCTACAAAAAAATGACCTTTCACCGTAGGTGTACCACCTGTTCCTGATGCACACTGAAAGGAATTTATCAATTTCCATTTTCCGCTGCTGCCATTAAAAATGTATACCATCTGCTCCGGTATATTAACCATAACATAGTAGTCAGTATAACTTTGAGTATTCAATTTATTCACTATGCCTTCGGCATAAGACGGATTAAAATTAGACACTATTTCTGCTGTGGGCTTGTACATTACATCTGGAGTAGGCTTCTTTTTTAAATCATCCAATGTAGACCCTTTTACTATTCCATCCGTAGTAAGACCATGCCTGTGTTGAAAATCCATTACAGCATACACTGTCCGTTCCCCAAAATCTCCATCTTCACTTACAGTATAACCAAATTTATTAAGTCTTTTTTGAATATCTTTTACATCATCTCCTTTGTCTCCTGCCTTAAGAATATTTCTGGGCGCAGGCGATGCTGGTTTTTTTCCTTTTGGATGTGGATTTATGTTACTGACAACATTTATCTTTTGGGCATCCTTTTTATTATACATATCAGATAAGCTGCTGCATGCAGAAAAACTAAAAATTATTATACCCACAATTCCTATTAATAAAGCTCGTTTCATATGGTCCCCCCATCCATCTTATTATTTTTATTTAAAAAATAAAATTCCTCCTTTAATCATAATTATGATTAAAGGTTGCAATATGTTACATATATGGTTTTATAGATTATTAGTGTTTAAACAACTACAGCTGGTCTACTATTTTATTAAGTTAAATAACACCAAAAGGGATGTGATATTAAAATCGACTTAAATATTCTATACTTACTTTATTATAACACCTTTAAGTAAAATTTCTATTTTTCTACACCTATTTTCTACATTAAAAAGGAGCAGTTTCTCAGTTCTTAATCCCGTTTGTCTTTTCTTTTCAATAGCTTTAGCTTTATATTGATGCAACTAGGGACAATGTTCCTTCATAGGTGACTGATTTTATTGTATAATCAGTAAAAGATATTGACAAATTATGATAACATTATAAAAATTTTAATAAAGGAAAAAAACATGAGAATATTTTCTATTATTAACGTTATATAGAGTGTAAGAGCTTTTACAAAATACCTGTTTTATAGGGAGAATGATATGAAATCAAACGAGAGAAACTATATTAAAAGACTTAAAAGAAGGCATGAAGATGCCTTGGATTATATTGTTGACCAGTATCTTTCACTGGCTAAGGGGACTATACTTAAAATTTTGGGGCAATTTAATGATTCAGGGTTTATAGAAGAATGTATTAATGATGTCTTTCTTTCAGTGTGGAACAATGCAGATAAATTTAACGGGGAAACGGAAGACTTTAAGAAATGGATTTTTGCTATATCAAAGTATAAAGCTATTGACTACTATAGGACAAAGATTAGGCATAAGAAAGCTGAGGTGCTCTTAGAAACCATTGAGAGTTTAGATGATATCTCTGCTGAGAATGAGTTGATTATTTTGGAAAATAAAAATGAAACAATGAGGTTAATAGATGCTTTGGAGCCAATGGATAGAAAAATTTTTGTTTTAAAATTTCTTCTAGGATACAAAGCCGCAGAAATAGCTGCAAAGTTAAATATAACCAAAGCAGCTGTAGATAACCGAATATACAGAGGGAAACTAAAGCTTAGGAAAAGATCGTCAGGCTCAAATTTGGAGGTGATTTAGTATGAAGGACATCTACAAAATCCTAAATGATATTGATATAGATGAGAAGGAGTTTGAAGAGGTTTATACAAATGAAGAAGATAAAGCTAGAATTAAACTTAATTTAAAAAAGTCTATAACTAAAAAGAAATTAAGTGGTAAAAAGAAAGCCGTAGTTGCAGCTAGTATAATTTTTCTTATTAGCTTTTCTATAATAGCGGTTAAACCAGCTCTAGCAAAGGGCATACCTATAATTGGGAATCTCTTGAATAAGGACTTAGTTAGTATAAACAAACAGTATAAAGACTACATTGATATTATTGGCAAGACAAAATCTGATAAAGGTATAGATGTAACATTTGAAAGTGCAATAGCAGATGATAATGAGCTTTTCCTAAATTTCATTGTGAGAAATAACAATAAAGAAATTAAACATGACTATATGGAAGCTCTTAGTATACCTACCTCATTGAAGGTAAACGGAGAAAGATTAGATACTGGAGCTGGAGCTTCATGGGAATTTATTGACAATAACACTATTAGAGTACTTAAGAAGATTGACTGGTCTCAAGATAATAAAAAGGATAAGATGAATATAGATATAGATATAGATGAACTTTATGGCAGGAAAGGAAATTGGGGAGTTAGCTTCTTCATTGATAAAAGAAATCTAGTACAAAAGACAGTTGAATATAAGGTTAATAAAAAAATTGAAACTAATGGCGGAGAAGGTAAAATAGATACTGTTACAGTTTCACCCCTGACAGTGTCAATAAAAGGTACAGAAGATTTTAGTGAATTTAAAGATATTAATAAACGTGGGGAAGAACGAAAATTCGGGGATTTTATAGTTTTAAATGACAGGGGGTATAGCTTACTGTGGAATGGAAGCGAGTATGAAGATTCAAGAAATCCAGGCAAATGGACAACAAACTTTATTAATAGAGGAAACTCAAAAAGCATAACAATCATACCCGCATATAGAACTAAACAGGGATCAAATAAGCTTCCTGCTGTAAAGATAGATGTTACTACAGCTGCTAAGCCATTAATATTAAATATAGATACTGATAGAAGTATAAAGATAAAAGATTACTTTATTACAGGTGATTACCTGGTTGTAAAGTATACTCAGCAATACAATGGCAGGGAAGGTTTTGAAAATATAATTCCTCCAATATATTTGATTGCTGATGGTACTGAAATAAATGAATGTACTGCAGATGACAAGGCTATTGGACTTTCCGAAAAACATGATAATGATAATCAGAAAATACGTGTATATAAAATTGGGAAGGCAAGAGATATCAGTATAGGAACATATGATGGTTCAGATTTAATGATTATGAAGGATAAGAGTATTACAGTTAAAACAAAATAAAAAATAAGTGAAGGTGCCTGGATCCATTTACTGAAACCTAGGTACCTTCATTTATTTTAATCCTAAGGCAAATCTATCTCCAAATGTATCCTTTACCACCTATTATTGTTGATTGGCATAAAGGCTAGAGTAAATCCCATACTGCAGCTCTTGGCAGGAGTTAAAATAAAGTCAGTCAAAATAATATATTTATATGGTGCCCGCACTTAGGACATTTGCTGTGATCCTCCATGTGAACCTTAGTAAAAAATTCATTTCTCTCTAACAGAAGTTCTCCACAATTAGGACAATATGTAGAGTTGTCAACACCTTGAACATTTCCAAGATAGACATAATTCAAATGCTTCCTGGCAATTTTTCTAGCCTCTGTCATTATGCCTGTGTCCGTAGCCGGGCGATCCATCTTGTAGGTTGGAAAATACCTGGATAAATGAAGTGGAATGTCTTTGTCTAAATCTTCAAGATAAGAAGCTATGCTCTCCACTTCTGAAAGGGAATCATTTAAATCCCTTACCAGCAGCGTGGTCACTTCTACATGAGTCTTTTGAGAGGCTTTGCTTATGATTTCCAGTACAGTCTCAACATCTCCTCCGCATACTTTTTCATAGTATTTGGGGTTAAATGACTTTAAATCTATATTCACAGCATCCACATAAGGTAAAAGTTTTTGAAGCGGTTTTTCTTCAATATATCCATTTGTAACAAGCACTACACTAAATTCCGGATGGCTTTCCTTAAGCTTTTTTGATGTTTCATACACATATTCATACCATATTACAGGCTCATTATAAGTAAAAGCTATACCAACATTATCCCTTATATTCAAACACCTTTCTATTAATTCGTCAGAAGATATATAATGACTTTCAGGTCTATACTGAGCTATTGTATAATTCTGGCAAAATCTGCAGGAAAAGTTACACCCGAAACTTCCTACAGACAAAATACTGCTGCCAGGTTTAAAATGATACAGAGGTTTTTTCTCTATAGGATCAACCGCCATGGATGTTATTTCTCCATAATTCACAGATTGCAGCACTCCGCCTCTATTCACCCTAACAGAACACCTTCCCTGCATTTTATCACCTATAATGCAATTATGGGGACACAACCTGCATTTTACACTATTACCCTGCTTTTCATAAAACAATGCTTCATGTAACAAAAATTATCTTCCTCCAATACTCAAAAAACTTTTACTCGTGCCTTATAACCTGAAACCTTTTAATAGCATATTCTTCATCTGGGGATATGTTTCCCTTCTCAAGTGCAATTTGAAGCTGTTTATCCACTGTATCCACACCTTCCAAATCTGGAAGCAGCAAACCACATCTAGATCCTTTTGTAACTATTACCCCATATTTTTCGGGGGCCAGTTCTTCTCTTAAAGCTTTTTCTGGCCTGGTAAGCACATCTACAGAAAAATCTATATCTTCAAGTTCTTCCTTTCTCACCGGCATAAATCTCGGATCATGCATTCCTGCCGAAACAGCATTTTTTATAATTTCTTCAGCTGTATTTTCCGCAGCTGGGAAAATAGTTCCAATACATCCCCGGAGCCGGCCTTCCTTTTTCATGGACACAAAAACTCCTCTTTTACTGTTTTTCATTTCAGTGGTTACATATGCCGGAGTTTTTAAATATTTTCCATGATCCAGATAATAAGTTAAGCTTTCACGTGCAAGCCTTACATAAGTATCTTCAATTTTCTTCTTTTCCGCAGTTATTTCTTGTTTTTCTTCAACTAATCTTCCATAGGTATCCTTGTTATCATCTTTGAGAGAAAAACTCATCACCCCGTATCCCACTCCAAAAGGACCTTCATAAGATAAGATGCTGCCTTTAATATGACATCCATTCATTGCTCCCAGCATTATGTAGTAGGATCTCAATGCACATTGCCCTGCTTCATTTATGGTCTTGCTGTCAATATTGAATATTCCTGAAACATCCCCTTTTTCAAGCAGTGAAGTAATTTCTCTATCAAATTTTTTCCCATAGGGGCTGTATTCATAGGGTCCATCTGCAGTAAGCCTGTGAGATAAATCCCCGCTTGCAATAAATACTGCTCTGGTATCCACCTGGCCTGCAGCTTCTTTAATACACATTCCAAATTTATAAAGCTGCATCTTTGAAAGCATCCCATAAGTTATATGAACCAATTTGTAATCTTTGTATTTCTCATTTACAAAATACAGGGGCACTAAAGCTCCATGATCCAATTCATATTTAATTCCATACTGCTCTGCAGATCTTGTGGTTATCTTTCCCGTCAAGATATTTTGTTCTTTTGAATATTCTATTATCTTTTCTGTTAATGTCAAATTTATATTGCAGCTCTGACTTACCTGCGGTGCCCCGAATTTGGCCAAATCCCCCTGTATACTGTGCTGACAGGACAGGGCAATTGCGTCACTAAACACCGGGCCATGGGGTGTAATTATTATTATTGTGTCTGGTTTTATAGCCGCTATATCTTCACCAATTTTACCGCAGGCATCCAGGGTATTTTTTATTTCTGTCTCCTGACCGTGCGCTACTTCTGGAATTGCAATGGGAGGGTGGGGCATTGCATAAAAGCCGTATATTTTTCCCATAATAATCACCTTGCTTTAATATTTTATGTTTATTTTACGCTATTCTTATTTGAAATATGATCTATCAAGTCATCTTTGCCGCCCAAATATACTAATACAACTTGTCTTTAGGTCATACTTACCATTTATTTTATTATAACATTATTTAAGGTCTTCATTCCCATTTTCCATTAGGGTTTCTTTACTCAGTCGCAAATTTGTAATAAAGGAATACTATGTTTTTATCAGCTTTATGGAATATATGGTTTGGTGGTGCAGTGAGTGCAACATTAGCAACACTTAGAAAAAAGCTGGCTAAGATGGCGGGGGAGGAACTGGTGAATTTGCTATGTTCTAATTTCAGCAGTGAACAAACCTTTACAAGCATGAAACCACTGCTGGCAATAGAACAAGTGATTGATGGAAGTTTAACCCGCGAAAAGTATTTGGAGCTTTATGGTCATAGAAGTCCTCACGAGTTTGAGGTTTATTATGAATACCCTGCAGATCACCCATCATTTATTAACAATCAAGTTAAAGAATATAAAAATACTAATCTGAAGCCAACTGAGCTATTAAAAAAACAGCAAAGTGAATTTATAAAGGGTAAAAAACTTTTTATACAAAAATTTCCTGCAAAACAAAAATGGATAGAGAAAAAGCTTGAAATAATTTCTAAGGATGCAAATACCCGGGAGTCCCTGAGAAATGAGTTTGTAAAAGTTTTTAGAGTAATGCGACATTTATTGCTTAAAATTGGATCGGTAACAGGGATCGGTGATGATATATTTATGATGTATTGCTTTGAAGTCCCAAAATTTTTGCAGGGTGACATTGAAATGCTGGATAAACTCTCTAAAAGGCGTAAGAATTTTAAACAATATCAAAAAATGCCTTTTTTCCCACAGTTAATTAGAGGCAGGTTTAATCCCTATGAATTACTATTTATAATACTCAACGCCAAATTGGAACTTATAAATTGCTTACCATTTCTAATTCAAGACATTTCCAGTCTTCATTCAAAACATGATAGTATTCTACTTCATTTATTGGAACATCTTTAAATCCAACTGCTTTATAGCAATAATAAGCAGGTTGATTATTTTCAAATACTCCCAATCTTACTTTATTAACTTTTAAAATTTCAAATGCATATTTTAAAGCTAGTTGCAGCATTTCTTTTCCGCAGCCTTGACCTCGTTTGGTATCATCAACAATAACAAATCCAAATCGTAGTATAGATTTATCTTCATCTATAAACCTCATTATCAGATGACCTACTATTCCTGTTTCATCAAATGCCGTCATTTCATAAAAATTATCTGCATTAGCAACATCATCATAATATCTATTCATATCTTCTGATGTAATAGGATATTTATCGTATCTATCAGCACACCATTTTCGAAAAGAAACTTCGTCCTTTATCCAATTTACAATATATTTTGCATCACACTTTTTATAAGATCTTAATCTTAACATTTCAACACCTCTATAAATTACTACTTGTCTTAATATTTTTTATAATATTGGAACACAAATTTCACAGTAGTGTTTATTTATCATCTGCATTGCATAGCGTTCAACAATGGGTCTTCTATCATCAAATTTATAATTTCTTTTTGATAACTCTTGGAATATCTCCATCCATGCTTTTTGCATGGCATCTACCGTATGACTTATTTTAAATACAAAATATTTTCCACTAATAGTTTTTCCAAAATTAATATATTTATTATCATCCTTAAATTCATCTGAAATAACTAAACATACATCATAACGACAATCTTTAGGTTCTGTGAATTGAGGGTTATCTTGGGTTATTCCTAATATGATTGAACTTTCATTTAATAAGTTTTTTTCTCTAGCCCAATTTTTTAATTGTTCCATTATTTGTACATTGTCTGAGCCATAAGATCCTGTCCTTCGTATATAGGCAACTTTATATGATGGTATCATCTCAATATTAGTATTCATAACTTACCTTCTTTTTAAATAAAGTACATCGATGTCTGAATTCATCATATAATGCTTTAAAATATATTTCAACTTATTTTTTAAAATTGCCAAATTAGAAATTTATAGTTTCTAACTAATCTTGTTGAAAATTACTGTCTGTTTTTTAAGAGAAATTTTTCCAACTTATATCTATATGTACTTTGAATTTGAGTACAGGAATAATTATTGTGTCAGAAATGAGGCTTTATTTTTTATTATTAAATTAGTATATTTAATAAAATCATGGAAATTATTATAGAAAGGAAAGAATCAGCTCCAAAAATATTTTCAAATTGAATTCTGTGATTTTAAATATTTTTGTGTCCAAGGACAGACAAATATACATTTTCCACAAATTCTTTCCTCTACGCCAAGTTCATTGCTTCTTTTTTGTGCCTCATCCCTACACTTAAAAGCATCAAAATAATTACTCCTATCTGTATTTATACTCCAGTTAATTCCTAGCACTGCATTACTAGGGCAAAAACTTGTACATGTAGAGCATTTTCCACATTTTGATTCATTTATAGGCAAACCAATGTTTAATTCCGCATCAGTTAATATAGTTGATAATCTTACAGCTGAACCGAATTCCTTGGTAACAAGTAATGCACATTTTCCAATCCAGCCAATTCCTGACCTGGTTGCTACAGTTTTATGGGGCAAAGTTGTCTTCAATGTTGTTTTATCCGTTTGAATGATTCTTTTTACTTTTGGTAATGCCTTAAATCCATACTGTCTTATGATCTTTGCTGCGTATTCATCAAGATTATCTAGAAGCTCATTTACTCTTGCATATTCAGCATAATAATCTTTTGTCGGTCCATTTTTTATTCCAGCAATTATATACGGATTCATTGCTACCGCAATTGAAATTCCATATCTGTAGTTTTCTCTCTGATCTTCTGGAATATCTTTCAAGTCTGCAAAACCGACAATTGAAGCGCCTTTTCCAATAAGACATTTTCTGAGCTCTGTGCTTAAATAATTCATTTTTATATCTCCTTCCATATATAATTATCTACTTTATAACTATAAAAAACAATAAAATTTATTTTCATAATCAAATGCCTCTCTACCAGGTATGCCCAAATGTCCTTCGTATATATATCCAATAGATTCCAATGCTTTTTTTACTTCTTCAAAATTTTTGTCAATCACAACATCTATGTCAATAATTGGTTTTGCCGCCAATCCCTCAACAGATGTACTTTCTACATGCTCAATAGAATTTATTTTTCCAGAAAAAACTATTAATAATTCATCTTTTATACGTTCAAATTCATTTTTCCATTCTGGATTATAATCTTCTACTATTACATATTTAGTTCTCATTAAAATCTCCTCTATAAATTTACTATTTATATTAATTACTGTTTTCATTTATTATTTTTTTATAATCTTTTCCCCATTCACACATGGCACTTAAGATGGGCTGCATACTTTTCCCCATATTAGTGAGGCCATATTCTGCTCTTGGTGGGGATTCCGGATAAACTTCTCTATAAATTATTCCATCCTTTTCTAACTCTCTTAATTGCATTGTCAATGTTTTTTGAGTAATATTAGCTAATGTTCTTTGTAATTCATTAAATCTAATAGTTCCTCTTGACAAATGCCAAAGAATTGCTAATTTCCACTTTCCACTAAGTATATTTATAGCTAAATTCATAGGACAATCTGATTCTAAATTAATTGATTTTGACATTAGTTTCTTCTCCTAATACATTTTTATAACAATATATCTTGTATCTAATTATCTTAATAGTATCCTTTTTGATATTACATATCAAATTTGTGCGTACTTACATTATAATACTTTTAATGTTATTATTTTATAAAATTAACGAGTAAGGAGGAAATTATATGAACGAAGTTTTAAATGCAATAAAAAATAGGAGGAGTGTAAGAGCTTACTTACCTACACAAATAAAACAAGAGGATTTAGATTTAATTATTCAATCTGGTATTTACGCACCTTCTGGTCACAATGACCAACCGTGGCATTTTACTGTTATTCAAAATAAAGAAATAATACAGTACATTAGTGATAAATCTAAAGAGTTGATGATAAAATCACAAATTGATTGGATCAAAAATATGGGGTCAAATTCCAAAATAAATCTAACATATAATGCTCCAACATTAATTATTGTATCCGGTAATAAAAATGCACTTTCTCCAAAAGTTGATTGCTGCGCAGCAATACAAAATATGCTCCTAGCAGCAGAAAGCTTAAACATTGGTTCTGTTTGGATTGGATTGATAAAATTTTTCTTAAACCTAAAAGATGAGGTCAAAAAACTTGGTATCCCGGACGGATATGAACCTTATTATGGTGTAGCTTTAGGATACATGTCACTAAACAAAAAAATGATTGCCCCTAAAAGAAACTTAAATGTAGTAAATTATATAAGATAATATACAAATGGGAATTCTTTTATAGGCCTTCATAATTTTTATATTCATAAACAATTAATTTTCCGTTCCTTCTCATACTTTTATCTTATAAAACAAAAACTCCATATACTCAAATTTCTGAGCATATGGAGTTTTATATTTTGATGTTCAATATCCAATACTTGAATAGCATAATATTTAGTTTAAGACTTCTTTAGACAGCTGCACAATTACAGCATTTCTAAATTCAAATTACTCTACAGTAACTGACTTTGCCAGATTCCTAGGCTTATCCACATCGCAGCCTTTCTTTATGGAAATATAATATGCCAGAAGCTGCAGTGGAATCACCGCAAGCACCGGTGCAAATATATTCATTGTCCTTGGCAGGTATATTACGGAATCAACTGCTTTTTCAACATCCTTGTTTCCCTCAAAAGTAAATGCCAAAACTTTAGCACCTCTTGTAGTTACTTCTTTAATATTACTTACCATTTTTTCAACCAGATTTTCTTGAGTAGCCCCTGCAATTACCACAGTTCCATCCTCAATTAAAGCTATAGGCCCATGTTTTAGCTCTCCGCCTGCATAAGCTTCCGAGTGGATATAGGATATTTCCTTTAATTTTAAGGATCCCTCAAGGGCAACTGCATAGTCAAGGCCTCTTCCAAGATAAAATACATCGTTCTCCTTATAAGTCTTCTCTGCAAATTCTTGAACAATTTCTTTATTGGCAAGTACCTTTTCCGCTTTTACTGGTAAAGAAAGCATTTCCTTCTTTAACTGTTCTATCTTTTCCACGCTTATGGTTTCTTTATGCTGTGCGAAGAAAAGTGCTATTATATAAAGTGCTATGAGCTGGGTTACATATGCTTTTGTAGAAGCAACTGCTATTTCAGGCCCTGCCCAGGTGTAAAGAACATCATCTGCTTCCCTCGAAACAGAACTTCCCACCACATTTGTTATGGCTATCACCCTGGCTCCCTGTGCCTTTGCTTCCCTTAAAGCCGCAAGAGTATCCGCTGTCTCTCCTGACTGACTTATAATTATCATCAAGGTTCTTTCATCTATTATAGGATCTCTGTATCTAAACTCGGAAGCAATGTCCACCTCTACCGGCATTCTAACCAATTTTTCTATTACATATTTTCCTACTATTCCTGCATGATATGCAGTTCCGCAGGCTACTATATATATTTTATCTATATTTTTAATTTGCTCTTTTGTTATCTTTATATCATCCAAGGTTACCGGCTTACCCAGCATAATCCTGGATGTCATGGTATCTTTAATTGCCTTTGGCTGCTCATGTATTTCCTTCATCATAAAATGGTCAAATCCACCTTTTTCGGCAGCATTGGCACTCCATGTAACATGATATACATCCCTTTTTATCTCTTTTTTATCTTCAGATAAAAGTTTTACACCATCTTCAGTTATAACAACAAATTCATTGTCATTTAGAAGATATATATCTCTGGTATGATTGAGTACAGCAGGAATATCCGATGCTATATAATATTCATCTTTGCCAAGCCCCACTATAAGAGGACTGTCCTTTCTTACTGCAACTAATTTCCCGGGTTCTTTTGAGCAGATAACCCCTATGGCATAACTGCCTTTTATTTTGGATATTGCTCTCATAACTGCTTCAACTATATCTCCCTGATAAAAGTATTCTATTAACTGGGGAATAACTTCTGTATCAGTTTCAGATACAAATTTATATCCCTTTGAAATAAGCCATTCTCTAAGCTGTACATAATTTTCTATTATACCATTATGAACTACGCTTATAGTTCCATCCTGACTGTTATGGGGATGTGCATTTAAATCAGACGGCTTTCCATGAGTAGCCCACCTTGTATGCCCAATTCCAACTATACCCTTTAACGGATGTTTTGACAATTTATTTTCTAGGTTTTCAAGCCTTCCTTTGCACTTTATCACATTAATATGGTCTTTATCTATTATGGCAACACCTGCTGAATCATATCCCCTGTATTCAAGTTTACTGAGTCCTTCAATTAAAATAGGTGAAGCCTGTTTTTTCCCAACAAATCCAACTATTCCGCACATACTAATCTTCCTTTCAATTTTAATATACTAAATACAACACAATTTTCCTTAATAGCAATGCAGTTTCACTATGAAAACAAAAAATTGTAATCAAAGAAAACCTGAACTGCTGCTATAATTTCAGGCAATTGTGCTTTTGGGATCATATATTTCATTCCCATTAAAGGTTTTTACACCAAACTGATGTTGTATCAGAAATTGCTTCCTGGTTTTATCAGCTGTTAACGGTAGTGCGATACCGTGGGGCACCCGCCGAAGATTCGATACTCCCCATCCTCGTCAACTCAAGTCCGACTAAAAAAATCGAAAATTATTTTTCAATGAAACTCAGACTGATGTCTGAGTAAGTTCGGCTAAATCAAACTAAAGATTTGTAATCTTACTTAAGTTCTGGCGCTTTTAATTACTCATCCTACTGCTAATCATCACCTGCTTTCAATATAATTGATAACATAAAATTATCATCAATACATTATATTATTTAATCTAATTTTTTGTCAACTATTATAATCATGAAAAGCATAAATCCTGAATATGGAATTTACTCTGAATTATCTTGAAATCCAGGCATTTTCTAAGGCTTACATATATAAATATGCACTAAATCCAATTATTAATTTTATATTAACATATTATTAAATGAATGGATCCGGCTCTATAATCTCCAGGCAAGTCAGATATGCAGAACTGCGGTGGTAATCGGGTATTTAACTAAATAATTTTTGCCTTGATTTTTTATAATCTAGTCTTCAGTACGTTTTTTGAATATTATGCAATCGCCATCAACTTTGGGATCCTTACCCAGTGTAGTATATGGCTTTTGTAAAACTCCTGCAAATTCCCAACCATCCTTACCACATTTATTCAATGTTTCTTCTACAGTCAAATCATCATCTGCGCCTAGAAAATTTTCCATTGTAAGTACTTTATATTGCCATGTCATTATTCATACACTCCTTTTAACATTTTATAACTATAAAGAAACCATAGGCAAAAATCATTTAGTATCCTTACTATACTATATTTTCCCATTTACAATATAATAAAATTAAAAATACACTGTTTAGTTTTTCACAACAGTGTATTTAAATTCATATATTCTAAATATTTTTACCGGACCTAAGAATTACTTGATAAGTTGGCCTTTCTTTGAATTAGTTCAGCCAAATTGCGGGCAATCTTATCTATTTCATCCTGAGCCTCTCCTTCCAGCATGACCCTTACCAGTGGCTCTGTCCCAGAAGGCCTTATAAGTACTCTTCCGCAGCCATCCAGCCTTTCTCTTATTTCCTTTATTTTTTCTACTATTTCTTTATCCTCCTCATATATACCTTTTTTGTCATTAGACACCTTTGCATTTGCCAATACCTGGGGAAGATTTTTCATCATGGAAGCAAGCTGTGATAATTTTTTACCGCTCTTCTTAACTATAGAAGATATTTGAAGGGCGGTAATGAGCCCATCTCCTGTGGTATTATAATCAAGCATAATTATATGGCCGGACTGTTCCCCTCCTAACTTATATCCTTCTTCCTTCATCTTTTCAAGTACATATCTATCTCCAACTTTAGTTTTTACTGTACTCATCTTCTCTTTCTTAAGTGCTATATCAAGGCCCATGTTGCTCATAACAGTAACTACCACTGTATTTTTGTATAGCTTGCCCTCATCTTTTAAATTTTTACCTATTATGGCCATTATAAAATCTCCATTTATCAGGCTTCCATTTTCATCTACTGCAAGACACCTGTCGGCATCCCCGTCAAAAGCAAGTCCCAAATCGTATCCCTCTTCTACTACAGTCCTCATAAGTTCTTCAGGATGGGTAGAACCGCAATTATTATTTATGTTTATTCCATCTGGGTTATTATTTATAATTTTTACCTCTGCTCCTAATTCTTCAAAAGCCCTTACAGAAGTTATATAAGATGCACCATTTGCACAATCCAAAACTACCTTCAATCCCTTAAGGTCAATATCAATAGTTGATTTTGCAAAATCAACATAGTTTTTTAATGCATCCTCCGTCACAACTATTTTTCTTCCTATTTGTTCACCTAGTGGAACAGATATACCTTTAAAATCACTTTCAATTATGTACTGTATTTTATCTTCCAATGCATCAGACAATTTATATCCTGAGCCGTTAAAAAACTTTATGCCATTATATTCTACCGGATTATGAGAAGCTGATATAACCACTCCCGCATCCGCTTTGTATTTTCTTGTTAAATAGGCTACTGCAGGCGTTGGTATTACTCCAATGCAAATGGCTTCCGCCCCTATGGAGAGTATACCTGAAACCAATGCACTTTCCAGCATATCTCCAGATATTCTAGTATCCATTCCTACAAGTATCTTAGGTTTATGCGCTGTTTCCGTCAATACATATGCTCCTGCTTTTCCTAATTTATATGCCAATTCTGGAGTTAATTCCTTATTTGCAATTCCTCTTACACCATCAGTTCCAAATATTCTTTGCATATTAATACCTCACTTATTAAAAGTTAATTTTATTCCGGTCGCAATTTAAATTTTCCGTTTAAATTAAAATATTCATTTTATATTATATTACATTAAAAATATTTCTACAATGTACTTTTCTCATGAGAATTTAAAAAGCACTTTATAAATGCCATTACGAACATTTATAAAGTGCGCCTTAATTAAAATTTACTTTACAAATTCAATACCTTTTTCCACTGCCAGTTTATTGGATTCAAAAAACCTTTCTTTTCCATGGGCTCTTAAAGATTCAAGTAATTGCTCTACAGAAACTATTCCAGTTTCCTTTACCAAAGCTCCCAGCAAAATCATATTAGCTATTTTTTTACTTCCTATTTCTTCTGCTATAGTTTGAGCTGGAATTGCTATGATTTTTATATCATTTCTCTTGGGCATGATATCTATTAAATCTGAATCCATTACTATTATGCCATTAGGTTCTACTGAATTTTCAAATTTTTCTAGAGAAGGTCTGTTCATTACAACTATGCTGTCTGCCCTCAAAACTATGGGGGAACCTATATCTTCATCTGTCAATATAACAGAACAGTTGGCCGTACCACCTCTCATTTCAGGTCCATAAGAAGGAAGCCAGGAAACATTTAAGTTGGCATCCATTCCTGCATAAGCCAAAAATTTACCCATGGACAAAATACCCTGTCCACCAAATCCTGCAAAAATAATCTGTTGTGATGTCACCTTACTTCACCTCCCCAGTACCAGTATTGTCTTTTTTTACTCCTAAAGGATAATATGGTATCATATTATCTCTTAGCCACTGCATTGATTCCTTAGGCGATAATCCCCAGTTGGTAGGACATATTGAAAGAACCTCAACCAGTGAAAATCCTTTTCCCTCCAGTTGATTTTGAAATGCCTTCTTTATGGCCTTTTTAGCTTTTAAAAGATGAGGTATGGTATCTACAGAAACTCTCTCTACATAACATGCGCCTGTAAGAGTAGATATCATTTCTGAAACTCTTACTGGATATCCGGCTATTTTTACATCTCTTCCATAAGGAGTGGTTTCAGTGACCTGCCCTGGCAGAGTAGTTGGAGCCATTTGTCCTCCGGTCATACCATAAATGCAGTTATTCACAAATATAGTAGTTAAATTTTCTCCTCTTGTAGCTGCATGAATTATTTCTGCAGTACCTATAGCCGCCAAATCCCCATCTCCCTGATAAGTAAACACCACATTATCTGGATTAGTTCTTTTTACACCTGTAGCAACTGCCGGTGCCCTGCCATGAGCTGCTTCAAATACATCACAGGCAAAATAATTATAGGCTAAAACTGAGCATCCTACTGGTACAACGGCAATAGTTTTGTCCAATATTCCAAACTCATCTATTACTTCTCCAACTAATTTGTGAATTACTCCGTGAGTACACCCTGGGCAATAGTGTGTTGGTACATCCAGCAGTGATTTTGGTGGTTCATATACTACAGTCATTATTTCTCCCCTCCCATCATGGCCTTAACCTTTTCAAGAATATCTGAAGGTTCTGGAACCATACCTCCAGATCTTCCATAAAAACCTACTGGCTTTCTGCCGCTAGCTGCCAGTTTCACATCATAAACCATTTGTCCGCAGCTCATTTCCACAGACAGATATCCATATTTTGTATTGTTTATAGTTTTTTCAAAAGCTTCCATTGGAAACGGCCACAATGTTATCGGCCTGATTAATCCTATATTTATTCCTTCCTTTTTAGCCATTTTAATTACGTTCTTGCATATCCTGGATGTGGTTCCGTATGCCACTAATATCAAATCACATTTTTCATCACAGTTGAATAATTCATATCTGACTTCATTTTCCTTTATCTTTTTAAACTTATTCTGAAGTTTTTCATTATGAGCTTCCAATTCCTCTGGTGCCAAATACAGTGAATTTATAATATTATGCTTTTTTCTTCCTTTAAGTCCATTGGCTGCCCAAGTCTTCTCCGGTAGTTTTTTCTGAGGCCTGTCTTTAAATTCAACAGGTTCCATCATTTGCCCAAGCATTCCGTCTCCCATTACCATACAAGGAGTTCTATACATATCAGCCACATCAAAAGCGTCTTGTATTAAATCTATCATTTCCTGTATTGAGGCTGGTGCAAATACAGGCATATTGTAATCTCCATGTCCCCCGCCTTTTGTTGCCTGAAAATAATCTGACTGAGCCGGCTGTATACTTCCAAGTCCCGGACCTCCTCTTACTATATTCATAATAAGGCATGGCAGTTCTGCCGCTGCAATATACGATATACCTTCCGACTTCAAGCTGATTCCAGGTGAACTTGAAGATGTCATACATCTAACGCCGGTACCGGCCGCACCATAAACCATATTTATAGCGGCTACTTCACTTTCTGCCTGAATAAAAACTCTATTTTTCTTTGGCATAACCTTGGACATATAGGCTGCAACTTCTGTCTGCGGGGTAATAGGATACCCGAAAAAAGCTTGACAATTTGACCTTACGGCTGCCTCGCCAATGGCTTCATTACCCTTCATTAATACCTTTTTTCCCATAAAAAGCTTACCTCCTTATTATTTTTCAACAGTTATTACACAGTCTGGACATATTCTGGCACAAGATGCACATGCTACACATTCTTCAATCTTATCTTCCGGAACAGTAGCTGGATGATACCCTTTTACATTTAACTTGGTGGAAAACGACACAATCTTTTTGGGACAGACTTCTATACAATGTCCACAACCTTTGCATCTCTCTTCCCTAAAAGTTACTTTTGGCATGAGAAATCCCCTCCTAAAAATTTAGCTATTAGATATAATTGTATTTAGTCGTAATATTTCTGGACAATAAACTTAATACTTTTAACTTTATATAAATTTTATTTCTAGCATATTAATTACTTAAAAATATATCAAACCAACATATTTCACTGCCAAGGTGCCTTCATGTAAATATCTATAGGAAATATTTTTCCACTTGCTTTGGCTTGAATTTCATCTGCTAAATCTGCCCTGCAAACAGTATATGAATGGGGTATTTTCAACTTTTGTGATAATTTTTTAACCATCCTGTCCCCTTTTAACACGTCTGAAACAGTGGTTTCATAAGATAAATTACTATTTGAAATAAGATGAGTTACTTTTAATCTAGAAGAAGCTTCTATAAATTTTATATATTCTTCAGTATCTTCATTATTTGATGTTAAAGGTCTTTCATTATTAACTACATAGTACATATCATAAGGCTCACTTTTAAAATATTCATTGAATTGTCCAAGAGCCACAGCTCCCTGAGCATCTCCGCCTACATCAAAAATCACCTGATAAGTTTTATCATTAAACACTGAAAGCACTTCAGCAGGCACCACCATTAATTCCGCATTTAATAAATTTGGATCTGAGGATATGACTTTTACTCCTTTTTTTTCTAATTGTCTTTTCAAACTTCTTGTACAAAAATAAGGATTTACTATATCTAAATCAACTATTGCTGCTTTTTGATTTTTGTCTGCAATATTTATTGCATAATTAATAGCTATTTCAGTTTTGCCACTTCCAAAATGGCCTGTAAATATTCTAATTCTGCTCATACTATCACCTCATCTTAAAAAGACCTGATATTTAATTTCATATTATTAGTAAACGATTTCACATACAGTTCACAACTACCTAACCTATGTTGTCTAAAAAATACTTAAGGGTTATTTTTTATGATAAAATACTTAACTTATTTAATCATTACTTTAAATATGCATAATTACAATTACTTTAGAATTTATATGACTTCTATCTTCTATATATATTATATCACAAATATCTCAAATGTCTTAAATTTCTAATGATTAATTTATTATATCTAATTATTCATATTCCAAAACTTTTTCTCCCTTTAAGGCTCTTAAGCCAGCTTGTGCCAGAGCCATTAACTCATATCCTCCGGGATAGCTGATTACAGGTGAAATAAAAGACACCTTTTTCTTTATCTTTTTTACTGCTTCCCCGCTGCAGGCTATACCGCCTGTTAAAATTATAGCATCAACTTTTCCACAAAGAACTGCTGCACATTTTCCTATTTCTTTAGATACCTGGAGTATAAAAGCATCTAATATTACCTTAGCTTTTTCATCACCTGTGTTGGCTTTCATCTCTAATTCTCTAAAATCATTTGTGCCCAAGTAACCTGCAAGTCCACCTTCTCCACTTATCATCTTTTTTATCTTGTTATAACTGTACTGCCCGCTATAACATAGTTTAACTAAATCACCTACAGGAACTCCACCTGCTCTCTCCGGTGCAAATGGTCCATCTCCGTCCAGCGCATTATTTACATCAATCACTCTGCCTTTTTTATGTGCACCTACTGAAACTCCCCCTCCCATATGAGCAACTATTAAATTCAAATCTATATAATTTTTACCTATGCTCATGGCATACTTTTTTGCCACTACTTTTTGATTCAACCCATGAAATTTGCTCTTTCTGGTTATCTCAGGCATACCTGATATTCTTGCTATATCCTCCAATTCATCTATAGTAACTGAATTCACTATAAATGCAGGTATATTTAAGGGTGCTGCTATACTATCTGCTATTATGCCGCCTAAATTTGAAGCATGTTCACCCTCTATTCCAGCTTTTAAATCCTCTATCATTGCTTTATTCACCCTATAAATTTCACTTCCCTCAAGTTTTAAAAGCCCTCCTCTTCCAACTACTGCATTTAAGGTATTTAAATTCACAGCTTTTTTCTTCAATGTATTTAATATATCTTCATTCCTAAATTGAAACTGATCATAAATCCTGTCATATTTACTTATTTGAGTTGACGAATACATTACAGTTTCCCTCATTATTTCTTTTTTATTTTCATAAACACATATTTTAGTGGATGTGGAACCAGGAGCAATTACTAAAATTCTGCAAAGCATATTTACCCTCCTTAAAATCCTATTAGTTTATTCCCTCATGGCTGCCATTGCTTATCCCCAAGCTTCATAAAGAGGGAATACCATGCTGGCATAAGCAGCTTGCACTGTCAATGATATTTAGTTTACTATGAAAACGATGCCTCCTCATCGTAAATTTTCACCCTTTCCTTTCCTTGAAGTACTCTTAATGCTCCCTGTACTAAAGCCAGCATTTCAAGTTCCCCCGGGATTATTTCAACAGGAGCAATAAAACCTACCATTTTTTTTATAACATCTGTAAGAATCTTGCTATAAGCCATTCCTCCAGTCAGTATTACCGCATCAGCCTTTCCACTGAGTTCTACAGACATGGCCCCTATTTCCTTAGCAATCTGATATGCCATTGCCTGAAGTATAAATTTTGCTTTTTTATCTCCATTTTCAATTCTATCAGCTACTTTTTTACCATCATTTGTCCCTAAGTACGCTACAAGTCCCCCTCCGCCTACAATCTTTTTTCTCAGTTCCTCATAAGTGTAATTCCCACTAAAAGCTAATTCTATTAAATCTCCGCAGGGCAAAGTTCCTGTTCTCTCCGGTGAAAAAGGCCCTTCTTCATTTGCATTATTTGTATCAATTATTCTGCCATTTTCAATGGGTGATACAGAAATTCCACCGCCTATATGAGCAACTACAAAGGAACTGCTGTTAAAATCCTTATTGTATTTATCACATATTTTTCTACAAACAGCCTTGGTATTTAATGCATGAACAAGAGATCTTCTTGCAATCTTAGGCATACCAGATATTCTCGCAATATCATCTATTTCATCTACTGCTACCGGATCCACTATGAATGCCTGTACCCCAGCTTTCTTGGCTATTATATTTGCAATGATTCCACCTAAGTTGGAGGCATGTTGTGCCTGATAACCTATCTTTAAATCCTCCAGCATTTTTTGTGTAACCCTATAAGTTCCACCAGGCATGGATCTTAACAATCCCCCCCTGCCCACTACGGCAGATAAGCTGCTTAGTGCTATGTTATTGGATTTAAGCCAGTTTAATACAACTTCCGTACGCATTTCTTTTTGAGCATATATGCTCTGAAAACCTTTTATTTTATTCACATCATGCAATATATTATCTGAAATTCTACATTCTTCATTTTCAAATAATGCTATTTTCGTTGACGTAGATCCAGGATTAATTGCCAGTATAATATTATCCATATAAAATACCTCCATAAAATATATTTCCCGATAATCATATTTTACCAAATATATTTTAAAAAGAAAGCCTTTAACAATATTAATTATAAGGGCCTGTAATTTTTAATTATGTTTTCTGCTGTTTTTAAACCGTCTACTGCCGCAGATATTATACCTCCTGCATATCCTGCACCTTCTCCACAGGGATATAATCCCTCCACAGATATACTTTCCAAATTACTATTTCTCATTATTCTAACTGGTGCAGAAGTCCTGGTTTCAATACCTGTTATTATCCCATCACCTTCTGCATATCCTCCTATTTTCTTTTCAAAGTGGACAAATCCCTCCTGCAATGCACTGACCACTTCTGCAGGAAGACACTGCCTTAAATCCCTAAATTCACATCCCGGCATATAAGTGGGTCTTACTTTTCCAAATGCAGTGGATACTCTTTCTCTTAAAAAATCCCTAATCAATTGTACTGGAGCAGTATAATTTCCTCCACCCAGCTTATATGCCAGCCTTTCATAATATCTTTGAAATTCCATACCCTTTAAAGGGGAATTACCTTGAAAATCCCTTTCTGCCACAGTTACCACTACGGCAGAATTTGCATTGTCCAGATCCCTGTTATAATAACTCATTCCATTAGTCACAAGTGCCCTTTCCTCTGAGGCTGCTGCTACAACTTTTCCTCCGGGACACATACAAAAGCTGTAGATTCCTCTTCCACTTTTACTTTTATGTGTAAGCTTATAGTCTGCAGGTCCTAGTTTAGGATGTCCTGCAAATTTTCCATATTGGTTCACATCTATCATATGTTGTGAATGTTCCACCCTGACCCCTATTGCAAAAGCCTTAGATTCCATGAATACTTCTCTTCTAGAAAGCATTTCATAGGTATCCCTGGAACTGTGCCCTATAGCCAGTATTAAATTATCACAGTGTATTTCACTTCCATTTACAATTACCGCTTTTAGCCTTTTATTTTCTATTACCAAATCCTCCAGTTTACTTTTAAATAATATTTCTCCACCTGATTCTAATATTTTATTTCTTATATTCCTAACTACAAGTTTCAAGTTATCCGTTCCTATATGAGGCTTGCCATCATATGTAATTTCATCTGGAGCACCATATTTTGAAAATGTATCTAAAATAAAATCGCACCTTTTATCCTTTATCCTAGTGGTTAATTTCCCGTCGGAAAAGGTTCCTGCACCGCCTTCTCCAAATTGTACATTGGACTCCAAATCCAACTTTCCAGTATTCCAAAATTGATTTACAGTTTTTGTCCTGTCTTCAATTCTTTCTCCTCTTTCTATTATGATGGGTCTGTATCCTCTTTCTGCCAGGAAAAGTCCTGCAAACATACCTGCAGGACCCATGCCAACAACTACAGGTCTGGAACTCATCTTCTTTTTTCCCGGAACTGCCGCCTCTTCTTCTGCAATTTTTTCTTCTATTTTTACATCTTTGTCACTTAACTTCAATGCCATTTTTTTTTCTCCACGACAGCTCACTTCTACAGAACAGTTAAATCTTATATTGTTTTTTCTTCTAGCGTCTATAGATTTCCTCAGTATTCTAAATCTTTCAATGTCGCCTTCACTTATCCTAAGTTTTTTGGCAGCTTTATTTTTTAATTCTGCACAGTCTTCATCTATATTTATAATCAAATTATTTATCCTAATTGCCATTTTGATCCTCCGCTGTTTTCTGCCTTATATCTACATTTATATTCTGTGGGCTTTGTGATACTAATGATATGCCTTGAGGCAGGGATACAACCACATTAGCTGACTGAACTCCCTCAGACATTGAACTGGTATCTACAAAGCATACTATACTATCCGCATTTAAATTATTTACAATACTGTCAGATCCTGAAACTACTATTGACACACTGCTGCTGCTCAATTTCGCCGTATAACTGTTATTTAAATTTCTAATCTGTACATTAAGATTTAACTGTTTTTGAGATTCACTATCAGTTTTAACTGTACCGGAACTTATTTTTAATTGTACTATCCCATTACTATTTATTAATTTTACTCCCTTTGGAACTATTAATTTCGCCTGGGCATTGCCTGCATCTCCCATTTTACTTAGCTCAATAGGTTCCGTGTCTATTCCACTTATATTCTTTATTACACTTTCATCCCCTGATATGTCTATCTTGTCTGGCACTGCAGTTATTGAACTAGTTATAGCCTCACCTGCAGAATTGCCTTGAATTTTAATATTCACCGGAACAGTTTTTATTTTTCCAACAGGCACTTTAATCTTAACACCAGCAGGATTTATTTTAACATTTTTTATTATATTCCCGGATACATCCTGAGGCTGAAGTGACACTGTTGTATTTATATCATTCTGAGCATATCTTACATCATATACGGCTGCAGCATATCTTACTTCATTTACCATATCCTGAGAACCGCTTATTTCTGCCTTTTCCACCTTCAAGACTGGATCCAGGGCATAATATCCCGCCTTGGGTTTTCCTATTATAGTTACCCTTATAGGTACACTTTTTTTCTTCAATTCATCAAGTTGTATCTTTATCCACAAGTTCTCGTTATTTTCTATGCTTATATTATCAGGACTCTTTTTTACAGTCACCGGTATATTGTTTTCCCCTTTTTTCATGACATAAGAACTTAAATCCGAGTTCAGCTTAAAATCACTTGGCTTTACCGAGTATACATCAGAAGCATTTCCCTTTATAAGAAGAGATATATTAAATTGATCGCTGCCTACCTGAACAAGTTTTGATTGAGCAAGTACATCTTTATTGACTATAGTTACAGGCACCACAATCTTTCTCTCTGTTATAGGATTTTGAACATTAAATATATATAACCATAAAATGAATGCTGCAATTACACAACATACCTTTATTAAGATTTGGCTTTTTTTATTTTTTCCTTCCACTCAATCACCCTCTCTCTCCATGTAGACTTTTTTTGGGATCTTTTTTTCATTATAGTAACAAGGATCTTTTTTAGTCTATCCTTAGTGTAATTTCTTATAAGTTTTCCATTTACAGCAAAGGAAATAGTCCCCGTTTCTTCCGAGACTACTACAATTAAGGCATCGGAATTTTCTGATATTCCAATTGCAGCTCTATGCCTTGTACCCAACTTTTTATTTAAATCATTGTTGTTCGTAAGAGGTAAAAAACAACCTGCTGACACTATTCTGTCATTCCTTATTATAGTTGCCCCATCATGCAGCGGCGTATTTACTACAAATATATTTTCTAAAAGGGCAGCTGATACTATGGCGTCTACTTTAGTACCCGTATTTATTATATCTCCAAGCCCTGTAATCTGTTCAATTACAATAAGAGCTCCTGTTTTACTTTTAGATAAATTATCTACGGAATTTACAATTTCAGTTACCACCTTTTCCATTACTTCTTCATCCTGTAATATGTGTTTATCATTAAAGGCAGTTCTCCCCAGATGCTCAAGCGCCCGACGAATTTCAGGCTGAAATATAATAACAAAAGAGAGAACACCTATAGTTAAGGTCTTGGTAAGTATCCAATTAAGCATTACCAAGTGAAAAAAACTGCTTATTGGTATAAGAAATATTATAAGTATAATTCCCTTTAAAAGCTGCTCAGCTCTGGTTTCTTTTATAAGCATATATCCTTTGTAAAGTATATACGACACCACTAATATATCCATAACAGATGATATGCTTATATTTCTCACTGAATTAACCATCATTTGCAATAATTCCACCCGTTTCACCGTCCTATAAAAAGTATCTACTAATAATTATACACTATTTAACATTGTTTATATCAGTACTTTAAATGATTTTAAAAAATTTTAATAGAATGTATTTTATTTTGTTAAATGGGTACAATATCATTGACCTAAGTTTTACTAAAAACACGGGGAAACCAGTAACATTGGGGTGAATCGTATTTATACGTAGGTTATGCCTTTACCGAACCCGTCAGCTAACCCCGTCGGTAATAAGGAGATGATTCAATTTGAAAAAAATTATTTATTTTATTATTTTCTTTTTGATGCTATTTATACCTTCTCAAAATGTAAGTTCACACACTCTTAACAGCACCAATTCCACTTTGTTTAATGAACAGGAAGAGGTTGTTCAGGTATTTAACTACTCTAACCAAAAAATATACATAACACAAAATGACGTAGATTTAATGGCCAAAGTAGTTTATGCTGAAAGTAATTGTGAACCCTTTGAAGGTAAGGTGGCAGTAGCTTCTGTAATATTGAACAGATTGCAATATCCTGAATTCCCAAAAACAGTAAAAGGAGTAGTAACACAAAGAGGAGCTTTTTCCTGTGTGAAAAATGGAGTTATAGATGTAACTCCAAATGAGGAAAGCTATAGCGCAGTTCTTCAAGCATTAAAAGGAGTAGATCCCACAGGTAAGTCTATTTTCTTCTATAACCCGAGAATAGCCACTTCCCAATGGATGAAAAATATAGATAAAAAAAATGTTAAATCTATAGGAAACCATGTGTTTTTTGTAGTCAACTAAAAAAGGGCTGTTGCACTAAAAAGATTAGTGCAACAGCCTCTTTTTAATTAACTTGTTGTTTGTCAAGGTATAAAACAGCATTTAATGCAGCTACCTGTCCCTGACCTGCAGCCTTCATATACTGATATGGCTTTCCAACACAATCTCCTGCTGCAAAGCATCCCGGTATATTGGTATTCATATTTACATCAACCTTTACATGATTATCCTCCATTACAATTCCCGGTACCAGTTGAGCCGGTGAGATACTGTCCTTTAATACAAATACTCCATCTGTACTTATTTCTCCATGCTTTAAAATAACCTTTTCAACTTTTTCTTTTCCGTATATTTCAAGGATACTATCTTTTACTACCTCTACATTTTTATTCAAATCCAGCTCATCTCTGTACATAGGTATATAATATACCTTTTCAGCCAATTCATTTACATAATTAGCTTCTCTTTCAGCTTCTTTATTGTATCCTATGATAGCAACAGCTTTTCCCTTATACAAAGGGGCATCACAGGTGGCGCAATATCCTACTCCCTTGCCCAAAAGTTCCTCTTCACCTTTCAGAGCTTTAGTATACTCAATACCCGTGGCTAATACAATGGTTTTTGCTTCATACATCTTTTCATTCACCATAAGTCCAAAATATTCACCCATAGCATATATTTCATTTATTTTCTCAAAAGTTATATTTATACCCATGGATTTTATATGATTTTCAAATCTTCCCTTTAGCTGCAATCCTGTTATATCTGGCAGGCCAAGATAATTATTGATTTTGGGAGCCCTTACTAATTTAGCACTAAGCTCTGTTTTTCCGAATACAAGGATGCTTTTATTTCTTATCCTGGCATTGATTGCTGCGGAAAGTCCTGCCGGTCCACTTCCTACTATGGCAATATCATATCTGGAATTCACTTGAATCCACCTCCTAATTTATTTTCATATATAACAATATAATTAAAATGACAAATTAACAAAGTCAATTTGTCATTTTAATATACTTTAATTCCCAATAACTGTTCGCAATTAAATATGTTTTTCCAAAACATCCTTTATAGTATCCTTTGGTCTAAATCCAATAAATTTATCTACCATATTTCCATCTTTAAATACCATAACAGTTGGGATACTTGCAATCTTAAACTGTGCTGCTGTAACCGGATTTTCATCTACATTCAGCTTGAAGAATTTTGCCTTTCCCTGTAATTCATCTGAAACCTCTTCTATTACAGGGGATAACATTTTACAAGGTCCGCACCAAGAAGCCCAAAAATCAACAACTACAGGAGTAGATGAGCTTTCAATTGAATTAGAAAAATCTGAATCCTTTATTTCTTCTACCATTACTTTCCCTCCTTAATAATTTTTAAGGGTATTTCCCTTAATTATATTTTATCTGATGATTAGTCACTGTAATATTCCTGCTTTTAATGCTGAAAATAGCAGTGCTACATCTTTAGATAACAATTTTATTATTTGTCTAGCAGCTACTTTTTAGTCTTTAAAATTTAGCTGTTTATTATACTATTTATTATAGAATTGTTATAAATGGATACAGGATATTTATTTACTAGCTTTTCAGCATAATTTTTAGATGTGCTCACATCCATACCCTTATATATAATAGCAAGCCTGTATAAAACCGTTTCTTCATAATTTCCATCAGAAAAATTTTCATCATATTGAGAATAATATTTTGCGGCACTTTTCAAATCTCCTGACAAATCAATAGAATTTGCGAGAAAATAAATTATATGGGGATATAAATCGCTTTTAGAACCAAATTCATAGGCTTTATTAAAATAAGAAATAGCATTACTATAATCACCACTATTTAAATATTTACTGCCTAAATTATAGAAATACAAACATCCTTCTCCATATAAGACTTGTGAAGCCCTTGATAAAACTTCCCCATCATATGAATTCAACTTTTTATCCTTCCATTTATTAACCTGCAGATACATAGAATCATAATCTTTATTTTGTATGTACTTTTTCATATCCTTTTCATTAAAGACATCCTTATTATTATCCAAATTACCATTATTTTTATGCTTTACTACTTTTACCGCCTGGTTCTTATTAACAAAATCATTTTTATGATTTATGATCCCCTTATAAACTCCAATTATTAATGCTATGGCAAATATTACAGCTAGAGAAACAAATGTGGCTCTTTTTACATTCGACCCTTTCTTTATTACATTTACATCTTTAAGAAATCTCATATTTTTTTTGGCTTTGGCATTATGTAAATCCACTTCAAAAACATTATTTATCTTTTCCAATGCCTTATTATAATTACCCTTCTTTATATAGCACAAGGCACTATAATTATTTACTTCAATATAATTAAAATCACTTTCAGCACATCTTTCCAGCAATACCAATGCTTCATTTATCTTCAATTCTCTGATTAATGTCAAAGCTTCCTTATATAAATTAAATCTTACATCATCTTTTTTTGACCCTTCAAGATACTTTTCGGCCACCTCATCATTATTAACTTCATGGTTCATATTCCAAAGTTCTCGTGCACCCTGTAAATTGCCTTTTAAATATAGTAAAAGACCCTTCAAGTTAATAGCCGCTCTGTTCTTTATATTTATAGATATGCTTTCATCACATAACTCCATTGATTTTTTTATATATCCGTCATTATATTTATTTAGAGCTTTATTATATATTTTTTGAGATCTATTCATTTATTTCATATACCACTTTCCCATCAGAATTTTTCACTTCTATTTTACCATTTAAATTTGTATTAAAAGAGTGGATAATCCAATCCTCCACATGAGATTTATTGTACATATCATCATCATATACATCTACTTTCAAGTTTATGTCATTTTCATTTTTTTGTGCAGACATTATTTGCTGCTTCTTACTTGGTGTCTTTATCAAAAGTGCAGCTTCATCCTTATTGACATTTAACATATACAAGTCCCCTCCCTTTGCTACTGTACCCTGAGAGCCTCCTATAACCACCAGTATATTTTCATTGTCAACCCATTCTAAATATTTGGGAGATATTTCAGTATTGTTTTCAATTTCAAAACTATATACCTTTTGTCCACTTTTTACTATTATCCTTCCCTGTCCTTCTTCTAAAGCTTCACTGCCTTTTCCCTCTATACAAGCACTATAGGTTCCATCTTCAGAACTTTTCCATGGAGTACTAAAGCTTACCTGAGTATCACTGGTTAATTCTTTTTTTAAGAAGCTTAATCCTCCTGAATCCTTAGCTGCGGGCACATGTTTTTCTGCACTATCTTTTGGATTTTCAACTTTTCCTTTTTTATTACTTGTACTATTAGAGCTTATCTTCTTAGTATCAGTGGAATTATACTGAGAACTGTTTTTTGTAGAATCAGAACTTTCCTTATTGCTGGAACACGCCGTAATACCTAAAGCTAGGATAACCCATACCATGCATACTAAAAAATAGCTGATTTTTTTACTTTTCATATAAAGTTCCTCCTTATACAAAGCAATTTATCATGTGCCAAATTATGTAAATGTGGAAGCTCGTAACTTTACTGGGTATTTAATTAAATTATACCATAATAAATATACACTAAAAACTACCGATATAGTAAATCTACCAGTAGTTTTTAATATAATTTCTCAATGTTAATTTTTCATTATGATTTGCTTTGCTTTCAATATGGAGGAGGCACTCATTGAAAATTCATCCAATCCATACTCCACCAGAATAGGAATGGAATTTTCATCTCCTGCCATTTCGCCGCACATTGCACACAATTTCCCATTCTTATGGGCAGCATCTATAGTATTTTTTATAAGTTTTAATATAGCAGGATGCATTGGATTGTATAAATATGATACTTTTTCATTCATCCTGTCCGCTGCAAGTGTGTACTGTATTAAATCATTGGTTCCTATACTAAAGAAATCTACATGTTTAGCCAGTTCTTCAGCCTCCAGTGCAGCTGCTGGTATTTCCACCATGATTCCAGTTTCCAAATTTTTGTTAAACTTCTTTTCCTCTTTTTCGAGCTCATTCATACACTGCTTTAATACTTTCTTGGCCTGTAAAAATTCCTCTACAGAACTTATCATTGGAAACATTATTTTTAAATTTCCAAAGACAGATGCCCTGAGCATTGCTCTTAACTGAGGTTTGAATATATCATCCCGATGAAGGCAAAGTCTTATAGCTCTATATCCCAGGAAAGGATTCATTTCCTCTGGCAGAGGCAGATAGGATAACTTTTTATCTCCACCTATATCCAATGTCCTTATAACAACAGGTTTCCCTCCCATTTTCTCCACTACATTCCTATAGGCCTGAAACTGCTCTTCTTCTCCCGGCATATCTTCTCTATCCATATACAAGAATTCAGTTCTGAAAAGTCCTATACCCTGAGCACCATTTTTCAAGACTTGTTCCACATCCTGAGGTTTTCCTATATTGGCAAAGACCTCCACCCTTTTTCCTGACTTCGTAGTAGTTTCTACATTTATTAGTTCTTTAAGTTTTTCCATTTCCTCATTATATGCTTTTATTTTAATTTCATATTGCTTTATGGTACTCTCATCCGGGTTTATTATGACCATTCCTTCAATTCCATCCACAATTATAAAATCCCCATCTTTAACAGACTCTGTTATGTCATTGGTTCCAACTACTGCCGGTATTTCAAGAGTTCTAGCCATAATAGCACTATGTGAAGTCCTGCCGCCAATATCTGTAACAAAAGCTGCTACCTTGTTCTTATCCAATTGTGCAGTATCTGACGGTGTCAAGTCATGGGCCACTATTACCACTTTATCATCTTCAATTTTGTCTAAGAAAGATCCCTGCCCCGTAAGATTAGAAAATATTCTATTCCCAACATCTTTTACATCAGCACCTCTCTCTCTCATATATTCATCTTCCATATTATCAAAAATCTTTACATAAGAATCTACTATATCATGAAGGGCTGCTTCTGCATTTATATGTTCTGTTTTTATCTTTACTTTTACAGCACCTGCAAATTCCTCATCATCTAAAAGCATAATGTGGCTTTCAAAGACCTCTGCTTTATCTTTTCCTATTTCTTTTTCAGATCTTCTCTTTATTTTCTGAAGCTGTTTCTTGGATAAATCCAAAGCCTCCTGAAATCTTTTTTCTTCTTCTTGTATATCTTCTATACACCTTTTTTCCACACTTACCTTGCCTTCCCTTTTCATGAGTACATTACCTATTGCATAACCCTTAGAAGCCGATATACCTTTTTTCATTTGTTTCCCTCCTAAGATCATTTTATTTTATTAGGTCTTGAAATTCCCTAGAGTTCTTTACCGGATCAAAATCCTTTTCCTCTCCAGCTATACTCTTAATATCCGGAGACATATCTATAGCTGTCTTAAGAAATTTAACTGTATTTGAAACATCTCCCCGTCTTCCATATATACTTGCCTTTCCATAATAGCTCCAAATATATTTTTCCACCTCTAAATCTTTATCATACCAATTCAGTGCATCATCATACCTTCCATAAAGTTCATATGCAAGTGCCTTGTTAAATCGCGCATATCCAAAATTCGGATTAAGCTGAAGAGCCTTATCTATGTTTTTCATTCCCTCTTCATAATTATTACTATAACATAATGCAATTCCCTTTATATTATAAGCTTTATAGAATTTATTATTTTGATTTATGATTTCATCAGCTTTATCTATAGCTTTAGAATACTGTTTATTACTAAAAGACTTTTGTGCTTCTTTGTACTCCTCTTCAAATCTTTTATTATTTTTTTTATCTTGGGTTATATGAGCATTATTTTTGCTTATTACAGAGTTTTGGGCTATACTTTTATGTGGATTTTCTACAGTAATTTTATTTTTCCTATTCCAATATGAATTTTTTGCCACTAGAATTACAGCAAAAATACATAGAATACAAAATACCACTATTTTAGCTTTTAAAGGACATCTTCCAAACAGCATTGAACTTATGCTCTTTTTATTTTTTAAAGCCATTCAACTTTCCTCCCAAAATACCCACAATAAGCATTTCAAATGGCTTTACCATATGAAATGCTTATCACTTATATCTTAACTTAATTTATTTTTCAAGTACTCTTCTAATTTATTTTCTATATATTCTTTTATTTCATCAATATCATATTTACCGCTGCCTGAACAATTATATGCTTCCTGTCCGCATATATAACACTTTCTTGACTCCAATCCAAGTTCTCTCCTGCTTAATTCAACTCCATTATTGCCAAACACGTCTATATCCACAAATCTTCCCAGAAAATGATTATCTTCTACATTAATGGCCAGTTTCTTTATTTTATAAACATCTTCATTTATAATCAAGGTCAGTACAGGTCCCTCGGCTGCAACCTGAAGATCCTTATACATTATCTTGTCTTTAAATTTATCAATGACTAAAGCAGAAAATACTTTCATTATAATAAAACTTACACAATTATTTTTATTCAGTCCCGGATAATTTACTCTTATTGAAATAAGAGGTGATAAATAATCCCTTATAAGCCATTCCTGTCTGCTCATTCTCTCTTCTCTATCCCTTGCAATATCCTCCATAGTATATTCTTTACTTATAATGGAATCTATACCATTGTAGTTTTTAGAGATACATTCCATATAAATGGATTTTATCAGTCTGCCCTTCATTTTACTGTCTAATTTATCTATGCTCTCATTGCTATCCTTATGCTTTTTAAATATGTCATATTCAGTTATAAAATTATTTTCGGTTAAATCACTACTCATAATTTAATAATAAGAATTATTAATTCTTATTATCTCCTTTCCCTTATTAGAATTTAAAATTTCCACATACTCTTTATTATACTTTTTCCTTTGAATCTATACAAGTTCTAAATTATAAATAAATTTAATTTTTTAAGCTCCCTTTTAAACATATGGATACTAAATGATTCTCATTTTTGATATTTAAGATCAATTATTTTTGACTTTAGTGCTTTAACTGAATTATCATCAAGATTATACAAAAATTTCATTATACACTTATTATCCGTATTATGTAATTGTACATCTCTGTATCTTCCCGGTGATACGATTAGTACATCTACATTATTTATAATTTTTATAACTTCATGTTCATTTGTAGAATTGGTAAATTGTATGTTTATATTCCCAAGTCCCGCTTTTTCTAATGCTCCTCTTGCTTTAAACATAAACTCATTTGAAATACATATAAACGCAAACTTAGTATCTTCAGGATATCTTGCAATCTTGACTATAGTTTCCAAATCCACATTTATTGCCACTCCTATTATTTCTTTTTGAAATCTTCTAGTCAATTTAACTACTTCATTAACATGATTAAAGGTTGCTATTATAACCTGACTTTTTTCTATAATTTGTTTGGTGGCATCACTTATATTTCTTATATCATCAATAGTAAATGGAATTACATTGATATTTGTGCCTTCCATAATCTGTTTGCTGAACATTCTAGCCTGCTCAATATTACACTCCACATATACAGCTGTTATTTTACTCATTAACTCTTTTTTTTCTCTTACCCTTTGGATAACAACCTCCAGAAATTCATCAGCATCCATTCCCGCTTCTACTGCTTCTTCAAATCCAAGATCTATAAACTTCATTATCTTTTGCTTTATATTTTGAACCTTCCAGGGATTAGCTTCTTCTGCTACAAAAGTTCCTCTTCCTTGATAGGATTTCAAAATCCCATCTTGTTCTAATTCATTGTAAGCTGTACTTATAGTATTTCTGCTTACCTTAAGCTCTTCAGACAGCTCCCTCTCAGTGGGCATTTTTTCTCCTACTTTTAACCTATTGCCATTTACCAAATCCATTATTTTATTTTTGATTTGCAAATATAATGGCACTCCACTATCTTTATCTATTTTAATGTCTATTGTAATCACCTCAAAATCGTCAGATTAATGGATTAATGGATTAATCCATTACTTTTATCTAAAGAATATCATAATACAGTATAAAAATCAATTGATCACTTTATGTCAATTTGAAATTTTCTGAAAATTGTTGGTATTTACTTTAACTTTATTGAATTTCAACAAGTGATAAATTAAAAAGAACAGATATTAATATCTGTTCTTTTTAATTTAAATTTATGTTAATTAGGAATGTAATAATCATCAACAGATTTGGCTATGGACTCTGCTATCTTATCTTGATATCCATCTTTTATCAATTTGTTTTTCTCTTCTATATTAGATAAAAAACCACATTCTACTAATACAGAAGGTATACTGTCATTGCATCTAAGCACTTTATATGAATTTAATGCGGCTTTCTCCTTTCTATTATTATTCTTATCCAAATCACTGATTAAATTACCTTGAAGAATACCAGCCAATTTTTTACTGTTTTCATTTTTTGAATACCACACCTGTGCTCCATAATATTTGGATTGGGGAAACATGTTTAAATGTATGCTTATAAACATATTACATTCTGTATCTTTTTTCAATTTACATCTGTTATTTAGATCCTCAACTTTTTTCTTTCTTATTCTTCCCTTTTCAGTATAAAGTCCTTTATCCTGTTCTCTGGTCATAACTACCCTATATCCCCTTTTTAGTAATTTATCCTTTAACTTATTGCTTATCTTTAAATTTATTTCCTTTTCCATCACTCCATCCTTTGACACAGCTCCACTGTCCATGCCTCCATGTCCAGGATCTATCAATATTATATTTTTATTTTGATATTTAATAGCATCATTATCACCCAGTACTCTGGTTAGATAAAAGTTATTTATACCAAATGTAAACAATAATATTAATAATATAGTAAATCTAATTTTTCTCCACTTCATAATAACTTATATCACTCCCTATAATATTCTAGAGATTTACTATATATTTTTACCTATATCTTTAAAAAATATTAATAAAATTTATGTAAAACTAAAATAGCTTCTGCATACAAAAGTAAAAATACCTTTATACGTAGAAGCTTAAATACAATTTTATTATCTCTTTGAAAATTGTGGAGCTCTTCTGGCTTTTTTAAGACCATACTTTTTTCTTTCCTTCATTCGAGGATCTCTAGTTAATAATCCAGCTTTTTTAAGTTCCAATCTCAGATTTTCATCTGCCTTTAAAAGGGCTCTTGATATACCATGTCGTATAGCTCCAGCCTGACCAGTAAATCCTCCTCCATGAACATTTACCAGTACATCAAACTTTCCAGCAGTTGAAGTCAGTGCAAATGGTTGATTAACTATAACTCTTAAAGTTTCCAATCCAAAATAATCTTCTATATTTCTTTTATTTACAATTACTTTACCTTCTCCAGGTACCAGCCTAACTCTTGCTGTTGATTTTTTTCTTCTGCCTGTTCCACAATATTGAACTTTAGCCATTTTTTATCCTCCCTTCAGTCTTCGCCTAATATCTTAATTCTAATACTTCTGGTTTTTGAGCCTGATGATTATGCTCACAACCTCTGTATACTTTTAGTTTTCTCAGCATCTGTTTCCCTAACACTCCTTTTGGAAGCATTCTTCTCACAGCCTCCTGAAATACAAATTCAGGTTTCTTTGCCAAAGCATCCCTATAAGGGGTTTCTTTCAGTCCACCCGGATATAATGAATGATGTCTCAACATTTTTTGATCTAATTTCTTTCCAGTTAAAGCTACCTTTTCAGCATTTATTATTATTACAAAATCTCCTGTATCTACATTCGGTGTAAATATAGGTTTGTTCTTACCTCTTAATATTGATGCAACTTGACTTGCCACTCTTCCAAGTGGTTTTCCTGCAGCATCAACAACATACCATTTTCTTTCAATTTCCTGAGGTTTTGCTATATATGATTTCATGGCTTTCCCGTTAAAAACTAACGGTTTTCAACTCCTCTCCTAATTGGCTATTTTCTAATTTCACTACTAAAAATTTTTCGAATCCTAACAACGATTCTCTATAGAAAGATCCGGGGCTAGTGGATCCTTTATAATCAAAATACAAACATTTATATTATAATACAATGATCCTGGCGTGTCAATCAATAAAATACCTTTTCAAGACAAAGACCTACTGCTGGTACAGGCTTGCCTGCCTTTGATCTATCCTTTGATTTTAAAATATCTTTTATATATTCCGGTCTGAATTTCCCTAATCCTACCTCCAAAAGGGTACCTACCATTATCCTCACCATATTATACAAAAATCCATCTCCAACTACATTAAATTTAATCAACTTTCCCTGCTCTGTAACTGTCATCTCTCTTATGGTTCTGATAGAAGATCTGGCCGAACTTCCCTTTTTCTTAAAGGCAGAAAAGTCATGTATTCCCTCAAAATATTTACATGCTGTCCGGATTTTTTCTATATCCAGTTTCATTCTAAAATAATACACATACTGTCTTCCTATAACCGGTCTATTATCACCTGTTATTATGGTATAAATATATTTTTTACCTATACTATGAAATCTAGAATGAAAACTATTATCCACCCTTTCAGAGCTTAGTACAACTATATCTTCTGGCAGTACCCCGTTTAATGCCATTTTAAAGTTTGGTGCAGGTATTTTACTGTTGGTAAAAAAATTACATACAAATCCTCTGGCATGAACTCCTGCATCAGTTCTGCTGGCTCCTGTAACCTCTGAAAAGTCGCCCGTGATCCTTTTAATCGCATCTTCTATCTTTTCTTGAATTGTAACAGCATTTTTTTGCCTCTGCCACCCGGAATAACTGGTACCATCGTATTCTATTATCAATTTAATATTCTTCATTAACTCCACCACACTCTACCTAACACCGAAATAAATACCAGTGCTAAAGTACATGCCGACGCTATAAAATCTCTATTAGTTAATCTAAGCTGTTTCATTCTAGTCCTGCCTTCTCCTCCTCTATAGCACCTAGCTTCCATGGCCATAGCCAATTCATCCGCCCTCCTAAAGGAACTTATAAAAAGTGGAACTAAAATTGGTACAAGGCTTTTAGCTCTCTGAATAATATTTCCAGATTGGAAATCTGCCCCTCTTGCCATTTGGGCCTTCATTATCTTATCTGTTTCATCCATTAAAGTTGGTATAAATCTAAGGGCAATAGTCATCATCATAGCAAGCTCATGGGCAGGTACACCTATTTTTTTCATTGGATTTAAAAGTTTTTCTATGCCATCGGTCAATTCAATGGGAGATGTAGTCAATGTTAAAAGTGATGTCCCTATAATTAAAAATACAAGTCTAAGAGTCATAAATGCAGCCATAATCAATCCTTCTTTATATATAGCCAGGAACTTCCACCTAAATAATGGTGGATTAACCCCGCCTGTCATAAACATATTTAATACTGCAGTTATAAGCACTAAAATCAATATTGGCTTAAGTCCCTTATATATATATACAATCTGTACCTTAGATATAAGTATTGAAATTATAGTAAATAATACTATAATTATATACCCTTTAAAGCTGTTTACTATAAACAAATCCACAATGTATATTAAAGATATCAATATCTTAACTCTTGGATCCAACTTATGAACAAAAGAATCTCCGGGTATATATTGTCCTATTGTAATATCTTTAATCATTTACTAGCTCTCCTAACCTTTATTGAGTATTTTAAGTAATTCCTCTTTTGCCTGCTCCACGGTAAATACATCTTTTGATATATTTATTCCTTTTTGCCTGAGTTTTTTTACCATATAAGTCACTTGCGGCACTGCAAGTCCTACACTTTCTAAAGTGTCAACCTCATTAAAAACTTTTGTTGGTGATCCATCCAGTATACATTTTCCCCGATTCATTACTATTATTCTATCTGCAAGTTTAGCTACATCTTCCATGCTATGGGATACAAGTATTATAGTCATGTTGTATTCATTATGCAAATCCTTTATTTCTCCCAGGATATCATCTCTGCCTTTAGGATCAAGTCCTGCAGTAGGCTCATCCAATATAAGCACCCTAGGCTCCATGGCAACTACCCCTGCTATGGCTACTCTTCTCTTTTGTCCACCACTTAATTCAAAAGGGGATTTATCCTTATATTCTTCATATTCCAGGCCTACCATATTCATGGCTCTTTCTACTCTTTTATTTATGTCACCATTGCTTAAGCCTAAATTTTTTGGACCAAAGGCAATATCTTTTTCTACAGTTTCCTCAAACAATTGATATTCTGGATATTGAAATACAAGTCCTACTTTTTTTCTGATAAAGTTCAAATTAATCTTCTTCTCAGTAATATCTACATCATCTATTATAATCTTCCCCGAACTCGGTTTTAAAAGTCCATTTATATGTTGTATAAGTGTGGATTTCCCAGAACCTGTGTGTCCTATAAGGGCAACAAATTCTCCCTCTTTGATTTCAATACTTACATTGTCCAATGCCTTTTTTTCGAAAGGTGAACCCTTCATATAGACATGAGTCAAATTCTCTATTTTAATTGACATAATTCACTCACCATCTCATCTATAGTTAATATATCAGATCTAATATTTACTCCACTATTTCTAAGTTCATAAGCTAATTCAGTCATCTGTGGTACATCCAGTCCAATATCCTTCATTTTGGCTACTTGACTAAATATATTCCTAGGAGAACCCTTCATAATAATTTTTCCTTTATCCATAACAATTATCCTATCAGCATTCACTGCTTCCTCCATATAATGGGTGATTAAAATTACAGTCATACCATATTTGCCATTTATATCTTTTATGGTTTTTAATACTTCCTGTCTACCCGAGGGATCCAACATTGCAGTAGATTCATCAAATATTATACAATCTGGTCTCATTGCAAGTACTCCCGCTATGGCCACTCTTTGTTTCTGACCCCCTGAAAGTAAATGAGGTGCATGTTTTCTATATTCATACATATGTACTCTTTTTAAGCATTCATCAACTCTTAATCTTATTTCCTCAGGAGGTACACCTAAATTTTCCGGTCCAAAAGCAACATCTTCTTCTACAATAGTAGCAACTATTTGATTATCCGGGTTTTGAAAAACCATTCCCGCCTTATTTCTAATACTCCAAATATTTTTTTCATCTGACGTATCCAGACCTTCTACATATACTTTGCCACTAGTTGGGTTTAATAGTGCATTCATATGTTTTGCCATAGTGGACTTTCCTGAACCATTTCTGCCTAAGATAACAAGAAATTCACCTTTTTCTACTTGGAAGTTAACATCATCTATGGCAAACTTGGAGTTTTCTCTATCATTATCCTCATACTTGTATTTTACATTTTCACATAATATCATCTTTTTTTCCATAGAAACACCTCATTAATTGGATGAACCATAAAACTCAACCAGTATCTTATAGAAAAACAGGGATTAAGCTAGCTTACTTAATCCCTCTGTCTTATACTAACTCTAGTATAACCACTTCGGCTCCATCGCCTCTTCTTGGACCTATTTTATACATTCTAGTGTATCCACCATTTCTTTCAGCATACTTAGGAGCTATATCTGCAAATAAATTTTTTACAACTTCTTCTTCAGTTACAAAAGAAAGTACCTGTCTCCTAGCATGAAGATCTCCTCTTTTGGCAAGAGTTATCATCTTTTCTGCTATATTTCTTGTTTCCTTTGCCCTTGTATCCGTTGTCTGTATCTTTCCGTGCTTCAAAAAACTAGTAACAAGATTTCTAAGCATAGCTCTTCTTTGATCAGATGGTCGACCTAACTTACGGTATCGTGCCATTTATATTCCTCCTTACTGTTGTTATTAAATAAGCCTGTTGGATCTTTTTTCCCATACTTCTTAATCTTCATTTTGTTTCAATGATAATCCCAAGGCATCAAGCTTTTGTTCAACTTCCTCTAAAGACTTTTTACCTAAATTTCTAACTTTCATCATATCATCCATTGTTCTCTCAGTTAATTCCTGTACCGTATTTATACCAGCTCTCTTTAAACAATTATAACTTCTTACGGAAAGTTCCAGTTCTTCTATTGTCATTTCAAGAACTTTTTCTTTCTTATCTTCTTCTTTTTCAACCATTATTTCTACATTATTAGCATGATCAGTCAAAGTCATAAATAGCTTAAAATGTTCTATGAGAATTTTAGCCGATAAACTTACAGCCTCATCCGGCAATATGGTTCCATTCGTCCACACTTCTAATGATAATTTATCATAATCAGTTATCTGGCCAACCCTTGTATTTTCTACAGCAAAATTAACCCTTTTAATAGGTGTATATATTGAATCCACAGGGATTGTACCTATTGGCATATTTTCAGATTTATTTTTTGCCTGTGAAACATATCCCCTGCCATTATTTACGGTAATTTCCATATAGAGCTTAGCATCTTCATCCAGAGTAGCTATATGTAAATCTCCATTAACTATTTCAACATCGCCATCTGTCTTTATGTCTCCTGCTACAACTTCTCCTGGTCCCTGGGCATCTATATATATAGTTTTAGGGCCCTCTCCATTCATCTTTAAAGCCAATTCCTTTATATTTAGAATTAACTCTGTCACGTCTTCTTTTACTCCACGTACAGTTGAAAATTCATGAAGCACACCATCTATCTTTACATAATTAGCAGCCACTCCTGGAAGTGAAGAAAGAAGAATTCTTCTAAGTGCATTCCCAAGAGTAATACCATAACCCCTCTCCAATGGTTCCACTACAAACTTTCCATAGCTGCCATCTTCACTGGTTTCAACACATTCAATTTTGGGTTTTTCTATTTCTAACATGAATATAACCCTCCTTCTATTTATCTAATAATGTATCCTTGAGGGCAACTGATTCTATATTAATTACCTACTGTATAACTCTACTATTAGTGTCTCATTAACAGGAACATCTATCTCATCCCTTGATGGTTCTCTGATAACTTTTCCCTGAAAATTTTCTATATCTCCCTCTAACCAAACTGGTAAAGTTTTAGGATTTTCTGCAAAAGTCTTAAACTTTTCTGATGCTTTGCTTCTATCACACACAGTTATCGTATCATTAACTGACACTTTGAAAGAAGGTATATCTACCTTTTTACCATTAACTAAGAAATGACCGTGAGTTACTAATTGTCTAGCCTCTGCTCTTGATTGACCATATCCTAATTTGTAAACTATGTTATCAAGCCTTGTTTCAAGTAAAACCAATAGGTTTTCACCTGTTATACCCTTTTTTCTATCAGCCTTTTCATAGTACTTTCTAAATTGTCCTTCTAATATTCCGTATATTCTCTTAGCCTTTTGTTTCTCTCTTAATTGTAAGCCATAGTTAGATACTTTCTTTCTTCCCTGACCGTGCTGTCCTGGTGCATATCCTCTTCTTGAAAATGCACATTTATCTGTATAACATCTATCCCCTTTGAGGAATAGTTTTAAACCTTCTCTTCTACAAAGTCTGCATACTGACCCAGTATATCTTGCCATTAAAATTTACACCTCCCGTTACTAAACTCTTCTTCTCTTTGGTGGCCTGCAACCATTATGTGGTATTGGAGTAACATCTTTAATCAAAGTAACTTCAAGTCCAGCTGCTTGAAGTGATCTTATTGCTGCTTCTCTACCTGCGCCCGGTCCCTTAACATACACTTCAATGCTTCTTAATCCATGCTCCATAGCTGCCTTAGCAGATGTCTCAGCTGCCATTTGTGCGGCAAATGGTGTGCTTTTCCTGGAACCCTTGAATCCTAAACCACCTGCACTGGCCCAAGATAAAGTATTCCCCACAGCATCCGTGATGGTAACTATTGAATTATTAAAAGTTGATCTTATATGTGCACAGCCATGTTCAATATTTTTTCTTTCTTTTTTTCTTCTAGTTGTCTTCTTAACTTTTCCAGCTGCCATTTCCCTACCTCCTTATTATTTCACTATTTTTCTCTTAGCTCCTACCATTTTCTTTGGACCTTTTCTCGTTCTTGCATTGGTCTTGGTTTTTTGTCCTCTAACTGGCAGACCTTTTCTATGCCTTATTCCTCTATATGAACCTATCTCTATTAATCTCTTTATATTAAGGGCAACTTCTCTTCTTAAATCGCCTTCAATTCTTAAATTTTTAATATAATTTCTTAGTGAATTAACTTCTTCTTCTGTTAGATCTTTAACTCGAGTATCTGGATTTACACTAACTTCCTTTAGGATTTTTTGAGAAGTTGGCAAACCTATGCCATATATATAAGTGAGACCTATTTCAACTCTTTTTTCTTTTGGTAGGTCAATACCTGCTATTCTTGCCATTAAAATTTACACCTCCTGAGTATCTAATGGATAAGGATTAATTTATTTATATTTATTATATAAAGTTTTAAAGCCAACAGAATATATGTATATTCTGTTGCAGCCGCACCTTAAAACATGATTAGCGTAAAATTTACATTATAAAAATATTAACTTAACATATATTTTTATCTATAACATATACTTTATACTTAATCTCACTTTTAGCTAATTTATCCTTGCTTTTGTTTATGCTTAGGGTTTTCACAGATAACCATTACTCTTCCCTTTCGCTTTATGATCTTGCATTTTTCACACATAGGCTTAACTGATGGCCTTACTTTCATAGCTAACCCTCCTCTTAATTACTTTGCTCTCCAGGTTATTCTTCCCCGAGTTAAATCATAGGGAGAAAGTTCCACTGTAACTTTATCACCTGGAAGTATTCTTATAAAATTCATTCTCAATTTACCCGATATATGTGCCAATATTTTATGTCCGCTTTCCAATTCTACTTCAAACATTGCATTAGGTAGCGCTTCTAAAACAGTACCCTGCATTTCAATAACGTCATCTTTTGACATAAGGTAATCAAACCTCCTTGTTATTGCTGACTGCAAAAATATCATTTAATACTAATCTTAATATATTATAAACACAGTATTATACTCTTTTAATTCACATTAGTCAACATCATGTTTAAATCAATTATTAAAAGCATATTTAAGATAACATATAAATTTAATAATGAGCTTTCAGACTCATAACTGCAGTAACAATAATCCAATTATTCCATATTGCTTTTACATAACGCAGATTTCCATACTCATAACCGGTTATATAACTAACACACTATTCCCTTTAATAATCTTAGAATTCATTCCTGACTTTTGAAATTCTATCCAACTCTTTAATAGTTATTCTATATTTTATCAAGTTCCAACGTGGTATCCCATAAACTAAATAATATAAATTTCTAAATCAATATCACTTATGATTATCTCCCAAAATATTTTTCACATTTTGAAAAACCTCATTTATCTCACCAGCACCATTTACTATTGAAAGTACACCTTGATTCTTATAGTAGTCAATCAGGGGTTCAGTTTGTTTATCATATATATCCAATCTATTTTTAACAGTAGATTGGGTATCATCTTTTCTCTGCATAATATCGCTGTTACATACATCACATTTTCCCTCAATTTTAGGTGGATTAAATTTTATGTGATAACTGGCACCACAAGATGGACAAACTCTTCTCCCTGTCATCCTGTCAAAGATCAACTCTTTTGGAACATCTATAAGAAGAACTTTATCTATCTTTTGTTCTATACCGCCTAAAAATAAATCTAAAGCTTTAGCTTGAGTTACCGTCCGTGGAAATCCGTCTAATAGAAATCCATCTTTACAATCATCCATACCTAACCTATTTTTCATTATATTTATAGTAACTTCATCAGGTACTAATTTTCCTTCATCTAAATACTTTTTAGCCTCAATTCCAAGAGAAGTTCTTTCTGAAATATTTTTTCTAAATATATCTCCAGTGGATATATGTGGTATAAGGTATTTCTCACTAATAAATTTAGCTTGAGTTCCTTTTCCTGCTCCCGGAGGGCCTAATAAGATTATTTTCAAATTGCATCATCTCCAAAACAATTTACTAATTCAAAAACCCGCGATAATGACGCATTACTAATTGTGATTCTATCTGTCTTATAGTCTCAATAGCAACATTTACTATGATAAGCAATCCTGTTCCGCCAAAATATATACCTTTAAAATTAGTATAAGTTTCAGCTATTATAGGTGATATTGCCACTATACCAGCAAAAGCTCCTCCTAAAACTGATACTCTAGCTAAGACCCTTTCTATAAATATGGTTGTTGGCTCTCCTGGTCTTATTCCTGGTATAAATCCAGATGATTTATTCATATTCTCAGCCATTTCTTCAGGCTTAAGAGTGACTTCCGTATAAAACCAAGTAAAAAAAATTGTCAGTAAGAAGTACAGTACTGAATATTCCCAATTACTTTCTTTAAATGGACTGAATGCGCTTATTGTTATAAATTTATTAAAAGCCGAATCAGGCCAAAACTGACCTATTGTAGCTGGAAACTGCATAACTGATATGGCAAAGATAATTCCAATAACAGCTGCTCCGTTTACATTAATGGGAATATGAGTTGACTGTCCCTTATACATTCTGCCACCATTAGTCTTACCTGCATATTGTATGGGAATTCTTCTTTCAGATAAACTCATCAGTACAACTGCTATAAACAGTACGATTATTACTGCTCCAAGTCCTATCAATTCCACAAAATTAACTGTTCCAACCTGTTGAAGATTGAATACGCTGGATACAGCAGATGGGAACCTTGAAATAATATTTACAAATATTATAAGTGAAATTCCATTTCCAATACCATGTTGTGTGATTTTATCACCAAGCCACATAAGAAAGGTTGATGCTACAGTTACAGTAAATATTATCATAAATATGCTTATTTTATCAGATGGATCTACAAGCGCACCAGCTCTACTTATTATAGCATATATACTAAAACTTTGAATTACCCCCAGTGGTATTGAAGCATACCTTGTATATTCCTGTATCTTCTTTCTTCCTTCTTCCCCTTCTTTAGATAATTGCTCTAAACGAGGAATTGCCACTGTAAGCAGCTGAAATATAATAGAGGAATTGATAAAGGGGATAACTCCCATAGCAAATATACTAAACCTGCTAAATGCACCTCCTGCCAGGAGATCATAAAACCCAAACAACGATCCATTGGTAGTTAACTCAGTTAACTTAGCGGTATTAATTCCCGGAACGGGAATAAAGTTACCTAGTCTAAATATTATTACCATAAATATAGTAAATAGCAACCTTTTTCTTAATTCAGGAACCTTCCAAGCATTACGTAAGGTTGATAGCACCTTATATCACCTCTACTTTTCCTCCAGCCGTTTCTATTTTTGCTGCCGCAGTTTTTGTAAATTTGGCTGCTTTTACTATGAGCTTCTTCTGTAATTCGCCATTTCCAAGTATCTTCAATCCGTTTTTAGATTTTTTTATAATTCTTTTTTCTAAAAGCAATTCCGGTGTAACTTCTGTGCCGTCTTCAAATATGTTAAGTTTCTCAACATTTAACTCAAAATACTCTTTTGCAAATATATTAGTGAATCCTCTTTTCGGAATTCTTCTATAAAGCGGCATTTGCCCGCCTTCAAATCCTATTCTTACTCCACCACCAGATCTGGACTTCTGTCCGTTTTCACCTTTTCCAGAATTTCTCCCAAAACCTGAACCAGTACCTCTTCCAATCCTCTTACGTGATTTTCTTGATCCTTCTGCTGGCTTTAATTCATGAAGTTTCATTTATACTTACACCTCCTCTGTATTACGCTTCCTCTACATCTAAAAGATAGCTAACTTTTTTGATCATGCCTCTTAACTGAGGAGTATCCTCTTGCTCTACAGCTTTGCCTATTTTCTTTAATCCAAGAGCATTAACAGTAGCAATGTGATCTTTTTTTCTTCCTATTAAACTTTTCTTTAAAGTTATTTTAAGTTTAGCCAAGGTCATTCCCTCCTAACCTAAAATCTCTTCGACAGTTTTACCTCTAAGACTAGCTATATGTTCTGCTGTCTTTAGTCGTGATAAACCATCAATAGTAGCATTTACCATATTTCTTGGGTTATTAGAACCAACTGATTTTGCTCTAACATCCTTTAATCCTGCAAGTTCAAGTACTGCTCTAGAAGGTCCGCCTGCTATAATTCCAGTACCTTCAGGTGCCGTCATTATAAATACTTTTCCTGTTCCAAATTGACCTGTTATATCATGTGGTACTGTTGTACCGAAAATTGGAACATCAATCAAATTTTTCTTTGCATCTTCTATTCCTTTTCTGATTGCTTCGGGTATTTCTATAGATTTTCCTGTTCCTACTCCCACATGGCCGTTTTCATCGCCTACTACAACTAGGGCACTAAATCTAAAGTTTCTACCACCTTTAACAACCTTAGCAACTCTATTTATAAATACAACTTTTTCTTTAAGATTTAAAGTGCTAGGATCGATTCTCATTTACTTTCCTCCTCTTTTAAAATTCCAATCCAGCTTCTCTTGCTCCCTCAGCTAGATTTTGTACTCTTCCATGATATATATATCCACCTCTATCAAAAACCACTTCTTTAATTCCCTTTTCAATAGCTTTCTTGGCTATAATTTCTCCCACAGTTTTTGCTGCTTCCCTGTTGCTTCCTATGCCTTGAAATTCCTTATCCAAGCTTGAAGCAGACACCAGAGTTGCTCCCTTTATATCATCTATTATTTGAGCATATATGTTCTTATCACTTCTATATACCGAAAGCCTTGGTTTTTCAGCTGTTCCAAAAATCTTCTTACGAACTCTAAGATGACGTTTCGTTCTTAGCTTTTTTCTATCATCTTTTTTAAACATAAAGTTCACTCCTTTCTACTACTTCTTACCAGTTTTGCCTTCCTTGCGTCTTATAATTTCATCGTCATATTTAATTCCTTTACCTTTATAAGGTTCAGGTTTTCTCCATGATCTTATATTTGCCGAAACATATCCTACTAATTCCTTGTCAATACCTTTTACTACAATTTTTGTAGCAGCAGGTGTTTCAAAGGTTATTCCTTCAACTGATTGTATTTCAACCGGATGAGAATATCCTAAATTTAAGACTAATTTTTTACCCTGTAATTGAGCCCTATATCCAACACCTACTAATTCCAATGTTTTTGCATATCCTTCAGTTACACCAATAACCATATTATTTATTAATGCCCTGGTAAGTCCATGCAGAGATTTTATCTGTTTTTCATCATTATCTCTTTTACATATTACTGTATTGTCTTCAATAGTAATATGTATATCTTTTCTCATAGCTTTAACAAGCTGGCCCTTAGGTCCTTTTACAGTAACAACGTTATCTGGTGTTACTGTAACGGTGACACCACTTGGAACAGCTATAGGAAGCCTTCCTATTCTCGACATCATTACACCTCCTGTATCACTCATCGGTTAGTAACAACTATTAATGCTACTCTTTTATATTCCGCATAAGTTTTATCCTTCATTTAAAGTTACTACCATATGTAGCAAAGTACTTCTCCGCCCACACCTAATTTTCTTGCTTCCTTATCAGTAACAATACCTTGGGAAGTGGATACTACTGCGATTCCAAGACCGTTTAATACCTTAGGTATTTCTTCTTTTCTGCAATAAACTCTCAATCCTGGTTTGGATATCCTTTTAAGTCCAGTTATAACTCTCTCTTTATCTTTACCATATTTCATTGAAAATCTTATCATATTAACGGAACCATCTGCATATTCCTCTATATTCTTTATATATCCTTCTTGAAGCATTATATTCAATATTGCCTTTTTAATAGTTGAAGAAGGTACTTCTACCATCTCATGCCTAACAATATTTGCATTTCTTATACGTGTAAGTAAATCTGCTATAGGATCAGTCATTACCATTTGTTGTGCCTCCTTTCATCAATAACTAACATTTTTTACCAGCTTGCTTTTCTACATCCAGGTATTTCGCCTTTATATGCTAGCTGCCTAAAACATATACGACATATACCATATTTTTTAAGTACAGCATGAGGCCTACCACATATTCTGCATCTTGTATAAGCTCTAGTTGCATACTTAGGTTCTTTCTTCCACTTTTCTATTAAAGCTTTACGTGCCACGTTTTTCCCTCCTTATTTTTGAGCAAATGGCATTCCAAGAAATTTAAGCAATTCTCTTGCTTCTTCATCGGTATTAGCTGTAGTAACAAAAATTATATCCATGCCTCTTACCTTATCTATTTTATCATATTCTATCTCAGGGAATATTAACTGTTCTTTAATTCCCATTGAATAATTTCCTCTACCATCAAAAGATTTATCCGGAACTCCTGAAAAATCTCTAACTCTTGGCAATGCAACATTCATTAATTTATCTGCAAATTCGTACATATATTGTTTTCTCAAAGTGACTTTACATCCTATAGGCATATTCTCTCTTATCTTAAAATTTGCTATAGATTTCTTGGCCCTAGTTAATACTGGCTTTTGTCCTGTAATTATGGTAAGATCACTTACTGCCGATTCCAAAACCTTTGGATTGTCTTTAGCTTCTCCTACACCCATATTTATAACTATTTTTTCAAGCTTTGGTGCTTGCATTATATTAGTATATTTAAACTTCTCCATTAAAGCAGGAACTACTTCTTTTCTATACTTTTCCTGTAATCTCGAACTCATGTTTTTGCCCTCCTTTCAAAGATTAGAATGTTTCTCCGCACTTTTTACATACTCTTACCTTTGTTCCATCTTCCAATATCTTATGACTTATTCTGGTTATATTTTTACACTTATCACAATATAACATTACTTTCGAACTATATATGGGAGCTTCCTTATGAATTATGCCGCCCTCCATATTCTGCTTATTGGGTTTTTGGTGTTTTGAAATCATATTAACATCTTTAACAATAATTTTTCCTGCTTTAGGCATTACCGCTAAAACTTCACCTGTTTTCCCCTTGTCCTTACCTGATATCACCATCACTGTATCCTTTTTCCTAACATGTATCTTTGCCATTATAGCCACCTCCTTATCTATAGAACTTCAGGCGCTAATGATAATATTCTACTAAAATCCTTATCTCTTAGCTCTCTCGCAACTGGTCCGAAGATACGAGTTCCTCTTGGCTGCTTATCATCTTTTATTATAACAGCAGCATTTTCATCAAATTTTATATATGAACCGTCTGTTCTTCTAAGACCTCTTACGGTTCTAACAATAACGGCTTTTACAACTTCTCCCTTTTTAACAACACCGCCTGGTGTTGCACTTTTAACACTAGCAACTATCGTATCACCGATATTTCCCCATTTTCTACTGGATCCACCTAAAACTCTTATACACATAATTTCTTTAGCACCAGAATTATCTGCAACTTTCAACAATGTTTGTTGCTGAATCATCGAAAATACCCTCCTTTCAGCTATTATACTATTTAGCCTTTTCTACTATTTCTACAAGTCTCCATCTCTTATCCTTAGATAAAGGTCTTGTTTCCATTATTAATACTCTATCATCATTTTTTGCCTCATTTTTTTCATCATGAGCTTTAAATTTGCTGGTTCTATTAACCGTCTTTCCATACAGTGGATGACGAACTTTCGTTTCAACTGCAACCACTATAGTTTTATCCATCTTATCGGAAACAACTCTTCCGATTCTTGTCTTTCTATATCCTCTTTCCACAGAATAAACCTCCTTTCAGCCTATTGTTCAAACGACCTTAGTTCTTCTTCTCTAAGAATGGTTTTAATTTGGGCTATAGATTTTTTAACTTCCTTTATTCTCATTGGATTTTCCAACTGACCTGTAGCCAATTGAAATCTTAAATTAAATAATTCAGATTTAAGATCCTGTACTTTCGCTTGTAAATCTTGAGGGCTGCTTTGTCTCAATTCCTGCAATTCTCTAGCCTTCATTGCTTTCACCACCCACTTCTTCAAAATCTTTTCTTGTGACGAATTTAGTTTTTATAGGCAATTTGTGTGATGCAAGTCTCATTGCTTCTCTTGCTATTGATTCAGACACACCTGATAGTTCAAACAATATTCTACCTGGTTTAACAACTGCTACCCAATATTCTGGTGCTCCTTTACCAGATCCCATACGTGTTTCAGCAGGTTTTTCCGTAACTGGCTTATCCGGGAAAATCTTTATCCAAAGTTTTCCTCCCCTTTTTATATATCTATTTATAGCTATTCTGGCTGCTTCTATCTGGCTAGCGGTTATCCATGCACACTCTGTAGCCTGTATAGCGTAATCTCCATATGCTATGAAATTACCTCTTGTTGCTTTGCCTTTCATTCTGCCACGCTGTACTTTACGATGCTTAACCCTTTTAGGCATTAACATATCCTATTCCTCCTTCCCTATGCTTTAGCTTTTTCCTTATCTTCAACAGGTTTTTTAGCTGGGAGTATTTCTCCTTTGTATACCCATACCTTTACACCAATTTTTCCATATGTTGTATCTGCTTCTGCAAATCCATAGTCTATATCGGCTCTTAATGTCTGAAGTGGAATTGTCCCCTCATGATAAGATTCGGATCTTGCTATTTCAGCTCCTCCAAGTCTTCCTGCGCATGTAGTTTTAACTCCTTTGACACCAGACTTCATCGCCCTTTGCAGAGTTTGTTTCATAGCTCTCCTAAAAGATATCCTCTTTACAAGCTGTAGGGCTATATTTTCTGCCATAAGCTGGGCATCCGCTTCTGCTACCTTTACTTCAACTATATTTATTAATATAGTTTTTCCTATAACTATTTTTTGAAGCTGGGATTTTAAAGCGTCAATTCCCTGACCGCCTTTTCCTATTATCATACCAGGCTTAGCTGTAAATATATTTAATTTAACTCTTTTAGCTGCTCTTTCAATCTGAATTTTCGAAACTCCAGCTATAGCAGTTTTTTTCTTTACAAATGTTCTAATTTTATTATCTTCAACTAGATTATCTGCAAAATCTTTCTTATCTGCATACCATTTAGCATCCCAGTCTTTAATTACACCAACTCTTAAGCCATGTGGATGTACTTTCTGTCCCATCTATTTCCCTCCTTTTTACTCTCTTTCCTTAACTATTAAAGTTATGTGACTACTTCTTTTATTTATTCTAAATGCTCTTCCCTGAGCATGTGGTTGAAATCTCTTTAATGTTGGTCCTTCACAAGCATATGCCTCTGAAATATATAAATTATCTTTATCTAAGTCCAAATTATTTTCTGCATTTGCAACTGCTGATTTTAAAAGTTTATTAACCACTACAGCCCCGTCTTTTGGAGTATATTTTAATATGGCAAAAGCCTCATTTACTTTTTTCCCTCTAACCAAATCAAGTACGATTCCTACTTTCATCGATGACATTCTTACATATTTAGCTATAGCCTTAGCTTCCATTTATACACTACCTCCTTTCCTAACCTATTGAGCAACACGAGTTGTCTTTTCAGTCTTATCAGCTTTATCAGCGGAGTGTCCTCGGTATGTTCTGGTTAATGCAAATTCCCCTAATTTATGTCCTACCATATCTTCCGATATATATACAGGAACATGTTTTCTGCCATCATGTACTGCTATAGTATGACCTATCATTTGAGGAAATATGGTTGAACTTCTCGACCATGTCTTTATAACTTTCTTCTCACCATTTTTATTCAATTCATTTATTTTCTTTAAAAGTGATTCCTGGACAAAAGGTCCTTTTTTAACTGATCTACTCACTTTTTAGCCTCCCTTCATAAAATCTATCTGAATAAAACTATTTTATATTTCAATCAATAATACTTTTAACTTTTCTAATTAACCCAGTGAAGAGAATATGCATTCTCTCCAGACTATTTACTATTTCTTCTTTTTAATATAAGTTTATCTGAATACTTATTATGTTTTCTGGTTTTGAATCCAAGAGCAGGTTTCCCCCATGGAGTAAGTGGTCCTGGGTGTCCTACTGGTGCTTTTCCTTCACCACCACCATGTGGATGATCATTAGGGTTCATTACGGAACCTCTAACCGTTGGTCTTATTCCCATGTGTCTCTTTCTTCCTGCCTTACCTATATTAACTATTTCATGAGTCAGATTGGAAACTGTTCCAATAGTAGCTCTACATTCTATCCTTATATGTCTCATCTCGCCGCTTGGAAGTCTCAATGTAGCATATTGACCTTCTTTAGCCATAAGTTGAGCAGAAGCTCCTGCTGATCTTACAAGCTGTGCTCCCTTTCCCATTTGTAATTCTACATTGTGAATTATTGTACCAACAGGTATATTTGAAAGTGGAAGGCAATTTCCTGTCTTTATATCTGCATCCGGTCCTGATACTATTACATCTCCAACCTTTAAACCCACTGGAGCTATTATGTATCTTTTTTCACCATCTACATAAACTACAAGAGCTATAAAAGCCGATCTATTAGGATCATATTCTATAGTGGATACCTTCGCTGGTATTCCATCCTTATTTCTTTTAAAATCTATTAATCTATATTTTTGTTTTGCTCCGCCACCTATATGACGAACTGATATTTTACCGTGAGCATTTCTACCACCGCTTCTTTTTAAAGCTATGAGAAGTGATTTTTCTGGTACATCTGTAGTTATTTCTTCAAATGCATTTACTGTCATATGTCTTCTTGAAGGTGTAGTAGGTTTAAATTTTTTAATTGCCATAACGGTATTCCCTCCTTTTTTCGCTTATCTGGATTTCTCCAATAACTGCTTTATTTATTGCTGCATTCCTTCAAAAAATTCTATAGTTTTGCTGTCTTCCGTAAGTTTAACTATAGCTTTTTTATAATCAGGTCTTTTTCCTATATGAACTCCAACTCTTTTTTGTTTTCCCACATATCTTGCTGTATTTACAACTTGCACAGTTACTCCAAATACATCTTCTACGGCCTTTTTTATCATTGATTTATTAGCACGTATATCAACTATAAAGGTGTATTTTTTATTATTCATATAACCCATACTTTTTTCTGTTATAACAGGCCTTTTTATAATATCATAATTAGTATATTTCATTATGCATACACCTCCTCAATCTTTGATACAGCATCCTTGGTTATTATAAGTTTTTCAAACTTCAGTAAATCATAAACATTCAAATTATTAGCAGGAATAACTGATACCCCTGGTATGTTTCTCGCTGACCTGTATACATTCTGATTTGATTCAGCTGTAACAATTAATGTTTTCTTTGCATCAAAAACATTCAGCAATTTTACTATTTCCTTTGTTTTTGGAGCATCCACCTCTAAATTATCCAGAATTATTATTTCATTTTCTTCAACCTTGCTGGATAGAGCAGATTTCATAGCTACCCTTCGAGCTGATTTAGGAACTGAAATTCTATAACTCCTTGGTTTTACTGCAAAAACTATACCACCGTGAATCCACTGTGGTGCTCTTATAGAACCCTGCCTTGCCCTGCCGGTTCCCTTCTGTCTCCAAGGTTTAATTCCACCTCCGGAAACCTCAGCTCTAGTCTTTGCTGATTGTGTTCCCTGTCTCTTGTTTGCAAGCAATGCTACCACTACTTGATGAACAGCATATTGATTTATTTTAGCTCCAAATACATTATCTGACAACTCAAAATCTCCAACTTTTATACCTTCTTTATTAAATAATCCTACTTTAGGCATTCTGCATCCTCCTTTCTACTAAAATTAAGCCTTAACAGTGTTTCGTATTGTTACAAAACTCTTGTTAGGTCCTGGTACTCCGCCTTTTATTAAAATAATATTTTTTTCAGGAATCACCTTTGCAATTTGCAAATTCAATACTGTAGTGTTTTTATTACCCATATGTCCTGGCATTTTCATATTCTTAAAAGTTCTGGATGGATCTGATGAAGCTCCCATGGAACCAACAGCTCTATGAAATTTTGAACCATGAGACATTGGTCCTCTTTGAGCATTCCATCTTCTTATAGTTCCCTGGAATCCCTTACCTTTTGAAACTCCTGACACATCAACTTTATCACCTTCAGCAAATATATCCGCCTTTATTTCTTGTCCTGCTTCATATTCACTTGCATTTTCAAATTTAAATTCTTTTATGAATCTTTTTAAAGAAACACCTGATTTGGTGAAATGCCCTTTTAATGGCCTATTAACAAGTTTCTCTCTTATATCGCCAAATCCAACCTGTATAGCATCATATCCATCTTTTTCTACTGCTTTCTTTTGTATAACTACACAAGGACCTGCTTCAATAACTGTAACTGGAATTACTTTTCCTTTTTCATCAAATATTTGGGTCATACCTAATTTTCTACCCAATATAGCTTTTTTCATTTACATGCACCTCCTAAACATATTAGCGGATCGCATAAACGGTCATAATAGTCAGTAATAAATCTTAATTATAGCTTTATTTCAATATCAACACCTGCTGGTAAATCTAGCCTCATCAATGCATCAACAGTCTTAGGCGATGGGCTTATTATATCTATAAGTCTTTTATGGGTTCTTATCTCAAATTGCTCTCTTGAATCCTTGTATTTATGCGGAGCTCTTAAAATTGTAACTACATCTTTTTCGGTAGGCAGTGGTACTGGCCCAGCTACCTTTGCTCCTGTGGATTTAGCAGTTTCTACTATCCTCTCAGATGATTGATCCAATATGGTATGATCAAAAGCCTTCAATCTTATTCTTATTTTTTGTTTTGCCATTATTATTCCCTCCTTTTCATGCACGCTATGCTTCTTACGTACAACAGCGGATACATTCTGTAAACTGTTCCTGGCGTTTCATATAATTGCACAAAACACTCCTTTACAAAAGCACCGTCACCTGGTTCAAGACCACGATATACTCAGTCAAGAATTACCCGGAAGCCCGGCAACCTCCTGCCTCATCGCTGTTATAACATCACAACCTCTTAATTATACACTAAATTTTTATTTCTGACAAGTATAAAATTTATATTAAATTTATGAAGAAGGGAAGAGTATACTCTTTCCTTCTTCATACGGAATTTATAACATTTTATGCTGATTACTGAACTATTTTAGTTACAACACCGGAACCAACTGTTCTTCCGCCTTCTCTTATTGCAAATCTCAATCCCTCATGCATTGCTACCGGTGTTATAAGTTCTACATTCATATCTATATGATCTCCCGGCATTACCATCTCTACACCTTCTGGCAGTGCAATGGAGCCTGTTACGTCTGTTGTTCTAAAATAAAATTGTGGCCTGTATCCATTAAAAAACGGTGTATGCCTTCCGCCTTCTTCTTTCTTAAGCACATAAACCTGACCTACAAATTTCTTGTGAGGATGTACTGTCCCCGGTTTTGCAAGTACCTGGCCTCTCTCTACTTCGTCTCTCTGTATGCCTCTTAAAAGTGCTCCTATATTATCTCCTGCCATTGCCTGATCAAGAAGCTTTCTGAACATTTCCACCCCTGTACATACTGTCTTCTTGCTCTCTTCCTTTAATCCTACTATCTCTAGTTCGTCTCCTATTTTTAATACTCCACTTTCTACTCTTCCTGTTGCTACTGTTCCTCTTCCTGTAATCGTAAATACATCTTCTATCGGCATTAAAAATGGTTTGTCTGTTGGTCTGTCTGGTGTAGGTATATAATTGTCTACTGCATCCATTAATTCATGTATGCATTTTGTAGCTTCCGGATCATCCGGATTTTCCAGTGCCTTTAATGCACTTCCCACTATTATTGGAACTTCGTCTCCCGGGAAACCATATTCACTTAACAATTCCCTTACTTCCATCTCTACTAATTCCAATAATTCCGGATCATCTACCTGATCTGCCTTATTTAAAAATACTACTATATATTGTACTCCTACTCTGCTTGCCAGTAGTATATGTTCTCTTGTCTGCGGCATAGGCCCATCTGCTGCACTTACTACCAATATTGCTCCATCCATCTGTGCTGCACCTGTTATCATGTTCTTTACATAATCTGCATGCCCTGGACAGTCCACATGTGCATAATGTCTCTTGTCTGTCTCATATTCAACATGTGCTGTATTTATGGTTATTCCTCTTTCTTTTTCTTCCGGTGCTTTATCTATCTCATCATATTTTGTTGCAGATGCCTTTCCTTCTTTTGATAAAACCATCGTTATTGCTGCTGTCAATGTAGTCTTACCATGGTCTACGTGTCCTATCGTCCCTATATTTACGTGCGGTTTTGTTCTTTCAAATTTCTCTTTTGACATTGCTTCTTCCTCCTCAAACAAACTAATATATTAATTAAAATTAGCTATTTCTTTCTCCTGTAATTTTCTCTTGAATACTTTTTGGTACTTCTTCATAATGATCAAATGTCATAGTATAAACTCCTCTGCCCTGCGTTCTAGATCTAAGCACCGTTGCATATCCAAACATCTCAGAAAGTGGAACAAAAGATTTTATAATTTCAGCTCCTGACCTAGGGGTCATTCCATCAATTCTTCCTCTTCTGGAATTTATATCTCCCATTACATCTCCCATATATTCCTCTGGTACTGTAACTTCAACTCTCATCATTGGCTCAAGCAAAACTGGGTCCGCCTTATTCATAGCATTTTTAAATGCCATGGATGCAGCAATCTTAAATGCCATTTCTGAAGAATCCACATCATGATAGGATCCATCATATAATTTAACCTTAAAGTTTATAACAGGATATCCTGCAATTACACCACTTTCTGCAGCTTCCTGTATTCCATTGTCAATTGGAGAAATATATTCTTTTGGAATGGTTCCTCCCACAATAGCATTTTCGAAGATATAACCCTCTTGTGAAGGTGACATTTCTATCCAGCAGTGACCATATTGACCATGTCCACCGGACTGTCTAATAAATTTACCTTCTGCTTTAACTGTTTTTCTAATAGTTTCTTTATAAGCTACTTGTGGTTTACCTACATTACAATCCACCTTAAATTCTCTCTGCAGTCTATCCACAATTATCTCCAAATGGAGTTCTCCCATTCCAGCTATAATTGTCTGTCCTGTTTCCTGATCTGTATAAGTCTTAAATGTTGGATCTTCTTCTGCAAGTTTTGCAAGTGCTATACCCATCTTTTCTTGACCGGCCTTTGTCTTAGGCTCTATTGCAACATCTATAACCGGATCTGGGAATTCCATACTTTCCAGTACAATAGGATGTTCCTCTTCACAAAGGGTATTACCTGTAGTGGTATCTTTTAAACCCACTATAGCTCCCAAATCCCCTGCACGGAGTTCGTCAACTTCTTGTCTGTGATTGGAGTGCATCTTTACAAGTCTTGCAATCCTCTCTTTTTTACCTTTTGTTGAATTGTATACATAAGTACCGCTTTTCATAACTCCTGAATAAACTCTTGTAAATGCCAGTCTTCCTACGAATGGATCTGTAGCAATCTTAAATGCCAGTGCAGATAATGGTTCATTATCATCAGCTTTTCTTTCAATTTCTTCACCAGTCTCAGTATCAGTTCCTTTTATAGGTGGTATATCAAGTGGTGATGGCATAAAATCAACTACTGCATCTATCATTGGCTGTACACCTTTATTTTTATAAGATGAACCACATAAAACCGGTACTAGTTCATTTGCAATAACACCTTTTCTAATTCCAGCTACCAGTTCCTCATTAGTAAGTTCTTCTCCGTCTAAATACTTCATCATCAAATCTTCATCAAGCTCAGCTACTGATTCAATTAGCTGAGTTCTATATTCTGCTGCCTTATCTTTTAAATCATCAGGTATTGCAACTTCATCCATTACCGTACCCAAATCATCTTCATATATTATAGCCTCATTTTTTATAAGATCTACTATACCTTTAAACTTATCTTCCGCACCTATTGGAATCTGAATAGGTACTGCATTACAATGGAGCCTTTCTCTTAAAGTATTTATGCACATATAAAAATCTGCTCCGACTGAATCCATCTTATTTACATAAACCAGTCTTGGTACTCCATAATTATCTGCCTGTCTCCAAACAGTTTCTGTTTGTGGTTCAACTCCGCTTTTAGCGTCCAAGACAGTAACTGCACCATCAAGAACTCTAAGTGATCTTTCTACTTCCACAGTAAAATCCACGTGCCCTGGTGTATCTATTATATTTATTGCATACCCTTTCCATTTACAGAAGGTAGCTGCCGAGGTTATAGTTATTCCTCTCTCTTGCTCCTGTGTCATCCAGTCCATAGTTGCCTCACCATCATGTACTTCTCCTATTTTATGAGTCCTTCCTGTATAGAAAAGTATACGTTCCGTAGTAGTAGTTTTCCCAGCATCTATATGTGCCATTATTCCTATGTTACGGAACTTCTCCAGCGGATATTCTCTTCCCACTTAATTTTCCTCCTCGCAAGTGTAAATTTAAAATTCGATAAAACTGCTTTAGTAAGAATACCAAAACAGTTTTTAATATTAATATCTATAATGTGCAAAAGCTTTATTAGCCTCAGCCATTTTATGAGTATCTTCCCTCTTCTTAACAGCTGCACCTGTATTGTTTGCTGCATCCATTAGTTCAGAAGCAAGTCTTTCTCTCATATATTTTTCTCCTCGTTTTCTTGATGCTATAAGAAGCCACCTTATCCCTAAAGTCTGTCTTCTCTCTGGTCTAACTTCTATCGGGACTTGATATGTTGCACCACCAATTCTTCTTGCCTTTACCTCTAAAAGAGGCATTATGTTATTCATGGCTGCCTCAAAGATCTCCATTGGTTCTTTATTTGTCTTTTTACCAATTATGTCAAATGCTCCATAACATATCTTTTGAGCTACTCCTTTTTTACCATCTTCCATTATATTATTTATCAGTTTTGTAATAACCTTACTGTTATACACTGGATCTGGTAATACATCCCTTTTTCCTATATGCCCTTTTCTTGCCACTTTTCTTCCCTCCTTAACAATTAAAATTTAAGTTCATCGGTACTCGACTATAAATAGCCGCAAAGTGCTTTGTACTCCTGCAGAATTTCACAAAATATATATAAACGCTGAAGACATCGCACTAACTTCATCAACTTAACTTAATAAAATTATTTTTGTTTTGGTTTTTTAGAACCATATTTTGATCTTGACTGCAATCTGTCAGTAACTCCTGCCGAATCCAGTGCTCCTCTTACTATATGATACCTAACACCTGGAAGATCTTTAACTCTTCCTCCCCTTATAAGGACAACGCTATGTTCTTGTAAGTTATGTCCTATACCTGGTATATATGCACTTACCTCATAGCCATTTACCAACCTAACTCTTGCAACTTTTCTAAGTGCAGAATTTGGCTTCTTAGGAGTAGTAGTTTTTACTACTGTACAAACCCCTCTTTTTTGAGGACATTCCTTTAATGCTGGGGCTGTTGATTTTGTGCTTATTGTCTTTCTGCCTTTTCTTACTAATTGGCTTATTGTTGGCATGTTTACACCTCCTTCTAAATAATAAGTTGAAATTTATATTAATTTATTCTTGAAAGCTTTTTAAATGGATAAGTTAATCTTTTAATACAGCTGCTGTAGCAGCACCTACATCTATACCACATAATTTTCCTAATTCTTTCATGGTGTCTATATAAATTAATTTCTGGGAATTATCATCAATTAACACTTTTACTGACTGTATTAACTTATCATCAGCGTCTTTAGCTATATATACAGTTTTTGCTTTGTTGTTTTTTATAGCTTTGACTGTCTGCTTTACACCAACAACTTTATTTCCTGTAAGTCTGTAAATCATTATTTCCATTCCCTCCTACAATATTTCAAGGGCAAGGTATGCAAGCCCCTGCCTCTTTAAAAACATACAGATGTATTTTATCATTTTAATATTACTATGTCAATAAATTAATCTTCTTACTTTTCTATTCATTTTTTAACATCTTTTCTTCAGTTTCATTTTCCGTATTGATTTTTATGGATCTATACCTGGTCATTCCAGTTCCTGCCGGTATAAGTTTACCTATAAGTACATTTTCCTTTAATCCTAAAAGAGGATCTGTTTTCCCTTTTATAGCTGCATCTGTAAGAACTCTTGTAGTTTCCTGAAATGAAGCTGCTGAAAGAAAAGATTCCGTTGCTAAAGCTGCTTTGGTTATACCCAAAAGTGCCACTCTGCCTTGAGCAGGTTTCCCACCATTTTTTTCAACTCTTAAATTTTCATCTTCAAAATCAAATACATCAATCATAGTTCCCGGAAGTAATTCTGTATCTCCTGAGTCCTCTATTTTGATCTTTCTTGTCATCTGTCTTATTACCACTTCAAGATGTTTGTCGTTTATATCAACACCCTGGAGTCTATAAACTTTTTGTACTTCAGATAAAAGATAATTCTTAACACCCTGAACTCCTTTTATTCTCAATATATCATGGGGATTTACTGATCCTTCCGTTATTTCATCTCCAGCACTTATTGTATCTCCATTTGATACTTTAAGCCTTGATCCAAATGGTATATCATAAACTACTTCTTCCCCTGTTTCTGTAATTACGGAAACACTTCTCTTTTTCTTAGTTTCCTCCATCTTTACAGTTCCTGAAACTTCACTTACTATAGCCAGCCCTTTTGGTTTTCTTGCTTCAAATAATTCTTCAACTCTTGGAAGACCTTGAGTTATATCAGATCCTGCAACTCCGCCAGTATGGAAAGTTCTCATTGTTAACTGTGTACCGGGTTCCCCTATACTCTGTGCTGCTATTATACCTACTGACTCTCCTATATCAATTTTCTTGGCGGTAGCCATATTCATGCCATAACATTTTGAACATACTCCATGGCGTGATCTGCAGGTAAATACAGATCTGATTTTCACTTTTTTTATCCCTGAATCCTCTATCTTATGTGCTATTGCAGAATCCATGTAAGTATCTCTTGGCAGTAATATTTCTCCCGTTTTGGGATCTTTAATATCCTCTGCAGAATATCTTCCTGTAAGTCTTTCTGATAAGCTCTCTATAACTTCATTTCCTTCTTTTATTTCCGATATATCATATCCCTCATGAGTTCCACAGTCCTCTTCCCTTACTATAACATCCTGGCTTACATCTACAAGTCGTCTTGTTAGATATCCAGAATCCGCAGTTTTCAAAGCAGTATCTGCATTTCCTTTCCTTGCTCCATGAGTTGATATAAAATATTCAAGTACATCCAATCCCTCTCTAAAGGAGGCTCTTATTGGAAGTTCTATTATTTTTCCTGAAGGATTTGCCATAAGTCCTCTCATACCTGCAAGCTGCTTAATCTGACTTTTAGATCCCCTTGCTCCTGAATCTGCCATCATAAATATTGGATTAAACTTATCCAGATTATCCATCAGTGCATCTGCCACATCTTCTGTAGTCTTAGTCCATCTCTCTATAACCCTTTGATATCTTTCTTCTTCAGATATAAATCCTCTTCTATACATTTTTTCTATTTTATCTACAGCCTCATCTGATTCATTCAGAAGCCTTTTTTTAGCTTCCGGCACTACCATATCTGAAGTGGAAACTGTGATACCGCTTATAGTTGAATAATGATATCCTCTTGCCTTTATTTTATCCAGCATTATAGATGTCTGGGTAGCTCCATGCTTCATATAGCATTTATTTATTATCTTACCTAAATTTTTCTTAGCAACAAGAAAATCAACTTCCAATTTAAATTCGTTTCCAGGTATACTTCTATCTACAAATCCCAAATCCTGTGGTATAGATTCATTAAATATTACTTTTCCTGGTGTAGTATCAATTATTCCACTAATATCCTTTCCGTCTTTAACTTTCCTCATCCTTACCTTTATCTTAGCATTAATATCAATTTGTTTTAACTGATATGCCATTATTACTTCATCCGGTGAAGAAAATATTCTGCCTTCTCCTTTGGCACCATCTTTCTCTACTGTGAGATAATAAGATCCAAGTACCATATCCTGTGTAGGAACAACCACTGGTTTTCCATCTGAAGGTTTCAATATATTGTGGGCAGCAAGCATTAAAAATCTAGCTTCAGCTTGAGCTTCAACTGAAAGTGGGACATGCACTGCCATCTGATCTCCATCAAAATCTGCATTGTATGCTGTACAAGCAAGTGGATGGAGTTTTATGGCCCTGCCCTCTATAAGTACAGGCTGAAATGCCTGAATTCCCAATCTGTGAAGTGTTGGTGCACGATTTAAAAGTACTGGATGATCAGATATTACTTCTTCTAATACATCCCACACCTGGGTCTGTACTCTTTCCACCATTCTCTTCGCACTTTTAATATTATGTGCCAAACCGCTTCCCACTAATTTTTTCATTACAAAGGGCTTAAATAGTTCAAGAGCCATTTCTTTAGGTAATCCGCATTGATACATTTTAAGTTCAGGTCCAACTACTATAACAGAACGCCCTGAATAATCCACACGTTTTCCAAGCAAGTTTTGTCTAAACCTACCTTGTTTACCCTTTAACATGTCAGACAATGATTTTAAAGGTCTATTACCTGGTCCTGTTACAGGTCTTCCTCTTCTTCCATTGTCTATAAGTGCATCTACAGCTTCCTGAAGCATCCTTTTTTCATTTCTAACTATTATATCTGGAGCCCCTAAATCCAACAACTTTTTAAGCCTGTTGTTTCTGTTTATAACTCTTCTATAAAGATCATTCAAATCTGATGTGGCAAATCTTCCTCCGTCTAATTGAACCATAGGCCTTAAATCCGGTGGTATTACAGGTATTACATCTATTATCATCCAATCAGGCTTATTGCCTGACTTTCTAAAAGATTCAACAACTTCAAGTCTTCTTATTATCCTTACCCTTTTTTGTCCTGTACTAGTTTTTAAGTCCTCTTTTAACCCAGCAGACATTTCATCAAGATTTATTTCCTCTAAGAGCTTTTTAACTGATTCTGCTCCCATACCTGCTGTGAAGTTTTGCTCACCATACTTATCTACAGCTTCTCTGTACTCTTTTTCAGTTAGCAGCTGCTTTTTTAAAAGTTGAGTTTCCTTAGGTTCTAAAACTACATATGATGCAAAATACAATACCTTTTCCAGAGCTCTTGGTGACATGTCTAAAATGAGTCCCATACGGGATGGTATCCCCTTAAAATACCATATGTGTGATACTGGAGCTGCAAGTTCTATATGCCCCATTCTTTCACGTCTAACCTTTGCCTTAGTTACTTCAACACCACACCTATCGCAAACTATGCCTTTGTATCTGATTCTCTTATATTTACCACAGTGACATTCCCAGTCTTTAGTCGGTCCAAAAATTCTTTCACAAAACAAACCATCTCTTTCAGGTTTTAATGTCCTATAATTTATTGTTTCAGGTTTTTTTACTTCACCTCTTGACCATTCTCTTATCTTTTCCGGTGAAGCCAAACCTATTTGCAGTGCATCAAAGTTATTTAATTCAAACAAGGGTACATCCTCCCTTCCTAATGTTCATCATTAAAATCATCTATTTCCAAGTCATCTAAGGTTAGATCCTCATAATCCAAATCTAACTCCTCATCACTATCACCATTATCGCTATCCTCACTATTATTGTCATTTTCGTCTGTCTGACTTTTCTTATTGTGATTATCTTGAGACGGCGATGCAATATCTTCATTTCCCTCTATGTTAACATCCAGATTTTCCATTTCATCATCTACAGATTCCCTAAGTTTAATTTCCTGTTTGTCATCATTTAGCACTTTCACATCCAAACACAAAGCCTGCAGTTCTTTTATAAGTACCTTAAAGGATTCTGGCAAGCCGGGTTCTGGTATATTTTCACCCTTTACAATAGATTCATAGGTTTTAACCCTTCCAACTACGTCGTCGGATTTAACTGTCAATATCTCTTGAAGGGTATGTGCTGCTCCATATGCTTCTAAAGCCCAAACTTCCATTTCACCAAATCTTTGCCCTCCAAACTGAGCTTTACCCCCTAAAGGCTGCTGAGTTACCAAGGAATATGGTCCTGTAGATCTAGCATGTATTTTATCATCAACCAAATGTGCCAGCTTTAATATATACATATATCCTATTGTTATAGGTCGATTAAATGGATCTCCTGTTCTGCCGTCATACAATACAGTTTTTCCATCTTCTTTATATCCTGCTTTTTTAAGACAGCCTATTATATCCTCTTCTGTTGCTCCATCAAACACCGGAGTCGCTATATGCCATCCTAATTCACTGGCAGCCAGACCCAAATGGACTTCAAGCACCTGACCTATATTCATACGGGAAGGTACTCCAAGTGGGTTCAAACATATTTGTAGTGGCCTGCCGTCTGGTAAGAAAGGCATATCTTCCTCAGGCAATACCCTTGATATAACACCTTTGTTACCATGTCTTCCTGCCATCTTATCTCCAACAGATATTTTACGCTTTTGGGCTATATAGCATCTAACAAGCTTATTAACCCCTGGTGAAAGTTCATCTCCATTTTCCCTTGTAAATACCTTAACATCTACAATTATACCTGATTCTCCATGAGGTACCCTAAGAGAAGTATCCCTCACTTCTCTGGCCTTTTCTCCAAATATAGCTCTTAAAAGTCTTTCTTCTGCTGTAAGTTCAGTTTCACCCTTAGGTGTCACCTTCCCTACCAATATATCGCCATCTCTAACTTCAGCACCTATTCGTATAATTCCTCTTTCATCTATATCTTTTAATGCATCTTCTCCTACATTGGGTATGTCTCTCGTAATTTCTTCAGGCCCAAGTTTTGTATCTCTGGCCTCAGATTCATATTCTTCAATATGAATTGAAGTAAACACATCTTTCTTAACAAGTTCCTCAGATATGAGCATTGCATCTTCATAATTATATCCTTCCCATGTAGTAAATCCCATTCTGATATTTTTGCCAAGAGCTATTTCACCAAGATCCGTAGAAGGTCCATCTGCCAGAACTGTTCCTTTTTGAACAACTTCTCCTTTTTCAACTATAGGTCTTTGATTTATACATGTACCCTGATTAGATCTCTGAAATTTAAGAAGTCTGTAAATATCCGTTCCTCCATCTGAATCTCTTTTAACTCTTACTTCATTAGCACATACATATGAAACTATGCCCGCATTTCTAGCTTTAGGAAGCACCCCTGAATCTACAGCCGCTTTGTATTCAATACCCGTTCCTACAATGGGAGCTTGAGGTTTTAAAAGTGGAACTGCCTGTCTTTGCATATTTGATCCCATAAGTGCACGGCTTGCATCATCATTTTCAAGGAATGGTATCATAGCAGTTGCAACTGAAACCAATTGTCTTGGAGATACATCCATATAATCCACATCTTCAGCCGGTACTACGATAACATCTTCCTTATCTCTAACTGTAACTTTATTGTCTATAAATCTGCCATCTTCCTCAATAGGTTCATTAGCACGACCTATCAAGTACTGATCTTCTTCATCTGCTGTCATATATACAATTTTATTTGTAACTAGTTTATTCTTTTTATCTACCTTTCTATAGGGAGTTTCTATAAAACCATACTCATTAACTTTTGCATAAGATGCAAGGGAGTTAATAAGCCCTATATTTGGACCTTCTGGTGTTTCTATTGGACACATTCTTCCATAATGTGAATGATGAACATCCCTAACTTCAAAACCGGCCCTTTCTCTGGAAAGTCCACCTGGACCCAAAGCTGATAATCTTCTTTTATGTGTAAGTTCTGAAAGTGGATTAGTTTGATCCATAAATTGAGAAAGCTGAGAGCTTCCAAAAAACTCTTTTATTGCTGCTGCTACAGGTCTTATGTTTATTAATGCCTGAGGTGTTATAACCTCCTGATCCTGTATAGTCATTCTTTCTTTAACTACTCTTTCCATTCTTGAAAGACCTATTCTGAATTGATTTTGAAGTAATTCCCCCACAGATCTAAGTCTTCTGTTGCCCAGATGATCTATATCATCAGTGTTGCCAACTCCATAGGCTAATCCCAACTCATAGCTGACGGTAGCATAAATATCGTCTTTAATTATATGTTTAGGAATTAAATCATGGATATGTTTTGCTATCTGTTCTCTGATACTTTCTTCATCACTGTAATTGTCTAAGATTTCTTTCAATGTTGGATAATGTACATTTTCTTTTATATTTAAATCATCTATATTGAAATCAACGAAATTACGTATATCTACAAAATGATTACTTATAATTCTAAGCACTGAATCCTCAACCTGAATGTCTACTATATTTATTCCACATTGTTGAATTTCTACAGCTTTTTCTCTGTTTATTCTTTCACCCTTTTGTACAAGTATTTCACCTGTCTGTGGATTAACTACATCCTGCGCTGCTATTTGGTTAGTTATTCTTAGGTGCAGTGATAGTTTTTTATTAAATTTATATCTTCCCACTCTAGAAAGATCATACCTTTTAGGATCAAAAAATAAAGAATCAATAAGTGATTGAGCGCTATCCACTGTAGGTGGTTCCCCCGGTCTCAGCCTTTTGTATATCTCAAGCAAGGCTTCTTCATGTGTTTTAGTATTATCCTTTTCAATTGTAGCCTTTAATCTTTCATCCTCTCCAAAGAAATTATTAATCTCTGCATCAGTGCTGTAACCCATAGCTCTGACAAGAATGGTTATAGGCAGCTTTCTGGTTTTGTCTATTCTAACGTATATTATGTTGTTAGAATCAGTTTCATATTCTAACCAGGCCCCCCTGTTAGGTATTACCGTGGAAGAAAAAAGATTTTTACCTGTTTTATCAACAGACATATCATAGTATACACCTGGAGATCTCACAAGCTGACTAACTATAACTCTCTCTGCTCCATTAATTATAAAAGTTCCTTGTTCTGTCATAAGAGGAAAGTCTCCCATAAAAACTTCCTGCTCTTTAACTTCACCGGTTTCCTTGTTAAGTAATCTTACTTTCACCTTTAAAGGTGCCGCATAAGTTGCATCTCTCTCTTTGCATTCTTCTACAGAATATTTGATATTGTCCATATCTAATTTATATCCTACAAACTCCAAATTAAGATTTGCAGTATAATCTTGAATAGGATTAATATCATCAAATACCTCTTGTAAGCCTTCTTTCAAAAACCAATTGTAAGAATCTAACTGTACCTCAATTAAATTAGGCATATGCCCTATTTCTTTAAGTCTGGAAAAGCTCATTCTCGTTCTTTTACCAACCTGGACAGGATGTACCATTGATTTTTCACCCCTTGTATAAACTAAAAATAACCAAAAACATTCATTTTATCTATATATGTATGTTTATGGATTTATTTATTGCCATCAAATTATTATAACCTTTTTTTTATAATTAATTCAAATTTTTCTAAATATAATACATTTTACATTAATCCCGTAACTAATCAATGCAATTTATCATGTTATCATAATATAGATAATTTGTCAATAATAAATTTCTAAAATAAGTATAAAAAGTTTTTGAAATAACCTAACAGCCTTTATTTCATAAAAAATTAAATTTATTTATATGTATAAAAAACCGGTAATTACTAATTGCCGGAATGTTAAATGCCTTTAAATTTTTATAAGAATTATAAAGAGGTACTTTAACTTAAAAAGTACCTCTTTATGTAAATATTTTTCAATGTTTACTTTAATTCTATTTCAGCACCGATTTCTTCAAACTTAGTTTTTAAAGCTTCAGCATCATCTTTGCTTACTGCTTCTTTTAATGGCTTAGGCGCACCATCAACCAAACCTTTGGCATCCTTTAATCCCAATCCTGTTACTTCTCTAACTGCTTTTATAACTTTAATCTTTTCTTGACCTGCTGCTTTAAGTATTACATCAAATTCAGTTTTCTCTTCTGCTGAATCTGCTGCTCCTGCAGCACCTGCACCTGCTACTGCTACTGGAGCTGCTGCGCTTACTCCAAATTCTTCTTCACATGCTTTTACTAATTCATTTAATTCTAAAACACTCATTCCTTTTATAGCTTCAATGATTTCTTCTTTACTCATTAATGAACACCTCCAAAATTTCTCTAAATTAATCTTCTTGTGATTTTTGTTTTTCTGTAATTGCATCTAATAAATATACAAAATTTGATAATGGAGCTTTGAAACTTCCAAGTAATTTTGCAATAAGAACATCCTTCGGCGGTATTGTAGCAAGATATTTAACTTTATCCAAGTCAAACATTTCTCCCTGAACAATTCCACCCTTTAATTCCAACATATTATGAGTCTTTGAAAAATCATTGAGAACTCTTGCTGGTGCAGCTGGATCATCATATCCAAATGCTATTGATATTGGTCCTGAAAAAACGCTTTCTGTCTTATCAAATCCCAATTGTTTTGCAGCCAGTGTAGCTAATGTGTTTTTGTAAACCTTATATTCTACACCTGCTTCTCTTAGATTCTTTCTAAGTTTTGTATCTTCTTCCACAGTTAATCCTTGATACTTAGCAAATATTATACTTTGAGCTTTCTCCATTTTTTCTTTGATTTCTCTAACCTTAGCTTCTTTAATTTCTCTATTTTTTCCCACTGTGTATCCACCTCCTCACAGTTTAACTTACAACATATATAAATAAAAGCCTCTCCTTAGACCCAGAGAGACCAAACAATTTTATATTGGAATCCTGAATAGGTTGGTTTCCCGTTACGCTTCTGCACCTATAGTCTATGGAGTATTTACTTATTAAACTGTTAGTATTATATACGAATTAATTATTTAAGTCAATATTATTCAAGAACCTTTGTTGAATTTATTTTTATCCCAGGTCCCATAGTACTTGATATTACTACAGATCTTAAATATTGACCTTTAGCTGCTGCAGGTTTTGCCTTTACTACAGCTTCCATTAATGCATGAAAATTCCTCAGCAATTTTTCTGCTTCAAAGGATTTCTTTCCTATTGGGACATGAATTATAGAAGTTTTGTCAACCCTATATTCAACTTTACCTGCTTTAATTTCTTCTATTGCTTTTGCAACATCAAATGTAACCGTACCGGATTTTGGATTTGGCATTAATCCTTTAGGCCCAAGTATTCTACCTAATCTACCTACAATTCCCATCATATCAGGTGTGGCTACAACCACATCGAAATCAAACCAGTTTTCATTTTGAATCTTCTTAACATATTCATCTGATCCTACATAATCAGCTCCTGCCTCTTGTGCTTCATTGACCTTAGCACCTTTAGCAAATACCAATACCCTTACTTTTTTACCAGTTCCATGAGGAAGAACTACTGCTCCTCTCACCTGTTGATCTGCATGCCTCGGATCTACCCCAAGCTTCAATGCTAATTCTATGGTTTCATCAAATTTTGCCTTAGATGTTTTTAAAGTAAGATCTATAGCTTCTGATGGTGTATATAATGTATTTCTATCAATAAGCTTAACGCTTTCCACATATTTTTTTCCCATTTCAAATCCTCCTAGGTGGTAATAACGGCATTACACCTCCCACATATTTAAGTCATTATTCTTCTACAGTTATTCCCATACTTCTTGCAGTACCTGCTATCATTTTCATAGCAGTTTCAATAGAGCCAGCATTTAAATCCGGCATTTTTGTTTCAGCAATTTGTTTAAGCTGCTCTTTAGTTACCTTTGCAACTTTAGTCTTGTTAGGCACTCCAGAACCGCTTTCTATTCCCACTGCCTTCTTAAGTAATACTGCTGCTGGAGGAGTCTTTAGTATAAAACTAAAAGATCTGTCCTGATATACAGTAATTACTACTGGAATTATTAAGCCTGCCTGACTTGCAGTCTTAGCATTAAATTCTTTACAAAAACCCATAATATTCACACCATGCTGTCCAAGTGCCGGTCCAACCGGTGGAGCTGGTGTAGCTTTTCCTGCAGCAAGCTGAAGTTTTATCATTCCTACTACTTTTTTAGCCATAAATATACACCTCCTATAATGTAGTTATACGGAATTATGTTCTTCCGCTTATTAAAACTTTTATTGCTCTAGATTAATCTATCTTTTCTATTTGATTAAAATCAAGTTCAACAGGAGTTTCCCTGCCAAACATGTTGACTAAAGCCTTAATTTTCTTCTTTTCAGTATTTATTTCTTGGATAACAGCTAAAAAGTTCTCAAGTGGTCCAGATTTTACTTTTATATTTTCACCCACCGATACATCTACATTTACAGGCTTTTCATTAATTCCCATATCTTTTACTTCTTCATCAGTAAGTGGAACAGGTTTGGAACCAGGTCCAACAAAACCTGTGACCCCCCTGGTATTTCTAACTATATACCAGGAATCATCAGTCATTATCATATGTATCAAAACATATCCTGGAAATACCTTTTTTAATGTTATTTTCTTTTTGCCGTCTTTAATCTCAACCTGTTCTTCCATAGGTACCTGAACATCATCTATCCAATCATATAGTTCTCTATTTTCTATAGTTTTCTCAAGATTAGCCTTGACTTTATTTTCATAACCAGAATATGTATGAACTACATACCACTTAGCTTTATCTGCCATAATCCTAGGGACAATATACTTAAAGTCCCTGCCTCCTTTTTTATTCTTATTTCAGAATAGTTTTAACTAAAGAATTAAATCCAAAATCTATTACCCCAACAATTATCACATAAACACCACAAAACGCAATAACTGATATTGTCACTTTTTTTAAGTCTTCTTTAGAGGGCCATGTTATTCGTTTAAATTCAGCTACCAATCCTTTAAAAAAGTTAAAGAACCCGCCTTCAGGTGTGACCTGCTTTCTAACCTTTTTTGCGTCATCACGTGCAGCCATTTTATTCACATCCTCAAATATTTTAATATATGCCCCTCTACTTTATTTGGTTTCCTTGTGAACTGTATGTTTATGACAAAATGGGCAATACTTTTTCATTTCTAACCTATCCGGATCATTCTTTTTATTTTTAGTTGTGTTATAATTTCTCTGTTTACAATCCGTACATGCCAGTGTTACTTTTACTCTCATTGCTTTCACACCTCCTACGTATAGTTCAAGTATATAATCAATTTAATTTTTACATTTTTAAAATTATGCATTACTTATTTAATTTATCACAACTTAGTTTTTATGTCAATAACACTAAAAAACATGGATGGAATTATTCACTTCTAAAAGGACTAGGTTCACGAACCCAGTCCTTAACCATTACTGAACTATTTTAGTTACAACACCGGAACCAACTGTTCTTCCGCCTTCTCTTATTGCAAATCTCAATCCCTCATGCATTGCTACCGGTGTTATAAGTTCTACATTCATATCTATATGATCTCCCGGCATTACCATCTCTACACCTTCTGGCAGTGCAATGGAGCCTGTTACGTCTGTTGTTCTAAAATAAAATTGTGGCCTGTATCCATTAAAAAACGGTGTATGCCTTCCGCCTTCTTCTTTCTTAAGCACATAAACCTGACCTACAAATTTCTTGTGAGGATGTACTGTCCCCGGTTTTGCAAGTACCTGGCCTCTCTCTACTTCGTCTCTCTGTATGCCTCTTAAAAGTGCTCCTATATTATCTCCTGCCATTGCCTGATCAAGAAGCTTTCTGAACATTTCCACCCCTGTACATACTGTCTTCTTGCTCTCTTCCTTTAATCCTACTATCTCTAGTTCGTCTCCTATTTTTAATACTCCACTTTCTACTCTTCCTGTTGCTACTGTTCCTCTTCCTGTAATCGTAAATACATCTTCTATCGGCATTAAAAATGGTTTGTCTGTTGGTCTGTCTGGTGTAGGTATATAATTGTCTACTGCATCCATTAATTCATGTATGCATTTTGTAGCTTCCGGATCATCTGGATTTTCCAGTGCCTTTAATGCACTTCCCACTATTATTGGAACTTCGTCTCCCGGGAAACCATATTCACTTAACAATTCCCTTACTTCCATCTCTACTAATTCCAATAATTCCGGATCATCTACCTGATCTGCCTTATTTAAAAATACTACTATATATTGTACTCCTACTCTGCTTGCCAGTAGTATATGTTCTCTTGTCTGCGGCATAGGCCCATCTGCTGCACTTACTACCAATATTGCTCCATCCATCTGTGCTGCACCTGTTATCATGTTCTTTACATAATCTGCATGCCCTGGACAGTCCACATGTGCATAATGTCTCTTGTCTGTCTCATATTCAACATGTGCTGTATTTATGGTTATTCCTCTTTCTTTTTCTTCCGGTGCTTTATCTATCTCATCATATTTTGTTGCAGATGCCTTTCCTTCTTTTGATAAAACCATCGTTATTGCTGCTGTCAATGTAGTCTTACCATGGTCTACGTGTCCTATCGTCCCTATATTTACGTGTGGTTTTGTTCTTTCAAATTTCTCTTTTGACATTGCTTCTTCCTCCTTGTTTATAACACATTTTATTTAAGTAAACCCATCCTGGTGTGTTGTGAAAATTCTCATGCATTATTGGAGCCCATGACCAGGATTGAACTGGTGACCTCCACCTTACCAAGGTGACGCTCTGCCTACTGAGCTACATGGGCAATTTAATTTGGAGCGGAAAACGGGACTCGAACCCGCGACGGCCAGCTTGGGAAGCTGGTGTTCTACCACTGAACTACTTCCGCCCATAAATTCTTATTATATATCAAAAGTCATATACCGATTATCAATTTTAATACAAGTATGTTTTTTTGTCAATATGTAATTTTTATTTATTAATTAAACATTTTTCTAGTTTTCTTTTAACTCTCTGCAATGCATTGTCTATAGATTTAGCATGCCTATCTAAATCACATGCAATTTCCTGATAAGATTTACCATCTAGATATGACATAAGCACTTCCATTTCCAAACTTGATAATACCTCACCTATTTCACTTTGTATGTGATTTAATTCTTCTCTGCTAATTATAAGCTCTTCTGGATCCGCCACTTTAGCCTCTGATAAAACATCCAGCAGTGTTCTATCAGATTCCTCATCATATATAGGCTTATTTAAAGAAACATATGTATTTAATGGAATATGCTTCTGTCTAGTAGCAGTCTTTATAGCTGTTATTATCTGACGAGTTACACAAAGTTCAGCAAAAGCTTTAAAAGACGATAGTTTATCCGATTTAAAATCTCTTATAGCTTTATACAAACCTATCATGCCTTCCTGATAAATATCTTCTTTATCTGCTCCAATCAGGAAATATGATTTTGCTTTAGATTTAACAAAATTCTCATATTTACTTATTAAATATTCTTGAGCTCTTACATCCCCTTTTTTTGCTTCAACAATTACCTCCTCATCTAATTTTTCTACAAAGGGGGAAATTTGTTTACTATTAAGACCCATGCTCTCCAAGATATCCCCTCCAAAACAAATGTAAATCACACATTTCAATTATACATTAGAAGTAAATTTATAGTCAATAGATTTTAACGACTTTTGCGAATCTTTTCAAGTTTTTCCAACGTACCCTTTTCTATCCTATCCTCTAAAGTATGTTTTTTTTCTGAGTATTTTTTTTGAATCCTATTTTTTATTTTTGACTCTATATTTTTAACTTCATGATAAAATTCAATGGAAGACATTCTCACTGCACCTCTTTGAAAAGTAACCTGCTGCTCTAGAGAATCAGAAGTAACTACAAAAACTTCATTTTTACGTCCTATATTATTTACTGTTTTTTCTATAAATGAATCTGCTGTTTCATTTTCCTTGGTAAACACCACTATAACATTTTTATTGATTTTTTCCTTTTTTTCCAAACTCCCCATTACCATATGTGCATCAAAAACTACAAAAATCTTATATCCTTTGTAAACTGCATAATTACTCAACATTTCTATAAGTTCATGTCGTGAGGATTCAAAACTATACTTCTTTATATTATTCAATTCGGGCCAGCTATTTATTACATTATATCCATCTACAAAAATATTTCTCAATTTCCATCACTTTTTATTTTTTGTTTCAGTATCTCATACATAAGTATGCCACCTGCCACAGAAGCATTCAACGAGGCTATATTTCCCAGCATAGGTATCTTCACCAACATGTCGCATTTTTCTTTGATTAATTTTGATAGTCCTTTTCCCTCGCTTCCTATAACTAATGCAACAGCTCCACTAAAATCAATATCAAAACAATAGCTCTGCCCGTTCATATCAGCTCCATATATCCATATATTTTTCTCTTTTAGCTTTTCTATTGTGTTATTTAAATTCGTGACCTTACATATTCTCATATATTCTATCGCTCCTGCAGAGGATTTATAAACCGTTGGTGTAACGCCTACATTTCTTCTTTTAGGAATTATAATTCCATGTACTCCACATATTTCAGCAGTTCTTATTATAGAGCCAAAATTATGTGGATCCTCTATTTCGTCCAATATAATTATAAAAGGGGACTCTCCCTTTTTTTCAGCATATTCTAATACATCATCAACTTCATAATACTTATAAGGAGTTATTTGGGCAATTACTCCCTGATGAGCTCCTGTTTCAGAGATCTTATCCAACTTCTTTCTATCCACTTTCTTTACCACTATATTTTTCTCTTTTGCTATTGCCATTATTACTTTTGAGGATCCTGATATACTTCCTTCTGCAATAAAAATTTGTTCTATAGTCTTGTTATTATCAGATTTCAAAGCTTCAATAACTGCATTTCTTCCTTCTATTAAATCTTCCCTGGATTCACTTGCATTTTTTAAATTCATCTGATTATTTTTATTTTTGTATTTTACAACATCAGTTTTATTTTTCATAATCTTACCTTTTCTATTCTAAATTTTTATTTTTATTCACCTTATACACTTTCCTGACCTTACCACATCAATCACAGATCCCTTTTTCTTTGAAAAACTTCACCACAGTTGATACAACTCTCTCAGAATTGGAATATATCTAATTAGTTTTACCTTTAAAGTTATTTAAAATTCCCCTTTCTTTTTTAATATAATTATGGATTTGAATAAGAAATTCAATCTATCAACTTCTCCAGTTAAATATAAAAAACCCACCAAAGCTTCAAATCCAGTGGCAAATCTATATTCCTGCACATCTGCATTCTTAGGTATCGTTCCAGATTTAGCATTTCTGCCTCTTTTAAAAAAGTACAATTCCTCATCAGACAATTTCTTCTCCAATTTTTTTATAATTTCACTCTGGGAATGAGCCTTTACAAATTTTATGGTTTCCACATGAAGATTATGTACCTGCATATTTCTGTACTTATTTACTAAATATGTCCGTACAAATGTTTCGTATACTGCATCTCCTATAAAAGCAAGTGTCAGAGGACTCATTTGTCTTACCCTAGTATTGTCCAATTTTATATTAAATAAATCATTTTCCATTTTACTCTCCCATTTAAGTTATAAATAATTATGTCTTTTATGTTATATTAATTCATATAACCCATATTTTTATTTTACACCCATACCTTTCATCATAATTTCGGCTATATTTAAATCCTCAGGTGTGGTTATCTTTATATTGTCATAGCTTCCTTCATATAAATAAACTTTATTTCCACAATGCTCCACTGCCATAGTATCATCAGTAACATGAATTTTCTCTTCAACAACTTTTTTATGGCAGTTATAAATTAAATCATATTTAAAACATTGGGGAGTTTGAACTAAAAAAAGTTCTTCCCTATTCAAGGTAGTGCGTGAAAATCCATTTTCACCTTTAATTTTTATTGTATCCTTGGGTTTCATTCCACAGGCACATGCCCCATATATATTACAGTATCTTATTCCATCCTCAATAATTTTTTTTGTAACCAATGGTCTTGCACCATCATGTATTAAAACAACATCACAGTTTTTTAAGGCCTTTAATCCATTAAATACTGAATCCTGACGTTCCAGTCCTCCCTCAACTATCTTCACAACCTTATACAGCCCATATTTTTCAACCACATTTTTCCTGCAGTACTCAATTTCATCTCTCCCACAAACCACTACAATCCTGTCTATTAAAGAATTCCTATTAAATGCATCAATTGAATAATATAATACTGGTTTACCTTCAATATTAATAAATTGTTTATTAATATTACTTTTCATTCTCTTCCCTTTACCAGCTGCCACAATAATAGCACAATTATTGCTCATAAGTTATGACTCCCCTTTTTGTCTTGCAAATATCATTCTTCCTGCTGCTGTTTGTAAAACAGATGTGACAACTACATCTTTTGTTTCTCCTATAGATTTTTTTCCTCCTTCTATAACTATCATTGTACCATCATCCAGATAAGCTATGCCCTGACCTGATTCCTTGCCATCTTTAATTATCTGCACATTCATTTCTTCTCCTGGAAGTACAACGGGTTTTACTGCATTTGCCAGTTCATTTATATTCAGGACTGGAACTCCCTGAAATTCTGCAACCTTATTCAAATTATAATCATTAGTAACTACTTTACCATTTAAAACCTGAGAGAGTTTTAAAAGCTTGCTGTCAACTTCACCTATATCAGGAAAATCTTTTTCATATATCATTACATCAATATTTAATTCTTTTTGTATCTTGTTCAATATATCCAATCCTCTTCTTCCTCTAGTTCTTTTTAATCCATCTGAAGAATCAGCTATATGCCTAAGCTCTGCAAGTACAAAATTAGGTATAACAAGGGGTCCTTCTACAAATCCTGTCTGACATATATCAAATATCCTTCCATCTATTATTACCGATGTATCTAAAACCTTAGGATATCCTTTATGTTCATTTCTGTTCTTTTTTTCTTTAGTGCCCTGAAGTCTTCGAGAACCTATATTAGAAAGTAACGACATAACCTCTTCTCTTTTTCGTATAGCAATATTAGCACCTATTGCAGCCATAAGTACAGCTACCACTACTGCCAGTATAACACCTACAATTGGCACTTTAGACAATAAATCAAGAAATACCGCCGATACAAGAAGTCCTATTAGTGCCCCTACAACTCCAAATAAAATCTCAGTTGCGGGAAGTTTTTGAAGACTTTTCTCAATATAATCCATTACCCTCATTATAATCGAATTAATCCAAGGTGATATTAAAAACATTATAATTCCAAAAAGTATAGTCAACACAATTAAAAATAAAATTCTTTTTATAGGACCATTGCTTAAGTAAATTATTTTAGAAAAATAAGTGGAATCTATAGCACTCTTTCCCACTAAATACCCTAATATTAAGCCTATTATTGTAAAGAGACCTCTAAGTATTTTTTTTAACAATAGACTCACCTCCTCTATAATTAATAAATTAATATTTGCTTTCTTTTTACATCTAATATATATTAAGAAAATAGTTTTTTCAATAAAATTAATCTTATTTAATAAATTATTTACTTAATATAAATAATTTAATTTAGTATCCTTTACATAATTATACCAAAAAATAAAGTTCATAAACAAATTTTGTCCATTTTTTGCATACTAATCCCCCTATTCATAAAATTATTCTTGGTTTATTATATAAATAGAATAATTTTTGCTTATGAAACCATTTAAAGCTTGTAGATAATATGCTAAATTTATATAAGGAGTTGAACTTGATGAAAGATGTAATATTTGATGATTTCCAAAATAATGTAAATGAATCGTTATTAAGACATAAAAGTATTTTAGATATAATAACTAAACTTCAAGAATCAAATGCCCGAATAAATAGAGCAATTGTAAAATCCATTACAAATTGCGGTTGTATAGAAGTTCGTGCCAAAAAGCAAAATACATTTGAAAACACCAATCTGGATATTGAATCATTAAAAACCTGTTTAAGCACACAAATAAAAGGAACATTATGTGATAATTGCAGAGATGTAATACAAGATGAGATAGGTAATAATTTATTTTATCTTACATCCCTATGTAATGCACTGGATTTAAATTTATATGACATACTTTTAAAGGAATATGATAAAATAAATACTCTTGGCAAATACTCTTTTAGATAATCTTTAGCACAAAATAATATTAATATACTATTTTGTGCTAAAGCTTATTATCTATCATAATCTGTTCTCTAAGTCTTCTAAGTCCATTTTTTATAGCTCTAGCTCTAGCTTCACCTATACCTTCAACCTTATCAAGTTCTTCATAAGATGCCTCCATAACACCTTTAAGTTCTTTAAAGTTTTTTACTAAATTATCTATTACATTAGATGGTATTCTGGGAATCTTGCTTAACATTCTATATCCTCTTGGTGATATTAAGGTATCCACAAGCGGTACTCCTACATATCCCAATGCTTTAGAAATAAAATCAAGGTTTAATAATTCGTCTTGAGTTATTCCTTGAATTTGTTTATATATATCATCATAATCCATATTGCTTTGACAATAATCTCTTATCATCAATATACCATCCCGCTCAATGCTCTTAATAAGTTCATTTAACTGCATTGAAATTAATCTTCCCTCATTGCCAAGTTCACATATGTATATTTCGATTTCAGATACAATTCTCATTACCATTTCAGTTCTCTGAATAGCTGTCATTACATCAAATAGCGTAACTATATCTTGAAATTCAAGAATATTCAGATTGCTGACTACCCTATCCAATACCGATACATATTTTTCCAGGGTCTGAAGGGCCTGATTAGCTCTTCCTAACATAACGCTGCTATCCCTAAGTACATATTTAATATAACCTTTATATATAGTTATAACATTTCTTCTTTGGGAAATTGCTATAACTACAGCTCCAGTCTGTTTGGCCACCCTGTCTGCTGTCCTATGTCTCGTACCAGTTTCAAAAGTTGGAATGCTGGAGTCCGGAATGAGCTGAGTATTTGCATACAATATCTTTTTCAAATCACTGCTGAGTATTATGGCACCGTCCATTTTTGCAAGTTCATATATATATGATGGACTATACTCTGAATTAATAGTAAATCCACCATCTACAATTTTTAATATCTGTTCACTGTCTCCCAAAACTATAAGTCCACCCGTTTTAGCTTTTAATATATTCCTGAGTCCCTCCCTAAGCTGAGTCCCTGGCGCTAAAAGTTTCAATATGCTTTTAAGTTCTTTTTCCTTTTCCAATCTCAAAATTATCACCCTAATTAAAAAACTTTATTTAATACCTCTTTCAGAGAAGATACACCTATAACATTTATTTCCTTAGCATTTATTTTTTCTTTATTCCTGTCTGGTACTATTATATTTTTAAATCCCATTTTTTCTGCTTCATTTACAATTCTACCGCAATATGATACAGGCCTGACCTCCCCCGTAAGGCCGACTTCGCCTATGGCCAAAAAATTATCTAGTACTATTTCTTTAGATTTAGCACTGGATATGAGGGCAACTGCAAGTCCTAAATCCCCAAAAGTACCATCTATTTTAAGTCCTCCTACCACATTTACATAAACATCACAATTATAAAATGGTATTTTAAGTTTTTTCTCCAACACCGCTAAAATTAAATTCAACCTGGAAATATCTACTCCAACTACTGTTCTTCTTGGAATAACAGCCCTAGTTTGACTGACCAAAGCCTGTATTTCAACTAAAATAGGTCTTTTGCCTTCCATTATCCCTATAACTATAGAACCTTCTTTTTGAAATGCTCTTTCCTCTAAAAATACTGCAGAAGGATTCATTATCTCTCTGAGTCCATTTTCTATCATTTCGAACACACCAATTTCACTGGTAGTACCAAAACGATTTTTAATAGTTCTAAGTATTCTAAATTCCTCTGTTCTTTCTCCCTCAAAAGACAACACAGTATCCACCATATGCTCAAGTACTCTCGGACCCGCTAATTCTCCTTGTTTAGTAATATGAGCTACTATAAAAAAGGATATATTATTTTCTTTGCCTATACGCATAATATCGTTAGAAGTTTCCCTTACTTGAGATACACTGCCTGGTGCTGAGCTGATACATTCTTTAAACAAAGTCTGTATAGAATCTACCACTACAAATACAGGTTTATTTTTTTCTATATGTTCTTCTATCTTATCCAAATTAGTTTCTGAAACTATAAAGAGATCATCAGATAATGCTTCAAGTCTATCCCCCCTCATTTTTATTTGTTCTTCTGATTCCTCTCCTGAAACATATAATACTTTCCCATATTTTTCAGCGATATTACTGGCAGTTTGTAAAAGCAAAGTGGATTTTCCTATTCCCGGAGCACCTGATATAAGAGTAATGGATCCTCTTACAATTCCCCCGCCAACAACTCTATTCAACTCCATTATACCAGTATCAAGCCTTTCATATTCACCGGATTTTATATTATTTATACTTTTTGGTGTGCTGCTAAATCCCGTATGTTGAAAAGATGCTGTATGAGGAGATTTAATTTCTTCCAGCATACTGTTCCAGCTATTGCAATTTGGACACTTTCCCATCCATTTTGGAGATTCATATCCACATTTCTGGCATGTAAAAACAGTTTTCTTCCTTACCACTCAATTATCTCCTCCCGTATAAGATATTATTATACAATATTATGATGCAATTTTGTGAAGAATATTTGAATTTCAATAAAAATTAAGCTTTATGCCCGTAAAGCATAAAGTTTAATTTTATCTCATGACTATCATTGCCAGCACCACGTAGAGCAGCACTGCTATGCACTTGGATAAGTTTTCCCAGTGTTCAGATGAAAACTTTCCTTATGTGCAAGTTACACCTGAGCCCAAGAATCACTTGAATTCACTTTATTGAAGGATAATTCTTCACCATTTACCACTACTTCTACTTTATCTCCTCTTTTAATATTTCCCTTCAGCATCTCTTCTGAAAGTTTATCTTCTACAGTTTTAGTTATGGCCCTCCTAAGCGGTCTTGCACCATAAGTTATATCAAATCCTTCTTTGGCCAATAACTTTTGAGCATCTTCATTGAAATTAATTTCTATATCTTGAACCTTGAGTCTTGTCGAAACATCTCTTAGCATGAGTTTTACTATCTGTATCAAATCTTTTTTCTGCAACTGGTGAAAAACTATTATATCATCAATTCTATTTAAAAATTCAGGTCTAAAGGACTCTTTGAGCTCTTCCATTATATTATCCTTCATTTTTTCATACTGATTTTCCTGTTCATTCCCATTTGCAAGAGCAAATCCCATAGATCTTTGTTTTCTTATAGTAGATGCCCCCACATTGGATGTCATTATTATTATAGTATTTTTGAAATTTATAGTTTTTCCCTTACCATCCGTTAATCTTCCATCCTCAAGTATTTGTAATAATATATTGAATACTTCGGGATGTGCTTTTTCTATTTCATCAAACAATACTACTGAATATGGATTTCGTCTTACCTTTTCAGTAAGCTGGCCACCTTCATCATACCCTACATATCCTGGTGGAGATCCTATAAGTCTGGATACGGTATGTTTCTCCATGTATTCGGACATATCGATTCTTATCATATTATTTTCATCACCAAACATAGCTTCAGCTAATGCTTTTGAAAGTTCAGTTTTTCCCACACCAGTAGGCCCCAAAAATATAAATGAACCTATAGGTCTTTTAGGATCCTTAAGTCCCACCCTAGCTCTTCTCACTGCTCTTGATATAGACTTAACCGCCTCATCCTGACCTATTACCCTTTTATGGAGAATTGTCTCTAAATTTAGGAGTCTCTGTGATTCCTTTTCAGTAAGCTTTTCTATGGGAATATTAGTCCATTGAGATACAACTGATGCAATTTGTGGTTCTCCCACTATAAGGGTAGATACCTCTTTTTTAGTTTTCCAATTGGTTTTCAATCCTTCTAATTTATCCTTTAATTCCTTTTCCTCATCTCTTAATTTAGCTGCTTTTTCAAAATCCTGAACTCTAATAGAATCTTCTTTTTCTTTAGTTGTCTTTTCAAGTTCCCCCTCCAAATTTTTTAAATCCGGTGGAGCAATTAAATTTTGTATTCTCACTTTAGCAGCTGCTTCATCAATTAAATCTATAGCTTTATCCGGTAAATATCTATCTGTAATATATCTATCTGATAAATTTACTGCGGCATTAATAGCTTCATCTATTATCTTTACTCTATGATGAGCCTCATACTTATCTCTTAAACCTTTCAATATTAAAACAGCCTCTTCTTTATTAGGTTCCCCTACTAGTATAGGCTGGAATCTTCTCTCAAGGGCAGCATCCTTTTCAATATACTTCCTATACTCATCTATTGTTGTAGCTCCAATACATTGTATTTCTCCTCTAGCCAAAGCTGGCTTTAATATATTGGAAGCATCTATAGCTCCCTCTGCTGCTCCTGCCCCTATTATAGTATGGACTTCGTCTATAAACAATATTACATTGCCTGACTTTTTTATTTCTTCCATAACCTTTTTAAGTCTTTCCTCAAATTCTCCTCTATATTTTGAACCTGCTATCATTGAAGAAAGATCCAGTGTAACTACTCTTTTTCCCTTTAAAAGTTCTGGAATATTGGCTGAAACTATCTTTTCTGCCAATCCCTCTGCTATAGCAGTCTTTCCAACTCCCGGATCACCTATTAAACAAGGATTGTTTTTAGTTCTTCTGCTTAATATCTCCAATACCCTTTGAGTCTCTTTCTCCCTGCCTATAACAGGATCTAACTTTCCTTCTCTTGCCATATCCGTTAGATCCCTTCCAAACTGATCCAAAGTTGGAGTAGGCTCTCCATTTTCTTTTTTGATTCCATTTGAATTTGAGGATTGTTCTCCTGAAAGTGCATCTACAAGTTCTTTTCTCAGCTTATTGAAATCAGCTCCTAAATTATTCAGGATAGTAAAGGCCACCCCCTCTGATTCTCTAATTAAAGCAAGTAAAATATGCTCCGGACTAATATAATTATGATTTAAATTTCTAGCCTCAAACAGACTTAATTCCAAGAGTCTTTTTGTTCTAGGCGTAAGCGGTATTTCCTTATTATATAAATCTATTTCCCCTCTGCCTTCATATTCCTCTATGAAACTTCTTACCGCTTCAATAGTGATATTCATATTATTCAAAAGATTTTTAGCTATTCCATCTTCTTTTAATATTCCCAAAAGTACATGTTCCGTTCCCACATACCCATGCTGAAGTGCCTGTGCCTCTTCTTGTGCATAAATCAATACTTTTTGTGCCCTTTCTGTAAACCTTCCAAACATCATAATCATTTCACCTTCCTTTTTATTGAACTGTATTTACAGCTAAATTTTCTCTAACAAGTTTTGCTCTATCAAAGTCTTTTTCACTACTTGATAAATCCTTACCATACTTTTTCTGTATTGCAGCTGATTGTGTATTTACTAGAAGATTATTCAATGTCACTTTATTTACATCTTTAACTATTCCCATCTCAACTCCTAATCTTACATCAGATAAGAGTTTGAGGCATTCATTTGAATTTAAAAGCACAGCTGATCTCAATATACCAAGTGCCCTGTAAATTCTATCCTCTAATTCATTTTTATATTTTTTCATAAGATTTTCCCTGCAAATTTTTTCTTCATTCATAACCTGAATAACTATGGCCTTTAAATTGCTTAATATCTCTTCTTCATTACGTCCCAAAGTCACCTGATTAGAAATCTGATATATATTCCCTACGGGTTTAGAACCCTCGCCGTACAATCCCCTGACAGTCATTCCAACTTGAGCTAGAGCATTTAACAGTCCATTCATTTGATTGTTTAAGGAAAGTGCGGGCAGATGCATCATAACAGATGCTCTCAATCCTGTACCTATATTGGTAGGACATGCTGTTAAATATCCCAGCTTCTCATCAAATGCATATTCAAGATTTTCCTCCAGAAAATCATCTATTTTATCACTTAAATCATATACTTCTTCTAAATTTAGCCCTGATGTTATGCACTGGATTCTTACATGATCTTCCTCATTTATCATAATGCTTACGGTTTCCTTATTGTTAAGAATAAAAGCCGTTTTATCACTGTTGTCTATTAAATTTTTACTTATAAGATGTTTTTCCAAATAAAGCTGCCTTTCATTGTTATTCTTTTCCCATAAATAATTAGTCCTAAATCCCTGTTCAGTATTTGAAGAAGCATAAAATGCATTTTCTACACGTTTAATTACTTCTCTACTTTTTTCTACACTTAATTTGTGAGGGAAAGGAATTTTAGCCAGATTTCTTGCCAACCTCATTCTACTGCTTATAACTAAATCTTCGTCATTATTACAAGCAGTCATCCAATTGTCCATAGCCATAGCTAACCCTCCTTTTTGTCATCTTTATTTTGTTCAGTCTGTACATTAATCTGCTTTATCATATCCCTTATCGTCGCTGCCTTTTCATATTGTTCTAATGATACTGCTTTTTGAAGATCTGCTTTTAATTTCAAAAGTTTTTTCTTTTCAATTATATCCTCACCAGCTCGTTTTGGTATTTTCCCTGTATGATCCAAATTTGCCTGAACCCTTTTAATTATCGGTCCTAAAATACTGCTGAAGCTCTTATAGCATTCACTGCATCCTAAAAGACCAGTTTTCTTAAATTCGCTATAGGAAGTTCCACAATTTTTACAGGATATATCAAAACTCTTATATTGCTCATCATTGGCATTTATCATATAATCCATAATCCCACTCAATATATTCTGAAAACTAAATGGAGATACGAAATCTATCTGGGGTACAAAATTAAGTTCTCCTTTCTCCATAGCACATTTTTCACATAAATTAATATCCTGCTTAGAACCATTTATTATTTTTGTTATATGAACTGTAGCTTCATTTTTCTTACATATATCACAAAGCACATTATCACTCCCATACACATGTTTTAGTCACTTATAATATATTCCCTATTATATCATAAATTTATCTATTAATAACAAATTTAGGTGCATTAAACACAATCACCATAACAGCTTTTAATATATCTGCCCTCAACTTATTTTTATTTTCAAGTGAAACATTTAATACTCTATCATTTACCACAGTCTTCAATATCATATCTTCTCTTTCTGTTATTACTTCTTCCTCAAATAGTCCCTCTATAAGCTGTACAGCAGAATTATAAGTTATACTGTCTCCTATTTTTTCAACTATAGTTTTGAGTAAATTTCTATTGCAGTTAAATTCCATCTTTCTTATAATTATACATCCGCCGCCTCCCCTTTTACTCTCTATATAATAGCCTTTATCAGCAGTAAACCTAGTAGTTAAAACATAGTTTATCTGAGAAGGAGCACAGCTAAAATGGTTGGCTAAATCATTTCTTCCAATCTGAAGTTGAGTTTCATCACTGTTATTAAACATATCTTTTATAAATTCTTCTATTATATCTGATAATCTTGCCACTTCATCACCTTCTTGACTTTGACTTTCTTTGACCTTTATTTAATAATATTATTAACTTCATTTTTAATCAACTCTTGTATTCATCCACATTAAGTATTTTACAGTTAAATACTTAATATACCTAACATTTTATCCATTTTTCTAAAATATACTCTAATTTTATTTCTTTAATCATACTGTTTCTATTTTTTCTACATCTCCTAAATGTGATGAATCCCCGTATAATATAACAGTAGCTTGTCCATTTTGTATATCCACTTCACTTAGACTTGCCTGATGAACATGGGGTGTATCCCAAAATTTCTCTAAAGGCCTATCCTCAAAGTATGACATTATAATCTTTAAAGTTATAGTGTGAGTTACAAATAATACATTCTTGCCTTCATATTTGTTTATAACCTCTTTTATTAAAGGTATTATCCGTGCTCTTACCTGCTCAAACCTTTCACCATTATCCGGCTCATAAACTTTGGGGTTAGTCCAAAAATTATGAAGCTGCTTTGAATTTTTCTCTTCAATTTCTTTTTGATTAAAGCCCTCCCATTTTCCCAAGTCTATTTCCATAAGCCTATCATCTTTTATTATTGGTATATTTCTTTGGCCTGCTAATATCTTTGAAGTTTTTACTGTTCTACCTAATGGGCTGGAATATATTACACTAAAATCTATATTTTCCAGCCTTTTTTTTAACAGATTGGCTTGTTGAATTCCTCTTTCAGTGAGCGGTGAATCCTTCCTGCCCTGCATTCTCATTTCAGTATTCCATAACGTTTCTCCATGCCTTGTTATATATAATTTAATCATACATTTCTCCCCTTATTAAAAAGTTGAATATACATTTACAATATGGTCCTTATAATTTTTTATTATAACATATAAACAATACTTTTTTAATCTAATCCATATTTTTAAACGCCTTGATACAATATTTATTTCCAGCATAAGCTTTATTTAAACTGATAATGAATCTTTTATTTTTCAACATGCTGCATATGATTTCCTCATTTTTATTTTCATCATCATTTATTTCTATAGTTAAATTATCATTTTCTCCTATTATGGACATATAATCATATATGCTGCTGTAATCCTCCAAATCAATCTTTCCTTTTATATTCATTTTGTATTCAGACATAAATTATCTCCTCAAATAAATAATTATTTATGAAATTATTATTTATTTTAACCACTAGAAATATACATAAATTAAAGAAGCCGCCTCCAAATTTTATCTTGGGGCAGCTTCTTTAATTTTATTCTTCTTTAATCTTCACTTTATTCTTATTTTCTATTATCTTATTGACCTCAGAACTTGGTACTTCCTCATATCTCTCAAACCTCATTGTAAAATCTCCTCTAGCCTGAGTCATAGATCTTAAATCCGTAGCATATTTAAACATTTCAGCTTGAGGTATTTCAGCTATTATTACCTGTTTTTCCTCAGAACTCTCCATTCCCAGTACTCTTCCTCTTTTTTTATTGATATCACCGATTATATCTCCCATATAATATTCAGGCACGAATATTTCTATATGTTCAATTGGTTCTAATAATATAGGTTCTGCTTCTAAAAGTCCCTTCTTATATGCTAAGGAGGCAGCTACCTTAAATGCCATTTCTGAAGAATCTACAGGATGATAGGAACCATCATGCAGGGTGGCCTTTAATCTTATTACGGGATAACCAGCCAGAACTCCATGATTAATGCACTCCCTCAATCCCTTTTCCACTGCCGGTATATATTGTCTTGGCACTACTCCCCCCACTACTTTATCTACAAATTCCAAGTCATCTTCTCCGTCACTTCTTGGTTCAAATTTAATTTTTACATCACCATATTGACCATGTCCACCTGATTGTTTTTTATGTTTTCCCTGAACGTCTGAAGTTTTCTTTACAGTTTCTCTATAAGGTACCTTGGGCTCTTGCAGAATAACTTCTACACCAAATTTAGATTTTAATTTACATGATATTACATCAATATGTGTTTCGCCTAAACCCCATATTATTGCTTCCGCATTTTCTATGTCTCTTGATATCTTAAAAGTAGGATCTTCTTCTATTAACTTATTTAATCCACTTAATATTTTATCTTCATCATTTTTAGATTTAGGTAAAACTGCCATTGAAATTACCGGCTGGGGAAAATTAATATCTTCAAATATTATAGAAGATTGAGGATAACATAAAGTATCTCCCGTATTTGTAAATTGTAGTTTAGCTACAGCACCTAGATCCCCTGCTGTTATTTCAGAGGTAGGAATCTGCTGCTTGCCCTTTAAAAAGTACATGACACCTATTTTCTCATTTTTATTCTTTTTAACATTATATACTGTCATATCAGATTTTAACTTTCCTGTTATAACTCTGAATAAGGATAATTTTCCTACAAAAGGATCTGCTATAGTTTTAAAAACAAAAGCCGAAAAAGGTTCTCTTTCATTTATTCTCACACTAAGTTCAGAATCATCCTCTATATTTTTGGCATTAACCAACTCTAAATTTTCAGGTGAAGGAAAACATTCAATTATATCTTCAATTAAGGTTTCTATCCCTATTCCAGTTAAAGCAGAACCACACATTACAGGCACCACCTCACCTTTTGAACATCCATTTATTAGTCCCGTATATATATCCTCATCACTTAAAGTACCTTCGTTGAAGTATTTGTCTAAAAGTTCTTCGTCTGTTTCTGCTACAGCTTCCATAATCATGTTTTTACATTCATCTACTTTTTCTAAAATATCTTGTGGTATATCTGCCTCTATCATGGATTTACTTTTGTTGTCAAATATTCTAGCTTTTCTTGATATTACATTTACAACGCCTCTAAAACCGTTTTCTTTACCTATTGGATATTGAACAGGTACCACAGATATACCAAACTTTTCTTTTAACTCCTCCAGTACTTTGCCAAAATCGGAGTTTTCCCTATCCAATTTATTTACGTAAAAAGCTCTGGGAAGATTATCTCTATTCACATAATTCCAGGACTTCTCAGTTCCTACCTGAATCCCAGATACACCTGACACAACAATCATAGCTATATCAATGGCTCTTAATCCTTCCATAGTTTCTCCTATAAAATCAAAATATCCCGGCATATCAACTAAATTTATCTTTACATCATTATGCTCACACGAAGCTACTGATGCAGATAAAGATATTTTTCTCTTTTTTTCTTCAGTGTCATAATCGCTGACAGTATTTCCATCTTCAATTTTCCCAAATCTATCTATAGCCTTTGTATAGTAAAGTATTGCTTCTGTTAATGTAGTCTTTCCGGATCCACTATGACCAATGATCCCCACATTTCTTAAATGCTTTGTTGAATATTTTTTCATAAGCAATTCCTCCTCTTACTTTGCGCTTAATTATATATTCTACTTATAAATTAAAATCCCTTCTAAAATCAAGTAAATTTTCGCAATAATTTGATTATACTTAATATACTACACATAACAATAGACAAAAAAATAAACTAAAAGTCAGCACGACTTTTAGTTCTCTTCTAAACTATCTATATAATTAAATGGCTCCGTGGAGAGGGCTCGAACCTCCAACCCTTCGGTTAACAGCCGAATGCTCAACCATTGAGCTACCACGGAATAATTCACACAAAACATAAATTTCTATAAAAAACGAGTAACAAATTGTTACTCATTTGGTGGAGATAAAGAGATTCGAACTCTTGACCCTCTGCGTGCAAGGCAGATGCTCTCCCAGCTGAGCTATACCCCCGTATGGTGGACCTTCAGGGACTCGAACCCCGGACCAACCGGTTATGAGCCGGTTGCTCTAACCAACTGAGCTAAAGATCCATATATTACCTGGCGATGACCTGCTCTTCCACAGGGCCTCCCCTGCAGTACCATGGGCACTGTGAAGCTTAACCTTCCTGTTCGAAATGGTAAGGGGTGTTGCCTTCACGTTATTACCACCAGATATTTTTTCATTTGCACTACAGTTTAATATTATACTGTGTTTTTGATTGATTGTCAATACCTTTTTAAAATAATTTTTTCTTATTGGAATAGCCAATTAGAAAAGAAGTTTTATAAACCTTCTTTTCTAATTGGTATAATATAATACTAGGAAACTTTATATTTATTTGAGATCACCTGGCAAGACCCAATATCCTTTAGAATTATTTGCCTTTAAATAGTTTTTAAATTCCTGTGATTTATAAGCTTTTACTATATCCTGTGCCCATTTTGCATTTTTATTCTTGCCATCTACTGCAACAGTTATATAAAGATCATCTACAAGCGTCTCAGAGAGAAGTGCCTTAGTTGCATCTATCTTTGCCATATACACAATAGCTCCTGGAAGCACTGCATAATCTGCTTCATTAAGAGAACGTGGTATTTGTGAAGAATCCATTTCAACTATTTTAAGATTATATTTATTTTCTGCTATATCCTTTTGAGTTGCAAGAGTTTTTACTACCCCCTCTTTTATCTTAATCCATCCAGCTTTTTCAAGTAGTGAATAAGCTCTTGCCGCATTTGATGGATCTTTAGGAATAAATATTGTATCTCCTTGTTTGACCTCATTTATTGATGCATGTTTATTAGAAAAAATTCCTGCCCTTACTGTGGGAATTTTTACTATGGACACAAGGTCTGCCTTCTTTTCCTTGTTATATGCCTTAACATAAGCATTGTGCTGTGCAACATTAAAATCCAGACTTCCTTCTGTCAATGCCACTTCTGATTGAAGAAGATCCGAGAAATTCACTAGTGTGACTTTATAACCTTCTTTTTCAAGAATCGGTTTTACACCTGCATTAAAAAGATCATTGTAAGGCCCTGGAGAAACCCCTAGTTTTATCTCTTTCTTTGTACTGGAATCCGCACCATTCTTTGATCCGCATCCCGCCAAGCCTACTGCCGATATAAATACAATCAGTAATGCTATAGTAGGTTTTAGTATTTTTTTCATCATTATATTTTCCCCCTTAAAATTTTTTAATGTCTTCTAACTTTTCTAGAAAGCGTATTGCCTATTGTTTGTATAAGTTGAACAAATACTATAAGCAGGATTACTGTAATAATCATTACTTCAGTATCAAATCTCTCATATCCATAGGATATCGCTACATCTCCTATTCCTCCCCCACCTATAGTTCCTGCCATTGCAGTAGCTCCTACAAGCCCTATTGTTGCAGTAGTAAGTGACAGAACAAGTGAACCCATAGCCTCTGGAAGTAAAAAATACCATATTATCTGAAAAGATGTTGCTCCCATTGCTTCTGCAGCTTCTATAGTTCCACTATCCACTTCTAGAAGTGAGTTTTCTACAAGCCTGGAAATATACGGAATAATAAAAACGGTAAGAGGTACCAATGCAGCACTTGTGCCTATAGATGATCCAACTATAAGTTTAGTAAAAGGTACTATTGCAACCATCAAAATTATAAAAGGCAGAGAACGAAATATATTTACAATAGGATTCAAAATATTGTAGAGATATTTGTTCTCTAATATTCCTCCAGGCCTTGTTGTCACCATTAATATTCCTAAAACGGTTCCTAAGACAGACCCTATCAACAGAGGTATGAAAATCATATATAAGGTCTGCAGTATTGCTGTGTAAATCTGAGACATATCTATGGTCTGCATTTATACCACCTCCTCTACAAAAATATTCTGTTTTTTAATATAATCACTGATTTTTTTAACTAAATCACAATCACTTTCAAATTCTATTATCATATTTACCATAGGTGTATCCTGAAGCTCTGTTACACTTGCATTTAGGATATTTATTTCAATATCAAATTTTTTTGTTATTATGGATATCATTGGTATCAATGCAGAATTCCCTATAAATTTCAGTCTTAAAAGTCTTCTGCTTTTTACATCTTGCTTATTATTCTCAATAAGCTTTAATATGCTTATGGGAATATCATCATTAGTTACACTATAAACAAAATCTTTTGTAACTTTTTCCCTTGGATTTCCAAATACATCTATTACACTTCCCTTTTCAATTATCTTACCTTTTTCCATTACAGCCACTTTATTGCAAATTTTTTGTATTACATTCATCTGATGAGTTATTAATAAAATTGTAATATCATATTCTCGATTTATCTTTTTTAAAAGTTCAAGTATTGATTCAGTTGTTTGTGGATCCAAAGCCGATGTAGCTTCATCACATAAAAGTATATGAGGATTTGTTGCAAGTGCTCTTGCAATACCCACTCTCTGCTTTTGTCCACCTGATAGTTCATCAGGATAACTTTTTGATTTGTTTTCCAGTCCTACAAAGTTAAGAAGCTCTTCTACCCTTTTTAATATTTTATTTTTAGGTGTATGATCAAGCACTAATGGAATCGCCACATTATCAAATACAGTCTTAGAATTCAAAAGATTGAAGTGTTGAAATATCATGCCTATTTGCTTTCTAATATTTATAAGCTGCTTTTTATTGAGTTTTCCAATATCCTTTCCATTAACTATTACAGTTCCAGAAGTGGGCCTTTCAAGAAAATTAACCATTCTTAAAAGTGTACTTTTTCCTGCTCCACTAAATCCTATAACTCCATATATATCTCCTTTGTCCACATTTATATTTATCCCTTTCAGGGCTTGAATTTTTGTCCCATTTTGATCAAATGTTTTGTATACATCTTTTAAATCAATCACTTAAGGAATCCTCCTTACTACTTATTTTTCATTTTAAAAAACCAGTGCTAGCAATAGCATCCATGAGATAAGGTACTTAACCTTTTTTTATTACAATCAGTGCTTGCTCCGCAAGGTTCCTAAAATATTCTGAGCTTTTTAGGAGGGCGGACTCATCTGCTCTAAATTTGGGACTATGAAGAGACTCTCCTATCCCTACCCCTATATCTACAAAAGCACCCGGCAACTTTTTCTGATAATAGGCAAAATCTTCTCCCCCAAGTTTAGGAGGTATAATTTTCACTTTATAACCAGTATCCTTGGCAACCCTAATTGCCACTTCTGTCCACGCTTTATCGTTATTAGTTGCCGGAGGTCCTTCATACCATCTGAAGTCAGCCCTGGCACCATAAGACTTGGCAATATTTTGTGCAAGTGTTTTTATATTCCTTGGTATCAAACTCCTATCTTCTTCATTAAGTGTTCTCACTGTACCCTCAATATAAGCCTTCTCAGGTATTACATTCCATGTATGTCCGCTTTCTATGTGAGTTACGCTCACTATTGCAGGATCAAAAGGATGAATATTTCTACTTACAATTGTCTGTAATGCCATTACTATATTTGAAATAACAACTATAGGATCTATACCTAAATCAGGATGTGCTGCATGTGTGCCTGCACCTGTAACTTCAACCTCAAATCTATCAACAGCAGCTGTCAGGGCACCTACATTTGTTCCAAGTGTCCCTACATCCAAATCCGGAGCGGTGTGTAAGCCAAATATTGCCTGAACGTTTTCCAGAGCCTTAGTTTTAATAATTTCCTCCGCACCATGGCTAGATTCTTCAGCAGGCTGAAATAGAATTTTAACAGTTCCCTGAAGATTCTTTTCATCTCTTTTTAATAGATATGCAGCTCCAAGTATAGTTGTCATATGAAAGTCGTGACCACAGGCATGCATCTTACCCTGATTTTTAGATTTATATGACAAATTTGTTTCTTCAGTAACAGGTAAAGCATCTATATCCGTTCTTATTGCAACTATAGGCCCCTCTTTTTTTCCTTTAATTTCAGCTACAATACCTGTTTTTAGTGGTAAATCAAGTATATCTATATTGGCTGCTTTAAGAAGCTCAGCCAATTTATCTGTGGTATTATATTCTTCATAAGATAATTCTGGTGTCTGATGAAAGTATTCAAATATTTGTTTCAATTTCTTCTCAAATTCTTTTTGTGACATAATAGCAAGACTCCTTTTTTACAATAAAAAAAGGCCTTCTCCCTTAAAAAGGGACGAAAGCCTTCGTGATATCCACCCAACTTCATATAAACCTCACGGCTCATACCTTATAAAGTACTTCAAATTAATTGATAATACTCTACCATTATAACGTATGGTAACGTAGAAGCCTACAATATCAACTTCTAAACTCCAAGTGCAAATTCAGAAAACCTCTCATATCCATTCACATCATCCAGGACTCTCTTTAATGATACAGTTAACTTACTTTTCTCTTCACAGTACTATAATTCATATTATACTACACTTTCCATTTAAGTGCTAATATTTTATGAAATTTTATCATTATTTTTGCATACTATTTCATAAGAATTAACCTATATCCTCTGAAAATTGCACAGTAAATATTTATCCATATTGTTTTTGGTCAAGCCCTCGACCTATTAGTATCAGTCAGCTTAACATGTTGCCACGCTTACACCTCTGACCTATCACCTTGTGTTCTTCAAGGGGTCTTACCAGCTTTCGCTGTGGGAAATCTTGTCTTGAGGGGGGCTTCACACTTAGATGCTTTCAGTGTTTATCCCTTCCCGACTTAGCTACCCAGCTGTGCTCCTGGCGGAACAACTGGTTCACCAGAGGTCAGTCCATCCCGGTCCTCTCGTACTAAGGACAGCTCCTCTCAAATTTCCTGCGCCCGCGACGGATAGGGACCGAACTGTCTCACGACGTTCTGAACCCAGCTCGCGTGCCGCTTTAATGGGCGAACAGCCCAACCCTTGGGACCTACTTCAGCCCCAGGATGCGACGAGCCGACATCGAGGTGCCAAACCTCCCCGTCGATGTGAACTCTTGGGGGAGATCAGCCTGTTATCCCCGAGGTAGCTTTTATCCGTTGAGCGATGGCCCTCCCACGAGGTACCACCGGATCACTAAGACCGACTTTCGTCCCTGCTCCACCTGTATGTGTCGCAGTCAGGCTCCCTTATGCCTTTGCACTCTCCGAAGAATTTCCAACCCTTCTGAGGAAACCTTTGTACGCCTCCGTTACTCTTTTGGAGGCGACCGCCCCAGTCAAACTGCCCACCTAACATTGTCCCGTTGCCAGTTTCATGGCACCCGGTTAGAATTCCAGTACTGTCAGGGTGGTATCCCAACATCGACTCCAAAATGGCTGACGCCACTCCTTCCATGTCTCCCACCTATCCTGTACAGACAATACCGAAATTCAGTGATAAGCTACAGTAAAGCTCTACGGGGTCTTTCCGTCCAATCGCGGGTAGCAAGCATCTTCACTTGCATTTCAATTTCGCCGGATTTGTTGTCGAGACAGTGCTCAAATCATTACGCCATTCGTGCGGGTCGGAACTTACCCGACAAGGAATTTCGCTACCTTAGGACCGTTATAGTTACGGCCGCCGTTTACTGGGGCTTAAGTTCTTACCTTCGCATTGCTGCTTAGTATTCCCCTTAACCTTCCAGCACCGGGCAGGCGTCAGCTCCTATACTTCAGCTTTCGCTTTAGCAGAAACCTGTGTTTTTGATAAACAGTTGCTTGAGCCTTTTCTCTGCGGCCTCTTTCGAGGCACTCCTTCTCCCTAAGTTACGGAGTCAATTTGCCGAGTTCCTTAACAACAATTCTTCCGATGGTCTTAGGATTCTCTCCTCACCTACCTGTGTCGGTTTGCGGTACGGGCACACATAAATTCCATAGAGACTTTTCTTGGCAGTGTGATATCAGATACTTCTCCTTTCGGATTCCCCATAACAGCTCGCAATTGAATACATGGTTTTCCCTCTGTATTCTCACTCACTGCTTAGACATACCTCCAACAGTATGCACATCCTATCCTCCTGCGTCATCCCTTCTGGTCTTTTTCATCTATATGCGGTATCGGAATTTCAACCGATTGTCCATCACCTACGCCTTTCGGCCTCGGCTTAGGTCCCGACTTACCCTGAGTGGACGAACCTTCCTCAGGAAACCTTAGGTTTTCGACCAATAAGATTCTCACTTATTTCTCGCTACTTATGCCAGCATTCTCTCTCCTGTCCTGTCCACCGCTCCTTCCGGTACGGCTTCTCCCTGGACAGCATGCTCCTCTACCGCTCTTTCAAGCCCACAGCTTCGGTGGTAAGTTTTAGCCCCGGACATCTTCGGCGCATGACCTCTTGACTAGTGAGCTATTACGCACTCTTTAAATGAGTGGCTGCTTCTGAGCCAACATCCTAGTTGTCTTAGAGATCACACTTCCTTTTCCACTTAACTTACACTTCGGGACCTTAGCTGGTGGTCTGGGCTTTTTCCCTTTTGACCACGGATCTTATCATTCGCAGTCTGACTGCTGAGATTCAAGTTTATGGCATTCGGAGTTTGATAAGGTTCAGTAACTGTTGTCAGCCCCTACCCCATTCAGTGCTCTACCTCCATTACTCACTCTCAACGCTAGCCCTAAAGCTATTTCGAGGAGAACCAGCTATCTCCGGGTTCGATTGGAATTTCTCCGCTATCCACAGCTCATCCCATGGTTTTTCAACACCATTGTGGTTCGGTCCTCCACGAAATTTTACTTCCGCTTCAACCTGGCCATGGATAGGTCACCCGGTTTCGGGTCTACAACATACAACTTCTCGCCCTCTTCAGACTCGGTTTCCCTCCGGCTCCATACCTTAAGTACTTAACCTTGCTGCATATCGTAACTCGCTGGCTCGTTCTACAAAAAGCACGCCGTCGTACTTTATCGTACTTCGACTATTTGTGGACACACGGTTTCAGATTCTATTTCACTCCCCTCCCGGGGTTCTTTTCACCTTTCCCTCACGGTACTTCTTCTCTATCGGTCACCAGGTAGTATTTAGCCTTGGGAGGTGGTCCTCCCTGCTTCCCACAAGGTTTCTCGTGTCTCGTGGTACTCTGGTTCAGGTCTCGCAGTTCTTCCTTTTCACTTACAGGGCTGTTACCTTCTGCGGCTCAACTTTCCAGTTGTATTCAATTAAGTCTTCCCTGCTTTTATGACCTGACCTCAACCCCAGAAACAAGTTTCTGGTTTGGGCTCTTTCCCTTTCGCTCGCCGCTACTTGGAAAATCGATGTTTCTTTCTCTTCCTCCGGGTACTTAGATGTTTCAGTTCCCCGGGTCTGCCTCTGCATATCTATTTATTCAACATGCAGTACCCAGCGTTGTCTGGGTGGGTTTCCCCATTTGGATATCTCTGGTTCACTGGCTATTTGCGCCTACCCAGAGCTTTTCGCAGCTTATCGCGTCCTTCTTAGGCTCCTGGTGCCAAGGCATCCTCCATGCGCCCTTTGTAGCTTGACCTTTAGTTTTAAAATTGCCATTAACTTCGTCCAGCTGCGTCAAATACCTCACTCCGGTACTCATTTACACTAGTAAACTCCGTTCCTCCTTCGGTATTTTCCTTGCTGTACTCGTTACTATCAATTTTCTTAAAAATTACTATCAGCTTCACAATACTGCGTTAAAACCTTCCCTCCGGTGCTCATTTACATTAGTAAACTCTGCTCCTCACTCAGGTTTTTCCTTGTCTTGTCCGCTGCTATTAATTTTAATTACATTGGTTCTCAGTTATAACCTGCGTCATAACTTACAAATAAGTATAAACTAGTTATACTTATATACTACAAAGGTTATTTCTAACCTTAGCTTTGTTTCTAAAATTGATATTAACCTCACATTTCTGCTCGTTACTACCAATTTTTATTTCTTATTTACTGTGCAATTTTCAAAGGACAAATTTTTTTCAATTCGCAGTGTACAATTTGCACTGCACAATTGAATTAAAGAATTCAACTGTCAATTCTTAATTGTCAACTGACTTATGATCCTTCAAAATTAAACAGAATAAACAGGATTACCTTACATAGATTAAACCATTAAAAATCGCTATTAACTTCGCATTTCTTCGTCAAGTCTTTCACTGTGGTGCTCACTTACACTAGTAAGCTCTGCTCCTCGCTCAAGCCTTTCCTTGATCTGCTCATTACTACCAATTTTTTTAAGACAATCATTACAATCATCTTTCGACTCCCTAGAAAGGAGGTGATCCAGCCGCAGGTTCTCCTACGGCTACCTTGTTACGACTTCACCCCAATCACTAACCCCACCTTCGGCCGCGTCCTCTTTCGTTAGACTACGGACTTCGGGTGTTGCCAGCTCTCATGGTGTGACGGGCGGTGTGTACAAGGCCCGGGAACGTATTCACCGCGACATGCTGATTCGCGATTACTAGCAACTCCAGCTTCATGCAGGCGGGTTTCAGCCTGCAATCCGAACTGAGAGTAGTTTTTGAGGTTTGCTCCACCTTGCGGTCTTGCGTCTCGTTGTTCCTACCCATTGTAGCACGTGTGTTGCCCTGGACATAAGGGGCATGATGATTTGACGTCATCCCCACCTTCCTCCGCGTTAACCGCGGCAGTCTTGTTAGAGTGCTCATCTTACTGTTAGCAACTAACAACAGGGGTTGCGCTCGTTGCAGGACTTAACCTAACATCTCACGACACGAGCTGACGACAACCATGCACCACCTGTCTCCCTGCCCCGAAGGGCTTCTCTTATCTCTAAGATATTCAGGGGATGTCAAGTCCAGGTAAGGTTCTTCGCGTTGCTTCGAATTAAACCACATGCTCCGCTGCTTGTGCGGGCCCCCGTCAATTCCTTTGAGTTTTAATCTTGCGATCGTACTTCCCAGGCGGAGTACTTATTGTGTTTACTGCGGCACAGAAGGGGTCGATACCTCCTACACCTAGTACTCATCGTTTACGGCGTGGACTACCAGGGTATCTAATCCTGTTTGCTACCCACGCTTTCGTGCCTCAGCGTCAGTTACAGTCCAGAGAACCGCCTTCGCCACTGGTGTTCTTCCTAATCTCTACGCATTTCACCGCTACACTAGGAATTCCGTTCTCCTCTCCTGCACTCCAGACACCCAGTTTGAAATGCACTGCCCGGGTTAAGCCCGGGTATTTCACATCTCACTTAAATGTCCGCCTGCGCACCCTTTACGCCCAGTAATTCCGGACAACGCTTGCCACCTACGTATTACCGCGGCTGCTGGCACGTAGTTAGCCGTGGCTTCCTCATCTGGTACCGTCATTATCGTCCCAGATGACAGAGCTTTACAATCCGAAAACCTTCTTCACTCACGCGGCGTTGCTGCATCAGGCTTTCGCCCATTGTGCAATATTCCCCACTGCTGCCTCCCGTAGGAGTCTGGACCGTCTCTCAGTTCCAATGTGGCCGATCACCCTCTCAGGTCGGCTACGCATCGTTGCCTTGGTAGGCCGTTGCCCTACCAACTAGCTAATGCGCCGCGGGTCCATCTCAAAGCGGATTGCTCCTTTAAAGTACCATCCATGTGAATCATACTTGTTATGCGGTATTAATCTCCCTTTCGGGAGGCTATCCCCCTCTTTGAGGCAGGTTACCCACGTGTTACTCACCCGTCCGCCGCTAATCCACTCCCGAAGGAGCTTCATCGCTCGACTTGCATGTGTTAAGCACGCCGCCAGCGTTCGTCCTGAGCCAGGATCAAACTCTTAATTTAAAAGTTTATATGGCTCTGTTTAAAATTGCCATTAACTTCGTCCAGCTGCGTCAAATGCTTCATTCCGGTGCTCATTTACGTAAGTAAACTCTGCTCCTCATTCAGCCTTTTCCTTGCTGTACTCGTTACTGCCAATTTCAGGCTTATTGCCTCTTTAGAAAATTAATACTAACTTCGCATTTCTTCGTCAAACCCGACCCTGCGGTGCTCATTTACTTAAGTAAACTCCGCTCCTGGCTCAAGGTTTTCCTGGAACTGCTCGTTATTATTAATTTTAGATACATTACGCTAAGTATGTATAACATCATAAATGATGCTTTACTACTGAACATAACATACAAAATATTACGAAATTACTTTCTTTGCTGCTGCTGCAGCTCAAAAGAATTGCTGGTTTATTCTTATATAAGTTTTCCTTATATTTTATTCTGTTTAATTTTCAAGGATCATCTTCAATTACCTGCCATCTCTTTAGACAGCTTTTATAGTATATCATCTGTATTTCTCTTTGTCAACATGTTTTTAACCTTATTTTTTCAGGATTTAAAGTTTGTTGATTTGAGCTGGTACTGCTGACTTCTTCTTGAAGACAACAAAATTTATTATACCACAGATTTAGTTTCTACAATATATATGTATCTTCAAATTATAGCTTTATTTTTTACTTTCTCATATATTCTGTCAGTTCCTAACTCTTACATATGTGGACACGCAAGGATATGTTTATTTAAATAGAAGTAATTTTATAGAAAGTTATATGATCTCTCCATCTTCCATTTATAAATAAGTATTTTTCATTTACTCCAAGTTCTTTAAATCCACAACTTTTAAGCACTCTTTGAGATCTCATATTATCTACCAAAGTAGAAGCTTCTACTCTATGCAGATTTAGTTCATTAAAAGCATAATCTAAAACTAACTTCAATGCTTCTTTCATGTAGCCTTTACCCTGCTCATCTTCATCTATAGAATATCCTATAAATGCACTTTTAAATACCCCTATTACTATATTTGAAATTTGTATCTTGCCTATAAACTTCTTATTTTTATATATACCAAAATTAGCATTTTTACCACATAAAAATTGTTTGTAACTTTCCATCAGATTTCTTTTTTGCATTTCCAATGTATAAAAACTCTTCTCACGCTCTGGTTCAAATTTGCTTAAGTGCATCTTGTTTTTTATATAATAATTCAATGTATCCACTGCATTTTCCGGAGTCAATATAGAAAGTGTTATGTTTCTGCCTTTTATGTGTAATCCCCTATTTATATTTTTAATTTTGTCAAAGTCTAATCCAAACAATATTTCATTTTTGTATTGGGAATCAACCTTTATACTCCTTGATATTATACCTTCAAGTTCAAAACCCAAATCAGTGAATGCTGATATATTTATATCTTCATGTGCTATTATATTTATTTTATTTAAATCAACTTTTCTAAGAAGCATTTGTACAAAACCTTCAATGGTATTTTTAAGTAACTTATAGCTGCACTCCCCCCATTTATAAAATTTTATCCTGAGCATACCATATTTATTTATAGTGGAAAGTTCAATCATAAATATTCTTCCTATAGTAATACCTAAATTATCTCTTATTATATATTCACTATTGCTGCCCTTAACTAAATCAATGGATACAAGTTGTTCCTTCAGCATTCCCATCGCTCCCAATTGTACATTATAACAATACAAACCACCTAAAATTCAAACTTTTTCAATGGGATACGGTTATATTAAATTTATTATCCCAAGACTTAAATTTAAGTATAGTTTCAAGTATATTATATCATAAAATCAAGGATAAAATATTCCATCTAAAACACAAAATCCCCGTGAAAATCACGAGGATCCTATTGCAATAAAATCTTAAAATTACTATTTACTTTAATTTGTGAATAAATAACCCACTTCTTAATTTTGGTTCAAACCAGGTAGATTTGGGAGGCATTACCTTTCCAGCATCTGCAATATTCATTAGTTCTTCTAGAGTAGTAGGATACATAGAAAAAGCAACTCCCATATCTTCTTTTTTTACTCTCTTCTCTAATTCGCCAAGTCCTCTTATTCCACCCACAAAGCTAATCCTTTCATTTGTACGCGGATCATTTATTCCTAAAATAGGGGCTAATAAATTATTTTGGAGAATAGATACATCTAATTTATCAACAGGATCATCACAATTGTACGTTCCCTTCTTTGCAGCAAGTTTATACCATTTTCCGTTTAAATACATGCCGTAGGTACCCTTATAAAATGGCTTATACGCCCCCTCTCCTTCATATACATCTACATTAAATTTTTCTGAAACCTTGACTATATATTCCTCAGATGAAAGGCCATTGAGATCTTTAACAACCCTGTTGTAATCTATAATGTTCAAATCCGAATGTGGAAAAAGTACAGATAGAAAGAAATTAAACTCCTCATGTCCAGAATAATTTGGATTTTCTTTTCTTCTTTTAATACCTACTTTTACAGCAGAAGCCGCCCTGTGATGTCCGTCTGCTATATAGAGACTGTCTATATTTTTAAACAAATCACAAATGTTCTTTACTGTTTCATCACTGTCTATAATCCATACCTGATGCCTGACTCCATCATCAGCAGTAAAATCATAAACAGGTTCTTTCTCAGTCCATATATTTATTATATTATTAATTTTATCATTATATCTATAAGTTAAAAAAATTGGTCCTGTATTTGCATCACAAATATCTACATGATTTATTCGATCCTGCTCTTTGTCTTTCCTTGTATATTCATGCTTTTTTATTTTATTCTTAATATAATCATCTATGGAAGTACATCCAACTATGCCTGTTTGGCTTTTCCCATTCATTGTTAATCTATAAATATAAAGATTGTTTTCCTGGTCTTGTACCAATATATCGTTAGCAATCATTTTATTTAGGTTCTCATTTGCTTTTTCATATACTTTTTTATCATACGGATTTATATTCTTATCCAAATCAATTTCAGCTTTATCCACATGCAAGAAAGAATAAACATTGTCTTTAGCTATTTCCCTTGCTTCTTCACTGTTCATAACATCATATGGAAGTTCAGCCACCTTACTGGCCATATCTTTTCTAGGCCGTATTGCCTTAAAAGCTTTTAGGACTGCCATTTTATCCCTCCTTATACATTGATTAAATTTTTATCTAAACAATATCTATCAATTATATTCACTATTTCCATTCCTATTCTTTTTTGAGCTTCAACAGTTGATCCTCCTATATGAGGCGTTACTGAAACCCTGTCATTATCTACAAGTTGTCTGCAAGGTTCAGGTTCATTCTCAAACACATCTATTCCTACCCCTGCTACTTTTCCCTCATTCAATCCAGCAATCAATGCTTTTTCATCTATTACACCACCTCTTGCACAATTTATTATATAAACTCCATCTCTCATCATATCAAGTTCTTTTTCACCTATTACAGCACCCTGCTTTTTGTCAAAGGGAATATGAAGTGATATATAATCTGCTTTCATCAACAGTGGCTGGAACTCACAAAACTCATAATTGTTATATCCTTTTGCCATACCAAGTTTATCATAATATATTATATTCATTCCCATGGCATAAGCTCTTTTTGCAACTTCTTTTGCAATTCTTCCAAAACCTATGAGTCCTAATGTCTTACCATATAATTCTACTCCCTTATATTTCTTTTTCTCCCACTTTCCATTTCTCATGGTTACATTAGATATATTAACATATCTTGATATTGCAAACATATGGGCTAATGTCAGCTCTGCAACTGAAATAGTGCTGGCATTAGGAGTATTTTTAACCATTATTCCATTTTGAGCTGCATAATCTACATCTATATTGTCTACTCCTACTCCAGCTCTTATTATAAGTTTTAACTTTCCACCTTTAGCTGCATCTATAAGCGGCTTTCTAATTTTAGTTGCAGATCTTACTATTATAATATCAAATTCTTTTATTTTTTGTTTTAATTCTTCATCTTCAAAATGTTTATCTAAAACCTCGTATCCATTTTCTATAAGCTTATCGAAAGCATTTTTTTCCACTCCATCACTAACTAATATTCTCATGAGTATCAAATCCTCCCCATTATAATTTTAATATATAATTAATAGTATCTAAAAGTTCTTTTATATCAGAAATATTGAAGTCAGCCATATGAGCTATTCTGAAAGCTTTTTCCTTTAATTTTCCGTAACCATTGGATATTTGAAATCCTCTCTCGCCCAAATCCTTGTTTAATTGACCCACATTTATATTCCTGGTATTTTTTATATTAGTAAGAGTATTGGAAAGATATCTTTCATCCGCAAACAGTTCAAAATATTCTCTAGCCCAATTTCTGACATACTCAGCCATCTCCAAATGCCTTTTATATCTATTTTCAAGCCCTTCTTCCAGTATTCTATCCAGCTGATAATCCATAGCAAACATATGTGAAATGGATGGTGTTGAAGGATATTGATAATCTTTCTTTTGTATATAATTATAAAGGGAAAGCAAATCTAAATAATACCCCCTGAACTTTACTTTTTTAGCTCTTTCCACTGCTTTCTGTGAAAAAGAACATATTGCCATTCCCGGAGGAAGTCCTAAAGCTTTCTGGCTGGATGTTAAACATATATCTACACCAAGTTTATCTACTTCTATCTTGACACCTGCCATGGAACTAACTGTATCCAAGCACCATACAACTTCAGGATATTTTTTCATTACTTCTGCTATATCCTCCACTGGATTCATAACCCCTGTAGAAGTTTCATTATGAGTAACACAAAGCGAATCATATTTACCTGTAGCTAAAGCTTTATCAATTTTATCTACATCTACAGCTTTTCCCCAATCCTCTTCAAATAAATCTGCTGGTACATTATTGCATTCTGCAATCTGATGCCATCTTTTTCCAAAAGCACCTATTGAAAAAATTGCTGCTCTTTTTGCCGTACTGCATCTTATTGCACCCTCTAAAAGACCTGTTCCCGAAGATGTTGAAAGTAAAATTTCTTCTTTTGTATGAAACACCTTCCTCATTTTATCGCTAATATCTCTTTGAAGTTTTGAAGCATCTTTACTTCTATGTCCTATCATTGGCGTTGCCATCTTTTCTAATACATCTTTTTTCACTTCCACCGGACCTGGAATAAATAATTTTTTATGCATATCTCTACCTCCAATAAATTTATGTTTAATAGTTCACAGTTGTACATCGCTAAAGTTATAGTCATAAAATAAAAGTCAATCCAATCCCCTTAGGGACGATTGACTCGCGTTGCCACCCTTATTAATTATACAAAAGTATAATCCTCTCATTTAATTTAACGGTTTTCCGTATTATTCATCATAATAATTCTCCAAGATGGATTCACAAAAGTATCAATATCAGTTCACACCAACCACTGATTCTCTTTTATTTAACTTATGCTACTATTCTTTTCATTGAGTAATATTAAATTTTAAACTACAGCTATAGCAATTAAAATTAATGTTTTTGTACAAAATTGTAAAATAAAAGAGCCAATCCAATCCCTACAGGGACGATTGGCTCGCGTTACCACCCTTAATTGATTATACAAAAGTATAATCCTCTCATTTGATCTAACGGCTTTTTTCCGTATTATTCATCATAATAATCCTCTGAGGTGGATTCACAAAAGCATCGGTATCAGTTCACACCAACCACTGATTCTCTTTTACCTAACTAATGTTACTCTTCTCTTCATAAGATAATATTAAATTAATTTATTTAGGATTTGTTAACTATTATATGATTTAACTTTGGATATGTCAATACTTATTTCAAATATTTATATTATTTATTTTATAGGACTGCAGGAAGCTTATTTTTCATTTACCAAAATAATCTGAAAACTATTTAGTTGTAGAAATAATCTATTTTTCTTTAAATTAAGATTGATCCGAACCCGCCAACACCTTATCATAAAGATCCTTTACACATTTCCCATCTTGTAAATTTCTACAATTGGTACAGCTTTTATAATTAGCTTCTCCGGTACTGGACTGAAATCCAAAATCATCTGGCTCGTACCCGGGACATAAACCACCAACATGTTTCATTTCCTGACTGCTTGACATTAATACTACTCCTTCCATTCTTAAATTTAATTCATATTTACTATTCCCTCAATTTCATCAAATAACTTTTTACTGCATTGCTCATTTACAAAATTCACACAATTACTGCAGCTATTTGAAAGATAACTGGCCTTTAATCCAACTGTATAATTTTTAGATTCATACTCTTTACAATTTTCTGCAACAATCATCTTATCTTGAATTGAAATCATAAAACTCACTCCTGAAAAATATTGTATTTTTAGTATTTCCAAAATTAAAAATTTAATTCTAAAAAAGCCTCCAAAATTAAAAATCGCTGGAGGCTTTCAACACAATATGAAACTTTATCTATTTAAATCAAGTACTCTTATTATGTCACTTTGAGTTTGCTCTATTTTTTTACCCTTATATCTCACCACATTTATGGGACATATATATATACATCTTAAACATAAAATGCATTTACTATGAAAAATTGCATGTCCCTCTTCAAATGTTATATTCCCTTGAGGACAATTTCTCAAACATAACCCACATTTACCACATTCTTTTGTAGAAGATATGTTCTTAGATACTTTAGGTATTCTACTTTTAAATATATTGTAAACCACTTTACTAAATTGAATCCTAATAAATGAAGCTGTCTCTATAACAGGTTCTTCATTTATAAAACTTTTTACTGCATATTTCACTTTTCTATTTGCTCTTAATAGTAACTCTGTTATTTCATTCTTATCAGGTTTCTTCCCTATAAAAAAATAATAATTATTCGGCATTTTTATGCTAATCTGTATTAATGGCAGATATCCTTTTTTTCTGAGATGCTTTGCCATAAGACAGGAAGCTGAAGATGAGGAAGCCGCCTGTGTGGAATACACTATTATCTTCACCTTTTTTTTTGAATCGTCAAATTTATTTAAAAAATCAGTTACAATTTTAGATGGGAATTCAGCATAAACTGGTGAGCCTATAATTAAAAAATCATATTCTTTTAATTTATTATCTTCTACAGATTCTATGTTTACTAAATCTATATTTATATTATTCAGTGCAAAATTTTCCTTAAATCTATCTGCTACCCATTTAGTATTTCCTGTACCACTAAAATAATACAAAACACCCTTCATAATAATAGTATTTTCATTTCCCTTAAACATATGAAAAATGGAAACAGTTACTCCTCTCTAAAATTATAATTCAATTTTTCAATTGAATATTTAATCTTGTTTTTCCTGAGCATATTTTTTTCTGTTTTCAAACATAATTTTACTTAAAATTTCAGCTGGTGTAGGTGGAGTAAATGCTATTGCATTAGCCCCCGCTAGTATAGTATCCCTTATACTGGATTCTATAGGCCCTCCTGTAGCTATTATAGGGAAACTAGGATATTCATCTCTAACTTTTTTTACTATATTAGTAGTTTCTTTAGAACCAGATACATTTATTATAGTAGCTCCTGATTCTACCCTATCTTTTATATTTTCATACTCAGATACTATTGTTACTATTATAGGTATATCTATAGTATCTCTTATCTGTCGTATAACTTCATTTGGAATGGTACTATTTACTACAACTCCCATAGCTCCTTTAAATTCAGCATCCAAAGCTAAATTTACAACTCTTCTTCCAGTTGTAAGCCTTCCACCAACTCCACAGAATACTGGTATATCCGCAGATAAAAGAATTGCTTGTGTTATGAGAGGCTGCGGTGTAAATGGATACACTGCAATAATGGCATCTGCATTGGTATTTTTTATAACTGCTACATCTGTGGTAAACAACAGAGACTTCAACCTTTTACCAAATATCCTTATTCCACTTGCTTCTCTAATAATTTCAGGTACTTTAATCATATGTCTTTTGGGAATTCCCTTTATTTCCGGTATGTTCTTAGCCATTTTTTACCTCCTCTTTTAAATTAAATGCAATCACTTTTTGAAATTCAGTTCTATGTCTAAATATCTCTACTACAACTATCATTATCACATCTATAGGCCTTTTCCCCACTATAATTTATCTCTTTTAAAACCTTTCTAACTATCCTTTTGCCAACTTCATCTTCACTCATTTCACATAATGCATCATCTATATGGCTCCAATTTACCCATTCTACTTCAGAAGATTTTTTTATGTCTCCTCCATCATAATTCGCCATGAATGTAAGCATTATTATCTCCTTTTTATTACTACTGACATATTCACTTCCCAAGTATTTTAAGTCCCTTACTTTAAGACCTGACTCTTCAAATACTTCTCTATGTACAGTTTCTTCCACAGTTTCACCATTTGTCACATATCCTGATAAAAGCACCTTAGAGTTTTTAAATATATAACTCTGTTTTAATAATAATATCTGATCTTTCTTTACTACTGCAACTATTACACAAGGTCTAGGGGTATCAAAATACATTATATCATCTTTCGGACAATATGGTACCCCTCCTTCATCCCAACTATACTTCTCCTCTAATTTTCCTCCACATATAGGACAATATTTAAACTTCATACATATACTGCTAATAAAGCAGTCACACCCCCTTAACTTCCACCAAATAAATTTTATACCATGGCTATTCATTGCTGCCACCCACAAATTTTCAATGTGGATATAATAAACTAAGCACTGCTACATCCTGAATGAATTCTTCTAATGTTCAGATAAGAAAAGCATTCTTTACAGACAAACTTCATCTGAACCTAAGAATCATTTGACGCCGCTAATAAACATCCTTACCTATATTATAAAACTTATAAATACATTATAAAATACATATAATAAAACATGTACTAGATTTTTTACACCATGGCTATTAATGTTATCACCCATAGCCCCTTAAAAACTGAACCTAAGCAGCGATGGCACCTGGATCCATATGGTAAAAAAGTCCTTATAGGCGAATTCCAGTTGGATCTAGGAATTACTTCATAATTGTACTCTCACTTCATCTCTTAAAGTTATAAAATACTCGCCTACATCACAGTCATAGGCAAAAATCTTTACATTATTTTGTTTTGCATATCTAAGAGCTTCTCCAAATTTTTCATCCATTTCATCATAAGGTGTAAAATATCTTACACCTCTCATTTGAATTAAAAATAAAACTGCAGCATCCAGACCTAGCTTTTTCACCTTCACTAACTCTAGTAAATGTTTTCTTCCCCTTTCTGTAGGGGCATCTGGAAACATAGTTATTCCGTGTTTCTCCAGAGTAACTCCTTTCACTTCAAGGTAACACCTCTTATCCTCCCTATCCCCTAACTTAAAGTCAAATCTACTGTTTCCAAATGTCTTTTCTCTTTCTATTTTAATATACCTTTTAAAATAATCTATTTTTTTCTGCTTTAGAGCTTCATCCACAACTTTATTGGGAATTTGTGAGTCTATATTAATTAACCTATTTCCCTTATAGCCTGCTATTAAATCATATTTTGTTTTCCTTGTTGGGTTATTTTCTTCTCTTAAAATTACTGTAGCACCAGGTAAAAGTATTTCTTTACATCTTCCCGTATTAGGCACATGAATCATTGTTTTTGAATTATTTATATATGCATAAGCTTGAAATCTATTAGGTCTGCTAATAAATTTAGCTTTTACTATATTTTTATCAAATATCAATACATCATCTCCGGTAAAACCAATTTATACAATAGCTGCAATTTTTCACATCCTTCAACTTTTTCAAAGCTAAAGAAATAATTTAAATATTATAAGAAATATCACTCCAGGTATTCCAAAAAAACCAGCAATAAGCGAAGTGACAGCATTAATACCTATACTAAATCCAAAGTATTTTCCTATTAAATTTACTACAATTAAAAGGATAACACCCAGCACAGCATTTATAAAAAGTTTGAATAATATTTTTAAAGGCCATGAAAATACCTTTACCAATACATATAATCCCACTATAGCAATTAAAAAATATCCTATATATTCAAACATCATGCTTATTCCTCCTATAATTTAACTTCTAGATTATATATCAATACTATTTAATTTATATTCTAACAATAAAAAAATATTAATACAAAGAATAAGCCTAAAAATTCTATTTTTTAAGATGGCTTTTTATTTTCATCAAAATTTGGAAATACGTTTTTATAATCTACTTTTAATCCATCTTTCTTAACTTCATTCAAAAGATACATATACTTTGATTTTGCTGCCTCCTCCATATATATTGCGTAATCTACCAAATGAGGATCTTTTACAGAATCAAAATATATTCTGCATCTTTCCAACTCTTCTCTGGCTTTTTCTATATCATCCAACAGTCTTTTCTGATGTAATGTATATTTGTAATTCTTCATAACCAAATTTTTAACTATATTATACTTATTCATAAAATATATACCCTCCTAATTTACACATTATTTTAATAATTGACACAAATTAAGAGTAATATACACAGCCCACAACCAGCTAAATATGGTTATATTTCTATTCTGCCTTCCAATGCTTTTGACAAGGTAATTTCATCTGCATATTCTAAATTACCACCCACAGGAATACCATGGGCTATCCTAGTTACTTTTACTCCAAGATGTTTTAATATTTTAGATATATACATGGCAGTAGCTTCTCCCTCTACATTAGGATTGGTAGCAACTATAACTTCTTTTACATCTCCATTTATTCTTCTTATAAGTTCCTTCAGCTTTATATCCTCAGGTCCTCTTCCTGCCATAGGGGATATATTACCATGTAGAACATGATAGACTCCATTATATTCTTTTATTCTTTCCATAGCCATTATATCCTTAGGTTCTTCAACTACACATATAGTGCTTTTATCTCTATTGGGGTTTGAACATATAGCACAGGGATCCGACTCCGTAAAATTTCCACAAACAGAACAATATCTTATGGTGCCTCTTGCCTTGATTAAGGCCTGCGCAAATTCCCTTACCTCATTTTCAGGCAGATTTAATACATAAATTGTAAGTCTCTGTGCTGTCTTATAGCCTATTCCCGGTAATTTAGCAAATTCCTCTATTAATTTTTCGATAGAAACAGGATAAAAATCCATAATATCACCTCAATTTAAAACCCCATCTTAAATAGATGGGGCTTGTAATCTTAAAACATTCCTGGAATATTAAGTCCACCAGTTAATTTTTTCATTTCAGAAGCAGTCTCATCTTCTGCATTTTTTAATGCCTCATTACATGCAGTTAAAACCAGGTCCTGAAGCATTTCCACGTCCTCGGGATCAACAACCTCCGGTTTAATCTGTATATTCACTATCTGTTTTTTGCCATTTACTATTACAGTTACTGCTCCACCGCCAACAGTAGCACTAAATTCCTTATCTTCAAGCTCTGATTGCATATCTGCCATCTGTTTTTGGAACTTTTGAGCTTGTTTCATTAAATTATTCATATTTCCCCCGCCACCGAAGTTGGGGAATCCACCTTTTGCCATAATATATTTCCTCCTCAATCAAATTAACTAACATAATTTTAATTATATCATATCTTTATGAAATTCCATATGGGCAAAACCTTACTGAAGAATCACTTCATATCCTATTCATCAAGTATTTCTACCATATCTTCACCGAAAGTATCCTTTAACAATTGCTCCTTAGATTGAGAGGTATGATCGACTTCATCTTCTATAATATACTTAATAGTAACTTTTTCCTTTAGTATATCCGAAAAAACTTGTTCAACTATTTTTCTATTTTCATCTCTTTCTAACCTCTGTTTATGAAAAGAATAATCTTTTCCATATTCTATAGTTATTATCCCTCTTTCACATTTTACTGCCTTTCCTGTAGTAAGTGCTGCAAATAATACCATCTGATGCTTGCTTTTAAATGATTCAAGGATATCTTTCCAGCTTTTTTTTACCGTATCCAATGTAATTTTTGAATATATGTTTTCTTCCTTTATGGGTTTTAAATCTTCCAATGAATCCTGTTTTGATTTATTGAAATTATTATCTTTTAAGTTACTTCCTGCTTTTTCTGATATATTCATCTTTGCCTGGGAAGCTTTAGGAACTATCCTTTCACAAGATACCTTAATTTCACCCTGCTTAAATGCCTGCTCCAATCTATTTAATCTGGCAAGAATTACTTCTTTAGATGTATCATATTCTATTTTGCACATTTTTATTACTGCAAGCTCTAGATAAATTCTACTCTGTTTAACCCATTTGGATTGCTCCTGTGCATCCTGGAGTATTCTTATATTTCTCATTATTTCTTCTACACGTATTTTCTGAGCTTGTTCTTTTACAAGGTTTATATTCTCTTCGGACATATCCAATACATCTTCAGGGCTGTTAGAAACTTTTACCATTAAAAGATCTCTCAAATGAATTATCATATCCCTAATAAAATTATATATATCTTTTCCACTTAGAACTATATCATCAATTATCCTCATAGATGACTCTACATTTTTTTCTATTATACTATTTGTAAGTCGAAATAAATTCTCATTTGTAACTAGCCCCAGCATGTCGACTACATTGCTGTATTGAACCTTTCCATCCCCCATGGATATTGCTTGATCCAGTATACTAAGGGCATCTCTCATGGCACCGTCACACATTCTGGATATTAAATTCAAACTTCTATCATCAGCAAAAATTCCTTGTTTATCTACTATGCATCTGAGTCTGTTAAATACATCTGAACTTTTTATTCTTCTAAAATCAAATTCCTGGCATCTGGAAAGTATAGTAACCGGAAGCTTTTGAGGATCAGTAGTAGCAAGTATAAATATTACATTTAAGGGAGGCTCTTCTAAGGTTTTTAAAAATGCATTTACTGCTTCCTGTGTAAGCATGTGCACTTCATCCATGATATAAACTTTGTATTTTCCTTCCTGAGGAGGGTATTTTACATTTTCAATTACATCTTTTATATCTTCCAGACGTCGTTTAGAGGCTGCATCCATTTCTATTACATCCATAGAAATTCCTTCATTTATTTTTTTACACATTTCACATTGATTACAAGGTTCCCCATTTTTTAAATCCAGGCAATTTACTGCTTTAGCTAATATCTTGGCCATTGAAGTTTTTCCTGTACCTCTTGTTCCCGAAAATAAATATGCATGTGCTACTCTATGGTTTAATATTTGATTTTTAAGTGTAACTGTTATATGATCCTGACCTACTACATCTGAAAAGGTCTTGGGCCTCCATTCTCTATATAGTGCAGTATAAGCCATGTTATCACCTTCTTTTATATATATATTATACCCTTTTGTATAACAAAAAAGATACCACATGGTATCTTTTTAATTCAACTTAATATTAAAGTCGTGCACCTAGCTTTGTCTGATAAACTATAAGCGTTACCCATATAGTTAACTCAAACTAGATTTATCCACGGCACACGAAAATATTCACTTACCGCTGCTTCCTTCCGGATCTGACGGGGTTCATGAGTTTCCGTTGCGTGGGATCAAGTTCTCAACGCCACTTTTATGGGCCAGGCCTCACATTTTACAGCCTAATCTAGGAATTCAACCCTGCTATAGCGGATTGCAGGCTACAGGGCACCGCTAACTCCCCATCTAGCACGACAAAGTTTAAATGGCGGAGAGAGGGGGATTCGAACCCCCGGTAGAGTTTCCCCTACACACGCTTTCCAGGCGTGCTCCTTCAACCTCTCGGACATCTCTCCATAGGTTTACTCATGAAAATAAATTCATATTCAATTTATAGCTTAAACGCTATCAGAACAAGCAATATTATACTATTAAAATTATAAAACTTCAATAGTTTTATGAAATTTTTTATTATAAAAAATAACTACCCAAAAATAACTGCTACTGCAATGTCCTTTTATAACAAAACATTTTAGATAGTCTTTTCAACTTCACTAAGATTATCTTTCAATATCATAAATTAAAAGATGCTTGTCCCTTTTATATTTATAATTGGAATCCTTTTCCTTATTTGATATTCTACTATTTTTATCTTTATCCAAATCCATTTCCCTAAGAGTTTCATCAACATATGTTGTTGATATATCAGTGTAATTTCCTTTAGGCCTGCCGCCAATATATATTGTTGGGTTTCCTGAGCTACTTAGCATGTCATTTCTCCTTTTTTATATTTTTAATTTAAGCACTTATTTTATCCCAATGTTTTTATAATAACACTTTATACAACACTTTGACAATGTTTTTATCTCATTTTCTCAGGGCAAACGCATGAAAAGTTATAATCTCTTATGTCCCAGATAAACTCTGGAGTAAATTCTATCATTGCTAAATTTTCACACATGTTGGTATGAACCAATAGCTCTTTTTTTAATTAACCAGATAGTCCTTGTTATTGGACATATTCCGTGACATCAAAAATAAGCCCTATTTTATCAAGCCAAAAATGTATGCTTTACAATTGAATCAAGAAAATCTTCATTTGTCATTGCTTTAGCCCTTTTCCTTGGGCCACTCATAGGTTTTTCTGTTTCTATATTTCTAAGTATATTAAGTGCAAACTTCCTAAGTAATGATAGATTCTCTGGACTGTGTTCCTTTCTTGTCCTGTTAGAATCTTCATTAAACACTACATCAAGTACCCAATGCATACTTTCAATTCCCCAGTGCTTACGCACAGCATTTGAAAATTTTACAGCATCAGCCGGTAGAGAACTTATATAGTATCTTTTCTCTATTGTTATTTTCCCTTTTTCTTCACTCTTTCGTACAGCTATTCCTATACTTTTTAAACTTTTCCATTCACTGCGTGTACTGAGCCAATCTATACTTTCTGTAATGTAGTATTTTCGTACTTCATTTCTTCCATGTCCCTTATCTACTGTCATTGTATAATTGTATGGAATACCTTTAAAGCCCGTTTCTACTGCATCATCTAAATATTCTTTAACTTCTTCATAAAAAAGCTTCTGGTTTCCTTTTAGTGCAAGCACATAATCAGAATTCTTATCCACTATCGCTTTTACTATATCTTTCTGACATCCCATTGCATCAGTAGTTACAATACATCCATTAATATCTAGTAATTTTAGAAGTTCTGGAATAGCCGTAATTTCATTACTTTTTTCGGCAGTTTTTACCTGTCCTATAACTATTCTATATTTACTTGCCCATGCACTTACTATATGTATTGCTGATTTTTCTTCAGCTATATTACGTGCTCCGCATACAGTCTTTCCATCAATCGCTATAATAGATCCATTCAAACTTGCTGATATTTCTTCTATCCATTTCATAAAACTACTTCTAAATTCTTTTGGGTCAATCCATTCAAAAACTCTTTGCAAGGTATCATGAGAAGGTATCCCATATGGCAAAGTCAGATATTTTTTGAAGAAATCGATCCTGTCGTTTGCAAAATCTTCTATAGCCACCCAGCTGTCACAATTTGCTAATGTTGCAACTACAGCTATGAATAATATTGATGTTAGGTTATGTTTAATTTTTGTATCCTGTCTTTGATCTGTTATAAGTCCAAAATAATGTGTTAACATTTTACGTTTTACCATGGTATTATAAATCATATAAATTTATATGATTTATAATACCACAATAATATGTTTAAAAGAAGCTCCAAACTTACTATTTTAGGCATTTTAACACTTTGTTTACTCATGCGTTAACCCTGCTCATTTTCTACATTATTTTTAAATAATAGTTTTGTACACCATGGGGTACATTTTTTCCTTATGTCCCAAAATATAAATAAACACCCTTTCATAGAATATAGTCTTATAACTTTATTTTATATGGACTTGATTTAAAATTCAAAATATTTTTATTGGAACTATAGGAAATATATGAGTATATAATTCTGACTTCTTATTTTGTAAATAGTTTTTTACCCATCGTATCCGCTCCTAATGTTATTTATTCTATTATACATAAAAATACCCCATAGATAGACTTTTTTATATTGTCTACTCTATAGGTTACATTTTATTCAATCGAGCGTTTTTCTTTACTATGCATACAAAATTTAAAGAAAGTAGTGGATTTTATTGGTAGTCGTCATATAACATTTCTAATGTTGTAACTACATCCTGTTCTGTAATTGTTCCACCAAATGACATACATAAAGGTTCCTTATAAATCATTGGTTTTGCCGCTAATATCTGTTCCTTTGTAAATCCTTGCTCTTTGAAAGAAGGAATTTGAATTTCTTTACACAACTTTCTAACTGCATCACCATTTGGAATTACTGCTGCAATAGCTTTTGCACTGTCTAGCGTACTACCACCACCAAGCCCTACAATACCATCAACTGCTTTTTCTGCATAACCAATTTCTAAAATTTTCTTATCCGTTACTAATAATATTTTTGTCATGCCCACAAGCGAGGGCTCTATACCGAGGGAACCGGCTTCAAGGGAAATGTGGATAGCTGCGATCCGGCATCCCTGCCGAGGAACATCCCCAGCATTTAATCCGGGATGAAATTTGCCGGGAGCTTAACGAAACGGCAATGACTGTAAAATCCAACTGCTCCGCAGACACCCTGTCGACCTTGCTCGTAAAATCCCGAACCCATCTGCATTGGGGACAATTTTTCGAAGCAGACGGACGATTGTCTGCGAGAGATATGCTGCCTCTCTATGGCTGCCGCTATGAGGGAGTACCGGCAGATGGATCACAGCGGTGACTTTTCTACTGTGCAAAGCCGTCTGCATAGTGGTTTCAGGACTTGCTGGCACCCAGCAAGGTAAAGAGGAAAAGTCAGTTCCAGCTATTACCGGACGAATTGAAATCCATTCCAAATGGCAACTTTATAGTGATGAAAAACCGGCATCCATTCCATGAGCTACTTCAACCACATTTATACCGCCTCGCCCGCAGTACCGTCAAGCGTGACCTGCACGATTTGGTCAAAGCGGGGCTCATTGAAAAGGAACCACGTTATCGAGAGAACGGGAGCAACACCTCCAATCGTTTCATTTTAAGAAAACAGCAAGCTGAGGCAAACCCGAAAAAATGGATTTCCCGCCAAGGGAATTTTCCGTTTTTTTGGTGGACCGAGGTGCGGTTTGTTGTGAACCCACTGGAATCTCTCACTCTAAGAATATTTATTACAGAAAAAGAACACAGTATTATAGGATTATAGCATATATAAAAGTACGCCATTGTCCGCTATCGAGAAAAACAATGTCCGAGTAAAATTATAGCATATATTCTTGTAGCGTATTACCGGATGGCAATGCTTTATTTCTTTTAACAAGTGCACGATTCTCCATGATTTCACAATAAGGAAAGTGTTTGCATATACCTGTGAGTAGTCTAATTTGTAAAAAATATCGTTGACTATAACAGAATGTTCGTTTATAACCTAAGTTTTGCAGCAAAAACGAATAAAAAATACCCGTTAGACCAGTAAACATGCTGGTTAGCGGGTATTCTTTTTTGTCAGAGAATCATAGCGTTATAAATCATTTTTTGGTAGATGCTAAAACTTTTTTTATCTCACCTAAACTTCGTATCTTTTTGGAGTAGTCAATGTTAGAAATAACTCCAATTTCATTTAATATATCATTGAAATAATCAAACATGTAATAATTCTGCTGAACATAGCTGCATTCAGCTTTTGACAAAGTTTCTAGTAGTTTTCCAATACTATATTTGTTTCCTGTTTTCATCTCAAGTATCCTTGCAATCACCAGAGCAACGAAACAGATTAAAAAATGTGCTTCTATATGCCCTTGGGTGGATACAAAAACTGGTCTTGCCTCTAAGTCACTTTTAGTTACTCGGAAAGATTCTTCAATCTTCCATAACCCTCGGTACATATCAATGATTTTATCATCAGATTCTTTATATTCACTAGTTACAATGACATAGTAACCATCCAAAGCTTCTTCTTCCTCTAGTTTGTCCATGTCTAATTTTAGAAGTTGTGTTGGTTTCAAGATTTCTCCAGTTTCTTTATCGAAGTTAATGTTTTTTATATATTTAGCTGCACCATAGGAAGTAACCCTTGTATAAGAATCCGAATTTGCGATTAAGTCCTGTGCTTTTGCAAGTGCGGCAGCACGCTCAGCCTTAGCACGTTTATCATATTTTTCGCTGTAGAATACTACCTGTTTTTCATGTACTACTTTTTTTAATTTTTTTCCGTTAGATGATGTTATCTGAATTGTTCTTGGGTATAATCTAGATTTTCTCTTGTATTCTGTGCCTAGCCATTCATATCCTTCTTTTGCTAATACATACTGTTTTAATTCTTTGTCAGAACCGCGAACAGACATACTGAATACATACCCATCTTTTGTAGGAGTATGAGTCGTATACCAAATGTTGTCGCCAGTAGTCACGCCTTTGTCTGCCACCGTTATTACCCTGCCAAGATTATATTCCTTCTTGATACGTGCAAAATTAGGTCGATAGGTAAGGCAGTCATTAGTGTTTCCTGAAAATAGCTCATAGGTAATGGGAAGCCCTTTGTTGTCTATAAATAACCCCATTTGTACAATTGGATTTGGTCGGTGTTCTTTCGATACTCCCTTTTTTCTGAGGTTGTCCATTTTATCAGTTTCAAAGTAGTAGTTGGTTACATCATAGTAAATAAGACTGGTATCTCTTCCATAGAGTTCTTTGATTTTATTGTTGATCCAAAATTGGAGACTCTCTTTATGCTTGTTAAAAAAGGTAAGGCAACGATAAACATCATCAAGAGAATAGTTATCTTTTTCAAAGAACCAATCTTTATTCTCAAAAGTTTTCTTTTTTGAAGCAGGATTCAAAAGCCTTGAATAAACAAGGAGTTTCATGATTGTATCAGCATCATAATTGTCCTTAGTATGACGTTGTCTGTTGGTAAGGAAAGTGTGTATGCCAAGCTCATGATAAATCTTGCTTAACGCAGTATATCCAAAATTTTTACGCAAGGTAACATCTTGCTCGATTGTATCAGCATCATGAAATACAAAAGTGATTGGAGCTTTTTTACATTTCTTTTCTTCCTTTAATTGTTCAACACGTGCAGAGAAGAAAGAGATTGGATCATCATATTCTTTTTCTAATTCGTCGAGAAATCCTAAAGATTCCACAGTTATCTGCCGGGAACATTTTTTAGTTTTATCATAGTAACTATCTACAATGGATAATCGAATTCTGCCATTGCTAGAAGGAGTCTTTTTTAGGTACATAAACAATCATCTCCACACATATAATACTAATTATATCACAATACTACATAAAGCGCTAGTAAAATATGACGAAAAACGAAAATAAAAATCCCCGAATTTGCCAGTAAAATCAATGAATCCAGGTTAAGTTAAGTAAAAAGTTGCTGCAAAACTGTGGAAAATATCGTTGACTATAACAGAATGTTCGTTTATAATAGAGTGTATGAGAGTAAAAGATGAAAACAAAAAAGATGCTATTTTATCAGCGACCATAAAAATGATTAATGAAATCGGGTTCACTAATATTTCCATGTCTAAAATTGCAAAGGCAGCAGGAGTATCTGCATCTACTATTTACATCTATTACGAAAATAAGGAGGATATGTTTAAGAAGATATATATTGATGTAAAGACGCAGATGCTTAACGCCAGTATGAAAGGAATTAACGATACTGAACCAGTCAAACAGTCTGTTCGAAAGTTTTGTGAGAACGTTTTAAATTTTGCAAAAGAGTATGAAGATTATTTCCTCTTTATTGGGCAAGCGGGCGATTCACCAGTGATTTTGACAGCTAAAAGTCAGGAACTCTTAAAACTTATTCAAAAGGCTTGCTGGCCATTTGAACGTGGAATCAAGGAAGGAATCTTAAAAAATGTTTCACCAGCCTTATTAAGTGGGTTCTGTGTTTATCCGATTACACAGCTATATAAAGATAGCTGTCATCAAAAGGATACATTTGGTGCCATTGATTATGAAGTGGTTTTTGAAATGTGCTGGGATGCCATAAAGAGATAAGTACTCAAAAATGAGTGCTTATCTTTAAAAGCTTTAATAAACGTACATTCGTTTAAAATGTTGAAAGAAGAACTTAAAAGATTGAAACCAATTGAAAGCGAGGATTAAATTATGGAAAAAAAATTGTTTTAATAACAGGAGCAACAGATGGTATTGGTAGGGAAACAGCTAAGTCTTTAACAAAAAAGGGCTTTCACGTTATTATTCATGGTAGAAATGAAAAAAAGACAAAGGCTGTAGTGGAGGAAATAAAAGCAGAAACGAAAGGTGCAGATGTTGATATGCTTTTATGTAATCTTCTCTCCTTCAAGAATATCAAAAGAATGACAGATGAATTTTATAAAAAGCATGATCATCTGGATGTTCTGATCAACAATGCAGAAGCAGTTTTCTCTAAGGAAAGAGTATTAACAGAAGATGGAGAAGAGAGAACCTTTCAGTTGAATGTGTTTTCCCCCCTTCTTGTTGACGCATCTTCTTCTTCCGGCACTCCAAAAGAGTAAATCTGCAAGAATCATTATTGAAGCATCTTCGGCACATGCGGCATCGAGGAAACCGGATTTTGACGATATAAAGTCAGAGAAAAAATATGGAGCACAGCCTAATTACAGTCTGTCTAAATTATATGCAATCTGGATGGGACAGCGTTTTGCAAAAGAATTGAAGGAAAAGGGTATTCATAATGTTACCTTTAATATCACGCATCCCGGTGCTGTTGCTACAACCTTTGGTCAGAATGAAAAGAAGGGCCTTATGATAGATATTATTTATAAGGTTGGATTACTGTTTATGTCAAAGCCGGAAGATGGTGCAAAGTCAGAAATCTATCTCGCATCCTCTCCTAAGGTAGAAGGTGTATCCGGTAAATTTTTTAGCCATAAGTGTAAAGAAGATAAGCCAAACGACAAATATTACTCTGCTGAGAATGAGCAGAAGCTATGGAATTACTGCAAAAAGGTGACAAAAGCATATTTAAGTTGACAGTGATACACTGTCATTAATCTATCGGCTTAGATTGGAATGGGAAATATGATGATTTTGAAAAATGCAATGTATAGGTCAGGGTATTTATGAAAAGGAGTAAGATAATGAATATATTTATTGGGATAATGATTGGTATTGGTATAGCATTATTGGTGTATCTGCTCATTTTTGGGCAACGTACTTACCATAATATTCAAAAAAAACGAGAAACAGTTAATACCTATGCGATACAAAATGTTAAAACAGGTATGGATATCAGAGTATATAATGCCAGTATCGCTGATGAAACAAAAATCATTCAGTATAAACATGCGAACTGGGAATGTATGACTTGGCAATTCATCAAAACAGAGGACGGTTCATATCTGCTTAAAAATCTGTGGACACATAAGACTTTTCAACCTTCCTCGTCGCCCGAAGAGAACGTCCAATTATGGCAGCAACCACTTGAGGCAAATAGCCTTCAATATTGGGAGTTTATAAAGCTGTCTGATGAAACTTATTATATTCGGTTAAAAGGGACGCAACTCTATATTACTCCTGCTTCAGATAAGAATAACGCACCTCTTGTGTTGATGCCAATGCAGGAATCAAAAGATCAACAGTGGAAACTGGTTGAACAGCACCCCATTGTTTAGGAAGCAGCAAAAAAAGAGGTTGCATTAATTTTAGAACATCTTCGCAATGCCTATGCGAAAACGTTATAAATAATAATTTTTAACAAATACACAAGATATGGAGGTATCTTTATGAAAAAGAAAGTAATTCTTGTCACAGGAGCGTCAAGCGGAATTGGCAAGGAAACTGCGCTCACTTTGGCAAAACAAGGTCACACTGTAATTATCCACGGTAGAGATGTGGAGAAAACAAAGGCTGTGTTTAATGAAATTCAAAAAGCAACAAACAATAACAACCTTGATATGATAACTGCGGACTTATCCTTAATGTCCGAGGTTAAGGCGTTTGCGGAAAAGGTAAAAGCTAAATATGACCGCTTAGATGTTCTGATTAATAATGCTGGTGGGCAATTCGGCAACAAAAGAGAGATTACAGAAGAAGGCCGCGAAAAAACGATGGCAATTAATCTCTTTGCGCCATTCCTCTTGACCCATTTGCTGCTTGATACTCTGACAAAAATCCCCGCTGCGCGGGTTGTAACCGTTTCGTCGGAATCATACAGGCAAGGTGGCAAACCATTTTTAAATGATATTGAGCTGAAAGATAATTATGCTTTTACAAGAGTTTACGGACTATCAAAGCTTTATGTTTTTTGGATTATGCGCCGCTTTGTGGAAGAAGCTAAAAAGCGCGGCATCTCTAATGTCACATTCAATACCTGTGAACCCGGCTCTGCGGATACCGACTTGGGGAGGATCTCGACACAAAACACTTTGGCAAAAGTGATTTATACTGCTTGGAAGGTTATGATGTGGTCAATAGAAAAAGCAGCGGCAACCAGTATTTACTTGGCAACATCTGATGAGGTCAAAGGCGTTACAGGCAAATTTTATGGAAACTGCAAGGAAAAAGTAATAAAGCCTAAATGGATTTCCCAAGAGGGCGAACAAATCGTATGGGATTACTGTATGAAGGTTTGTGCACCCTTCATGAATAATTGAGGAGGATACCTATTGACAATGTAAGCTGAAATAAACTAAGGGTAAGTGCTATCCTCTTTATTCTTGCGCCACTTATATTTTTTGTCTTTGAACTATATACGGCCAGCCTGGACTAACTCGGCATATGGTTATTTGCATAATTATATCAGTGATTTGGGCATTCCAGTGGTTACAGAATTTCAGGGATGAACAATTGAATCTCCAATATTCGCTATAATGAATTTAGGCTTTGTTGGAATGATGATTGTTTCCTCATTAGCGACAAATAATATGCAATATCAGGGACTTGCTGAAAGGGTCGCAATCTATCCAATGATGTTCTGGCAACTCCTGATTGGTATTTCGCTGTTTCGATTTGCGCGAAAAAAGAAACAGATACAAATTAACGCAGTATAGGTAGGTGAGGATATTTTATGACAATATTTTATTTTACATCAACAGGCAATTCTTTGGCAGTAGCAAAACGTATTGGAGGAACCTTGATTTCTATCCCACAGGTTATTGATTTGCCAAATCAGAACTATAAAGATGATACAATCGGTGTAATTTTTCCGGTATATAGCCTTGCCCCACCTAAAATGGTGCAGCAGTTTATTGAAAAGGTGAAGTTAGAAGCAAATTATACTTTTGCCATTGGTACTTACGGCAATATGCCTGGTGCGGTCATGCGGAATGTGCAAAAGCTGGCGGAAAAGAACGGTTATCGCTTCGATTATGTAAATGATTTGTTTATGCTGGACAATTATCTTCCTGTTTTTGAGATAGGGGCTGAAATCGAAAAACTGCCGCAGAAAAAAGTTGAGGAAATGACAGCGAAAATTGCAGCAGATGTTCAAGCTCGAAGGCATCGGCAAGCCAGAGCTTCAATAGGAACAAGGGCACTGACCTCAGTCGTCAGCAAACTGCCTAATAATGAAAAGGGTGCATTGAAATACATCGTAAACGAGCAATGTAACCAGTGCGGTACCTGCGCCAAAGTATGTCCCACCCAAAACATCGAAGTTAAAAATATGGTTCAGTTCAGTGACCACTGCGCAAGTTGCTATGCTTGCTTGCACCTTTGCCCACAAAACGCCATACACCTTAAAAATGAAAAAAGCGGTAAGCGTTGGCTTAATCCTGACGTTACCTTGAAAGAAATAATAAACGCTAATAATCGTTGTGGTGCTTAGCGTTATGGGCATCACGAGAAAACACGTATCGTTTATTATTATATTCGCACTTTTATGTGTAGTAGGAGTATTCGCCTATATCAATACTGCCTCACAAGAAAAGAAGGTTGATGATGCTATGCAGATAATCAGTGGTTCTTTTGCCATACATAATATTGAAACAGGAAAAAACCTAAGGCCGCACAACGCCGATGTGTCCAATGGAAATGATATTATTTTATATCCTCATCACAAGTGGAAGTGCCTGACTTGGCAATTTAATCATATTGAGGGAACGACATATCAGCTACAAAATATATACACACAGAAAACCCTTGAACCTAAATCTACTCCCGAAGCTGGCGTTGCCCTGTGGCAGCAGCCATTAAATGAAGAAAGCCCCCAATGGGAGTTTATCGAGCAGCCGGACGGAACCTATGCTATACGGCTAAAGAAAACTGAATTGTACATTACCGTATCGTCTAAAAAAACAAATTCAGCTATTGTCCTTATGCCGCATGAACATCCAAATAAGCAGCATTGGAAATTGATTGAACAGTATCCCCGGCATTGATAATAAGAAACACTGGAGATAGGACGAGACTTTAAAGATTGATTTTATTTCAATTATCCATATGGTATATCTCATTTACTATAACCAGTGTGACATTATTATAAATAAATGATAACTGAGGAAATTTCAAAAATTTAAAACCCGAACCGGGTAGAAAGGAAAATCAAATGAAAACAATACTAATCACAGGAGCATCAAACGGAATTGGCAAGTACACGGCAATGAAGATGGCAAAGCAAGGATATCAGCTGATCATCCACGGAAGAAATCAGGAAAGAACAAAAGCTGTTTATGATGAGATCATCAAGGAAACCGGTAATCAGAAGATTACGATGTTGACGGCAGATTTTTCACTTATGTCAGAGGTAAAGCGTTTTGCTGATAATGTAAAGGACTGTACGGACCATATTGACATCCTTTACAACAATGCCGGAGGGCAGTTCGGAAATGAACGTGAGGTTACAGCAGAAGGGCATGAGAAGACATTTGCCATTAATACCCTCTCGCCATTCCTTTTGGCAAGCCTACTTCTCCCGCTTCTTGAGAAGAGCGAATCCGCAAGAATCGTTGCACAGTCTTCCGAATCCTATCAGCAGGGCGGTGATCCGATTCTGGACGATATTGAGCTCGAAAACCATTACTCTCTTTATGCGGCCTATGGCCTGTCAAAGCTTTACGTCTGGTGGACCATGCGGCAGCTAAACGAGAATATTCAGAAAAAGGGAATTAAAAATGTAACGGTAAACTGCACAGAGCCGGGCACCGCACTTGATACTGGTTTGCAGAGAGTGTCAGGAGAGATACCTGAGATGAAGGCCTTGATGGAGCAGTACCGAGATTATTCCTGGCCGATCGCCAAGGCTGCGGAATGCGGCATTTACATGATGACATCTCCCGAAGTAGAGGGCGTGACCGGTAAATTTTATGGAGATTGTAAGGAGAAGAATATCGATCCAAAGTGGTTCTCGGAGGAAGGACAAAAGGTTATCTGGGATTACTGCTCAAAAGCATGTGAGCAGTACCTGAGATAATAGTATTAAGAGAAAATTAAATAAGACTTGATTTAATGCAAAATAAATATAGCCAAGGGCAAACCCACTAAAAAGCGGGGACGCAAAGCCGAGGGTCTAATGCACTTCATGTGCTATGATAGTCTGGCTACTAAAAGTTAAGCGAAGCCTGCCCTTCAACTTGAAGGGCAGGCTTTTGTGGCTTTTAACAAATGCTTCAGGTATCAGGATACCGGCTTTCGCTGGGCTATGGCAAGAGAGGTATCCATATGAAGATATTCCGCTTTTATCCCTTTTCGAGGTGTAAATAGAGACAGAGCAACCTGTACATACCCCCCTTCACCCCAACAATTTAATCTTGCAAAGCTAAAAAAGTCAGCATTTTGCTATGGGCATAGTGCTGACTTATTTTTTTCGACAAATTTCCTACTTGTTTTACATATAATCCTATATTTGGAGCTTGACAGTAGCGTTCCTGTCAAACCGCGCTGCCGATCTCCTCCGCTTCTGACTTTTGATCCGCCATCAAAAATCAGAAAACGGAGGACAAGCCATATGACAGAGAAAAAAGAATATCGAATCATAACCACCCCTAAAAGAGGTGGCTTGCTCAAGCCCTATAAGGGCATGTTACTGGCAGTGCTACTCGCACACTGAACGGTCTGCCAACCGCATGCCTTCACAGGCTGCACCTAAAAGGTGCTTTATTTCTTGCTTTTTTTTATTTTGTCACCCGTAAATGGGTCAATATATTCTTTTAAACTCATTTGTTCGTATGTTAAATCTTCTTGTATTTGATTTTTTATATATTCTTCTATAATTTTTTTATTCCTTCCTACAGTATCAACGTAGTACCCTTTACACCAAAATTGCCTATTGCCATATCCATATTTTAAATTTGCATGTCTATCAAAAATCATTAATGAACTTTTACCTTTAAGATATCCCATAAACTGTGATACACTTAATTTAGGCGGTATACTTACAAGCATATGTATGTGATCCTTACATGCATTTGCCTCAATAATTTCTACATCCTCATGTTCACACAATTTTCTTAGTATTACTCCTATATCTGACTTTATCTTTCCATATATTATCTGTCTTCTATACTTTGGTGCAAAAACTATGTGATATTTACAATTCCATTTGCTGTGTGCTAAACTATTATTGTCCATTTCGGACACACCTCCAATATATTTTAGTTGTGGTTGGCAAACCCACTTCTATTTTATATTGGAGTTTTTCTTTTTTCTACTCATAGCTATAAGCTTTTTAGAACCACAGGTAAAACCTGTGGTATTCTGAATACAAAAAAGCCGCCGCATTATTTCTAATACGACAGTTTTTATAAATTCTTTGGTGGAAACAGGGGGGCTCGAACCCTCGACCTTACGGATGTGAACCGTACGCTCTAACCAGCTGAGCTATGCCTCCAAAATGTATTAGCTTACCTATTTTTGAAACAAACTAAATTTTATATATGGCGGAGACGGTGGGATTCGAACCCACGGAGCGGCTCAACACCGCTCAAACGATTTCGAGTCGTTCTCGTTATGACCTCTTCGATACGTCTCCATATAAAATTTCAGAAATTCTCATCTTCTTTTTTTAAAAAACTCATCCAATATATTGCTGCATTCTTCATTATAATCCCATTGAATATTAGTCCAATGGTTTAGATATTTATTTTGCACTACATTCACTACAGAACCACAGGCTCCTGCATTTGGATCAAATGTTCCTATATACAATTTACTAATTCTGCACTGCAGTATAGCTCCTGCACACATAGGACACGGTTCCAAAGTAACATACATGCTGCAGTCTTTTAATCTCCAATTTTTAAGTATTTTTGAAGCACCTTTTATAGCAATAATTTCTGCATGAGCAGTAGAATCCTTCAATGTTTCTTTTAAGTTACATGCTTTTGATATAAGCTTCTGATTTTTTGTTATAACAGCCCCTACTGGAACTTCACCTAACTCTAATGCTATTCTGGCTTGTTTTATAGCTTCAAGCATGAAATCCATCATATAGATACCTCAAAAACTAAATATTTCAAGTTATTTTCTATTCAAGCTTAAACTAAAATATTTTATTATTTCAAACAAACATATAAATCAATATTGATAAATAAAATATAAATATAGAATAAGGATATACTATTTAAAACAGATAATAATTTTTATAAAACAAATGCCCTGTAAATACCGTATTCACAAGACTTTATGGTGCGCCCGAGAGGAGTCGAACCTCCGGCACGCGGTTTAGGAAACCGCTGCTCTATCCTACTGAGCTACGAGCGCATATATAGTTGCTACCCTCATATTCTATTATAATTTATGAAAATTGTCAATTTTTTTCGCAAATTTTATCAGAAAGAGTTTTAATAACATCTAAAATCCTACTGATTTTCAATCATGTGGATTATAAGATGATTTATTTATAAATTTAAATTTATGGAGGAGGAACAAATATGATTAATGAATTAAAAAATTTATTTTTGGCAGGCATAGGTTCAGCTGCATATACTTATGAAAAATCAGTAAAATTAATTGAGGAAATGGTCCAAAAGGGAAAAATAACAGTAGATGAGGGGAAACAATTATCCGAAGAATTAAAAAAAACAGTCATAGCTAAAAAAGAAGAGATAAAACCCATAAGCAAAACTGATTTGCTGTCAATATTGGACAGTATGAATCTTGCTTCTAAAGAAGATATATCATCAATAAATGAGAGATTAACCAAACTTGAAAATAAAATAAGTAATGGAGATGACTAAAGCTTAAAGCTTTAGTCGTTAAATATATGCCATGCAAAACCGATACTCAAAAAGATTTAAAGAAATAATGAAGGTACTAGCCAAATATGGTTTTAAGTTTTTAGTATATACTAAAAATCATAATAAAGAAAAATCTCCTGAAAATCTAAGAAGAGCTTTTGAAGAACTTGGACCTACTTTTATAAAGATAGGTCAAATATTAAGTTCAAGACCAGATATACTACCTTCACAATATATTGAAGAACTCTCAAAGCTTCAAGATGATGTACTTCCAGAAAAGCATGAAAATATAAACAACGTATTTTTTGATGAATTCAGTAAAAATATAGAAGATTGTTTCTTGAATTTTGAAAAGATTCCCCTGGCCTCAGGCTCTATTGCACAAGTACACAATGCAGTCTTAAAAGACGGGAGAAATGTCATTGTAAAAATACAAAGACCTGATATAAAAGAAAAGATGGAAACAGATATATACATATTGTATAGAATTATAAAACTTACTAAAATCAAATTCAAAGAAGCATTAATTGACCCTGAGGAAGCTTTAGACGAATTACTTTTTTCAACTAAACAGGAATTAGATTTTAATTTAGAAGCTGAAAATATGTTAAAATTCAAAGAATTAAATAAAAATGTAGGTTTCTGCTATGTCCCCTATGTAGTAAATGAATTATCTGGTACCAAAGTATTAACTATGGAAAAAATTTATGGATTCAAAATAAATAATATGGAAAAGTTAGAAAAAGAAAAGTACGACTTACAGGATATAGGTGAGAAACTAGCTTTATCTTTTTTTAAACAGGTATTTACTGATGGTTTTTTTCATGCCGATCCCCATCCTGGAAATTTAATGATATACAATAAAAAGATATGTTTTTTAGATTTCGGAATAGTAGGTACTATTTCACCTAGACTTAAGCTGCTTTTAAATGAAGCTATTATGTCCATGGTATCTAAAGATACAGATAAACTTGTATCTATAATTATATCAATAGGTATAAAAAAAAGTCTTATAAATAGGAATGACTTATATGAAGATGTGGAGCTGTTTTTAGTAAACTATTTATCTACTTCCCTTAAAAATATAAAGATCTCAGTATTGCTCACAGAAATTTTCAAATGTGCAAAAAATAACAATATTATCTTACCTAAAAATTTAATATTGCTGGTAAAGAGTTTAATTATAGTGGAAGGTTTAGTAACAGAAATATCACCTGAAATTGATATTCTAGATATAGCAGTGCCCTTTGTCAAAAACATCAATAAATTTTATTATTTTGATCATATTGACTTGGAAAGTGCATTCATTGATTCTTATAACTTTACAAAAAACCTTTCAAAGCTTCCCATAAAAACGGTAGAACTAATAGACTGCATACTAAGTGGAAGAGCTAAAATTCAATTAAAGTTTAATAAAATTGATGATTCCATAAATCAACTAAATAAAATGGTAAACAGGCTGTCAATTTCTTTAATAACATGTTCTATAATTATAAGTTCTTCTTTAATTTCAAATTTTAATATAGGACCTAAATTCTATAACGTGCCTTTAATAGGTATTATAAATTTTATATTTTTTATATTCATCGGTATTATACTAATAATCTCCATAATTAGATCCGGTAGACTTTAAAGGGAGATTAAATCTTATTCTCCTTCTCTACCTTTATTCCATTTAAAATATAACTCATAAGGTTTTCTATCATATCATCCAAATCTTTTTTATCTTCATTTATCAATTCGTAAACAGCAATAGAACAGATGGTTCCAAATAAGGTATAGGCTAAAAAGGATAAATTACATTTTTTTATACTGCCATCGTCCATAGCTTCTTTTAAATAATCCTGTATATAGATTATGTATGATCTTATACATTTCCTTAATTCTAATTGTCTTATTTCCTGGCCCCAAAGTTGACTCATTATTACCTTAATAAAATCTCTGCTTTCATAAACCAATCCCCATTGAACCTTACATAGAATTTTTATTTTATCTAAAGAATTATTTATATTTTTAGAGCCACTTTCTATTTTTTCCTTCAGTACATTCATTCCTTCTTGTACTATATATTTAAATATTTCTTCTTTACTTTTAAAATGATAGTATAATGTTCCTTTTGCCACACCAGCATCAGCTGCTATAGCATCCATTGTTGCACCGCTATACCCATTTTTAGAAAAAACTTTTATAGCAGATTCAAAAATTGTTCTTTTTGTATTATTCATAAATACCACTCCAGATTTTTATTACATAATTATTGACTGGTCAGTATAATTATATTCATTATACTATCTTATTAAAATAACTCAATAGTTTTTTATCAATTTGCCCCTCAAACGATATTTAAAAATCAAAAGACCGTAAAACTATTTCTATCTGATTATTATAGTGCTAAAATAAGTAATAAACAAATTTAAAAATCAGTTACTTGTGATAAAATATCTATCAATACATAGTATTTTGAAAATTATTACTAAGATACTAACTGTAAACTAAATTACTTAAATTATTAATTAAAGGACAGGAAAAATGATTAAATATTTTAATAGAAAAGCAAAAAAATATGAAATAGAAAAAGTAGCAGGAGATACCTATTTGAAATGGATATATTCTTCTCCTCTAGGAATGAAATTTTTGGAGGCTATAGTGAAAAAAAAAATATTTTCTAGACTATACGGCTTATTTTGCAATACTAAATATAGTAAAATAAAAATTCACCCTTTTATAAAAGATTTTAATATAAACATGGATGAATGTTCCATGAACTATAATGATTTTGAATGCTTTAATGATTTTTTTTCAAGATCTCTTAAACAAAATGCCAGACCCTTTAGTGTGAATAAAAACATCTTAATATCCCCTGTTGATGGAAGATTGACGGCATACGAACATATAAATTTAAATAAGATTGTTCAAATTAAAGGATTTACATATAGTTTATCTGATTTGATAAATAGTAAAGCCTCTAAAAAATTTAATAATGGTACTTGTTTAATATTCAGGCTTTGTCCAACAGATTATCATAGATTTCATTTTATAGACTGGGGTATATGTGAATCTTCTAATAAAATTAAAGGATATTATTATTCTGTAAATCCAATAGCTTTAAAAAATATTCCCAATGTTTTTTGCAAAAACAAAAGAGAATGGAGTATTTTCCATTCCAATAATTTTGGAGATATACTTTATATAGAAATAGGTGCTACTTGTGTAGGTTCCATAATACAAACCTATTCTCCTGGAAAAAATATTTCTAAGGGAGATGAAAAAGGTTACTTTAAATTCGGTGGATCAACTGTAGTGCTATTCTTTGAAGAAAATAGAGCTATAGTTGATAAGGATATACTTGTCCAGACAAAAAATGGTTATGAAACGAAGGTACTAATGGGAGAAAAAATCGGGATTAATTATAATAATTAAATTTTTTATTCACATTCCATTTATACAGTTAAAATAACTTTCGTATTAACTTTTATTTTAACTTCTGTAAGTTTCAATTCTTTGTACTCTTTGGGAGTCTTCCCTACAGTTTTAAGCATAGTTTTTATAAATTTAACAAGCTTTTGTGCTTTATTAGAACTAAAATAATAAATCATGATTATTTTAGTTTATTTAGCCTTTAGACTGATTTTATATGATATTTATTCTATATAATGCTCAAACTTGTTTTAAAGTATTTTAATACTATTACAACCATTAATTTAATAATGATATATCTCATAAATACTGTTAGACTATAAGCAAGCCTAAATTCCCCAAAATATAATCAAGGAGCTGATAAGCATAAGTTATTAATTATACTTTCTAAACTCACTTTAATGTCATATAAATAAAAAGTGAACTAAAAAAATATACAATATAACAAAATTTAGGAGGAGTTAAAATGTTAAAAATCAGACATAAATTACTTTCATCTTTAATAATTTCGGCACCATTATTACTAAATGCAGGAGTAGTTACAACAGTTCATGCAAGTTCTGTAAATAACAAATCGTGTACAACCTATAAAACATCTTGTAAATCAGTAAAATCAAATAATTGTGTAACTATTAACGGTGCAAAATATGATTGCTCAAAACTTATTCAATCTATTTGTACAGGCATCAATGGATCAATATACAATTGCACAAAATAATACCGTTCACACTTACAGGTAGAATTTAAAATACTAATAAAAATAAGAACCTTAAATAACAGGTTCTTATTTTTTATAATATAACTTTAGGGGACAACAATTTAAATACCTATACTTTGGCGGTTACATTTCAGTTTAATGTGCCCTGTAACCACAGACACAAATTCGGTAATTATCACTATTTTTAAGGAGATCTATGTAAATAAACTATTTTACAATAAGTTCATTTTCTTTAATTTGATTTCCTATTAGAAAAAATGTTGCTTTAACATCTTTTTCTTTTAAAATATCAAGAATTTTATTGGTAATTGGGCCAGGCCCCTCATCAAAAGTCAAATATATTATTTTTTCATTTTTAGCTACATTTGACTTTGCTGCATAACTATAATTCATACAATTTATTTCTGATAAAACAATTATAAGCATCACAAAAATTACAAAATATTGCTTTTTAGATTTCAATTTACACACCCTCTAAATTGTTAAATTATATAGACACACATCAGTTAGTATTAGCAAAAAATTTAATATAATAGCTATTAATATGTTCATCACATGATTTCATATCTAATTTCTGATGGTATATTTGTATTTGAATAAGATATATTAAAAAGAGAAATAATATATTGTTGTAACTATACAAATCTTTATTTTAAATTATAGGAGTGATTTAGATGAAAAAATTTTTTTATATAATCATGGCATCTTTACTGATTACAATAAACTTAGTAGGCTGTGGAACTCGACAACAAACTAATAATGTTAAAAATGGAACACAAAATGTAGAAAAAAAAGCCGAAAACGACTTAGCACAATTACCTAAAAATTTGAAGACTGATATGGGTCCAGGCAAATTTTATGTATCACCATCATCTAATACATTTAAAAATGGAGATATTCCAATTATAAGCATCAAGAAAAATACTTCATCTCAAAAAGTTGAGATAGTTCCAAGTGAATTTAACAATAAATATCTAAGCTATATATTTATAGATGGTGCTTTTAACTCTAAAAAACAATTATCAAGCAGCAAAACAAATATGGAATTAAAGGGCAATGACATCAAAACAGGCAAACATAAAATAGACGTTATCCAATTTAATAACGATAAATCCACTGATACAGTTGTTACTCACAAAACTGCATATTACTATATTAATACAATATAACAAAGTTAAAGCCTCGGTTTCCCGGGGTAATAATTATAACCGGACACCAAATGTCCGGTTTTTATTTCTGTGTTGGTCCTGTAGATACACTTTGTGCAAAAGCTACAGTGTTTTGTATACTAGCAATAGTCTGTTCCAATTAAACATTTTCAGCTGTTTATACTAACATAAAAATGGTTCTTTAAATAAATAAAGTCTATTGCACAAATAATAGCAAATATGTTTTAATATCAACTATCTTCGGAAAGAACCATAAAGTTATTGACATATACAGGAATACACAGATTACAAAAATCATTGGATGGTAATCATCTAAAAGCATAATTTTTACTTGATCTTGATACTGGATTAAGACAAGATGAATTATTAGCCTTAAATGGGATGGCATTGATATGGATAAAAAAGAACTTTATGTGAAAAAGTCAATAAAAAAGGTAAACGTCATAGAAAGTGATAATGTAAGATCCTACAAAACAATAGAACAAGATCCAAAATCACAGAGCAGCATAAGGACAGTTACTATACCTTCAGCATTGATAACAATACTTAAAAAACATAAATCACAACAGGATATAGAAAAATTATCAGCTGGTTAATCATATAATAATGAGAATAATTATGTTTTTACTACATCAACTGGAAATATCATAGATTCAAGAAACTTAATTAGAGCATATTCACGTGCTTTAAAGAAAGCCCAAATACCTTATCGCAATTTTCATTCTCTAAGGCATATGTTACTAAATTATTTGAACATAGGAACAGTTCAGAAGCTCCCGAGTCATAGTCAAAGTTCCATAACTGCAAATATATATACCCATGTCATGCATAAATAAAAAGTAGATACAGTAGAAACTCTAAATGACCCATTTGAATAGAAATTACTTGCTATGAATAACTAATGTGTTAAAAATACGTTAAATTAAAAATATAAGCAAATTTCCATCTCTGGAAACCCGCTTATATCAATATGTGTGGTGCGTCAGAGAGGATTCGAACCCCCGGCACGCTGGTTCGTAGCCAACTGCTCTATCCAACTGAGCTACTGACGCATATTAACATAATTATTTTAACATAAATAAAATCTAAAATCAATTTTACCGAAAAAAAGGATTGTGTCAATTTACTGTGGGTTAAAAAACTACGGACTTTCCCTGTAATATACTTTAACCTATGCTCCTCTAAGAGCTTTGAGCATAATACTTAAACGTGTTTTTTTGCCAATATTCAATACTTCTATATTATTAAATTTTTCCAGACAACCATTTTTAATAAAGGATACTGTAGATTTCTTGGATAAATAAAAATACTTTCCTCTTTTCTTTTTATCTGCTGCTTCTTTAAAAAGATTATAAACTTTTCCTCCGTTTGCAGTATAAGCTCTAAGTCGTGCTATTTGATACACTCCTTTTACACTCCATCCAAGTGGTCTGCTGCTCAGTCCATCCGACAGGATATGGCTTACATGCCCTTCTGCACTGCAGCCTACAACTTTGTCATAGTTATAATAATTAACAATACCTTAAAACTCATCTGACAAATATTTATGCTCCCCTGTACTTTTAGATCTATAATAAGTCCTTTTATATTTAACTTCACCAAACACTATTAATAAAGTTTTAGCGTCTTTTCTATCAACTATCCACTCAGTTTTACGGTTTGGTTCCAATTTCACAGCCTCATCAGCTGATTCAAGAGCAATTTTACATATTTCAACACCCAAGATATCAAGTTTCTTTTTTAATTCTAATATAAAATTACATTTAGATATAGCCAACAATTGTTCTACCTATGTTTTTACCTTGATATTCAGGTAATACAGCTATATCATAAATTACAGCTTGACGAATTCCATCTGAAATTGCACGGCCAAATCCAATTAGCTTATCATTATCAAAAGCAAACACAACAACGATTACGCCACGTAAAGTACAAATGAAAATGGTAAAACTTATTCTTCAATAAATTGCATTAATTCTTTATTAAACTTATCCCGCTCATCATAAAATAATCCATGACCACTATATTTGAATGCAACAAGCTTAGAATTTTTAATACCCTGTCTTTGTGCTTCTGCCAGTGGAAATAGACATACTTTGTCATGAATACCCTGCAGAATCAAAGTCGGAACGCTTATCTTTTTTATATCAGAGAATAGCTTTTCTTCATCTAACCAAACTTTAGCAATTGATGCAGTAGCCCAGCCTGCCGCCTGTAATCCCAATTGGAAAAACCAATCTGAAAATGGTTTGCTTATATACTGAAAAAAAAATATATCTCCAAATCCTCTCAGCATTTTAGGGCGGTCATTATACGTTTCCTGAATAATTTCATTTACGGTTTCTTTTGTTAGCCCATATTGAAAATATGAACGTTGGATAAGACTAGGTGCTGCTGCTGCAAAAAGAGCAAGTTTAGATACTCCATATTCATTATGCCTTGCCATATACCTAATAGCAATTGCGCCTCCTGTGGAGTGTCCAGCTAATGTGAAATCCTTCAATTTAAGTGCCTCCACCACATCTCTAACATCGTCCGATAATCGATCATAGCAATATCCTGTAAAGGGTTTATCTGATTCACCAAATCCCCTTTGATCCATCCCTATACATCTGTACCCCATCTTGGGCAATTTATTAAACTGATACTCAAACAATTTATGGTTTCCGGGCCACCCATGTAAAAATAAAATTGTCTTTTCACCTTTTGGATTGAGATCCTCTATATAAATTTTTACACCTGATTCTACCTTAACATAATATCCCATACAAATACCCCTTTTAACAAAATTCCTTTATTATAAATTTATTCTCATAAAATCAAATACATGTATGAAACATAAACTTATATCATCCACACCACCATTCTTATAATTAAAAAAGAGATACAATTAAAGGTATCTCTTCTAGTTTAAATTATTAATTCTTTGAAAAAAGGTAATGTTTCAATCCATTTGCAAAATTCCCGCCATTCCGGTAACCTGTGATTTTTTCTCTGACTATACACACCTTTTAAGCATCTATAATTAGTAGTCAATCTTGCAGTAAGTTCAAATCCTGCCGGATTAGAATACAAAAGCTTTAGATAATCTTCTTTACTTTGGGTTTTATTATAAACATCCTTTAATTCTTCCATAATATCAATAATTCTTTTATCTACATATTTATTATACTGCTTAAATAAATCAAATTTTGCTATTCTATGCATTGTACTCTGACTACTCACAAAAGTAATAAATCTATATCTTTCCAATTCAACCCATGCTTTATTACTAAAAGTTAAATCAAAAGCAACTCGTATTCCAGATAAAAATTGATCATGAGCTTCACCTTTAGGTGATTTAGCTAAACTTTTAACTGTATCTGTAATATTTGAATTGCATTTATTAGTATCTACCGCCATGGGGTACTTACTTGCTCTTATACTTTCTTCCAAATCATATACTTTCAAATTTTCTATTTTCATTATTTATACCTCCCATACCTTTTTATTCACATCTTTCCACATTAAGTTTATCATCTTTTTTATAATTTATAATCAATTTCAGATATTTATCTGTTTAAGATCCCCAACCTTATATATTATTTGCATTAAACTTCCAGTATAATAATTTAAATTAAACATATTCTATTATCATAAAGCTATCAATATATTAAAGTTATTAAATATTTAATTTTGTATAAACTAAAAATTGCCCTTCAATATGTTGATACTTAATTTATGCTGGGGATGGTGAATCCCCAGTGTTTAAATCTTACATTATATATCTATATTAAATAACATATAATTTACTTCTTCCTATTAATCATTCAAAGTTTCATATCTTGATTTTTCTTTACAAAATTACTATTTTCTGTATTGTTGGTCAACCAAATAATACCGTAAGTATCTGAATCATCTATAAAACCTTCTAACACAATTGTAACGGTTTTAAATTTTTTATGAAGATGTAATCCTTATTTTGCTAAGCCTTAGTATAATTGAATCGACTGCATATATCTATTAACAATAATGTCTTAGTCTTAAACCTTTATCTTTTACCCGAATGACAGATGCTCATCTATAAATAATTAAAATTTATTTATATTATACTACAAACTAAAAAGCGATGCATTAAATTAATGTAACAGCTATAAGGAAGCCTATATTTAATTCACTATATTATATACTTTATATTTGATTCATCAAAATATTTTTCTATATTTTTTCTAAAAAATTTCTTCATATAATCTAATTCATCATCTTTATATACATACTTTCCATATCCAAACTGACCATACTTAAATTTTCTTATTTCTTCTTCCATAGGCAACATTGTTTTAGGGTATACTGTTAAAATATTTTTTTTTGCCCTTTTAGTAAACCTATGAGATATTATTTCAAAAGAAATATCTGAATTAGTGAAGCTACTCCCTATTTTATCTATAACATCCCCATATTCAGTTTCCCAATTAGGATATAAAAATACCGGTGCAATTATAAATCCCAGATTATATCCAGCCTTTAAAACTCTCCTGGCTGCTTTCATTCTGTCCTCAAATTTAGGAGTCCCATGTTCAAATTCATTTATTATTCTATTTGTGTTTACACTAAACCTTACAATAGTTTTTCCATTATGATCTAAGTGAAGAAGAGTATCTACATCAGTAAATTTAGTTACAAATTTAAAATATCCAGCTTTGCTTCTTCCAAAATGCAGTATAGATTTCTCTAAATTTCCCGTATAAGGTTCAACCGGAATTGGATCAGAAGTTGCCGCCCCTTCAAATATTGTTATACTCGGTAATCTCTCCTTAATATACTCATCTGATTTATTTAATATCTCCTCTATATTTACATAAACTTTTGTATAAGGTTTTTTACCCATCTGAGTATTAAGATAACAATATTCACACATTCCCATACAACCACTTACCAATGGTAATTGATAATGAGCCGATGGTTTGCATGATTGAAATTCACAAGATTTTCTAACCCCTACTACTAATGTACTTTTACCCTCAAAATACATTTTGAAGTTTGTATTTCCTGGTATCTGTGTTATCCTTCCACTTTTAGAATATATTAATTCTATGTCTTTATCCTTAAAATATTTCATTATTTCCTTTCCTTTTTCATATTCCAATGCTGCATTTTGAAATATAACTCTTTTAGGCTGAAACAATATACTTCACCTCAAGAATATTATGTGATTATAATTAAAAATAATACTTTAAATATATTATTAATCTGTCTCTTAGCATATCCACATTGTCACCACCTTCCTATTCATTTGGTTTGAAATTTAATAAAGAGCCCTGTTACTTAAAGGCTCTCTATAGTACTCTTAATAAGACTTTATTAATTTATTCCCTTATCATAAATAATTAGTGCTGTATACTCATTCTGTGTTTGCGCATATTTTATATCAATTATCATTTTATTTTTTAGATCCACTTCAAGAACATCCTTAACTTTAGCTTCTAGGCTTTTTAATGTATTTCCATATACCCCCTTAATTTCGACAGCATCACTTCTATATATTGGCATACATATATCATCTCCCTTTTCTCTAACATTTCAACAAAAGGAGTTAATATCCTCTAACTTTCATTAGCCATTATTCTACTTATTTTTTACTCAAAGTCATACTTATGTATAATATTCTTATATCCGCCGGTTACATATACTTTCCTTATTTGGTTTTCATCCTTTTTCTGCTCTTATTGTTTCATGTTTCTCGGCTGCTTTTCATTTATCCATTTTCCCCTTAACTATTTTGCTATATTCATTTAACATTAAATCTAACATCTGACTGGCAACAATTATTTCTGAATCCAATAGACTATCTTTCTGCGTAATTAAATTGTCAAGATTTCTTTTTAAAGATTCTATTTGTAATAGTATATTATCTATCTCAAACATATTATTTCATTCCTTCCTTAAAATAAGTATAAAAAAGAAGTGAAATTCTATAAATATTAATTTAATGGAAATAAACTCACATTGTTCAATTATTATAATAAATAAAATAAGCACCCTAAAAGGCAGTCCTTCGCAAAACAGTATTGAATCGGACTTGGAAGAATGGTGCAAAAAGCTATGCCATTCTTTCGTCTACTGGTGCGTTCAGTTCCTGCAGAATACCCACTAAATCATAACTAATGTGAATCCTCTGCTTTCAAAGTTGAGGGTAAAAATGCGTCCGTTAGCTTTTTGTCTGATTTTCAAGGGTAGATGTATAAAACCATGTACCCCCCTCAAAACGGGAATAAGTTAAAGGAAAAAAACCAGTATCTATACGGGTTTGGGGGCTGTGAAAAAACGCAATATTGTGACATGAAACTGTCCGGCAATTAGGCCGCTGTGCCCCCGGCTCAACCAAGGAACAGAAACAGGGGTGTATACCCTCAGGGCGAATGGGAACGTGGAATAGCGAACAGAGCACAGCGACGAATCATATACCGCAAAAGTCCGTTGACAAAAGCCGAAATTCCACACTTACCCGCAGGATTCCGGTTTTTAGATGGATTGTCAATGGAGACGGAGCGCAGCGGGGATCGGCAACGGGACCGGACTTCGGGCCAGGTTGACCCGAAGTTACGCAAAAACTTGTTGTTGCCGAAGGCTAAAAATGCCCAATGGGAGGGTGTCCCACAAAGCATAAAGGTAGAGCTTGAATTCCACTGGTCACACCCGATGGTTTATAAACGACCGAATGGTATTTGTGAAAAATTTAATAGGCATGAAAAATCCTTCAAACCGCAAGTTTTGAGGTGAAAATAAGTATAAATAGTAGTCAGCCAAACTTACATTTTTTGTAAGCCTGGCCGTAAATGTGACTCTACTTTTTTTCTGCTAAAACTCCATTAAAAATAATTTGCAATGCTTCCTCAATTGCTTCTGTTGTTTTCAATTTATTATCCAGCAAAAAGTCATAATCAGTGAACATATTGCTTATTTCTTCAAGCATCTTAGATAGGACACCAAAGTGAATGTCCGATTTTACCATGCCTTCGCGTGAACCCTGTTCCAAAAGCTTCTTGAGTACATCTAGTTTAAATTGTTTCAGTTCTTCGATTTTCTCCCATTCATTTGGATAGAATTTTTTTGCTTCACTTAGAACCAAGACTGGGAGTTTGTATTGGTGACTGGAATATACGATTTTGTGAATTTTTTCAATGATGTTTTTCCGACTGTCCAACGTCTTCAAAACGCTGTTTTTATCGCTCGTAACCACAGCTGAAAAATATTCTTGGATGATTTCGTCCTTCCCGCGGAAATGCTGATAAATTGTTCTTTTACTTATTTTAAGTTCCTCGGCAATTTCATCGACTTTGAATTTCTTAAGTCCATAAAGCTGAATGAGCCGCACGGCTTCATCTAGAATTGCCTCTTTCATCTGATTACCTCCTAATTTTTATTTTCTTGGGGCTTGCCGAAAACGATCATCAGCAAACCGACGATTCCAACGCAAAACAGCAGAATCCATGCAAGAGTTTGCGATACGGACCAAACTGCTCCCGTAACAAGTGCGCCAGCAAAATTACCTACGTATTGAAATGAATTAAAAATTCCGTTGGCGGTGCCCCGATACCGATCTTCGACAATATTATTGACATCCGTGGCAACAATCGTAGCAATTGAAATATAACCGCACATGAATAAAGTCGTCCCTATCAAAAGAAAAATATATAAATTTTTCTCAAAGAAGAAAAGTATACCGACACAGGAAATCAAAAATGCGCCAATTAATACCGTATTAAGATGGCCTTTATCAGCCCATTTGGTTGAAAATTTCATTACAATTATGGCGGCGGCAATAGCAGGGATAAATATTTTCCACATACCGGCTTGCCCTGTAACAGTATCGATATAATATGGCACAGCATAAAAAACAGACATCATCATAAAGTTATTAATAAACGCTACAAGATTCATGATCACAAAAGTCTTGTTTTTTAATAGAATGTGAAAATCATTGCCTTGGGGAATATTGTTATTATCTGAACTCTTTGTGTCTTTGATAAAGAACAGGATATACAATTCATTGGCGAAAAGCAGGATTGCACCGGCCATAAACATCCAACTCACAGACATGACCCCGCGAAGCAGGGGGCCGACCCCAAATGCAAGAGCCGCTGCCGCTGAAATAAACGCTCCCATTATGCTCATGGCTTTTGTCCGGTTGCTATCGTCCGCTAAACCGGCAATCCATGAATATCCCACGCCTATCACGGCTCCGCTTCCCTGTAAAGCGCGCGCAAATATTAAGAGACCGATATTATTTGCAAAGTATGCAAGGACCAAACCAACGACCACCAAACTAAGTCCACCGATCATTATCTTTTTATTGCCGAAGCGGTCGCTGAGGATACCAAAAGGAATCTGGAAAATCGCTTGCATGAGTCCAAACGCACCTACTGCCAATCCGGCCAATAAAGGAGTATAACCGATTAAATTTTTGCAATAAGTAGAAATAAATGGAGTTACAATAGTCATGGATATTTGCCGCAGACCAAGTGCTAGGCTAAGCATCACTACCGGAAACATTATGTTATTTACCTTTTTATCCAAATTGGCACCTCCTTATTGAATTGAGTAAACTGTTTTAGTTTCTTGAGTACCAATATTTTATATATTATCTCAGCTCAATTTATTTGTCAAGGGTAAAATAATAAAACTTCAATAAGTAATATGAAAATATTTAAAAATAAGTGATATAATATTTGCTTAAAAAAAAGATTTTAAAACTCTTTATAGAATTATAATATCTGAAGTAATAATAATTAAAGGAGATATTTTACATGTTACAATTAAGCAAAAATGATAAAAGCAAAGTATTAGGAGCCATAAAATCAGGAAACATCGATGCTGCTGATGTAAATTTTCCTAACCTTATAGATACAATAATTCTAAAAATGAAAAATATTGGACTTATAAGCAAGTTAGCTGAAAGCTTTAAAGATAAAAGAAAGCAAAATAAACATATTCCTTTTGATATACTTATTGCATTAGCAATTACAGCCAAGATGAAACTTAAAACTAGCTTGACTGATGTTGCTTTTGCTGTAACTGATTGTGAATTATTATCAGAGCTTGGATGGAATATGTGGGATACAGATAGAAATCTTGAAGAAGGTTTATTTGCCGAAGGCGTTATGAGAAACTTAATTGACAAATATGGATCTACCGAAAAAAATGAATTCATAAAATCCTATAATCACTACACTCAAAATGTTGTACTTCCATCTCTTAATATATCTCCCTCAATACATATTCTTGATTGTACTAAAATAAAGGTAAACTTAGATAATGCAAATTATGAAAATTCAGAAGTTATAAAAATTGATGGAGAATCTGTACGTGGTTACAAACTTGGAACTTTGCGGGGACTCATGGATGATTCAGGCATTATTGAAGAAATAGTTTTTGACTCTATTAAACCTCATGATTTAGAGCTTTGTAGATATATGCTTTTAAACAGTAAATGTTTAAAGAAGGGTGATATTCTCATAAATGACAGGGGATTTATTTCACGTGATGTTATAAATTCGTTAAAACTCGAAAAAGGTGTAGATACATATATACCTGCAAAAAAGAGCATGACAATATACGAAGAAGCTGTAAAAATAGCTGTCCTCGAAAATAAATGGCAGAAACATCCTAATAAAAAACGAAAAGCTCAAGAAATACACCTGGTTAAACACTTAGGCTTGATGTGGCAAAGTGATAAATCCAGCAGTGATGTTGATTTATGTGCCTGTGTTGTGCATGATAAAAAAGATGATGAATATTACGTGTTTTTAACTACAGACACAAATAAAACTGCAAAACAAATAATAAATATTTATGAATTAAGGCCAGAAATAGAGGAAGATTATAGGCAAATAAAGGACTTTTGGAAATTAGAAGACTTTAAGAGTACAAAATACAATTTTATAACTTTTCATATAGTCATGACACTTATTGGCTATATGTATTTTCAAGTGTTTAAAAATATGCAGGAGGGAAGTAAGTATTCAGGCAAGTCCCTCCCAGTAGCTATTAAGAACTATAAAGAAGATAAGCAAAAATCCGTTATAATATATTCTGGTCAATATTTTGGTGTATTTTCCTTTATTCAATTTATTCAGTTGTATGCTGGTTGTTCCGCAGAAGTAAGGAAACTTCTTGATCCAACCTTGGCTCTAGTATAGCAGGGTTGGAGGGCTACACCCAAATTACGAATTGAAGTAATAAAACTTTAATAAGTAATATGAAAATATTTAAAAATAAGTGCTATAATATTTGCTTAAAAAAAATGATTTTAAAACCCTTTATAGAATTATAATATCTAAAGTAATAATAATTAAAGAAGATATTTTACATGTTACAATTAAGCAAAAATGATAAAAGCAAAGTATTAGAATCCATAAAATCAGAAAACATCGATGCTGCTGATGTAAGTTTTCCTAACCTTATAGATACAATAATTCTAAAAATGAAAAATATTGGACTTATAAGCAAGTTAGATGAAAGCTTTAAAGATAAAAGAAAGCAAAATAAACATATTCCTTTTAATATACTTATTGCATTAGCAATTACAGCCAAGATGAAACATAAAACTAGCTTGACTGATGTTGCTTTTGCTGTAACTGATTGTGAATTATTATCAGAACTTGGATGGAATATGTGGGATACAGATAGAAATCTTGAAGAAGGTTTATTTGCCGAAGGCGTTATGAGAAACTTAATTGACAAATATGGATTTACTGAAAAAAATGAATTCATAAAATCCTATAATCACTACACTCAAAATGTTGTACTTCCATCTCTTAATATATCTCCCTCAATACATATTCTTGATTGTACTAAAATAAAGGTAAACTTAGATAATGCAAATTATGAAAATTCAGGAGTTATAAAAATTGATGGAGAATCTGTACGTGGTTACAAACTTGGAACTTTGCGGGGACTCATGGATGATTCAGGCATTATTGAAGAAATAGTTTTTGACTCTATTAAACCTCATGATTTAGAGCTTTGTAGATATATGCTTTTAAACAGTAAATGTTTAAAGAAGGGTGATATTCTCATAAATGACAGGGGATTTATTTCACGTGATGTTATAAATTCGTTAAAACTCGAAAAAGGTGTAGATACATATATACCTGCAAAAAAGAGCATGACAATATACGAAGAAGCTGTAAAAATAGCTGTCCTCGAAAACAAATGGCAGAAACATCCTAATAAAAAACGAAAAACTCAAGAAATACACCTGGTTAAACACTTAGGCTTGATGTGGCAAAGTGATAAATCCAGCAGTGATGTTGATTTATGTGCCTGTGTTGTGCATGATAAAAAAGATAAGCAAAAATCCGTTATAATATATTCTGGTCAATATTTTGGTGTATTTTCCTTTATTGAATTTATTCAGTTGTATGCTGGTTGTTCCGCAGAAGTAAGGAAACTTCTTGATCCAACCTTGGCTCTAGTATAGCAGGATTGGAGGGCTACACCCAAATTACGAATTGAAGTAATAAAAAAGGCTGTTTGTCACTTATACGCTTCCTTATGACCCTGTCAATTATCTAAGAAAATATACAGAGGTTTAGAACTTAAATTCCAGTAAAAATTTTGTTTTTACTGGAATTGTATTATATTGCATTTACTTAAAAGGCTGGTAAATCTGTAGGCCGTCAAGTCATAAAAATAGCTAAACCTACCCTTTTCCCCAGAATCCCAGCAAAAAAATTCCCAGCTTTATTTTGAATTTATACCTTTATAAATAGTGGGTTATCCCAATTATCTTCTATAGTAAATCTTTCATCTTTTATATCTTCTATAACATCTATTTGAAGCATATTCTTCTTTCTAAAACCTTTTATACATCTAAAAAAGTATAATTGCATCAAATTAAATGCTATTATTATAAACATTAGAACTGTCTCTATGCCCGCAGGGCTGTGGAGAAAACAATGATCTACATGCCATTCTGTTTTTAATTGATGAAATACGTTATTTTCAATGTCCCATCTTTTATGCATTATTCTCCACAGCGTTTCCGCCGTTATAAATTTATCTGTTGTTATGATCGATCCTTCTTTAATCATTATTTTATCTCCAGTATGAATTTCTTCCACACTTTTATATTCTTGTCAGACATTTCAAAATTATCATCTTCCCAAGCCTTAATCTTTGTGTAAATATTTGTACTCTTTTTTACAATCCAGTTTTTATCCGCCTCACGGCACTTAAATAAACCTAATGCGTCTTTTACAATGTGAAGACGTTCATCTTTACCTAAACTGTCTTTTTTGGGCTCAAGCATTTCCTGATCTAAAACAGTATGTGGATCAGAACCAACCATTGCACAAACTACTGATCTGTGAAAATAATGCATTATACCATTTTTATCAACCCTTGTAAGGGCAGTTGTCACAACATTTTTTAACACTGTCAAATAGTTCTACACCATCTATGGCGGCCACCTTCAAACCGTCAATAGTACCATTTCTAAATGCCTTATTTTTTATAGTGGATTTTATTACATGCTCGTTAATATTTTTTAAGCCATCAATATCAAAGTTATTCAAACAGCGCCTAATGGCATCAATACCCGGTATTTTATTTTTTTTAGGCAGAACTTTTTTAAATTTATTCTTTTCAATCCAGTGCTTCAATCTATTAAAACTTCTTATTTGAAGCATGAATCCAAATAATACTACAAAAGTAATTATTGAAATTTTTACTGGAGATTTTGCTCTTTTATCTTTCAAGGTATTGATTTTTTTACCTACATCATATACCCTGTTAATATAAGTGAGTAACTGTTTCAAATAACTTTTGCTCATTTTATCAGCATCCTTTTTTGAAAAATTTCTAGCAAAACTATTATAAAAAGGATGCTTTTATTATGCAAATTTTTTCTATATAATTTCCAGTAAAAATCGGAATCTATTAATTCTACTGCAAATACTCATGAAACTTTATAACCCAAAGGACTATCGTCTTAAAAATTTCCCAAGTGCTAAACTTCTGGAAAATACAGTAAACTACTGAGCTTACTCAATAAAGTAAAAAAAGAAGCAACCAATTTAATGGATAACTTCTTTGATTGACTACATCAATTACCACAGTTGTACTTCATTTTAATGACTCTTAATAAAATTTAAATTTCTTAAAGATCCTATTTTAAGTGAACTTTGAAACTTAATGCATCTTAATGAAATCTATGGCGGAGAAAGAGGGATTTGAACCCTCGCGCCGATCACTCGACCTACGCCCTTAGCAGGGGCGCCTCTTCAGCCACTTGAGTATTTCTCCATGTCCTACCTTTAATATTTTATGTGGCGGAAAGAAAGGGATTCGAACCCTTGGTACGGTCACCCGTACGCCGGTTTTCAAGACCGGTGCCTTAAACCAACTCGACCATCTTTCCGCATAAAGTCATTTCAAATAACTTTTCACCTTCGTATGCCTAGCGATTACTAATATACTATATCATGATATATATTTACTGTCAACCCAAAGTTTAAAAAATATTGTTAACTTGTAATAATGTTACCTTAATATTAACTTGATAAAATACTAATATTGTATAGACTATAAAGAGTGGGCTGATAAAGTTAATCCCGAATTATTCATGAGCTCAATTTCTATGGTTATTATTGTAAATTTAATGATAGGATTTGAATTTTTAATTTTTTGTATTAGTTCAAAACCTATCTTGACCTTAAAATTAAGCAAAAAGGATGTAACCTAAAAGTACATATCCCCAAAAATGGTAAACTACCCCCCTGACATTAAATATAAACCCTGCAATATTTTGCTTTTAAATCATACGTTCATTTAGAACGTGATAGGAATATTTCCTATGCTGTCAAGTATTTTAAAAAACAGTTTTTTATATGGATAACTGCTGCATAATCTAAATTTCAGATATCTTCCGCCTTTCACTATCTTAGCTGCAACCTTTATTAGCTTCATACGAATTGTTTCAATTGTCCTAGATTTCATTAGTCAATCCATCAAACATAAGTAATGGGTGGTATCCGTTGGAACCATAGTGAGAATTGTAATCTGAGCCATACTGCATACCATAGGTCTCAAAATTGGTAGAATCTATATCAAAAATAATATGTTCTGGTATTTCCAAAGAATACATTTTATCCAATAAAAGTTCATTGATTTTTTGATAGCTCTTTAATGTTTCAACAGATACTCTATTGTTAAATCTTGAAATAGTAGGCTGGGAAACCAAATCTTCTTTATCCAAAACCTCTATGAAAGTAGGGTCATGTCGTAATTCATCAGCAGCATCATCGGTAACATAACCCGCAATTCTTTGGTATATTTTTTGAACCACAACATCTTCATTTTTGTGGGTTCTAGATTCTGCTGAACTGTCTTGGACAGAAAGATTTTCTTTGATAATTTGACTGAAGCCTATCTTTTCATCAAATTCCTTGTATAATAAAATACCCGCATCGGAAGTTAAATCTCCACCTTCAAAATCTATTTTAATTTTTCTATTGAAATTTAATACTTTTTTATCACTTTTTAGGTGAAAATTAAAAATTTTATAAATTTAGTGTTTTAGCCATGTTCAGCATGGCTTTTTGTATATTGTGAATAATTCGGGTTAAGTACATAAAGGGAAAGTTACTGGATTACAGTACCCTCCCCTAACCTATTAATATGTTAAATGCTCTTATCTTTTAAAGGAAATTCATTTAATGTACTGTGTTTTGCTCCATATAGAAAATAAATTAAAACACCAACTATTGTCCATATTAAGAATCTAATCCAAGTAACAGCTGGCAAGCTCATCATAAGATATAAGCAGAAAAATATAGTCAATACTGGTGTAAATGGAACCCCTGGACACTTAAACCTTCTCTCAATGTCAGGCATAGTTTTTCTTAAAACAATAACTCCTACAGACACAGCTAAAAAAGCAGATAGAGTTCCTATATTACACAATTCAATAAGTACTGAAAGCGGTAAAAATCCTCCTATAATTGCCGTTGCAGCTCCTGTTATTATAGTACAGCGTCCTGGTGTATTATGAATCTTGGATATAGTGGCAAAAGATTTAGGCAGCAATCCATCTCTAGACATACTCATAAATATTCTAACTTGTCCATATACGGTTACTAAAAGGGTGGAAATCATTCCTATAATAGCTCCTACACCAACTAACGCAGAACCCCAATTTATTCCAATATGTGCTAGAGAAGCTGGCAGTGCATTATTTACATCTATTAATTTATAAGGTACTATTCCTGTAAGAACTAATGACACTCCTATATACAATATAACAATTACAATCATGCAAATGCCCAATCCCAATGGAATATCTCTTTTGGGGTTAACTGTCTCTTCTGCTGCAGTAGAAACCGCATCAAACCCGATGAATGCGAAAAATATAATTGATGCTGCCGACATTACTCCCTTAAATCCAAAAGGAGCAAAAGGATGGTAGTTAGCAATATTTATGTGACCTGCACCAACTATTATAAATACAGCTATTACAGTTATTTTTATAGCAACTATGATATTATTCACTTTTGCGCTTTCCGAAACCCCAATATATAAAATCCACGTTATAAGTGCAACAATTAAAACAGCAGGCAAATCCACTATTCCACCAGCTAGTGGAGATTTTGTAAGCATTTCAGATAGATGTATATTATATGTAGCCAAAACTCCTACAAAGGTGGAAGACCAGCCTGTAGCAATAGTAGCTGCAACTACAAGATACTCAAGTATTAAATTCCAAGCTATAATCCATGCTATAATTTCACCAAAGGCTATATAGCAATAAGAATAAGTACTTCCGGCAATTGGAAACATAGTAGCTAGTTCTGCATAAGTAAGAGCACATAATACAGCTGTTATTGCTGCTATTATATAAGATACTGTAATTGCTGGGCCCGCCATATGAGCGCCTTGCCCAGTTGCAACAAATATACCAGTACCTACTACTGATCCAATTCCCATGGCTGCTATATCAAAAGAAGTCAATCCTTTTTTAAGATCGGTTTTGGAAACTGTATCTTTAAAACCGTCCATACTTTTTTTTCTAAATAAATTCATACTAAACATCAATCCCCTTAATTTTAATATAGGAAAATTACCTCTTCAAGAATCAGTTACTTATGTCTTTTACTAAATTTCTGACATCTCCAATTATTGCCCTTGGCAATAGTAAATCCAACATGGTTTTCAATCCTGGAGTAGAATTTATTATAAGCGGAATCATGTTAACACATATGGCAATTGTCGCAGTCCCTCCTGGAATTTCTGGTTTTATCCTAAGATTAATATCCGGCCCTTTATATTTATATAATCCCCAGTTTCTACATTTTCTAATTCTGGCCTTACCTACTGCAGATGCTCCATTCTAATGAATTGTCTATCTCCTAAATCTGCAAAACCCAATTGTCTGCATCCAGCTACATCTCCCCGATTTACTGAAACGGTATCTGTAGAACGCTCTACCTTTGTGACAATAGGCCATTTTTCCTGTCTTACATCACTAAATTTAACATTAAATGCTTCTGTAAACATTCCAAATGATTGTAAAAATCCAACATGTCCTGCTACTTTATTATTTTTAACCCCCTCTCTAAATTCTTCTGGCCTTAATCCTATTCCCTATTCTTCCATAACTGCCTTGCCAAATCAAGCCAAATCATTAACTCTTATTACATTTAAACTGTCCACTTTGTTACAAACTCCAGTTAATGCAATAACTATTAAATCCATTATAAAACCTGGATTTGCACCTGTGCCCAATATTGAAACCCTGTTTTCTTTTGCTATCCTATCCATTTCTTCCGATATCTCCGGATCTAAAACTTTTGGATAACACATCTCCTCAGCAGTTGTTATCACATCCATACCTGCATCTGCAGCTTTTTTATAAATGGAAACACAACCTTTGTAAAAGAAGCTGTGGCAATCATGCACATATCAGCAAATTGAGATTTTATAACTTCATCTGCATCTTTTACAACTATACAATTATTATCTTCATTAGCATCTGTACCTAAAACTTCATAAAGTTTTTTTCCTGCTTTACAAGGATCCATATCAATAGCACCTACATAGGAACGGTAGGTTTCTCTTTTATCTCTATAATCTCACCTTTAAGTATAAAAGCATCATCGTAGCAATTAGCTATATAACCTCAAAAAGAAGTCTCCCTACCTAATACTATACCTTCTCCAATCCTCAATTGATTAATTCCCTCTGATATTGTACCATCCATAACCATATAAAGGCTACTGGAATTTCCTCCTGAAATTATAGGAAGATCCATATCAAAAACTTTCATAATATTTTTCTTTAATTCCACAAGTCTTCCTAAATAAATATTCCGGGCGGTTTTGAGCCAGTAAATCCGATACACAGATCTATGCAATTCGGGGGTAAGAACCAGTGGTTTTAATTGGGAAAATAAAAAACAACAACTTTTATTAAGCATTGTTACTGCTAAAAAGTTGTTGTTTTTTAATATCTATAATTATTTGATGACTTCTTTTCCACCCATATATGGTCTCAGCAATTCAGGAATTACTACACTTCCATCTGCCTGCTGGTAATTCTCCAAAATAGCTGCAACTGTTCTTCCTATTGCTACTCCAGAACCATTTAAAGTATGCACATATTTTGGCTTATCCTTTGGAGTTTCCTTATATTTAATATTAGCACGTCTTGCCTGGAAATCTTCAAAATTACTACAACTGGATATCTCAACATATCTATTGTAGCTAGGCATCCAAACTTCTATATCATACTTAAGTGCTGCTGTAAATCCCAAGTCACCTTTACATATTCTAACCACCCTATAAGGAAGTTTAAGACCTTTAAGCACATCCTCAGCATCATTAGTCAGCTTTTCAAGCTCTTCATAAGACTGTTCAGGCTTTGTGAACTTTACCATTTCCACTTTATTAAACTGATGTTGTCTTATAATTCCCCGTGTATCCCTTCCTGCTGAACCAGCCTCAGCTCTAAAACAAGCACTGTATGCAACATGTTTTATTGGTAAATCCTCTCCCTTTAATACCTCATTTCTATAAAAATTAGTCACGGGCACCTCTGCAGTTGGAATTAAGAAAAAGTCATTATTAGCTACTCTAAAAGCATCTTCTTCAAATTTAGGAAGCTGCCCTGTACCTATCATACTAGTTCTATTTACCATATAAGGAGGAAATAGCTCTTCATATCCATGTTTCTCTGTATGAAAATCCAAATAATAAGTTATTACAGCTCTTTCAAGCCTTGCTCCTAATCCTCTATAAAATGTAAACCTCGATCCTGATACTTTTCCACCCCTTTCAAAATCAAGTATATTGAGATCCGTACCTATATCCCAGTGAGCTTTTGGCTCAAAGTCAAACTTAGTAGGCTCCGACCATCTTCTGATTTCAACATTGTCCTCATCTGTTTTTCCCTCTGGAACTGCAGGGTTTGGTATATTAGGTATCCTGAGCATTATATATTCTATTTTATCATTAACCTCTGACAGCTGGACATCATACTGCTTTATCTTATCTGAAACCTCTTTCATTTCAGTTACTAAATTGTCCGCATTCCCACCATTTCTTTTTAATTTGGCTATTTCTGATGAATCCTGATTTCTTTTATTTTTTAAAGACTCTACCTCAACTAAAATTTTTCTTCTTTTTTCATCTAAAGATATTACCTTATCAATATCTGATAAATCAAAATCTTCTCCTCTATTTGTAAGCTGTTTTTTTATTTCTTCTGGATTGTTTCTTATTTTCTTTAAATCCAACATAATTATAATCCTCCTTGGTAATATATGTAATTATATATAAAAAAGAGCCTTTTTTATCCCAAAGGGACGAAAAGACTCCGTGTTGCCACCCTAATTAATCAATATAATATATTAATTCTCTTTAAGATTATAACGGTATCACCGAACTGTGTCTAACAGTACCTCCAAGGTGGATTCACAATATCATGATATCAGCTTACACCAGCCACTGATTCTCTTAAATCATAATAAAGCTACTACCCTTTTCATCAGCTAATTTTAATTCAATTATATATACATACTCTTCCACTGTCAATAAACTAAGTACATATCAACTTCACAGACATATCTATTGTAACCAATACTTTAAAAATAATAAAGTAAAATTTGAAATCTATTTGGCATTTTTATCAATGCTTTTAGTACAAATTATATCTACTCTTGTGTTTAAAATATTTTTACATACTATACTTCCCATTTTTATAGGAGCCCCAGCGTGTATTCTGCTTAAGACCTTAGAACACTCTATCCACAAACCTTTGTCCAAAGGTTTTGAACTTTTTACAGGGACTACATTATAATCGGAACCTTTTATTCTCACAACAGTAGTAAATATATCACTTTTATTATCTATTTCCAGTTTTGCATATTTTATTCCCATGTCGCATAAATTACCTTTAACTTCTACTGTATCTTCGTATCTATCTATATCAAGTATACACTTTTTGCTGCACTTATTACAAATAACCTCTTTAATCAATCTGTAACTCCCCCATAACTACATTTCGTCAAACTCCTTTATTCTGCCTGTAATAATATTGGAGTTCTTAGAATCCTTTACTATATATATCATATCCTTATTTATTTCCCTAGAAAGAATTGATGCAATTTTGCAAAGACACTGAGAACCCTTACAATTTCCCAATGCAGCACCTGTCCTTCTTTTTATCCCTTCTATAGTACGTGCACCTAGAGGTCTCCGTATAGCATCTATTATCTCCCCTTCTGTTATCTTCTCACAATAGCATATTACCCTGCCATAATTTTTATTTAACTTAATTATATTTTTTCTATCCTCATTAGACAAATCTCTAAACCTGTAAAATTCCCTTCGCCTATCTACAAAATCCTTTTTCAAAACACAATTCAAATTATTCACTATAGTTTCACACACTATATTTGCAATTACAGGAGTCATTGTAATCTGACCATAATGCTTACCGGCCACTTTAATATAACCCTTGTCAATTAAACTGTCATCTATAATTAAAGAATCATTATAAAACAAAGATTCATAGAATTCTTCAATGTTCTCCTCAGATATATCCTTTATAAAATACTTAATTTTTTGTAAAGCCTTTTCACAACTTATTTTTTTATCATTTTTTATGCCTACCAACAATCCATTTTTTCTAGTAGGCATAGTATATATCTTCTCATTATCTTCCTCCACCATAGAAATTATATTTTTATAATCTCTTTTAGTATTTTCTTCTACAAGAAAATATTTTAAATATTTTCTATCTTTATTTACTTTGTTTTCACTATCTATACTGTAATTCTCTCCCGGAGTTGTATTTAGCACCATATTACAAGTAAATTTATTTTTATTAGTTACAACCTTAAATCCCCTGGATATATTTTGTATATCCAATACCTCTTCTCCTAATTTAAAGTTAACTCCATTGTCAAATGCAATTTCACCATAGGAAATTGCTAGATCATAGGGTGATATAATTCCAGTATTTTTAGAATAAATAGCTTTTCTCACATTTTCATTTAAATCTGGTTCTATTTCATGTATATCAGAAGAATTGAGTAAATATATATTTTTTATCTCTCTTTTTAAGGCTCTCTCATATATTCTAATTAACTTTTCTTCACTTTTTTCACTATTTGCTACAAGCAAATATCCTTTTTTTTTAAAACAAATATTAAACTTAGAGGCTAATCCTGGCATAAGTCTATTACCCATGAGTTCTAATTTAGCCAATAATGTATCTTCACATTCCAATCCGTCATAAACTATAGAGGAATTTATCAGTGCTACATCATCAGCTATATCATAGTCTTTTTCAATCAGTGCTATATTTAAATTATATTTGGAGAGTTCGTAGGAAACCGCACATCCTACTATTCCCCCACCCAATATAATTACATCATAATCCATGTTAAATCTTCCTTTCAAGGTAACTAAACAAATCCTTATATAGTTTAAAGTATTCTATTTACCTAAAGAATCTATTACTTTACCAAGTTCTTGAATATACTCTCCATATTTTGCCCAATCACCATTTTTCTGTGAATTCAATGCATTTTCATATAAAGTTTTTGCTTTTTCAATCTGATCATTATTAGCAGAAGGTGCCGTTTGATTTTGGGAATTATCAGTACTTTCACCACTAGAGTCCTGATTGTAATTAAATATTTGATTTAAAGCATCATCTATACTTTGAGCTAATATCATCTTATCTCCATAAGATACTATAACTCTTTTCATTTCCGGTATACTGTCTTTCCCGTTGGCTCTTAAATACATAGGTTCTACGTATAACAGAGAATTTTTTATAGGAACTATCATTGTATCACCAAATTGAACTGTTGATCCATTTTTATTCCAAAGAGACAATTGCTGAGATATAGTTGTATCCTGATTTAATTTTTGTTTAAACAGATAAGGGCTGTAAACAGTTTTTTCAGGTGGAAATTTATAAAGAATAAGTTTTCCGTAATTATTTCCATCCATCCTAGCTCCAAATAAAGCAACCATATTATCTTTATCTCTCATATTGAAATACTGTAATAATATCATTTCTTCCTTTGAGGCACCTGTAGGTTTCATAACCACATAAGGTGATTCAATTAAATTTTTTTCTCCACTAACTTCCTTCTGATTTGCAGCTACTTCCCATAAATCTTCACCGCTATAAAATACCCCTGGATTTGTTACATGATACTTTCCAAGTATACTACACTGAACATTAAACAAGTCCTTTGGATATTTAAAATGTTGAATTATGTCTGGTGACAACTTATTTATATCTTTAAATAACCCGGGAAATATTTTTGCATAGCTTTTGATTATAGGATCATTTTTATCCATAATGTAAAATTTCACATTTCCATTTTCAGCATCCATAACAACTTTTACGGAATTTCTTATATAATTCAAACCGTTTTGCGGTTGTGAAAAAGGATATTCATTTGAAAATGTATAGCCATCTAATATCCAATATAGCTTACCACCACTCATAATTATATATGGATCGGACTCATAATTTAAAAAAGGTGCAATCTTATTAACTCTATCCTTTATATTTCTATTTATCAATATCTTACTTTCCTTAGTTATATCTCTAGATAGAAGAAAATTTATATCCTTTTGATTTATTGCAAACAAAATTCTATTGATGATTCCCAGCTTTATTCCAGCAGTGCCATTGTAATTATTAGTTGCATTGTCACTTCCTTTTGGATAATCAAACTCATCCAATTTAGTATTTACAACTGCATAATTGTCCGTTTTCTCTCCAAAATATATTCTTGGATTAACTAATTTTATATCTGTAGAATTTTGAGGAGGCATATCCTTTATAACAAAATTGGGCTGTCCTTCTGAAGTTACGGAATTTACCTTATTCATTACTACGCCATATCCATGGGTGTATACAAGATGCCTGTTCTGCCATGTATTAGGATCTATTGCCTTGCTGTTTATTTCCCTTGCTCCTATAAATACTTGATTGAATTTTCCATCTATATAATATCTATCCACATCAATATTATTAAATTGATAATAATATCTTATAATCTGAACTTGATTGTAAAATTCAAGAGTGGGATTAAAAGAATTAACTCTTATATTGTCTATAGTATCCATATTATTTTTTACATCTTCTGCAGTCAAATCATTTTTTACCTGAAAAGAAGTAGTAGCCACATTGTCAATATTATATGCCTTACGCGTATAATCTATATTATATTTTATATATGGCTGTTCTAAAGTTTTTTGATTGGATTTTACAATAAAATTCTGAACTACAAAATAGGACACACTTTTGATTATAACTAGAACTGCTATTACAACTATTGAAATTATAATAAACTTAAATCTGGCTTTAATTATACTTATAAATATAACTACAGCTGCAATGATAGATGCCACTGCAATAATTTTATAAAACAATAAACTTACATGAACATCAGTATAACTTGCTCCAAATGCTACACCATTTTGGCTGTATACGAGTCCAATACACTTTAAAATATATCCTATTGATATAAAAATCATTATAAGAGCGGCTAAAACCGCTAGTTGTTTTCCTGCAAATCTTGTAATATTGTTATTTAAAATATCTATTTTACCAAAACCCTTTTTAAAGCTTTTTGAAGCAAATCTATCTTTTATATTTAATAAAAAATATGTAAAAAAAGTTATCAAACTCAAAAAAATTATCAATCCTAAAAATGTACTGTATAACGATTGTATAAGTGGCAATTTAAATACATAAAAAGAAACGTCCAAATTTAAAATTGGATCTTTTACATTAAAGGGTACAGAGTTTGTAAACTGTAAAATCCTATACCAATAAGTTGATGCAAATATGTATGAAACTATAAATGAAATAATTAAATCTACTATTAAAACTACTCTTTTTTCAATTTTATCTTTATTACTGTTTACTTCAATAACTTTTCTATATTTTATGATACTTATTCGAAGGCTTTTATAGTATAACCATATACCTATAAAACTTATTACAAATAAAGGCAGTATAAGCTTGCACATGGCTACAATTTTTGTAAAATAAACTGATAGATATCCTACTTCTTTATACCACTCTACATTGATTACAAAATTTACAATTTTACTTAAAAATAAAATACATAAAACAAGAACTAAAATTAATATACCAAATACCAGTCTCTTTTTTTTCATATCAATCACCTCTTTACAAATATAAATAATCTCCAAATATAGCTACTGATAAAAACAGGAAGCATATTAAATATGCAAACATCCATTGAACTTAAAATTATAATTTAATCAGAAATTATATAATTTCTTTCTTCCAATTTACTTATTATATTATGCAATATATCATAAGTATCCGCAACTATGGTATGCAAATGCACACCTCCTGTCAATATCAATAAAGGTTCAGCCTCATACTTATTTATTTTATCTACAAAATTGTCTACATCATATAAATTTTTTATCATAAGCATTCCTTTTATCTCACCATATAAAGGATGCTCTACTATAACATCTTCTATTTTTCCTCCAAATTTTACTATAGTCTTAAGTTCATCCTCTATTTCATTTGTTTTATGTGAAACAGCAATTACCTTCCTAACTAGTTTCCTTTCTATTTTGGGAATTAAATATCCGTCAGGAGTAGCTATTATACTTTTACCTTCAGCCCTTAAGATTGCTATATCCTTAACTATTATCTGTCTGGTAACACCTAGTTTTTCAGCTAAAATATGGCCTTTTTGAGGTTTATAACTTTTTTCAAGAATTTCCTTAATACATATTCTTCTGTCTTCTGAGTTCATACTAACCTCCAATAACACATTTTTAAAGCAAGCAATTATATTCATATTACCATTATATCATAAAAACTGGAATAACTTTATAGACAATTAAAAGAAACTACTTAAAATATAATTAAAATTATTCTTTATATCTTAATTCCTTCTGTCACAATATCTAAGTATATCAAGCTCTAGATCATTAATTATTTTTTCATTATGATGATTTTCTACTAAATAAAGTAATCTGTCATCCGTTTCTATTTTTCTCAATAACTCTTTTCCCAATATAGCATGGTTATAATATATATTTATCTTTTTATTATTTGAAAACTTTTTTAACCTGCCTCTAGAAAACTTATCTCCTAACACCATAATAGACTTATCTATTATATTCAACCTACTATATATCTTACCTATATCATGCAAAAGTGCTGCCTTTAACAATAAATTTGTATTTACTCTCTCATATTTATTATTGCAAATATTTTGTACATCATAAGCTACTTTTACAGAATGTTTTTGTTCCTGTACAGACAACTTGTTAAATAACTTTAATTCTTTTATATTTAAAATATAATTTGTAAAATTAACATCATCTTTACTAATTTTAGCTGTAAGAGCCCAATAAAATTGCTTTATCCTGTAAAGTGCCATTTTTCTTTCACCTTTCAATTCAATGTATTATTCATAAATATAAATTAAAATAATATTTTATATAATAAAAGAACTACATTATAATGTAGTTCTTTTATGCTTATGGTGGAGATAAAGAGATTCGAACTCTTGACCCTCTGCGTGCAAGGCAGATGCTCTCCCAGCTGAGCTATACCCCCGTATGGTGGACCTTCAGGGACTCGAACCCCGGACCAACCGGTTATGAGCCGGTTGCTCTAACCAACTGAGCTAAAGATCCATATGTTTACCTGGCGACGACCTGTTCTCCCACAGGGCCTCCCCTGCAGTACCATGGGCACTGTGAAGCTTAACCTTCCTGTTCGAAATGGTAAGGGGTGTTGCCTTCACGTTATTGCCACCAGATATTATTATCGAAAATTGCTACTAACTTCGCATTTCTGCATCAAGTTTTTCACTACGGTGCTCAATTACATAAGTAATTTTCGCTCCTCACTCAAGCCTTTTCTTGAACTGCTCGTTATTACCAATTTTCTTATCATATTACTTTATAAAAATCTTTGATTTTGGTAACAAATCAGTACTCCTCAGCTTTAGCTGAGCAAATTCACTAATTTTTCATCACAGTTTTATATTATACTTTGCTTTCAATAAAGTGTCAATACTTTATTGAAAACTTATTATTATTTTTTCTATGAGATTCATATAGTTTCGTTAAAATTTCTATTTGATTTCAACTCTACACTACATAAAATTCATATCCTCTGAAAATTGCACAGTAAATATTTATCCATATTGTTTTTGGTCAAGCCCTCGACCTATTAGTATCAGTCAGCTTAACATGTTGCCACGCTTACACCTCTGACCTATCACCTTGTGTTCTTCAAGGGGTCTTACCAGCTTTCGCTGTGGGAAATCTTGTCTTGAGGGGGGCTTCACACTTAGATGCTTTCAGTGTTTATCCCTTCCCGACTTAGCTACCCAGCTGTGCTCCTGGCGGAACAACTGGTTCACCAGAGGTCAGTCCATCCCGGTCCTCTCGTACTAAGGACAGCTCCTCTCAAATTTCCTGCGCCCGCGACGGATAGGGACCGAACTGTCTCACGACGTTCTGAACCCAGCTCGCGTGCCGCTTTAATGGGCGAACAGCCCAACCCTTGGGACCTACTTCAGCCCCAGGATGCGACGAGCCGACATCGAGGTGCCAAACCTCCCCGTCGATGTGAACTCTTGGGGGAGATCAGCCTGTTATCCCCGAGGTAGCTTTTATCCGTTGAGCGATGGCCCTCCCACGAGGTACCACCGGATCACTAAGACCGACTTTCGTCCCTGCTCCACCTGTATGTGTCGCAGTCAGGCTCCCTTATGCCTTTGCACTCTCCGAAGAATTTCCAACCCTTCTGAGGAAACCTTTGTACGCCTCCGTTACTCTTTTGGAGGCGACCGCCCCAGTCAAACTGCCCACCTAACATTGTCCCGTTGCCAGTTTCATGGCACCCGGTTAGAATTCCAGTACTGTCAGGGTGGTATCCCAACATCGACTCCAAAATGGCTGACGCCACTCCTTCCATGTCTCCCACCTATCCTGTACAGACAATACCGAAATTCAGTGATAAGCTACAGTAAAGCTCTACGGGGTCTTTCCGTCCAATCGCGGGTAGCAAGCATCTTCACTTGCATTTCAATTTCGCCGGATTTGTTGTCGAGACAGTGCTCAAATCATTACGCCATTCGTGCGGGTCGGAACTTACCCGACAAGGAATTTCGCTACCTTAGGACCGTTATAGTTACGGCCGCCGTTTACTGGGGCTTAAGTTCTTACCTTCGCATTGCTGCTTAGTATTCCCCTTAACCTTCCAGCACCGGGCAGGCGTCAGCTCCTATACTTCAGCTTTCGCTTTAGCAGAAACCTGTGTTTTTGATAAACAGTTGCTTGAGCCTTTTCTCTGCGGCCTCTTTCGAGGCACTCCTTCTCCCTAAGTTACGGAGTCAATTTGCCGAGTTCCTTAACAACAATTCTTCCGATGGTCTTAGGATTCTCTCCTCACCTACCTGTGTCGGTTTGCGGTACGGGCACACATAAATTCCATAGAGACTTTTCTTGGCAGTGTGATATCAGATACTTCTCCTTTCGGATTCCCCATAACAGCTCGCAATTGAATACATGGTTTTCCCTCTGTATTCTCACTCACTGCTTAGACATACCTCCAACAGTATGCACATCCTATCCTCCTGCGTCATCCCTTCTGGTCTTTTTCATCTATATGCGGTATCGGAATTTCAACCGATTGTCCATCACCTACGCCTTTCGGCCTCGGCTTAGGTCCCGACTTACCCTGAGTGGACGAACCTTCCTCAGGAAACCTTAGGTTTTCGACCAATAAGATTCTCACTTATTTCTCGCTACTTATGCCAGCATTCTCTCTCCTGTCCTGTCCACCGCTCCTTCCGGTACGGCTTCTCCCTGGACAGCATGCTCCTCTACCGCTCTTTCAAGCCCACAGCTTCGGTGGTAAGTTTTAGCCCCGGACATCTTCGGCGCATGACCTCTTGACTAGTGAGCTATTACGCACTCTTTAAATGAGTGGCTGCTTCTGAGCCAACATCCTAGTTGTCTTAGAGATCACACTTCCTTTTCCACTTAACTTACACTTCGGGACCTTAGCTGGTGGTCTGGGCTTTTTCCCTTTTGACCACGGATCTTATCATTCGCAGTCTGACTGCTGAGATTCAAGTTTATGGCATTCGGAGTTTGATAAGGTTCAGTAACTGTTGTCAGCCCCTACCCCATTCAGTGCTCTACCTCCATTACTCACTCTCAACGCTAGCCCTAAAGCTATTTCGAGGAGAACCAGCTATCTCCGGGTTCGATTGGAATTTCTCCGCTATCCACAGCTCATCCCATGGTTTTTCAACACCATTGTGGTTCGGTCCTCCACGAAATTTTACTTCCGCTTCAACCTGGCCATGGATAGGTCACCCGGTTTCGGGTCTACAACATACAACTTCTCGCCCTCTTCAGACTCGGTTTCCCTCCGGCTCCATACCTTAAGTACTTAACCTTGCTGCATATCGTAACTCGCTGGCTCGTTCTACAAAAAGCACGCCGTCGTACTTTATCGTACTTCGACTATTTGTGGACACACGGTTTCAGATTCTATTTCACTCCCCTCCCGGGGTTCTTTTCACCTTTCCCTCACGGTACTTCTTCTCTATCGGTCACCAGGTAGTATTTAGCCTTGGGAGGTGGTCCTCCCTGCTTCCCACAAGGTTTCTCGTGTCTCGTGGTACTCTGGTTCAGGTCTCGCAGTTCTTCCTTTTCACTTACAGGGCTGTTACCTTCTGCGGCTCAACTTTCCAGTTGTATTCAATTAAGTCTTCCCTGCTTTTATGACCTGACCTCAACCCCAGAAACAAGTTTCTGGTTTGGGCTCTTTCCCTTTCGCTCGCCGCTACTTGGAAAATCGATGTTTCTTTCTCTTCCTCCGGGTACTTAGATGTTTCAGTTCCCCGGGTCTGCCTCTGCATATCTATTTATTCAACATGCAGTACCCAGCGTTGTCTGGGTGGGTTTCCCCATTTGGATATCTCTGGTTCACTGGCTATTTGCGCCTACCCAGAGCTTTTCGCAGCTTATCGCGTCCTTCTTAGGCTCCTGGTGCCAAGGCATCCTCCATGCGCCCTTTGTAGCTTGACCTTTAGTTTTAAAATTGCCATTAACTTCGTCCAGCTGCGTCAAATACCTCACTCCGGTACTCATTTACACTAGTAAACTCCGTTCCTCCTTCGGTATTTTCCTTGCTGTACTCGTTACTATCAATTTTCTTAAAAATTACTATCAGCTTCACAATACTGCGTCAAAACCTTCTCTCCGGTGCTCATTTACATTAGTAAACTCTGCTCCTCACTCAGGTTTTTCCTTGTCTTGTTCGCTGCTATTAATTTTAATTACATTGGTTCTCAGTTATAACTTACGTCATAACTTACAAATAAGTATAAACTAGTTATACTTATATACTACAAAGGTTATTTCTAACCTTAGCTTTGTTTCTAAAATTGATATTAACTTCACATTTCTGCTCGTTACTACCAATTTTTTATTTCTTATTTACTGTGCAATTTTCAAAGGACAATTTTTTTTCTGTTCACAATTACAGCTTGCACTGTACAATTTGGAACAGAAATTCAATTGTGAAATGTACATTGTGCATTCTACAATTGATTAATGGTGGGCTTAAATGGACTCGAACCATCGACCTCACGCTTATCAGGCGTGCGCTCTAACCAGCTGAGCTATAAGCCCTTATGGTGGAGATAAAGAGATTCGAACTCTTGACCCTCTGCGTGCAAGGCAGATGCTCTCCCAGCTGAGCTATACCCCCAAGACATTAAATTTTTGAGGATGATCCCTCAAAATTAAACAGAATAAACTGGATTACTTCTATAAGTTAAACCATCAAAAATCGCTATTAACTTCACATTTCTTCGTCAAGTCTTTCGCTGTGGTGCTCACTTACACTAGTAAGCTCTGCTCCTCGCTCAAGCCTTTCCTTGATCTGCTCGTTACTACCAATTTTTTTTAAGACAATCATTACAATCATCTTTCGACTCCCTAGAAAGGAGGTGATCCAGCCGCAGGTTCTCCTACGGCTACCTTGTTACGACTTCACCCCAATCACTAACCCCACCTTCGGCCGCGTCCTCTTTCGTTAGACTACGGACTTCGGGTGTTGCCAGCTCTCATGGTGTGACGGGCGGTGTGTACAAGGCCCGGGAACGTATTCACCGCGACATGCTGATTCGCGATTACTAGCAACTCCAGCTTCATGCAGGCGGGTTTCAGCCTGCAATCCGAACTGAGAGTAGTTTTTGAGGTTTGCTCCACCTTGCGGTCTTGCGTCTCGTTGTTCCTACCCATTGTAGCACGTGTGTTGCCCTGGACATAAGGGGCATGATGATTTGACGTCATCCCCACCTTCCTCCGCGTTAACCGCGGCAGTCTTGTTAGAGTGCTCATCTTACTGTTAGCAACTAACAACAGGGGTTGCGCTCGTTGCAGGACTTAACCTAACATCTCACGACACGAGCTGACGACAACCATGCACCACCTGTCTCCCTGCCCCGAAGGGCTTCTCTTATCTCTAAGATATTCAGGGGATGTCAAGTCCAGGTAAGGTTCTTCGCGTTGCTTCGAATTAAACCACATGCTCCGCTGCTTGTGCGGGCCCCCGTCAATTCCTTTGAGTTTTAATCTTGCGATCGTACTTCCCAGGCGGAGTACTTATTGTGTTTACTGCGGCACAGAAGGGGTCGATACCTCCTACACCTAGTACTCATCGTTTACGGCGTGGACTACCAGGGTATCTAATCCTGTTTGCTACCCACGCTTTCGTGCCTCAGCGTCAGTTACAGTCCAGAGAACCGCCTTCGCCACTGGTGTTCTTCCTAATCTCTACGCATTTCACCGCTACACTAGGAATTCCGTTCTCCTCTCCTGCACTCCAGACACCCAGTTTGAAATGCACTGCCCGGGTTAAGCCCGGGTATTTCACATCTCACTTAAATGTCCGCCTGCGCACCCTTTACGCCCAGTAATTCCGGACAACGCTTGCCACCTACGTATTACCGCGGCTGCTGGCACGTAGTTAGCCGTGGCTTCCTCATCTGGTACCGTCATTATCGTCCCAGATGACAGAGCTTTACAATCCGAAAACCTTCTTCACTCACGCGGCGTTGCTGCATCAGGCTTTCGCCCATTGTGCAATATTCCCCACTGCTGCCTCCCGTAGGAGTCTGGACCGTCTCTCAGTTCCAATGTGGCCGATCACCCTCTCAGGTCGGCTACGCATCGTTGCCTTGGTAGGCCGTTGCCCTACCAACTAGCTAATGCGCCGCGGGTCCATCTCAAAGCGGATTGCTCCTTTAAAGTACCATCCATGTGAATCATACTTGTTATGCGGTATTAATCTCCCTTTCGGGAGGCTATCCCCCTCTTTGAGGCAGGTTACCCACGTGTTACTCACCCGTCCGCCGCTAATCCACTCCCGAAGGAGCTTCATCGCTCGACTTGCATGTGTTAAGCACGCCGCCAGCGTTCGTCCTGAGCCAGGATCAAACTCTTAATTTAAAAGTTTATATGGCTCTGTTTAAAATTGCCATTAACTTCGTCCAGCTGCGTCAAATGCTTCATTCCGGTGCTCATTTACGTAAGTAAACTCTGCTCCTCATTCAGCCTTTTCCTTGCTGTACTCGTTACTGCCAATTTCAGGCTTATTGCCTCTTTAGAAAATTAATACTAACTTCGCATTTCTTCGTCAAACCCGACCCTGCGGTGCTCATTTACTTAAGTAAACTCTGCTCCTGGCTCAAGGTTTTCCTGGAACTGCTCGTTATTATTAATTTTAGATACATTACGCTAAGTATGTATAACATCATAAATGATGCTTTACTGCTGAACATAACATACAAAATATTACGAAATTACTTTCTTTGCTGCTGCTGCAGCTCAAAAGAATTGCTGGTTTATTCTTATATAAGTTTTCCTTATATTTTATTCTGTTTAATTTTCAAGGATCACCTTCAATAATTAAGAACTATTTTAGTTTACCACATTAGTTTAAGATTATCAATACCTTATAAACACAAACTTTTAACAAAGTTTTAATTTATACAGCTTTTATATTCTATCACCTTAATTAAGTGGAGTCAACATATTTTTTGATTTATTTGTATTAATTTTAAAAGTTGATCATCCTGATTTACAGATGAATTTTTACACTCAAAAATAAATAGTGAAATATTTTAATAAAGTTAAAATATTTCACTATTAAACAAGCTATTTTTATTATTATTGTAAAAAATTATTCATCTTTAATTTCATCGCTACAATTTATTTTAGCAATTGCAACAACTCTTTGTTCCTCTCCTGTTTTCATAAGTGTAACACCCATAGTATTTCTACTTGTAGTTGATACTTCGGATACATTGAGCCTTATAGCTACATTACTGCTATTTATAAGCATAATTTCATCTTCATCCTTTACAATTCTAGCCCCAACCATTAATCCTGTTTTTTCTGTAACCTTATAAGTTATAATACCTTTTCCACCTCTTCTATGGATAGTGTATTCACCTATAGGAGTTCTCTTACCAAATCCATTTTCACTTATAACAAGAACATCCTGACTTTCATCTACAATATCCATAGAAACAGCTATATCTCCATGCCTCAAAGTTATGGCCTTTACGCCTGTAGTATTTCTACTTGTAGATCTTACATCTTTTTCACTAAATCTTATTGCATATCCATTTTTAGTAAAAACAAGTATTTCACTCTGTCCAGTAGTCATTTTAACTTGTATAAGTTCATCTTCATCTTTTAAATTTATAGCATTTAAACCGCTTTTTCTTATAGAAGCATATTGGCTTATTTTAGTTTTTTTAATCAAACCATTTTTAGTTGCCATTATAAAATAATTATCTTTATCTTGGTCAATTTCTTTAAAAGCTATAACAGCCTGGATCTTTTCACTTACATCTAAAGGCAGTAAATTAACTAAATTTGTACCTTTAGCGGTTCTACCTGCTTCTGGGATCTCGTATCCTTTTAATTTATATACTTTACCCTTATTGGTAAAAAACAAAATATGACTATGAGTTGAAGTGATAAATATATGTTCAACAAAATCATCTTCTTTTGTAGCCATGGCCTGTATTCCTCTTCCTCCTCTTCTTTGTGAAGAGTAGGTATCAGCAGAAATTCTCTTTATGTATCCCTCATGGGTTAAAGTTATTACCACTTCTTTTTCTTCAATAAGATCTTCAATATTTAAATCATCATTGCTTATTTGTATCTCAGTTTTTCTTTCATCGCCATATTTATTCCTTATTTCAATTAATTCATCTCTAATTATACCCAACAAAAGAGACTTATTTTCCAAGATTTCATTAAGATGTTTTATTGTTTCCATCAATTCGTTATATTCATTTTCAATTTTCTCTCTTTCAAGTCCAGTAAGCCTTTGGAGTCTCATATCCAAGATGGCTTGAGCCTGTTTTTCTGAAAGATTAAATTTAGTCATTAAACCATTTCTAGCATTTTCTGTAGTTTTAGATGCCCTTATTAAATTTATTACTTCATCAATATGATCTAATGCTATTTTTAATCCCTCAAGAATATGAGCTCTAGCTTGAGCCTTATCTAAATTAAATCTAGTCCTTCTTGTTATAATCTCTTCTTGAAACTGCAGGTAATACACAAGTATCTGCTTTAAATTTAATACCTTAGGTTCATTATTTACAAGAGTCAGCATTATGATTCCAAAAGTATCCTGCATTCTTGTATGTTTATATAATTGATTGAGAGTTACATTGGGATTTGCATCCCTTTTTAATTCAATAACAACCCTCATTCCATCTCTATCTGATTCATCTCTAATATCTGATATTCCATCTATTTTTTTATTTTTCACAAGTTCAGCCATATTTTCTATAAGTTTTGACTTATTAACTTGATATGGAATTTCAGTTATCAATATTCTATTTCTTCCACTTATCTCTTCAATTTCAGTTTTTGCTCTTACTAATATCTTTCCTCTGCCAGTTTCATAAGCACTTTTTATACCAGATGTACCAATTATTAATCCTGCTGTTGGAAAATCCGGACCTTTTATACATGTCATAAGTTCATCAATTGTAACTTGCGGATTATCTATTATCATTATCACGCCATTTACAACTTCAGTTAAATTATGAGGTGGTATATTGGTAGCCATACCAACAGCTATTCCAGCAGATCCATTTACAAGCAAATTCGGAAATCTAGATGGAAGAACCGAAGGTTCTTTTTCTTCACCATCAAAATTTGGAACAAAATCTACCGTATTTTTATTTATATCCCTTAACATTTCAAGGGTTATTTTATTCATTTTAGCTTCAGTATACCTCATAGCTGCAGCACTATCTCCGTCTACTGAACCAAAATTTCCATGACCATCAACTAAAGTGTATCTAATTGAAAATTCCTGTGCCATTCTAACTAAAGCATCATAAACAGCAGTATCACCATGCGGATGATATTTACCTAATACATCTCCAACAATTCTTGCACATTTCCTATATCCTTTTTCAGGAGTCAATCCCAATTCATACATAGAAAATAATATTCTTCTATGAACTGGCTTTAACCCATCACGTACATCTGGAAGTGCACGGCTTACAATAACGCTCATAGCATAATCTATATAACTTTTTTTCATTTCCTTGCTTATGTCTACTGGTAAAATTTTACCTTCATCAAACATCAACTACACCTCTTTACTATATATCTAAGTTTACAACCTTTTTAGCATTTTGCTGTATAAATTCTCTACGAGGTTCTACTTTATCGCCCATAAGTATAGTGAAAATTTCATCAGCAGCCATGGCATCATCTACATTTACTTGAATAAGTGTCCTAGTTTCAGGGTTCATTGTAGTATCCCAAAGCTGTTCAGAATCCATTTCTCCAAGCCCCTTATATCTTTGAATGTCAACATTATTATCTTTTCCTCCTATTTCATTCAACAACACTTCTAGTTCCTTATCTGAATATGCATAATATTCTTTTTTACTTTTAGATATCTTATATAAGGGTGGTTGAGCTATATAAACATGACATTTTTCAACTAATTCCTGCATATATCTATAAAAAAACGTAAGCAATAATGTTCTTATATGTGCTCCGTCTACATCTGCATCTGTCATTATTATTATTTTGTTGTACCTTATTTTAGTAATATCAAATTCTTTTCCTATACCTGCTCCAAAGGCTGTTATCATAGCCCTTATTTCCTCATATCCAAGTATTTTATCCAATCTCTGTTTCTCCACATTCATTATTTTTCCTCTAAGTGGAAGTATGGCCTGAAACTTTCTATCCCTGCCCTGTTTAGCCGATCCGCCTGCTGAATCACCCTCTACCAAATATATCTCACATTCAGATGAATCTTTAGATGAGCAATCTGCAAGTTTTCCTGGAAGAGATGTATTCTCAAGTATAGATTTACGTCTCGTTAATTCTCTTGCCTTTCTTGCTGCTTCTCTAGCACGAGAAGCCATTAATGATTTATCCAATATTAATTTTGCTATTTGGGGATTTTCCTGTAGAAAATTATTAAGCGCTTCTCCCATTATACTATCAACTATACCACGTACCTCACTATTTCCAAGCTTTGTTTTTGTTTGACCTTCAAATTGGGGATCTATAAGTTTTATAGATATAACAGCAGTAAGTCCTTCTCTTATGTCCTCACCTGACAAATTTTTATCATTTTCTTTTAATATGCCAAATTTTTTTGCATAATCATTAAAAACTCTAGTTAATGCAGATTTAAATCCAGCTAAATGAGTTCCCCCTTCTACTGTATCTATGTTATTGGCAAAGGAAAAAATATTTTCATTATATCCATCATTATATTGAATAGCAATTTCTACAGAGTAGTCATCTTTTTTACCTTCCACATATATGGGATCTTTATGAATTGTCTGCTTATTTCTGTTAAGATAAGTCACAAATGATTTTATTCCACCTTCATAGTGGAAAATCTCTTCTCTATCATCTCTTCTATCTTTTAAAGATATCTTTATTCCCTTATTTAAAAAGGCCAGTTCTCTAAGTCTTTGAGATAATACGTCAAAATCAAATTCTACTTCATCAAATATTTCTGAATCAGGTTTAAAATGTATTTTTGTCCCACTTTCTTCACTATTACCTATAATATCTAATCCAGTTACTACTTTCCCCTTTTTAAATACCTGTTTCCATATATGACCTTCTCTTTTTACTTCAACCTCACAAATCTCAGATAAGGCATTTACAACTGATGCACCTACTCCATGAAGTCCTCCTGAAACTTTGTATCCGCCGCCGCCAAACTTTCCTCCTGCATGAAGTATAGTCATTATTACTTCTACCGTTGGTTTTTTCATTTTATGATGGATTCCAACAGGCATTCCCCTACCGTTATCAATAACTGTTATAGAATTATCCTCATGTATAGTTACTTCTATTCTATCACAGTATCCTGCCAATGCTTCATCTATACTATTATCAACTATCTCATATACTAAATGATGAAGTCCCCTTGAACTGGTACTTCCAATATACATTCCGGGTCTTTTTCTAACAGCTTCCAAACCTTCTAATACCTGTATTTGATTTTCATCATAAACTTGTTTTTTTTCTTGTAGCATACCTATCCTCCTATTTATCTTAAAGTCTATAATCTAAAGCTTTTGATCTTTTAGTTAACGTTGATGAAGATATAGGCGATAAATAAATTTTACTCTTTTTATTTACTTCAGCAATGATAAAAGATTTAGGTTTATCTTTTGTGATCTTCTGAACAAATCCATCTTCTTCAGCCATCCTTAAAAATTGAGTTGTATCAGAGTTATATGTTGAAGTTTCAACATCAAATATTCCTATTACATCCTTTATTGGAACAACTATATTTTCACCTAAATGTAAAAACATAAATAATCTCCTTTCAAAAACTAAGTCATAATTACTTTACCATTCTTTACAACAAACAAACATGCCTTATCCTTAGAATCCTTTTTAATGTCATCAATTCCTGTACAAGTTATAAATGTTTGTATTTTATTTATAGATCCTAGTATATATCTTTGTCTATTTGCATCCAATTCAGATAAAACATCATCTAATAGCAAAACAGGATATTCACCTATAATTTCCTTTATTATCTCAAGAGAAGCAAATTTTATAGTTAACACTGATGTTTTCTGTTGGCCTTGAGAACCAAAGTTTCTAACATTAATACCATTTATTGTTGTAACAAAATCATCCCTATGTGGACCATAAAGTGTAGTACCTCTATCTATATCATTTTTTCTATTAATTTTTAATATTTTAAATAAATTATCTTCTGTTTTATTTAAATTTTCTAAAGGTGTTATATATTTAAATTCTATATCTTCAGCTCCAGAAGTTATGTCATTATGAATAACTTTTCCTTTTTCACTAAGCCTTTTTATATATTTATTTCTCATATCTATTATAATTCCACCATATTTAGATAATTGTCTGTCATATACCTGAAGAATATCATCATTGTAATTTCTCCACTTTTTAAGTAAAGTATTTCTTTCATTTAAAGTCTTATTGTATTGAACCAAATTAAAATAATATTTTTTACTGAATTTACAAAGCTCGATATCTAAAAATTTTCTTCTAAAAACCGGCGATTCTTTTACTATTTTTAAATCTTCAGGAGAGAACATTACTACATTAAAAACTCCCATAAGTTGAGACAACTTATTTACTTTTATAGAATTTATATTTATTCCCTTTTTACCTTCTTTAAATATCTTTATTTCTATATTCTTATCCAGTGATTTTTTTTCTATATAAGCTTCTATATAAGTTTCTTTGCCTTCCCAATTTATTAATTCCTTATCTTTGTTTGTCCTGGGAGATTTACCTATACTGCAGTAATATATACTTTCAAGTAAATTTGTTTTTCCTTGGGCATTATCTCCTGTAAATATATTCACACCTTTACTGAATTCAATATCCAGGTTTTTATAATTTCTAAAATTTCTAAGTTTTAAATATTTAATATACATTTAAAAAACACCTATTTATAATTATATCACAATATGTCATATACAATTAATAATAAATTTTTAGTGCAGTTAAATAATTTTATAAGTTTCCTTTTTAAATTCAACGGTAAATCCTTTATAAAGTTTTTTACTCCGCCTTGTTTCCACTTCTCCATTTACCCTTACCATACCTTCTTTTATAAAAAGCTTAGCTTCAGATCCTTGTGAAACCGCCCCACACCATTTTAAAAATGAGTCTAATCTTATTACTTCTGTATTAATTTTAATTTCATCCATTTTCTATTATCTCCAATTTATTTATTTTTAACTATTTAAAAGTCTAACCGGCAAAACTAGGTAAGTACAATTATCTTTAATTTTATTTTTAATTATGCATGGGCTTACACTGCTTGAAAATTCCAATACAATTTCTTCTTCATCCATTATTTTTAAAACATCCATTAAGTATTTTGAGTTAAATGCAATTTGTAAATTATCTCCCTGCAAAATTATATTTAACTCCTCTCTTACCATTCCCAATTGAGAATTAGATGTTATTATCATGGTATTTTCTTCCAATTGGAATTTTACTAAATTAGTATTGCTGTCTTTAGCCATTAAAGATGCCCTTTCAATACAATTTAAAAGTTCATCTTTCTTAGCAGTAGCTATCATATTAAATTCTTCAGGAATTATGGAATTATATTTTATAAACTCACCTTCTAAAAGTCTGGATATAATTTTTGTATTAACTAAATTAAAAAGTATATGATTGGGTGTAAATGTTATATTCACATCTTTTTCATTATCCTCCAAGATTTTAGAGACTTCATTAAGTGTTTTTCCCGGAATCACAGCATTTATTATATTGTCGGTATTTAAATACTCTGATTTTAAAGCCAACCTATATCCATCTAAAGCTACTAAATTTAATTTTTTATTTTTTATTTCAAATAAGACCCCTGTAAGAATAGGCCTTGTTTCATCTTGAGCTGTAGCAAATATAACACTTTTTATCATATTTTTTAATATTTTTTGAGGTACTGAAAAAATCATATTTTCATTTATATTAGGTATTTCAGGAAAATCTTCAGCATTCATATGTATGAGATTAAACTTTGATTTTTGGCATAATATTTCTATAGAATTATTTTCTATAGTTGAGATACTTATATTGTCATCAGGTAATTTTCTTATAATTTCTCCAAATAATCTGGCGTCAATTACGATTGTTCCTTCTTCTTCAACTTCTGCATTTATTTTAGTTTCTATACTTAAATCTATATCTGATCCTATTAATGTAATTTGGTTGTTAGAGGCAGTTATTTTTAATCCGTTCAGAATAGGCATACTGGATTTTCCAGTTATTGCTTTTTGAGCTATAAATATAGCTTCTTGTAAATATGTTTTATTGCATATGATTTTCATTTTTATAGCATCTCCTTTATTAACAATATATTTTCTAGATAGAGATAGATAATTAACTTATTATTAGTAATAATAGTAGTAGAGGCTGTTAGTATGTTGATAAGTCATAAAAGCGTTAATATCACTGAAAAAAATGAAAAAAATAACTGTGGATAAATAAGTATTGAAAAATAACATTATCCACATGATAAAAAAAAATAATAAATATATCATAATATCAACAATGTATCATAAAATAATTAATAACATCTGTTGATAATTATTTTTGATTTAGACGCTTTGTTAAGTCACTTACAGCATTTTGTAGACTTTCATCTTGTTTTAGATTACTTGATATTTTTTCATAAGCGTGTATTACAGTAGTATGATCTCTACCTCCAAATTCTTCTCCTATTTTGGGTAGAGACATATCTGTAAGTTTTCTACATAAATACATTGCTATTTGTCGTGGAAAAGCTACATTTCTGGTCCTTCTGGCTGATTTGAAATCAGATACTTTTAAGTTGTAGTAATTTGCCACTACATCTTGTATTAGATCTACTGTAACTTGTTTCGACTGTTTACTTGAAATTATATCTTTTAATGCTTCTATAGCTAGATCTATGCTTATTTCTTTGTTTGTAAGTGAAGAAAAGGCAACTATACGTATTAAGGCACCTTCTAGTTCTCTGATATTTGATTTAATTTTTGTAGCTATATATACCATAACTTCATTTGGGATGTTTAATTTTTCTACATCAGCTTTCTTTTTTAATATAGCCATTCTAGTTTCAAAATCTGGTGGTTGAATATCTGCTATAAGTCCCCATTCGAATCTGGATCTAAGTCTGTCTTCCAGTGTAGGAATTTCTTTTGGTGGCCTGTCGCTTGATAGTATTATTTGTTTATTTGCTTCATATAAGGCATTAAAAGTATGGAAGAACTCTTCCTGAGTTCTTTCTTTACCTGCTATAAACTGAATATCGTCTATTAATAGAACATCTACATTTCTGTATTTGTTTCTGAATTCTACATTTTTATCATCTTTTATTGAGTTTATAAGTTCATTTGTAAATTTTTCAGATGAAACGTAAGTTACTTTAGATTTATTATCATTATCTAATACATAGTGGCCTATAGCGTGCATTAAATGGGTTTTTCCCAGACCTACTCCTCCATATATAAATAATGGATTATATGCTTTAGCAGGAGATTCAGCTACAGCAAGAGATGCAGCGTGGGCGAATCTATTGCTGTTTCCTATAACGAAAGAATCAAAAGTATATTTGGGGTTTAACATGGTAGACATTTCGTCATTTATCAATACAGATTTCTTGTTATATCTTTTAGGTTTATCATCTGATGTTAAAGCTTCTTCAGATTGAGATAAAACTAAAAATTTAATACTATATTTTTTTGAAGTAATTAATTTTAATGCATTTGATATTAAATTTGTATATTTACTAGATAATATTCCTTTAGTTAAATCATTTGGTACGCTTAATATAAAAGTGTCATTTTCAATGGATACAGGAGTAATACTTTTAATCCATGTGTTAAAACTTACTTCGGTAATTTCACCTTTTATTATATTTAAAGATTTTTCCCATATTTCTTTTGGATGGGCATTCAT